>NZ_JUHO01000001.1:577500-4501157 GCF_000800155.1 Luteibacter sp. 9133 | reverse complement strand
CGAAGACGATCGCCGGTGCTTCGACGATCATGCGATCTTCCGGCACGGACGAGATCTTGATCACGCCACGACCGACGTTGCCCTTGAGCATGCGTAAGCCACCGTCGTGACGGAACGGCTCCGCGATAGTGCGCAGTACGCCGCGGTTGCCGCTTTCCTTCGAAACCGGTTTCCAGACCAATGCGTCGCCTTCGAGAACGGGCGTGGTGCGATAGGCCTCGAGGCCGTGCCCATGATGGTGTCCACGTCGCCGTGCAGCAGGCCGGCATCGAGCAGCTGATCCATCAGGAAACCCATGCCGCCGGCTTCGTGGAAGTGGGTTCACGTCGGCGTAGCCGTTCGGATAGACGCGTGCGAGCAACGGCACGACCGCGGACAGCGCATCGAAGTCGTCCCAGCGCAGTTCCACGCCGGCCGCGCGTGCGATGGCGACGAGATGCAGCAGGTGGTTGGTCGAGCCGCCCGTCGCATGCAGTCCGATCACGCCGTTCACGATGGAGCGCTCGTCGACGATACGGCCGATCGGCAGGTATTCATCGCCCAGCGCGTCGATCGCCAGCACGCGCTCCACCGTGGCACGCGTGAGGGCGTCACGCAGCGGCGTATCCGGCGCCTCGAAGCTCGCGCCCGGCAGGTGCAGGCCCATGATCTCCATCAGCATCTGGTTGGAGTTCGCGGTGCCGTAGAACGTGCAGGTACCCGACCCATGATAGGAACGCGCTTCCGCGTCGAGCAGTTCCGCGCGTGTCGCCTTACCGGCGGCGAAGGCCTGACGGACCTTCGATTTCTCTTCGTTCGGAATACCGGACGGCATCGGACCCGACGGCACGAACGCGCTGGCGAGATGGCCGAAGCTCAGCGCGCCGATCAGCATGCCCGGCACGATCTTGTCGCAGATGCCGAGATACAGCGCGCCTTCGTACATGTCGTGCGACAGCGATACGGCGGTCGCCATGGCGATGAGGTCGCGCGAGAACAGCGACAGCTCCATGCCCGGACGACCCTGGGTGACGCCGTCGCACATGGCCGGCACGCCACCGGCGACCTGCGCGGTGGCGCCGAAGTCTCGTGCGATCCGACGGATCAGTTCCGGATAGCGCTCGTACGGCTGATGCGCCGAGAGCATGTCGTTGTACGAGGTGACGATGGCGATATTGGACGCGTGGCCGTTGCGCAGCGCGTCCTTGTCGTTCTCACCGCACGCGGCGAAACCGTGCGCGAGATTGCCGCACGACAGGTGATGGCGTTTGGCGCCCGTCCGCGGGCGGCGTCGATCCTGGCGAGGTACGCGGCGCGCGAGGTGCGACTGCGCTCGACGATACGCTGCGTCACCTCGCAACGATGGGATGAAGGGTCATGGCGTGTTCCTGAGGCTTTGACCGGGCGGTCGTGCCGCGCGCCTGACGCGCGGCGGTTGAACGATGGATCAGGCGGCCAGTAGACGTCCACGGGCACGCGGTCCTGTTTGAGCACGGCGCGATCGGGAAATCTTCGCCGGCCTGGGCCCTGGCGAGCACGTCTTTCTTGTCCGCACCTTCGATGTGCAGGTAGAGCGTGCGCGTATCGAGCACGCGCGCAGGCTGAGCGTGATGCGCGGCTCACCCCGCACCGCCGCACGCATCGACAGCACGCTCCGCGTACCGTTGAGGTCGAGCGCTTCGGCGAGGTGATCGCCGCCGGGGAAGAACGACGCGGTGTGGCCGTCCGGACCCATGCCGAGCACGACGACATCGAACGGCTTGCCGAGCGCGTCGACCTTCTCGCCCACGCCCTCGAGCGCGGCATCGACATCGTCGGCATGCGCCTTGTCGAACAGCGGCAGGAAGGCGGCGACATGCGCTTCGTGCGCGATCAGGGTGTTCCTGACATGGCGCGCATTGGAACGCTCGTTGTCTTCGTCGACCCAGCGCTCGTCGACCAGCGTGATGGTGACCTTCGACCAGTCGATCTCCTGCTCGGCGAGCACGGCGAACATGACCTTGGGCGTGCCGCCGCCGGAAACGGCGATGCTGGCCTTGCCGCGCGCCTTGATCGCGGCGTCGAGCTTGCCGGCGATGTCGCGCGCCAGCGCATCGGCGAGAGTGAGCTTATCGGCGAAATCGTGCTGATGGATCTTGGCGTTCATGCTGCGTCCTCGGCCCAGGTACGGCCATCGCGTTCAATGAGCGCCACGGCGGCGCTCGGACCCCAGGTACCCGCGGTGTACGGCTTCGGCGTATCGCCGCTGCCCTCCCAGGCTTCGAGGATGGGACCGGCCCAGTTCCATGCGGCCTCGACTTCGTCGCGGCGCATGAACAGGGTCGGGTTACCACGCACGACGTCGAGGATCAGCCGCTCGTAGGCATCGGGCTGCTGCACGCCGAACGCCGCCGCGAAACTCATGTCGAGCGGCACGTGGCGCAGGCGCAGGCCACCCGGACCCGGATGCTTGATGGTCAGCCACAGCTTGACGCCCTCGTCCGGCTGCAGGCGCAGCGTCAGGCGGTTGGGCAGCAGCGGACCGTTGGTGGGATCGAAGATGGAATGCGGCAACGCGCGGAACGTCACCACGATCTCCGAGACCCGGTTAGGGAGGCGCTTGCCGGTGCGCAGGTAGAACGGCACGCCCGCCCAGCGCCAGTTACCGATCTCCGCCTTGAGGGCGACGAAGGTTTCGGTCCTGGACTGGTCGCTGCCGAGTTCGTCGAGATAGCCCGGGACGCCCTGACCTTCGGCCGCACCAGCGCGGTACTGCCCGCGCACGGTGAGGTTGCCGGCGTTGCTGGCGTTGATCGGGCGCAGCGAACGCAGCACTTTGAGTTTTTCGTCACGCACGGCATCGGGCGCCAGCGACGAAGGCGGCTCCATGGCGAGCATGCAGACCAGCTGCAGGATGTGTTCTGGACCATGTCGCGCAGCGCGCCGGCACGATCGTAGTAGCCCGCGCGATGACCGACGCCGACCGTCTCGGCGACGGTGATCTGCACGTGGTCGATATGCTGGGCGTTTCCACAGCGGCTCGAACAGGGCGTTGCCGAAGCGGAGCGCCAGCAGGTTCTGCACTGTTTCCTTACCGAGGTAATGATCGATCCGGTAGGTCTGCGACTCGTTGAAGACCCGGGCCACCGCGTCGTTGATGGCGTTGGCGCTTTCCAGATCGCGACCGATCGGCTTCTCCAGCACCACGCGCGAGCGCTCGCCGTTGAGACCGAGCGACCCGAGGCGCTGGCAGATGTCGGTGAAGATGTCCGGCGCGGTCGACAGGTAGAACACGCGGATGTGCTGGGCCTGCTGCTGCATCAGCGCGGCGAATTCATCCCAGCCTTCTTCCTTGCGCGCGTCGAGCGAGCGGTAGGAAACCATCTGGATGAACGCGTCCAGCTGGGCCGGAGCCACGTGGGACACGCCTTTCTCGACCGAGGAGCGGACCAGGTCGCGGTAGCCCGCATCGTCGAGGGCCTCGCGGGCCACGCCGATGAGGCGGCTGCTGGGCTGGATCTGGCCGTCCACGAAGCGATGGAACAGCGCGGGAAGAAGCTTGCGGACGGCGAGGTCGCCGGTGCCGCCGAAAATGACCAGATCGAAAGGTTCGATCGGGAGGAGATGAGCGCTCACGACAGTGGCCTGCTGGGATCGATGGGTATGCCGACGGATCGTACCAGTGACATACCAGGTCATACCAGCCCCGTACCACTCAAGGCGGCGTTTTCCGTCGCGATATGAGGCGATGACGCCGCAAAACGTTTACGGGCCGACTTTGCATCGTGCAAACGCCCGTTTGAATCGCTCACTGGTATTCGCGGGCTTGGACGGTCTTGCCGCAGTGGTCGTTGATTGGTATCTTCTCGACCATGGAAAGCGCTCTCGTCGCCGAATACCAACGCCTGCAGTACGACCCGGCCGCGCGGCAGCCGCTGGCGTACATGCGCCTGCGTCGCGCCATCCGCAACGTGATCGAAAACGGCGAGGTGCAGGTCGGCCATGCACTGCCCAGTGAGCGGGACCTGGCCAGGGCCCTCACGCTGTCCCGGGTTACCGTGCGCAAGGCCATCGGCGGCCTGGTCGAGGATGGTCTGCTCACCCAGCGTCATGGCGCGGGCACCTTCGTGTCCGAGCGCATCGTCAAGCCGCTGTCGCGTATGACCAGCTTCACCGAGGATCTTCGCGCGCGCGGGCTCAATCCGCGCTCGGAGTTCTTCGAGCGGGCCATCGGCGAGGTCACCCCGGAAGAAGCCATGGCGATGAATCTCTCGCCCGGCACCCAGGTGGTCCGCCTGCACCGCCTGCGCTACGCGGGCGACGAGCCGCTGGCGATCGAGCGCAGCGCGGTGCCACTCAACCTGCTGCCCGACCCCAGCCTGGTCGAGGACTCCCTGTACGAAGCGCTCGACACGCTGGGCAACCGCCCGCGACGTGCGTTGCAACGCCTGCGCGCGGTGGTGCTGGGCCCTGCCCAGACCCGGCTGCTCCGGCTCGGCGCCGGCAGTGCCGGGCTGAATATCGAGCGGCGCAGCTTCCTCGACGACGGCCGCATCGTCGAGTTCACGTGTTCCTGGTATCGCGGGGACATCTACGACTTCGTCGCCGAACTGCAGAGCGACTGACGGACCCTTCTTCATGACGATCCAGCCGCAAGACACCCTGATGTACCGCGAAGCGCACGAGACCGCCGAGGTCGTCGAGCGGCAGCTTGCCCTTAACGAAGCCGTGATCGGCGCCCTTGCCGAGCGCCTGCGCGCGAACCCGCCGCGCATGGTGATCACCTGCGCCCGTGGCAGTTCGGATCACGCGGCGATGTACGCGAAGTACGTGTTCGAGACGCAGCTGGGCGTCGTCACCGCCTCGGCCTCGCCGTCGGTCACCTCGATTTACCACGCCGCGCAGCGCCTCGATGGCGCGCTTTACGTCGCCGTATCCCAGTCGGGCAAGAGCCCGGATCTGGTCCGCAATGCCGAGGCCGCGAAGAAGGCCGGTGCGTACGTCGTGGCGCTGGTCAACGTGACCGACTCGCCGCTGGCGGACGTCGCGGACGTGGTCGTCCCGCTGCACGCGGGCCCGGAAACCAGCGTCGCCGCGACCAAGAGCTATCTCGGCGCGCTGTTCGCGATTCTGCATATCGCCGCCCGGTGGAGTGGCAAGGCCGAGATCGCCGACGCCTGGCCGCGTTGCCCGCGCAGCTGCGCCAGGGCTGGGATGCCGACTGGTCGTCGCTGACGGAAGGCCTCGTCGATGCGCACAACCTGTTCGTGGTCGGTCGTGGCTTCGGCTTCGCCGGTGCGCTGGAAGCGGCGCTCAAGTTCAAGGAAACCTGCGGCCTGCATGCCGAAGCCTTCAGCGCGGCCGAAGTGAAACACGGCCCGATGGCGCTGGTCGGCCCGGACTTCCCGGTGCTGTTCTTCGCGCAGAACGACGACACGCTCCCGGGCGTGCTCGATGTCGCCGCCGAGTTCCGCAAGCGTGGCGCCAATGTCTGGATCGCCGCGCCGGGTGCGACGGGTGAGGGTGTGCTGCCGCTGGTCGCCACCGCACCGATCGCCGCGCCGCTGATCACGGTGCAGAGCTTCTACCGCGCCACGGCGGCGCTCGCGCTGAAGCGCGGCTTCAATCCCGACGTGCCGCCGCACCTGAATAAAGTCACCGAGACCGTCTGACCGCCACCCTCAAGGAATCGCCATGACCCTCGCCCTCGTCAACGGCCGTGTGCTCACCGACAATGGATTCCAGAGCGGCTTTGCCGTGCTGGTCGACGATGGAAAGATCACCGGACTGGCGCTGCCATCCGACCCGCGCGTGCGCGCGGCGGAGCGCCATGACCTCGGTGGTCGCACCTTGCTGCCCGGCTTCATCGACTGCCAGGTCAACGGCGGGGGCGGCGTGTTGTTCAACGATGCACCGACGGTCGACGCGATCCGCACGATCGGCGAGGCACACGCGAGATTCGGCACCACGGGTTTCCTGCCCACGCTGATCAGTGACGACGCGGAGGTCATGGCGAAGGCCATCGATGCCGTGAACGACGCCGTCGCCCAGGGCGTGCCGGGCGTGCTCGGCATCCATCTGGAAGGTCCCTTCATCGCCCCTGAACGCAAGGGCGTGCACGACCCGGCCAAGTTTCGCATCGCCGATGCCGACGATGTCGCGATGGTCGCGCGGCGCCACGGCGGCGTGACCCTGCTGACGCTGGCCCCCGAGCGCGCTTCCGCGGAAGTACTCCAGCAGCTGGTCGCCAACGGCGTCATCGTAGCCGCGGGCCACACGGCTGCCGACTACGAGACCACGCGCCATGCACTGGCGACGGGCGTGCGCGGCTTCACACATCTGTTCAACGCGATGACACCCTTCACCAGCCGCGAGCCTGGCGTCGTCGGTGCCGCGCTCGAAGACCAGGCCAGCTGGTGCGGTCTGATCGTCGACGGCCACCACGTGCACCCGACCTCGCTGCGTGTCGCCATCGCGGCGAAGGCGCCACGGAAGATGATGCTGGTCACCGACGCGATGCCGCCTGTGGGCTCGGACAATCCGAACTTCGTGCTCAAGGGCGAAACCATCACCGTGCGCGACGGCGTCTGCCAGACGGCGGACGGCACGCTGGCCGGCTCCGCGCTGGACATGGCCACGGCGGTGCGCAACACGGTCGACATGGTCGGCGTAGCCTACGATGAGGCCGCGCGCATGGCGTCGACGTATCCGGCCGCGTTCCTCGGCCTCGGCGCCACCCACGGTCATATCGCCGCCGGTTACCGCGCCGACTTCGTCGTGATGGACGAGACCCATACGGTGATCGAAACCTGGATCGGCGGCGAGCGCGTTTACGCCGCGGGCTGATCGGGCGGTCGTGACAGCGCCCCACCCTCCGGTTAAAGTCGCGGGGTTCGGGTGTCCCCGGGGCGTCGCGCCACGGGGATGAAACGGGAAGCCGGTGCGCCGCCTCTGCGGCAAGGCCGGCACTGCCCCCGCAACGGTAAGCGCCCGGGGTCGTCACGGCCCCTCGGACACGGCTTCAGCCACTGCGACAGCGGGAAGGCGCCGGTCCGACACCCCCTCGGGGACGGCGTGAGTCCGGAGACCGGCCCGACGACGCGCCCCGTGAGCCATCCCGGGGCGTCGTCCCGTTTCGGGCGATTCGCGGAGGGCGAATCCGGACAGTCATCCGGGTTCCGCCGGTGTGCCGTTCGCCGTATGTCCTCCTCGCGCGCCCTTTGAGCTACGCATTGCCGCGCTATGCGGCGGAGGAAGACCGTTCCATGAAGAAGACCCTG
The DNA here is from genome assembly GCF_000800155.1 of Luteibacter sp. 9133. Lineage (NCBI taxonomy): Bacteria > Pseudomonadati > Pseudomonadota > Gammaproteobacteria > Lysobacterales > Rhodanobacteraceae > Luteibacter > Luteibacter sp. 9133. The sequence goes on along the minus strand of NZ_JUHO01000001.1, from coordinate 4,493,919 downwards.
CTAGCGGCAGCCCTGCTGTCGTCGATCGCCGCTGCCCACGCGGCCGACGCACCGGACGCCCTCGATCCCGTGATCGTCACCGCGACCCGCACGGCCACGCCGCTGGACGAGGTACTCGCTCCGGTGACCGTGATCACCCACGAAGACATCGAGCGTCTGCAGCCGCGTAACGTCCAGGACCTGCTCGCCGGGCTGCCCGGTGTGGTCATGGCCAACACCGGCGGTATCGGCCAGCAGACCTCGCTGTTCATGCGTGGCAGCAACTCCTCGCACACGCTGGTCCTCGTGGACGGTGTCCGCGTGGGTACCGTGGGCGCGGGTCTGCCGGCTTACGAGCAGCTGCCGGTCGAGCAGATCGACCATATCGAGGTCGTCCGCGGTCCGCGCTCGAGCCTTTACGGCTCCGACGCGATCGGCGGCGTCATCCAGATCTTCACCCGCCACGGCCAGGCCGGCGAAGCGCCGACCCCGAGCCTCTCGGTCACCGGCGGCAGCCACGGCTACACCGCCGGTCAGGTCGGCGTGTCGGGCGGCACGACCCACGGCTGGTACAACGCCAGCCTCGGAGGCCAGTACACCTCGGGCATCAACGCCTGCCGCATCGGCGCGGGCACGGCGTTCAAGGGCTGCTTCACCGACGAGCCGGACCATGACGCCTATCGCACGTACAACGGCGCGCTGTCGGGCGGTTACCGCTGGGACGACGGCACCGAGCTCACCGGCAGCTGGCTGCGCAGCAAGGGCGATATCGAATACGACGGCGACTATCAGAACCTGACCCGACGCTCGCAGCAGGTCGCCGGCGCGAAGCTGGCCTTCGACGTGCTGTCCGCGTGGCGCATGTCGGTCAGCCTGGGCCAGAACCAGGACCGCGCCGACAACTACCTCAACGGCGCCAACAAGGGCTATTACGACGCGGACTTCAACTACGTCACCGGTGCCGACAAGCTGCGCGTGGGATATCTGTACTCTAAGCGCAATCAGGGTTCCTGGCAGAACGACTTCACGCTGGCCCCGGGCCAGACGCTGAGCGCCGGCGTCGACTACCAGCAGGAAAAGCTGAGCAGCGACACGGATTATCTCAAGGACACCCGCAACAACACGGGCGTGTTCGCGCTCTACCAGGGCGTGTTCGGCCCGCATGAGATCCAGCTGTCGGCCCGCCACGACCACAACACCCAGTTCGGCAACCACACGACCGGCTCGGCCGCCTATGGCTTCCGTTTCGACAACGGCATGAAGGTCACGGCCTCTTATGGCACCGCCTTCCACGCGCCGACCTTCAACGACGAGTACTACCCGTACGGCGTGCCCACGGTGAACCTCAAGCCGGAGAAGTCGCGCACCGCCGAGATCGGCCTGTCGGGTCGTCCGGGCATCTGGAACTGGGCCGTCAACGCCTACCAGAGCCAGGTCGACGACCTGATCGGCTACGACGCGAACTTCCTGCCGGTCAACGTCAGCAAGGCCCGCCTGCGCGGCCTCGAAGGCCAGGTGGGCGCGGACGTCGATGGCTGGCACGTGCGCGGCTACCTGACGCTGCAGCAGCCGCTGGACCGGGACAGCGGGTTCGAGAAGGACAACCTGCTGGCCCGCCGTCCGCGTCGCACCGGTCGCGTGGATCTGGACAAGGACCTGGGCGCGTTGACGCTGGGCGGCTCGGTCTACGCCTCGGGTTACAGCTACGACGACGCGGCCAACACGACGCGTCTGGGCGGCTACACGACCGCGGATCTGCGTGCCACCTGGCACATGGACGATGCCTGGAGCGTGCAGGGCCGGGTCGCGAACGTGGCGGACAAGCGGTACGAGACGGCGGCGTATTACAACCAGCTGGGACGGACGTATTACCTGACGCTGCGGTTCTCGCCCGTACGCTGAGGGAGCACCGTGTAGGAGCGCGCCTGCGCGCGATGTTTCACGGCATCGCGCGCAGGCGCGCTCCTACCCCTGGCACCGGGCTCGGGCAAACGCCGCACCCCTGTCTTCCGGCAGGGCCCCCACTAAAGGCACACGCCACGGACCGGCGCGGACGTCATAAAGTCCCCGGGCGCGGGTATGCTTCCCGCGATCACAGGAAGTGTCGTGAACGTTTTTGCACCTTTCATTCGCCGGCCGATCGGAACCTCGCTGCTTGCGGCGGGGCTCGTGCTGTGCGGCTCCATCGCCTACATGCTGCTCGGCGTGGCGGCCCTGCCGTCCATCGAAGTGCCCGCCGTCTTCATCCAGACGCAGATGCCCGGTGCGAACGCGCAGACGATGGCCTCGACCATCATCGCCCCCCTGGAGCGCCACCTCGGCCAGATCCCGGGTGTGGACCAGATGTATTCCAACAGCTCGGAAGGCAGCGGCTTCGTCCGCCTCCGTTTCAGCATGGACCGCTCCACCGATGCCGCCGCGCGTGACGTGCAGGCCGCGATCAACGCGTCCGCCGCCGACCTGCCGGCCGGCATGCCCAGCCCCCCACAGTACTTTAAGTTCGACACCGGCCAGATTCCCGTTCTGCTGGTGTCGTTCACCTCGAAGTCGCTGCCGCCGGACAAGCTCTACGACGTCGTCGACACCCTGATCCGGCCCGCCGTGGCGCAGATCGATGGCGTGTCGCGCGTACAGGTCTTCGGCGGGACCCCGCACGCCGTGCGCGTTGAGCTGGATACCCGCGCGTTGTCGTCCAAGGGACTCACCGCCAACGATGTGTCCAATGCGCTGCACGCCGCCAACGTGACCTCGCCGCAGGGCCTGCTGTCCGACGGCAAGGCACAGATGACGGTCGTCGCGAACGACAGCATTCGCGACGCGAAGGATTTCGGCGACATCCTCATCGCGATGCGCAACAACGTGCCGGTGCGCCTCTCGGACATCGCCCGCGTCTACAACGGCCAGCAGGACCAGTACCAGGCCGCATGGTTCCAGGGCGAGCGCTCGGTCACCATGCAGATGAGCAAGCGTCCGGAGGCGAATTCCATCGCCACCGCCGACGCGATCCGTGCCGCGCTGCCGCGCTTCCGTTCGCTGCTGCCGGCGGACGCGAAGGTCACCCCCATCTTCGACCTGACCCAGACCACGCAGTCCGCGCTGCACGAGGTCAAGGTCGCGCTGCTGATCAGCATCGTCATGGTCTTCCTGGTCATGATGGTGTTCCTGCGCCGTCTCGGTCCGACGCTGATCGCAACGCTGAGCGTGCCGTTGTCCCTGGCCGGCGCCTTCGTCGTGATGTGGACACTCGGCTATACGCTAAACACGATGTCGCTGATGGCGCTGGTGCTGTGCATCGGTTTCGTCGTCGATGACGCCATCGTGGTCATCGAGAACATCGTCCGGCACATGGAGAACGGCAGCAAACCGATGCCGGCGTCGCTCGAGGGCGTGCGCGAGATCGGCTTCACCGTGATGTCGATCACGCTGTCGCTGGTGGCGGTGTTCGCGCCGCTGCTGTTCGGCAACAACATGATCACCAAGTTGCTGCGCGAGTTCTCGGTGACCCTGGCGGCGGCCGTGCTGATTTCGGCCATCGTGTCGCTGACGCTCACGCCGGCCCTCTGTGCCCGCTATCTCAAGCACGACGAGCCCGACCGCCAGCCAGGCCGCGTCGAGCGCGCGCTGGAACGCTTCGATCGCGGGTTTCTGCGCCTGTATGAGCGCGGACTGGACTGGGCGATGCGCCATCGGCGCGTCATGCGCTGGCAGCCACTCATCCTGCTTTTCGCCACCTTCGCGCTGGGCTTCGCCGTGGTGAAGACCGCCGGTGGCAATTTCATGCCCGCCGAGGACACGGGCATGCTGCAGGCCGATGTCACCGCGGACGCCAACATTTCGCCGGACGAGATGTCGCGACGGCTCAAACGCGTCGGCGAAATGATGCAGAACGACCCGGCCGTCGCCGATGTCACCACACTGCTCGGCAGCGGTAACGATGGCGCGGCCGTCGGCAACAGCGGCACCATGTTCATCGATCTGAAGAAGAAGGGGAGCGGCCCGGACCTGCGCCATGAATCCATGAAGGAATTCATGGATCGCAAGGGCAAGGAGTACGACAAGCTCTCCGATGTCCAGGTCTTCATGAATCCCGTGCAGTTCCTCGGCGGGAGCGGGGGCAACAGCAACCGCGGGCAGTACTCGTTCCAGCTGATCAGTACCGGCGGCGAACCGTTGCAGCCCTGGACGCTGAAGCTGGTGCGTCAGATGCGCAGCATGAAGGAGTTCCGCGACGTCGGCAGCGACTTCGACATCGTCGGCAAGCAACAGATGCTGAAGGTGGACCGCGATGCGGCGGGCCGCCTGAACGTCGGCATGGGCGATGTCGATTCGGCGCTGTACAACTCGTTCGGCCAGCGCCAGGTGTCGATCATCTATTCGGACATCAACCAGTACTGGGTGGTGCTGACCTCGGCGGCCGCGCAGGAGCTCAGTCCCGGCGCGCTGCTTAACACGTACGTGAAGAATTCACTCGGCACGATGATTCCGCTCTCGGCGGTGGCGCACATCGAGCCCGTGGCGACGCCGAGTGCGGTCACCCACCAGAACCAGCTCGAATCGGCCGACATCACCTACAACCTCGCGCCGAAGATCACGCCCGATAAGGGCAACAGTCTGGCCGAGGAGGCCGTACGCCGGATCAATTTGCCGGAAGGCGTGCGCATGGACGTCACCGGCACCAATCAGCGCATGCGGGACGCGCAGTCCAACGGCATGGTGCTGCTGGTCGGCGCGATCCTCGCCGTCTACATCGTGCTCGGAATTCTCTACGAGAGTCTCGGCCATCCGTTGACGATCATCTCGACGTTGCCGGCGGCGGGTGCCGGTGCGTTCCTGGCGATGCTGGTCACGCAGACACAGCTGACCCTGATGGCGATCATCTCGGTCTTGCTGTTGATCGGTATCGTCAAGAAGAACGCCATCCTGATGGTCGACTTCGCACTCGTGGCCCAGCGTGAACACGGCATGTCGCCGGTCGACGCGATTCGTCAGGCGGCCCTGGTCCGCTTCCGTCCGATCACCATGACCACCCTCGTCGCGATGGGTGCCGCGCTGCCGCTGGCGATCGGGTTCGGTGTCGGCTCGGAAATGCGGCGGCCGCTCGGTATCGCGATCGTCGGCGGCTTGCTGGTCTCGCAGCTGCTTACGCTCCTGAGTACGCCCGCGATCTACCTGTGGAATCACGACCGCAAGGAGCGCAAGGTGAAGCGCCTACACCGGCGCATGCTGAAGCGTCGGTACAAGCGCTGGATCAAGATCCGCAAGGCGCGCAAGACCCGATAGCCTTCCATGAATACCGGCTTTTTGCAGGAGCCAGCCCTGCTGGCGACAGGAGTTACGGCAAGCTCCCATCGCCAGCAGGGCTGGCTCCTACCGAAGCTGGCGTCGCCGGAAGCATATGCGCCTTCTTCCAGCTTCCGCGCCGGTAATACACCGTCGTAATCGCGATCGACACCAGCGACCCGACCGGAAAGCTCCACCAGATGGCGTCCGCGCCCCACCTCGGTTCCAGCAGGGCGGCAAACGGATAGCGCACCAGCCACATCGATATCACCAGCACGATCAGTGGCAGCATGACCGCGCCCGTGGCCCGCACCACGCCGAACATGACGAAGGTGACGCCGAACAGCAGGAACGACCACACCACGATGTGGTTGAGATGCTGGGCGATGCCGATGGCCGAACTGTCCTCCCCGAGGAACAGCGCCAGCGCGGCGCGGTTGAACAGGTAGATGACGAGCACGAGCGTGCCGGTCAGCGTGAAGTTGGTCAGCACGCCTGCGCGGCCGATGCCCGCGACGCGATCCCAGCGCTTCGCACCCACGTTCTGCGCGACCATCGACGACACCGCCGAACCGATCGCCAGCGCGGGCATCTGGATGTACGTCCACAACTGGGCCGCCGCGCCATAAGCCGCCGTGGTCTGCGAGCCGTGGCGGTTGACCAGCGACATCATGATGATCGCCGAGGACGAGATGACGATCATCTGCGCACCCATCGGCAGGCCCTTCATCACCAGCTGCCTGAGCAGGACGGGTTCCGGAATCAGCAGGCGCAGTTCGTGCCGGTGAATGCAGAGAAAGTGCTTGCGGTGATAAAGCCACGCGATCAGCGCCAGCAACGAAACGACCTGCGCGATCAGGGTGGCCACGGCGGAGCCCGCGATACCCATCGCGGGGACCGGTCCCAGGCCGAAGATGAAGAGCGGATTCAGCGCGACGTCGAGCACGACCGAAACCAGCATGAAGGCGAAGGGCGTGCGTGAGTCGCCCGCACCGCGCAGCGTCATCATCAGAAACGTGTACAGATACATCGCCGGCAGAGCGACGAAGATGATGCGCAGGTAGTCGGTCGCGAACGGCAGCGCATCGTGCGGCGTGCCCATGGCGCGCAGCATGAGCGGTGTCGCGATGAAACCGCCCAGCGCGACGAGCACCGACAGCACGACGAAGAAACCGAGACCGGTGCCCACCACACGCCGCGCCTCGGGCACGTCGTGCGCGCCGAGCGTCTGGCCCACCATGATGGTCGTCGCCATGCCGACGCCGAAGACGACTCCGAGCAGGAAGAACAGGATCAGGTTGGCATTGGAGGTGGCCGCGAACGCTGACTCGCCGAGAAAGTGCCCCACCCAGATCGCATTCACCGATGCGTTCAGCGACTGCAAGACGTTGGCGCCCAGGATAGGCAGGGAAAAGAGCAGCAGGGTCCTGGCGATCGGCCCTTCCGTCAGCGCGCCACGCGGCGGCGTCATGTCTCGTCGCCGGCGCGCGACACCAGCAGGCGCACGTAGTGGCGTACATCGGCCGGCCATGCGTCGGTCAGCGCGGTGAAGCGAGCGGCGTCCTGACGGTGGAAGGCGCGGGAGGCTTCCTCGTAGCCGGGAAGATCGCCGGCCAGCGTCAGCATGACGCGATCGACCGCCTCGCGCGCCGCACGGACGCGGTCGGCCGGTGCGCCCTCGCGGCTTGCCGCTTCCACCAGACGACGCAGCGCCACGGAGGCGCCGCCCGGCTGCGCCGCAAGCCACTCCCAGTGACGCGGAAGCAGCGTGACCTCCCGGGCGACCACGCCAAGTTTTGGACGCCCCGGCCCACGGCGGGCTGGCGGCTCGGCGACGGGGAGGCGCGCAAGCACATCGTGGACGGTGCCCCGGTAGTCGATGTCGACGACACGGCCGGTCGCATCGTCGTAGACGGTAGGCGTGACGTGCGGGTCGGCGTCGAGGCGGACCTTGCAGCGTTCCGCGACCGCCGCCAGCGATCCGTGGGCAATGCGCTCGGTAGCGATGAAAGCGGTGTAAGTCGACATGGAGGTGGCCGGGACAAGAGCGATGATCAATTTTTACCCGGATCAAACGTGTCGTCAATAGTGTCCGGGTAAAACCGATCCCGATTCTGCCGCGGCGATCCGCCTGGGCAGGGCTTCCGACAGCCAGTCCACGAATGCCCGAAGACGCGCGTTGTGTCGGCGGGCGGGTGGGTAAACGAGATAGATCGGCAGAGCCGTGGGTCGCCAGTCGTCCAGCACCGACACGAGCGCGCCGCGGGCGATGTGCGGCGCCACGGTGAAGGCCAGCGCCTGCGCTATACCCAGACCGGCGAGCGCCGCAGCCGTATGGGCATTGCTCTCGTTGACCTCGATAGCTGCCGGCACATGCACCTCGACGTCCCGGTTGTCGCGCCGGAAGCGCAGCGGGACAGGACGCCCCGTGCGGACCGCGGCATAGCCGATGACCTCGTGACCATCGCGCTCGATCGCCTCAGGTGTATCGGGCGTGCCGCGGCGCGCGAAGTAGCCGGGCGTTGCGCAGAGGGTGATCGAGGCATCCGCGATCTTCTTGGTCACGAGGTTCGGATCGTCGGCGGTGCTGCGGATCGCGCAGTCGATGCCTTCGCCGATGAGGTCCACCGTGCGATCGGTCACACCGACCTGCACACGAATGCCGGGATAGCGGGCACGGAAATCGGGCAGGTCCGGAAGGATCAGGCGGGCGGCGACGGAGCCGCCCGTGTCGATGCGCAGGTTGCCGACGGGACTGGCCTGACCACCGGCAAGCGTGGTCTCAAAAGCGTCGAGCTCGCCCAGCAACTGCTGCGTGTGTTCGTAGTAGGCGGCGCCTTCGGTGGTGACCGTCACCCGCCGGGTCGTGCGCTCGAGAAGGCGGACGCCCAGTTCCGCCTCGAGGCCCTGGATCAGCTTGGTCACGGTGGACTTGGGCATGCGCAAGGCGTCCGCCGCCCGGCCGAAGCCGCCGGTCTCGACGAGACGCCCGAACACTCTGATAGCGAGGAAGTGATCCATCTTTGTTTCCGTGCGGGAATAATCAAATCGCGATTCGATTATTTATCCACGCAGCGCAAATAGCCAGAATGCTCTCCAACGGCCGCACCGCGGCCATCGGAGCGCAGTCATGAAAACCCTCGCCACCAGCAACATCCACACCACCCGTCACGCCGGCAAGATCGTCCTGGTCACCGGCGGCAGCTCGGGCCTCGGGCTTGCCACCGCGGAGCGCTTCGTCCGCGAGGGCGCCACCGTGTACATCACCGGCCGCCGCCAGGCCGAGCTGGACGAGGCCGCCGCGAAGCTGGGTGTCATCGCCATCCAGGGCGACATCGCGAAGGCCGCCGACCTCGATCGTATCTTCGCCACGATCCGCGAGAAGAGCGGTCGCCTCGACATCCTGTTCGCCAATGCGGGCGGCGGCGAGTTCACTTCGCTGGACCAGGTGACCGAAGCGCAGTTCGACAAGTACTTCGGGATCAACGTCAAGGGCACGCTGTTCACGGTGCAGAAGGCGCTGTCGCTCATGGGCCCGGGTAGTGCGATCGTGCTCAACGGTTCGGCGGTGTCGATCAAGGGCCCGGCCGCGTTCGGCGTTTATGCCGCGACCAAGGCGGCCGTGCGCTCACTGGCACGGACCTGGGCGAGCGATCTGAAGGGTCGCGACATCCGCATCAATGTGGTGGCGCCGGGCACCGTCGTGACGCCGGGCTACAAGACGGAGCTTGGCATGAACGACCAGCAGATCGCCGACTTCACGGCATATACCGCAAGCATCACGCCACTGGGTCGCACGGGCACGCCGGATGAGGTCGCCGCGGCGGTCTCGTTCCTCGCCTCGGAAGATGCGAGCTACATCACCGGTGTCGAGTTGTTCGTGGATGGCGGGCAGACGCAGATCTGACCGGTGGACGTCGCCTGCAGGCTGGCCGCCAGTCTGCAGGCGATCCCGCGGCGGTGCGCAGCTTACAACGGCATGTGCACGGTGTCGGAAATGGCCATCTCCAGCGCCTCGATCGGCACCGGCCGGGAGAACAGGTATCCCTGCATGGACACGCAGCCCTCCGCGAGCAGCCAGCGACGCTGGCTCTCGGTCTCGACACCCTCGGCGACGACTTCGAGATTCAGGCTGCGCGCCAGAAAGACGATCGAACGACAGATGGACGCATTGCCCGCGTCGTCGAGCAGACTTACCGTGAAGTGACGGTCCACCTTGATCTTGTCCAGGGGCAACCGCGACAGGTAAGTGAGATTGGAATACCCGGTGCCGAAGTCGTCCAGCGAGATGCTCACGCCCATCGCGCGCAACTCGTGCAACGTGCGAATGGCCCGCTCGGGTTCCTGCATGAAGGCGCTTTCGGTCAGTTCGAGCTCGAGCGACGACGCACTCGCCCCGGTCTCCGCAAGCGCGAGTTTGACCTCGGCCACCAGATCGCTGTGCACCAGCTGTTGCGCCGAGATATTCACCGCGATCCGGCAATCCGGACCCAGCCGTTCGGTGACCCGACGCTGTTGACGGCATGCCTCACGCAGCACCCATTGACCGATCTGCACGATGGCGCCGGTCTCTTCCAGGAGCGGCACGAGCTTGTCGTTACCGGCGAGGTCCGCCGGCGCCGATGGCCAGCGCAGCAGCGCCTCGACACCGATCACGCGCCCGTCGTCACCGGCGTGCTGGGTCTGCCATGCCAGCGCCAGCTCATGGCCCAGGTTCGCACCGGACAAGCGGGTAAGAACGGTCAGACGCGCCATCGCCGTGGCATGCATATCCGCCGAATAGCGTTTCCAGGTGTGACGGCCCGACCGCTTCGCGTCGTACATGGCCGTATCCGCGTTACGGATGAGCGTGTCCGCGTCGCTGCCATCGCGCGTGGCGAAGGCGACACCGATGCTGCACTTCAGACGCTGCATCGAACCGCCGACGGTGAGCGGCTCTTCGATCGCTTGCTGGATCACCGGCAATACGGCAAGTACTTCGGCGGGCGGGCAGGTGAAGGGGAGCATCGCCACGAACTCGTCGCCACCGAACCGGCCGACCTGTCCCACACCGTCCAGCGCGTCGCCAAGCCGCAAGGTCACGTCGCGCAGCACCTGATCGCCAAGCGCATGACCGAGCGCATCGTTGATCACCTTGAAATGGTCGAGGTCGATGAACAGGACCATCAGGCCCGAGCCGTCGCGGACGCAGTCAGCCACCAGCTCGTCGAGCCGCTCGCGCAGGGCGCGCCGGTTGGGCAGCCCCGTCAGTTCGTCGTGCATGGCCTGATGATTGAGGCGCTCTTCGTAAAGACGCTGCTCGGTCACGTCGCGCATGATCACCAGGGCGCCGGTGCCTTTCGTGTCGCGGTAATTGGACAGCGCCAGTTCCGCCTCGAAGGGCATGCCGTGATCCGGGTTGAGCCAGGCCATGATGTTGGCGCCTTCGGGCGGCCGCGCACCCAGCGCTTCGAGCGCCTCCTCATCCATGAAGCTGGCCGCCAGACGGCCAACCAGGCTGTGTCCCGCGCTGCCCATCCGCTCTTCCGCCAGCGGGTTGGCGTAGTCGATGCGCCCGTCGCGGACGATGGCGAGCGGCAACGGTACGCGCGCCAGCAGCTGACGGTAGGCCGTCGCGCTGGCGGCCAGATCGCGGTCCGTGCTTTCCAGGCGCTGACGGGTCTCGTGCAGCGCGGTAATTTCAGTGATCGTACCGGCCACGATCGCGTGGCCTTCTTCGTTGGTGATTCGTTCGGCGCGCAAATGGACACGCACCTCCCTCCCGTCCTCGCGGCAAAGACGGTGCTCCAATTCAAACGGACCCTCTTCCGATCTGAAACGCTGAACCCACGCATCGATGCCGGGGCGGTCGTCGGGGTGGACGAGTTCCCGGTAGGCGCCATCGAAGGAAATGCGCTCGTGAGGAGAACCCGTGATCTCGTGGACCTGGCCCGACCAGACGACGGATCCCGTATCGAGGTCGCTCTCCCACAGCCCGATGCGCCCCGTTCGCTGCACGTCCCCCAGGTGACGGGCCGAGCGCGACAACGCATCGACGAGCCGCGACTGGCGGCGGTAGGCGCGATCGAAGGCGGCCGCGAAGACCTGGATCAGGACGATGAGAGCCAGCGCGGCCAGCAAGGTCTCCCGTGACTGGCGCCACCAGTCCGCGCGCAGGAGTGCGCGGTCCAGGGAGGAACGGGCGACGAAGGGATAGGTGGTCGATACGGCCCACGCGCCCAGCCGCCGGTCATCGTCCGCGGAGCCCGCGGCGCCCAGCGTCACCGCGCCTTGCGTCCATCCAGGCACGTCCCGGTCGACGTTGCTGGTGAACCGCTGTCCCGACACCGAGAACACCGCGATCTCGGCGCTGCTCCCAAGCATGGTCCGGCGCATGGCGTCACGCAGGCGCTCCGCGTCGATGACGGTACCGAACGCGGCCGGCTGCGCGACGCGTGCGTCCACGGTGACACGGACGCTGGAAGGCCGACCGGGCTCGCCGGCGACGACGGCCACCCGTACGCTCGCACCGAGTGCCCGCTGCCGCGGCGCATCGAGCACGTCGCGCCAGGCCGCCCAGGGCGCCGAGGTAAAGGCGACGACGTTACCTGCGCCATCCAGGGCGACAAAGGATGGCAATTCCGGGTGGCGCACCTGCACCTCCCCCAGGCGCATGTGCAGCGGGCCCGGGTCGGGACCGTCGACGGCGTTGCGAAGGGCGAGCAGCGGACCAAGGCTCCAATTGACCTGTTGGTCGAGCAGGCGCACCACGGCTCCCGCGGATGCCGCGAGCTGCCGCTTGTGCGTGGCCAGCATGCGGGAGTAGGCCTGCGATTGCAGAAGGGCGACCAGCGCGGCGATGCCCAGGGACAGGACGGCGGATACGGCCCAGATCGCCAGACGAATCCGGCGAGCGCGCACCCTCGTCGCTCCCTTTACCGTCGCGCCTCCCACCGTGCCTAGCCCCCTGATGTCGTGCGGGCGCCGCCCCCGGCCAGGCCCCGTCGCTCTGTAACGGCAACTCGGGGTGTGCCTTGAACGCCACGGTGAAAGAAACTGGCGGCACGGTCCGACAAGCCCGGGAAAGATACGGCGCGAATAATTGCAGGAGCGCCCCTTTTTTCACGCCGACTCAACACTAGTTACCGAACCATCCGGTTCATAAAAATACGTCCCAGCACAAGGACCACCCCCCGCCATGCGCTCTTCCCGCTTCGCTCTCGGCGCCCTCGCCGCGTTCTCCCTCGCCGCCGCGGCCCTCCCCGCAGCCGCCGAAACCCACCTGGAAGTGCAGGGGGGCCGCAGCTACATGGACGACTACGGCACCAACGCTTTCTTCGTGGAGTCCGTGTTCGACGCCCGTCAGATGGGCCAGAGCCGGTTCACCTGGTCCCCGGACGTCTCCATCGGCTACATCAAGGGCCGCGACATCGGCCGCTATGAGAACTCCCATCCCGGCGTGACCAGCAACGTCTGGGTCGGCGCCGCCGGTGCCCGCTTCCATTACGGCAGCGAAGGCGACTGGTACCGCCCCTTCTTCTTCAGCTTCCAGGTCGCGGGCACCGCCGGCGGTCGCACGCAGGCGCTGTCGAGCGGCTACGAGTTCGTCAGCACGCTCGGCTGGCAGTACAAGAACGTCAGCTTCCAGGTCCGTCACATCTCTAACGGCAGCTTCCAGGAGCCGAACCGTGGCGAGACGATGGCGCTGGTGGGTATCGGTTTCGATATCTGAGTGCGTTGGTATCAAAAAAGAGCCGGCGCTGCGAAGCGCCGGCTCTTTTTTATTTCCCGATGGCCGGATCAGTGTCCCGAAGCGGCCGGCCCTGCCTTGGCCGCGAACGGCGGCTTCGCCAGCCATACGACGAAGATCAGTGCGACGAACACGAAACCGAGCAGGTAGAACACCTCGTTGAACGAGATCTGATAGGCCTGATTGGTGATCATCGCGTTGACCGACGACACCGCGTACTGCGGGTCGCCACGGCCGATCTGGGTGAGCGCATCCTGCGTCGTCGGATTGAACGGTGTGAAGTTCTCCGCCAGCCGCTCGTGGTGGACGATGGCACGGTGATCCCACAGGAACGTGGTCAGCGACGCCGCGAAGCTGCCGCCCAGCGTGCGCAGGAAGGTCGCCAGACCGGAGCCCGCCGCGATCTCACGAGGCTGCAGGTCCGACAGCAAGATGCTCAGCACCGGCATGAAGAACAACGCCACGCCCAGGCCCTGAATCAGCTGGACCATCGCGACACTGTAGAAGTTGATGTCGAGATAGAAGTCCGAGCGCATGAAGCACGTCGCACCCATGACGATGAACGCACCCGAGGCCAGCACGCGCAGGTCGAACTTGTGCGCATAGCGTCCGACGAACGGCGTCAGGATCACCGGGATGATGCCGAGCGGCGCCGCCGCGAGACCCGCCCATGTCGACGTGTACCCGACGTTTCGCTGCAACCACTGCGGCACCAGCAGACCGATGGCGAAGAACGCCGCGTACGCCAGCACCAGACACAAGGTGCCCATCGCGAAATTGCGATGCCTGAAGAGCTTCAGATTGACGATCGGATCCTTGTCGGTGAGCTCCCAGATCAGGAACACGGCCAGACCGATGGCAGCGATGATCGCGGTGACCACGATGAAGGTGGACGAGAACCAGTCCTCGTCGTTGCCCTTGTCGAGCACGACCTGCAGCGCGCCCACGCCGATGATCAGCGTGATGAGGCCCACGTAATCGATCTTGGGCTTCTCGGTGACTTCCGGCCGGCCCTTCATCTGGTTCGCCACGACGAAGCTAGCGAAGATGCCGATCGGCACGTTGATGAAGAAGATCCACGGCCAGGTGTAGTTGTCGGTGATCCAGCCGCCGAGGATCGGACCCGCGATGGGCGCGACGACGGTGACCATCGCCAGCAACGCCAGCGCCATGCCTCGTTTGGCCGGTGGGTAGATCGAGATCAGGAGCGACTGCGTGATCGGGTACATCGGTCCCGCGACCGCGCCCTGAATGGCGCGGAACACGATCAGCATGGTCATGCTCTGGGCGATGCCGCACAGGAACGACGCGAGCGAGAACAACAGCGTCGCCCATACGAACAGCTTGGTCTCACCGAAACGACGGGTGAGGAAGCCGGTCAACGGCAGGGCGATCGCGTTGCTCACCGCGAACGAGGTGATCACCCAGGTGCTCTGGTTGGAGCTGACACCCAGGTTACCCGCGATGGTCGGCAACGACACGTTCGCGATCGTCGTGTCGAGCACCTGCATGAAGGTAGCGAGCGATAACCCGACCGTGGACAGCGCCAGATTGGGCGGTCGAAATTCGGTGCTCATGAATAAACCTTACCTGGGAGCCTGCTGCTGCTCGGCACCTTCACCGGCGGACGCGTTTTCATGGATCACGCGGGCGATGTCCTTGTCGGCATCGGCAAGCTGCTTGTCGTAGATCGGCGTCGAGAACTCGGGCTTCGTGGGCGACTGCTTCGCCAGCAACGCACCGCTCTGGTCATGCAGCGACACGGTCACCTTGGTCGACAGGCCCAGGCGCAGCGGCTTGTCTTCCAGCTGCTTCGGCTCGGTGAAGACGACGCGGACCGGCACGCGCTGCACGATCTTGATCCAGTTGCCCGTGGCGTTCTGCGCCGGCAGGATGGAGAACGCGCTGCCGCTGCCAACACCCAGGCTGCGGATCTTCGCCTTGTACACCGTGTCGCCACCGTAGACGTCGGCGGTGACGTCGACCGGCTGGCCGATACGCATTTTGGTCAGCTGCGTTTCCTTGAAGTTGGCATCGATCCAGACTTCATGCAGCGGCACGACGGCCATCAGGGCGGCGCCCGGCTGGACCCGCTGACCGACCTGTACGCTGCGCTTGGCGACATAGCCGTCGACCGGCGCGACCAGCGTCGAGCGGACGAAGTCGAGGTAGGCGGAGCGAAGCTTGGCGGCAGCGGCACGCACGTCCGGATGCGAGGACACCACGGTGTCGTCGACCAGCACCTTGTTGCTGCTGTACGACTGCCTGGCGGACGCGAGGCTGCTCTCGGCGGAGGTCAGCGTATCGGCGGCGTGCGACAGTTCTTCCGCGGAGATGGCACCCGACTTCGCCAGATCGCGACGGCGGTTGTAATCCTGGCGGGCGCGGTCGACGGCGGTCTGGCGCACCGCGACGTCGGCCTGCGCCGAAGTCACGTTATTGTAGAGGCCACGCACGCGACGCACGGTGTTGGCGAGGTTGGCGCGCGCGCTTTCCAGGTTCACTTCGGCGTCGCTGGGATCGAGCTTGACCAGCACGTCGCCCTGGTGGACGAGGTCGCCGTCGTCGGCGCCGATCGAGGTGACGGTACCGGCGATCTGCGGGGTGATCTGCACGACGTTGCCGTTGACGTAGGCGTCGTCGGTATCTTCATACCAGCGGCCGTCGACGAAGTACCAGATCACCCAGCCGATGATGGCGAGGACGATGACGAGTACCAGCAGCTTGAGGAAGAAGCCGCGGCGGCTCTTCGGCGGCGGTGCGACGACGGCGCCGGCGGGGGCGGTGGTTTCTTGTGACATCGGAAGAGGCCTCGAGATGAATGCTTAGTGGGTTGCCGGCGCTGCGGTGACGACCGACGGGTCATCGGCCGCGGGGCGGAAGCCGCCACCAAGCGCCTGAATGAGTTGGACGGACGTGTCGACCTGCTGGGCCTTCAGCGATGCCATGCGCTGCTCGGCTTCGAGCAGCTGCTGGCGCACCACGAGCGATTCCAGGTAGCTGCCGACACCGGCCTTGTAGCGCTGCTGCGACAGGTCGTAGGCCTGCTGGGCCGCATCCTGCGCGCGCTGCTGCGCCTGAATCTGCGTGCCGATCGAGTCGAGCCCGGACAGGTCGTCCTGCACTTCGTTGAGCGCGCCGACCAGCGTCTTGTTGTACTGCGCGACCGCCAGATCGTAATCCGCATCCTTGCCGGCGAGATTCGCGCGAAGGCGACCGCCGTCGAAGATGGGCAGCGAGAACGCCGGCAGCACCTGCCAGAAGCGCGCCTGCGAGGCGAACAGGTTTTCCGTGCCACCGGCGAGCTGCGCGGCGAGTACGCCGAGCGTCACGTTGGGCAGAAATGCCTTCTTCGCCGAGACGATGTCCTTCGAGGCCGCCTCGACGCGCCAGCGCGCGGCGACGAGGTCGGCACGGTGACCGAGCAGATCGGCCGGCAGGTTGGCCGGGATGGCGACGGCGGCCGGCGTGAGCGCGGCGGGGCGGGCGATGTCGAGGCCGCGATCCGGGCCCTTCCCGAGCAGCACGCTGAGCGACGTGCGCGAGCTGTCGATCGCACGCTGCGCCACCGCGATCTCACGTTCGGCCGAGGCCACTTCGCTGTCGGCCTGCTTCACCTGCATCTGGTTGTCGACGCCGGCGGCCACGCGCTGCACGGTGAGCTTCTGCGACGCATGCGTCCGGTCGAGTTCGGCATTGGCGACGTCGAGCTGCGTGAACGCGTAGCCAAGCTGCGTGTAGGCACGGGCAACGTTGGTCGAGATTTCGATGCGTGCGGCGCGCGCATCGACCTCAGCCGCACGCTGCGAACCCACGGCCGCTTCGAACGCGGCACGCTTGCCGCCCCACAGATCGAGGTCCCAGTTGAAACTGCCGTAGCCGTACTTGGTCCACGAGAAATGGTTGCCCGGGGGGTCCGGCAGCAACGAGCCCGGCAGATGCGCACCGGCGACACCGCCACCTACGTTGAACGTGGGATCGCGCGCTGCGTCAACCGAACCGGACTGCGCCTGAGCCTGACGCACGCGGGCGTCGGCGGTGGCGAGGTCGGGGTTGTCTTTCAACGCCTCTTCGATCAGCGAGGAGAGCTGGCTGTCACCCAGTCCGGTCCACCAGTCGGCGGCCGGCCACCCCGCCGGAGACACGGGGACCTTCGCCAGGCTGCGCTCGGCGTGAAGGGAGGACGGGTCGGTCAGGGTGCCTTGCGGATCCAGGCCACGGCTGGTGACACAGCCGGAAAGGATCAACGCGGCCCCGACGGCCGCCACGAGAGTGTGCAGACGCATTGCGTATTGCCTCGGACGTTTAGTTCAGTCTTTTTCGCGAAGCGCGTTGAGCACGCGCCCCAGGTAGTCGTGCAGCTTCTCGCGCTCGTCTTCGGTCAGCCCCTTCTGGGCGCGCTCGAGGGTCGCGAGGTTGCTTTCGTGCAGGTGCTTCCACAGCGCCACGCCGGCCTCGGTAAGGTCGATGCGCAGCGCGCGGCGGTCCTGCTCATGCGGCTGGCGGCGGAGGTAACCCTTCGCTTCCAGCTGGTCCAGCTGCCGGGTCATGGCGCCGCCGTCGAGGTCGACCGAGCGGGCCAGTTCGGTGGCGGTCATCGCGCCGCAGGTCGCCAGGCGCTTGAGCACATGAAACTGGGTGAATTTCAGATCCGCGCCCTGCGCGGCAAGATCGGACTCGATAGCCCGGACGATCTCACTACGCACCATGCCGACGAGAGCGCCCAGGCTGTCGGGGTTGTCGTAGACGGGGCAAGGATTGTTCATGGACGAGCATTCTATTGCTCGAATTATAGTTGTCAAGGCAAATATGCTTTCAGCATATATTGCCGTGTGTGAATCAGTTCATCCTTCGTCGGCCAGGAGGGCCGCGAGCGCAGGGTCGCGGACCGCGAAAAGGTCAAAGACGCCGAGCGCGCGGAGGGTCGGAAGCTGTGCCAGGAGCCTCGGCTCCAGCCGCCGGCGCTGTTCTTCCGGGGTGCCCGGATCGAGCATCGCGTGCGCGCAGGCGACGAAGGTCACCAGGGCATCGCCGGCTTCGCGGCCTTCAGTGGCGTCGTGGAAATCGTTCGTGACGAGACGGATCATGCGGGTCTCCTTCGTCGAAACGGGACAGATACTTGGGGAAGCAGATATTAGCCATGACGGGTATAGGCCTGATATCGTTAGTTGGCCAAGTTATGTCGAGGAACGGCCAAGATGGGTCATGATGCAGTCCACGTCCTGCTCGAAAGCGCCGAGGGTCCGCCGCTGGTGGCCTACGAGGTTCGCGGCCAGATCCCAAAAATGGAAAGCGACTGGCACAGCCACGTGCGAGGTCAGTTTTTCTATGTGGAAGAAGGCTTTGTCACCAACCAGACGGAGCACGGCTCCTACCTGCTGCCTCCTCATCGCGCCGGCTGGATGCCCCCGGGCACGCTGCATACCATCAGCATGACCGGACCGATGCACGCCTGGGGTGTCTTCATCGCGCCCTGCGCGGCGGGAGGTCTGCCCGATCGTCCCTGCGTGGTCGGGGTCAACGACCTGATCCGGTCGATCATCCGGCGCGCCGCGAGCTGGCCGGTGGACGTCGCCGAGCCCGACCCGGCTCGCGACCGCTTGCTGGCGGTGCTGCTCGATGAGTTGCACGGCGCTCCCGTCGAGCCCCTCCATCTGCCGATGCCCACGGACCGGCGCCTCCGTCGCGTGGCCGTCGCGATGTACGAGCACCCGGAGGACACGCGCGGCATCGAGGACTGGGCGAACTGGGCAGGCATGTCGACGCGTACCCTGACGCGGCTGTTCCGGCAGGAGACCCAGTGCAGCGTCGCGCAGTGGCGGCAGCAGGCAAGGCTGACTCGGGCGCTCGAGCGCCTGGCGACCGGCGAGCCGGTCTCAGTGGTATCCGACGCGCTGGGCTACGCGACGCCCAGCGCGTTCGTCGCAATGTTCCGCAAGGCGTTCGGCGATTCGCCGGGGCGTTATCTGGCGAGGCAGGCGGCTCTCACCTGACGCCGTTTGCCCAGAACGCCTCTTCCTCGACCGGCTTACACATCCACAGCCCTTCGAACGTATAGCTGTCGCCGCCGTCCCGGGTCACGACATCGACGGCGACCCGGCCGTAACGCCAGGGCCCGCGCTGCCCCGGGTCGCCTTCGTCATGACACGCGTGCGTCGCGGTGTAGGTGCCCGTCACCGGATCTGTCATCGCCGCTGCCTGCTCCCGGCACTTCGCCATGGCTTCGTCGTGGCTGGGCAAGGTGTGGTCGCCGGAAACGAAACGTTCTTCGCCGCATTCCACGGCGGCGGCGAAGACGGGAACGAAGACGAGCAGGGCGCCCACCAGGGTGAGGACGTGGGAAACGCGCCGGTTACAGAAACGGGGATACGAAGACTGCACGTGGATGCCTCAGGCGTGGGGGACGCCGAGGCTGCGCAAACGAGCGGGGTAAAAGAATCCGAAAATTCTGAAAAATCGCGCGCGTTCCAGCCGGTGCGACGCGGATCACACGGAGGCGCCGGTCAGCCTGCCGGAAACCGGTATCCCACGCCGGGTTCCGTCCTCAGCCAGCGTGGCGTGGTCGGATCGTCGCCCAGTTTCTGACGCAGCTTGCCCATCACGATGCGCAGGTAGTGCGTGTCCTGCGTATGCGTCGGTCCCCAGACCTCACGCAGGATCTGCTGCTGGCTGACCACGCGACCCGGATGGCGGACCAGCAGCGACAGCACCGCGAACTCCTTGCGCGTGAGCGCCACCGGCGCACCGTCCAGCAGCACTTCCCGGCGGGCAAGGTCGATCGCGAGACGGCCATCGTCGTAACGCACCGCGGCCTCCGCGTCGCCGCCACGGGCGGCTTGCCGAAGCAGCACGCGCAGACGCGCCATCAACTCCTGAATGCCGAACGGCTTGGTCACGTAGTCGTTGGCGCCACCGTCGAGCGCGCGGACCTTTTCCGCTTCGGTATCGCGCACCGAGAGCATCAGCACGGGTACCTGACTCCACTGACGGATCTCGCGAAGCACGTCATGACCTTCGAGGTCGGGCAGCCCGATGTCGAGGATGACCACATCGGGCGACTGCGTCGCCGCGAGGCCGAGGCCTTCCTGACCGGTCGAGGCCAGCAGCACGTGATAGCCCTCGGCGCGCAGACCGATGTCCAGGAAGCGGCGGATCTGAGCTTCGTCGTCGATCACCAGGACACGGGGGGCCGAGGCATTCATGGGGCTTCGTCAGGAGGCGGCGGCAAGGGCAGCGAGACGCGAATGGTCGTGCCTCCGCCGACGTGGGGCAAGGCCTCCACGCTGCCGCCGTGCGCGCCGATCATCCCCCGGCAGATCGCCAGGCCCAGTCCGGTGCCGTGTCCGCCCCGGTCGCCACGCGACACCGAGTAGAACATGTCGAAGATCCGCGCCCGCTCGTCCTCGGGAATGCCGGGCCCGCGGTCGGCCACGTCCACCAGCAGCCGGCCCGCTTCGGTACGCACCGTCACGCGCATGGGCTCGCCGGGCGGCGTGAACCGGGCACCGTTTTCGAGGATGTTGAACAGCGCCTGCTCGACGAGCGCGGGGTGGACGTGCAGGAGGACGGTGTCATGTGGCAGGTGCATGTCGACGCGCACCTCCGGAAAGAGCTTGCGCATGCGTGATACGGCGGCCGCGACGATCTCGCCCGCGTCGACCCAGTCGCGATTGAGTTTCAGCGTGCCGTGGCCCAGCCGCGTCATGTCGAGCAGGTTCTGGATGTAGCGGTCCAGGCGCTGACCTTCACCGAGGATCGCCTGCAGCAGCTCCTGGCGCTCGCTGTCGGGCAGCTGCTTGTCGTAGCTGATCAGCGTACCGGCGGAACCGATCATGGAGGCGAGCGGAGACCGCAGGTCGTGCGAGACCGAGGAGAGCAGTGCGTTACGCAGGCGCTCGGTCTCCCCCTGCACGCGCGCGCTTTCCAGTTCCGAGGCGAGGCGCGCGCGGTCGAGCGCCTGCCCGATGTCCTGCACCATCGCCAGCGCCAGGCCGCGGCGGTCCGCATCGGGTTCACGCATGCCCGGCGGAAAGCGCAGGGCGGCCACGCCGCCGCGCTGATGCTCGCTGCCCAGCGGCAGCATCCAGCAGGAAGCGCCGTTGAGGGTGTCGGTGTACCGACCGGCTGGCTCCGCGTGTCCATCGGACCAGTCGGCGGCGGCGAGATCCTGGGCGGAGAGCGGAAAGGCCGAGGGTGCGGTGCTGGCGACGCCGAGTTCGCCACCGGCTTCCCGCGCGAGTATGGCGACGTCGATGTCCAGCGCCCTCGCCAGCGCCTGCGCGCCGGCCGCCCTCACGCTCTCGGCATCCGCGCTCGTCGCCAGCTGTTGTCCGAGCGCGACGAGCGCGCGGGCGCGAACCTGGGCCGCACGCAACGACGTGACCTGTCCGGCGAGGCGGGTGGCCAGGCGGCTGCAGACCAGCGCGGCCACGAGAAACAGTGTCACCGCAAGCACGTCATCCGCGTTGGCAATCGCCAGCGTGTAACGCGGCGGCGCAAAGAAGAAGTTGTAGCCCAGGAAACTCAGCAGCGCCGCATACACCGCCACCGCCATGCGGGTGCGTACCGCGACCACCAGCACCGCCGTCAGAAAAATCAGCGAGAGGTTGGCCACCGACAGGAACCGGTCGGCGACGAAGGACAACGCCATCGCGATCGCGGTGGCGAGTGTGGCGAATCCGTAGTCACGCCGCGAGCCGCCGTCTTCGATACGAAGCCGCAGGCGCGACTGGGCCCGCTGCGTCGGCGTGGCGACGATGGTCAGTTCGAGGTGAGCGGCGCGCCTCAGCAGTTGCTGGGTCAGCGAGTAGCCGAGCCTGCGGGCGATGGGCCGCTCTCGCGTACGGCCGACGATGATCTGGCCGGCGCCTTCGCGATCGGCCCAGGCGATCAGTTCCTCCGCGACCGCATGGCCGCGCAGGATCACCGCCTCACCGCCAAGACGGCGAGCCAGGCGCATCGCGGCGTCCACACGTTCGCGACGGGCGCTGTCGGGACCGCCGCGATCGACGAACAGCACGCTCCACGGGGCACCGCGACGCTCCGCGATACGCCGGGTGATACGCACGAGGTATTCGCTCTGGTCGTGACCGTCGATCGCGGCCATGACCCGTCGCCGTACGGGCATCGCATCGCCGCGGGCGAGCATGTGCTCGCGCAGGTCGCTGTCGACGTGGGCGGCCACGGTTTCCACGGCAAGCTCGCGAAGCGCGGCGAGATTGGTCGGTGAGAAGAACGCGTCCAGCGCCACGGCCGCCGTTTCCGGCACGTAGACCTTGCCTTGCTTGAGCCGACCGATCAGCTCACGCGGCGGCAGGTCGACCAGGACGATATCGCGTGCGCGGTCGAGGAAGACATCCGGGACCGTTTCGCGCACGGCGACGTTGGTGATCCTCCTCACCTGGTCGTTGAGGCTCTCGACGTGCTGCACGTTGAGCGCCGTGTAGACCTCGATGCCGGCATCGAGCAGTTCGGCGATGTCCTGCCAGCGGCGCGTGTGCCGACCGCCAGGGAGATTGGTGTGCGCGAGTTCGTCGACGAGGATGACCGCCGGCTTGCGCGCAAGCGCCGCCTCGAGATCGAATTCCCTGAAATCGCGGCCGGCATAGCGGACCGGACGGGTCGGGAGTATCTCGATCCCTTCGAGCAGGGCCGCGGTCTCGCTCCGACCGTGGGTCTCGACCAGGCCCACTACGACATCGATACCCTGCCGTTTCAGATCGCGCGCGGCGGACAGCATCGCGTAGGTCTTGCCAACGCCGGGGGCGGCGCCGAGGAAGATCTTGAGGCGCTGGCCGTCCTCCTCCTTCACCGCGTTGAGCAGCGCGTCGGCGCGGGCGTCTCGGACATCGTTCATGGCGTGGGGCCGCAGGAGTTGAGGAAAGGGTAGCCGAAGTGCCACCGGCTCCGGTGGGAGCCGGCCCTGCCGGCGATGCGTTGTTACCTCTGCGCCTGATCAAGCGCGAGGTTCAGCCGCAACACGTTGACCCGGGGCTCCCCCAGCACACCGAACTGACGCCCCTCGGTGTTCGCCGCGATCAGCTCCCGCACCTTCTCCGCGGGGATACCCCTCGCCCGGGCCACGCGCCCCGCCTGAAACTCCGCCGCCGCCGGACTGATCTCCGGATCGAGGCCGCTGGCCGAGGCCGTCACCAGATCCACCGGCACGGGCGCCCGGTTCTCCGGGTCCGCGGCGCGCAGCGCGGCGATACGCTGCTTCGCCGCGTCCGTCAGGGCCGGATTGGTCGGACCGAGATTGGAGCCCGTGGATGCCGCCGCATTGTTCGGCCCGGGCGTGGTCGCCGACGGGCGCCCCCAGACATAACGCGGTGCGGTGAACGACTGCCCGATCAGTGCCGAACCGACCGGCTTACCGTCGCGCTCGATCAGGCTGCCGGCCGCCTGCTTCGGAAACAGCAGCATGGACAGTCCGCCAACCACGACGGGATAGGCCACGCCGGTGACCGCGGTCATCATCAGCAGCAGCACGAAGGCGTTACGCAACAAGGTAGTCATGGCCATGATCCTCAGTAGTGCCAGATCGCATCGACGATCGCGCTGAGCTGGTAACCCTTGCGGCCACCGTCGTAAGCGTCGACGTCATAGGATTTCTCGTAACGGATTTCTGGGCGGATCTCGACGTCCGGGCTGACCCAGTGGGTCATGCCGAGCGTGTGCGTCGTGTAGCGCGTGGCGTAACCGGTACGCTGACCTTTCTGGTCGTTGTACCACTCGTTGCGGAACGAGATCATGTTGAGCGGACTGATCGCCACGTTGATGTAGTTGACGATGCCGTACTCGCCCGCCTTGCCGGCCACCGGCGACGAACCGGCCACGCCGGGCTCGCCACCGGAGCCATAGCCCGCGATGTTGCGGCCGTACATGTAGTACGCCTCGGTGAGGATGTGGACGTCGTCGCTGAAGCGGTGGCCCCAGGTCGTGACGTACATCTGCACGTTGTTGTAGTTGTAGTCGTCGGTGTTGAAGCTGTTGACGCAGGGGTACAACATGTCGTTGTTGTCTTTCGACACCCAGCGCACGCAGGCCTGCAAGGTCGGACGCGACGAATGGTTCCACACGGCGGTGTCGTTGCCACCGTTGATACCCAGCTGCACGGTCCACTGCGCGTTCAGCCGCGTGGTCGTCATCACGCCCATCTGCGTATACGGATCCGCCGTGTAAAGCACCGAATGCGTGACCAGGTAGTTGTTGGGCGAAAACTGCGCCTCGATGTCCGGCAGCGACAGATAGCGTCCCACACGCACGACCATGCCCTCGGCGATATGCGGCAGGTAGAGATCCGCATAGAACAGCATGGGATCGTAGCCATAGGTCTTGCCCGTCTGCGGCTGATCGGCACGGGGATTATTCAGCAGCTGATTGCTGAAGACGCCCTTCATGGTGGTGTAGTGGTAGTCGTAGCCGTAAAGGTTGTCGAGGTGGAAGCCCCAGTCGATATGGTCGGTCTGTACCGTGTCGGGGATACGCTCGATGCGCAGCAAGGCCTGGTTGAACTCGGCGCGGTTGGGGCGCGTCGCGTACGACAGCGGGTAGTTGGTGTGGGACGAGCTGCTCGCATTGACCGACCCGTTCAGCCAGCCGTAGATCTCGATGCGGTTATCGGTCATCCATTTGCCGAAGCGGTTGCACGCCAGCGCCTTCTCCAGCGGGTACCTCGAATTGAGGTTGGGCACGCCGATCGGATAGGCCACACCGCCGAGCTGCCATTCCGCCGAGGGGAACGGCGGTGACGGGAGCGGCGAGGCCATGGCACGGCGTGGCGCCGCCGGTGCATCGGGGTCGGCGGGCTGAGCGTCTTCGCGATAGGCGGCGGCGAAGCGCGAAGCGAAGCCCTGAGAGCAGTCGTCGCTGCCGGAAGCCATCGCACGGGTGACGGGGGCGATGGCGAGACAGACGGCGAGAAGAGCATAACGAGTGGTGCGCATGGCGTTGTTTACCGATCCCTTTCGGGACCCCTTTTCGGTGAGTAGAAGAGTGGTGCTTTGAATCAGATACCGGCGTAGCCGCCGAGCGCGTAGTCGTCCTCGTCCCGCGTCGCGGTCGTCACGACGACACGCGGTCCGGTGACCCTGGCCGGCACGCTGGCGACCGTCGCGGGGATGTCCGGGGCGACGACGCGAACTTCCATGTCGAGGTCGGCGCTGTCTTCGATGAGCACGGTGAGCTTCACGGAATGCATGGGATGACGCCTCTTTTTCAGGCCAGTCCGATCAGGACCAGCAACATGTCGATCAGCTTGATGCCGATGAACGGCACGACGATGCCGCCCAGACCGTAGACCAGCAGGTTCCGGCGCAGCAGGGCGGCGGCACCCAGGGCGCGATACGCGACACCCTTCAACGCGAGCGGAATCAGAAAGATGATGATCAGCGCGTTGAAGATCACCGCCGACAGGATCGCGCTCTGCGGTGTGGCAAGGTGCATCACGTTGAGCGCATCGAGTGCGGGATACGTGGTGGCGAATGCCGCGGGGATGATCGCGAAATACTTGGCGATATCGTTGGAGATCGAGAACGTGGTGAGCGCGCCGCGCGTGATGAGCATCTGCTTGCCGATACCGACCACCTCGATCAGCTTGGTCGGATTCGAATCCAGATCCACCATGTTGCCGGCTTCCTTCGCCGCCTGGGTGCCGCTGTTCATCGCCACGGCGACATCGGCCTGTGCAAGGGCGGGCGCATCGTTGGTGCCGTCGCCACACATCGCCACCAGGCGGTTCTCGGCCTGCATGTCACGGATCAGCTTGAGCTTCGCTTCCGGCGTCGCCTCGGCCAGGAAATCGTCGACACCCGCTTCGGCGGCGATCGCCGCGGCGGTCAGGGGGTTGTCGCCGGTGACCATCACCGTACGGATGCCCATCTTGCGCATCTCGGCGAAGCGCTCCTTGATACCGTCCTTGACGATATCCTTCAGTTCGACGACGCCGAGCGTGAGCGAGCCGTCCACGACGATCAGCGGTGTGGCGCCGCGACGTGCGACATCCTCGGCCATACGACGCACCAGCGGCGGCATGTGGCTGTCCTGGGTATCGAGGTAGCGTTCCACGGCGTCCATCGCACCCTTGCGGATATGCCGCGTACCGACGTCGACGCCGCTCATGCGGGTCTGCGCGGTGAAGGGCACGAAGACGGCGCCGCGATCGGTGGCCGGACGCCCGGCCATGGCGACGAAACGTGCCGCGAGCGTCACGATGCTGCGGCCTTCCGGGGTCTCGTCCGCCCGCGAGGCGAGCTCGGCGGCTTCAGCCAGTTCGCGCTCCTCGATACCCGGTGCCGGGTGGAAGGCGACGGCCTGGCGGTTGCCCAGCGTGATGGTGCCGGTCTTGTCGAGGAGCAGGACGTCGACGTCACCGGCTGCCTCGACGGCGCGACCCGACGTGGCGATGACGTTGGCGCGGATCATGCGGTCCATACCGGCGATACCGATCGCCGACAGCAGGGCGCCGATCGTCGTCGGAATCAGGCAGACGAGCAGCGCGATGAGGACCGTGAGGGTGATCGGATGGCCGACACCCGCGGCCTGCACGCTGTAGATCGAGTACGGCAGCAGCGTGGCGCAGGCGAGCAGGAAGATCAGGGTGAACTTGGCCAGCAGAATCGTCAGCGCGATCTCGTTCGGCGTCTTGCGACGCGAAGCGCCTTCCACCATCGAGATCATGCGGTCCAGAAAGCTTTCGCCGGGGTTGCTGGTGATGCGTACCACCAGCCAGTCGGACAGCACCCGGGTGCCTCCGGTCACCGCGCTGCGGTCACCACCGGATTCCCGGATGACCGGTGCCGATTCGCCGGTGATGGCGCTCTCATCGACGCTGGCGGCGCCGACCACGACTTCGCCATCGCCCGGGACGATGTCGCCCGCATCGACCAGCACGAAGTGGCCGGTGCGCAGTTCACTCGACGGGGTGAAGACGATAGCGGCATCACGGTCCGCCGAGGCCAGCTTCTTTGCCGCGACATCGCGGCGCGAACCTCGCAGCGCATCGGCCTGTGCCTTGCCGCGGCCTTCGGCCAGGGCTTCGGCGAAGTTAGCGAACAGCAGGGTGAACCACAGCCAGAGCGCGACCCAGAAGATGAAGGTCGTCGGCGCTTCACCGTGTCCTGTCAGCGCCTGGATCCAGAGAAGGCTGGTCAGCACGCTGCAGACGAAGACGACGAACATCACCGGGTTACGGAACTGCAGGCGCGGTGAGAGCTTGCGGAACGCGTCACCGAGGGCGCGTGTCACCAGCGCGCGGTCGAAACCGCGCGGGGCGTTATGGGCTTGGGTAGTCATGGATCAGTGGCCCGTGGCGGACATCAGTTGTTCGGCGATAGGCCCAAGGGCCAGTGCCGGGAGGAAGGTCAGCGCGCCCACGACGATGACGATGCAGGCAAGCAGCGTGATGAACAGCGGCGTGTGCGTGGGCAGTGTCCCGGCGCTCTCGGGGACATGCTTCTTCGCCGCGAGCGAACCGGCCATGGCCAGCATCGCGATCGCCAGCGGGAAGCGGGACAGGAACATGCAGATACCGAGCAGAACGTTCCAGAACGGCGTGTTTGCCGAAAGGCCACCGAACGCGCTGCCATTGTTGTTCGCCGCCGAGCTGACCGCGTAGAGCATCTCGCTGAAGCCATGAGCGCCGGGATTGGACACCCCCGCGACGCCGGCCTTCGACATCACCGCGATGGCGGTGCCGATGACGACCAGCGCGCACGGCAGAAGCACCGCCAGGCTGGCCATCTTCATCTCGTGCGCCTCGATCTTCTTGCCGAGGTATTCCGGTGTGCGTCCCACCATCAGGCCGGCGATGAAGACCGCGACCACGGCGAAGGCAAGCATGCCGTAGAGGCCCGAGCCGACACCGCCGAAGATCACCTCGCCCAGCTGCATGAGCCACATCGGTACGAGGCCGCCCAGCGGTGTCAGCGAGTCGTGCATCGTGTTTACGGCGCCGCAGGACGCGGCCGTGGTGATCGCGGCGAACAGGCCCGAGGCGGCGATACCGAAGCGGGTTTCCTTGCCTTCCATGTTGCCGCCCGCCTGCAGGCCTGAGGCCTGGGCGTCGATGGCCAGACCGTGCAGCGCGGGGTTGCCCGCCTGCTCGGCGGCGACCAGACCGACGGTCAGCGGCACGAAAATGAGCAGCATGGTGGCGAGGATCGCCCAGCCCTGGCGGCGATCGCCGACCATGCTGCCGAAGGTGTAACAAAGTGCCGCCGGAATCAGGAAGATCGAAAGCATCTCGACGAAGTTCGAGAACGGTGTCGGGTTCTCGAACGGGTGCGCGGAGTTGGCGTTGAAGAACCCGCCGCCATTCGTGCCGAGCATCTTGATCGCGATCTGCGAAGCGGCCGGGCCCATCGGCAGCGTCTGTGTGCCCTGCTGCACCGTGGCGACGTCGAGGTAGGGCGCCAGGTTCTGGACGACACCCTGCGACACGAGGAGCAACGCGATGACCAGCGAAAACGGCACCAGCACATAGAGCGTGGCGCGGGTCATATCGACCCAGAAGTTTCCGACGGCGGACGCGCCCCGGCGACTGAAGCCGCGGATCACCGCGATCAGCACGGCGATACCGGTGGCGGCGGAGAGGAAGTTCTGCACGGCCAGGCCGAGGGCCTGGGTGAGGTAGCTCATCGTCGACTCACCCGCGTAACCCTGCCAGTTGGTGTTCGTGGCAAAGCTGATCGCGGTATTCATCGCCGAATCGGGCGAGACCGCGCCGAAATGCTGTGGATTCAGCGGCAACCATGCCTGCGCACGCTGCAACAGGTAGACCACGGCAAGGCCGGCCACGTTGAAGGCGAGCATGGCGATGGCGTAGCGCGTCCAGCTCATGTCCTCGCCGGCGCGGATGCCCGAGACGCGATAGAGCACGCGCTCGATGCGACCACCGAAACGGGTGACCTTGTTCGGTTCGTCGGCGAAGACCAGCGCCATATACTGGCCGACCGGCTTCACCAGCACCAGCAGGATCGCCAGGAAGAGGCCGATCTGAAAGATGTCGTTGGCGCTCATTCGAACCACTCCGGCTTGAGGAGGGCCACGCAGAGGTAACCGGTCAGTGCCACCGCGATGGCGGTGGCTACGATGTAGACGAGAGACATAGGGGTTTCCTCAGCGCCGGCCGAGCCGGTCGCAGATCATGAGGAAGCCGATCGTCATGGCCGTGAGCACGATGACGAGAAGGACGTACAGGAGTTCCACGGGTGTGTTCCGTCGAAGAGGACGGTGCGCATTGTTCGCTTTGCGCGATATTTACGGTGTATCGGCCATTCCCCCGGGCGTAACGTTTGCGTAAAGAAACACGCGAGTTGACAGTTGCCAGAGACGAGCTCAAGAATCCGTGGGCGCTCCGAGCGCTGAACGGACCCTTGCAAATAGAGGAGCAGGATGCTCATGGACCCGGCATATATCGACACGGTGAGAGCGCTGTGCGGACGAATCTCGATGTCAGCCTTTGACACCGTGTTCCGGCTTCGCATCGAGCGTGACGTCAAGGCGCCGAAAGACGGCCGTATCTTTCTTCAGGTGGAATACGACACGCCTTGCGTGACCACGGGCGAGCGTCGCGCGTTTCGGGGGCGGAAGTGGTACCTCTCGGACCACATGATCGACGACGAAGTGGTCAAGACCGCCCTGGCCGCCTTCGAGGCCACCATGCGCCACGAGTGCCTCGAGGGCTTCAAGGTCGACGGCGTCACGCTGGTCAATCCGCATGTTCATTTCGAGGAGCTTTTGCGGATTTCATCGAGAGAGGTCTCGCGAGCCGATCCTGCCGCCGCCGAAGATACCTAGGGTAAGTCGCGGCTTTCGTCCGGTTCGGCCGTATTCGTGCAGACGGCGCCTACAACGGATGGCCGGTGCCCCGGTACCGAAGGCCAGCGTAGGGTGGATTGGGCGTAACGACGCCCACCGCAAAAGGACTTGCCGATGTCTGCCCCGACTTCCACCGCGACGCCCCGGCCCAATACGTTTGCCGCGGACTACCCGTCTCTGTTCGGAGACCTTTCCGTCGACCAGTGCCTTCCGGACGCGCTACAGAGCAAGCTGGGGCCTCTGGCCTATCTGAAAATGCTGTTCGACGTCGCGGGTTCCCTGGAGAAACGGTTCGACGACGCACCGAAAAGCCCGCTCGAAAGGCGTCGTCCGGACATCCCGGCGTTGCTTCTGGACGAGCCCGCGTTGAAGCGCCGCGTCCCCCGGCTCACGCTGGTCAACGACATCCTTGAAGCCTTGATCGTGGGTACCGCCAAGGCCGATCGAACGGACCGCGCAGCGTGCGCGGACATCCTGGCGGAGGCCAGCTGGCCACCGACGCTGCCGTTCGACGGTGCCTGGGACAGGATCATGCAGGTCCATTGGTACAAGGATCTCCTGCGCTGGGACACCTTGAGGCAGGTCGATCGCGACTATCCCGGCTTTGCCTGCGGTGCGCCCGCCGCCGTCGGTATGCGCGAGGTGCTGCCGCTGTGCACCCACCTGTCGCCCGCCCAGATACGTAACCTGGTGGTTCCGGAGTCCACGTCGCTTGATGCCGCTCCCGGGGACACCGCGCCCTCTTCCGCCTCACTGCGGACGCGTCTCGGACTTCCGGCCGACGTGTCCGTCGACAGTCTCACGGCGAGCGCCTCATTCCTGAAGGTGACCGGCCTCAACCGCAAGCGGCTTCGGCAGCTCCTTGCGGTCAATGGTGTAGCCGGGGCAGGCGACACCGCCCATGTGTCCTCCGTGCGGGTGAGCGACGCGGGAAAGCCAGGCGCATCGCCGGATAGCAGTGCGTTCGGTGCAAGCTACCTCAACGACGGCGCCACAGCGCCGCTGCGTCTCGTCCGCGCCGGCAGCGACAGCGGGTCGGCGGTGACGATCGAAGGGCTGACCGCCGCCCATCTCGACCGGGTCTGGCGAATCCTGCGCATCCAGGCAGGCATGGACCTGTCCTTTGCGCACATCGACCGCTTACTCCAGGCGGCCTTCGGTGCCCAGCGGGTCGAGAAGGGGCGACGCATCGACCTCAACGTCCTTCGCGTGCTGGGTCTCTACGCGCACTTGCGCGATAGCCGATCCGTGGATCTCGACGCCTACGCGGCGGTCGTACATGAGATCTCTCCTTATGCCACCGGGCGCGACACATCGTATTTCGATCGGTTATTCGCGCCCGGACGTGCCCATGCGCCGCCGGTCATGGATGGTGCGCCCTTCGCGATCGAGGCGCCGTCCGCCGAAAGTTCTGCTGCCGCGCCACTGGTCGCCGATGCGACCGTGCGCGCGCTATGCCTGGGACTGGGTCTTCGTGAAGAGACCTTGCTTCGCTACCTTGGCTGGATCCGGGATGCGCGAGGCGAGCGCGCACCCACCCGCACGCTGGATTTCATCTCCGCCTGCCATCGTCTCGCGTTACTGCCGCGGTGGCTGGGCATAGCCGATGAGACTGAAGCGTCCGCCCTGCTGGAACTCTTCCGGAGCACGCAAGGCACACTCTTTGCGCAGCTGGCCCAGCCGCGGCTGAACACCGAAAAAGGGACCGACGCTCCTGACATCGTCGATGCGATCGTCACGCTGATGAACATGCGGGACTGGTTGCGCGAGCACGAACTGCCTCCCGCACGCCTCTTCGCCGTGCTCGCACCGGGCGCCGCCCGGACCGCGACCATCGATGCCGCGGACCAGGTCGTCACATACCATCGGGCCGGCGGAACCACGGGCCTGATCCACAAGACCGACCTGGCGCCCATCTTCGACCGCCTTGCTTTTGCCGTTGACGCGGACGACGAGGACACCGACCCCTTCGTGCTGCTTGCGTCGCTGATTCGACCGGACGGCAGGCTTCAAAAAGCCGCCTTTCTGATGACCGACATGGAGAGCATGCGCGCGGCGGTCCACGACCTGCTGGCCGAGGCGCCCTTCCGGCTCACCCGGGAGGATGTGGCGACGGGAACATACGCGGCCACGCTGGATAGCCTGTTTCCGGAACACTTGCTTGAAGAGGCAGACGCCGAGTCGCGGTTCGACGAAGCCGTCCGGAAAACGAGCGACATCCTCTGGGCAGCGCGACGTAACCAGATGGATCGCGCAAGCGATGTGCTCGCGGCCATCGTGCCCGGCATCAAGGATGCGAAGCTTCGGGAGTGCGTCGGGCGCTGGATCTCCGTGAGCCAGGAAGACCTTCTCGCGCTATACCTGGAACACGCTGGACGCACACAGATCGGCCGCCTGGCGGGCGCGTTTCGACAACCCGGCGAACTGGTCGCCCTGCTCGGCCTCACCGCGGACGATGTAGATGCCGTCGCCGCGCTTCCACGGAAGTTCGGGCTCGATGAGCGTACGGAAGATGGATCCCCGGGCGTCATCGACCTCCGCACGGTCTACCGGCTGACGGAGTGGAACCTCGTCATCAGCGAAGCGGCACGCCGGGCAGGCAACGCACCATCCGAGACGGCCTCGCGGCTGATCGCATGGCTGCGCGGTGACCCGGTCGCACTGGAGGCCACCCTCGGTGTACCCAAGGAATTATTGAAACTGGGCAACGCTGCCCCAGCCGACGTGCACGACCTGGCGTGGCTTCTCCGCGTTCTGGCGCTTGCCGATCGATCGGGTATCGCGCCGGGTGCGATCGTCGCCCTGTCGGCCTCGCATGCGGGCAGCAACGCCGCGTGGCTTTCGGCTGTCGCCAATCAACTCATGACCAACTTCGGTGAAGCCGACCGGACGACGATGATCGGTCGGCACGACGCATCCCGCCGCGATGCCATGCTTGCCTGGCTCCACGTTCATGCGAGGGACGCCGATAACCAGCCATTTGCCGACCGGGATGCACTGGCCGACTGGCTGTTGACGGATATCTCCGTGGGTGTCGAACCCCAGACGACACGTGTGGATGCGGCGGTAAGCAGCCTTCAGCTGTACATCCATCGATTGCTGAGCGGACTGGAGAGGCGCCTCGATACCGCCAAAGACATGAAGGCGGTTCGGGAAGCCTGGACGACGTACCAGGCGCGTTACGAGGACTGGCGCTCTCGCGAAGAGCGAGCGCTCTACCCCGAGAACTACATCGAGTCGGGCCGCCGGCAACACAAGACGCGTGCTTTCAGCGACCTCGAAACGCAGCTTGCCCAGGGGCAGGCACGTCCTGCCGATATCGAAACGAACCTGCTCTCGTATCTGACGACGTTCGAGCGCGTCAGCAACATTCAGGCCATATCCGGTTATCACGAAGGCATCGATCCCGCCAGCAACAAGCTGCACATCATCGGGCAGAGCAACGCAGAACCGCCGGAATACTTCTGGCGCACCGCGGATATGTCCGTCAAGGCACCGGGCGATCAGTTCTCCATGCTTGCATGGAGTGACTGGCGAGCGATCGATCTTCCACTGGTAGGCGAGTTGGTCACGTGCAAGTTGCCACCCAGGCCAGACAAGGCGCAACTCGATAAAGCGACTGCCGACCTGGAAGCGGCGCGCGAACGCAAAGACGCAAGTCAGAAAGCCGAAGAGACTGCAACGGCGAAGGCGGTCGCATCGCAAACCGTCGCAGCCAGGCCTCAGCCCACCAAGGCGGAGATTGACCAGGCTACCGCCGACGAAGCCGCATCCTCTGTTGCCATCGAACAGGCGAATAAGGCAGCCGCGGATTTCCACCAGGCGGAATTCTCATTGAAGGCCGCGCATGCGAGAGCCAACGACCCCCGGGATGAAGTGCCGGTCATTCGTCCGCTGACCATCGACGGGCGCCCTTATGTCGTCTGGGCGGAGCGGGACGTTTCACCCATCGTCTTCGACGATCAGGACCGCGCGAGCGCCTACTACGTCATGAGAGTGTGCTTCTGCTATCAGGAATCGGACGGACACTGGAGCTCGGCAAACAAGCTTCTCGAACTGAATGGGCGGTCCGCCGACGGCAATCGACGAAAGCCCACGAGCGACGACCAGATTCACGGCATGTGCAAGGAGCGTCTCAACCTCGTCACCCGTGAGTACCAGCCGACGTTGGCCGTCATGGAGAACCGCAAGGGTAAGCGGCGTAGGCATGAGCCTTTGCTGGTGGCACTGCTGCTCGACAGCAAGATGGCGGCTTCCGATGTGTTACTCGTCCGCGCGGCCGACGAAGGCGCAGCGTCCCTTGATGAGTCGAGCAAAGCCGAACTTGAGCGCCGCAAGCAATCGACGATACCCAAAACAGCAGCATACAGCCCGTATTTCATCGCCGTGCGTGATCTTCTGCTCGTCGACAAGCGACGGCTCGACGCGGACGCGTCGGACAAGCTCGAGCGGAAGCTCGTTTTAAACTGGCAAAAGCTTTTCAGCGACCCTCGCGTCGTACAACATCCCTATCTTGGAACACGCTATCGCCTCACTTCAGGGAAAGATTCGGAAACCTCGGATGACGACGTGAGGGAAGCGGTTACAAAGAAGATGATCATGCTGGACTCGCAGCCAGCGACGCTGACCGCTGTGCTTTCCGAAGATGGCGAGCGCATGAAAGTCACCGGGACCGTCGACAGCGTGTGGCGCGACCGCGAACGCGTCATCGTCGACGACAGGGATATTCACGGTCGTGAGGATGTCGCGGAAATCCTCGTCGACGAGCGCATGATCGTCACCATTGAGTCGGCGACTGGAAAATTTCCTCGTCTCCAATGGGTTGAGGGCGAGCTCTTTCCTGACGGCGATTTCACCGCGAGCGGCGCTCGTTCATCTCGTACCTTCGCTGTCCGTTTTACCGCAGATGCTAGACCCGATAGTGCGATTCCTGTGAGCTACCGAATCCTCACGGAGCACGCGACGCCCACAAGGAAGCGTAAGTTCTCGGTAATCCATTCGGGAGAAATTTACGTTCTCGCTGGTGATCTCATACCTTTTTTTCAACATTCACCCGTTGACGATCATGTAAGAGACGAAATTGACGCGATGGCGGTATATGTTGCCTTTCTCATAAACAGATCGGCTTGGAAAACGAATAAACTCGGTCCCCGTGCGGGAGACTATGAAGCGTCGATCGATTTTGAGCCCGTGAGACTCGATGTAGATTACGAAAACAAGAGGGTTAAGCTTGACACATCGCATTGGATCGGCACGGTTGTCTACGTGAATGTCGGCCGCGACTGGGTCCGATATACCCTTAAAGGCATCAGACAGCTATCCAACCAATCCGTCGGTTCCGTTTTCGTTTCGAAACCCCGCGCCAACCAGGGAGAAACGATCACATACGTCCCTCTGCCGATCACCGCAAAGCTTCAGTCCGGCGCGGTGACGACCACCATATCCGACGACTCGAGTCTATTGGGCGACCTGCAGAACGTGCATCTGGATGCACTCCACATTTGTGCAGAAGCAGATAAACAGGCCAGAACGTGGCTGCCGAAACTCGACCCTTTTACGTGGCGTGTCGACAATCGCTCCTACGATAAGGCGATGGGTCGTCCTGGAGCCGAGCAGGACACCAACGTCGCCGTCGCGCTGAAAGGTTCAGTACCATTCCTCC
Source organism: Luteibacter sp. 9133 (assembly GCF_000800155.1). Classification (NCBI taxonomy): domain Bacteria; kingdom Pseudomonadati; phylum Pseudomonadota; class Gammaproteobacteria; order Lysobacterales; family Rhodanobacteraceae; genus Luteibacter; species Luteibacter sp. 9133. The sequence continues at coordinate 4,458,451 of NZ_JUHO01000001.1, read as the reverse complement.
GGGCGGTTCAGTCGCTGAACCGTGAACAAAAAGAGGCATTGCGCGTCGCCTTCTCCGCATCCCTCTTTCGAACCGTATCGGACGCCGGAGGGGCTGAACTGGGCGCGCGAGCGGTCGAAGAGATCGTCAGCTTCGCCATGAATCATGCCGAGTCCTACGGTAACCTTTACGCTCGTCTGATCGCCGCCTTCGGTAGTGACGGCACGAGGTCCAGCGAGCCCTTCAAGAAAAAGCTGTACATGGAGAAGATGGGCCGAAAGAAGATCGAAGCGTATTTCCCCGTCGATCCCGACACCAGAACCTATCCGATCACCCTGACGCTCGAGGTTCCGGACGATCCTGCCAACGATCCGGATGGCAAAGCGCGCACGTGGCTCACGCTGAAACGCACGTTTACCCTGGTCGACCGGGCCGAGGAAGCATCGTCGCCGGACGATCGCGTGCCGACCGTCTACATCTGGCACAACACGTCGAATGCGCAATATCTGGACCTGGATGAGTCCCGTCGGCCGCCAGTGCGCCTGAACACCTTGTTCGGAAAACCGCTCGTCGGTCGGGCCGCTCGCTCGATGGACGCGGTTCTCTCCTTCGACACGCAGACACTGCCGGAGCCTGCCCTTCGCAAGGGTGAAAGCGGCGGTTTCGTCGATTTTCGTGGAGCCAACGGACTTTATTTCTGGGAGTTGTTCTTCCATGTCCCCTGGCTGATCGCGTGGAACCTGCGCGAGAAGCGCGAGTACGCAGCGGCGTGGCGCTGGTGCAGTCAGTATCTGTTCGACCCCTACCGCGGACAGACGACGAGCGCGACACCCCCTCGCCCGTTCTGGAACAGCATGCCACTCGTGTATCCGATGTCGGTAGCCTCCGATACGGGCGAGGCACCGGAGCTGGCAGGTTACGCGGACCACGTGCATTTCCAGAAGGCGCTACATGCCTTTGCGGTCGGCCTGTGGCTGATGCAGGGCGATGAGCTGTTTCGCAAGCTGACGCCGGAGAGCCTGCAGGAAGCATGGTTGTGCTACCAGCGTGCCTTGCGGCTTATCGGTCCGCTGGAAGAGCCAGGTGACGCCGCGCCCTGGAGGCCAGTCACGTTACGCTCGCTGGGTGACGCCTTTGTCGCGCCGGTCAACCTGCGTCTTCGGGAGACACGGGATCTCATACTCAGTCGCTTGTCCAACCTTCGCCACGGCCGGGCGATCGATGGGACGTTTCTACCGTACATAGGCCGCGGCGTGCATGAATCGCTGACGTTTAGCGGCGGCCGGGGTGGCACCGGCGCCATGCAGGACCTCCTGCGAATGAACCAGATTCCTCATCACCGGTTCCGCGATGGGCTGGCTTTCGCACAAGCCGCGGTGGAGCGGCTGACCGATCTGGGGCGCTACCTTTTCCACATCGCGGAACATGAAGCGGATAACGCGTACGAGGTTGAAAAGCAGACGACGCTGATGGCGGTCGCGGATTTCGATGTGTCGTTACGCAGGCAGGCCATCGTGACGGTCGAGCGCGAAGGTATGACCTTGAAGGCCAGCCGACGGAATGTGGAAAAGCGAGTCAGGCACTACACCGAGCAAGTGGGTCGCAATCCACTCGAAATTCTTGCTTCGACGACCGGATACGCCGCTGTTGCGACGCTTTACGCGACAAGTGCTCCCGTTCTGGCAAAGGTTCCCCTTAGATCCCTGATGAATGTGTTTGGAATGTCGACGGGCGGTAATAAGTGGGACGCTGCCCCCGACGCCATCGAAGAAAAGCTGGAGACCTTTGCCGAAGCGACCCGCTTGCTTGCCGAGGATCTGCGCACAGAGGCTGCCTACAATCGCCGGGATGACGAATTCAGGCATGAGATCGAACTGGCGCGAGGTGACCTCGAGATCTTGTCCGCTCAGGAGGCGGAGCAGGCGTCACGCCTCGCCACCGCCAAAAAGGAACTCGACCAGGCCGTCGCACAGCAAGGTCGCCTGCGCACCGAGTTCGCGACACTGACCAGCGGGTTTGCCATCGCGGACACCTATACCTGGATGCTCGGACGCCTCGGCGAACTCTACGCGTCCGCCTACCAGTCCGTATTGAGCCTGTGCCTTTCGGCGGAAGCCAGCTACATGTTCGAGACCGGCGACTTCGGCACGCGCCATGTGCGGCTGGATGCTTGGCAGGGTGCCTGGCGGGGCATGTTCGCCGGCGAGGCGCTACAGAACGACCTGCAGGCGATGCAGAGCTCGTACCTGCGTGTACACGAGCGACGCCCGCTGATTCACAAAGACATCTCCATCGCCACGCTCGCTGGCGGTGGGCCCAGGACGACACCGGGCAAGGATGCCGAGGGCAGGGATATTTCGGTGAGCACGTTCGACAACAGACAGCTCGCCGAAGGACTGAAGAAGAACCGCCTGTGGATCCGTTTAACACAGAAGATGTTCGACGAAGATTACCCCGGCCACTACCTGCGGCAGATCCGGCACGTGTCGGTGGAGTTCAAACTGAAGCCGGACGCAAAGACGCTCACCGAAACGAGCGTCCTCCGCGCGGTTCTCACCCAGCGCGCCAACAACCTGCATGTCACCCCCGACATAGAAGGCGCGAGATGGCTTCGGGCGCCGGGTTCCGAGACCCCTTCCTCGATTCGGCGCAACCTGCGAGCCAACCAGTACATCCTGATTTCATCCACAAAGCCGCGCGTGCACGACGATCCGATGACGACCGTCGTACTGCGTAATGAATTCATGGATGGCCGCTATACGCCCTTCGAAGGTACGGGCGCGGTTTCCGAATGGACGCTGACGCTTCCCGGCGATGAGGCTATGAGGGCGGCTTATGCCGAGGACATCGAGGATATCGTTCTGCGGCTGGACTACTCTGCCGTCTGGGGCGGTGGGGCTTTCACCTTTCAGGTGAAGGAGCTCATGCAGGAAAATACCAAGGCACCGCCGACGACCAGGGTGGTTTCAAGCCATGCGCCTGCCGAACCGGGTTCGGACGCCCGGAGCGAAGCAGGTATCCGTCGTTTCATCGCGAACCTCGCTATCGCGTGGCGGGCATCGAAGGCTTCGGCTAAAGAGACGCGGGACGAAAAGCTGAAATTGCTTCAGACCTTCTACGTCCTGAAGGACGGCAAGGGCATCGACATAAGCAGTGAGAACGAGCAGCACAGACTAGGTCGGACCGCATTGCAATCCGCGGATTGCGTCGTCAGCGACCCGGGAGAGTCGCCGACCGTCACCTATGAGCATCCGTACGATCTTGGCGGCATCAAGGAACAGCTCAAGCTGCGGTGGACACGCAACGGTTACGAGGTTGTCGAACATACCGTGGGAAATTCCCCGGCACAGCCGCCCGGCGAACCCGGCAGCCCGGAAGCACCTGGCTCGCCACAGACGGCCGATGAGCCCGACAAGCCGCAGGCGCCCGATGTTCCGGGTGTCCCGGGTGTTCCTGGAATTCCGGACGTGCCGGATGTCCCGGATGTCCCGGATGTCCCGGATGTCCCGGATGTTCCCGATCAGCCCGCTGAGCCGGAGGATACCCAGCCCCGATCGGCCGACCTCTCGTGGCCCCAGCGCAGTAGCAAAGGTGGCGAGGCACCAGACTGGGATACTGCCGAGGAGATCAGTGCGAAAAAAATGATCGAGACGTTCTACGCAATCTGGCCTGGCACCACCGGCGACGAAGCTAAGGCCAAGATCAACGAGCTCTTCGCTCTACAAGACATCGACGACGTCGTATCCGCTTTTCACAACACATCCATCCTGGCGATCTCCCGATACAGCGTGAGCATCTTCCGCGCTGGCACGCCAGAGCGTTTGTTTGCCTTGGAGCTCTTCGTCGACGTCAAGGAAGGCAACAGACTCTTCTACAAACGACGCGACCACTTCCAAGTCCAGGCAGGCAAACTCAACTTCGCAATGCGATATTGGGAGCCCAGTTAGCCTTCAGGGGCTGCGCTCCAGCCGCTCCCGAAACAGCTCATCGATCCGCCGATACTCGTCGTACCAGGAGTCGGCATGTACGAACCCATGCCGCTCCATCGGATACAGCGACATCCAGAAATTTTTCTTGTGCAGTTCGATGAAGCGCTGGTACAGACGGATCGAATCGCTCGCCAGCACGTTGTCGTCAATCAGGCCGTGCTCGATCAGCAGCGGGTCGGCCAGCTTGTCGGCATAGTTGATCGGCGAGCTGGTCGCATACACCTCGGGATCGATCTGCGGATCGTTGAGGATGTTGGATGTGTACTCGTGGTTGTAGCTGGTCCAGTCGGAGACCGGACGCAGCGCGGCACCGGCAGCGAACTCGCCCGGCGAGCGCAGCAGGGCGATCAGCGTCATGAAGCCGCCGTAGCTACCGCCGTAGATGCCCACGCGCTTGCTGTCCACGCCCTGGTTCTTCACCAGCCATGCCTTGCCGTCGAGCAGGTCGTCCAGTTCGGGGTGACCCATCTGGCGGTAGATCGCGGTGCGCCAGTCGCGACCGTAGCCCTTCGACGCGCGGTAATCCATGTCGAGCACGACGTAGCCGCGCTGCACGAGCAGGTTGTGGAACATCTGCTCGCGGAAGTACGCGGGATACGACAGGTGCACGTTCTGCAGGTAGCCCGCTCCGTGCACGAAGATCACGGCAGGGCGCGATGCGGCTGCCGCAGCGTCGGCCGGCCCATAGAACTTAGCGTAGATGGTGCCCGCGCCGTGGCTCGACGGCACTTCGACGATTTTCGGCGCGATCCACTCGCGCGCCTTGTAGCCCGGCTTTCGCGTGTCGGTGAGTTCGCGCGGTGCGCCGCCGTCGACGCTAACGGTCGACAACTGCGAAGGCACGTACGGCGACGAGTGCAGCACCGCCAGCGAACGTCCGTCCGGCGACAGCGAGAAATCGTCGAGACTGCCGTACTGCGTGACACGGCGCAGTTCGCCACCCGTCGACGGCACACGGTAGATGTCGTAGCTGTACGGCGCGACCTTGTTGCTGCGCACGTAGAACGTACCGCCATCCGGGCTGAGCACCGGGTGGTCGACCTCGAAGCGGCCGGAGGTCAGCGCCGTGGCCTTGCCGCCCAGCGGACGGGTATAGAGCTGCGCAAAGCCGGATTCTTCGCTCAGGTACCAGAGCGTACGGCCATCGTTCAACCAGCCGAAGTCGTTGCCATCCCAGTTGATCCATGCCTTGTCGGTCAGGCGGTGCTGGCTGACCAGTGTGTGCCTGCCGAAGTCGACCGTGGCGATCCAGCGGTCTTTGTTGTCGATCGCACGGAGCTGCACGGCGACGTTATGGCCATCGTCGCTCCAGACGATGCCGGGGCTGTATTCACCGTTGACGATGACCGGGCGTGTCTTGGGTGCGGCCAGCGCGTCGGCGCGGTCGTTCTTGCCGTCCTTGCGCAGCGCGGCCACGGTCTTCGCGCGCAGGTCGGCCAGCGGGTCGTCGCCGATGCCGGGCAACGTCTTCGTGTCGAGGTCGTAGCTGGTGTGCGTGCTCAGGTCGAGCAGACGCAGCGACTGCGGCGCGGGGTCGCTGCGGCCGACGTACGCGCGCGTCGCTTCAGGCTCGGCGTAGCCCGAGTCGGTCACGTAGTGGGTGAGGTCGGCGATCTTGCCGGCGTCCGCATCCTTGGCCTGGGTGACGACGAGGAGCCAGTGGCCGTCGGGCGAGAGCGAGGTATCGGCGACGCTGACGTTCTTGCCCAGCCAGAAGGGCGCGGGCGCACGACCGGGGTCGGCGGCGGCGAGGGCGTCCTTCTCGGTCTTCATTGCCGCCTCGTCGGCGCGCAGACCGCGCAGGGTGGAGAACAGCTTTTGCTGGTCGTCTTCGAGGTCGTCGGAGGTCTTTGCGCTGGGGTCGTCCTTTTCCTCGAGCACCGCCGCTTTGCCAGCGGGGCCACCGGCAACGGCATAGGCAAACCATTCGTTGCCCGCGCGGAAAGTCAGCAGGCGGCCATCGAGGGAAAAGCGCGGCTGACTTTCGGTCGCTTCGGTACGCGTGACCTGCACCGTGGCGCCCGTGCCAAGGTCGCGGAGAAAGACGTCACCGTGGCGGATGAAAGCGGCATGGCGATGGTCGCGGTCGAACACCAGCTTCGTGCCGTCGGCATTCGCCGCTGCCCTCGGATCGAGGCGCTCCGGCACTCCGCCGTTGGCGCCGACGCGGTAGAGGTCGCGCACCGGCGTGCCGTCGTGTTTCAGCGAGTAATACACCTCGCGGCCATCGACACCCCAGTACGCGTCTTCCACCGCCGGCCCGATCCAGTCCGGGTTCGCCATGATCATCTCCATGTCCAGCGGAGGCGGCGGCGCGGCCAGCGACGGCGCGGCGGCAAAGGCGGTGAGCAGGGCGGCGGCAAGTACACGCATCGGGCGGATCCCGGGAATGGCAAAGCGGACGAGCATAACCCGCCAGCCACCCCTTTCGGCACGGCGAGTCCTCCCGCCCGGTTTGCTACGCTCGACGCCTTCCCACCCTGGAGTCGATCCCATGCGCGCCTTTGTCCCCCGCCTGCTCGCCGTGAGCCTGTTCGTCGCCTGCGGTGCCCATGCCGCCACGAGCCAGGCCCCCTCGACGCCGAAGCGCATGGTCTCCGAAACCCTGGCCGGCCAGCCGGTCAACGACCCCTACCGCTGGCTCGAGAACCCCGAAGCCGCCGACGTCAAACAGTGGATCGATGCCCAGAACGCCTACACCGAAGCCACCATCGGCGCGATGCCGTTGGGCAAGGCGCTGAGCGCTCGCGTGCGCGAACTGGCGATCACGTCGACCACGCGCAGTTCGCCGACGCTCGCCGGCGGCACCCTGTTCTACTTCGAGAGCACGCCGCCGCAGGCACAACCGCTGCTGGTGGCGAAGGCGTGGCCCGATGGTCCGACGCGCACGCTGGTCGACCCGAACCAGGGTGACGGCAGCACCGCGATCACCGAATACTGGCCGTCGCCCAGCGGCAGGTACCTGGCCTATGGCACGGCGGAAGGCGGCAGCGAACTGACCACCATCCACATCCTCGACACCACGACCGGCAAGGCGTTGCCCGACCTGCTGCCCCTGGCCGGCGGCGGCACCACACCGCAGGCGCTCGCCTGGGATGCCGATGAGAAGGGCGTGACCTACGCGCGTTTCGAGACGCCCGCCGCGGGCCAGGCGCTGCGCGAGTTCGACGCGGTGCTCGCGCATCACACGATCGGCGAGGCCGCCACGAAGGACCGCACGGTTTTCGGCAAGGGCTACTCGCATGTCGCCGAGTACATCCTGCTCGAGGGCAAGGGAGGTGCGTCCACCGCGCTGCTCGCCAATGAAGGCGACGGCGGCCCGGCGGAGGTGTACCTGCGGCAGGGCAAGGGTGAGTTCAAGCGTGTGCTGGGCCGCGATGCGGACGTGCGCTCCGCCGCGTGGGTCGGCGACCGCCTGATCGTCGTCGCTTTCGCCGATGCGCCGCGTGGCAGACTCCTCGCCGTCGGCGCCAATGGCAAGCGCAGCGATGTGCTCGCCCAGGGTGACGGTGCGATTCAGCGTGTCTCCGCCATGGGCGACGGGTTTCTCGTCGTGCGCAGCGCCGGCCCCGACTGGTGGGCCGATCAGTACGACGCGAAGGCCACCCTGGTCCGCCGCGTGCCGCTGCCGGCGACCGGTATCACGATCGGCGGCGTCGCTTCCGAAGCCGGACAGAACAAGGCCTTGCTGAGCTACGGCGGCTGGACCACCCCGACCCGCTGGGCGGAGTACGACGGCGCCAGCGGCACGTTGAAAACCGTGTTCGAGGTAAAGCCCGCCGCGGACTACTCGAAGGTGAAAGTGTCGCGCATCGACGGCGTATCGAAGGACGGCACGAAGATTCCCGTCACCGTGATTTCGATGGATGCGATCACCCCGAACGGCAAGCGGCCGACCATCCTCTACAGCTATGGCGGTTTCGGCCTTCCGGTAACGCCGGGCTTCGTCGGCGCCAACCTGGCCTGGCTGGAGCGTGGTGGCGTGCTCGCTTACGCCAACATTCGCGGCGGCAACGAGTTCGGTGAAGCGTGGCACGAGCAGGGCCAGAAGCAGCGCAAGCAAAACGTGTTCGACGACTTCTACGCCGCATCGCAGGCGCTGATCGACACGAATTGGACCGACCGCGGCCACCTGGGCATCCTCGGCGGCAGCAACGGCGGCCTGTTGATGGGTGCCGCGCTGACGCAGCATCCGGAGCAGTATCGCGCCGTGGTCGGTGCCGTCGGCATCTATGACGTGCCGCGTCACGAGACGGCTTTTACGAATGGTCCATACAACGTGAGCGAGTACGGCAGCACGACGGATCCGGTGATCGCGAAGGCGATGCTGGCGTATTCGCCGCTGCACAACGTCAAGGCGGGGACGAAGTATCCGGCGGTGCTGCTCACCACGGGCGCCAACGATCCACGCGTCGCGCCGTGGCAGTCGCGCAAGTTCGCCGCCGCGTTGCAGGACGCCTCGACTTCCGGTCAGCCGGTACTGTTGCTGACGCGGATGAATGCAGGGCATGGCGTCGGTGCGCCTTTCAGCCAGCGGGTAGGTAATGCGGCGCTGCAGCTGACGTTCTTTGCGACGGAACTGGGGCTCGGCGAGTAAGCGTTCGCCAACGGGGCTGGCTCCCACCGGGTAGCCAGCCTATCCTTGCGAGGCGGCCAGGGGAGGCCGCCTCAAACAAGGATGCCTGCGTGATCGTGTCGGACCTGTTCACCCTGCCCGCGTTCGTGGCCTACCTGGCCCTGGGCGTGTTTTATTTCGTCGCCTTCGTGGTGACCTACATCTGGATCACCCCGCAGCGTGAGATGGCGCTGATCCGCGAGGGCAATCTCTCGGCGGCGATCAGCCTCGGCGGTGCGGCCATCGGCTTCGTACAGCCACTGGCGAGTGCGATCGCGCACAGCGTGAGCCTCGTCGATCTCGCCCTCTGGGGTCTGGTTGCCTGGGTCGTCCAGTTGTTGACCCACCTCGTCCTGCGCCTCGTCGTGCGCGACCTGCGTGGCCGGATCGAAGCGGACGTCCGCTCCGTGGCACTGTTCGTGGCGATCGTGGCGGCCTGTGTCGGCACGCTCAACGCCGCAGCGATGACGTACTGAGGACGGCTCATCATGTCCGAACGTCCTGAGTCCGATCATCCCTTCAAACCGGCCTCCTGGTCCATCGATCTGCCGCGCGGTTATAACGCTCCGACACGCCTCACGGAGGAGCCGTTGACCCGGCGCCGGTCGGTTGCGATCGCGCTCGGCCTCCTGGGTGCGACGGTGGCCGGCTATGCCGCCTTCGGCGGCAAGGATGTCCAACGCAACAGCTACGCCTCGCTCGAGGACTGCGAGCACGACTACGCCACCGGGCAGTGCACTCAGGACCAGCCCGTGTCGGGAAGCGGCGGTGGCCATTCGGCCGGCTATCACTACTACGGCCCCTGGTATCGCAGCGACTGGCGCGGCAACGCGTTCAAGGGTGACCCGGGTCCGGGGCGCACCGTCGCGGGTGGCGGCGGCTTCGCCGGCCACGGCCCGACCGGCTTCGATTTCGGCAGCCGCGGAGGCTTCGGCTCGAGCGGACGCGTCTCCGCGCGGGGCGGCTGATGCGCCGCGAGACCATCGTCCCTCGCAAGGACTGGCAGACGCACGTCGAAGCCATCGGCTTTGGTTTTCACACCATCGACGGCAAAACGTACTGGCGCGAGGATGCCTGCTACGTGTTCGACGAAGCGCAGGTCGACGTGCTCGAGGCCGCCACGGCCGAATTGCATGCCCTGTGTCTCGAAGCCGTCGACCGGATCGTACGCGACGGCCGCTACACCGAGCTCGGGCTCGATGACCGCGCCGCGCGCCTGATCGAGCGCAGCTGGTTCGATCGCGACCCTGCGCTCTACGGGCGCATGGACCTGTCGTACGACGGCCGTTCGGCGCCGAAGCTGCTCGAGTACAACGCGGATACACCGACGTCGCTGTTCGAAGCCTCGGTCGTGCAGTGGTACTGGCTGGAAGAAGTCGCCTCCGACGCGGATCAGTTCAATTCGATCCACGAGAAGCTGATCGACCGCTGGCGCACCGTCGGGGGTGGACCGCGTGTGCACTTCGCGGCGTGTTACGACAACCCTGAAGACGCGACCACGACGGACTATCTCGTGGACACCTGCCGGCAGGCCGGGCACGACGTGCAGGCGCTGGACATCGAGGACATCGGCTGGTCGGGCAAGGCATTCATCGACCTGGCCGACCGTCCCATCGACCGGTTGTTCAAGCTGTATCCGTGGGAATGGCTGATGAGCGAAGCGTTCGCGCAACACATTCCCGCAAGCGGCACGCGCTGGCTCGAGCCACCATGGAAGATGCTGCTGTCGAACAAGGCGATTCTCCCGTTGCTGTGGGAGTTCTTTCCGGGGCACCCGAATCTTCTCGCAGCGAGCAGGCGGCGCGAAGACATCGTCGGCGCGGCGGTGGCCAAGCCTTACTGGGGTCGCGAAGGCGAGGGCATCGCGGTGCTCGATGCCCATGAGCGTGGTGCGCAGACGCCGCTTACCGTGTATCAGGCGCTCGCACCGCTGCCGGTATTCCAGGGTCGGCACGCGTTGGTCGGTTCCTGGGTGATCGGCGATGAGCCGGCCGGCATCGGCATCCGCGAGGATGACGACCGGATCACGCGCAACACCAGCTGCTTCGTGCCGCATCTGTTTCGTTGACGGCGGTTACTCGGGGACGCGCCGCTCTGATGGGAGCCAGCCGGCGCAGGCGCTACGTACCGGCGGGCAACACCCGGTCGAGATACGCCTGCAATGCCTCGGCCTGCGCGGCAGCGAAGACGCCGGCCACATAACCATCCGGCCGGATCAGCATGGCCGCACGATCCGGCACACCGTAGAAGGCGGTGAACTGACCGAGATGGTCGTCGAACTCCAGTCCCGGTCCGATCCGGTGGATGTGCATACCGGCGCGTGGAGTGAACGGCGCCGACCCGCTCACCAGCAACGTCCAGTGCGTTCCCCTGAACAGATGAAAGAGCCGCGTGGCGCCGCCACCCGCGCCGCGCACGTTGGCGTCCGGTGCGCGACTCCCCGGTGCAAGATGACTGGCGGCGTCTGACACGAAGGACAGCGGCGATTCGGCGTAATCCAGATCCAGCTGCTGTACCTCGCGGCCCCGGCGGTTATCGCCTTTTTTGAATCCCTCGAGCAGACGCGTGGAAAGGCCCAGCATCCCGGCCGCGATCGGACGGCGTTCGGCCTCGTAGGTATCGAGCAGCGACCCGGGTGCGCCGCGAAGCACGGCCGCCAGTTTCCAGCCGAGGTTGTAGGCATCCTGGAGACTGGTATTGAGGCCCTGGCCGCCGGTCGGCGGATGGATATGCGCCGCATCGCCTGCGAGAAAGACGCGGCCGTCGCGATAGCGATCCGCCAGCCGCGCGTTCATGGTGTATGCCGAGGCCCAGGACACCGAACGCAGCACGATGTCCTCACGACCCGTCGCCTCGACGACACGGCGAGTCAGCCCTTCGGCGGAAAGATCGATGTCGCCTTCCAGCGGAATGGGGCCCTGAATCTGGAACAGGTCGCTGCCCGCAAGCGGACAGATGCTCAGGTGCTTACCATCACCGCCGTCGAACCGATGCCAGACGTCGCGCGACAGACCTTCCAGAATCACGTCGGCCACGATCGCTCTCACGCCCAGTGTCTTACCGGGAAAGTCGATGCCCAACGCACCGCGGACGAAGCTTCGTCCGCCGTCGCATCCGATCAGATAGCTTGCGCGGATGACCTCGTCGCCTCGTTCGCTCCGCACGGTGGCTTCAACGCCCGTGTCAGTCGCCGCTAAGCCGGTCAGCTCCACACCGAATTCGACCACCGCCCCGAGCTCGAGAAGACGCTCGCGCATCAGCGTCTCGGTGAGGAACTGCGGAACCATCAGCGGCAGCCGGTACGGCTCCGCTGGCGTCGGGGGGTGATCGGCCCCGACCATTTCCTGGTCGACGAAGGAGCCGTCGGCGGCATATTTGCGCACGGGAGGATAGGCACCGCCCGTCGCCATGGCCCGGTCCAGAAGGCCTAAGTCTTCGAAGACCTCCAGGCTGCGCGGCTGAATACCCTTGCCACGGGACCCCTGAAAGGGCGAGGGGAGCTTTTCGATCAGGCGAAAAGCGATGCCACGGCGGGCCAGATCGATAGCCAGGGTCAGGCCGGCCGCTCCGGCACCGCAGATCAGGACGTCAACGGAATCACGCATGGGGAACCTCCGAATCGTGTGCAATATGCACATATTGGAGGCGAGGCTAAGCGTGCACCAAAGAAAGTGCAAGATACACATATCTCGTCAGATCCAGGCGCCCGCGCGTATCTGGCGTCGGCGCCGATCGATCTCCGGGGGAATATCGGGGCTGGTAGGATTCGGAGTCCTCGAATACCGGAACACCTCATGCTGCCTACCGTCGAACAGGAAACCCGTCCATCGCCCGTCTGGTCGGTGATCTGGCTGCATGGGCTCGGCGCGGACGGCAATGACTTCGCGCCGATCGTGCCTGAGCTGGCCGATCCGTCGTGGCCGGCGATCCGCTTCGTGTTTCCGCATGCGCCGGTCAGGCCGGTGACGGTAAACAACGGCGTGCCCATGCGCGCCTGGTACGACATCAAAGGCTTGTCCATCGCGGACAAGCAGGACGCCGAAGGCATCCGCGCTTCCATCGACGAAGTCGAGGCGCTGATCGCCCGTGAGGTCGAGCGTGGCGTGCCCGCATCGCGGATCGTGCTGGCCGGCTTTTCGCAGGGCGGCGCGATGGCGTTGTCGGCAGGCCTGCGTCATCGCGAAGGTCTGGCCGGCCTGCTGATTCTTTCGGCCTACCTGCCCCTGCACGACACCATCGAAGCCGAGCGCAGCGGCGCCAACCACGCCACGCCGATCTTCTGGGGCCACGGCAGCGCCGACCCGGTCGTGCCGATGGCGCTCGGCGAGCACTCGCGGCAGGTGCTCGAGCTGCTCGGCCATCGCGTGGACTGGCACAGCTATCCGATGGCTCATCAGGTGAGCCTGCCGGAGATCGTCGACATCCGCGCCTGGTTCTCCGGGCTCTTCGCGAACGCGTGATCCCGCGCGCGTCGGCGCGTGCGGGCATCCGGCATACTCGCCGCATGTCCGCCGCCCCTACCGACTCGACCCAGGGCTTGCGCCCTCCGTCGGCGCCTCTGCCCGACTTCTGCAGCCTGCCGCTGCTGTTCGCGTTGCTGGTGGTCGGCTCGCTCACGGTCACCCTCATGTGCCTGGCACCCGGCAGCCACGCCGACTGGCGCGACTATGGAACAGCGGTGCTTTTCACCAGCTGGCTGTCGGTTCTGCTGACGGTCGCGCTGTGCAAACTGCGGCCATGGATGCAGCGTCTCCCCGGCATGGCACCGTATGCCGCGGTGTGGCTCGTACTCGTCCTGCTGGTGGCGGCGAGCGCCGCTTTGCTTGGCTGGGTCGACCACAGCATCAGGACAGGCATGACGCCGGCGTCGCGCACCGGCTTCGTGCGCGACGCCAGCATCGCCACGGGGCTGCTCGGTGCCGGCTTGCTCCGCTACTTCTACGTCGTCGCACAATGGCAGGCACGGGTCGCCGCTGCCGCACAGGCACAGGTCGCCGCGCTGCAGGCACGCATCCGCCCGCATTTCCTCTTCAACAGCATGAATGCGGTGGCCGCGCTGATCCGCGTCGATCCCGACGCGGCCGAACGCACCGTCGAGAACCTGGGCGAGTTGTTCCGCGCGGCGCTGGGCAGCGATCATCATGCGGTAGGCACGCTGGGTGACGAGTGGACCCTGGTCGACCGTTATCTGGAGATCGAGTCCCTGCGCCTGGGCGACCGGCTGCGCGTCGAGCGCGACATCGACGTACCCGCCGATCTGCCGTTGCCGCACCTGCTGCTGCAGCCGCTGGTCGAGAACGCGGTTCGTCACGGCGTGCAGCCCAGCCGCACCGGTGGAAGCATTCGCCTTGCCGGACGACGTGTCCCCGGTGGCGTGGAGATCGTGATCGAGAACTCGCTCTCCGATGCTCTGCCGACGCCCGGCACCGGACATGGACTGCGCAACGTGCGCGAACGCGTCGCCTATCATTTCGGCCAGCGCGCCAGCGTGCGTGCGGAACAGCGCGAGGGCCATTTCATCGTCACCGTTTTTCTGCCGGAGTCCGCGCATGCGCGTCCTGATCGCCGATGACGAGCCGCTGGCACGGGCACGCCTGAAGGCGTTGCTGGCGCCACGCGACGACGTGGAAATCGTCGGCGAGGCCGCCGACGGCGATGCGGTGATCGCCGCCTGCGCGTCGTTGCGACCGGACCTCGTGCTGCTCGATGTGGAAATGCCTGGATTGTCGGGCACCGCCGTCGCCGTGCAGCTGGCCACGCTCGTCGAGCGTCCGCAGGTCATTTTCTGCACGGCCTACGAGCAACACGCGCTGAGCGCTTTCGACCTCGGTGCGACCGACTACGTGCTCAAGCCCATACTCGCGGAGCGTCTGGCCGAGGCGCTGGATCGTGCCGCGATGCGCACGGTACGCGCCCCTCAGCCATCGCGTAACGCGTGGCTCCGTGCGCGCAGTGGCAACGACGAGGTCCGTGTGGCGCTCGACGACGTGCTCTATCTCCTCGCCGACGAGAAGTATGTCGCCGTGCATCATAGTGGCGGGATGTGGCTGATCGATGAGTCGCTGCGCCAGCTCGAGATCGCGCATGGCGAGCGCCTGATCCGCCTGCACCGCAACTGCCTGGTGCCGCGTACACGCCTGGTAGGTCTGAAAACGTTGACCGACGGTCGCGTGATGGCGCGCCTGGCCGGTACCGAGGTCACACCCGAAGTCAGCCGGCGCAACCTGCCCGCGGTGCGCCAGCTGCTTCGCGCGGAGGCCGGCTGAGGCCGCGTGACACGTCGCCGCGCTGCACGCCGGGTTGGATTGCGGGACAATCACGCTTTCGACCGAGCCAGCGCCAGGATCCCATGACCGCACCGCTTCGCATCGCCACGCGCAAGAGCGCGTTGGCCCTCTGGCAGGCCGAACACGTGGCCAGCCTTCTGCGCCAGGCGCATCCCGGCCTGGTGGTGGAACTGGTTCCGCTTTCTACGCGGGGTGACGAGATCCTCGACCGCTCACTGGCGACCATCGGCGGCAAGGGCCTGTTCCTCAAGGAGCTCGAAGTCGCGATGCAGGACGGTCGCGCCGACATCGCCGTGCATTCGCTGAAGGACGTGCCCGCCGAGCTCGAACCCGGCTTCGCGCTGTCGGCGATCCTGCCGCGTGCCGATGCCGCCGACGCCTTCATCAGCAATGACTACGCCACGCTGGTCGACCTGCCGAACGGCGCCCGGGTCGGTACTTCGTCATTGCGGCGTCAGGCACAGCTGCGCGCCGTCCGCGGCGACCTGCAACTGCTGGACCTGCGCGGTAACGTGAACACCCGACTGGCCAAGCTGGACGAGGGGCATTACGACGCCATCATCCTGGCCTGCGCAGGCGTCGAGCGGCTCGGCCTCGGCCATCGCATCACCGCACGCCTGGCTAGCCCGGACTGGCTGCCCGCACCGGGGCAGGGTGCCATCGCGGTGGAATCCCTCGCCAGCGACACTCGCGTCAACGAGCTGCTGGCCGTACTGACGGATGAAGACACGCTGCTGGCCGTCAACGCGGAGCGCGCCATGAACGAGCAGCTGGGTGGCAGCTGCGCCGTGGCGATCGGTGCGTGGTGCGTGGTCGCGGAACACGGACTCACGCTTCACGGCATGGTCGGCAATGCGCTCACTGGCGAGTTGCTG
Source organism: Luteibacter sp. 9133 (assembly GCF_000800155.1). Lineage (NCBI taxonomy): Bacteria > Pseudomonadati > Pseudomonadota > Gammaproteobacteria > Lysobacterales > Rhodanobacteraceae > Luteibacter > Luteibacter sp. 9133. The sequence continues at coordinate 4,442,706 of NZ_JUHO01000001.1, read as the reverse complement.
CATGCGCAGGCCGACAACGCCTCGGGCGATCCGGTAACACTGGGCCACGAAGTGGCGGCGATGCTGATCGGCCTGGGTGCCGAAGAGTTTCTGAAACCGCAGCGCTAGCGGCGGCCGACGCTGGCAACGGCTCACGCTTACTGCCGCTGACGCTGGCCGCTGCTGTCGTAGGAGCGCGCCTTGCTCGCGAAAAGCCAACGAAGCGAAGATGCGGCAAGGCTACCGCTTCACCGCTCCGTTGGCTTTTCGCGCGCAGGGCGCGCTCCTACAAAAAAGGGCGCTCCTGCAACGAGGCGCGCTTCGCTTAGAAGTTGTAAACCAGGTTAGTCGTCGTCAGCTTATCCGTGCTGACGGTACCCGGCTGCGTGTCGCTGTTGTAGCGGATCTGGTAGCCGATCTTCAGCGCCAGCTTCTTCGTCATGCTGACCGAGAGGCCGATGTCGTTCTGGTAGTACTGGTTCTTCGAGCCCGCTTCCACCAGCAGCGTGTCTTCCAGTGCCGTGTTGTCGGTCAGGCGGTATTTCGCGTTGATCAGGCCACGGCCGACCACTTCGCTTTCAGCGTCGGGCTTGTATTCCTCGGTCGCCGTGGTGCCATCGGCATTCAGTACCGGTGTGCCGTCGGCGTTGACCAGGTCGCGGGTCGACTTCGCCGGCTGATAGCGCTTGAAACCGGGACCGATTTCGAAGGACAGCTCGGCTTTCTCGTTCTTCAGAGCGATATAACCGTAGCCGACCGACACGATGCCCTGCCAGAGATTGGCGCCGAAGTCGTCGTGCTCGTAACGCGCCGCCGTGACCACGTAGCTGCGCGGATCGAATTTGTAGCCCACCGACGCACCGGTGTCGTAACGGTTCGCCGTGGTGCTGAACTGACTGTTGCCGTCCCCGTCATCCACTTCGCCCTTGGAGCGCAGGCCGTTGAGGTAGAAGTTGTTCTTCCACAGCTCGTTTTCCTGATTGAATCCGATCTTGGCGTTGGCATTTTCCGAGCGGGAGTTGCCCCGCGAGGACGCGAAGCCGAATTCGCCGTTGCCGGTCCACCCGCCGTTTTTCGCGGCGTCGGCGTTCTGGTCGGGAGTGGCAGCCGGATTGGCGGTCGCGTCCTGGGCCGACGCGGTGAACGGCAGCGCGGCAAGGACGAGCGTGGCGAGAAGGAGTTTTTTCATCGTCTACCCGTAGATGGAATGGAAGGTGGCGTCAGCCGTGAACCCACTGTGCGTAAGCCCGGCCATAAAGCCGCTGCTCGAGACATTGACCGATAATGCAGCTTAACGCGGCCAGACCGGCGGCCACCGGCAGCAGCGGTCCCGCGGGGTGCGAAACCAGCAAAACGCAGGGCAAACCGACCGAGAGCACCGCGACGGTGAAGCGCCAGGCCAGCAACGAGACCGCCGTCCGCCCCGTCGTGAAGTACCCGGTGGCACCGCTCTCTTCGGCAAGCTGGCGCAAGGCACGCCAGCGCATGCCCTCGACGACGCCCAGCGCGAGCGCCACCGCGAGAAGCGCGAGTCGCCACGGATTGAGCGGATTGATCGGGACCTCGCTCTGCAGCGCGACGCAGAGCCAGAACCACAGGCCGCCGGCGAACAACGCCGATACGGTGCGGCCGAGGGGCAAGGCATTGGCGACCGACGCCACGGAGAGCGGCAGATGGCGTGAGGCACCTCGCGCCGTATAGACCAGCGTGGCGAGGCTGCAGAGCATCAGCGCGGCGCCTGCCAGCCGCGTCGCCCAAAAGTCGTTGCCACCCCGCGCCAGCCCGGCAAGCGCCAGCATCGGCAGGTAATTGGCCATGGCCACCATGCCCTCGGCCGTGGGCATCATGCGCTTGACGGGGTCCCAGCCATGCCACGCCGGCGCGAAGGAAAGGCGCAGGCACGTGGCCACGAGGCCGAGGCTTACCAGTACCAGCCCGATCGAGAGCGGGACCAGTACCTCGCCCCGGCCATCGGGATACAGGCCGAGCGCCAGGGCCGTGCCCAGCACCATCCACAGGCCATAGCCGGCCGCCATCGCGGTCTGGACGACGACACCGGGCGTCGAGAAGAGGCTCTGGACGGGCGTGACTTCGCCAGGCCGGTCCAGGGGATCCAGCGCGACGGAAGGGACGTCGTTGGGTTCCGCCATGGTCGGGGAGGGCCTTCGGCGAATCGCAAAGCGGCATTTTTGCGCCTTATGGCGCCCGGCGCAAACGGGCATGTCGCGACGCCCGCGAGACTCCCTTGCGGACGGCTCCCGGCGACGCCATGCTTGGCCCGCGTAGATACGGGCGTCACGCCCGCGCGGACACACTTTCCGAAGCTCCATCCTGCCGGCGACACACATGGACCGCTACGAGCGCATTCTCACCCTGCACCGACTCCTGAAGTCCGCCCATTACCCGGTACCCCTGTCCCGGTTGATGGACGAGCTGGAGTGTTCACGCGCCACGCTATACCGCGATGTGGCCTTCCTGCGCGATGCGCTCGGCGCGCCCGTGCAGAGCGTCGCAGGCGAGCAGGCGTCGTTCCGCTACGAGGCGGGCGAGGGCGATTCGTTTGAATTGCCCGGCTTGTGGCTGACCAGCGACGAGCTGGCCGCCCTCATGGCGCTGAACGAACTGATCGGCCGCTCCGACCCAGGCGTGCTCGCCGGCGCCCTGGCGCCGTTCAAGGCGCGCATCGAACGTCTGCTGTCCGATCACGGCAGCGGCAAGGCGCTGCCGGTCGATCGCATCCGGGTGATTTCCTGGGGTGCGCGGAAGATGGACCAGCAGGTCTTCCGCATCGTCGCGGGCGCCACGCTGGAGCGACGTCAGGTCAGCTTCCGCTACCGCGCGCGCACCACCAATTCCGACACGAAGCGTACGGTCTCGCCGCAGCGCCTGACCCACTATCGTGACAACTGGTACCTCGATGTCTGGGACCACGACCGCGAAGCGCTGCGCAGCTTCGCCGTCGACCGCATCGCCGATCCGCAGGCGCTCGACGCGAAAGCCAGGGATGTCGAGGATGCCGAGCTCAACGATCTGCTCGCGTCCAGCTACGGCATCTTTGCCGGCAAGCCGAAGGCCTGGGCGACCATTCGCTTCTCGTCGCATGCCGCACGCTGGGTGGCCGACGAGCACTGGCACTCGCAGCAGAAGGGCGAATGGCTGGGCGACGGCCGTTACGAGCTCAAGGTGCCGTATTCCAACTCCCGCGAATTGCTGATGGACGTGCTGAAGTACGGTCCCGACGCCGAGATCGTCGCACCGCTGCCGTTACGCGAAGAAATGAAGATCCTGCTGCAACTGGCCTTGTCCGGTTACCAGAACGGTTCGAACCACTCCCACTGAGCGCCGCCGTTACATGAGTGACTTCGATATCGCCGAAACCGGCGCCCTGCCCGCTCTCAGCACTGAACCCCGTAAACCCCGCGTCGCGCTTGCCCTCGGGGCGGGCGCGGCCAAGGGTCTGGCCCACATCGGTGCCATCGAGGTCCTCGAACAGCGCGGCTTCGAGATCGTCGCCATTGCCGGCACGTCGATGGGGGCGCTGATCGGCGGCATCTACGGCATGGGCAAGCTCGACATCTATCGCGACTGGGTCTCCACGCTGGCCCGCTTCGACGTGCTGCGTCTGGTCGACTGGAGCTTCTCCGGCGGTGGCTTCATCAAGGGCGACCGGATCATGGCCGCGCTGCGCGAGCTGATCGGTGAGGTCAATATCGAGGAGTTGCCGATCGCCTATACGGCGGTGGCGACCGACATCGACCGGGAACGCGAAGTCTGGCTGACGCGCGGGCCGCTGTTCGACGCCATACGTGCATCGATCGCCATTCCGACGCTGTTCCGGCCCTATACGCATGAAGGTCGTCGTCTGGTCGACGGCGCCTTGCTCAACCCGTTGCCCGTCCTGCCGTTGATGCGCGAAGAGGCCGATTACGTGTTCGCGGTAAGCGTCGATGGCGCGGCTGAAATGCAAAAGCCGCCCGAGAAAAACGTCACCGCCGTGGCCGATCATGGCTACACGGCGAAGCTGGGGCGGCTCTTCGGACGGGTGTTACCCGCCGGCGACGGCAAGCCGAAGCTCAAGGACCCCGGCGCGTTCGACCTGATGACCCAGTCGATGGACCTGATGCAGGCCAACCTGTCGCGCCTGCGTCTGGCGGCCTATCCGCCCGACCTGCTGATCGAGATCCCGCGCAACGTGTCCACGGTGTACGAGTTTTACCGGGCGCGCGAGCTGATCGAACTGGGTCGCGTGCGTACCGAGCAGATGCTCGACAGCTGGCAGCCGCGGCACCTGCACCTTGGTTAGAGTTCTTCGGTACGCGTGACCTTGGCGCGGCGCATGAGCCACGCCACGCCACGCAGGTCGGCGAGGCCGACCCAAAGGCGGTCCAGCATGCCGTACTTGGAGGTGCCCGCCGTGCGCGGACGATGACCGACCGGCACGCTCTGGCTGGCAAACCCCGCACGTTTCACCAGCGCCGGCAGATACCGGTGCATATGGTCGAAATAGGGCAGCCGCATGAAGGTCTCCCGCTCGAACAGCTTGAGGCCGCAGCCGGTATCCGGGGTGCTGTCCTTGAGCATGCGCGAGCGCACGGCGTTGGCGACCCTGGACGAGATCCGCTTGTTGAAGCTGTCGCGACGGGTCACGCGCCATCCGGCGAACAGCTTCAGATCCGGTGCCGCGCCCGCCCGCGCCTCGAGCAGCTTCGGAATATCGGCCGGGTCGTTCTGGCCGTCGCCGTCGAGCGTGGCGATCCACGGCGCGCGCGCGTTGCGCACACCGTTCCAGACGGCCGTGCTCTGGCCGCTTCGGGTAACGTGGCGAATGATCCGCAGTTCCGGGTACTGAGCGCGGGCGGCGGTCAGCACGGCGACGCTGTCGTCGGTGCTGTCGTCGTCGACGTAGATGATCTCGAAGTCGATCCGGCCACGCAGTGCCGACGCGATCTCGGCGAGGAGGGGCGGGATGTTGTCGCGCTCGTTGAAGACGGGCACGACCACGGCGAGGTCGGTCATCGCTTTTCCGGGGCTGGAGGATTCGGGGCGGCATTATCGCCCAAGCGGCGGCCCATGGGGCCGCGAAAGCGGCCGTTCGTTCAGATCTGGCCGACGCTGGGAGCGACCGGCCCCTCGATGGCCTCGCGCCAACCGCGGGCCACGGCGTCCATGGTGTTGCGGCTCGCGCCTTGCGCCATCACCACCAGGGTACCGCCGCTCAGGGCGATCTGCCGTCCATCCCAGCCGTCGCGGTGGAAGTCGCTGTCGGCATCGCTCATCTTGCCGGGCATGTAGAGGGCGACCACGGGCTCGTCGTTCATCCGCGTCACCAGATGCACCGCCGGGTACGGCCCCACGGTGCAGTCGTGCACATAGGTGACGCCAGCGGGGGCGGGCCCCTTCAGATGGGCGGAACGGCCGACAAACCCAGCTTCGACCTGGGCATCGGTCATGGGGCGAGTCATGTTCAGGGAATCCATTTCCCAGGGCATGTGCGCCACGGCGAGCGCGGGCAGTGAGGTGCCATCCATGTGACGCCACACCAGGCCGACACCGCCGAAGGCGATCAGGACGGATGCCGCCATGGCCATCCACGAGCGGCGTCGGCGCACCTGTCCGCGACGCTCGTCGGTCGCATGGGCGAGCAGAATGCGATCGGCCAGCCCGTCGGGCACGGGAATGCCCGCCAACGCCGATTCGACGTCGTCCTCAAAACGCTGTGCACGCTGCCAGAACGGGGCGCAACCTTCCTTACAGCTGTCGCGATGAGCCAACAGGTCGGCATCGCGGGAACGCGGTTCGGCGGTGATCCGGCGGCGGAAGTCGAGGCAGTTCACGTCCGTCCCCCTTCAGCCGCGGCACGTCCGCCAAGCATCGCCTTGAGGCGCTGACGGGCGCGAAACAACTGAGTCATGACCGCGCCCGGCTGTTGCTGGGTGGCTTCGGCGATTTCGTCGCAGCTCATCCCGCCCAGTACCTGCATGGCCAGCGGCTCCCGATATTTTTCAGGCAATTTCAGCATAGCGTCGCGCACCTGGGCGGCGTCGCCACTCCGTTCGGGGCTGGCAAAGGCAGCATCCTCGGGGACGCTGTCGTCCAGCTCCACCGTGTCGAAACGTTTGCGCTCGTAGAGCCGGGCATGCTCCCGGCGCAGGATGGTGATCAGCCAGGGCTTGGCCGATTCCGCGTCGCGCAGGGCATCGAGATTCTTCCACGCGCGCAGGAAGGTCTCCTGGACCAGATCCTGGGCGACGGTTTCGGAGCGCGACAGCCAGAAGGCGAACCGGTAAAGGTCGGCCGACAGGGCGCGCACCATGGCTTCGTACTGGCGCTGCTTCGGGTTCACGTCCTTATGGACCGGAGGCATACGGATTTCCTTTCAGGCCGGCCGCTCAGCGGACCTTCGTCAGGATGCCGTCCAGCTCGTCGAGGCTGTGGTAATGAATGACGAGCTTGCCCTTGCCACCACGACCGTGCGCCAGCTCGACACGGGTGGCGAAGCGCTCGGCCAGCTCGCGCTCGAGGTTGGCGATGTTCGGGTCGACCGCATTGGTTTTGGCTTTGCCCTTCGGCGCCAGCTGGGCCTTGCGTGCCGCTTCTTCCAGTTCGCGCACGGTCCAGCCGTGGCGTGCCGCCTCGAGCGCCAGCGGCTCGGCAATGCTGGCGGGCAGGGTCAGCAGGGCGCGGGCGTGGCCCATCTCGAGCTTGCTCTGGTCGAGCAGCTGCTTGATCGACTCGGGCAGGTCGATCAGGCGCAGGAGGTTGGAGACCGCCGCGCGCGACCGGCCCACGGCATCGGCCGCCTGCTGGTGGGTCAGGTCGAACTCGTCGATGAGGCGCTGAAGTGCCTGGGCTTCCTCGAGCGGTGTCAGCTCCTGGCGCTGGATGTTCTCGATCAGCGCCATGGCCAGCACGGACTGCTCTGGCACGTCCTTCACGAGCGCCGGGATCTCGCTCATCGAGGCACGCTGTGCAGCGCGCCAGCGGCGCTCACCGGCGATCAGCTCGTAGCTGTTCTTGCCGATGGCGCGGACGACCACCGGCTGGATCAGGCCCTGGGCCTTGATCGAGGCGGCCAGTTCGTCGAGGGCTTCGTCGTTCCAGTGCCGGCGCGGCTGGTACTTGCCCGCCTGGATCTGATGGATGGGCAGCGTACGCAGCTCGCCTTCCTGCTCGATCACCGAGGGAGGCGCCTCCGGACCGGTGCCGCCGCCAAGCAGGGCATCCAGGCCACGGCCGAGACCACGTTTCTTAGGTGCTGCCATGGGGGTTCCTCAGGAAGTCGTCGGGGCGGCGTCGGAGGCGCCGGTCGCCGCTTCGTCGACAGCGGGCTCCGCGGCGACGTCGCCGCCGGCCGCCGCGTGGCGGGCGCGCTCGCGGCGGATGATCTCGCCGGCAAGACCGATGTAAGCGATGGCGCCGCGCGAACCGCGGTCGTACAGATGAATGGGCTGGCCGTGGCTGGGCGCCTCGGCAAGACGCACGTTGCGCGGGATGATCGAGCGCAGCACCTGGTCGCCGAAATGCTGGGTCAGCTGGGCCGACACCTCGTTACCGAGGTTGTTGCGCACGTCGTACATGGTCCGCAGCAGGCCTTCGACCTCGAGCTGCGGATTCAGGCGCTGGCGCACGGCCGAGATGGTGTCGAGCAGACTCGAGAGTCCCTCGAGCGCGAAGTACTCGCACTGCACGGGAATAAGCACGCCGTCGGCGGCGGTCAGCGCGTTCAACGTCAGCAGGTGCAGGGACGGCGGGCAGTCGATGATGATGGTGTCGTAGTTATCCGACACCTTGCCCAGCTGTTCTTTCAGGCGGTGCTCGCGCGCCAGACCGTCCATCAACTTCAGCTCGGCGGCGGTGAGGTCGCCATTGCCCGGAAGAAGATCGAAGGCGGCTTCGGTACGGACGAGAACGTCGGCGATACCGACCTCATCGAGCAGCACTTCGCAGCCATTGGGCTTGGTTTCGTACTTGTCCACACCCGAGGCCATGGTCGCGTTGCCCTGCGGATCCAGGTCGACGAGCAGCACCTTACGCTTCGCGGCGGCCAGGGCCGCGGCGAGGTTGACGGAGGTGGTGGTCTTGCCAACGCCGCCCTTCTGGTTAGCGACTGCGATGATGCGGGCCATGGGCTGTGGTTCGCTGCCGTGCGCGGAAAGGGCGTTAGCGTAGCATCGACGGGTGGTTTCGCCCTAGACAGCCTGCAGGTGGTTCAGTCCCGCCGAATCACCACGAGATGCCGCTCACCTTCCACACCCGGCACGGTCAGCGCGTGAATCGCCTCGACCTTGAACCCATCGGGCACGCCGTCCAGCTCCTCGGCGGGATGCTTGCCCTTCATCGCCAGCCATACGCCGCCCGGCGCCAGCAGGTGGCCGCCCCAGCCGAGCATGTCGGCCAGGCTGGCGAAGGCACGCGCGGTGATGCACTCGAACGTGCCCTCGACCTCTTCCACGCGGCTCTGCAGCGCGCGGCCGTTGGTCAGCTTCAGCGAACGGATGGCCTCGCGCAGAAAGCGGACCTTCTTGCCGTTGGAGTCGACCATCAGCACTTCGCGCGCCGGCTCGGCGATGGCTAACGGAATACCGGGCAAGCCTGGGCCCGTGCCCAGATCGGCAAGAGTGCGGCCTTCCACGAAGGGAATGATAGCCAGCGAGTCGAGCAGGTGCCGCGTGACCATCTCGTCCGCGTTGCGCACCGCGGTGAGGTTATAGGCCGAGTTCCAGCGCTCCAGCAGCTCGCGGTAGTCGAGCAGACGGGAGACCGCATCCTCCGGGAGGGTGACACGGAGGACGGCGATGCCGCGTTCGAGCTGGGTTTGCAGGGCTTCGCGCGCAGTCATGCGACACCGGATGGAAACGATGGACCGGAGAGTATGGAAGCGCTGGCGCGATGGCGCCAGCGTGAGCCGATCAGGCCGCGTCGAGTTCGACGCGGGTCACCAGCATGCCGCGGGCACGCAGCGAACCGTTGACGGCGTGCTTGAGCTGGGTGCCGAAGGCGCGGCGATCGGTATGGTGAGCCGTGGCGGAGTCGCGCAGGGCGGCAACGACGTTGCTGCGGATCATTTCCGGCGCGTCGTCGATCACTTCATCGGCCGCTTCCGGCTCGAGGACCTGCCAGTAGACCGTGCCGCCGTCGAAACGCAGCACCTGGCCACCGAGGTCGATCTTATGGGCAACGCGATCGATCACCGGGAGCACGACGTGCGTACCGGCGGTGAGCAGCGACGTGGCGCCGCCGAGACGGCGAACGCTGTAGACCTGACCCTCGGGAATGCGACGAACCGACGCCGCTGCAAGAGCGAAGGCGATGACGGTGGTGGCGATGAGGGCGGTGGTCAACATGGCTGCTACATCAATCGGTTATCGGCGATTCCTGTCGCATCGCATAGCGAGACACGCCATGACGATGATCGGTGAGGTGTTAATTCTAATTTAACGAGAGGGGTTAACGCTAGTTTTACGAACCCCCCGTATTCAGTTAGCGGACGGTTTGGTTAAAACTTGAGCAGTGGTCACCGTTTGACCACCAATCCCGGCGATTCGGCCCATCCATTGAGAAATTTCCCAGAGCTTCTCGCCGTCGCGACCGGGCCTTTCGCCATACGCAGTGCGTAACGGCCCGACGCGTTGCTCTCCCGCCAGCAAATGATAATAATTATCAATCAGTCACTTGTCCGGCGTGTCCCATGAATGTCCTCGGTTGCCTGGCGGCGCTCATCGCCATGGCGCTCGCTTATCTCTGCTCGCGCAACCAGCGACTGCTGGCTCGTCCGATCGGTCGAGCTGGCCGCATCGGAGCGTGGGTGTTCGCCGTGATGGCGTTGCTGGCATGGATCGCCGCCGAGACGTCGCTGCCAGGCGTCTTCGCCGCCCTGACAGCCCTGATGTTCGGCGCCGTGGCATGGCCCTACGTCACCTGGTTGTTCCGGCCCGCCACCGAACGGAAGCCTCGCTGATGCTCGCCAAGACCTTCGCCGGCATCCTGCTCGGCCTGCCCCTCACGCTGGCTCTCATTTCCGTCGTGATCTGGATCTGGCCGGGCTCCAGCGAGGCGGTGACCCTGCCGGTGATGATGGCTTTCTTTCCGCTCTGGGTCGGGATCATGGGCGCGACCTATATGTTCCGCAGCGGTCCCCGTGCCTGGGCCTGGCTGGCGGTCGCCAACCTGGGTGCCTTCGCGGCGCTGTGGGTGGCCAAACACACGCTGCCGGGGCTATGAGCCGATGAAAGCCTCCACGATCCGCACCTTCACCACCGTGCATACCTGGACCGGCCTCTTGGCCGGCTTCGCGCTGTTCATCGCGTTCTACGCGGGCGCGCTGACCATGTTCCACGACGAGATCGACACCTGGGCCGTGCCGCGTGCCGAGATGGCCCGGGCCGACGCGCTGGACCGCGCACACGTGATGCTCGCCGACATCGTCACCAGACATCCCGCGGCAGGCGAAAGCATCGGCGTCACGTACCCGGCCGAACATCCGTCGCACGAAGTGGCGGCGTACTGGATGGAAAAGGACGGCAGCTGGCGCACCCAGTCGCTGGACGACACCGCGGCCCGCGATGCGGAAGACCACGAGCACGGTCTGGCCGACTTCATCTACGAGCTGCATTACGACCTCGGCATCCCCGCGATCGGTATCTACCTGATGGGCGTGGTCAGCATCATTTACGGGCTGGCCCTGCTGACCGGCGTGCTGATTCACCTGCCCAATCTCGTCCGCGAGATGTTCGCGCTGCGCCCGGGCCACAACCTAAAGCGGCTGTGGCAGGACGCGCACAACGTTATCGGTATTCTCAGTCTGCCTTTCCACATCATTTTCGCCGTCACCGGCGCGTTGCTCTGCCTGACACTGGTGATGCTGGTCGCCTTCAACACGGTGGCCTTCGACGGCAAGCTCATGGGCGCGTTCGAGCGGATGACCAGCGCGTTGCCGGAGACGAAGGACAAGGGCGGCAGTGCCGTCATGCTGACCCCGGCCGAGCTGGGCGCGCGGGCACGGCAGGCCGCGATCGCCGCGGGCGCGGCGGATTTCGAGCCCGACTACATGCGCTACGTGCATTACGGTCATCAGGGAGCGGCGGCGGAAGTGCGCGGCACGTCGACCAGGACTCTGGGCGAGTACGGCATGGTCGCGCTCGATGCGGTGGACGGACACGTGATGAAGGTACAGGTGACCGGCGCCCGGGACGCGAACCACGCGACTTACTCGGCGATCTTCGGCCTGCACTTCGGTACCTTCGGTTCCCTGTCGCTGCGCTGGCTGTACTTCCTGCTGGGCCTCGCCGGCGCCTTCCTTTTCTATTCGGGCAACCTTCTCTACATAGAGACGCGCCGCAAACGCCGCCAGGCGGACCAGCCGATGAAGGTGCGTGCGATGGCCACCGCGACCGTCGGCGTGTGCATCGGCTCGTGCTTCGCCATCTCGTGCACCTTCCTGGGCAACCTGCTCGGAGGGCTCTCCGGCATCGAGGCCACGTCGCTGGTTCAGCCCGTGTGCTTCGCGACGTTTGCGCTCGCCATCCTGTGGACGTTCTGGCGCAAGCCGGCCAAAGCGGCCGTCGACCTGCTGTTCGCAACGGCGGCGGTCAGCGTGGCGGTGGGCGTTCTCGATATCGCGGTCCATCACGACCGCCTGGTGCGCATGCTGGGCGAAGGTCGCTATGAGGTCCTCGGCCTCGATCTGGTGGCCATCGCCATGGGCGCCGGATTCGCCTGGCTTGGCGTCGCCACGCGTCGCCGCGCGGTCGAAGGCGATCCCTGCAGCGTGTGGTCGTCGCGCCGCCGGGATCCCCAGCACGTGGCGACAAAGGCGCGGGAAGCCTGAGCGTCGCCCTGCGGCCGCAAGAGTCGCAGGGACTTTCGAAACGTCGGCATTTCCACGTAACGCGCGTTACTGAGCACGACAGTTATTAACGTTCGTGATGCAAAGCTCGCACACCGCTGCTGCACCGCCGCAAACGCTTACATACCACTCAAGGCACTGAACATATGCGCATTTTTGGTGGCCTGCTCCAAGTGGTATCGCACTTCACATCATTTCGTACCGCAGTGCAGCAAGCGGTTGATTTCGCACGCTTTACAAGCTCCTATGAAAACGTTTACGTTCCGCGCCGTCAGCCCCGGGAGGGGCAGGGGTAAAGGGCGATAACCACGTGAGTGTGACGATCAAAGACGTCGCGAGAATGGCCAACGTATCGGTGGCCTCGGTATCTCGCGCCCTCAACGGACACGGCGGCGTCACGGCGGAAACGCAGAAGCGGATCCGCGATGTCGCCGCACGCCTGCGTTACGTGCCGCACAGCGGCGCCCGCAGCCTGATCACCCGTCGCACCCAGACCATCGGTGCGCTGCTTCCCGATCTGCACGGTGCGTTCTGGTCCGAACTGATCCGCGGCATCGATCTCGCCGCACGCGCCCGTGGCCTTTATCTGCTGGTCTCCAGTTCCCACGGCGACTCCACCGAAGCCGCCATCGCCCTGCGTTCCATGCAGGGCCGGGTCGACGGCCTGCTGGTGATGTCCCCGCACGCCGATGAAGCCTTCCTCGACGAAAACCTTCCGGTGATCGTGCCGACGGTGCTGATCAACAGCCACGTCCGCTCGGAGCGCCAGGCGTCCCTCGACGTCGACGATTTCGGTGGTGCCCGCGCCATGGTCGAGCACCTGCTCGGGCTGGGTCGCAAGCGCATCGTGTTCATCGCGGGACCCGAGGTGAACCACGACGTGCAGGAACGCTGCCGTGGTTATCGCACCGCGCTCGAAGCCGCCGGCCTCGGCGATCGTGCGTCGATCCTGCCCGGCGACTTCACTGAGGAATCCGGCTATCGCGCCGGTAAGCAGGCGCTTGCGATGGTGCCGCGCCCCGACGCGATCTTCGCCGCCAACGACATGATGGCGATCGGCTGCCTGTCCGCCCTGGCCGAAGCCAGGGTACGCACGCCCGAAGACATCGCGGTGGCCGGCTTCGACGATATCCCGATGGCGCGTTATGTCTCGCCGCCGCTGACCACCGTGCGCATCCGGATCGCCGAACTCGGCGAAGCCGCGCTCGGCCGTCTTGCCGGAATGATCGAATCACCCGATGACGCCACGCCTGAGCCGAGCGTCGTCGGCACCGAACTTGTCGTGCGCGCCTCGTGTGGCGGCAACGACACGGTAAGACGACGGGCCTGACCGGCCCTGACGCAACACGGCTTGCCGGGCCGTGGCTGGTTTACCAGGACGGCGACACACAGGACTTGCGCACATCCACCGGTCCGCCATGCGGAACGGGCGCCCACACGGGGGCAGAACGCTCTCAACGAAGAAAAGTGGCACGACCACCGCGTCACGACATCAACGTCGACCCCATGAAAAGCGCCCTGCCGGGCCGGAACAACACACACAAAACGTTTGGGAGAGGGGAAACATGAAGGCCTCGATGCATTTGAAGAAGAAGTTGCTGGTCAGCGTCATCGCCGCCGCCGTCGCCACGGCCATCGCGCCGACCATGGTCATGGCGCAGAGCGCCAACGCGACCCTGCGCGGCAAGGCCACGCCGGGTGCGAACGTCACCGTATTCAACCCGCAGACGGGCCTGACCCGTCACGCGACGGCCGGCGCCGATGGTTCGTACACCATCAACGGCCTGCCACCGGCCACCTATCAGCTGGACGCCGGCCCGGGCACCGAGCAGAACATCACGCTCACCGTGGCTTCCACCGCAACGGTCAATATCGTCGCGCCGACCGCCGCTGCCGGCGCGCCTGCCGATGCAGCCAACGCCAAGCAGATGGAAGGCGTCTCGGTCGCCGCGACCACCATCCAGGAAGTGAAGACCCCGGAAGTCGGCCAGACGATCTCGCTGCACCAGATCGCGACCATCCCGCAGGCCTCGCGTAACTTCCTCGAGTTCGCCGACACCGTGCCGGGCATGGTATTCAGCGTCGACGCGAAGGGCCGCACCTCGCTGCGAGGCGGTGCGCAGAACGACAGCGCCGGCAACGTGTACATCGACGGCGTCAGCCAGAAGAGCTACGTGAAAGCGGGCGGCGTGTCCGGCCAGAGCGATAGCCAGGGCAACCCGTTCCCGCAGCTGGCCATCGGCGAATACAAGGTCATTACCTCCAACTACAAGGCGGAGTACGACCAGGTTTCGTCCGCGGCAATCACCGCCGAGACCAAGTCGGGCACGAACGAGTTCCACGGCGAGGTGTTCGGCACGTACACCAACGATGCCTTCCGTAACCGCACCCCGATCGAGAAGGACACCGACAACAAGGTGCCTTCCGAATCGAAGGAATACGGCTTCGCACTCGGCGGTCCGATCATCAAGGACCAGATGCACTTCTTCATCGCCTATGAGCAGAAGAAGTTCGATACGCCGATCTCGGTGGTACCGAACAGCATCAACTATGCCGGTGCCGTGGCTCCCCTGCTGCCCGCCAGCGTGCAGTCCGAACTCGGTTCGTCCAATCTGCCGTTCGACGAAAAGCTGTACTTCGGCAAGATCGACTGGGAACTCACCGACCGCGACCGCATCGAGGTGAGCACTCAGGTCCGTCGCGAGACGCAGACCTCGAGCATCGGCTCGGGCGTGACGGCATCGGCCGGTGTCGCTGTCGAGAACCACGATACGCGCGGCACCTTCAAGTGGGCCCACAGCGGTGACAGCTGGTACAACGAATTGATCTTCTCGTATGAGAATTCGTTCATCAACCAGGTCCCGTTGGTGGCGGGGAACGGCTACACCTATAGCTGGCAGCCGGATCCGAACAACCCCACGATCATCACCACCGGCTCCGCCGATCCTCGCGCGACGCAGACCAAGAGCCAGGAAGGTCCGAGCATCGCCGACAACTTCACCTTCAACGACCTGGAATGGCACGGCGACCACGTGGTCAAGCTGGGCTACAAGTTCAAGTCGATCGAACTGAAGGCCGCCGATGCGTCCGCGCAGAGCCCGCAGTTCTTCTACGATGTCAATCCGACGGGCACCTCGGCGGAACCCTGGCAGGTGTTCTATGCGTCGACGCTTCCGGGCCAGGACGGCGTGGCCAAGACGAACGCACGTCAGTACGGTGTGTTCGCACAGGACGACTGGACCGTCAACGATCACCTGACGCTGAACCTCGGTGTGCGCTGGGACTACGAAGTCAATCCGTCGTACAACAATTTCGTGACGTCGCAGCGTGTGCTCGATGCCATCAACTCGCCCAATCCGTACGCTGGCGCCACGCCCGGCGAAACGTACGGCGACGCGCTGGCCGCTGGCGGTGTGAATCTCAACAATTACGTGAGCAACGGCCATAACCGCAGCTCGTTCCGCGGCGCCTGGCAGCCCCGCCTGGGCTTCTCATACGACCTGTTCGGCGACGAGGAACACGTCATTCACGGCGGTGCGGGCCGTGCGTACGACCGCAACCTGTATGACTACCTCCAGACGGAGGTGACCAAGCAGTCGCTGCCGCAGACCACGCTTCGCTTCAACATCCCGACGCATCCCTGCGATGTCACGTCGTCCACGTGCGTGCCGTGGAACCCCGAGTTCCTCAACGGCCAGAATGTCGTGCAGAACTACCTCGTCGGCGGCAATGCCGGTCAGGAAGTCGACATGCTGAACAACAAGCTCAAGGCGCCGCATACCGACCAGTACAGCCTCGGCATGTCGAACACGATCGGTGACTGGCTCACCGATGCCACCGTGTCGCGCATTCTCAGCAAGGACGGCTTCGCGTTCACGCTGGGCAATCGTTACCCGAACGGCGACTTCTTCCAGAACGGGACCCAGCCGTGGGATTACCCGATCCCGAACGTGGGCGGCCTGATCCTCGGCGACAACGGCATCGAAACGCGGACCACGCAGGTACTCCTTTCCGCTCAGAAGCCGTACACGAAGGAGTCGGGCTGGAGCACGAGCTTCTCCTACACGTTCTCGCACGCAAAGCAGAATCGCGACATCAACGAGCACTACTCGTTCGACGAAGCGACCATCGGCGACTACCCTTACATCACCTCCAACGCGGTGGCGAAACATCGCTTCGTCGGTACGGGCGCGATCGATCTTCCGTGGGGAATCAGCGGCTCGATCAAGCTGACCCTGGCCACGCCGCTGCCGAAGAACGCTGGCGCGTGCTACGGCCAGATCGAAGCCAACGGTGCGAGCTGCGTCCCGATGGCCGCCACGCCCACCGGTGCCAAGTTCCTGGTTGGCGGCGATATCTGGGGTTACCGCGACATCGACCTGCAGCTGACCAAGGACTTCGTCATCAACAAGGACACGAAGATCTATGCGCGCTTCGACGTGCTGAACGTCTTCAACTGGGCCAACTACGCCGATAGCGACTACCTCACCAACTGGGGCTCGAACGGTGAGCTCAACAGCCGTCCGGTGGCCGTCAACAAGAAGGGCAACATCACTTACCTTCCGCGTACCGCCCGCTTCACCGTCGGCCTGAAGTTCTGATCCACCTGGCGCATCCGGACCTCCGGATGCGCCATACTTTGGCGCCCGCGAGTCTCCCCGCGGGCGTTCTTTTGTTCCGGCGAGAAACAGTCCTTCGGGACTTTTATTTGCCTCGCGGCCGTAAACGTTTACGCGCGAAAGGATCCACGTCATGCAAGCCACCAAGTTCAAGCGTCTTTCCCTCGCACTGGGCGCACTGCTCGCCCTGGCAGCCCCGTTCGCCATGGCGCAGAACGCACCGATGAAGGTCAAGCACACCCCCTCCGTCGCCAGCCTGAAAGATCTGCACCCCGTTCCGCCGATGGTCGCCGACCTCGAGAAGCGCACCTTCCAGTGGTTCTGGGACAGCGGCAATCCGACCAACGGGCTGGTTCCCGATCACTACCCCACGCAGTCGTTCGCCTCCATCGCCTCGGTCGGTTTCGGCCTGACGGCGTACGGTGTCGGCGTCGAGCGCGGCTACATCACGCGGGACCAGGCGATCGACCGCACGCTGGCCACGCTGCGCTTCTTCAACGATGCGCCACAGAACGACAGCGAAGACGAAGCTACCGGCTTCCACGGATTCTTCTATCACTTCCTGAACATGGAGACGGGCAAGCGCGAGGCGCGCTGGGTCGAAGTCTCTACGGTGGACACGACGCTACTGCTCGGCGGCGTGCTGTTCGCGCAGAGCTACTTCGATCGCGACGACGCGAAGGAGAAGGAAATCCGCGATCTTGCCGACGCCATCTACCGGCGCGTGGAATGGCCGTGGGCACAGAACCACGGCGCGCTGATCAGCATGGGCTGGACGCCAGGCGGCAAGATGATTCCGCACGACTGGGCCGGGTACAACGAAGGCATGCTGGTCTATATCCTCGCGCTGGGCTCACCGACGCACCCGGTGGGCGACGATGCATGGCAGGCCTGGACGAAGACTTACGACAAGACCTGGGGTGAATTCCACGGGCAGACCTTCCTCAACTTCGCTCCGATGTTCGGTCACCAGTACAGCCATACCTGGGTGGACTTCCGTGGCATCCGCGATGCCTGGGGCCGTTCGCACAACATGGATTACTTCGAAAACAGCCGTCGCGCGACTTACTCGCAGCAGGCGTATGCCGTCGCCAACCCGGGCGGCTGGAACGGTTACGGCAAGAACGTCTGGGGCCTCACGGCCAGTAACGGTCCCGGCGGCCTGATCATCAAGCAGGGCGACCGCGAGCGGACCTACCAGGGCTACACCGCGCGTGGTGCGGGACTCGATTACATCTCCGACGACGGCACCATCGTGCCCACGGCGGCGGGTGGCTCGATCGCGTTCGCGCCGGAAATCGTGATCCCCGCGCTCGAAGAAATGAAGAAGAAGTACGGCGCGAACATCTACACGAAGTACGGCTTCGTCGATGCGTTCAACCTGACCTTCGATACGCATACCGAGGTGCGCACGGGCCGGATCATTCCGGGCTTCGGCTGGGCCGACACCGTGCACCTGGGCATCGATCAGGGTCCCATCGTGCTGATGATCGAGAACTACCGTAGCGATTTCGTGTGGAGCGTGATGAAAAAGAACCCGTACATCCGCAAGGGCCTGCAGCGCGCGGGCTTTACGGGTGGCTGGCTCGATGCGGAAACGGCCGCCAACCTATGGTGAAGCGCGCCACCCGTCTGTTACGTATGACCGCGGCGCTGGTCCTCACTGGCGCCGCGGTGGCTGGCTGCGCGAAGCCGGAAGACGGTTCACGGACCCTGCAGTTCTGGACCATCGGTCGCGAAGGCGAAGCGGTGGCCAGGCTGCTGCCCGAGTTCGAGCGTGAACATCCCGGTCTGCATGTCGAAGTGCAGCAGCTGCCGCTGACGGCCGCGCACCAGAAGCTGCTGACCGCGTACGCGGGTGATTCGACGCCGGATCTCACCCAGCTCGGCAACACCTGGGTGCCCGAGATGGTGGCGCTGGACGCGATCGAGCCGCTCGATGCACGCGTCGCCGCGTCGAAGGTGATCGATCCGAAGGATTACTTCCCCGCCATCTGGTCGACCAACGTCATCGACGGCACCCTGTACGGCGTGCCCTGGTATGTCGATACGCGCCTTCTTTTCTATCGCAAGGACCTGCTGGCGAAGGTCGGCTACGACCACCCCCCGCGTGACTGGGCGGAGTGGAAGGCGATGATGGTCAAGCTGGCCCAGCCGGTGGGTCAGACATATGGCGTACTGTTGCCGACCAACGAATTCGAACAGCTGCTGTCGCTTGCCCTGCAGCAGGACGAGCCGCTGCTTCGCGATGGCGGTCGTTACGGCAACTTCCGCAGCGCCGGTTTCAGAAAGGCACTGGGTTTCTACGTGTCGATGTTCAAGGACCAGCAGGCGCCGATGATGACCAATGTCGGCGTGGGCAACCCGTGGGCCGCGTTCGGCCAGGGCTTCTACGCGTTCTACCTCTCCGGTCCCTGGAACATCGGCGAGTTCCGCAAGCGGTTGCCGCCGGAGCAACAGGGCGACTGGGGGACCGTGGCCCTGCCGGGACCGAACGGACCGGGCGCCTCGAACGCCGGTGGTTCCAGCCTGGTGATCTTTCGTCAGTCGAAGCATAAGGACGACGCGTGGGCACTGGTCGAATTTCTCTCGCGACCGGCCATCCAGGAGCGCTTCTACCAGATCCTCGGCGACATGCCGCCGCGCCGGTCGTCGTGGGATGCCCCCGCCCTGAAGAACGACGACAAGGCGGCCGCCTTCCGCGACCAGCTCGACCGCGCCAAGCCGACTCCGCCCGTCGCGGAGTGGGAGCGCATCGTCACCGAGATGCAGCTGGTTGCCGCACAGGCATCGCATGGCGACATCTCCGTGGACGATGCGGCGGCGGAGATCGACCGTCGTGCGGACCGTCTGCTCGAGAAACGTCGCTGGATGCTCGACCACGGTCACAAGGCAAGCCCATGAATACCTCCCGCGCCGCCTGGTTGTTCATCACGCCCGCGATGATCGTGCTCGGCCTGTTCTTTCTGTTGCCGGTGATCGCCGCGCTGGTGCTCTCGGTCACTGACTACGACCTCTACGCGCTCGCCGATATCCGCAACCTGCGTTTCGTCGCCTTGCAGAATTACTGGTCGCTGCTGCAGCGTCCGTTGTTCTGGTCGGCGCTGGGGCATACCGTGTACTTCGTCGTGGTCGGTGTGCCGCTGTCGCTGATGGCGTCGCTCGGCGCCGCGATGTTGCTCAACTCGCCGCTGGCCCGCTTCAAGCCGTTCTTTCGTACGGCGCTCTTCGCGCCCGTGGTGACGACCGTGGTGGCCGTCGCCGTGATCTGGCGCTACCTGTTCAACACGAAGTACGGCCTGATCAACTACGTGCTCGACAACATCGGCCTGCCGACGGTGGACTGGCTCGGCGATCCGCACTGGGCCATGCCCACGATCATCCTGTTCGCCGTATGGAAGAACTTCGGCTACAACATGATCATCTTCATGGCGGGGTTGCAGGCGATTCCCGGCGATCTCTACGAAGCCGCACGCATCGATGGCGCCTCGGCGATGGCGCAGTTCCGTCACATCACGCTGCCGATGCTGAAACCGACGATGGTCATGGTCAGCATCCTCACGGTGTCGGGTTACTTCCAGCTGTTCGCCGAGCCGTATGTCATGACCGAAGGTGGCCCGTTGCAGAGCACCACATCGGTGCTGTACCTGATGTACGAAGAAGGCTTCAAGTGGTGGAACCTCGGCTCGGCTTCGGCCGTCGCCTTCATCCTCTTCGTGATCATGTTCGCGGTCACCGCCGCGATGCTTCGCCTGTCGAAGCAGGGAGAGCCGGCATGAGCCCGCGCATCGCGAAAGCGCTGATCAATGGCCTGCTGATCGGTGCGGCCGGCATCGCGATCGCGCCATTGCTGTACATGCTCTCGGTGTCGTTCATGACGCCGGGCGAGGCCAGTGCATTGCCTCCGCCCGTCTTGCCGACACACTGGACCTTCGGCAACTATCGTCAGCTCTTCCTCAACGCGGGCATGGGTCGGTACCTGTTCAACAGTCTGCTGATCTCCACCGCGATCACCGTCGTGTCGCTCGCCTTCAACCTGATGGCCGGCTATGCGTTCGCCAAGCTGGAGTTCAGGGGTCGCCAGCGGATCTTCCAGATGCTGCTCGGCGCGCTGGTGATTCCGGCCCAGGTGGCGATGCTGCCGTTGTTCCTGTTGCTGAAGTACATGGGACTGGTCAACACGTATGGCGCGGTCATCGTGCCGGCGCTGGCGACCATCTTCGGCATCTTCCTCGTTCGCCAGTATGCGAGTGGCATCCCGAACGATCTGATGGAGGCTGCCCGCATCGACGGTGCGGGCGAGTTCCGCATCTTCGCCACCATCGTCATGCCTTTGCTCAAGCCGATCATGGTCACGCTGGCGATCTTCACCTTCCTCGCCGCGTGGAACGATTTCATGTGGCCGCTGATCGCGCTGACGGGACAGGAGCATTACACGCTGCCCATCGCGCTGGCGTCGCTGTCGCGCGAACATGTGCAGGACAGCGAGCTGATGATGGCGGGTTCCGTCGTCACGATCCTGCCGGTGCTGGTGCTGTTTCTCGCCTTGCAGCGGTATTACCTCGAAGGCCTGCTGATGGGCAGCGTCAAGGGATAACTCGATGTCGCGTCTCGCACCGTTTTTGCTGGCTTTCGCGGGTTGCCTGCTCGTCCTGCCCGTCGCCGCGGCCGAAAGCGCACGTGTGCTGGACACTTTCGATACCGCGACGGGATGGAGCGCCACGCATACCGACGATGTCTCGGCATCGCTGCGTACCGTGGCTGGCACCCAGGGGCAGGCGATCTGCCTCGACTACGACTTCAACGGCGTATCCGGTGCGGCTTCCCTCAAGAAGCTGCTGCCGATCGATTTCCCGGAAGGCTTCGTCCTGCGCTTCGACGTGCGCGGACAGATGCCGCCGAACACGTTGCAGCTGAAGCTGATCGACGACACGGGCGACAACGTGTGGTGGTTCCAGAAGCCGTCCTTCGTGCCGACCGCATCGTGGCAGACGATCGAGGCGAGCAGCCGGCAGGTGGAGTTCGCATGGGGGCCGGTCAGGGACCGCACCTTGCGGCGCACGCGGGAAGTCGAGTTCGTCGTCTACAAGGAAAGCCTTCGCGACGGACTGCCGAACCGCGGATCGGTGTGCTTCGATAACCTGACACTGAGCGCACGGCGGCCCGAGGCCGTGCCCGCCGCGGTGCCGACGGCCAATGCGGTGTTCGAAGCCAGGGCGAAACAGGTGCGGCGCGGTCTCTATCCGCGTGGGTTTTCGGGTGAACAATCGTACTGGACGATCGTCGGCGTAGATGGTGGCAGCCGCGACTCCGCACTGATTTCCGAGGACGGGGCGGTCGAAATCGCACGGGGTGGCTTTTCCGTCGAGCCGTTCCTGATCGACAACGGCAAGCTGCTTACGTGGGCCGACGTCACGACGACGCAAGCGCTGCGCGACCGCTACCTGCCGATGCCGTCGGTGCAGTGGAAGAAGGGCGACGTGTCGCTCACCACGAGCGCCTTCGCCCAGGGGGCGCCGGGCGCATCGCAACTGGTGGTGAGCTATCGCCTCGCCAATGACGGCGACGCGGCGCGCGAGCTGACGCTGGCCCTGGCGACGCGTCCGTTTCAGGTCAATCCGCCCACCCAGTTTCTCAATGCGCCGGGCGGAAGGAGTCCGGTGCGAGACCTCGCCTGGGACGGTCATGCACTCACCGTCAACGGTGTGCGCAAGATCATTCCCCTGCAGCCGACATCGTCGTTCGTGGCAAGCGCCAGCCAGCCGACGTCCCTGGCCGAACGGCTGGATGCGGGCCAACGCCCGGTCGTGCGCTCGATCCATGCGGACGACGGGTTCGCACAGGGCGCGCTGCTGTATGACGTCCATGTGCCTGCACACGGGCATGTCGACCTCGGCGTCGTGATTCCCGTGAAGCAGACCGATGACGTGACGCTGCCGTCCAGCGCTGGGCAGTGGTTGTCGGCCCACGCGGGTGCGGTCGCGGCGTTATGGCGCGACAAGCTCGACCGTGTCGATGTACGCGTGCCCGCGCAGGCGCAGCCCGTGGTCGACACCCTGCGGAGCGGGATCGCGCAGATCCTGATATCCCGTGACGGTCCGGCGCTGCAACCGGGTACGCGCTCGTATTCGCGCACATGGGTACGCGATGGCGCGATGATGCTTGAAGGCCTGCTTCGCACAGGCCACGAAGATGTCGCGGCCGAGTTCGTCCGCTGGTACGCACCGCATCAGTTTTCGAACGGAAAGGTGCCCTGTTGCGTCGATGCGAGGGGCTCCGACCCCGTACCCGAGAACGACAGCCAGGGTGAACTGATCTTCAGCATCGCCGAATTGTGGCGTTACACGCACGATCGCGAGGCGCTCGACGCGCTGTGGCCGCACGTGACTCGCGCCGTCGCGTACATGGAAACGTTACGGGCCAGCGAACGACAGTCCACACGTCTGCAGGGTCCGGACCGTGCGCTGTACGGCCTGATGCCTGCATCGATCAGCCACGAAGGCTATTCGACCAAGCCGATGCATTCGTACTGGGACGACTTCTGGGCGCTCAAGGGTTACGACGACGCGGTCGATCTTGCCGGCGTACTCGGACATGCCGAAGAGCAGGCATCGTTCCGTCGTTCACGCGATCAGTTCCGCGGCGACCTGCATGCATCGATCGCCGCGGCGGTGAAGGAGAAGGGCATCGACTTCATTCCCGGCTCGGCGGAGCTGGGTGACTTCGATGCGACCTCGACGACCATCGCCTTGTCACCGGGTGGCGAGCAGGCACGCCTGCCGAAGGCGCTGGTCGACGCCACGTTCGAGACGTATTGGCAGAGCTTTGTCGCGCGACGCGACGGCAAGACCGCCTGGAAGGACTACACCCCTTACGAGTTGCGCACGATCGCCAGCTTTGTCCGGCTCGGCTGGCGCGACCGGGTGGGGGACCTCATCGCCTTCTTCTTTGCGGACCGTCGTCCGGCCGCGTGGAATCAGTGGGCGGAGGTGGTCGGGAGAGATCCGCGCGAGCCTCGCTTCGTCGGCGACATGCCGCACGCGTGGATCGCCTCGGACTATGTGCGCTCGGCGCTCGATCTGTTCGCCTATGACCGCGCGGCGGATCGGTCGGTGGTGGTCGCCGCCGGTGTGCAGCCTGACTGGCTGGCGGGCGAGGGCATCGCGATCCGGGATCTGCGCACGCCCTATGGGCGCTTCGGGTACACGTTGAAGGCGACGCATGGGAAAGCCGTGCTGACCATCACCCAGCCGATCGACCCGCCGGGCGGGGTGGTCTTGTCATTACCTTCGGGAGAGGTGAAGGTGGAGAAGGGCCGGACGAGCCTGACCGCGCCGCTTCAGTGAGTCGCCACGCGAGTCCGCAGCAGCGCATCCACCGCCTGCTGCCACTCCGCCGAACCCGGCGCCGCCTGCGGCGCTTCCTGACCGAGCTTGGTATTCACCGCCTGATTCCACGCCGGCGTCTCGGGCCGGGGGCCGTGCCCGTCATCACTGACCGCCAGCGTCCTGTCGACCCAGGCATACCATTCGGGCGAGCCCAGAGCCGCGTTGGCCGGGGCTGTCTTGCCGGGAGCGGGCGTGCCGTCCGACGGGGCGGAGGCTGCGGCCGAGGACGTCGCGGCCGCGGGAGCACCGGACGCCGCCTCCGGTGAAGACGGCGAACAGGCGGCGATGATCAATGCCGCACTGAGTGGCACGATGGTGAGCAAAAAGCGCATGGGCAATGAAACCTTCGCGAATGCGTAGGGGGCCGATCGTAGCTAGGCCTTCCCGTCCGCCGGTTAAACGGCGGAGGGAACTCACGGCATTTGTTCAGTTTCGGATCATCGCCGAATCAGAACTTACCGGCGCGAAAATCGGCGATCGCCTCGTGAATCTGTGCCGGCGTATTCATGACGAACGGGCCGTAGCGGGCAACCGGCTCGTCCAGCGGCCGCCCCGCCACGAGAAGGACACGCGCGGCTTCGTCGGCGGCGAAGCTGACCGTATCTCCCTTCGAGAGCACGGCCAGTTCGCTGCGCGCCAGCGGCCCGCCCGCGACCGTCGCCGAGGTGCCGTCGAAAACGTAGGCGAACGCACTGTGCCCCTCGGGGAGGCTGAGATCGAAACGGGCGCCTGCGTCGAGGGCGATGTCCAGATAGACCGGCTGGGTGGCGATGCCCGATACGGGTCCCGTCGCGCCAGCCAGTTCACCGGCGACCACGCGAACCGTCACGCCATCGGCAGGTTGCACGACCGGAATGTCGCCGGGCGGAATGTCCTGGTAACGCGGGGCGATCATCTTGTCCGAGGCGGGCAGGTTCACCCACAGCTGGAAGCCCCACATGAGGCCGGCTTCCTGCTGCGGCATCTCGGAGTGAATCAGGCCGCTACCGGCGGTCATCCACTGGACGCTGCCGGGACCGAGGTCACCGCGATTGCCCTTGTTGTCGCCATGCTGCATGCGACCGGCGAGCATGTACGTCACGGTTTCGAAGCCGCGATGCGGGTGGTCCGGAAAGCCTTCGATGTAGTCGCCCGCCTGATCCGAGCGAAATTCATCCAGCAGCAGGAACGGGTCGAGCATGTCGAGGGCCGGCTGGCCAATGACACGCTTCAGCTTCACGCCGGCGCCGTCGGCGGTATCCATGCCGCGCACGCGGCGGACGATGGTTCGTTGGGTCATGACAGTGCTCCGGATTCGATCGTTACAAGATGCCGGTATTCACACGGGAGACCAAGTCGTCTGACAAGAACGGACTGTTCCGCGAATGGCTGCACTGCCGCACGGATCGCAGTCAGGGCCGGCGATGCGCTCAGTGCACCCAGTGTCCGGAACGCTGCCGCGGCGGACCGTCGTCGTTCTCGCCGCGCGGGCGGGTCATCGCCTTGAGCTCGTCTTCGGTCGGGCCGTTGGTCCGCCAGTACTCACCGACGGCATTGAGCACCTCGGGCAGCTGACCCAGGCATTCGTCGTATTCGTCGTCGGTCAGTTTCTCGAACTCCGCATCCGCCTGCAGCACGCCCTCATCGACCGCCAGGGCCATGATCGGTCCCAGCAGCTGCATCAGATTCGCGTCTTCGGCCAAGCGGTTTTCCCAGAGCTGCGCACGCATGTCGATGCCGCGGCTGAAACCTTCGCACCAGCCAGCCGCCGACAGCATCGGGCCATCCTCGGTGTCGATTTCACCGAGAATCGGCTCGTAGGCGTCGACGTCGAGCTCGGCGCTGATCGAATCGTTGAGCTTGGCGAGCAGGGCGAGCACGGCATTGCCTTCGTCTTCGTCCTCGAAGGCGTCGTGCAGCACTTCGTGCAGCCATTCCTCGGGCTTGACCTCGAGCGGACCGACCGCGATCGCCGACAACAGGCCATGGACGCCGTCGAGCATCAGATCGCCGTCGTTGCCGTGGGCGCGGAGATAGATGTCGAGTTTTTCGAGCTCGGCGTCATCCAGCGAGCTCGGCCATTCGGACTTGGGTGTGTTCAAAGCTTCAACTCCAGCGCGACGGGCGCGTGGTCGGACGGCTGTTCCCACGTGCGCGGTGCCTTGTCGATGATCGACGAGGTCGCCAGGGATTTGAGCGCATCACTGATCAAGATGAGGTCGATCCGCAGACCGAGGTTGCGGCGGAATCCCGCCTGGCGGTAATCCCACCAGCTGAAAAGGCCCGCATCTTCGTTGAAAAGACGGAAACTGTCGTGAAGACCGACGTCCAGCAGCGCCTGCAGGGCGGCGCGTTCCGGCGGCGAGCAGAAGATGTCCTCGCCCCATGCCACGGGATCGTAGACATCGCGATCGTCGCGGCAGATGTTGAAATCGCCGAGAACGATCAGCTTCTCGTGCCTGGCGCGCTCGGCCTCGAGGAAATCACGTACCCGCGCCAGCCAGTGCAGCTTGTAGGTGTACTTCTCGTCACCCAGCGCTTTGCCGTTGACCACATACAGGTTCACGACGCGGATGTCGCCGACGGTAGCCGCCAGGATCCGGCGCTGCGGATCGTCCAGACCGTCGATGTCGGTGACGACATCGGTCAGCTCCTCTCGGGCGAGGATGGCGACGCCGTTATAGGTCTTCTGCCCTGAGAACACCGAGCGATAGCCCATCGCGGCGATTTCGTCCGCCGGGAACTTGTCGTCGGTGAGCTTGGTTTCCTGCAACGCCAGGATGTCGGGCCGCGCCTCCCCCAGCCATTGCTGGACATGGGGCAGGCGGACCTTGAGCGAGTTGACGTTCCACGACGCGATCTTCATCGCGCCATTGTAAAGGAAAGCCGCGCGCGGCTAGGGCGGTGGACGCCAGCTCCCGCCGGGACTTCAGGCCAGGCCGTAGCTCTTCAGCAGAGCGTCGGGCTGAGGTTCCCGGCCGCGGAACGCCGTGAACGACGCCAGCGCCGGCCGGGTCGAGCCGACCGCCAGCACTTCCTTGCGGAACCGCTCGCCGGTCGCCCGGTCAAGCACGCCAGCTTCCTCAAAGGGCTCGAACGCGTCGGCGGACAGGACCTCGGCCCACAGGTAGCTGTAGTACCCGGCCGAATAGCCGCCGGCGAAGACGTGGGTGAAGGCGTGCGGAAAACGCTGCCAGGCCGGCGGACGCAGCACGGCCACTTCATGCCGAACTTTCTCCAGCACGTCCATCGGACGGGCGCCGACGGCCGGGTCGTATTCCAGATGCAGCAGGAAATCGAACAGGCCGAACTCCAGCTGCCGGACCAGGAACAAGCCGGCGTGGAAGTGGCGCGCGTCGAGCATCCGCTGGTACAGCTCATCCGGAAGCGGCTCGCCCGTCTCGTAATGGCGGGCGAATTCGCGCAAGGCCTGACGATCCCAGGCGAAGTTTTCCATGAACTGACTGGGCAGTTCCACGGCATCCCATTCCACGCCCTCGATGCCGCTGATGGACGGAATATCCACCTCGGTCAGCATGTGATGCAGACCATGGCCGAACTCGTGGAAGAGGGTGAGCACGTCGTCGTGGGTGAGCAGCGCCGGCGCGCCATCGGTCGGCGGCGGGAAGTTGCAGGTCAGGTAGGCGATCGGCAGCTGCAGCTGCTCGCCGTCGCGGAAACGCGAGGCGGCCACGTCCATCCAGGCGCCGCCGCGCTTGCCCGAGCGCGCGTACATGTCGAGGTAGGCACCGGCGAATACGCTGCCGTCGGCATTGACCACGTCGTAGTACTTCACATCCTTGTTCCAGGTGTCCACGTCGTCGCGCGGCACGAAGCGGACGCCGTACAGACGCTCCACCACCATGAACAGGCCGTCGATGGCTGCGGAGGCCGGGAAGTACGGCTTGATCTGTTCCTCGTCCAGGGCATAACGCTGCTGGCGCAGGCGCTCGGCGGCGAAGCCGACGTCCCATGGCTCGAGGTTGTCGATCTTCAGTGTCTCGGAGGCGAAGTGGCGGAGCTCTTCCAGTTCCTTCTTCGCGACCGGCCTGGCCCGCGCGGCGAGGTCGCGCAGGAAGCGAAGCACGACCTCGGGCGAGGTGGCCATCTTGGTCGCCAGCGATTCTTCGGCGGCGTTGGCAAAGCCGAGCAGCTGGGCGGCCTCGTGCCGCAGCGCGACGATCTTCTCGATGCGCCCGGAGTTGTCGAACTTGCCCTTGTCCGGGCCCTGGTCCGAGGCGCGGGTCTGGTAGGCGTAGTAGACGGCCTCACGCAGATCGCGGTTTTCGGCGTAGGTCAGCACAGCCTGCACGCTGGGCTGTTTCAGGGTGACGAGGTAGCCGTCGAGTTTTTCTTCCCGTGCGTATTCGCGCAGCACCGCCCGGCCCGACGCCGGGATACCGGCCAGGTCGCGTTCGTCGGTGATGTGCTTGTGCCAGGCCTCGGAGGCATCGAGCACGGCGTTGGAAAACTCGGTGGTCAGCCGCGACAGCTCGACGCCGATCTCGCGGAAACGGGTGCGCGCAGGCTCTTCGAGCGCGACGCCGGACAGGCGGAAATCGCGCAGCGCGTGCTCGACGGCCGCGCGCTCGGCGACCGGCAGCTCCGCGAAATCCGCACGGTCGGCCACGGCCTGCACGGCGGCGTAGAGGTCGCGGTTCTGGCCGACTTCCATGCCATGCTCGGTGAGCTTTTCTTCCGCGGCGCCATGCGCCTTGCGCAGCGCTTCGGAGTCGGCGACGGAGTGCAGGTGGCTGACGGGCGACCAGGCGCGCGACATGGTCTGGTCGAGGCGCTCCTGGGCCAGGATCACGTGCTCGAAGTCGCGCGGCGCATCGGCCGCCGCGATGGCATCGATAGCGGCACGTTCGGCGGCGATCAGGCTGTCGATGGCCGGCTCGACATGTTCCGGACGGATGGCCGAGAACGTCGTCAGGCCGTTCGGATCAAGAAGCGGGTTGGTGCTGGTATCCATGGTCGATCTCCTCTCAGGCACCCAGCGTGGAGCCCTGAGGGAGGCAAATCAAGCGGCAGTGCGTCGCGCCGGACGCAACGTTCAGGGCCGGTCAGGCCAGGTAGTCGTCTTTCAGGCGCACATAGTTGGCGGCCGAGTAATAGAGCTGTTCGACCTGCTTGTCGCTCAGCACGCGGACCAGCTTGCCGGGATTGCCCAGCCAGAGTTCGCGCTCGCCCACGATCTTCCCCGGCGGGATGACCGTCCCCGCGCCGACGAAGCCGTATTTCTTCACGACCGCGCCGTCGAGCACGGTCGCGTGCATGCCGATCAGGCAGGCATCCTCGATGGTGCAGGCGTGGATGACCGCCCCATGGCCGATGGTGACGTCCTCACCGATGATCGTCGAGAAGCCGCCCGGGCTGTATGGGCCGTCGTGCGTGACGTGAATGATCGCGCCATCCTGCAGATTGCTGCGCGCACCGATGCTGACGTGGTGCACGTCACCGCGGGCCACCGCGCCGGGCCAGACCGAGACATCGTCGGCCAGTTCGACATCGCCGATAACCGTGGCGGCCGGGTCGACGTATACGCGGGCGCCAAGGCGGGGAAGGATGCCCTTGAAGGGCCGGATCGAGTGGGTCATGGCGCGATTCTAAACCCTCGCGCCATCGGCCCGCCCGGCCGGTTACATGAACGAGCCGCCGATGATCCGGCCTTCGCTGTCCAGCTTGGGGAAGTAACGGCTGTTGTTCTGGCGCATTTCCCGGGTGCTCATCATGTCCGGAGTGACCAGCGTGACATCGGGATAGGCCGCGTGGAACTGCGCGGGCGTCGGCTTCGTGGCGATGAACGCGTCGAAGGCTTTCATGTCGGTGACGAATCCGGCGACAGGTTTCGGCTGAGCGGCCGGAGCGGTCTGGCAGGCCACGAGGGCCGCGGCGCCGAGCACGGCGGTGAAAAAGAGAACAGCGAGACGATGCATGGGGCGAGGCTCCTTGCCTGGGGGAGCGTGGATTATGCCGCCGGAGGGTGCGACGGTTCATGAATCCCGTCGCACCTCCATCGATCGGTCAACCGTTGCGGCGGCGGATCTGCTCGGCCCTGGCCTCATCCTCGGCCGTGATCACCTGCTGCTGGGCATCGAGCTTGGCGCCCAGAATGATCAGGGTGTAGTTCGTCGGATCGTAGTCGCGAAGCAACGCGATCTCGCGACGTGCGTCTTCCAGTTCACGACGGTTGATCTGCCGCTCGATTTCCCTGGAGGCAAACGGCAGCGTCTCACGAAGCGCGTCCTGCGCGGTGGCATTGTTCGCTTCCAGCTGCAGCACACTGAGGTAGTACTCGTAGGCATTGTTGCCCTGAGGGGCGATCAGCCTTCCTTCGCGCGTGGCGTCACGAGCGAGCCCCAGCAGGATGTCGACGCCCGACGGGTCGCTGCCCGCGTTCGCGGGAGCGGCCGCTGCGAGATCGGCCAGGCTGGCTTCGGCCGTGGCGGTCGTACGCTGGTGCAAGATGACCGCGGCTGTACCGGCGAGGGCCGCAGCCGCGATGACCATGGTGATGATCGCGCGGCGGGGAACCGCGGCGATGTTTGGCTTGGACATGGGGAGATCCGGGGGGAACCGCCCGCGACCAGGCCGGCCCCCTGTCGGACGGCCCCGGCGGGCGGGACATGTTCCCGCCGCATTGTTGCAATTCCGCTACGGTGGGCCTCGAGAAACCGATGCAAGGATGGTTTTGATCAATCCCCGTTCCACCAGCCGCGCTTGAATGGCCGCACCTCCAGGAAAGGAACGCCGCCATGATCCTGCTGCTTGCCCTGCTCATCGGCGTTGTCGCCGGTCTCCGCGCCATGATGGCCCCGGCTGCCGTTGCCTTCGCGGCGCGCTTCGGCGGCCTGGCGCTGACCGGCACGCCGCTCGCCTTCATGGGTTACGCCTGGACACCCTGGATCTTCGGTATCGCGGCGCTCGGTGAACTGGTCACCGACCAGCTACCGAAGACGCCCAGCCGCAAGGTTCCGCCGCAGTTCGGCGCCCGGATCGTGCTGGGCGGGCTCTCCGGCGGCTGTATCGGCGCGGCTCACGCCATGCTGACAGGCGGCATCGTCGCGGGCGTCGCCGGTGCCGTCATCGGCACGCTCGGCGGCTCGGCGGTACGCGCGAAAATGGCCGCCGCTTTCCGCAGCGATCGCCCCGCCGCCCTCATCGAGGACGCCGTGGCGATCGTGCTGGCGGTCGCGGTGGTCTGCGCCGCCTGAGACCAGACCGGTCAGAACTGCGCGTTGAGGTTCACGAAGTACTGCCTCGGCGCGCCGGCCATCAAGGTCTGGTTGTAGCCGTCCGGGTCGGAGGCGACATAGCCGTTGGTACCGGTGGAGGCGAAGTAGCGCTTGTCGAACAGGTTGGTGACGTTGGCACCGATGCTCAGCGCCTTGAACACCGAGACCGCACCGAAATCGTACGCGATACCGGCGTTGGCCACCCAGTACGACGGCACGGCCGAGTCATTCGTATAGGTGATGTAACGCCGGCCCGTGTACTTGGCTTCGAGGTTGGCGCGCCAGCCGGAGAACTCGTAGTTGACCGAGCTGGAGAACATCGTCTTCGGCACGCCGACCACGTACTTGTCCGCCGTCGCGACGGTACCGGCGTTCTGGTAGTCGTCCTGGTACTTCGAGTTGTTGTACGAGAGCGAGTTGAGCCAGCTCAGGCCGCTGACCGGCTTCCACAGAAAGGCGAGGTCGGCGCCCTTGCTCTTCACGTCACCGACGTTGTTGAGCGAGGAAGCGCAGGTGACCACGGCCGGGCACGGCGTGGTGACGAGCAGGCGGTTTTCGAAACGCGTATAGAAAAGGCCAAGCGATGCCTCGAAAGTTTCGCCGTGTGCGCGGTAACCGACCTGCCAGGTCTGCGACTCTTCCGGCTTCAGCTGACTCTTCGCCGCATCGAACGACGCCTGCGACGTGCTGAAGGGCGTAATGCCGAACGCGGCGATGTTCTTCGCGTACGAACCATAGATGTCCTGATTGGCGTCGAGCTTGTAGTCGACACCAGCCTGCGGCAGGAAGCCCTTGCTCGCCTTCATCTGCCCTTGCGCGAACGCGGTGGTCGGCACGAGCGAGGTGGCGTCGGTTGTCACGCGCAGCGACTTCGCGCCGACGTTGATCGTCAGGGCGTCGTCGAGAAGATGGATCGTGTCCTCCGCATAACCCATGCGGGTCCTGGTCTCGTAATGCTGCAGGAACGCGCGCAGGAACGGCGACTGGTCGTTGTACACGGTATAGAGCGAGGTGTACTGGCCGCTGAGGGTGAAGAAGTTGCGCTCCTGGTTGGTGTTGGCGTTTTCACCCCACACGCCGACTTCGATGTCGTTGTTGCCCAGCGAGAACTTCAGTGCCGAGGTCAGGCCGTAGCGATCGAGGCCGTAGTCGGTGGTGCGCATCGAGATCGGCACGGTAGGCGAGGACGCCTGGTACGGCGTGGCCCACTGACCTTCGCCACGATCGGCGTGATAGTAACCCGTCGTATCGAGTGTGACGCCGCCGCCCAGGTTGAACGAACCGGACAGCCCGGCGAGGGTGTCACGACGGATACCGCCACCGGCGTAATACGTGGCGTCGCCCTTGTCGTAGTCGGCCGGCAGCGCATTGAGCGAGGCGGGATACGCGCCGTTGCCGTTCAGCGCATTGGCGATACCGACCGCCGTATTCCAGTCCGGCTGCAGATAGTCCCAGTTCCAGCCCAGCGCCTTCTGGCTGGTCAGGGACAGATCCATGTAGTCGTATTCCTTGCGTTTGCTGCTGTCGACGAACAGGCTCAAGCGGTTGCCGTCACCCCACTGGTACAACGCCTTGAGATTCGCCTGGTTCGACTTCTGATCGCCATAGCCCTTCCACTTGTCGGTATCGGCGTGGTCGAACGACACGTACATCGAGAAGCCGTGGTAGTCACCGCTGTCCGCACGCACGAAGGTGCGCCTGGTGGAGTCGGAACCCATGACCTGATTGAAGCGCACGCCCGGCTTCATGTCCGGGTCGGCGGAATAGAACTGCACGGTGCCACCGAGGTTGGTGTTGGAGGCGGTGCCCAGCGCACCGGCACCCTGCGCCAGCTCCACCGTCGCCAGGTTCTCCGAGGTGATCGCGCGGGTGACCTGCAGACCGTCGGTCACGCCATAACCCATGGTGCCCAGCGGAATACCGTCGAGGGTGAAGCCCAGGCGCGACTGGTCGAAGCCGTGCAGCGTGATCTGCGTGGACCACTCGTAGGCGCCCCAGGGATCGGCGGACTGGAACTGCACGCCCGGCAGTTTATCCAGTGCTTTCAACGCGCTGGTGCCCGGCGTCTGCTGGCGCACGATCTCGTCGATGCCGATGCTCTGAACCTGGCGCGTTTCACCCGGTGCGATGACCGAGACGGCTTCGAGCTGCTTGGGATCCTTGTTCGTGGCTGCCGACGTGTCGGCGGCGGGGCTGCCCTTGCCGTCATCGGAAGCGTGGACGAAGCCGGCGTGCAGCGAAAGCGCAAGCGCTGTGGCAAGTGCGGTACGACGAAGCGAAGCACGTGCGAACGTCATCGGTGGGGTCCCTGGAGGAATAAACCGATGAGACTCATGGCTGCGCATGTAACGTCGTTTACTCGCAGATGACGGCTGGTTGACGGTCGACGAATATGTGACCGTGTCGACCGACGCAGGATCTTTCGATCTTCGCGCGGACGTTTAGCCGTCCGTGCCCTTTCAAGGCGCCATCCATCCGGGGCGATGACATGGAGACCGGAACCCGCTACCTTCTGGTATCGCCTTCCCCAGCGCGGAGTTCCTGCCCCATGATCGACTGGGCCGCCATCGCCACTGTCTTCTCCGTCTACGCGGTGGGCGTGGTCATCCCGGGACCGAACTTCGTCGCAGTGGCGCACAAGGCGGCCTCCACCAGTCATCGCGAGGCACTGGCCATGGTCGGCGGCGTGGTGGTGGTCAACCTGTTCTGGGCCAGCTGCGCGATTCTCGGCATCGGCATCGTGTTCGCCACCTTCCCGTGGATCGCCCTGGCGGTGAAGGTCACGGGTGCCGCTTACCTCATCTGGTTCGGTGGACGCCTGCTGGTCAAAGCGGGCGGCGCGGGCACCGCGGTCATGCAGCTGGAGAGGGGCAGCTATCTGCAATCCTTCCGCGCCGGCTTCGCGACCAATATCGCGAATCCGAAATCGATGGCGTTCTATGCGGCCGTGTTCGCATCGGCGGCACCGAAGCATGTGTCGTTGCCGACTTTCATCGGCATGATCGCCACAGTCGCGGTGGTTGCCTCGCTCTGGTACGGCTTCGTCGCAGTGGTGTTCGCCACCCCGAGCGTGGCCGCCCGCTATCGCCGCGGCAAGGCGTGGATCGACCGGATCTGTGGATCGGTCATCGTCGCGCTGGGGATTCGCCAACTGGTTCGCTGAAAACATCCGTCCGCACGGCTTACCTGGGCTCGAGTGAAGACTGCGGACGCGCCCTGACGTTTGTAGCAAGACCTCATCTCAAGCTGAGCGGGCCGACACCAGGCGTGATCATGGGCTCGTCGCTTGTTCCAGCCTGTCGAGCCATGCGACGGCGTAATTCCTGTCGGGGCCGCACATGCTGGCATCGGGTCGAAGCCCGCCGCACACCTTCGGACGCTCCGGTTTTCCAAAGATCGCACAGCGATTGTCATCGGTCAGCTGGATACAGCGCACCCCCGCCGGCTTGCCGTTCGGCATGCCGGGGATGGGTGAGCTGATGGACGGAGCGATGCAGCAGGCCCCGCAGCCGGTGCGGCAGGCCATCACCACGATCAGAACCGCTGGCGAAGGAGCTGATACACCGGATCCGTATCCGGCCGCTGGCCATGCCAACGCTCGAACGCGTCGGCGGCCTGCTCGATCAGCATGCCCAGACCATCACGGAAGTAGCGCGCGCCGACGGCCGTCGCCCAGCCCTTGAAGCTCGCCGCGGCGGCGCCGTAGCACAGGTCATAGCAGGTGCTGTGGTCCTGCAGGATCGACATCGGCAGGTCGAAGGTGCCACCGGTGACGCCGATGGAGGTCGCGTTGACGACCAGATCGAAGCACTCGCCGTCGAGGCCGTCCCAGTAGCGCGTATGGCAGCGGGCAGGTTCGCCGATGGCGTCGGCGATAGCGTCGGCGCGCTCGGGCGTGCGGTTGACGATGGTCAGCGTCTGCACGCCGGCGTCCATCAGGGCCCAGGCCACGGCTTTGGCCGCGCCGCCGGCACCCAGTAGCAGGGCGTCATGGCCGCGCAGATCGAGCGAGTGGCGCTCGGTGACGTCGCGGACGAATCCGCTGCCGTCGGTGTTGTGTGCCTGAATCTTGCCGCCGACCAGCGCGGTGAGGGTGTTGACCGCACCCGCGCGGGCGGCGGCGTCGGTGCGCTCGGTGGCCAGCGCGAAAGCGGCTTCCTTGTGGGGAAGCGTCACGTTGGCGCCCAGGCCACCTTCAGCGAAGAACCGGCGGACGGCTTCTTCGAATTCGGCGGGCGCGGCATCGATGGCCTCGTAGCTGAGCTGGATGCCCAGCTGCCCGGCGAAGGCGGCATGGATCTGCGGGGACAGCGAATGCGCGATCGGGTGACCGAAGACGGCGTAACGGTGCGCTTCAGCGCTCATGGAGGCTCCTGGCTCTCGATCCGGACTCACGATCCGTGCGCGGATTCTAGCAACGGCTACTGGAATCCGGGCTTGCCCGCGTCTTCGGGACGTTGCGGAACCTTACGCATCTGCTCCACCGGGAAACCCTGCGCCCGCGCTTGCTCGAGCAGACGCTGATACGACGCGTCGTCCAGGGTCCGGTCCTTCGACATGATCCACAGCAGCTTCCGCGAAGGGAGGCCGACCATGGTCACCCGGTAATCGGGGTCGAGCGCCAGGATCGTGTAGTCGGAGCGGAACGGCCAGAGCAGCTGGACCTTCCAGCGGGCGGTGTCCTTCGGATCGGGCAGCCATGCCTTGCCGTGCCAGATCTTTTCGGGCTTATCGAAGCCCTTCCGGTAGTGGTACAGGTTCTCGATGGTCCCGTCCGGCTTCAGCCGGTACTCGTCCGCGGTGGCGACCTTGCCGCGCTCGGCGAAGTTGGGAATGTTGCCGATGACATACCAGGTGCCCATGTAACGGGGCAGGTCGACATGATCGACGGCCTTGAGGGGCGCGTCGGCCGCGCAGGAGGCAGTCGCCATGCCGGCCACCACGAGTAACGTCATCGGGATTCGTTTCATGGGGCTAGCTTCCGCCGGTCGGGATCAACGGCGGGTCAACGGGTCGCGGATTTTGAGACGCGGGGCGCTTAGCCTCCACCTCGACACCTCGTCTTCCGGAATGCCGCCATGAACGACACGCTCTCGCCCCGCCGTATCCGTGCACTGATCGCCATGGCCTGGCTGGCCCTTGGCACCCTGGTGCTGCTGGTCACCCCGTTGTCGGGGCATAGCGAGACACTGGGCTGGACGCCGGTGTTCTGGTTGCTGCTGGCGCCGGCCAGCGTGCTGGTGGCGATGAAGCCGGGGTTGCCGGTGTCGTTGCTGGTGGCCCTGTTTCGGCGGTGAGCCGCCTCAGGTCGGGATGCCCAGCCGCTTCAGCTCCAGCCGGCGCAGGAACTCCTGCATGATCCGCAGGTACAGGTCCTCACCCAGGTAGGCATCCTCGACTCCCGCGTCGATCGACGGGTTGTCGTTGACCTCGATGACCACCGGCTTGTCGCCGACCTGCTTGAGGTCGACGCCGTAGAGACCGTCGCCAATGGTCTGCGTCGCCTTGAGCGCGAGCTTCACCACTTCCGGGGGGGCGTCACGCACGGGCACGGTCCGAAATCCGCCCGACTTGGCCGTGCCCTTGGCGCCGTGGTTGTAGATCTGCCAGTGGCCACGCGACATGTAGTACTGGCACGCATAAAGCGGTTCGTGATTGAGTACGCCGATACGCCAGTCGTATTCGGTGTACAGGTATTCCTGCGCGATCAGCAGCGCACTGTGCGAGAACAGTTCGCCCGCGGCTTTTTCCAGAGCCTCGCGTGTCTCGACCTTGACGACACCACGCGAAAACGACCCATCGGGAATCTTGAGCACGATCGGCAGGCCGAGGCGATCGGGTAGCTCGTGCAGACGCCTGGCATCGTCGCGGTAGATGATCTCGGTCGCCGGTGTCGCCAGCTTGCGCGCCACCATCAGGTCGTTGAGGAAGATCTTGTTCGTGCAGCGCAGGATCGACGTCGGATCGTCCATCACCACCATGCCTTCCTTCTCCGCACGATGCGCGAAACGATAGGTATGGTTGTCGCTCGCCGTGGTTTCGCGAATGAAAAGGCCGTCGTATTCGGCCAGACGCTGGTAATCGTTCTTGCCGATCGGGTCCACCTCGATCCCGAGGTGTTTACCCGCTTCGATGAAGTGCTTCAGCGCCTTCTTGTTCGACGGCGGCATCGTTTCGTTCGGATCGACCAGCATCGCGATGTCGTAGCGGAAACGACGACGCGCACGCGGCTTGCGCCAGAGTTTCTTCGAAAACTTGTCCAGCGCCTGCGCGAAAGCGTCTTCCTGCGCATCGTCCAGCGTGTGCAGGCCCACCGCCTTGATCGCCGATACCTGCCACACCCGCTCGCGCTCGAATTCGATACGCATCAGCGGGCAGGGGAACATCTCGAACAGCTGCCTCGCAAGATCCTGCAGATCCGGATAGGCCGTCTCGCCGAAATAGACGAGCACGCCGAAGTCGGTCGTGTCACGGCCACCGGCAGGCAGGAAATTGGACAGCTTCTGGTTGAGATCGTCGATGTCCAGGCCGTACAGCGAACGACGGCGAAGATCGTTCACCGTGCGCACCGAGGGAATGACCTTGTGACCGCGCGCTTCGGCCAGCAGCGACACGTAATAGCCCGTGCCAAGGTACTTATAGCTGCGGCAGAGATTGATGACGTGGGTGCGTTCGTCGTCGCCGCCGACGGGCTCGCGCAGATAGTCCATGGCGCTGACCACATTCGCGGACGGGTAATACGAGCCCCAGTCCGAGGCTTTCTCCACGACGATGACGAGCCGGCTCATGAGACCTCGACAGACGACGAATGCCTCGTACCGACTCCACCGGGAGTCGTTCGCTTCGTCGGTGCCGCAGTGTGTGCCGCGATGTCGCGACGCACAAGGCGTCCTCCGACGTTCGCCTGAACGAATTCATGAAAAAGTCATTGATCCGCCGGACCCCGAGGTCTACAGTGCCGCGCTTGCCGTTTCCCCCTCCTTCCAGCGCCGGAGTCCCCAAGCGCATGCGTCCACCCCCGGTTACCGCCGCGGTGCGCGTTCGACGCGCCGAAGTCAGCGATCTCGACGATCTGGTCGCGCTCGAAGAATCGAGTTTCGCGCAGGATCGTCTGAGTCGCGCCCAGTACCGCAAACACCTGGATTCCGAAACCGCCCTGGTGCTCGTCGCCAGCGCCAACCATCGCCGGTTCCTCGGTACCGCCGTGGTGTTCTTCCGCAAGGCCACCACTATCGCCCGCCTCTATTCGCTGGCGACCACGCCCCAGGCACAGGGCAAGGGTGTGGGTTCCGCGCTGGTCGAGACCTGCGAGGATGCGGCACGGTCGCGTGGTTGCCGGGCACTGCGCCTCGAAGTCCGCAAGGACAACGCGGTCGCCATCCGCCTCTACGAGCGTCTCGGTTACCAGCGGATCGGCGAGTACGCGGCGTATTACGCCGATGGCGCGGACGCGCTTCGCTTCGAAAAGGCGCTTTGACCGGAGCCGGGGCTATACTGGCCGCCGTTTTCGGGGAATCGCCCATGCGCCGACTTATCCTCCCGCTTGCCCTCGTCGCTGCCTCCGTCGCCGGCCTGTCCGGTTGCGGCCAGAAGGGCAATCTGTATTTTCCGCCGCCGCCCGCCCCAGCCGGCACGGCCAAGCCGCAGGCCGGCGTGCAGCCCGCGCACGCCACCACGACGGCCGAGTCGCCGGCTTCGATCTCGACGACGTCGTCACCGTTCAACTCCGTCATTCACCAGTAATTCGCCATGACGTCGCGCTTCACCAAGATGCATGGGATCGGCAACGATTTCGTGATCGTCGACTGGCGTGAAGACGCCGGCCGCGTGCCGAATGCGGCGCGTATCGCCGCGCTGGCCGATCGCCACACCGGCATCGGCTTCGATCAGCTGATCAGCATCGAGCCGCCGCGCGATCCGTCCTGCGCTTTCTACTACGGCATCTGGAACGCCGACGGCACGCCTTCGGGGCAGTGCGGTAACGGTGTCCGTTGTGTGGCCGCCTGGCTGTTCCGCGATGGT
Source organism: Luteibacter sp. 9133 (assembly GCF_000800155.1). Taxonomy (NCBI): domain Bacteria; kingdom Pseudomonadati; phylum Pseudomonadota; class Gammaproteobacteria; order Lysobacterales; family Rhodanobacteraceae; genus Luteibacter; species Luteibacter sp. 9133. Next base: position 4,403,636 of record NZ_JUHO01000001.1, on the reverse strand, counting down.
GTGATCGGGCGCGACACCGACGTCCGACTGGAGAGCCCCTCCGGCCCGGTCACGGTCCGTGTGCTGGACGAAGGTCGCGTCGTGGTGGACATGGGCGAGCCTGACTTCGTGCCGTCGTCGATCCCGCTCGACCGCCCCGCCCATGCGACCTACACCGTCGAGCTTGATGGAGAAGACGTCAGCTTCGGCGCGGTTTCCATGGGCAACCCGCATGCGGTGGTCTTCGTCGACAATGTCTCGGATCCGCGCGTCGATCGCCTGGGGCCCTTGCTCACCGCCCATCCGGTGTTCCCCCAGGGTGCCAACGTCGGCTTCGCCCAGCGCCTCGGGCCCGACCGCATCCGCCTGCGCGTGCATGAACGGGGCAGCGGCTGGACGCAGGCCTGTGGCACGGGTGCCTGCGCGGCCGCCGCGGTGGCCCACGCGCTGGGCCTCGCCGGCACCGTCGTCGGCATCGACCTGCCCGGCGGCTCCCTGACCATCGAGTGGCAGGGCCCCGGCCATACACTCTGGATGACCGGCCCCGCCGCCTTTGTCTTTGAAGGCGAAGTGTGACGCCAGCCCGCTAAAGCGGCACACTGCGACCGGCACCCGCAGGAGCGCGCCCCGCGCGCGATGCTCTACCCAGCAACAACCGAGGAAGTACCCATGACCGACTCCGCGATCGACGGCGACATCAAACCAGCCACCGTCGCGTCCTACCTGCGGCGGCATCCGGACTTCCTCGCCGACTACCCCGATCTCGCCGACGCGCTGACGCTGCCGAGCAGCAACGGGCCGGCCACCTCGCTGGCCGTACGCCAGCTGCGCGGCCTGCGCGAGAAGAACGCCGAGCTGGAGCGCCGCCTCAAGGACCTCACCGGTATCGCCGGCGACAACGAGGCGCTGATGCGTCGCGTGCACGGCCTGATGCTGGCACTGCTCAGCTCACGCGACGTCGAGGAAACGGTGCGCAACGTGGTCAGCCGGTTGACCGAGGACTTCCAGTCGGAACGCATTCGCCTCGTCTTCTTCGGTGACCTTGCGGGCCTGCCGGACGAGCCGTGGCTGCTGCGCGAACCGCGCGGTACGGCGGGCCTGCCGGAATTCGCTTCGTTTCTGGAACATGGCGACCCGGTGGCGGGTCGCCTTGCGCCGGACAAGCTGCACCGCCTGTTCGGCGATGCGGCACCCGACGTGCGCTCCGCCGCGTTGATGCGCGTGGGCCCGGACGCGCTCCTGGCCATCGGCAGCGCCGACGCGGACCGCTTTCATCCGGGCATGGGCACCTTGTTCCTCAACATGATTTCGACCACGGTCGGCTCGGCCATCGAACGGGCCCGGAAGGCGGCGTGACCCCGCGCGAGGCCGTCGAAGCCTTCCTTCGGCATTTCGAAGCCGAGCGTGTGCCATCGGCGCATACGCTTGCCGCGTACCGGCGCGACCTCGACAAGCTGATCGCTTATATGGATGCCGAGGGGCTGTCGTCGTTCGACGCCCTCACGCCCGACCGGCTGCGCACACTGATCGCACGGCTGCACCGGCCCTTGCCCGAGAAAGGTAACAAGCAGGCCAAGGGCCTGGAGCCCAACAGCCTGCAGCGGCTTCTTTCCGCGTTCCGCACGCTGTTTCGTTACCTCACCCGCGAAGGGCAGCTGGCCCACGACCCGGCGCTGGGCGTCCGCGGGCCGAAGGTCAGGCGCAAGCTTCCCGTCGTGCTGGACGCCGACGAGGCCAAGGAGCTGGTCGAAACCAACCTCGGCGGCTCGCTGGCCCCGCGCGACACCGCGATGATGGAGCTGTTCTATTCGAGCGGCCTGCGCCTGTCGGAACTCTGCGGCCTGCGCTGGGGCGACCTGGATCTCGAAGACGGGCAGGTGCGCGTGCTCGGCAAGGGCAACAAGACGCGCATCCTGCCGGTGGGCCGCTTTGCCGTCGCCGCGCTGAAGGCGCTCGCCGCGCTGGGTGAGGCGGGCCCGGAGCATCCCGTCTTCAAGGGCCGGGGCGGTGCCCCGATCGGGGCGAGGGCGGTCCAGCTTCGCCTGGCCAGGCTCTCCAGCGGGCAGGCCAAACGGGTTCACCCGCACATGCTCCGGCACAGCTTCGCCAGCCACATGCTCGAGTCCTCCGGCGACCTGCGCTCGGTGCAGGAGCTGCTCGGCCATGCGGACATCGCCACCACACAGATCTATACCCACCTCGATTTCCAGCATCTGGCCAGGGTCTACGACGCGGCGCATCCACGGGCGAAACGCAAAGGGTAGGAGCGCGCCATGCGCGCGAGCTCTTCACGCCTTGGGTCGGGCCCCCTGCGGCCCCACCTCTTGCCGACTCCCCCAAGGAACGCGCTATGGAACCGATGCACGCCACGACCATCGTCTGCGTCCGCCGCGACGGCAAGGTCGTCATCGGCAGTGACGGACAGGTCACCCTCGGCAACACCGTGATGAAGGCCAACGCCCGCAAGGTGCGCCGCCTCGGCAAGGGCGACGTCCTGGCCGGGTTCGCCGGCGCCACGGCTGACGCCTTCACCCTGTTCGAGCTGTTCGAGGAGAAGCTGGTCAAGCACGGCGGCAATCTCACCCGCTCCGCCGTGGAGATGGCCAAGGAATGGCGCACCGACCGTCGCCTCGGCCGGCTCGAAGCCATGCTGGCCGTGGCCGACAAGGAGGCGTCGCTGCTGATCTCCGGTAACGGCGACGTCCTCGAGCCCGAGCATGGCCTGATCGCCATTGGCTCCGGTGGCCCTTATGCGCAGTCCGCCGCGCTGGCCCTGATGGAAAACACTGAGCTGGATGCACGCACGATCGTCGAAAAAGCGCTCAAGATCGCTGGCGACATCTGCATTTATACGAACCACAACACATCGATCGAAGAGCTCTGAGGCCCATGTCCGAACTCACTCCCCGCGAGATCGTCAACGAGCTGGACCGGTTCATCATCGGCCAGAACGACGCCAAGCGCGCCGTCGCCATCGCCCTGCGCAACCGCTGGCGCCGCATGCAGCTGGAACCGGGCATGCGCGAAGAGGTGACCCCGAAGAACATCCTGATGATCGGCCCGACCGGCGTGGGCAAGACCGAAATCGCCCGTCGCCTGGCCACGCTGGCCAATGCGCCATTCGTGAAGGTCGAAGCGACCAAATTCACCGAAGTGGGCTATGTCGGTAAGGACGTGGAGTCGATCATCCGCGATCTTGCCGATGTCTCGTACAAGCTGGTGCGCGACCAGGCGAAGAGCCGCGTGCGCAGCCAGGCCGAGGACGCCGCCGAGGATCGTCTGCTCGACGCGCTGCTGCCGCGACGCCAGGCGGCATCCGGCTGGGACGACACCGGCTCCAACGTGACGGCCATCGACAGCGACACCCGGCAGAAGCTGCGCAAGCAGCTGCGCGAAGGCGCGCTGGACGATCGCGAGATCGAACTGGATTTCGCCATGAACGTCGGCGTCGAGATCATGACCCCACCGGGCATGGAAGAGATGAGCCAGCAGCTCGGCAAGATGTTCCAGAACCTGGGTGGCGCCAAGTCGCAGAAGCGCAAGCTCACCATTCGTGCCGCGCGTCCACTGCTGGTCGAGGAAGAAGCCGGCAAGCTGCTCAACGACGAAGAACTGCGCAGCCGCGCCGTGGACATCGCCGAGCAGAACGGTATCGTCTTCATCGACGAGATCGACAAGGTGGCCCAGCGCTCCGAGTGGGGCGGCGCGGGCGTGAGCCGCGAAGGCGTACAGCGCGACCTGCTCCCGCTGGTGGAAGGCTCGACCGTCTCGACCAAGTACGGCGCGATCAAGACCGATCACATCCTGTTCATCGCCTCGGGCGCGTTCTCGCTGGCCAAGCCGTCGGATCTCATCCCTGAACTGCAGGGTCGCCTGCCGATCCGCGTCGAGTTGAGCGCCCTGTCGGTGGAGGATTTCAAGCGGATCCTGCGCGAGCCGAACAACGCGCTGACCAAGCAGTATGTTGCGCTGCTGCAAACCGAAGGCGTCACGCTGGAGTTCACCGAGACCGGTGTCGATCGCCTCGCCGACGTGGCGTTTCAGGTCAATGAGCGCACGGAGAACATCGGCGCCCGCCGCCTGCATACGGTGATGGAGCGCCTGCTCGAGAGAATTTCCTTCGAAGCGGCCGACAAGTCCGGCGAAAAATATCTGATTGACGCCGAATATGTCGATAAAAACCTCTCGTCGCTGGTCAAGGACGAGGATCTGAGCCGTTACATCCTCTAAACATCGAGGGCGGCCCCCTCTGGTAAACTATTGACCGATATGGGCAAGGTTATTCAACTCAAAACCAACGGTCAGCGTGCGAGCCTGCGTGAAGCGCAGGACTCGCAGCAGCTGATCCGTCTGTGGCGCGGCGAACTCGAGCACGGCAGCTTCTGCGGCTATGTCGGCGGAGTCGGCCGCGAGTTCTTCCTGTTGTGGGTCATCGGCGATGGTGTCAGCTACGACGGCATGTACATCATGCGGCACCGCGACATCTCCGAATTCGAGGCGCCGGATAAACACGCGGGCTTCCTCGAAAAGGCGCTCGCGCTGAAGGGCATCAAGCCCACGCCACCGGCGGATTTCCCGCTCGACGACATCGCGCAGGTGGTCAAGGCCGCTTCGGCGCACGCGCCGGTGATCGGCGTGCACGTGGACAGCGAAGACGAGTCCGAGGTCTGCTACATCGGCCGGCTGGTCAGCGCCGACGACGAAGGCTTCAACATGCAGGAGATCACTCCCGACGCGGAATGGCTGCGTGAGCCGTCGTTCTTCTCGTGGGATGAAGTGTCGACCGTGAGCATGGAAGACGCTTACGCGACGTCCCTGCTGGCTGTGGCGGGCGATCCGCCGCCGCTGGAGCAGGGTACGGGCGATGGGTTTGGTCGCGCTCACTAGCGACCAGCCCATGCAACGCCCGCGACCCGTCGATATCGTTCTCCACGCCGCCTCGCGCTTTCTCGAAGTCACCTTCGACAACGGCGAGCGGTTCGAACTTCCCTGCGAGTACCTTCGCATCAATTCCCCCAGCGCCGAAGTCCAGGGCCACGGTCCCGGACAGAAAGTGCTCGTGCACGGCAAGCGTCACGTCGGCATCAGTGCCCTTGAGCCCACTGGTCACTATGGCGTCCTGATTCGCTTCGACGACGGCCATGCCAGCGGTATTTTCGGCTGGGATACGCTGTACGACCTTGGCCGTGCCTACGACACCTCGTGGCCTGCATACCTCGCCGAACTCGACTCCAGAGGCCTCTCCCGGTAGCGGAGGATGGAAAGCACGCGCGTGAAAGCCACACACGCGCGTAAAGGCGTATATTTGCGCGCCATCCCATCCCCTGGCGAAACAACGGACGTTCCGCAGTCACCATCCGGAGCACTTGAGGCATGACGCGAATCGTTGTCGTCGGCAGCATCAACATGGATCTGGTCACGCTTGCGCCGCGCTTCCCCGCGCCGGGCGAAACGCTGACCGGCGAACGCTTCCTCACCATCCCCGGTGGCAAAGGCGCCAATCAGGCGGTGGCCGCCGCGCGCCTCGGTGCATCGGTAAGCATGGTCGGCTGCGTGGGCGACGACGCGTTCGGTGAGCAGCTCTACGACGGTCTCGTCGCCGAGGGCATCGATGTCAGCCGTGTCACCCGCATCGACGGTATCGGCAGCGGTACCGCGTCGATCACGGTCGCCGGTGGCGAGAACCAGATCGTCGTCGTGCCCGCCGCCAATGGCCGCGTCACCCCTGCGCACGTCGAAGCCGCCCGCGAGCTCATCCGCGGCGCCGACGCCGTTCTGGTACAGCTGGAGATTCCGCTGGACGCCGTCGAAGCCACGCTGCGCATCGCGCACGAGGAAGGCGTTGCGATCATTCTCAATCCCGCTCCCGCGCAGAAGCTGCCGGTCGAGTGGCTGTCGCGCGTGCGCTTTCTCACGCCGAACCAGCACGAACTCGCGATGGTGCTCGGCCAGCCGGGCGATACCGATTTCCGTGAACTGATGCGTCTCGCTCCCTGCCCGGTCGTGCTGACCCGTGGCGAAGACGGCGCGTGGTTCCGTGACAAGGACGACGAGCCGCGCCATCAGGGCGGTTTCAGGGTCGACGCGGTGGACAGCACCGGCGCCGGTGACACCTTCAATGCCGCGCTCGCGGTGTTCCTCGCCGAGGGTCTCGACGTGGCCGTGCGCAAAGCCTGCGCCACCGCCGCGATCGCCGTCTCTCGCCTGGGCGCCCAGGGCGGCATGCCGCGCCTCGACGAGGTCACGGCATTCCTGGAGACACACTGATGAGACGCAGCGGGCTGCTCCATGCCGAACTCAACCGCGTCATTGCCGCGATGGGCCATACCGACACGCTGGTGATCGGTGATGTCGGCCTGCCGGTGCCGCACGGCGTGCCGTGCGTCGACCTGGCCGTGCTGCCGGGTACGCCGTCGTTCGCGCAGGTCTTCGATGCGATCTATGCGGAGCTGGCGGTGGAGGCCGTGACGGTCGCCAGCGAGATCCACGAGAAGAATCCCGCGCTCGTCGCGCTGGTTGGGCGCCTGGCGAATCAGGGCGTGACGCGCTCGGAAGTGAGCCACGAGGACTTCAAGCGCCTGACCGCGCGCGCGGTCGCCGTCGTGCGCACGGGGGAAACGGCGCCGTACGCCAACGTGATCCTGCATGCGGGCGTGACCTTCTGATGAGTGCATCCCCGCCACTGGTCAGGATGCACGACATCCACAAGGCCTTCGGTCCGGTCAAGGTGCTCGAAGGCGTCGACTTCGAACTCGTCCGCGGCGAAGTCCATGCGCTGATGGGCGAGAACGGCGCCGGCAAGTCCACGCTGATGAAGATCCTCACGGGGATCTACGCGCCCGACCAGGGCGGCATCGACGTGGACGGGCAGGCGGTGTCGATCACCTCGCCCGCCGAGGCCGAGAAGTACGGCATCGCGATCATCCACCAGGAACTGAACCTGATTCCCGCGCTCAGCATCGCGGACAATCTTTTCCTCGGACGCGAGCTTTCGCGTTTCGGCCTGCTCGATCGCAAGGCGATGACGAAGCGCGCGATGGAATGGCTGGCGCGCGTCGGCATGACCCGACTGGATCCGGACACGCGCATCGAGCGACTGTCGGTCGGCCAGCAGCAGATGGTCGAGATCGCCCGCGCGCTGGGCCAGAACGCACGCGTGCTGATCATGGACGAGCCGACGGCCGCGCTTACCGAAAGCGAGACGAATACGCTGTTCAAGCTGATCCGCGAGCTGCGCGAGCAGGGCACCGGCATCGTCTACGTCTCCCATCGCATGGAAGAGATCTTCGCGCTGTGCGACCGCATCTCGATCCTGCGTGACGGTCAGTTCGTCGGCACGCGCGACGTGCCGGGCCTGGCCTTCGACGAGGTCGTGAAGATGATGGTCGGGCGTACGCTCGACGCACGCTTCCCGGCGCGCACGCCGAAGATCGGCGAGGTACGTCTGAAGGTTGAGCACCTCTCGGGCGGTATGGTGAAGGACGTGAGCTTCGACCTGCACGCGGGCGAAGTGCTCGGCGTCGCCGGCCTGCTCGGTGCGGGACGCACCGAGCTTGCGCGCCTGCTGTTCGGTCTGGACAAGACCGGGTCGGGCCAGGTGTCGCTCGACGGCGTCACGGTGACCCCAAAGACGCCGACCGAGGCGATCCAGGCCGGCCTCGGTTTCGTCACCGAAGACCGCAAGGCCCAGGGCCTCGTCCTCGACATGAGCCTGCGCGAAAACGTCAGCCTGCCGCGCGTTCCCGCGCACGCGGGACTGGTCGATCGCCCGGGTGAGAAGAAACAGACGCGCGGTCTGATCGACGCGCTGAAGATCCGCACGCGCGACATGGAACTGGATGTCCGTGCACTCTCCGGCGGCAACCAGCAGAAGGTCGTGCTGGCCAAGTGGCTGGCGTTGAAACCGCGTGTGCTCATCCTCGATGAACCCACGCGCGGCGTCGACGTCGGCGGCAAGGCCGAGATCTATCACATCATCAATCAACTCGCGGAACAGGGCGTAGCCATCCTCATGATCTCGTCGGAACTGCCGGAGGTGCTCGCCATGAGCGATCGCGTCCTCGTCATGCACGAAGGAAAGGCGACCGCCTTGCTCGAAGCCCACGGCGCCACTCAGGAAGCCGTAATGACCGCCGCGACCGGAGGCAAGTGAAATGACGCTTCAACTCAACTGGAGCCGTGCGATGACGCTGATTCAGCGTCTGGGCTCGGTGATCGGCTTGCTCCTGCTCTTCGTCGTGCTCTCGATCATGAGTCCCGATTTCCTTTCCACCGGCAATCTGCTCACGGTACTGCGTCAGGTCTCGATCAACGCGTTGATCGCCTTCGGCATGACGTTCGTGATCCTCGCCGGTGGCATCGATCTGTCGGTGGGTGCCATCCTCGCGCTTACAGGCGCCGTCACCGCGGGCCTGATGGCCTCGGGGCACGGCATGGTGCTGGCGGTCGGCGCGGGTCTCGGTCTTGGCCTGGTGCTGGGCATCATCAACGGTGTGCTGGTGTCCTGGGGCAAGGTCGCGCCCTTCATCGCCACGCTCGGCACGATGACCCTTCTGCGCGGCCTTACGCTCTCGTATACGCAGGGCAGTCCGATCCCCGTCACCAACCAGAGCTTCGCACTGCTCGGCGGCGGTTACGTCGCCAACCTGATCCCGCTGCCGGTGATCTGGATGTTCGTCGCTTTCGTGGTCTGCGCGTTCCTGTTGCGCGGCACGGTGTTCGGTCGTCACGTCGTGGCCATCGGCGGTAACGAAGAAGCGGCGCGCCTGTCGGGTGTGCGCATCTCACCGATGAAGCTGGCGATCTACGGCCTGTCCGGTCTTCTCTCCGCGTTCGCGGGCGTGGTGCTTACCTCGCGCCTGTATTCCGCGCAGGCCACGGCCGGTGCGGGTTATGAACTGGACGCCATTGCCGCCGTGGTTCTCGGTGGCACCAGCCTGGCCGGTGGCCGCGGCTGGTTGTTCGGGACGCTGGTCGGCGCGCTGCTGATCGGCTTCCTGAACAACGGTCTCAATCTGCTCGGCGTAAGCTCTTTCTACCAGCAGGTGGTGAAGGGCATCGTCATCCTGATCGCCGTCCTGCTCGACAGGCGGCAGTAATACCAACGAGGGAACACACCATGCGTAAGCTCACATTCTTCGCCGCGGCAGCGGCCACGCTGCTCGCGGCCTGCTCCCAGCAGGGTCCGGGCGAATCCGCTCCGGCGGCGGCTTCCACGGCCGGCGGCGCCGCACCCTCCGGCACCCCGGTGGTCGGTCTGGCGCTGTCGACGCAGAACAACCCGTTCTTCGTCGAACTCAAGGACGGTGCCGAAAAGGCCGCCAAGGACGCCGGCGTGCAGCTGGTCGTCGTCGACGCGCAGGACGATCCGGCCCGCCAGATCTCGTCGGTGGAAGACCTGATCCAGAAGCGCGTCTCGGTCATCCTGCTCAACCCGACCGATTCCTCGGCTCTGGCCGGCGCCGTGCAGTCCGCCCAGCGCGCGAACATTCCGGTGATCACGCTGGACCGTGGCGTCGACGGCGCCGAAGTCGCGTCGCACATCGCGTCCGACAATATCGCCGGCGGCAAGATGGCGGCCGATTACCTGGCCAAGGCGCTTGGCGGCAAGGGCAACATCATCGAGCTGCAGGGCGTGGCCGGTACCTCGGCCGCACGTGAGCGCGGCAAGGGCTTCGACGACGAGATCGCCACCACGGGCATGAAGGTCGTGGCGCAGCAGCCGGCCAACTTCGATCGTGCGCAGGGTCTCTCGGTCAGCGAGAACCTCCTGCAGGGCAACAGCGACGTCCAGGCGATCTTCGCCCAGAACGACGAAATGGCCCTCGGTGCGGTACAGGCGCTAGCCGGCAAGAACAAGAAGGTGCTGGTCGTCGGCTTCGACGGCACGCCGGACGGCAAGACCGCCGTGCAGAACGGCAGCATGGCCGCTACGGTCGCGCAGCAGCCGGAAGAGATCGGCAAGCTCGGCGTCGAAACGGCGAAGAAGCTGATCGACAAGCAGACGGTCGATAAGTCGATCGCGGTGCCGCTGAAGCTTCTGACAAAAGAATAAGCCAATAAGAACGGGCCGATGGCCCGTTCTTTTTTCCTTCGGTAGGAGCGCGCCCTGCGCGCGAAAGGCCTGCGGGGCGGTGAGGCGGAGGCATGGCTTCATCGCGCTGTAGGCTTTTCGCGCGCGGGGCGCGCTCCTACAGGGGATGCCGCATCCGTGGGAGATTCCGCATCCGTGCGTGGTACCGCGTCCGTATGGGGCCCCGCATCAGCGGGTTCCGCACCGGTGGGATTTCGGTCAGTCCTGTGGCACCGGCGCGATCACCTCGCGCTGCCCGTTGATGCCCATCGCCGAGACCAGTCCGGCTGCCTCCATCGCTTCGACCAGACGCGCCGCGCGGTTGTAACCGATACGGAACTGCCGCTGCACGAACGAGATCGACGCACGACGCGAACGCAGCACGAAGGCGGCCGCTTCGTCGTACAGCGGATCCAGCTCCGCATCGAGGCCATCCTCACCCGGTTCGCCTTCGACCGCCTCACTCGGCGGCCCCGCAAGGATCTCGTCCTTGTAATCCGGCTCGCCGAACTGCTTCAGCCAGGCGACAATGCGGTGCACTTCCTCGTCGGCGACGAACGCGCCGTGGATGCGCTGCGGATAGCCCGAGCCCGGGGGCAGGAACAGCATGTCACCCGCACCGAGCAGGCTCTCCGCGCCCATCTGGTCGAGGATGGTGCGCGAATCGATCTTCGACGACACCTGAAACGCCACGCGCGTGGGGATGTTCGCCTTGATCAGACCGGTGATGACGTCGACCGACGGACGCTGCGTGGCGAGGATCAGATGGATGCCCGCGGCACGTGCCTTCTGCGCCAGCCGCGCGATCAGTTCTTCGATCTTCTTGCCGGCGACCATCATCAGGTCGGCGAGCTCGTCGATGACGACGACGATCATCGGCATCGTGTCGAGGTGCTCGGGGATTTCCGGATGCGCGGGAAACGGATTGAACAACGGTTTGCCAGCCGCACGCGCCTCGCGCACTTTCTGGTTGTATCCGGCAAGGTTGCGCACGCGCAGGTCGGACATGACCTTGTAGCGGTTTTCCATCTCGGCCACGCACCAGTTCAACGCGTTGGCGGCGAGCTTCATATCCGTGACCACGGGCGCCAGCAGATGCGGAATACCCTCGTAGACCGAGAGCTCAAGCATCTTCGGGTCGATCATGATCATGCGAACGTCTTCAGGCGTGGCCTTGTAGAGCATCGACAGGATCATCGCGTTCACCGCGACCGATTTACCCGAGCCGGTGGTGCCGGCAACGAGCATGTGCGGCGCCTTCGCCAGATCGGCGACCACCGGTTCACCGGTGATGCCCTTGCCCATCGCCAGGGTGAGCAGCGAGTCGGAATCACGATACTCGCTGGAGTCGAGGATCTCGGACAGCGCGATCATCTGGCGCTGTTCGTTCGGCAGCTCGAGGCCCATGCAGGTCTTGCCGGGAATCGTTTCGACCACGCGAATCGTAGTGCGACCCAGACCGCGCGCGAGATCCTTCATCAACGCGACGATCTGGTTGCCGCGCACGCCGACGGCCGGCTCGACTTCATAGCGCGTAATGACCGGACCCGCCGACGCACCGACCACCTGCACCGGTACCTTAAACTCGCGCAGGCGTTGCTCGATCAGTTCGCCCGTGTCGACGAGTTCCTGTTCGGAGACGGCGAGGGTGTTCTGAGACGCGGCGGCGAGCAGGGTGAGCGGCGGTATACCCACGGCACTGGCGGTGCTCGTCGCGAGCAGGGGACGTGCCGGCGTGAGCGTCACCATCCGCGCTGGAGGGACGATAGTCGCCTCCGTCGTCGTGGCCTGCTCATCGTTGGCGGCGATGGCGAAGCGCGACACCGGGGCGACCGGCGGGGGTGAGGGCATGGCGGGCACGGGTACGGGCGCCTGCGGACGGGAAGGCTCGGTGACCCGGGGCGTGACGTCCGCAAGAGGCTGGTCGTTCCGGACGACCTCGTCGGCCTCCGTGTCCGAAGCGTCGTGGCTTGAGGGTTCCCAGGGGGTCGTCGGCGACACCGACGAGCGCTCGGGACCATGCTTCGATCGCATCGACGGTGCAAGGAAAGCCTGGCTCTCCATGGGGCGCCGACGCTTGATGAGCATCGGTGCCTCGTCGGCGACGTCGGCGGCAGGCGGCGCGATCGGTAAACCAGGCGTAGCGGAGACGTGCGCCGCCGCCGCGGCGGCCTCCGGCGAGGAGGTGGTGGGCACGGTCTGGCCGCGAGGCGCAAGCCACGGTTCGCTGATCACCGTGTCCGGCTTCGCGCGGTGGCGCGGCGGCACCGGCGTGGTCACCGACGGGCGAACGCGCGTCGCGCGCAGAGGCTCGCCGCGCACGGTTTCCGTGCCGACATGCAGGGACGAGGATGGCGGTGTGGATGCGGCCGCCGGGGTGACCTTACCGCGGGTGGCGGCCGCTGGCGTGCGACGGCGCGCCGGCCCGCGATCCGCGCGGCGCACGGCGCCGGCAGGGCGACGACCCGTGGCGCGCGCGGCCGAACGGGTGAACAGGCGCCGTGTGCCTTCGATAGCCAACGCACCCATCGGCTCGAGGATCCCATTGGCGCGGGCCACGGCGGTCGACCAGGTGATCCCGAGGTACCAGGGAAGCGCGACGACGATCACCGCCAGCGCGATCGCCGCGGCCAGTGCGCCGCCGGGGAAGGCGCCGAAGAGATCGCCGAGCCAGCGACTTACGACGCCACCCGTGGTCGGGTCGTCGGTGTAGTGCGAGATGACGATGCCCTCCAGCGTGGTGCTGGCGAGCAGGACGAGGACAAAGCCCGTCCAGAAACGAATCGCTCCGGGCCCCACGGTGGGCGGCCTGCGCCGACGGATCAGCGACGCGATGACACGCCACAGCAGGGGAAGCAGCCAGAGGGTGGACAGCCCGAAGGCACCGAACACGAAAGAAAGCATGCCTAACCGCGAAGAACCGAGCGAGCCCCGTAGTTTAGCGCGCATTCGTTCGGAAGCACGCGCGAATGCGCTGTAAGCCGCTGGTGAGACTGGGAAGGTGTGAAGACGGCCGATCGACGCCGACGCATCCACGGGTCGCGCTATGACACCGTGAATTCCGCATCAGGGCGTCGTTCGATAAGGGAATTTGCGATGGAATCGCGGGTTTGGACGATCCGGGCTATTTCGAGGCAGCGACGTCACCCTCGAACCACGTAGCTTCTTGCGACCACTCCCCACACAAGGATCCTGTCATGCGTCGCCTGCCGCTTCTTGTCGTCCTGCTTGGGGGGGCGATCGCCGCCCCCTGCGCCTTTGCGCAAACGTCGTCGTACAACGCACGTGTCGCCGGCGCTCAGACCGAACCGCCCGCACCGTTCGTCATTACCGATCTTGCACCATTCGACAATCCGTGGGGACTCGACTTTCTTCCGGACGGCCGCATCGTGGTCACGGAGAAGAGCGACCACATGTACATCGTGAACTCGAGAGGCGCCAAGATGCCGGTGACAGGTTTGCCTGTTTCCGTCGGCGCGAATGGCGGCGGCGGACAGAGCGGCTTCCACGACGTGGCCGTGCCCGCGACCTATGCGAAGGATCACGTCTTATGGTTCAGCTACGTGGCGAAGGCCGCCGACGGCAATAACCACCTCACGCTGGCGAAGGCACGCGTTGTCGAGGCGTCGAACACCGCGCACATCGAGAACCTGACGATCGTCTGGCAGGAACCGTCGAAGTGGTCGGTTCGCGGGCAACCGGGTGCACGCATCGCGTTCGCGCCCGACGGCAAGCATGTCTTTCTCTCCGTCGGCGACGGCGACATCCCCGACGTCAATCAGGATCGCGGATTTACCGCGCAGTTGCCGGACAGCGGACTGGGCAAGATCATCCGCCTCAACCTGGACGGCAGCACGCCTTCCGACAACCCGAATGCAAGCCAGGGCGGCGTCGCCGGCCAGATCTGGGCCAGTGGTTTTCGTAACCCTTACGGGCTCGCCTTCAGTGAAGACGGAAAGCTGTGGGAGACCGAGATGGGCCCGTCGTCGGGTGACGAGTTCAACCAGATCGTGAAGGGCGGGAATTATGGATGGCCACTGGTGAGCAACGGCAATCACTATCCCAGCGACGCCTATATGCCGGGTCAGCCGTATCCGCGCCACGACACGGCGCCGCAGTACGTTCAGCCGTCCGCCTACTGGGGCTGGTTCCCCACCACGAATTCGATGTCTCCTTCGGGGCTGGTGTTCTACAAGGGCAAGCAATTCCCACAGTGGCAGGGCTCGGCACTGCTCGGTTCGACGTCGTCGGTCGCGCTGTATCGCGTCGTGCTCGACGCGAGCGGGAACGTGACAGGTGTCGAACGCTATGGGCGTGACGCCGCCGGCGTGTATACCGGCAGCGTGCGCGCGATCAAGGTGAACCCGTCCAACGGCAGCATCTGGTACGTGCGCGGCGGCAGTGACGGGATGCTGCGGAAGATCATGCCAAAAACCTGACTCCACCATCTCGTGTAGGAGCGCGCCCCGCGCGCTCCTACATGTCCAGATCAGGCGCGATAGCGCGGTGCCACGTCCTTGCGCGAGAGATTCGGCCCCATCGCGACGCGCGCGGCGTCATACGTCAGGAACTGCTGCTCATCGGCCAGCGGTGGAATCGTCACCACCTCACCGCGGTCGTAGCCCAGCAGCGCGGCATCCACCAGATCGGCGGTCTCCATGACCATCCCCGGCAACATCGCATCGATGTCTTTACCCGAGTTCTCCCAGATTTCCGAGCGGGTCGCACCCGGCAACACCGCCTGCACGCGGACGCTGGTGCCCTTCAGCTGCGTCGCCAGGCTCCGGCTCACGTTGAGCAGGTGCGCCTTCGAGCCACTGTAGATACCGTCGAACATCTCCGGTGCGAAGGCGAGCACGGACGCGATATTGATGATGCCGCCATGGCCGCGAGCGACGAAGGCCTTGGCCGCCGCAGCGGTCAACAGGGTGGGTGCGGTGATGTTGATGGCGATGAGCTTTTCGATCGCGTCGCTGTCGTTGTCGAGGAAGCTGCCGTTGAGCGAGATACCGGCATTGTTCACCAACAGGGTGATCGAAGCATCCTCCGCCACCCGCTTCTCTACCGCGGCCACGTCGGCACGCTGGGTAAGGTCCGCCTTCAGCGTCTCGACCTTCCGCCCTGTGGCGGCGCCGATCTTCCTGGCCAGTGCGTCCAGGCGATCCAGACGACGTGCGACCAGAATCAGATCGTAGCCGCGCGCCGCCAGACGCTCGGCGTAGACCTCGCCGATGCCCGACGAAGCGCCCGTAACCAGTGCCGTGCCTTTGTTTTCAACGCTCATGAGGGTGACTCCGTATGGGTAAGTTGCAAAGTGATATCGACTACGTTGCCATACGATAGTGACCTAGATATCATTATGCAATGGACATCGACAAACTTTCTTCAGGTACCTGCTCGATTGCCCGCAGCCTCGCCCTGGTGGGCGATACCTGGAGCGTGCTGATCCTTCGCGATGCCAGCCGGGGGATGACGCAGTTCGACCAGTTCCGGACGAGCCTGGGCATCGCGCCGAACATCCTGTCGCGTCGATTGAAGGGCCTGACCGAGGCCGGTGTTCTGGAAAAGCGCCGCTACAGCGAGCGGCCGCCGCGCGACGAGTACGTGCTGACCCAGGCCGGACGCGAGTTCCTGCCGATCATGGCCGCCATGGGCGAATGGGGCCGTCGCCACAACGGCGGGGGCGCGAAGCTGTCCCATCTCGTCGCCGACGAGACGGGTGAGCGGGTGAGTGCGGTGGTGATCGATGAGGTGACGGGGCGACGCCTCGACCAGTTGCCGATGCGTCTGGTAATGCCAGACTGATTGGACGCCAGTTTCTTAAATGATAGATTAGGCGCTTACTATAAAATTTAAGAAATTTCACACGTCGAATTTCTTAAATGATAGCTTTGGACTGCTTCTCCAAAGGGTAAGAAATATGCGTCGCGACGAGCGCGGGTTTGCGAACCCCCGAGTCACCGAGGTAGGTGCGCATTTCGCTGCGCTGGTCCGTACGGCGCGGCTCGCACGTGGCTGGTCCCAGGTGGAACTAGCAGAGCGCGCCCGCATCAGTGCTCCGACCATGACTCGCCTGGAGCAGGGGGCGATCAGTACCTCGCTGGGAACGTGGCTGAGTGTTTTCGATGCTTTAGGCCTACTGCGTTTGCTGGAGCGTATCGAGGATCCTTCCTCCGAGGCCCTGCTCGACCAGACACGCATGCAGCGGCCGTCACGACGGATACCTCGCGACGATCTGGATTTCTGACATGGCTGAGCGAACAGTCTTTATTCATCTTCCGGAGGCGACCGCCGCCGTGCCGGCAGGCAGGCTGTCGATGGCGGAGAACGGCATTGAGGTCAGGGCATCGCGTTTCGCCTACGGAAGGCGCTACGTCCAGCGCCCGCAGGCGGTACCAGTCGATCCGATCAGCCTGCCCTTGGGCGAGGGTGACGATGCGGACTTCGTTCCCGTCAACGGCCTTGCCTTGTTCGGGGCCCTGCGTGACGCAACCCCGGACTCCTGGGGGCGTCGGGTCATCGAGAACAAGCTACGCGCTCCTCCAAATGGACTCCCGGAATGGCGGTACATGGATGAAGCCGGTCCATACCGCGCCGGAGCGCTCGATATCCGACACGGTCCGGAGGACGGCGTAACGCACGGTTCGCTTCCCGGCATCCTGGACCTTCGCTACCTTCACGAAGCCGCAGAACGGATCGTGGATGGGGAGCCCGTACCCGCGAGGCTTGCCTCATTTTTCGAAGGTGGTCCTTCGGTAGGCGGAGCGCGTCCAAAGGCCGTCATCCAGGTCGATGGACATGAGTGGATCGCGAAATTCCCCGCGAAGGACGATCGCTTCGACATCCCGCTGGTCGAATTCGCCACGCTGAAGCTCGCTCGGCGGGCCGGTCTGAATGTTCCGCCGATTCGCCTCGAGACGCTTCCAGATGGTCGCAACATCATGCTGATCCAGAGATTTGATCGGCAGGCAACGCCGTTCGGCATAGCTCGTCGGCACATGGTCAGCGCTCTCACCATGCTTGGTCTGCACGAACGTGACTCGCCTGATGCCAATTACGGGGCCATTGCCGATGCCCTCGGGATATACGGAGTGTCTGGACGAATCGCTGGCGACCGGGAAGAGCTGTTTGCTCGCATGGTTTTCAACATACTTGTATCCAACGACGACGATCACCTGAGAAATCACGCGTTCCTTTACGAAAGTGGGGGCTGGCGTCTCAGTCCCCTTTACGACGTGGTGCCCAAGCCGCAGGTAGCACTTGAGCGGACACTGCACCTGGGCGTAGGGCGTTATGGCCGAAGCGCCACCCTCGACAATGCGTTGAGTGGCGCCGGCTGGTTCGGTCTTCTGGTACCGAATGCGTCACGCATTGCGGATCGCGTCATTCGCACGGTACGCGAGTGGCGCGCTGTGTTCGAAGAAGCAGGCGCAACAACAGGGCAGTGCGACACGATTGCCTCCGCATTCCGTCGGGCGGGTGATATCGGTGGACGCGAAGTCGAGCGACACCTTGCGTGATACCAACTATGAAGCAACCTCGACCATCCAGCGTCGCCATGTGTCGCCGCCGCCGCGACCTGTCCGAGACGGGTCGCCAGTTGTTCGCGGCACCGTGCAGCAAACGTGCAACGACCAACGACGCAGATCGGCTGCGCAATTACCTGGCGCGCTATGACCTGACGTAGGAGGTCATAGCGCGTAGCTGAGACGTCAGCTTGTGGGAGGACAAATAGGAGTATCGAATTTATGGGCAGGGTCCCCGTCGCGTGACGCGACGATCGGATGCTGCACCCCCGTGAACCATGGCTCCTTCGGCCACCAGCGTGGGACCACCGGATGCGTCGTCGGTTCCACGGCCTGTCCGGGTTCCGGAATCAATACCTCGGCCTTGCTGCAACGTGCCGCCGCCAGAATGCGCTCGGCGGGTTCGGTCCAACCGTGATGCGCCAGCTTGATAAGGCCCCAGTGCACGGGGATCAGCACCTTGCCGCGAACCTCTTCGTGCACCTGCATCGCCTGCTCGGGTCCGAGGTGCCAGTCCGGCCACTGTTCGTCGTACTGACCGTCTTCGATCAGCGTGACATCGAAGGGACCGAACTTCGCACCCACATCGGCGAAGGTGTCATTCATGCCGGTATCGCCGGAGTAGAACGCGCGATGGTCGGGACCGATGAATGCGTAGCCCGTCCACAATGTGGCATCGCTATGCGCCTCGAGGCGACCGGACGCATGACGGGACGGTGTGGAAACGATACGAAGTGCGCCCACGTGCGCGTCCTGCCACCAGTCCAGTTCGGTGATCTTTTCCTTCGGCACGCCCCAGTCGATCAGGTGCGCCGCGATACCGAGCGGCACGATGAATCGTGCGCCGCGTGCGTTGAAGGCCTGCACGGAGGCGCGATCGAGATGGTCGTAGTGATCGTGTGATACGACGACGACATCGACTCGCGGCAGGTTATCGAGCGGGACGGGTGGTTCGTACCAGCGCTTCGGGCCGAGCCAGGGGAAGGGCGATGCGCGCTCGCTCCAGAAAGGGTCGATCACGACGTTGACGCCGTCGATCTCCAGTAACGAAGACGAATGGCCGAACCAGGTGACGCGCAAACCGCTCGTCGGAGGCGTGGCGTACAGCGCCGACGAGTCCATCGTCGGAACCGGCGCATCGGGTTCCTCGCCGGGCTTCGACTGCAGGATCTGCCAGATGCCACCCTTGAGGTTCATGAACATCGGTGCGGGGTTGGCGAAGCTCCGACCGTGCCACTGCGGCGATGTCACTTCGGCGGCCGTCGGTGTCTTGCTGGGCCATGCGCCGATGTTCGGCCATGCGGTGATCGCGACGAAGGCCACGATGAGGACGACGAGAGCGAGGAAGATGCCGAGATAACGGAGTAAGCGCTTCAAACCGGATCCTTTTCGGGGGATGGGTCTGAAGATAGCGGGACAGGTGGGGGTTCGTCACCGTGAATCGCCAGCAGGGCTGGCTCCTACAAGAGCAAGGATACATGCCCGTGCATGAGCCAGCCTGCTGGCGACGGGTGTTACCTCAAGCCAGCAAGGATCAAGCCGGCATCGTCGCCATGTCGATCACGAAGCGGTAACGCACATCGTTCTTCGCCAGACGCACATACGTCTCGTTGATCGAGCTCATGTCGACGACTTCGATGTCCGACACGATGTTGTGCTCGGCGCAGAAGTCCATCATCTCCTGCGTTTCCGCCATGCCACCGATGGCGGAACCGGCGATCGTGCGACGCGGGAGCATCAGGCTGCCACCGATCACACCGTCGAGCGGAGTGAGTGCGCCGACCAGCACCATGGTGCCGTCGAGCTTGAGCAGGCTGGTGTACGGGTTGATGTCGTGCGACACCGGCACCGTGTTGAGCAGGAAGTCGAAGCTGCTGGCCTGGGCCTTCATCGCTTCGGCATCGGTCGAAAGCAGCACGGCGTCCGCGCCAAGGCGCTTCGCATCCTCACCCTTGGAGGCCGACGTGGTGATCATCGTGACATGCGCGCCCATGGCCTTGGCGAACTTCACGCCCATGTGGCCGAGACCACCCAGACCGATGACGCCGACCTTCTGACCCGGGCCCACCTTCCAGTGACGCAGCGGCGAGTACGTGGTGATACCGGCGCAGAGCAGGGGAGCGGTCGCCTTGAGATCAAGCTTCTCGGAGATCTTCACCACGAAGCGCTCTTCCACAACGATCTCGGTGGAGTAACCGCCCTGGGTCGGGGTGGTCTTGTCCTGCTCGGTGCCGTTGTAGGTGAAGCTGGTGTGCGTCGTGCAGTACTGCTCGAGGTTCTGCTTGCAGGAATCGCACTCGCGGCACGAATCGACCATGCAGCCGACGCCGGCGAAGTCACCGACCTTGAACTTACTGACGGCCGAGCCAACGGCGACGACGCGGCCCACGATTTCATGGCCCGGGACCATCGGGAACACGGAGTTACCCCAGTCGCCCTTGGCCTGGTGCAGATCCGAATGGCAGACGCCGCTGTAGAGGATCTCGATGCGCACATCGTGCGCACCCGGGTCGCGGCGCTGGAAGGTGAAGGGAACGAGGGGCGTCGTGGCGCTCTTGGCGGCAAATCCGCGGACTTCGATCATGGGAGTCATCCTCGATAGGTGGGTCAGGAAAGCGGGTAACGATAAAGCCTCAACAATCCTGCGGGCCAACGGGAATTCTGGCATGTATCGTTGAGGTATCCTTGATAATCATGCGTCCCGACAACCTTTCCCATCTGGCGGCATTCGCCGCCGTCGCCCGGCACGCCAGCTTCCGCAAGGCGGGCGCCGAGCTGACGCTGTCCACGTCGGCCATCAGCTATGCCATCCGTGGGCTGGAAGAACGGCTGGGCGTGGTTCTCTTTCATCGCACCACGCGCAGCGTTTCACTGACGGAAGCGGGTCAGCGGCTGCTCGAGCGGCTGGAGCCGGCGCTGCTTGGCGTAAACGACGCCCTGGAAGAGATGAACAACTTCCGCGCGGCGCCCGCCGGTACGTTGCGGATCAACATGCCACGCGTCACCGCGCAGCTCCTGCTTCCGACGCTGCTGCCTCGTTTTCTGGCGACATATCCAGACATTCACTTTGAAGCTGTGGATAACGATGGCCTGATCGACATCGTCGCTTCGGGCTTCGACGCCGGCATCCGGTTCCTGGAGCAGGTGCCGGAGGACATGATCGCCGTGCCGATCGGCGGTGCGCAGCGGGGTGCCATCGTCGCCTCGCCTGACTATCTCGCCCGCTACGGCAGCCCCCTGGTCCCCGACGACCTGTTCCGCCATAACTGCATCCGCTTTCGATTTCCCAGCGGGCGGGTCTATAAGTGGGAACTGGAGCAGGGTTCGACCAAGCTCGAACTGGACGTTCGCGGGCGGCTGACCTTCGGCGACATGCGTCTGGCGCTGGATGCCGCCGTCGCAGGCATCGGCATCGCCGCGGTGCTGGACGATCAGGTCAAGGCACTGGTCGAGGACGGAAAGCTGGTCCGTCTGCTGGAGGACTGGTGCCCGCCGTATCCGGGGTTCATGCTCTATTACCCGCGCCAGCGGCGAGTCACGTCGGCCCTTCGCGCGTTCATCGAATACATCCGCGAGCACGCGGGCGCCTGAGTCGCCAGCAGAGCTGACTCCCGTCCTGCCGCCCGACCGCGTATCCTAGGCCTATTGCTGCGACGCACCATGACGCCGCGGCCCACCTATCTCCCCAAGCACCCCTCATGTCTGGTTCCGCCCCCGTCCTCGATCCGGGCACCGCGCCCGTCCGCGCGCCTCACGTCGGCCTGGTGATCCTCGCGCTGGCCGTCGGCGGTTTCGCCATCGGCACGACCGAGTTCGCCTCGATGAGCATGCTGCCCCTGTTCGCACAGGGTCTGGGCATCGATGCGCCGACCGCAGGCCACGCGATCAGCGCCTATGCGCTGGGTGTCGTCGTCGGCGCTCCGGTGATGACCGTGCTCGGCGCGCGCGTGCCGCGCCGTCGCCTGCTGCTGATCCTCATGGCGATGTTCACGCTGTTCAACGGTCTGACCGGCTTGTCGCCGAACTACCACTGGATGCTGGTGTTCCGGTTTCTGGCTGGCCTGCCGCATGGCGCGTACTTCGGTGTCGCCGCCCTGGTCGCCTCATCGCTGGTTCCCCCCAACCGGCGCACGCGCGCGGTCGGCCAGATGTTCCTCGGCCTCACGTGCGCCACCATCGTCGGCGTTCCGCTGGCCAGCTGGCTGGGTCAGCTGGTGGGCTGGCGCTGGTCGTTCGCGCTGGTGGCCGTCCTTGGCCTGCTGACGATCCTCGCCGTCGCGATTTACGCACCCAGGACGCCCGCCAATCCGAAGGCCAGTCCGCTTGGCGAGCTCAGTGCGCTGAAACGCTCGCAGGTCTGGTACACGCTGGCGATCGGTGCCATCGGTTTCGGCGGCATGTTCGCTGTGTACACCTACCTCGCCGACATCCTTATCAGCGTGACCGGGATGCCGCTGTCGAGCGTGCCCTGGGTGATGGCCGTCTTCGGCGTCGGCATGACCGTCGGCAACATGGTCGTGCCCGTCTTCGCCGATCGCGCGCTGATGCGCACGGCCGGTGCGCTGTTGCTGTGGAGCCTGGTCATCCTCGCGATCTTCCCGTTCACCGCGAGCAATATCTGGCTGCTGAGCCTCGACGTGTTTTTCATTGGTGTGGGTGGGGCACTCGGTACGGTGCTGCAGACACGGCTCATGGACGTGGCGGGCGATGCGCAGGGTCTTGCCGCGTCGCTGAATCATTCCGCCTTCAATACCGCGAATGCGCTCGGGCCGTATCTGGGCGGCCTGGCCATCGCCGGCGGTTACGGGTGGACGTCGCCCGGATGGGTGGGAAGTTTGCTGGCGCTGGCGGGGCTCGCTATCTGGGCGGCATCGGTGGCGGCTGAAAAGCGGACCGCTAGCCGGGTGGCTGCGGAAGCCTGCTGACCCAGAGGGGCCGATCGCGCCGGGATGCCCGCGTGACGCGCTCCATGCCGCGATGTCGTCACACGCGCTGGCAGGAGGTGGTCGAGCATCAACAAACGCTTCGTGCCGTTCAACAAGCGGTCCAGGAATATCCCGATACCCGCACTTCCGTAACTGTAATCAGCGCAGATCCGGTAATGATCGAGTCCGCCAAACGCCATGCCGACGGGCCGATCGAGCGCATGCGCAAGAATGGCTTCAGCTTGGTAGAAGGCGATATCCCTGAACCGGGGCTCGTTTAGAAAAAACGCCATGTCGAGCAGGAACTCACCGTAGCCTGCGCTGCCCTCGTCCTGCCAGATTTTGTTCGACATACGCGTCCTGACCGTATGTGCACAGTCGACGGCCATGTCGTGGTAACGCCGGTCGCCAGTGAGCGCGAAGTAACGGATGCACACAGCACCGACTCCAGCAGAGCCGTACCTGTGATGGGGGAGGTTTGGTGCATGCTCTCTCGAATTCGTGTGGACCTTCCAGACGATCCTGCCCGCGACACGCGTCGCGTAGCTGAGATCGAAATCGATCGCGCGTCCGGCCGACGCGACGAAGTCATCGCGTCCGGTCGCTGACCCGAGGTAAAGCAGGAATAGCGCTACACCGCACTGACCCTCGGCGAGGCCAAGATAGGTCTTGTCTCCCGTAGGCCATGACAGGCCGCGCTCCGAATCTACGGCGTGCCCGAGCAGCCAGTCCCCGATGCGAATGGCTTCATCAAGAAAGGCTTCTTCGCCCGTCGTCGACCAGAAGTGCAACCAGGTCAGGCCCACGCCCGCACATCCGTAGTAAAGGCCCGCACGGTCGAAGACGAGCCCGTCGTCGGCGACCCTGGCCATCATGGCCCTTGCGGCGTCCCGTCGGCCCGCTAGCAGCAGACCGAGGGCCACGCCGGACAAGCCGGAATACAGACCGGGAGGACACAGCTTCGCCGCGGCCCGCCGTTCTATCCAGTCAAGCACAGGTGCGCTGATAGCGCCTTGCCGCTGGAGCAGAAACAGTGCGACGCCCGTCGCGCCATACTCCAACGATACGGGGTTGGTGACGAAGACCTCCGGGGAGGCAGGCCACAACCGATCCTCGCGTGCCAGGTCCATCGTCGAGTCCAGGAACACCTCCACGCCCGTGATTACATCGTCGATCCGACTAACCAGGTCTGGGGATGGCGAGGCGACGTCGAGAAGCTGTTCGCGCGAGGGAAACATCCTGCGCTGGACGAGGGGCAGATCGATGGCTTCGAGAAACGAGAGCGTCTGAGCAACACTCCAGCGACGATCGGGCTCGGTGTGCATCAGTCCCAAGATGAGCGTCATCAACTCCGCAGGAAGTCCAAGATCGGACAGCACGAGCGCGAGTTTCCGAAAGATGTTCTCGCGTCCGAGTTCGAGCCCCGCAGCGCTGAAAGTGAGCATGTCCAGAATCAGCACGCCAAACGCGTAGCAATCGTCGGCGACGCATGGTCGTTGTGCCGACGCCTGCTCAGCGGAAGCGTAGCCAGGTGTCCATCCCTGCACCCACGGACCGGCGTCGTCCACCTCGAACGCGAATTCGAAATCGATAAACTTGATTCGCTTGTCGCTCTTGGTGAAGAGAATGTTGTTCTTGGTCAGGTCACGAAGCACGACGCCGTGCGAGTGGATAACCTGCAACCCCTCACCGATTTCGCGAATGGAGGACAGTATGCGGTCGAGACCGAATCCGGTGCTTTGATACTCGTTCGAGAAATAGAACTCCATCGAATGGCCCCAAAGGGAGATGGCGTCCAGCTTCTCTACTACGAGGAACCAATGGTCCCATGCCTGGAACAGATCTATATAATCTGGCACCAGGCCGGTGTGAGACAGTTTTTTGAGCACCCGCGCTTCACGCTTCAGGATGAACGCCGGGTCGTCCTCACTTTCCCGCTCCAGATGTCCCAGCTTGCCGCGTACCTCGCGAACGATTACCTCGCGTTGAGTTTCGGTATCGATGCCACGATAGATGCCGCCGGTTGCATTGAATTTGATGGCGCCCTGTATGACGTAGCGATCCTTGAGGCGGACGGTCTTTGGCTGATCCGGCTTTCTTACGGTGGCCGTGGAAGAAGGAAGTTCTTGTGGGCGTTGGAGCAACGGGTCGACGATGCCGGGCGGTAACCGAAACGTGGGACCGCGCACATCGTTGTACCAGGAACCATCCGGCAGGAAGAAGCCGGAGGCACTGCGTCCTGTCGCATCCACCGATGGCTTGCCGCGATGAACGCCGTAACGGTAGTAAACGACCTTGCTGTCCCGATAGGGCCGGTCAGTGAGGATGTAGGGGCCGTGCAGGTGCGACGTTGCAGCGTGCAGTTCGACAAGAATTGCCGCAAATTCATCGACATTTCTGGGATAGATGGCGATGAACTTTCCGATCTGAAAGCGCGACCAGCCCTTGCCCAGTGACATCTTGAGCATGCGACGGTCGGCGCAAAATTTAAAGGCGATCCGCGCAGAGGACATGATCCCCGCGACGATCGTCAGTGTTTCCACCGCATTGGCCTGTGTACTTGAGAGGTGGATCTTCCACCCGTGTTCGAGATCTTCGCGATCGTCGGGCGAGCAGCTCGCCCAGAAGCCCCTTTCCCTTATTTTCCACCGTTCCCCGAGCGCTGCGCGTACCACGTCGAGGAACTCGTGGGAGGGCTCGTAAGAATAGATGTTCTCGTGATAAATCGGGCTGAGGAACGAATAGGCAAAGAACGGTGACGATTCCATCTGCACCTCTGTCCATGGCTGCGACGCTCAGTCGCTTATCGCTGCGCCTTTGCGGCGCGCAAAAAAGAATGGGCGGCCAAAGCCGCCCATCTTTTATCAACAGCCGCCGTCGTTAGCGGTGCTGGTCGAGCTCGCAATCGAGAGGCAAGCGTGGAACAGATCCTCCCAGTCAATTTCCAGGGACTGGAGGTTCAGCACGTCGTTCTTTTCGATATCTTGCGCCACAGTAGTGCTCCTTGTGATTCACTCAGAAATACCGATGCTTCGGCGGCGCCGAAGCGTCTCTTGACGTCGATCGCATGCGCAGGTCTGCGTCATGCGGGACCGACCGTATCGAATGTTTGAGAAGATTCGCAAGTGACATCGGTCCCTGGCGGCCTACGGCGCGTCGCATTCACGAGTGTTCCGTCGATTGGGTCGCACATCGGATTTAGCCGGCATAGTCGATTTGCCGTTTTTGCTTACGCGCCGGCAATTCGTATTATTTTCCGATGCAGAAGCGGCATTTATGACGCATATCTTTGATTTTCAAGGAATTAGCGGCGGCCCCGCAACGCGCTTGGACCTATTCTTGGACCAAAATACCAAGCGTGTCCCTTAGTAGCAGCGGATGGCCCTCCATGGACGCTTCTCGCTCTCCCGTTACCGATGCGATGTGTCAGCGGACAACCTGATCAGCAGGCAGTGAACACAACCATCGACGTCCGCCAACGTCCAATGCGCAACAGGCTCGTTTTTCCACCTCCTGATTCGGAAGACCAAGGATGTTTTGTCCTCCTTCAGCTCGAAAAACGGGATGAGCGCAGTTCGGATTGTTGGCTGCGGCAGCGGTGATGCCGGAGTGAGATGACGGTTCCTTTGGCCAGTTGGCCGATACCGACAGGAGCCTCACCATGTCACACCAAACTTCAGACATCATCACCCCGAAAGCCCTGTTGCTCGATGAGCGGCTGACGCCATTGGAGCGCAACGCCTGGCTGACTTTCCGTGCGCTGGCCAGCAGCGATGGCACCGTGGTCCTCAGCTACGACGCGCTGCGCAAATACCTGCCCAGCGCACCGGGCAGCAAGCGGGCGGCCCTTGAAACCGTGTCCAGGGCCGTGCTGTGCCTGCGGCTGTCCACGTGGATCGCCTTGGTCGAATACCGCCGCAATCCCATGACCGGCTTCTCGATGGCCAGCCGCTATGCGGTGCGCAACCAGCCGCTCGCGTTCGACGAGACCTGCCTGGAGGACGAAGACTACCTGCCGCTGCTGGGACGGGCGCTTGGCCATGCCAGCGCGACGATCCGCCAACTGGCGCAGTCCATCCTCGATGAGGCCATGCGTGATCCGAATCGGCTGGACAAATTGCCTGCCGCCATGCGGGAGCGGATCAAGTGCTTGTGCAACCATGGCGATGACCACGATTCCGGCGGACCCGGCAGTTCCCTCGCGCCCGAAACCGGTGCCCACATTCCGAAGCCCGTTCCGGCATCTGCGGCAACAATAAGTACTGTAGAAAAAGAATTATTGAAAGAAGTACATACGTACCGGCCACGGTCCGAAGTGCAAATGTCTGGACCAGATATGCCGAGGCGGTTCCGACAACTGCCGCAGGATCAACAACGGAACCTGATGGCGCGCCTCCGGGGCCTGTCCCTGGAACAGCGTCGGGCAGTGCTGGCCGAATGGGATGTACGCTGCGAATCCGGTGGCGTACACAACGCCATCGCCTACCTCTATGGACTGATCAAGAAGGCGGTAGACGGCATATTCAAGCTCTGGGCAGCACGCAAGTCTGTGCCGCAGCAGACGCCCGAACCGGCAGTCAGCAGCAGCCCGCCTGATGCACCATCGGCTGTGCTTTACCCATCACCCAGCAGCCAGGCAGCAAAACCCGCGTCGCGCGAAGTCGCACAGCGGCATCTGGAACAGATCCAGCGCATGCTGAAGCTGCCGCCACAGCCCATCGGGCAGATCATCGAGAACCTGACTGGCAACGGGCATCTAGTTCAACCTGGCGATCTGCCTGCTGCAGGTGGATTCGGACCTGCTGGCGCAACGTAAGAACCGAGGGCCGTCACTGCTCGCCGCAGTGACGGCCCGGCGGACTGCAGCAACAATGCGGGTTGGCGCGGCATCGCATTGATGGCGGCGCGCGTGATGATGCCCCGGCACACTGACCCTGCAACGACCTGCCGGTGGGTATGAACATCGGAACCCTGGTGCGGGGCTGCAAGCACCACATGAAACAGCTCGCCAGCGTTTCATGCCGTCCCATACGGTTGCCCCGATGGCGCAGGTTCCTACAGCGCCAATCCGGCTCGCCGGACGGGAACCCTCCCAGGCACACTCAGGCTCGTTCGGTGTGCCGCCCATCCCACGGGCAGAGCCTTCCTCATCTTCGGCGTGGTTCATCCCGCCAATCGTTGTCGTCCAGTGCCAGTTGGCGTTTTGCCATACACCGCGTTCATTGCCGGTCGCCCCGACCTGGCACGACATGCCTGCGCCCTTTTTCCATCACTCCACAGGAGGTATTCATCCCAGCACATCGCGTCGTCGTCCCTTGCAACTCCTCCGCCTGGCCTTCCTGCAGGAAGCACGGCGGACGCCTCATTCGAGGCCACAGGTGAACTGAGCGCCTGGCCCTTGCCCTTCGGGGATCTCGCCTTGGCGAGTTGGCAAAAACACTGACCGTTTGCTTCTCAGCCGCGACAACCGACGAAACAACACCGCGATGGACGACCTGACCTACACTCTGCGCCAGCTTTGCCAGCGCAACCGCGACGGCAGCCACGCCACTCAGGCCGACCGGCAGCGCTCACTGAGCCTGGCTGCACGCCAACTGCGCGAAGCGGGATTCCGTCAGATGCGAGCCACCTCGCTGAAGGGCAAGCATGTCGAAGCGCTGCTGCAACGCTGGCAAGCCGAAGGCCTGTCGGCCGGCACTCTGAAGAACCGCATGGCGCACCTGCGTTGGTGGGCAGAGAAGGTCGGCAAGGCAGGCATCCTGCCGGCGGATAACACCAAACTGGGCATTCCAGAGCGGCGCTATGTGACCAATGAAAGCAAGGCCAGAGAATTGGGCGACAGGCTGGACCGCATCACTGACCCTCATGTCCGCATGAGCCTGCGTTTGCAAGCTGCCTTTGGTCTGCGGCGGGAAGAGTCCATCAAGTTCCAGCCTCGCTATGCTGATCGTGGCGACCATATCGCCATCAAGGGCTCATGGGCCAAGGGCGGGCGCGATCGGACGGTGCCAATCACGACGCCGGAACAGCGTGCGGTGCTGAATGAGGCTCATCGCCTGGCGGGCCTGGGATCTTTGATTCCATCGCACAAGACTTACATCCAGCAGCGGCATGTTTACGACGGGCAGTGCAAGGCGGCAGGACTGAGTAACATGCATGGGTTGCGGCATCGGTATACGCAGATGCGGTATCAAGTACTGACGGGCTGGGAGGCACCTGCTGCGGGAGGTCCTGCTAACGCTCACCTCAGTACTAGCCAGCGAATGAGTGACCAACACGCCCGACAGCAGATCAGCCGTGAACTCGGGCATGAGCGGGCGGCAGTGACGGCGATCTATCTGGGAACCTGATGCTTCATTTGTTCTTTGCTCTATTGAACTATCCGGAATATCCGGATAGTTGCTTCAGGTGCTTGCCGACGGTGTGCATCGCCAGCGAACAGCCCGGTCATTCGCCTCTGCGACACCCACAAAGGCTCGTCTGCAGCAGACATCAGTCTCCAACCTCGAATTCAGCGTTCTTGAACTTCAGCACATTGCAGTTCTCCTTCACCGCACGCTGAAGGCCTTCGTCGAACCCAACAGGGGAGTCGGCCTGAATCTCGATGGCAATCCTCACCTTCACGCCAGGACGCAAGGTGAATTGCTGGACCACCTCATCCACCAAGTCGGCGAACTGCTTCTTGGCCAGGATGGGATCCAGGTCAATGCTGCCGTAGAACTGCTTCTTTGCGGCGGGGTCCGCAGCACCAGTCCCAGTGGGATAGCCTCCGATCGGCTCATTGACACGAGGTGTGTCACCTCCACCAGTAGTTACGGGTGCCACGCCATCGGTGCCTGTGGTAGTTGCCTTGGCCCGCGATGCTTCCTCCGCCGCGCGCAATGTTTCCAAGTAGGCCCCAGCGGCAAACGGCTCAATCAGCAACAACGAGCCATCCATGATCAATGAAGTTCTCTTGCCATAGCTAAAACCGATGTAGCGGCCATTTTCCTTACCTTGTGCAAAACCGAAAAAGTCTCGGCTTTCGGCGCCTGCGGCCATCGTCATCTGAAAGACCGCATCGTCCTTCAGGCGTGGCAGGTAGAGTTGCTGGCAGCTTTGCTGCCACACATTGAGAGCATTGGCCTCCTTGATGTCCTCTTTCCAGAACCAGTCCTTCAACACCTTAGCCAGATGGATAGGTGCCCATTCACTGATGAGCAGTTCGTTCTCTTTGAGGACGCGCTCGATTTCCTGCGACCAGTTCTGCGCGCCGGGATTGACCTGGAAGTGTTCCCAGCGCAATTCGGACAAGCCTTTGCCGGGCCGGGCTTCCTGCATCGGCACTACGATCCATTTGTAGGTCTCGCGGATCATGCGGCGCACAGTTTCTTCGGCCTGCTCCAGGGCAGCACTCGCCTGCTTGGCCATCAGGTTGTCGAGGACGATACGGTTGTCTTTGTAATCGGCAACAATGCTGCGCCATGCCAGGTAAGAGCGAACGTGGTCCTTCAGCCGGCTGACGCTATCGTAGTCGGCCGCCAGGAAGATCAACCTGTTCTGCTTGAAACGGGGCTGATCTCCACGCTTCTTGAGGATCTCGGTAGCACGGTCGATGGCCAGGCTCTGGCCGCTCTTGCTGAAGGCAGCATCGGGTGGCAGCACCACAAGGCGCAATGCCCAATCGTCAGGCACGTCGCCGCTGTCCGTAAACACATGGATGCCGCCGAAAACTCCGCTGGCAAAGGCGCGCTGCACACGTTCTCGAACCATTGGGAACACGTCTTCCCGGTCCTGGAAGCGGCGCTTGCGCTCCTCCATTTCACGCCGGAGGTTCGGCCGCGTATCGAGCCAGAAGCGGTTGTTGGCGTGGTTGAGATAATGCAGCCGGTCCGACAGCCGCCGCAGCGCGTCCTTGAATAGGCCGATCTGTTGGCCGGGCTGGATGACGCCGAGCATCACACGCTCCAACTCCAGGCCCCGCACCAATTGATTCGTGGTGCTGGGCGCACTGCCCAGGAATACGGCGCGCGCCGAGCGGCGGCAGGCCTGCACGCTGCCGAATCGGGTGTCCTTGTTCTCGATTTCCGTGGTCTCGGCGCGCTCACCATCCACATCGCGCTCGATCACCGGATCCCAGCCCTGGGGCAGGTAATAGATCACCTCGTTGCGCGTATCGGCGTCGTACAGCGGCAAGCTACCGGGCATGATTAATGGATCGTTGTTGCCGTCCTTCCACAAGCGATGGATCACCTTGGCCATCAACTTGAGCACACCACGCGTCCGTTGAAAGTTATCCAGCGTGGACCAGTCCTCGTACAGCCGGTCGAATACCTCTGGGTGAATCGGGTAGGCATGGACCAACCGTTCGTAGTAGCGACTATCCTGGGTTTCCTGTGGAAAGTCGTCGCGGTTATCCGCATAGAAATCGGCGAACCTGCGGCAGACAGACTCCATCGCCAACCGGTCGTTGATCGAGGCGAAAAGACGGCGGCGGACGATCTCGAAAGCCTCCTCTGTTGCCACCGGCTTCCAAAGGGCCTGCACACGGCCAAAGTAGTGCGACAGCGCCTCCAATGCCTTTACGCCTCGCTGGCTACCTGCCTCCTTGTCGGACTCCGGCAGGGAGGCTAGCAGCACCGCTGTGGGCACGGCTTTCAGTGCCTCGGTCAGTGCCTGTACGAACGACAGGTTGGAATCGAACGTGCCTCCGCTCAGTGCCTTGCCTTCCTCGAACTGGCGCACGTAAGCGACCAACTCATCGACCAGGATCACACAAGGTGCGCAGCGTGCCAGCAGTGTCTCCAGCACCGCTTTGCCAGGCGAGGTTCCCGAGGCATCGGCCTCGGCCACCAGCGCGTAGCCCTCCGCGCCCCCGAGCTGCCAAGCCAGATCGCCCCACAGCGTGCGTACTTCCTGACCATCTCGCTTGAGGGGTTGGTTGGGCGAGGACTTGATCCCATCCAGCACCGCGACACAGGCACGCGGCAGCTCCGTTACCTGCGCCGCATCCAGGATGGCGGCCACCCCCTGCAAATCACTGGCCGCCACCTCACCCTTGGACATGTGATAGACCGCCAACATCGTGTGCGTCTTGCCACCGCCAAAGGCCGTCTGCAACTGGATGACGGGATCGCCGCCACGGCCCGACAGCCGTTTCACCACCGAGTCCAGCAACAGGCGCATGCCTTCGGTAATGAAGGTGCGCTCGAAGAACAGCGAAGCGTTCTGGTATTCAGCAGTCGCTGTACCTGCATGCACGCGGGACAGGTCGGCTGCGAACTCGGCCTGCTGGAAGGTGCCCTTGAGCACATCTTCATGGGGGACGGCGATCTCACGCCAAGGTTTCAAACTCATGGTTCCTGCTCCATACGTGCGCCGTAGATGACCAGCATCAGTTCGCTGTCGTCGTTGAGACGATACTCGGGGCGCCGGCCCGCCAGCCGCTCGCTCGTTTCAAGAATGATGGACACGCCTTCTCCGCGCTTGTCCATGATGTGCTGGCGGTGTACGGCCAGTGTGTCATCGTCGATAGGGCAGCGCGCCAGCAGGCTGGTCAACGCCTCGTTGCGGGCTGCCTGGCGGAGCGGCAGGCTCTCCGGAGTCATGGTGTTGGGCAGCATGCCGGGCGAATACAACTCCAGCCTGTCGTCGAACAGACGCAGCCGCACCTTGGCACCGGCCATGGAGTAATCCCGGTGGGCGACCGCATTGGTCACGGCCTCGAACACCGCCAGCATGTCGAATTGTGGACGATCCTCGCGTCCGCCTTGCGCGTGTTTGTAGGCAGCCACGCGCATGTTCTTGCGCACGAAGGCACAAGCGTCGATGATCTGCTGGTCCAATGGCCCGGTGATGTCCTGTGCATCGCGCTGGTACATCGCTTCGCCAGCGGGCAAAACATTGGCTCCCTGGTATGCCACGGCCTGAATGAATGCGCCTGGCAGGAACCGCTGTGCAACATGGCTCCCCATGAGCAAGCCCGCCACTGTAGGGCGCCAGACGCCTTCTTGATCATCGTGCGCCGCCATCGCAAGTTTACCCAGCAGAATCTCAGGTGCATCGGCACTTCGTGCAGGAGCGAAGCGCCGCCACAAAGCTTCGTCCAGGTCGGCCAGCGTGGCGCGCGCGACGGGCGTTTCGTCGAAGCGAATCAAGCGCGATTGGCTGCGCTGCTGGAACAGACGTGCCAGTTGGTCAGGCGGAATGGGGCGCTTCGATGAGCCAACGCGCTGCATGTAGCCGCCCGGGCTTTGATGCACGAACAGGCTGTGCAGGACCTCGACGCGGATGACCGGTTGCTCTACGCCGCCGGCATCGGGCAAGGTCATGCGTTCGATGACTGGGGCCAATGGCGGCTTGATCGCGTCTTCACACGCCTGGCGCAGCAGTGCCTCCACGGCATCGAGCCTGTCCAGTTCGATGCCGATCACCTCGCGGCTTCTGTCCTCCACGCCCAGCAGCAACACGCCGCCCGAGCTGTTGGCAAACGCAGCCAGTTCATCGGCAAGGTCGTTCTGTGAAGGGCCTCGTATCTTGTCGCCGGCAAACCGGACTTCCTTCAGTTCCAGGAAGCTGTCTTCGCCTAGCCGGATCTTTTCGATCAGTTCGCTACGGGTCGCCAACATATCAAACCTCCGTTCCCAGTCGCTTCCAACGCCGCGCAAACGCCTCGTGTCCGCCTTCCATCACGCGGCAGACCTCACGACGCACTGCCGATTCCTGCAAGGCACCGCTTTGCTGCACAAAACACTGTCCACGCCCGAACTCCATTACATGCACCAGCTCCGCATCGCCGTTGACCACCACATTGGGGTTGTGCGTGACGATGATGAGCTGACGGCGCAACTTGTTTTCCCGAATCTGACGCACGATCAGGTCGTAGATCAGATGGTTGTCGAGATCGTCCTCGGGCTGGTCGAGCACGATGGGCTCCTCGCCGAAAGCCAGCAGGAAGGCCAGCAATGCGGCCGAACGCTGTCCCTGCGACCCCTGGCTGATGGAGGTCCACCGATGATCGCGCTGGTACTCGATCCGCAGGTCGTCCTCTGGAAACCACGCCAAGACATGGTCGGCGAACTCCGGCTTCTCATGCTTGCGTTGCAGATAATTGCGCAGACGACCGCCCAAGGTGGCATCGACGTCCAATAGCCGTTGCTTGACGCTGCCGACAGCCCCGATCTTGCCAGGCTCATCCGCCTGCGCCAGATCGAATGCCATGCCGCTGGAAGCCTCGCCGTCCTCTGTCAGCAGAATGTCGTCGGCAAAGCGCTCGTCGGTCGCCTCGATCAATTCGCGCAACTCGCGTTCGAGCTGTTTGGCCTCGAACCCGAAGGGCACCACGGCAATCCGTACATGCGGATTGCCCGCCAGCGCGTTCTGGATAAACGTCTGGCGCGCCTGCGTGATGGCTTGCCGCTTCTGCGTCAACAGTGCTCGCTGCGCGTCAATCTGCTGTGCCAGCGTCTGCCGGTCACCCTGCATTTGCTGGAGTGCCTTGCGCTGGAGCTCCAGTTGCTGGCGTTCCTGTGTCAGGCGTGCAAAGGCCTGCGGATCGCTGACGCCTTGCGCAACGAGTTGTTCTTGCAGTGCGGTATGCGCCTGCTGCGCTGCAAGGGCACGCGCTTTCCACTGCGCAAGCCGGCTATCCTTTTGCAACGACTCGATGCTAGCGTGGAGCTTGCGTGCCCGCTCCAGCAGATCGAGACGAAGCTGATCCACCTGCAGGTCGACATCCTTGCGCCACGTCAACAGGTCGGCATCCTGCTCGGTGAAGTGCTGGCTGGGCCAGTCGTCAAGTCCGATGTGCTCCGGCAGTTCGGCAATGCGGGTGGCGATGTCGTTCAATTGCTCGAACAGCGTCTTCACCTCCCTGACTTGATGCTGCGCCTGGGCGTAGGCGCGCAACACGGTGGCATGGTCGGCTTGCGACAGCGCCGCCAGCTTTTTCCCGGCCTCATCCAGCTTGCGCTCGACCTCGGCTTGGCCGGCCAGCTTGCCATCCAGTTCGCGCAGTCGGGCACGCTGCGTGAAGAAGGTCCGTTGCGCCTCGTCGAAGGCCTGCCTCAGCGATTCGACGTTGGCGGCCTCATCGATGATCGACAGCAGGGTCTGCCGTCCACTGCCGGCCAAGGCCGCAATCTGCCCCTGGGAGAATATGCGCAGCGGGAAGCGTGCCGGATTCACGCTCTGGCTGGGAGACGTCTGCCACCGGTCGTCGCGCCATTCTTCCACCGCCGTGCCTTGGCCATCGGCTCGCCACAGCAAGCGAAGCCGCACGTCCTCGTGCTGCCACTCCACACGGATAACGGTATTGGCACGCAACGCGCCCTTGTCGTCACGACCATTGACAACCTTGCGGAAGGCATCGAAATGCGCACGCGGTTCGTTGCCCTGGCCCAGCGCCGTCAATTCCTGGTCGCGCCGCGCCGCCAGCCGCAGGGCATGCACGACGGTGGACTTCCCCGTTCCACGGCCGCCAACAACCGCATTGAAAAACGGCGAGCAAGCCAGTCTTGCCGGCTGGCCATTGCCCATGTAACGCGCATTCTCGATTTCGATGGCGGTGATGACATGGGCGGGTACCCGGAAGGGGTCGAATGCTCCTTCATCACTGCGCCGGATCGACACACCATTGCCATCCAGCAAGGCCAGACGAAGCCCTTCGATCGTCGGGCTGGCCATCTTGACCCAGGTGTAACGGCTGCCGGGAACAGCCGCTCCCTGGAAGCTGTGGCAGTCGCTGCCCAATACCCGCGCAAAGCGAGAAGCGGCCTGGGCGACGCAGTCCGGCCACGGACTGGCGTCATCGCACCACTCCACAGCCTGTAGCCCCTCCACGGCAATGGCCTGGCGCAGGGTGTTGGCATCGAGCTGGCTTTGACTGGAACCCGCACGGCACTGCAGCAGCCCTTTCGGCGCATCGGCGTGTGCCGGGATCGCAACCCCGCCAGCAGCCAGAATGGCCTGGATCACTTCGGCGATCCCTCGGCTGGTTACGCCGTCGCTGTCACCCTTGGTACCTTGATAGCCCACGCTTCCCAGCAAGGTGTCGATATCGCTGGTGGTTGCTGCGGGATCGAGAACAGCAAGCACGTGCACGCCGCCCTGGGTGGAGATTTCCACCCCGGGGAAGAGCGTCAGCTCCCGAAACCCGGCAGGTGGCTGCCCCTGATCGGCCAACGCCTTCATGGCCGCATAGGCGGCCTTGAGCAGGTCGATCCAGGCACCGCTGTTATGGTCCGTCAGGGCCACGCAGTCGATCTCCGCGGCCATGTACTTGAGCAGCCATGTTTCAGGCGTCAACGCATTGGGCGTGCCTATCGCCTGCTGCCAGCCGTTGGTGTCTTTAGAGGCCGGCGTATGGGTATGGAAGTCGAACTTCCACCAGCGGGAACCGGGAAAAGGCCATTCGGTCGTTGCCATGCGTCATTCTCCCGGTCAGATATCCAGTTGTGTTTGCGCGCCGAGCACCCCGGCCTCGCTCGCCGCCTGCTCCATGCCGCTCCACGCTCCCACCAGTTCGTTGTAGGCGCGCGCTTCTTCGGCCCAGCCTTGGCGCTCGCACAAAGTGTAGAGGCGGTAGGCCAGGGCGCGGATGGATTCGGCGCGGGTGGGCATGCGGGCCAGCAGGGTGCCGGCAGCGGATTCGCCGTCCTGGTTCAGGGCACGGATGAGCTGGTGCAGGGCTTCCCAGATGGGCGTGCGGACATCGGATTCGGGGGCCCAGTCTTTCGGTAGCTCGGCCCAGCGTAACAGGCGCAGTTCGCCCTTGCTCGACGCGACCACGCCGCTGGTTTGCAGGCCGCCAACGCTGGTGCCCTTGGCGCGGGCCAGCACGTCGGCGTCGCCATACTTGCCGGTGGCCCAGCCTTGCTGCTCGAACCAGTGCAGGCAGAACTGCGTGTCGTGGTCGAAGTCGTCTTCGGCAAGGAAGCGGTTGATGAGTTGCAGCGCGGTGCGCACGCTCATCGGCGTGCCGTCTGCTTCCAGTACGGCGGCGTATTGGCTGAAGATCGCCATGCCGGGGCCGATGATGGCCTGCGACAAATCCACCGGCGCGACGGGCGAATTGACACCGCCGCGCGTCATATCAAGCATCGCTTCGGGCAGCATGGCGTTAAGTTCGCGGATGAACTCGCGGCGACTCGTCGTCGCTGCGTCTGAGTTCCGCTTTCTGCATACCAAGACAACGCTTGATGCCAGAGCATTGGAACTCAGGCCTCTAATGCGACTTGACTGCTCGCTTCTAAGAGGCCATGTCCCGGTGATGGCGAAACCGGCTTCCAGTACGGCCGCTAGGAATGTCTCCCACCCAGAGCTTGATGTGCCGGTATCTTCGCTGGTGTCCGATTGCTTGAAAGCATAGTAGATGGTGACTGGAAACGCTGGATGTGCTTGATCCGCCAAGCGCTGGATGGCGCGCGTCATCCCGCCCAAGAAGAAGCTTTCGGCAGCATCAGACCCACCATGTCTGGCTGGCGTAGCCACGAGTTCTTCGGCTTTTGGCACCGCAACCGTTGCGAAGATATTTGGAAATATCTCCTTTACACCACGCCTGAGCCAAACATAGAAAAAGTCCGAGAGGTCTGCGTAGCCAATGTTGTCGTAGTACGGCGGGTCTGTTGAGACCACTTTGTTTGCGCTAGTGATATTGGTTGACGCATTTTCCTGAGACGCAAATCCAGCACCTCCAGATCGGGGTAGAGTTTCAACGCAATCTGCGATGTAGCTGGCCGCAGGAAGGAATCCACCTACAGTATTTTCCAACAAGGCGGCTTCTGGAAAATCCCATGTCATAGCGATTGCCTGTTTACCAAACAGGTTCATTACCTTCTGATTACCCGGAACCCATCGAGTAACCGTGTTCGAAAAATCCGCACACCGATCAACTGCGAATGCAAGGAACACTGCGACAGATTGAGCGTAAGCGAGGACCCCTGATCCTCCGGAGTCAAGGCCACGACCATCGCAAGGGATGCCTTGTGACAAGGCATCCTGCTTCACCTTTTCGACTACTGATCCGATCAGGCTGGAGAGCGTGTCCAACGTGGTAAGTTGGCGAGGCGTGAACAGATCACTCCACTTACTCATTCCATAGTTTCCGACTCGGAATCCAAGTGCCTGCTGAAAGAACTCAACCCCTGGCCGCCACTGTGGGTTGGCGCTGTTGGCTGCAGTCTCATGATCTTGAGTCGGCGAGAGATACAGGCGGCTTTTTGGGCCTTCGGCCACAATAGCCATGAGTCGCTGGCCAATGCGACCAGCCTTGGCCTCAGATTTTATGTATGCGCCACTGATGGGGGCCTTCGACAGAAGACATAGGAAGTTTGCACCTCTGCTTCCTACCTTCGTACCGTTCTCAACATCCTTCCCTGGCTTTCCAAGAACCACTTTGAATTGATAGCCCGCGCCGTTGACTACAGGCTGGACGTAAACTTCTTTTCCAGCTTTGTTCGACAGAACAAAACTGGACACTAGGGGCACGTCTACATGGGCAAATGCAGGGTTGGGACTCTTGACTGTGCGCGCCCACAGCCATGCGATTGGCTTCAACTCCTTCCCTTGTAGGTGCGCTAGATCTGGACGTTCGGCAACGACGTTTCTACTGATCTCAATACGAGGATAAATCTGTCCCAATTGCTTCGTGGCTTCTGACAGCATCCACGCACCGTAGCGACGCACATCCTCGGCTAAGCCTCTCGCGCCGCTCCAGTCGTTGTGCAGCTTCGCCTGCTTCTCGCCCGCAGGTACCGGCCCCACCGGCGCGCGACCAGCGAAGCGCGGCGGGATTTCGATCATTGCCTTATTGATGGTGACGGCCACGGGATTGAGGTCACTGGCATAGCTGTCCAAGCCCAGACGCTGCGCTTCCAGCGGCAGTGCGCCGCCTCCCGCAAAAGGGTCGTGGAAGGCGGGCGGCTTGTCGGGGTTGAACAGTTCGGCAGCCTGTGGGTGCCCCTTGTTCAGCTCGCAGACCTCGCGCCACGAGCGGCGAATTTCGACGCGGGCGCGTTCCAGCACCTCCTCGTTGTTGATGTTCTCCCACTGCACTAGGTCTTCGATGATCTTGAACAGCCGCTCGCGTTCGGCCTGCGCCTTTTCTTTGTTCACGCCGTAGCGGAAGCCCCCGCCCTGCTGATAACCGGGGTCATTAACCATCTGCGCGAAGATGACTGCCCGCGCCGCTGCCAACGGGCGGCGCGCCCACCACAGGTGGATGCCTCGCGGGTGAGCGCCAATGCCGGGCATCTTTTCATACGCGCAAGCATCGTTGATAGCATCAAGCGGCAACCCGACTTCGATGAGCTTTTTGGGAGTTTTTATCTGAACCATTATTAATTCTAATTTCTCAATGGGGCCAACACGGCTGCAGCCAATTCTTCATAGACAACCATTCCCGGCTGGATCAATGGAGCAAGATGCTCGATCGAAAAGGCCTCTGCTGAATTTCCACAGCCATTCAACCCAAGCAGTTTCTTGATCTCGACATACAGAATATCCGTGATTGCCTTTACATCATCGCTCGGCTTACCGCGACCCGGCAGTGTTTGCAACTGCTGCTGTTTTTTCTGTTTGATTTCTTCAATGGTTTCAGGCTTGCCGTGGAGCTCACAAAGCTTCTCAAGCACTTCGTCATCCCAGAGAAAATTCTCTATATCACGCCGAGAAAGAACATGGATGTCTTCTTGCCGCAGCTCTTCTATCTCGGCTCCATTGCAGTCATCCTTGTCGAAGACTTTCCAGGTCGTCATTCCTGGCGCCAGCTTAGTCAGCAGGTAGTCAAATGCCTTTCCATCGTGTTGTACCTCGTTGCCACCGCCCAAAGGCACAAACTCAACTTCCGGGTGCCATGGTCCAAAGATTTTCTGATACACGGAGACATCAAAGCTTGGCTTCTTTCCTGGCTGTCCGATCTTTCTACCTTCGCAGAAAACGACGTATTCGGGTACGACCAACTCGGCCAGGTCATCCAGCGCGGTATGAAACATCTGCTGCCAAAACCGGCGGTCCGGCTGAATCGGTTGTAGCTTTACTGCCAGATCGAAGTTCTGATCGTGGAAATCGATGAAGGCAACCTGCCCTGGGTTAGCCGTATTGAGTTCCGCCGCTTTGCGCGCCATGCCGATGGAATGGGTGGAGAGCCAAAGCTGGCATTTATCAGGAATCAGGTCGAACATGACTTCGAGCAGCTTGGCCTGCAGGCGCGTGTGCATATGAAGTTCGGGTTCGTCGATGCAGAAGATGGTGTCATCGAACTTCTTGCGCTTGACGATGAAATCCAGCAGAAGATCAAATGCAGCCTTCTCACCTCCGGACAGGTTTTTGTAGTGGAAGTTCGAAGCGACACCTTTGGTGAAGCGAAAGGTTCCGCCCTCTAACGGGTTGCCAGGGCCTTCCAAAACTAGGCCTTCAAAAACCTGGGACATTGCCTGACGCACCTCTCCGATGAGTTCGTCTCTGATCTCGGATCTCTTCTTATCCTCAGAAACGGACTCATCAAAGACCGCATGAATTGCCGCGCCTACTATTCG
This sequence comes from Luteibacter sp. 9133, assembly GCF_000800155.1. Classification (NCBI taxonomy): domain Bacteria; kingdom Pseudomonadati; phylum Pseudomonadota; class Gammaproteobacteria; order Lysobacterales; family Rhodanobacteraceae; genus Luteibacter; species Luteibacter sp. 9133. The sequence continues at coordinate 4,363,621 of NZ_JUHO01000001.1, read as the reverse complement.
TTGATAATTATCTTGGACACGTGACTCCGCCAGCATCAACATTTGTGCTCTTGCAGAATCATTCAAGATATCATCGAGCTTGCTTAGGCCCTCAATGGTGAAATCCGGGGAATGCCTATATGCAGATCGAATATAGAACACCTTTTTGCATAAATCTTGGTTATGCCGAATATCACCAGTGACACCAAAGAACGAAGGAGCAATCTTGTCCCACGCTTCCTTGGCGAGATTCCTGCTTCTCTTAGTTGGATTGTCTTCTGAAGCTTCAGATTCAACCGGGCGTGAATAGTAGTCTTTATCAAAACCCCAGTCCTGCCTAGCGGAAATTTTCATCCAATAGTTGAAGGCTTCAAACAGCGACGTCTTACCGCTCCCATTCGGTCCGGTAAGTAGAACCAGTTTAGCCGTCTGTGGAATATTAGAGATTTCAAGGTTGGCAAAACGCTTGAAGTCCTGAATCTTGATTTTCTCCAACCTCACAGTGATTCCCCTGAAGAAACGGCCTTGGCCAACAGCTGATCCAAATCCAGGTTGATGCTGGTCACCGCCCAATCAGGCTCCTGGGTAAAGGGATTCCTCACATAAAACGGCCCTTCATACTTGTCGCCATCCACCAGAACCATGGCCAGGATGAACTTGTCGGCCTGGTTGAGCCCGTAGAGGATTTCGTTGCGAGTCACCGTGATCGTGGTCTGGCCCTTGGCGCGGCCCTTGACCTCGATGTGGCGTGAAGGCGGCAGCAAGCCGCCCTGCGCTTTGGGCAGGCTAGTAATGTCCCAGCCGCATTTTTCCGCCGACACGTCGATGACTTCATGTCCCAGCGCCCGTTCGGCGCTCATCACCGCCTGCATCGCCACTTGCTCAACACGGGCCCGGGCGGCTGCGTCGGCAGTCCAGCCCGGCTGGCCCTTGCGCTGCAACAGCAGGCCAGCGGGGATCACAAGTGCGCCGCCGAGGATGACCGGCGTGGCGGAGATGACATGGCGCATGGCCAGCAATTCCTTCTCGCGTGATTCACGGCGTGCGGTCAGATCGTCGATGGTGCGGCGGACGTTCTCCAGCGTGAGACGCACATCCTTGCCGGCAGCGATATCGTCTTGCAGCTTGACGTAGCGATCGGACCAGAAGTTGATTTCCCGGACCAAGCGCTCGTGGACGGCTGCCAGCGTCTTGTCCACGGTCTTCTCACGACGGGCACGAACCTCATCGAAGTGTCCGGGAACCAGATGGGTGGAGGCGTGAGCAAGAGCAGCCTGTTCCAGATCCTTGGCGATCCAGGGAGCGGCCAGTACATCTTCGATCAGGACTCTGTCGGCCGAGGCCAGCGGCTCCAGATCCAGGTGAGGTGCCCAGCCTGCATTGATGGCGTTGCCCAATGCGTCGATTTCGACGAACTGCATGCGGCGCGACGCCACATGCGTCGAAGAATGTGCTTCGCTGTGCTGACCGCCGGGCGCGGCGCCTTCCTTGACCGAGTGGTCAATGATGAACATGACCTTTGGCGTCAACCCCATATCGCTGGGATCTACCAGCACGGCGCCCTGCTTGAGCTTGGCGCGATGGGCTTCCAGTATCAGGTCGGTCACCGACTGCATCAGTGGATGGCCAGGGTGCAGCAGGCTGGCCATGGGTGCGCCGACACGCTCGGTCAAGCGCACGTACTGTTTTTCGAAGCAAACACGCTCATAGCGGCGCAGCACCGGGTTGGCGTTGCGCCGGTCGCGGCCACTGATCTGGCGGTCGCGTTCGCGGATGATGGCAGGGACGTTGGTGATCTCGTAGCGACCCGGCTCTCGTTGGCGCAGTTCCCCGCCCAACTGCTGGAAGGCCTGGCCGAAGAAGGAGCGGATGAAGAAGGGCTGCAACTTGCGCGCTTCGGCCTTCTCCATTTCTTCCTTGACGGCGAACAGGCGCTTCTCGTCCATCACTTCTTCGCACAGCGCGTTGCGCTTGATGATGATTTCCAGATGCTGGGTGTCCAAGGCGCCTTCCACCCGGCGCAAGAGCCGGGCACGAACCTCAGGGTCGGAGCCGTAACGGATGGCTTCGATCAGCAGATCTTTGAGACTACGATCCTCGAACACCTCGCCCAGGATGTCGAACACGCGGCCACCCAGGGCCTCGCGCTCGATCTCCAGCTTCTCGAACAGCCGTTGGAAGACATCGCCCTCGCGGGTTTCGGCTGCCACCATGTTCCACAGGTGGCAGACTTCGGTCTGGCCGATGCGGTGGATGCGGCCAAAGCGCTGTTCCAGGCGGTTCGGGTTCCAAGGCAGGTCGTAGTTGACCATCAGGTTGGCGTTCTGCAGGTTCACGCCTTCGCCGGCCGCGTCGGTGGCGATGAGCACCCGCGAGGCGGGGTCGTTGCGGAACAGCTCCTGCACTTTGCGGCGTTCTTCGCGCTTGACGCCACCGTGAATCATCACCACGGCCTCCTCGCTTCCGATCAGGCCAAGGATCTTGGTCGCCAGATAGTTCAGCGTGTCGCGGTGCTCAGTGAAGATGATCAGCTTACGCTGCCGGCTTTCGGCGTCGTGCATTTCCGGTGTGTCCTGCAGCAGGCGCGAGAGTTCATCCCACTTCCGATCCTGGCCTGAATGCACGACCTGACGGGCTTGTTCTTCCAGCCCTTCGAGAATGATGATTTCGGCTTCGAGCTCCTGGATCGTCTGGGCGGCCGTGGCCTGGTCCACCACGGCTTCCTCGAAGTTCTCGTAGTCTTCAGGCAGGAGTGCGTCTGCCGACTCCCAGATGTCTTCCGGCGCGCCATTCGTGCCCGTACCGAGCAGGGTTTCGGCCAGGATCTGGCCGCGCTGACGCAGTTTTTCGTCCTCGACACGGCGCTTGAGCTTGTTGCGGCGGCGTTTGAGCGACTGATAAATGGCCTCGGGGCTGGATGCCAGCCGACGTTGCAAGGCTGTCAGCGCGAAACCGACGGTGCCTTTGCGTCCGCCATCGGCCAGTTGATCGGCCTTGGCGAACTCAGTCTTCACATAATCGGTCACCGCTGCGTATAGGGCGGCTTCGAGATCGGAGAGCTTGTAGTTGACCGTGTAGGCCCGGCGTTCGGGGAAGAGCCGCGTACCGTCGAAACGGAGCATGTCCTCCTTGACCATGCGACGCATCAGGTCGGTGACATCGACTTTGTGCGTGCCATCGCGGAACTTTCCATAGAAGCGATCTGCATCGAGCAGCGACATGAAGAGCTGGAAGTCCTCCTCCTTGCCGTTGTGCGGCGTCGCTGTCATCAGCAGAAAGTGGCGGGTGATCGAGCCCAGCAATTCGCCGAGCAGGAAACGCTTGGTCTTGTTGACCTTGTTGCCAAAGTAGCTGGCCGACAGCTTGTGTGCTTCATCGACGACCACTAGATCCCAGTGGGAAAGGCGGAGCTTTTCCTGGAGGTCTTCATTGCGGGAAAGCTGATCGACACGGGCCACCATCAGGTCGATGTCGTCGAAGGGATTGCCGCTGCGGGATTGCTCGACCTGCTCCCGCGAGAACAGCGTGAACGACAGACCGAACTTCTCGAACATTTCGTCCTGCCATTGTTCGACCAGGCTGCCGGGAGCAACGATCAGTACGCGCTTGGCGTCTGCGCGCATCAGCAGCTCTCGGATGAACAGTCCCGCCATGATGGTTTTGCCCGCACCCGGGTCATCGGCCAGAACGTAACGCAACGGTTGGCGCGGCAACATCGACTCATACACCGCCGTGATCTGGTGTGGCAGCGGTTCCACGTTAGACGTGTGCACAGCCATCATCGGATCGAACAGATGAGCTAGGTCGATCCGGTAGGCCTCTGCGGCAAGTTTGAACGCTTCGCCTGGAGCATCGAAGGCCCACGGCCGGCCTACTTCGGCCAGCGAAAGATTGGCCTCGTCGGTACGGAACAGCATTCGCTCAAGGAGCTTGCCGTCGGCCGTCTTGTAGTAGACGGTAAGCGCGTTGTCACCAACCGGGTCGGTCGTGACGATGCGGACCACTTGCCCGGGCTCTACCCCCGAAATGGCCGCATTTTTCTGGATATGTTCGAGCTTCAGCATGATGCGATCATTCCTTGCCAGAGGCGTTGTAACCCGGTGCCAAGATCAAGTTGGCCACGCCGTAGAGCGCCTGGCGATTGCGCAGCCATAGGTGGTGCTCGCCGCCCTTGAGGCTATGGTCTTCAGTGCAGTCCACATTCCAGTGGCGCAACAGATAACCTGTCATTGCCGCACGCACACACACCTTGAGCACACCGCCCTCCATGCCGTACTCGGCTTCGATGGTGTCGGGGTGCTGCACGTTGGCTGGGTGAGGTACGAGTTCAAGCTCGGTGATGCGAGCCCACTGAATGTCTTGCTCGGATTTCTCATGTGCAGCCACAAGGCCGGGAAGGATGCGGGCATCCTCAAGGCGCCCCAGTACGAAATCGCGGAACTCGCCGCTGCGCCGGTCAAAACCACGTACCTGCCAGCGCAGGCCGCTGTCGGCCAGGGCGAACGGCACGATTTCACGTGTCGTCCGCCCGCTGGACAGCGCTCGGTAGGAAATTTCGACAGCGCTACCTTGATGAATGGCGCGGGTCAGAACCGAAAGCAACTCAAGATTGATCCTTCCAGGCAGGCTGGCGCCTTCCCATGACACGACGCCCTTCCATTGAAGGCCCCCCCCATCTCCATAGCCTTCGGATAGCCAGGTCAGTACGCGCTCGGCGGGAAAGTCGAATAACGGCCGGAACCATTTGCCACGGACATAGACCTTGCTTCGCGTGTCGTACTCCAGGTTGCCCGCAGCAAGCTCTTTGTACTGTGCAAGATCCCGGGTTGCAGCTGCCATCTGGACGCCGAATCGCGCCACCAAGTCCTGCCGCCGAATCTCACCTACGAACCGCAGTCGCAAATCGACGAACGCGAGACGGTCGCGTTGCGCTTGGGTGAGTGACAGAAGAGATTCGCTGGACATGTACGGACCGACGCGTAAATAGACGACGATGCGAAATTATCATCTCTATCGGCCGTTCATTGCAATCAAAATACATCTTCTTATAGAATCATTTTGATGATGATTTGGCGGCTAAAGCCGCGCAGCGTCAGATGGGCAGCAAGAAGGGGTCCAAGGGAATGGGCTCAAGGGGGACAACGGCCCTATCCAGAAAAGGAAAGGGCCGCCTCACACCACCAGATTGGCCGATGCCGCCAGCTCGTCAATGTAGTCAGCCCACGCCTGCAGCATCTCCCGCCTCTGTTCGGCGTACTCGGCACGGTTGTAGACACCGCGCACGCCGCCGATGGTGTGGTTCAGCGCTTTCTCTACCACGTCCGAAGACCAGCCCTGCTCGTGCAGCAGCGTCGATGCGGTGCGCCGCAGGTCGTGGATGGTGAAGGCAGGAATCTCCTGCCCCTGCAAGGACACCTTCAGCGCCTGGTTCAGCGCATTGTTGGCGAAGGGCTTGGCCAGGGTGCCACGCCCTGGCAGCACCCAGTCGCTGCTGCTGGCCAGCGGCTTGAGTTCCTTGAACAGCGTCTGTGCCTGGGTGGATAGGTAGACGATGTGCGGCTTGCCGGTCTTGGAGTTCTCGACCGGGATGTGCCATTCGCCTTCGTCCACATGCACGTCCTTCCACTGGGCCAGCATCAGCTCCGACTTGCGCACCAAGGTCATCAGGATCAACTGGAAGGCGATCTTGAACTGGCGGCGGATATTGGAGGTCTGCATGGCGCGCAGGAACTGCCGGAGTTCGTCCGGCGTCAACGCCCGGTCGCGGGCGGCGGCGCGGTAGACGTGCCGCATCGGCAGGGCCATGACCGGGTTGGCCTGGATCAGGCCGCAGGTCAGTGCGTAGTCGAACATGCGCTTGAGCAGGCCACGCACCTGGCTAGCGGCGGCGTCGAAGCCTTGTTCCTTCTTGCGCCAGATGACGCTACGCACATCCTCGGCGGTAATGTCCCGGACCGGCTTGCTACCGATGTGCGGCAGGATGTCCTTCTCCAGGTAGCGGCGAGGCATGGTTACGTCCTTGCGGTCGCGTGACTGGATGTCCTTGAAGAAGCGTTCGGCGAAGTCGGCCACGGTGGCGTCTTCTGCTCCAGCCACTTTCTCCTGCTGCTTCTTCTTTGCCGGCGACTCTCCCATCGCCACTTGCTGGGCTGCCTCATCCCGCTTCAGGCGAGCGTTCTTCAGCGTCAGCGCGGGGTACTTGCCCAGCGTCAGCTTCTCGTACTTGCCATTCAGCCGATAGCGATAGCGCCAGACGATGCCCCCGGTCGGGAACACTTCCACATGAAGCCCCCGGTCGTCGGTGACCGTGTAGGTCTTGTCCCTGGGCTTGAGCGCCTTGAGTGCGGTGTCGGTCAGCGCCATCTCATCCTCCGTATGTCCAAGTAGGAGGAAGAAAGCAATCATCCAGCTACTTGGAACTAAACTTGGACATAAAAGTGATTGGCTTTGACTGTATCACCGAATCCGTTAGTAGACAAAAATTCCTTTGTTTACAAGGATTATTGCTACATCAGAAGACGTCAATGGATGTCCTTGGACCCCACATCACTTCCCGATGCAGAACGAACCAAAGATGGCGCCAAGCAAATCGTCAGATGAGTAGGTGCCGGTAATTTCGCCCAGCGCGTGCTGGGCCTGACGCAATTCCTCGGCGGCGAGTTCGCCCGCGTGAGCCGACCGTAGTGCGTCGTCCGTCAGAGATAAGTGGCGCTGTACGGACTCCAGCGCCGTGACGTGACGGCGACGCGCGCTGAATGCGCCATCCCCCGCGCCCGCGGTCGCGAGCTCACGCAACCGGGCGCGCAGCGCGTCCATACCATCGCCCGTACGCGCTGAAAGCCAAAGGACATCGCCCTCGCAGTGTGCTTCGCGCTCGTCCAGATCAATCTTGTTAATGACGATCAGACGTTTTGCATATTCGACCATGCCATCCAACAACGAAAGATCGGCATGTGCGTGCGCATCGTCGGTGACCAGCAACGCGACATCGCAGCGTGCAAGCTGGTCACGCGCACGACGGATGCCCTCGCGTTCGACGATGTCGTCGGATTCGCGAAGACCGGCCGTGTCCGCGAGCTCCAGCGCGACGCCATCGATGTGTATCGCCTCGCGAAGCACGTCGCGCGTGGTGCCCGCGACGTCAGTCACAATCGCCCGCTCTTCTCCGGCAAGCGCATTCAACAAACTCGACTTGCCCGCGTTGGGTCGCCCGACGATGGCGACAGCGATGCCATCGTTCAGACGGACACCGCGGCGAGTTTCAAGCAACAGACGGCCGAGATTCGCCCGGAGCGTCGTTAGCTTTTCGCCGATGACAGGGTCGGCAAGAAAATCGATTTCTTCTTCGGGAAAATCGATGGCTGCCTCGATATGTACTCTCAGCTCGATAAGCTCGGCAAGCAGGGCCTCCACGCGAGCCGAGAAAACACCTTCCATCGATCGCAGTGCTGCACGTGCTCCCGCACGCGACGTCGCGGCAACAAGATCGGCGACAGCTTCCGCCTGTGCCAGATCGAGCTTTCCGTTGAGGAAAGCCCGTTCAGTGAATTCACCGGGGCGAGCGAGGCGAGCGCCCAGCGCGATGCAACGCTGGAGCAGCGCGTCGAGCAACACGGCGCTGCCATGTCCTTGAAGCTCGACCACGTGCTCGCCGGTGTAAGACGCGGGTCCCGGAAAGGACAACAACAAGCCGCGATCGATCAGCTCACCGTCTGCGTCGTGAAACGCGGTGAAGTGCGCGTATCGCGGTGTCGGTGCCCGGCCAAGGAACGCGGCGGCAATGAAAGGAGCCAGCGGCCCCGACACGCGAACGGCGCCGACCCCGGCCGCGCCGGCGCCGGTAGCGATGGCTGCGATGGTGTCGTCGCCGTGAGTCATGTCGTGCCCGTGGATAGCGAAGCGGCGCGTCTTTCGACGCGCCGCTTCAGGTGTTATGCCTTGGTGATCTTCGCCACGGCGTCGGCTTGTTCGACACTACGGTTGATCCACCACTGCTGGAGCAGGCTGGTCGCACCGTTGACCGTCCAGTAAAGCACCAGACCTGACGGGAAGAAGGCGAAGAAGACACCGAAGATCAGCGGCATCACCTTCATCATCTTTGCCTGGGTCGGATCCATGCCCGCGGTCGGCATCATGCGCTGGGTGAGCAGGGTAACCAGGAAGTAGAGCACCGGCAGCACGTAGAAGGGATCCGGTGCCGACAGATCGTGGATCCAGCCGAAGAACGGCGCATGGCGCAGCTCGATGGATTCGGACAACACGCGAAGGAGGCCGATGAAGATCGGGAAGGTGATCAGGATGGGCAGGCAGCCAGCCATCGGATTGATCTTTTCCTTCTTGTACAACTCCATGGTGGCCTGCTGCATCTTCATCCGGTCGTCGCCGTAACGCTCCTTGAGCGCGGCGATACGCGGCTGCAGCTTGCGCATACGAGCGCCGGAACGGAACTGCGCGTCGGTCAGCTTGAACAGCGCGGCCTTGATCAGCAGCACGAGCAGAATGATCGCGACGCCCCAGTTGCCGCTGATCGCGTGCAGCTGGGAGAGCAGCCAGTGCAGCGGCTGCGCGATGATGGTGAACCAGCCGTAGTTGCTGGTCAGCTCGAGGCCCGGTGCGATCGCGTCGAGCGTCCCCTGCAGCTTCGGACCGATGTACAGACGCGCGACACTGTCGGCGGCCTGACCCGGCGCGACCTGCATGGCCGGTCCGAAGGCACGGACGAGATAGCGCGGCGTAGCCGAGTTGGGATCGACGACCGCACTGCTATAGGTGACGTTTTGATTCGCCGGCGGAATCCACGCGACGAAGAAGTAATGCTGGAGCATGCTGACCCAACCGCCCGTGATGGAGCGATTGAGCGGCTTCTTCGCGAAGTCGGCCAGCGGCAGCGTTTCGAACTTGGTGTCCGGGCTGAACCAGGCGGCGCCGAAGAAGCTGTGCTGCGCCGGATCCGTATACGCCTTGAACCAGTTGACCTTCTCGTTGGCGACGCGCTGCAGCTGGTGATAAGCGTTACCGGTCCACACCGCCGTCGAACCGTTTTCGACGCGCTGGTCGAGATCGACCACGTAGTCCATGCGCTTGAGCGTATAGCGCTTCACCACCTTGACGCCCGACGGATCGGTCCAGGTCAGGTCGAGACTGACGGACTTCTGGCCATCGGCCAGGGTGGTCTCGGTCTTGTCGGCGTGGAAGAGGGCGCGGTGATCCGGCGCGGCGCCGTTGCTGCTGACCAGTCCATCCTGTGCCGCGAAAAAGTGCGCGCCCTCATCGTCGAGCAGACGGACGGGCGGCGACACCGGTTCCTTCTTCGTGACCGGGTTGGTCGGGTAATAGAGGAGCTCCGAACGGACGATGCTGCCGCCACGGGTATCGATGGTCAGGCGGAGGACGTCGTTCGAGAGGGTGACCAGCTCGGCCTTGCCTTCCGGGGCCGCGCCGTTTTCGGTCGGCACGGCGGCGGGAGCGGTGGAACCCGGCACGCTGGCGTCGCCGCCCGGCTTGCCGTTGGCATCGACCTGGGCTGCCGGCGCGGCTGGAGTCGGGGGCTGGACATAGTCCTTCTCCCACTCGGTCCACAGGAGATACGCCACGAACATGAGCGCGAAGAAGAGAAGCGTGCGCGTTTGATTCATTGCAGGGCCAGATTGGAATGCATAAGAGAGGTCAACGCGCGATTGTGCCGTCGGCACTCTCACGCTTCAACGGCCGGATGCGACGCAGCAGGGTGTCCAGCTCGGCCAGAAGGGCCGCGCCGGTCTCTTTCACTGCGATGTCTTTAGCCATGACCAGGATGTCGACCGGAGGCAGGTCGGGGCGAGCAAGGCGAAAAGCCTCACGCGCGAGGCGCTTGATTCGGTTACGGTCGACCGCGCGCTTGGAACAGCGCTTGGAGATGGCCAGGCCGAGCCGGGCCGTGTCGACGTCGTTGTTTCCGAAGCGCAAAAGAAAACAGCGGCCGCCGAGGCGACCGCTGACTGTTCGCAACGCGGCGAAGTCGGCGGCGCGGCGTAACCGCGCATCGCGCGGCATGGCGGCGGCACGCACGACCGTCGCCCGATTACGGGATCAGACGCTTGCGACCCTTGGCACGGCGGGCGTTGATGATCTTGCGGCCGTCGGCGGTCGCCATGCGTGCACGGAAGCCGTGGGTACGGGCGCGCTTGAGCAAGCTGGGCTGGAAAGTACGCTTCATGGCGAAGACATCCGGGTGAAGATTGAATATGGCCGGCGAGTATGTCCGACAATCCCGAGGACTGTCAACCGGTTGGCCCATAGCCCGTGATGTGCCTTCGCCGTGGGGGAGTCCGGCGGGGGGCCGGAACGCTGGTAGACTTGGCCGTCCACCCCGCGCGCAAGCGCCCCTTCTGTGGCAAGAATACCCGATGAGTGATCTTTGGAGGCGCTGTCTCGAGCGTCTTGAAGGCGAATTGACCGCCGAGGAAGTCCATACCTGGCTCATGCCGCTGCAGGCCAGGGAAGACGCTTCCGGGCTGCACCTGTATGCGCCCAACCCGTATTCGCTGGACACCATCCGCGATCAGTATCTGGACAAGATCCAGACGATCGCGGGACATCTGATCGGTCACCCGGTCACGGTGCGGCTGGAAGTCGGCTCGTCCGGCGGACGGCCGGTGCCCGTTCGTGTCAGCAGTGCGACGCCATCTCCCTCGCCGTCGCATCAGCCGGCATCGCGTGCGCCGGAAGCCGCTCCGGAGCCGCCGCACGTTCATAACCTGGATCTGCATTACACGTTCGAAACCTTCGTCGAAGGCAAGTCGAACCAGCTCGGCAAGGCCGCGGCGATGCAGGTGGCGATGAATCCCGGCCGCGCTTACAACCCGCTTCTTCTTTATGGCGGTACCGGCCTGGGCAAGACCCACCTGATGCATGCCGCAGGCAACATGCTGCTGCAGAACAATCCCGGCGCGAAGGTGCTCTACCTCCGCTCGGAGCAGTTCGTCAGCGGCATGGTCAAGGCGCTGCAGCAGAAGAACATGGATGAGTTCAAGCGTCGCTTCCGGACGGTGGATGCGCTGCTGATCGACGATATCCAGTTTTTCGCCGGCAAGGACACGACGCAGGAGGAGTTCTTCCATACCTTCAACGCGTTGTTCGAATCCAAGCAGCAGATCATCCTCACCTGCGATCGCTATCCGAAGGAGCTCGACAAGCTCGAGCCCCGCCTGAAGTCGCGTCTGGGCTGGGGTCTGTCGGTAGCGATCGAGCCGCCGGACTTCGAGACCCGTGCCGCCATTCTTCTGTCCAAGGCGGCGGAGAAGGATATGGAGGTGTCGGAGGACGTGGCGATGCTGCTGGCCAAACGGATCCGGTCCAACGTCCGCGATCTCGAGGGTGCGCTGAATACCCTGGCGGCACGGGCCAACTTCTATCGCAAGCCGATCACCACGGACTTCGCGGAAGAGACGCTGCGTGACCTGCTGAATACGCACGCGCAGGCGGTCACGGTGCCGAACATCCAGAAGACGGTGGCCGACTATTACCAGGTGCGTCTGTCGGATCTTCTCTCCAAACGCCGTGTGCGCTCTCTGGCGCGGCCCCGGCAGGTAGCCATGGCCCTGTCCAAGGAACTGACCGAGCACAGCCTGCCTGAGATCGGTGAGGCCTTTGGCGGTCGTGACCACACGACGGTGCTGCATGCATGCCGGACGATCCGGGGCTTTTGCGAGAAAGACGTACGGATGAGGCAGGACTGGGAACAGCTCATCCGTATCTTGACGGGCTGAGAACCTGTGGATAATAGGTGGATGGACAGAGGATGAAATCGACCCTCGAAGTTATCCACAAGACACCCACATAGCACGACCGGTTAGGCGCAATCGATATGAAATGCCAAGGTACTGAAATTCAATAGTTTTTCCGTCTTGTCTACTTATCCACCGCCCTAACAACAACCACTAAATAAATCTTAAAAACATTAAAAGCAGGAGAAGGGGCGCATGCAATTCAGCATCCAGAGGGAAGTTCTGCTCAAACCCCTGCAGCAAGTCGTAGGCGTTGTCGAACGTCGACAGACGCTGCCGGTACTGGCCAACCTCCTGGTTCGCGCTTCCGGTAATGAGGTTTCGTTCACCGGTACCGACCTCGAAGTCGAAATGGTCGCGACCACCGCGGCTGACTCGGTGCAGGACGGTGAAATCACGATTCCGGCGCGCAAGCTGTTCGACATCGTTCGCGCATTGCCCGACGGCGCGAAAATCGACCTCAAGCTCAACGGCGAGCGCATCGCGCTGAACGCGGGTCGCAGCCGCTTTACGCTGGCGACGCTGCCGTCGAGCGAGTTTCCGACCATCGACGAGATCGAACTGGTCGAGCGCGTGACGCTGCCTGAGGAAGTTCTGCGCGATCTGATGGACCGTACGGCGTTCGCGATGGCCAATCAGGACGTCCGGTACTACCTCAACGGCATGCTGCTCGACCTGCAGGAGCACACGCTGCGCTGCGTCGCGACCGACGGCCACCGCCTGGCGCTGAAGGAAACGAAGCTGGAAAGCTCGGTGTCGGCACGTCGTCAGATCATCATTCCCCGCAAGGGCGTGAACGAGCTGATCGGCCTGTTCGAAGCGGGGGAGGGTTCGGTAGAACTCGAATTCGGGCGCAATCACCTGCGCGTTCGTCGCGGCGGTGTCGTGTTCACCTCGAAGCTGATCGATGGTCGCTTCCCGGACTACGAGGCGGTCATTCCGCTCGGAGCCGACAAGTCGGCTACGATCGAGCGCGATGTACTGCGCAGCGCCCTGCAGCGCGCCGCGATCCTGTCCAACGAGAAGTACCGCGGTGTAAAGCTCGAGCTGACGCCGGGTCGCATCAAGATCGTTGCGCATAATCCGGAGCAGGAAGAAGCCCAGGAAGAAGTCGAAGCCGAGACCGTCGTCGACGACCTCGCCGTCGGATTCAACGTGGGTTACCTGCTCGACGCACTGGGTGCGCTACGGGGCGACAAGGTCCGGATCAACCTCCGTGATGCCCAGTCGAGCTGTCTTCTGCAGGAAGAAGGCAACGACGAGGCGCGCCACGTGGTGATGCCGCTTCGCCTCTGACACCTATCCACGTTAAAGTTCGGCCACCGACGCCGGGGATGTCTTCGACACCCCGGCGTCGTTCGTTTCGACGCATGGCCAGGAAAAGCAGGGCAGCATGAAGTTCGAGTCACTCAGGATTGCCGGATTGCGAAACCTCGAGGGGGTTTCACTGACCCCCGCATCTGGCATCAACGTGTTTGTCGGCCCTAATGGCGCCGGCAAGACCAGTGTTCTCGAAGCGGCTTACCTGCTCTCACATGGTCGATCCTTTCGTGCCGGCTCCCGTGATGTTCTTCTCCAGCGTGGTGCGAGCGCGTTGTCGGTGTTTGCCGAGGTGCGGGGCAATGACGACCGGGTTCGGCGTCTGGGGCTGGGGCGGGAAGGCAGTCGCTGGCAAGCGCGTGTGGACGGCGATGCCGCCGCTTCGTTAGGCAGCCTTGTCCAGGAATGTGCCGTGGTCTGCTTCGAACCGGGCTCGCACGATCTGATCGCTGGTGCCTCGGACGAACGCCGCCGCTTCCTCGACTGGGGTTTGTTCCACGTGGAACACGCTTTTGTGAATCAGTGGCGTCGTTACCAGCGCGCGCTCAAACAACGAAACTCTCTTCTTCGCGCCGGGGGCCCGATTGAGGCGGCATGGATCGAGCCCTGGGAGGCGGAGCTTGCTACGACAGGCGAGGGGATCAGCGCGTTCCGTCGCGGCTATATCGACCGGTTGCTTCCCCACATTCGCGGTTTCATGGGAAGCATCCTGCCCGAGCTGGGCGAGTTCACCATTCGTTACAAGCCTGGCTGGGACGACGCGGCGGATCTGCTCTCTACCTTGTCGGACCGGCGCCACCGGGATCTGGCGCGCGGTCACACCACCGTAGGACCCCATCGCGCGGACTTCTCCGTGACCTTTGAACACGCCCCGCTACGGGAACACCTGTCGCGCGGGCAGGAGAAGCTGTGCGCCCTGGCTTGCCTGTTGGGACAGGCCTCGCTTCACGCCGACATCCGCGGCGAATGGCCGGTCATATGTCTCGATGATCTTGCATCTGAGCTCGATCGTACCCATCAAGAGTGGGTAGTCGCGCAGCTTCTCGGCCGCGACGCTCAGGTCTTCGTCACGGGAACGGAGATCCCTGCCGCCCTTTCGGCACAACCGGTCACTGTGTTCCACGTGGAACAGGGTGCCGTCACGGCTTTGCTATAATCGTCCGACTGTCCCGACGCTTCCGCGCCGCATCGGGGCCGCACTCTGGCGCCACCACCAGGCATCGCATGAACGAACCTCTCGATCCGACCCATTCGAACGCGTACGACTCCGGCAGCATCAAGGTCCTCAAGGGCCTGGACGCCGTTCGTAAGCGCCCTGGCATGTACATCGGCGACACTGACGATGGCACCGGCCTGCACCACATGGTTTTCGAAGTCGTCGATAACGCCATCGATGAAGCGCTGGCAGGCTATTGCGACTACGTCACCGTCGTCATCGGCCAGGACGGCTCGGTGGGGGTTTCTGATAACGGTCGAGGCATCCCGGTCGAGATTCATCCGGAAGAGGGCATCTCGACGGCCGAAGTCGTCATGACCGTGCTCCATGCCGGCGGCAAGTTCGACGCTAATTCGTACAAGGTCTCCGGCGGCCTCCACGGCGTTGGCGTGTCCGTCGTAAACGCGCTGAGCGAGAAGCTCTGGCTGACGATCTGGCGCGACGGCAAGGAATACCGCCAGGAATACGCTCACGGCGAGGCCCAGGCTCCCATCGCCGCGTTCGGCGACACCACGCGGCGGGGCACCATGGTGCGCTTCCTGCCCAGTCCGGCCACGTTTACCAACAACATCGAGTTCCACTACGACATTCTCGCGAAGCGTCTCCGCGAGCTGGCGTTCCTGAATTCCGGTGTGACGATCGAGCTCGTCGACGAGCGTAACGATCGCAAGGACATCTTCGCGTACGAGGGCGGCATCAAGTCCTTCGTCCAGCACCTGGCCCAGCTGAAGACGGCCCTGCACCCGAATGTCGTGAGCTTCAGCTCCGAGACGGCGGACGGCATCACCGTCGAGGTGGCCATGCAGTGGACGGACGCCTACCAGGAAACGATGTTCTGCTTCACCAATAACATCCCGCAGCGCGACGGCGGCACCCATCTCACGGGTTTCCGCGCCGCGCTGACGCGCACGCTGCAGAGCTACATCGAGAAGGAAGGTCTGGCGAAGAACGCCAAGGTCGGTCTGTCAGGCGACGACATGCGCGAGGGCATGATCGCCGTTCTTTCGGTGAAGGTGCCGGATCCGAAGTTCTCGTCGCAGACCAAGGACAAGCTGGTCTCCAGCGAGGTCAAGACCGCGGTGGAGCAGGTCGTCAACGACAAGCTCGCTGAATTCCTGCTGGAGCACCCGGCGGAAGGTAAGGCCATCGCCTCCAAGGCGGTGGACGCCGCCCGTGCCCGCGAAGCGGCCCGCAAGGCTCGCGAGATGACCCGCCGCAAGGGCGCGCTGGATATCGCCGGCCTGCCGGGCAAACTGGCCGACTGCCAGGAGAAGGATCCGGCGCTGTCCGAACTGTTCCTGGTCGAGGGTGACTCCGCCGGTGGCTCGGCCAAGCAGGGCCGTAACCGTCGCACCCAGGCCGTGCTACCGCTGAAGGGCAAGATCCTCAACGTCGAGAAGGCACGCTTCGACAAGATGATCGCCTCCGCGGAAGTCGGCACCCTCATTACCGCGCTCGGTACGGGCATCGGTAAGGAGGAATACAACCCGGACAAGCTGCGCTACCACCGCATCATCATCATGACCGATGCCGACGTGGACGGATCTCACATCCGCACGCTGCTGCTGACCTTCTTCTATCGCCAGATGCCGGAGCTCATCGAGCGCGGCCACGTGTATATCGGCCTGCCGCCGCTGTACAAGGTGAAGCAGGGCAAGCAGGAGATGTACATCAAGGACGATGTCGTGCTCAACGAGTACCTGATCTCGGGTGCCGTGGATAACGCGTCGCTGGCACCGGAAGACGGCGCGCCTGGCGTCAACGGCGAAACGCTCGAGAAGCTCCTGCACGACTACCAGTCGGCGCTCGATCAGATCGCCCGCCTCAGCCACCGTTTCGACACCGCGTCCCTCACTGCGATGATCGAACACGCGCCGATGGAAGAGGGGCTGTGGGCCGATGCGTCCGGTATGCAGGCCTGGCTGGATGCCGTTGCCAAGCGTCTGAGTGCCAGCGGTCTGGGTAAGCCGACTTACGCGCTTCGCTTCCGTCCCGCGCTTAACGAGCAGGGCGCCGCCATCGAAGTCGAGCGCATGCAGCACGGCCTGAGCCACACCTGGATCATGCCGCAGTCGTTCTTCGGCGGTGTCGAGTTCCGGGCCATCCTGACCATCTCGCGTCAGCTGGCCGAGCTGCGCATCCAGCCGGGTGCCGTCGTCCGCCGCGGTAACGCTTCGCGGGGCATCGTCAACTTCGCCGATGCGCGCAACTGGCTGCTCGACGAAGCGAAGAAGGGTCGTTCCATCCAGCGATTCAAGGGTCTGGGTGAAATGAATCCGGAGCAGCTCTGGGAAACCACGGTCAATCCGGAAACGCGCCGCATGCTCCAGGTGGGCATTGAAGACGCGGTGGCCGCGGATCAGATGTTCTCGATGCTGATGGGCGAGGCGGTGGAACCACGTCGCGACTTCATTGAATCGAATGCGTTGAAGGTCGCCAACCTGGATATCTGATCCACGGTTGCTCTTGCTAATGTCGAGCCCGGTCGCAGCGATGCGACCGGGCTCTTCTTTTTTGCGCAACGCGGCATCGCTTTAAGGAAAGACGAAAACGCCGTTTTCAAGGGCCGAAAGGCTGGTGAATTTGCACCGCGCCAACAAACATATAACAAGTCATTGTTTTGACTCTTCTTTTTTATCGCACTGCGACTTGTTCTTAGGAATGAAATCGGGTTAACCTCTGTAGTCCCCCGGTGCTGCTTGTTGTGCGCCGAGTCCTACAGCCTGAGGTCATTCGATGAAACAGGGTTCCTTCGCAAAGCTCGCGCTCGCCACGGCGGTCGCTCTTTCCCTCGCCACTGGCGCAGTCTCTGCCAAAGACGCGGCGCCCAAGGACAAGAAAGAAGCGCTGTATCCGAACGCCACGCGTACGGAGCCCAAGCTCGACCTCAAGAGCGAGAAGGACCAGAAGGCCATCAACGAGGGCCTCGACGCCGCCAACAACGGCGACAAGGAGAAGGCCACCCAGATCCTGACGCCGCTGGCTGACGGTACGGCCACCAGCAGCAAGTACGCGCAGGCGCTCGCTCTTCAGGGCCTCGCCAACATGAAGTACAACGACGGCGACGTGAAGGGCGCGATCACCACGCTCAAGCAGGCGCTCGATATCGGCGTCATGCCGAACGACACGTACTTCCAGCTCAAGTACATGTACACCCAGTTCCTCGTCGCCGACGAGCAGTACGCTCCGGCGTTGCAGTCGCTGCAGGAATGGCGCGCTGAAGGCAAGAAGGAAACCGCCGATTCGTACGGCCTCGAGGGCAACATCGATTACCGCCTCGAGAAGTATCCGGAAGCCATCGCCGCCATCAACAAGGCGAAGTCGATGCCGGACGCGAAGCCGCAGGGTTCGTGGGACCAGATCCTTGCCGCCAGCTATGCGGAGACGGGCCAGGGCGACAAGGCCGCCGAGCTCGCATCGGCCGAACTCGCCAAGAATCCGAACGACCCCACCGCGATGCAGAACGCGGCTTCCTCGCTGATCCAGGCGCAGAAGTATCCGGAAGCGATCGCGCTGCTCGAGAAGGGCCGTGCCGCTGGCGCGTTCAAGGACGAAAAGCTCTACATCAATCTTGCCAAGGTCTACCTGATCGACGGTCAGGACCATACCGACCGCCAGGAAGCCAACGCGTCGAAGGCGCAGGCGGTTCTCGAAGATGGTCTGGCCAAGGGCATCGTCAAGCCGTCGGCTGAGGTCTACAAGCTCCAGGGCGACGCCGCCATCACCGGTGGCAACGAGAGCGCGGCTCTCGCTGCCTACCAGAAGGCCGCCCCGCTCGCGAAGGATGGTGAGGTCACGCTCAGCGTGGCGCGCCTCCAGCTGCAGAAGAATCAATACGCCGCCGCTGAGAAGTCGGTGACGGATGCCATCAGCAAGGGCGTTCAGCATAAAGGCCAGGCCTATATGGTGCGCGCGGAAGCCAAGCGTGGTCAGAAGAACAAGCAGGGTGCTATCGCGGACATGAAGCTCGCGGCGCAGGACCCTGAAACGTCTGCCAAGGCCAACGCCTGGTTGAAAAATGCAAACAACACCAAGTAAGCGTCTGTAAAGTGCCGGGAGTGGGGATTTTCAAGCGTCATAAATCCTCCCTTCAGGCGCTATACAAACGCCATATGCTGGTGTAACTTGCATATCTTTCCGCTTGCAGAAACCTGCGTTTTCGGCAATGTCAAATGCCGAACGTCGGACTCAGCAGTGCGGGCTCACTTCCGCTTGATTAGCTCTTGATAGTGACTGATGGCCTCAAGTAACGAATCAACCGGCCAAGCGCCGTTTAGTTGGGGGCGCACCAGCGCGTTGGCAGTCGCCATCGCTCTGCACTCGTTCGCTTTCCTTGTGCTTGTTGCGCCTATGGCGCCGCCCAAGACGCAGGAAAAGCAGAAGGAGAAGGTTGTGCAGGTCGATTTTATCGAGCCGCCGCCGCCCCCGCCCCCTCCGCCGCCGCCGCCGCCGGAACCACCCAAGCAGCCGCCGCCGAAAATCATTCAGCAGGTGAAGCCGCCGCCGACTCCGCCGCCGCCGGCTCCACCGCCGCCGGCAGTTGAAGAGGCGAGCTCGAACCCTGTTCCGGCACCGCCGCCGGCGCCTCCCGCGCCGCCAGCTCCGCCGGCAGATATCGCAGCTACCGCGGATATGTCGTACCGTCAGCGTAACCCGCCAAAGTATCCGCCTCAGGCGGTGCGTCAGCGGCACGAAGGTACGGTGGTACTTCTGGTTCTCGTTGGTGTCGACGGTTCGCCGAAGGATGTCAAAGTCGATCAGTCGAGCGGTTTCCGCGAACTGGACAAGGCAGCAGAAGACGCGGCCAGGAACTGGAAATTCAACCCGGGTAAACGAGGCGGCCAACCTGTAGAAGGCTATGCACGTGTCCCCGTTACGTTCAACCTAAACCAGCTGTAAGCCCCCACACTTACATCTTTTAAGTTCACGCTTGACTTCCCAAGGGTAGCGTTATGTTGCAAGACACCTCCGCTCAGCCTGCACAGCCAGGTCAAAACTCCAACGCCGACGCCCTCAAGCAGATGGGCTTCGATCACCTTATCCACAACTTCGATCCGCTCGGTTGGATCGTGTTCGTGGTGCTGGTCGCGATGTCCGTGCTCTCGTGGTACTTCATCGTCGCCAACTTCATCCGTAACAGCATGGTGCGTGCGCGCGCCGACAAGGTCATCCAGGGCTTCTGGAACACCTCGTCGACGCAGGAAGCCATCCGTATGCTCGAAGAGCAGCCGAAGGGCGAACCGTTCTCGAAGATCGCGCTCGACGCCGCTTCGGCCGTTGCTCACCACCAGCAGGCTGCTGGCGGTCGCCTCGCCGAGACGCTGTCGCGTTCGGAATTCATCGACCGCGCTCTGCGCCAGGCCGTGGCTCGCGAGAGCCTGCGTCTGGAAGGCGGCCTGACCCTGCTCGCCACGGTCGGCTCGTCGGCCCCGTTCATCGGTCTTCTCGGTACGGTGTGGGGTATTTACCACGCGCTTATCGGTATCGCCGCTTCGGGTTCCGCGTCGATGGATAAGGTTGCCGGTCCCGTCGGTGAAGCTCTGATCATGACCGCGTTCGGTCTGTTCACCGCTATCCCGGCCGTGCTCGCGTACAACTTCTTCATGCGCTCCAACCGCCTGACCTACGCCAAGTTCGACGAATTCGCGCACGACCTGCACGACTTCTTCGCCACCGGCGCTCGCGTCGAAGGTACGGCGCCGGTCGTCGTCAAGAAGTAAGGAGCTGACCCATGGCTATGTCCAGCGGTGGCAACAGCGGCGGTCCGATGTCAGATATCAACGTCACGCCGCTCGTCGACGTGATGCTGGTTCTGCTGATCATCTTCATGATCACGGCGCCCCTGATGTCCCATAAGGTCCAGATCGATCTGCCGAAGGCTAATCCGAACGTTAAGGATGACACCCCGGTCGAACCGATGGATCTCGCGGTCAAGCCGGACGGTACGTACTTCCTCAATGACGGTGAAGTCAGCGAGGCTGAACTGAAGGCTCAGTTCGCGGTTGCGGCGGCGAAGTCGCCGCAGCCGGAACTCCAGATCCGTGCGGACCGCACCACCGAATATAAGGTGGTGAAGAAGATCCTTGGCGATGCCAAGGAAGCCGGTATGGTCCACGTCGGCTTCATGTCGACCGGCAAGGAGTAACGAACATGGCATTCAGCTCAGGCAACTCTGGTGGTCCCATGGCGGACATCAACGTGACGCCGCTCGTCGACGTCATGCTGGTTCTGCTCATCATCTTCATGATTACGGCGCCGATGCTGTCGCATAAGATCAAGATCGATCTTCCGCAGCCGAACCCGAACGTGCAGAACCCAGAGAATCCGCCGGATCCCGTCCGGCTGCAGATTCGCCAGGATGGCTCGCTGTACTGGAACGATACGCCGGTTGACGAGCTTGGCCTCAAGGCCCAGATCGCGGTGATCGCCACGCAGTCGAACCAGCCGGAACTGCAGATCGACGCGGACGACGCGGCACAGTACGAGGTCGTGGCTCGCGTGCTTTCCGACGCTAAGGGCCAGGGCCTGACCAAGATCGGTTTCGTTAACTCGAACTGATCCACGGTCTGTCCGGTTAGACGAAAAACCCCGCCATTCGGCGGGGTTTTTTTTTTGCTCCTGTAGGAGCCAGCCCTGCTGGCGATTCCAGCCGCCTCAGGACAAGATCTCGAGATAAGCCTTCACCGTATTGGTAAGCCCCTGATACAACGCCTCACCAATCAGCGCGTGCCCGATCGACACCTCGGCCAAGCCGGGAATCGCCGACTTGAACGTGCCCAGGTTTGCCTGGCTCAGATCGTGCCCGGCGTTCACGGCGAGGCCGGCCTGCTGGGCACGTTGCGCCGTGTCGGAAAACGCAGCCAGCTGCTTCCGCGCATCGCCCTCGGCAAACGCTTCGGCGTACGGCCCGGTATAGAGCTCGATCCGCTGCACACCGATGGCTGCCGCCTCGGCAAAGCCCTCTCCCCCGGCGTCGACGAAGACACTGACACGGCAACCGATCTCGCGAAACGCCGCGACGATGGGCTTGAGCGTCTCGATGTCTTTCGTCAGATCGAAGCCGTGATCCGACGTGATCTGACCGTCGCCATCCGGTACGAGTGTGACCTGATTCGGCCGTACTTCCCGGGCGAGTTCGAGGAGACCCGGGTAAGCGCCGCGTCGGCCTGCAAAGGGATTGCCTTCGATGTTGTATTCGACGCGTCCCCGCAACAGACCGGCGATGACACGGACATCGGCTGGCGTGACATGACGCATGTCGGGCCGCGGATGCACGGTGATGCCGCCGCAACCTGCCTCGATGCAGGTGTGCGCCGCTGTGGCGATATCGGGCTCGTTGCCGCCGCGCGAATTGCGCAGCACGGCGATCTTGTTCAGGTTTACGCTGAGTAGTGTCATCGACCGTCCAAAAAAAACGCACGCCACCATTGCGACGTGCGTAATGACTGTCTTCCCAGCATAACTCGCCACATCCCTGTGGCGCACTCCACGGTCACGCACACACACGTAACTGAGACACGGCTCGCGGGGAAAAGGTTCAAAGCGCAGATGTGAAGACGCGGATCGAGCGTTCACCGCCGCGCCAGGCCACCGCGGCGACCGTTCCGCCGGCGAGCCCGAGCGGATGCACCTGCCAGGCCCGCGCGGGTGCTATGTCGCCGTCGAAGTCCTTCGGGTGCGTGCAGTTGCCGACGATCTCAAAGGCCGCGCGATGCAGACCGTAGGACAGGCCGCCTCCGTGGGCCTTTAGCACCGCTTCCTTGGCCGTCCACAGCGCGAGGAAGGCGGACAGCAGGTTCGCTGAAGGCAGCGTCTCCAGCCATGCCGTCTCGCTGGCCGCGAAGAAACGACGCGATAGTTCGAGCGCCCGTGCACGAGGCCGGATCGTCTCGATGTCGACGCCGACCTGGAAACCGGCAGGACCCCTTCCGACCGCCAGAACGGCCACGTCACCGCTGTGCGACCAGCTGAAACCAAGGGTATCGAAGGGGGCGGGAAAATAGGGCTTGCCGTGTTCAGCGCGCGCGATACGAGGCGCGGCTGGGCCGGCGTATGCCGCGAGCAGTTCGGCGAAATGCGCCTCACCGGCACCACCGGCCCATGACCCATGCCAGATATGGATCTCATCATCGTGCAACGGAGGAACGGATAGTGGCGACGTCATTCCGACGATGCTGCTTCGTATCGGGCGTTGGAGCAAGTCCTGCAACGGTCGCCGCAAAGCCCTAGAATCGACCTGTGCAAACCGGGGAGCACCATTCGTGATCGCAGGCTGGCTTCTGCTGCTGGTGGCCCTTCTGTACGTGGGGCTGCTGTTCGTCATCGCGTACGTCGGTGACCGGCGGCCACTGTATCCCCGTCAGCCTCGACTGCGCCCGCTCGTCTACAGCCTGGCGCTCGCTGTCTACTGTTCGTCGTGGACGTTCTATGGCGCGGTCGGCACCGCGGCGCGGTCCGGCCTCTCCTACCTTCCGATCTATCTCGGTCCGCTGTTGCTGTTCGTCTTCGGATTCGGCCTGCTTCAGCGTCTCGTTCTCGTGGCGCGCGAGCGCAACATCACCTCGATCGCCGATTTCATCGCCGCGCGTTTCGGCAAGTCGCACGGTCTCGCCGCGCTCGTCGCCATCATCGCTGTCGTCGCGATCATTCCGTACATCGCGCTGCAGTTCAAAGCCGTGGCGATGTCGTTTGCCGTGCTCGGTGCCGGTAACTCGGCATGGTGGTTCGGCGACACCGCGTTATGGTGTGCCGCCCTCCTCGCGGTCTTTGCGATCCTCTTCGGTACGCGCAACATCGACGCCACGGAGCACCACCACGGCATGATGCTCGCCGTCGCGGTGGAGTCGCTGGTCAAACTGCTGGCCTTCGTCGCCATCGGCATCTATGCCTGCATGCATGGTCCCGGATTGCAGGAAACGCTTCGCGCGCCGGTGCTCCAGATCGAGAAAGGCAGCCTGCCGCCCGGGTTTGTCGCACAGACCCTGCTCGCCTTCTGCGCGATGTTCTGCCTGCCCCGTCAATTCCAGATCGGCGTGGTCGAATGCGAAGATCCACGCGATCTGCGCCGTGCAAGATGGCTGTTCCCGATCTACATGATCCTGATCTCCGCCGCCGTGCTTCCCATCGTCAGCGCCGGCATGGGCCTGAGTCAGGTCCGGGGTGGGCACCTGGACGCGTGGGTGCTGAATCTTCCACTGGCGCTGGGCGATAGCGGCATGGCGCTGCTCGCCTTCGTTGGCGGGTTTTCCGCGGCGACCGGCATGGTCATCGTCGCCGCTGTCGCCCTCGCGACGATGATCAGCAATGACCTGGTCATGCCCGCGCTGTTGCGCATCCGTCGCCTCGACCTCGAGAAACGTGGCGATCTGTCGAACACCGTTTTGCTGATCCGCCGCATCGCGATCGTTGGCCTTGCGGCGCTTGCGTACATCTATTATCGGATCATCGCGGACGCCGAGAACCTTGCCGCGACCGGTCTGCTGTCGTTCGCCGCGGTCGCCCAGTTCGCTCCCGCCATCGTGTCGGCGCTCTACTGGCGCGGTGCCAGTCGCACGGGCGTGCAGGTCGGCTTGCTCGCCGGCTTCGCCGTCTGGGCTTATACCCTGCTGCTACCGGCAATGACGCGTGCGGGGTGGCTCGGCACGCCGTGGATGGAAGAAGGTCCGTTCGGCATCGGCTGGCTGAAGCCGACGGAGCTCTTCCACCTGACCGGATGGGAGCCGGTGACGCACGGCACGTTCTGGTCGTTGCTGATCAACGTCGGCTGCCTCGTCTTCATCTCGCTGCGTTTTCGACCCAGCGTGGCGGAACGCCTGCATGCGGCGCTCTTCGTGGACCCGTTCGTGCGCAGCGTCGGTGGCGCGGGCGACTGGCGCGGCCGCGTCACCGTTCGCGACCTCGGCACGATCGCCGGTCGCATCGTCGGCGAGCGCGTCACCGCACGTGCCTTCCACGAGTACGGTGAGCGCCACGGTGTCACCCTCACCCCGTCGGACGCCGCCGATCGACCATTGATTCAGTTCACGGAGCGACTGTTAGCCAGCGCCGTCGGCGCCGCCAGCGCGCGCCGCATTCTCATGGGCGCCCTCTCCGGTACCGGCCTGGATATCGCCGAAGCGATGGCGCTGCTCGACGAGGCATCGCAGGAGTTGCGTTTCAACCGCGAGCTGTTAGCCACCACGCTCGAAAACGTCTCGCAAGGAATCAGCGTGGTCGACGGCGACATGCGTCTGGTCGCGTGGAATCGCCGCTACGTGGAACTGTTCGACTACCCGGACGGGATGGTGTACGTCGGCCTTCCCGTCGCCGATCTCATTCGCTGGAACGCCGAGCTGGGCGAGTGCGGACCGGGCGAGGTCGACGAACACGTCGCCAAACGAATCCGCTATATGCGCGCGGGCTCACCGCATGTGTTCTCACGCGTGCGTCCCGATGGCACCGTCATCGAGATGCGTGGACGCGCGTTACCGGGCGGCGGATTCGTTACCACCTTCACGGACGTCACCGCGTACAAGTCGGTCGAACAGGCGCTGATCGACGCGAACGAGACACTGGAACAGCGTGTCGAAGACCGTACGGCCGAGCTGTCCGAAGCGCTCAACGCCACCGCGATGGCGCGTCGCGATGCGGAAGCGGCGAACGCGTCGAAGACACGTTTCCTCGCGGCCGCGAGTCACGATCTGTTGCAGCCATTGAACGCCGCGCGTCTCTTCACCTCCGCATTGCGACAACACCCTGGCCTGGATGGTGAAGCGGCCGGACTGGCCGAGCGCATCGACGCATCCTTCCGCGCTGCCGAAGATCTACTCGACGCGCTACTGGATGTGTCACGGCTGGATGCGGGCAGCTACCGCCCCGAGGTCGTTCCGTTCGCACTGGCCGATCTGTTCGACTCACTGAAACAGCAGTTCGCCGTCGTAGCCGAACAGCGTGGCCTCACGCTGCGTGTGGTTCCTTCGTCGTTGTCCGTGCGATCCGATGCACAGCTGCTGCGCCGTATCGTCGCGAATTTCCTCTCGAACGCACTCCGCTATACGCGTTCGGGTGGCGTACTGCTCGGCGTCCGCCATGTCGGAGAACATCTTCGCATCGAGGTCTGGGACAGTGGCCCAGGCATCGCGGAAGAACAGCAGGCACGCATCTTCGGTGAGTTTCAGCGCCTCGAGCGACCGTCGCCCTGGGGTGAAAAAGGACTGGGCCTCGGGCTATCGATCTGCGATCGCCTCGCCGGCATTCTCGAGCATCCGCTGGGACTTCGCTCGCGCGTCGGACGCGGTAGCTGCTTCAGCATCACGGTGCCGCGCACGGCATCGGTCTCACGTAAGCGCGCACCGGCGATGGCGCGGCCCGGCGGTGGTGAGCAGCTGCCATTGACGGTGCTGTGTCTCGACAACGACGACACGATCCTGGACGGGATGCAGGCTTTGCTCGGTCGCTGGGGCGTCGATTGTCGTGTAGCGATCGACCTGCCGACGGCGCTCGATATCCTGTCGAGAACGCACGTGGATCTGATCCTTGCGGACTACCATCTCAGCGATGAGATGGACGGGCTCGAGGCGTTGCGGCTGATGGGAACGAAAGTCGTACC
The DNA here is from genome assembly GCF_000800155.1 of Luteibacter sp. 9133. Lineage (NCBI taxonomy): Bacteria > Pseudomonadati > Pseudomonadota > Gammaproteobacteria > Lysobacterales > Rhodanobacteraceae > Luteibacter > Luteibacter sp. 9133. The sequence continues at coordinate 4,337,754 of NZ_JUHO01000001.1, read as the reverse complement.
GATGCCGCCAGCGGCGATGGTGACGGCGGACGGGAGTACCGAGTTGAAACAGCGTGCGCGGGCGTTGGGTTATCCGTTGCTGCATAAGCCGGTGAGGCCGGCGGCGTTGCGGGCGATGCTGGTGGCATTGGCCAAGCGCGCAGGGTCGAATGCGGCGTAATGGAAGAGCGTCGCGCGCAAGGCGCGCTCCTACAGGTAGCAGCGCGGCTTGCGTGCGATGCACATAAATGTAGGAGCGCGCCCTGCGCGCGACGCTCTTAATTGGTGCCCGGAAACGCCTCCTTCTCGACATCCAGATGACTCGCCGCCAGGGCGACCTGAGTACGGTTGGACACGCCGAGCTTGCGCATGATGGCCGTCATATGCGCTTTGACGGTCGCCTCGGATACTCCAAGGTCATAAGCGATCTGCTTGTTGAGCAACCCTTCGGCAATCATGTTCAACACGCGAAACTGCTGTGGCGTGAGCGAGGCGACGCGTGCGGCGACGTCGGCCTCGTCAGGCTTCAGTTCGACATTGCCGCCGACCAGCTGATGAGGCAGCCACACGTCGCCGTCGAGCACGGTGCGCACCGCTTCGACGATCTGATCGACCGCCGCGGACTTCGGAATATAGGCCGAGGCACCGTGCGCAAGCGCCCGACGCGCGACCTGTGCTTCCTCATGACCGGAGACCACGATGGTGGGCAGGCCTGGATACTGCCCACGAATGTGCGCGAGCGCGGAATACCCGCGCGCGCCGGGCATATGCAGATCCATCAGTAACAGGTCCGCATCCGGGACGGACTCGATCACCGCGAACAAGGCGGGTACGCTGTCGGCCGTGTGCACGGTGGCGTCAGGTAACGCGGCAAGCACCGCGCGCTGCAAGGCATCGCGGAACAGAGGATGGTCGTCGGCGATGATGACATCGGACATGCGGATTACTTGATCAGCCTTTCTTCCACGAGACTCTTCACCACACCGGGATCGGCCAGGGTCGATACGTCGCCGAGCTGGTCCGGCTGGTTCTCGGCGATCTTGCGCAGAATGCGGCGCATGATCTTTCCCGAGCGTGTCTTCGGCAGGCCCGGTGCCCATTGCAGATAATCCGGCGCGGCGATGGGGCCGATCTCCTTGCGGACGCCGGCGATCAGTTCCTTCACGAGCGAGTCGTCACCGTTCTCTCCCGCGTTGAGCGTGACGAACGCATAGATGCCCTGGCCCTTGATGTCGTGCGGGCAACCGACCACGGCCGCCTCGGCCACCTTGGGATGCGCGACCAGCGCGCTCTCCACTTCCGCCGTGCCGATCCGGTGGCCGGAGACGTTGATCACGTCGTCCACCCGGCCGGTGATCCAGTAGTACCCGTCTTCGTCGCGACGGGCGCCGTCACCCGTGAAATAGTTGCCCGGGTAGGTCTTGAAGTAGGTGTCGATAAAACGCTGGTGGTCGCCGTACACGGTGCGCATCTGACCGGGCCAGGAATCGGTGATGACCAGATTGCCACTTGCGGCGCCTTCCTGCGGCTTGCCTTCGGCATCCACGATGGCCGGCACGATGCCGAAGAACGGCGTGGTCGCCGAGCCAGGCTTCAAGGCGGTGGCTCCGGGTAGCGGCGTGATCAGAAACCCGCCCGTCTCCGTCTGCCACCAGGTGTCGACGATCGGGCAGCGTTCTTCCCCCACCACCCGGTAGTACCAGTTCCAGGCTTCGGGATTGATCGGCTCACCCACGGTGCCGAGGACGCGAAGGCTCGTGCGTGAGGTCTTCTTTACCGGCGCATCGCCCTCGCGCATCAGCGCGCGGATAGCGGTGGGCGCGGTGTAGAACAACGTCACCTTGTGCTTGTCGACCACCTGCCAGAAGCGGCTGAAGTCCGGATAGTTCGGTACGCCGTCGAACATCACGACGGTGGCGCCGTTGGCCAGCGGGCCGTACACCACATAGCTGTGCCCGGTGATCCAGCCTACATCGGCCGTGCACCAGTAAATATCGTCTTCGCGCAGGTCGAAGGTCAGCTCATGCGTCAGGCTCGTATAGACGAGGTAGCCCCCACTGGTGTGCAGCACGCCCTTGGGCTGGCCCGTCGAACCCGACGTGTACAGCGTGAACAACGGATCTTCCGCGTTCATCGCCTCATACGCGCAGTCCGCGGACTGGCCTTCCATCAATGTGTGATACCAGCGATCGCGCGGCGACTGCATGTTGATGGCGCCGCCGGTACGACGCACGACGATCACGGTGTCCACGCTGTTGGTACGCGGACGGGTCAGGGATTCGTCCACGTTGGCCTTCAGCGGAATCTTCTTGCCGCCCCGGCAACCCTCATCGGCGGTGACGACCAGCTTGGCGCCCGAGTCCGCGATGCGCGCAGCGACCGAATCGGGCGAGAAGCCACCGAACACCACGGAATGCACCGCACCGATACGCGCGCAGGCCAGCATGGCGACGGCGGCTTCGGGAATCATCGGCAGGTAGATCAGTACGCGATCGCCCTTGGCCACACCGAGGTTCTTCAGCGTGTTGGCGAACTTGCAGACCTCGGTGTGCAGCTCCCGATACGTGAGGCTACGCGTCTCGTTCGGATCGTCACCCTCGAAGATGATGGCGGTCTTGTCGCCGCGCGCCTTTAGGTGACGGTCCAGGCAGTTGGCCGCGACATTGAGCTGGCCATCCTCGTACCAGCGGATATGCAGGTCGGCCGGGTCGAACGAGACATCCTTGATCTTCGTCGGCGGCACGATCCACTCCACCCGCTCGCTCATCTGCTTCCAGAAACCCTGCGGATCCTGGACGGAGCGGGCGTACATGGCGTCGTAGTCGGCCTTGCTGACGCGCGCGGTGGCGGCGAAGGCGGGATCGACCGGGTGGATGTCGGACATGCATGCTCCTGGAGACGATGGCGTATTGGCTATGCCCGAAGTTTAGCCTCGCGGCGCAACATAAAGCTGCGAAGCGGCTACGACTTTGGTCGAGGTTCGACCTTTGGCCAATGGCACGCGTCATGGGCCTGCCACATGCTCGCCCTGCCAATGGTTGGGGAGACCATGATGAAGACGAACCGTTCCGGTGGCCGCAAGGCCATCGCCCTGAGTGTCGCCTGTGCCTTGATGCTGCCGATGGCGGTCGTTCCCGACCTCGCCCACGCGCAAACAAGGTCGAAGAAAACCACGAGTCGCGAAGCCCAGCTCGAGTCCCGGGTGAACCAGCTCGAGCAGCAGCTCGCCGAGCTCAAGGCGATGATCCAGGAGCAGAAAGCCGCGACCTCCGAGGCCACCACGACGGCGCAGGCCGCCCAGGTCCAGTCGCAGCAGACCGAAGAGAAGGTGACCAAGGTCGAGAAGGTCGTGGCCACCGTGCCTGCCAAACCAGCCTTCACCACCGGCACCGCGCCCGGCGTTTCACTCGCACTGCATGGCTTCATCAACGCCAGTGCTTTCACGCAGAACAAGGCGTACACCTATGGCAACGGCGCCAACTCGGAATATCCGATTCCCGCTGGCGGGGCGAACCGCGCCGACGGCCGGGTCAGCGGCGTCGATGTGCGCAACACCCGCTTCTGGCTGGACCTCACTGGCGCCAAGTTCAACGAAAACTGGGCTGGCAGCGGCCGCATCGAGATGGACTTCTTCGGCGGCTTCAACGGCACCGGCGCCTACGCCGGGTCGCAGCCGGAACTGCGGATGCGTCAGGCCTACATGGACATCACCAACGCGAACGCTGGCACGACGTTCCGCATCGGCCAGATGTGGGACCTGATGTTCCCACTCGACTACATCCCCCAGTCGCTCTCGCATATCGCCTTTCCGCTCGGCTATGGCAGCGGCGTGATCGGCTGGCGTTTCCCGGGCGTCGTCTGGATGCAGGACCTCAATCACGGGTCGGAAGGGACCAGGTGGCGCTTCGACATGGCCGTGTTGCAGGGCAGCTGGAATGGTCCTGGCGCGACGGCGACGACGAACTACCAGACCGCGGGCAATGCGGGCTTCAAGCCGCAGATCGAGGCGCGCCTCACCGCGAAAGGCAGCAACTGGCAGGTCTTCACCGCCGGTCACTACAGCAAGGTCGACCTGCACGGTGTCGACGGCCTGACCCCCACGCCGATCAAGAGCAGCCTCAAGAGCACGGCTGTCGAAGTCGGCGGTATGTGGACACCGGGTCAGTTCATCTTCAAGAGCGTGGTCTATACCGGCAACGCGATCGGCGAACTGTTCGGCGACCTCTCGCAGTTCGGCGACATCAAGGACAAAGGCGGCTACCTGCAGGCGGGTTACAAGTTCGACACGCACTGGACGGTCTACGCGTTCGCCTCGGTGAGCAAGCCGGATAAGGACGACGTGCTTCGCTGGCGTGCCGCCAATACCCCGGGCTTGCTGAAGAACCGTCAGAAGGCAGCGAGCCTGCAATACACCACGGGCCCGTTCGATTTCAGTGTGGAGTGGATCCACGCCAACCTCGACTCGACCACGGCGAACGGCCTCGGCCGGCAGAAGACCGCCGGCAACGAGTTCACGCTCAACGGCAATTACCGGTTCTGATCGGAGACCGACATGGCGACTACCGCAAGCGGCCTGAGGGCTGACGGCACCATCGGAACCAGCCACAAGCGCGTGATCCTCGCGTCCAGCCTGGGCACCGTTTTCGAATGGTATGACTTCTATCTTTACGGCTCGCTCGCCGCGCTCATCGGCAAGCAGTTCTTCACGGGGTTGAACGAGACCAGCCAGTTCATCTTCGCGCTGCTTGCGTTCGCGGCCGGCTTTGCCGTCCGCCCGTTCGGTGCGATCGTTTTCGGTCGCATCGGCGATCTCATCGGTCGCAAGTACACGTTCCTGGTCACCATCATCATCATGGGCACGTCGACCTTCCTGGTCGGTGTGTTGCCCGGCTATTCGACGATCGGTGTCGCCGCGCCCGTGCTGCTGATTCTGCTACGCCTGCTTCAGGGTCTGGCGCTCGGAGGCGAGTACGGTGGCGCGGCCACCTATGTGGCCGAACACGCACCCAACGGAAAGCGCGGTCTGTACACGAGTTTCATCCAGATCACGGCGACGTTCGGTTTGTTCCTGTCGCTGCTCGTGATCCTCGGCACGCGTCTCGGTCTCGGCACCGAATCGTTCGAAGCCTGGGGCTGGCGTATTCCGTTCCTGATTTCCGCCGTGCTCGTCGGCGTGTCCGTCTACATCCGGCTGCAGCTGCACGAGTCGCCGGTGTTCCAGCAGATGAAGGCCGAGGGCAAACAGTCCAAGGCCCCACTGACCGAAGCGTTCGGACAGTGGAAGAACCTTCGTCTCGTGATCCTCGCGCTGCTCGGCGCGACGGCGGGGCAGGCGGTCGTCTGGTACACGGGACAGTTCTACTCGCTGTACTTCCTGACCCAGAGCCTGAAGATCGACGGCACGACGGCGAACCTGCTGATCGCGGCCGCGCTGCTCATCGGTACACCGTTCTTCGTGTTCTTCGGCTGGCTATCCGACAAGGTAGGCCGCAAACCCGTCGTGCTTGCCGGTTGCCTGATCGCCGCGCTGACGATGTTCCCGATCTTCCGGGGCCTGACGCACTTCGGCAATCCCGCTGTCGAAGCGGCTGCCGCTGCCGCACCGGTCGTTGTCACGGCCGATCCGGATGCCTGCACGTTCCAGTTCGACCCGGTCGGCAAGAAGACCTTCACCAGTTCGTGCGATGTCGCCAAGAGCGTTCTGGCCAAGAAAGGTATTCCATACACCAACGCGGCCGCACCGGTCGGCACGCTGGCGACGGTGAAGATCGGCGACGAGGTCATCGAGTCGTTCGAGGGCGGTTCGCTCGACAAGGCGACGTTCACCGCGCAGAACAAGGACTTCACCGCGAAGATCGGCGCGCAGGTCAAAGCCGCGGGTTATCCCGAGAAAGCCGACCCCGCGCAATCGAACTACCCCATGCTGGTGTTGTTGCTGGCGATCCTCGTGCTCTACGTCACGATGGTCTACGGCCCGATCGCCGCCTGGCTGGTCGAGATGTTCCCGACCCGCATCCGCTACACCTCGATGAGCCTGCCGTATCACATCGGTAACGGCTGGTTCGGCGGATTCGTCCCCACGATCGGCTTCATGCTGGTCGCGTGGAAAGGCGACATCTACTACGGCCTCTGGTATCCGGTCGCGGTCGCCCTGATGACCTTCGTCATCGGCCTCTTCTTCGTCCGTGAAACCAAAGACGCGCCTCTCCAGGACTGAGCCCGAACGCGCCGCGCGCGCCTGCAGGAGCCAGCCCCGCTGACGAAAGCAACCTGGCCCCGGTCCACGATGACCGGGGCCAGTGCTTTGCAAAACCCCCATCTCACAGCTCATTGATCCCCGACACGCGATAGTGTCGTGATGAACCCGCTAGACCTCCTCCTCCGCCTGAGCACCGCCGCCATCCTCAGCGGCATCATCGGCGTGAACCGCGGTCGCCTCGAATGGACCGCCGGCCTGCGCACCCACATGCTGGTCGGCGTGGGCGCCGCTCTCGCGATCATCGTCTCCGCCTTCGGCTTCGCCGACGTCATCAACCAGGAACACGTCGTTCTCGACCCCTCGCGCATCGCCGCGCAGGTCATCAGCGGCGTCGGCTTCCTGGGTGCGGGCACCATCCTCTTCGTCGAACGCGACCAGATCGTCCGTGGTCTGACGACAGCGGCAAGCCTGTGGGCCGTCGCATCCGTCGGCCTCGCCGCCGGCAGCGGGCTTTACGTCGCCGCCGTTCTGGCGACGGCGATCATCTGGATCATCCTGGCGTTGCTCAAGCCGCTCGAGCGCAAGCTTACGGGCAAGCGGAAGACGCGCCCGCGGCTTACCGCACGGTTGAGTGGGACCAATGCGCTGTCAGCCTGCGAAACCGTGCTGGCAGAGCAGCATCTTCCATTTGCGAAAACGATTCTGCGTCGCGAGCCCGATGGCGATGACGTGGTGACGATTCTCTTTGCGAAGCCGGTACGTCGCGAGCAGCTGGCGACGTTGGCGGATGCGATGCGATCGGTCGAAGGATTGAAGTCGGTGACTTACGATGCGCCGCCGGAGACGCGTCGTCGCTGATCCTGAGGACGGCGCACGCAGCCGATACCGATTTGTGGCCGAGGTTTCTTCATTCGCGCCGTCGGAAGTACACGATAGATTTTGGCGTCTGGACCGGCCCACTTAAGCACCGCGACATAAGACGGTGGATTGAGCATCCACTCTACCGTCCCTTCGCGCCGTCCGATCACGCCAGGGTTCTTGATCGCGTACATCGTTTCGATGCGGTCGCGGATACCGTTGAGGTAGGCGTCCGGATCGGGATGGCCAGTCGATACGATGTGGGCAGCAGCCCTGATGAGGTCCTTTACGGCGAGCCCCATGTAGATGAGCAAGCTTAAATTCCTTTTTTGCGCCCACGCGTCTTCGCGATTTTGGGCGACGATGCTACCACCGGCTCCAGGTTTCGCTTTGCAACCATCGCAGCCGTCGCCTTCTTTACATCCTCCCAGACATCGGCATGCTCATGCCACGTCGCGACGCCTTGTTCCTCTTGTTGCAATGCCTCGTCCACCTTCGCCCGGAACCAGCGTTCGTGCTCAAGCGCTTCGGATGCGCGTTTTGCGCGATCGGAAACGTCAGTGCGCGGAGCGCGGAGCAAGCCCTTCTGATACTGAGAAATATCCACAAGAAAAGACGAAAGTCCGGCACGTGCGAGTTCACGCACTGCGGTATCGGTCGTGGCAAACATCTTTACCTGACCCGCGCGATTGGTCAGTACGCGCTCGCTGCTTCCCGCGTCGGCATGCACTGTAAAGCCCCCCTTCTCCCCTAGGATCGTTGCGGTCTTTACTGCGCCACTGGACACGAGATCCCGGAGGGCGTCGAGCTTGATCGGATGCGGCATGCGATAATCAGATTATTAATAAGTCGGAACAGATTAACATTAATCGGTGTCGTGTCGCAGAAGCTCATCCGGCTCGCCACGTCCACCTTAGAACTGCGAGCGCGTCGACAATGCCTGACACACCGCATCATCCGACCCGGCACTGCTGGAGTTGCAAGCAACGCGGTTTGCCTCGAGGCCTTTCGTCACAGCCGGGCTCCTGCCTGCCGACGTATACGGAATCTCCGCATTCCCCGGCGGGTGCCAGGTCTCTCGCGGCGCCTCAACACTGATGGTCTCGGACGGCGGAAACGTCTGGTAACGCGCGGGATCCCATGGCGTACCTGCGGCCTGCTGGTCGCGCTGTTTCACGAGCTTGCCGTACTCGTGCTTCTGCCCGGGCGTTCCGTTCGGGATCGACGCCTGAAGCCGGCGCGTCTCCTGGCCGGTGTACTTCATGCGCTTCAGATCCTTGTCGATCGTCTTCTGCTGGGCCTGCTTCTGCTCCGGCGTGAGCTCGGCGTGCGCGGGGAGCGCCATGACGAGGGCGAGAAACATAATCCACTGACGCATGCCGGATCCTTCTAGCGGGACAGGTATCCGAGGTTACCCTTGAGGAAACGCCCATCGACGCCCTTCCGATCCGCCGTTAAGTCACGAGAAGGTTGCGACTACCGATCAGGATCGGCGCGTCGCCTGAGCAGTCATGCCGTCGCCACGATATCGCAGCCCGTGAGACACGAATTGCGTACATTTGTATGCATGCCCACACCCATCCCCATGATCCGCCAGCACAAGGGCCGCGGCGCCGCTTCCAACCCGGAGGGCCGCTTCGAATCCACCCGGTACCAGGCCGAGGACGACGGCTGGCATCGGGAGGACGAGGACCGCCGCCCCGCCACGGAAGTTCGCGAGGAACTGGCCCGGAGCGTCATCTCGCGCAACGACTCACCCGACGTGGGTTTCGATCGGGCGACCAATCCGTATCGCGGTTGCGAGCATGGGTGCATCTATTGCTATGCCCGGCCATCCCACGGATACCTCAACCTGTCGGCCGGCCTCGACTTCGAGACCAAGCTCTTCGCCAAGACCAACCTCGAGGAAGTGCTTCGCGACGAACTGGCGCGTAAGAACTACACCTGCCAGCCGATCAACATCGGTAGCAACACCGATCCGTATCAGCCGATCGAAAAGAAGTGGCGGCTCACGCGTGCGGCGCTCGCGCTACTGAACGAGTGCAACCATCCTTGCACGATCGTGACCAAGAACGCGTTGATCGAACGCGACCTGGACATCCTCGTACCGATGGCTGAGCGAAATCTCGTGCAGGTGTTCATCTCGATCAACTCGCTTGACAACAAGCTGGCGTCGAAGCTGGAACCGCGGGCGAGCGCGCCGCACCGGAGGATGAAGGCGGTGGAAACCTTGAGTAAGGCCGGTGTGCCGGTGGGCGTGCTGGTCGCGCCGATTATCCCTGCGCTTAATGAGCGCGATGTTGAGGCGATCATCGAGCAGGCCGGTGTGGCTGGCGCACGATCTATCGGCTATACCTGCGTGCGTCTGCCGCATGAGCTCAAACAACTTTTCCGCGAATGGCTGGAGTTGCACTATCCAGATCGCGCATCGCACATCGTTAGCCTGATTCAGCAGATGAATGGCGGAAAGGATTACGACTCGAACTTTGCGACGCGTATGCGGGGGCAGGGGGTGTTCGCGGACATCATCCGCAAGCGGGTGCAGGTGGCGTCGAAAAAGGCGGGGCTACACCGGGCGTGGGATACGGTGCTGGATACGTCGAAGTTTGTGCCGCCGAGAATTCATTCGCCGCAAGGCGATCTGTTTTGAGATTCCTGTCGAACCGATACGGGCAGACAAGCCAGGTGTCTGCCTGTCATCCTTTAGGCTTTACTCTTTGGCACTACCTCATGCTTCGGCGGTGAAGCCGGCGCGACAGTCTCTTTCGTGAACGACATCAGGCATAATTTATCGCAACAGGGGCGCATTCACGGACGGTAAGCGTTATGGCAAGTTCCCGCCGGTCGCCATGTGGCGTGTGCGGTATGTCCATCGGGGTGGCCAGTACCCATAGCGTGGCGCGACACATAGCCAATGTGCCGGTAAAGGTGCACCTTTCGGAATCGCTTCATGAGAGATAAACGTTCTCGGCGTTCTTCGCGTAATCTCGCCGCGGAACGATGGATAAGCATCGCCGCCCTCTGCTTCGCCGCCATCGCGGGGATCGCGGCGGTGTTCTGCCACGGCAGCGCCATAGGGCGATCCTGGACACGAAACGTTCTGCACGTAGCCTCTTTCGTGCCTGCGAGAAAATGGGCCATGTACGCGTCATACCCAGACGAAGCCGCCATTTACTACTTCTTTGCCTGGCCGATATTGCCGCTGGCAATCGCGTGGATGCTAACCCGCTTTGGCTTCCCACTTAAGGCAACTTTCATGAATGGCCAAGGCATCCTGGGCGCACTGCGCACGATTATCGCCATACCAGTGCTGGCTTCCGTGGGAGCTCTGCAGCTGATGGGAAAAAATGGGTCCGACCTACTGTTCCTGCATATCGGTACTCATCTCGAACAGCTCGTCCTGTTCGGTTGGGTTGGCTTCGCCGTCCCGGGCATCTTGTTCGGCACTTGCGGTTTGTATTGCTGTGGCGCATTTCTGCAGATCAAAGGAATGTCACGGAAATGAGTATGCAAAATGGACCGCAAGCGCGGCTGTTCCCGCAATAGCAATTCTTCGGCTCATACGCCAGACAGTCGGCATAGAACGCTACCTACGTGCGTCCACTGTGGCTGACAAACGGTGTGTCGGTCAGGCACCGGTCCCCAGGGTATGGATCCCGCGCGCTTCGCAAACGGAGGAGCCGAATCAACCTTACCGACCAACGTCAGCACCAACCCCATGCACGCGGCGATACGCACCGGGCGGCATGCCGACAACGCGCTGGAACACGCGCGTCAGATGGCTCTGATCGGCGAATCCACACGCGACCGCGATGCTGCTCGCTGGCTGTGCTGTGCCCGACAAAAGTTCCATCGCAACTGCCACGCGTCGCCTCTGCAGCCATTTGTACGGCGGGAGGCCGGTCGACATCCTGAATGCGCGGATGAGATACCCGCTGGACACGCCGCAAGCCGTTGCGAGTTCGTCGATCGATATCTGACCTGCCAGATTGGCGCAAAGCAGCTCTTTCGCTCGGCTTAGCGTGCTCTGATCCAGGCCCACGCTGGTTCTGCGCGAATCGACGCGGGCCCCGCCGTATCGCGTAGCAAGATGCGTCAGGAGTGCCATTTCCACGTGATCTGTAAAGATGCGGCTGGACGTTCCGGGCGTCTTCGCAGCTTCGGCAAGTGCTCTCGCGAGGCCGTCGACTATCGGATCCCCGATGCTGCGCCCGGGCGCTACGTCCAGATGTTCCACCGGATTGCGAAGACCGAGCGCTGCTGTATCGAAGCAACGCATAGGAATGTGAAAGTTGACGCAGTCGAATGCGCTCACCAGGTTTGCCTTCCAGCGATCCCGGTAGTCATACGCGGTGAACTCGCCAGCGTGCCAACTGTCCGTGTGCACCCGGCGCCCGTTACGCCAAAGTTCGCCGCGATACGTATCAAGCTGCAGCGAAATCATGAAGGCGCTCTCGAGCGCATGCGGATCGCTGAGGCCCAGGCCACCACCTCGACACGTAAGCCGGCTTATGCTCACGCCGCTTCGGTTCATCGCCGTGCAATTCAGCGTCGCCGTGCTGGCGACGCGCAGGTATCGCATCGACCGGTTTGTAAACTGCGCGGACATCGGGAGGCCTGAGGTGAGCGCGTGCGAGCTCAGTCGTCGACGGACGGTAACCTTGCGCTATCGTGCGATGCAATACCCAGAAGGTGGGATGCCGGTAGCGGAAGGCCCCTGCATTTATGGCTGGAACCTTCCGCCGAACGAGGTGATGGATGCCTTCCCGGGAGGCGCCCCGCGCGCCATATCGGTGAGGCACTCAGGCAGTCATGGACGCACCGCGAGCAAGCGCACGGCGCTCGATACTGGCGGCGAACAACGGCGTTTCGCGACTGTTGTGATCGCCACCATCCCGCTGGCGTGCATCGGCGGCTACTTCAAACGGTGTGCCGTGCTTGGCAATGAAATCGAGGAAATCCTGGGTCGGATGAGCAACGACGCTGTTGGTGTACTCGCACGTCGTGTCGTCGATCTTCCTGACGCTGAGGGTCCAGATGACCTGGACGCGCGTTCGGCCATTCGGCGTGAAGGCATCGGAGGTCGACACCATCTTGCAAAGACTGGGTGTCGCGATTTCAGCGACATAGTGCTGAACCATCAGAGTCTGGCCGATCATCTCCACGTTGATGGACATCCGCTTGCCGTCATCCGTGCTCGTGGTACCGGCGGAAATGTGGTCGGGAGAGCAGCAGCGCTGATACTCGGCTTCGGGGAGACTGAAGAGCCAATCGGCTATGTCGACTTTTTCGATCGGCGCGTTAATGACGGCGGAGTAGGCCGATGAGGAGAGCTGCTTCCCGGTGATGATGACATCTGACATATGAACTCCTATGGGCGGGAACTGATGGGTGGCCTAAAGGGCCAACTTTCTGTCGCACTCCCGACCTGGGCCAGCCATAGTCAGGAGTGAGACAGAACTATCGGTTCATCGTCGAAAAGTCGCCAGATATCCCATCGTATGCGCAGCGGCGACGACTTGGTTCGATCGCTTCATACCAAGGTTTTGTCGAAAACGGCGTTTTTGACGTATCCCGCCGTGGTTGGAACGCTACGTACCTCGCGCGAGGCGCAGTCGCAGCGAACGACCGATGGAGCCACGCCGACGAGAGGATGTGCGCCACGCAACAACTGAGCGCAGGCGAACAGATGCAGCTACCGAAGCCAGATGGTCAGGCCATATCGAGCCCGAAGGCGTGGTAAGCCAGCGTCAACGGATATCCTCGATAGCCTTCAGAGGCTGCAGCACGATATCGGCAATGGCCGATACGCCGACCTTGAAAGCAACCTGGTAATCCGGATCGGCGACCATCGTCTGAAACGCCGACCGTCGCGGATACTGAACCAGCACGACGGCATCCCATCCCTGAGTTCGCCCTTCGCTGAGCACGGACAGACCATCCCCGCCGAACACGATCTTTGCGCCGAATCGAGCGAGGATCGGCTTAGCCATACCAAGGTACTCGAGGTATCTCTCCCGGCCGCCCTCGGGCTCGAACCGGATGAGATTCAACATGACGACCGGCGATTCGTCGTTCTCGGCGAAGAAGGCCTCCAGGGCGGGTTGCGACAGCGAAACCATGGGTGTTCCTTTGGGATGGCGCGGGAGGTGCGCCCATGAAGGAATATCACCGCGGTGTGTCAGAAACTGTCAGCAGAAAATCGTAGCGGGGAATTCCTGCGGGAGTCTGCGCATGACGAATGCGCGCTAACCCTCTGTCGCCCTTTCCAGCGCATCCGCGAACCTGCGCATCAGGCGGACCAGGTCCGAGATATCGTCAGAGGGCCAATCCTTGAAGATCTCACGCCCCATGCGCTCTCTTGCCAGATCCAGCTGATCGGTGACCGCCTTGCCCTTCGCCGACACGACGGCCTCCCGCATCCGCCGGTCCTGCGCATTCTCGTGCCGGATGACCAGCTCCATGCGCTCCAGCTTGCTGACCTGTCGACTGATCGTGGTGTAGTCGCGACCCAGCCGGTCCGCCAGATCGACCACGCCGATCGGTCCGACTCGTTCGATCACCACCAGCAGACGAAACAGGGCCTGGTCGAGCCGTACGCCCGCTTCGGCGATAAGCCGCTCGTCGTTTCGCGGCCGGTTCATGACACTGACGATCGAGATCAGGGAGCGATGGAGGTCCTTCAGATCTCCGGCGAGATGGATGTCCGGCACTTTCTTCGTGGTGGGCATGGCGTGCCTCCTGTTGCGTGCATTTTACACGCACCATAAAAGTCCTCCCGGAGGGAATATGACGCGGCCTCGTTCCCCCGATGCGAGGTCAGTTCCGTTCGTCGCCCGGGCTACGAATACGTGACATCTCGCGCAGATAGCCGAAAACTGCGGCCTCGACCCGCGGCCTCAGCGCCGCTTCGTCGATCTCGCTTCGCTGGCCAGCTCGATCGACCATCCCTCTGGCGATCGACATGACGTCGCCCGCTTGCTGGACGGCATCGCCTGATTCGACCCCCATCTCCCCGAGACAGCGCACGATCAGGTCTCTCGCGTCGTTTCCCGCTGCCGCCATATCGTGATGCATGGGGAGGCGGGCCTCCTCGAAATCGAGGATTCTGCCGAGCAACGGCCGGCGTAGCTGGTGGTGCACGGCGACGGCGATCATCGCCCTCAGCGCCTCCGCGCCATGCGCCTTCGAGACGGCATGACTCAGGTCAGCGAACAGTGCACGGCTTTCCCTCTCGATCAGCGCACGCGTGACGGCGTCCTTCGTAGGAAAGTACTGGTACAGCGACCCGATGCTTACTCCGGCGCGCTCAGCCACCGCGTTGGTCGAGTACGCCGACGGCCCGGCTGACTCCAGAATGTGAGCCGCCGCGTCGAGAATGGCCGTGACCGTGACGATGGAACGCGCCTGAAGCGGTTTTTTCCGGGGCTGTGACGACGCGTCGCGAGCATGCTTTGGCATCGGGAATGCGAGTAGAGAAGGTGAGCGATGACTCACATCATAAGGTCTACTCCGCAGTGCATGAAACCTTCCTATGTCGCTATCCGAATCCTTGATGACCATCACGTGCGCCGCCCTGCAGAGGGCAGGTGTCGCTCTTCTCGATCGCTTTAGCGCCGATGCCCGACCCTCTACGGCGGCAGGCTTCCTGCAAGCTATGGCGGACAACGAGCTCGCGGTGAAGGGGCCGCTCGAGTCGGCCCTTCTGGCCGCGGTGCCGGGAAGTACTCTGCTCGCCGATGATGCTCCCTTGCCTGTGAGCGAGGACACCTATGGCTGGGTGATCGACGCCGTCGAGGGCAATATCAACCACGTGCACGGACGGGAGGAGTGGGCTGTCACCGCCTGTCTGGTTCGCGGCCGGGAGCCTGTCCTGGCCGCGGTGCATGTCCCGCGGTCCGGCTCGCTGTTCACGGCTGTCGCCGGGGAGGGCGCGACGGACGGTGAGCGCTCGTTGCATGTATCGGGTAAGGAGGAACTCACGGCATCCATCGCCGCAACGGCGCAGGCGCAGCCATTCGAGGCAGCGGAGACGCTTGCCATCGCCGCGCACAGCTTCCATCGCATGCTGACCGCATCGCTTCTGGTGCGAGCATCGGTCCCCTCCACGATCGAGCTCCTGGATCTCGCTTCGGGCAGACTCGATGCCTTCTGGCAGTATGCCGGTGTGGCTTCAGGGCTGGCCGCTGGCGCACTTCTGGTACGTGAAGCGGGAGGTCTCGTCACCGACGAGGAGGGACGTCGCTGGCGACTCGGCTCGCGTGGTTTCGTGGCCAGCACGCCCGGCATACATGACGAGTTGCTGCGCAGCCTGGGAGCGACGGCATGAAACGCTACGCTGTCGTGGGAGCCAGTAGCGGAACCGGTCTTGCCATCACGCAACGGCTGGCAGCACGTGGCGATCACGTCACCGCCATTTCGCGGCGTCCCATGGAAGCCAGCATCAACGTTGCGCCGGTGGCCGCGGACGTGCGTGACCGCGAGTCCCTTGAGATCGCGTTGCCGGAGCAACTCGACACGGTCTTCTTTACGGTCGACATCCACGGATTCAGAAAGCCCAGAGGCGACATCCGGCACGTGATGGTCGATGGATGCGTCCACGCCATGGAAGCCGCCCTGAAGCGTGGGGCCCGGCGTTTCATACTTCTGTCGGTCATCGGTGCCAATCGATCGTCGTGGGTATGGCAGCTGTTGAACACGGTGAAGCCCGGTATGCGCGCCAACATCCTCGAACGGGAGGAAGCCTTGAGGCGCTCAGGCATGCCTTTCATCATCGTGCGCGCGCCTCGCCTCAGCGACGCGCTGGCTGAGGGAACCCATACGCTCTCTCTCGCGTCGACGAAAAAACTGGGTATGGGACAAAGCGTCTCCCGCACCGAACTGGGCAGGCTACTTCTCGCGGTGGCCGACGCTGGAACGTCGTACGAGGGCGCGACGTGGGACGTCGTGCAACCGTCGAAACCCGGGTCAGACTGATGCCCCGGGTATAGGGCCTACCGATGAGGCGCCTACCACCTCCTGGCAGGAAGAGACGGTCGCGCCCTTCACCCTTCTCATGGCACGCTAGCTTCATGAATGAGACCGACCGCAACACGCCCGTACGTCCCGTCGTCACCGCGCTCGCACTGGCTCTCCTTGTACTGGCGCCGTCGATTCACGCCGAAGACGGCCCGGTATACGGCAGCGAACTCCAGGGTTTCGATTATCCGTACCCTGTCGCGCTTTTCCGCTTCAGGTCGCAGCGTCAGGACGTGCAGATGGCCTATATGGACGTCGCCCCGAAGGGACCTAAGGCCAACGGCCGTACGGTCGTCCTGCTTCACGGCAAGAATTACTGTGCCGCCACGTGGGCTCCGACCATCGACGTGCTTTCGCACGCCGGCTATCGCGTGATCGCCGTGGATCAGATCGGTTTCTGCAAATCATCCAAACCGCAAAGCTATCAGTTCACCTTCCAGCAACTCGCACACAACACGAACGACCTGCTGAAGTCGCTGCACATCGACAAAGCCATCGTCATGGGTCACTCGACCGGCGGCATGCTGGGCATTCGCTACGCGCTGATTTATCCCGATCAGGTCGACCAGCTCGTGCTCGTCGATCCCATCGGTCTGGAAGACTGGCGCGCCAAGGGCGTGCCGCCGGTGTCCGTGGACCAGTGGTACGACCGCGAACTCAAGACGACGGCCGATCGTATCCGGAATTACGAGAAAACGACCTACTTCGCCGGTCAGTGGAAGCCCGAATACGAGGCCTCCGTGCAGATGCTTGCCGGCATGTACCGGGGGCCGCAACGCGACCTCGTCGCCTGGAACTCGGCGCTGCTCTACGACATGATTTTCAACGAGCCGGTCGTCTACGAGCTTCCGCGCCTCCAGCCGCGCACGCTCCTCATGATTGGCGACAAGGACGTCACCGCCATCGCGAAGGACTTCGCGCCGGCCGACGTGCGGCCCACGCTGGGTAACTACCCGAAGCTCGCGAAAGACGCCGTGGCCGCAATGCCCCACGCGACGCTCGTCGAGTTTCCCGATGCGGGGCACGCGCCCCAGATGCAGGAGCCGGCGCGTTTCCACGAAGCGTTGCTCAAGGGCCTGCAGAGCGCCCATTGATCGCGCGGTCGCCGGGCACCGGTGCGTCTTCGCCGTCAGGCGGAACGCGTCGTCCCACGCTTCACCCGCTTCCCGCGCGTTCCCCAAAGCACGGTCCATCACAGCGCCGTGCTTTTTCAGATTCAGTCTTTTCCCGATAGTCCCCCGACAGGCGGATGGACACGATGGTCATGCCGGCGCGTGACAGATGCCGGTCCACTCACCATCGAGGAGAAACGAACATGTTGGAGAACCTGCTGGGTTATTGGGGAGGCAAACCCACGGCCGGACTTGCGCACGCCGGTGAAGAGCTCAAGAAAGCGGCGACGACGGCAACGGCGGCGACGGCCGAAGAGGTCGAAGGCTATCGTAACGATCGCCACGCCATTCACGTCGCCATCGAAGAAGGGATTTACAGCAACCACGGGCGCCATAAGGGCCCTGTCCAGACGGCTGTCGGTTACCTCGGCGACTGCATCGATGCGGCGCTGAAAGAGAATTACCGTCTGAGCAACGACAAGGTGAAATCATCGCTGGGTTACTTCGCCCTGGCGCTGGCAACGGCGGGCTTCGACGGTGAGGACACGACGGGCACCCAGATGGGCCAGTTTCTTGGGGAGTGGCGCGGCGGGGGCTTCTGAAGCCCGCTGAGTGATCCGATCGGTGCGGGCTACGGCTGGCGCGTGACTATCCGCTATCGGTCGTCGTGAGACGGCGGTCGGGGCCCGGTGGCCCCGACCGTCGCGAGCTTACTTCGACGGCGCGGGCTTGGCGCCGGCCGTGTTTTCCGGCAGCGCGAACGCCACCAGCGTGTCACCCATCTTCGTACCCAGCGAGCCATGGCCACCGGCCATCACCACCACGTACTGACGACCGGTAGTATCCGACACGTAGCTCATCGGGGTGGCCTGGCCGCCGAACGGCAGACGACCTTCCCACAGCAGCTTGCCGTCACGCACGTCGAACGCGCGCAGGTAGTAGTCGAGGGTGCTGCCGAGGAAGGCGACGCCACCGCCGGTGGTGACCATGCCACCCAGGCTCGGTACGCCCAGCGGCAACGCGATCGGCACCGGGGCGCTGTCACGCGTCGTACCGTTCTTGTGCATCCAGACCTTCTTCATGGTGCGCAGGTCGACCGCGGCCACATAGCCCCACGGCGGTGCCTGGCACGGGAAGCCGAGCGGCGACAGGAAGGCCTTGATCTCCACCGCGAACGGGGCGCCGGTCTGCATCTGCAGACCCATCTCGTTGCCCTTGGTGCCACCGGCTTCCGCGTCGGCTTCGGCACGCGGTACCAGGCGCTCGAGGAAGCCCATGTAATCCGGGTTGAGGATCATCAGCTGGCGCACCGGGTCGATCGTCGCGCCGCCCCACTCGAAGATACCGAGCGGTCCCGGGGAGATGATCGCGCCACGGCCAGCGGTCTGCGGCGTGAACGGACCTTCGTAACGACGCGACTTGAAGGTGATGCGGCACATCATCTGGTCGATGGGATTCGTGCCCCACATGTCCGCTTCGGTGATGTTGCGGTCGGGCAGGAAGGTCAGCGCCGAGAACGGCTGCGTCGGCGACACGTGGTCACCCGCGGCGACGTTGTCCTGTGGCACGGGACGCTCGGGCGCCGGAACCACGAGCTTGCCGTCACGACGATCGATCACGTAGATGTCGCCGCGCTTGGTCGTGGCGACCACCGAGGGCACCTTGCCGTTCGGCGTATCGATATCGACCAGCGACGGCTGACCACCGATGTCCATGTCCCATATATCGTGATGCACGGTCTGGTAGACCCAGCGCACCTTACCCGTCGCCAGGTCGAGCGCGACGATGGCGCTGTTGTACTTCTCGCCATACGGGTTGCGCTTGCCGCCCCAGGTATCGGGCGTCTCGTTGCCCATCGGGATGTAGACCATGCCCAGCTTCTCGTCGACGCTGGATACGCCCCACGAATTCGGCGAGTTGGGCACGTAGGTCTGGCCTTCCGGCAGCGGAGCGGTTTCGTCCGGGCGCGAGGCATCCCAGTTCCAGACCAGCTTGCCGGTGATGGTGTCGTAGCCACGGATCACGCCGGACGGCTCGTTCGTCGACGCGTTGTCCGTAACGCTTGCGGCGACCACCAGCACATGGGCGGACACCGTGGGCGGCGAGGTCGGCATCAGGAAGCCGCGCTTCTTCATGCTCATGCCGTGGGTCAGGCCGATGACGCCGTTCTCGCCGAAGGACTTGCAGAGCTCGCCGGTGTCGGCGTTCAGCGCGATCATCGTGGCGTCCATCGTCGGCGCGAAGATGCGGCGCGGGCATTCAATCGATTCCGGCGAGCCGGCCACATCGGCGGGCGTGGCCGGCGCGGTGGTGTCACCGGCGGCGTTGGCGGCGACCTGATCGTGCACGTCCCAGTAGCTGACGCCACGGCAGATCATGTGCTGATAGGTCGACGCGTCGCGGTTGATCTTCGGATCGAAGCGCCACAGCTCCTTGCCGGTGTCCGGGTCGAGCGCGATGACGATGTTGTGCGGCGTGCAGATGTACAGCTTGCCGTTGACCTTGAGCGGGGTGACCTCGTTGGCGATTTCCACCGGGTCGTCCGGGCCCTTGAAGTCGCCGGTATGGAACGTCCACGCGGGTTTCAGGTTGGCCACGTTCTCGGGCGTGATCTGCGTCGCTGGCGCGTAGCGCGTGCCTTCGCCGGTCGAGCCATAGGCGCGCCAGTCCTTCGCTGCCTGCGACGCCGGGTCCGGCGCCTGGCCAGCCATCGGCTCACCCGCCGCGACACCTGACAGATCGGTGTAATTGGTGAATGCCGACGCGATACCGACCGCCACGGTCGCCACCATCGCCACCGCAAGGCCGATGCGACCGGCACGCAGGTTCGCGCCCCTGGTCAGGCCGCCAACGATGAAGGGCAGCAGCAGCCAGACACCCAGCGCGAACCAGAGGTCCATGCGCGGCAGCAGCTGCCACCAGTCGAGGCGGACTTCGCAGACCGACCAGATCAGGCTCCCCGCCAGCATGACTGCGAACAACGCGAGTACTTCGCGACGCCGCGCGAAGATGAGCACGGCGCACACCAGTGCGGCGACGCCCATGATCAGGTAGTAGAGGGAGCCGCCGTAGCCGGCGAGGATGCCGCCACCGATGCCGCTGGCAAGGCCAAGCAGCACGAACACAACGCCTGTCGCGACCCTGAGGCCCGACGCCAGTGATTTCTTCATGACACGCCCGAGGATGGAATAAGTGACCCGATGGAAGGGAAATGGGGTGGCGCCGTCCCGTTCGGGAAAGGACGACGCGGGCCATCAGGGACGCGCGATGCGCACCTTCGGGTCACTGGCGTGACGGGCTTTCGGGAAGGATCGGGACGACGATCTCCACATAGGGTACCGTGCGGTTTCCTAAATCTCAAGTTATGCTGTCCGGTGGATCTTTCCATCTCACGCGATGCAGGAGCGACCGTGCCATCAGTCAAGCCAGCCAGGACGCGCGGTCGACCGCCCGTGCATACGTCGGACGAGCAGATGGAACGCATTCTCGTCGCGGCGGAGCAGCTTCTTGCGCAGCACGAACTCGACGCGCACAGCATGGCTGAGGTCGCGAAGCAGGCTGGCATGTCAAAGCGCACGGTCTACGGTCTTGTCGGCAGCAAGGCCGTACTGATCGAGAAGATCATCGAGCGCGTCGCGCTGAAGGCGCTCGACCTGCTCGATGCGAAGGTGAGTTCGACGACCGAGGCGACCGACCTGCTCGAGCTGTTCCTCCTGAGCTGGATCAAGGCCGCGCATACGGCGACGGCGGTGAACCTGTTCCGCCTCGTCATCGACGAGCGCAAGAGCTTCCCCGATGCGACCCGGGACTACTTCGCTCTCGGAAACATCCACCTGCGTGCGCGCCTTACCCAGTGGCTCAAAGCTCAGGTCACGAAGAAACACCTGGTCGTCGCCGATCCCGCGTTCTTTGCGGACGTGGCCGCCGACTATCTCGTGTCACGTCCGCTGATGGGCATGGCCCTGAACGCGGAATTCAAGGACGGCGGGCAAAAGCCCACCGTCCGTGTAGCAAGGATTATGAAGCTGTTCGGACTGCGTTAGCATCGCGTCCCGCTACGTGCCGATGCGTCACGACCACAGAAATCCAACATGTGGTTAGTTATGTTCGGGGCACACAAGGCACGGAGCTCAGCAATGTCCCGAATTGTCATCATCGGCGGTCACGGTAAGGTCGCGCTCGAACTGATCCCCCGTCTCGTAGCCGCCAACCACGAGGTACGTGCGATCATCCGTAATCCCGCGCATGCGCCGGAGGTATGGAAGGCGGGAGCTGAGCCGTCGGTCTTCGACATCGAACGCGCCGACGCGGAAGCGATCGCCGGGATGCTTCGCGGTTTCGACGCGGTGGTGTGGTCCGCAGGCGCGGGCGGCGGCAATCCGGGTCGAACCTATGCGGTCGACCGCGATGCCGCGATCCGAACCATCGACGCCGCCTCCCTGGCCGATGTCGCCCGGTTCGTCATGGTGTCTTACATCGGCGCGGGAACGGACGATGTCGATCCGGAGAACGGTTTCTACGCGTACGCGACGGCGAAGGCGGCCGCGGACGAGCATCTGCGGGACAGCCCGCTGCAGTGGACGATCCTGGGCCCCGGCGCGCTCACACTCGATGCCGCCTCGGAAAACATCACGGTCGTCGAGCCCACGTACGATGGCGACAATGCGACGTCCCGAGCCAATGTGGCCGCCGTGATCGAACGAGCGCTTCATAGCAACACATCGGTACGGAAGACGATCCGCTTCATTGACGGCGATACGCCGGTGGCTGAGCTCGTCTGACAGGTAAGATCGCATGCCTCGACGCTTCGCGATCTTCTCCAGGGCCTGACCATGCGCGCAACGATCTACCACAATCCCCGTTGCGGGACGTCCCGCAACACGCTCGCGATTCTGCGGCACGCCGGTATCGAACCGACCATCATCGAGTACCTTACGGCGCCACCCGATGAAGCGACCCTGCGACGACTTCTCTCCGACGCGGGCCTGACCCCTCGTCAGGCGATACGCGAAAAAGGCACCCCGTTCGATGAGCTTGGGCTGGGAGCCGCGTCGATAAGCGACGAGGCGCTGATCGCGGCGATGCTCGCGCATCCCGTCCTGATCAACCGCCCCTTCGTCGTGACGGATATCGGCACTCGTCTTCGTCGTCCGTCCGAAATCGTGCTGCAGATCATTCCCCCATTAGACACGCCCTTCGTGAAAGAAGACGGCGAAATCATCGGCTAGCAACGGCCATCGCGGCGATCGCTTCCTCCGCCGCGCGGATGCCACTCGCATACGCACCATGCGCGGTGGAAAACGCGCTCTCATGGGTCGCCTCACCCGCGAAGAAGATGCGGTTCTCGAAGGGAGCCGCGAGCGTGCGCCGTGCGGAAGAGTATCCCGGCAAGGCATGGCTATAAGCGCCGCCGACGCGCGTGTCGTGGCGCCACTGCGATGTCGTCAGGAAGCGCAGGCCGCTCCGGGCCTTCGCGCCGAACAGGCCCACGAGTTCCTTCATCACGTGCTCGCGGGCCGCCACGGGTCCGCCATCCGCCAACAGTCTGGCGCTGGCACCTCCGAGGAAACATTCGATCATGGGTCGTCCCAGGGGGCGGACGTGATACGCCACGGTCGCCTCATCGTACGGATTCCCGATGGCATGAAGCTCGGACGGAAAAGTCGCTTCATCCACGATATGCAGAAAGAGCTTCTCGTCGTAGCCCAGCGGAAGCCGACCTGGCGCCTCGCGCCACGGCTCAAGTTCGTCGGGAAGCTGCATCGTGCCACCAGCCAGCACGTTGGACGATACGGTCAGGATCACCGTTCTCGCATGCAATTCGCCGCGAGGTGTCGCCAGTATCACGCCGCCTTTCGGCGATAGGGTCAGTCGCTCGAGCGGCGTAACAAGCATGCACACGGTTTCAGGGGGAAGGTGGGAAGCGATCAGCGTCCCATAGCCCCTCAACGGCCGCCAGTTCTCCTCTGTGGCGACCGCCTCGTAGTTGGCGTAATCCTGGATCGACAAGTGCTCCAGCGCCGTCCCGTTGATGAACCCGCTCAACGCCTGAAGGTACGGGTTCCATCGATCCCCCGGTACGAGATGGTCTGCCGCGATATCGCGCGGCAAAGGCCTCGTAAGCATCCGGTCGTGCCAGCGGTCATAGGCCTCGCCCGCCGCCGCTTGCTCGTCGATTGAGAATCCAGGACGCGGAACGGAGCGTCCCCAGGGCGGGTTACGCCGGTCGATCTCAAAGCCGGTTTGCTCGGCGATCCGCGTCCACGGGTTGCGGTCGGCCGAGTGCAGCCAGCCACAGCCCAGATCGAGAGCCATGCCGTCGAGTTCGACGGTCCAGGCCCGCCCGCCGATGCGTGACGATGCCTCCAGCAGTATCGTGTTCAGGCCTGACCCGGCGAGCCGGCCAGCGGCGGCGATACCCGCAGCCCCGGCTCCGACGATCGCGACATCGAACGTTGTATTCAAAGCAGAAGATCCGTGTCGACGGTAAGACCGCCCATGGGTATCTTGATACCTCAAACGGCATCGTGATGGCGCGAATGTGCGACTCGGTCCATCCATTGGCGGCGTCTTCTGAAGACGCTGCCGCTCGAACCGTTAGCGAGGCGGTTCCAGCTCCGCCATATCGAACAACAGCACCTCAGCGTCCACACCATCCGAGAGCACCACGCGCGACTCCTCCGTGATCTTCGCCGCATCGCCGGCGGACAGCGGATGCCCGTTCACGTGTACCGTCCCACGCACCACGTGTACGTAGATCAGGCGCTCGAAGTCGACGTTGTGATGGGCGGTTTCGTCGGGACCGAACAATCCCGCATAGATCCGCACATCCTGATGCACCGTCACCGACCCATGCTCACCGCTCTGACTGGCGACGAGGCGGAGCTTGCCGCGCTTCTCGTCATCCGGGAAGAACGTCTGCTCGTAGCCCGGCTTGAGGTTCAGCTGGTTCGGAATGATCCAGATCTGCAGAAAGTGCGTGACCGTCTGGGCATGGTTCTCTTCGGAATGCGTGACGCCATGACCCGCGCTCATCCGCTGCACTTCGCCCGGCCGGATGACGACAGCGTTGCCCATCGAATCCTTATGGGCCAGCTCGCCTTCGAGCACGTAGCTGATGATTTCCATATCGCGGTGCGAATGCGTGCCGAAGCCGGCACCGCCAGCGACCCGGTCTTCGTTGATGACGCGTAGCGGACCGAAGTGCACATGATCCTCGTCGCGGTAGTCGGCGAAAGAGAAGCTGTGGTGGGAATCGAGCCAGCCGTGATTGGCGTGGCCTCGCTCGGACGCGTGGCGGATGACGAACATAAGACTCTCCCTGGATGAGGGCCCACCGTACCGCACCGCTTATGCGCTGGCTTGGAGAATCGACATGCATCGTGCGGTTTCTGCCGTCGACGGACGGAGCGGAACGACGATAAAACGCTTCGCGTGCCGCTAATGCCTATGCACATTCGGCGCGCGAAGAAAATGATGGGCGAAATCGCAAGTGATATTCGGCAACGGTGCATTCGCGGTCCACGCGTCAAGAGATCGCCGCAGGGCCGTCGCGACGTTTGTTAAATCGCCACGATGAAATACGGAAATGGCGTGAACACTGAGATTCCTTAAGTATCTCTACCTGGTTTCTGACGAAGTCAGGTCGTCTTTTCGTGCCGTATTTGTCGATGTGCACGAATTCCGCGAGCGACGTTTTCGCTTTCTGGAAAGGTCGCGGAAATGCATCGCCAGATTTGTGCATAGACCCCTCACGACCCTCGCTTAGGCTTGCGCCGAATACCAAGGGCCTGATTCCGTCAGGCTCATCGGCGTCACCAATCAGACGTCTATTTGCGGCACGGATTTTCCGGCGTCGCGGCTGAAGTGCGGCCGATATTTCCCGGTCAGGGAACACGCCGTGCGGACCGGGGAGCGTTATGAGCAAGCGTCACATGGGAAACATCCGCCGCACGTCGCTGAGCAGGGGTATCTACCTCACCTTTGCCTCGACCCTGTTCGGTCTCGTCAGCCAGCAGGCCATCGCCGACTGTGCACCCATCGCTCCGGCCAACGGCTCGACCATCACCTGTTCCGGCGGAACGCTGGTCGGCAACCCTTTCAGCACGAACGCGAACAACCTCACCGTTAACGTCACGAGCGACGGGCGCATCGCATCGGCAATCGGCCTCGGTACGGCGATGACGTTGTCGGGTAACAACGTCACGCTCAATAACTCGGGAAGCATCGACCCCTCGCTGCTGGGTCTTCTGACATTGCTGTCGGAAGGCACGGTCGTCGGTAATGCGAACGCGAGCAACCACGTCATCACGAACAACGCGGGCGCCAGCCTGTACGGCACCATCGGCCTGGCGTCGGTCACGATCGGCGATCTCGGTGGCGTGGCGCTCGACATCCGCAATGGCGCGGGTGGCACGACGACGCTTACCAACAACGGCTTTATCGGTGGCAAGCCCCTCGTCGGCGTGGCGGTGCTTGCCGCCGACGCACCTGCGATCGTCGCGTCCGGCCTGGGCAACACCGTCATGACCAACGGTGCGACGGGCACGGTGCAGGGCCGCATCAGTCTGCATGGCACCAGCAACTCCCTGACCAACAATGGCACCATCACCGGCAGCGTCTACATGGGCCAGGGCAACGACACCTTCGTTGCCGATACGGGGTCCGTCGTCAGCAGCACGGGTACGGGCGTGGCCGCATCCATCGGCGATCTGCTTGGCGTGGGGGTGCTCAACTTCGCTGCTGCCGGCATCGTCGACGGCGGCACGGGTACCGACACGCTGACACTGAAAAGCACGACGGACAATGGCATCAGCAGCGCCTCGGCGGCGCAATACATCAACTTCGAGAACCTGGCTATCAGCGGCGGCATATGGGGTCTCTCCGGCCGCCTGGCCAATGCCACCACCATGACGGGCGGTACGGCGATCCTCGCCGATCCCGCCAATCTGGGCGACAGCGCGAACGTCTCGGGCGGCACTATCCAGGCCGCGACGAACGGGCTCGGCGTTACCACGGCGTTCAATATTCAGGCCGGTGCGGGCCTTACCGTCGCCGGTACGAACAATCTCGGTCTGAGCGGTGCCGTGTCGGGCTCGGGTCCTCTGACGAAGACGGGCACAGGCGCCCTGACGCTGGCGGCCGGCAACACGTGGACGGGCGGTACCACGCTCGCCGCGGGCAGTCTGCTGCTTTCGGGTAACGGTGCGCTGGGTACCGGCGCGGTCAACGTGACGGGCGCCGCCACGACGATCACCGCCCTGAATGCGACCACGCTTTCGAGCGGCAACGCTATCGCGGTAGGCGCCGGCAACACGCTCACCATCAACGGAACACAGAACCTGACCCTCAACGGCGCCCTGTCCGGTGCGGGCAACGTGACCAAGGCGGGCACGGGTGTGCTCACGCTCGGTGCCGTCAATACACTCTCTGGCACGTTCTCGATCACCGGCGGCTCGCTCGCCGTCGGTGCGGGCGGCATGTTGATGCCGACGCAGGTGATCACCCTGTCGCCGGGCGGCACGCTCGATCTCTCCGCGGGTGCCAGCCAGACGATCGGCTCGCTGGCGGGCCTCGGTGGCACCGTCAACCTCGGCGCGACGACGCTCACGACCGGCGGGCTCAACACCAGCACGAGTTACGCGGGCCTGATCGCCGGCACCGGCGGCATCGTCAAGGTCGGCACCGGCGTGCAGACGCTTTCCGGCGCGAACACCTTCAACGGTGGTGTCGCGCTCAATGGCGGTGGCCTGCTGCTCGGCAACAACGGCGCGCTTGGTACCGGCGCGCTCAGCGTCGGCGCGAACGTCACGCTCGACGGCACGGCACCGCTCGCGCTGGCCAACAACGTGAACCTCGGTACGGGCGGCACGCTCAACCTGCTCGGCGGGCAGCTGCTTGCTTTCGGCGGCGTCATCGCCGGCACCGGCAACGTGGTGAAGACCGGCGCGTCATCGCTCACGTTGACCGGGGCGAACACGTTCAGCGGCGGCCTCACCGTCAATGGTGGCGCGTTGTTGCTCGGCAACGACAGCGCACTCGGCACAGGCGCGCTCAACGTCGCGGCATCGACCACGATCGATGGCAACAACGTTGCGCTGACTCTCGCCAACGGGGTGAATCTGGCATCCGGTGCCGCGTTGAACGTGCTCGGCGGCCAGCCGCTGACCTTCAACGGTCCGATCACCGGCGCGGGGAGCCTGATCAAGAGCGGCGCGTCCACGACGCTGACGCTCGGCGGTGCGAACACCTTCACCGGCGGCCTCAACATCGGCGCGGGCACCGTGGCGCTTGGTGCCGGTGCCTCGCTCGCCGCGACGGGCGCGGTGAATCTGAGCGGAACCGGCGCGAGCTTCGACATCGCGGCGGCAGGCAACCAGACGATCGGCGCGCTGTCGGGTGTGCCCGGCACCACGATTTCGCTGGGTGGTAACGCGCTGACCTTCGGCGACGCGACCAACCAGACTTACGCCGGCGTCATCGGCGGTACGGGCTCGCTGGTCAAGGCGGGCGCGGGTATCCAGACACTCAGCGGCGCGAACACCTTTACCGGTGGCGTGAGCCTCAATGCCGGTGGCCTGCTGCTCGGCAACAGCGGCGCGCTGGGCACGGGTGACCTCACGGTCAACGGTGCCAGCACGCTCGACGGTACGGCGGCGCTGAACCTTGGCAACAACGTCAATCTGGCGGGTGGATCGCTCGTCCTGACCGGTGCGCAGAATCTCGTGCTGGGCGGTGTCGTCACGGGTGCCGGCGGTCTGATCAAGAACGGCGGGTCACAGCTGACCCTCAACGGCGCGAACACCTTTACCGGTGGCGTGAACCTCAATGCCGGCAGCCTGCTGCTGGGCAACGCGGGCGCACTCGGCACCGGTGCGCTCAACGTCGGCGGCACCGGGTCGCTCGACAGCACGACGGCGCTCAACCTCGGCAATGCCGTGAACCTCGGCGCAGGCACCGCGCTCACGCTCGTCGGCAGCCAGGCGGTCACGCTCAACGGTGCGGTGGCCGGTGCGGGCAGCCTGATCAAGAACGGGGCGTCGGTGCTCACGCTGAATGGTGCGAATACCTTCAGCGGCGGACTGACCGTGAATACGGGCGGTCTCGTGCTCGGCAACAGTGGTGCCATCGGTACGGGCGCGCTGAACATCGGCGGCGCGGTGTCGCTGGATAACAGCGCCGCGATCAGCCTCGGCAATGCGGTCAACCTCGGTGCGGGCAGCGCACTCAGCGTTCTCGGCACCCAGGATCTCGCTCTGGGCGGCACGGTGTCAGGCACGGGAAGCCTGACCAAGAATGGGACATCGGTGCTCACTCTAGGTGGTGCCAATACCTTCAACGGCGGTGTGAACCTCAACGGTGGCGGGCTGCTGCTCGGTAACAGCGGTGCGCTCGGTACCGGCGCGCTGAACGTGGGTGCCGATGCGTCGCTTGATGCGAGTGCGCCGATCAACGTGGTCAACAACGTCGGCCTCGCCGCCGGTGCGAACCTGAGCGTGCAGGGTAGTCAGGCACTCACGCTGGCTGGCGCATTGTCGGGCGCGGGCGCCCTGACCAAGAACGGCGCCGCGACGCTGACGCTGTCCGGCGCAAACACGTACACCGGCGGTACGACGATCAACGCGGGCACACTCGCGCTCGGCGCAGGTGGCAGCCTCGCCGCGACCGGTGGCGTCACGCTGGCCAATGCGGGAGCCGGCTTCGACATCTCAGGCGCGGGCAATCAGACCATCGGCGCGCTGTCCGGCACGGCCGGCACGACGATCGCGCTCGGCGGTAACGCACTTACCTTCGGTAACGGGACCGACCAGATCTTCAACGGCTCGCTCACCGGTAACGGCGCACTGATCAAGGCGGGCGCGGGCGTGCAGACGCTCGGCGGTGCCAGCACCTTCGGCGGCGGCCTGACCGTCAACGCCGGTGGCCTGATCGTCGGAAACGATGCGGCGCTCGGCAGCGGCACGCTGACCATCGGCGGCGCGACCACGCTCGATGCGAGCGGCCCGGTCGCCCTGGCCAATGCGATCGCGCTCAACGCCGGCCTCACCGTGCTCGGCAGCAACGCACTCACCCTCAACGGCAACATCGCGGGCACCGGCGGCCTGACCAAGGACGGCGCGGCACTCCTGACGTTGAACGGCAGCAACACGTACACCGGCGGCACCAACATCAACGCCGGTACGCTGGCGCTCGGTGCGGGCGCCAGCCTGGCGAGCACCGGCATCGTCAATCTGGCGACGGGCGCCACGTTCGATCTCTCGGCAGGCAACGGCACGCAGACGTTCGGCACGCTCACCGGCGGCGGTACCGTCAACCTCGGTGCGAACTCGCTGACCGTCGGGGGCTCGACCAACGGTGTCTTCGCCGGCTCGATCGCGGGTACCGGCGGTCTGATCAAGGAAGGCACCGGCACCGAAACCCTGACCGGTACCAACACGTTCACCGGGGGCACGCTGATCAACGCCGGCACGCTGGCGATCGGCGCAGGCGGCAGCCTGGCTGCGACCGGTGCGGTGAATCTCGCGGCGCCGGGTACGGGATTCGACATGTCGGCGGGCGGTAATCAGGCCATCGGTCTGCTCAACGGCGTCGCGGGCAGCACGGTGACGCTGGGTGGCAATGCGCTCACCCTGGGTGGTGTCGGCAACAGCGTGTACGACGGTCTCATCGCGGGCACCGGCAGCGTCATCAAGAACGGTGCGGGCATCCAGGCGCTCGGCGGCGCGAGCGCCTTCAGTGGCGGCGTCGCGCTCAATGCGGGAGGCCTGGTGCTGGGTAACGACAGCGCGCTCGGCACCGGTGCCCTGTCGGTCGGCGGCAATGCGTCGCTCGACACGACGGCCGCGCTCAATGTCGGCAACAGCATCAACCTCGCGTCCGGCGTGAACCTCGATCTGCTGAGCAGCAACGCGCTGACGCTGAGCGGTGCAATGTCGGGTGCGGGCGGCATCATCAAGGACGGCGCCTCGACGCTGACCCTGACGGGCGCAAACACCTTCACCGGCGGCACGACGATCAACTCGGGCACGCTGGCCATCGGCGCCGGTGGCAGCCTTGCGTCGACCGGTGCGGTGAATCTGGCTGGCACGGGTACGTTCGACATCTCGGCGGGCGGCAACCAGTCGATCGGTTCGCTCACCGGCGTCGCGGGAAGCGCGGTGTCGCTCGGCGGCAACGCGCTGGCGCTCGGCGGTGCGACGGATGCGACCTTCAACGGCAGCATCGGTGGCAGTGGCGGCCTGGTGAAGAACGGCGCGGGCGTGCAGACGCTCAATGGTGCGAGCGCGTTCACCGGCGGCGTGACGCTCAACGCGGGCGGCCTGGTCGTCGGCAACGACGCCGCGCTGGGCACGGGGGCGCTGACCGTGGGCGGTGCATCGACCCTCGATGCGTCGGTCGCCACCACGCTCGCAAACGACGTGATCCTCAACGCCGGGCTCGCGGTGCTGGGCACTAAAGACCTCACGCTCAACGGTGCCATCTCGGGTGCCGGCGGCCTGACCAAGGACGGCGCGGCGACGCTCACGCTCAACGGCACGAACACATACTCGGGCGGCACCTTCATCAACGCCGGCACGCTGGCGCTGGGTGCGGGTGCGAGCCTGCTGAGCAGCGGCACGGTGAATCTCGCCACCGGCGCCACGTTCGATCTCTCGGCCGGCAACGGCACGCAGAGCTTCGGCACGCTGGTCGGCGACGGTACCGTCAACCTCGGCGGCAACTCGCTGGTGGTCGGCGGCCCCACGGACGGCACCTTCAGCGGCAGCATCGGCGGCACCGGTGGGCTGATCAAGGAAGGCACCGGCATCGAAACGCTGACGGGTACGAACACGTATACCGGCGGTACCACGATCAATGCGGGGATCCTCGCCATCGGCGCGGGTGGCAGCCTGTCGCCCACGGGCGCCGTGACGCTCACGGCGGCAGGCACCGGCTTCGATATCTCGACCGGCGGCAATCAGGCGATCGGCGTACTCAACGGCGTCGCCGGCAGCGCCGTCACGCTCGGCGGCAACACGCTGACACTCAACGGCATCGGCAACGGCACCTACGACGGCGTCATCTCGGGCGCGGGCGCACTGATCAAGGACGGCCCGGGGTCGCAGACGCTGGGCGGTGCGAATACCTTCAGCGGGGGTGTCACCCTCAACGCGGGCGGTCTCGTGGTCGGCGACAACGCCGCCCTCGGCACGGGCGTGCTGACGGTGGCCGGTGCGGGAACACTGGATGCCAGCGCGCCGGTCACGCTGGCGAACGACATCGCACTCAACGCCGGCCTGACCGTGCCCGGTAGCAACGACCTGACGCTTGGCGGCGCGATATCGGGTGCGGGGAGCCTGACCAAGAACGGCGCCGCGACGCTGACGCTTACGGGCGCCGGCAGCTACACCGGAGGCACGACGATCAACGGAGGCACGCTGGCGATCGGCGCCGGTGGCAGCCTGGCTCCCACCGGCGCGGTGACTCTCGCCGGTACCGGCACGTTCGACATCTCGGCGGGCGGCGACCAGACGATCGCTTCCCTCGACGCGGTGGCGGGCAGCACGGTCGGTCTCGGTGGCAACCTGCTTACGCTCGCCGGTGCTGCGGACTCGCTCGTCAATGGCACGGTCACCGGTACGGGCGGGCTGGTGAAGGACGGCGCGGGCACGCTCACCCTCAGCGCCGCCAACACCTTCAGTGGCGGCGTGACCCTCAACGCCGGTGGCCTGAGCTTCGGCAACGACGCGGCGCTGGGCACGGGTGCGCTGACCGTCAACGGCGCGACCACGCTGGATGCGACGGCAGCCACCACGCTGGCGAACGACGTCGCACTCAACGCCGCACTGACCCTGCCGGGCAGCAACAACCTGACGCTCAATGGTGCGATCTCCGGCGCCGGTAGCCTGATCAAGCACGGCGTGATCCGTCTGGCCTTGAACGGCAACAACAGCTACACCGGCGGCACCACGGTCGACGGCGGCACGCTCGTCGTCGGCAGCGACACCGCGCTGGGTACGGGCGGTCTCGACATCGACGGCGCCGCTCTGGAAGCGAGTACCGCGGTAACGCTCGGCAACGACGTCACGGTCGGTGGCAACGGCGTGACCGTGCAGGGTCCCGCCGACCTCACCTTGAACGGCACGCTCAGCGGCACCGGCGGCCTCAACAAGGAGGGCACCGGTACCCTCAATCTTGGCGGATCGCTGGCCGGTTTCACCGGTGGCCTGACGGTCAACGGCGGCATCCTCAATGCCAGCAACCCGTACACCGGTGGCATCTCCGTCGGCACGGACGGCACGGCCAGTCTCGACGGCACCGGCAATGTCGTCACGGTGGCCGGCCCGATCGCCGGCACCGTCAACCTGGGTGGCAACAGCACGATCGATATCTCCTACGGCCAGCTGCCGGGTGTCACGGGTACGGTCAACGGGACGGGGCCGGGTAGTACGGTCAACATCACGGGTAGCGGCGAGGCCAGCTTGCCGGGCGGCTCGATCACCCACATCGACAACCTCAACGTCGGTGCCGGCACGCTCACGATCGCTAGCGGTACGACCGCGACCTTCCCGGGTGGCACCACGGTCGGCGGCAACATCGTGGTCAATGGCTCGCTGGGCGGACCGGCGACCGTGACCCCCGGCGGCGGCATCGTCGGCGGCGGTACGGTGACGGGCCCCGTGGTGGTCGATGGCACGATCGCACCGAGCGGCATTCCGGGTGCGACCGGCGCGGCGGGAGGCACCGGTACGCCGGGTACGGTGCTGACGACGGGCGACCTGACGCTTGGTAACGGCTCGACCACGCAGATCCGCACGGGCACCGGCAATACGAGCGACACCATCAACGTCAATGGCGCGGCCACCGTCGGCGGCACGTTGGCGGTCACGCCGACGAGCACCACCTTCAGGCCGGTGAGCCGCTTCACGATCCTGCGGACGACCAACGGCATCAACGGCGCGTACAGCAACGTGCCGACCAGTCCCTTCCCGTTCCTCGACACGAATCTGGCGACCGAAGGCAATGACCTCGTCCTGACATACAGCCAGGCGGGCAGCGGTCTCGGCGCGGGCGGTATCGGCTTCGACCAGTTCCCCGGCCTCAACGCCAATCAGGGCGACATGGCCTCGGTACTGCAGCGCATCGCTGCCTCGGGGGGCGACCCGCTGCCGACTCTGCTGGGCGATGCGCGCGGTCTGACGGCGGATCAGGTCTACCGCGCCTTCGATTCGCTGACCGGTGAAACGTACGCGTCCGCGGCCAATGCCGAGCTTTCCGGGCAGAGCCAGTATCAGGACACGCTGTTTTATCGTCTCAAGCTGCAGCGTGACACCGGCGAGCCGGGTCCGGCGGTCTGGGCGGAACCGTACACCTCGAGCGGCAGCTTCGACCACAGCGTCGACGTCGCAAAGACCGACTACCGCATCCATGGCGTCATCATCGGCACGGACGCGCCGGTCACGCCGGACCTGCGCCTGGGTGTGCATGCCAACTTCGCCAACTCGCGTACCGAGGCGGATCGTCGCGGCGATTACACCGATGTCGATCAGGCGGCGATCGGCCTGCATGCGCTCTACTTCAACGACAAGCAGTGGTGGGCGGAAGGCCTGGCGTCGTACGGCTGGCAGAATGCGGACAGCTCGCGTCGTATCGCGGTGGGCAGCTTTACGCCGCAGGCGACCGGCAGCTACGACGGCAAGACCGCCAATGCCTCGCTGGAGGGTGGCTACCGCTTCCAGCTCGGCCAGTCCATGCACCTGGAGCCGTTCGTCGGCGCGTACTACGCAAAGGTCAAATACGACGCCTTCACCGAGAAGAACGCCGGTGACGCCGACCTCCGCGTCGGCAGGACCAGCGCCAGCAGCCTGCAATACGGCGTCGGCGCCCGCCTGGTCGGCGATGTCGACCTCGGCGTGGAAGGCACGAAGCTGCACCCGATCGTGATGGTCCGCTATCTGCACAACACCCGGGACGATACGACCACGGTGAACAACGCTTTCGCGGGCGCACCGGCCGAGACCTTCTCGGTGCAGGGCTCGCAGCCGGTACGCAACCACTGGCAGGCCGGCGTGGGCGTGAGCTTCGACATCACGCCGAAGGCCAGCACGTTCGTGTACTACAACGCGGACGTCGCCACGCATCAGCGCAGCGACGCGGTGAACCTGGGCTTCCGCTGGAGCTTCTGACCGAGCCGTCCTGACGAGCCGCCGCGGCTCGTCAGGGCGTTCGCGGTGTGACCGCCGGTGTCCGCGCGGGAACGTCCGCGGACACGGTCCTTGCCGGCCCAGACCGGGTATCCCTTCGCCCGAAGGATGTTGCGACCCGCCCTTTGCCCTTGAAAAACAACGCCTGAGCGTTACCGCGATGGCACGCATGTCCGTCCGCACGTGCTGGCATATCGCTTGCAACGTGCCCCGGATAATCGGCGTGCTTAGAGGCGGACATGCAAACAAGGTATCTATCGGGCTGTCTGGCGGCGTTGCTGTCCATGGCTGGCGCGCTGCCGGCGGTCGCCGGCGCGGAAGACCTGCTGGACATCTATCGCGAAGCGGTAGCCAACGATCCCGTCCTGGCGGGCGCCGATGCGCGTCGTCTGGTGGTGGCCGAGGGTGTGCCGCAGGCGCGGTCGGCCTTGCTTCCCCAGCTGTCCGCCGGACTGGAGCTGCAGCAGTTTCATCCCGGCTAT
Organism: Luteibacter sp. 9133; assembly: GCF_000800155.1. Classification (NCBI taxonomy): domain Bacteria; kingdom Pseudomonadati; phylum Pseudomonadota; class Gammaproteobacteria; order Lysobacterales; family Rhodanobacteraceae; genus Luteibacter; species Luteibacter sp. 9133. The sequence goes on along the minus strand of NZ_JUHO01000001.1, from coordinate 4,302,923 downwards.
GCCGGTGTGGAATCCGGCAACGGCGGTACTTCGTCCGAAACGACCGGCGGCCACAGCCGGCAGCGTGACCTGACGTTTCAGCTCGACCAGACAGTGGTCGACCTGGCGAAATTTTCGCGCGAGCGCCAGGCGAAGCTCACCGCCGAATCGCAGGACGCCACGTACGAAGGGGAGCTGCAGGACCTCTACGTCCGCGCGACCACCGCGTATTTCAACGTGCTGATCGAGCAGGATCAGGTCGAGGTATTCCAGTCATACGAGGACGCTTACAAGCAGCAATACGACCAGGCCGTCATCAAGTTCGCGAACGGGCTGGCGCCGCAGGCGGACCTCAGCCAGTCGAAGGCTTATTACCTCTACATCAAGTCGTCGCGTGTGGATGCGGAGTCCGCGTTGAAGGATGCGCGTCGCGCGCTGCAACAGCTGACCGGCAAGGCCCCTGGCACGCTGAAGAGCCTGCGTGAAGACCTCCCGATGGAGACACCCACGCCGAACACCGCCGAGGCGTGGGTCGAAGAAGCCATGCGTCAGAACCCGAACGTGCTCGCGGCGAGCCGTCTGGTGACGGCCGATGAGCATTCGATCTCGGCGGCGCGCAGCGGTCATCTGCCGACGCTCAATTTCTCGGTGGGCTACGACAAGGCCGGCGCGTGGTCGAACACGGTTCGTGGAGGCGCAGGTTATGGCCCGGGTAGTACGACGGTCGGCCTGGTGCTGGCCGTGCCGCTGTTCAGCGGCGGCCTGACCCAGTCGCAGGTGCGACAGGCGATACACCAGCGCGATGCGGACCAGGACGACCTGGAATCGCTGCGCCGGCAGACCGCGCGTGATGCCACTAATTATTTCAACCTGATCACTGCGGGCATCGGACAGGTCAGCGATGCGCGCGATGCGGTGAAGTCGGCTAACGACGCGCTGGCTTCCATGCGCGCGGGTTACGACATCGGTACCCAGAGCCTGACCAACGTCGTCGTCGCGATCGCGCAGCTGGCGAACATCCGTACGCAGTACACCGCGCTACGCCACCAGTTCATCCTCAACAAACTGCTGCTCAAGCGCAGTGTCGGCGCTGCCGAGCTGAAAGACATCGAAGAAATCAACCGGCTGCTGCAGTAGCCACTGTGGTGGGAGCCAATCCTATTGGCGATGCTTCTGTAGGAGCCAGCCCTGCTGGCGAAAGCAACCCACCTCAGTGCTCAGCCAAAGCCACCCACTCCGACTCAGCATGCGCCTCACGATGCACGAAGAACAACGCCCGCACCGTCGCATCGACCATGCAGCTCGTCGTCAGCATCGCGTCCGTGCCGTCCGCCGGTGCGAACGCATAACTGACGTCGATCTTCTTCACCTTGGCGATGAAGTTACCCGCCGTCCCGTGTAAGCGAAGATCCAGATGGTCGATGTAAGGATGCCCCCCGGCATCCTTCGTCACGGTGACCACGCCATCGAACCGTTCGTCGTCGCCCTTGCCGTCGCTGCTCACGTTGATATGCCCGGCCTGGACATTGCCGCGCGGCAGACGCGTCGTCGTAAACGCGTACGTCGTCCGCCCGGCCTCCTGTTTCGTCACGTGGGCATCCGTACCGATGACGTCCCGCAGTTCGTCGTAGGAACCCATGATCTTTTTCGACTCCTTGCGCGGATCCACGGATTCGGAATCCAGTTCGGGCTTGTCGCCGCCCTTGACCGTCGTGGTCGTACGGATGACGCCGTGCAGATGGGCCGTGGGCACGGCCTTGCGGGCGAGTGCCTGTTCCAGCAGCGCATCGTGGGCCGTGACGGTCGATGCCCCGGCGAGCAACAGCAATCCCAGATAAGCGGCTCGCATCGGCATCCCTCCTTCCGTTCGGACATATCCATGGAAGGTAGGCCGGCCATCGCCGGGCGCCATGGCCCATTGGTCACGACCGGCCCATAGGTCATGCCGCGCCGGATGCACCCCGGTCAGAACACCTGCTGCGTCGGCCGGATCACGATGTTGTTGATGTCGACGTCGGCGGGCTGCTCGATCGCGAACGCGATGGCCCGTGCGACCGACGCCGCCGGAATCGCCTGCTTGTAGAAATCCAGCACGGTGTCCTTCGCGGTGCCCGATGTGCTGAGCTTGAGATCGCTCTCGACCGCGCCCGGTTCGATGCAGGTCACCCGGATATCGCCACCCACTTCCTGGCGAAGGCCTTCCGAGATCGCGCTGACCGCGAACTTGGTACCCGAGTAGACCGTGCCGCCCGGTGCGAAGACCTTCACGCCGGCGACGGAGCTCAGGTTGATGATGTGGCCGCGCTTCTGCTCGATGAAGCGCGGGAGCACCGAGGCGATGCCGTACAGCGTGCCCTTCAGATTGACGTCGATCATCGCGTCCCACTCGTCGGTGTTGACCTCGGACATGGGACGGATCGGCATCAGGCCGGCATTGTTGATGAGGACGTCCAGCGTGCCGAAGTCGGCCACCGCGGCGCCGACGACCTGGGCGAACTGTGCTTTGTTGGTGACGTCCAGCGTATAGGCCGCGGCTTGCCCACCGGCCGCGACGATCTCGGCCACGACGGCATCGAGCATCGATTTGCGACGCGCTGCCAGGGCGACCCTGGCACCGCGGGCCGCGAGATGCTTCGCGAGTTCCGCACCGATGCCCGTGCTCGCGCCCGTGATCAGGACGACCTTTCCTTCGATTTGCTTGCTCATGGTATTGCCCTCTATGTCGTGAGTGCTTACTTGACCGACTTGCTGGCGGCCTGCTCGATCAGCTTCGCCACGTCGGCAGGATGCGAGAGAAAGGCGACGTGACTGGAGGCGACCTCGACCGTGGTGCTGCCTGCGCGCTTCGCCATGAAGCGTTCGAGATCCGGGTTGACCGTCCGGTCAAGCGTGGCGACGAGCGCCCAGCTCGGCTTGGTCTTCCACGCCGCGGTCGACACGGGGGCGGTAAACGCCTGGACGGAAGGCATGACCTGCGAGGCCGCCATGAAGCGGGTTTCCTTCTCCGGCACGTCGGCGGCGAAGTCGGCATGGAACTGCGCGGGATCGATGTAAAGGAAGTTGTCCGCCGTCTTCTTGATCGCCTTGGTCGCGCCGGGATTCTTCTCGGTCAGCGTGGCCAGGCTCTCGCCGGCCTCGGGCTGATAAGCGGCGATGTAGACCAGGCCGGCGACCTGCGGATCGTTGCCCGCTTCGGTCACCACGGCACCGCCGTAGCTGTGGCCGACGAGGATGCTGGGGCCGTCCTGCATGTGGACGACGCCCAGCGTCGCCTTGACGTCATCGGCGAGCGAGGTTTCCGGCTCCTGCACGATGGAAACCTTGTAGCCATCGCGGATCAGGATGTCGGACACCGCTTTCCAGCCGGAGCCATCCGCGAAAAATCCATGGACCAGGACGATGTTCTTCACGGGTGCGGCGGTGACGGCGCCGGCGCCGAAGACGGAGAGGGAGATCGCCAGGGCGGCGGCGAAACGGGTGCGACGGAATGCTGTTTTCATGAGGTTCTCCTTGGGCGCTTACTTGCGGATCAGAATGGTTTTCGGATTGGTGAAGAGCTGGCGCCCTTCGCTGCCGTGCTCGGTGCCGACGCCGGATTGCTTGTGGCCGCCGAAGGGCACGTCCACGCCCTGGGTATGGATCTCGTTGACCCAGACCATGCCTGTCTCGAGGCGGTTGGCCACCGCGACGGCGGCGGCGGTGTCGCGACCCCAGACGGAGCCGCCCAGACCGAACGGACTGTCGTTGGCACGCTCGATCACGTCGTCGACGTCGTCGTAGGCGATGATCGGCACGATCGGAGCGAACTGCTCTTCCTGCACGATCTTCGAATCTTCCGGCGGGTTGTCGACGACGGTCACGGGGATGAAGTAGCCGGGACGGTCCGGGTCGATCTCGCCGCCGAGGACGATCTTCTGACCGTTCGCCTTGATGTCGTCGAGGAACGTGACGACCTTGTCGAACTGCATCTTGTTCTGCACCGGGCCGACGGTGACCTCGGGGTCGAGCCCGTCGCCGAGCTTCTGCCGCCTGGCGTATGCCACGAATGCGTCGACGAAGTCCGCGTGGAACGAACGGTGGACATACAGGCGCTTGATGCCGACACACCACTGACCCGAATTGCCGACAGCGCCCCAGAACAGTGCGGGCACGATCGAACGCCAGTCGGCTTCGGGCAGCACGATCGCCGCGTCGTTGCCACCCATCTCGAGCGTAAGTCGCTTGATCGTCCCGGCAGCGGAGCGGATCACATGCTTGCCGGTCTCGGTGGACCCGGTGAAGCTGATCTTGGCGATGTCCGGGTGCGCGGTCATCTGCGGGCCAAGCTCGTTGCCGCCGGAAACCACCGAGAGCACCCCGGGTGGCAGCACGGACTGCGCGATCTGCCCGAAGCGCAGTGTGGACAACGGCGTAAACGGCGAGGGCTTGATCACCATCGTGTTGCCGGTGATCAGTGCCGGCGCCACCTTCCACAAGGCGAGCAGCACGGGGAAGTTCCACGGTGTGATCGCACCGACGACGCCCAGCGGCGTGTGGTGAAGCTCGACGATGTGGTCGTCGGTCTCCTCCACGATCTCGACGGGAATGCGCCGCGCGGCGATCTGCCGGATCCAGGAGATCGACTGGTCGACCTCCGGCTCCGCCATCGTCTTGAGCGGTTTGCCCTGCTCAAGGGTGAGCAGTCGGGCCAACTCGTCGCGATGGGTTTCGAGCGCATCGGCATAGGCGTTGAGATAGACCTGGCGCCGCTCGTAGCCAAGGGCCGACCAGGTCCTGAAGGCCGCTTTCGCGGCGGCGATCGCTTCGTCGAGCTGCGCGGCGCTGGCGGCGGGCGCCTGCGCCAGCACCGTCCCGGTCGCCGGATTCATGACGTCGAAGCGATCGCTCGTCTCGATGAGCTTGCCGGCGATGCTCAGGTAATACGGACCGTCGAAGATGTTCATGCCGACAGCTGCTTCATCAGCACAGCGGCGGCTTCCGACGACGACGCGGGGTTCTGGCCCGTGATCAGCAGGCCATCGGTAACGACGTACGAACCCCAGTCCGGACCCTTCGAGTAGATGCCACCCCTGGTCTTCAGTTCGTCTTCGACGAGGAAGGGCACCACATTGGTGAGGCCAACGCCTTCTTCTTCCGTATTGGTGAAGCCCGTGACCTGTTTGCCCTCGACCAGCGGCTTGCCGTTCGACGCCTTGACGTGGCGGAGCACGCCCGGGGCATGGCAGACGAGGGCGACCGGCTTACCCGCTTCGATGAACGATTCGATCAGCGCGATCGAATTTTTGTCCTCGGCCAGATCCCACAGCGGGCCGTGACCGCCCGGATAGAACACGGTGTCGAAGTCGGCCTGCGAGACGCTGTCGAGACGGACGGTGGCGGCGAGCTGGGCGTTGGCGGCGGCGTCGGCTTCAAAGCGACGGGTGACGTCGGTCTGGAACGACGGCTCGTTGCTCTTCGGATCGAGCGGCGGCTGGCCGCCCTTGAGCGAGGCGAGAACGATCTCGGCGCCGGCGTCCTTGAAGGTGTAATAGGGCGCGGCGAGCTCTTCGAGCCAGAAGCCGGTCTTGCGGCCGGTGTTGCCAAGCTGGTCGTGCGAGGTCAGAACGATGAGGACTTTCATGGGAATCTCCTGATTGATTGAGTAAAGTAGACCAGTCGTCTAGTAACTAGGGGTAAAAAAACGCTTCGCGAAGAAGCGTCCGTATCGCCTCCCGGCCTCAGGCCGGGAGCTTCAAAATCTGGCGGGTGGTAGCCATCGCCTTGTCGAACGGTTCGGTGTTGCGAACGATCTTGACCATGACGCTGGCGCCCAGCCAGAGCTGGTAGAGGCTCTGCGCCACGTCCGCCGCCGGCTCGTCGACCGACAGTGAGCCGTCGGCCACCCCGGCCTCGATCGCTTCGGCGAGGTAGCGGATGATCCCCGTGGTGCCGCGCCTGAGCGAGGCGCGCATCGCTTCAGACAGATCCGCCACCTCGGCGCCCAGCTTCACGGCAAGGCACTTACCCTGGCAGTCGTGGAAGGACTGGTTGTCCCGCCACGCCTGAAAGTAGTTCTCCAGACGAGCCGCCACCGGGCCGCCGGCCTGACGAAGCGTGCGATCCATGTCGGCCAGGTAGTCCTCGAAGTAGTCCTCGAGCAAGGCCTCACCGAACGCGTCCTTCGATCCGAAGTAGTGATAGAACGACCCCTTCGGCACACCGGCAGCCGCCAGCACTTCATTGAGGCCCACCGCAGAGAACCCCTTGCCGCCCATGATGCGCTGGCCCGTGGCCAGGATCCTGGCGCGGACGTCGGACGATTCGTTGATGGCGGTGGCTGGGCTCATGGGACGAACTCTACATGCCATTAGACCGGTCGTCTAGTATTTTTTTCGAGGAATATCTGAACTGACGGGTTTTAAGTCCGGCAGGCCATCCACATGTCGAACGCAGCGATATTCCCAACCCACCGAGCAAGGATCTGGAATGAACACCACGCAGAAAGTCGCCCTCGTCACCGGCGCCACCCGCGGCATCGGTCAGGAAACCGTCCGTCAGCTGGCGAAGGAAGGTGTGATCGCGCTGCTGGCTGGCCGCGACGCCGGTCGTACCAAGGCGGCGGCGGACAAGCTCAAGGCCGAAGGCCTCACCGTCGAACCGATCGCGCTCGATGTCACCGACAGCGAAAGCATCAGAAAGGCCGTGGCGGAAGTCGGCGAGAAGTACGGCAAGCTCGACATCCTGGTGAACAACGCAGGCATCCTCGTCGACGACATGAGCAAGGCCCCGTCCGAGCAGACGCTGCAGGCATGGCGCGAGACCTTCGACACCAACGTGTTCGCGGTCGTCGAAGTGACCAACGCCTTCCTCCCGCTGCTCAAGAAGGCCCCGGCGGCGCGTATCGTCAACGTCTCGAGCCAGCTCGGTTCGATCACGCTGCACGTCGATCCGAACTCACCGATCTACAGCTTCAAGGTGCCGGCGTACGATGCGTCGAAGACCGCCATCAATTCGTGGACCGTGCATCTTGCTTATGAACTGCGCGACACGCCGATCAAGGTCAACGCGGTGCATCCGGGTTATGTGCAGACCGAGATGAACGGTGGCAACGGCGAGATCGATGTGCCGACCGGTGCGAAGAGCAGCGTCGGTATGGCCTTGCTCGATGCCAACGGTCCGACAGGTAGCTTCACCTACCTCGGCAAGACGCTTCCCTGGTAAGTCCACCCACCCCTCAGGATGTGAACTATGGCGACTTATGTCGTGTTTTCCCGCGATCGCACCAAGGATCCGGAAGAGATGAAGATCTACGCAGAGAAAGCCAGTGAGGCGCGCGGAAACCATCCCATCACGCCGCACGCGTTCTACGGTGAGATCGAGACGCTCGAAGGGCCCGAGGTCGAGGGTGCGGTCATCATCAGCTTCCCGACGAAGGCCGAAGCGCTGGCCTGGTACAACAGTCGGGAGTACACCGAGGCGCGCGCGCATCGGTTCAAGGGTGCGGACTACCGGGTGTTCATGGTCGAAGGGGTCTGACCGACACCCACGGAACCCGGTGCTCGGTCCGTACGATCGAGCACCGGGTTTCGAGCCATGGGCTCCGCTTCAACAGGGTGCCGTGCCAGTGTCCTGATGAAGTCCGAATCCGACCGTATCCTGTCCAAGCCCGTCACGCAGGCGCAAGCTCGGTATCTCGTAGTCGCCCCCATTCTGTCGCCGGAAAGGAATCGGAGACGTGATCGCCAGATTGCGCATGCGCTCGCGTAACGCTTCGGCCATCGCGGGAAACGCGTCCTCGCCCATGCGATCCAGACGGTAGGCGACGAACGGCGGCAGGACGTCGAACCCCGGGTAGTGCAGTACCCCGTGGTTGATCGGAAAGAGCAGGTCATCGATAGGCCCGTTGATACCGCGTGGCCCGTAGTGCTCCTCCCAGCCACCGGCGGTGACGACGAGCATGGCGCGCTTGCCCGCGAGCGTGCCTTCGCCGAAACGGTCGCCCCAATGCCTGTCGCTATGCTCGCCGACGCCGTACGCGAAACCATAGGCGTACACGCGATCGATCCATCCTTTGAGAATCGCCGGCATCGTGTACCACCACAGGGGGAACTGCAGAATGACCGCGTCGGCCCAGAGCAGCTTCTCCTGTTCCTCGCGCACGTCATCGGTCAGGGTTCCCGAGGCAAAGGCTTCAGCCGAAGCACGTGCGGGGTGCAGACGGTCGTCACTCCGGAGAGCAGGGAAGTCATCGCGATCGACCACCGCTTTCCACCGCTGACCGTACAGATCGGTCTGACGCACGTCGTGGCCCTGAGCCAGCAGCTCCGCGATAGCGACATCGCGCAGTGAACCATTGAGTGAGCGGGGCTCAGGATGAGCAAAAACAAGCAAAACCTTCATAAAGACTCCGGATGTCGAATGACCTCACGGTAGCCAACACGTGATCCATCCACTATATGGATGGATGCATAACTTAGTGCCGAAAAATGGATAGATCCGATCTGACGCTGGAACGCATGCGCACCTTCGTGCGCGTCGCGGAGCGAGGCAGCCTGTCTGCGGTGGCACGCGAAAGCGGCCTGGGACAGTCGACGGTCACGCGCCATCTGCGCGAACTCGAGGCCGCTGTGGGAGCACCATTGCTCAGTCGGACGACGCGCCGCATGACCCTGACCGACGAAGGCGCGCGCTTCTACGCCTCAGCTCTGCAGATCCTCCGGCTGGTCGAGAAGGCCGCCGACGAAGTCAGCGATCATCGCGGCGCTAATGCCGGTACGGTCCGTCTCTCGACGACGAGCGCTCTGGGCATCCTCCACATCACGCCGTTGATCTTCGCATTTCAGGATCGCTACCCCGATATCCAGGTGGAACTTGGGCTCACCGATGAGCGGATCGATCTGGTGCGGGAAGGTGTGGATATCGCCATTCGCCTCGGGCCCCTCGACGACAGCTCGATGAAGCTGCGCGCCCTCGGCTCCAGTCAGCGCTTGCTGGTGGCCTCTCCCGCCTACCTGGCCTCTCGCGGCACACCTGCATCGCCAGACGATCTCATCGGGCATGACAGCATCCGCATGTCGAACGTGATCGGCAGCGACGTCCTCCTGCTCGACGGTCCGGACGGTGTGCGTCACGCGATCCCGGTCACAGGTCGTCTGCGTGTCGACCACGGTCTGGCTGCGCGAGCGGCTGTCGTGGCAGGGCGAGGCATCGTGTCGGCTCACCGATGGATGGTGGACGACCTGCTGGTGACAGGGACGGTGGTCCCCGTGCTGCCGGATCATCGCCCGGTGGCCGTGCCGCTCAACCTGTTGATGGTTCCGGGGAGATCGGACGTCGCGCGCGTGCGACGTCTGATCGACTATCTGGTGGACGCCATCGCCACCCTCCCAGGTATCGCTTAGGGCGAATCGCTCATATCGCCTGACCGCCCGACACCTCGATTCGCTGCGCCGTCACCCAGCGGTTATCCGCCGAAAGCAGGCTGGCGATCATCGGGCCGATATCGTCGGGCACACCTGCGCGACCGAGCGCCGTCATGTCGGCAAAGATCTTGTTGATCTCCGGATTGTCGCGCACGGCGCCGCCACCGAAGTCGGTTTCGATGGCGCCGGGCGCGACGGTGTTCACGGCGATACCGCGGCTGCCCAGTTCTCTGGCCATGTAGACGGTCAGGACTTCTACCGCTGCCTTGGCGGCGGCATACGCGGCATATCCGGGATACGAGACGCGCGTGAGTCCCGAAGACAGGTTGATGATGCGACCGCCATCGGCGAGCAGGGTCAGCAGCGACTGGGTGAGGAAGTACACGCCCTTGAAGTGGACGTCGACCAGCGAGTCGAACTGTGCCTCGGTCGTGTCCTGGATCAGTGCGTAATCGCCGTGCCCGGCATTGTTGACCAAATGGTCGAACGTATCGCGGTTCCAGGTTTCGCGCAGGACCTTCGCAAGGCTCTCCGCGAACGCCGCAAAGCTTCGGCTGTCGCCGGTGTCCAGCGGAAGCGCGACCGCCTTGCGACCGAGCGACTCGATCTCGGCGACCACCGCATCGGCTTCGTCGCGACGGCTGCGGTAGGTGATGACGACATCGCCGCCGTGGCGCGCGACGCTCAGTGCGGTGTTGCGGCCGAGGCCGCGGCTGCCGCCGGTAATCAGGGTGATCGTGGTCATGTCGCTGGCTCCGTTTGGGATGAGGAAACGATAGGTGTCGGCGTCTCCCGCGTCGTTGCCGTAACCTCGACGTTGTTTGCCTTTTCCTCCAACGGCGGCTATGCGGCGCCTGGGATGCGTTAGCTTTCACCTCATGACCGAGGCCCTTCTCACCGCCGTTCGCCGTTATGTCGCTGCGCATGCCGACGCGACGGGGCTTGCCCAGACGCCCATTCCCGGCCTGACGACGATCCGTTCGACCGAGCCCAGCGGACTGGTCTACGCCATCTCCCAGCCACTGGTCTGTCTGGTACTTCAGGGCGGCAAGCAGGTGACCCTGGGTGCGCAAACCGTGTCGCTGGAACCGGGCGATTCGCTGCTGATCACGGCCGACGTTCCCACCGTGAGCCAGATCGTGACGGCGAGCCAAGACGCACCGTACTTTTCACTGGTCATGGATCTGGACACGCGCCTGATCGCCGAGCTGGCGCTCGCGATGGAAGCGGGCACGCCGGCCGGTGGCCCGGATGTCCGTGCCGAGCCGACCGATGCTGAGGTGGCCGCCAGCGCGCTGCGCCTCATGCAGCTGCTCGACCGGCCGGGTGCGGTGCCTATCCTGCACACGTCGCTGGTGCGCGAGTTGCACTACTGGTTGCTTGCCGGGCGGCATGGTCCGGCGATAAGGCGCCTCGGCTGGCAGGAGGGGCACGCCCAGCGCGTGGCACGCGCGGTAGCGGTGCTTCGCTCGGAGTTTGCGCAATCCATTCCGGTCGAGCGGCTCGCTGCCATCGCCGATATGAGCCCGTCGTCGTTTCATCAGCATTTTCGTGCGGTGACGTCGTTGTCGCCGAAGCAGTTTCAGAAACAGCTGCGGCTGATCGAGGCGCGTCGCCTCATGACGGGTGAGGGCAGGTCGGCGAGCGGTGCCGCCTTCGCCGTGGGATACGAAAGTGTTTCGCAGTTCACCCGGGAGTATTCGCGGATGTTTGGCTTGCCGCCGGGCAGGGACGCAGAGCGGCGCACGGCACCCCTGTAAAAAACGCAATGCAGATATGACGACATCGGTCGATAAGACACCTGTAACATGCACGTGTCACATTAGTTCATAACTGAAGTATATCGACCGACAGTAAGACCGTCGGTGGTTTTTCTATTGCCTTAAGCCAGCCTGCCGCCCCGGAGCCAGCCATGTCCTCACCGGACGAAACCAACGCCGCGTTGCAATCGCGACGCCGTATCCTGCTTGGCCTGACCATGGCCCCGCTCGCTGCCGCTCTCCCGCTCGCCGCGACAGCCACGCACAAGCCAGGTGACGGCGCCACCGCTGAGAGCGGTGCCGGGTACAAACCGAATTTCTTCAAGGACGTGGAATGGACCTGCATGGTCGCCATCTGCGACCGGCTGATCCCCAGTGACGACGTCGGCCCCGGTGCCGTCGAGACCGGCGTGCCCGAGTTTCTCGACCGCCACATGCAGACGCCGTACGCCAATGGCGCCATCTGGTACATGCAGGGTCCCTTCCTCGAAGCCCCGCCGGAGTTCGGCTATCAGGGCCGCCTCACCCTGCGCGACATCATCCGTGTGGGCCTCAACGCGATCGACGCGCATTGCAGGAAGACCTTCGACGGCAAGACCTTCGCCCAGCTCGAGCACACCCGGCAGGAAGAACTGCTCAAGGCGGCCGAGAGCGGCAAGCTCAAGCTGGAGGACATCTCGTCCAAGCTGTTCTTCACCAACATCCTCAACGAAGTGAAGAACGGCTACTTCGCCGATCCCCGCTATGGCGGCAACCGCGGCATGGCCGCGTGGAAGATGATCGGCTACCCCGGCATGCGCGCCGATTACCTGGACTGGATCACGGTGCGCGACAAACCGTATCCGCTGCCGCCGGTCGATCTGTCCGGCAAGAGGGGTTGAGACGATGGCTACCGTGAAACCGAAAGTGGACGCCGTCATCGTCGGCATGGGCTGGACCGGCGCGATCCTCGCGAAGGAACTGACCGAGGCGGGCCTCCACGTCGTGGCGCTCGAGCGCGGCGCCGACCGCGATACGCAGCCCGACTTCGCCTATCCCAAGGTCGTGGACGAGCTCGAAGGCTCGGTGCATCGCCGGTTCCTGCAGAGTCTCAATCAGGAAACCGTCACCATTCGCCACAACAGCTCGTCGGACGCCGTGCCGTATCGTCAGATGGGTTCGTTCAAGCCCGGTACGGGCGTAGGTGGTGCGGGTACGCACTGGTCGGGTTGCCATTTCCGTCCGCTGCCCGAAGACATGTACCTGCGTACGAACATGGAACATCGTTACGGCAAGGCCTTCATTCCTGCCGACATGACGATCCAGGATTTCCCGGTCAGCTATGACGACCTGGAACCGCACCTGGACATGTTCGAGCGCGTCTGCGGCACCTCGGGCAAGGCGGGCGTGATCAACGGCGTGCTGCAGGAGGGCGGCAACCCCTTCGAAGGCTCGCGTTCGAAGGAATACCCGCTGGGGCCCAACCCGAATTATCTCGGCGCCGAACAGTTCTACAAGGGCGCGAAGGAAATGGGCTGGCATCCGTATCCCATTCCCACGTCCAATGCCTCGGGTCCGTACGTGAATCCGTACGGCTGCCAGATGGGTCCGTGCAATGCCTGCGGTTTCTGCAGCGATTACGGTTGCCTGAATTACTCCAAGGCCAGCCCTAACGTTTCGATCCTTCCGGCGCTGCGTATCAAGCCGAACTTCGAGCTGCGCGCCAACTCGCAGGTGCTCAAGGTCAACCTCGACAGCACAGGCAAGAAGGCGACGGGCGTTACGTATCTCGACGCGCAGGGCCGTGAAGTGGAGCAGCCGGCGGACATCGTCCTGCTGTGCGCGTTCCAGCTGTTCAACGTGCACCTGATGCTGGTGTCGGGCATCGGCAAGGCGTATGACCCGGTGACGCAGACGGGCACCATCGGTCGCAACTACTCGTACCAGAACCTCAACCGCACGGTGATGTTCTTCGACAAGAGCGTGCAGGCCAACCCGTTCATCGGTATCGGTGGCGCGGGCGCGACGATGGACGATCTCAACGGCAATCAGCTCGACAACGGCAAGCTCGGCTTCGTCGGCGGCGGTCTGGTCTGGGCGCGTCAGCCCGGCGCGGGTCCGGTGCGCGGCATCAACGTGCCCGCCGGTACCCCGAACTGGGGCACCGACTGGAAGCGTGCGGCGGCGGACAACTTCCGTCACTCGTTCTACTTCGAGGTGCAGGGTGCCTGCATGTCGTATCGCCAGAACTATCTGAGCCTGGATCCGACCTATAAGGATTCGTTTGGCCGTCCGTTGTTGCGGATGACCTTCGACTGGCAGGACAACGAGATCAAGGCGTCGCAGTTCCTCGTAGGTCAGGCGCTGCAGATGGGCCGCACCCTCAATCCGTTGTCGATCCTCGGCGATGCGAAGAAGGACGGCGAGCACTACAACATCACCAAGTACCAGAGCACGCACACCTGCGGTGGCGCGACGATGGGCTCGGATCCATCGACCTCGGCGCTGAACCGTTATCTGCAGTCGTGGGACGTGCCCAACGTGTTCGCCATCGGCGCCAACGCGTTCCCGCAGAACAACGGCTACAACCCGACCGGTCTGGTCGGCGGCCTCGCGTACTGGGCCGCCACCGCCATCCGCGAGAAGTACCTGAAGGACCCCGGTCCCATGGTCCAGGCGTAAGGAGAACGAGATGAAAAAGTTCTTCCTCACCCTGATCGCCCTCGGCGTGGTCGTGCTCGTGGCTGCGCTGGCGTTCGCGTTCTGGCCCACGCATACGCGTGCGATCGCCGGCGATGTGCCCGCGGACGACAAATCCCTGATCGAGAAGGGCCACTACCTGGCCCTGGCCAGCGACTGCACGGCATGCCACAGCCGTCCGGGCGGCAAGCCGTTCGAAGGTGGCCTGCCGATGGCGACGCCGCTGGGTACGATCTACAGCAGCAACATCACGCCCGACGCGGACCACGGCATCGGCAAGTACACGCTCGACCAGTTCGACCGCGCGCTGCGTCATGGCATCGCGGCGGATGGCTCGAGCCTTTACCCGGCCATGCCGTTCCCGTCGTATGCGCGTCTCAGCGACGACGACGTGCGCGCGCTGTACGCGTACTTCCGGCACGGCGGCATCGAGCCGTCCTCGCGCGCGAACCAGGGCACGGCGATTCCGTGGCCGCTGTCGATGCGTTGGCCGCTGGCGATCTGGCGCAAGCTGTTCGCACCGGATGCCGACAGCGTGGTATTCGATCCGAAGGCGTACCCGGACGAGAAGATCGCCCGCGGCGCCTATCTCGTCCAGGGCGCGGGTCACTGCGGCAGCTGTCACACGCCACGCGGCTTCGCTTTGCAGGAGCGGACGCTTGACGAGAAGGGTGGCTCGTACCTGTCCGGTGGCCAGGTGATCGACGGCTGGTATGCGGTGAATCTGCGTGGCAACACGGCCGACGGTCTGGGTCGCTGGAGCGAGCAGGACATCGTGGACACGCTGCGTACCGCGCGTAACGCGCACAGCGCCGTAGTCGGTCAGCCGATGGCCGACGTGGCCGTGCACAGCATGCAGTGGCTGAAGGACGACGATCTGCATGCGATCGCGGCTTACCTGAAGACGCTGCCGGCCACCGCGGATGATCCGTCGCGCTTCGCGCCCGACGACACCACCGCGAAGGCCCTGCAGGCCGGCATCAACGATAGCCGTGGCGCTGAAATCTACGTCGATAACTGCGCCGCTTGCCATCGCACCGACGCGGAAGGTTACGCGCACGTGTTCCCGACGATCGCGGGCAACCCGACCGTGCTCGCGGACGACCCGACCACGCTGGTGCGGCTGATCCTCGGCGGTAGCCACCTGCCGTCGACCGAAAAGGCACCGTCGCCGCTGGGCATGCCCGGTTTCGCCGAGCGTCTGAGCGATGCGGAGGTGGCGCAGGTGGCAACCTTCGTGCGTACGGGTTTCGGCAACCATGCGTCCGCTGTCACCGAGAGCCAGGCCGCGGCGGCACGCAAGTCGCTGCGGAAAGCCGAAGCACACTGAAGACTTTACGCGACGCGGAGGTCGACCGGTCTATCCTTGCCGGTATCGACCTTCGCGGTTCGCTTCGAGGAGTTTGCTGTGCCTGTCTGGACCGACCGTCGCGTGCTCGACCTGTTTGCCATCGAGCATCCTTTTCTTCTCGCGCCGATGGCCGGCTCCGGCGGATCCGCTCTCGCGATCGCCGTGGCGCGTGCCGGTGGCCTCGGTTCGCTGCCGTGCGCCTCGATCACCGCCGACAGGGTGCGTGAGGAGGTCGCGGTGTTTCGTGCGGCCGTGCCCGGACCGATCAACCTCAATTTCTTCGCGCATACGGCGGTGACGCCGACCGAGGCGCAGACACGTCGATGGCTGGACCGGCTGGCGCCCTACTTCAGCGAATTCGATGTGGATCCGGCAAAGCTGCCCGCCGCCGGTGGTCGCGCGCCGTTCGATGCCGCCATGTGCTCGCTCGTCGAAGAGCTGAAGCCCGAAGTGGTGAGCTTTCACTTCGGCTTACCCGAGACGGCTCTGCTCGACAGGGTGAAGGCGACCGGTGCCATCCTTCTTGCCACCGCGACCACGGTCGCCGAAGGCCGCTGGCTGGCCGAGCGCGGCTGCGATGCCGTCATCGCCCAGGGGTATGAAGCCGGAGGCCATCGCGGCAACTTCCTCACCGACGACATGACGACGCAGCCCGGCACGATGGCGCTCGTGCCGCAGATGGTCGACGCGCTGAGCATCCCCGTGATCGCCGCCGGTGGCATTTCCGATGGACGTGGGATGGCCGCCGCGCTGTGTCTGGGCGCCTCCGCCGTGCAGATGGGCACGGCCTTCCTGCTGTCGCCGGAATCGACCAGCGCCGCCGTGCATCGCGCCGCGCTGCGCGGCGTACGTGACGACAACACCGTGGTCACCAACGTGCTGACCGGGCGCCCGGCGCGCGGCGCCATCAACCGCCTGATGCGTGAAGTGGGCCCCGTTTCCGCCGATGCACCGCCATTCCCCCTGGCGGCCGGGCCGCTGACGCCGTTACGGGCAGCGACCGAAGCGATGGCGCAGGGCGATTTCCAGCCGTTGTGGTCGGGCCAGGCCGGTGCCCTGGCCAGGGAGGTGCCAGCGGAGGAGATCGGGCGTACCATCGTTGCCCAGACGGCGGCGGTGCTGCGCCTGGGTTGATGCTCGCGGGCGCATCCGCGGGAAGGGGGGAACATGATCGACAATGCCAACGAATGGATTCGGCTGCGTGTCAGCGACGATCCTGACGATAACCAGCGCGCCGCCAGCGAGCAGGTGCCGCTCGCGGTGTGGATGCAGATCCACGCACGCGCCCCCGAACTGCGGCCGTTTATCGCCTACAACCGCACGTCGCCGCCGGAGATGCTGGAACGTCTGGCCAGCGATGCGAACTGGATCGTCCGCCACGCCGTGGCCGAGCGCGTCGACGCCTCGGAGACGCTGCTGCGCGAACTGGCCGACGACGTGAACGAGAAAGTGCGCGTGTGTATCGCCGCCAATCCTTCGACGAAGCGTGACGTGTTGCAGTACCTGTCGCGGGTCGACGGGTCGGATGCGGTAAGGGCGCGGGCGAGTGCCCGGCTCAGGGCCCAGGCGCACCCGTCGTCACATTCCTAGCCGACGGCATCCGCAGGCGCGGATGACGCTTCGTCATAACGAACCCGCGCCGCCTCGACCTCATCCAGGTTCTGATGCATCCAGATGTAGAGCTCCTTGAACGGTCGATGCAGCGATCGGCCGAGATCGGTGAGCGCGTACTCCACGCCGATCGGCGCGGCCGGAATGATGCGTCGCGTAAGCAGCCCGTTGCGCTCGAGACGGCGCAGGCACTGCGTGAGCGCCTTCTGCGTGACGCCCTCGAGCTGCCGCCGGATGGCGTTGAAGCGCAACGGGCCGCCGTGCAAGACGGTGAGGACCATCATCGACCACTTATCGGCGACCTGATCGAACAGCACGCGGCTGGGGCAGCCGGCCGAGAAGTGCGTGGGGGAGCAGGTCGGGTCAGCGCGGGTTTCCATGGAGATACCTGAGAGCGTTCAAGTGCCTTATTGACGCCAAGTATATCCTGTATACCCTCGCACGCATCTTCGATAAAGGTGCGATATTTCTCATGACCCAGGCCGCTGTCGACGCGCTGTTCCGCCCTTTCACCCTCAAAGGCCTCACGCTGGCCAACCGCATCGTCATGGCGCCCATGACCCGTCTGTTCACCGACGCGGGCGTGCCGGGAGAAGCCAACGCCGCTTATTACCGCCGCCGTGCCGCCGATGGCGTCGGCCTGATCCTCTCCGAAGGCACGGTGATCGACCGCCCGGCCTCGCGTAACGAACCCAACATTCCGTCCTTCTTCGGCGACGCCGCTCTGGCCGGCTGGCGCCACGTGATCGACGAAGTGCACGCCGTCGGCGGTCGTATGGGCCCGCAGATCTGGCACACCGGTGGCACGCGCGGCATGTCCGGCTGGGTCGGCCCGGTATCGGCGGAAAGCCCGTCGGGCATCAACGGCCCCGGCGACAAACACGGCGTGGCGATGACCGACGAAGACATCGCCGACACCGTCGCCGCGTTCGCACGCGCCGCGCTGAGCGCGAAAGAGCTCGGCTTCGACGTCGTCGAACTGCACGGTGCGCACGGTTACCTGATCGACCAGTTCTTCTGGCATGGCTCCAACGAGCGTACCGACCGCTACGGCGGCGCCACGTTGCCGGAGCGTGCACGCTTCGCCGCCGAAGTCGTCGCCGCCGTACGCGCCGCGATCGGCCCGGACATGCCGCTGATCCTCCGCGTCAGCCAGTGGAAGCAGCAGGACTATCAGACGCGTCTGGCCAATACGCCGACCGAGCTCGAAGCGTGGCTGTCGCCGCTGGTGGCCGCAGGTGTGGATGTCCTGCATTGTTCCCAGCGCCGTTTCTGGGAACCGGAGTTCCCGGACGTCGACGGCGCCGAGGGTCTCAACTTCGCCGGCTGGGCGAAGAAGGTGACCGGCGCCGCGACGATCTCCGTCGGGTCGGTCGGCCTCGATGGCGAGTTCCTTGCCTCGTTCGGTGGCGCGACGTCGTCGCCCGTGGGCGTCGAGCGTCTGGCCGAGCGCCTGGAGCGCGACGAGTTCGACCTTATCGCCGTGGGCCGTGCGTTGCTGGGCGATCCGCAGTGGGTGTCGAAGGTGCGTGCGGGGGATACAGCGGCGATGAAGTCGTTCGATCCGGCGTCGCTGGCTGAGCTGGTCTGACAACGACACCCCCGTCTATCCGCGTCACATCGCGGGTAGACGGCGTTCGCATGGGACGCGTAAACCCACGAAGCCCGCCTGAGTCCGTGGATTGCCGCGCGGCAACACCAGCGTCGCGGCGAATCCGCCTTCCGGCACGTTGCGCAGATGCAGTTCGCCGCCGTGCTGGACCGCCGTGCGTCGAACGCTGGCCAGGCCCAGACCGCTGCCCGTGGCATCGCTGCGGGCGGCGTTTCCGCGGAAAAACGGCTGGCCGAGGTGGGGCAGCAAGGCCCCGGGTACGCCGGATCCATGGTCGATCACCGTGGTAAGGATCTCCGTCGCGGTCACCTCGACCGATGCCTCGAACGGTGCCGCACCATGTCGGCTTGCATTGCGGACGAGATTCTCCAAAGCGCGACGCAAGGTCAGGGGCTTGCCCTGGATGATCGGCGCGTCGGACAGCCGCAACGTCCACACCTCGCCATGCGCCGATGCGACAGCCGCCACGTCGTGCACGATCGCGCTCAGGTCGACGTCGCCCGTCGCTTCGTCGCGACCGTCGCGTGCGAAGGCGATGAAGTGTTCGCAGAGGCTGTCGAGCGCATCGATGTCCGCTTCCATGCCGCCGCGCAACGCGAGATCGGTCACGGGCGAAAGCTCCAGTCCGAGGCGCAGCCGGGCGAGCGGCGTGCGCATGTCGTGGGACAGCGCGGCCAGCATGAGGTCGCGCTCACGTGCGCTGGCACGGACGTCGGCCGCGGCGCGGGCGAGGGCGGACCGTAGTTCGGTCAGTTCACGCGCGACCCCGTCGGGGAGCGATGGCGGCTCGCTTCCGTTGACCATGTGGGCGGCACTGTCGGCAAGCTGCCGCAGTGGTGCGGTGATGCTGCGCGCGTAAAGTCCGGCGAGCAGCACGATCAGCACGCCGCCCAGCGCAATGGCGAGCAGGCCGGCGCGAACGGCCGGCTTTCCGGTGTTGGTCACTGGCACACCCAGCCAGCCTGTCGCGGGCGCCGGCGCAGCGATCCACAGCGTGGCATCGTGCATGCCATCGATGCGCACTTCACGACCGGGAAAGGCCTGGCGAATGTCCTCCAGAGTGCGGCGAACGACGGGAAGGACGGGCTCCCTGCCTGCGGGCGCGGTGGGCGCGCGGATCACGTGGATCTCGGCCAGCCCGGCCTCCTTGCCGCTGGCGATGAGCGTATCCGCGACGACGATACGTGCCGTCGCGCCGCGTATGCCCACGCGGCCCGCGCCTTCGTCGCTGGTGATCCGGATCGCGACGATGCTCAGGACGAAGCACAACCCGACCGTAACGGCGAGCAGCGTGGCGATCCTTGCGAACAGGCTGGATGGCCGCCGGTTCACGGGCCGTCCGGAACGAAGACGTAGCCGTGTCCCCAGACGGTCTGCAGCCAGCGCGGTTCGCGCGGATCGTCTTCCACGACCCGGCGCAGCCGGCTCATCATCACGTCCATACTCCGGTCGAAGGCCTCATGGTCGCGACCGCGCGCGGAGCTCATCAGCTGGTCGCGCGTGAGTGGCTGGCGCGGGCGCTGTACCAGTGTCGCGAGCACGGCGAACTCACCGGTCGTCAGGTGCTGCGGTTCGCCATCGCGGAGCAGGCGGCGCGTGCCGAGTTCGAGTACGAAGGGCCCGAAGACGACGCGGCGGTTGTCGGTGAGCGGTGCGCCGGGCGCGGCGCGCCCACGGCGAAGCACGGCGTTGATCCGGGCGACCAGCTCGCGCGGGCTGCCCGGCTTGGCCAGGTAGTCGTCGGCGCCGATCTCGAGCCCGACGATGCGATCCACCTCGTCAACGCGCGCCGTCAGCATGATGATCGGCGTATCCACGCCCTGGCCACGCAGGCGACGACAGATAGCAAGGCCGTCTTCTCCCGGCATCATGATGTCGAGCACGATGAGGTCGACGTGTCGACGCTTCAGCTCGCGGTCCAGCGCCTTGCCGTCCTCGGCCGTCACCGTCGCGAAGCCCTGGCTCTGCAGGTAGCGCGAGAGCAGATCGCGCAGGCGCGCGTCGTCGTCGACGATCAGGATGCGGGAGGGCGTGAACTCGGTCATGGTGCGATTCTGCCGTGTCCGGGACGCGACCGGGGCGCCACCGGGAGCGAAGGTGTAACAGGATGTTTCGTAAGCGATGCACGGAAACGTTCGGTTGCGAAGCGTGACGGCGGGCCGCCCTGGGATTCGTCAGAGTGACGTCTCCGGCCGGACGGCCATCAAGATGGAGTTTGCTCATGTATCGCACGATTGCCTGCTCCCTGGCGCTTCTCCTCGCATCCGGCGTGGCGACCGCATCGGGTCGTTTCGTCGCCTATGGCGCCCACGGGCAGGCCGAGGGCGGTTCCGTCGCCGGCCACGCGGCGGGGTTCCGGGGTCCCAACGGCGCGACGGGCGCGCACGGTCGTCGTACGGTCTCCGATGGCCAGGGCAATGTGACGTCCAACGCCGGAGGTAACTGGCGGGGTTCTGGCGGTGGCACGGCAACGACCCGCGCGACAGCCACGCATAACGCCGACGGCACTGGAAGTTTCGATCGCAACACGAACGCTACCGGGGCGCAGGGTGGAACGTTCGCGGGACAAACCACGGGTGCGCAAGGGCAGGGCATCACGCACTCCGCCTCGGCGACCGGCGCGGCTGGGAACAGCTACAGCGGCAGCACGACGGTCACCCGGGACGGGGTCACTCACACCGGCAGTTGCAGCAACGCGGCTGGCGAAAGCATCGCCTGCCACTGAGGAAGCTCCGGTGTACCCCATCCTCCGGCTTATCGCCTGGCTGATCGCCTTCATCGTCTTGCCGGCGGCGGCCGCCGATGTGTCCTATGGGCCGTCGCGCGAACAGACCCTCGAGGTTCACGTGCCGGCAGGCGCGCATGACGCACCGATTCTCGTCATGGTCCATGGTGGCGCATGGATCGTCGGCGACAAGGACAACCCCGGCGTCATCGACGGCAAGCTGGCGCACTGGGGCTCGCAGGGTGCGATCGCCGTGTCGGTGAACTACCGACTCTGGCCTGCCGCTTCGCCGCTGGAGCAGGCGGTCGATGTCGCCAGCGCACTGGCCTGGGTGCAGCGTCACGCGCATGAGTGGCATGGCGATCCGTCACGCATCGTGCTGATGGGGCATTCGGCCGGTGCGCACCTCGTCAGCCTGCTTGCCGTGTCGCCGGACATCGGCCGTCAGGCGGGCGTGGCACCGTGGCTGGCCACGGTATCCCTCGACAGCGGTGCCGTGGATCTTCCCCAGATCATGAACGCGCCACATGCGCGTTTCTATGACCGCGTGTTCGGCCGCGACCCGGCGGGCTGGCCGGCGGCCTCGCCGCTGGACCGGCTGGTCCGCGCGCCCGCCACTCCGATGCTGATGGTGTGTTCGTCGGCGCGGGCGCAGTCGTGCGGGGCGAACGAGCGCTTTGCCGCGAAGGTGAACGCCCTGGGTGGACGAGCCGCGACGTTGCCGGTGGCGCTGGATCACATGGAAATCAACCGTGAACTCGGGGTCGACCCGGGATATACGCGGCAGGTGGACGCGTGGCTGCGTGCGGTGGGCTGGCCTTGAGGTAAGCGTGTCGCACACCCTGTTGGCGGCATGCTTCGCCGGGGGATAATGCCCCCCCGAAACGCCTGGACCGCCGCCATGCCCGCAGCGACCGCCGAGAACGTCGGCAGGAAATTCGATCTCGCCCGGATGCTGGGTGCCCGCGAGCGCGCCTGGACCGCCTTGCGCGACATCGCCTCGCGCATCCGTCCGGGCATGACGGAGCCCGAGGCTGTTCAACTGGCGAAGGAACGGCTCGAGGCTGCCGGTATGGACCGCATCTGGCACCCGAGCATTCTGCGTTTCGGCGCCAACACGCTGAAGACGTTCCGTCAGCGCTCGGCGCCCGACACGGTGCTCGGTGAGAACGACGTCTACTTCGTCGACCTGGGGCCCGTCTTCGATGGCCACGAGGGCGATGTGGGCGACACCTTCGTAGTCGGCAATGATCCCGTCATGCACGCCTGCGCCGCCGCGTCGCGCGAGCTGTTCGCCAGGGGTGAGGCACGCTGGCGCGACGGTGTCACGGGCGTCGCGCTGTACGACTACGTCAGCGCCGAGGCCGACGCCATGGGCTGGCGCCTCAACCACGCGACCAAGGGCCATCGGGTCGGCGACTACCCCCATGCCGTGCACAAGGCCGGCAACCTCGGCGACTTCGACGGCGCGCCGGTACCGGGTCTGTGGATCCTCGAGATCCAGATCGCCCATCCCACGCTGCCGATCGGCGCATTCTACGAAGACCTGTTGATGGCGTGACATGAAGCGGATCGAGTTCGCGCGGTCTGTTCTGGGCTCCGTCGGGTAAGCATGCCTGACGGCACGCTGTCGTCCGGTCGTCGTCGTAGCTACGGCGCACACTGAGCCGGCTACCGGCAAGCTACCTGGACATTCCGGTAACCGTGAACGCCACGACCAGCGCGCCGAAGGTGAGCACGCCGACCCCATAAACGGCGCCGAGGGCGGCACCTTCGATCAGCATGCTGCCGCCGTAGGCAAGCACGACGAGGGTCCAGCCGATCCATCTCGCCGCCACGGTACGCCCAGGCGACATTGCGCGGCCGAACAGATCGCGCTGATGTCGCGACATGCCGAGGCACAACAATGTAAATCCGAGCAGGGAGGCAAGCATCGGTAAGAGGATCATGCCGATACCTCCCGCGTCGCGGCGCGCTTGTGTCGGGCGAGGACCGTGGGTCGCTTATAGACCTTCCACGTGGCGAACCCGAGTGCGCCGGCAAGGGCGATCATGGTCAGGTCGAAACCTGCGAAAACCCAGTCGCCGTGCAACAGGCTCGGCACCAGCCAGCGGTCCGTGGTCAGCGCGTCCACGACGGGGATGGCGGCAAAGGCGGCGGTCGACGCCGCCAGCAGCGTGAGCCATCCGCGTCGCGGCGACAGAAGGCAGGCGAGCAGCAGCGATCCGCCCCAGGCGATGAAGAACGCATGCACTTCCCAGTCCGGACGGCCGTCCATGCGCAGCGGCAGCAGGCGGTTGGCGAGGAAGTGGCAGGCGAACGCGAGCGGGAGACCGGCGACGCTGGCGATATTCAGCCGCTCGACCAGCCGGAAGCCGATGTGCGGGCGCTCGGGATCGGGCAGCTGCACGCGCCGTTTGGCCGTCCACAGTATGAGCCCCGTCGCGACCATCACCGTACCGGCAAGGCTGCAAAGGAAATACAGCCAGCGCAGCAGATAGGGTGCGTAGCGTCCCGCATGCAGGCCCACCATCACGCTCTCGGTCTCGCTCGCAGCACCCTTCGCGGCCGGTACCGGATGCATGTGGCCGGTGGCCGCATCGAACTGCAAGGTCTTCGCACGCGCCGCCATACCGTCGCCGCCGCCGCGGAACATGCGTACGATGCCGTTGGCGTCGCCGGGGAACGCGATGTCGATATAGCCCGGCTCCGCGCCACCCCAAGCCGCGCGCGCCTGGCGAATCATTTCCGCGATCGGTGCCACAGGCGCGGCGTTGCCGGAACGCATCGGTGGCGCCTCGCTGCCATAGGCATCGGCGGAGTACGCCGCCACCGTGGGATAGGCCACCGTCATGCCCCAGGGCATGTACAGCGACTGCAATGTGACCAGCCCGGTAAAGGTGATCATGGCGTGGAACGGCAACGCGAGCACGGCGCTCAGGTTGTGCGCATCCAGCCACGAGCGCTGCCCCTTGCCGAAGCGCAGGGTGAAGAAGTCCGCAAAGATCTTCTTGTGCGTAATGACCCCGCTGACGATCGCCACCAGCATGAACATCGCGCAGAAGCCGACGATCCAGCGCGCCCAGACGACCGGCATGTAGTGCAGGTCGAAATGCATACGGTAGAGGAAGAAACCGCCGATGGTCGCGCGCGACACGACGGGCTGCCCGTTGCCATCGAGCGTGATGGTGTGGTCGCGCAGTGACCGGCGCGTCTCGCCGGCCGGTTTCCAGTAAAGGGTGGAGGCGATGGCGCGCCGACCGGGCAGGGTGATCGACCAGCTGTCCGCGCCGGGCTGGTTCTTCTGTAACCAGTCGACGGCGCGCTCGGAGGCCAGTGTGATCTGGCGCTGGCCGGTGATCTCCGGCTGCATCCATCGGGTGATCTCGTCCTGGAAATACGCACTGGTGCCCGTG
Organism: Luteibacter sp. 9133; assembly: GCF_000800155.1. Lineage (NCBI taxonomy): Bacteria > Pseudomonadati > Pseudomonadota > Gammaproteobacteria > Lysobacterales > Rhodanobacteraceae > Luteibacter > Luteibacter sp. 9133. The sequence continues at coordinate 4,278,389 of NZ_JUHO01000001.1, read as the reverse complement.
GCGAAGATCGCCAGCAGCAGCCAGCCGACCAGCAGGCCGGCCCAGGTGTGCAGCCAGGCCATCGACTGGCGCAGGCCACCGTTGACACCGTTCATACCGCGCTCCCATGCATCGACCACGCGAGCGCACCCGCAAGGGGAAGGCCGAACGCAGCCAGCCACAACCACACCCGCGTCGCGCTGCGCATGGCGAAGGCGAGGACCACCACGGTGGCGTACACGGCGAACGAGGAGAGCATGCCGGTGATGACCGCCTCGACGCGCGCGACAGGCAGCCAGCGTGCAAAGGCCGAGGCGACCAAAGCCGCCATCGCGTAGCCGCCGAAGACGGCGGCAACCGTACGCGACGTGATTTCCAGCACGCGAGTGGACTGAATGCCTGCGGCCTTGCGCCTGGCCATCGTCAGAATCTCCTTTCCAGGTTGAGCATCACGCTGCGGGGCTCACCCCAGTTGGTGCGCGTCGAGGACGCGGTCACGAAGTAATGCCGGTCGAAGGCGTTCTTCACGTTGAGTCGCATATCGGATAGCGCCTGCGTCGACGATGCGCGACTGGCTACCCGATGAGCGAACGGAATGGCGGGACCGCGGAGGAATCGAGTTCAACGATTTTACGGAAATACGATCCATTCGCAATCTCTGCGTTGAAGAGACGTCGCGCCACAGCATGGCCCGACCTTCGCCTACGCCACAGGATCTTGCGAAACCGGACGCGATTCGTCATCATGGTAATGAGAGTCGTTCGCATTACCGACGACAACGACATCCAGCCACGGACCCAAGCTCATGACCCTTCCTTCGAAGGCGCTGCCTCTGCTCATCGCAGGGGTACTGGCGTCGCATGCCTCGTTCGCTCAGGACACCGCCCGCAGTGACAAGGCTGTTCAGCTCGACGCCGTCGACGTGCACGGGGTGAGGGTGGACGAAGGCTACGCCCGGCAGGACGCCTCCGGCGCGACCAAGACCGACACGCCGATCATCGAGACCCCTCAGGCGATCTCCGTGATCTCGAACACGCAGATGATCGACCAGGGCGTGCTGACGGTGCAGGATGCGCTGCGTTACTCCGCTGGCGTACGCTCGGACGCTTACGGCGTGGACAGCCGCGGCGACGACGCGTTCGTCCGTGGCACATCCTTTACGCAATATCTGGACGGCCTTCGTCAGGCGCTTGGGTCTAGCTACGCCCGTACGGAGCCCTATTTCCTCGACCGCATCGAAGTAGTCCGTGGCCCGTCGTCGGTCCTCTACGGACAGGGCACCACCGGCGGCCTGATCGGTCTGACCTCGAAGCGTCCCCAGTTCACGGCGGCGCATGAAGTGCAGGTGCAGCTGGGAAACCATGCGCGCAAGCAGACGGCCTTCGACTTCACGGGTCCCCTCGACGCCGCCGGGCACTGGGCGTATCGCCTGATCGGTGTGTTGCGCGATGCGGACACCCAGATCGACCACGTATCCGACGACCGTCGCGCCATCGCACCGTCGATCACCTGGCAGCCGGACGCGAACACGCGCTGGAGCCTTCTGGTCAATCTCCAGTTCGACCGCAACGGCTCGTCACTGAACTTCCTGCCGCATGCGGGCACCTTGCTGCCCAATCCGAACGGGCGCATTCCGACGAATCGCTTCGTCAGCGAGCCGGGCTTCGATCGCTACGATACCGATCAGCGCTCGGTATCGTCGTTCTTCGAACATCGCTTCAACGACACGTGGAAGTTCGTGCAGAACGCGCGGTACTCGCACGACAACGTCGACTATCGCTCGCTCTACCCGAACGTCTATTCGAACCCTGCGTACCCGTTCCTCGACGACGACCAGCGTACCGTGTCGCGATACAGCTATGTCGCCATCAGCCGGCACAAGCGTCTGGTCACCGACACCCATGCGGAAGGGGATTTCGATACGGGAAGCATGCATCACCGTGTCCTGTTCGGCCTCGATATCAGCTATTCGCACACCGATAGCGCGCAGGGCAACGGCCTCGACGCCACGCCGTTCGATCTCTATGCGCCGGTCTACCACAACGGTTTCGTGCCGCCCGATGTTTTCCCTGTCGCATCGAGCCACACCCGTCAGACCGGCCTCTACGTCCAGGATCAGATCAACTGGGGCGATCACTGGATCGGTACCGTCGGCGTGCGTCACGACCGTGCGACGCTGACGACCGGCGGCAGCCGCTCCGTGGATAACGCGACCACGTCGCGCTTCGGTCTCATGTACCGGTTCGACAGCGGGATCGTGCCGTACGTCAGCTACACCGAATCGTTCCAGCCGCTGGATAGTCTCGACTTCTACAACCAGCCCTATGAGCCCCTGCGCGGCAAGCAGTACGAGGCCGGCCTGAAGTACCAGCCTGTCGGCGGATCGACGCTGATCACGGCAACGTATTTCGATCTGCGTGAGGAAAATCGACTCGCACCGGATCCGCAGAATCCCCTGAACCAGATACAGGCGGGGCGGGCGAAGACGCGCGGCGTCGAACTGGAAGGCAACTCTCGGATCGGCAATCATGTCGACCTGATCGGCACGTACACCTGGACCAGGGCGCGTCCCGACGATGGCACGATCGTCGCGGGTCTGCCGAAGACCCAGGCATCGGCGTGGGGCGTCTATCACGTGAACGCGGCCGACAGCGACGGCTTCAGTTTCGGCATCGGTGCGCGTTATATCGGTACCAACTACGACGAGACGGGCACGCTCGTGGTTCCCCACAAGACCCTGTTCGACGCGATGGTCGCGTACACGCAGGGCCCATGGCGTTTCTCCGTCAACGCGGCCAACGTCACCGACCAGGTTTACAACGCCTCATGCCTCGCGCGCGGCGACTGCTTCTACGGTCCGCGCCGCAGCATCATGGGAAGTGCCAGCTACCGGTTCTGATGGCATCCGGACGGCCGAAACGTCATGGTCGTCCGCTCTCCGTACAGACGAACGGGGTGCCAAGCTGTGGATTTGCTTGATGGTCAGCGGGATGAGGCCAACATCAGCCATGATGGGGCTTTGGAGGGCGGGCTGAACCTGAAAACCGCCTGGTCGAGCCCCAATCAAGGCAAGTAATTGCACGAGCCGCGGGTCGCGCAACCTCTCCCAAATCGCAAAATCACGGCTGCGCTGGCGATGCTTTCAACATGATGTCCAGCTCGAAGTGCCTGGCATCGGCACCCGGTTGTGTCTCGAAGCTCAGCATCACATCCCGCCCTTCCTGCCGATTCGTCCACCGATGCTTCCCCGCCGCCTTCCACAATCCACTCTTCCGGGCACCCGCATCCAGCCGGTCGAGCAACTCCGCCGCTGGCGTCGCCGTCTCCACGTGATATCGCGAGACCCACTGATCGAGATCGCCCGTCGACACGTACTCATCGAACTTCGCGTCCTTCGGCCACTCGACCCCCGCCTGAAGTAGCTTCTTGGTCAGGAAGCGATCTGCCATCCGTGACCGCACAAACCCACCGTCGGGCTTCCAGTCGTATTCCAGGCGCATGGCGACGGTACGTGCCTCATCGGTACCGCGAACCCTGGCGACGACATGCAACGCCGCGTCGATGCCGGACGAAAGGCCGGCCGACGTGATCAGCTTGCCGTTATCGGCCCAGCGCACATCGCGGATCACATCGATCTTCGGAAAGGCGGCCGCCAGCTCATCGATCCGCGGCGTAAAGGTCGTGGCCTTGTCGCCGTCGAGCAGCCCCGTTGCGCCGAGAATGAAGGCGCCCGTGCATACGGAGAGCACCTGCCGTGCGGGCACCGAACGCTGCCGGATGAACTCAAGCACGCGTGGATCCTTCTGGGCATCCTCGACGTCGCCACCAGGGATCAGCAACACGTCGAACGGCGGCGCCGTGGCGAAGCTCGCATCGGGCGTGACCTTTAGCCCCATCGCCGTCGTCACGGGCTTGCCATCCGGCGATACGGTAACCACGCCGAAGCCCGCCGTACCGAAAACCTCGTAAGGGCCTGCGAAATCGATGATCTGCACGCCATCGAACAGTACGATGCCAACCCGGACCGGCGGCGCGGACCCGTGCGGTTCGTGCGACGCGAGCGCGGGCAGGGCGAAGAACATGGCGAGCAAGGGCAGCAGGCGGCGCATGGGCGGATCCTCCGTGAACGATGCCGCACGCTAAAACGTTTCTGGGTGCTTTTGCGGACATGGAACCCGCGCAAACGGTCACTTAGCCGCGAAGCGCGCCCGGTACTCGGCCGGCGTGCTACCCAGCCGGCGGACGAAAGCCCGGCGCATCGCCTCGTCGGAAGGAAACCCGCACTCGTCGGCGACACGCTTGATGTCCTTGCCGGTGCTCTCGAGCAGGGGCTTTGCCGCTTCGACGCGCAAGCGCTCGATGTACTTCAGCGGTGTCACGTCGAAGTGCGCACCAAACCGGCGCGTGAACTGGCGAGGGCTCATGTGCAACCGATCGGCGAGTATCCCGACATCGAGTCGCCTGCGCAGGTTTTCGCCGATCCATGACGCCAGCGACGCGAAGTGCTCCGGCTGTTCCAGTGCATGCAGTTGTTCGCTGAACTGGCTTTGCCCGCCCGAGCGCTTGTTGGCCATGACCATGCGCCGCGCGACTTTCAGCGCCAGCGTGGCACCGTGGTCGGCGCTGACCATCGCCAGCGCCAGGTCCATCCCCGTCGTGATTCCCGCCGAAGTCCAGATATGGCCGTCGCGCGTGTAAATCGCGTCCGGCAACACGCGCACGGCAGGATAGCGGTCGCGCAGCTCGGGGATGTCGCTCCAGTGGGTGGTCGCCTCCCGGCCGTCAAGCAGGCCTGCCTCGGCGAGCAGCAGGGCGCCGCTACAGATCGAGGCGACGCGGGGCACCCGTTGCGCCGCCTCGTGCAGCCATGTCACCAGGTTCGTGTCGGCGCGCACCCGCTCGACGGCGTCACCCATGCCGCCGCAGACCAGCAAGGTATCGGTTTCGTTGGGCATATCGCGGTAGTGGGTATCCGGCAGCAGGCGCATGCCGGATGCCAGTTCCACGGGCTTGTCCGTCGCGGCCAACACCTGCATGCGATACAGCGGCGCACGTCCGGGCTCGTCATCCTGGGCCTGGCGGCTGGCCAGCGCGAACACCTCAAGGGGGCCGCTGATGTCCAGCGACTGCGCCTGAGGGTAGACGAGCATGCAGATGGTGCGGGGAGCGGCGGACATACGTACGTTTTCATTCCGTGAGCGGATCACGGTAAACGATACCTCCGATGGCATCCGGACGGCCGAAACGTTATGGTCGTCCGCTCTGCACAGACGAACGGGGTACTCGGCATGCGGTTAGCTCAATGGGTTGGGGGTGCGGTGCTTGCCGCGTGCATGTCCACGGCGGCATTCGCCGCTCCACCGCCGGGACACGCCGGCAACCCCGTCTTCCCCGGCTGGTACGCCGACCCCGAAGCCGCGATCTTCGATCATCAGTACTGGATCTACCCGACCACGTCGCTGAAATACGCGCAGCAGACCTGCTTCGACGCGTTCTCGTCCCCGGATCTGGTGCACTGGACGAAGCACAGCAGCGTGCTGGCGATGAAAGACATCCCCTGGGCGAAGAAGGCGCTGTGGGCGCCCGCGCTGGTCGAGAAAGGCGGCAGGTACTATTTCTTCTTCGCCGCTAACGACATCCAGAACGACAACGAGGTCGGTGGTATCGGCGTGGCCGTCGCCGACAAGCCCGACGGTCGGTTCAGGGATCTGCTCGGTAAGCCCTTGATCGACAAGTTCCATAACGGCGCGCAGCCGATCGACCAGTTCGTCTTTCATGACGACGACGGCACCTACTACATGATCTACGGCGGCTGGAAGCACGCCAACATCGTGAAGCTGAAGCCGGATTTCACCGGCGTCGAGCCGATGGCCGATGGCGCGACCTTCAAGGAAATCACGCCCGCGCCCGAGTACGTCGAAGGCCCGCTGATGTTCAAGCGCAACGGCAAGTACTACTTCATGTGGTCGGAAGGTGGCTGGACCGGGCCGGACTATTGCGTCGCCTATGCGATCGGCGACTCCCCGACAGGCCCGTTCAAGCGTATCGGTAAGATTCTGGAGCAGGATCCGAAGATCGCCACCGGCGCCGGGCATCACTCCGTGTTTCACGTCGCAAAAGACGACAGCTGGTACATCGTCTATCACCGCCATCCCCTCGGCGATACCGACGGCAACCATCGCGTGACCAGCATCGACGAGATGCACTTCGACAAGGACGGTCACATCCTGCCAGTGAAGATGACCAACGAAGGCGTGACCGCCAAGCCGCTGCGCTGACGCAGCGGCTGGAACGGCACCGCCCGGTGGAGTCGGCATAAAGCGCGGCACATAACGGGCACGATGTGCCGGTCCCTCGTCACGCCGCAAGAAGTTTCTGCAAAAACACCTCCTCTCGCGGAATGCACGGCTCCCGATTCGGCGTAATCTGTCGCCCGACATCTGATCAAGCCAGTGGACGCGAGCGTCCACCCAGCCGAGGGGAAGGGGACATGTACACGCTGCGCGTGAATGGTGAGGATCGGCAGGCCGATGTGCCACCCGATATGCCGTTGCTCTGGGTGCTGCGCGACGTGGTGGGACTGACCGGCACGAAGTTCGGTTGCGGCATCGCGCAGTGCGGGGCGTGCACGGTGCACCTCGATGGGCAGCCGGTCCGCTCCTGCCAGATGCCCGTGTCGGCCGTGGGCGACCGCGCCGTCACGACGATCGAGGCGATCGGCGCGACACCCGAAGGCGCGAAGGTGCAGCAGGCCTGGCTGGCGGTCGACGTCGTGCAATGCGGTTACTGCCAGTCCGGACAGATCATGTCCGCCGCGGCGTTGCTCGCGCGCACACCGAACCCCAGCGATCGCGACATCGATGCCGCGATGGCCGGCAATATCTGCCGGTGCGGCACGTACGTGCGCATCCGCGAGGCCATCAAGCAGGCGGCGACGGGACTGCCGCAAGGGTTGCAGGTCATCGTCGACGGGAGTACGCCATGACCGCCTCCCCTCACGACGAGCACGGGATCGATCCGCGGCGCCGCTCGGCGCTGAAGCTCGCAGGCGGTGGTCTCGCCGTGGCCTTCCTGTGGACGGCCGGGCTCGGTCCCGCGGTCGCGCAGATGAATCCCCGACGCCAACCGGCGGATGACGCGGCGGCCGCGGCCGATGGCCATCCGACGTTCGCACCCAACGCGTTCATCCGGATCGACGCGGATGGGCGCATCCGCCTCGTCATGCCCACGGTCGAAATGGGGCAGGCGATCTACACGGGCATTTCGATGATGCTCGCGGAGGAGCTCGGCGTCGGCCTGGATCAGATCACCGTCGAACATTCGATTCCCAGTGATGCGCTGTACGGTCAGGTCTTGCTTGGGGGCGGCCAGATCACCGGCGGCTCCACGAGCACGCGCGGACAGTGGCAGTCGTTGCGCGAAGCGGGTGCGGTGGCGCGCGAGATGCTTGTAGCCGCCGCCGCGGCGCAGTGGCACGTGGATGCGGCCAGCTGTTCGGTGGCGCGCGCCACCATCACGCACGTGCCGTCGGGTCGTACCCTCGGATTCGCGGCGGTGGCGGAAGCCGCCGGCAAACTGCCGCAGCCCGCGACCGTCACACTGAAAGACCCCAAAGACTTCACCGTGATCGGCAAGCCGCTGCGTCGCGTGGACTCGCCGGATAAGGTCAACGGCGGTACGCAGTTCGGCATCGACGTCAAAGTGCCGGGCATGAAATACGCCGCCGTACGTACCAGCCCGGAACTCGCCGGTACGCTCGGTGCCGTCGATGAGACGAAGGCACGCGCCGTGCCCGGGGTCATCGATGTGATCAGGCTGGCCGATGCCGTGGCCGTGGTGGGTGAGCACTACTGGGCCGCACATCGTGGCCTCCAGGAACTCACGATCGAATGGCGCCACGGCGTCAACGAGAAACTCGATACCGCCACGCTCATCGCCGCCTTGCAGGAAAGCTCGCGCAAAGGCCCCGCCCTGGTCGGGCGCAAGCCGAAGGGCGAGGCGGGCGCGGGTGGCAAGGCGGTGGAGATGACCTTCGTATCGCCCATGCTGGCGCACGCGCCGATGGAGCCGCTCAATGCCACCGTGCACGTCACGCCCGGCAAGTGCGAGATCTGGACGGGCACACAGGTTCCGACACGCGCGCAGAAGGAAGCCGCGCGCATCTGCGGCATCCCGCTCGACGCGGTGACGGTGAACAACCAGTACCTCGGCGGCGGTTTCGGCCGTCGCCTCGAAACCGACCAGGTCGAACAGGCCGTGGCCTTCGCGAAGCAGGTGGCCTACCCGCTCAAGGTCATCTGGAGTCGCGAGGAAGACATCCGTCATGACCGCGTGCGGCCGCTGTACTTCGACCGCATCTCGGCCACGCTGGATGGCGATGGCCGCCCGACCTCGTGGAAGCATCGCATCACCAGTGGCACGGTACTCGGGCGCTGGGCGCCCGGTGGCATGGGCAAGGACGGCATGGACAGCGACGCCATCGAGTCCGCGGCCGATCTGCCTTACGAGATGGACAACGTGCTCGTCGAGTGGGTCCGCCACGACATGCCGCCCGGGCTCGTCGTCGGCTGGTGGCGTGGCGTCGGTCCAACGCACAACCTTTTCATCGTCGAGAGCTTCATCGATCAGCTCGCTCACACCTCGGGCAAGGACCCGCTGGCGTACCGGCGTTCGCTGATGAAGCCCGGTTCACGGCCCCTGGGCGTGCTAGATCTCGCCGCCGGGAAGATCGGCTGGGGCGGCCAGCCGTTACCGGCGCGGGTCGGACGCGGCATCGCCGTGGCGTCGCCGTTCGGTAGCCACGTCTGCGCGATCGTCGAGGTCGAGGTGACGGCACAGGGCCAGGTTCACCTGCGACGCGCCGTGGTCGCCGTCGACGTGGGTATCGCCATCAATCCGAGTTCCGTGCAGGCGCAGGTGCAGGGTGGTCTGTTGTTCGGCCTCAGCGCCGCCCTGTTCAACGGCATCACCCTCAAAGACGGCATGATCGAGCAGAGCAACTTTCACGACTACCGCACGCTGCGCATCAACGAAGTACCGAACGTCGAGGTCTATACGGTCGCCAGCGGGGAGTCGCCGGGAGGACTGGGCGAAGTCGGTACGGCGATCGCCGCGCCGGCCCTGGCCAACGCGATCTTCGCTGCCACCGGCGTGCGTCTGACGGAGTTGCCGGTCTCGCGCACCTCGCTCGCCGCATCGGCGGATGCGCTCAAACGTGTCGCGGATGCGGGAACCGGCAAGGAGGGCGTCGCATGAAGCGCTTTTTTCTGCTGATCGTCGTCGTCCTGATCATCGGAGCGGTGGCCTATGTCGCGCTCAATCGCACCGATCCGGCCGATGGCACCGCTCCGGCGCTCGCCGGTGCGCCCTTGAACGCCGATCCCGTCGCACGCGGCGAGTATCTGGCGCGCGCGGCCGATTGCATCGCCTGTCATACGGTGCCGGAAACCGGTAAACCCTTCGCGGGAGGCCTGCCCTTCAAGCTGCCGTTCGGCACGATCTACTCTTCCAACATCACCGCCGACGTCGAAACCGGCATCGGCGGCTGGAGCGACGACGACTTCGTGCGTGCGGTCCGCGAGGGCATACGCAAGGACGGAAAGCATCTCTATCCCGCTTTCCCGTACACCGCGTACACGCAGCTGAGCCGCGCCGATGTGCTGGCGATCAAGGCCTATCTGTTCACCTTGCCCAGGGTGCGCCAGCCGGAACGTCCGAACGATCTCGGCTTCCCGTTCAACCAGCGCTGGGCGATGGGTTTCTGGAATGCCGCGTTCTTCCGCAGCGAACGCTTCGAGAACGATCCCTCGCGATCGCCGGCGTGGAACGCGGGTGCCTATCTCGCCGGACCGCTCGGTCACTGCGCGGAATGCCATACGCCACGTAACGTCGGTTTCGGGCTGAAGCATGGCGAGTCGCTGGCTGGTGCGGAACTGCAAGGCTGGCGCGCGTGGAACATCACCTCGGACGCCACGCACGGCATCGGCAAGTGGAGCGACGAGGCGCTGACGCAGTATCTGCGTACCGGCCACGCGGATGGCCATGCGTCGGCCATGGGGCCGATGGGCGAGGCGGTCGCGCACAGCCTGCAGTTCCTGAAACCGGAAGACACGGCGGCGCTCGTCGCCTGGCTGCGCACGGTGCCTGCGCGCGAGGGCGATGACCCGGTGGTCGTCGACCCGTCGCCCAAAGCCGTACTCGCGTCCAGTGCGGCCGCGCCTGGCGGAGACGATGAAACGGCCGACTCGGACGGTCTGCGCCTGTTCGAAGGTGCGTGTGCCAGCTGCCATCAATGGAATGGCGCCGGACAGCAGACGTCGTACGCCAGCCTCGTCGGTACGCGTGGCGTCAATGACCCCAGCGGGCGGAACGTCACCCAGGCGATCCTGCACGGCGTGACGATGCGGATCGGCGAAACGGATGTCTACATGCCGGCCTTCGGTCACGCGTACAGCGATCCGGAGGTAGCCGCCCTGGCCAACTACGTCATCCGTCATTTCGGCGGAAAACAGGGTCAGGTGACCGCGGAGGACGTCGCCAGACGCCGGGCACTTTAGGCCCGGTGCCTCCAGGCGACTCAGGCTTTCTCGGCCAGTGCCTTCTCGAGCACCGCCTGCAGGCGTGCATCGCTCGCTTCGACGTCCGGCGCGAAGCGTGCGATCACTTCACCGCGGCGGTTCACGACGAACTTCTCGAAGTTCCAGAGTACCTCCGGCGCCTCGTTGGTCGGAATGCCATGACCCTGCAGGCGATCACGCATCGGGCCTTCACCGATGCGTTCGGGCTGCGCTTCGATCAGCGCGCTGTACAGCGGGTGGCGCTGCGGACCGACCACCGGAATCTTGGAGAACAGCGGGAACTGCACGTCGAACGTCGTCGAGCAGAACGACCTGATCTCGTCGTCGCTGCCGGGCTCCTGCGCGAGAAAGTCGTTGGCGGGAAAGCCGAGGATGGTGAAGCCCTTGTCGCGCCAGCGCTGGTAGAGCGCCTCGAGGCCTTCGTACTGCGGCGTCAGCCCGCACTTCGAGGCGACGTTGACCACCAGCAGCACGTCGCCGCGCCAGGTGTCGAGCGTGGTGGAAACACCGTCGATCTGCTTCACGGCGATGTCGTACAGATGGGCCTGGCTCATGTGGGATCCTCGTTGGCGTGACGGAAATACGCCAAGCATAGGCCAACACGCAGTGCCTTGAACGTCGCGACGATGTGATCCCCATGACGTTCGACATTTCAATATGCAAGCATTGCTAGAATCGGCCCAGGGCAGGGGAATCGATCCCCAGGGGAGCGAAAGCAATGCGTTATGAGAAAGGTCACAAGGAGCAGACTCGGCAGAAGATCGTCGAAGCGGCTTCTGAGCGGTTTCGCGCGGACGGCATCGACGCCGTCGGCGTGGTGAGCCTGATGAGCGACGTCGGGCTGACCCAGGGTGGGTTCTACAACCATTTCGGTTCGAAGGAAGACCTGGTGCGCGACAGCGTGGCATCGGCGGCGACGTCGGCAAAAGACCGTATGGCCGTGCGTGTCGCGGGCTCACGTTCGGAGCCGCATCGTGCGATGGTCAACACCTATCTGTCGGCGGATCACCGCGATCATCCGGCATCGGGCTGCGTGGCGGCCGCACTGGCGGCCGAGATGGGCCGCCGTCCGGAAGAGACCCGCGCGGCATTTTCGGAAGGCTATGCCGAGATGGTCGAGCTGATCGCGTCGACCCTGCCGGCGTCGGTGCGTGGCAAACGCCGTCGCACGCTGGCCATGTCGGTGTTCGCATCGATGGTGGGTTCGATGTCCCTCTCCCGCGCCGTGGCGGAACAGGGACTGTCGGACGAGGTGCTTACGCTGGGCCGTCAGGCGGCGTTGGCGCTGATCGACGCGGGTTGATCAGCGCGCCGGGACGGGCGGTCTGCCCATGGCGGCCGTCTTCTCGGCGATCTTCGCCCTGATCGCGGGAATGGCGGCCAGTGCGGCCCGCTCGCCTTCGAGGATCGCCACGTTTTTCTGATCGAAGTCGGTCGGCCCGATCTGACCGACTTTGGGCCGGATCACGATGTCGGCACGGCCGAGTTCCTGCTCCGCCAGGCGACGTCCCATGATGGTGATGGACTGGCCGACGATGCCGACCATGCTGTCGGGATTGGTGCCATCGGGGCGCGCCGAGATATCCACGGCGATGACGATGTCCGCACCGAGCTGGCGCGCCGCGTCCACCGGCACGGGGCTGACGACACCGCCGTCCACGAAATGCTTGCCGTTGATGTCCACCGGTTCGAACACTCCGGGAATGCTGCTGGATGCACGCACGGCCTGGCCCGCGTTGCCGCGAATGAAGATGGCGCGGTCGCCGTTCTCCAGCTGGGTGGCCACCGCCGCGAATGGCGTATGCAACTTCTCGATCGGGGTGTTCTTCAGGAGTTCGTTGACGTAGTCCTGCAGCTTCTGGCCTTGCACGAGGCCACCTGAAAAGAAGCGAACGTCGCGGATCTTGCCCTCATCGAGCGCAAAGGCCTGCTCCTGCAACTGGAAGGCATCCATGCCGGAGGCATACAGCACGCCGACCACGCTGCCGGCGCTGGTACCGGAGACGACGTCGGCATGAATGCCGCTGGCCTCCAGCATCTTGATGACCCCGATATGGGCAAAGCCCTTGGCCGCGCCGCCGCCCAGCGCCAGTCCGATACGCGGCTTGGCCGCGAGTACCGGCACGGCGGTATCCGGGCGCTGATCCGGCCTGGTTCCACCGAAGCAACCGGTGAGCAGGGTCGCGAGTACGAGCGGAAGCCAGGAGCGGGCGCGGCGGAGCGTCATGGAAGAAAACCGTGAGAAGGGCAGGCGGATCATCGGGCACGCCGGCGGCGGCCGGATGACGGACGGATGGCTAAAACCGGGCAGCGCGTGTGCGCCGCCCGGCGGTCGATCAGTCGCGGGTGTGGTCCGCGTCGAGGTGGTAGCGGGTCGCCACGTCGATTTCGTTCTTCGACCCCAGAAACACGGGCACACGCTGGTGAAGCGCCGTGGGCTGCAGGTCCATGATGCGCTCGCGGCCGGTGGTGGCGGCGCCGCCGGCCTGCTCGACGATGAACGCCATGGGGTTGGCCTCGTACATCAGGCGCAGCTTGCCGGTGCCACCGTGGCCGGTGATCTTCGCGTCCAGCGGATAGATGAAGACACCGCCGCGGGTGATGATGCGATGCACGTCGGCGACCATCGAGGCCACCCAGCGCATGTTGAAATCCCGCCCGCGCGGGCCGGTCGAGCCTGCCAGCAGTTCACCGATGTAACGCTGCATCGGCGCTTCCCAGTGGCGCTGGTTCGCCATGTTGATCGCGAACTCGGCCGTTTCGGCGGGAATGGTGATGCCCCGACGGGTGAGCACGAAACTGCCGTGCTCGCGGTCCAGCGTGAACTCATGCACGCCGTGACCGAAGGTCAGCACCAGCAGGGTGCACGGGCCGTAGACCACGTAACCGGCGGCGACCTGTTCCGTCCCCGGCTGCAGGAAATCGGCCGCCTTGGGTTCGGTGACGCCATCCGGGCAGCGGAGCACGGAGAAGATCGTGCCGACCGAGACGTTGACGTCGATGTTGGAGGAGCCGTCGAGCGGATCGAACAACAGCAGGTGGTTGCCCTTGGGGTAGGCGTCCGGAATCGGCTGCGGATCTTCCATTTCCTCGGACGCGCACGCCGCGAGGTGACCGCCCCAGGCGTTGGCTTCGAGGAGGATCTCGTTGGAGATGACGTCGAGCTTCTTCTGGGCCTCGCCCTGGACGTTGTCCGAACCCGCATTGCCGAGCACGCCGCCGAGGGCACCCTTGCCGGTGGCGACGGAGATGCGCTTGCACGCGCGGGCGACGACCTCGATCAGCAGGCTGAGCTGGGCGTTGATATGCCCCTCGCGCTTTTCTTCGATGAGGAACTGGATCAGCGAAATCGGTTTCGTCATTCGGACGGACTCAGGCGCGAAACCATGCATTGTCCGGGTGTGGCGTGAACGACGCCAGAGGGCTGCTGACAGAACGTTGTCAGCAGCCCCCGCGCAGACTGTCCCTTCGCCGCCGAACCGGGGAGGGAACGCGTCATGAATCGATTTCTGGATCGTCTCGCCGAGCTGTATGCGCCGCTCGGCAAGCGGGGACTGCTGATGGACGGGCAATACCGTTTCACCCCGGATGAAAGATCGCCGGCAACCTCGCCGACGCCCGTAGGAGCGCGCCCCGCGCGCGAAAAGCCTGCCGCAGGCCGCGCCGGCCGTGACCCTGCTCCCCTCTCCGGAAGCATCGCGCGCAAGGCGCGCTCCTACAGTCTCCGCCACCCGAAAGGAAGCTTCACCGCATGAACCCGAATCGCGTCGTTTTCCACCATGCCCCCAACAGCCGGTCGGGCAGCGTCCTCATGCTGCTGGAGGAACTGGGTGCGCAGTACGACCTGCACGTGATGAACCTGGTCGAGGGTGAGCAGCGCCTTCCCGCGTATCTGAAGATCAACCCGATGGGCAAGGTGCCCGCGATCGAACACCGCGGTGGTCTCGTGACTGAACGCCCGGCGATCTTCACCTACCTCGCCGATCTCTATCCCGAGGCCGGACTGGCGCCCGCGTTCGACGATGCGCTGCGCGGCCCCTATCTGCGCTGGCTCGCCTTCTACGGTTCGTGCTTCGAGCCCGCCGTCGTCGATCGCTGGGCGAAAAACGTTCCGATGCCGGCGATGCAGTCGCCCTACGGTGATTTCGACACCGTCATGGACCTCCTGGAGGCCCAGCTCGCGCAGGGCCCCTGGATGTTCGGCGACCGCTTCACCGCCGCCGATATCCTCTGGGCCAGCGCGCTGACCTGGACGATGGGTTTCGGCCTGGTGCCGCGTCGGGATGTCTTCGAGGCCTATGTGGCCCGCGTGATGGCGCGTCCGGCGGTGGTTCGCGCCGCCGCGCAGGACGCGGCGCTGGCGAAAGCCCAGACGCTGGCCGCCGCCTGAGCGCAGGACGATGCGCGGGCATGACCATCGCCGCTTTCCGTGCCACGCGCGGCAGGCGATGATCCGGGTATGCGCCGCGCCGACCGTCTGTTCCTCATCATCAACGCCCTGCGCGGGCGGCGCACCGCGCTGCCCGCGCGCCAGCTGGCCGCCACACTCGAGGTCTCGCTACGCACGGTCTACCGCGACGTGGCGGACCTGCAGCTTTCCGGTGTCCCCATCGAGGGCGAGGCCGGCGTCGGCTATGTCCTGCGCAAAGGCTCGGACATCCCGCCGCTGATGTTCTCCGCCGACGAACTCGAAGCACTCGTTGCCGGTACGCGCTTCGTCCGCGCGTTCGCCGGCGAGCGGCTGGCGCGCGAGGCGCAGGCCGCCATGATCAAGATCGAGGCCGTGCTCCCCCCGGACCTGCGCGAGCGCTCGGCACAGTCGCGCATCTTCGCCCCCATCTGGCGCGATACGTTCCAGAACGAGGTGGCGGCCATGCTCGATCGCCTGCACGAGGCCGTGCTCGCGCATCGCGTGCTCTGCCTCGACTACAGCGACGCGGAAGGGCGCGCGAGCACGCGTGAGGTCGAACCGTTGTGCCTGTCGTTCTGGGGTGGCGCATGGACGCTGGGCACCTGGTGCCGGCATCGTCAGGCTTTCCGCAACTTCCGCCCGGATCGCATCGTGGGTTGCCGGGATTCGGGAGAAACCTTCGTCGATGCGCCGGGGCGGGACATCAGGGCTTACCTCGACACCATGCGCACGCACTACGCCGGCCTGGAATAGTTTTCGGGTTCGGCGGTCCGGATGCGATGATCGGGGTTTACCCGTCCCCCTACGGAGCCCGCATGTCCCCCTGGATTCGCGCCATCGCCTTCGCCGGCCTCGTCGCCGGTACCGCCCATGCCGCCACACCGACCGATGACGCCTTCAAGGCGATCTACACGAAGGAATGGGCATGGCGTAGCGGGCAGGCGGGCATCCTGACCTCGGGCGAAGCGCAGCCCGGCGAGGGCCGCCTGGATACGGTGGACGCCGCCAGCCAGGCCAGGCGCCTCGCCTACTGGAACGACGTGCTGGCGCAGCTGGGTCGCATCGATCCGGCCTCGCTGAGCGGCACGGTTCGTGTGGACTACGCCGTTTACCGCGCGCAGATCGCCAACCTCGCGGCTGCCCAGCGCTTCCAGCAGTGGCAGATGCCGTTCAACAGCGACTCGGCCTTCTGGTCCGACATCGGCTACGTGCTTCACGGCGACGACCTGCGCACGCGCGACGATTATCGGAAGTACATCGATCGCCTGCGCCAGATCCCGGCCTATATGGACCAGGAGATCGACAACATGCGTCTGGGCCTGGCGCGCGGTTTCACCGTCCCGCGCGAGGTGCTCAATGGACGCGATGTATCGATCGCCGCCGTCGCCGAACTGAAGAACCCCGAAGACAGTGCGCTCTACGGTCCGTTCAGGTCGCTGCCGAAGACCCTGCCCCCCAGGGACGCCGACCTGTTGCGTGCCGAGGCACGCAAGGTCATCGCCGAGGGTGTGATTCCCTCCTACGGCAAGCTGCTGACGTTCTTCCGCAACGAGTACGTCCCCGGGGCGCGCCCGACCCTGGCGGCCGAGTCGCTGCCCGACGGTAAGGCCTACTACCGACAGCAGATCCTCGAATACACCACCCTGGATCTGACGCCCGATGCCATCCACGCCATCGGCCTGCGCGAGGTCGACCGCCTCCACAAGGAGATGGTCGCCACGATGAAGGAGACCGGGTTCAAGGGCGATTTCCCGGCCTTCCTCGCTTTCCTGCGCAGCGATCCGCAGTTCTATGCGAAGACGCCCGACGAATTGTTGATGCGCACGGCCTGGGTGGCCAAGCAGGTCGATGCGAAGCTCGGCAAGTACTTCGGCCTGTTACCGCGCCAGCGCTTCGCCATCGAACCGGTGCCTGCGGATATCGCGCCTTATTACACGTCCGGCCGCGGCGGCCCGGACACGTACCTCGTCAACACGTACGACCTGCCATCCCGTCCGCTGTTCAACATGCCGGCGCTGACGCTGCATGAGTCGATGCCCGGGCACGCGTTGCAGCTGGCGCTGTCGGCCGAGCAGCAGGGTCTGCCCGACTTCCGTCGCGACGGTTACATCTCCGCCTATGGCGAGGGCTGGGCGCTCTACTCGGAATACCTGGGCGAGGAGATGGGCATCTATCACACGCCCTACGAGCGCTTCGGGTTCCTCACGTATCAGATGTGGCGTGCCTGTCGCCTCGTCGTCGATACCGGCATCCACCATCTCGGCTGGACGCGTCAGCAGGCGATCGATTACCTCGCCGGCAATACGGCGCTGAGCCAGCGCGAGATCGCCAACGAGGTCGACCGCTACATCAGTTGGCCAGGGCAGGCGCTGTCGTATGAGTTGGGCTACCTGAAAATCCGCGCGTTGCGCGAGAAGGCGGAAAAGGAGCTGGGCGAGAAGTTCGACCTGCGGGCCTTCCACGACACGGTGCTGGCGCTGGGGTCGGTGCCGCTGCCGGTGCTGGAGCAGCATGTCGACGCGTGGATTGCGTCCAGGAAATGAGCGGTTTCACGGCGCTCAGGTAAAAAGCCAGCCCTGCTGGCGGCAGCCCGTATACGAAAAGCTCCACAAATGGAGTAGACTGCATCACAAGTCCACAGGTAGATCCGTCGATGCAGCCAGCCATCCACGTCGAACCCGGTTACGCCCATGATCTCGGCGGGCCGGCCTTGCGCGCCTTCTTCGCCCTCGCGGAGCGCTGGAAACTCCGCGGCGCCGAGCAGCGCACGCTACTGGGCGACCCTCCGGAGTCCACGTACTTCAAATGGAAGAAGCTCCAGGACGGAACCCCCTCGAGGGACGTCGTGGAGCGCATCAGCTACCTGCTCGGCATCTGGAAGGACCTCCAGATCCTTTTCCCCGACCCCGGCCAGGCGGATGCCTGGGTGCGCAAGCCCAACACTGCGCCTCTCTTCGGCGGCCACTCGGCGCTGGATCGCATGCTCTCGGGCAACGTCGCCGACCTCTATGTCGTCCGTCAGTACCTGGACGCGCAGCGCGGCTGGAACGGATGACGACGGCACCGCCGTCGCGGCGGATTCGCTGGACCCACGCCTACCGCATCGTCCCCAGCCGTTTTCCCCCGGTGGGACTGTTCGACCGTATCGCCGATGCCAGGGACATCGATGCCGTCATGGCGATCGAGTCGATGACCAACCCCCGCCTGCGCGAGGAAATGGGCGCGCTGAGCATGGTGCCGCCCGACCGGCGCGTCTCCGGCCCCGGCACGACACCGATCATGGCCGCGTTCACCCACATTCCGCCAGAGGGCAGCCGCTTCTCCGATGGTCACTGGGGCGTGTTCTATGCGGCGCATACCATCGCCACCGCGATCGAAGAGACGGTCTACCACCGCGAAGCCTTCCTGGCGGCGACGCGGGAACCGCCCACCGACGTGCAGGTGCGGTGCTACAGCACCTCGATCGCGGGACGCCTGCACGATATCCGTGGGGGCTGGGCCGCCGAACACGATCCGGACTCCTATCTGGCCAGCGTCAAGCTGGCCCGGACCCTGCGTGAGGAAGGCTCCAACGGCATCGTCTACGACAGCGCGCGCCACCCGGGCGGGGAGTGCGTCGCGGTGTTCTTCCCCGACCTGATCGCGCCCTGCGTGCAGGCCGAACATTTCATCTATCGATGGAACGGCCAGCGCATCGAGGCGGTGCTGAAGGTCACCGCGGTGGATCGTCCCGGTTTGCCCCCGGAGGCCTGAGCGGTTACGGTCGTCCGGATGAAACGCCTGACGATCCTCCTTATCTTCCTCGTCCTGTCCTTCGGCGCACACGCCAGGGATCCCGACCACAGCCGGTGGGAAACCGACATCCAGGCCTTCGAGGCCTCGGACAAAGCCAGTCCTCCGCCGGCCAACGCCGTGCTGTTCGTCGGCAGTTCGTCGATCCGCTTCTGGAAGAGCCTGGCCTCCGATTTCCCGCACTACCGCGTGATCAACCGCGGCTTCGGCGGATCGGACATGGATGACTCGACCGCCTTCGCCGATCGCATCGTGCTTCCGTACAAGCCCGCGGCCATCGTCGTCTACGCCGGCGACAACGACCTGCAGGGCGGCGACACCCCGGAACAGGTGCGTGACGATTTCGCCGCGTTCGTGACGAAGGTGCGCGCCGCGCAGCCCAACGTCCCGATCGCCTTCATCTCGATCAAGCCCAGCGTCGCCCGGGTCAACCTGCTGCCCAGCATCAACGCCGCCAACAAACTGATCAGCACCTGGGCCATGGCGCAGAAGAACGTGGCTTTTCTGGACGTGGCGCCCGCGATGATCGACGCGCAGGGCCAGCCCAAGCCGGATCTCTTCATCGAAGACGGGCTGCACATGAACCCGAAGGGCTATGCGCTCTGGGTCGCGCAGGTGGGTCCCTGGCTTGCCGACCACGCCACGGCGGCCGAAGTTAAACAGACCCCAAACACGACCACCCCGTGATACGGGAACTTCACGGCAAAGCCCTTATCTAAGTATTCGATCGCCGAGAGGCGACCTGTTGGCAGACGCCGCGTTTCATCGGCCATCTGTCCCGGGTCCCGCTATTTCCCCTGATAGCCTGGACCCGA
Source organism: Luteibacter sp. 9133 (assembly GCF_000800155.1). Lineage (NCBI taxonomy): Bacteria > Pseudomonadati > Pseudomonadota > Gammaproteobacteria > Lysobacterales > Rhodanobacteraceae > Luteibacter > Luteibacter sp. 9133. Next base: position 4,258,815 of record NZ_JUHO01000001.1, on the reverse strand, counting down.
CGCGACCCCGGCAGCTCCTCCCCTGGCTGCCGGGGTTTTATTTTGTCCGCCCAAAGAAAAAGGGCAGGTCAGCTCTTACGCCAACCTGCCCCTCAGGGAATCCTGCTCGCTTATCAGACGGATCAGGCCGCCTGCATGCGGCACGCGTAGGGCCGGATCGATGTGTCGAATGCCCGCCACACGCCGTCGTTGCCTTCGATGTTCAACACGATGTCCGATGCCGCGTTCAGTGCCTCGATACGGCGGGCCTCAGCCAGCGCGCATTCGAGAGCATCCTCGCGGGAACAGAACTCGGCATATTCATTCTCATTCTTCTGGAGCACCCAGAGGCCCGGACCGACGGACTCGAACGGAATATCGAAGACGACCACAATGAACCCACCCTGTTGACTGAACGTGCGTCCATCCTAAGGGGCGATTCGTTAGGGCGCCGTTGAGGCTCAGTTATCTCCGCCGGAAACGAAGCCTTCGCGCGTGCCGATATTGAAAATTTTGTCCGCCGGGACGACATCGGAAGCCGCCACGGCGGTGCCGTCGGCCAGCCGGGCATAGATCGGCGTGAAGTCCGGTCCGGTCGCCTCGAACAGCTGGGCGAAGTCGTCGATGACGAAGTACGTCTGCTGGTAGGAATCGATCCGGTACCGGGTGTTCATCACCCGCTCGAGGTCGAAGCCGACCCGGTTTGGCGATGCGGAGTCGATCGAGTAGATCGACTCGCCCTTGGAGCTGACGATACCGGCGCCGTAGATACGCAGGCCGGCATCGGTGCGGATCAGGCCGAATTCCACCGTGTACCAGTACAAGCGCGTGAGGTTCATCAACGCCTCGGGGCCGATCGCGTAAGCCTTCATACCGCCCTTGCCGTAGGCCTGCATGTAATCGGCGAAGACCGGGTTGAGCAGGAGGGGCACATGGCCGAAGAGGTCGTGGAACAGATCCGGCTCGGACAGGTAGTCCAGCTGGTCCGGCCGGCGGATCCACCAGCTGACCGGGAAACGGCGGTTGGCCAGGTGGTCGAAGAACACCTCGTCCGGCAGCAGGCCTTCCACGGCGACGATCTCCCAGCCGGTGGCCTCGCCCAGCACCTTGTTCAGATCCTCGAAGCGGGGAATGCCGCCCTCGCCAAAGCCGAAACGCTCGACGCCGTCCAGAAATTCCTGACAGGCGTACGCGGGCAGCAGGTCGCGCTGGCGCCGATAGAGTGTGTCCCAGACCTCATGATCGGTCTTCGAGTAGCTCGCCCACGGTTGCTCCACGATGCCGGTCGCGTAGACGGGCACGTATCCGCGGTCGGTCTGCTGATGCTCGACGCGGCGGGGGCTTTCCATGGGACTCTCCTTGAACGCTTGCCTGAGTGAAACAACAGCTTAGCGCCGAAACGGCGCAATGAGCTTGTGTTGTTGCGCTAAGCCGATAGTTGAGCGCAATATTCATGCGTATAAGATCGATCAAGAGAAATAATCATGCAGTCCACGCTCGATCGCACCGATCTCCGGATCCTCGCGACCCTTCAGTCCAGCGGCCGTATGAGCAATGCCGATCTGGCGGCCGAGGTGAACCTGTCGCCGTCGGCCTGCCTGCGCCGTGTTCAGAAACTCGAGGCGGATGGCGTGATCGGCGGATACGGCGCGCGGCTGGAGCCCCGGGCGGTCGGGCTGGGTCTGCAGGCCTTCGTCCGGGTGCAGCTGTCCCGGCACGAGTCGCCCGCCATCGACGCGTTCACCGAGTCGGTGGCTGGCTGGGGGGAGGTGGTCGCCTGCTATGCCCTGACGGGCGACATGGATTACCTGCTGCAGGTCTACGTGGCCGATCTGGACGGCTTTTCGCAATTTCTTTTGGACCGTCTGCTCAACGCCTCGGGCGTGGCCGACGTGAATACCAGCTTCGTCCTGCGCACGGTGAAGGCTTCGACGGCCCTTCCACTAGGAAATGTCTCAAGCTAGCCTGAGGCAAGCCCGCGTGGCGTAACGAGAAAGACAATGTCCTCTAGCGGCAGGGTTCGCCGGTCGTTAATCTTGTGTGCTTGATGGAAGCCGCCACCGCCAATCCGACACCCCGTGACCGTTTGCGTCCGCTGCGCTATGTGTGGCGGATACCCTTGCTGTTGCTCCACGTCCTCTTCGCCATCGTCATCTGTGCCGGCATCCTTAGCTGGTCGCGCGGTGTCATGAAGGACGGCAAGGAGCCGTTCGCGCATCGCGCGATCCGCCTGTGGTCGACCCTGCTCCTGCGCATCTTCGGCCTGCGCAGCGTCCGCATCGGTACGCCGTTGCCCGATCCGGTCCTGTTCGTGGCCAACCACACGTCGTGGCTGGACATCGTGCTGCTTCATTCGCAGCGTGCCGCCTGCTTCGTGGCCAAGGCGGAGATCGCCGGCTGGCCGCTGGTCGGCTGGATGGCGGCCCGTGGCGGCACGATCTTCCACCGTCGCGGCAATAACCACTCGCTGGCCTCGGTGATGGCGGTGATGGTCGAGCGCCTGCGCGAAGGGCGCGCGGTCGCCGTGTTCCCCGAAGGCGGCACGGGCCACAACGGCGTGCTTCGCGTCTTCCATGCCCGCATCTTTCAGGCGGCGCTCGATGCCGGGGTGCCGGTACAGCCGGTGGCGCTGCGCTTCGCTCGTCAGGGTCGTCGCATCATCGATGCGGGCTTCCGGGAAGACGAGAGTTTTGTGGGCAATATCCTGCGTCTGCTGGGCGAGGCCCCGATGGACGCGGAAGTGCACTTCCTCGAGCCTGTGCCGCTATCCGACGACGGGCGCCGCCGCATGGCGGAGGCCTCGCGCGAGCGCATCGCGCTGGCCCTGGATACCGATACCTCCGCATGAGCCTGCCCAAGGGCGTCGACCTGAATCCGCCGTGGCCGCTGCGTAGCGGCCACGTCCAGACCATGCTCTCCTCCAGCGGCATCCGTCGCACCCTGCTGCCCAAACGGGCGCACAAGGTGCAGGAAGACGCACGCGAAGTGCTGGTCGACGTGGGCAGCGGCGATCGCCTGAGCGGGCGCTTCACCCCGCAGACCACCGGTGGCGCGTCTCGCGGTCTGGCCATCCTTTTCCACGGCTGGGAAGGCAGCGTCGATTCCACCTACGTCCTGCAGACCGGCAGCCGCCTGCTCGAAGACGGCTGGGACATCTTCCGCCTCAACTTCCGCGACCACGGCGACAGCCACGGCCTCAACGAGGCGCTGTTCCACTCGTGCCGCATCGACGAGGTGGTGACCGCGCTGGGTGAGATCGCCCGGATGTTCCCCTCGCGTGTGATCGGCGTCGCCGGTTTTTCGCTGGGCGGCAACTTCGCACTGCGCGCCGCCATGCTGGCGCCGAAGCAGGTCATTCCGATCGACTACGTGCTGGCGGTCTGCCCGATCATCGACCCGGCCGAGGGCCTGTTCTCGCTGGAAAGCGAGGCGCCTTGGTTCTACAACGCCTACTTCATGCACAAGTGGCGACGCTCCCTGCGGCTCAAGCAGGAGGCGTTCCCGCAGCAGACCTATTTCGAGCTCGACGAGCTCAAGCAGAACATGCGCGACCTGACCAGTTCGCTGGTGCTGCGCCATACGGATTTCGGCTCGCTCGAGGCCTACCTCGACGGCTACTCCGTCGCGGGCGACCGGCTCATGGGCCTGCACGTTCCCGCGACCATCCTCACCTCGCGCGACGATCCCGTCATTCCGGTGAGTGCCTTCCATCAGCTTCGCCTGCCGCCCAACATCGAGCTCGATATCGCCAACTATGGCGGACATTGCGGTTTCATCCGCGATTTCAGCATGACCAGCTTCACCGACGACTACATCGCGGCCCGCTTCAACGCCATCGCGGGCTGAATCACCGCAACGGGAGTCCGTCCATGCGTAGCGCCCTCGTTCTTGCCCTGTCCCTGCTCGCCGCCCCCGCTTTCTCCGCCACGCCGGCGATGGAATCGCTCAAACTGCCTCCGGGTTTTCATATCGCCGTGTGGACCGACAAGGTGCCCAACGCGCGTGAGATGGCGGTGGGCACGAACCACACCGTCTTCGTCGGCTCGCGCGACGCGGGTCGCGTCTATGCCGTGAGTTATGCGGCGGACGGCACCGTGGAGAAGGTACGCACCGTCGCCAGTGGGCTACAGCTGCCCGTCGGCGTCGCGTTCCACAAAGGTGACCTCTATATCTCGGCCGTCAGCAGGATCGTGGTGCTGCGTGACATCGAGAACCACCTCGACGCGCCGCCCGCGCCCGAGGTCATCACCGACAAGCTGCCCACGGAAACGCATCACGGATGGAAGTACATCGCGTTCGGGCCGGACGACAAGCTCTATGTGCCGGTCGGCGCGCCCTGCAATATCTGCGATCGCGACTCGGAAGGCTTTGCCCAGCTTCGCCGCATGAACGCGGATGGCAGCGGCAGCGAAGTCGTGGCGCGCGGCATCCGCAATACGGTGGGTTTCGACTGGCGCCCGAGCGACAAGACGCTGTGGTTCACCGACAACGGTCGAGACATGCTCGGCGACGACCTGCCCAGCGATGAACTCAACCATGTGACGAAGACCGGCCAGCATTTCGGCTACCCCTTCTGCCATCAGGGCGACACACTCGACCCCGACTTCGGCAAGGGCAGGAACTGCAAGGACTACACATCTCCCGTGCTTAAGTTGGGCGCTCATGTCGCCGCGCTGGGTGCCCGCTTCTACCAGGGCAAGCAGTTCCCGGCGGCATATCAGGGCGCACTCATCGTCGCCGAGCACGGTTCGTGGAACCGTACGGCCAAGTCGGGTTATCGCGTGATGACGGTGCGCCTCAACGGCGACAAGGTGACCAGCTATGAACCCCTCGTGGAGGGCTTCCTGGTTGGTGAGAACGCCACCGGCCGTCCCGCCGACGTGCAGCCGCTTCCCGATGGCAGCCTGCTGATCAGCGACGACGACAACGGCGCCATCTATCGCGTCACCTACAAGAAGTAATTCGTAAGCCAGGAGAACCGCCATGCGTTTAACCAGCGACAGCATCGAACACGGTAAGTCGATTCCGGCCAACTTCGCCTTCATGGAGATCGGTGAGCCGATCAAGCCGGCCGGCAACGTCACCCCGCATCTGGCCTGGACCGAAGTGCCGTCGACGGCGAAGTCCTTTGCCATCGCGGTGATCGACACCGACGTGCCCTCGAAGCCGGACGACGTCAACGTCGAGGGCCGCGAAGTGCGTCGCGACCTGCCGCGCGTCGAGTTCGTCCACTGGCTGATGGCGAACATTCCGCTCGAGTGCCGGGAACTGGGCGAAGGCGCCTGCGGTGAGGGCGTCGTGCCGCGCGGCAAGAAAGATCCGGTCGGTCCTCCCGGTTCGGTTCAGGGCCTGAACGACTACACCGGCTGGTTCAAGGGCGACCGGGACATGGAGGGTCACTACCACGGCTACGACGGCCCATGCCCGCCGTGGAACGACAGCATTCCGCATCACTATCACTTCCACGTCTACGCGCTGGACGTGGAGACGGTCCCGCTCGAGAAAGGGTTCAACCTTGCCGAGCTGCGGGACGTGATCGAGGGGCACGTGGTGGGTGAAGCGGTAATCACCGGGACGTACTCACTGAATCCGAAGGTCAAGGCCTGACCTGGTCGCCGACCGGCCGGCCCCCATCGGAGCCGACCGGTCGATGACCGATTCCATCAGCCTGAACGGCTTTTGACAGGTGGCTCCAGGCTTCACGCGCCCTGCGCAGCTCCCGGGACTAAATGGCACCGCGTCCTACCTGCCGGAGAATCCCACCATGCTTCATTACGCCCTCGTCTTCCTCGTCATCGCCATCATCGCCGCCGTTTTCGGCTTTGGCGGTATCGCGGGTACGGCGGCAGGTATCGCGAAGATCCTTTTCGTGGTCTTCCTGATCCTCGCCATCATTTCGTTCTTCCGCGGGCGTGGACCGCGCGTCTGACCGGGTGAGACCCCATGCCCTGGCGACCCGCGTGGAAGCCGGTACATCGGCGACATGCTCCCGAGTCTTCGGCGGAGGAGGGCCGGACAGCCCACCTCCGCCTCAATGACCCAACGCTCACTCTCTTTGTCGTACCGTCCCAAATCCAGCCTATCCCGGAGATGCATGCCATGAACAAGCCCGCCGACCATGTCGCCAACGCCGCGACTGCCGCCGCGAACACCGTCTCGGCTGCCGAGCGCATCGACGCACGTGCCGAGCAGGTGAAGCAGGCAACCTCCAGCGCCGTGGACCGCACCAAGGATGCCGTCGATCGCGCGGCGGACAAGGTGGAAGACACGCTGCACAGCGCTACGGACAAGGCTGCCTACGGCGCGACCCGCGCGGCCGAGAAAGCGGAAGAAGCCAAGCTTCGCGGCAAGGAAGCTTACGGTGAAGCCGTCGACACCGCGAACGACTGGCTCGATACCGCACGCGACTACGTGCGTGAAAAGCCGGTCCAGTCGATCGCGCTGGCGCTTGCCGCCGGTTGGCTCGCGGGCCGTATCCTGCGCAACTGATCCACCACCCGCAGGGGCTTTGACGCATGTTGGAAGACGGTCCCTCGGGGCGAGAAAACATGAACGGACCGGCGCCAGGAGACGAGGCGCCGGCGAGTCCCAGGTTCGCCATGCCGGCGTGGACGGATGACATTCGTCGCCTCGGCGTCGGGCTGAAGAATCTCTTTTCGGCGCAGATCGCGCTGGCGGGCGCTGAATTCGGCCTTGCCCGCAGCGGCGTCGTCATGATGTTGTTCATGGGCCTGGCGGCCATCGTCTTTGCCGTTGCGCTGGGACTCACTCTGCTGGCGCTTGCCGGCTGGGGTCTGGCGCAGTGGTTCGGCTCCTGGGCCTGGGCACTGACCGCACTGGCGGGCCTGCAGCTGGTGCTGTTGATTGTCGCTATCCTCGTGTTCCGGCGCGCCATGCACTGGCTCAGTCTGCCGGGCACGCGCAACGAGCTGGCGCTGCTGGCGAAAGAAGCGTTGAAGCAGGGCAAGGCGGAAGGCGAAGCGAAGGTAGGGGGCTGACGATGGGTATTTTCCGCAGCATGGCGAAAGTGACCGAGGCGCGCGCACGCGTTGTCGCCGCACGCGCCGAAGTCGTCGAACCCGCCGCCGCGCTTATCGCGCGCGGCTACGAAAATCCCCTGACGGTGCTCGGCATCGCGGCCGGCGGCGGTTTTTTCCTCAGCAACATCAAGCTCAACCCACTCGCGGTGCCTGGCGTCAGCGGGCTCGTCGCGGGTGGGACGGCCGATATCATCGGAAAGGTGATATCGATGGCCGCTGGCAGCTTGCTCGGAGATCTGGCCGGCGATGTCGCCGATGTGGCCGACGACGTGTCATGAGCGATTTTCCCAGTCCACTCCCTACGCCGTTGCCATCGACGACGGCGCCGGGGGCCGCCGTGTCCACGCTGGTCACGCGCGGGCGGCGTAAACCCGGCAGTAGTCGCAGCACCCGGCGTATCTCGCGCCACCTTCGCGCCATACGTATTTCACTGACCGGCATGATCCTGCTGGCGGTTCTGTATACCGTCGTGCTGGGCAAGTCGTTGCTGGTCCCACTGGTACTCGCGGCCTTTATCGGCCTTGCACTGAACCCGATCGTCGTCGCCGCCGCGCGGGTGCGTTTTCCCCGTTGGCTCGCCGCGGTTATCGTGATGGTGACGCTCAACGTGGGGCTGGTTTCAGCGATCGCCACGCTGTCCACGCCCGCGTTGAACTGGTTCCACGAAGCACCGACGGCGATGCGTGCGTTCGCGCCCAAGATCAAGCCGATGACGCAGCAGATCGAAGCGGCGAGCCGGGCGACACAGAATCTGGTCGGCGGCGCCGTGACGCGTAACGCGCCTCAGGCGAACGCGGGTTTTGCCTTCACGGCGTGGGACATCGTGGCCGGTGCGCCGAAGGTACTCGCAAGCGTACTGACCGTCGCGCTCCTGGTGTTTTTCTTTCTTGTGTACGGCGACGAGATCCTCCGCCGCGCGGTGGAGATATCGCCTACGTTCGCGTACAAGCGGCACACCGTGAGCATCGTGCGCAGCATCCAGGTCGAGGTGTCGAGCTACCTGCTGCTCACCGCCGCGATCAACGTCACGCTGGGCCTAGTCACTGCCGGCATGCTCTACCTCTATGGCGTACCCGATCCGCTGCTCTGGGGCACGGTCGCGACCGTCGCCAACTTCATTCCTTATGTGGGCGCGATCACGACGACCACGGTGCTTGCCGTCGTCGGTGTCCTCCATTTTCAGGAAGTCGGCCCGGCGCTGCTTCCCGCCGCGACCTTTGCCGGCATCACCGCCATCGAAGGCAACCTGCTGACCCCGATGTTGCAGGGGCGCCGGTCACGGCTTAGCCCCGTGGCCATTCTTCTCTGGCTGCTGATCTGGGGCTGGCTGTGGGGCATTCCCGGCGCGCTGCTGGCCGTACCGATGCTGACCTGCGTGAAACTCGTCACCGCGAAACTGCGCGGGTGGGAGTGGTTCGCGCACATCATTTCCCGGTGAATCGCAGCCGGAGCTGAGGGGCTTCGTTTCGACAGGTGGCATACGCTCTGCCGGATTTTTAGCCGACGCTTGTCTCAAGAAACGGGCGGCTACCAGGCGATTCTGAGCTTGTCGCGAAAGAACTGTCCGTGCGCGGCGTCGCGTTCGGACAGCAGTGCCGCCCACACGATGCCCTCGGCGCTCTCCGCTACCGGTCGGCCGCCGCTTCCGCCCATGGCCGTTGCCGTCCATCCGGGGGATACCGCATTGATGAGCACGCCGCTGCCTTCGAGTTCGCGCGCGGCGACCTGGGTATATGCATTCAACGCCGCCTTGGAAACGCGATACGCCGGTGCGTTGTCGCCGCACATCTCATGCGTCGCGCATTCGCTCGACACATTGACGATCCGGCCGTAACCATGGCGACGCATCAGGGGAAGCGCGGCGGCCGTGAGACACCATGCCCCGAGCAGATTCACGTCGAGCGCGCCACGGATGTCATCGATGTCGGGCTTCGACGTGCGGGCTCGCACGTCGAAATGCCCGCCCGCGTTGTTGATGAGAATGTCGAGCCGACCGAAGCGGCCATCGATGGTCGCGATCGTCGCTTCGATATCGTCGTCACGGGTGACGTCGAGCCGTATGGCATGGGCGTCTCCGCCCAGTTCGCGTACCGACTTCGCGGCTTTCTCCGCCTTGGCGAGTTCACGCCCGCCGAGAAACACCGTGACACCCAGCGAAGCGAGCTGCTTCGCCACTTCAAAGCCGATCCCGCGATTGGCGCCGCTCACCAGCGCGATGCGCTGGCTGAGCGGCGGTTCCACGGCGGTCGGGTTCATACGCTTCGTCTTTACGGGCAGGCGATGAACCTTGGCCGAGCTCATGGGGCTTTCGCAACCTCGCTGCACGCGTTGTCGCCGCACGCCTGCCACCCACCGCCCAGGGCCTTGTACAGCTGCACGGCGCGGGTGTTGATGGCGGCCTCGGCTTCCGCGAGCTGATCTTCGGCGGAGAGCTGGGTGCGCTGCGCGTCGAGCAGTTCGAGGTAGTCGGTACGGCCCGCGTCATAGCGCAACTTGGCCAGCTCCGCCGCACGACGGCTCTCCGTGGCCTGGACGACCAGCTTTTCGACACGCACACGCTGCTGGTTGAAACCGACCAGTGAGTTGTCGACATCCTCCAGTGCGGTGAGCACCGTGCGGTCGTAGTTGGCCTGCGCTTCCTCCGCCTGGGCACGCGCGCCGCGCACGCCGGAAGCGACGCGCTGCACGTTGAGCCCGGACCACGAGATGCTCGGCGCGACCTGGAACGCACGCGAGTCGGCACCGCCGAAGTCGTTGCTGCGGCCTGCGAGGAAGCCGATGAAACCGCCCAGCGAGATATGGGGGAAGTAGTCGGCCTTGGCGATGCCGATGCGCGCATTCGCGGCGGCAAGCTGGCGCTCGGCGATCCGGATGTCGGGACGGCGCTGCAGCACTTCGTCGGCGCCGCCGATGGCCAGGCTGACGTCGATCGGCTTGAAGGTCGCGGGTGACAGATCGACGTCCAGTTCACCCGGTCGCGAACCGAGAAGCACCGCGATGCGGAACGTATCGGCCTGTGCCTGGGTCTCGAGCACCGGCAGCTGCGCCTCGACCGCCGCGAGGCGTGCCCTGGCGCTGGCCAGATCCTGCTCGGCACCGGTGCCGACCTCCACGCGTGCGTTGATCACCTTCAGTGAATCGCGCTGGTTGGCGATGTCGCGGTTGGCCACATCGATCCGCAGCTGCGTGCCGCGCAGGTCGAAGTAGTTGCGTGCGACTTCGGCGAACAGCGTGACCTGAGCATCCTGCAACGAGGCTTCGCCCGCGGCGGCATCGGCGCGAGCCGCCTCGACCGAGCGCCGGACGCCCCCAAACAGGTCGAGCTCCCACGATGCATCGAAGCCCGCCTGATACTGCGTCACCGTCGTGCGCTGATCGGTGAAGCCCGGCTGCTGCGCACGCGTGCGCTGGTACGAGGCGACGGTTTCCACGTCGGGAATCTGCTGCGACTTCGCGGTACCCAGCGCGGCACGCGCCTGATTCAGCCGGGCCATCGCGATACGCAGGTCCGGCGCGCCCTTCGCCGCGCGGACGATCAGCGCATCGAGCGTCGGATCGCCGAACTGCTTCCACCACTGCGCCTGCACGTCACCGTGGTTCTGGTGCGTGGCGTCGACGCCTTGCAGGGTGACCGGTGCTTCCTTCGGCGCGTGGTAATCGGGGCCCACGCTCGCGCACCCGGCGATAACGAGGGCCGCGAACAGGGCCGTACTACGGAACATGACTTTCATGAATTACGACTCCCGGGCCGCGTTGTCGAGGAGACGGCGTTCGCGGCGCGCGTTGCGGCGAGCCTCGGAGCGTTCGTTCCAGGCGCGGATCAGCACATAGAAGAGCGGGGTGAAGATCAGGCCGAAGAAGGTCACGCCCAGCATGCCGGCGAACACCGCCACGCCCATCGCATGACGCATCTCCGCACCCGCGCCGTGCGAGGTCACCAGCGGCACCACGCCCATGATGAAAGCGAACGAGGTCATCAGGATCGGGCGCAGTCGCAGGCGGGCGGCTTCGAGAACTGCATCCACACGGTTCATGCCACCGATCTCCGCCTCTCGGGCGAACTCGACGATAAGGATCGCGTTCTTACAGGCCAGGCCCACGAGAACGATCAGGCCGATCTGGGTGAAGATGTTGTTGTCACCACCGGTCACGATCACACCGACGATCGCGGACAGCAGCACCATCGGCACGATCAGGATCACGGCCAGCGGCAGGCTGAGGCTTTCGTACAGCGAGGCCAGCACGAGGAAGACGAGCAGGACGGACAGCGGGAACACCAGCACCGCGGTATTGCCGGCGAGGATCTGCTGGTAGGTAAGCTCGGTCCACTCATAGGTCATGCCGTTGGGCAGGTTGGCCTGGACGAGCTTCTCCATCGCGGCCTGAGCCTGACCCGTGCTGTAGCCCGGCGCCGCGCCACCGTTGATTTCGGCGGTGGGATAACCGTTGTAGTGCTGCACACGATCCGGGCCGTTGGTCTGGCGTACGGTGAGGAACGAACCCAGCGGCACGAGGTCGCCCGCGGCGTTGCGCGTCTTCAGCCCCACGATGTCGGACGGCTCATGACGGAACGACGGTTCGGCGGACACGTTCACCTGATAGGTGCGACCGAAGCGGTTGAAGTCGTTGACGTAGAGCGAACCGAGGTACGCCTGCATGGTCTGGAACACGTCGCCAAGGTCGATACCTTCCGACTTCGCTTTCTCGCGATCGATGTCGGCGTCGAACTGCGGCACGCTCACCTGGAAACTGGTGAACAGGTGCGCGAGCTCCGGTGTCTTCTGGCTGGCGGCGATGATGCCCTGGGTCTGCTTGTACAGCTCCTCGAAGCCCAGGTCGCCACGATCCTCGATCTGCATGCGGAAGCCGCCGATCGTGCCGAGGCCGTTGACCGGCGGCGGCGGGAAGATGGCGATGTACGCGTCCTGGATGCCGGCGAACTGGCCGTTCAGACGAGCCGCGATCGCCTCGGCCGACAGATCGGCGGAACGACGTTCCTCGAACGGTTTGAGCGTGACGAACACGATGCCCGCGTTGGTGCTGTTGGTGAAGCCGTTGATCGAAAGTCCGGGGAACTGCACCGCGCTTTCGACGCCCGGATCCTTCAACGCGATATCGCCCATGCGGCGGATCACGCCTTCGGTACGATCCAGCGAGGAGGCATCCGGCAACTGCGCGAACGACACGAGATACTGTTTGTCCTGGGTCGGGACGAAACCCGTCGGCGTCTTCGCGAAGCCGAGCACGCCGAGGGCGACGAGACCGGCGTAGAGCACCAGCACGACCGCCGAGAAGCGCAGGATCTTCTGTACACCGCCGACATAGCCGTGCGATGCGCGGTCGAAGCCACGGTTGAACGGCCGGAACAACCAGCCGAGACTGCGCTCCATCCAGATCGTGAGCTTGTCTTTCGGCTCGTCGCGGCCCTTCAGCAGGATCGCGGAGAGCGCCGGGCTCAGGGTCAGCGAGTTGAAGGCCGAGATCACCGTCGAGATGGCGATGGTCAGGGCGAACTGGCGATAGAACTGTCCGGTCAGACCGCTGATGAAGGCGGCCGGCACGAACACCGCGCAGAGCACGAGCGCCGTCGCCACGATCGGACCGGTAACTTCGGTCATGGCCTGACGTGTCGCCATCTTCGGGTCGAGACCGTGCTCGATGTGTCGCTCGACGTTCTCCACGACCACGATCGCGTCATCGACGACGATGCCGATCGCCAGCACGAGGCCGAACAACGACAGCGCATTGAGCGAGAAGCCGACCAGGTACATCACGGCGAAGGTGCCGATCAGCGATACCGGTACCGCCACGAGCGGAATGATCGATGCACGCCAGGTCTGCAGGAACAGGATGACGACGAGCACCACGAGAACGATCGCTTCGAACAGCGTATGCACGACCGCTTCGATGGAGCCGCGCACGAACACCGTGGGATCGTAGACGATCGAGTAATCGACGCCCTGCGGGAAATCCTTCTTCAGCGTCGCCATCTCGGCACGCACTTCGTCCGAAATCGCGATCGCGTTCGAGCCCGGACGCTGGAAGATCGGGATCGCGACCGCCTCGCGGTTGTTCAGCAGGCTGCGCAGCGCATAGTTGTTCGAGCCTAGCTCGACACGGGCGACGTCGCGCAGATGCGTGACCGAGCCCGACGCGTCGCTGCGCACGATGATGTTGAGGAAGTCGTCCTCGGTCACCAGCCGGCCGCGCGTGTTGATGTTGACCTGGAACGCGTTCGAGTTCGGGCCGGGCGGCGCGTTCAGCGAACCCGCGGCGACTTCGATGTTCTGCTCGCGTACGGCCTTGATCACGTCACCCGTGGTCAGGTTACGGATGGCCAGCTTTTCCGGGTTCATCCACACGCGCATGCTGTATTCGCCGGCGCCGAACAGCTGGACGTCACCCACGCCGTCGAGACGGGCGAGCTGGTCCTTGATGCGCGTACGCGCATAGTTCGACAGGTAGAGCATGTCATAGCGGTGATCGGGCGAGGTCAGATGCACGACCATGGTCAGGTCGGGCGAGCTCTTCGTCGTCGTCACGCCGAGACGCTGCACTTCTTCCGGCAGACGCGGCAGGGCCTGGGCGACGCGGTTCTGCGTCTGCACCTGCGCGTTGTCGAGGTCGGTACCCAGGGCGAAGGTGACCGTGAGGGTCATCTGGCCGTCGCTGGTCGCCTGCGAGGAGGTGTACAGCATGCCTTCCACGCCGTTGATCTGCTCTTCGAGCGGCGTAGCGACGGTCTCGGCGATGACCTTCGGGTTGGCACCCGGGTAGCTCGCCTTGACCACGACGGTCGGCGGAACGACCTCCGGGTATTCGCTGATCGGCAGTTTGAACACGGCGATACCGCCCGCGATCAGGAACAGCACCGACAGCACGCCCGCGAGGATCGGGCGGTTGACGAAGTATTGGGCGATTTTCATGGTGGATCAGTCCTGGTTCTGCGCCACGCTGTCGACGCCGGCCGGACGGTTGGCGGCGACGTTGCGCATGCCCTCCGGTACCAGCGAGGCCATCGCCACGCGCTTCGCATTCACTTCGACGCCGGGGCGTACGTGCTGGAGGCCGTTGACGATGACGACGTCGTCGGCATTGAGGCCGGTATCGACGACACGCAGGCCGTCGACCAGTGCGCCCGTGGAAATGCGGCGGTACTCGACCTTCTTGTCCTTACCCAACACGTAGACGAACTTGTTGCCCAGATCGGTGCCGACCGCCTTGTCGTCGATCAGCGCGCGCGGCTGGGTGTTGCCGCTGCGCAGTTCGACGCGGGCGAACAGGCCGGCCGTATAAGCGCCGTCCGCGTTCGGGAACACCGCACGCAGGCGGATCGTGCCGGCGCCGGCGCGGATCTGGTTGTCGACGAAGTCGATCTTGCCGGCGTGCGGATAGCCGGTCTCGTCGGCCAGGCCCATTTCGACCTCGGGCGCGTGACCGCTCTGGCGGCGCAGGCGATCGAGCTTGAGGAAGGTCTGCTCATCGACATCGAAATAGACGTACATCGGATCGACGGTGACCACGCTGGTCAGCGTGTCGGTGGGCGTCACGAGGTTGCCGGCGGTGATCTGCGCGTTGCTGACCTTGCCGTCGACCGGGGCGCGAACCTCGGTGAACGACAGGTTGAGGCGGGCGTTATCGAGTGCGGCCTGCACCGAGGCGGCTTGTGCCTTGGCGCTGGCGGCCGCGGTATCGAGACGGTCGGCCTCTTCCTGCGAGACGGCATGCTGCTGGACCAGTTTGGCGCCGCGGGCCGCATTGGCGTCGGCATTCTTCGCTTCGGCGCGGGCCTGGGCGAGGTTCGCGGCCAGACGGTCGGCCTCGGCCTTGTAGGGACGAGGGTCGATGGTGAAGAGCAGGTCGCCCTTCTTCACCGAGGTACCTTCGCGGAAATGCACGGTGTCGATATAGCCACTGACGCGCGGTTTGATCTGGATCGAGTCGACCGCCTGAATGCGGCCCGTGAAGGCGCTGGCATCGGACACCGGGCGCAGGAGGACCTGGGCTACCGTGACTTCGGGCGCCGGCATGGCCGGGGCGGGCTCGGCGGCATGGGAGGGCAGGCCGCCGCTGCTCAGCCACAGCGCGGAGGCGATGGCGACAGCAAGTGCGGACGAACCGAACAGGAGTTTCTTTTTCATGACGGGGTCCTTGAAGAGCGTCGAAACGTAGGCTGGAGGTCGTGCGGCGGCGCAGCGTACGACCTCAAGCGCGCTCGAGGTCAAGCCGGTCTCACCCAGGCGACGTAATCTAGGTCTTGCCCGTCAAGCGAAAAATGGGTCTACAATCACCTCGCCTGTGACGCGCAGTCACGAATGACCGTCCCCGGAGTCGACGATGGAAGACTTTTCAGCGATCAGCGTTTTCGTCCGCGTAGTGGAAGCCAAGAGCTTTTCTTCCGCGGCGCAGCATCTGGAAATGACCCCGTCGGGCGTCAGCCGGGCGATCTCGCGACTCGAGGAGAGCCTCGGTGCGCGGCTGTTCTTCCGCTCGACACGTTCGCTGCGGTTGACCGACGATGGCTCCGCGTTCTACTCCCGATGCAAGGAGATCCTCGCGGACCTTACTGAGGCCACCGAGGCTCTCGGGTACGCGAAAACCAAGCCGGCCGGCAAGCTCAGGGTGGCGGCGTCATCGGCGGTGGGCCGGGCCGCGCTGATACCCAATCTGGCCGAGTTCGAGCAGCGTTTCCCGGACATTCGTCTGGAATTGACGATGTGCGACTTTCCCTTCGACCTGAATGAGGAAGGGTTCGATTGCGCGATCCGGATGGGCGAGCTGGCCGATTCCAGCCTGATCGCACGGAAGATCGGCCACTTCAGCAACGTGTTGTGCGCGGCGCCGTCGTATCTGGCGCGCCATGGGACACCGACCAGCATCGAGGATCTCAAGGCCCACCGTACGGTCAACTTCGTGCATCCCAGCACGGGCAAGCCGTACCAGTGGCAGTTCGATTCGCCGAGTGGCCGGGTCGCCGTCGATGTCGATGCGCACATGCTCATCAATGACGGCGAATCGGTGATCCAGGCGGCGGTCGCGGGCCTCGGCATCATCCAGGCACCGCATTGCCTGGCCGCCACCGCCCTGCAGAAGGGCGCGCTCGAAATCATCATGTCGGACACGATCTCCACCGGTTCCAACCTGTGGATCGTGTACCCGCAAAAGCGTCACCTCTCCGCGCGCGTGCAGGCCTTCATCGAGTGGACCAGCGAGCTGTTCCAGCGGACCAGCACGCCGCAGTGCAAGCTGCTCGAACAGCAGGAAGCCGAACTGGCGCGGTTGCGTGCGGCCCCGCCGGTGGAGCGTATCGCGGCTGTTGCGTGAGGTTTTGTTGCGGGAAAGCATGGCCGGCGGGGCTGGCTCCTACAGGATTCGCGGACGCGGCGGGCGTGCCGCAGCCCTGTAGGAGCCAGCCCTGCTGGCGAAAAGCCAACGAAGCGGCATAGCTATGCCCCGGCTAGCCGTCAACCTCCAGCAGGCAGAAACAGCAACAGCGCAATCCCCAGCACGATCCGGTAAATCGAAAACACCGTAAACCGGTGTGAGCGGATATACCCCAGCAGCCACTTCACCGCGACGAACGCGACAATCGTCGACACGACGAAAGCCACCGCCAGTCCGGTCCAGTCCTCGCCGGCCGCGCCGCCGTGCGTGAAGGTCTTCAGCAACTCGTAGCCGGTCGCGGCATACATGGTCGGGATGCCGACGAGGAACGCGAACTCGGTAGCGGCCGCGCGATTGGTGGTGCCGCCCAGCATGGCCACGAAGATCGTGGACGCCGAACGTGACGTACCTGGGAAAATGCCGGCGACCATCTGCGCCAGGCCGACCAGAATGGCGACACGCCAGCTGACGAACACCTGATCGGGCCGATTGGCAGCCACTTTCTCGGCCACCATCATCCAGATGCCGCCGATGATCAGCGCCCATGCGATCGGCGTGATCGTCTCGGGGAGCTTAAACCCGAGCTTGGTGACGATCAGGCCGAGCACCGCGGTGATCAGGAAGGCTACGCCCAGCTTCAAGATGTAATCGCGCGTCTCCGGACGACGCCAGTTGGTCAGCAGGTTCCAGATCGTCCGCCAGTAGATGAACGTCACGGCGAGGATCGCACCGGCCTGAATGGCGACATTGAACAGGTCGGAGCGCGCGCCGAGCCAGCGTTCGGCGATGAGCAGGTGACCGGTGCTGGAGATGGGCAGAAATTCGGTGATCCCCTCGACGATGCCGAGGAGGATGTCGCTGATCAGGTCATTCACGGGCGGGGAAATCCGGTGGTCGAGCAGGTCCCCTAGCTTAGCCGCACCGCAGCACGAATCCGCGCGACTTGCTTCACTCAATGAACCGTCACGCGTTGCCCACGTCAACCACTGTTAATTTTCGGCGACGCAGCAAGGGCATGTCATCGCCTTTCGCAAGAAATTTCACACGGATTCGACATGCACACATTCCTCCGGCTCCGCCGTCGAACCGGCGGGCTACGCATTGGCGTACTCGTCGCGGCGCTTGCGGTCGCCGCCTGCGCGCCCGCCGTGCGTCCTCCGGCCTTCGTTCCGCGCGACGAAGTACCTGTCGCCGGGCTGCCCACGTCCCAGGCGGGATGGCCGCAGCCTGAGTGGTGGAAACGGTACGACGACGCGCAGCTCGATCGTATCGTCGACCTCGCCATGCGCGGCTCGCCCAACATGGAGCAGGCCGAAGCCCGATATCGGGCGGCGCTCCGCGCCGTGGATGCCTCGAAGGCGGAACTGAACCCGCAGGTACGCGGGCTTCTGAATGGCGGGCACGGATACAACGACGTGTCCCTGCAGGGTCAGGCACCCGGTGCCGCTGGAAACGCTCAGGGGTTTCAGCTGAACCCCGGCAAGAGCGGGAGCAACAGCGGCGCAGCAGGGGCGCTCGCGACGTGGGACCTCGACCTGTGGGGCAAGCAGAAGGCCGCGGTCGAGGCAGCCGTCGGCCAGGCCCGTGCCGCCGAGGCCGAGCGGGCCTCCGCGGCGACGTCGCTGCAGTACAACGTCGTCAACACCTACTTCGACTGGCAGGCGCAGCAGGCGCGCCTCGCCGTCGCCCGCCATGCATCCGACAGTTCGTCGCAGTACTGCGAGCTGGTCGAACTGCGTGTGCATGGCGGTCTGGACGATCCGACCACCCTCGATCAGGCCGATGCGCAGCTCGCGCAGACGCGACAGAACGTGGCGCAGCTGGAAGGCGCCGCGAGTCTGGATCTCGTCCAGCTCGCCGCGCTGGCCGGCGTATCGCCGAAGGACCTGGGTAACCTCACGCCGTCGCCGCTGCCCACGCCCGATACGCGGCTGCCTGACGACGCCCGGCTGGGTCTGCTCGCACGGCGGCCCGATATCGCAGCGGCGCGATGGCAGATCGAAGCCTCGTCGAAGAACATCGACCAGGCGCGCAAGGCCTATTACCCCGACGTGAGCCTGATGGCGCTGGGTGCCTTCCTGCGTACCTATCCGGATCTCGGCTCGGGAACGCGGACCGACCTGACGCTGGGCAACATCGGCGCGTCGGTACAGCTGCCGATCTTCAGTGGCGGCCGCCTGCGTGCGCAGTTCGAGAATGCGCAGGCCCAGCTCGACAGCGCCGTGGCGCAGTACGACGGGGCCGTTGTGCAGGCGGCCGGCGATATCGCGCAAGGTGTCGCCACGCTGCAGATGCTGGATAACCAGCGCGTGCAGGTCGACCGGCAGTACGACGCCAGCGCCGCGCAGAAGGCCAAGGCCGCCGACCGTCGGTCCAAAGGCCTGATCGACGACCGCACCTGGCTCAATGCCGACATGCAGCTGGACCAGCAGCGCGATGCGCGCCTGCAGCTCACCAGCCAGATGCTTTCCGCCAATCTTTCCCTCATCCACGCGCTCGGCGGCGGTTACCACGCCGACGACCTGCCCGATCTTCCGGCCACCGCCGCCGGCAAGGACTCCCCGCGATGACCATTGAAAACGACGATCAGCGCGAAGGCGCCGAAGGCGGCCTGACGCCGCAGCCGTACAAGTACCGCTACAAGTACCTGCACAAGTACGGTGACGAATCGCCGCATGGCGAGCGCGACGACGATGGCCGTCACGACGGCGACGATGACGAGAAGAAGCCTCAGGACAAGCCCGACGGCAAGGACGACGAGAAGAAGGACGCCGATAAAAAAGACGGCGACAAGGACAAGGACGGAAAGGACGGAAAGGACAAGGACGGAAAGGACAAGGACGACAAAGACAAGAAGGACGAGGACCCGAAGGCGAAGCGCAAGAAGGTCATCATCCTTTCCATCATCGCCGCGGTCTTCATCCTCGCCGGCCTGGCATGGCTGCTTCTCTACATCTTCGTGCTGTCACAGCGCGAGACGACCGACGATGCCTATGTGAAGGGCGATATGGTCACGATCTCCTCGCGCATCGCCGGTACGGTGGTGGAGGTGGGCGTGGAAGAAACCGAGCGCGTCCATCAGGGTCAGGTGCTGATCAGGCTCGACCCCGTCGATGCGAAGGTGGCCCTGATGAACGCCGAAGGCCAGCTCGCCCAGGCCGTGCGTGAAGCACAGGCCAGGATGCAGCAAGCCAACCAGGCCGATGCCGCGATCCCGCAGCGCCGCGCGCAGTATGAGCAGGCACGTGACGACTATAACCGCCGCCACCCGCTGCTCGAGCGGCGCGCCGTGTCGGCCGAAGAAGTCGACACCGGCAAGCGCCAGATGCAGCAGGCCAAGGCCGCGCTGGATGCCGCGGAGCGCGAAGCCGCGGCCGCGCACGCGCAGGTCGATGGCACCACCATCGAGAACTACCCCGCGGTGATTCAGGCGCGTTCGCAGTTCCGTAACGCATGGGTCAACAACGGGCGCAATGCGATCGTCTCTCCGATCGAAGGCTATGCCGCCCGTCGCCAGGTGCAGGTCGGCCAGCGTATCCAGCCGGGCCAGGATCTGCTCACCGTCGTGCCGCTCGCCGACCTCTGGGTGGATGCGAACTTCAAGGAGACCCAGCTCGAGCACATCCGTATCGGCCAGCCGGTGAAGCTGACGACGGACATGTATTCGGACGTGGAATATCACGGCAAGGTCGTCGGTCTGAATGCGGGCACCGGCAGCGCTTTCTCGCTGCTGCCCGCCGAGAATGCGACCGGCAACTGGATCAAGGTGGTACAGCGTCTGCCCGTGCGCGTGGCGATCGACGCGGAGGACCTGCGCAAGCATCCGCTGCGGATCGGTCTGTCAACCGACGTGAACGTCGATACGCACGACCGCGATGGCCGTGTGCTGTCCGACACGATCCGCAGCAAGCCTCTGGCCAGCACCAACGTCTATGAGGAGGAGATGGGCGAAGCCGACCAGCGCGCCGAACAGATCATCCGCGAGAACACCGTGGATACGACGCCTAAGCCGGTCCCGGCGAAGCGCGGCGGCTGATCGATGGCTGGGCAGAACGGCAACGGCGCATCCCGGCCGCCGCTCACCGGCGGTGCGCTGGTCCTGCTCACCGCGGGCGTGGCGCTCGCCACGTTCATGGAGGTGCTCGACATCTCCATCGTCAACGTGTCGGTGCGCACCATCGCCGGCAACGTAGGCGTGAGCAGCAACGAAGGCACGATGGCGATCAGCGCCTACTCCATGGCCAGCGCGGTGATGCAACCGCTGACCGGCTGGGTGGCGCGTCGCTTCGGTGAAGTGCGGACCTTCATGGTGTCGGTGATGCTGTTCGTCGTGTTTTCCGCACTCTGCGGATTTTCCACGTCGATGCCGATGCTGATCGTGTTCCGCCTCCTGCAGGGCGCGGTGTCGGGTCCGATGGTCCCGCTTTCGCAGACGCTGCTGCTCAACAACTACCCCGTCGCGAAGCGGCCTATCGCGCTGGCGCTGTGGGCAATGACCGTGGTGGTCGCGCCGGTCTTCGGCCCGATTCTCGGTGGCTGGATTACCGACAACTACCACTGGTCGTGGATCTTTTTCATCAACATCCCGGTCGGCATCTTCGCGGTCGTCGTCACCTATGCGCTGCTTCGCGACCGCGAGTCGAAAGTCACGAAGATGCCTATCGACGCGGTCGGCCTGTTCCTGCTGGCCGTCGGCGTGGGCTGCCTGCAGTTCATGCTCGACAACGGCAACGACGACGACTGGTTCAGTTCGACGACCATCGTCGTACTCGCCATCGTGTCGCTGGTCTGCATCACCTTCCTGGTCGCATGGGAGCTGATGCACAAGCATCCGGTGGTGGAGCTGCGCCTGCTGGGCCGGCGAAACTTCTTCGTGGGTGTGCTGTGCCTTTCGCTGGGCATGTTCGCCTTCTTCGGCGGTACGGTGGTCATGCCGATGTGGGTCCAGGAGGTACTCGGCTACACGGCCACCTGGGCGGGCTTCGTCGTCGCTCCCATCGGCATCCTGGCTATCGTGCTGTCGCCTATCGTCGGCGTGTTCCAGAGCAAGTTCGACCTGCGTCTGCTCAATACGATCGGCTTCGCGGTGTTCGCTGCCGCATCGTTCTATATGTCGACGCTGAGCACTAACGCGCCGTACAGCGAGCTGGCCATCCCGCGGCTCTGCATGGGTGCGGGTATCGCGCTGTTCTTCGTGCCAGTGAACCAGATCATCCTCTCGGGCATGCCCGATGAGGAGGTCGCGAGCGCATCCGGGTTGTCGAACTTCTTCCGCACGCTGGCAGGCAGCATCGCGACGGCCGTGAGTACGACGATGTACTCCCATCGCACGACGTATCACCACGCGGTGCTGTCGGAGAACGTCGTCGAGGGCAGCCGCACGACGACGGAGTACCTCGATCGCTTCCAGGCACTTGGCGTGCAGGGCCCGACCGCCAACGCGGCGCTCAACCGCATCGTCGACATGCAGGCGGCGACGCTGGCGGTCAATGACGTGTTCTGGGTCTTCGGCCTGATCTTCGGTCTGGCGATGATCGCCATCTGGTTCGCGAAACCGCCTTTCGCGTCGGGCGGTACACCCGGACACTGAGGGTCCGGGCTGTCGCCAGCAGGCGGGGCTCCTACGAGCAGGCTGGCTCGCGCCACTGCCGACGTCCCGAGGTCAGGGCTGCTGGGGATGCTCCGGTGGGAGCCAACCCTGTCGGCGATATCATGTCGCCGAAAAGTCCAGCGTTTCAGTAAGATCACCAGCCGCCGGTCCACCCGCCGCCACCATCGCATCCTCACGCATCTTCAGCCCCGGCAGCTTCTCGAGCTTGAACCGGCGCGTCAGGAAGCGGGCGATGGATCCGGTGTCATAGATCGTGTGCTCGACGTGGCCCTTCTTCGCATACGGCGACACGACCAGCGCGGGAATGCGTGTTCCCGGACCCCAGCGATCGCCCTTCGGCGGAGCGACGTGATCCCACCAGCCGCCGTTCTCGTCGAACGTGATCACCACCAGCATGTTCTTCCACTGCGGGCTCGTGCGCAGCGCATGTACGACGTTGGCGATATGACGATCGCCGGCTTCCACGTCGGAGTAGCCGGCGTGCATGTTGAGGTCGCCTTGCGGCTTGTAGAACGCCACCGGAGGCAGCTTCCCAGCCGCGATGTCCGCAAGAAAATGATTCGTCGCCGCCGTCTCGCCAAGACCGCCATCGCGCAGATGCTTCTTGCGCGCTTCGGTTCCCGGAGCCAGTGTCACGAAGTAATTGAGCGGCTGGTGATGTGGCTGGAAGTTCGGCGTCTGCGGGAAGCTGGCATCGTCACCGTCGCCCTTACCGTCGAGCGCGGCCTGGAAGCCGCCGCCATACCAGGCCCAGTCGACATCCTTCGCCGAGAGTACGTCGCCGATGTGTTTATGCTTCTGCGGCACCAGCGTGTTGGCGCTGGTGGCGTCGGCAAGCAGCGGATTCTTGCGATCGACGTTGAAGCCCGGCGAATAGGGCGGACCGATGGTGTTCACCGCCCAGAAGTCCGGGGTCAGCGTATTGTGGTGCGCGAATTTGGGTTTGCCGTCCATCGCGCTCTTCGGCGATTCCTCGTCCATCTTCAGGCGATGGTCGAGCGGGTCGCCGCTTTCGGTGACCGCGATGTTGAACTGCGCGGGGCTCTTGTCGGCGCCCGGATAGAACGGCGGTTGCGCGGCGACGAGGTACTGGTGGTTGAGGAACGAACCGCCAAAGGCACCCATGAAGAAGTTGTCGCACAAGGTGAACTGCGAGGCGATATTCCACAGGCGCAGGTGCACGGGCGCGCTGGCATAGTGCCCCATGGTCAGCGCACCGTTGTCACCCCACGCGACGAAGCCGTCGTTCTTGCCGCCGTTGATCTGCAGCTGGTTGTTATAGAACGCGTGGACGAGGTCGCGCGTTACCAGACCGTGCGGCAGCGGGGTGCCGTCGCCGGTGTGGAGTGCCCACGGCGCGTTCGGCAGGCCGGTAATGTCCTTTTCGCCGATCTTGTACGTTTTATGGTCGACGACCTGCTCGTGCGGCACGAGCCCGCCCCAGATGGGTGGCAGGGTCTTCAGCGGGGTCCCGTCGCGGTCCCGCTGGATCAGACGTTCTGGCGGAACCTCGCTCAGCGGCTGCTGCAGACCGGGGAAGTCCCCGAACAGATTGTTGAAGCTGCGGTTTTCCGCGTAGATCACGACCACGTTGTCGATGTGCTTTTCGAGCAACGTATCCAGTGCGGCACCGGTCGGCGCAGGGCCAGCCGCCTTCTTGCCGGCCGCGGTCACCTCGCTTGCGCCACCCAGCGCGAGCATGGCGCCGGTCGTGGCCATGCCGCCCAGCAACCGGCGTCGCGCGGCGTCCGGGGTGTCGTTATCGGTTTTCTTGGTCATGGAGCGGCTCTGCGTGCGCCGGCCCGGGGAAAGGCGGCGGTGTGGGAGGGGCGAGGCCCCCGCTAGGGACCGAAGCGTAAACGATGCGGGCGGCTCGGGAAAACGCAGCGGCGTAGGAAACGATGGAGAAACGCTCGCGGACCTCGCGTCGATGATGGCGGATCGGCCGGAATGGTGCGTGAGCGAGAACGATGCACCATGATGGTGCATTTGCACATCTTCCTCACGCCCGTTCTATGATGGGAGAGCTTGATTCCGGCGCCCCGTCGATGGCGGATACGCTGGCATAGCGATTGCTACACGCATTCCGCCCACACCCATTTCGAGGTTTGTATGTCCGCCGCTTCCAAAGTGCTGAACCTGATCCAGGACGAGGAAATCGAGTTCGTCGACCTGCGCTTCGCCGACATGCTCGGCAAGCACCACCACGTCACGTTCCCCGCCCACGCCATCGACGAGAGCACGTTCGAAGACGGCAAGATGTTCGACGGCTCGTCGATCGCCGGCTGGAAGGGCATCAACGAGTCCGACATGGTCCTCATGCCGGATCCGGAGACCGCCCACCTCGACCCGTTCAGCGCTCACAAGCAGCTGATCGTGCACTGCGATGTGCTCGAGCCGAGCACCATGCAGGCTTACGGTCGCGACCCGCGCTCCATCGCCAAGCGCGGCGAAGCCTTCCTGAAGTCGACCGGCATCGCCGATACCGCCTTCTTCGGCCCGGAACCCGAGTTCTTCATCTTCGACTCGGTCCGCTGGCAGAACGACATGGGCCGCGTGTTCTACGAAATCGGCTCCGAAGAAGCGGCCTGGTCGTCGCGCTACAAGTACGACGGCACCAACAGCGGTCACCGTCCGGGCGTGAAGGGCGGCTATTTCCCGGTCAGCCCGGTCGACAGCCTGGGTGACCTGCGCGCCGACATGTGCAAGGTGCTCGAGTCGCTCGGCCAGGTGGTCGAAGTGCATCACCACGAAGTCGCCAACGCGGGCCAGTGCGAGATCGGCACGCGCTTCAACACCCTGGTGAAGAAGGCCGACGAACTGATGACGATGAAGTACGTCATCAAGAACGTCGCCCACCAGCAGGGCAAGACCGTGACCTTCATGCCGAAGCCGATCGTCGGCGACAACGGCTCGGGCATGCACGTGCACCAGTCGCTGTCGAAGAACGGCGAGAACCTCTTCGCGGGCGACCTCTACGGTGGCCTGTCGCAGACGGCGCTGTGGTACATCGGCGGTATCTTCAAGCACGCCAAGGCCATCAACGCGTTCGCGAATTCGACGACCAACAGCTATAAGCGTCTGGTCCCGGGCTTCGAAGCGCCGGTCATGCTCGCCTACTCGGCGCGTAACCGTTCGGCATCCTGCCGTATCCCGTACGTGTCGAGCCCGAAGGGCCGTCGTATCGAAATCCGTTTCCCGGATCCGATGCAGTCGGGCTACCTGACCTTCACCGTGCTGATGATGGCCGGCCTCGACGGCATCCTGAACAAGATCGACCCGGGTGCACCGGCCGACAAGGATCTCTACGATCTGCCGCCGGAAGAAGAGAAGAACATCCCGCAGGTCTGCGCCAGCCTCGACGAAGCGCTCGCCGCGCTCGACAAGGATCGCGACTTCCTCAAGGCCGGTGGCGTGTTCACCGACGACTTCATCGACGCGTACATCGCGCTGAAGATGCAGGAAGTGACCCGCTACCGCGCGAGCACCCACCCGCTCGAGTTCCAGATGTACTACGCGATCTGATCGCGAGAGCGACGTTCGGGTGAACGAAGGGGCGCCTCGGCGCCCCTTCTTTTGTTTCTCGTGGGCGAATGGGCGCGATTTTGCGAGCCGCCGCCGCCCCTTGATCGTGGCGAAACTGCCGTTAGGATGCCTGCAGTTCACTCACAGGCATCCGGCATGACAACCTCTCCGATTCGCGTGGCGGTCCTGGCCGCGTTTGCGTGGCTGGTCGGATGTGGCAGTGTCGCGACGGCCTCCGATATTCCCGTGTACGGCTACACGGTGGTGCGCACCTACCCGCACGATCCGAAGGCTTTTACGGAAGGGCTGTTCTACGACGGCGGTTTTCTCTACGAGAGCACGGGCGAATACATGGGCTCGGGCGTGCGCAAGGTCCGGCTCGATACCGGTGAGGTCGCGCAGCATCTCGACACCCCGCCCGGATACTTCGGCGAAGGCATCATCGTCTCGGGCGACCACCTGTTGCAGCTGACCTGGCGCGATGGTGTCGGCTTCATCTACGACCGCAAGACCTTCGCGCCCGTTGGCAAGTTCAGCTATCCAGGCGAAGGCTGGGCGATGACGCGCGACGCGAAACATCTCTACATGAGCGACGGCACACCCACCATCCGGGTTCTCGATCCGGTCACCCTGGCGCAGACGGGTCGCATCGACGTGACAGCCGATGGCGTGCCACTGCGCATGATCAATGAACTGGAGTGGGTGAAGGGGGAGATCCTCGCCAATGTCTGGCAGACCGAACGCATCGCTCGTATCGATCCGAAAACCGGGCACGTGACCGGCTGGATCGACCTCTCGGGGCTCGTCGACACGAGCCGCATGGATGACCCGGCCGATGACGTCCTCAACGGCATCGCCTACGACGCGGCCCACGATCGCCTGTTCGTGACCGGCAAGCGCTGGCCAGCGCTCTTCGAGATTCGACTGAAACCGAAACGTCCGCGCTGAGTGGCACCGCGGTAAACAGCGACCGCCTTCAAGTAAATACGATTCAGGCCGATCATATTCGCAAGATCTGAGGATATTCTTATATCCGTTGTATAGTCTTACGAATAACGCCCGGCTGTCCGCCGGGAGCCTCGGGAGGGGACCCGCTTGAAGACCATCATCCTCGGCGCGCTGGCGCTGATCGCTCCCGCCTACGCGCTCGCCGCCGACGTACCCGCCACCAGCTACGACTGGCGAAGCAACTGGCCGACCCATCACGTTTTCGCCGACGGCACGGATCTCGGCCTCACGCTGAAATACCAGTTCGACCTCGACCGCTTTTCGCACGACGAAGGCACTTACGAAGACGCGCAGACCAATCGCCGGAAGGAGTTCGGGTTCTTCGTACGCAAAAAAGGTGTCTACGACGCGACGGTCGTCTTCGACTTTCAGGCGAAGACCTGGCTGGATACGTTTTTTCGCGTGCAGAGCAAGGCGCTGCTCGGCGACGACTACGGCGCGCTACGCGTGGGTTTCATGAAAACGCCCGTCGGCTTCGAGGGCAACACCAGCACGGGAACGACGTCGTTTCTGGAATCCTCGCTGCCGATGCAGGCGGTGTACGCGAACCGACGCCTCGGTATCGACTGGGCTCTGACCCGCAAGCAGTACCTGATACAACTCGGCTACTACCACGGCGGCAACCTGCAGGGCGATCTCGACGGCCGCATGGTGGCAGGGCGCGCCGCATGGACGCCGCACAACTCGCCGGGCGACGTGTTGCACCTTGGCCTGTCCCTTTCGCGCGAGACACCTGACGGCACGACGGACGGACGCGGGCGCTACACCCCGCCGAACATCCGTCTGCGCGCCTTGCCCGAGGCCGGCCTGATCACCCAGCGCCTCATCGATTCCGGCACGCTCAGCGTGGCCGACCATGTCGATCGCCGCGGTCTCGAAGGCCTGTGGATCGGGGGGCCGTGGTCGGTTCAGAGCGAATACCTCGACGCCCGCGTCAAGCTGGTCGACAAGCCCGCCTTCATCG
Source organism: Luteibacter sp. 9133 (assembly GCF_000800155.1). Lineage (NCBI taxonomy): Bacteria > Pseudomonadati > Pseudomonadota > Gammaproteobacteria > Lysobacterales > Rhodanobacteraceae > Luteibacter > Luteibacter sp. 9133. The sequence continues at coordinate 4,231,304 of NZ_JUHO01000001.1, read as the reverse complement.
CACACGGCTGGTACGCGTTCGGCAGCTGGGTGGTCACCGGCGAGTCGCGCACCTATAACAGCGGCAACGTCGCCGATGTCGTTCCGAAGGGGCCTTGGGGCGCACTCGAATTCCTCGTTCGTTACAGCACGCTCGACCTCGACGACGGCCCGGTGCTGGGCGGTACCGAGCACGACTGGACGTTCGGTGCGAACTGGTACATCACGAAATACCTGAAACTCCAGGGCAACTACGTCAGGGCGACCAGTGACCGGCGCGACCTGCGCATCGACCCGCACATCGTCGAGGTGCGCGCTCAGATCATGTTCTGAGCGCGCTTTCCAGATCAGAGCCGTGCGTCATCCCACTCATACGACGCCGTGAGATCTTCGTAAGGCTCGCCGGGCACGAACGCGCACGCCGTCTCCCTGTCCGGGCCTTCGGGGAGTCGGCCCTCCAGGAGATACGCCATGGCGGCCTTCTCCACGCACGGTGTCGCGGACTGAGCCAGCAGGCCGTGCTGTGAGCTGCCCTTCGCGACGACGAGCCGACTGGAAGGGAATCGGGCGAGCATCGCGCGCGCACCGATCAGTGGCGTCGATGCATCATGCTCGGACTGGATCAGCAGGAAGGGAGCACGCGTTTCGAGCACGCCGAAGTCGGGGCTGCGCGCGACCCGCGCCGGCCAGGCCGCACAGGTCAGCTGGTCGAAAATCTGCGAGCCGTCAGCCTCGGTGTAAGTGAATGCATCGCGGTCCGCGCGGGCGCGAATCTTCGCCTGCATCGGCTCCCAGGATTCGTCGTTGCACATCACCGCGAGGTTGAGCCACTCGCCGTGACGGTCGACCAGCGAGTCATGCCGATGCGCGTTGCCGTGGCGCCCCCGGACCTGGCCCGCCACGGTGCTCGCACCACGCTGGGTGAGCTCCAGCGCGGCCTGTCGTATCGCACCGTCTGTCGCGGCATCGAGGCTGAACCGGTTGGCAGCCGCCAGACTCTGCAGGCTTCGCCAGTTGCGCCAGCCGGATGCCTTGACCCACCTGTCCATCGTCATCGCGGCGGCGAGATGGGCGGGACTGATCAGCGCATCGTGCCATGCGGGCCTCAGCTCGTCGGCGAAGCCACGGATCGCGCCCTGGAGTTCGCCGGCATCGCTTACCTGCCCATAGCGCCATGGCTCGTGCAGGATGGGAGCCAGCACGCGTTTTTCGAAGGCATCCTGCTGCGCGTCATTCGTCAGCTCCATGGCGGTGCGGTAGCCGCGGTGGAACATCAGAGACGAGTCGAGCAGCATCCTGCCCATGCGCTCCGGGTAAAGTGCCGCATACGTCGCACCCACCCGGCCCCCGTACGAGATCCCGTAAAAGTTCAGCGTGTCGTCGCCCAGCGAAGCGCGGACGGCGTCCATGTCCCTTACGTGCTGCTCCGTACTGAGGTAGGCGGTTTCGGCGTGCACCGAACACGCGTTGGCTTGCGCGCGCGCATCGGCGATGGCGCGCTTCCAGTTGGCGTCGTCGCGATGTGCCGGCAGGAAGTGACGTGTCGGTGCGACCGCGTCGCACTCGTAGGTCCAGCCGCCCCGGAGTCCGCGAGGAATCACCGCGATGAGATCGAAGCGTTCGAGAAGTCGCCGTCGGTCGCCGTGCAACGGATCGGACGCTTCAACCGCGCCGAATGCCGCGGCCATCGACGCGACGAAGGCCGCCGGTTGCCCGCCGGGGCCACCCACATTGACGAATAACGCTCCTTCGCGTTTGAACTGATCCTCGGCGGCGATCCTTACGACGCCGACTTCGATGGTGCGTCCATCCGGCCTGAGATGATCGAACGGCATCCGCGCCTTCCCGCAGTGCAGCCGCTCACCCAGTTCGGGCCAGGTGCCGCCGGTAAGCTCGGCCGGACAGCTGGCCCACGTGATGAACGGCACGCGCGCCAGCAGGGTAGGCGAGGCGACGGCGCCGAGCAGCGCCAATGTCAGGGGTAACAGGGTTTTCATGATCGTCCTTGATCCGTCATCGGAATTCGTCGTGCGTTGCGGGCGTGGCCGGCGTCGACGCGGGCACCGGCGTGTGTGGCAGCGCGGACAGGGGATTCTCGTTGGTACCCTCGCAATACGACTCTCGCGACTCACTGTCGGGGAGGCTGCCGTCGAGGAGATACCGGGCCACCGTTCGCTCGATGCATTGCGATGTCGTGAAGTTGAACACGCCGTGCACCGATGAGCCGCGAGCCGTCAGAAGCCGGGCATTGGGATAGCGGTCGAGGAGATTTCTCGAACCCTCCGCTGGCGTCGCCACGTCATGCTCGGACTGAAGCAGGAGAAACGGCGGCGCCTGCTCCACACGCGTGAGGTCCGGCAATCGTGCGGTGGCATGGGGCCAGCGGGAGCACACCAGTTCTTCGAGAATGTCGTCACCGTTCGAGTGCAGGTACCGCGCGGCGCCGTTTACAGCGCGTGCGCGGATCTGGTCATCGGAGAACGCCCAGCGCGAGTCGTTGCAGCCGACGGCAAGACGGACGGAGTCGCCGTCCTGTCCGGCGTCGAAGCGGGGGACGGTGGGTGCCGGCGCGAAGTAATGTGCCGCCAGTTGCATCGCGGCCCAACGGATACCGCGATCCAGCGAGGCGTCCGCGCTGAAGGTCTGGCGGCGGATACGGCCTTCGAGCTTCGACTGCGACTCAGGCTCCGCTTCGCGGATCCAGCCCGCGATCCACAACGCGGCCGCCAGCCGTGGCGTCGAGTCGAGGAAGGGATACCACATTTCCCTTGTACGTCCCGGGAGGTCGTCGAACGACGAGGTGATCGCGGACGGGTCGTCCGGGAGGCCATAAAGAACGGGATCGGCGACGATGGGCGCGAGCGCCTTCTGGAACTGCTTTCGCCGCGCCGTCTGCGTCATCTCCATCGCCGCACGGAAGTCGTGGGTAAAAAGCATGGGCGAGTCGAGCAGCATGCGACCGACACGTGTCGGGTACATGGCGGCATACCAGCCCCCGACCCTACCGCCATACGAGATGCCGTAGAAATTCAGCGAGTCGTCGCCCAATGCGCGGCGGACCATGTCCATGTCGTGGACGTGTTGTTCGGTACTGATGAAGCGTGCTTCGGGTGGCGCGGCGCATGCCGACGATTGTGCGTTGGCCTCCTCGATGACTTTCCGCCAGTTGTCGTCGTCCAGGTGGCTGGGCAGGAACGCATAGCGAGGTGGTAACCCGGTGAGGCACCGGTACTCCGTGCCACCGCGAAGCCCGCGAGGAATGACGGCGATCATGTCGAAACGCTGCGCCAGACGATATTTGTCGGCGGTGTCAGGATCGTTGGGGTCTTCCTGGCTCCACCCGCGGGCGATGGCCACGAGGAGCCTTCCCGGGTGGGCTCCGGGCCCTCCGGTGTTCACGAACAGCGAACCTTGCCGCTGGTCGGCGGCGGCGGCGCGTATGCGCACGACGCCGACATCGAAAAACCGGCCGTCCGGTGCCATATGGTCAAGCGGTGCCCGCAGCGTGCCGCACTGCAATCGGTCACCCAAGGCCGTTCCGCCGGGTCCCACCAGATCGGTGGTGCAATCGGTCCAGGCGATCTGTGGGTTCGCGAAGCTGGCCAGCGGAAGCAGGGCCAGTGCGAAGGCCGTGAATCGATGTTTCATCATGGTCGTCCTTTACAGATGGAAAACGGGCCGTCATGGCCTTCAATGGGATGTCGAGCGCGGGGATGGATAGAGTCTCGGCTTCTGCCCGAACAGGCGATCGAGACGGTCACGCCACTGCTGTACGCGAGCGGTGTCCGTGAATCGGGTCACCTGGGGTGTAGCGGATGTCGGCGCCGGCGCGCTCGCGCCATCCACCTGGCATTCGGTCAGCTGTTCGGTGGGCTTTCGCCCATCGAGCAGAAAACGGGCTCCGGTACGCTCGACGCAGGCTTCGTCGGTCAGCGTGAACACCGAGTGGCGGTCGCTGCCTCGCAGTACCAGCAACGAAGCATTGGGCAGGGCGTTGACCATCCTCAGTGCGCCGGACACCGGCGTCACCGTATCGTGCTCGGAAGCGATGATGAGGATCTGGCCCGCGCGCGCCAGTCGCTCGACGGGGGGCTTCACCGCATTCGGACCCGGCCAGAACACGCATGCGTTGACCAGGTCGCCACTGCGGGCGGCGGGGTAATCCCGCGCGTAGCGCGCAATGGTTTCGTGCCAGATACCGGCGTCGCGTGTTCCAGGTGTGTCATTGCAAGGCACGGCGACGAGCATCGCGGACATGGCCGGAAGTGGGGAAGGCGTATCGTCGGCGGCGGGGGTGTAGAGCGCCGCCAGCATGCGCGATGCTTCGGCGCGGATTCGCTGGTTGACCTCCGCGTCCGGATGAAGCACGTCCGTCGCGATTCGCGTGGCCATCGAATCGCGGTCGAGCTCAGGCTGGACACGCAGCCACTCGGACATGGCCAGCGCCGCTTTAAGGCTTTCAGGCGAGCGGTATTCTCCCGTCCATGTCCGCTGTACGCGATAGGGCATCGTCGCGAGAACGCCGCGGACGGCGGCCTGGTCCTCGCCCAGGCCGTACAGCGCGGACGCGGCCACCGCGGGGTTGACGACGAGCCGGTCGAAGCGCTCCTGTTCCGCCTGCGCGGTAAGCAGGAAGTTTTCCTCCATGGACGAGGTGTAATCCATGGACGAGTCCAGCAACATCCGACCCACCTTGTCGGGATAGGTAGCCCCGTACCACGCGCCGAGCCACGTGCCGTACGACGTGCCAAGGTAGTTGAACGTGCTTTCGCCCAGGGCCCGACGAACGAGGTCGAGGTCGTACACGGTCTGTTCGGTGCTGATGTACGGGTGAAGCGGGTCCGCGCGACAGGCGTCCGCGAGCCGGCGTTGCAACAGGTCCCACCGGGCGATATTGCGCGGCGTGCGGTCGAGCAGGATGGAGCGGGCGTCGGGAAACTCTCCCGCGCAGGTCAGAGGCGCACTGCCCGGCATCCCCCGGGGCACCACGGCGACCAGATCGAACGCATCGGCCATGCGCTTCTTCTCGCCGTGCACGCGGTCGTCCGGCTTCGCGTGCATCCAGATCGCGGCCAGCATCGCGGCGAACTGCCTGGGATCGCCGCCGGGACCGCCCGGATTGACGAAGAGCGTGCCCTGGCGCTTCGCGGCATCCGCCGCCGCTACGCGGAGAACGCGAAGACGGATGCTGCCGTCGGCGGGACGGTGGTGATCGCGGGGAGCGCTCACCGTGCCGCAGCGTAGCCGGTCGCCGAGCAGGGTATGGATCGCCGGGTCAGCATCCTGATCCGTGCATGCCGACCACGTGATGCCCTGGGTGGCCACCGACGGCACCTGATAGACCGGTGACGGGGCGACTTGTGCGGCGACCGGGAGCGCGAACGCGGCGAGCATGCCGGCCGATGAAGCCAGCGAGCGTAATGGTGTCATGAGGACGTCCTTGGCCTGGGTGGCGGAAAAGGACGCTCACGTTAGTGAAGCGGGATGTCGGGTCGTATCAGCCTCATGCCTGCATGGGGCCGGTGCTTCCCGACGGATCATGTGGTTGCCGGCCGTCGTTCCGCTTACTGCATATGCCAGCCGTGCGAGACGAGGAGCGACTGACCGGTCAGCGCATTCGACCCGAAGCCCGCAAGGAACAGTGCGGTGTCGGCGATATCTTCCAGCGTCGTGAATTCACCATCCACCGTGTCGCGTAGCATGACATCGCGGATGACGGCGTCTTCGCCGATGCCCAGTTCCTTAGCCTGCTCGGGGATCTGCTTCTCGACCAGCGGTGTACGCACGAAGCCTGGACAGAGGACGTTGGCACGAATGCCATGGGTGGCGCCTTCCTTCGCGACGACACGCGCAAGCCCGAGCAGGCCATGTTTTGCCGCCACGTAAGGCGCCTTGAATTTCGAGGCGACGTGCGAGTGAGCCGACCCCATCAGGATGATGGATCCGCCGCGACCGGCATCGATCATCTGGCGCATGGCCGCGCGCGTGGTAAGGAACGCGCCGTCCATGTGGATGGCGAGCATCCGCTTCCAGTCGGCGAAAGCAAAGTCGACGATCGGCGCGATGATCTGCACACCCGCGTTGCTGACCAGGATATCGACCGGACCCAGTTCACGCCGCGTGCGCGCGAAGCCCTCGTCGACCTGTGCCTCATCGGTGACATCCATGGCCATGCCGATGGCGCCGTGGCCCATCGCGTCGGCCGTCTCGGCCGCCTTGTCGGCGGCGATATCGGCGACCACGACACGCGCCCCCGCGTCGGCATACGCCGTGGCGATGGCGCGACCTATACCGCTGGCGGCGCCGGTGACGAGGGCGATCTTGCCGGTGAGGTCGTGCATGGCGCGCTCCGCTTCGAGGAAGAGGGCGCCATTATGCCGATCAGGCTGGGTCGAGCATGAACGTGGCCGGTTCGCCCTGGGCGGACGAGCCCGCGATCCAGACGTGGAACTCACCCGGCTCCGCTTCGAACGTCGTGCCGTCGCGATGGGTGAAAGCGAGATCGCGGCGGGTCAGCTCGAAGGAGACTTCTTCGGAGGCACCTGGAGCGAGCAGGATCTTGCGGAACGCCTTCAGTTCACGCACGGGCCGCACGCGACTGGCGACACGATCGTGGATGTAAAGCTGCACCACCTCTTCGCCGGTGACGCCACCGGTATTGGTCACCGTGGCGGAGACGACAATGGTTTCGTCCCAGCGCACGCGGGCCTTCACGCGTGGCGCGTCGTAACCGAAGGAGGTATAGCTGAGCCCGTGGCCGAAGGGGTACAGCGCTTCGAAGGTGACTTCGCGATAGCGCGCCTTGAACGCGGGCGGCTGATCCGCCAGTTCCGGGCGGCCGGTGCGCAGGTGATTGTAAAAGTACGGCTGCTGGCCCGCGTCCTGCGGGAAACTCACCGGAAGACGCCCCGCCGGGTTGTAATCGCCGAACACGACATCGGCGATCGCCGGGCCGGTCTGCGTACCGAGGAACCACGTCACCAGAATGGCCGAGGCGCTGCGCACGGCACCGGTAAGGGCCAGCGCGCGACCGTTCTTCAGCAGGACGACGACCGGTGTACCGGTGGCGGCGACGGCCTCGGCCAGCGCCTGCTGGGCGGGCGGCACGATGATCTGCGTACGCGACTGCGCTTCACCGGAATAGACCTGCGGTTCGCCGATGGCGAGGAGAACGACGTCGGCACGTTTCGCCGCCGCGACAGCGGCATCGATGCCGCCGTCGATCGCATCTTCGATGCCGCTGCCGGCGACCACCTCGAGCGAGCCCGCATCGTCGAGAGCGGCACGCAGGCCGGCCTCGATGGTCACGTACCGAGTCTTGTCGCCGAACAACGTCCAGCAGCCTTCGATGTTGTCGACATCGGTACCGAACGGACCGATGAGGGCGATCTTCTGACCCGCCTTGCGCAACGGCAACACGCCGTCGTTCTTCAGCATCACGATCGAGCGACGCGACGCATCGCGCGCCAGCTCGTCGTGCCCGGCCCGCTTCGACGTATCCGCTTCGGCCACGGCATCGAGCGAGCGGTAGGGATTGTCGAACAGGCCGATCGCCTGCTTCACGGTGAGCACCCGACGGACGCCTTCATCCAGCACGTCCATCGGTACCTCGCCCTTTTCGACGAGGTCGGGCAGGTTCGCCGCGTAGAAGCCGCTCTGCATGCTCATGTCGACACCCGCGACGAAGGCGAGACGCGTGGCGTCGCGTTCGTCGGCGGCAAAGCCATGCGCGATCAGTTCCATGTCGGCGGTGTAATCGGAAACGACGAGGCCTTCGAAACCCCATTCACCGCGCAGGATGTCGGTCATCAGTTCGCGGTTGGCCGATGCGGGTACACCGTTGATGTCGTTGAACGCGCTCATGAAGGTCAGCGCACCGGCATCGACCGCTGCCTTGAAAGGCGGCAGGTGCACGTCGCGCAGCGTCTGCGGGGAGATATCGACGGCGTTGTATTCCATGCCGCCCGCGACCGCGCCGTAGGCGGCGAAGTGCTTCGGCGTGGCAAGCAGCGAATCGTCGGCCTTGAGGTCGGCGCCCTGGAAACCCCGCACACGCGCGGCGGAGAACGCCGAGCCCAGCACCACGTCTTCACCCGCACCCTCGGCCACACGTCCCCAGCGCTGGTCGCGCGCGATGTCCACGGCGGGAGCGAAGGTCCAGTGGATGCCGGCGGCGGTGGCCTCGACGGCCGTCACGCGCGCGGTGCGCTCGGCGAGGTCGGGCTCGAACGTGGACGCCTCACCCAGAGGAATCGGAAATACGGTGCGCATGCCATGAATGACATCGGCACCCAGCAGCAGCGGAATACCGAGGCGGCTTTCTTCCACGGCGATGCGCTGCGCCTCGCGGCCCTCGGCCGCGCCGACGCCGTTGAACAGCGAGCCCACGCGGCCCGCACGGATCTGTTCGCGAACCTCCGCCGCACCCAGCGCATTCGCTTCCGGGTTGATGTCGGGCGCGAACGGACGCAGGGCATCCGCAAAGCACCCGAGCTGGCCGACCTTCTCTTCGATGGTCATGCGGGCGATCAGGTCTTCGATGCGGGGATCACGGTTCATGGGTTCTGCCTTGAAAGCGAAGTGGACGCGTGAGGGCGCGTCAGGCGGGCAAGGATACTGGCATCGGCCCCGGAAGTGGGTACGTAAATGCCGTTACATGTAAACGATTACGTCGTTGCGCCACAATGTGTTGAGGCGCACGGATCGCGCCGCTCAGCCGGATGGAAACAAGCGGCTGACGGCCTTGGTCAGTGCCTGTGAGCCATACGGTTTGGCCAGCACGGCGCTGCGCTCATCGTCGGGAAGACCGGCCGTACCGGCATGGCCCGTGGCAAAGATCACGGCCAGGTCCGGAAAGCGCTGGCGCAATGTCGCGGCGAGCTCGATGCCGGATATGCCCGGAAGCCCGACGTCCGTGATGACCAGGTCCGCCGCTTCCTGGTCGAGCAGGGCGGTGGCGCGCGTGCCGTCGCCGGCTTCGCGGACGTCGTGGCCGCGCAGTTGCAACATCTCCACGACCGTGGTGCGTACCAGCCAGTCGTCTTCGACGACGAGGATGCGGAGAGCCTTGGTGGCTGCCGGTGTGGGCGCCGCGACCGAAGGGGTTGCCGGGTCGCCGGCATGGCGCTGCGCCTGCGCGGCGAGGATCTGGCGCAGCTTGCGACCCAGCGTTTCCCGCGTATAGGGTTTGCTCAGCAGCTCGACCCCTTCGTCGAGGCGGCCGCCGTGCACGATCGAGTTCTCCGTGTAGCCCGACGTGAACAGCACGGCCAGCCCCGGAAGACGCTCGCGTGCCTTGCGGGCCAGTTCCGGGCTTTTCAGCGGGCCGGGCATCACCACGTCGGTAAACAGCAGATCGATCGGAATACCGCTGTCGACGATCGAGAGTGCGCTCTGCGCGTCGCGCGCCTTGAGTACGCGATAGCCCAGGTTGGCGAGCAGGGCGACGACGGTATCGCGTACCGCTTCGTCATCCTCGGCGACGAGGATGGTCTCATGGCCGCCCGTCACCGGACCGGCATCGATGTCGACGATGATGTCCTCGGACTGCGTGGTTCGCGGCAGATAGAGCTTCACCGTCGTGCCCTCGCCCGGCTCGCTGTAGACCTTGATGTGGCCGCCGGACTGTTTGACGAAGCCATAGACCATGGAAAGGCCCAGACCGGTGCCGCGACCTTCCGGTTTGGTGGTGAAAAACGGTTCGAACACCTTGTCGACGATGGTCGCGTCGATGCCATGGCCCGTGTCGGTCACCGCAAGCAGCACGTACTGGCCCGCGGTGACGTCGCCGTCGTCGAGCGAACTGACGTATTGCGCGTCGAGATAGGCGTTGCCGGCTTCGATCGTGAGCCTGCCCTGGCCGTCCATCGCGTCGCGCGCGTTGATGGCGAGGTTGAGCAGGGCATTTTCCACGTTGCCCGGGTCGATCAGGGTATTCCACAGGCCGCCGGCGACGATCGTCTCCACCTCGATGGCTTCGCCCAGCGTCCGCCGGAGCAGGTCGTCCATGTTGCGGATGAAACGGCCGATGTTGACCACCTTGGGCGCGAGCGGCTGTCGCCGGCCGAACGACAGCAGCTGCGATGCGAGTTTCGAGCCTCGCGCCACGCCCGCCAGGGCGTGCCGGACGCGTCGCTCCGCACGCTCGTTGCCGCCGACATCCTCGGCCAGCAGCTGCAGATTGCCGCTGATGACCTGCAGGAGGTTGTTGAAGTCATGTGCGACGCCGCCGGTCAGGTTGCCGATCGCTTCCATCTTCTGGCTCTGGCGCAGCGCGTCCTGGGTGCGCAGCAGCTCGGCGGTGCGCTGGGTGACACGCTCCTGCAGCGTCGCGGCGAAAGCGGCGAGCTCGGTTTCGGCCGCTTTCCGCGCGGTGATATCCATGACGATGCCGATGAAGCGGCGGCGCGCCTGACCCGGGCGCGCGATGACTTCCCCACGCCGTGCGATCCAGCGGACCTCGCCCGTGAGGGGATCGATGCGCCGGTATTCGGTGTAATCGAGCGGGTTCGCCCGATCCAGCCGTTGCGGCGCGGCCTCGTGGCGATCGTCGGGATGAAGCAGTTCGCCCAGCATCGCGTCGGTGACGATACCTTCGGCGGGAAGGCCCCAGATGCGGCGGTATTCCTCTGACACTTCGAGGCGACCGGTCTCGGGAAACCACTCGAACGAACCGACGCCGCCGGCCTGCTGGGCGATGCGCAGACGCTCTTCGACCTCCACGCGCCGGGTCGTTTCCTTGATCACCACCAACACGCCACCGGCAACGCCGGAGGTATCCACCAGCGGGCTGAAGTCTAGGTGCAGCCAGGCGTCCTCCGATTCGCCGGAGCGATCGAGCACGACATGCTGATCGCGATAGGCGAGCGTGCCGCCGGCCAGCACGACGTCGAGGACGTTCCGGTTGAACTCCGCCAGTTCGGGCCATGCCTGCACGATCGGCCGGCCCAGGACCTCGGGATGTCGCACGCCGGCAATGGCGCGGTAGGCGTCGTTATAGAGAAAAACGCCCTCCGGTCCCTGGAAGATCGCCATTGGCGCGTCGGCGCGCAGCATGGCGGCGAGCGCATGCCGAAGGGTCGGCGGCCACCCGTGGATGGGTCCGAGCGCGGTCGCCGACCAGTCCAGATCGCGGATCAACCGCCCCAGTTCACGGTCGTGCGGAAGGAACCAGGACGAATCGGTCGAGGGGACAGCCATGCGGCGAACCTTGGAAGGAGATCGGGGCGACGCCGGATGGTAACGCGCCAGCGCACTCAGGTCGTGGCGCGCTGGACCACATCCATCATCGCCAGCCACATGTCGCAGTCCCCGTCGCTGGCCAGATCGACGATGAACGCACCGATCGCCAGCAGTGCGAAGCCCTTGCGCATGGCGCCGATCGCGCCGGCGATGGCGGCCGTCTTGCGACCGAGCAGGCGTCCGGCACGCTCCAGAAAGCTCAGACGCTGGGCGATGCGGCGCACTTCGGAGGCCACGGCGGGTTCCATTGCGACCGCCTCGTCATGGATCAGGCACGTAAGGACATCCATACGGCCCGTAAAATACGGACCTACCCCCGTAGTGAACATCACCCAGTCACGTGCCTGGGCCTGCGACAGGCTCATGATCTCACTCGGGTCTTCCTCGAAGTCGATGAAACCGACGCCCGAGTCGCCCACGGTGATGTTCCGCGCGAACGCCTGGCCGAGATAGCCGCCGTGCCGATGGAGCTCGCCGATCGCCCGCGCGGTTTGCCTGACCAGCACATCGGCATCGTTGGCACTGGTGAGGCGCTTCAGCCGATGCGCGAGCGTGGGGCCCATATCGCTCAGGATCAGGCTGCGCGGGCCCTCGCCCAGGATGCGGGGCACCGGTGCCCCGCAGGCGCTGAGCGTCTGCAGCCGCCGGGCCTCCACGGCCTTGGCCGCCTCACCCGCATGGCGGGGCGGCGAACGCAGCGCCTGGAGATCCAGGCGAGTGACCAGGCCGTTCCACAATGTGACGAGCGCCGGCCGCAGCCAGCCATCCGGGTCGTAGCGCTTGAGCCAGGCGACACGGCCACCAAGAGAAAAACGTTGAACCATCGAGAGAACTCCGTACCAGCGCTGGCGGGCCGCCCCCGCTGGCGACCCCGCGCATTCCGATTGCCGCGGACAGAATTCCGCGTTCCTCCCCATAAGCCAATTCTAAGCTTTGTCATAAAGGACGGCTACCGGCCCCGGGTATGAGCAGCCCTTACCAAAGGCTGAGTGAGGTCCCGTCCCCGCTGGGGATCACCACGCAAATCCGGCAATACGCCCGCCATCGTTTGCATCGCACGGCTCGGTGACACGACAACGTGAAGTTGGCGCGCTAGTCTCGGAGTCCCCCCGCACGAACGCAGGAAACGCGTCATGGAACCGCGTGCGAACTCCCCCGTGATCGCCATGCGCGGCATCGCCAAGGTGTTTCGTGCCGGAAGCATCGAACACCATGCGCTCACCGACATTCACCTCGACGTCCGCCCGGGGGAGTTCCTCGCGATCGCCGGGCCGTCGGGATGCGGCAAAACGACGCTGCTTTCGCTTATGGGCCTTCTGGACCATCCCAGCGGGGGTGAAGTGCGTTTTGAAGGCGTGAAGGCAGGGCAGCTTGGCAGGGTGGCACGGTCGAGGCTGCGCAACGAGCGGATCGGCTACGTCTTCCAGGCGTTCAATCTGATCAGCGACATGGATGTCTTCGACAATGTGGCCTTGCCACTGACCTATCGCAGCGGCATCGGGCGGCGGGAGCGTCGCGAGCGGGTCCTGCGGGCGCTCGAAGACGTCGGCATGTCGCACCGCGTGCGTCATTACCCGGCCCAGTTGTCGGGTGGCCAGCAACAGCGGGTCGCGGTGGCGCGCGCCCTTGCCGGGGATCCCGCCATTCTGCTGGCCGACGAACCCACGGGAAGCCTCGATCTTGCCAGTGGCGAACGACTCATGGCGCTGTTGGGACGCCTGCATGCCGAAGGCCGGACCATCTGTGTCGTGACCCACGAGGAGCGGTTTCGTGGAGCCGCCGACCGCATCGTCAGGCTGCTCGACGGCCGACTGGTCGATGAGACGAGCTACGCCGAGTGGCAGAGAGAGGCGGGGTCCGGACTCGACGAGCGGCAGCTTGCGGGCTCGCTCCCGTGAACCGCGGAAGTGGGGCGCGCGTCGGCTTTCTCGCGCTTGCCGCGATCACCCTGTCCCTAGGGATCGCCGCCTTCACCGCGGCGCTCACCCTGGTCGATTCGCTGCTGTGGCGGCCGCCGCCTTTCGCGGACGTCGACCGTCTTGCCGTTTACGGTGCCAGCTACCGCGGCGATCCGACGCGCGTCGCATCGCCGCGATTCGTCGGGGCGATGGACGGCCTTGCCAGTGTCGAATCGCGCGGCGCGACGCGTCTTCCCCGCGCCGTGAACCTCGTCATGGGTGAGCAGCGGTGGTTGCTCCAGGGCCAGCGTGTGGACCCGGGCTTTCTCGCAACGCTCGGGGTCGCGCCCGCCGCGGGGAGGAATCTCACCGACGGCATGGGCGCCATGGTGTCTTTCGATTTCTGGCGTCGCCACGGGGGCGGTCTCCCGTCGATACTCGGGCGGGAGGTTATCGTCGACGGGCGCCGCATGCCGGTGATCGGCGTCCTGCCGAAGGGGTACCGGTTTTTCCAGGATGTGGACGTGGTCCTGCCAATGCGTGTCTCCGGCTCGGCAGACGACGCGGCCGACAACCTGATCGCTGTGGCGCGCCTCCGGCCGGGCGCCACGGTCGACGCCCTGTCGTCCGAGGTCGCCGGGCGCACGGCCCGGGAAGCGAGTCGTCACCCTCTCGATACCGGCGCCGACGCCGACGTGGGGGCGACGCCGCTGGCGCTCGTTCTGGTAAGAAACGCCAGGGCTCCACTGCTCGGCCTGATGGCCTGTGCGGGAGGCGTTCTCGCGGCGGCGGGCATCGCACTGTCGAATCTCATGCTCGGGAGAGGTCTCACCCGGTCACGCGATACCGCGATACGCATGGCGCTTGGAGCGCGTGGGCTTTCACCCTGGTCGTCCACCGTGAAGGAAGCGCTCGCCATCGGTGTGCTGGCCGCAGGCCTCGGCCTTCCTGCCGGCGCACTTATCGTGCAGGCGTTTCAGGATGTCGTCCCGGAGACGTGGTTGAGCAGCGCCCTGCCGATCGAGACATCTCCCCGCGTGTATCTGACCGCCACGGCGGTGGACGTGGCTCTGGTGCTTATGGCCGCTGTTTCCGGCATGGTGCACGACAGCCTCGCCGACCTCCTGCGCGAGCGTATCGCGGTGGACGGGCGTCATGGGCTGGGAAGGCTGGCGCGGGCAACCCGCATCGGCTTGATTCTGGTTCAGTCCGCCTTTGCCGGTGCGCTGCTGGTTTTTGCGACGGTGGCGGTCGCTCGCCTCGTCAGCCTCGAAAAAGTCGCACCGGGCTTCGATGCGAAAGGCGGTACGTTTGTCCCGATGCACCTCGACGTCTCCTCCTATCCGACGCGCGACCACGTGCTCGCCATGCTCGACGACCTCCGCCGGGGCACGGATGGAACGCCGCTGAGCGCGCCACCCGGCTTCACCAACCTGCTGCCCCGAGGTGACGGTCTGGTCATGCCCTTCCTCGACGCGACGGGTCGCCGCCACTTCGTCCGCTTCGCCGTCGTGACGCCGGGCACGACGGAAGCGCTGGGCCTCACGCGCCTCGCGGGCCGTGCCATCGACGATAACGACCGGGCCGGGGCCACGCCGGTCGCCGTCGTGAACACGACGTTCGTGCAGACCATGGGCGGGACGCTCGGCGGCTTCGTCCGGTCCGATTCCCGCCTGGCGGTGACGCCACCGCTGCGCATCGTCGGCATCGTCGCGGACACACGCGTGGCGGGACCGTCGGAGCGTGCGGTCGCCACGGTGTTCGTCCCGCTCAGCCAGGTCGATCCTGCCATCTATGCGTTCATTCGCCGCCTGATGCCGATGTACGCGGTGTGGCGGGTGCCGGCCGCCGAGGAGCGACGCAGCGAAGAGGCGTTCGCGTCCCGACTGCGCGAGGTGGCGCCTTTTGTCGCGGCAGGCGCGTACCGGCGGCTTGCCGACCTCGTGGGTGAACCGACGGCGGAGGCGCGGCGCAACGCGAATCTGCTCGCCGCCGCGGCACTTGCCGCCCTGGTCCTGGCGACCGTGGGTCTGTATTCGAGTCAGTCCGTCGATCTGGCTGTACGCCACCGCGAATTCGCCCTGCGTACGGCGCTGGGCGAACCGCGACGGCGACTGGTCCATGGCGCCATCACCGGCTATTTCCTCGCCGCTGTCGCCGGCGCGGTGCTCGGGTCTATCGCGGCCGTGCTGACGCGTCCATGGCCACAGGTCGAGCGTGTCGACGCCGTGGCGGTGGCAGCCGCCGTGCTCGTATTCATCGCCGCCGCGCTCGTCGCGATCGCACGTCCCGCATGGTGGGCGGCTCATCTTCAACCACTCCCCATCCTGCGTGGCGGCTGAGTGTGGCACGCCGTTTCATGCATCTCAGGAGGATCGAGCGCCATGTCCGACAGTCACCATGCCTTGCCCATCCTGATCGTTGACGACCACCCGGACATCCGGTTGTCCCTGCGCCTGCTGATGCGAGCCGAAGGCATTCCCTCGGTGGAGGCGGAATCGCCCGCTGGCGCCTGCGACGTCGTCAACCGGACGGCCGTGGCCTGCGCGATCCTGGATCTGAACTACGGTGCCGACACCACCTCGGGCACGGAGGGGCTCGACCTGGTGGCACGCCTGCGTCATGAATGCCCGGACCTGCCGCTCATCGTGATGACGGCGTGGGGCAGCATCGACCTGGCCGTGCGTGCGATGCGCATAGGCGCCGCGGACTTCGTCGAAAAACCCTGGAACAACGCGCGCATGGTGCACACCGTGCGTGCGCAGATCGCCCTGCGGACGATGCGTGAGGAGAACCTTCGCCTGCGCACGGAAACCGCGCTCGCACGCCGGTCGGCCGACGCGACGCGGATCTGCGAATCGACGTCGATGCGGCGGGTGGTGGACCTCGCGCATCGTATCGCCGCCAGCGACGCCAGCGTGCTGGTGATGGGCGAAAATGGCAGCGGCAAGTCGTTGCTGGCGCGGGAAATCCACGCCATGTCACCCCGTGCCGACCAACCACTGATCCGCGTCGACATGGCCAGTCTGTCGGACATGCGTTTTTCGGAGGAAATGTTCGGGGACGACGAGCCGTCGCCCCGACCCGGGCGTTTCGAACTGGCGCACGGCGGCAGTCTGATCATGGAGGAGGTCGGCAACATGACGCTGCAGCAGCAGGCGAAGCTGCTTCGCGTACTCGACGAAGGAGAGTTCGAGCGAAGCGGTTCGATGCGCACACGGCGCGCGGATGTGCGGGTGATCTCGACGAGCCACACTGACTTCGACGCCGCGGTAAGGGACGGCCGGTTCCGTCGCGACCTGCTCTACCGCCTGAACGCGATGCAGATAAGACTCCCCGCCCTGCGCGATCGCGGGGAGGATATCGTCCCGCTCGCCCGCCATTTCCTCCTGCGCGAATGTGCCCGTCTGCGACGCGGCGCGATGAACCTCAAGCCATCCGCCGAGCGTGCCCTGCGTGCCTACGGATGGCCGGGCAACGTGCGCGAACTCGAGCATGTCATCGAGCGCGCCGTCCTGCTCGCCCCGCGTGACGACATCGATGCGGAGACGCTGGCGCTTCTTCCCGCGTCGGGCGCACCGCTGGTGCTTGATCGACTCACCTTGCCCGAAGCGGAGGAGATGCTTATCCGGCAAGCCCTTGAACGCAACGACAACAACCTGCAGAGAGCCGCCGACGCGCTGGGTATTTCGCGGCAGTCCTTGTACCGTCGCATCGACAAGCACCGTGCCAAGGGCGGGTTCGACCAGGTCAACTGACAGGGATGGACATGGCGATGCTGTTCGCGCTCGGAATGGGCCTCGGTGCGGCCGCCATCGCGTGCTTCGCGTGGCGCATGCTGGCGGCCTGGCGCACGCTGGGAAGTCTTCTCGCCGCACTGCGAGAGGGCGATTACGGCGTGCGCGGCAGCCTGCCTTCGCGGCATCACCCGCTCAGAGGCATGATCGCGGACATCAACGCCGTCTCGGACACCCTGCGCGAAGGGCGGCGAAAACGCACCGAAAGCCTGCGCTTCCTGGGCAAGACGCTCACCGCCCTGCAGGACCCGATCTTCGTTGTCGACCGCGAGCAGCGCCTGGTCATGATCAATCCTGCCGCGCGTGAGCTGATCGGCGCGGCTCACGACAGCGTCATCGGGCGCGACGCCGATGCCATGGGCCTGATGCCGGTGGTCGTCGCGTCGGACAACGCGATTCTCTCATGGGAGTTTCCCGCCCGAACCGGGCGCTGGATCGTCCGCCGCGCTGTCTGGTACAGCGAAGGCTACGAGAACACGATGGTGATGCTGCACGATGTAAGTGCAGCACTCGGGGACGAGGAGCGCAACGCGTGGCAGCGACTGATTCGCGTGCTCAGCCACGAGCTCAACAATTCGCTCGCACCGATCGGCTCGCTGGCGGGCAGCCTGTCGGCCCTGCTCGATCAGCACGGTGGGGACGCCGTCGAGCACGACTTGCGTGAAGGCCTGGAGGTTATCGAGCGGCGTTCGGACTCGCTGGCACGTTTCCTGGCGGGCTACGGGCGCCTTGCTCGTTTGCCACCCCTGCGCGCCCAGGCGTTCCGGCTCGACCTTTCCTTGCGTCGGCTCGCGCGTCTGGAAGACCGGATGCAGATCGGCGTCGACGGTTCCGCCGAGGTCGTGGTCAACGGTGACGAGGCCCAGCTCGACCAGGCCTTCATCAACCTGCTTCGCAACGCGGTGGAGTCGGCGCTGGCGTCGGGCGGCGGCGTCCGTGTGAACTGGATGGTGGCAGGTGCGCAGGTTCGCGTGACGATCGAGGACGAAGGCGGTGGCCTGCCCGAACGATCCTCACTGTTCGTGCCTTTTTTCACCACCAAGCCAACCGGCTCGGGTATCGGCCTGAGCCTTACCCGGCTGATCGTCGAAGCGCACGCGGGAAGCGTCGACCTGCGTAACCGGTCCGACGGTCCGGGTGCGGCGGCGATCGTGGTGCTCCCTCTCGGCAACTGACCCTGAACCTGACGTTGTCCGTTTCCGGACGCGCTCTCCGATTCCGGACAGGCGGCTTGACCGGTTTCGAACGGGACGGCCATTTATCTGCCCACCGCGCGAAAAAAAGGCGAGCTGGCGCGTCTCTCCCGCTGTTTTCCATCGTGCTGCCCTCCTAGATTGGCTTACGCGCTTCTCCATGGGGGGGAGGCAGCACGTCGATATCGCCAGGAGAATCATATGGACCACGTCCTCCGCTTGCAGATGCTCGAAGCCGATCCGCTGACCGCGGGAGAAGCCGATACGCCCACCAGCTCATGCAGCAACGGCGCCTGCTCGTTCGCCAACGTCGACGGTATCGACGGCCAGTAACTCCCGCCGTGATCCGGCTGGGGCGAAGGCATGCGGTGCGACGTCCGGGTCGCACCGCATGCCGGTTTTTCAGCGTGCCATTCCAAGGACAGTCATGCCCGCCGAGCGACGGACCGAACTGCTGTACTACACCGCGGTGGATCGCGAATTCTTCGAAACGCATGGCAGTCGCGTCATCGACGAGCGGGATTTCGTCGAGCCGGTGCGCCGGATCGTTCCGGCCAGCTGGCGCATGCACCGCTCTGGGGTCTGGATGCATTGCCTGCCGCCGGATACGCCGTTGCCGGCACAGGGCTGGAAGATTCACGTCTCATCGGTGACGCCGACCGCACCGATCGTGCTCTCGATCGTGGCGGCGACGCTCAGCTCGCTGGGCGTCGCGTTCAAATTCGCCGCCGACGCGCGCATGCATGCCGCGATGAATGGCAAACGGTGGCCGCGCGGAGGCTCCGGAAAGTTCATCACGATTTACCCGGCGGATCCGAAAGCCTTCCGCTACGTCATGGAAGAGTTGCAGGCCGTTCTGACCGGTTATGAGGGACCGCACATTCTCAGCGACCGGCGCCTTCCGGGATCGCGCATCCTGCATTATCGTTTCGGTGGCATTCGTGGCGAATACGAGGTGTCGGCAGGTGGGCAGCGCGAATATTTCCTGCGCAACCCGTCAGGCGAGAAGGAACCGGATATACGCGCCGCATACGTGCACCTGCCGCCGTGGGTCCGCGACCCGTTTCCGCAGGATACCGATGCCGGCGATTCATCGGTACTGCGCCTGGACGGCGGACGCTATGAGGTTCGCGGCGCGCTTACATTTTCCTCGGCCGGGGCATCTATCTGGCGTTGAATCGCGACTCGGGACGCCACGTCGTCATCAAGGAGGCCCGTCCCCACATCGGCGGCACGCAGTCGGCCACCACTCTGCTGCTCAAGGAGTACCGCCTGCTGGGCAAGCTCGCTCCACTTGGCGTCACGCCGTCGCCCGTCGCCTACTTCACCGAATGGGAGCACCAGTATCTGGTCGAGGAGTATATCGACGGGCAGACCCTGCGCCGGTGGCTCGCCGAGCGCTACCCGTGGCTGAAGACACGAGCGACGCAAGCCCACGTCGCGAGCTTCCTGCGTGAGCTGTGCGACGTGTTCCAGCGTATAGCGGACGCGCTGGAGGCCATCCACGCGACAGGCGTCACGCTGGGCGATTTCTCGTTCCACAACATCATGATCGCGACGGACGGGCGTGTGCGCATCATCGACCTCGAAGCGGCCGTCGATCGTGGGCTCGACCGCCCCTCGGGTCTGTGCACGCCGGGGTTCGCTTCGCGATCGCCACAGCGTGACGATCACGCCAGCGCGTGCGCGGAGGATCGCTACGCTTTCGGCGCCAACCTTTTCGCCGCCATGCTTCCGGTCAACGCGATGCTGCCGCTCGATCCCCACGCCGCCATGCGCATCACGCATCGCCTGTGCGAAGACATGGGGTATCCCGCGCTCGTCGCCACGACGATCGCCGCGCTCATGGACAGCGAGCCGACGAAGCGCCCGTCGCCTGTCGCCGCGATGAAAAACCTGCGCGGTGCGCTCACGCATCTCGCCGACGACCGGCTTCTGGTCCCGCATCTGCGGCGCACCGTGGCGCCCGTCGCGAACGCCGCGGGCGATCTGTTCCGTTACATCGATACATTGTCGGCAGGCGCGCGGCCCGATCGCTACGTGCCGGCGGACCCGCAGGTCTTCGAGCGCCATCCCTGGGGCGTCGCGTACGGCGCGGCAGGCATCGTGCACGCCCGCCAGCGCGGAGGCCGGCCCGTCCCCGACAGCTTGATGGAGTACCTGCTGGCGGGCGTGCACGAGGGACGACATCGGGGATGCGACCTCATGCACGGTGACGCGGGCATCGCATGGGTCCTGCTCGATGCGGGCAGGGAAGACCTCGCGCTGTCGCTGCTGGGCGCGTCGACACTCGACGGGCCCATTCGCGAACGCTACGGGCTGTATGACGGGATCGCAGGCTGGGGCCTGGCGCGAATCGCGGTTTGGCGACGTACGCAGGATGACGCCATGCTGGCGGCGGCGATCGCGGCGGGTGACGCGCTGCTGGCGGCAGGGCCGTGCGTGCACGGCAAGCGCGGCTGGCACCGCGGCGAAGCCATGCAAGCGGTGGGGCTGGGCTACGGTGCCGCGGGCATCGCGTTGTTCCTGCTGCACCTGTTCATGGCGACGGACGAGTCCCGCTTCTTCGACGCGGCGCGCGAAGGGCTCGCCTTCGACCTCGATCACTACGGATTCAATGCCGACGGGGACCGCACATGGCGTCGCGCCGTGGAGGGCGGCGCCCTGGTGCCTTACCTGCGCCATGGCACGGCCGGCGTCCTTGCCGTCGTGGCCCGCTTCCTTGCGGCGACCGGCGATAGCCGTTACCGGGACATCCTGCTGACCTGCGAAGCGGACCTGATGCGTAGCCACGCCATCTCACCGGGACTGTGCGATGGTCTCGCCGGGATCGGTGAGACCTTGCTCGATCTGGCCGCGGTATTGCCCGAGCGTGCCGCGCACTATCTGACGCAGGCCCATCGCGTCGCCAGCGGCATCGAACTGTTCCTGGTCCGGCGGCCTGAAGGACTCGCCGTTCCCGGGACGGAACTGCTTCGTTTCACCTGCGATCTGGCGACCGGTAACGCGGGTGTCGCCGCGTTCTTCGACAGGCTCTGGAACGGCGGTCCGGCATCGTTCATGCTCGACGAGCATCTGACGATGGCGCAGCATCGCCGCGGGGCAGCCACGGCCTAGAGCCGGAACTTCGCCTCCATCATGTACGTGCGCGAAGGGTAGGGGTAGTAGACGTAATAGCGCCGGTCGGTGAGGTTATCCACGCCGACACCGAGGTTCACGTGCTCACTCGCCTGCCACTGCACCTTGGCGTCGAAGGTAAGAAACGCGCTGGCTCCGCCGAAGGTGTCGGGGTCGATGTCGCTGTGGTCGAGCGTGTTGTACTGCCGTCCGGAATAGCGACCGGCCAGCGTCAGTGCCACCGTTTCGCTCGCATGCCAGGTGGCGATCAGGTTCGCTCGCCATCTGGGGATGCGATAGAACTGTTTGCCCTCCGACGAGGGGTTACGATGGTTCCGAACCGTGGTCGCCTGCGTATACGCCGCGTTCGCCGTGAGATCGAGCGCATCCCAGACCACGCCACGTCCGTCATAGCTTGCCTCGGCACCGCGCGTGCGTACGAGGTCGATGTTCTGCACGCTGGTGACATTCGGAAAAACGGTCGTGTCGGTCTGGCTCAGGAGCGTGTCGCGCGTATCGCTGCGGAACACCGTGAACCGCGCGACGCCATGGGCCTGGTACCACTCGGCCGACAGTTCGCGGGAGAGGTCGTTTTCCGGCTTCAGATTCGGATCGTTGTTGATGATCGCGATACCGTTGAACGTTCCCTGGAAAAGCTCGTTCACGGTGGGGAAGCGCCAGGCGCGTGCTCCGGACAGACGCAGCAACAGGTTGTCGCTCGCGGCATAGGTCAATGACAGCTTGGGAGAGGTGTGCGACTCCTTGCGCTCCGGGTACCCGATGGTCGCGCTGGCGGTGGAACGCGTGCCACCGAACGCGCGCCACTGCTCGTAGCGCGCACCGGCGGTGAGGCGCCAGCGCTCGTCGAGTTGCCAGGCGTCCTGTACATAAAGCGCCTGTGTCTGCGTGCTGCCGCCGTTGGCTGCGGTGAGTGCGCCAGCGCCGCCGGTACGCCATGCGGAGAGCAGGTCCGTGACGTTATCGAGGCGGTAACCGTCGAAGTGGTAGCCGAAGCTCACGGTGTGCGAGTTGGCGTCCGGCGAGTCCGGGGTATGGCTGACCCGCAGGTCGAAAGTCCGCCAGCGACTGCCGTCGCCTGCCGTCAACAGGCCGCTGCCGTTGTAGGTCACGGCGTCGGCCACACGATCGCGGTTGCGGTCCATGTCGAAGTACGACGCGTTGCCTTCGATATTCCATCCGCTGTCCCGGTGCGTGCCGAGCGAAACGCCGTAGAGATAGTTGCGGCTCTGCCGCGTGCTGGGGGCGAAGAAACTGGCCGGTAGCGTGTACTGGCGGCCGTCGATGCTCACCGGGCCGGACCAGACCGGCTGGCCGTTGGCGTCACGCAGGTACGTTGCCGTGCGATGGGAGAGATCCTGGTTCCAGTAGCCCGCGGTGACGCCGCCGGTCAGCTCCGGGGTGAAGTCGTAGGTCAGGCGCACATGGGCCTCGTCCTGGCTGGTCGCTTCCTGGCCTTCGCTGTTGATGCCGAGGACCTCACGCGGAAGCCCCGTGGCGCCCGTGTCACCGATGGCTCCCGTCACCGGGTTCGTCGTCCCGGCGCGGCTGGCGCGGTTCTGCACGGCGTAGACCAGCGGCTGCCCGTTGGATTGCAGATGCGCGACGCCGATCAGGAACGCGAACCTGCCCGAACGATCGCCGAGGGTCGCGCTCTGCCGGCTGCCGCCGTAGTTGCGGTCCGTGCCATAGGTATCGACATGCTGGGTGAAGGCCTGGACGTCGCCCGTCACCTCGAGTTTGTCGGGCATGCGCGTGGTCATCAGCACCGTGGCGCCGATGGCGTTGCCCGGGTACAGCGCGGAATACGCGCCATAAAGGACTTCGACACGGTCGAGGTTCTCCGGAAACGCCATCGACCAGCGTGGCGGATTCGACCAGCTGTTGCCCAGCAGGTTCGACAGCAGCAAGCCGTCCAGATAGACGAGGCCGCGCGCGCTCTGCTGGTTGCTGGTGCCGCGCACGGAGAACGTGGCGTTTTCGTCGCCGACGAATCGCTTGCGGATACCGAAGGACGGCAGGTACTTCAGCGCGTCTTCCGCGTTGATCACGTTGAGGCGGTCGAGCCTGGCGGCGTCGACGGTCTCGACCGCCGAAGGCATGTCGGGATCGACACGCGTCCCCTTGCTGACGGCGGAAACGCGCACTTCGCGAAGGTTGGTGGTCTGGGGGGCGTCAGGTGTCTCGGCCGCATGGGCGGCAAGCGTGGAGGCACCGATGGCGCAGGCGACAGCGCGCGCGAGCGCGCGTCCATCGAGAGGAAGCAGGGTCATGGCGATAGTCCGTGGGTCGTTGGCGTACGGCGGGATCGGAAACGATCAGGCGTGCGCGGCGACCGGCGGACCTCGCGTGGGAGCGTGATGGCGGACCAGCGACGGCGCGGCACGCCGGGCCGGCAGCGTCGCATCGACATAGCCGGCCAGCGGAAGCCACCGGGCGACGAAGAAGCCGCCACCGAGGGCAGGCGTCTGTGCGAACAGGGCGCAGTAGCCGCAGGCGTCGTCGGCGTCCTGAGCGCCGCCCATGTCGTGACCGTGGCCCGGCATACCGTGGTGCGCCGTGACAGCTTCCCGGTCGCACCAGGCGCCGAGATCGGGGAAGGCGAACGCGGGCAGCGCCCTGGACACTGTGGGCGCAAGCACGGTGAGCCAGACGGCGACTGTCGCCATCCATCCCAGCCAACGCATGTGTCCCTGTGTTCGACGCAACGCGGCGTCCCCTCGATCAACCCTGGATGTGGGTCCAGGGATGATGCCACGTCCGGGCGTGAAGGCGCTGCGGCGCGGTGTCGCTGAGGTATGTCGGCCAGGAGGCGCCCTCACGTTTTCCTGTCGTGCGCTGGGTCATCGTGCGCCACCCCCACGAGGACGCCGCCATGCCCGATCGCCGTTACGACTCCGCCTCCCCCGTCCGCGAGGGTTCGCCGTTTCCGCGCGGAGCGACCTGGGATGGAAAAGGCACCAACTTCGCCCTGTTCACCGCCCATGGCACGCGGGTCGAGGTCTGCTTCTACGACGACGCGGGTAACGAAACGGGCCGCATCGACCTGCCCGAGTACACCGACGAGGTCTGGCACGGTTACGTGCCGGGCGTCGGTCCGGGTCAGCTTTACGGCTACCGCGTCCATGGCCCTTACGAGCCGGAGAACGGGCACCGCTTCAACCCGAACAAGCTGCTCCTCGATCCCTATGCCCGGCACATCGTCGGTGAGCTGATCTGGGCCGACGAACTCTACGGATACACCGTCGGCCACGCCGACGGCGACCTCAGTTTCGATGAGCGCGACAGCGCGCCGTTCATGCCCAAGGCGATGGTCGTCGATCCGACGTACAAGTGGATCGAACACGGCAAGCCGCACATCCCCTGGAACCGTACCGTCATCCAGGAAACGCACGTGCGTGGCTACACCATGCAGCACCCGTCGGTGCCGGAAGATAAGCGCGGCACGTTCGCCGGCCTGGCGACGGAAGAAGTGATCGACTACGTGCGCGATCTGGGCGTCACGTCGATCGAGTTGCTGCCCGTGCATGCCTACCTCGACGACCAGCACCTGCTGGAACAGGGCCTGCGCAACTACTGGGGTTACAACACCATCGGCTTCTTCGCGCTGAAGACGCGCTACATGTCGAGCGGCGACCCCCGCGAATTCAAGGACATGGTGGCGGCGTATCACCGCGCCGGTCTCGAGGTCATCCTCGATGTGGTCTACAACCACACGGCCGAAGGCAACGAAATGGGCCCGACGCTCTCGTTCAAGGGCATCGATAACGCCAGCTACTACCGACTGGCCGAAGACAAGCGTTATTACATCAATGACACGGGCACCGGTAACACGGTCAACCTGAGTCACGCCCGCGTGCTGCAGATGGTTACCGACTCACTGCGCTACTGGGCCACGGACATGAACGTGGACGGTTTCCGTTTCGATCTCGCCACCATCCTCGGTCGCGAGCCGTACGGCTTCGACGAGAACGGCGGCTTCCTCGACGCCTGCACGCAGGACCCGGTGCTCAACCAGACCAAGCTGATCGCCGAGCCGTGGGATTGTGGTCCCGGCGGCTATCAGGTGGGTGAGTTTCCGCCGGGCTGGGTGGAGTGGAACGACAAGTTCCGCGACACGGTGCGCGCGTTCTGGATAGGCGAGGAAGGCAAGTTGCCGGAGTTCGCACGGCGTTTCACGGGTTCCGCCGATCTGTTCGACAAGCGCGGACGGCGCCCGTACGCGTCGCTGAACTTCATCACCGCGCACGACGGGTTCACCCTGCGCGACCTGCTGAGCTACAACGGCAAGCACAACGATGCCAACGGCGAAGACAATCGCGACGGCTCGGACAACAACCATTCGTTCAATCACGGTGCCGAAGGCCCGACGGACGACGCGGACATCCGCGCCATGCGGCAGCGCCAGTCGCGCAACCTGCTGGCCACCCTGCTCCTGGCGCAGGGGACGCCGATGCTGCTCTCCGGCGATGAGCGCGGCAACACGCAGAACGGCAACAACAACGTCTATGGTCAGGACAACGAGCTGAGCTGGATCGACTGGAATGACGATCCTACCGAGGGCAGCCTGGCCCAGTCGGTGCGTGAATTGCTTGCCTTGCGCGAGCGCTATCCGATCCTGCGTCGCGGTCGCTTTCTCAACGGACGTTACGACGAGGAATCGGGCATTCGCGACATCGTCTGGCTCAATCCCGGCGGTGGCGAGATGCAGCCTGAGCACTGGGACGATCCGCGTGCGCGGTCCATCGGTATCCTGCTCGACGGGCGCAGCCAGGCCTCCGGAGTGCGCGAGCATGCGGCGGATCAGACGGTGCTGATCCTGATCAACGCCTTCGATGGCGGGGTGGAGTTCACGTTGCCCGAGGGTGCCTGGAGCGTGGCGTTCTCGAGCGATCTGGATCTCGCGGTGGATACCGTGGCTGAAGACGGCAAGATGATTGCGCCACCGCGCAGCTTCGTGGTGCTGGCGGCGGGCTGAGGCGCATCGGAAGGGGGGATGGCCCGACCGGGAGGCGGTGACCGTGAAGGTCCCGCTCCCCGGTTCGCGGCAGCCGGCGCATTTGACCCTCCGCCATATACCTTCCTATATTGCCCGACTTCTTCTTGCCGGACTGACGCCATGCGCCTCCGCCCTCTCGTCGCGCTGTGCCTTGTCCTCGGTCCAGGCCTGGCTTCCGCGGCCGATCTCGTCGTCTCGGCGGCCTCCAGCCTCACCGACGCCTTCCAGTCCGTCGGCAAGGCCTATGAAGCGAAACACCCCGGTACCCACGTTGTCCTCAACTTCGCGGCGTCCGACGTGCTGCTGCGCCAGATCGCCAGTGGCGCCCCGGCGGACGTGTTCGCCTCGGCCGACCAGGCCGCGATGGACAAGGCGGTCGAAGCGAAAGCCATCGACGTGTCGACGCGGCAGGACTTCGCGACCAACCGTCTGGTTCTGATCGTGCCCAGAGACGCCTCGGTCAGGGTGTCCTCGCCGGCCGATCTGAAAGCCCCCGCGGTGAAACGCGTGGCCTACGGCGATCCGGCGTCGGTGCCGGTGGGTCGTTATACGAAGGCCGCACTGGAGCGGCAGGGGCTCTGGGACACCATCTCCGCCAAAGGCGTGCTGGCGCAGAACGTGCGCCAGAGCCTCGACTATGTCGCCCGCGGCGAGGTCGACGCCGGTTTCGTTTTCGCTACCGATGCCGCGATCGCGAAAGACAAGGTCACCGTCGCCGCCACCGTGCCGACCCCGAAGCCGATCAGCTATCCGATCGCCGTGGTCGCGGCCTCGAAGCAGGTGGCCGAGGCGAAGTCGTTCGAAGCCTTCGTGCAATCCGCCGAAGGACGCGGAATTCTCGCCCGCTTCGGCTTCGAAGCACCCTGAGCTGGCGTGGGCGACGTCTGGGTTCCGCTCGCGCTGTCGCTCAAGGTCGCCTTGTGGGCGACCGCGATCAATCTCGTGCTCGGCGTCTCGGTAGCCTTCGGCTTGTCGCGCTGGCGCTCCCCTGCGCGCGAGCTCGTCGATTCGATCCTGACCTTGCCGCTGGTGCTGCCGCCGACGGTCCTCGGCTATTACCTGCTGGTCCTGCTCGGTCGCAAGGGCGCCTTCGGCGGCTGGCTCGACCGGCACGGGATCGAACTCGTGTTCACCTGGCAGGGCGCGGTGATTGCCTCGACGCTGGTCGCCTTTCCGCTCGTGCAGAAGGCGGCACGTGCCGCCTTCGAAGCGGTCGATCCTCAGCTGGAAAGTGCCGCGCGCGTCCTGGGTCTGCGTGAAGTCGCGGTGTTCTTTCGTGTGTCGCTGCCACTCGCCGCGCGCGGCATTACGGCGGGTGCTCTGCTCGCCTTCGCCCGCGCACTCGGTGAGTTCGGCGCGACGTTGATGATCGCGGGTAATCTGCCCGGGCGTACGCAGACCCTGTCCGTCGCGATCTATGCGGCCGTGCAGGCTGGCCACGACGATACCGCTGCGATCATGGTCGTCGTCACGTCGGTGACCTGCGTGGTGGCGCTCCTGCTCGCCGGCTGGCTGTCGCCGGATCACACGCGGCGGTCGCGGCCATGAGTGTCGACGTGGCGGTCCGCAAAACGCTGCACGCCGACGACCGCCGCTTCGAGCTGGACGTCGCCTTCGCGTCGGAGCATCGTCGCGTGGTGCTGTATGGACCCTCGGGTGCCGGCAAGAGTCTGACGCTGCGCGCGATGGCCGGACTGATCTCTCCGGACGCAGGGCACGTGCGTGTCGACGGTCGGACACTGCTCGACACGCAGGCGCGGGTGGATGTTCCCTCGCGCGAACGCGGCGTAGCGTATCTGTTTCAGGATTACGCGCTGTTTCCTCACCTGACGGTCGCGCAGAACGTCGGTTTCGGACTGTCGCGTGGCTGGTTCAACCCGGCGCGGCGTCGCCATGGCGAACGGGTCGGTCGGTGGCTCGAGACGTTCGAACTCACGGCGGTCGCGGATAGCTACCCGTCACGCATTTCCGGCGGGCAGCGCCAGCGCGTCGCACTGGCGCGCGCACTGGTTTCCGAGCCGCGCCTGCTCCTGCTCGACGAGCCGTTCGCCGCGCTGGACCCCGCGTTGCGCGGCCGCATGCGTGGCGAGCTGCTGGCGCTGCAAACCCGTCTCGATCTGCAACTGCTGGTGATCACCCACGATCCGGCCGATGTCGACGCGCTGGATGGCCATACCATCGAAATCCGCGACGGCAAGGTCAGTCGGTGACCCCGACAATCACCGACGAGGCATCGAAGATCGCCATCACGGCTGTGCCCTCCGCCAGTTCCATTCCCTCAGCGCTCTCCTTCGTCACGATCGCCGCGATCGTCCCGCCGCCGTCCAGCGCGATCGTTACTTCCGTATTCACCGCACCGGGAAAGACCTCCGTCACCCGCCCCGGCAGCTGATTGGCCGCGGACAGACGCCCGGCGCCCGGCATGCCCACCATGACCCAGTTCGCCTTCACCAGCGCCACGACGGGCCGTCCAGGCGAGAGCGCGAGACTGGCGGTGCTCTCACGGGTGACGGTGGCAACGACGGTCGTCCCCCCGGCCAGCGCGATATCGATACGGTCGTTGACCGCTCCTTCGGTGACGGCGCTGACCGTGCCGGCCAGCTGGTTGCGTGCACTCGTGCGCATCGTGAAACGTCTCAGCAGATGAATGTCGTCGGTAGCATCCTCGCCGAGCGACGCCAGCCGCTCCACGAATCGCTTGTGCTCGGTCTCGATGCCACGGAACGAGGCGATCAGGCGTTCGGCCCTCGCCGTCAACCGCGCCCCGCCGCCGCCCTTGCCGCCCGTGGAACGGACCACGAGATCCTCGCCCGCCAGGTTGTTCATGGCGGCGATGGCATCCCACGCGCCCTTGTAGCTCATGCCCACCGCCTTCGCCGCCGCCGTGATGGAACCGGTCTGTCCCACCTGGGCGAGGAGCTCGATGCGGTCGGGGCCGCCCCAGCGGCGGGTGCCGTCGGTCAGCCAGAGAGAGCCGTCGTAATGAAGCATGGGTCCACCGCAGAGGAATCGGTCCCCCAGTCTAGCCCCCGCGCCGCTCGCCGTCGTGGGATGATGCCCGCCTTTCTCGGGCGAGGCCCGACGGTCAGAGTGACGCGGTGACGGACAAACACGCCCAGCCAACCCTGAAAGCTTTCGCGAGCCGTGCGACGAAATACCTGCTGGCGGCGGCCTTCGTGGGCGTGGCGATCTTTCTGCTGCATCGCTATATCGCGCGCATGTCCTGGCAGGACATCCGTGCGGCCATCGACCGCATCCCGCGCTGGCATGTCCTCGCGTCCATCGGCGCCACGCTGGTCAGCTGGTCCTGCCTCACGGCATACGATGTCTTCGCCGTGGAGACCGTCGTGCCAGGCAAGGTCTCGATGCGCATGAAGATCTTCTCCGGTGCGACCACGCACGCGATCTGCAACGCGCTGGGTTTTCATGCGATTACGGGTACCGCGCTGCGTTACCGCATGTTGTCGACACGCGGGGTGAGTGCCCCCGATGTGGCCCGCGTGGTCGGGCTGGTCGGCTTCGCGGTGGCGCTCGGTTTCGCCTCGGTCACGGCGATCGCGTTGCTGCTCGAACCGTCGATCGCGCATGGGTGGGGACGCTGGCCCGGCGTCGCTCTGGTGATCCTGTTCGTCCTGCTCCTGCGCTGGCTGGCCGGCAAGCACGATGAACTGCGGATCTGGAAGTTCTCCACGCCGGTGCCTTCGGCGCGTTCGGCGGCCGCACAGGTCGCGATCGGCACCGTGGAAATGATCGGCGCGATCGCCGCCATGTATTTCCTGTTGCCTGCGGACGTCGCCGGCAGCTTTCTCGATTTCGCGCCGATCTACGTCGGCGCCATCCTCGCCGGCATCATCAGCAACACCCCCGGTGGCATTGGCGCGTTCGAAGCGCTGACCCTCGCGGCGTTCCCGCAGGAACAGCGCGCGCAGGTCCTCGCCGCACTGCTCGCCTATCGTGTCATCTACGGCCTCGGACCCTTCGCCATCGCGTCGCTGGCGCTGGGCGCGTTCGAAATCCGCCGCCGCACCAGGACATCCCGATGAACACGCATCGCCCACCGAACCTGCCATGGCGGGAGCCAGCCCTGCTGGCGAAAGCGTTTTGCCTCGTGCTCACCTTGAGCCTCCTCACGGCATGCGCCACACCTCACGCCCGCCGCACCGACGTGCTCTTCTGGAACCAGTCGCAGCGCGAAGCGAACTTCCGCGCGATGGAAACCCAGTACGCCAGCAACGTCGTCCGTCACGGCGTCGCGCACCCGTTGCCCGCCGGCACGCCGCTGACGCCGCATTTCGCCGATGCCACCACGCTCGACAGCTACATGGCCGAGCACCGCGTGGCTGGCGTCATGGTGCTTCAGCACGGCAAGGTGCGCCTCGAACGCTACGGCCTCGGCGCCACGCCATCGACACGATGGACTTCCTTCTCGGTCGCCAAGTCGTTCACGTCCACCCTTGTCGGCGCCGCGCTGCGTGACGGCTCGATCCACAGCCTCGACGACAAGGTCACGCGCTACATCCCCGAACTCGCCGCGGGTGCCTACCGAGACGTCACCGTCCGCCAGTTGCTGACGATGACCTCCGGCGTCCGCTGGAACGAGGACTATGTCGATCCGACATCGGATGTCGCGCAGATGTATGAGGGGGCGCGTCAGCCCGGCGTGCCGCTGCTCGTGTCGTACATGTCGAAGCTGCCGCGCGAATTCGCGCCGGGGGAACGCTGGGTCTACAAGACCGGCGAGACCGATCTGATCGGCATTCTCGTCGAGCGCGCCACCGGCACGTCGCTGGCGGCGTATCTCTCGGAGAAGGTCTGGAAGCCCTACGGCATGGCCGCCGATGCGATCTGGCTCAAGGACGGGGTCGATGGCACCGAAGCCGGAGGTTCCGGCGTGTCGGCCACGCTGGGCGACTATGCGCGTCTCGGCCAGTTCCTGCTCGATGGCGGCGTTGCCGACGGCAAACAGGTGCTCGCCGATGGTTGGCTTGCCGATGCGACACACAAGCACGCCGACATCGGCGCGCCCGGACGCGGCTATGGCTACCAGTGGTGGACCTACGACAACGGCGATTTCGCAGGCATCGGCATCTTCGGGCAGCTGCTCTACGTCGATCCGGCACGCGAACTGGTGATCGTCCAGCTGGCCGCGTGGCCCGTCGCCACCAATGACGCCCAGGCCACGGCCCGTGCGGCGTTCGTCAAAGCCGTCATCGCCGGTGCGGAGGACTGATCGGGCGGGGGAGGGTAAACTGCGACATCCCCATCGATCTGAAAGGCCCATCCCCATGGCCCTCGCCTGGAACGACCTCATCTGCACCCCGGACAAGGACGCGATCGACGCGCTCGCCGAATCCTGGGCCTGGCGCATCGGCGACGGCTATACGCCGCTGTTGTTCACGGCCCTCGGCGACATGTTCTACGAGGCCGACGAAGGCGGCATCTTCTGGCTCAATACGGGCACCGCGGAAGTGGAGCGCGTGGCCGAGAGCGTGCCCGGCTTCAATCAGCTGCTACGCGAAGAGATCGCCGACGACTGGCTTCTGCCGCCGTTGATCGAAGCGCTGCTTGAGGCGGGCAAGACGCGGGCGGAAGGGGAGTGCTACACCTACGTCACGCTGCCGATCTTCGCCGAAGGCGAGTACACCGTCGAGAATCTGAATCCGGTGCCGGCGATCGAGCATTTCGAACTGACGGGTTCGGTGCTGCAGCAGATGCAGGATCTGCCGGATGGGACGGATGTGAAGATCGATATTACGCATTAAGCGCCGGACGCGGCACCCGGACTGAGCGCTTAGTGGTCTGCGATCATGCGTAGTTCGATATCTCGATCAGGTTGAGGTCCGGATCGCGGATATAGATGGACTGGATCGGGCCGGTGGCGCCCGTCCTTCCCACGGGACCCTGCTCGATGGGTATGTCGGCCTGGTTCAACTCGCTGATGACATCCTTGAGCGGCGTGCCTGAAATGAGACATAGATCGATCGCGCCCGTCGTCGGGGCCGCGGCTTTCGGCTCGAATTCCTTGCCCTTCTGGTGAAGGTTGAATTTCTGCCTGCCGAAGACGAGCGCCTTGCGCCCTTCACCGAAGGTGACGACTTCCAGGCCCAGCACACGCGTGTAGAAGTCCACCGTCGTATCGATGTCGTTGACGGTGAGGACGAGGTGGTCGATCCGGTCGATGTACATAGCCACGACGATACTCGCCGCAGCACGATGTTTCATCGCCCGAAACCTGAAAATTTCTTCATGAGGAGAAACTATCGATTGCCCTTCCGCGCTGGCGACAGCGTGCGCGAAAACGGCGATGGCAGCTATCGGCCCGGCACAAGGTCGCCGGGAATCAGGCGACCTGGGCGCGATGGGCAGACGTTGCCGGAAGTTCGGTTTCCAGGACCCAGCGCACGCCGTCGGGTTCGAAAAGCAGACGCGAACCACCGCCCTGCCGGCACCCGACACCTCGCTCGATGAAGCGTGTACCGAAGCCGCGCTCCAGCGGAGTGGACACGGTCGGGCCACCCTGTTCCTTCCATTCCAGCCGGAACCGGCCGCCTGCGGGCTCGGCGCACGACCAGGCGATCGTGACCGTTCCGGTGTCGTTCGACAGGGCACCGTACTTGACCGCGTTGGTCAGCAACTCATGCAGTGCCATGGTCAGGCTGACCGCGGTCTCGGCGCTGAGAATCAGCGGCGGCCCTTCCCTGTGAATCCGTGCGCCGCCGCAATCGAAGGGAAGCACCGTGGCCTCGACGACGTCGCTCAGCGGCACCTCTTCCCACGCCGTGGCGATCAGCTGGTCCTGGGCCGCGGCAAGCGCACGCAGACGACCACTGAAACAGGTGACCGCGGCATTCATCGGCCGCCCTTCGCGAAAGGTCTGCTCAGCCATCGCCTGGACGACCGCCAGCGTATTCTTGAGGCGATGGCTGAGCTCGTTGATCAGCACCCGCTGGCTGCGCTGCGCCACCCGGTGATCGGTGATGTCGGTGCAACTTCCCCAGTAGCCCGCAAAGGCGCCGCCCCGCTCGAACGGCGTGCCGTTTTCGACGATCCATCGATAAACGCCATCGTGCCGGCGCAGCCGGTACTCGAGCGAATAAGGCTCACGTGCGCCGAACGCATGAAAGAACACCGACGATGACCGGTCGAAGTCTTCCGGATGGATGCCCTCGACCCAGCCTTCGCCTACCTCTTCCGCCATGGATCGGCCTCTGAAGGCCAGCCATGGTTTATTGAACCAGTCGCCCTGGCGATCGGTGCCGGTACGCCAGATCATCACCGGCGCGAAGTCCGCCAGTTCGCGGAACTCCCGTTCGCCCGCGGCAACGGCGCGGTCGATGGGAAGGGTGGCGTGATCGCTCATGGTGTTCACCGTCTCTGTCCGCACGTCGCCCTGCTTCCCCCGGTGCGGATAATTCATGTCAGCCCGGCCGACATCCTTGCCCGTCGCGCCGCCCGCTGGTCGGTAAGCGGGCGACCGCACCATAACGTAAGTTCCCGGTGGGTGACATGACGACAATCCTCCCCCGTGACATCAGTCACGGGGTGGCGCATGCAGCCGATTTTTCAGAATTTTCCTATTGCCAACGCGCCCGAAAAAGCCCGAAGAGGGGCGATGGTATGCCAGAATTCGGTCGCCGCCGTGACATCGATCGCGTGCAGCATGTCACTGGGGATTACGAACGACCGCTGGTTCGCCGCTTGTGCGGCGGACGGACGTGCTCGTCAACTTTTGAATGGATCGGAAGGGAAACATGGACCTGCTTCGTTTCATCCTGATGCTGCCCGTACGCCTGCTGCGCGGCCTGGGTTGGTTGCTCGGTCGCGTGCTGCGGCCTGTCTTCGGCAACATGGCCTGGTCGGCACCCGCCTGGGTCCCCGCGACCGGCCGCGCCGCCCGCAGCCATCCCCTGAAGTTCACGGCCACGGTCGCCGGTGCGATCCTGATCGCCGCCGCCGGCTGGTTCGGCTGGCACTGGTGGGAAAACCGACCGAAGCCGGTCGAGCCCAACCGCATCACGTTTGAAGCCCCCGCGCCCGACATCAGCGACTACGAGCATGTCCCGGTGACGATCCATCCGCTCACGGTGACCTTCTCGGGGTCGGCAGCGAAGATCGAGTCGCTCGGCAAGCCGGTGACCGACGGCATCGCCATGGATCCGAAACTGCCCGGCCAGTGGAAGTGGCAGAGCGATCGCGTACTCACCTTCGTGCCGTCCGCGGACTGGCCGGTGGGTCGGAAGATCGAGGTCAGTTTCGACAAGGCGAAGGTGTTCGCGCCGCAGGCGGTGCTGGCCGACGACCACTTCACCGTCTCGACCGTCCCCTTCACCGCGCGCGTCGTCAATGGCGAGTTCTACCAGGACCCGCAGGATCCGACCAAGAAAAAGACCATCGTCCAGCTGGGCTTCAACTACCCGGTCGATGCGGCGCAGCTCGAGAAGCGCCTGAAGCTCGACCTGCGCAACGGGAACGAAAAGCGCGGCAGCGAACTGAAGTTCTCGGTCACCTATGACGATCGTCGCCTCAACGCGTTCGTCCACTCGCAGCCCCTGCAGCTGCCGCGCGACGACGGTTCGGTCGGCCTCAGGCTGGACGATGGCGCGGTAAGCAGCCGAGGCGGCGACGGCACGGAGAAAGCGCTGGAAACCGCGGTGCGCGTACCCGGCCTGTATAGCCTGAAGGTCGACGAGATCTCGGCGACGCTCGTGGACAACGCCCGCTTTGAGCCGGAGCAGGTCGTGGTGATGAATTTCGGCGGCCCGGTCAGCGATACCGAACTGGCGAAGCGGCTGCACGTCTGGGTGGTGCCCCGCAGCGATAAGGGCTACGACGTTTCGACCATCGGCGAGAGCGATCTGCGCTCGTTCACGGCGATCAAGCCCGACGTGGTGCCGACCGAAAACGACTGGTCGGCCACGCAGAGCTTCAAATACCACGCCCAGCCGGGCCAGCAGATCTATGTCCGTGTGGACAAGGGTCTGACCTCGTTCGGCGGCTACATCATGGCGAAGTCGCGCGCCGAGCTGCTCACGGTGCCCGACTACCCGCGCCTGCTCCGCTTCATGGCCGACGGCTCACTGCTGTCGCTCAGCGGTGACAAGCGGATCTCCGTGGTCTCGCGCAATATCCCCGGCATGCGGGTGGAGATCGGCCGCGTGCTGCCGGACCAGCTGCAGCATCTGGTCTCGCTCAACGAGGGTAGCTACGCGAAGCCGGAAATGTACGGCTTCACCTCGGACCACATCGTCGACCGCTTCGTAAAGAAGGTTTCGTTCCCGGACGAAGGCCCGGGCAAGGCGCATTACGAAGGCTTCGATCTTGGGCAGTACCTCGCGTCCGGCAAGAAGGGCGTGTTCCTGCTCAAACTGTCCGGCTATGACGAGAACGCCGAGAAGGAAGCACGCGACCGGCGCGTCAAGGCAGCCCGCGAAGCCGCGGCCCGCGACGCGGGCGCCGATGCGGATGCCGCCGCGGCCGAAGCGGCGAAAGACGATGACGATAGCGGTCATGCACCTTACGACTGGCCGAAGGACGAGCGCCTGGTCGTCATCACCGACCTCGGCGTCATCGCCAAGAAGTCGATGGACGGAAGCCAGGACATCTTCGTGCAGTCCATCCGCAATGGCTCGCCGGTAAGTGGCGCCTCGGTCGCCGTGATCGCCAAAAACGGCAGTACGCTGTTCACGCAGACCACGGGCGCCGATGGCCTGGCTCACTTCGCCAGCCTGAAGGGCTTCACCCAGGAAAAAGCGCCGGCGATGTACGTCGTGCGTCAGGGCGAGGATCTGTCGTTCCTGCCCGTGACCTCGTACGACCGTACGCTGGACTTCTCGCGCTTCGACATCGGCGGTGAGCCCAACGCGCATAGCCAGGGCCAGCTCTCGGGCTACCTGTTCTCGGATCGCGGCATCTATCGTCCGGGCGACCTGTTTCATATCGGCATGATCGTGCGCGCCAACAGCTGGACACGCAGCGTGGCGGGTATGCCCCTGATCGCCGAGGTGGTCGACCCGCGCGGCACCACCGTGCGCCAGCAGACCGTGTCCATGGACGCCGCCGGTTTCGCCGAGCTCGACCACACCACGTCCGAGACGTCGCCCACCGGCAACTGGACGGTGAACCTGTACATCGCCAAGGACGGCAAGCCGTACTCGCAGATCGGCAGCACGACCGTGCAGGTCAAGGAGTTTCAGCCGGACCGCATGAAGGTCGCGGCCAGATTGTCGACCGCCGTGACCGAAGGCTGGGTGAAGCCCGCGCAGCTGAAGGCACTGGTCGACGTGCAGAACCTGTTCGGGACCCCGGCGGCGGACCGCCGCGTCGAAGGGTCGCTGACGTTGCGCCCCGCGTACCCGTCATTCCCGAGCTACAAGGACTATCACTTCTACGACATCCGTCGCGCGAAGGAAGGCTTCGAAGAAAAGCTCGCCGATGCGAAGACCGACGACAAGGGTCATGCGGAATTCGCGCTGGACCTGTCGAAGTATGCCGACGCGACCTACCAGCTCTACTTCCTCGCCAAGGCGTATGAAGCCGAGGGTGGCCGCAGCGTAGCCGCCGCGACCCAGGGCATGGTTTCGTCCAACGACTGGCTGGTCGGCTACAAGGCGGTCGACAACCTCGACTACGTGAGCCGCGACGCGAAGCGCACGGTCAACCTCGTCGCCATCGATCCGTCGGCGAAGCGCATCGACCTCAACGGCCTCAAGCAGGACATCGTCGAAACGCGCTTCGTTTCCGTGCTAACCAGGCAGGACTCCGGTGTCTTCAAGTACGAGTCGAAGGCACGCGAGACGGTGGTCTCCGAAACCCCGCTGACGATTCCCGCCGCCGGCCTCGACGTGGCGTTGCCCACGGACAAGCCGGGCAACTTCGCCCTGGTGGTGAAGGACGCGCAGGGCAAGGAGGTTAACCGTGTGGCCTGGTCGGTCGCCGGTGAGGGCAACGTGTCGCGTTCGCTCGAGCGCAACGCCGAGCTGCAGCTCACGCTGTCGAAGAAGGATTATGCGCCGGGTGAGGCGGTCGATATCGCGATCCGCGCACCGTACGCGGGTAGCGGCCTGATCACCATCGAACGCGACAAGGTCTATGCGCACGCCTGGTTCCATGCCGACACCACCAGCAGCGTCCAGCACATCACC
This sequence comes from Luteibacter sp. 9133, assembly GCF_000800155.1. NCBI lineage: Bacteria > Pseudomonadati > Pseudomonadota > Gammaproteobacteria > Lysobacterales > Rhodanobacteraceae > Luteibacter > Luteibacter sp. 9133. Next base: position 4,193,922 of record NZ_JUHO01000001.1, on the reverse strand, counting down.
GTGCCGGCGGATTTTGAAGGTAACGGCTACATCAACGTGCAGTACGTGCGCGATCCGTCGTCCGACGAGATCTTCATGAGCCCGTTGTCGTTCGGTGTCGTGCCGTTCTCGGTCAACATGGACGCGCGTCGCAACGTGCTCGCCGTGGAGTCGCCGTCGCTGGTGAAGCCCGGCGACACCGTGACCTTCCACGTCACCTCGACCACGCCGACGCGTGCGGTGGTCTTCGCGGTGGACGAGGGCATCCTGCAGGTCGCGCACTACAAGCTCGGCGATCCGCTGCAGTACTTCTTCCGCAAGCGCATGCTCGAAGTGTCGACGTCGCAGATCCTGGATCTGATCATCCCGGACTTCCAGAAGCTGATGACGATGGCGGCACCCGGCGGTGACGCGGACGGTGCCATCGGCCGCCAGCTCAACCCGTTCAAGCGCAAGCGTGACAAGCCGGTGGCCTACTGGTCCGGCATCGTCGATGTCGACGGCTCGAAGGACCTGACGTACAAGGTGCCCGACTACTTCAACGGCAAGCTGCGCGTCATGGCGGTGAGTGTGTCGCCGGAGAAGATCGGTACGTTCGAAGGCGCGACCACCGTGCGCGGCGATTTCGTGCTGTCGCCGAACGTGCCCACGACATTGGCCCCGGGTGACGAAGCCGAGATCAGTGTCGGCGTCGCCAACAACCTTACCGGACTCGGCGGAAAAGAAATTCCGGTGGCGGTGAGCCTCAGACTCGGTCCGCAACTGCAGCTGGTCGGGGACGCGTCCAGGACGCTGAACCTCGGCGAGATGCGCGAGGGCGTGGCGATCTTCCGCGTGCGGGCGACGAACAAGCTCGGTTCGGGCAACCTCACCTTCACCGCGGGCGCGAACGGCAAGTCGGCGAAACAGTCGGTGGATCTTTCGGTCCGCCCCGCCTCGCCGATGCGTACCGATTTGGCCTTCGGCCGCGTCGATGCCCACGGCCGTGCGGACGTGACCTCGTTGCGCGACATGCATGACGAATACGCCAAGCGCGACGCGGCGTTCTCGTCGGTGCCGGTGGTGCTGGCGCGTGGCCTTGCCGCGTACCTCGTCGACTTCCCGCACTACTGCACGGAGCAGGTCATCAGCGCGGCGATGCCGGCGCTGATCCTCGGCACCCGTCCGGAGTTCGGCGACGTGAAGAAAGCCCGCATGCTCGGTGACGACACGCCTCCCGCCGATCCGGTGGCCGCGTTGTTCGACGTGCTGCGCGCACGCCAGAACGGGCAGGGCGGTTTCGGCCTGTGGACGGCGACGCCGGATACGCACACCTTCGCCACCGACTACGCCGTGCATTACATGATCGAAGCGACCGATCACGGCGTGGCCGTGCCGCGCGACATGCTGGCCTCGGCCGATGAAGCGTTGCGCCAGATTGCCGCCGACGATAGTGGCGACACGCTGGTGCAGATGCGGCAGCGTGCCTATGCGATCTACCTGCTGACCCGTCAGGGTAACGTCACGACCAACGACCTGGCTTCGGTGCAGGGACGTCTGCAGGACGTTTTCCCGAAGGACTGGAAGAGCGATCTCGCCGCCGCGTGGATCGCGGCGTCGTACCAGCTGTTGCATCAGGACAAGCTGGCGAACGAGCTGATGGCGCAGCCGCGCAAGCTGCTCGGTCGCAAGCCGGCGAACGAGTCGTACGCGTACTTCGATTACTACGACGCGCCGATCCGCGATGCCACCGTGCTGTATCTGCTGGCGAAGCACTTCCCCGCACAGGCGAAGGCACTGCCGCCCGAGACCATCGACAACCTCGTGCGTCCGCTCGGGCAGGGCCACTACAACACCCTGTCCTCCGGCATGATCATCCTCGCGCTGGACGCTTGGGCGACGGAGACCGGTGGCGATGTGAGCAAGCTGTCGATCGGTTCGGTCGCGGCCGATGGCGCCGTTACGCCGATCGGCGCACCGAAGGGGGTGCTGGTCGACGCGCACTGGGCGGCGGGTACGCAACGGCTGCGTCTGGTCAACGATGCCGACGCCCCGGCGTGGTACGGCGTGGCGCAGACCGGTTTCGATCGCAAGCCGTCGGCCGAAACGCGCAAGGACGGTCTGGAAATCACCCGGACGTACACCGATACCAAGGGCAAGTCGATCGACAGCGTCGCCACGGGTGACGAGATCGACGTTCACGTGCGTATCCGCGCGACGAAGAGCGACGCCGTGGACGACATCGCTATCGTCGACCTGTTGCCCGGTGGTTTCGAACCGGTGTTACAGACGGCGCCGGCTGCGGATGCCGATGCGCCCTCGTCGGACGAAGCCACGTCGGATAACGATGCGAACAGCGGTGCCGACGAGCAAGCGAGCGACAACGGCGAAGGTGACGGCGAAGGCGACAACACCCCGGCATGGCATTCGCCGATCGGCAATCCGGAATCCACGTGGAAGCCCGACTACGCGGACGTTCGCGAGGACCGCGTGGTGGTCTATGGCATGGCCAGCACCGACGTGCAGGAGTTCATCTACCGGATCAAGGCGACGAATGCGGGTAAGTTCGTCATTCCGCCCGTCTTCGCCGAGTCGCTGTATGACCGGGGTACACAGGCGCGGGCGCCAGGTGGCGGGAGCATCACCGTGACGGCTAAGCCGTGATCTGTCGGGGGTAACGGGTACACCGGGTCGCCAGCCCTGCTGGCGATAACGGGCCCCGTCACCCTCCCGTCGTGCCCACGTCCTGATGAACCTTCTCAAGCGCCTCGCCCGGATCCCATGGCATAACGCCCTCGTGGCGTTGCTGCTCATCGCGATCGTCCCCGTGGCGTGTCGCCTCTGGCCCCACGAGCCCCTGCGCGCCTGGCTCCCCTCATCGACCGCCGTCTACGACGCCGACGGCCGGCTGCTCCGGCTTACCCTCGCCAGCGACGACCGTTACCGGCTCTGGGTTCCCTTGCAGGACATCTCGCCGCAACTCGTCGACGGCGTCCTGCTGCACGAAGACCGCTGGTTCCGCTGGCATCCGGGCGTCAGCGCCTGGGGCCTCGCGCGCGGCGCATGGGTCACCTACGTACGTCACGGCAATCCCCAGGGTGGTTCCACCATCACCATGCAGCTGGCGCGGCTGATCTGGCATCTGGATACGCGCAGCCCCGGCGGCAAACTGGTGCAGGCCGCGCGGGCGATGCAGCTGGAACTGCGGTACTCCAAACACGACATTCTCGAGGCATACCTCAATGCCGCGCCTTACGGCCGCAACGTGGAAGGCGTCGGCGCGGCCAGTCTCGCGTACTTCGGCAAGCCACCCGCACGACTCACCTTGCCCGAAGCGTTGACCCTCGCGGTCATTCCGCAGGAACCGTCGCGCGGTGTGCCCGGCACGGTCGGCGGGGCCACGGTGATCGACAGGGCGCTGAAGCAGTCGCGCGACCGGCTGTTCGCGCGTTGGGTGGCGAAGCGCCCGCAGGATGTCGCCGCGCGACCGCTCTTCGCCCTGCCGCTGAGCCTTCGCCCGCTGTCCCGGCTGCCTTTCGAGGCGCCGCATTTTGTCGAGCAGGTACTCGCCGAGCGTCGCCTCGATGGTGGCGACGACATGCGCGTGGTCACCACGCTGGATCTCGGACTTCAGCACAGCCTCGAGCTTCAGGTTCGCCAGTACGTCGAGCACGGTGGCGATCGCGGTATAAAAAATGCCGCGGCGATCCTGATCGACACGCGCGACATGGGGATCAAGGCGATGGTCGGCTCCGCCGACTATTTCGATTCCTCCATCCAGGGCCAGGTCAACGGCACGCAGGCAAAACGCTCGCCCGGATCCACCCTGAAGCCTTTCATCTATGCGCTGGGTTTCGATCAGGGCCTGCTGCATCCGGAAACGGTGTTACGTGACGTGCCGTCAGCGTTCGGTCCCTATACACCGGAAAACTTCGACGGTCGCTTTCTGGGCCCGGTGACCGCCACCCAGGCGCTGATCCGCAGCCGCAACATTCCCGCCGTGCAGATCGCCGCGAAGCTGGCCAGCCCCAACCTCTATCAGTTCCTGCACGATGCCGGCATCTCGCGCATGGCCAGCGAGAAACATTACGGCCTCGCTCTGGTCCTCGGCGGCGGTGAAGTCACCATGCAGGAACTGGGCGGTCTCTACGCCATGCTGGCCAACCGCGGCGAACTGCGGCCACTGCGCACGCTCGCCACCCAGCCACGTACGCAAGGCTCGCGTGTGCTGAGCGAGGAGGCCAGCTTCATGGTCATGGACATGCTGCGGCAGAACCCGCGCCCTGACGACGCGGTCGCCGCGCAACCCTCGCGCCTGCCCATCTACTGGAAGACCGGGACGTCATGGAGCTTCCGCGATGCATGGACCGCGGGCACCTTCGGGCCCTACGTGCTGGTCGTCTGGATCGGCAATTTCGACGGGGTGGGCAATCCGGCTTTCGTCGGCGTGGACGCCGCGGCACCGCTGTTCTTCCGCATTGCCGATGCCCTGCGCGCGGAACGGCCACGCCTCGCCGAGCCCGTCCGGCGCAACCCGCCGAACCTGCGCCGCGTGCCGATCTGCCTGGCCAGCGGCGACCTGCCCAACGCCTGGTGCCCGCAGGTGGGCAGCACCTGGTTCATTCCCGGCAAGTCGCCGATCCGCGTGAGTACCGTGCACCGTCCGGTGGTCATCGACACGGCGACGGGTCAGCCGGCGTGTCCGCCGTACGACCCGCAACGCACGCGTACCGAGGTGTATGAGTACTGGCCGTCGGATCTGGCTCGCGTCTTCGCCCAGGCGGGTCTGGCGCGGCGGACACCGCCCCCGCTGCCGGACTGCCAGGGCGGCGGCCAGCTGGTTGGCGATCCGCCCAGAATCACCTCGCCCCTGAAGGGCAGCACCTACCAGATCCGGGTCTCCCGCCTGGGTACGGAGCGCGTGGCGTTCACGGCGACGGCGGACGGCGCGTCGCGCATGCTGTACTGGTTCGTCGACGACGCTTACCTGGGCAGCGTCCCGAGCGGCCAGAGCCTGATGTGGGCCCCCGATCGCACCGGGCGATTCCTCGTCCGCGTGGTCGACGACCGGGGGCGTACGGACGCCCGCGAGCTGGGCATCGGCGCCGTGGAATAGGCGGCCTCGGCGAATCGCTGCGCGTTTCCGGCAGCGGGCGTTCAGGGCACCCCCCGGATCGTCGATAACGACGGTCTGAAGCTCAACAGGGGAGAACCGTCATCATGGCCATCGGAGTGTTTTCCGGCGTTCGCCGGATGTTCGTGAAAACGGATGCGTGCGCGCACGCCAAGCTGGAGGCGCTCGACCGGACTCAGGCGGTTATCGAGTTCGCCCTGGACGGCACCATTCTCAAGGCGAACCGCAACTTTCTCGATGCCATGGGTTACGCCCAGGGCACCGAGATCGTGGGTCGCCACCACCGCATCTTCGTGGACCCGGAGGACGCCGCCTCACCGGAATACGCCGCGTTCTGGAAGCGCCTCGGCTCCGGCGAGCCCGACATGGGCCTGTACCGCCGTCGCGGCAAGGACGGCCGTGAGGTCTGGATCCAGGCGAGCTACAACCCGGTGCTCAACGCGTTCGGCCGACCGGTCAAAGTCGTCAAGTTCGCCACCGACGTCACGGAGCAACGCCTGCGCGCCGCCGACATGGAAGGCCGGCTGGCAGCCATCGACAAGGCGCAGGCCGTGATCAGCTTCTCCCTGGAGGGCATCATCCTCGAGGCGAACGATAATTTCCTCGCCACCATGGGGTACGAGCGTGCCGACGTCATCGGCAGGCACCACCGCATGTTCGTCGATCAGGCCGATCGCGAAGGCTCCGACTACCTCGCTTTCTGGCAGAAACTGGGTCGTGGCGAATACGACTCGGGGCTATATCGCCGGGTCGACCATCGCGGTCGCGAAGTGTGGATACAGGGCAGTTACAACCCGATCTTCGACATGGCCGGCCGACCCTTCAAGGTGGTCAAGTACGCCACCGACGTCACCGCGCAGACGCGTGCCGCGCGCACCCTGCACGCGTCGCTCTCCGAACTGGCCGACACCGTGCCGGCGATCGCGGAGCAAGCCCGGGTCACCAACAACCTGGCCAACGCGGCCAGCCGCTCGGCGGTGGACGGGGGTGCGATGGTCGACGCGGTGATCTCCACCATGTCCGCGATCCAGAGTGGCGCACGTGACATCTCCGACATCGTCGCGATGATCGATTCGATCGCCTTCCAGACCAACATTCTGGCGCTCAACGCATCCATCGAAGCGGCGCGCTCCGGGGTCCATGGCCGTGGCTTCGCGGTGGTGGCCAACGAAGTACGCATGCTGTCCCAGCAGAGCGCCGAGTCGGCTCGCGACATTCGTGCGCTTATCGACGGGACGCTCGAGCGCGTCCGCGAAGGCAGCGAGCGCAGCGGGGAGGCCGGTGCGGCGATGCGCGACATCCTCAGCAATGTCGGTACCCTGCTCGAGCGCGTCTCCGATGTGGCGGTGGCGACGACCCAGCAGGCGGGCGGTATCGACAACGTCCGTCGCGCGGTGGCCGAACTGGCGTGACCCGGGGCGCGGCGTTACGGTAGGCGTCCCGGACCGGAGACCGCGCCATGCACAGCACGATCATTCCCTGCCTGCGCTACCGCGACGCCCTCGAGGCGATCGACTTCCTCTGCAAGGCGTTCGGCTTCGAGAAACAGGCCGTCTATGTCAACGCCGAGGACCAGGACGTCGTCGATCATGCCCAGCTGACCTATGGCGGCGGCATGGTAATGCTGGGTTCGGCACGGGATGACACGGCTTTCAGCAAGCACATGGTTCAGCCGGACGAGGTGGGCGGGCGCCAGACCCAGTGCGCCTGCGTGACGGTGCGCGATGTCCGCGCGCACTACGAAACGGCGAAAGCCGCCGGTGCCCACATCGTGAACGAGTACGAAGAGAAGGAATACGGCGGGGCGGGTTATTCGGCCCGCGACCCCGAAGGTCATCTCTGGTACTTCGGCAGTTACGACCCCTGGGTGTCGCCCGGGGGCTGATGCCAGCGCCTGCCGTGCTCGATCATGTGCAGCCGGATTTCGTCTTCCGCGATGGCGGCCAGTGCACGAAGACCGTTGGCTTCGAGCTCGCTGAGGCCACGGGGCACGTCGCCGAAGACACACAGGGTGCCCAGCACCTGGCCATCCGGCGCGTGCAGCGGGTGGCCGGCGTAAAAGCGGATATGCGGGTCGCCCGTCACCAGCGGGTTGCGCTGGAAACGCTCATCGCTACAGGCGTCTTCCACCACCAGAATGTCCTCCCCCAGGATCGCATGACTGCAGATCGCCCAGCCGCGCGGCGTCTCCTCGGGGGCGAGACCCTGGCGCGACTTGAACCACTGCCGCCGCGAGGTAAGCAGGGCAATCGCGGCCGTGGGCGCACCGGTCATCTGGCAGGCCAGCCAGGTGATACGGTCGAAGACCGGATCCTGCGCGGTGTCGAGCAGCCCGCTGCGCGCCACTGAGCGCAGACGTCGTGCCTCGTCCGCGGGAACCGGATAATCGGGGTGACGCGCCGGACGGAGCTCTTCCGGCAGGGTCAACGGTGACTCGCCCGGGGGTGCCATGCGCTCCTCGAGCAGGGCCAGCACGGCACTGCGCCGCATGCGCCGATGACCGCCGGGGGTCTTCCACGAGGTCAGTGCGCCCCCTTCGATCCATTTCTGAGCGGTGCTCACGGAAATGCCAAGCAACTCCGCGGCGTCGCGCGTCGTCACGGTGGGATCATCGGGCGAATCGGGAGGAATGCGGTCGTTCAAGGCAGCCACGTACGTAGTTCATTCAACTGTTTGAAACTACCACAGGCGATGCCCCGACTCGCTTGTCGAAAACACCGCGTTTGAGTGGCGTTCTGTTGCGTGAGCAAAGACATACACGACAACGGCGTGAGCTCTGGTATACGCGGCGGATCGATTTTCGCCCATGGAGCCATCGCATGACCTCGTTCGCCACGTATCCCAGCCTCGTCGATCGTACCGTCGTCATTACCGGGGGTGCCAGCGGCATCGGTGCCTCGTTCGTCGAGCACTTTGCGGCCCAGGGCGCGAAAACCGCCTTCCTCGACGTGGCGGCCGATGCGGGCGAAGCGCTCGCGGAGCGCCTCGGCGGTGCGCGCCACCGGCCCCGTTTCCTGCGTTGCGACCTGTCGGACGTCGAGGCGCTCCGCGGAGCGATCGCCACGGTCCGCGCGGACCTCGGCCCGGTGGGCGTGCTGGTCAACAACGCGGCAAACGACGTGCGCCATGACATCTCGGACACCACTCCGGAGGAATTCGACCGCAGCATGGCCACGAACCTGCGACACCAGTACTTCGCCACGCAGGCGATCCTGCCGGATATGCGTAGCCTGGGCGGTGGCTCGGTGATCTGCCTCGGCTCGACGGGCTGGATGAAGAAGAACGCCGGCTACCCCATGTACGCGACCGCCAAGGCAGCCATCGAAGGTTTCGTCTATGGCATGGCCCGGGAACTCGGTCGCGATCGTATCCGGATCAACTGTCTGGTGCCGGGCTGGGTCATCACGGACAAGCAGCGCGAGATGTGGCTCGACGAAGAGGGGGAGGAGGAGATTCGCCGCGTGCAATGCCTGCCGGGTCACCTGATGCCCGAGGATCTGGCGCGGGCGGCCCTTTTTCTGGCGGCCGACGACAGCCGCATGTGTACCGGACAGAACTTCATCGTGGACGGCGGATGGGTCTGAAGCGCGGCATAACGTCTCACCCAGAGGCGACGCGACGCATACAGGTCGAACACATGTCGAGGCATCCAATTCAGGTTTCACATACCTGAAGGAACGACCCCATGGACGCCCCCATTCAGCAAGAGGTCGCCGCCGCGCATCCCAAGGCGGCGATCGTCACGACCTGTATCCTCGCGGCGCTCGCCGGCCTCATGTTCGGCCTCGACATCGGCGTGATCTCCGGCGCCACGCAGTTCATCCAGGCGGAGTTCAAGGTCAGCGATCACATGATCGAATGGATCGTCAGCTCGATGATGGCTGGCGCGGCGATCGGCGCGCTGGGTGCCGGCTGGATGTCGGCATCCCTGGGCCGCAAGCGCTCGCTGATCTTCGCGGGTATCGTTTTCATCGCCGGGTCGCTCTTCTGCGCCGTCGCATGGTCGCCCGCGATCCTGATCGTGGCTCGCCTGGTCCTGGGCGTCGCTATCGGTGTCGCCACCTTCACTGCGCCGCTGTATCTTGCGGAAGTAGCGCCGGAAAAGATTCGCGGCGCGATGATCTCCACCTACCAGCTGATGATCACCACGGGCATCCTGCTGGCCTTCCTTTCCGACACGGCCTTCAGCGCCAGCGGTAACTGGCGCTGGATGCTCGGCATCATCGCGGCGCCTGGCGTGCTCTTTCTCATCGGCCTGTTCTTCCTGCCCGACAGCCCGCGCTGGCTGCTGATGCGCGGTCGTCGTGAGGATGCGCAGATCGTCCTCGCGAAACTCCGCGGCGATGAGGTGGTGGTCAAAAAGGAAATCGCGGCGATCGACGAGCAGCTCAAGACGAAGCAGCACGGCTGGAGCATGTTCAAGGAGAACGCCAATTTTCGTCGCTCCGTCGGCCTGGGCGTGCTCCTGCAGGCGGTCCAGCAGTTCACTGGTATGAACGTGGTGATGTACTACGCGCCGCGCATCTTCAAGGACATGGGTTACGACACGCACGCGCAGATGTGGTTCACCGCGGCGGTTGGCCTGACGAATGTTCTTGCTACGCTGATCGCCTTCGCTTTCGTCGACCGGCTGGGCCGCAAGCCGATTCTGTATGCCGGCTTCACCATCATGGCGGTGGGCCTGGGCGTGGTGGGAACCATGATGGGTCTGGGCATCAACTCGCGCGGCGAGCAGTTCTTCACCGTGGGCATGCTTCTGGTCTTCATCGTCGGCTTCGCGATGTCCGCCGGCCCGCTGATCTGGACGCTGTGTTCGGAAGTCCAGCCCCTGAAGGGACGCGACTTCGGTATCGCCGCGTCGACGTTCACCAACTGGGTCACCAACATGATCGTCGGTGCCACGTTCCTGAGCCTGCTCAGCGGTATCGGCAACGCCCAGACCTTCTGGCTGTACGCGGCGCTCAATGCGCTCTTCATTTTCGTCACCTTCTTCCTGGTGCCGGAGACCAAGGGCGTCACCCTCGAGCAGATCGAACGCAACCTGATGAGCGGCAAGCCGTTGCGCAAGATCGGTCAATAAACAACGTCATCCGGTAGGAGCGCGCCTTGCGCGCGAAAAGCCAACGGAGCGGTGAAGGTGTACCGCGTCTGCGCTTCGTTGGCTTTTCGCGCGCAGGGCGCGCTCCTACATGGCGTCGTTCGCCTAACACGTCGTGAGACGTCGTGTCATGAGAATCGCGCCCATTCCAGGCCGCCGGCGTACGATAGATCCGAAAAAAATCGGATTTTTGAGTTTTATTCCATATGCCATGTCGGAGATATCCGACAGACTTCTCAGAGCGCTCGCGTAGTCGAGCTCGGCTGCGTGATGCGCGGGGTGACCCCGTGTCTCCCCAGGCCGGCGGTCCCGTCGGGACCGTTTCTCAAGATCTGAAAAGGGTTAATTGGATGAACCTCAAAGCAATTACTTCCGCGCTGCTCATCGCGGGTCTCGCCGCTCCGTCGGCATTCGCCTCGACGGGCACCGTCACGTTCACCGGTTCCATCACCAACGTCACCTGCACGGTCGACGGCGGTGCGCCGGGCAACGGCCCGGACTTCACCGTCAACATCGGTGCGGTCAACGCGGCCGACTTCGCCAACGTCGGCGATACCTCGGGTAACACGGGCTACCGCATCTACATTGGTAAAGCCGGCGAAACCACCTGCGCGGATGGAACGAAGGTGTGGGCGAGCTACGATACCGGCTCGACGGTGGATCCGGCCACGGGCGCGCTGAAGACCGTCGGCGCCGCGACGGGTGTGCAGATTCGTCTGTTCGACAAGAACGGTCAGCCGATCGACATCTGGAACGACAAGCAGGATGGCGTCAAGGAAGTCGTCGTCGGCAACCAGGCTCTGCTGGCCTATTCGGCTTCGTACCAGCGCACGGGAAACATCACGGCGGGTGACGCCAACAGCTCGGTGACCTACACCGTCCGCTTCGAGAACTAAGGAAGGAAGTCGACCGCCGGCCTGGCCGGCGGTCGCACTGTTTACGTGAAGGAACGACTCCGGATGCACGCAATGAAATGGAATATCGGCTTGCCGTCGTGTGTGCTTGCCGCGCTGCTGCTGCTCGCCTCCATGCCCGCCGGGGCGGGCGTGGTCATGAATGCGACACGCTATGTCTATCAGGCCGGCGAGAGGGAGATCGCCGTCAAACTGACCAACAAGGGTACGCTGCCCGTGCTTGCCCAGGCATGGATCGACGACGGTGACGCGCGGTCCACGCCCGAGCACGTCGACGTGCCGTTCAACCTGACTCCGCCTATCTCACGCGTCGAGTCGGGCAAATCGCAAACTCTCCGCATCTCGTTCACCGAAGGGACGGTGCCGGACGATCGTGAATCGCAGTTCTGGCTCAACGTCCTCGAAGTGCCACCCAAGGCCGAGAGCACCGGTGACGCCAATACGATCCAGCTCGCTTTCCGTTACCGCCTCAAACTGTTTTATCGCCCCAAAGGCCTGAAGGGCTCGGCCGCCGCGGCCGCGGAGAACCTGTCGTGGGGCTTGTCGCGCGACGGGATATTGTCGGTCACCAACCACAGTGACTATCACGTCAGCCTCAACGAGCTTCGCCTCGTTTCCGGGAGCGAGACCATGGAGGCGGAGCCCTTGTCGATCGCTCCGCACGCATCGCTCTCGCCGCCGCTGCCGAAGCCGCTGAAAGCGGCTCGTGTCGACGTGCGTTACCAGAGCATCAACGACTATGGCGGCTTCGTGCCGCACAGCACGACGATCGACGCACGATGATCACCGCTGTCCGTCGCCCACGGCTGCCCCGGCGGCCGCTTGCTGTCGCCTTCGCGCTGGCCGGTTGCGCCTCGGCGGACGCGGCCGCCCTCTATCCGGGTGCGCCGCAAGCCGCGTTCAATCCCGACTTCATCCACTCCACCGGTGGTGCGATCGACCTGTCCCGCTTCGAGCGGGGCAATGTGACGCTGCCCGGCGTCTATCAGCCTCACATCCTGCTCAACGGCGAGCCGGTGCCCGGCACCTACGACATCGTCTTCCGTGAGATCGCGGGGAGCGAGAGCGCCAGGCCGTGCTTCGACCGGCCGACGCTTCTGCGTCTCGGGCTCGATACGGAAAAACTCGAAGCGCGCCGTGTCGGCGACATACCCGCACACGATGCGACCTGCGGAACGCTGGACACGATCGTGCCGGGCGCGACGGTCGATTTCGACGAATCCGAACAGATCCTGCGCGTGACCTTGCCGCAGGCCTTTCTCGCCTCACGGCCGCGTGGCTATGTCGCGCCCGAACTCTGGGACGCCGGCGAAAACGCCGCGATGCTCAACTACAACGCCAACACCTATCGCATACGCACGCAGGGGCGGCAGTCGACGGCCAGCTACGTCGGCGTGAATGCGGGCGTCAATCTCGGTGGCTGGCGTATCCGGCACAACGGGGGCCTGGCGGTATCCGCCGGCCGACGCCAATGGCGCAACACGCTGGTGCATGCGCAACACGACCTCACCGATCTGCGCGCCCAGCTCACCGTCGGCGAAACCTATACCGCGGGTGACATTCTCGACAGCGTGCGCATCCGCGGGCTTGGCATCGCCAGCGATCAGCGCATGCTGCCCGCGTCGCAGCGCGGCTACGCGCCAGTTATTCGCGGCGTAGCCGAGGGCAATGCGCAGGTCACCGTTCGCCAGAACGGCTACGTCATCCACAGCAGCACGGTGGCCCCCGGTCCGTTCGAGATCGACGACCTCTACCCCACGGGCTACGGCAGCGACCTCGAAGTCACCGTGACCGAAGCGGATGGCCGCACGAAGACGTCGCTGGTGCCCTATACGGCCGTACCCCAGATGCTGCGCGAGGGCACATCGCGCTTTGCCTTCTGGGCGGGGCAGGTGGACGAGGCGTCCGTCCCGGAAACACCGTTCATCGCCCAGGCGACGATGCAGTACGGCGCGACCGTCAACAGCACGCTGTACGCGGGAGGTACGTTGTCGAACAGTTACGCCGCCGGCCTGATCGGCGCGGCGATGAATCTTCCCTTCGGCGCCGTGGCGCTGGATGTGACCGGCTCGCGCGCCGCGTCGCGTTCCGGCCGCGTACATCGCGGGCTGAGCACGCGGCTGCGCTACAGCCGCACGCTGGCCGCGACGGGTACGAGCTTCGGTGTCGCCGCGTATCGATTCTCCACCCGCGACTATCTGGGTGTGACGGACGCGGCCCGCCTGCGCTCGCGTCTCCGACGTGGCATCACGGGCGACCCCGTGGGCGGTGAGCGCAGCCGCTTCGACGCCAACCTCGGCCAGACCGTGGGAACGGGGCGGCTCTCCCTCACCGGCTCCGTCGTCGACTACTGGGGGAGTCGGTCTCGGGGGCTCGATTACACCCTGGGATATGCGGGCTCGTTGCGCTCGGCTTTCTACAACGTGTCATTGCAACGCTCCCGTGTCGGCAGCGCACTGGGCGGCGTTTTCAGCGGCCGCCCGCGCGGTGGCACGGACACCGTGCTCTACGTGTCGTTCAACGTGCCGCTGGGCCGTGCGGCGGCGGCACCGAACGTCGGGCTGTCGTACAACCGGAGCAACGCAGGCGATGGCGCGCTGACGGCGAACATCAACGGCAGGGTCGCCGGCGACGACGACCTGACCTATGCGCTGGCGGCGAGCCGTATCGAATCGCCCCGGCGGGCCGCGCGCAACACCGGTTCGGCCAACCTTGCCTATCGTGGCTACGCCGGTGTCTACCGCGCGGGCGTCAGTCGCTCCGGCGCTGGCTCGAGCCAGTATGCGCTGGGCGCGACGGGCGCCGTGCTGGCCCACCGCGACGGCATCACGTTCACCCAGGAACTGGGCGAAACCAATGCCATCGTTCACGCGCCGGGAGCCGCGGGCGCGCGCATCGAGAGCCACAGCGGCGTACGTCTCGATCGCCACGGCAACGCGGTGGTCCGGGGGCTGCAACCGTACCAGCTGAATCACGTCGCGATCGACCCGCGCGGGGCGTCGCACGACGTTCATCTGCACAGCACGAGTGAGGCGGTGGCGCCACGCGCGGGAGCGATCGCGCGGCTCGACTACGAGACCGAGCAGGCGAAGGCGGTGCTCATCCACGCCACCCAGCCCGGGGGCGCCCCATTGCCCTTTGGTGCGTCCGTCTTCGACGAAGGCGGAAAGGCGGTGGGCGTCGTGGGTCAGGGCAGCAAGATCTTCACGCGCGGTGCGCCGGCAGGAGCACGCCTGCGCGTCAGCTGGCCAGGCGGCGGCTGCCGTATCGCCTTGCCATCGTCGCTCGAAAGCCTGCCCTTGCACGGCCTGCATCGTGCGGTGAGATCGCCCTGCGAAGAGGAGGCAGAGATCGCAAGCCGCGATAACGCGTCCTGACGAAACGAACCGAGGTACGGGCAGGGAACGCGCCCGAGACAGAACCGCGTCGCGGTGCGACCACGAGGGTCGCCCCGACGCCACCAGCGACACCATCACCATGGAACAGGGACATGCCGGCGGTCACTCCGCCGTGTTGCGCGAACGGGCGCGCGAAAAACTGATGCGGGATCTCGGCGACTCCTTTCTCAGCGCCTTCGCCGACCCGAAGACCATTGAAATCATGCTCAACGCCGATCACCGCCTGTGGCAGGAGCGCCTCGGTGAGGGCATGCGTTGTATCGGCACGATGCGCCCCAGTCAGTCGGAGGCGATCATCAAGACCACGGCCGGGTATTACGGTAAGGAGATCACGCGCGCACAGCCGGTGCTGGAGTCCGAATTCCCGCTGGACGGTTCGCGCTTCGCCGCGCAATTGCCGCCCATCGTGGCGGCGCCGACCTTCGCACTGCGTAAGAAGGCGGTGTCGATCTTCAGTCTGGCGCAGTACGTTGCCGACGGCGCGATGTCAGCGGCGCACCGCGAGGTGCTGCTCGACGCCATCCGCCTGCACCGGAACATCCTCGTCATCGGCGGCACCGGTTCGGGCAAGACGACGCTGATCAACGCCATCATCCGCGAGATGGTCGAGCTCGATAAGCGCGAGCGCGTCTTCATCATCGAGGACACCGGCGAGATCCAGTGCGCCGCCGAGAACTTCGTGCAGTACCGCACCTCGTACGAAGTCGGCATGACCCAGTTGCTTCGCACCTCGTTACGCATGCGCCCGGATCGCATCCTGGTCGGCGAGGTGCGTGGGCCGGAGGCGCTCGATCTGCTGATGGCGTGGAACACCGGCCACGAAGGCGGCGCCGCCACGCTGCACGCCAACGATGCGCGAGCCGGGCTGTCGCGGCTGGCGATGCTCATCAGCATGCATCGGGATGCACCACGCCCGATCGAGCCGCTGATCGGCGAATCGGTCCATTTGCTCGTTCACATCACGCGTACCCCGAGCGGCCGTCGCGTCCAGGAAATCGTTGCCGTGGATGGCTACGAGGATGGGCGTTATGTGCTGCGTCATCTCTAACTCGAATATGGAGGAAACAATGTCGAATGAAGTCCGGGCACCTATGCGCGGCAAGTTGTACGCAATCGTCGCGATATCGCTCGCAATGTGTCTCTACGCGATACCTTGCTTCGCCGCTGGCGAAACGGATGTGCTTCCGTACGAGAAAGGTATGGAGGTCTTCTATGATTCGATGACCGGTCCGGTGCCGTTCGTGATCTCTCTGGTCGGCATCATCGGTTGCGGAGCCATGCTTATATTCGGAGGCGAGATCAGTGGCTTCCTTCGGACGATGGTCTTCATCATTCTGGTAGTGGCGGTCATCGTCCAGGCGGGCTCGGTCGTCACGATGCTGGGCGGCAAGTGGGCAACCAAAGCGCAGGGCGTAGGGCGGGTTGGTCCGTACCAAAGAGGCGTCGACGTAGTCGTGGGAACTTACCTCCGCGAAACGGTGGCGTAATGGCGATCCGCACCGTCCCGATTCGTCGCGCAGGAAACCGTGACAACCTGGTGCTGGGAGGAGACCGCGAACTGGTCATGTTCAGCGGGCTTACCGCCGCTGCACTCATTTTTTCAGCGCAGGAGATGAAAGCGGGCGTCTTCGGTACGTTGTTGTGGTTCGGGGCCTTGTACGCCTTCCGCCTGATGGCCAAAGCCGACCCCAAGATGCGCAAGGTCTACCTGCGGCAACGCCGCTATCGGGAGTACTACCCCCCGCGTTCGACGCCGTTCCGTACGAACGGACCGGCCGAGGAGGCGCAGTACCGATGATGGTGTGGATCATCGCGGGGATGGCGATCGTGGTCGCCATCCTCGTCACCCTGCTGTTGCTGCGCATCCGGCGTCTGGATGCGGAGCCCAGGCTCAACCATTACCGCCCGCACGGGCAGGCCGTGTCGGACCTGCTCAACTACGCGGCCGTGGTCGACGATGGTGTGATCGTGTGCAAGAACGGTGCGCTGATGGCGGCGTGGGTGTTCACGGGCGACGACGCGGCCAGCAGCACCGACGAGCAGCGCGAAGC
Source organism: Luteibacter sp. 9133 (assembly GCF_000800155.1). Lineage (NCBI taxonomy): Bacteria > Pseudomonadati > Pseudomonadota > Gammaproteobacteria > Lysobacterales > Rhodanobacteraceae > Luteibacter > Luteibacter sp. 9133. Next base: position 4,177,369 of record NZ_JUHO01000001.1, on the reverse strand, counting down.
GGTTTCCATGCGGGTCAATCAGGCCTTGTCGCGTCTGGGCAACGGCTGGATGTTGCACGTGGACGCCGTCCGGCGCCCCGCGCAGGACTATGCGGACGCCGGCCGTTCGGCGTTCCCGGACCCGGTATCCGCCGCCATCGACGAAGAACGGCGGCGTCTGTTCCGCAGTCTGGGAACGACGTACGAGGGCTATCTGGTGATGACCCTCACCTGGTTCCCGCCGCAGGTAGCCCAGCGAAAGTTCGTCGAGATGATGTTCGACGACGACACCGAAGTGGCGGGAAAGGCGGAGCGTACCTATAGCCTCATCGCCGACTTCCAGCGGGAGTGCCGCAGCTTCGAGAGCCGCCTGTCCGGCGTCTTCCGCATGGATCGGCTCAAGGGCAACCGGCATACCACCGAGGAAGGGCGGGAGGAAGTCCATGACGACTTCCTGCGCTGGCTGCAGTACTGCGTGACAGGCCTGGATCATCCGATCGCGCTGCCGGCCAATCCGGTCTACGTGGACGCGCTGGTCGGCGGTCAGGAAATCTGGGCGGGCGTGGCGCCGCGTATCGGCCGGCGGTTCGTGCAGGTGGTGGCGATCGAGGGATTTCCGCTGGAATCCTATCCCGGGATCCTGGCCTCGCTGGCCGAACTGCCGAGTGCCTACCGCTGGTCCAACCGCTTCATATTCATGGACCCGCACGAAGCCCTTCGCGAAATGGAGAAGTTCCGCAAGAAGTGGCGACAGAAGGTGCGTGGCTTCTTCGACCAGATCTTTCAGACCAGCACCGGCTCCGTGAACTACGACGCGCTGTCGATGATGCACGACGCCGAGGCGGCGATCGCGGAGATCAACAGCGGGCTCGTCGCGCAGGGTTACTACACCAGCGTGGTCGTCGTGTCCGACGACGACCGGTCCAGACTGGAGCGCTCGGTGCGCCAGGTCGAGAAGGCGATCAATGCGCGCGGTTTCGCGGCGCGCGTCGAGACCGTCAACACGATGGATGCCCTACTCGGCAGCATGCCGGGACACGGCGTGGAGAACGTGCGCCGGCCGCAGATCAATACGCTGAACCTCGCCGACCTGTTGCCGTCGTCCACGATATGGACGGGGCAGGCGGAAGCCCCGTGCCCGATGTATCCGCCATCGTCGCCGCCGCTGATGCAATGCGTGACGCAGGGGGCGACGCCGTTTCGCCTCAATCTGCATGTCAACGATCTGGGCCACACCTTTCTGTTCGGTCCGACGGGTTCCGGTAAGTCGACTCACCTCGGCCTGATCGCGGCACAGCTGCGCCGTTATCGCGGCATGTCGCTCTACTGCTTCGACAAGGGCCTGTCACTGTATCCACTGGCCAGGGCATGCGGCGGGCTGCACTTCGATGTGGGCGGTGACGACGAGACGCTGGCCTTCTGTCCCCTGCAGTTCCTGACGACCAAGTCGGACCGGGCGTGGGCCATGGAGTGGATCGACAGCATGCTGGCCTTGAACGGCGTTCAGACCACGCCGGCACAGAGAAACGAGATCGGCAACGCGCTCACCGCCATGCACCGCTCGGGTGCGACCACGCTGTCGGAGTTCGTGCTGATGATTCAGGACGAAGCCATTCGTGAAGCCCTGAGGATATATACGGCGGACGGCGCCATGGGGCACTTGCTCGATGCCGCCCAGGACGGCCTCCGCCTGTCCGATTTCGCGGTGTTCGAGATCGAGGACCTGCTGAACCTCGGCGACAAGTTCGTGCTGCCGGTGCTGCTTTATCTGTTCCGGCGCATCGAGACATCGCTGACCGGGCAGCCCGCGGCGATCATTCTCGACGAGGCATGGCTGATGCTTGGGCATCCGGTATTCCGGGCCAAGATCCGCGAGTGGCTCAAGGTGCTGCGCAAGTCCAACTGCATCGTGATCATGGCGACGCAAAGCCTGTCCGATGCCGCGAACTCCGGAATCCTCGACGTCATCGTCGAATCGACGGCGACCAGAATCTTCCTGCCCAATCCCTTCGCCCGGGACGATGACGCGACGGCACTCTACCGGCGCATGGGTCTGAACACCCGGCAGATCGAGATCCTCGCGACCGCCGTACAGAAGCGGCATTACTACTACATGTCGGACAAGGGGCGTCGCCTCTACGACCTCGCACTCGGTCCGCTCGCGCTGGCCTTCATCGGCCACACCGATCGTGAATCCATCGCGACCATCCGCACGCTGGAAAGTCGTCACGGCGATGCCTGGGTACACCCGTGGCTGGAGCTCAAAGGTCTGCGTCTCGAGGACTACGGAGTCATCTCATGAAACAGGGAAAAAGAGTGGGGAGCCTCCGTCCCACCACGGCGACAGGGCTTGCCCATCCGTATCTCAACGCGCGTCGTACCTGGAATTCCCACGTCGGCAGCCTGATCGCGTCGCGCACGCTGTGGCAGGCGGTGGCGCTGATCAGCCTGCTGATCGTCCTCGCCGCCGTCGGCGGGGTGGTCTATATCGGCAGCCAGTCGAAGTTCGTTCCGTACGTGATCGAAGTGAACAAGCTGGGCGAAGCGATGTCCGTGGCGCCCGCCGACAAGGCCGCGAAGATCGATCAGCGCGTGATTCGCGCCTCGGTCGCGGAGTTCATCGTCAACGCGCGCACGGTGACGCCGGATATCGCGATGCAACGCCGGGCTATCTTCAAGGTGTATGCGCTGATGAATGCCGGAAGCGCGTCGACGCGGAAAATGACGGCGTGGCTCAACGGCAATCCGGAAACCAACCCGTTCAAGCGAGCGGAAAAGCAGACCGTGAACGTCGAGATCGTCTCCGCGATCCCGCAGACCGCGACGACCTGGCAGGTGGACTGGATCGAAACGCAGCGCTCACGCAGGGGCGATGTACAGGGCAAGCCGTATCGCATGCGTGCGCTGCTCAACGTCGAGACGAGGCCGATCGCAAGCGATATCAACGAGGAGCAACTGCGCCTCAATCCGCTGGGTATTTATATCTCGGACTACTCCTGGTCCAAGCAGTTCTGACGGGCACGACATGAAAACAGCAGCTACTCTCGCCGCACTGGCGTGGCTCGTACCGAGCCTTGCCATGGCCACCACCGAGACGGATCTCGCCAACCAGTTCTTTTCCGCGGACAACCCGAAGCTGACCGCGCAGGAGAAGGCCGGGCTCGACATCTCCCGAAAGTGGATCGCTAGCACGTCCGCCTCCGTCAAGCCGGTGGCGGGACCCGACGGGAGCGTACGCTTTCTGTTCGGCCAGTCGCAGCCGAGCATCGTCTGCGCCGTCATGCAGGTCTGCGACGTCGAACTCGAGCCGGGCGAGCAGGTGAGCTCGGTGAACCTCGGCGACGCGGTACGCTGGCTGGTCGAGCCTGCGCTGTCGGGCGCAGGCGCGACCTCCGTCCAGCATCTGGTGATCAAACCGCTCGACGTCGGGCTGGAGACATCGCTCATGGTGACGACCGACCGGCGCACGTATCACCTGCGTCTGCGCTCGCACCGTACGGAATACATGCCACGTGTGGCCTTCTCCTACCCGGCTTCCGTGGACGCCAAATGGGCGGCGATGAAACGCCAGGCCGCGGCCACGCAGGCCGTGAAGCCAGCGGTCGGGGAAAAGAAGGAATACCTGGGCGACCTGGACTTCGGCTACCGGGTCAGTGGCAATGCGCCGTTCAAGCCCGCGCGCGTCTACAACGACGGCGTGAAGACGATCATCGAGATGCCTTCGACGTTCTCGCAAGGGGAGGCGCCCACGCTCCTTGTCGTGCGCGAGAGCGGCAGCCTGTTCCGGAAGGATGAAGAGGTGATGGTCAATTACCGCCTGCAGGACGGGCGTTACATCGTCGATACGCTGTTCAAGAAAGCCGTTCTGGTGGCGGGCGTCGGCATGGCGCAACGCAAGATCGTCATCGAGCGGCGTGGGTGAGCCAGCGGATGGAGACTCCCATGCCCGAACCCGGTGATGCGGACGGCGAGGCTTCGTCACCGCCGGCCGCGTCCGGTAAGCCTGCGGGCGTCCGGCGCGTGAATAACGTACCGCTGCTGATCATTGGCGGCGTCATGGTCGTGTTCGTCATTCTCGTCACTCTGGTCGCGGCCCAGCGCGGGCAGAAGAAGGAGGAGGATCCTCCGCCCGCGGCGGGTGCGCTTCCCGAGAACAGCCAGCTTCTCGAGCAGATGCTGGCGGGTGGAGCGACGGGCGGACTGGTGCCGGGCGCCGACGAGCAAACCGTGTCGTTTCCCGTCGCGCGCGTCGCGGACCCGGATGCACCGCCGGTGCCTGACCGGAGCGCCGGCAACGGCGTGGCCGACGACGCGATGGCCAAGGAGCGCATGAAACTGTTCCAGAGCGCCATGCATGCACGTACCGGCCTGACCAAACCCGCGGCACCCGAGGTCGCGCCGGTCAAGGAAAACGAAGCCGACAAGGCGCGTGAGGCGGAAGCGCAGGAAGCCCGCGAGCGGGATACGCGCATTCCGGTACATGCGGAGGGCGACTACAGCGCGTTCGACGGGTCCAGCGCGCGCGCGGCCGGTGCGGATCGCTGGCTGCTCGACTCGGGTATGGAAGCGCCGCGTACGGCATTCGAACTGCGTGCCGGATCGGTCATTCCGGCGACGATGATCTCGGGTATCAACTCCGAACTTCCGGGCCAGATCATTGCCCAGGTCAGTCAGGACGTCTTCGACACGCCCACCGGCCGCCATCGTCTGGTGCCGCAGGGGTCGCGCCTGGTCGGACGCTACAACCATAAAGTCATCGAGGGTCAGTCGCGGGTGCTGGTGGCCTGGCAGCGAATCGTGTTCCCGGACGGCAAGGCGTTGGATATCGGTGCGATGGAAGGTGTCGACTCGGCGGGATACGCCGGCTTCAGCGACAAGGTGGACCGCCACTACGCACGCATGTTCGCCTCCGCCATCCTCATGTCGGGCATCGCGACAGGGCTCACATCGTCGAGTATCAGGCCCGGGGATGACCCGTTCGGTTCCTCCAGCGCCGTGATGATGCGGGAGAGCCTGGCCCGCCAGGTAGGTGAGGTGGCTTCGAAGATGATCGACAAGAACATGAGTTACGCGCCGGAGCTGAAGATCCGGCCGGGCTACCGGTTCAACGTGATGGCGGTGAAGGACCTGACCTTCAGGCAGGCGTACAAACCGTTCGATTACTGAGCGTCAACCCAACCCAAAGGAGAGGAAGTCCAATGAGAGGACACAGAAAGCTTGCGATCGCCGTCGTCATGGTTGCGGCGGCGGGATGCACAGGTACCGCCTCGGCCGGCGTGCCAGTCATCGACGTGGCGAACCTTGTGATGAATGCCATGCAGAGCCTTCAGCTCAAGAAGATTCAGAAGACGTTGACGAGGAACGACAGCGGAACGATCAATTACTACACGAACAACATCGATAAATCGACGACGAAGATCGACGAGTCGACACATAACATCGATAACTCGACCGCGATTACGTCGAACAACTCGATCATCAACACCGAGATCGACGCGGATCTGGACTTCACCCTGATCATAAACAAGGGTGGAAACGGGGAGATCATTCCCGTACCCCGGCCGATACAGGAACTTTTGAAGGAAATTCACGAGCACGGAAAAAGCGATGCTTACGCGGCCCATTTCGGCGATGCGGCCAGTTATTACGGGCGGTCGGGCGACAAAGAGGCGGTGGACGCCGGCTTCGAAGGATCGCGTGCGCGCAAGGCGGCCAACAACGCGCTGGTGAAGAGCCTCGATCTGGAGCAGGACCGCATTGCGGACGATGCGCAAGCGCTCAAGGATCTTGCAGGCATGAATAAAGAAGTCAAAGGCCACGCCCGCCAGCTTCAGGTCGCCAACGCCATCGCCGGTTCACAGGCCAACCAGATGCTCGAGATCCGTTCGATGATGCTGGCCTCGGAATCTGCGCGCGCGGCCGAATCCCAGGCTGCCGCCGACAAGGAGGCTCGCGCCATCGCAACGGGCAAACATCTGCGCGAAGGCCTCGACAAGGCGGCGAGCGCGGCGAGCCGTCCGCTTCCCATGCTCTGACCATGACGCGGCGCCATGGCGCCGCTCACCCCTCGATCCTTCAGGTACATCATGTCGTCTCCGCGCCGCATTCCCGTCCTTCTGGGTGTTCTTTTCCTGTTCGCATCCGCCGTGGCCGTTGGCCAGGACATCGAGCCGGGCAAGCTGGTCACGTCCGCGGAGGGCGCGATCGCGAAGGCCTTCGACATAACGCAGGTCTTTGAAGCCGCGAAGACGCTGTTCTGGTCGCTCGCGGTGATGAGCCTGGTCTGGACCATGGGGATGCTCATCCTCCGGCAGGATCTCGGCGAAGTGCTGATCGAACTCATCCGCTTCATGATCGTGACCGGCACGTTCTACTGGTTGCTCATCAACGCCAGTGACGGGGAGGGTGGCGGCGGATTTATCGCCGACATCGTCGATTCCTTCTTCGAGATGGAGAACGACCTTGGGCGCGTTACGTACGGACGCCATGCCGACGGCTTCGTCGCGCGTGGGCTGGCGACTTATTTCAGCACTCTCGACGCTACCCGGACCGGCAGCGACCCCGACCAGATTCTCGCAGGCGGAATCGCGGTCCTGATTCTCGTCCTGCTCACCATCGTCGGCGCGCAGTTCCTGGTGGCGCTGGTCATGGCATGGCTGCTTGGCTACGCGGGCATCTTCCTCCTTGGGTTCGGCGGGGCGCGTTGGACCTCGCAACTTGCCGTGAGCTATTACAAACATGCACTGGCTGTCGGCATCACCGTTCTGGTGCTCGGCCTGCTCGGCGCAGGTGGTCACCGCGTCATCGACCGGATCTCGACAGTCAGCATGAATTCCGCGGATCCGCAGTTCTTTTTCCTTGGGATGATGCTCGCCGTATCGGTCCTGGTGCTCGTGCTTTCCGTCCGCATCCCGCTGTTCTTCTACACGATGGTGACCGGTTCGCAGCTCGGTGTGCTCGCGGGTTCCGCGAGCGTGATCGGCAGCGCGATCGCCACCGGCGGCGGCGCGGCCATCGCGGCGGCGACCGGACGGATGCCTGGCGCCGGTCCGGATGGCGGTATGGGCGTCACAGCGGGCGCCCGCACCGGGTCCGTGATGGACGCGGTGCACCGCTCGGCGGCGTCCGGCAGCAGTATGGGCGATCCCTTCCATGTCGCTCCGGGGTCCGATCCGTTTGGCGTGTCCCGCGGTGCGGACGCGATGCGTCGCGGTGGCAGCGTCTTCGGTTCGGCCGGTGCAGCACGCCCGGGGACGGATGTGGCGGAACGTCGCGAAGGGTACCCGCCGTGATCGATACACTGCCCGACATCCCGCCGCAACGGCAGGAGATGGTCGCGTGCTCGCTCGCCGCTTCGCTGGCGTACGACGTTCCGACCAATCTGCTTCTCGCCGTTGCCGAGAAAGAAGCCGGCAAACCCGGGCAATGGGTCCGCAACGAGAACGGCACCTATGATGTCGGCTCATTGCAGTTCAATACCGCCTACCTGCGCGAGCTGTCGCGCTTCGGCATTTCGGCGCGCGACGTCGCCGCACCCGGATGCTATCCCTACCTCCTGGCGGCCTGGCGTATCCGCGCACATCTTCGCAACGACGCGGGCGACCTGTGGACGCGCGCGGCGAACTACCACTCCCGGACCCCGCGTCACAACGCACGTTATCGCGCGGACCTGATCCACCGCGCCGGTCGCTGGTCCGCCTGGCTGGACACGCATTTTCCAACCCACGACGCCGTCGTGAATTCCCCACCTTAAGGAACGAGGCCTGATGAACTACCGAACGATGCACCGCGCCCTCGGCGTGTTGCCGCTGCTTGTGCTCGCCGCGCCCGCGATGGCGGCGGAGAATGGCTGCTACTGGTCGGCCGATGGCAATTATCAGCTTGGGCAGACGGCGCAGATCACCGTATGGAACGACATGCCACCGGGGCAGCAGGTGCGCGACGAGAAGGCGCATGGCGATGGCAACATCCTGGCCACATGCATGCGCGGGCAGGCCACCTTCGAGGGCGACTATACCGTGGCACGCGACGACGGCATGGTGACGCTTACGGTCGACGGACAGCCGTCGGGCTTCGGCATCGAGGTGTATATCGAAGAGCGGGACGGGAGTGACCGTCGGTATTTCCCACACCGCTATCAGCGGACCTTCCGCCTCGGTGAGCCGGTTCGCAGCAACGATGCGGACATCGGGTATCGCGTCGTGCGCACGACAGGCCCGGTGCGCTTCGGTCGCGTCGATTCCCGGACCATCGCTCAGCAGTGGACGTATCAACCCGACGGTGCCAGAACCAGGGCCTTTCGCCACCTGAAAATCTACGAGCTCTATTTCGTGCGCCCCACCTGCAGCATCAGCGGCGACACGCTCAACCAGACGGTCGACGTGGGCCGCTATCACGTAGGCAACTTCGCTACCCCGGAGCGAGCCACACCCTGGGTGCCGTTCTATTTCAGGGTGGAGTCCTGCGCGGAGCCGGTCGGGATGATCGCCAGTTTCACCTTCGGTAAGGCGACGGACGCCGATCCTGTACTGGATGAGCTGTTCTCCCTGACCGGCCCGAAGAACGTCGGTCTCGAAATCGCCAGCGACGATACGAAGACGACGCTCCGGCCCGGCGTGCCGTTCCTGGTCAACGCCGTGGGCACTGGCCGCTCTTATCAGTTCAACGCGCGTCTGCGTGAAACCCAGCCGACGGTGCGCGGCGGTGAGTTCCGGCGTCCCCTGCTGGTGCAGGTCGAGTTCTTCTGAGGGCCGCGTGACGCCCCGGTCCCGCCGCTCCCGTTCGGCGTTAGAATCGGGGACCTCGCACGTACGAAATCGCCGATATGCGCAATCCGCTCCAGGAACAGCTTCTCAAGGCCGGCCTCGTCAAGAAGGACAAGGTCGCCAAGGTCGCCCGTGAACAGGCCAAGGCCCGTCAGGGCAAGGCTCCCGCGCCGGATGCGGCCGATCAGGTCGACGTCCGCCGCCTCCAGGCTGAGCGGGCCGAGCGCGACCGGGCTCTGGCCGCCGAACGCAATGCCGAGGCCCGGGCAAAGGAGATCCGCGCCCAGGTCCGGCAGATCATCGAGACCACCAAGGTCAAGCGCGAGGGCGACATCGCCTATCGCTTCAACGACGGCGACAAGATCGCCAGCATCTTCGTCAGCGAGTGGCTGCGCAACCAGCTGGCCTCGGGGGCGCTGGTCATCGCCCGTGCCGGCGACGGCTACGAGCTGATTCCCCGTCTGCCCGCGGACAAGATCCACGCCCGGGCGACCGACATGATCGTGCTCGACCACGGCCGCAAGGAAGGCGATCCGCTGCCGACCAGCGACGATGACGACGACTACTACAAGCAGTTCGTCGTGCCGGACGACCTCATCTGGTAAGGCGGTCGGCGCATGACCGTTCTCGTTACCGGTAGTGCGGGACACCTCGGCGAAGCCCTGGTGCGACGCTTGCGAGCGGAGGGTCGCGAGGCACGCGGCCTCGACATCAAACGTTCGCCCTTCACCGACATCGTAGGCTCTATCGCGGATGAGACGTTCGTGCGTGACGCCATGTCGGGCGTGACCGCTGTGATCCACGGCGCGACCCTGCATAAACCGCACGTCGTCACGCATTCAAAACGACAGTTCGTCGATACCAACGTCGCGGGCACCCTCGCCTTGCTCGAAGCTGCCGTATTGCATGGTGTGAGCTCGTTCGTCTTCACCAGCACGACGAGTGCTTTCGGCGCGGCGTTGTCGCCGGCGCCCGGCGAGCCCGCCGCCTGGATCGATGAGGGCGTCGTGCCGGTACCGAAAAACATCTACGGCACGACGAAGATCGCCGCGGAGGACCTTTGCGAACTCGTCGCACGCAAGGATGGCCTGCCGGTACTCGTGCTGCGCACCTCGCGTTTTTTCCCGGAGGATGACGACAGCGCACAGGTGCGCGACGCGTTCGATACCGCGAATATGCAGGCGAACGAGTTGTTGTACCGGCGCGCGGATATCGAGGATGTCGTTGGCGCGCACGTGCTCGCTGTCGAGCGCGCACCCGCGCTGCGCTTCGGTCGCTACATCGTTTCGGCGACCACGCCGTTTTCCCGGGACGACGTGGACGCGTTACGCCACGACGCGCCCTCGGTGGTACGTCGCCTCTATCCTGACGTGGATGCGCTGTACGCCGCGCGTGACTGGCGCTTGCTGCCGTCGCTGGATCGCGTTTACGACAGCGCGCGGGCGACGCGTGATCTGGGTTGGACGCCGAAACGCGATTTCGCGTTCGTGCTGACGTGCCTGCGCGAGGGTGTCGACTTCCGCAGCGACATGGCACGGGCTATCGGGAAGAAGGGTTACCACGATGCGGCGTTCGGGGACGAACTGTATCCTGTGATCGGTTGAAGGCCGCGCCGTCTTGCAAGCCACCGGTGGGCGCTGACTCCTGGCAGCGATCCGCGCTTCGGCGCGGCAACCTCACCTCAGCCCCATGACTTTCCGCTCATGGCGCAACAACCATTCCTTGCGCCACAGCCCGCCGCCATACCCGGTCAGCGATCCATCGGCGCCGATCACCCGGTGACACGGAATCACGATCGCCAGCTGATTCGCTCCATTGGCACGCGCCACGGCACGCACCGCGGTGTGTCTTCCCGCTGAGGCGGCGATCTCCGAATAGCTCCGCGTCGTCCCCGGCGGGATCGCGATCAGTTCATCCCACACCGCTTTGGTAAACACCGAGCCATGCAGGGCCAGCGGCGTCTCGAACACCAGCCGCGTGCCCGCGAAATAGTCGCGCAGGTCGCGCTCGATCCGGTCGATCACCGGCGTGCGCCCGAATCCGATCGACGAGCGGGTGGACTCGCGCAACTTCTTCAGCTCGGTCGGCAGCGCCGTCCGGTCGAAGAATTCCAGCAGATGCAGGGCGTGCGAGTCGGCCACGGTCAGCATCGTGCCGATGGGCGACTCGATCCAGTCGGCCCTGAGCAGTTCACGCCCGCGAAGCGCCACCGGCACGTCGCCGAGCAGGCGTACGATCGCCTCCCGGAACCCGCTGCCAGATGCGTACCCGGCCGACTGCTGAGCCTCGATGACGGTGGCTCCGCCAGCCAGCTTGTCCATCCCTTGTCCTGCCCGGCGAAGACGGGCCATGTCCAGGAAGGTCAGGCCGAGGTGGCGCTTGAAGCTGCGTCGCACGGTTGAGGGGTCGTAGCCGAGTGCGGTGAGGTCGTCCTCGGACCAGATCCGCTCGGGGTCGTCCTCCAGCCGCTTGAGCAGGGCCGAGACCATCGGTTCGCGCTGGCCCACGGGATCGAGGGGGCGACAACGCAGGCACGGCCGGAAGCCGGCTTCGAAACAGCCGGCGATCGAATCGTAGAAGCGGGTGTTCTCGAGCAGCGGTTTGCGGGCCGGGCAGGTCAGCCGGCAGAACACGCCGGTGCTGGTGACGCCGACGAACACATGGCCGTCGTAAGCCGGGTCCCGGTCGAGTAACGCTCTGTATAAGGTGTCGTGGTCGGGCAGGTCGAAAAGCATGCCGCATAGCGTAAGGCATGCTGGCAGCGTCGAAGCACGCGAATCGGGCGGCTATTTTCCGAAGGTCCCGACTGCCTTGTCGATGACCGGGGAGCGATGCGGCCGCTCCCCGGTCATCGCGTCAGGCCTTGTTGCGGTCGGTTTCCAGCGCTCGGTTGATGCGCAGGGCCAACAGGGTGCAGGCGGCGCCGGAGAGCAGATAGATGCTGACCGCGCCGAGCCCGAACCGCATCGACAGACCCAGCGCAACCAGCGGGGCGAACGCGGCGCCGAACAACCAGGCGAAGTCGGAGGTCAGCGCCGCGCCGGTATAGCGGAAGCGCTTTGCGAAGTTCGCGGTCACGGTACCGGCCGCCTGGCCGTAAGACAGGCCGAGCAGGGCGAAGCCGATCAGCAGGAAGGCATCCTGCGCCACCTTGCCGCCGCCAAGGAGCCACGGGGAGGCGATGGCGAACAGGCCGATCAGCACCGCCATGGTGCCCAGCGTGTTGCGACGCCCGAACTTGTCGGCCAGCACACCGGAGGCCACAGTGGCCAGGATCGCCACGAAGGCGCCGACGATCTGCACGATCAGGACGTTATTGATGTCCTGCGAGCGGTTCAGCGAGATCCAGGACAGAGGGAAGATCGTCACGATGTGGAACAGCGCGTAGCTGGCCAGGGCGGCGAAGGCGCCGATGAACAGGTTGTAGCCCTGAGCGTGGAACATCTCGATGATGCCGATCGGCTCCAGCTGGCCTTCTTCGAGCAACTGGGTGTACTCCTCGGTCACCACCAGACGCAGGCGGGCGAACAGGGCCACCACGTTGATGGCGAAGGCCACGAAGAACGGGTAGCGCCAGCCCCAGCCGAGGAAGTCTTCACGGGATAGCTGGGTATTGAGGAAGAGGAACAGCGACCCGGCGATCAGGAAGCCCATCGGGGCGCCCAGCTGGCCCAGCATCGCGTACCAGCCCCGCTTTTCTTTGGGGGCGTTGAGCGAAAGCAGGGAGGGCAGGCCATCCCAGGAGCCGCCGAGCGCAATGCCCTGCAAGAAGCGCAGCAGGGACAGGATCACGATGACCTGATAGCCGCCGGTCGTATTGGCGGGGAGGAAGGCGATGCAGACCGTGGAGGTGCCCAGCAGGAACAGGGCGGCCGTCAGCTTGGTGCCGCGGCTCCAGGTCCGCTGGATCGCCATGAACAGGGTGGTGCCGATCGGGCGGGCGATGAAGGCGAACGAGAAGATCGTAAAAGCCAGCAGGATCCCGTCCAGCGGACTGAGGAACGGGAAGAAGACCGACGGGAACACCAGCACGGACGCGATGCCGTATGTGAAGAAGTCGAAGTACTCCGAGGCGCGGCCGATAACGACACCGACGGCGATCTCGCCGGGGGCGACCGGGGCGTGGCTGGTCTGGTGCTGGCGGCGGACGTCCTGTTCGACGCCTGCAATCCCTTGATGCGCTTGCGAAATGGTCGTCATCGTACCCGGCCCGGCTGGAGAGTTGGCTACAGCATAGCGAAGCTTGAGGTCAATGGCTCGTAGACCATGGGACAATGTGTCCTATGGCCTTGCCCACCCGTTCAGCGTAAATTTTATGGTCCCCACGGTTGCCTCCATCATGCGAATGTCCTTGAAGATGTTGCGCGGATTGCTGATCCCCGCCCTTGCCCTGTTGCTTTCGGGCTGCGATGCCGTGCTGTTCAGCCCTTCGGGCGACATCGCGAGGCAGCAGCGCGACCTGATCATGATCTCCGTGGTGCTGATGCTCATCATCATCATCCCCGTGATCGTGATGACCTTCCTTTTCGCCTGGAAATACAGCGAGAAGAACAAGAATCACAAGGGCTACGACCCGGACTGGAACCACTCGACGGTCCTCGAGCTGCTGATCTGGTCGGCTCCCCTGCTGATCATCATCGCGCTGGGCGCCATCACCTGGACCAGCACGCACAAGCTCGATCCCTATCGTCCGCTCGACCAGATCGATGCCACCCGCCCCGTCGCCCCAGGCACCAAGCCGCTGGTGGTCGAGGTCGTGGCGCTGGACTGGAAGTGGCTGTTCCTCTACCCGGAACAGGGCATCGCCACGGTCAACGAGATGGCGGCCCCGGTCGATCGCCCCATCGAGTTTCACATCACGGCCTCGTCCGTCATGAACGCGTTCTTCGTCCCGTCGATGGCCGGCATGATCTATGCCATGCCCGGCATGGAGACGAAGCTGCACGCGGTGATGAACAAAACCGGCGATTTCGAAGGCATTTCGGCCAATTACAGCGGCGCCGGCTTCTCGGACATGCGCTTCACCTTCCATAGCCTGTCCGATGAGGGCTTCGACAGCTGGGTCGCCAAGGCAAAGGCCAGTGGCGACACGCTCAGCCGCGAGGATTACCTCAAGCTCGAGCAGCCCAGCGAGAAGGACCCGGTGCACTTCTACGGTACCGTGGCACCCAACCTCTACAACGCCATCCTCAACCGCTGCGTCGAGTCGAACCGCATGTGCCAGAGCGACATGATGGCGATCGACAAGCAGGGTGGGCAGGGTGTCGTGGGTACCTACAACGTGACCTCGCTCGACGCCGCGACCCGCGCCCGGGTAGGTCTGGCCGATGCCGGCCCGCGCTATGTCGGTGCCTACTGCCTCGGCGCCGGCGTGGCCGGCCAGCCGATGACCCCTGCCGGACGTCCGCTGTAACAGCGGCCGCCTGATTTCGATTCAAGCCTTAGCGAGTCCGGTAATGAACATGCCCGATCTAGCCAAACTGATCTTCGGACGCCTCACTCTCGATGCGATTCCGTACCACGAGCCCATCCTGATCGCCACCTTCGCGGGCGTCGCCCTGGGTGGCATCGTGGTGCTCGGTCTGATCACCAAGTACAAGCTGTGGGGCTATCTCTGGAAAGAGTGGTTCACCAGCATCGACCACAAGAAGATCGGCATCATGTACATGGTGCTCGGCATCATCATGCTGCTCCGCGGCTTCGCGGACGCGCTGATGATGCGTATGCAGCAGGCCATCGCCTTCGGCGACAATCCCGGTTTCCTGCCCCCTCATCACTACGACCAGATCTTCACCGCCCACGGCGTGATCATGATCTTCTTCGTGGCGATGCCCCTGGTCACGGGTCTGATGAACTACGTGGTGCCGCTGCAGATCGGCGCGCGCGACGTGGCTTTCCCGTTCCTCAACAACTTCAGCTTCTGGATGACGGTCGCTGGCGGCCTGCTGGTCATGGCCTCGCTGTTCGTCGGTGAGTTCGCCCGTACCGGCTGGCTGGCCTACCCGCCTCTGTCCGGCCTCGCGGCCAGTCCCGATGTCGGTGTCGACTACTACATATGGTCGCTGCAGGTGGCCGGTGTCGGCACCACGCTGTCCGGTATCAACCTGATCGCCACCATCGTCAAGATGCGCGCGCCGGGCATGACCATGATGAAGATGCCCGTCTTCACCTGGACCTCGCTGTGCACCAACGTGCTGATCGTCGCCGCCTTCCCGGTGCTGACGGCGGTGCTGGTGCTGCTCGCGCTCGACCGCTACGCCGGTACCAACTTCTTCACGACGGACTTCGGCGGCAACGCCATGATGTACGTCAACCTGATCTGGATCTGGGGTCACCCCGAGGTCTACATTCTGGTGCTGCCTGTGTTCGGCGTGTTCTCGGAAATCGTTTCGACGTTCAGCCGCAAGCGCCTGTTCGGTTACGCCTCGATGGTCTACGCCACCGTGGTCATCACCGTGCTGTCGTACCTGGTCTGGCTGCACCACTTCTTCACCATGGGTTCCGGCGCGAGCGTCAACTCGTTCTTCGGCATCACCACGATGATCATCTCGATCCCGACGGGTGCGAAGATCTTCAACTGGCTGTTCACGATGTACCGTGGCCGCATTCAGTTCGACGTGCCGATGCTTTGGACGATGGGCTTCATGGTCACCTTCGTGATCGGCGGCATGACCGGCGTCATGCTCGCCGTGCCCCCGGCCGACTTCCTGCTGCACAACTCGCTGTTCCTGATCGCGCATTTCCATAACGTGATCATCGGCGGCGTGGTGTTCGGTGTGTTCGCCGCCATCAACTACTGGTTCCCGAAGGCCTTCGGCTTCCGCCTCGACCCGTTCTGGGGCAAGTGCTCGTTCTGGTTCTGGCTGACCGGCTTCTACTTCGCATTCATGCCGCTGTACGTGCTGGGCTTCATGGGCGTTACCCGCCGCATGAACCACTTCGAAGATCCGTCGCTGGCCATCTGGTTCCGTATCGCCGCCTTCGGCGCGGTGCTGGTCGCTCTGGGCATCGCCTCGTTCCTGATCCAGATCTTCGTCAGCATCCGCAACCGTGAGAAGCTGCGCGACGTCACCGGCGATCCGTGGCACGGCCGTACCCTGGAGTGGTCGACCTCGTCACCGCCGCCGGACTACAACTTCGCGTTCACCCCGATCATCCATGACTCGGATGCCTGGTGGGACATGAAGGAGCGCGGTCACGAGCGTCGCCTCGGTGGCTACCTGCCGATCCACATGCCGAAGAACACGGCAGCGGGCGTCGTCATCGCGGGCTTCGCCTTCGTGGTCGGCTTCGCCATGATCTGGCACATGTTCCTCATCGCCGGCCTGGCCTTCGTCGGCCTGCTGGTGAGCGCCATCACGCACACCTTCAACTACAAGCGCGACTACTACATCCCCGCCGACGAAGTGGCTCGTACCGAAGCCATCCGCACGGAAGAGCTTGCCGCCCATGTCTGATAATCACGCTTCGCCCGCCGTCGTCGCGGATGGCCAGAAACTCGAGTTCTGGATGAAGGAAGATCACCACCCGGCCAACGGAACGTTGCTCGGGTTCTGGATCTACCTGATGAGCGATTGCCTCATCTTCGCCTGCCTGTTCGCCGTCTACGGCGTGCTGGGTCGCAGCTACGCCGGTGGCCCCTCGGGTGCCGACCTGTTCGAGCTGCCGCTGGTCGCCGTCAACACCACGATGCTGCTGCTGTCTTCCATCACTTACGGCTTCGCCGTGCTGGAGATGCAGAAGAATCGCAAGGGCACGATGATGGCGTGGCTGGTCGTGACCGGTCTGTTCGGTCTGGCCTTCCTCGGCATCGAAATGTGGGAGTTCGCCCACCTGATCCACGAAGGTGCCGGTCCGCAGCGCAGCGCGTTCCTGTCCTCGTTCTTCACCCTGGTCGGCACCCACGGCCTGCACGTGACCTTCGGCTGCATCTGGCTGGTCACGCTGCTGTTCCAGGTGGGTCGCTTCGGTCTGACCGCCGCCAACAAGCGTCGCATCATGTGCCTCTCGATGTTCTGGCACTTCCTCGACGTGGTCTGGATCGGCGTCTTCACCTTCGTTTACCTGATGGGAGTGCTGCCGTGAGCGCGCACATCGAATCGCACGATCACCACCACGACGATCACCACGATCACGACGACGGTGCCAGCCACAGCACGCTGAAGGGATACATGACGGGGTTCTTCCTCGCCGTGTTCCTCACCGCGATCCCGTTCTGGCTCGTGATGGGCAAGGTCATCCCGAACTCGCAGACGCTTGCGATCGTGGTGCTCTTCTTCGCCGCCATCCAGATCGTGGTCCACATGATCTACTTCCTGCACATGAACACGAAGTCGGAGGGTGGCTGGAACATGCTGGCCCTGATCTTCACCCTCGTGCTGGTGGTCATCACGCTCACGGGTTCCATCTGGGTCATGTTCCACATGAACGCCAACATGATGCCGGGCATGTCGCATGACATGACCGAGCAACAGGTCAAGAACCTGCCTTGAGCACCAACGTTCCAAACGAAGCCACGACGCCGCGCCCTCCGCGCGGCGTCTTCGTTCTGGCCTTGCTGGCGGTGCTCGGCACGGTGCTGTTCGTCGCTTTCGTCGCCCTGGGCACCTGGCAGGTGCACCGCCGCGCGTGGAAACACGACCTGATCGCCCGCGTCGACCAGCGCGTGCATGCGGAGCCGGTCACCGCGCCGGGCCGTGGGCAGTGGCCCGTGGTCAGCGCCGCCAACGACGAGTACCGTCGGGTCAGGCTGACCGGCACGTTCCTGCAGGACAAGAGCGTGCGTGTGCGTGCCAGCACGGAGCTGGGCATGGGTTCGTGGCTGATGACCCCGCTGCGTACGCATTCGGGCGACACGGTCATCGTCAACCGCGGTTTCGTGTCCACCACCTGGTGCGGCGGCAAGGCCACCTGCACCCCCGGCCCCGCCGGTGAAACCACGATCTCCGGCCTGTTGCGGATCAGCGAACCCAAGGGTGCGTTCCTGCAGGACAACGACCCCGCGGGCGATCGCTGGTATTCCCGTGACGTGGCGGCGATCGCCGCGGCCAAGGGTCTCGACGACACCGCGCCCTATTTCGTCGACGCGGATGCGGCTTCCTCGCCCGGTCGCGGTGACGGTAACGAAGGTCCGGTCGGCGGCCTCACCGTCATCGCTTTCGCCGACAACCATCTGTCCTACGCGGTCACGTGGTTCGGTCTGGCCCTGATGACCCTGCTGGGCGCCTGGATCGTCTGGAAGGACCAGCGCAGGAAGCGCCGTATCTCCTGAGGGCGTTTCAATTTTCCCCGCCCCGGACGTCTTGGGTAGATGCAGACGCCTTACCCCGAGTCGCAAGCGATGCACGACCTCACCCTGGCCTGGGCGACGCCCCGCCAGCGGCAAGGCACGCTGGCCCTGGTGCTGGACCACGCGCGACGCCGTGCTTCCCTGCGACGCAAAGGAGCGGTTCCCGAACGGCGTCTCACTTATCTGCTTCGATCGCTCGCCGCCTTTCGGCGGCAGACGGCGTGGCTGGACATGGTCGGGCGCTCGCGGGCGATGCGCGCGGCCGCTGAGCTCAATCCGCGGGTCTATGAGCGCTGGCAGCGCCATTACATTTCACGCGACTTCGATCTGGCGACGTGCGCCCGGCTCGTCGAAGCGCATTACCGGTTTGTCGCCCGGAAGTTTCCGGAGCGCCTGCGTGAGCGTCTGATCCGTGGCCACGACGTGCGCCTGGCGACGCTGCCGCTCGGCGGCGGTGAAGTGGCGTATCTGCATGCGCGCGCGCCCGAGCACGAAGCCACGGGCGAACTCGGCCTGTTCCTGCTCAACGGCGACAAAGAGGTGATCTCCTCCTGCGCGATCACGTTCGGCGGGACGGAGGGCCTGCTGGTCGGCGCCATGCGCGGGTCGTGGGCCTACCTCGGACGCGGTGCGATTGCGCGGTTCACCCGTGCCACGGGCGGTCTGCGTCCGCGCGACCTGCTGCTCGCGGTGGTTCGCGCGCTGGCGACGTATTTCGGCATCGACCGGGTGCGCGGCGTGTCCCGTGACGCGCATCCGCTGGATCGTCGGGCGGGCGTCACGGCGGCGTCCTATGACCGCTTCTGGCGCCGGCATGGCGGTGTCCCGGGTATCGACGGGTGTTACGAGATTCCGCGCATCGGAGCGAGCAGCGGCCGCGATGAACGCGATACGTTCCGGCGCGAAGCCTGCGAGGTCGCCCTGCGCTCGTTCGCGAAGGCCTAGAAGTCGTACGAACCCGAGAGCAGGACGACGCGCCCCTGCCTTATCGGTACGAAGGTCTCATCGAAATTCACCGCGTACAGCGTACGGGCGAAGAGGTTCTTCACGCCCAGCGTCAGCCGCCAGTTCCTGCCGTACCGCGACACGTTGGTTTCCACGCTGGCCTGGCCGGGAATGCCGAAGTACTGCCCATCGCCGCTGGTCCGCCCGATGCTGCGGCTGCGGGCGAGGATGCCGGCGCCGACGCCCCAGGGTTTGGTGTCGCCGTCGCCGAAACGATAGCTCGCCCATGCGGCGGCCTGATGTCTTGGAGAACCGGTGGGGCGGGTGTCGTCGTTGTTGTGGATACGTGCTTCCGTCACGCTGGCCAGCACATCGAGACCCTCGGCGACACGACCGGAAAACTCCAGCTCCACGCCGCGGTTGGTCTGGCCCGGTCCGGGCGTGGCGAAGAACGGCGGTTCCGGCGATACCAGGTCGACGCTGTGATCGACATGGATGCGATAGACCGCCGCGGTCAGTCGCGCGCGATCGTCGAACAGGTCGAATTTGCCGCCGAGTTCCACCTGGCGGGACGTGGCGACGGGCAACGGCTGGCCGTCCTTGCCCAGCAGTGGGTCCGGCTGGAAACCCGTCGACGAGTCGGCGTACAGTGCTATCCCGGGCGTCAGCTTGTAGACGACGCCCAGCTTGGGAATCCAGCGCGCCTTGCGGATCGTGCGGGGAGACCCGTCGGTCCAGTGCGTCTCCAGCTTGTAGGTCGTTCGACGCAGGGCGGCAAGGACGTTCCAGTCGTCGCCGATCGCGACCTGATCCTGCAGGTAGACGCCGGCGTTCGTTTGCCACGAGCCGCCGAGCGTCTGCACCGTGGTACTCACCGGCGCGATCAGCGCATTGTATTTGGCGGACATGGTCGCACCGGTGCGCAGGTCGTACGCCAGCGGACGGGTCGTTACGTAGGCATCGCGATCGGTGACGTCGTCGGTGCCGCTTTCCGTTTCGGTCGTCGTGCCGCTACCGCCGTCGCCGGCGTGGGTGCGGGCGAGGTCGACGCCGACCAGAACCGTGTGCGTGACATCGCCGTAGCGGAACGTGCGGGTAAGGTCGTTCTGCCAGGTCCAGTAGGTGCCGGTGTAGCGAAACGAGCGCGCGACGGCCGACAGGACGTTGCTCTGCGTGCCGAAGCCGCTCGACACATACGACCAGCTGTTGCCGTCGCTGCGCTGGCGGACGTATTGGCCCTGGCTGTGGAACGTCCAGTCCTCGAACTCGTGATCGAGCTCGAACACGGCGCGTCCGGTGCGGTAGGTCGAGGTGTCGCCCGGTGTGCCGGGGACGGAGCGATACGGCGACGCGGAGGCCAGCGAGGCGCCGAGCAGGACGGTGTGCTCCGGTCCGGGGACCCGGTTGTCCACGAATTCCAGCCCGCCCATGACACGGGTCCGCTCGCCTTGCCATGCGAGCGACGGCGCGATGTAAGCGCCATGACCGCCACCATCGCCTTCGTCGGTTTTCTCGCCGCGCTGCCCCGCAGCGACAAGGCGGTACGTCACCGAACCGTCCTTCGATGCGGTGCCCGCGAGATCGATACCGAGCCTGCCACCGTCGTACTTGCCCAGTGAATACGTGAGCGTGCGCACCGTCTCGGCCTGTGGCCGCTTCATCACGACGTTGACCGAGCCACCGAAATTATTGTTCTGCGACGCGTCGCCAAGAATGGCTTCGGGGCCGCGCAGCACTTCGACACGTTCGATGCCGATCAGCGGTGGCAGATCCTCGGTGCGAGCGATGCCATTAGGCATGCCATCCGTCATGCCATGGCCGGCATCGAAACCGCGGATGAGAAACAGCGGCGCGCCGCCATAACCGTCGACGTACTGCACACCGGCGACATAGCGCGCGACATCGCCGATATCGACCGCCTGTTGTGACTCGATCACGTCGCGTGTCACCACGGAGATCGACTGCGGCACATCGGTCAGGTGGGCATCGTTGCGCGTGACGCTTCGGGTGGTGTCCGCCTTGAAACCGCCGTCCTGTACCAGACCCTGCACGTCGACCGTCGCCAGCGGAACGACATCCGCCGGATCGAAGGGAGCGGCCGGATCGCCGGGCGCCGGCGTCGCGTTGCCGGGTTTCTGCCGCTGGCGCACGACGACCGTGCGGGCGTCATAAGACTCCCGCTCGAGATCCGTGCCCTGCAGCAGTTCATCGAGGGCGGCGTTCGGCGTAAGAACACCCTGCGCACCACCGGATCGCCAGCTTGCGATCGAGCCGGACGCGGTGAGCACCTGCACGTTGGCCTGCTTACCCCAGGCCAGCAGCGCCGTGGCCAGCGGCTGCGGCGCGATGGCGAACGCGACGGGAGCGGAGCTGAAACCATCGGCCGGAACCTCGGCGGCGCAGGCGGCGCCGTGCGCGAGCACTAACGCCAGCGCGCCGGAGATTGCGCGCCGGCGCCCGCGAAGCGAGTACTGCAAGACCTGCGGCCCCAACGGTGGTGTTCAGCGCGGCCTGGCACCCCGCGTCATGGCGGTCTGACGGGTGAGTTCCAGCCGGTCGGTATAGGCATCGACGCGCACCGGAAACACCCGGGGCAGGGCCGCCACCCAGCTGTCGATGGTATCGACCTGCACGGTGCCGGTAAACGTCAGCCTGCCCAGCGCGGGATCGGCGAGGCGGATAGGCCGGCTGCTGTAACGGTTGACGTTGTCGACCACGGACGACAGCGGCTCATTGACGAATTCCAGCCGATGGCCGCGCCACGCGGTAGCCGTGGCCGGATCGACGTCCAGAATGCGCATGGCGTGAGTCTCCGGATCGAATGAGACTTCGCGCCCGGCACCGAGTTCAATGGTGCCGTCGTCGCCCTGGGCGCCCGTCGGCGATACCTGCA
Source organism: Luteibacter sp. 9133 (assembly GCF_000800155.1). Taxonomy (NCBI): domain Bacteria; kingdom Pseudomonadati; phylum Pseudomonadota; class Gammaproteobacteria; order Lysobacterales; family Rhodanobacteraceae; genus Luteibacter; species Luteibacter sp. 9133. The sequence continues at coordinate 4,155,498 of NZ_JUHO01000001.1, read as the reverse complement.
CCCGGCCTTCGGTCACCGCCACGGTGACCCGGTCGCCGGTGCGGCGCACGTTGAACGCCGTGCCGAGGTCGCGAATACGCAGTGGCCCGGCATTGACCACGAACGGACGCTCGGCATGCGCCACCCGGAAGAAGGCCTCGCCCGCATCCAGATCGATCGCCCGCTCGTCGTGGCCATAGCGCGTGGTCACCGAGGTCGCGCCCCCCAGCTCGATGCTGGAGCCATCGGGCAGGTCGATATCGCGATGGCCGGCACGTTCGCTGGCGTACTGGCGAGTGGAAGCCTGATGGGACGGGCGCAGGCCGATGAATGCGCCCGTCCCGAGCAGGGCCAGCGCCGCCACCGCAGCGGCTGCCAGCGCGATGCGCGGCCGCCGTGCACGATCCGGATGGAGCGGGGCCGGGGCGTAACGCTGCACGAAGCGTTCGCGCAGCGACGGGGCCATGGCACCCGCCGCCTCGGCCAGCGCCGAGGCGCGCTCGAACGCTTCCGCATGGCGCGGATCGGCCTCGAGCCAGTCGCTCCAGTCGAGCAGCGCCTGTTCGGGCAGGTCGGGATCGCGCAGCTGGGCCCACCAGTCCGCGGCGGTGTGTTCGACAGGGCGATCGATGCTAACGGGGGTCAGGGTCATGAGGGGTTCTCCGCGCGGTCGCGGCGTTCTCGGCAATGCGCCAGGGCATTGCCCACGTGGTAGCGCACCATGCGCTCGCTGAGCTTCATGTCCTTCGCGATGGAGGCGAAGTCGCGTCCGTCGATCACGTGCATGACGAAGGCGCGGCTGGTCTTGGGTGGCAACTCGTCCAGGGCCTGACGCAGGTCGCGCCATTGCTCATGGGCCGACGCGTGTTGCTCGGGAATCGGCGTGACATGCCAGTCGTCGGCATCGGGATCGACCGGGGCCAGGGCGCGTACGTTCCGCATCCGCAGCTTGTCCACGGCCAGATTGGAGGCCGCACGGAACAGAAACGCACGCGGCGAATCGATCTTCGTCGCGTCGTCCAGCGCAAGCAGTTTCAGATAGACCTCCTGGGCCACCTCCTGGGCGTCGGCAAGCGAATTCAGCCGTGCCCGCAGGAAGGCGACAAGAGCCGAGTTGTGCTCACGGAACAGGGCGACCACCTGGGCGGCGCGCTTGCCCCCCGGTGAGGCGCCTGCCTCGGAAGAGTCCATGGTGTGTCTGACCGCGTTCATGGGGCTGGGTATCAATGGTCGCACGGTGGGAAATCGGCGCCCGTACGAGCAGGGACGAACGCCGATTTCCGCACCGGCGAACACCCTAGACGTGCCAGCTCCGGAAAATTGAAATGGGCCCCTTCACATCCGCGTCGGCCGATACCGGTCAAGGCGTGGTGGACCGTGCCGATAAAGAGCCTATCCCTCACGATGCAAGCGGACTGCGTCTCCATCCGGTCCCCAGTCATGACGTCGTTCAACCGTTTTCGTATCGCCACCCGGCTTGCCGTCCTGGGTGCCATTCTCCTTGCCGCGACGGTCATCGTCGGCATCGGTGGCTGGCGCGGCCTTGCCCGTATGCACGAGGTCCAGGTGGCGTCGGCCCGCACGGCGCTGGCCTATTCCACCGCGGCGGATACCGCTCGCGTGGCCCAGGTCGACTTCAAGAAGCAGGTACAGGAATGGAAGGACCTGTTGCTTCGCGGTGCCGATCCCGCCGCCTTCCAGAAGTACCGCGCGGCGTTCGGCACGCAGGCGGACGCCGTGAAGGCGGACCTGGAGCGGCTGCGTGCGCAGCTGGCCGGCGTGGGGTCCTCCGTGGCCGAAATCGACGCCATCGAAGCGACGCACGCCACCCTGCGCGAGAAATATCTTGCCGCGCTTGCCCAGTACGCGGCGTCCAATCCGGGAAGTGCGCACGTGGTCGATGGCCTGGTGAAGGGAATCGATCGCGCTCCGACGGCCGCGATCGATGACATCGTGGCCCGGGTGCAGAAGGAGTCGGCGACGACCTCGGCTCGTCTGGAGGACGAAAGCGCCGCGGCCTTCCGCGCCGCCCTGATTCTGCTCGGTGCGGTCGTGCTGGGCGCGGTCGCGCTCGGTGTGGTGATCACCGTGCTGCTCGCGCAGAGCATTACGCGGCCGATCGGTCGGGCCGTCTCCGTCGCGGAAGCCGTGGCCGAAGGCGATCTTTCGACTGAAATCCTCGTCCACGGCCGTGACGAGACGGCGCAGTTGCTGGGCGCGCTGGCCCGCATGAACCGACAGCTGCGCCAGGTCGTGACGACGATCCGCCAGGGGGCGGAAGAAATTTCGCAGTCGACCGGTGAGATTGCCGAAGGCAACCTGGACCTCTCGTCGCGCACGAGCGAGCAGGCCGCCGCGCTCGAAGAGACGGCCTCGTCCATGCAGGAATTCACGAGCAGCGTAAACGGCAATGCCGCGAATGCGCGCGAGGCGCGCGGCATCGCTGAAGCATCGTTGCTCGGCGCGCAGGAAGGCGAGGTCGCCATGCGCGACGCGGTCGACGCAATGGACCGCATCGCCGACGTGTCCGGCCGGATCGCCGACATCACCGCCGTCATCGACCGGATTGCCTCGCAGACCCACATCCTCGCACTCAACGCGGCCGTGGAAGCGGCACGTGCCGGTGAGGCGGGACGCGGTTTTCATATCGTCGCGGCGGAAGTACGCACGCTGGCGGGTCACTCGAAGCAGGCGGCCAACGAGATCCGCCTCCTGGTGGACGAATCGGTCGAGACGATCGCCGACGGCGCCCGCCGCATCGGCAGCGCAGGCAGCGCCATGACCGAACTCTCCAGCGGCGTCGAGCGCATGACTCATTCCGTGCGTTCCATCGCCACGGTCAGTGACGCCCAGGCAGCGGGCATCCTTCAGGTGAACGAGGCCGTGCGTCAGATCGACGAGGTCACCCAGAGCAATTCGGCTCTGGTGGAAGAGGCCGCGGCGGCGGCCGACGCCGTGAAGCAACGGGCGCGCGAACTGGTCGACAGCGTGGCCTTCTTTCAGCTCGACGCCGCCTGATAAGGCGTCTGTAAGCGTCTGTCACAAGAGGTCGGCTAGGATGGCGCGACCTCAGCCGCCGTCCCATGTCCGCACTTGAACGACGAACGATCCTCCCGACGTGAATTTTACGGGTTCATGCTCATCGCCCTGGCGGTGCTGGCGGCGGGAATAGGACTGCGCGACCCGTGGCCGCCTGACGAACCCCGCTTTGCTCTCGTGGCGCGGCAAATGCTCGAATCCGGCCAGTGGCTGTTTCCCCATCGTGGGATGGAGCTCTACTCGGACAAGCCGCCGATGCTCATGTGGACCGAGGCGGCGTGGATGTGGCTCACCGGTGGCTGGCGTGGCGCCTTCCTGCTGACCTCGCTGTTATCGGGCCTGGGCACGCTGGCGCTGGTCTGGCACGCCGGGCGCCGTCTCTGGGACGCTCGCACCGGTCTGTACGCGGCGATCGTCGTGCTGTCGACGATGCAGTTCATCGACGTGATCCGGCATGCGCAGATCGATCCGCTCTCGCTGTTCTGGATCACGCTGGGCAACGTCGGCATCCTGATCCATTGCCTGCGTGGTCCGAGCTGGCGCATGTACTGGCTCGGGTGCTTCGCGGCGGGGCTCGGGGTGATCACCAAGGGCGTCGGTATCGTCGCGCTGCTGATGTTGATTCCTTACGGCGTCATGCGTTTCCGGCAATGGCCGGGCGTCACGCGCACGCAGGGCGACGGCTGGCGCTGGGCCGGCGGTGCGCTGGCTTTCCTGATCGCCGTGTCGCTCTGGCTCGCGCCGATGCTGATCGCCGCGTACGGGCTGCGCACGCCGGAATACCTGGCCTACGTGCAGGACATCCTGTTCCGCCAGACGGCGGAACGGTACGCCAACTCCTGGCAGCACGCGGAGTACCCGTGGTTCTTCCTTGGCGTCATCCTGCAGGAATGGGTGCCGGTATGGCTGCTGATTCCCCTCATGCTGCCGCGCTGGCGCGAGGCGTTGCGCCTGCGCGAGCCGCGCGTCTGGATGCCGCTGGTGTCGTTCCTGCTCATCCTGGTGTTCTTTTCGATTCCCCGGGGCAAGCGGGCGATCTACATCCTGCCGGCCTTGCCGATGCTGGCGCTGGCGATCGCGCCTTACCTCGGTGAGTTGCTGAAGGCACGCTGGTTGCAGCGGTTCTGTCTGGCACTCACCGCGATCTGCGGCGCCGTGTTTGGCGGCGTCGGACTGTGGGCGCTGCTGAAGCAGCCCAGAGCGGCGCAGAAGATGGCCGCCCGCTACGAGCTGACCGATGGCGGCCATACGTTGTGGCTCGCGCTGGTGGTGATCGGTGTGCTGTTCCTCGTCTGCGCGGCGCTCTGGCGGACGCGACGCGGTGTCATTGCGTTGCTGGTGGGCATGGCGGCGGGCTGGATCGTCTGGCCGGTGATGACCTACCCGGCGTTGAATGCCAATGAATCGGCGCGACAGGTGATGATGCGCGCCGATCAGCTGATCGGCGCCGACGGACAGCTTGGCCTGGTGTTGTGGCGCGAGGAAAACCTGTTGCAGGCCGTGCGGCCGGTGAAGGAATTCGGCTTCAGCAGGAGCGGTCCGGAGCAACTGGCCGATGCGCGTGCCTGGCAGAGGGAAGATCCGTCGCATCGCTGGCTCCTGGTGACCGGGCAGGCGCTGGACGACTGCGTGGTGAAGGAGCGGGTCGTGTTCGTCGGGCTGGCCAACGGGCTACGGTATTCCTTGCTGCCTTCGGCGGCTTCGAAAGCGGCATGCTTGCCGTCAGGGCTCGTGACCGATCGCTAGAAGCTTTCGCCAGCAGGGCTGGCTCCTACAGGGCCACGGCACCCACCAAATGCCGCGCTCTGGCAGGAGCCAGCCCTGCTGGCGATGCAATCTTGCCGGGCCTCAAAGCGCCGGCGCCTCGGCCTTCGTACGCCTGAGCATCCGCTCGTACTTCTTGTTGGTCCGCGATGCGTTGTGCGCCCGATTCATCGAGCAGTGCGGAATGATGTTCTTCTCGCCGAAGCCATCGATCATCACCAGCCTCGGCCCACCGCGGGAATCCTCGCCGTACACCACGTTCCAGGCATGCAGGTCGGCCGCGATCACGTTATGGCTGAGCAGCCGCGCATGGAAACTTTCCAGCTCCTTCTGCGTTACGGCGGTGAACCCCTCGGCCTTGACCCAGTCGTGGAGGGTAGGCGCCAGACCACCGTCGGGCCGGCGCACCTTCTCCACGATCTGCCCCAGCCCGATGTCCGTCATCTCCAGGCCGACGACCCGGGCGATGGGCACGTCGTCATAGCCGCCGGTATAGATGCTGCTGACGTATTCGCGAAACTCGCGCACGAAGTCCTTGTAGGGGCCGCTGCGGGCCATGCGGCGATACCACGGGGCGGCGTTCCAGCGCGCTTCGATCGATTCGCTGGCGATGACCTTGATCAGCAGGTCGGGCTCGTCGGGATGCTGGTACACCTCGCGGACATGCCCGGTGGCGATCGGCTTGGCTTCGGCCAGTCTGAACATCGTGGATCCTCATGCGGCGGCATGAAAGCCGGCTGTAAGTCGTTCGTGGGGCGCACAGTGTAAAGTCATGCGCCTGTAACTGGCGTTTTTCCACGCGTGGCGGCCCGCCACGCCCCGGTCCGGACTTCCATCGTGCGCAAGCTTACCTGGCGTTTCATCGTCGCCGTCCTCGTCTTCCTGACGCTTTCGCGCGTCGGCCTGTCCGTCTGGCAGTGGACCCGCGTCCACGATGCGGGCGGCCTCTGGCCGATCCTGCTCGGTGGCTGGCGCATCGACCTCTCGCTGCTGGCCATGGTGGTTGCGCTTCCCGCGCTGTTCTCGCCGTGGCTGGGCCACCGCCGCTGGCCCACCCGGATCGCGGCGTGGTGGTTGCGCTTCTGGTGGCTGCTCTACGTGCTGCTCGAAGTATCGACGCCGCAGTTCATCGCCGAATACGACACGCGTCCGAACCGTCTCTACTTCGAATACCTGACCAGCCCCCGAGAAGTCGCCTCCATGCTGTGGCAGGGCTACAAGCTCTCGGTCGGCGCGGGCCTCATCGTCTTCGCGCTGATCGCCTGGCTGGGTTTCCGTCTGCTGCCGACCCGCCAGCCGGATCGTGCGCCGCTACGCGGCTGGTTGCGCCCGGTGGTTACGGTGCTGGCCTTCGCCGTGCTGTTCCTGGCCGGCCGCGGCACGTTGCAGCATCGTCCGCTGAATGCCTCGCAGGTCGCCTTCACCAACGACGCGATGGTCAACACGCTGCCGCTGAACTCGCTCTACAACGTGCTCAACGCCGCGCTGGCGCTGGGTAACGAGCGGTCGGCCTCCGCCGTCTACGGCAAGATGCCGGAAGACGAAATGAACCGCATCGTGCGCCAGACCGCCGGTTTCGACGGCGCGCCGATCGACCCGCAATACCCGAGCCTGCATCGGCAGGAGCCGACGCGTCAGGGTGACAAACCGCTCAACCTCGTGATCATCCTCGAGGAGAGCCTGGGTGCGCAGTTCGTCGGCAGCCTCGGCGGCGCCGGTTACACCCCTGAGCTGGACAAGCTCTCCAATGAAGGCTGGTGGCTCGAGCGCACGTACGCCACGGGCACGCGCAGCGCGCGTGGCCTCGAGGCGACGACCACGGGTTTCCTGCCGACCCCTGCCGAGGCCGTCCTGAAGCTTCCGCGCAGCCAGCGCGACTTCTTCACCCTGGGTGCGCTGCTCGACACGTTCGGTTACCACACGCGCTTCCTCTACGGCGGCGAAGCTCACTTCGACAACATGCGCTCGTTCTTCTACGGCAACGGCTTCAATGAAGTCGTCGACCGTGCGACTTTCAAGACCAGTCCGCAGTTCGTGGGTTCGTGGGGCGCGTCGGACGAGGACATGTTCAACGAACTGCATCGGCGTCTGCTCGACGACGGTGACAAGTCCACGTTGACCGTCGCATTCTCCGTGTCCAATCACACGCCGTGGGAGTACCCGGCCGGCCGTATCAAGGCCGAAGGCGATCCGGCAAGCAACGCCAACGCGGTGCGCTACGCGGACTGGTCGATCGGCCGTTTCTTCGAGCGTGCGAAGCAGTCGCCGTACTGGAATCACACGGTGTTCCTGATCGTTGCCGATCACGACGCACGCGTGTTCGGCGCGAGCCTGGTGCCGGTGCGTCACTTCCACATTCCGGCACTGATCCTCGGCGCGGGCGTGCCGGTGAAGAAGGACGATCACATCGTCAGCCAGGTCGACCTCGCGCCGACGCTGCTCTCGCTGATCGGCATTCGCAGCGAGCATCCGATGCTCGGCGCGGACCTGACCCAGCGCTATCCGGACCGCGCGATCATGCAGTACGGCGACAACTACGGTTATCTCAAGGGCGACCAACTGATCGTTCTGCGCCCGAATCAGGCGCCGACGCAGTACCACTACCTGCTCGATCACGAGTATTCCGCCAATGGCGAAAAGCTCGACCCCGTCGCGGTGGATCCGTCACTGGAAAAGACCGCGCTGGCGCATGCGTTGTGGCCGAGCTGGGCGTACAGCAAGCAGCGCTACCGCCTGCCGCCGAAAGCCGATACCGGGAAATAACCGGCTAAGCGGCTTATAGGCCATGCGGGGGCCGCCGATGCGGCGATAGCCAGTACGTCACGTGCTGGTTATTGCCGCCGACGCAGCGCCTCAGGACGATTGGCCGGCATACGGACCTGTTGACGGGACAGGCGCGTTTTTGCTGTACTACATGCACTAGTACACATGGTGCACTCCGATGGCTCGTACCCAGGCCCTTCCCATCCAGATCGCCACGGGCGATTCCCGTCCGATCGGCAAGCAGATCGTCGACGCCGTGCGCTTACGCATCGCCACGGGAGAACTGCAGCCCGGGGCGCAGTTGCCGAGCGTGCGCGGTCTGGCCCAGCAGCTGACCGTCAACCCGAACACGGTGGCCAAAGCCTATGCCGAACTGACGGCGGAAGGCTGGCTGGAGTCGCGACAAGGCCTCGGCCTCTACGTCGCGCCACCTCGCCAGCGGCTGAGCGAGGACGAGCGCGACCGGCGCATGGACGAAGCGATCCAGACTTTCGTGCATGAAGTGGCGGCGCTGGACTATCCGCCTGAGCGCGCCATGGGCCGCCTGGACAAGGCGCTGGCCGTGCTGACCCGGAAGTCGGCCTGATGTATTTCCAGGGCAGCGACATGCATCGCGCGAACGACTACGTCGTCGAAACACGGGCGCTGAGCAAGCGTTACGGTGGCAAGGTCGCCATCGACCAGCTCGATCTCGCCATCGCGCCGGGCAGTATCCACGCCATCGTCGGTGCGAACGGCGCGGGCAAGTCCACGCTGTTCCGCATCCTGCTCGGCTTCCTGCCGGCCACCTCGGGCGATGCGTGGATCCTCGGTCGCGACTGTCGCGACCTGCGCCCGGAAGACCGGCAGCGGATCGGCTTCGTCAACGAGGAGCACACCCTGCCCGGATGGATGACCGTAGCTGCCGTCACCGCGATGCAGCGGCGCCAGTACGCGGCCTGGAGCCAGCCGGCGTTCGACGAGGTCATCGGCCATTATCACGTACGCCCCACGCAGAAGGTCTCGCAGCTGTCGCGCGGCGAGCGGGCCGGATTCAATCTCGCGCTGAGTCTGGCCCAGCGTCCGGCGTTGCTCGTGCTCGACGAGCCCACCCTGGGTCTCGACGTGGTGGCCAAACGCGCGTTTCTGGAAACGCTGCTGCATTCCAACGCGGTCGAGGGCTGCACGGTGATCTACTGCTCGCACCAGATGGAGGAGATCGAGCGCGTGGCCGACAACCTCATCATCATGGAGCGCGGCGCGCTGAGGAATGTCTCGCCTCCCGACGAGTTCCGCGCACGTGTCGCGCACTGGGTGGCCGACATCCCGTTCCGCAGGCCCGACCCGCGGGTCGTTCCCGGGTTGCTCGACGCGCAGCGCATCGACGGCATCGAGCATTACCTCGTGCTCGACCAGGGCGACGGCTTCGCCGATTTTCTGCGCGCCAGCGGCGCACGCGATATCCATCGCCTGCCGGTCAGCCTCGACCGCGCGGTGAACGGCTTCCTCTCCAAACACCACGCCGTGCCGACCGCGGCGTGACCGCCACGCGTCGCACAGGGAGAACGATCATGCGCGACCTGTTCAAGGCCGAATGGCTGCGTTACCGCCTTTGGGTACTGCTTTACGCCACCGCTCATCTGCTCGCCCTGGCATTCTTCATGCGTCTGGTCGATATGGGCCAGCAGCCGATCCACGTCTTTCGCATCATCGGCGCCTGCTACGTGCTTACCGGCATCCTGCTCGGGCTGCATCAGTACGGCACATGGCGGCGGCCCAATCAGTGGCTGAACCTGCTGCACCGCCCGCTCGCGCCCCGTCGTATCGCCGCCGCGCTGATCGGGGCGGGACTCGCGGCGATCGCCTGCGCTGTCGTGCTGCCGGTCCTCATCGCACTGGCATGGCAGGCACGCGGCACGGGCCACGTGGTGGACCTGCGTCACCTGATCGTACCGGCCGCTGCCGGGTTGGTCGGTTGCGCCGGCTACTTCGCCGGCGCGTACGGCGTGCTCGCGGACAGGCGCTATTCGTCGTGCGCGCTGGTCTTCCTGTTCTGGCTGTTCGTCGCGCAGGCCAGCGGCCCGCTGCTGCTCGCGGTCCAGGGTCTGGCCTGCGTCTGGTTGCTGGCGCTTCTGCTGGTCGCGTTCCGACCGGATCTTGGCGCGGCGCCGCGCTCGCTGCCGGCCATCGTCCTGACCGCCGTTCCCGTGCAGATCGCCGCCTACCTGTTGCTGAATCTGCTGGGCTTCATGGGCGAGCTCGCGTGGATCATGCAAGGCACCCACCCGGTGAACATGGCGACGCCCCCACACGGAGGCTTCGTCGAAACCGAACGCATGACCGGCCGCGAACGCATGCTGGCTGGCCTGCAAGACGCGGGTAACGGACAGGCGCCGATCTGGCGTGAGCAAGTGTCGCTGTCCGACGTGCACGAGATCGAGCGGCAGCTGCCGGATGTCACGCCGTGGCAGGAGATGAGCAACACCGTGCCGACCGCGTTCGATGACGTCGACATGCGCATTCGCTGGACTTTCAGCCACGACCGCATGCGTTTCGAAGGCATGCGGCTCACGGATGGCCGGCGCGCGGGCGAACTCGGTGTGGGTGCCGGCAACGCGGCGTTCCCCGCCATCGCGACACCTGCCGGCATCCTGCCCGGCATAGGTAAGGGCGATGTGGCACTGATAGCCGGGCAGACGTTGTATCAGTACGTCGCGAACGTGGGACGCATCGTGCCGCGTCTGGTCGTCGGTAAAGGCGAGCGGCTGCTCGGTACGCAGCCGGTGGGCGGAAGCCTGGTGATCCTCAGCGACCGTGCGCTCTATGTGTTCGACGGAAGGCATCTGCTCGACGCGCCGGTCCCGCCGGCGGCGCGACAACGCGTGGCGATACCGGGACTGCCCGGCGACCAGACGCGCGCCGAGATGGTCGAGCTGGTCGACGGCTATCTGGTCTCGTTCACCTTCAGCCGCCGTCCTTTCGACATGCTCGGAGCGCCGCCGTACCAGACGGTGCTGTGGGTCGACGATCAGGGCGACGTGGTTCCGGTGGCGACACGCGCGCTGGATCCGGATTTCCCCGTGTTCTATCGGTATCGCAGCTGGTGGTTCTCGCCGGTCCTCTACACCTTGCGCGATCGGGCGACCGGCCTGTTCGCCACGCCGTCGCCGTATCGCGAGTACGCGACGCCTCCCGTGCCCGCATCGATGCGCTGGCTCGCCGCGGTGTTGTCGCTCTTCGCGGCGTCGATCGGGGCGTGGGTCGCATGGCGTCGCAGCCTGTCCCTCGGCAGTCGCCTGGCCTGGACGGCGACCTGTGCGCTGGTCGGGCTGCCCGCGGTCGCCAGTCTGGCGTTGATCGTGCCGCGCGCCGAGCGCGCGGTTCGCCCGTTGGCGACTCCCGCCACCGTCTGATCCGTTACTAGGAGACCGTAATGAATTCGTGCCGGCTATGGTTCGGGGCGCTCATGGCGCTCGCCCTCGCGATGCCCGCGCTGGCGGGTGACGGCGCCTTCGCCGACGCGCTGCGACGCGAGCGCTCGCGACCGGCGTCGCCTCGCTTCGAGCGGGCGGCGTTTCTGGTTCGGCCGTCCGTAACGGCGGTGTCCCTCTCCCCGGACGGCCGGCAAATGGCGTGGCTGCGCGGACCGGAGGACGGACGCTCGCTGTGGCTGGCCCCGACCGACGCCGGCGAGGCGCGCCAGGTCCTGGCCGGCAGCGACGCGACGGATCTGCTCTGGTCGCACGACGGGCGCTGGCTGCTGCTGGTGTCGCCTCGACATCTCTTCGCGCTGGCCACGGCGGGGCAGGCGGGAACGCGCACCCTCATCGAACTCGGCGGCCCGGGCGGGCGTGAGGTGATGGAGGTGGACGCAACCTCGCCCGCCGCGGTCATCGTTCGCGAGCGCGTCCTGGACGCCGACGGTGCGCCCGGTGGCTGGCGCCTCTCCCGCGTGCGGGTCGATGGTCAGCAGGAGCGGCTGGCCGACGCGGTGGGCAGGATCACGGGCTTTGCATTAGCGGACGATGGCCGCCTCGGCTGGCTGCAGCAGGTCGATGGCGCCGGTGTCGACACGTTGCGCATCGATCGCGACGGACACCGGGAGCGCGTGCTCCGGTGCGATGCGATGTGGCGTTGCGCCCTGTGGCCGGTGCTGGACGCCGATGCGCGTGCCCTTTTCATGAGCGACATCGGCGGCAGCCTCTGTCGCCTGCAGCGACTCGAGCCGGACGGTTCGATGCGGCCGCTTGCCGGCGACCCCGCACAGGTGGCCGATGTCGACGAGGCGACCGCGGATCCTGCCACCGGGCGCCCGACGATCCTCGCGTATCGCGGCATCGCATGGGCGGCGCAGGGGCTCGATCCCGCGACGCAGGCGCGCGTCGACCGGATCCGCGCACGGTTTCCGGGCAAGGCGCTGCGCTTCCAGCCGGGCGCGCATCGCTGGCTCGTCGTCGAGCGGGGTGGAGCGCAGCAGGATGCGCGGTACCACCTCTTCGATCCCGCGCACGACCGCTTTACCGAAGTGCTCACGACGCCACCGCTGCGTGGCCGCGACGGCGGCGTGGCGTCATGGCTGCCCGATGCGTCGATGGCGACGCAGCTGCCGTTCGACTGGACGGCGTCGGACGGGATGCGCCTGCATGGTTTCGTCCGCGTGCCGCCCGGGGCCGACCCGGCCACATTGCCACTGGTCGCCCTGGTCCATGGCGGTCCGTGGGGCAATGTCGCCGCCGACGAATTCGGCACGGGGGTCTCGCAGTTTCTGGTGAATCGTGGCTATGCGGTGTTCGAGCCCAACTTTCGCGGGTCCACCGGTTTCGGCCGCGACTATATGCTCGCCGCGCAGGGCGACTTCGGTAACGGGCGCGTGCAACGCGACATCGTCGAGGGCGTGCGCGCACTGCTCGCTGCGGGTGTCGGTGATCCACGCCGGGTGGGTATCGTCGGCGCGTCGTTCGGTGGTTATTCGGCGTTGCTCGGCGTGACGTGGCAGCCCGAACTGTTCCGGGTGGGTGTGGCGCTCGTGCCGCCATCGGACTTTGCCTGGGACATCGCCTGGATCACGCGTTCGACGGAGGCCAACTCGCTCTCGTCGCCGCTGCCGTTCGAACTCTGGATGACGCAGGTTGGCCTGGGTGACAGGGGCACGCTGCAACGCATGCACGACGAGTCGCCGCTGGCCAACGCGACGCGTATGCGACGCCCTCTGACGATCATCGCCGGCGGCGACGATCAGCGCGTGGCCTTGCGCGGTGTACTCGGATATGCGGCGCAGCTGAAACACCTGGATCGTGACGTGACATTGCTGGTCGATCCGGCCGCGGGACACAGCAACGAGCGGCCACTGGCACGGGAAGCAAGCCTGTACCTCATCGCCGATGCCCTGCACCGCCATCTCGGCGGCATGGCCGAAACACCGCCGGACCCTGCCATGCGCGACTATCTCGCGGCCAATCTGCGACTCTCCGGCGATGCCCTTACCACGGCGTCATCCGCCAGCCCCGCGACATCGCCTGCAGACGCGCGCTGAAGGCGAATTCAGAGGAGAGACCGGTGTCCCGCCGTCGATCAGGCCTGCGCGCGCTTCAGGGCGCGCGCCAGAATCTCGGTGAGCGCACCCTGCGAGAAGGGTTTGGCCAGACGCGGGATGTCGACGTGCGCGCCGCCGGCGAGGTCGGCGTAGCCGGTGACCATCACCACCGGCAGTGAGGGATCGAGCTCGCGGACACGCTGGGCCAGCTGCGCGCCGGTCATCTGCGGCATCGCGTGGTCGGTGAGGACGAGATCCACCGGGGTGCGCTCGAGCAGGCTGAGCGCCTCGGCGCCTGAGCGCGCGGTGACCACTCGGTAACCCAGCTCCTGGAGCATCTCGGCCGTGGTCGCCCGGACCAGGTCGTCGTCGTCGACGGCGAGAATGCAGGGCGAGTCCTCCCGCATGGGATTCGCAGGCACGAGGACCGGCGTCTCCGTGACCGGGGCCGGATCGTCACCCGCGTCGGCGTCCGTCGCGGGCAGCCAGAACTCGGCGGTCGTGCCCACGTCGGGACGGCTGGTAAGGAAGAGAGAGCCGCCCAACTGCTCGGCGAGCCCGTGGACCATCGACAGGCCGAGGCCGGTCCCCTTGCCGACGCCCTTGGTGGTGAAGAACGGCTCGGTGGCCCGCTTCAGCGTCGCGTCGTCCATGCCCGCGCCCGTATCGCTCAGCGACAGGCGCACATAGCGACCAGCGACGAGCGGACCATGCGCGTGGTTCACGTCCACGCCGTCGATGTGGATGGCCATGGTGCCCACACCGTCCATCGCGTCGCGCGCGTTCACGGCGAGGTTGAGCAGGGCGGATTCGATCTGGTTGGCATCGCCCTCGATCGTCGCCGGTTCCGGGCCGAAGCGGGTTTCGATGACGATCGTCGGACCGAGCGAACGCTGCATCAGCTCGGTCATGCCCTCGACCAGCACGCGCAGGTCGATGCGTTCGGCTTTCAGATCCTGCCGGCGGGCGAAGGCGAGCATGCGCCGGGTCAGCACCGCTCCACGCTCCGCGCCCGAGCGCGCGGTGTCCACGAGCCGCAACAGTTGCGGTTCCTCCGGCAGGCGCTCACGCAGCAGTTCGAGGCTGCCCTGGATGACCATCAACAGGTTGTTGAAGTCGTGCGCGATGCCGCCGGTGAGGTTGCCCAGCGCCTCCATTTTCTGCGCCTGCATGAGCGCCTCCTCGGCCTGCATCAGCGCGGCCGTGCGTTCTTGGACCTTGGCCTCGAGCGCTTCACGGAAACGGCGGTCGCTCTCGCGTACGGCGGCCTCCGCACGCACGCGTTCGATATGCGACCACGACCGTTCGACCACTTCGGAGAGCAGCGCGAGGTCATCCGGTTGCCAGTCGCGGGCTTCGCGGTCGTGGACCGCCATCAGCGCGGTGAGCCGGCCACCGCGGATCAGCGGCATGCAGATGGTGGCGCTGGCCCCGAGTTGCTGGAACGCTTCGGACTCCTCGGGCGGCAGTTCAGCCCGGTTGTCACGGATGATGTACGGCTTGCCCGCGGACAGGCTGGTCACCGCGAGGCGGCCGAAGTCCGTCAGCTTGTAGCGACCGACGATGCTGGGAGAGCCCGGGGCGCACCAGTCGCCGCGGATGGTGAAACCGTTCTCGTCCTCGTCCATGTCGGCGTAGGCGCAGATGGACACGCCCAGATGCCTGGCGAGCATGCGCGTCGTCGTCGCGAGCAGCTGGTCGGCATCGGTGTATTTGGCGGTGGATTCGCGCAAGGTGTCGAGGAAGCGCAGGCGCGCCTCGTTGCCGCGGATGGACTGCTCGGCGCGGACCCGTTCGGTGGTCTCCACCACGATGGCGATGACCCCGCCCGGGCTGCCGCTTTCGTCGACGACCGGCGAGTAGTCGAGGTTCATCCAGACCGGCTCGGGCAGGCCGCGCCGGATCAGCGTCAGTTGCTGATCCTTGTACGCGAGCGTGCCGCCGGCAAGGCCGACGCGCATCACGTTGTCGTTGAAATCGGCGATCTCGTCCCAGCCCTTGCGCACTTCGGAGCCTAGCAGCTGTGGATGGCGCCCTCCCGCAAACACGGAATAGGCGTCGTTGTAGATCATGTAGCCCTTCTCGCCCCACAGCAGCACGATGGGCACGGGGGAAAGCAGCAGCAGGCCGGTGGTCGTGCGCAGGCTCTGCGGCCATCCCTCCAGCGGCCCGAGGTCGGTGGTCGCCCAATCGAACGCACGGATGAGCGCGCCGGTCTCGCCGCCGCCGTCGAGCCAGGAAAGATCGGGATTGTGACCGGCCGGAGCGCCTGGCATGGGGCGTATTTCCATCAGCGTTTCGTGTCGTCCCGAGTCTAGGCAGGCAAATGTGACGACGACCGCAATGGTGGGACCGTCAGTGAGCCGCCCGTTTCCGTGCTTCGTCGATGACCCGGCACAACTCGGCGACGCCCGGCAGGATCGATGGCGAGGGCAGGGCCAGGGTAGGCGCGTCGAGAGGCACGACGTTGCCGTGTCGCACGGCGGCGAGAAAGCCGGTCTTGCGCCACTCCGCCAGCGATGCGCCGGCGTCGCCGCCGCCGAGAATCATGTCAGGGTCGCGCGCCAGGACGGCCTCGCGCGTGACCGTCGGCGCGGCCTGGGTCAGGTCGGCGAAGACATTGACGCCCCCGCAGAGCGTGATCGCGTCGTCGATGATCTGGGCGTGGCCGATCGTCATCAGCGGCCGGTCCCAGATCTGGTAGAAAACCTTGAGCCGCGGCTTGCCCGCGTAAGCCGCACGAAGCCTGCCCAGTTCGGCCTCGAACGCGGCGGCGTCGCGGTCGGCCACCGCCTCGGTACCGGCCAGCCTGCCGAAGCGTCGGGTGGCCGCGGCCACGTCCGCCAGGCGCGTGGTCTCGGCGTAGAACACGGGCACACCCAGGCGCGACAGCTTTTCGACTTGCGCGGCAGGCGTGCCGCTTCGCCACACGACGATCACGTCCGGCTTCAGTCCCACGATGCGCTCGAGGTCGAGCATGGTCGCGTCGCCGATGATCGCGATGTGCTTCGCGTCGGCGGGATGGTCGCTGTAGCGTGTGGTACCGACGACGTAAGGCCCCGCACCGGCCGCGAACAGCGCATCGGTGATGCTC
The DNA here is from genome assembly GCF_000800155.1 of Luteibacter sp. 9133. Taxonomy (NCBI): domain Bacteria; kingdom Pseudomonadati; phylum Pseudomonadota; class Gammaproteobacteria; order Lysobacterales; family Rhodanobacteraceae; genus Luteibacter; species Luteibacter sp. 9133. Next base: position 4,139,347 of record NZ_JUHO01000001.1, on the reverse strand, counting down.
GGCGCGAGGCTGACGATGCGCTGCGCCGGCGCCGGCAGGGTGACCGTGCGCCCTGCGTCATCGGTCACCGTCACCGAAGCGGAGGCGGGGAGTGCGATCAGCATGGCGAGCAGGGCGAGCGGACGGATCATCGGGAGACACCGTTGAGGCGTTCGGCGCGGAAGAACAGCTCGTCGCCCAGCGTGACGCCGTGGATGGGATGACGGAACGCGGCCGAGAGATGCCCGCTCGTGATCACGTCGTTCGTTCGGCCGGCCAGAGCGCCGCCCTTGCCATCCATGAGCACCGCATGCGTCGCATGCTGGAAGGCCAGGTTGATGTCGTGCACGGTGTAGATCACCGACTTGCCGTGGTCCGTGGCGACGCGCATCAGCTCGTGCAGCGTCTTCATCTGGTGGTGCAGGTCGAGCGACGTTAGTGGTTCGTCGAGCAGCAGCAGGTCGACATCCTGCGCGAAGAGCGTGGCGATGTTCACGCGCTGGCGTTCGCCACCGGACAGCGTGGTGACGTCGCGGCCGGCCAGTTCAGTCAGCTCGAAGGTTTCCAGTGCCCGCCGCGCCGCGTCGTCCCCTTCGTCGCCCCACGCCCAGAACGACAGGCGGGGATGCGTCGCGGAGACCACGGCATCCAGGACCGACAACGAAAACGCGTCGACCACCGACTGGGGAAGGAAGCCGCGGCGTCGGGCGAGGTCGAGCGGACGGTAGTTGGCGATGTCGTGCCCGCCGAGCAGGACCCGGCCGCCGTCCGCCGCGCGTAAGCCGGCCAGCGTACGCAGCAGCGTGGACTTGCCCGCGCCGTTGGGGCCCAGCACGCACCACACCTGGCCCGGTACCACGCTCATGTCGAGCGCGCGCACCAGTTCTCTTCCGCGCACGGTCAGACTGAGGGATTCGGTGGTCAGGCGGGTCGTCATCGCCGGTGCACCAGCAGGAACATGAAGGTCGGCACGCCGATCACCGCCATCACCGCGCCGACGGGGAGCTGGATCGGGTCCGCGACCACGCGGGCCAGCGTATCCGCGACCGTGACGACGATGCCGCCACCCAGCGCGCACGCCGGAATCAGCACGCGCTGATCGTTGCCGACCAGCCGTCGTAACGCGTGCGGGACCACCAGTCCGACGAAGCCGACCGTGCCGGCCGTGGTCACGGCGATCGCGGTGGCGACCGAGGCGATGACGAAGATCGCGGCTTTCACGACCGGTGGCCGCACGCCGAGCGCGCTGGCCGACTCTTCGCCGCGCATCAGCAGGTTCAGCTGGCGGCCCAGCGGCGCGACCAGCAGCACGCACGCGAGCAGGGCGAGCACGGGCAGCGACCAGTTCGCCACGCCGCTCAGATCGCCCATCATCCAGAACAGCATGCCGCGCAGGTTCTTGTCCGGCGCCAGCACCAGCATCATGCTGACGATGGCTCCCAGCCCCGCGGCGAGCATGACGCCGATCAGGATGAGGTCGGTGGAATCGTCGCGATGCGCGGCGCGCTGGCGCGACAGCAGATCGCGGTGAGCGAGGACGAACACCGCGACGCAGGCGAACAACGCACCCCCGGCGGCACCGGCGGCGACGGCCAACGCACCCGCGCCGGCAAGCATGGCGCCCAGGGCGCCCACTGCGGCGCCACCGGACAGCCCGAGGGTATAGGGGTCGGCCAGCGGGTTCCGCACCAGGATCTGCATCAGGCAGCCGGACAGCGCGAGCAGCCCGCCGACGCCGTACGCCGCGACGCTGCGCGGCACGCGCAACTCCCAGACGATCGCGTGCATCGGTGTATCGGCGGCGCTGAAGAGGGCCTGCCACGACGCGGCGATGGTCGAGTCGGTCCCGCCCAGGAGGAGTGAGGCGGCCAGCACCAGCACCGAAGCGAGCAGCATGCCCGACCATAGTCGGACAGCCGAGGCGAAGGTGGCCGTGCGCGGCATCCGCGTTGTCTTGCCTGTGCTTGGCACCTTGACCGGCTCCCGGGGCAGCCCCGCAGGATAAAGGATTCGCCGGCCTTCCACAGGCACTCGCCGCGCAGGCGCAACGAGGCGGGAGCCCACCTGCCGTCGATTCAAGCCGACCGCGAGTCCTCGTCGCCACCGTTCGGATCCCTCGGCGCACCGAGCATGAAATCCCGCGTCGGCTGGCCCAGGGTCACCCAGAGGTTGAGCGCGATCATCATGCAGCCGCGGAACACCGTCGCGGCGAGTCGTATCTGAACGGAAGGGGTGTCGAAGGGTCCGGGCCCGAAGAGCAGCGCGGCGTTCTGCCAGATCAGCATGCCGAAGAAGATCAGCGCGGCGGCGAGCATGGCGTACTGGGCGCGGGGAACGCGGGCCAGGGTCAACACCGGGCCGATCACGAGGAACAGGCCCGAGCCGCAAGCGACGAGCCAGGTTTCCCAGCCGGGTCGCAGCGAGTCGGGCACCGTCGAGGCATAGGCCAGCAGGAAGACGCCCGCGATGGCCACGATGCCCGTCATGATGTCGAGCACGCCAACGACCCACAGTCGCGTCGGCCGGCCGGTATTCGTTCCACTCATCGAGAACATCTCCTTTTCGCGTCCAGCGGTGAATCTACACGGCGTCACTCCGGGAAGACAGCCCGGCTGGCAGCGTCAACGGACAAGCCTTCGGCGGGCCGATTTCGCTTAGCATTCCCTCTTTCAGATATCGAACCGGAGACTCACGTGTCTTATCAGGCCGCCGCGGACCGCTACGACAACCTCATGCCCTATCGCCGCTGCGGACGCAGCGGTATCGACTTGCCGGCGATCTCGCTTGGCCTCTGGCAGAACTTCGGCGGAGCCGACGTCTTCGAAACCGGCCGGGCCATCCTGCGTCGCGCCTTCGACCGCGGCGTCACGCACTTCGACCTCGCGAACAACTACGGCCCCCCGTATGGCTCGGCGGAGGAGAACTTCGGCCGCGTGATGGCGAGCGACTTCGCGCCGTACCGCGACGAGCTGATCATCTCGTCCAAAGCCGGGTGGGACATGTGGCCGGGCCCGTACGGCGGCATCGGCGGCAGCCGCAAGTACCTCATCGCCAGCTGCGACCAGTCGCTCAAGCGTATGGGTCTGGAGTACGTCGACATCTTCTACTCGCACCGTGTCGACCCAACCACGCCGCTGGAAGAGACCATGGGCGCGCTCGCGCATCTGCATCGTCAGGGCAAGGCGTTGTACATCGGTATTTCCAGCTACTCGCCGGAACTCACGCGCAAGGCCGCGGCCATCCTCGCCGAAGAGCGCGTGCCGCTCTTCATCCATCAGCCGAACTATTCGATGTTCAATCGCTGGATCGAAGACGGCCTGCTCGACACGCTGGAAGACCTGGGCACCGGTTGCATCGCCTTCTCGCCGCTGGCGCAGGGCCTGCTGACATCGAAGTACCTCAAGGGCATCCCTGCGGACGCACGCGTTACGCGCGAAGGTTCACTCGGCAAGGAACAGCTCAGCGAGCAAAACCTCGAGCGCATCCGCGCTCTGAACGCCATCGCCGAAAGCCGTGGCCAGACCCTGGCCCAGATGGCCATTGCCTGGACCCTGCGCGACCCGCGCGTCACTTCCTCGCTGATCGGGGCCCGCACGGTCGAACAGCTCGACAACTCACTGGACGCCGTGAAGCGCCTCGATTTCACCGCCGCCGAACTGACGGAAATCGATCGCTACGCCAGCGACGGCGGCACGGACCTCTGGAAAGAATCGGCCGAGCTCTGATCCACCTCGATCTCTCAAAATCGCGGGGCGACGCTGTCGGTAGGAGCCAGCCCTGCTGGCGAAAAGCCAACAAAGCGGAGAAGCCGACCCCCATCCGTCGCAGCGTATAGCGCCCTTAAATTTTAATAAGGCAAACCCTTATTAAACTTTAAGGGCCTAAGCTTTAATAACTACCTACCCTCCGGACAACTTCGCCTCCGCCCATGCCACGATTTGCGCGCTACCCACAGCCCCCGACTGCCGCGCCACCTCGCGCCCGCCGGTAAACAGAATCATCGTCGGGATACTCCGGATGCCATAGCGCGCACTGAGATCGGGGTTTGCATCGGAGTCCACCTTCGCCAGACGAAACCTCGGCTCCAGCGTTTTCGCCGCCGATTCGAAATGCGGCGCCATCGACAGGCAGGGCCCACACCAGGTAGCCCAGAAGTCGACCAGCAAGGGCAGTTCACTGCGCTGCACGTGCTTGTCGAACGTTGACGTGGTCAGAACCGCGGGCTTGCCGGTAAACAACGCCTGGTGACAATGGCCGCAGTTCGGCGCGGCGCCGAGGCGCTCCCGTGCCACGCGGTTCATCGTTCCACAGTGGGGGCAGGCGAGAAGGATAGGTGAGTCGGTCATGGCATCGTCCGTATGGCAGGTGGCCCATGCTCAAGCTTAGCCGGTCATGATCTGCGGTCTTGTATCTGCTAGAGCCACGTCCACGCTGCTAGTCCCAGCAACGGCACGGAGACGAGCAGCGCGACTAATCCCAGGCAACCGCCCTGCGATTCGCTACGGCGGCTCGAAAGCGGCCGCCGCTTGCCGATGCCCGGGGGCTGCGTCTTAAGCCATTTGAGATGGCAGGGGCGGCAAAAGAATCGCGATTTCCCATCTCGCAGCGCGCCGATGGTTCTTGCATTGTGCGGGGTGATCGTGCCGCACCGATGGCAGGTAAAGGTTTGCGCGGCGAATGGCCGTCGACGTGCGCGTTTTCGCGTGATCAGGAAAAGGAGCAGCCATCCGACCACAATCGCGCTGATGACTTCGTTCGTCATTTCATTTTCCTCCGCCGCCCCCAGGCCGGGGGCGACTCCGCCCCGGTCTAATTTACAATCTCGCCCCATGACCCATCAAAAGGATTGCCGATATGGATCATCGATATAGAAAGAAGATCGAGAGGTTCTGGCAGCGTCAGGAGAAGCGTGTCAGGCGGCACATGGACTCTATCGACATCCTATGTCGTTTGCCGAACCGAGATGATCAATCCGGTGTGACAATCCAGGCCGAGTAAGCGGGAAGTGACGCCCCGTCCAGCGTTTCCAGCCCACGCAGGGAAACCTCACTTGCCGCAAGCGTCCTGACCTTGCCCTGCATCAGCCGCTTCGGCACCAATTGCGCCGAACCACTGAAGTTGAGCATCACCAGCACCGGATGTTCTCCCTCGCGTCGATAGATCAGGACGTTCGGATCGCGGGTATCCAGAAATGTCATCGCGCCATCGCGCAATGCCGGGTTGTCCCGTCGAAGCGCGATCAGCTGACGATGCCAGTTGAGCAACGACTCGGGTTGCTTCCACTCATCCTCGACGTTGACCGTTGCGTGGTTGGGATTCACCGGCAGCCACGTTCTGGGGTTCGTCGAAAAGCCGGCCTGCGGCCCCGGCGTCCACTGCATTGGCGTGCGCTCACCGTCACGCCCCTTGTCCTTCGGCCAGCCGGTGACGCCGACCGGATCGCGCACGTCTTCGACCCGCGTGGGTGTCGCGGTGGTCATGCCGATGGGAGCGCCGTAGTAGGTGAGGGCGACAGCGCGGGACGTCAGCAGCGCCGCCGCGACGACCTTCGCGCGCTCCACGTCATGGGTACCATCGCCAAACCGATCGATCGAACGTGGATTGTCGTGGTTATCGACAACGAGCAACGGTTGCCCGTGAACCTGTTGGGACTCCTGAAGGCGCGTCCGGAACCATGTGGCGTCGAAGCTTGCCTGCCAGCCGAAGCCCAGCTGCAGGTTCATCGGCAACTGGAGTTGCGGGGCTTCCGCCGTGCCATACCACTCGTCCAGCAGCTTGATGTTGGGCTCGTAGGTTTCGCCGATCAGCACGCGTTGGCCCGGATAGCTGTCGACCAGTGCACGCAGGCGTCTCATGACGCCATGGACCTCGGGCAGTTTGTCACTGTAGAGGTAGTTGAGGTTCGGCTCGCCCTGCGCATTCGTACCCGGGCGTTCGGGATCGTTACGCAGCTTCGTATCCTCGAACAACACGGAGATGGCATCGAGCCGGAAGCCGTCCACGCCGCGATCCAGCCAGAAGCGTATCGCGCCGAACATGGCTTTCTCCACGTCGGGATTGCGCCAGTTGAGATCCGGCTGCTGGATGTAGAAGCGGTGGTAATAGAACTGCTGGCGCGCCGGCACCCACTGCCATGCTGAGCCGCCGAACATCGACTCCCAGTTGTTGGGCGGCGCCTTGCCGTCATGGATGTTGCGCCGCTGCACGGCGGAGAGGTGCGCGGTGTCGGCAGGGATGCCGTCGTTCCACACGTACCAGTCCGACTTCGGGTTATTACGTGAACTGGCGGATTCGACGAACCACGCGTGGTGATCGGACGTGTGGTTCATCACCATGTCGAGGATCACATGGATGTGGCGTTGCTTCGCGGCCTGTTGCAGGCGATCGAAGTCGGCCATCGTGCCGTATTGCGGGTCGATGGCCTGGTAGTCGGAGATGTCGTAGCCGAAATCCGCCTGCGGCGACGGGTACATGGGCGCGATCCAGATCGCGTCCACTCCGAGCTTCTCCAGGTCATCCAGATGGGCATTGATTCCGTTGAGGTCGCCGACACCGTCGCCGTTGCTGTCACCGAAGCTGCGGGGGTAGATCTCATAGACGAGCGCGTGCTTCCACCACGGTGCCGTCGTATCCGCCGCCGTCGCATCCAGTGCCGCCCAGAAGAGACAAAGCGAGCCAGCGACACCCGCGAGCCGGCGAAAGATACCCATTGGCCACATCCCCTGACTGGAAGACCGCCGATAGTAACGCAGGGCTCCCGTGGCCAGATGCCGACGGACGCGCAAGCCGGGTGGCGGCTTGCTCAGGGCCGGTCTGGCCTGTCGATCGATACGGGGCGTTGCCATTCGCGTGTAAAATGGGCGTTTTTTCGCCAGCAGAACCCGTGCAAGCACACCAGCGGACCAGCGTCCGTGGACCCACGTTCATCCGCCTGTTGTCGCGTCTCACCGACGTTGATACGGGTCGCCCGAACGCCGCGTTGCCGGACCGGTTGAGCCAGTGGCTCGACTGGACCCATGCGCTTGCCTTGTCGGCGGCGCTGGACGGGAAGGTGGAAGCGATCGCCGCGGAGGTGTCGCACCCCGTCGACGACGAAGCGGCCGAGTGCGCCCGGGTCAGGCAAACGCTGGTCCAGGCCATCACCGGAGCCCGTGAGCTCGTCGCCCGGGGTATCGTCGCGGGCACGACGCCCGACTTCGCGCCGCTTCGGCAGCGCTACACCACGCTCCAGAGGTCCATGCAGTCCCACACCGGGCACCTGCGTGGGCGTTTGCGGGACATTCTGGCGGCCTCATCGGATGAGATGGCCCGCCTCGCGGAAGTCGACGCCGTCATGGAGCTCGCGCTGAGCGGTCGCGAGCAGTCGCTGATGGGCAACGTGCCCGCCCTGCTCGCCCATCACTTCGACCGGCTGCGCCAGGCGGCCCGCCCCGACGATGCCGGGGCATGGCTGGATGCCTTCCGCAAGGACATGCAGGCCGTGCTGCTGGCCGAACTCGATGTTCGTTTCCAACCGGTCGAGGCGCTGCTCGCCGCGCTCCGTACCCGATAACTGAGAAATCATGTTCAGAAACTTTCTTCATCTCGCCGTGTTCCTCGTGGGCCTCGTGGCCGTCATCTGGATCGGTGCGGGCTATGTGGGCTCCAACCCGCTTGGCGCGGCGGTCGCGCTGCTGATCGCCGCGTGTTACCTCGCCGGCGCTCTCGAGCTGTATCGATACCATCAGGCGACCGCCACGCTCCGTCAGGCCGTGGGCGAACTCGAGGTGGCCCCGTCCGGTCTGGCCGGCTGGCTGGATCGCCTGCATCCGAGCCTGCGCAACGCCGTGCGCCTGCGTGTCGAAGGCGAGCGCGTGGCGCTGCCGACACCGGCGCTTACGCCGTATCTCGTCGGTCTGCTGGTGCTGCTCGGCATGCTGGGTACGCTGCTCGGCATGATGGCGACGTTGCGCGGTACGGGGCTGGCGCTGGAAAGCGCGACCGACCTGCAGGCCATCCGCAGCTCGCTCGCCGCGCCCGTGAAAGGCCTGGGCTTCGCGTTCGGTACGTCGATCGCCGGTGTCGCGACGTCGGCGATGCTCGGCCTGCTCTCGGCGCTGGTACGCCGCGAGCGCCTGCACGCCGTACAGGCTCTGGATGCGAAAGCCGCCACGACACTGCGCGTCTTTTCGCGGGCGCATCAGCGCGACGAGTCGTTCCGGCTGCTCCAGCAGCAGACGGAAGCCATGCCGGCGTTGATGGATCGCCTGCAGGCGATGATGACCGCCATGGAAACGCACAACGTGGCCGCGAGCGAGCGTCAGCTCGCCAGCCAGGAAGCCTTCCACGCCGCCACCGCGACGATCTACACGCGCCTCGCCGGCTCCGTCGAGCAGTCGCTGAAGGACAGTGTCACCGAGAGCGCACGCGCCGCGAGCGCGGCCTTTCAGCCGGTCATGGAGTCGACGATGGCCGGCCTTGCCCGCGAGACAGCCGCCTTGCACGACACGGTGACCCGTGCGGTGCAGCAGCAGCTGGAAGGCCTGTCGGCGGGCTTCCAGCTGAGTACGTCGAATGTGGCCGCCTTGTGGAACGACGCTCTGGTCCGGCAGCAGGCGTCCAACGACGCGATGGCGGCGGATCTGCGCGCCTCACTGGACGGGTTCGTCGACGGTTTCGGCAAGCGCTCGTCGGATCTGGTCGATGCCGTCGCGACCCGTCTCGACGCATCGGCATCGGCCACATCGGCCGCATGGAAAGACGCCCTGTCGCGACAGGAGGCGGCCAACGAAGCACTGGTCACACGCCATCAGGACGCGCTCGCCTCCGCGGCGACCACCTTCGACGACCAGGCCGGGTCGCTCGTACGCACCGTCGCTCAGTCGCACGCCGATCTGCAGTCCACCCTCGCCGCGCGTGACGAGGAACGTCTCGCCGCCTGGACCGCGTCGCTCGCCGCCATGACCGAATCGCTGAGTGCGCAGTGGATACGGACGGCCGAGCAGGCCGCCGCCCGCGAGCAGGCGATCTGCGACGCGCTGGAGCGCACGGCGACGGATGTCTCGGCACGCACCCAGGCGCACGCGGGCGAAACCATCGCGGAGATTTCGCGACTGGTCGACGCCGCATCGGAAGCGCCGCGCGTCGCCGCCGAGGTCGTCGCCGAACTGCGTCAGAAACTTTCCGACAGTATGGTCCGCGACACGTCCATGCTCGAAGAACGCAGCCGTCTGCTGGCGACGCTCGAGACCCTGCTCGACGCCGTCAATCATGCGTCCACCGAGCAGCGCACCGCCGTCGACGCACTGGTCACCACATCGGCCGATCTGCTCGAGCGTGTCAGTACGCGCTTCAGCGACCACGTGGAGGCGGAGACCGGCAAACTCGGCAGCGTCGCGGCACAACTCACCGGCAGCGCCATCGAGGTGGCAAGTCTGGGTGAGGCATTCGGTGCCGCCGTGCAGCTGTTCGGTCAGTCCAACGAAGCGCTGATGGAGCGCCTGCAACTCATCGCTGGCGCCCTCGATACGTCGCTTGCGCGCAGTGACGAGCAGCTGGCCTATTACGTGGCGCAGGCGCGGGAAGTGGTCGACCTCAGCGTGCTGTCGCAGAAGCAGATCATCGAAGAGATGCAGCATGTTGCGAGCCAGCGTCTGTCCAGCGGAGCGGGCAACGCATGAGCGACGACTTCGAGCTCGAAGGCGAAGCCGGTACACCGATCTGGGCCGCGTTCGGCGACCTGATGTCGGTCCTGCTCGGTGCCTTCGTGCTGATCCTCGTCGGTGTGATCGGCATGCAGCTGCAGCTCACCAGCAAGCTGGACGAAGCGGTGAAGCAGAAGCAGGCCGAAGAGCAACGCCGTGTCAGCCTCGAGCAGGCGCTGGCCGCGCCGCTCGCGGCCGGACGTGTGACGCTGGTGGACGGGCGCATCGGCATCCGCGGCAGTGTGCTCTTCGCTCTCAATTCCGATCAGCTGCAACCGGAAGGCCTCGAGGTGCTGAAGAGCCTTGCCGGGCCACTCACCGGCTATCTCAAGACCCGCGACGAGGTGCTGATGGTGAGCGGTTTCACCGACGATCAGCCGGTCCGCGACGGCAACCGGCATTTCGCCGATAACTGGGAGCTTTCCGCCCAGCGCTCGCTGACCGTGACGCGGGCCCTGATCGCGGATGGCGTGCCGCCCTCGTCGGTCTTCGCCGCGGCGTTCGGCTCGGAGCAGCCGGTCAGCGCCAACTCCAGCGACGAGGGCAGGGCGAAAAATCGCCGCGTCGAGATCGCACCGATGCCCAGGCCGTCGGCGCCGGCAGCGGCGACCCCGTGAGCGCTTCGTCGACCCACACGCTACGCCGCCACCTCATCGAGGCGATGGAGCGGCGAGGCGCCGGACAGGAAGGCGAGTTGCGCCAGATCCTCGACCGGCGGCTCGCGCTGTTGCGTGCCGCGGACGTCGGGCGCGTGGACGGCGACCGGCCCGGTGTCGGCCCGACGGCCGTCCGCGGCCCGCTTGGCGAGCTGGTCGACGCGCTGGCCGCCGGCGATCGCGAGCCGCCCCCTGAGCGCGCGGCATACCCCGAGCTGCCTTCCCTCGACGCCTTTCGCCGCATATGGTCCCGGGTTCGCACCGAGAGCCAGTTGCGCCAGTCGATGGCTCCGGTCCCCGAAAACGCCGGGCCGCTCAACTCCTCGGCACTGGTCCATCGCGCCATCGCGCTGATGCGCGAGTCGTCGCCCGGTTACCTCCAGCACTTCCTCGCCTATGTCGACGACCTGTCGTGGATGGAGCGCGTCGGAGACGGTGTGGCGGGCCCCACGGGCTCGCTCCAGCCGGCCACCATCGGCAAGCGCGCCCGGAAGAAACCTCGCAAATAGTTGAGGCGGATTCATTACTTCGTCGCCACGGCGCTCTATAGTTCGCCGATGACTTCCGACACCAAGCACCCTGCCGGCCTGCGCATCATCGCCGTCTACAAGGCGGTCAAGACGGTCGGCCTGATCCTCATCGCCAGCGCCGCGTTCCATCTGGACCGCGAAGACAGTTTCAGGCAGTTGGTGCAGTGGCTCGAGCACCTGCAACTCACCGATAGCAATGACCTGCGCTGGAGTCTGGTGCATCTGCTCCAGCAGATGGGGCCGGCCAAGGTCGAGGCCGTCGGCATCGTCGCGCTGATCTATGCCGCCATCTTCGCCACCGAAGGCATCGGCCTGTGGATGCGCAAGCACTGGGCCGAGTGGTTCACGGTGATCGCCACCGGTTCGCTCGTACCGGTGGAGATCTACGAGTGCATCGTTCGCTTCGGCTGGCTGAAGGTCGCGATTCTCGTCGCCAATGTCCTGATCGTGGTCTACCTTGTCCGGCTGGCGCTTCGGCCCCGCGGCGGCGTCGCGGTTACGCCGGCGGCGCAGGCAGGGTAATCCCGGTGGCCGTGTGGACGCCTTACCGCGACACGGAAGTCAGCTTCGACGCGCCGGAGTCGCTGGACCGCGCCAATCTCATCGAGGCGCGCGCCGTGGCCGGGCGCGCCATCGGGCACTACCGTGCGACGCTGGTGCGGCCATCCATGCAGTATTTCGACTGCGACCTGCACTTCATCGACCCGCTGCGCATCGACAAGGTCCTGCCGGACAGCATCTCCATCGTGCAGGTCATGGCCGGACGCTGGCGTCACCGCGTCGATCGCGAGATGTTCGACCAGTACACGCCGGAGGCGCTGTCCTTACTCAGCCTCAGCGAGCCGGCGGAGGTCGTGGACACACTGCCTGGCGGCAGCCACGTGCGACTGGGTGGCCTGCGTATCTCGGGCGCCTTCCTGCGCGACCAGATCGAGGAGGGCGACCGCACGCTGGCGCCGCTGCTGGCGTTGCAGAAACATCATCTTCGCTTCGAGCGGGTACGCGACAGCAAGGCCATCGCTTCACTGTTCGAGCGCCTCTACCACTCGCCCTATACCGGCGCGTTGCAGCGGCTGCACAGGGAGAGCCTCAGTCTCGGCATTCTCGTCGAGCTGGCCGTGCAGCTGGGCGCCTCGCGTCAGGGGGCGACGCGCACGCTGAGGGCCCATCGCGACCTCGCCCATGAAGCCCGGCGCTTGCTGGACGACAACCTCGCCCGTCCGCCCGCTGTCGACGAACTCGCCCGTGACCTCGGCGTCGGCGAAACGACGCTCAGACGTATCTTCCGGCGGGAGTTCGGTTGCTCGATGCTGCAGCACGTGAGAGACCGACGTCTCGAAGTCGCGCGGCAGATGTTGCGGCAGGGCAAATGGCAGGTGAGCCAGATCGCCTACCGGGTCGGCTATTCCAACCCGGCCAATTTTGCCAACGCCTTCAAGGCGCGGTTCGGGCATCCGCCGGGATCGGAATAGCATCCCGGCGTATCCCTGCGCGCGTCGCGCATCCCTGCGCCTCCTTGCGCGCGTGCCTGCATCCGCTGCGTCCCTGTCGCCTCCCTGCGCGTTCCTGCGCATCCCTGTTCCCCCTTCTCGTCCCTTCGCATCCTGGCGTCCGGCGCGCGTACTTTAAGGAAACGCACACCCTGAGGGTGGTGGAAGGTCGCTGGCCACAAGTATGGGGTGCCCATTCACATGCGACGGCGATGTTTCGCCGATCGTTTCGTACGGCGTCGGGCTTACGTGCGTCTCAGCGACGCACGGGACTGACGCGGCCGAGGGCCACGAGCGACCGTAACGCCGCTGTCACGCGGCTTACGAGTCATGAGGACAGAGTGCGGCGTGGCTCACAAAAGGACGTCTGGATGGCCTTCTTGCCGAATACGAAGAGACACGCCGGCCGACGCGCGTGATACATCGTGATTGCGGGTCATAAAAACGTCAGTCGTCGACTTTTTGACGGTTGGCTTGCCGGGCTTGCACGCCATCCTCCTCCCCTTCCGTCGCCCAGGGTGTCTCACCCCGGCGTTATCCGAGTCGTCACGATGAAACAACCCTGGATCTTCAAGCGTGTCTCCCTGAACCTGCGTCGCGCCGATGGCAGCCTCGACCTGCGGCCCTGGCGTAGTGACGTGAGCGCGGCCCGTGCCACCGAGCCCGACAGCGCCCGTCGTCAGTTCCTGCGGAACAGCGCCACGGCCGCCGGCGGCCTGGGTCTGGCCAGCATGACCGGTACGGTCGGCCTGTCGTGGCTGTTCAGCTCACCCGCCAAGGCAGGCACGCTCGTCACGGGCAGCATGTTTCCCGAAGCCAATGCCATCGCCGCGGCGGAAACCATCATCCGTTCGCGGCGCGAGCTGATCATGTTCCACGGCCAGTCGAACGCGGTCGGCACCGGTGGCCGCCCCGCGCTCACGCTGCAGCAGATCTATGCGAACGTGACGTTCAACGGTGGCGTACGTCCCGGTACCGACGCGACCGCCATGACGGGTCTCGTACCTCTCGTGGAATACGACGGCGGTCACGGCACCGGCGGTGAAGTCGGTACCAATGCCTGCGCGGACGGGCTGGTGGAATACACCGCCGCGCTGACCGGCGTACCGGCCGCGTCGCAGTACAGCCGCTACAGCGCGTTTACCAGCGCGGAAGGTGGCCGTCCGATCGGTTACTTCGCCAGCTTCCTCGACGACAGCAATCTCGGTGGCTACCAGGGCTGGGACAACAGTGCGCTGCGTCTGAAAGCGATGCTCGGGCTGATGCGTGCCGAAGGCCAGAAGGACGGCAGCAATATCGGCTGGCTGGCCACCACGTGGCAGCAGGGCGAGGCCGACTCCACAGGCCTTTCGGAAACCCGTGCCAGCTACAAGACCAAACTCACCGCACTCGAACGCGCGCACTGGCTCAAGCTCTGCCAGGTCAACCTGCCCGAGCAGAGCTGGCGTCCGCTATGGCTGATCGGCCAGGTGACCAGCCACAACAGCTACGGCGCCACCAGCCCCGCATTCTGCAATCCGTTCATCGCGCTCGCGCAGCGCGACGCCTGCCTGGCCAGTCCTTACCTGCGCATGGTCAACCCGCAATACATGTTCGACTACGCGGACGAGGCGGCGGCGGATCAGCCGATGTTGCACCTGACCAACGAGAGCCATCGATGGCAGGGGCGCTACTTCGCCCGTGCGCTCTACCAGCTGATCCAGGATCGTTCGGCGGGCGTCGCGTTGCGCAACCCCGCGCTCGATGTCGCGGCGGCGGTCAAGGTCAACGCGCGTACGATCAACCTGGCCTTCAACGTGCCGGCCGGCGTGCTCACCCTGGATACGAGCTGGGTGGCGGCGACGCGCAACTACGGTCTGGACGTCCGCGATGCGAACAACAAGATCGTTCCGGCCAGCCCCACCGACAACAATCTGATCGCCGCGGTGAAGGTCATCTCCCGCGACACCCTGCAGGTGACGCTCAAAGCGGATCTTCCCGATACCGCCGCCAAGATTTCCCTCGGCTGGGGTGACCCGTCCGAGCCCGCATCGATCGCCGGACGTAAAGGCGGCCCGCGTACCAACATCCGTGACAGCGCCGGCGACACCGATCTGTACATCGCCAGCACGGGCAAGACGCGTCCGATGCATAACTACGCACTGGTCGCCGATGTGGCGCTTAGCTGGGTCAATCGTGTGCAGCCGACCGGTGAGTGGCATTTCAACGGCAATGCGCGCAGCGACGTCGTCGATCAGTCGGGTAGCGGTCGCGCCGCGCTCACGCTGATCGGGCGGCCGAGCTTCACCGCGTCGGGTACGCAGTCGGCGAACGGTACGCAGGGTTTCCAGACCGACATCGACGAGACCGCCAGCATCACGTTCGCGGCGATCTTCTGCAGCCCGTATGCCGTGGGCCCGGGTAGCAACGCGGGGCGTGCGATCAGCACCTTCCAGGGCTTCAGTCCGCGTCAGGCGGGTCTGGCGTTGCAGCACTCGTACGACACCGGTGTCGCCAACTCCGAGCTCACCAGCTTCCGTCTTGCCCTCACGGGCAGCCAGAAGGCCGTGACCAGCGGCCCGAGCGAGTCGCTCGACACGCGCTACAAGCCGCGCTTCGCCATCGTCTCGGTCGACGCGGTGAGTGGCAGCGTGCGCTTCCTCTGCCCGGCGTATGAGGACAACCTGCGTGAGCAGCGCTATCCGGGACTGGCGACACGTCCGCTCAACGGCAAGGTGCTGATCAATGCCTGGAAGGACGGCGGCGATGCGACGGGGCAGGGCGCGGTGCTGACCCGCTATGCCGCGGTGTGGAACCGTGCGCTCAGCTTCGAGGAAATGCTGGCCGAGTACGAATACGCGCGCGGCCTGTTCGGCAGCGTGTAACTCGCCACGCAATCGGCGTAACCTCGGTGCATGCGACGGCGATCCGCCGTGGCAATCACCGGGGAAACGTCATGAGCAAGGGATTGGATTCAAAGAAGAGCGACAAGAAGAAGCCCGCCAAGACCATGAAGGAAAAGAAGGCGGCGAAGGACGAGAAGAAGCGCAACCAGCACTGATTGCGCTTCTGACCCTGCTCAGGCGGCGACGGAGTAATCCATACGCCTGAGATCCTCGAGGAGCGTCGGGCCCGCCGGGTTCCATCCCAGGGCTTGACGCGTCCACGCGCTGGACGCCGAAAGATCCATACTCATGAAGGCGCTCATCCAGCCAAAGTAGGCGGCGGATTCGCTCGCGTCGATCGATTTCACCGGGATGCCGAGGCCTTCGCCCAGCGCCTCGGCGATGGCGCGGGCCGTGATACCCTCTTCGGCCACCGCGTTGTAGCGCGTACCCGGCTTGCATTGTTCGATCGCCAGACGGTACAGGCGTGCCACGTCGAGCACATGAGCCGCGGGCCAGCGGTTTTGTCCGTCGCCCACATAAGCGGAGACTCCTTTGGCGCGAATGATGTCCAGCAGCGGCGTGATCAGGCCCTGCTTAACCGGGTCGTGCACCTGAGGCAACCTCACCACCGACACGGCGACACCTTTGTCGAGCAGTTCGTTACCGGTGATCTCCGTGAGCGTGCGCGGGTTCGGGTGCGCCGCATTGAACACGTCCTCGCGGGCCAGCTCGCCATGGCCCGGGCTGCCTATGCCCGTACCCGATGTAATCAGCAGCGGCCGGTCCGAGCCGATCAGGGCGGAGCCGAGGGCGCGGATCGCCCGCTGATCCTTCTCGCAGTTGGCGACGAAGTTCGCGAAGTTGTGGTCGAACGCCGTGTGAATGACCGCATCCGCCTGCGCCGCGCCAGCGCGGAGGCTCTCCAGATCCTCAAGCTCGCCACGGTGTACGTCGGCGCCCGCCGCCTGCAGCGCCCGCGCGCCGGAGTCCGAACGGGTCATGCCGAGGACGTGGTGTCCGGCGGCGATCAGTTCCGGCACGATTCGTGAGCCGATGAAGCCGGTAGCGCCGGTGAGAAAGATACGCATGAGTGCTGCTCCCAATTCGTTGTAGGAGTACGATGGGCGCGTCGCTCATACTGTTAAAGTAGTGACGTTATCGTGGTATAGGAACCAACAGGATCGCCATGTCCGTCCCTGTCGACAACCCACTCGGTACCTTCCTGCGAGACCGGCGCACCCGGCTGGACCCCGCCACATTCGGTTTCGTCGGCGGCCGGCGGCGCACGAAGGGCCTGCGTCGCGAAGAAGTCGCCCAGCGCGCCAACATCAGTCCCACCTGGTACACGTGGCTGGAGCAGGGCCGGGGCGGTGCGCCATCCGCCGACGTACTCAACCGCATCGCCGTCGGCCTGATGCTGACCGAGCCGGAGCGCGAGCACCTTTTCATGCTCGGGCTCGGCCGGCCGCCTGAAGTGCACTACCGTGCGGCCGATGGTGTATCCCCGCGGCTGCAACGCGTGCTCGATGCGTTCGAGGTCAGCCCCGCGATCGTGCGGACGGCTTTGTGGGATGTCGTGGCGTGGAATGAGGCCGCCGCCGCCGTGCTGACCGACTACGCGCTGCTGCCTCCCGACCAGCGCAACATCCTCCATCTGATGTTCTCGAACCAGCGCGTGCGTGCTCACCAGGACGACTGGGAAAGCGTGGCTCGCTTCGTCGTCGGTGCGTTTCGTGCGGACGTGGCGCGCGCCGGAGCGACCGCGGAGATCGGCCAGTTCGTCGAAGACCTTTCGCGCATCAGTCCGGAGTTCGAGGCGATGTGGCTCGATAACGACGTACGCGCGCATGGCGAAGGTCTCAAGCGCATTCATCACCCGGAACTCGGGCTGCTCGAGCTGGAGTATTCGGCGTTTGCCGTGGATGGCCGGCCGGACCTGTGCATGTTCGTCTACAACGCGGTGTCGAGTGCGGACTCGGCACGGATCCGCGAACGCATCGAAGCACGACGGGCTTCAGCGACGTGAGTTGCCGCGCGGTCGAGCGGACAGGCGTCCGGCATGGGTGAAGCGCGCGAGCCGTCCCGTTCGTTGGCGGTGTTCTTCATGGTATTGATCGCGGCGATCACGGTGGCGGTGCTCAACGCTCCGCGCTCCCAGCGCCCGTCGATAGCCCGCAGCGACGTCATGCCGCCGGCCGGTCCGATCCTGCCCACCGTCGATGTCTGGCTGAGTACGGCGGATCATCGAAAGAAACTTACGGCGGAGCCCGGCGTTGCGATGACGAAGGCCACATCGTCGCCTGCCGACATCGTGATCGACAGCGACGTCGCCTATCAGTCCATCGTCGGTTTCGGCGCGGCGATGACGGACTCGTCCGCCTGGCTTCTGCACAACACGCTGGGCGAAGTTCAGCGCGATGCGTTGATGAAGGAGCTTTACGGACCGCCGCCCGGTCTCAACTTCAACATGATGCGCCTGACCATCGGTGCGTCCGATTTCTCGCCGCACTTCTACACGCTCGACGATCTGCCGTTCGGTGCGACCGATCCCGACCTGAAACACTTCAATGTCGCGGAGAACATCCCCGACCTGATCCCGGTGGTGCAGGAGTCCCTCGCCATCAACCCTGGCTTGCGGATCGTCGCGTCGCCATGGAGCGCACCGGTATGGATGAAGACGAGCGAGAACCTGATCGGCGGCGAACTGCTCGAGACATATGAGGGCGCTTATGCCGACTATCTCGTGCGCTACGTCGACGCGTATCGGCGCCACGGTATTCCGATTTACGCGCTGACCTTGCAGAACGAGCCGAGGTTTTCTCCGATCAGCTACCTGGCGATGCCCATGTCGCCCCAGACACGCGCGCGCATCATCGGTCGATACCTCGGGCCGAAGCTCGCCGGGCGCTCGCCACGTACGCGGATCTTCGAGTGGGACCATAACTGGAGTCATCCCGAGGAGCCGCTGGCCGTGCTCGGCGATCCGGACGCGGCGCCCTACGTCGACGGCGTCGCCTGGCACTGCTACGAAGGCAGCCAGCACGAACAGGGTACCGTCCATCGCGCGCATCCCGACAAGGATACGTTCATCACCGAATGCTCCGGAGGCGACTGGCCGCTGAGCATGAATGGCGAGCTGCTGTGGTTTACGCGCAATCTTCTGGTCACGGGCACCCGGCAATGGGCACGTGGCGTCATCTACTGGAATCTCGCCCTCGACGAAAATCACGGGCCGCACTTCGGCGGATGTGCGGCATGCAAAGGGGTGATCACCGTCGACTCGACGACGGGCCGCGTGAGCCGGAATGACGAGTACTACGCGCTCGGGCATTTCAGCCGCTTCGTCCTTCCCGGCGCCGTGCGGATCAAGTCCAACGACACCGATGCGGAGATGGGACTGGCCAATGTGGCCTTCCGCAATGAGACCGACGGATCGATCGTGCTCGTGCTGGTCAACATCCGTACAGAGGCGCGTACGGTGTCGGTGGTGGAGGGTGGGCGCCGCTTCGAGTACCGGATGCCTGCGGAGAGCGTGGGCACCTTCGTGTGGAATCCGGATCCGTTCGGGCGTTGGTTGCGCCTTATCCAGCAGTGGTCAGGACCGATCCGGAATCCGCCGCGCGTCGAATGAGCAGAAGCCTTCCGCCGCGGGAGGGGCGGCTGCTTGCCGTGTCGGTGGTCATTCCGGTGAGGCGGTTTAAGGCCGCGAGAGGAGCTGTGAAGTACGCTTTGCCGGGATCAGGCCTTGATCGCAGCCCGCCGGTAACGCATATTCGCTATTCGCGAATAGCGAATATGAGGCGCCGCCGTGGAACTGAAACCGCAGGATCTTCTCGTGCTGCTCAAAGTCGCGGCTAATCCGCGGCAGCGCTGGACGTATGCCGCGCTGGGTCAAGCACTTTCGATGAGCCCCTCGGAGGTGCATGCCAGCGTGAAGCGCGCCGTGGCGTCGGGGCTAGCGGTGAGCTCCGGCCGTGGCGATTGGTCGCCGGTTCGACCTGCGTTGTTGGATTTTGCCCTGCACGGAGTTAGATACGTCTGGCCTGCGGTCCTCGGGCCGGTCAAGCGAGGGGTCCCGACCAGCTTTGGGGCTGAGCCGTTGTCTGATGCGATCACCGCCGTTCCCGGCGAAGCGCCGGTCTGGGCACACATCGGCGGAAGCGCGAAGGGGCCAATCCTGAGTCCTTTATATCGGTCCGTCCCGTTCGCGGCGCTGAGAGACCCGACGTTGCATCGCCTCCTCGCCCTACAGGACGCGCTGCGATCAGGCCGCGCGCGCGAACGCTCTCTGGCGGCAGACTATCTGGCCAACGAACTGAGAACTGCCGATGCGCCAGGATGATCCGAATCTTCCATACCTACGTTTGGTCGCCGAGGCGCTGGGCGATCTTCGCGAGCAAGTCGTCTTTATTGGAGGTGCGGTTGCTGGCTTGCTGATTACCGATCCGCTGGCCGAAAGCGTTCGCGCGACGAGAGACGTCGATGCGGTAGTGCAAGCAGCGCGTGCGCAGTTTCACCGAGTGGAGGAGCGCGTTGCCGAGCGAGGCTTTCGCCGGGATGTGGACAGCGGCGTCATTTGCCGCTGGATCCATCGCGAGTCCGGGGTCATCTTTGATCTGATGCCTGTGGACGCCGGAGTGCTGGGATTTTCGAACCGGTGGTACCCGTTTACAGTGGCGACAGCAGAAGTTCTCAACCTCGGCGACGAGCTTGCGATCCGTGTGGCCAGTGCCGTTGCGTTCGTCGCGACGAAGTTGGAGGCGTTTGCCGATCGCGGCGCTTGTGATATTGCCGCCAGTCACGACCTCGAAGACGTACTGAATATTGTTGATGGCCGAGAGGAACTGGTTCGGGAGCTGACGACGGCTCCTATTGCTGTCCGCCACGCGGTAGGACGCACCTTTGCCAACCTGCTTGTAAATCCGGATTTTATCAATACGTTACCCGGTCTGCTTGCCGAGCCAGAACGAAGTGAAATCGTTGTTGGGCGCCTGAGGATCATGTCGGAATGGTTACATGACGAAGAAAACGATTAACGCTATCAAAGTCGCCGGCGATGGCAACGAAAAGCCGTTGTCGAAGGGCCAGAAAGCCTTCAATACGCTCAGCGAGAAGATCGCCAAGCGCCGTGCGACGTTGGCCGAGTGGGAGGTCTTCGGCACCGACTTCCGGCGCCGGTACACCGACGAAGTCGTGCCGCTGCAGAACAGCTTCGACGCAATACGCATTCAGATGCTGCATAAGCTCGATCAGTCGCACGACGCAAAGGGGCTGACCAAGGGCGAGCGCCAGACGATCGAGGATCTCATCAGTCACATCGCCGGCGACCTCATGGAGTCAAGCGACGATCCCGCCGTCGAGGAACTCTGTCGTCGCTACAGCGGGGCGGACGACGCGAAGAGCGCCGAGGCCCTGGCGGATCTGAAGCAAACGTTGGAGACCGAGTTCGGTGTCGATATCGCCGACGACGTCGACCTGAATTCGCCTGAAGCCGTGCTCCGTCATATCCAGAGACAACTCGACGAGCAGGAAGATGCCGAGCGCAGGCATCGCGAAGCGAAGGAGGAGTTTCACGCCGAGCGAAAGAAGGCAAAGAAGCCGAAAGCCGCCGAGGAGCGCGCGCGTGCCGAGGAGGCGGAAGTCCACCAGTCCCTGCGTGAGGTCTACCGCAAGCTGGCCAGCATGCTGCATCCCGACCGCGAACCCGACCCCGTGGAACGCGAACGCAAGGCAGTCCTGATGCAGCGGGTCAACGGAGCTTACGCCAGCCGCAGCTTGCTGGACCTGCTCGCGATCCAGCTCGAACTGGAGCACATCGACCAGATGGCGCTGGATAGCATCGGCGAGGAACGCCTCAAACGCTGGAATACGATCCTCAAGGAGCAGCTGCGTGGGCTCGACCAGGAGCTTTCCGAGGTGCACTTCGAATACCTGGCCCGATGCGGGCTGGGCCCGATGGCGACGGTGTCACCGGCGAGTGTGAAGCGCCATCTCACCGCGAGCCTCACCGACCTGCGCCATTACATCAAGGCGTTCGAACAGGATCTTCGTTCTTTCGATGACGTGAAACGACTGAAACTCTGGTTGAAGCAGATGAAGTGGGAGCTTTCCGCGCGATAACAGGGTCGCGATGTGGGTCACGCGACGCCTTCTCCCCAGTGAGTTGTCCGGAAGGCCGGTTCACGGCGCCGTCGTTCGCTGTATCCGCCCCCGAACATATCTGCACATTCAATGCGCAGCTTTGTCAGTGCTCGAAGCAAACGCCTCTTGGTAGCTTAAAAGGCATCGGCGCGATCCGCCGGTGCAAACCAAGGCCATTCTTCGATGAAGTTCGACATGCATCCGACCGTAGCGGGCTTCAGCCAGCAGCTGATGGCGGTAAACGGCATCAGGATCCATGCCGTTACCGGCGGCAAAGGTCCGCCCGTCCTTCTCCTGCACGGCTGGCCTGAAACCTGGTGGGAGTGGCATCACGTGATGCCGTTACTCGCCGGGCATCTCAGTGTCGTCGCTGTCGATCTGCGCGGCGCAGGCTTTTCCGATTGCCCGCTCGATGGCTACGACAAGGCGACGATGGCACGCGACGCACACGAGGTCATGCGTTCCCTCGGCCATGAGCGCTACGCGGTATGCGGGCACGATATAGGCGGCATGGTCGCGCTGGCGCAAGCGGCGTTGTTCCGGGATGCGGTCAGTCATCTCGCGGTGCTCGACGTTCCCCTCCCGGGTTGGAGTGAGTGGGAGGAGACCATCGCAAGGCTCTGGCACTTCTCGTTCCATATGAATCGCGATCTGCCCGAACGGATGATCCATGGCCGGGAATACGACTACGTCGCGGCCTTCATGGCGGAGCGTTTTTACGACCACAGCAGCTTCAATCCGATCGATATCGATATCTTCGCGAAAGCCATGGCGCTTCCCGGGCGCACACGCGGCGGTATGGAGTGGTACCGAACGCTCGCTAGCGATCACGCCGCTGCGCTGGAGTACAAGACGCAACCGCTCGACATGCCGGTGCTTGCCCTGGGCGGCGACCGGCGGTTCGGCCCGCGCATGGTGTCGATGCTGAAAGAGTTCGCGACGAACGTAACGGGCGGCTCGATCGAGAGGTGTGGTCACTATGTCGCCGATGAGCAGCCCGGGGAGGTTGCCGCGGCGCTGCTCGGTTTTCTCGAAGCCACGTGATCCCTGGAAAGTACGCCAGCGAGTCCTTTCCTCACTCTTCCAACTCTCATCTCAAACGGAAACCATCATGTCCGCTCCTGAAATTCGCGGCGTCAATCACGTCGGTATCACCGTCCCGGACATCGAGGCAGCGAAATCCTTCCTCATGGAGGCGTTCGGTGCCGAGCTTCTTTATCAGTCCTTCGGTCCGCAGGATCCGCCGCGACAAGGCCCCGAGTTCGAGCGGGCAGTGGGCGCCTATCCCGGCACCGTCGTCCGGGCTCAGGCGATGATGAAGATCGGGACCGGCCCCGATATCGAACTGTTCGAGATGCATGGGCCGGAGCAGGCGCAGCCCATCCGCGCGAGCGACTTCGGTATCACGCATTTCGCGCTGTACACCGACGATATCGACGCCTCCGTGGCGCGCTTCGAGAACGCGGGCGGCAAGCCGCTTACCGCACCGCGCCCCATTCCCTATGCGACCGAGAAAGGCCCCGGCAACAAGGTCTGCTATTGCCAGATGCCCTGGGGTACGACGATGGAATTCATCACCACACCGGATCGCATGCCTTACCACGATCAGACCGATCTTCGCCGGTGGCAGGACGAGGGTTGAGCGATGCGAGAAGGTTGGAGAGACATGATCTTCCCGCGACAAAACGATTGCCCACAGGTGGCCTTGCCGTGACCGACTCATCCCTTCCGCTGGCCGGTAAACGTGCCCTCGTTACCGGTGCCGCACGCGGCATCGGCGCGGCTATCGCGAAGAAACTGGCCGCCGATGGCGCAGACGTCGCGATCACCTACGAGAAGTCGATGGAGAAGGCCGAGGCCATCGTCGCCGACATGCGCGCCCTGGGCCGCCGTGCCCTAGCCATCCAGGCCGACGCGGCAAATCCGGAGGCCTCGATCACGGCGGTCGAACGCGCCGTGGCCGATCTGGGTGGTCTCGATATCCTAGTAAATAACGCTGGCGTCCTCGTCGCTGGTCCTTTTCCTGACCAGTCCCTCGAGGACATGGACCTGCTGCTCAACGTCAATGTGCGCGGCGTTTTCGTAACCACGCAGGCGGCGTTGAAACACATCCCGGACGGCGGGCGTATCATCACGATCGGAAGCAACGCGGGTTTGACCGTTCCGTTTGCGGGCATCGCGGTCTACGCGGCAACCAAGTCCGCGATGGAAAGCTTCACCCGCGGTCTCGCCCGCGAGCTCGGCGCTCGTGCCATCACCGTCAATCTGGTTCGTCCGGGTCCCATCGACACCGATATGAACCCTGCCGATGGCTCTCTCGCCGCGTCCATTCTCCCGAGCCTTTCCATTCCCCGCTACGGGAAGACCCAGGAGGTCGCCGAAGCCGTTGCCTTCCTCGCGGGTCCTGGGGCTGCCTACGTCACAGGCTCGGGCATTCTCGTCGACGGCGGCATCGCCGCATGAGCTCTCGCCCCTTTTCGAGGGCGGCAAAAACACAGGTGAAAGACGATGACGAAGATGATGGTGATCTGCACGGGTGATGCCGGGACGCGCTTCGACCGGGACTACTACGCCAACGAGCACCTTCCGTTGGCCAGGGCGTGCTGGGGCGAGCATGGGCTTCAATCGGCGGAAGCATTCTTCCCGTACGCCGAGGGCGGAAACTGGATCTCGATCGGCGTCTACACCTTTTCGTCGGAGCAGGGTGTACACGACGCCCTGGCAAGTCCAAAAACCCGGCAAGTGATGGATGACGTGAAGAACTTCACCGATTCGATCGTGGTGCTCCGTAGTCTCTTCAGGGCGTTCTAAGCGCGAAGCGTAAGACAGGGCAACCGGAGTGCTTCATGAGGCCTGATCGGGGGTCGAGAGCATGGCGTCCGCGATCTCGATCAACGCGCGAAGCCTGTCCATCCGCTTGAGATCCTGGTGGTATCCCACCCACACGTCCCGGCTGGGCGGCGCCTCACCGGCATCGACGCGCAGCAAACCCGCCGTCGCGTTGCCCAGCGGGCGTGGGAGGACCGCCAGACCCGCGCCCCGGAGGCACATCTGCGCCTGCACCGACCGACTGGTGCTGGCGAATGCGAGGCGAGCGCCGGGAAATCGGTCGCGCATCCATGCAACATCAGGAAAGTGCGACTGTGCTTCATTCATGACGATCAGGCCGACGGATGCAGGATCGTCGGCCATTTGCTTCAACGTCGCGGGCGATCCGTAAAGTCCGTAGGGCATGCTCATCAGGCGACGCTGAACCACGTCCGGTTCGGTAAACGGCACGATGCGAAAAGCGATGTCCACATCGCGACGAGCGAGATCCGACAAACGGTATCCCGCGATGACCTCGGGAACCACGGCGGGATGCTGGCCGATCAGTGCCATGAACACCGGCGCGAGCACGTAAGCCGCGAACCAGTCGGCGCATCCAATGCGCAGAATGCCCTCCAGTCGTTCGTGGTTTCCCAGGAGACGGCGCTCCATCGACAGCGCGGACTGCTCCATCGCCTCGGCGGCGCTTACGATGCCATCGCCGGCATCGGTCAGGACAAGTCCGTCCGAGGTGCGCCGGAACAAGGCTTGTCCCGCCTCGCCTTCAAGCACCTTGATCCGCCGCCCGATCGTAGGGTGACTTACCCCGAGACGACGTGCCGCCTCACCGTAGGAGCCGCTTCTGAGCACGGCAAGGAATATGCGGACGTCGCTCCATTCCATGCGCGTGCCTCAGTCGGGAAGAGGGCGAAATATGCAGCAGGCCGGGGCTGGCGGCAAGCGGGGCATGTCTGTGATTCTTGCTGAACGTAGCACGCCCTTGATGGAGGCATTCGGGGCTGCCGATGTACAAACCGGAGATGGGACTCGAACGTGCCTATGCCAGCTGGCGGTCAGAGCCGATGGCAGGTGAGATTGCGGAAGCGTACGTTAAACGTTCCGTGCAAGAAGCTTGCGGCTATGTTCAGAGTTACATCGAGCGCTATCGCCTATTTCGAGGCGTTTCGAGCGCCGTCTGCGAGCAGCAAAACTCGATCATGGTGAATAGCCCGACACTTTCAGGACGAACCAGGTGAGCTTTTGGTTCCTTTGGAAGCCGCGGTGCTCGGTCGGGGCGGCTCAGGCAAGTCTTGACGCGTTGAACCGATAGCGCTGTGATCTTCATTGCATCCCGAGGCGCGCAGATCGCCGCGTCTGCGACTGACGATCGACATGCAACCGTTCCCTTCGTTCGCATTCCCGCCTGCCCCCGGTGCCGTACTCAGCAGAAGAGTCGCGACTTGTAGGTGTCCTCCACCGCGTTGTGTAGGCGAAACCCTACAGCCACTAGGAAAGTACGAAGCAACCCACTGTAGTGCAAACGCTTTGCGCCGACGCTGATGGCTTTCACTCGCTCTTGACATAGACGAACACGCTTGTACTCGTCCCGAATTGATTTCTAAAGTCGGACGCTCGATCGGGGGCCACTGGCTGGGGAAAGCGATGCAAGGGACGAATCAGGGGTGGACGCGCCATGCGCGTCCGATGATGCGCGGGCTGTGGATAGTCATGCTCTTGTGCGTGGCGGGCGTGCCTGCCGTTGCGCTCGGCCAGACCACCGCCAAGCCTGAGGATGAGTACAAAAAGCTCATCAAGGTCAACGAAGACATCCAGCCGCTGGGTGACACGCCGTTCGGCGAACGCATCGGGTTGCAAGATGGCTCGCTCAGCTTCAGCCAGACCGACGTCTCCCTGTCAGGCACCGGACCTGCCTTGACCATCGGCCGCACGTTCGCGCTTCACGGCGTGGAAGATCGCCCCGATCTTCAGGCGCGCGCTTTCGGCGACTGGGATATCGAACTACCCCAGATCTTCACGGTCACGGCGGACCAGAACAACGTCACCGGATGGCAGGTCGCGGCGAGCAATCCCAACGCGATCTGCTCGAGCTTCGGGCCACCGCCCAGCGTTGCCGCCCCCACGGGCGATTCGGAGCGCGCCGACTGGGAGCCCAAGACCTGGTGGCAGGGCTACCAACTGCGCATCCCGGGTCAGGGCAACCAGGATCTGCTGACGCGGTCTGCGGCGAACACGGCCACGCCTGGCGTGGCGGGGCTCGCTTACCCCATCGTGACCCGTGCCAACTGGGCGGTGGGCTGTTTGCCGCAGGCGGCTAACGATGCATCCATCGAAGGCTTCCTGGCCGTGTCACCGGATGGCACCAAGTATTGGCTGGACCACATCGCCTATCGATACATGCCGTCGTTGACGCGTCCGCTCGGTTCCGGCCCGGAGACGTTTGCCGGGATCCACATCTTTGCGTCCGCCGAGGACTTCATCACTCGCCGCGAAGGCCGGATGCTGGTGACCCGCATCGAAGACCGCTTCGGTAATTCGGTTTCTTACACCTACAGCGGGGATGATGTCACCGACATCGCTGCGTCGGACGGTCGCCATGTCACCCTCACGTACGAGACCGATCCGGACACCGGGGCCAGCAGCCATCGTGTCAGCACGATCACCGTTCAGGGCGGCGATGCGGGCACGCGGACGTGGACCTACAGTTATGTGAAGTCGACCGCGAATCTGGTCTACACGCTGACCTCGGTGCAGCAACCGGACGGGAGTAACTGGGGGTATAACCTCGACCCGCTCAATGGCGCATGGATCGATTCTCGTACGTCCGGAGGTACCTGCGGCGCGATTGGCGTGCCGGGCAACATGGACAGCCCGCCGATCACCGCCACGGTGACGCACCCCTCGGGCCTGGCAGCGAGCTACACCGTCGCGCCGCTCAAACGTGGGCGCTCGTATGTGCCGCAAGAGTGCATGTCCGGGCCGAACGTGCCTGCCACGCCCAATTATCCGGGCACCTGGGCGGCTATCCCCAACGCGTCCTACAGCATGGCCATCACGCAGCGGGTGCTGACCGGCACGGGCCTGCCGCCGAATGGGTTGGGGTGGAGCTACAGCTACTCGGCGGCCAACGAAAGTTGGGCACAAGACTGCACGACGGTGGCCTGCGCCACGACCGTGTCTACCGATGTGGCGTATCCCGATGGTCATGTGGAGCGCAGCACCTTCTCCAACCGGTACGACTGGACGGAGAGCCAGCTGCTCAAGGAAGAGGTCTTCGACGGCGACACGACCACCGCTTTGCGTCGCACGACCGCGTACAGCTATGTGAACCCCGATGCGACACAGGACGCGCGGGCAGCAGCCTACGTTCACCCCTGGGGTTATGCGCCCCAGCAGCGCATCAACACGGCTCAGTTGCAAGAGCAACTGCCGATGACGACGCGACAGACGACGGTCGACCCCGCAGCCAACGCGACGCCCGACATTTACCTGTGGAATGTCACCGCTTTTGATGTCTTTGCGCGACCGCAGGATGTGACCCGATCCAACAACTTCGGCTACAGCGTCAGTGAGCGGTCGACCGCCACGGATAACACCGCCTTGTGGGTGCTCGGACTTCCCTCGCAGACAGACAACCTGACGAGCGGCGAGACAGTCAGCAACACTGTCTATGACCCAGGCACCGCGACACCGGTCGAACGCGACAGCTTTGGCGTGAAGGTCATGGACTACACGTTCGACGCGCAAGGCCAGCTCGCCAGCTTCACCGATGGCAATGGAAAGACCACCACGCTGGGCAGCTACGTCCGCGGCATTCCCACCACCATTGGCTACCCCGACAGCACCAGCCAGACGGTGGCTGTCGATGGATTGGGGCAGATCGCCGCAATCACCGATCAGGCCGGTTCCAAGACAAGTTATGGTTACGACGCCATCGGGCGCATTGCACGTGTGGATTACCCGGCGGGCGACAGCACCGCATGGGCGCCTAAGACCTACGCGTATGTGTTTTCCGCCGATGCTCGTGGGCTGGGCGGCAGCCATTGGGTCCGCACGATCACGCAGGGCAACCTGAGTCAGCGGACCGACTTCGACGTTCTCCTGCGTCCCGTCCTGGCGACAAGGTCCGATGCCACCACCGGTGCCCTGGCGGTCTCGTCGAGCACCGAATACGACTGGGCTGGACGCAAGACGTTCGAGTCATATCCCCAGTCGGGCACGCTCGACCTTGGTGCGCTGGTGCAGGGCACCCGAACCGCCTACGACGTGTTGGGGCGTCCGGTGACCACCACCCAGTTTTCCGAACTGAACAATCTGGTGTCTACGACGGCCTACCCGGCCGGTGGGGCGCGCACCGTAACCGACCCGAAGGGCAATGTGACGACCAGTCACTTCCAGGTGTTTGACCAGCCGGGCTTCGACAACGTGGTGAAGGTGGAAGCGCCGGAAAGCGTCACCCAAACGATCACTCGCGATATCTACGGCAACGTGCTGGCAGTCGTGCAAGGCGATCTCACCCGGACCACGGCCTACGACGGACAGCATCGGGTGTGCCGGTCCTGGGAGCCGGAGACCGGGAGCACGATGACCGCCTACGATGCGGCGGATAACGTGGTGTGGACCGCGGCGGGTCAGCCCTTCAACGGGGACGGTTGTGGCTACGATCAGGTCGCGGACTCGGCAAAGACGGTCAGTGCCTACGACGCGATGAATCGCGTCACCTCGGTCACCTATCCGAATGGCGCGCTGGCGACCACCTTCACCTACGACGCGCTCGGTAAGCTTGCATCGGCGGTCTCGGCCAGCGCCGGAAGCAACGCCAATGCCACCGGTTCGGCATCGTGGGCATACGGTCGCAACAAGCTTGGGCTACTGACGGCCGAGGTGCTCTCGGTGGACGGTTGGTCGTGGACCCTGGGCTATGGCTACGACGGCAACGGAAGCCTGGCGAGCACGCAATATCCCGATGGCACCACCGTTGCGGCCACGCCGAACGCGCTGGGTCAGCCGACGACGGCAGGTGCGTATGCGACGGGCGCGACCTATTTTGCCAACGGAGAGCTGCAAGCGGCGACGCTGGGCAACGGCGCGGTCTATTCCGCCGAGCAAAACGATCGCAAGCTCCTGCTGAATTTCAGTTTTGGCTCTGCCGCTCAGCCGGCGGTGAGCGAAGACATGACGTACGACGCCGTGGGGAACATCGTCGGCATCACCGACCAGTCGGGGTCGGATCAACGCACGCGCACCATGACCTACGATGGTCTGAGTCGCTTGATGTCGGTCACCGCCCACAATCTTTGGGGTACGGAAAGCTACACCTACGATACCCTCAACAACATCCGCAGCCTGACCGACAGCAACGGCACGAACACCTACACCTACGACGCGAACAATCGCCTGGCCTCGATCAGCAACAATGGGGCGACGGTGCACAGTTTCACCTACGACGCCCAGGGCAATACGACCAAGAAAGACACGCAGGCGATGACCTTCGACCTGGCCAATCGACTGCTGTCCGTCGACGGAAAGGGCGACTATCTCTACGACGCGTCGGACCACCGGGTGAAGGCGGTAACGCCTCAAGGCACGACCTACTACGCCTACAACAGCGCAGGGCAGCTGATGTGGCAATACGACAACGCGACCACGGCGGGCACCAGTTTTGTCTATCTGGGCAAGAAGCTGGTGGCCAGCCGCAAAGCTGCCACCTCGGTCATCCTCGGGACCATCGAAGGCGTAAGCACCGGCACCGACGCAGTCATCACGGGATGGGCATGCGCCAGCGGACTGGCCGCGTCGGTGGATGTGCACCTTTACGTCGGCGGTCCGGCCGGTTCCGGCACGGGTATCGGTGCGTTCACCGCCAACCTGGATAGTGAGGAGACGATCCAGGCCGATTGCCACTCGACCGGCACCAAGCATCGCTTCAGCATCCCGCTCACAGAAGAGCAGCGCGGCGAGTACGCGGGCGAGGCCATCTACGTCCACGGCATCTCGCCCGTCGGCGGTGAGAACACGCTGCTCTCAGGGTCGGGTTCCTTCGTGGTGCCGCCGTCGACGCTGGCCCCCGGCGCGCCCGCTACCGTCACGGCGGCCGCGGCTCAGGACCTGTCGAGTATCGCCGTGAGCTGGTCGGCCGCGAGCCATGCGACCAGCTACACGGTCGAGCAGTCGGTCAACGGTGGCGCCTGGGCCACGCTTTACACCGGCGCGTCCACCAGCACGACCGTCAGCGGCCCGGCGGACGGCAGTTATCAATTCCGTGTGGCAGCGTGTAATGCGAACGGTTGCAGCACGCCCACCGTTTCCTCGACGGCGACGGTCGCGCATGTGCCGCCAACGCCAGCGAGCATCACGGCACCGGGCAGTTCGACAGGCGCCGCGGCGCTGAGCTGGGCCGCCTCCAGCTATGCCACCTCGTATCAGGTCGAGCACAGCCAGGATGGCAACTGGGTCCAGGTCTTCGCCGGTGCCGCGACCAGCGCGACGATCAATGAACCGGCGTCGGGCAACTGGTACTACCGCGTCCGCGCATGCAACGGTAACGGATGCAGCGGGTATGCCACCAGCGGTGTGGTGATCGTCACCGTACCTCCGTCGTCGGCCCCTTCGATCGCCGGCGGTGGAACCACCAATAGCGGTGCCTACACCATCTCGTGGACTGGCGTGGGTGGAGCGACGTCCTACAACCTCATCGAGTCCGTGAACGGAGGCGGCTGGACCGGCGTGCAGAACAATGGCGCCACCAATTGGTCCACCAGCGGCCGGGGGGATGGCACCTATGTCTACCAGGTGCAGGCGTGCAACGGCGGCGGATGCGGCCCCTACAGCGGGCAGGCCGTCGTCACCGTCTCCAATATCCCGCCGGCTCCTCCCGGACCCACGTTCACGAACACCTACCATGGCACCAAGGTGACGGTGCTGGTCAAGTGGGTCGCCCAACCCTATGCCACACGCTACGAGCTGCTTGAGAACAATCAGCTGGTCTACAACGGACCCGACCTGTCGTTCAGCTCGCTGCACGACAAGACCGTCAGCATCACCTACATGGTTCGTGCCTGCAACGCCGTGGGCTGCTCGGCTTACAGCCCCGCGCGGAGTGTGACGCCATGACGATCAGGAGTGCCTCCATGGAAACCGTCTCTCCGACCACTGTCCGTTCATCACGCCGGCGAGGTCCGAACTGGATCACAGCGGCGCTGCTGCTTCTGGCACTTCTGTTCGCCGCCTCGGGATCGGCGCGCGCTGCGGAGACCGTGACCTACTACTACACCAGTCCTCAGGGTACGGTGCTGGCCAAGGCCGATGCGTCGGGAAATATCCTTAGCAGTGCGGATTACCGGCCTTACGGTACGCAGGCGCTGGGTACGCCGGAGCAGGGGCCGGGATATACGGGGCATGTAAACGATGTCGATTCGGGCTTGGTTTACATGCAAGCCCGATACTACGACCCGAGCGTGGGTCGCTTTCTTTCAGCGGACCCGGTCGGCACCACAGCGGGCAACGCACTGCGATTTGGGCGCTTTACCTACGCCATCAACAATCCTGTTCGTATGGTTGATCCGAACGGTCAGCAGGAAGTTGACGCAGATGAGTTGGACATTGAGACTCGGGCGGCCTTGTCCAGGCTTAATCCGCCAATTGGTCCAAACATGGCGGCTCCGGGCTTCACGCCTCCCGCAACCCTTGCGCCTGGTCTGCTGCCGGAAACATTTCCAGAACACCAAGTTGCTCAGGAACTAGGCCTGGAGCAGCGCACAGACGTTGGTGAAAATTTACCTAAGACAGAATCGAAAGCTGAAAAAACCTATCAGATTTATATCAAGACAAACTCTGCCACGCGCGAGATATACACGGGTCGAACGAGCGGGACGCGGTCGCCGACCGAGAATGTCGCTCGGCGTGATGCCAATCACCACATGACGGGAAAGGGGTTCGGTCCGGCCATCCTCATGTATTCTTCGTCGAATCCCAACGCCATTCGTGGCCAAGAGCAAATTATGATCGACAATTACGGCGGTTCCCAGCGATCCGGAGGGACCTCCGGAAACGCAATTAATGGCATAAGTCCCACAAATGATTCGATTGACGAATACATCAAAGCCGCACGAACGGAGTTCGGTGAATGAATGAATCGAAGAAGCGTGGTGGGCGCCCCCGGGTCGGTGATGTAGTGTCGATAGCACTCGATGAAGCCGGGACTACAGCTTATGCTGTCGTCCTTGAGAAATCTCAATTTGCCTTCTTCGACGGTCGAAACGCTTCGGAAATTGATGAGGTCATTCGGCAGGCCCCGATGTTTTATGTTTCGGTCATGAACAGCGCAGTTACAACCGGCCGGTGGCCCTTTGTTACTGCTCGTCCCGAGCGCGTTGCAGCGTTGAAGGCGCCGCCAACCTTCATTCAAGACCCGATCAATCCTGAGAAATTTCAGATTTATGATGCCGGTATTATGCGGCCGGCCACGCGCGCCGAGTGTTCGGCCTTGGAGCGAACAGCGGTGTGGGACGCTGAACATGTTGAAGACCGCATTCGAGATCAATATGCTGGTCGCGAGAACAAATGGCTTCTCTCCCTGCAGATAGATGCTATTTGACCGGTAGATGGGTCGCTTAGGGGTGTGCGATGAGCATCGTGAAAGACTTGGCATCCAACGCCCAAGCGGATATCGATTTGCTGCGGCTTCGTGACCGACAGGGCGACGTGTTTGCTCGCCATCGATCAGTCGATTTCGTCTTCGTCTCGGAAGACGAAGCCCAAGCGTCGGCCGTAGCCGGATTCTTGAGTGACTATCAATATGCCACGACGATGCTGACATCGAGCGGCGGCGACTACCGCGTTGTCGCGACGATTTCTATGTCGGTCGAGCAGCAAGTCATTCTTTCGGTGTCGGGATTCATGACGTGCATTGCCGCGCTCTTCCAGGTGAGTTACGACGGCTGGGGCGCCCCAATCATCGGTTGAAAATTGATGGTCAAGGTAGGAACCGTTCACCGTTGCGTAGGTAGGGCGATTCCAGCGAGCATTTTCGAATATGCGGTAACTCTCTTCGAGATCCCTGGTCAACCAGTGTGAGCGAGTACAAGGCCGGGCTCGATGCTGCTGAAGTCATCGGGTAGTCCAGGTTGGGGATTGCGCTCGTTGAACCGCCTGGGCGGGGCGACACGGCGACACGGCGCCGCGGGCTGGGGTTGCACAGGCCACGAGCAAGGTGGCCAACACGCTGCCTAGGGCGACACCTTGTCGACGATCCCCGCCATAAGGGCACCACGCCGGGCGGTCGTGACTCGGCGAAGTATCGGCAACTCGTTGCCGGTGCAAAGAACCCGAGGGCATCACCGGGGCCATGGCTTGTGATGGCGTGACCGACGACAGGCGAGGCGCTCGGCTGAACACTTCGTAGTACACGTCGCTGTCAAATAGTCTGATAGCGTTCCTGACCGTTCAGTGTCGTTGCCACATTCAGCAGTTCCAGTGTGCCCAGGACGCGCGAAAGAGCCACTCTTAATACGCCCACGCCGGGAGCAGCGAGGGGAAGCACGCGCATGTCATGGCCTGGCCGCTTCCTTTTCGAGGCATACGGACCGCAGTTGGCGCGAGCGGTGACGGGGCGATGCCGTTGCGTTCCCGCATGCTTGCGCCATCCTTGGTTTCGTCAGCAACTGCAACCGCCAGTCTTCTTAAGTAGATTTGGCATAAGCGGAGTCGACGCAGAGTAGGACGATTTACGTGGTGCAGTGCGCGTCTACTTGTTCTCCGAACAACGCGCCCTTTGGGGACAACCCCTACGGGTTGTACGTTCTTGCGACACCCGCAGGCCCGCTCACGCGTCTGTCGGCCTGCACCAACGCCTCCGGGCGGACACCGTTTGGACATCGATTCGCGCAATGGTTTGGCCTCACAAATTCCGTGATTCGCCGGATTTGTGCAATTGACGTTTTCGGCCCCGATGCTTGAATGGACATGCGAGGCGGCGTGCTCTTTCCGTCGCAGCGCGCCAGCGCCCTTCAGATTGTTCGACCGTCTGCGCTGAAGAAATATTCCCATCATCATAAGCACAAGGAAGCCGCATGCATCACGCTCGCCCCCATCTTTCCGTCCATTCGCGCTCTCGGCGCCACTCCGCTGTGTCGGGTGCGGCCTACCGCATGCGCTTGCGACTCTTCGACGACCGCGCCAAACGCTGGCGCGATTACCGGCCGCGCCGACATGTCGACAGGGTCATCTTTGCCAACACCATCGCGCCAGCGGGATCCCCAGCGTGGGCGACGGACCCGGCCTTGCTGTGGAACATCGTCGAAGCCGCGGAACAGCGCAAAGACTCGCAAATCGCTCGGGACTACCGCATCCCCGTTCCGCGCGGCGTTCCGGAGGGGGCTGCCGCCCTCCTTCCTATTTCACGTCGAGTATCTCCTTCGGGCTCAACTCGCCACACGCTCGCCACACGCCTCGTGGCGAGTTACGCGGTGCCAGTCGTGCTCTTAATGCCGGCGAGCGCATGGCTCAGATCGCCTCTAAGGGCCGCAGGGGTGAAGAGGCGGTGCGCAAAATGGTGGACATCGGCGATAAGGTCGCCGTCAATGTCAATGGGCGGATGCGGATTCCGGATGGCTTCATTCCGGGCCGACCGCTAAGCGAGGTGAAGAATGTTGCAACTCAGGGATTGACCGAGCAGCTGCGTGACTATATTCAGATAGCCGCAAGTCGTGAAGTTCCGTTCAATCTTTATACCAACGAGAGCACTAAGATCACACAGCCTCTCTAGGAACTGATCGATGCGGGGACAGTCAATCACTTCCGGTTGCCAATGAACTGATACTCGGATCACCTATGTTGACTGAAGATGGAAAGAGAAAGAAAGCTGATCTCGAAGCAAAAGTGCAAGAGCGGATGACTCGCGGAAAAAATGAGCAACGCGCTCTCCTATCGGAGCTTTTGGCGGTTGGCGTCAAAGTGGATATGGTCAACCTTCTGCCCATGATTCCAACGAAAGAATATACCGCGGCAATTCCCATTCTGGCTCGGCACTTGCACACTCAATATTCGGAAGCGACTCTCGAATCGATCGCACGCGCGCTGGCAACTCAAGAAGCGAAAGATTATTGGGACGACCTCCGTGCGTTGTATGTGCATGAACGAAACCGAATGGCGCAAGACGGGGGTGACTTCGAAATGGGCCTAGCTGCCGCAGTCGCCGCAAGTTGTCCTCCCAACCGACTGGGAGAACTGATTGAGTTGATCCGAAATCAAGAGCTGCCCCATCGCGTGTTACTTTTGAACCCACTTCGTCGGCGGCGAGGGAAGGACGCAAAGATTGCCGAGCTGTTAGACGAGCTTCGCAGGGATCCAGCTTTGGCGCGCGAGATCAACAGTTGGAAGATCCTGCCAGCGCAGAGCGTCGCGCGGACACACTAGAAAAACCTTACTGCTGGGACGCTCCTGGGACAGTATCGATTGATCAACAACTCCAGGTGTTGGATGCGGGTGCTGGATAACCAGCCGCGCGAACCGCCCGGCGTCCGCTGCTGTCGATCTGCTCAATCATCCGTCGGTTTTCATCCGGCTTTCGCGTATCGATCGACTTTGGTTCCAGGTTCCCGTTTACCGCCTCGGCTTGGTGCTTCCGCTTTCATCGGCGCTCGCCGGCCGCAGCGCTCTGTGCTCGGCACTGCAATCGGCGTGGAGTTGACGCTGCAGGTTGCTGTCGATGCTGGCGTGGGTCCAGAGGCCATCACCGCTGCGGTGGCAGAGGTGATGGAACGTCTGGGCTATGGGGTCAGCCGAACGCGCGCCGGGTCGCCCGAAGATCCCGTCTGATCGATGCCATGCTGACGCCCCATTGGCTCGCCAGTTGTGCGGCCGTAACCCCGGCCGGGTGCCGTGCGGTGACGGCACGGCGCCGCTCAACCACGCGTGCCATGGGGGTGCCTCCCGCTGCCGCATCGTGCGCCACGATGTAGCCGACCCGTTGCCGACTCACCCCAAGTTACCGGGCTATAGCCGAGCAGCGCAGGCCTTGGCTGTAGAGCGATAGGGCCTTTTCCCGGGTGGTCATTCGAGCCCATGGATAGGCGGGGTTTTTGGCCCAGCCCAGGGTGCCGCGCGACGATGACATGGCGCAGCCGTTCGATTTTGGCACGCACCGCCTGATCGAGTTCGCCAAGGCCCCCGGAAGCGCTCCAGCGCGGTGGGCTTGGCGTTGAAACGGCCTTCCTCCAGCGCATTGGCCTTGAGCCGGTCCAGGCCCAGCCGTTCGCGGAGCTGCTCTAGGTCGCCTTCGGTGGCATACATGCGAAAACGGTCCCGCTGGCGGGTTAAGGCCACCATCGATAGGTGGGTATCTTTCATGTATGCGGACGGCTCTGACGCCCCGCGCGCGGTGACCAACGCGACGGGTCAGTTGGTGTGGTCGTGGCCGTTGCAGTCGAACGCGTTTGACGAGGCATCGCCGATCGGTACGCTGACGCTCAACCTTCGATTCGCGGGGCAGTATGCCGATGCCGAAAGCGGGCTGGTCTACAACGGGCATCGCTATTACGAGCCCTCGACGGGCGCTATGTCCAAAGCGACCCCATGGGTCTGGCCGCGGGCAGTTCGACACGTGTGGTACCAAGGATTCTGGGACCACATCTGGAAATGCGGTCGTTGACCATCAACCGCCGCAATCGTTGGGAAAGGCCACTGAGTTTTATCCACACTGCATGAGCTGCATGCGCCGTCAGGGTGGAGAAGTTAGACAGCAGAAATTAAGGAATCAGGAATGAAGAGCGTTGTGATCAGTGCGGAACATGGCATTATTTTCATCGTAGATCCAAGGAACAAAGATGCGATCGTTCCGGAATATGAAGACGACGAAATAGTCTCGGCAACAGAATCATGCATTTCGGTTGCGGTAAGGCCCTACATGGATGGTGATGTTGAAGTGTCTTTGTCAGAAGTGGCGCCAACCAAAGGTCTCGAATTGGTGGCCAGTCATTCGTTGCTTGTGCCCAATGGCATCATCGCAATAGCTACTGCCGAAATCGATCGAGTGCTTGATCAGGAAGTATCGCCTGGAAGCGTTAGGGTATCGGTTTGGGTGGACTCTAAAAGTAGCGTCACCAGGGTTTCCGTTGTTGTGGACTCATCGTCAGTTGCTTCTCGACTTGTGAACTGAGCATCGTGCGGGGGAAAGAGGTCTCAAAACGGCGCCGTCCCCCTCGATCGAGTGAGTGGCATGGGCGAACGTGCATGGGCACGTCTTCCGATGCTTCGGCACGCGCACGAATCGCGAAACCTCGGGTGCGAACAACGCGCGATGCAGGCAAATTGAGATCGATTTCCACGGCGAATGCTTCGCGGTTGAAGTCATCAATGACATTGAACGTGCGGAACCGGTGACCGTCCCAGAGCGCGTCAGACATGAAGTCGACCGACCAGCTGCCATTGATCGCTTCGCCAGCGACCAACGGTAGCGGGTGGCGCGTCGGAACACGCCTCTTGCCGCGTCGGCGGTGATTCAACTGCATCTGGCAATACACGCGCCAGACCCTCTTGTGGTTCCACGGCAGACCACGCCGACGGATGATCTGGAACAGCTTGTCGAAGCCGCGCTCGGGGAATCGCTCAGCCAGCTCAGCCAAGAGAGCGATGACGGGCTCATCCCGATCGGGGCGAGCCTTGTAGCGCAGCGTGGATCGCGAGAAGCCCAGTGCCTCACATGCCCGGCGCTCGTTCCATCCATGGTGTTCGACAGACCAGGAGATGAGCGGGCGCTTATGCGCCGGGTCTACAGCTTTTTTGCAATGAGATCCTTAAGCCCGTGGTTCTCTATCGCCAAATCTGCGTACATGCGTTTGAGCTTGTTGTCCTCTGCTTCCAGGTCGCGCAGGCGATGAACGTCCGACGCTTTCATGCCGCCCTACTTCGATTTCCAGGTGTAATAGGTCGCCTCGGAAATGCCCAGCTCCCGGCACATGTCCTTGACCTGCCTGCCGCCTTCGACCTGCTTTAGCGTCGCAACGATCTGGCTCTCGGTGAATTTGCTTTTGCGCTTCGTAGGTCTCCTTGGGGATATTTCGCCCGGAGACCTCGGTTTATGTCTGGCGTAAGTTTACGGTGGGTCGACAGGGGCAGGTTTACGGAAAAAGCGTTCCGAGGATGCATGCTGAAGTCAATGGCGTGAACGCGGCAAGGGAAATGGGACTGACTCCAACGGGTACGGCTGCCAGCCGCCTTATTTGCACATCATGCGTGCAAACTCTAGATCGTGAGGGCATCGATACGCTGTCACCCCTTAAATAATGAAACCCGCCTTAGAAGTGTGATGGACTACGATATTGCGCAGTTTGAAGAGAAATTGATCGAGCTTAGCGATCTGGAGCGACTTGGCTTCGGGATCTGTCTGCTGGAGCGTGCGTTACCCATGTTCTACGCGTTCCAGGCGGAGACGAATCATGCTGGCATGGGCGAAGTGATGGCTTCATTGGCGGCATGCTGGAAGACCATGGAGGATGGCCGGTGGGGTGAGCCGGCCTTCCTGACCAGTAATGAGTGTGAGAAGGTCATGCCGGATTCGGAGGATTATGATTCGTTCTATACCTCGGCGGCGCTCGATGCTGTGGACATTTGCTGTAGCTTGCTCGACTTCATTCACGCGAAAGACATTAGGTCGATCGTGGCGGCGACGCAGGTCCAGCTTGATACGCTCGACTTGGCAACCCAGAGGTTGTTGGATGAGGATGGCGTGGGTGACGATCATCGTTTAGTTCAGGGGCCCACTTCGCTGCTATCGCTCGAGTTGAATCGCATGCAAGACGATCTTTTCTTCCTTGCGGCGTCGAGCGCGCAGTCGGAGCCTCTTGCCTCTCAGCTTCGGCGGCGCGTCCTTGAGCTGAATTACCGGCAGATTGAGTTGATCCGCCGAGCTGAGTGAAATGCCACAGTCAGGATTCGCAACTCTTAGGCTTGTTGTTATACGTGACCTTAGCGGTTGGAAGGCCGATTTGCCAAACCGGTGACGCCATCGCGCGCAGGTGACCGCAGTCCGGGTCGCTCGGAAGCCTTCGGAGCAGAGGTGAACAACTACGCTCGCCGCCAAAGGATCTAAGGGATCTTCCTGGATGTCATCGAGCCCGGTAGACCGATGCAGCGCGGCTTCATCGAGCGTTTCAACGGCAGCCTTCGGCGGGGCGCACTCGATATGCACGTCTTTCGGAACCTGACGGAAGTGCGAGAGCAGGGACAGCTATGGCTAGCTGACTACAAACGCGAGATCCCACACGACAGTCGTGGCGGGCTGACGTCCGCCGAATTCAGGCAACAAAACGATCCGGCTGCCCCTGGTATGGTTGGTGCTAATCAACGGGGGAGACGACATACCTAAGCCTGACATGTGGCCACGAGCGCAGTCGATTCCAATCTTCAATTACCGAAAAAGATCGCGCGCCTGCTCGAACATGCTGACGATCTCGTCGGCGATGACTCGAATCGACGCGTCCTTGCGGTCGCGGCTGCGGGTCAGAAGATACACGTCCCTGGCAGCCGGTACCGATCCGAGATCGCAGATACGGAGCAGCGGTGTACTGCGGCCGATGTAGTGCGGGATGAGCGCCAGGCCCACGCCCGCCTGTGCAGCGATCGATTGCAGGAACTGGTCTTTCGCGCGGAACGCCACCCGCGCCCGGGGGAAGCGCTGCGACATCCATGCGGCCTGGGTGATATACCCGTCCGCTTCGTTGAAGCCAATCAACACCGGCTCGCCGCCGGCTTCGACTGAGCGACATGTCTCTTCGGTCCCATAGAACGCGTAACCCATGGTGGCCAGCGGGCGCGCGACGATGTCACCGTCCTTGGGTTTGTCGACCCGGATGGCGATATCCGCCTCGTGCCGTTCAAGGCTGACTGACCGCAGGGTATGGGCAAGATCGATATCGAGCTGTGGATATCGCAACGCCAAAGGGGCAAGGCGCGAGGCCAGAAAGCCGGCTGACAAGCCTGGTGACGAGCTGATCCGGACCAGCCCGCTCGGCGACCCGTCGGCCACGCCTCGCCTGAGGGTTTGCGCTGCCTGCTCCATGTCGCTGGCCGCCATAAGCGCCTGCGTCCCAGCCGCCGTAAGCACGTAGCCTTCCGGTCGCCGCTCGACGAGCTTTTCGCCCAGCGCCTGTTCCAGCGACTGCACCCTGCGCGCAACGGTCGCGTGATTGACCGAAAGCATCCGAGCCGTTGCGGAGAGACTGCCCTGCCGCGCCAGGGCCACGAAGACCCGGACATCCTGCCAATCCAGGTCTGTGCGTTTTTGCTCAGTCATTGATCGAAGATAGCTAATTTTCGAAGGGGCGACAGTGCCTTAAGTTCTGCCCATCCCGCAAGCAGAACGGACCACAGCCATGTCAAACACCAAGAAAGTAGCCATCGTCACCGGCGCGTCGCA
The DNA here is from genome assembly GCF_000800155.1 of Luteibacter sp. 9133. NCBI lineage: Bacteria > Pseudomonadati > Pseudomonadota > Gammaproteobacteria > Lysobacterales > Rhodanobacteraceae > Luteibacter > Luteibacter sp. 9133. The sequence continues at coordinate 4,098,761 of NZ_JUHO01000001.1, read as the reverse complement.
GGGTATCGGCGAAGGCATCGTCAGAGGATTTCGAGCACGCGGCTACGCCGTGGTGGCCACGTCCCGCTCCATCAAGCCCTCGACCGATCCGGACCTTCTCACCGTGGCGGGTGACATCGGCGATCCGGAGACCGCAAGGCGCCTCGTTGCCGCTGCGGTGGACACGTTCGGTCGCATCGACACCCTCGTGAACAACGCCGGGATCTTCATCGGTAAGCCGTTCGTCGATTACACCGAAGAAGATTATCGGCTGAAGCTGAAGACCAATCTCGACGGGTTTTTCTTCACTACCCAGCAGGTCGTCCCCGTGATGCTGAAACAGGGCAGCGGCCATCTGGTCCAGATCACGGCGTCAACGGCCGAATTCGCCAGCTCCCGGGGGCCCGCCTTCATCGCCATGCTTACCAAAGGCGGAATGAACTCCGCCACGAAGAGCCTCGCTATCGAGTACGCGACGCGCGGCATTCGGGTGAACGCCGTGGCGCCCGGAGTCATCCGTACACCCATGCACGATCCGAAGCTTGTCGATGAGCTGGCCGCATTCCACCCGATGAACAAGCTGGGCGAAGTCGAAGACATCGTCCGTGCGGTGCTTTACCTCGAAGACGCCGCCTTCTCGACAGGCGAAATCCTTCATGTCGACGGTGGCCTGATCGCCGGTCGCTGAGCAAACCATGGGGGCGTTTGGCGTCCCCTTTATTCGGGAGAGTCGTAATGCCGATCGTGAACATTCTCGTGACCCGTGAGGGCACACGTCCTGGCGCAGAAAAAACCACTCAGGAGCAGAAGGCGGCCGTTTACAAAGGCATTGCCGACCTGCTGTTCGACGTTATGGGCAAGCCCCATGACGACACGATCGTTCTCTTTCAGGAGCACGAAATCGAAGATATCGGACAGAGCGGCTTGCCTTTGGCGGATTTCCGCGCAAGGAGGGATCGCGACCGACAGGTCAAGTCCTGACAGCAGTCCGTCGCCTTCGTACGCATGGCGATCTCCATACGTCGCCGGTCCAGCATCCGATCCGCCAAGGGACTCTTATCTACCAGACCGAAGTAGCGTGGCGGCCATTGCCTTCGGCGGTACTCGTCCGTGAACCGTTCGCTGGCAAGCGGGGCTTCGAGGCGATGCGCCTGGTGCGAAGGTAGCGGACGGCGTCAGTCCGAGGCGATGGCACCGCGAGAGGCGCCTCGACCGGGCGAATCAGCCATGGGCAGCTGAATCAAATGGTGGGCCCACCAGGACTCGAACCTGGAACCAAGGGATTATGAGTCCCCTGCTCTAACCATTGAGCTATAGGCCCACGCGGCTGCGAAGTGTAACGGTTGGCGCAGGGCATCGAAATGCCCATTCGCCTACAGCCCTTGTCAGTTCGACATCAGGACCGCTTCGATCTCGGGGTTTTGCTGGGCGAATGACTGGCCAGCGACCGCGTCGCTCACGTGGGCCGCGATATAGGCGCAGCCCTCGGCCACCGTGGTCTTGTGTAGCGCGCCGGCGAGGTCCTGCATCGACTGGCGAACCTTCTCCTCGAGCCGGCCACGGTTGGCATCGGTCGCGGCTGCCATCTCGGCTGTGGAGAAGCCCGATGCCACCATGATCTTGTCGGCCCGCTCGTACTCGGCGTCGTGCTTGCGCTGGAACGCCTGCACGTAGGCGGAGAGGTCGACGCCCTCCGCACGGCATACGTCGCCCGTGGTGCGCCCGTTGAGCGTGTAGAAGCCAAGGAAGCGACCGGCGGCGAACCGCTTCTGGTCCGCGAGGGGCAGGCTCTTCAGGTCCTTGGCGATGGGGCTCTGGGACGAGGGGGTAGCGGCCGCTGGTGCAGTTTGCGGAGGCGCTGAATAAGCCTCTGCCGAGAGCGTCGCCATCAGGGCGCAAGCGATCATCGAAGCGGGGCGGTAATACGACATATGCAATTTCCTTAAGCCCAGTTGGGTATGTCGCCATTAGACAGCAAAGTCCGACGCTGGATACGGTGGCGAAGTTGCTTCGGCCGATGGGGTTGCGCGCGGGGGTGGTGACTCGGGAGCGGGCGGAGGGGAGGGGTGAAGGGTGAGGGGTTTCCCAATCGCCAGCGGGGCTGGCTCCTACCAGAGCAGGTTCCTGGCAAGACATAAGAAAACGCCCGCGTAAGCGGGCGTTTTCGCATCGACCGGTGACCCGATATCAGTCGATATCGAGGAACGAGCGCAGGGTTTCCGAGCGGCTCGGGTGACGCAGCTTGCGCAGGGCCTTGGCTTCTATCTGGCGGATGCGCTCGCGGGTGACGTCGAACTGCTTGCCGACTTCTTCCAGCGTGTGATCCGTGTTCATGTCGATGCCGAAGCGCATGCGCAGGACCTTGGCTTCACGCGGGGTGAGGCCGGCCAGCACGTCGCGCACGGTTTCCATGAGACCCGTTTCCGTCGCCGACTCGATGGGCGAGCTGGCGTTGGTGTCTTCGATGAAGTCGCCCAGATGCGAATCTTCGTCGTCACCGATCGGGGTTTCCATGGAGATCGGTTCCTTCGCGATCTTCAGGACCTTGCGGATCTTGTCTTCCGGCATCTCCATTTCCTTGGCCAGTTCTTCCGGCGTCGGCTCGCGGCCGAACTGCTGGAGCATCTGGCGGGAGATGCGGTTGAGCTTGTTGATCGTTTCGATCATGTGCACCGGAATACGGATGGTGCGGGCCTGATCGGCGATCGAGCGGGTGATGGCCTGACGGATCCACCAGGTGGCGTACGTCGAGAACTTGTAGCCGCGACGGTATTCGAACTTGTCCACGGCCTTCATCAGGCCGATGTTGCCTTCCTGGATGAGGTCGAGGAACTGCAGGCCGCGGTTGGTGTACTTCTTCGCGATGGAGATGACGAGACGCAGGTTGGCCTCGACCATTTCCTTCTTGGCGCGGCGGGCCTTCGCCTCACCGACGGACATCGCGCGATTGATTTCCTTGATGTCGGTCAGCGGCAGGTACAGCGTGCGCTCGATAGCGGCCAGCTTCTCCTGTTCGCCGTCGATGACTTCGCGGTAGTTCTTGATGTTCGGCGACCACTTCTGACGCTTGCGCGACAGCTCCGCGGCCCACTCGAGGTTGCCTTCGTTCGACGGGAAGCTCTTGAGGAACTCGGCGCGCGGCATCTTCACCTGCTTGACGAAGATGTCCATGAGGATCCGCTCGTGGTGACGGATGTCGTTGACCACTTCGCGCAGCTTGCGCACGAAGCTGTCGATCAGCGCCGACGGGAGCTTGAGGTTGAGGAAGGCTTCCGACATCTGCTCGCGGATCTTCGCGATCTTCTTGTCGGCGATCTCGGCCTTGGGCGCGGTCTTCTGGAACTTGGCGTGCAGCGAGCGCAGTTCTTCCATGCGGCGCTTCACTTCCTCGGGATCCGGGCCGGTCGGGCCCGCTTCCTCTTCCTCGGCACCCTCGACGCCGTCTTCCTCGTCGTCGTCGCCTTCGGTGTCGCCGGCGGCTTCAGCGGCCTCGGCGGCTTCGGCCTTGGCCTGGTCGGCGGCTTCCTCGAGGTCGGCGAAGCCGGCCAGGATCTCGCTCAGGCGACGCTTGCCCTCGACGTGCTGATCGTATTCCTCGAGCAGCAGCTGGATGGTCAGCGGAAAGCTGGCCAGCGCGGTCTGGACCTGGCTGAGGCCTTCTTCGATGCGCTTGGCGATGGCGATTTCGCCTTCGCGGGTGAGCAGCTCGACCGTGCCCATCTCGCGCATGTACATGCGGACGGGGTCGGTGGTGCGGCCCACCTCGGCGTCGACGGCGGACAGCAGCGCCACGGCTTCTTCAGCGGCCGATTCGTCGTCGGTGCTGGTGCCGGGGGCGGCGCCATCGGAGATGGTGTCGGTGTCGGGCGCGGAATCATGGACCTCGATGCCGACGCCCTTGAGCACCGCCATGATGTCTTCGATCTGCTCCGGATCGACGATGTCGTCGGGCAGGTGGTCGTTGATTTCCGCGTAGGTCAGGTAGCCCTGCTCCAAGCCCTTGGAGATGAGCTGTTTGATTTCAGACTGCTGCTCGTGAGCTTTGTTAGTCATGCCGACCGCCGCGGGTTACAGGAACCGATCAGTATAGTCATTTGATGATTTTTTGACCAGTTTTCAAGTGGATCGGACTCATCGGGATCACGCAAGAATCGCGCCAGATGGCCGCTGGAGGCCGGGCGATCGCGCCACGATGAGGAGGGAGACGGGGACGAAGCCCCGCGCACTGACGCCTCAGCGCACCTCCAGACGGAAGGTGACCGGGCCATCGTTGATCAGGTGAACCTTCATATGGGCACCGAAGCGTCCGGTTTCCACCCCCGGGTGGGCCACCCGGGCCAGATCGACCAGCCGGTCGAACCAGCGCCGGCCTTCTTCCGGCGGCGCCGCGGTGGTGAAGCTGGGGCGCATGCCCTTGCGGGTATCGGCCGCCAGGGTGAACTGGCTGACGAGCAGCAGTCCGCCGCCGGTGTCCGACAGCGCCAGGTTCATCTTGCCCTCGGCATCGGAGAACACACGGTAGCCAAGCAGCCGCTCGAGCATCCGGGTGCACTGGGCCTCGCCGTCGCCCGGCTCCACCGCGACGAGAACAAGCAGGCCGGCGCCGATGGCGCCCACCGTCTGCCCGTCGACGTCGACGCGCGCGGATTCGACACGCTGAATCAATGCAATCATGTAGGGGTTTAACGGCCAGGGGGCGCCAAGCTTAAAGCGTGCGCGCGAGGCTTTACAGCGGCGGAGTCGGTCCGGGCCGCCTTGCCTTACACTTCTCCGGATGCGTCCGGATATCTACCTCCTCTACCTCCTGCTCCGTCTGGTCAGCCTGCTGTCCCTGCGGACCGTTCATCGCGCAGGTGCCTGGATCGGGCGCCGTTCGCTGCGCTCGAAGTCGCGCAGCGCCCGCTACAGCGCGGTCAACCTGCGACTGACCCGGCCGGAGCTGTCTGCAGGGGATCGCGAACGGCTTCTCGTCCAGACCATGGAAGAGTCCGGCAAGTCGGTCACGGAGGTAGCGGCGATCTGGGGCGCCGGCGCCGACCGGTCGCTCGGCCTGGTCCGCGAAGTGGTCGGCGGCGAGCTGTTCGAGGCGGCGCTCGCGTTCGGCAAGGGCACCATCATCGCCGCGCCACACCTCGGCTGCTGGGAGCTGCTCAATTACTGGCTGTGCAGCAAGACGCCCATGGCCATTCTGTATCGCCCGCCACGTATTCAGGCCATCGAGGCCTTGTTGCGCAAGGTGCGGGGCAAGCTGGCGCCGGAGCAGGTGCGGGCCGAGGGCGCCGGTGTGCGCACGCTGTTCAAGCGTCTCGGTGCCGGTGGCACGGTCGGCATCCTGCCCGACCAGAAACCGCGCGAAGGCGAGGGCGAGTTCGCGCCCTTCTTCGGCGTGGATGCGCTGACGATGGTGCTGCTGCCGCGTCTTGCGGCTCGCACCGGCGCGACGGTGCTCTTCAGCTTCGCCGAGCGCCTGGCCGATGGCGAAGGCTTTCGAATCCACATCCTGCCGGCGCCCGGAGGCATCGACAGCACGGACCTGAAAGTCGCCTGTGCGGCACTGAATCGTGGCGTCGAGCAATGCGTGGAACGTGCCTTTCCGCAGTACCAGTGGCACTACAAGCGGTTCACGGCGCACGACCGCCCCGATCCCTACAAGGTCAGCTCTTCCGCGACAGCCGGTTGAGGAAAACGGTCATCTCCTTGCCGGCCTGAATGTCGCCGCGACGCGTGGCCGCGTCGACCCCCTCGCGCCATGCGTCGGCCGCGCCTGTCTCGTCGTCTTTCGCGAGCAGCGCCTTGCCGAGCAGTTTCCACGCCGCGGAGTAGTCGCGGTCGAACGCCAGCGCCTCGCGGAACGACGTGGCGGCCTCGTCGTACATCCCGTCGCCCAGAAGCGCGTTACCGATGGAGAAGCGCAGCAGCGCCCCGTCCCTCGGGCCGCCCACCTGAGCTCGCAGACGCTCGACGAGGGGATCGGTCACCGGACTGCCGTCCGTGTGCGCCAATACTCCTGCGGGTAGAGCAGGGTGGGCTGCTTCGGCTCGGGCGGAGCCCGTCCGGATTGCAGCGCGGCCAGCGTGCCGGCATCCCAGATCATGAGCCATCCGGTGCGCGACGGCTGGATCAGCCGGGCGTAGCGGAAGGCTTCCGCGGGCGGATGCTTGGCGTAGGAGATGATGACGCCGTCGGCGTGATGGCGCGCGAAGTCGTCGAGGCTGTCACCGTCGTGCACGGCGTCGTCTTCGTCGTCTTCCATGGGCGCCGCCATACCGGGCACGACGTTGATGCGTGCGATCGGGTGCATGAGGCGCCCGGCGAAGTGGTACTGGCCGTTATACGAGACGCCCAGATTGCCGATGGGGCGCCCGGCCGCGTCGGCCTGCGCCAGGAACTGGGAGGCGGGCGCCAGGTCGTAGCGGTACCAGAGGCCCAGCGTGAACAGGGCATTGAGCGACACGGTGCCGATCAGGCCGGCGAAGGCCAGCCGGCGCATTTCGCCGCGACCGCGCAGCAGCAACAGCGCACCGAGCACGATGAAGATCACACCGAAGAAGCGCGCATACGGCGCCATGCCGGTCAGCCACATGTTGTCCGGGAAGCGCGAAGGCACCACGGACGGCATGGCGAACAAGGCGATGGCGAGCAGGAAGGCGCCGACCGAGAGCGGCCAGGTGCCCAGGGCATAGCTCGTGGCCAGCGCCTTGTGGCGCTCGCGCAGGTCGGCCACCGACGCGGCCACCAGCATCGTGACACCGGCCAGTTCGGGCAGCAGGTAGTACAGCTGCTTGCCGGTGACCAGTGAAAAGACCAGCAGCGCCGGCAGCAGCCAGACCAGCAGGAAACGCAGTCCCGTCTCCAGCGGCTGTCGCATCAGCGCGACAAACAGCGGCGCGATCACGAGGATCAGCAGCAGCTTCTCGGCCAGCGGCGGGAAATGCGCGAACGCGGCGGAAATCAGCAGGAGCACCAGGGCGACGACCGCACAGGCGATCGCCCCACCGGTGCCGGCGCGCCATGGTTTGCGGAACAGTGCCGTCGGCAGCGCGACGATCCCGCGCAGCCAGCCGCTGAGCGGGAACACGATGACCGGCAGGAAAACCAGATAGTACCAGGCGGGACGGGCGTGGTTCTGCAGGTCGGCGTTATGCGTTTCGACCACCCTGCCAGCGGTCTGGGTGAAGAACAGACGCTGGCGGTAAGCCTCGCCACCGGCCTGCCCGGCCGGCAGTGCCCAGGCCAGCAGGATCGCGAAGCCGAGCAGCAGGCCGAGCACGCCGAAGCCGTACCAGCGTGCCTTGTTCTGCCGCGCCCAGTCGTTCCACAGCGGGCCGAAGAGCAGGGGAAACAGCACGTGCAGGGCCATCACCGGCCCCTTGGTCAGCAGGCCCGCGCCGACGAACAGGCCGAACAGCCACCAGCGGGGCTCCGCACGCGTGGCGGTCGGGGTCAGCGTGAGCAGCGCGGCCAGTACCCAGACGACGAGGAGCACCTCGTACATGATCTGCAGGCCGAACAGAAAGGCGTAGGCGAAGCCCATCAGCAGCCACGGCGTGGCCTTGGCCACCCACGGGCGCGCCGGAAAGAGGCGCCCGGCCAGAACGGAGGCCAGTACGAGCTGCGTGCCGCCGAATAGGACCTCGAGGAGGCGCGGCCACACATCGTTGACCCCGAACACGGCCCAGCCAGCGTGGATCATCCAGAACAGCAGCGGCACCTTTTCACTGTACGGCTCACCGTTGATGTACGGCACCAGCCAGTGACCGTGCGCCCACATTTCCCAGGCGACCGCGAGCGTCCGCGTGGAAAACATCGGCATCGGACCGTGGGAAAAGATCGCGAGCAACGCCATCGCGGCCCACAGGGGCAGCCATGGCCAGAGGGCGCGGACATGTTCCGATCGGGTATAGGCGCTGTTGGACAAGGGCGTCGTCACCGTTAAGGGATCAGGAATTCTAAACGCTTCACCGGAGCAACGTGTCCAGGGCGTGCCCCAGACGCGCGGGGAACCCGGCCTGATTGGCGTCGTACCAGTCGCGTGCGGCCTGGCCAAGGGCTTCGACCTCGGCATCGGACATACCGACGATACGCTCGACGCATGCTTCGAGCCCCTCTTCGTCGAACTTCCACAACGTGGCGGCGTTGAGCGTGCCGTTTTCGTGCGCGGGGACGCGCATCCCTCGCGTGTCGTCGACCAGTTCGTTCATCGGCGCACCGTCGGTGACCAGTACCACGGCACCGCAGCTCATGGCTTCGACGATGTAGTGGCCCCAGCCCTCGGCCTCGGACAGGCAGAGGTGGAAACGGTGTGCGTTCTGCAGGCGGTAGATCGATTCCACGTCGGGCAGGAAGGTCACCTGGTGATCGAGGTTCGGTGCGGCCGGCGGTCGGTCCGGTGCGGCCACCGACGGTGACTGGAGCACATGCAGGGTCGGCCACTCCGGGTGCCGGCGCCAGACGTCGAGCAGGCGCTCGGTACCCTTCATGCGGCTGCCGCCGGCAAGATGCAGGAAGGCCCGGTCGCGTGCGACACCTTCACGACGGCAGTCCGTGCTGATGAATCCGATGTGGGCGGTGCGCAGCCCCATCCCGCCGAACGTTTTCATGGCACTGTCGGTCTTGCACAGGATGGTGTCGAAACGATGCAGGTGGCGGCGGTCGCGTTTGCTCATCCATTCCGGATGGGGAATGAGCGCATTGCGCCGGGACATCGGCAGGTAGCCCGGGTGCACGTGCTCGATCGTCAGGCCGAGGTCGTAGCGCCGCGGACCGCGGCCGGTCAGCCAGCGCCCGAACATGGCGGCACGCTGCGCCCAGGCCCGCCACGGCCATCCATGATTCCGCTGCGGCGTCCGCGTCACCGTCACCTGGTGACCGAGTTCGCGCAAGGCGTTCTCGAAGAGACGGATATCGTGCGTGAGCCCGCGACCGTTGTCCCAGGCGATGAGGTTGATGTGGGCCATCTCAGGACGCTCCTGCGCCGGTGCGGTGCCGATCGAGCGCGCGTCCGACGTAAACGGCGAGTCCCAGCGTGAGGAAGAAATACAACGAGTGTGGCATCGCCCGATAGAAGACATTGTCGGTGAGGGCGCATAGCGCGTACATGGCCGTCGTCGAGAATCCGGCGCATGCCGGCATGGCGATGGCGTTATCGCGGTTCAGCGCATGCCGCCCGAAATAGATCAGCGAACCACCGAAGAGCAGCACGAGGACCAGCAGGCCCGGGATGCCGCCCGTCGCCGCCCACTCGAGGTACTCGCTGTGCGGATGGTCATAGCGGACCACCGACGGATTGACCTCGCCATCGGCGATCCGCGCCCGGGCGAAGGGGCCGAACTGATTCATGCCGACGCCGGTGACAGGGTGCGCGATCACGGCCATTCGTGCGGTGCGCCACATTTCGAGGCGCTCACGCACGGCGCCGGTGGCGTCCTGTTCGCTGTAGGTGGCTACTTCGTCTTTCACGGCGGCCAGGCGCTCCACCATCTCGCCGTGCAGCGTCGTCGCCGCCAGCCCGGCGGCGGCCACGCCGATGACCAGGGCCAGTACGCTCTGGCGCCAGCGTCCCGTCCGGCGACCCTGGATGAGCATCAGTGCCGCGAAGACGGGGACAAACGCAAGCAGGGGGCCGCGGCTCTGCGTCAGCAGCGCGCCATAGAAGCCCATGACGGCGAAGACCGCATGCATCGCGCGTTCGCGCGATCGGAGCTCACCCCGCAGGGCCTGCACGATGGCGATGAGTGACAGCACCAGCATGAACATGCCGAATTCGATGGCACCCCATTCGCCGTTGTTGATGCCGTAGGCGCGGTCGATATGCTCGATGTAATGCTGTTCGACGCAGATCAGGCCCAGAACGCCCGCCGATCCGCTGAAGCCGACGCGAAGGGCGGCGGTCCGCAGCGGCAGGGCGAACGTCGCCGCGATGACCAGAAACGCAAGGATGTGCGACGTGACGTCGAACTCGCGCCAGTTCACCCCGTGGGCGCCGACGTTGACGGCCCAGAAGACGAAGGCGATGGCGGCGGGTACGAGTACGGGCGCCGCGCGGCGGTAGGCGCGACGGACGTCGGCACGCGTCGCGAGCACCCAGAGCCCCGTCAGAAACAGGATCAGCGCAGGGATTGCCTTGGCCTTGACCGGCAAGGCGAAGGACAGCGGCATGATCGCGATGAGCAGCGAGAGGATCCACACGCGCCACGGATTCGTTTTGTCGAGCACTCGGCACCTGCTGGGATCGGAACGGCACGGCGGCCTCGCCGTCACCGGCTCGTGCCGCCGGGGCGGCGCGAGGGCATGGTACTTTAACGGATCGCGGATGCCTCTCCGTGCGGTTCCGGGTGAGCGGCGCCAATTCAGCTTCCGTAAGGACCCGCCCGGGCGATGAAGCTCCTGTTTACCAATTTCCACGCCGGCGACGGTGGCGGCCATACGACTTACCTGATCAGCCTCGCGCGCGGACTGTCGGGCCGGCATGAGGTGCACGTCGCCGCGCCGCCGGGTAGCCGTCTGAATCGCGAGGCCCGCGCGCTTGCCGGCGTGCATGTGCTCGACCAGCCCTATCCGAACGGCCTGGGCAAGCTGCCGGCACGGCGCCGCGCGCGCCAGCAGTTGTCGGCCTATCTGGCTGAGCATCGGTTCGACGTCATCCACGTCAATGGCTCCGCCGACCATCGTCTGGTCATTGCCGCCGTGCGTGGACTGCGCCGTCGCCCGGCCATCGTGCTCACCAAGCACAACTCCAAGCCGATGTCCGGCATCGGAAACGCCTGGCGGGCCCGCGTCGGCACCGATGGCGTCATTGCCGTCTGCGACTACGTGCACCGGCAGGTGATGGCTTCGCCTTATGCGCGCTGCCGTGTGGTCACCGTTTTCAATGGGGTCGACATCGATCGCTTCGCGCCGCGACCTGCCGATACGACGCTTCGTGCCGGATGGCTGGCGCCTGCCACCGCGGAAGCACCGCTGCTGATTGGCAGCAATGCGGGTACGGCCAGCTACAAGGGGTGGATGGACCTCGTCGAAGCGCTGGCGTCGCTGGAACCGGCCTGGCGCGATCGCCTTCGTGTCGTCCTTGCCGGCGGTCTTCCCGACGCGGAAGACCGCCGCCGTATCGAAGCCCTGGGCGTGGCATCGCAGGTGCACTTTGCCGGCCGGCTCGACGACGTCCGGCCGCTGGTGGCGACGCTCGATGCCGGATTCGTCCTGTCCTGGGACGTCGAAACGATTTCCTTCGCCTGCCGCGAAATGATGGCGATGGAGAAGCCCGTGCTCGTCAGCGACTACGCCGGGTTGCCCGAAAACATTCGTCAGGGCGAAGACGGCTGGATCGTGCCGGCCCGCGACCGGCATGCGATCGCCGCCGCCCTGCGCCGGCTGGTCGAAGAGCGCGACCAGCTGCCCGCGATGGGCTTCGCGGCGCGAGCACATGCGGAGGCCGAGTTCGGACTGGAGCGTTTCATCGACGCGACCGAAGCGTTCTACCGCGAACTCAGGCTCGCCACGCTGCCGGGTTAGCCCTGTTTGCGCAGCAGGGCGTAGTACATGCCGTCGAGGTCGCCGTCGCCGGGCAGGATCTGCCAGCCGATGGCGGCCGCCTGGCCCACGGGCAGAGTCAATGGCAGCACGGAGGCATCGGCGCGACCGTCGACGAAGGCACCGACCACACCCTCGTTCTCGGCACGCAGCAGTGAGCAGGTGACGTAAAGCAACGTGCCGCCGGGTGCCAGGGTTTCCCAGCAGGCGGAGAGGATGCGGCTCTGTAGTGCCACGAGCGCATCGATGTCGGCGGCGCGGCGATGCAGGCGTACGTCCGGTCGGCGGCGAATGACGCCGGTAGCCGAGCAGGGGGCGTCGATCATGACGCGATCGAAGGGTTTGCCATCCCACCAGGCCCGCACGTCGCCCGCGTCGCCGACGATGACGTCGGCAGCGAGGCCGAGGCGTTCCAGATTCTGGGTGATGCGCAGTGCGCGTCGCGCCTCGGATTCCACGGCGACGAGGGCGATGTCCGAGCGTTCCAGCGCGTGGCAGGCCTTTCCGCCGGGGGCGGCGCAGGCATCGAGCACGCGCTGGCCGCTGGCCAGATCGAGCAGGTCGGCCGGCACCTGGGCGGCGCCGTCCTGGACGGCGAAGTGGCCTTCGGCGAATCCGGGCAGGCGTGTCACATCGGTGCTGTGGGGGAGTACCAGACCGTCCGCCAGCCACGTGTGCGCGGCGATCTCCTGACCGGCCTCACGCAAGCGGTCGGCGACCGCGTCGCGCCCCGCGCGTCGACGATTCACGCGCAGCATCAGCGGCGGCTCGTGATTGGCCGCGGCCATGACCGCCTCCGCGTGGCCGGGCCAGTCGCGCGCGATAGCCTTGGCCAGCCACGCCGGATGAGCATGCCGCGTGGCCGGCGTCGCATCGAGGTCGGCCAGCAGGGCCTCGCGCTCGCGCTGCCAGCGGCGCAGTACGGCGTTGGCCATGCCGGCAAGTCGCGGGCGGCGTAGTTCGCGCACGGCTTCCACCGTGGCGGCCACGGCGGCATAACCCGGCATCTCGAGGATCTCGAGCTGGACCAGCGCGGTCACCAGCAGCGCGTGGATGACCGGCTCGCTCCGCCGAATGGGTTTGGCCAGGAGGCGGTCGAGCGCGGCGTCGAACCGGGGCCACCAGCGCGCACCTTCATTGAGGAGGGCGGTGAGAAGCGCCCGGTCACGGGCATCGGGGAGACGGGGGAGAGCCCGGTCGGCCACTTCGCGCAGCGAGTGCCCTGACAGGGCGATATCGGCCAGCGCTTCGGCGGCCAGGGCACGGACCGAGATCGTCCGACTCACGAGACCGCCTGCTTCAGCTCCGGACGCGCATTGAGGTAGTCGACGATGCCGATCCGGCGGCCACCGGGCCGCTGTACGGCAAGCAGGCGCAGGGCACCGTCGGCGCAGGCGATGTCGATGCCCTCGCGCGAGACGCGCAGTACCTGTCCCGGCGTGGTGCCGGCCGTCTCCGCGTCGATCGCGCGCGCCGACCAGATACGCAGGCGTTCGCCCGCGATATCGGCTTCCGCGACGGGCCATGGATCGAACGCCCGCACCTTGCGTTCCAGCGCGATCGCCGTCAGCGAGAAGTCGAGGCGAGCCTCGGCCTTGTCGAGCTTGTGCGCGTACTCCACGCCGTCTTCCGCCTGCGCACGGGCGGCAAGGGTTTCGCCGTTCATGACGCGACGAAGGCCTTCGGCCAGCGCGTCCGCGCCGAGCGCGGAAAGCCGGTCGTGCAGACTGCCGCCCGTGTCGTCGCCGGTGATCGGGGTGCGCCGTTCGATCAGTACGGGACCCGTATCCAGGCCCGCTTCCATCTGCATCAGGTCGACGCCGGACTCCTCGTCGCCGGCCAGGATCGCCCGCTGGATGGGCGCCGCGCCGCGCCAGCGCGGCAGCAGGGACGCGTGGACGTTCCAGCAGCCCAGCCGTGGAATCGCCAGTACCTTGCGGGGAAGAATCAGCCCGTAAGCGACCACGACCATGAGGTCGGGTGCGTGGGCTGCCAGGCGATCGCGGTCGGCCTGGGCCTTGAACGATTCCGGTTGTTCGACCGGGACCCCGGCGGCGAGCGCCGCTTCCTTGACCGGACTGGCGGCGAGTTTGCGCCCGCGGCCGGCGGGCCGGTCGGGCTGCGTGTATACGGCCACGACGTCGGCGCCGGAAGTGCGGCAGGCCTCGAAACACGGGACGGCAAAGTCGGGTGTTCCGGCGAACACCACGCGCAGAGGACGACTGGCCACGCTCAGGCGCTTGCCTTGCGCTGCTTTTCCATGCGTTTCAGCAGCATGCCGCGCTTGAGGGGCGACAGGTAGTCGACAAAGACCTTGCCGGCGAGATGGTCCATCTCATGCTGGATGCACACCGCGAGCGGGCCTTCGACGTCCACGAGGATTTCCTTGCCGTCGGCATCCTGCGCGCGAACCTTGACGTGCAGCGCACGGGTCACGTCGGCATAGATGCCGGGAAACGACAGGCAACCTTCCTGATAGACCTGCTGGCCGTCCTTCTCGAGGATCTCCGGATTGATCAGCACCATCGGCTCGTCACGGTTGTCGCTCATGTCGGCGACGAGGACGCGCTGGTGCACGTTGACCTGGGTGGCGGCCAGCCCGACGCCGTTCGCGGCGTACATCGTCTCGTACATATCCGCGACGAACTGCTTGAGTTCGGCGTCGAAGACGGTGACCGGCGCCGCGACGGTACGCAGGCGGGGATCGGGGAATTCGAGGATGGTGAGGGTGGACACGGTGTCACCTTGAACGTATGCGCGGGCCACTGCGGCGCCTGCCTGACCGCAAATTTGCGGGCAAATCGGCGAAATCCAACCAGCGGCAACCTGTAGGATGAGCCTGTATTCTACGCGCGCGCCGGGGGCCGGGCGAGCGACGCCACGTATTGTGCCCGTTAATGATTCAGTTACACTCGCGACAGCACCGGGGAAGGGGGAAATCCCGCATGATCAAGAAGTTCGCCATGCTGCTCGGCGGCATGTTCTTCACTGTGGCCGTTTATGCCGCAGCGGCCCAGCTACGTCCCGACCATCCGGATACCTATACGGTCCGCAAGGGCGACACGCTGTGGGATATTTCCGCCCGCTTTCTGAGCAAGCCATGGCTGTGGCCGGAAATCTGGCAGGCCAATCCCCAGGTCCGCAACCCGCACCTGATCTACCCGGGTGACGTTCTGAATCTTTCGATGGCCGGAGGCGGTCCGCGCGTCGGCCTGCAGCCGGGCATCCGCCATGAAGGCGAAGCGGTCGCGGCCATCCCGCTCGGCGACCTGCGCATGTTCCTGAAGGAAATGCGTGTCATGGACGCCGACGCGGTCGAACAGTTGCCGTACCTCGTCGGGTTCGAGGAATCGCACCTGCGCGCCTCACCGGGCAACAAGATCTACGCCCGTGATCTGGACTCGGCGCAGCTGGGTCAGCGCTGGGCCATCGTCCGCCCGACCAATCGCTTCCGCGACCATGGCGGAAACCCCGGTGGTCTGGACATGCTGAACAACCCGGGCCACGGTTCGTTCGTCGCGGACGAACTGGACAGCGATGCCTCGATGGCCAACAGCCCCTGGCAGGAAGATTCGCGTCACGACACGCACACCGGCAAGGGTGACGATCGCGGTGTCGAGGTATCGGTCATCGGCACGGCGGAAGTCATCGCGACCAAGGGCGACGTGACGAGCCTGGTCCTGGTCGATTCGACCCTGGAAATCCGCAAGGGCGATCGCCTTACGCAGATCGACGACACGCCCTACGACCCGTACTTCTATCCGCATGCCGCAAAGGGCGTGCCGGCGGACGGCCGCGTCATCGGCATCGCGGACGGCAACTACGCCGGCAGCCGCCAGGTCGTATCGATTTCCGCCGGCTCGGCCGACGGCGTCGACAACGGTGCCACCTTCACGGTGATGGACCAGGGCGAAGTCATTCCCGACGAAGTCAGGGGCAACTACAAGCGCCGCGACACGTCGCCAAAGGTCAAGCTGCCGGACGAGTTCGCGGGCCACATCATGGTTTTCCGCACGTTCGACCATGTCAGCTACGCGCTCGTGATGGACGCACTCCGGCCGATCAAGAAGGGCGAGAAGCTCGTTTTCCCGGAATAATCGGCGGTGGCGTCAAGCCGCCCGCTGACAGTAAGTCGCCGCGCAGTGTCTACACTGCGCGGATGACCGACACCGAAGACCTTCGCGCCTGGCTGATCCTGCTGCGGACCCCGGGCCTCACGCCGCGAAACCTGCGGGAGGGGCTCGTCGCACGTGGCAGCGCATCGGCGTTGCTGGGCTGGCTGACCCGGCACGAGAGCTCCCTGAAACCCGAGGGCCGCGACTGGCTGGCTCAGCCGGACGAGGCTGCGTTGGCCGCCGATCTGGCCTGGGTGAAGGGCGCCGACGACCAGCGCCTGCTGCTGTGCACGGAAGAAGACTTCCCCCCGCAGCTGGAGGCCATCCCGGATCCGCCCGCGGCGCTCTTCGTGAAGGGTGACGCTTCGCTGCTCCTGCGACCCCAGGTCGCCATCGTCGGCGCACGAAAGGCTCAGGTCCCGGGACTCGCCAATGCACGGCGGTTCGCGGCCGGGCTGGCCGAGGGTGGCCTCGTGGTGACCAGCGGAATGGCGGACGGCATCGACGGCGCGGCGCACGAGGCGGCCCTGGACGCCGGACAGCCGACCATCGCCGTGATCGGCACCGGCCCCGACCGGGTCTACCCGCGCAAACACCACGCCCTGGCCCGCCGTATCGCGGCCCACGGGGCCATCGTCAGTGAATATTCGCCCGGTACCGCCGTGCTGCCCCGCCATTTCCCCGAGCGCAACCGCATCATCGCCGGCCTGAGCCTTGGCGTCGTCGTGATCGAGGCCGGCCTGCGCTCGGGGTCGCTGATCACCGCGCGCGTCGCCGGGGAGCAGGGCAGGGACGTCTTCGCGTTGCCTGGCTCCATCCACAATCCCCTGGCCGAGGGCTGTCACTCGCTGATCGCCGAAGGCGCCCGTCTGGTCCAGCGTCCCGACGAGGTCCTTGCGGCGCTGGCGCCCGCGGCCATGGAACTGGGGGCTCAGCTGCGTGAGCGGCTGGCGGCCGGCGAGGCGAAGCCGGCCACCGGGCGGGCGAAGCGCGGCCCCTTCGACTGGCGCGAGGATGAGGAATATCGCCGCCTGCTCGACGTCATGGGGTACGATCCCGCTTCTCTGGACGCCCTGGTGGGCACGACGGGTCTCGCTGCGGGGCCATTGTCTTCCATGTTGTTGATGCTGGAGCTGGAAGGTGAGGTCGCAAGCCTCCCCGGAAACCGTTATCAGCGCGTGATGTAAGCATCCGGCGCTTGACAGGCATCACGGTGGTATGCCCCCACTAAATATATACATGCCCTGGGGTCCACTCGCCCCGGCGGCCTTTGGAATCGGTTAACGCATGGCAAAGAACCTCCTCATCGTCGAGTCGCCGGCCAAGGCCAAGACGATCAACAAGTACCTGGGGGCCGACTTCCAGGTGCTGGCGTCGTACGGTCACGTGCGCGATCTGCGACCTAAAGAGGGCGCGGTCGACCCGGAACACGGCTTCGCCATGGCTTACGAGGTCATCGAACGCAACGAGAAACACGTCGATGCGATCGCCAAGGCGGCCAAGGCGGCAAGCAGCATCTATCTCGCGACCGACTTGGATCGCGAGGGTGAGGCCATTTCCTGGCACATCAGCGAGATCCTCCGCGAACGCGGCCTGCTGGCGGGCAAGGACGTCCAGCGGGTGGTCTTCAGTGAAATCACGCCCAAGGCCATCAAGGAAGCCGTCGCCAATCCGCGACAGCTCTCGCACGATATGGTCGACGCCCAGCAGGCGCGTCGCGCGCTGGACTACCTGGTCGGCTTCAATCTCTCGCCGGTGCTCTGGCGCAAGGTGCAGCGCGGCCTGTCGGCTGGCCGTGTGCAGTCGCCCGCGCTGCGGATGATCGTCGAGCGCGAGCTCGAGATCGAAGCGTTCCAGGCCCGCGAGTACTGGACGATCCAGGCCAACCTGACCCACAAGGACGGTGCGTTCGACGCCCGCCTCGTGCGGCTCGACGGCAAGAAATTCGAGCAGTTCGACCTCACCAACGAGGCCGATGCCACCGCCGCGCGTTCCGCGCTCGAGCGTGCCGCCGCCGGCAATTTCACGGTGGGCGAGGTCGCCAGCAAGGAGCGCAAGCGCCGTCCCGCGCCGCCGTTCACCACCTCCACCCTGCAGCAGGAGGCCGCGCGCAAGCTCGGTTTCTCGACCAGCCGCACCATGCGCGTGGCCCAGGGCCTCTACGAAGGTGTGAGCATCGGCAGCGAGGGCAACGTCGGCCTCATCAGCTACATGCGTACGGACTCCGTGGCGCTGTCCGACGACGCCGTCGCCGAGCTGCGCGGGCTGATCGCCAGCGAATACGGCAAGAACGCCCTGCCGGACGCGGTGCAGGTCTACAAGTCCAAGTCCAAGAATGCCCAGGAAGCGCACGAGGCGATCCGCCCGACCTCAGCCATGCGCACGCCGCGCAGCGTCGCGTCATTCCTCAATGACGACCAGCGCAAGCTGTACGAGCTGATCTGGAAGCGCACCGTCGCCTGCCAGATGATCCACGCCACGCTGAATACGGTTTCCGTGGAATTTCCGGTCGGCGACTCCGCGTTCCGCGCCACGGGCACCACGGTCATCGATCCCGGCTTCCTGGCCGTCTATGAAGAGGGCAAGGATCAGAAGGGTGACGAGGATGAAGATCAGCGTCGTCTGCCGCGCCTGAAGCAGGGCGAGGTGGTGCCTGTCGCCGCCATCGTGGCCGACCAGCACTTCACCGAGCCGCCGCCGCGCTTCTCGGAAGCGAGCCTGGTCAAGACGCTCGAGGAATACGGCATCGGTCGTCCGTCGACCTACGCCAGCATCATCCAGGTGCTGCTCAGTCGCGAATACGTCCTGCTCGAAAGCCGGCGCTTCAAGCCGACCGACGTCGGCCGCGCGGTCAGCCAGTTCCTGTCGGGGCACTTCACCCAGTACGTCGATTACGACTTCACCGCCCGGCTGGAAGACGAGCTCGACGCCGTCAGCCGCGGTGAGGAGGCGTGGGTGCCGCTGCTCGAGCGCTTCTGGCAGCCGTTCAAGACGCTGGTCGACGACAAGACCGAATCGGTCGACCGAAACGAGGCTACCGGTGCGCGAGAACTGGGCGACGATCCGAAATCGGGCAAGCCCGTGTCGGTGCGCCTGGGCCGCTACGGCGCCTACGCCCAGATCGGCACCAAGGACGACGAGGCCAAGCCGACCTATGCCAGCCTGCGCCCCGGCCAGAGCATGCATACCATCACCCTCGAAGAGGCGATGGAGCTGTTCAAGCTGCCGCGCAACCTCGGCCAGTCGGAAGCCGGTGACGATGTCACGGTCGGTGTCGGTCGTTTCGGGCCGTTCGTGAAGCAGGGCAGCACCTATGCCTCGCTCAAGCCGGAAGATGACCCGTACACCATCGAGCTGCCGCGGGCCCTGCAGCTCGTTCAGGAGAAGCTCGAAGCCATCGCGAACCGCATCATCACCGACTTCGGTGACGGCGTGCAGGTGCTGAACGGCCGCTACGGGCCGTACATCACCGACGGTGAGAAGAATGCGCGCATCCCGAAGGATAAGGAGCCCAAGTCGCTGACCGAGGCCGAATGTCGCGAGTTGCTCGCCGCCGCACCGGTCAAGAAGCCGCGTGGTGGTCGCGCCGCCAAGAAAACCGCGACAAAGAAGGCCGCGGCAAAGAAGACGGCAACGACCAAGGACGCCGCGGTGAAGAAGACGGCCGTGAAAAAGACGGCCGCCAGGAAGACCGCGACGAAGAAGACGGCCACGAAGAAGACTGCCGCGAAGAAGGCCGCCACGAAGAAAAGCGCAACCAAAAAGGCGGCGGTGAAAAAAACCGCGGCCCCGGCATCGAAAACGGCGGCGCCTGCCGCGGACTGATATGCGACGTTTCACTCTTCCCGACGTCGCCCTGGCCGCCGACCGGCTTCGCGAGGGTGGCGTCATTGCCTACCCCACCGAGGCCGTTTTTGGTCTCGGTTGCGATCCCCACGATCAAGGCGCGTTCGAGCGTCTGTTCGCGCTGAAGGGGCGTCCGCCGACCCAGGGCGTGTTGCTCATCGCGGCGGACTTCGCGCAGGTCGAGCCGTATATCGACGTAGCCGCCGTTTCTCCGGAGATCCTTCGCGATGTCCGCAGCTCATGGCCAGGTCCCCATACCTGGGTGTTTCCGCGTAGCGCGCGCGTACCCGCATGGGTGGCGGGCGCACACACCGGCATCGCCCTGCGCGTGACGGCGCACGAACCGTCGGCGGCGCTCTGCCGGGCGTTCGGCGCACCGCTGGTGTCGACCAGCGCGAACCCGCATGGTGAGCCGCCCGCTCGCGACGTCGCGACCCTCGATCGCTATTTCGGCGACCGCCTCGATGCTGCGCTGGACGCTCCGCTGGGCGGCCAGGAGCGCCCGACCACCATCCGCGACGCCCTCACCGGCGCTATCATCCGCGCCTGACAGGGGGAATCACGTTGTCGACCGTTTACGAAATCACCGGGCGCGAGACCGCGCCATCGTTACCGTTGCTGGTAGGCGCGCCGTCGCGCGCCATCGCCTGGCGTGACGGCCGGGCCGTCACCGCATCCACCTTCCTGGCCCACGTCCGCCAAGTGGCCGCGTTGCTTCCCGAGGCCGACAGCGCCGTCAACCTCTGCGAGGACCGTTACGCCTTCCTCGTCGCCTTCGCGGCGCTGGTCACGCGTGGCCAGATCAACCTCTTGCCCCCCTCGCGCGCGACGCATGCGGTCGACGAGGTCATGGCCAGCCACCCTGGCTCCTACGCCATCGGCGAGCTGGCCCTGGCGCCCGCACCTGCCGGCTACCTGCGCATGCCGACGCTGGACGATACGTCGCCGGCCGGCGGTGAGGTGCCCTCGATCCCGACGGACGCCGTGGTCGCCATCGGTTACACCTCCGGGTCCACCGGCAGGCCCAAGCCCAACGTAAAGACCTGGGGCAGCTTCGTCGCCAGCAATGCCGGTAACGCCGCGATGCTCGGTGGCACCATCGGACGCGCCTTCGATGTCGTCGCCACGGTGCCCCCGCAGCACATGTACGGCATGGAGATGTCGGTCCTGATGCCGTTGCTGTCCGAAGTGAGCGTCCATTCGGGTCGTCCGTTTTTCCCGGCCGATGTCGCCGCCGCGCTGGCCTCGATGCCGGAACCGCGCGCACTCGTGACGACGCCCGTACACCTTCGCGCGCTGGTCGAATCCGGCGTCGTTCTGCCGAGCCTCGCCGCGTTCGTCTCCGCCACCGCGCCGATGCCGGTAGAGCTGGCGCGTGCGGCCGAAGAGCGCTTCGGCGCACCCCTGCACGAGGTGTTCGGTTCGACCGAAACCTGCGTGTTCGCCAGTCGACGTACCGCGACCGACGACGACTGGTCGCTCTACCAGGGTGTGACGCTGCATCCGCAGCCTGACGGGACCCTGGTCGACGCGCCGCAGCTCGCTGAACCGATCGCCCTTGCCGACATCGTCTCGCTGCACGACGGCGGGCGCCGCTTCCAGCTCCGCGGCCGGAACACCGATCTCCTCGAAATTGCCGGCAAGCGTGCTTCGCTGGGCGACCTCAATCGCCGTCTGCTGGCCATAGACGGCGTGCGCGACGGCGTACTGTTCCAGCTCGACGATGCCGACGCCTCCGGCATCCGCCGCATCGCGGGCCTCGTGGTAGCGCCGGGGATGACCGAGCAGGCCGTACTGGCCGCCTTGCGCCAGGCGATGGACCCGGTGTTTCTGCCGCGCCCGCTGCGCGTCGTGGAGGCGCTGCCGCGCAACGAGACCGGCAAACTGCCGCGCGGCCTCCTGTTGGAAATGCTGGCCGCACGCGGCTGATAGAATCTCCGGCTACTTGTCGGGAGAAGCAGCATGAAGGTCCTCGTTATCGGCGGCGGCGGTCGCGAACACGCGCTTGCCTGGAAACTCGGCCAGTCGGGCCGCGTCGACGAGGTCATCGTCGCTCCCGGCAATGCGGGCACGTCACGTGAGCCGGGCCTCCGTAACGCGGCGGTCCCGGTCACCGACATCGACGGTCTCGTGGCCCTGGCGAAAGCCGAAGGCGTGGGCCTCACCGTGGTCGGCCCCGAAGTTCCCCTCGTCGCCGGTGTGGTCGATCGCTTCACCGCCGAAGGCCTGCGCTGCTTCGGCCCGTCCGCCGCCGCGGCGCAGCTGGAGGGCAGCAAGGCCTTCGCCAAGGACTTCCTCGCCCGCCACGGCATTCCTACGGCGCACTATGCGGTCTTCACCGAGCTGGCGCCGGCGCTCGCGCACGTGCGCGGTACCGGCGCCCCGATCGTCATCAAGGCCGACGGCCTCGCCGCCGGTAAAGGCGTGGTGGTCGCCATGACGCTCGCCGACGCGGAAGCCGCGCTCGAGGACATGCTCGGTCAGCAGGCTTTCGGTGACGCTTCGTCCCGTGTGGTCATCGAAGAATTCCTCGATGGTGAGGAAGCCAGCTTCATCGTCATCGCCGATGGCAGGCATGCGCTGCCGATGGCGACCAGCCAGGATCACAAGCGGCGCGACGACGGCGATCTCGGCCCGAACACGGGCGGCATGGGCGCGTATTCGCCCGCCCCGGTCGTGACCGACGAGGTCTCGGCGCGGGTCATGCGCGAGATCATCCAGCCCACCCTCGACGGCATGATCGCCGACGGTGCGCCGTTCACCGGGTTTCTCTATGCGGGGCTGATGATCGACAAGGCGGGCGCGCCGAAGGTCATCGAGTTCAACGTGCGCTTTGGCGATCCGGAAACGCAGCCGATCATGCTGCGCCTCCGTTCGGACCTGGTCGATCTGATCGAGGCGGCGCTGGATGGCCGCGTCGGCGACGTCACCGCCGAGTGGGATCCGCGCCCCTCGCTGGGCGTGGTGCTCGCCGCGGGCGGCTATCCGGGCAAGGTCCGCGCCGGCGATGTGATCACCGGCGCGGAGGGTGACTTCGGTGCGGACGTGAAGGTGTTCCATGCGGGTACGGCCGACAATGCCGACGGGCAGGCCGTCACCGCCGGGGGCAGGGTACTCACCGTCTGCGCGCTGGGCGTGGACGTGGCGGCCGCCCGCGCGTCGGCCTACGAGGCGCTCGGCAGCGTGCGGTTCGCCGACATGTATTTCCGCCACGACATCGCACACCGCGCGCTCTCGCGAACGTAAGGCAGCCACACCACATCGGCTAACGGTTCGAATCGATCGGCAAGGGTTGCCAACGTTCTTCCGCACTGACCGCCTTGTGCCGCAGCAGTCCCTGGGAGATGGCGGGTGAGGCACCCGCGACAGCCGGGACGACATCGCCCGGTGT
The DNA here is from genome assembly GCF_000800155.1 of Luteibacter sp. 9133. Lineage (NCBI taxonomy): Bacteria > Pseudomonadati > Pseudomonadota > Gammaproteobacteria > Lysobacterales > Rhodanobacteraceae > Luteibacter > Luteibacter sp. 9133. Next base: position 4,075,901 of record NZ_JUHO01000001.1, on the reverse strand, counting down.
CGGTGCCTGCGGATACGACGACCACGGTCGCAGCAGATGATGGAACGGGTTGCTGCCGATCTCCTGGTGTCGCACGGGGTCGAAGATAGCCCGGGGTACGCCGTCGCGTACATGAAGGCGCCAGGAACCTCCGTCCATGTACGTGGAGTGCAGGCGGTCGGCGCGCCACTGCCACTGCTTGTTCAGCATGGAGCCTGCGCAGGATTCGGTCCGGACGCCGCCACCCGCCGGATCCGCGGCAAGGCAGAGCCGGCTCGCGACGTTGCGGTAAGTGTGGTCGCTGTCGAGATACCACTGCTGCTCCGCACCGTCGGTGCCGCCTTTGCACGGCGCCAACGCCACGGCAGGCTGGTCCCGCTGAGGCTGGGTGAGGCAATGGCCCTCGCCTGCGAGGGACTGCAACCTGACGACGGGTTGCCGTTCGAGATGCGGCGAGCCGAGGTCGATGCGCGTCAGATGCCCGATGCCGGCGTCCTCGTCGCGCCATGTCTCCATCGATGACGTCGGCGCGAGCCGCGTGGAGTTGTCCACAGAGCTGCGCGTGGCGATGTCGATGGGACCGCTGTAGCCACCCGGGAGGCGCCACTCCGAGACGGTCTCGATCGTGGCTCGCTGCATCATCGGAGTCGTCGTGGGGAGCGTGAACAGCCAGCCTGGCCCCACCCGATAGTGCGAGTACGAATACCAAACGTCGTTGGCGATGTCGGGCGCCAGCCGGAATCGCCACAGCGCCGATGCCTCACCTGCGGCGTTCTTCGTGATGGCGCTCTCGGTGAAGTAATCTTTCAGCGTCATCGTGACGCTGCGCTCCGATGTCTGCTCGAATCCCGCGTTGAACGAGACAGGCAGTTTTCCCCACGAGAAGCCGCTGTCTTTCGACACGGCCGCCGTCAGTTCCGTACTCGCGCCCGCGCCCACGCTGGTCTTCACGCCGACCTTGTCGACGAAGGTGCGATCGGTCGCGCCATCCGAACGGGGTGCCTGCGATATCAGGCGCACCTGTCCGTCCTGCAGGTCCGGTGCGGTCAGGGTGGTTTCCACCTCGTAATGCAGGGGCAGGGTCAGAATGTTTCCGTAGTTGTCTTCGCTCTCCCGGCCGCCCCACATGTGGAGACCCTGCACGGTAGGCAGCTGGTTGACGACGGTCTTTACGATGACGACCTTCTCGTCGACGCTCGGACTCACTTCCCGGACGACGACGATGTCGTGGTGGATGCTCCGGCCGTTGTCGAAGACGTCACTGTCGCGTACTTCCAGGCGTGGCACGTAACCGCCGACGGTGCGCGCGTCCTGGGCGACGACGGCCGCGAAAGGCGCCGCCGCGAGCACGGTGGCGACAAGCCAGGGTTCGGGGTGGCGCGTGCGGTCCGGTGCTCTCTTCCTTCTTGTCATGGGATGTCTTCCTTGGATCGTGGGCAATCATGCCGGTCAGGATGGCATCTGCTTGCAGGCGGCGAGGTAGGAACCCGACGTTGCTGTCCGTGAGGTTTTTCCTGAAAACGCAGCGCACCGCGACGAGACCGGGTGTGCCGGCCACGGTGACCCACGTCTCAGCTACACTCCGGAAAAATCAGAGGGTCGATCACGGATGTCCCAGTTCTCACTGCTCGCCACGCGCCGCTTCGCACCTTTTTTCTGGACCCAGGCGCTGAGCGCCTTCAACGACAACGCGTTCCGCAACGCGATGGTGATGCTGGTCGCCTTCCAGATGAGTCTGCCGGACGCCGAGGTCTCGCTATACACAAACCTCGCGCCCGCGCTCTTCATCCTGCCGTATTTCCTGTTCTCCGCCACGGCGGGACAGCTGGCCGAGAAGTTCGAGAAAACCCGGATCATCCGTTACGTGAAGCTCTTCGAAATCGCAGCGATGACCATCGCGGCCGTCGGCTTCTTCACTCACCACGTATCGCTGCTGCTCGTCGTCCTGTTTCTGATGGGTATCCATTCGACCGTCTTCGGCCCGATCAAGTATTCCATTCTTCCGCAGACCCTCGATCGCAGCGAACTCGTCGGCGGCAATGCGCTGGTCGAGATGGGTACACAGCTTGCGATGCTGATCGGCATGATCGTCGGCAACTCGCTGATGCTGATCGCCGGCTACGGAACGCTCGCGGCATCGCTGACGACCATCGCGATCGCGGTGACCGGTTACCTCGTCAGCCGGTCCGTACCTCCCGCGCCCGCGACCGCGCCCGATCTGAAGTTCAACTGGAACCCGCTCAGCGAAACCTGGCGGGTGCTGAAGATCACGAACGCCGATCGCGCGGTCTTCAACGCCGTGCTCGGCATCTCGTGGTTCTGGTTCTTCGGAACCGTCATGATCGCGCAGCTGCCGAACTACACGCGCCACATCCTCGGCGGGGACGGTTCGGTCAATACGCTCGTGCTGACGTTGTTTTCGCTGGGTACGGGCGTGGGCTCGCTCATGTGCGAGAGGCTGTCGGGCAAACGCGTCGAGATCGGCCTGGTGCCCATGGGCGCGTTCGGCCTGACCGTATTCGCTGTCGATCTGTTCTTCGCGCGGCCCGGTGTGACGCCCGGCGCCTCGCTCGACTGGCTGGCCTTTCTCGCCGTGCCTGGAGCGTGGCGCGCCGCGCTCGACCTGACCATGATCGGAGCCTTCGCGGGCTTCTACGTCGTCCCGCTGTTCGCCTTCGTGCAGAGTCGCGCGCCTCGCGACCGCCTGTCGCGCGTGATCGCGGGCAACAACATCGTCAATGCGCTTTTCATCTGTGCCGCTTCCGGCTTCGGCATCGGCCTGACGGCGCTGGGACTCTCCGTGCCGACGATCTTCCTCGTGACGGGGCTGATCAACATCGCGGTCGCGGTGTACATCTTCACCCTCGTTCCCGAATTCATGATGCGCTTCATCACCTGGGTGCTCGTGCACACGCTTTACCGGGTGCGGGTGGACGGTCTGAAGAACGTGCCGGACGAAGGTGCCGCGCTGGTCGTGTGCAACCACGTGAGCTTCATGGATCCGTTGATCCTGATGGCCAGCGTGCGCCGCCCCATGCGTTTCGTCATGTACTACAAGATCTTCAACATCCCGGTGCTGCGCTTCGTCTTCCGCACCGCGAAGGCGATTCCCATCGCCGGGCGTAACGAGGATGTGGCGCTGATGGACAAGGCGTTCGACGAGATCGACGAGGCACTGGCGGCCGGAGAGGTCGTCTGCATCTTCCCGGAAGGTGGCCTGACGCGCGACGGTGACATCCAGACCTTCCGCCCTGGCGTGGACCGCATCCTTGCGCGTCGGCCGGTGCCCGTCGTGCCGCTGGCGCTGCGAGGCATGTGGGGCAGTATCTTCAGTCGCCGTGACGGTGCCTTGCGCCGTGCGCGTCTGCCACGCCGGTTCTGGTCGAAGATCGAACTGGTGGGCGGTGCACCGCTGCCTGCGGAGGCCGCGAATGCAGCGTCACTGGAAGCGCGTGTCAGCGAACTGCGGGGCGACAAAGCCTGAGGGCATCGCCGACGCGTTGAGCGCCGGCGATTCGATTTTCCTGCTTCAGCGACTGAGGGGGATCGTCTGCCAACGCTCTGTTGCCGGTACGCGACGGTAGCTCAGGTAGCTGTCCGGCACCGTCGGCGAATTCGTCGACAGGCGTGGAATGGTGCTGCCAGGTGACGGTGCCAGCGGATAGTTGCTCCACGGTGGCAGCAACGCGTTTTCCGTGTTGACCACGACTTCGTCATGTCGCACGGCATCGAACTTTGCGATCAGCGAGTCATTCGACACTTCGAGGCGATGATGCGTGCCCCCGTCCATCAGGGACACGACGCGATCCGCGGCCCACTTCCAGCGCTGGTTGTGACGAATGGCGCACTTCGCCGTGCCGACCGTGCCACTCTTCGTGTCGATCTGAAGGCACTGCGCACTCTCGCGGTTGCGGTATCGGCCTTCCGAATCCATGTTCCATTGCTGGGCGCGATGGCTTTCGGCTTCGTCGCATTCCGTGAGCTGGGCGGCGCCGGCTTTCTCGTCAAAGGGGCCCTGGGTGATGCACAGGCCTTCGCCGCTGCTCGACTGAATCAGCACCGTCGGGCTGGACGTGAGAAAGGGTGAGCCAAGGTTGATCTTTACCACTTGCGTCGGCTGCGCGGGTACCTGGCGGAGATGCGCCCACGGGTCGTTGCCCTTGTGCCAGAACCACCATGGAATGTCGGCCGTGTAGTCGGGATGGACATCGGAGCTGCGGTCCCAGGAAACGCCCATCGATCGGTTCCATCCGTAGCGTCGATTCTCGACGCGCCCGCCCGTACCGATCAGCAGATTTCCTTCGTAGTCGCCACGGACTCGCCATACCGACATAAGCTGGGCGGAGGCTTTGCGCATCATCGGCGTGACCATCGCCGTGCTGACTTTGTACTTGCTCTTCGCGTTGAAGTATCCGGGGCTGCCTGCGACATCGTTGGCGAGGTGCATGTTCCAGGTCACGCCCTGGGCTCGGCCGTAATTCTCGGTCACGGCGTCGATGTAATAGGACTCCGTCTCCATCGATACCGAGGTGGAGTCGGTGTACGTGCGATTGGCGGAGAATTCGAACGGGACCTTGCCGATGGCGGAGATGCCGATACCCTTGAGTGCATCCTCAGCCTTGAATGCGGTGCTGACGCCATAGGACGTGCTCACCTGGCTGCTCTTCGCAACGGAACGATTCACGTCCGGCGAGGTGTCGGGAACCATCCGGTCCAGACGGAGCTCCGGGCCACGGTCCTTGCCTTCCCAATCCACAAGCGTCCTGAATTCGTAGCGACCCGCGATGGCGAGGAAGTCGTGGATACCATCACGTTCGAAGGCGGGGCGGTTTTTGCCGTAGACGCCGTTGTCCCATGGCGCGATATCGACACCCGCCTTGACGACGATAACCTTGCTGTCCCCGCTGGTGCGCGCATCGCGCAGTACGACGATGTCGTGGACGACCTTGTTTCCATGGGCGCTGATGGGTTTGTAGCGGAAGCGCTCGTGTGGCACGTGGTCGGGTATGTCGTCGGACGCGGAGTCCGCACCGTTCAGGGTGGCGCTGCGCGCGAATGCCCTGAACGCTGGAGCCGCCGCCAGCTCGCGATAGAGCCGTTGGGACGTTTCGACGTCGGCTGTGGTGTCGTCGAGGGTCGAGACTTCCAGTACGCCATCCTTGCCACGCCTGTACAGCGATGTCCGTCCCTGGCCTTCGATGCCGAAGACTTCCGCCTCATGACGGGTGGTCCCTTCGGGCGAGGTCACCAATACGCCGATGCCCTCGTGGAGAGCCTTGCTTGCAAGCGAACGAACGGTGGCGTCGCTCAGGGCGTCACCGGAGATCCAGGCGACGACGGGTTCTCGCTCCGCGGCGGCTTCCCGGTAGGACAGGCCGCGGAGTTCGTCGGGGGTTCGCCAGCGAGCCGGATCGCGTTGAGTCGTGGCCATGGCCTCGGGGAGGGCCTTCAGTCGCAGGAAGTGGATGGCGCTGTCGTTCGGTGCGGAGGCGGGCGGCGAATGGGCATGTACGCCAGTGCTCAGGCTGGCCATCAGGACCAGGGCAAGGGTGCGGGTTTTCATGGTTGCCATATCCTTGGCAGGGGGGGGAGTACGAAGCGTGCCGCATTCCCCTACGAGGCGAGGTCAGTCCTTCGCCCCGAGTCTGGCTCAGTCAACCCATCACTTGCGCGTAGGGCTTCGCCTCAGATCTGCGTAAGTCGATATCACGCCACCCAGGCGGCCAGCACGATCAGCGCAACCACTGCCAGCCAGACCACAAGCACGCGCCGTATGACCCGGCGAGCATCTTCGAGTTCGACGACGGGGTCGCTGACGTCCTGCGCGTAGCCGTCGCCGGCTTCCACGTCGGCATCGACACCGGCACGGGCGACGGCACCCAGGAAGTCCGGGTCCAGCCGCGAGCGCGGGCTGCCCGAGGTGCGATGCCACTGCTTCCATGCGCCCATGACGGCGTCGAAATCGGAGACCAGCGCCATCGCAAAAACCATCAGGTGGGCGGGAATCCAGTCGAGCGCATCGGCCAGACGACGTGCCGCGGTACGCGTGTCCGTGTCGACGGATAGCGAAGCGTCGCGACCCAGCAACTGCGCGAGGCGATAGCCGAGCGCGCCGGCCGGCCCGAGCAGCAGGAACCACAGCAGCACGCCGAAGCGACGACGAAGCGCGCCGTAAAAGGCGGCCTCGACCAGAGCCGGCGCAAACCACGGAAGGGTCTCTTCGTCGTGGCGGAGCGCGATCAGGGCCTCGTCGCGGCGAAGCGTATCGCTCGCACGCAGGATCGCGTCGATATCGGTCTCGATTTCGCGGGGTCCGAGTGCGTAGGTCAGCACGACGATCGCGAAAGCCAGCCATGCCAGATCGAAGAAGGGCAGGGCACGGAGTACGCCGGCGATGATCGCCGCCGCGATGACGGGAACCAGCAGCACGACCGCGACGCGACCGGGACCGGAAAGATCGCTCAAGCGGGAGACCCAGCCCCGGAACCAGCGGTCGTCACGCCAGCGCGCCAGCCGGGGCACGCTCCAGACGATGGCCAGGGAGATGAGAATCGCGAGGAGACGTAAAGCCATGGCAAGCGGAATCCGCAGATCGATGGCCCGATTGTAGGCGAACCGTCAGCGGGCCGGCGAACTCGCGATCAGTTCCTCGAGGGAGATATTCCGCTGCGCCAGCCAGTGTTCGATCAGGCGATACGAGACCGATAGCGGCGGCGGTACGCCCAGTTCACCCGAACGCATGCCGGACACGATGTCGTCGGCGGTGAACCAGCGGGCGTCTTCCAGCTCGTCGTCGCGGAGGATGATCTCGCGGGTTCTGGCCGTGGCCGTGAAACCGACCATCAGGGAGGCCGGCAGGGGCCAGGGCTGTGACGAGTGGTAGGTCGCGTGAAGTATCTCCACGCCGGATTCCTCGCGCACTTCGCGCCTGACCGCATCCTCGAGCGACTCGCCCGGCTCGATGAAGCCCGCCAGTGTGGAATACCGGCCTGCCGGCCAGCCGCGCTGGCGGCCCAGCAGGCAACGGTCGCCGTCCTCCACGATCACGATGATCGCGGCGTCGGTGCGGGGAAAATGCATGTGCGGACCGTCGGGATTCGTGCACTGCACGCGATGTCCCGAAGCCACGACGAGCGTGGGAGCACCACAGAGACTGCAGAAACGCGTCTGCCGCTGCCAATGCGTGATGCCCTTGGCGAACGCGAAGAGTCCCGCTTCGAAGGCCGGCAGGATCAACCCGGCTTCGCGCAGCGACATGCGTCGCGCGGAGGTCAGGTCGACGAAGATCTCAGCATGCGCCTCGTCGAGCACCAGCGTGAACCATGCCGTTCCGTTGGCGATCCCCAGCAGCGTGGAGACCACATCGCCGAAGCGTTCGGCCCGCATCACGGGAGTCATCCACTGAGGATGCTCGCCACGCTCGTCGACGAAGGCCTGCCCTTCGCTGTCCAGCACCAGGAAGCGCGTGTCGTCGGCGCGTTCGGTTTCTTCAACCCAGAGACGATCGTCGCGGCGCTCGGCCATACGGTCGATGGCGACGCCGGCGAAGACGTTATCCCGCACGCGACCTTCTACGGGCGTGTGGCGCTCCGTTCCGGAGCTCACGCGGTACGACCGGTCATGCGCTGAACGAGGAGCCGCAGCCGCACGTGGTCTTCGCGTTGGGATTGCGAATCACGAACTGCGAACCGCTGAACGACTCGGCGTAATCGATCTCGGCGCCGGTCAGGTACTGCAGCGACAGCGGATCGACGACGAGGGTCACGCCTTCGCGCGACACGGCGAGGTCGTCCTCGGCCTGCTCTTCGTCGAAGGTAAAGCCGTACTGGAAACCCGAGCAGCCGCCTCCGCTGATATACACGCGGAGCTTGAGCGAGGGGTTGCCCTCTTCGTCGATCAGCTCGTGCACCTTTCGTGCGGCGGCCTCGGTGAAGATCAGGGGCGAACCCGCCGAGCGGTAATCCGGCGCGGCTGCCGACGGAGCCATGGGGAAGGGGTTGTTCATGCCTCCCATAATGGCGCCGATCGGCTACAGGTCAAGCCTCGGACAGCGTCGGGGTCTTCTCGATACCCGCCTGGGCCAGCTGCCGTACGGTCGGGGGCGCCCGATGGATCATCTTGCCGTTGACCTGTGCACCGGCGGCCATTTCCAGCACCTGGTAGTGAACGTCGCCTTCGATACGCGCCAGCGGCGCCAGTTCGAGCCTTTCGGACACATCGATGTCGCCGGTCACGCCGCCGTTGATGCTTGCGTGTGGCACCTCGATCCGCCCGGTGACGCGTCCCGTCTCACTGATGGTGAGAAAGCCGTCGCTACCCGTGTCGGCGTGGACGGAGCCCTCGACCGCGCCATCCAGGTGCAGCGAGCCGCTGAAAAGCACGTCTCCACGAATGATCACGCCCCGCGCGATCAGGCTCGTGGCGGCGATACCGACGGCCGGCCCCTGGTTCTTCCCCTTACTGTTGAACATCGCTTGCCTCGTCGTTGCGTGTTGCCTCGGCCCAGGGCACGGTGGCGCTGACGGTGTCGTCCCCGGCAGGCCGCGCTTCGAGGCGCAGCCGCGTCGGCTGGAACCCAGCCGGCAGCGTGAAGCTGCCCTGGATCTGTTGAAAATACCGGAAGGCGAAGGGCAGACCATCCACGGATGCGGCCTGGCCGAGAGCGGCGCCTTCGAGGGTACGCACCTTGTTGTCCTGGATACCCTCCACGGCGAGGTGGACATCGCCTTTGACCTCATCGCCCCGGCGCGCGTTCTGAGTCAGAGTAATCACCACGTTCCATCCGTTCGGCGCGCCCTTGATCGCCGTGGTGCGTGTGCCCTGGATTTTCAGGCCGTCGCGCTGCCCGTTACCGCCGACCAGGCGCGAATAAAACGCCAGATCCGTACGCAGACCACTGATCTCCTCATCGCGCTCAGCGAGGTTTCTCTTGAGTTCCCTGGCGGCGATCTCGCTGACCTGGCCCGCCCGCTGCAGGTTGGCGACCTGCTGGCGCAGGTCTTCGGCCTCGGTCTCGTGCGCCACGATGGGGCCATGGCCTGGCTTGCCGGCCGGCGCCTTGCCCGCCGTCAGACTCCAGGTCAGCAGCGTGGTCAGGAACAGGCTGCCCAGCCACGCGGCGCCCATCAGCAGCCGTTTTCGCCGCTCGACGGACATGTCGTCGAGCCGGCGCACGACGAAGCGGGGTGGATGGCTTGGGGCCATGAATGGATCCGTGGAGAAGGCGTGAAGGCCGGATGGTATAGCCCCCGGCTTCCGCCGCGGTCAAGGAACCCCGCCTCGTTCCACGAAAAAGGCCGCCTGGCGGCGGCCTTATGTAGCTTTGTAGCGACCTGATCAGTGCTTGTCGAGCGAGCCGACCTTGCTGAGCATGTAGCGCTCCGGACCGATGTCCGAAATCAGACTGAACTGCGTCTCCAGCCAGTCGATGTGCTCTTCCTCCTGGCCCAGGATGAACTTGAAGAGGTCGCGGCTGACGAAGTCGTGGATGCCTTCGCTGTAGGCAATGGCCTCGCGCAGATCCTTCGTCGCGATCATTTCGAGATCCAGGTCGCCCTGCAGCGCTTCGACCACGTTCTCGCCGATGCGCAGCTTGCCCAGGTGCTGAAGGTTCGGCAGGCCGTCGAGGAACAGGATCCGCTCGATCAGCTTGTCGGCGTGCTTCATTTCCTCGATGGACTCCTCGTACTCGTGCTTGGCGAGTTCGTTGTAGCCCCAGTCCTTGAACATCCTGTAATGCAGGAAGTACTGGTTGATGGCGGCCAGCTCGTTGTAGAGGACCTTGTTGAGGAATTCGATGACCTTCGCGTCGCCCTTCATGGGGGTTTCTCCCTGGATATTCAGCGGCGACTATACGACTCGCGGAGAAGCGATGACGTAACGAGAATGAAGACGGTTTGCGTCCGCAAAGGCGGGCGCGAGATCAGGCCGGGGTAGGGAGAAAGCTCAGCACCGGGCGCATCTCGGAGACCGCCTCACGGAGGCATCGCCGGGCCTCGGACTCACAGGCGCCGCAGCAGTCGGAACAGCCGGTGCGGGCCTGTAGCTCGGCGAACGATTCGACACCATCGGCCGCGGCGCGGCGAATGGCGTGGTCGGTGACGGCGTTGCACATGCATATGTACATGGGTCGGCATTCGAATACGAATGCGAACGATTGTCAACTACACAGATGTGAAATTCAGCCGCGAGGTGACCGCGCCATCATTCGCCGCCGCGGGCGAGCCGTTCGGCTTCGGCCTGCTGTGGGCAGGTCCCCACCGTGACCGAGCAGACGGTCTCGACCGTGGGCGCGAACTGACGTAAGGCGCGCTCGTACACCTGGCGTTTGAAGTTCACCACGTGGTTGGCGGGATACCAGAAATCGACCCAGCGCCAGAGGTCGAACTCCGGCTTTTCGCAGGCATCCAGGCGAAAGGTGTCCTCGGTGCACTTGAGGCGCAGCAGGAACCACACCTGCTTCTGGCCGATGCAGGTGGGGCGCTGATGGTGTCTCACGAAGCGGCTGGGCAACCGGTAGCGCAGCCAGCCACGGGTCTCGGCGAGGACTTCCACGTGCTTGGCGAGCAGGCCGGTCTCTTCTTCCAGCTCGCGATACATGGCCTCCAGCGGCGTTTCGTCGCTGCGCATGCCCCCCTGAGGAAACTGCCAGCCGTCGCGATTGACACGGCGCGCCCAGAACAGGCGCCCGTCCCCATTGAGGAGAACGATGCCCACATTCGGTCGATAGCCATCTGCGTCGATCATCCGCCCTCCGCGAATCCATGCCGCGCGCCAGCCTTGCAGGCCGGAAACGTGCGCGATGGGCCCGATTCAACCACAGCGCGAGAAGACGGAGCAAGGCACCACTTGAACGGAAGCTCAGCCCCGATTAAACTGCCCGGCCTTCGTGAGCCTCGCTTACGAACGACCAGGTTCCACGGCTAGGTAGCTCAGCTGGTCAGAGCGCGGCACTCATAATGCTGAGGTCGGCGGTTCGAGCCCGCCTCTAGCCACCAAAACGAGAAAAGCCGCATCGTCACGATGCGGCTTTTTTTATGCCTCAGGCGGCCGACAGGTCGATGTCGGCGACCCGCTCGTCGGGACGGGAGGGAGGCCCGTCCAGCACGGCCCTCGCCAGTTCCACGACGTTATGCACGCGCAGCTTCGCCATCAGATTGGCGCGGTGGAGTTCCACGGTCTTCGGGCTGATCCGCAGTTCGCTGGCGATGACCTTGTTGAGCTTGCCGTTCATGATTCCGTCGAGCACCTGCGATTCCCTTCGCGTCAGGCCGAGGTCCGGACGCGTGGCGGCGATCGAGACGGGGCTGGCCGGAGAAGAAGAATCCGCCGCCACGCTCTCATCATCGGAGAGGGGCATCAGGAAAACGGCCTGGAACGCACCGCTGGGTGCTTCGAGACGCTGCCGGGTCACGCGATAGCGGCGAGGCTGGCCGTGCGGATCGCGGAAGGCGAATTCGTCGGCGCCGCCGGAAGGCTCCAGGTGGTCGGCGATCCAGCGCGGTCCGGCTGTTCCGCGGCCCACGCCAAACTCCCGCCGGAATGCGGCGTTGACCATCACCGCGCGCCCGCCTTCATCGCGCCACACCACGCAGGGCATGGGCAGGGCGGCAAACACTTCTTCGGCCAGCCCGCACTGGTGCGGGCGGTCGAGCGAGTCACGACCAAGGCACATGGATGCCTCCTCAGTGAGCACGAATCCCCTCAACGGACGCCCCCCGGCTCCGTCGGACAAGTTACCACTGCAACCGTTCCGGTCGTAAAAGTCCACGAAACGACGCCCTGACGGTTCGAAAATGCGAACCACGTCGTGAAGGCGGTCGCTGAGATCGTTTGAAGCCCGGTCCGCTACACTGTCCAGTCATCAGAGATCGATTCACCCTCATGCGTATCTATAAGACGTTCAACATCGAGGCGGCGCATCGCTTGCCGAATGTGCCCGAAGGCCACAAGTGCGCGCGGCTGCACGGTCATTCGTTTCGTGTGGAGCTCCACGTGGAAGGCCCGGTCGACCCCGTCTTCGGCTGGGTCATGGACTTCGGCGACCTGAAGGCGCGCTTCCAGCCGCTCTACGACCGCCTCGACCACAACTATCTCAACGATATCGAAGGTCTCGAGAATCCGACCAGTGAAAACCTCGCGCGCTGGATTTTCCAGCGGCTGCGTGTCGACGTGCCGGGTCTGGCCAAGGTCGTAGTCAACGAGACCTGTACCTCGGGTGCGGAATACACGGGCGACTGAGGCAAAGGCTGTCATCGCAACAATTAGCGGTTGCTGCGCCGCCGCAGACAGGTCTACACTCCGGCACCTCCCCGTTCTTCACGGATGCACTCGATGCCTCACGTAAACGGTTACGCCGATCTTGCCCGCTTCGTCGAGCAGGCTACTTCCGCGCAGGCCCTGGCCTGGCGTGGCATGGAGCGCGTGGCCGACCTGCACCTGCAGGCGATGGAAGGGCATGCGCGTGCGGCATCCGGCCTGATGGCCGATGCCATGCTCGCTACGGATGCGAACGCGATGCGCGCCATCATGGCGCGCGGTGGGGACCTCCAGCGGGAAGGCGTCGAGCGTGCCGCATCGGCCGCCGGTGGCATATTCGACGTGGCCGTTGAGACGGCCACCTCGCTCGGCGCGCTGGTAGGTCAGCCCGCCAGGGCCTGATTCACCGCCGCTCCCTCGCCAACGACGCGACGGATGGTCGCGCCGGCGGGTGGTTATTGGACTTTCGTCGCTTGTCCCGTCGTTTACGGCGCTGGTATACTTTTCCAGATTAGACCGTGGCCCGTTGAACCAAAGGTGCCGCCTCGAGCGAAACCACGGGAGCCTCGCGTTGCTCAACAGTCTTGCCGCCGGTCGTCATCTCGCCATGCGCGTCGTTATCGCGCAGATCGGGGTGGCTATCATCGCGGGACTCGCTTTTTCACTGCAGGGGCGTGCCGCCGGACTGGCCGCGTTTGCAGCCGCCCTGATCGTCGCTATCGCCAACGCGCTTTTTGCAGCGCGAGCGTTCAGCGCGCTGGGTGGAGGCGCGGCGACGTTCATGAGGTTCCTGGTGGGAATGATCCTTCGATGGATCGTCCTCGTCGGCGGGCTGGCGCTCATTCTGGTCCAGTGGAAACTGCCGTTCCTGCCCGCGCTCGTGGGGTTGGTGGCGGGTTTCACGGTCAACGTATTTGCATTCAGATTCAAGGGTTGAGGCATGGCGAGCGAACCGCAAGGCGGTCTGACCGAATACATCCAGCACCACCTGAACCACATGACGGTGAATTTCAGCGCCGATCATTTCTGGTTCTGGAACATCCGCCTCGACTCGATCGTGGTGTCCTTCGTGCTGGGCGCCATCTTCTGCCTGTGGTTCTGGCTGTTCGCCCGCAAGGCGACGTCGGGTGTCCCGTCCAAGGGTCAGGCGCTGGTCGAACTCGCCGTCGAATTCGTCGACACTCAGGTGAAGGACACCTTCCACGGCGACCGCCGCACGGTCACGCCGCTGGCGCTGTCGATCTTCATGTGGGTGTTCTTCATGAACGCGATGGATCTGCTGCCGGTGGATCTGCCCGGCTGGCTGGTGCATACGTTCAGCGGTGCCGAAGTCGCGCATCACACCTATTTCCGCCAGGTTCCCACGGCTGACATCAACACCACGGTCGGTCTGGCCCTCGCGGTGATCCTCATCGTCATCGGCCACGGCATCAAGGCCAAGGGCGGCTTCGGTTTCGGTAAGGAAATGCTCACCGCGCCGTTCCATGCGGAGAGCATGGGCGCCAAGATCGTCCTGCTCATCCCGAATCTGCTTCTTAACGTCGTCGAGACCCTGTCGAAGCCCGTGTCCCTCGCGATGCGACTCTTCGGCAACATGTACGGTGGCGAACTGGTGTTCATGCTGATCGCCGGCCTGATGGTGAGCTGGATCGGCTTCGTGCCTGGTGTCGTGTTCAACACGGCCTGGGCGATCTTCCACATCCTGATCATCGCCCTCCAGGCGTTCATCTTCATGATGTTGACGATCGTCTATATCGCCACGGCACGTGAACACCACTAACTCACCGCACCGACGTTAGACCGCTTAGTCCAGTTTCGTTTCGTTTCCACCCATTCGTCATTCTTAGATATCCCAGGAGAACACCATGGAACTCACCGCACTCTTCGCACACGTGCAGGGCATGACCGCCATCGCCATCGGCGTGATCATCGGCCTCGGCGCGCTCGGCGCCTGCCTCGGCATCGCGATCATGGGCTCGAAGTTCCTCGAGTCGGCCGCTCGTCAGCCGGAACTGGTTCCGCTGCTGCAGGGCCGCATGTTCCTGCTCGCCGGTCTGATCGACGCCGCGTTCATTATCGGCCTCGCCATCGCCCTGCTGCTCGCCTTCTCGAACCCGCTGATCGGCGTTCTGCGCACCGCCGCCGGCGGCTGAGCAAGCGTTCGTCTTCGTCGCCGTGGCGTAATGCGTCACGGCGACCGTCAGTACCCCAGCGTTCGGAGTCTTTGGAGAGATCATGGAAATTAACATGACCTTCCTGGGCCAGATGATCTCTTTTGCGATCCTGGTCTGGTTCACCACCAAGTTCATCTGGCCCCAGCTCAACGGTGCCATCGAAGAACGCCAGAAGAAGGTGGCCGAAGGGCTCGCCGCGGCGGAGCGCGCCCGCGCCGAGCTGAAGGATGCCGACGCCAAGGTCGCCACCGAGATCAAGCAGGCCCGCGTGCAGTCGACGGACATCATCGACAAGGCGCAGCAGCAGGCCAACCAGATTCTCGAGAAGGCCCGCGCCGACGCGATCGAAGAGATCAACCGCCTGAAGGCTTCGGCCCAGGACGAGATCGCTTCGATGGCCCAGCGTGCCCGTGAGCAGCTTCGCGAGCAGGTCGGCGCCCTCGCCGTCCGTGGCGCGGAGAAGATCGTGCAGCGCGAAATCGATCCGGCGGCCCACAAGGCCCTGCTCGACCAGCTCGCTGCCGAGATCTGATCATGGCCCAGGCGCTCACCCTCGCCCGTCCCTACGCACGCGCCGCCTTCGAAGTGGCGCATGCGTCGGGTTCGCTGGCCGACTGGTCGTCGGCGCTGAACTTCGCGGCGCTCGTCGCCGCGGACCAGCGCGTCGCCGGCCTCGGCAACGATCCGCGCGTGCTGCCGACCCAACTGGTCGCGCTGCACCTGCCGCAAGGCATGGCCGCCGAGGCGCCGTTCGCCCGCTTCCTCGAGGAGCTCGCGGAAAACGGCCGCATGGCGCTCCTGCCGGAAATCGCCTCGCTGTACGACGACTACAAGCGTGAGTCGGAGTCGACCCTGCTGGTCAAGGTCACGAGCGCGATGGATCTCGACGCCGCCGAGTCGGACAAGCTTCGCGTTTCGCTGAAGCGCCGCTTCAAGCGTGAGATCGAACTGGATACGCACGTCGATCCGGCGTTGCTCGGCGGTGTCGTCATCGACACGGGCGAGCAGGTCATCGACGGTTCCGCGCGAGGCCGCCTGCAGCGGCTGGCCAGCGCGCTGACGCACTGATTCTCATACCACCGGGTGCCGTGAAAGCGGCGCGACCCAAGGAACCGACCATGTCCAGCACCACACTGAATCCGTCCGAGATCAGCGAGCTGATCAAGACCCGCATCGAGCAGTTCAAGCTCGGCGCCGAGGCACGCAACGAAGGCACGATCATCAGCGTGTCCGACGGCATCGTGCGCATCCACGGCCTGGCCGATGTGATGCAGGGCGAAATGATCGAACTGCCGAACGACACCTACGCCCTCGCGCTGAACCTCGAGCGCGACTCGGTCGGCGCCGTGGTGCTCGGTGAATACCAGCACCTGCGCGAAGGCGATGCCGCCAAGACGACCGGCCGCATTCTCGAAGTGCCGGTCGGCCCGGGCCTGCTTGGCCGCGTCGTCGACGCGCTGGGTAACCCGATCGATGGCAAGGGTCCGATCGACGCCGCGGGCAGCAGCCCGGTCGAGAAGGTCGCTCCGGGCGTCATCTGGCGCCAGTCGGTCGACCAGCCGATGCAGACGGGCTACAAGTCCATCGACTCGATGATCCCGATCGGCCGCGGCCAGCGCGAGCTGATCATCGGCGACCGCCAGACGGGCAAGACCGCCGTCGCGATCGACGCGATCATCAACCAGAAAGATTCGGGCATTAAGTGCATCTACGTCGCCATCGGCCAGAAGCGCAGCTCGATCGCCAACGTCGTGCGCAAGCTCGAAGAGAACGGCGCGCTGGCCAACACCATCGTGGTCGTCGCTTCGGCATCCGAAGCGGCCGCCCTGCAGTACGTCGCGCCGTATTCCGGCTGCGCCATGGGCGAGTACTTCCGTGACCGCGGTGAAGACGCGCTCATCGTGTACGACGATCTCTCCAAGCAGGCCGTGGCTTACCGCCAGATCTCGCTGCTGCTGAAGCGTCCGCCGGGTCGCGAAGCCTACCCGGGCGACGTGTTCTATCTCCACTCGCGTCTGCTCGAGCGCGCCTCGCGCGTCAGCGCCGAATACGTCGAGAAGATGACCAACGGCGAAGTGAAGGGCAAGACCGGTTCGCTGACCGCGCTGCCGATCATCGAGACCCAGGCCGGCGACGTTTCCGCGTTCGTTCCGACCAACGTCATCTCGATCACCGACGGCCAGATCTTCCTCGAGACCGATCTGTTCAACGCCGGTATCCGTCCGCCCGTCAACGCCGGTATCTCGGTGTCGCGCGTCGGTGGTGCCGCCCAGACCAAGATCATCAAGAAGCTGTCCGGCGGCGTGAAGCTCGCTCTCGCCCAGTACCGCGAACTGGCTGCGTTCGCGCAGTTCGCCTCGGACCTGGACGCCGCGACCCGCGCTCAGCTCGATCGTGGCCAGCGCGTCACGGAACTGATGAAGCAGGCGCAGTACTCGCCGCTGTCGATCGCCGAACTCGGCGTCTCGGTCTACGCGGCCGAGAAGGGCTACCTCGACGACCTGCCGGTCAACAAGGTGCTGCCGTTCGAAAAGGGCCTGCACGCCTTCTTCCGCCAGAATCACGGCGACCTGATGAAGAAGATCGACGAGACCGGCGACTGGGACAAGGACATCGAGGCGACCTTCAAGTCGGCCGCCGACGAGTTCAAGAAGACCGGTAGCTGGTAATAGCGAGACCCGCGGGGCGGCGGCAACGTCCGCCCCGTGATCCGGCGTCACCCTTTACAGACGAGTAAGCCATGGCTAGCGGCCGCGAAATCAAAACCAAGATCAAGAGCACGCAGAACATGCGCAAGGTGACGCGTGCGCTCGAAATGGTCTCGGCGTCGAAGATCCGCAAGGCGCAGGACCTGATGAAGGCGTCGCGTCCTTACGCGCGTCTGATGCGCAAGGTCATCGCGCACGTCGCCCAGGCCAGCACGGACTTCACCCATCCGTACCTCACCGAGCGCCAGAACGTCGCGCGCGTGGGCTTCATCGTGGTGTCGACCGATCGCGGCCTCGCGGGCGGTCTCAACTCCAACCTGTTCCGTCGCACGCTGACCAGCATCCGCGAGTGGCAGGAGAAGGGTGCCGAGATCGACGTCGTCGCCGTCGGCCAGAAGGCCGTGCAGTTCTTCCGTCGCATCAAGGGCGTCAACCTGATCGGTTCGGCCACGCACCTCGGCGAAAAACCGAAGCTGGAAGACCTGATCGGCGTGATCAAGGTCGTGCTCGACGCCTACGGCGACAACAAGCTCGATCGCGTTTTCCTGGTCTACAACGACTTCGTTAACACGATCGTGCAGAAGCCGACCATCGAGGCCCTGCTGCCGCTCACGCTGGTGGCGAAGGAACTCGAGGACGCCGAAGGCGATGCATCCACGGGCGTGAAGGTCGAGCAGACCCACGACTGGGATTACATCTACGAACCCGATGCGCGCACGGTCCTCGAGCACCTGATGACGCGTTACATCGAGTCGGTGGTGTATCAGGCCGCGCTGGAGAACCTCGCCAGCGAACACGCCGCGCGCATGGTCGCCATGAAGGCCGCGTCGGACAACGCGAACAAGGTCATCGGTGAACTGACACTGGTCTACAACAAGGCACGTCAGGCCGCGATCACCCAGGAAATCTCGGAGATCGTCGGCGGCGCCGCCGCGGTCTGACCGAAAGCTACACGCGATGGCGACGCAGTGAGCGGCGCCCGAACAGAACCTTACGAAGATTCATCCGGAGCATTCCATGAGCCAGGGCAAAGTTGTTCAGATCATCGGCGCGGTCGTCGACGTCGAATTCCCGCGCGACCAGGTGCCGCAGGTTTACGACGCACTGAAGATCGACGGCACCGAGATCACCCTCGAAGTGCAGCAGCAGCTCGGTGACGGCATCGTGCGCACCATCGCGCTCGGTTCCACCGACGGCCTGCGCCGCAACCTGCTCGCCCGCAACACCGGCGAAGGCATCAAGGTGCCGGTCGGTACCGCCACGCTCGGTCGCATCATGGACGTGCTGGGCAACCCCATCGACGAAGCCGGCCCGATCGGCGAGAAAGAGCAGTGGGTCATCCACCGCGAAGCCCCGTCGTATGACGAGCAGGCCGCGGCCAGCGAACTGCTCGAAACCGGCATCAAGGTCATCGACCTCATGTGCCCGTTCGCCAAGGGCGGCAAGGTCGGCCTGTTCGGCGGCGCCGGCGTCGGCAAGACGGTCAACATGATGGAGCTCATCAACAACATCGCCAAGGCGCACTCGGGTCTGTCCGTGTTCGCCGGCGTGGGTGAGCGTACTCGTGAAGGTAACGACTTCTATCACGAGATGAAGGACTCCAACGTCCTCGACAAGGTCGCGATGGTCTACGGTCAGATGAACGAGCCGCCGGGCAACCGCCTGCGCGTCGCGCTGACCGGCCTGACGATGGCCGAGTACTTCCGTGACGAGAAGGACGAGTCGGGCAAGGGTAAGGACGTCCTGCTGTTCGTCGACAATATCTACCGCTACACGCTGGCCGGTACCGAAGTGTCCGCGCTGCTCGGTCGTATGCCGTCGGCCGTGGGTTATCAGCCGACGCTGGCCGAGGAAATGGGCGTGCTGCAGGAGCGCATCACCTCGACCAAGACCGGCTCGATCACGTCGATCCAGGCCGTTTACGTTCCCGCGGATGACCTTACCGATCCGTCGCCGGCCACGACCTTCGCGCATCTCGATGCCACGGTCACGCTGAGCCGCGATATCGCCTCGCTGGGTATCTACCCGGCCGTCGATCCGCTCGCTTCCAGCAGCCGTCAGCTCGATGCCTCGGTTATCGGCCAGGAGCACTACGACACGGCCCGTCGCGTGCAGGGCACCCTGCAGCGCTACAAGGAGCTGAAGGACATCATCGCCATCCTCGGCATGGACGAGCTGTCGCCGGAAGACAAGGCCTCGGTGTCGCGCGCCCGCAAGATCGAGCGCTTCTTCTCGCAGCCGTTCCACGTGGCCGAAGTCTTCACCGGCTCGCCGGGCAAGTACGTCGCCCTGAAGGAAACCATCCGCGGCTTCAAGATGATTCTCGACGGCGACCTGGATCACCTGCCCGAGCAGGCGTTCTACATGGTCGGCGGCATCGACGAAGCCATCAAGAAGGGCGAGGACATGGGTGCGAAGAAGGCTGCGTAAGCGACCTTCTCCTCCCATTCCCGACCAACGGAAGACAAGCCCATGACCCACACCATCCGCGTCGACATCGTCAGCGCCGAAGCCGAGATCTACTCCGGCGAAGCCACGCTCGTGGTCGCCACCGGTGAGCTTGGCGAGCTGGGTATCGCGCCGCGTCACGCGCCGCTGATCACCCGCCTGAAGCCGGGCCACGTGGACGTGGTCGGCACCAACGGCGATCGCCAGCAGTTCTATGTCTCCGGCGGCATCCTCGAGGTGCAGCCGCAGGTCGTGACGATCCTCGCCGACACGGCCGCTCGCGCGGCCGACCTCGACGAGGCGGCCGCCCTGAAGGCGAAGGAAGAAGCCGAGGCCGCGTTGTCCAACCGCGGCCCCGAGATGGACGTCGCCGAAGCCCAGGCCAAGCTGGCCGAGGCGCTGGCGCAGCTCCAGGCACTCGAGCGCATGCGCAAGACGCTGAAGCGCTGAGCGACGCCGCCTCGCCCGATAAACCCCTCTCCGGAGGGGTTTTTTTTGCTTCTTCATCCGGAAATGACTGCCGCGGCGCAACACTGGGCTGTCGTTTCAAGGTGAAAGTCTCATGCGCACCCGCTACCGCCGAAGCTTCTGGATCCTGGGGATCGTCGCCGTCGTGCTCATCGCGGCCCGCGTCGCGCTGCCGTATGTCGTGCTCAACTACCTCAACGGTCGCCTGGCTCACATGGGCGCCTACGCCGGACGGATTGCCGACATCGACATCCATCTGTGGCGCGGGTCGTACTCGATCGACCAGATGTCGGTCACCAAGGTCGACGGCAAGGTGCCGGTCCCACTGTTCAAGACCACGCGCGCGGACATTTCGCTGACCTGGCGCGCGCTGGTGAAAGGTCACTTCCGCGGCAAGATCGATTTCTACGATCCCGTCGTCAACTTCGTGGACGGCAAGTCGGAGGGCGACAAGCAGACGGGTAAGGGCGTGGACTGGCGCGAGCAGCTGCGTGCCCTGGCGCCGTTCCGGTTCGACGAAATCAATGTCATGAATGGCACGATCACCTTCAACAACTTCGTGTCCAGCCCGAAGGTCGATCTGAAGATGACCGACGTCAACGGCACGGTGACCAACCTCACCAACGTCCAGCGCGAAGGCGGCGACCGGGTCGCCCATATGCACGCGACGGCCAAGGTGCTGGGCGACGCGCCGCTCGAAACCCATGCCGACATCGATCCGGTGGAACGCCTCGGCGACTTCCATTATTCAATCACCGTCCACGACATCAAGCTGGTCAAGGCCAACGATCTCGCGCGCGCTTATTCCGGCCTCGATTTCGCGGGCGGCGAAGGCGACTTCGTCATGGAGCTCCAGGCCAAGGATCGCAAGCTCAGTGGCTACGCCAAGCCACTCTTCCACGGACTGAAGATCTTCAGCTGGAAGCAGGACGTGGAGGAAGACAAGAAGGGTCCGCTGAAGATCGTCTACGAAGCGGCGGCCGAGGGCGTGGCCAAGCTGTTCAAGAACCAGTCCAAGGACCAGTTCGCGACGCGTGTGGCGATATCCGGCAACATCGACGACAAGAGCGTTTCCACGTCGGACGCCATCATCGGCATCCTGCGCAATGCCTTCGTCGAGGCCTATAAGCCGAACCTCGAAAACCTCAGCAAACGGAAGGACGACGAGTAGCCGACTTGGCAGCGCCGGCCAAACGCGCGACAGTGCGGCCCTCACTTCCAGGCAGGTACGAGAGCCCATGACCGCTACGCCCCTTCACGTCCTGATCCTCGCCGCGGGCGAAGGCAAGCGGATGAAGTCCGCATCCGCCAAGGTGCTGATGCCGTTGGCCGGGCGGCCCCTGCTGTCGCACGTGATCGGTTCGGCGCGTTCGCTGAATCCCGCTGGCGTGCATGTCGTCTACGGACATAACGGGCAGCAGGTGCGCGATGCGTTCGCCGCCGATGGCTCGCTGGGCTGGATCGAGCAGCGAGAGCGTCTGGGTACCGGGCATGCCGTACGCACGGCGCTCGAGGCACTGGAGACGGATGGCAAGCTCGAGGGACGGGTCCTCATCCTCTACGGCGACGTTCCTCTCATCCGCGCCGAAACGCTGGCGGCACTGGTCGGCACCGGCGACGGTCTCGCCATGCTGGCCACGCGCCTCGCGGATCCGAAGGGTTACGGGCGCGTCGTGCTCGATGCGGCCGGCAAGGTCCGTCACATCGTCGAAGAAAAGGATGCCAACGCCGCCCAGCGCGCGGTGGACCTCGTCAACACGGGTATCGTCGCCGGCGATGCGGCACGCCTTCTCGCCTGGACGCGTGCGCTGGGCAACAGCAACGCGCAAGGCGAGTACTACCTCACCGACGTCTTTGAAATGGCCGCGGCCGAAGGAGCGCCCGCCGCCTGCGTCGATTGCGATCCGGTCGAAGCGTCAGGCGCGAACGACCCGTGGCAGCTGGCCGGTCTCGAGACGCTGTACCGGGAACGCGCCGCGCGCGAGCTGGCACTCGCGGGTGTCCGTCTCGCCGATCCGGCGCGGCTGGACGTGCGTGGCAGCGTGAGCGCGGGGCGCGACGTCGAGGTCGACGTCAATGTGATCTTCGAAGGCGAGGTCGTGCTCGGCGACGACGTGCGCATCGGTCCGTTTACGCGCGTGCGCAACGCGACGCTGGCTGCCGGCACCGTCGTGCTCGCGCATTGCGACCTGGATGGCGTGGTCACCCACGGCCCCTGCACGATCGGTCCGTTCGCCCGCCTGCGGCCCGGGACCGACCTGGCAGCCGGCGTGCACATCGGAAACTTCGTCGAGACGAAGAATGCCGTGATCGCGGAGGGATCGAAGGCCAATCACCTCAGCTATCTGGGCGACACCGTGATCGGCAGCAAGGTCAACATCGGTGCGGGCACGATTACCTGCAATTACGACGGCGTAAACAAGAGTCGTACCACGATCGAAGACCGGGTGTTCGTGGGATCCAACAGCTCGCTCGTCGCGCCGGTGACCCTGCGTGCCGGTTCGACGATCGGTGCGGGCTCGGTGATCACCAAGGACGCACCGGCCGATACGCTGACGATCTCGCGTGCACGGCAGACGGCGATCGAGGGTTGGGTGCGGCCCGTCAGGAAGCCGTAAGGCTATCAGTCCCGGTAGCGCCATCCGTCGATCTCCACCAGCAACTCCGCCCGGCAGATATCGCCGTGCACCAGCAGCAAGGGGGCGGAGGGGAAGCGCTTTGCCGCGAAGGCCCGCACCGCGGCTTCATCCTCGGGATGCCGCACGTACACCTTCAGCGGCGCCCCGCCATCGAGGCCGGCGGGCATGCCGCCGGATTCGAGCAGGGCATCGAGATTCCGCAGCGTTTCCGCCAGCTGAGCTTCGAGATCCCCGGCGTGCGCGGAGGCGTGACCCACGACCGCGGCGGTGCCTGAAATCGCCAGCACATCGCCCGCCGGCAGCAGGGTGGCACGCGCAAAGCTCGGGGGCGTGCGCCCGTACTGACGCGGATACTGCCAGGCACTGACCTGACGCGGGTTTTCCACGCGGGTGCCGGGCCGGTCGGTCGCGAGCAGATACACCTGCAACAGCCCGGGATCGCCGTGATGTCCGATCGCCGAGGCAGCCGGAAAGCCCTGCGCGAACACGTCGCCCATGCCGCGGATACGCCCCGTGCAGAAGTGCTTGTAGCGTTCGTCGTCGCCCGAGCCCTCGTTGATCGCGCCGAGGTAATTCCAGATGCGCTGCACGTGCCGTTCTTCGGCGGCCTCGACGAATCGCGAGAGCAAACCATACGCATGCACGGCCGCGCCTTCAGGCCCGCCATGGTCGTCCTCGTGGCATTCGACGGCGGCGTAGAGCCAGCCGCCTCCGCGCGACCAGCGCAGATCGCCCTGGCGGCCCGCCTCGACCGTGGCATCCACTTCCCACGCTTCCAGCGGCGCGTCGCCCAGCGGATCGAGGACGACCCGCAGCCAGCGCGGATCGTCGATGTCACGAGGTGTCGAGCCAAAGCCGAAAAGGGCCAGCGTCCGCGGACCCGGCGAAGCAGAGCCGTCGCGGTAACGCACCAGCGGGGAAGGGTGGGCGGTGAGCGCCGTGCGCTCCCGCATTTCATTGCCGTGGGGCATCAGGTAGTCCATAGAACGCGTTCGGGGCATCATATCGTCACGCCGTCGGCGAGAAACGTGAACGGTCGATTCTTCACGAAGCTGAGTGGCCGCAGGGGCTTGCCCGGGGGCCCTGTGATAAACTCCGCGACCGCTGCCATCCGGGGGGAGGCAGGAAATCCAGGACCTGGAAACACAATGGCAACGCAAACCGCAGCACAGCACGAACTCGCCGAACTGATCGTCACGAGCCTCAACCTCGAGTCGGTGCAGCCGGCCGACATCGACCCGGAAGCGCCCCTGTTCGGCGGCGACCTGGGCCTGGATTCCATCGACGCCCTCGAAATCGCCCTGGCGGTGTCCAAGCGCTATGGCTTCCAGCTGAAGTCCGACAATCCGGACAACCGGACCATCTTCACCAGCCTCCGCACGCTGTCCGAGCACATCGAACAGCACCGCGCCGCGGCCTGATCGTCGTTCAGGCACCACTCGCCCGGAGCGTGCTTTGCTTCGCCCCGACCGTGAGCCTGAGATGCCCATGACCGATCCAGCCGACATCGCATCGTTCGTGCGCCCGCTGCGTTTCGACGCGGCGCACCCGAGTTTCGCCGGACATTTTCCCGGTCGCCCCATCGTTGCCGGCGTCCTGCTGCTCGAAGCCGCGGCCGACGCGTTGCGCGCGTGGCGCGGTGTCGGCGTGGGCCAGGTGATCGACGCGAAGTTCCTGCTGCCGCTGCTTCCCGATGAGGATGCCGAGGTCGAGCTGACCGGGCTGGATGCCGCGCGGGTGCGTTTCACCGTTCGCCGCGGCTCCGACACCCTGGTCCGCGGCACGCTCGAGGGCCGGGCATGAGTCACTGGAAACAACGGGAAGGCGGCGGGCGCTTTGCGATCTGGCTGATCCGAACGATCGCCCTGCGCCTCGGACGGGGCGTCGCGCGCTTGCTGCTTTATCCCATCGCGCTGTATTTCTTCCTGCGTCGCGCCGACGAACGCGCGGCCTCGCGCACCTATCTGTCGCGCGTGCTCGACCGGCCGGTGACCGCATATGACGTGTTTCACCATATCCACATGTTCGCCGCGACGCTGCTTGACCGGCTGTTTTTTCTGGCCCGTGGCGAGCGCGACTTCGAGGTCGAGGTGGAGGGCCTGCCGGAACTCGACCGACACCTGAATGCGGGACGCGGTGTTCTCCTGATCGGCTCCCATCAGGGTAGCTTCGAAGCATTGCGCGCGCTTGGCGGACGCCGTCCCGATGTGCCGCTGCGCGTCGTGCTGGACAAGCAGAAGACACCGGCATTGACCGCCGTGCTCGAGGCGCTCGCGCCCGATGTCGGCGCCGCGGTGATCGACGCGGCGCTGGGAGGCGCATCCATCGCGCTCGCAATGGCCGAAGCCGCGGAGCAGGGCGGCATGCTCGCGCTGTTGGCCGACCGCGGGCATCGCGGTGAAGCGACGCGCATGGTGCCGTTCCTCGGCAAGCCTGCGCCGTTTCCCACGGGGCCATGGCAGCTCGCCGCCGTGCTCAAGGTTCCGGTGGTGGTCTGCATGGGTATCTATCTGGGCGGCAACCGCTACCGGTTGATCTTCGAGGCCTTCTCCGAAGGCATCGACGTGCCTCGTACGGAACGCGCCGCCGTCCTCGATGCGGTCGTGGCGCGCTACGCCCAGCGCGTCGAGCACTACGCCCGCGCCTATCCGTTCAACTGGTTCAACTTCTACGACTTCTGGCAGGAGATGGAGTCCGTAGAGGAGCCAGCCGCCGCCGTCGCGCTCTCCGGGCACTCCGATGCCCACGGCGGATGACCGTGTCCCTGCTGTCCAGACACGAGTTCATCGACCTGATTCCGCATGCGGGCGATATGTGCCTGCTCGACGGCGTGGTCGCCTTTGACGCATCCGCCCTCCATGCGTTCAGCACGAGCCATGTACTGCCGACGCATCCGCTGCGCGGCCCCCACGGCCTGCACGCGTTGCATCTGGCCGAATATGGCGCACAGGCGATGGCGGTGCATGGCGCCTTGTTGGCGAAGGAACGCGGGGACACCGAGCCCCGTCCGGGGATGCTGGTCAGCCTGCGAGGGGTGAAGCTGGCGGTCGAACGGATCGACACGCTGGAAGGACGCCTCGACGTGCACGCGGAGTGCCTGATGGCCGATACGTCCGGTGCCCAGTACAGTTTTCGTATCGCGCACGATGGCGTCGAGATCGCCTCGGGTCGGGCCGCGGTCATTCACCCGGCGGGTTGATTCGCCGGGCCGGAGGGGCAGCGCGAAAGGGTGACTGATGAGGAGCCTGACCGGCCCCTCCGGACCGACCATCGTAGTGTCGATCCCCAGCGTCTCAGATCGCGCGACTCACGCCACCTGAGCGAAAAGCGTCGTCCGCGCGCCCTCGACATCCACCAGATGCTCCGCACCTTCGATCAATGACGGATGATCCGCCGCCGCACGCTCGACCACGTGGGCCGCGAGCAGCCGCATCATGTGCACGTTGGCGCGGATGCGATCGCCGAGCGCTTTTTCGTTGAGCGAATCATGCAACGTGGCATTCATGTCGGCGAACCAGGTAAGGTCGCGCTGATCCAGCATCATCTTCGGGTTACGGCGCTCGGACACGGCGTGCCAGCGCTGGAAGAAGACCTGCATCTCCTTGTTGAGGTCGGCCGCGGCGAGCAGCTCCGGCGCCAGGCGCCCGATGAAGTGCGTGTCGGCCAGTCGCTCCTGGAACATGATCTGGCAGAGCACACCCCAGTAATAGGCGTAATCCCAGATCACCTTGATCGACAGTACTTCGGGATCGCCGAACAGGTTGTACTGGCCGCGGTACATGTGCAGCGTATTCTCGTAGAACGAGAAGAACAGCCGCTCGTAGGCACGCGCGTGCGGCGCCAGCGGTTCGCCGCGCCGGTCCACACCGATCAACTCGGTGATGTACGTGTTGGAGATGGCGATGAAGTCGCTGCCAGGCGAATAGAACGGATCGAGAAACGCGCCCGCTTCGCCGGTGAGTGCCCAGCGGTCCGACGAAAACATCCGCGAGCAGCCATAGGAGAAATGCCGGAAGAAGGCGAAGTCCAGCAACTTGTCGCGGCGCTTTTCGATCTCGCGCGCGACCACGGGCTGGTGCTCATGGATCCACGCCAGCGCCTTCTCGAAATCGCGCATGCCATCCAGGGGATGCATCTTGGCGTCGGCCACGATGCCGACCGAATGCGCCCCCGACGACAAGGGAATCAGCCACAGCCAGTAGCCCGGGCCGACCAGATGATTGGTGGAACGCCAGCGCTCCGGCGGATGCACGCGGTCCTTCCATTCGGCGTCATCGCACCAGCCGTCGATCTCCAGGCGATCGTCGATACGGAACCACACCGCGTTGGCGTGGTGGCCGTTGTCGCGGGTGAGATCGAGTTTGCGCCGTATCATGCCCGCACGCCCCGATGCGTCGAGCAGCCAGCGTGCCTGCAGCTCGTGGTCACTGCCGGACTGGCTGAAGCGAACCGTGTGGCTGTCGTCACCCTTGCCGATGTCAAAGCCACGGACGGTGGCGCCCTCGCGGAAATCGATGCCGCGGCGTACCGCTTCCTCGCCGAGGAAGGTTTCCAGAATGCCGCGATCGATCTGGTAGCTCGGCGTCGGCAACACAGCGCTGACCCCCAGTTCAAGAACGTCGGCGAGGTCGTCGCGACCTTCCGAGAAAAAGAACCGGAAGCCGAACTTGCGGATGTGCTCCGTCTCGAAGTGTTCGCGCAGGCCCAGCGTATGCGTGAAGTAGTGGGCGGCGATTTCCACCGTCGACTCGCCGACCTTGTGCGCCGCCACCGGCAGCGGTCGTGCCTGCCGCTCCAGCACGACGATGTCCATGTCGGGGTAGGCGCCTTTCAGCTGCAGCGCCAGGGACAGTCCGGCCAGGCCACCGCCAAGGATGACTGCGTCATATAACTTGCGATCCATCGTATCGACCCCTTGCGCGGTGCGTGCGCGTAGCGTTTTCAGTGCGTGTCGCGTGTCCCAGGTGCCGTCGCGACAATCGTCGGTGTCGCGCGGGAGGACCGGTAGCATGCCATTACGTGACCGTAATGGAAGATGCGGCCTACCGTATACACCGTGATTCGGGTGACGTCGCGCACCGGCTGGAAGTGGCTGAGGCGGAACTCGCCCTCGTAGCGCGAGGCGATCGGCACCGAGACCACACCGATGCCGCGCTCGCGGCACGCCGTGATCAGCAGCGCGGCTTCGAAGACGAAGTTCTCGGCGGGAAGGTCGACGAGGTCGAGCGCGGCACGCGGGTACAGCCGCTGGCCGCTTTGCGTATCCGCCACAGGACGGCCGCAGGCCCAGGAGATGCCCCAGTCGGCCACCGCGTTCGCACGGCGGCGTCCCCGCGGCTGCTGTTCGCGCTCGAGCAGCCGCGCACCGATGACGATGCTGCCGGGATAGCGGCGGTGAGCTTCGAGGATCGCCGGGATGTCGGACGCCAGGTGTTGTCCGTCGCCGTCCATCGTGATGACGTTGTCGAAACCCTGACGCAGCGCCTCGCGAAAGCCGCTGCGCAGGGCCTCGCCCTTGCCGCGTCGTGTCGCGTGGCGGATCAGGGTGACGGGCAGCTCACCCACGATCCCGGGCGTGCGGTCGTCCGAGCCGTCGTCGACGACGATCACCGGCAAGCCCAGCTCCATGGCTTCGGCAACCACGCGACCGATGGCACGTTCCTCATTGAGGCAGGGAATCAGGATGCAGCAGCGATCACCGGTGGCGTTCATGATACGGCCTCGATATCCACGTGAAGGTCCAGGCCGGTGGCGGCGGCCACGCGCAGGGCGGTGGGGCGTGCGCGGGCCAGTGCACGCAACAGCGGTATCGCCTGGGCCGAGGGGCTGCTGGCCGCGATGTCGTCCATCCAGGCGTCACCCAGCGCGACAGCGCCCGTATTGCCGGCCGACGGCGTCAGATCGATGCGCGCCAGGGCGCCCTCCGGACGCGGCGACAACACCAGCGCGCAGGCGAACGGGCCGGTGGTGCTGGTCATCTCACCGAGCGGGCCGGTGCCCGCGATGTCGTAACTGGTCAGCAGGACATCGCGCTCGTCGGCTACCGCAAGGGTGGCGGCCTCGAGCAGTCCTGCGCCAAAGCTCGTCTCGCCACCGGACACCGCGCTCGAGCTCGCATGGCAATGCGTGGCGATGGTCCAGTAGCCGGCAGGGGCGTTATGCACGGAGTTGTGGAATTTGGTGGGCGACAGTTCCGTGGGTGCCGTCGCCAGCGTGGTGCACATGTAGTCGGTGATCACCTGGTCGCCGTGCGCGGAAGCGAAGACGCAGGGCAGGGTGGCCGCGTCGAGACCGCTCATCCGCACGGCCTGGCCCGCGGCGGCGGCGGCCAGCAACACGCTTTCCGGCGCGCGTCGGCGCTCGTTAGGCGGCAGGACGTCGGCCACGGGCCGCGTGGTCGCACCCGGCGCGGCGGCACCGTTGGCGATCTCGCGGAACGCGTGCCAGTCGTCGGCGCCGGGTGCCCACGTGCCGATACCCTTGATCCATACGGTCAGCGCGGCGCTCATGCGGCAACCTCCGCCCGGGCGAAGGCGAGACAGGCGTTGTTTCCGCCAAAGCCGAACGAATTGCTCAGCGCGATGCGGAGATCGCCGCGCTCGGATGTCCACGCCATCTGCGGCCCGCACAGCGGATCCGGTGTCGTCGCACCCAGATTGGCGGGCACGACGCCGTCGCGCATCGACAACAGCGTAAGCGTGGCCTCGAGAATGCCCGCGGCGCCCAGCGTATGACCGGTGAAGCCCTTGGTCGAGCTGGCGCGTGTGCTCGCCGGGAAACGCCGTGCCACCAGTGCCGCCTCGACCTCGTCGTTCTTCTGGCTGGCGGTTCCGTGCAGGTTGATGTAATCGACATCGCCCACGACGATGCCCGCCCGCGCCAGCGTGTCGTTCAGTGCGAGCTCGGCGCCGAGGCCTTCGGGATGCGGTGTCGACATGTGGTGCGCGTCGCTGGCTTCGCCGTAGCCGATCAACAGCGGCAGTCCGCCACCCTCCACAGCGCGCTCGATGAGCGCGAAGCCGGCCGCCTCGCCGATCGAGATGCCGCCACGGTCGGCGTCGAACGGGCGGCAGGGTTCAGGTGACACGAGCTCGAGCGAATTGAACCCGAACAGGACGCTGTCGCAGAGCGTGTCGGTACCACCGACGATGGCGGCGTCGATCAGTCCGAGGCGGATCATCCGCTCGGCGTTGGCGAACACCTTGGCGCTGGAGGAGCACGCGGTGGCGACGGTCAGGCAAGGCCCTTCCAGGTCGAACGCCGTGGCGACGAATCCGGCCAGCGAATGGGGGGTGTGCAGGACGGAGCGATGGAGATCCGCCGGCATCCGACCTCCTTCCAGGCGTCGATAGCCTTCTTCGGTCGCACCGATGCTGGCGGTCGACGTGCCGAGCAGGACGGCGACGCGCGATGCGCCGTAGCGCTCGCGTGCGTCCCTGACCGCATCAATAAAACCGTCCTGACGCAACGCCAGCCAGGCCAGGCGGTTGTTCCGGCATTCCCATTCGGCGAGAGCCGGCGGGAGCGGTTCGTCTTCGAGTCCGGCGACGCGGCCGATCCAGCAATCCAGGGGCGCTGAGCTGAAGTCGTTGGGTTGAAGGCCGCCCCGGGAGGTGGCGATGGCGGTGGCGTGAGCGTCGAGACCGCGACCGAGCGCGGAGGTCGCCGTGTACGCGCGGATGGCGAGAGGAGGCATGGGATGAGGCATGCGGCGAGCCTATCCTTTTTGAGCCGCAGCGTCGCGTGAATGACGGCACCCATGACATGGCCATTCATTCGCAGGACCGCATCGTTGCGCCTCGCCAGCCAAGTCGCCAGACTCCACTGTCTATGGCCGGTCTTCTCAAACCCCTGCGTCGCGGCGTCTGGCGTTACCTCAGTGACCGCGACATCCTGATCGCGGCGTTCGTCACCGTCGTGGTCTTCGTCGGCACCCTGGGCCTGGTCTACGTCGCGCACGTGATCAACGTATGGGGCCTCGCCCGACGCAGCCCGATCGCCGGAGGGCATCGTCGGGCGCTGCTGATCTTCGGGCGTCGCCTGGTCGACGATCTGCCGGAGGCCGACTTCACCGAGCGTCTGGCGCGCGGGCGCGAAAACGTGCTCGCCGGCGCCGCCGATCGCGTGTTGTTGCTTGGCGGCACGAGTGGCGGCTCGGTCAGCGAAGCGGAGGCGGGACGTCGCTGGCTCGTCGCCGCCGGCTGGCCCGTCGATGTGCCGATGACGCTCGAGCAGCTGTCGATCGATTCCCTCGAAAACCTGCGGCACGCCCGCGAACTGTTGCGTCCATCGGACGAAGGCCGGCTGCCCGCCGTCTGGCTCGTCACCAGTCGCTACCATCTGGCGCGTTGCCTGTACCTCGCCCGCCGGCTGGGTTTCGACGCCTCGCCCATCGCCGCCGAACCCCGGCTCGCGCTCAGCGGTCGTTATGTCGTGCGGATGCTCATGGAAGCGGGCTATCTGATGTGGATCGACATCGGCATGCGCTGGGCCGCGCTCACGGGCAACCGCCGCATGGCCGCACGTATTTCCTGACCCGTCATCCCTGACCCCGTCATCGTTACGCGGCGGCGTGCCGCAGCGGGCCTCCCGGCCCGACTTGCTAAGCTTCGCGACATTTCCCGCCCAAGGATCCTGCGCCGTCATGTCCGAACAAGCCGATCTTGCCGAGTCGTTCCTGCGCGGGCTACAGGACCGCATCTGCGCCGCCATCGAGGGGATCGACGGCAAGGCGACGTTCGAGGAGGATGCCTGGACGCGCCCTGCGGGCGGCGGCGGACGCACGCGCGTCCTGCGCGACGGCGCCATCTTCGAACAGGCGGGCGTGAATTTTTCGCGGGTCGCCGGTTCGCCATTGCCGCCGAGCGCCACGGCGCACCGGCCCGACCTCGTCGGCGGCAGCTTCATCGCCACCGGCGTCTCGCTGGTTCTGCATCCGCGTAACCCGCACATCCCGACGACGCATGCCAACGTGCGTTACTTCGAGGCCTCGAAAGAAGGCGCGGAGCCCGTGTGGTGGTTCGGCGGCGGCTTCGATCTCACGCCGTTCTATCCGGTCGACGAGGACGTGCGTCACTGGCATCAGGTCGCCAGGGACCTCTGCGCGCCGTATGGCGATGACGTGTACTCGCGATACAAGCAGTGGTGCGACGAGTATTTCTACCTCAAGCATCGCGGCGAAACGCGCGGTGTCGGCGGTCTTTTCTACGACGACCTCAACGAGGGCGGCTTCGAGCGGTGCATGAGTTTCACGCGCGACGTCGGTCAGGGTTTTCTCGACGGCTACCTGCCCATCGTGGAGCGCCGTCGCGACACGCCGTATGGCGAGCGCGAGCGCGAATTCCAGCTCTATCGTCGCGGTCGTTACGTCGAGTTCAACCTGGTCTACGACCGCGGCACCTTGTTCGGTCTGCAGTCGGGCGGGCGCACGGAATCGATCCTGATGAGTCTGCCGCCACGCGTTCGCTTCGAATACGCGTACGCGCCCGAGGCGGACAGCCCCGAAGCGCGGCTGCAGGAATACCTGAAGCCGCGCGACTGGATCTGAGTTACGGGGCGCTGCCCGAGAACGCGTGCGGCGTGGCGCCTTCGATCTTGCCGACCGTCGCGGAGTCGCTCACGTAGAGATCGACCGCACGTTCGAACCTCAGGGTGCCCTGAACCACGGCGTGCGGTCCGATCACGATCTTCGGATTGCGGTCGTTGTTGGTGTGCCAGCCCATGTTGGGCTTCTTCACCAGGATGCCGCCCTCGACCTTCGAGCCGCCACCGATATCCATGTCCGCGTTGACGGTCTCGATGCCGCCGCCCACGTGCGCGCCGTCGAGCGAGATCTCACCATTGACGTTGGACAGGTGGCCTTTGACGTCGGCACCGCGCTCGAGCTGAACCCGCCCGTTGACCGTCTGCACGTCATCGCTCACGCGCGACTGCTCATGCAGGGACACCGCGCCGTTGACCGACTTCACGGCGGTGGCGGTGGCTCCTTCGCCGAGCTCGACCGAACCGTTGACGGTACTGGCCTTCTGTACCGTGGCGCGCGAACCGATGCGGACCGAGCCGTTCACCGTATGGACGTCGCCCGCGTTCTGGCCAGCGTCGACCGACGCGGTGCCGTTGACTTTGCTGATGTCGTCGGCCG
Source organism: Luteibacter sp. 9133 (assembly GCF_000800155.1). Taxonomy (NCBI): domain Bacteria; kingdom Pseudomonadati; phylum Pseudomonadota; class Gammaproteobacteria; order Lysobacterales; family Rhodanobacteraceae; genus Luteibacter; species Luteibacter sp. 9133. Next base: position 4,043,086 of record NZ_JUHO01000001.1, on the reverse strand, counting down.
CGACGGCGGCGCCGGCGAGGGACAGGGCGATGAGGAGGGAAATCAGGCTACGACGCATGCTGCGGTACTCCGCGAGTGGACTAGGACACTTGAGATGCGCGCGCCCCGCGCAAGGTTTAGCGTGACTTCCGGCACGGCTGCCTGCCGGCGCCGCGTAAGTTGACGCTTCGCGGGCGAGGTTCCACCATCGGATTTTTCCTCCTGACGTTGGATGCCATGTACAAGCTTGTCATGATCCGCCACGGCCAGTCGGCCTGGAACCTCGAGAACCGCTTCAGCGGCTGGGCCGATGTCGACCTGACCGAGCAGGGCGTGGCCGAGGCCCGTGAGGCCGGTCGCCTGCTCAAGGACGCCGGTTTCACCTTCGACCTGGCCCACACCTCCTACCTGAGGCGCGCCGTGCGCACCCTGTGGCATGTACAGGACGAGATGGGCCTGATGTGGATCCCGGTGGTCACCGACTGGCGCCTCAACGAGCGCCACTACGGCGCCCTGACCGGCCTCAACAAGTCGGAGACCGCCAGCAAATACGGCGAAGACCAGGTCAAGATCTGGCGCCGCAGCTACGACACGCCGCCGCCGGCCTTGAAGCCGGGCGAGATGTCGTTCGCCGACGACGGCCGCTACGACGGCATCGCCGACGTCCCGCTGACCGAGTGCCTGAAGGACACCGTCGCCCGCGTGCTGCCGTACTGGCACGACGTACTGGCGCCGGCGATCAAGAGCGGCAAGAGCGTGCTGATGGCCGCTCATGGCAACTCCATGCGCGCGCTGGTGAAGTACTTCGACGGCATCTCCGACGACGACATCGCCGAGCTCAACATCCCCAACGGCATTCCGCTGGTCTACGAGTTCGACGCCGACCTCAAGCCGGTCAGGCACTATTACCTGGGCGACGAGGCCGAGATCGCGGCCAAGATGGCCGCCGTCGCCAACCAGGGCAAAGCCAAATAACGCTGGCCGCTTCATGTAGGAGCGCGCCCCGCGCGCGACAGCTCTTCGCGCCGGTCCCCACGGGCCCGGCGCGGGAATCCGACCGCATGACACCCGTCACCCCCAACACCTAACATCCCGCCCTCGAACCCCCGCCACGGTCGCCGTAAGGTAGCGTCACAGTCACCACCACCGAGACCGCGCCCATGCTGGCTCCGACCACCATCCCGTTCATCGTCGCCCCGCTGATGGCTTTCGCCGTCTACCGCCGTGTTCGCGGCAGTTTCGGCCGGCAGCCGATCCGGACGAAGCGGATGACCGCCCGCATCGTCATCTTCGCGGCGATCGCCTGCCTGATGATGACCTCGGGTCTGCAGGACATCCGGCTTGCGGAGGGCGCCCTCGGCGGCCTCGTGCTCGGCGGTGCGCTGGCCTTCGTCGGCCTGCGCCTCACCCGTTTCGAGTCGAGCCCACAGGGCGGCGACTTCTATATCCCGAATCCCTGGCTTGGGGCCGCGCTCACCGCGCTGCTGCTGGGCCGCATGGCCTGGCGCTTCCTGGTGCTGGCCCCCCTGTTTCAGGGCGAGGGCCCGGCTGTCGCCCATGCGCCGCCGCCCGGTAACAGCCCGCTCACCATGCTCGTGGTCGGTCTGACGATCGGCTACTACGCGGCCTACTACGCGGGAATCCTGGTGCACCACCGCCGCTTCAAGCGGCTGGCGCAGGCGGTCTGATCGCAGGAGACGCCCTCAGAGGGCGTCGTTGTCCAGTTCGCCGGTACGGATACGCACGACCTGGTCGAGCTGACTGACGAAGATCTTGCCGTCGCCGATCTTGCCCGTGCGGGCCGCCTGCTGGATGGCCTCGACCACGCGCTCGACCTGATCATCGGTGATGGCGACCTCGAGCTTGATCTTGGGCAGGAAGTCGACCACGTACTCCGCCCCGCGATACAGTTCGGTGTGGCCCTTCTGCCGGCCGAAGCCTTTCACCTCGGTGACCGTGACGCCCTGGACGCCTACATCGGCGAGGGCTTCGCGGACGTCGTCCAGCTTGAACGGCTTGATGATGGCGACGACCAGCTTCATGTAACACTCCTCGGGGCGCGTCCGGCTGTCGGCGCGCGGACGGTCATTGTGCCATCCGCGGTCGGTCGGCGTCCTCCGGGAGCATTTTGTAGGGGAAACCCTACACGACGTGTAGGCATCCGCCTATAGCGCCTACAAACGAATCACCTAAACTTCATTCCACGACATCGAGGTGCGCAAGATGGATGTGCAGGGTATCGATCAACTCGCACAGCGGTTGGCATCGTTGGTTCCGCCAGGGTTGGCGCAAGCGCGTGAGGATATGCACGCCAACTTCAAAGACATTCTGGCGCAGGGACTACGCCGCCTCGATCTCGTAACCCGCGAAGAATTCGATGTGCAGAGCCAGGTATTGGCTCGTACGCGAGAAAAGCTCGACGCTCTGGAAAAGCGCATTGCCGACCTGGAAGTCAGCGCTGCGCAGCGCGGCCAATAGGGAAGGCCGCACAGCCCGGGACCGCCCCCGATCCGTCACCCTCACCCCGAGAGCGGTCGGGGGCGGTTATTTTTCTCCGAACAGGCGCAAGGAGTGCGTATGCGAGCCGGATCCCTTCAGGATCACCGACGTTCGCATCCCTTGTGGATGCGTAACCGGTTACGATACTCCCCGTCATGAGCCTCGCCGTCACCCTTTCGCGCGCGCAGGAAGGCGTCGCCGCGCCACAGGTCATCGTCGAGGTGCATCTCTCCGGCGGCCTGCCTTCCACCTCCATCGTCGGTCTGCCTGAAGCGGCGGTGCGCGAGGCGCGGGATCGTGTTCGTGTCGCCATCCAGAACACCGCCTTCGAATACCCGGCCCGTCGGGTCACCGTGAATCTGGCACCCGCCGAACTCCCGAAAGACGGTGGCCGGTTCGATCTGGCCATCGCGCTGGGCATCCTCGCCGCGGGCTCCCAGGTGCCCCGCGAGCGGCTCGACGATTGCGAGTTCCTCGGCGAGCTTGCTCTGTCCGGCGAGCTCCGTGCCGTACCCGGCATCCTTCCCGCCCTGATCCGCGCTCGCCGTAGCGGCCGCCGCATCGTCGTACCCCGGGCCAACGCCGCGGAAGCCGCGTTGATCGGGGAGGGCGACATCCTGCTGGCGGACAGCCTCGCCGAGGTCTGCGCCTGGCTGCGCGGCAATGGCGATCTGACCAGTCCCGCCACGGCCGACTTCTACGACCTGCCGACCTGCGGCCCCGACATGCGTGACGTGCGCGGCCAGTATCAGGCGCGCCGCGCCATGGAAATCGCCGCTGCGGGTGGTCACCATCTTTTGCTTATCGGTCCGCCCGGCACCGGCAAGACGATGCTGGCTGAGCGTCTCCCGGGGATCCTCCCGCCGATGACCGAATCGGAAGCGCTTGAGAGCTGCGCCATTCGTTCGCTGTCCGGCGAGGAGATCGAGCCGGGTTGCTGGCGCCGTCGTCCCTTCCGCGCACCTCATCACACGGCCTCAGGCGTCGCCCTGGTCGGCGGCGGGGCCAATCCGCGTCCTGGCGAGATCTCGCTGGCGCACAACGGCGTGCTCTTCCTCGACGAGTTGCCCGAGTTCAGCCGGCACGTGCTCGAGGTGCTTCGCGAGCCGCTCGAGTCCGGGCAGATCGTGATCTCCCGCGCCGCGCGGCAATCGACGTTCCCGGCCGAGTTCCAGCTCGTTGCGGCGATGAATCCGTGCCCCTGTGGTTACAACGGCGATCCACTGCATGAGTGCCGCTGCACGCCCGATCAGGTACAGCGTTATCGCGGGCGTATCTCAGGCCCGCTGCTCGATCGCATCGACATCTGCGTCGAAGTGCCACGCGTTTCCATCGCCGAGTTCTCGGCCATGCGTGGGCCCAGGGACGACGACAGCGCGACCGTGCGCGCGAGGGTGGTCAAGGCCCGGGAGAAAGCGCTGCTGCGCGCTGGCCAGGCGAACGCGGAGCTGAGCGTCGTCAACCTCGAACGCGACTGCGCGCTGCCGTCGGCGGAGCGCGAGTGGTTGCAGGTGACGCTGGATAAGCTGGGTGCCTCGGCGCGGGCGTATCACCGGATTCTGCGCGTCGCGCGGACCATCGCCGATCTGGAAGGCGGGGCGGGGTGTGTGGAGCAGGTGCATCTGGCTGAGGCTTTGCACTATCGGCGGTTCTGAAGGGCCGGTCCGGTGTCGCGCCGCTGCCACTCTCGAGGCCCCTTTGCTTCGTAACGAGGAAATCTCTATCTGTGAGATGGGCTACTCATAGAATGGTCACGCATGTCAGGTCTTTGACATTTCTGCATAGCTGCTTGCCTCTACGACAGGAATGATTGACACGTGATCTATTCGACTTTACTTTTCTCGTAAGTTTCTTGCTTCGTGATGGGTTTGGGTAGATCTATGGGTACTGTATTTGACGAGGGCGCTTTGGTTAATTTAGTGGCCGGAGCGATGGCTGCTGATTACACCGCTGTTCGTCGCGCGGGGGTGGCACTGGCTGTGAGTCTTGAGTCGCAGTCGCCCGAGTTGGCCCGTAAAATTCGTTCCTTGGTCAATCGAAAGGGCGTCCAACTGCGCGCTTCAGGTATTGCAGAGGCGCTCCCTGTCGACGCGAAGTCGAGGCAGCCTCTGGTTGAGGAGCAGCCGACGCCTGTGGTCCCACTATTCGTCAGTGATCATCTGGGTGCTCAGTTCAGATCGTTTCTAGACGACGCGCGTAGTCACGATCGGCTTGCCGCCGCTGGCATTGCCTCCCGTCTGTCCTTGCTTTTGTCGGGGCCGCCGGGTACTGGGAAAAGTCTCTTGGCTGGGCACGTAGCGGCTCATCTCGGGCGACCGCTTTACGTCGTTCGGCTGGACTCAGTTATCTCGTCGTTGCTCGGCGATACGGCGAAAAATATCCGCAATATATTCGACTCGATCCCTGCGCGCGGTGTTCTCTTTCTTGACGAGATAGACGCGATTGCAAAGTTGCGTGATGACAGGCATGAACTCGGCGAACTAAAGCGAGTGGTCAACACTCTTTTGCAGGGGCTGGACTCTCTTGATGACTCGGCCGTTGTCATTGGCGCTACAAACCACGCCCAACTGCTAGATCCCGCGGTTTGGCGGAGATTTCCTTACACCATGGATATGGGGATGCCAGATGTCCGTGTGAGGGAAGATATCTGGACTCACTTTTTGGCAGTAAGCAACGACGTGGAAGGCGTGCCCAAGGCGTTGGCTGCGATGTCGGATGGGCTGACCGGCGCCGACATCCAAATGCTTTCGTTCGCAGCGAGACGAAAATCCGTACTTTCTTCTCAGAAAATTGATTTTGTGGCGCTTGCTTCATCGATTTTAGCTGCCAGAGGGCTGCAGGTGGATGCGAGAAGCGAGGGAGATTTGCGGGCCGCTATCGTGCGGCTTGCTTTGCATGATGGAGCTACGCAATCCGACGTCGCGAAGATGTTTGGAGTAACGCGGCAAGCTATATCCGCACATTTGAAAGGAGAGAAGGGCGGTGGCAAGGGAACGAAACGCGAACGAACGGCCAATCCTTAATCCAGCGCTTAGACTCATACGTGAACCGGTTCCTCGACCTGTAACGGGCAGGTCGCCGACCGAGGCGCAAGTTAGGTCTGAGCGACTGGAATCTCAGCGGCGCACTCTCGTCGGTTCGGTTAGGGCTATGCGAGTTAGTCCTCCTGCTTTGCATGCGGGAAGATTCCATTTTCGTATCCGCATGTTTGAGGATTCGCTCGCGCCGACATACTTGCCAAAAGGAATTTTTGGGCCTCGGACTCACACGAAGATCGTTGCGCCGATAAGAAACGGGTATTTGATTGAGTCGTCGCTCGAAGCGTTGGCTGTCCTAGAAGCTGAGATATTAAGTAGCGACGCTGTTGACGCGCGAGTTGCGATTTCCCGTATTGAACAGCTCGGTACCCAATCTGCCTCGGATGTCTTGTGTGGGAAGTCGCCAGACACATTGTGGCTTCACGCACTAAATGGGGAGGTGGGTAAGCTGTTTACCGTGTGGCTCGCCCCGTTTTCCGAGTCGGATGCGAGGGACGCTGTTATGGATCGTCTCTTCTCGATGACGGGGGAAAGTCGGATTAGGCCAGTTTTCGGTTCGGTATCCGTTATTAGGGGGGGAGCCCAAGATTCCGACGCGCTTCATATCTCTCGGTTGCCAGAGGCGTCGAGTTTGTCTCAGGCGGCGAGAATTTACCGATCGCGTCGGGTTGCTAAGCTTACATTGGACGTTGCAGACGAGGCATCCTTGTCGGTTCTCATAGCCTCTGGCGCGTCGTATCGGATTGATCCGGTTCTTCCGTTGCGCGTTCAGGACCTGCCGCCATCGAGCGACCCGGAGCGCCCCTTTCCCGTCGAAGATTGGCATCCTACCGTGGCTGTCGTCGACGGTGGCTTGAATGCTAAGAGCTATAAAAACATGCAGGCTTGGGAAGCTCCTTCGCTTGTGTCCGATGTGGCGGCAAACTTTCCTCATGGGAATCGCGTGACATCGCTAGTGGTACACGGGCATGCCTGGAACAAGCACCTTAAGCTTCCGGATCTTGTGTGTCGCGTTGGAACCGTTCAGGCAATTGCCAAGGACGGACAGGATGAGCATTCGAGAGAAAAGTTCCTCTCGTATCTTCGTGAAGTAGTCGAAGCTCACGCCTCTGAGTGCAAGGTATGGAATATGTCCTTTAATGAAAGGACGCTTCCGGGGGACGAGGTAGTCGTAAGCGAGATAGGCCACGGTATTCGTGCCATCGCGCGAGAGTTCTCCATTCTTCCTGTGGTTTCGATCGGTAACGTTGATTCGCACGGACATGGTTTGGTATGTCCGCCGGGCGATTGTGAAGCGTCGCTTACGGTCGGTGGGCGCGTCAGTGTTGACGGCTTCCCAGATGGGCACTGTTCCGCGTGTGTGACAGGACCAGGGCCTGATGGGATGCTAAAGCCTGATCTTTCTTGGTTCTCAACGATGCGTGTTATTGGTGGATCAATTGTCAGCGGGAGCAGCTTTGCGGCTCCGCTTGTCGCTACCCTCGCTGCGCACGCTTTTCACGCATTGAAGAATCCGACGCCGGACCTGGTTCGCGCGCTGCTAATTAACGCTGCAGACCAGGACGTTTTTGACCGACGAATAGGTTGGGGGACTCCGGCCACGGAACAGATGCCTTGGGTGTGCGCCGATGAATCGGTGACCCTCGTTTGGACCGCAACTTTGTCAAAAGGTCAGGCTTATTACTGGAATGACATCCCTATTCCGCCTGAGATGCTCCACGATGGGAAGTTAATTGGTCGCGCCTGTCTGACAGCAGTTCTTGCTCCACTCGTCTCTGAGTTGGCATCGGCGAACTATTTCTCGTCTAGAGTTGAAGTTGCTCTACAAACGGAGTCAAAGCCAGGGATTTTCAAGAACCTCCTGGGGACCATGAAGGAAAGTGTTACCAAGGAGCTTGATGCACGGTCCGAACTCGCTAAATGGCATCCGGTACGTCGCCACTCTCGGGATTTTAAGAAAGGGGTAAAGCTATCATCAAGCACGATGAGGGTATATGCGCGCGTCTTCGTACGAGATCCGTACCAGTTCGAAGACGAGGAACTTGAGCAGCCTCAAAATGTCGCTTTTGTGTTGACTCTGAGGGCCCCAACTGGTGACGTCTATAGCAGCATGACTGTGAGGCTCGGGCAGTACGTCGAGAGCGCGGTGGTCGCGCAGGAGGTATCTGTTGATGCCTAGGTGCCGTGGTGCTGGCGTTGTGTTCGGAATTAAGACTTATTTCATGTACTGACCAGTTGACGAATCCCCCGGCCAGGTGCATGATTCTGTACCAGGCGGTTCTCTAATGGACTGTCTGCCCCGCTCCGGTGCTGGATACCCCTCCCTCCCCCCGCTCCAGCACCGGGGCCCGGCCTTTATCTTCACCAACGATTCCCTATGCTCTTCTTGACGGCCCGCCTCTGGCGCTGGCCGTTTTCTTTTTTGGAACAGGGAAAATCATGGGACTCGAACTCGGCATCCTGCTGACACTGATGCTTGGCATAGGCTTCCTCTGCCAGTGGGTGGCTTGGCGGGTGCGCCTTCCGGCCATCCTCTTCCTGCTGCTGGCAGGCATTCTGGCGGGCCCGGTGACCGGGCTGCTTCACCCGGACAAGGTCCTGGGCGACCTGTTGTTCCCGGTGGTATCGCTGGCGGTGGCGGTCATCCTCTTCGAAGGCAGCCTGACCTTGCGCTTCAGCGAGCTGAAGGGTATCGGGCACGCGGTCCGTGGCCTCGTCAGCTACGGCGCGATCATCGCGCTGCTGATGCTGGCGGGTGCGGCCCACTGGATCGGTGGTCTCAGCTGGGAACTGGCGCTGCTGTTCGGCGCGCTGACCTGCGTGACCGGCCCGACCGTGATCGCGCCCATGCTGCGCACGGTTCGGCCCAATGCCCGTATCGCCAACATCCTGCGCTGGGAGGGGATCATCATCGATCCGATCGGCGCCCTGTTTGCGGTGCTGGTCTATGAAGCGATCGTCTCGCACCGCGAAGGTCACTCGATCCAGATCTTCCTCGGCACGATCGCGTGTGGCGCGATCGTCGGTGGCGTCGCCGCATTCATTCACGGCAACCTGCTGCGTCGCCACTGGATCCCCGAGTACCTGCAGAACTTCGGCACGCTGGCCGCGGTGCTCGCTACGTTCACACTGTCCAACACGGTGGCACACGAGTCGGGCCTGCTGGCGGTGACCCTCATGGGAATCGCGCTGGGCAACATGCGTGACGTACACATCGACGACATCATGGACTTCAAGGAGCACCTGACCACCTTGCTTGTCTCGATGCTCTTCATCCTGCTGGCGGCGCGTCTGGACTGGCCGCTTCCCGATGGCGCGCTGCTGGGTGGTGTGCTGATCTTCTTCGTCGCGCAGCTCGTCATTCGTCCGCTGTCGGTCCTGGTGGCGAGCGTTGGCGGCGGGCTGTCGTGGCGTGAGCGTGCATTGATCGCCTGGGTCGCGCCGCGAGGCATCGTCGCCGCATCCGTGTCGGCGTTGTTCGCCATTCGCCTGGAGAAGGCGGGCATGGCCGGTGCCGACAAGATGGTGCCGCTCGTCTTCCTGATGATCATCGGTACGGTGGTCTTCCAGAGCGCGACGGCGCGTCCGCTGGCACGCTGGCTGAAGGTTGCCGATCCCGAACCGCGTGGCGTGCTGATCTACGGATCCGACATCGTCGCGCTGGAGATCGCACGCGCCCTGGCCGCCAATGAGGGGCTGCGTGTCGTCGTCGCCGACGACGACTGGAACGGCATTCGCACTGCGCGCATGGCGGGACTGTCGACGTTCTTCGGCAATCCTTCGTCGCAGGCGGCGGATCGCAATCTCGATCTCGCGGGCATCGGCCACCTGCTCGCCGTATCGACACATCGGGAACTGAACTCACTGGCCAGCGTGCACTATCGCGAGGAGTTCGGTCGCGACAAGGTATTCCGCCTGCGCAACCTGTCGCCCGAGGAAAGCCACGGTCGCGCCTCCCTGGCGGGGAGTCTCGTCGCCACCGCGTTGTTCGCCGAAGACATGACGCACGCGCGCTTCGCGGAACTGCTGCACGAGGGATGGCGAATCAAGTCCACGCGACTGACCGAGACATTCGACTGGCCGCATTTCATCGAAGAGTACGGTTCGCGCACGGTGCCGTTGTTCGGGGTGGAGGAGAAGGGCGACCTTCGCATCGCTTCGGGCAAGAAGGTGCTGGAGCCGAAGCCCGGCTGGACAGTGATCGCCCTGGTGCCACCCGAGCGCTGATCGCTGCTGCGACACGGGGCGGCGTTCGCAGGGTCCATCGATGACCATGAGCACGGCGGCGAACATACTTTCGCCGCCGTGCCCGAGCGCAAACGATTCGCGTCGAATGCGTTACGCCGCCGACGCCGGATGAAACTGCTGTTCTTCCGTCGAACCGCTCAGTGCGGAGAGCGAACTGAACGAGCCTGAGATCACCTGGTTCACCGTGTCGAAGTAGCCGGTGCCGACCTCGCGCTGGTGCTTCGCCGCCGTATAGCCATCCTTCTCCGCCGCGAACTCCGCTTCCTGCAGTTCGACGTAGGCCGCCATCTGTCGATCCTTGTACCCACGCGCCAGCTGGAACATGGAGTAGTTCAGCGCATGGAAGCCAGCCAGGGTGATGAACTGGAAGGCGTAGCCCAGCTCGCCCAGCTGCTTCTGAAACGAGGCGATGGTCTTCTCGTCGAGGTTCTTCTTCCAGTTGAAGCTCGGCGAGCAGTTGTACGCCAGCTTCTTGCCCGGATACTTCGCATGGATGGCCTCGGCGAACCGGCGCGCTTCTTCCATATCGGGCGTCGAGGTCTCGCACCAGAGCAGGTCGGCATAAGGTGCATAGGCGAGCCCGCGACTGATCGCCTGATCGATGCCTTGCGTCGCCTTGTAAAAACCTTCCACGGTGCGTTTGCCGGTGAGGAAAGGCTTGTCGTAGTCGTCCACATCGGAGGTGACCAGTGCGGCACCCATGGCATCCGTACGCGCGACAATCAGCGTCGGCACGCCGGCAACGTCGGCCGCCAGTCGTGCGGCCACCAGCTTCTGCACGGCTTCCTGTGTCGGTACCAGCACTTTGCCACCCATGTGGCCGCACTTCTTCGCGCTGGCCAGCTGGTCTTCGAAATGCACGCCGGCGGCGCCCGCCTCGATCATGTGCGTCATCAACTCGTACGCATTGAGTACGCCACCGAAGCCCGCCTCGGCGTCCGCGACGATCGGCACCAGCCAATCGAGACCATCCTTGCCCTCGGCGTGATGAATCTGGTCCGCGCGCAGCAGCGTTTTGTTGATCTTGCGGACGACGTTAGGCACCGAGTCGACCGGATAGAGCGACTGGTCGGGATACATCGCCCCGGCCGTGTTCGCATCGGCGGCGACCTGCCAGCCTGAAAGGTAGATGGCCTGGAGCCCGGCCTTCACCTGCTGCATCGCCTGGTTGCCCGTGAGCGCGCCGAGGGCGTTGACGTAAGGCGTGTCATGAAGGGCGCGCCACAGGCGATCGGCGCCGCGGCGGGCGAGTGTGTGCTCGATCTGGACCGTGCCACGCAGCCTGATCACGTCCTCGGCGGCGTAGGGGCGTTCGACGCCCTTCCAGCGTTCGTTGTTGGTCCAGTCCAGCGTGATGTGCTCGGCGTTATGCGTCTTCATCGTAAGGCTCCTTCGAGAGGTCGGTCAGGACAGGTGTTCGTAAGCGGGAAGGGTGAGGAAGTCGCGTAGTTCGTCGGCGTGAGTCAGTGCGGAAATCAGGCGGGCCGCATCATCGGCGCGCGATGCGCCGGGCAGGTCGCTGCCGCGAAGGCGGTGCGCATGGGCCGCAAGTGCCTGGTCGAAGAGGCCGAAGTCGATGTGTGCGTGGTCGCTAAACTCGACCGGTCCGTGATGCAGCCATTGCCAGAGCTGCGCGCGGGCGATCTCCGCGGTGGCGGCGTCTTCCATGAGGTTGTGAATCGGTACGCAGCCGAGGCCTTCAAGCCACGCCGCCGTATAGCGAAGGCAAACCTCGACGTTATTGTCGAAGCCGGAGCGGGTGACCGTACCGATGGCGGGCGCGATGAGCGCGTCACGCGAAACGGTCACGTCGTCTCGTGTCACATGCAGCTGGTTCGACGTCGGCATGTGTTCGTCGAAGATCGCCATCGCGACGGGGACGAGCGCCGGATGGGCGACCCAGGTGCCATCGTGTCCCGCGGTCACTTCCCGCAGCTTGTCGGCGCGGACCTTGGCCATCGCGGCGTCGTTCGCGGCGTCGTCGCCGCGGATCGGAATCTGCGCCGCCATGCCGCCCATCGCGAACGCGCCGCGGCGATGACACGTCCGGATCAGCAGTTCGGAATACGCCTTGAGAAAGGGCACGGTCATGGTGACCTGGTCACGCTCCGGGAGCAGCCGGTCGGCATGGGCGCGGAACGTCTTCAGGTAAGAAAAGATGTAGTCCCAACGGCCGCAGTTCAGCCCGACGATGCGGGCACGCAGCGCGTGCAGGATTTCGTCCATCTGGAGCACGGCGGGGAGGGTTTCGATGAGCACGGTGGCCTTCATCGATCCGTGCGGCAGGCCGAGCTGCTCCTCCGCATGGGTCATGACAGATTCCCATAGCGCCGCTTCTTCCATGCTCTGCAGTTTCGGCAGGTAGAAATACGGGCCGCGATCTTTTTCGTGCAGCGCGGCGGCGTTATGGAAGGCATACAGCCCAAAGTCGACGAGCGCACCGGCGACCACGTCACCGTCGACCTCGGCATGGCGCTCGGGCAGGTGCCAGCCGCGAGGGCGAATCACCAGCACTGCCGGATGCTTGCCGACGCGATACACCTTGCCCTCGCCGTTGGTGAACTCGATGCTGCCGTTCACCGCGTCGCGGAGGTTGCGCTGCCCTTCCATCTGGTTGGCCCAGGTCGGCGCGCTCGAGTCCTCGAAGTCGGCCATGAACACCTTCGCGCCCGAGTTCAGGGCGTTGATGATCATCTTCCGCTCGACCGGACCGGTGATCTCGACCCGGCGGTCCATCAGGGCATCTGGTATCGGGCCGACGGCCCAGTCGCCATCGCGGATCGCCGCCGTATCGATGCGGAAGTCGGGGAGTTCGCCCGCGTCGTAGCGTTGTTGGCGTGCCGTCCGCTCAGCCAGAAGGCTCAGGCGACAGCCGTCGAACCGGCGGTGCAGCCCCGCCACGAAGGCGATGGCATCCGGCGTGAGGATGTCGCCGTAGGTGTTGCGGCCGTCACCGAAGCGGACGCCGGAGAGGGGATCGATCGCGCTCTTTGGAACTGCCATGGGTCCGTGCCTCGGGATGCGGGTCTGGAGTTGAAGCTATGCCCGGGGCTATGCTTTTGACAAAGCATATGTTTCAAAGATCAATATTAAATATGTTAATGTAGTATGTATCTCGCGGAAATATCGGAAGAAAATGTCGGATAAGAAGACGGTTGTGCGAGCCAGACGCTCATCGAAGCCGGCTCCGACACGGACGAAAGGCCGCGAGAGCCCCGATGCCACGAGCCGCTTTTACTACAAGGGCAATCGTCTGAAGCAGCTGCGTGCCTTCGTCTACACCACCCGCCTGGGCACGCTGAGCCGCGCTGCTGAGGCTTTATTCCTGTCTCAGCCTTCAGTGAGCCTGCAACTCAAGGCGCTTGAGCGCGAGATGGGCATGCCCCTCCTCGAGCGCACACGACGTCGCGTCACCCTGACCGACGCCGGCGAAGCCCTCTATGAGATGGCCCGTCCACTGGTGGAAGGCTTCGAGAACCTCGACCGGGAATTCCAGAAGAAGACCCGGGGTGCGCAGTCAGGCAAGCTGACCGTGGCGGCGGGATCCTCGACCATCCAGTATCTGCTGCCCGAACTCGTGAAGGCGTACCGGGAGCGGTATCCGTCCGTACAACTCCAGCTCGCAAACGTTACGGGCAAGGACGGCCTCGCGTTGCTTCGTGCCGACGACGCCGACATCGCGATTGGCTCGATGCTCGACGTGCCCAACGACATCGCATGGGCACCGGTCTATCACTACGACCCGATGCTGATCATGCCGCCCGATCATCCGCTGGCTGCGAAGTCGGAGATTCGGCTTGAAGACCTTTCTCCCTATGGGCTGATCCTGCCGCCGCAGCGGCTTACGACATTTCGCCTGGTCGATATGGTTTTCCAGCAACGGCATGTGCCTTACACCGTCGCGATTGAAGTCGGTGGCTGGGACGTGATCAAGCAGTACGTCGCGATGGGTCTGGGTATCTCCATCGTCACCGGTATCTGCATTACGGAAGCGGATCGCGAGAAGCTTGCTGTGCGAAACCTGCGGCAGTATTTCCCGCAGCGCAGCTATGGGGTTGTGATGCGTAAAGGAAAGTTTCTCAGTCCTGAGGCACGCGCCTTCATCGATCTTATTCGACCCGGTCTGCTGACCCATCGTGATTACGATGAATCGGGGCATTCGGAACGCTGACACTCATGCGTAGGTGTCGATGCTCCGCTCGGGGTGCAACGCGCGGATCATGTCGCGCAAGCCGGTGGCCAGTTCCATCCCTTTCTCATAGATGCGAATGGTATCGGTCCAGTCGATTCCGGACGTCGAATTCCTAACGTATGAAAGGTGGCCATTGAGCCGTTCCATGACATCGAACGGCGTATCGATCCCCCGGTCATAGCCCATGGCCGCGAGCGTATCCTCGCCCTCGATGTCGATCGCTCCCTCCCAGAACAGTCGAGCTGTAATGGAATTTAGCTGGCGGGGAGTCGCATGCGTCAGATCGAGATCGCGAATCAGCTCTTGCGTCTCAGGTTTAAGACGACGCAGAGCGTCTGTCGCGGTGCCTGTGTTGAATCGCCCGGTGCCAATTCGCTGGACATGGCCGCGAACGATATTGGGATCTTGCTGTGTCAGATGCGGGCCATGAGTGCGATTCGCGATTTGCATGTTGATCTCCCTTCTTTAGCACGAGAATGCAGCTGGCGTCGGAAAATCGATGTCAGTTTGGTTCGCGTGGACGCGCAGGTGACTGGCGCGAAGTGTGTGGGTAAGTCGACCTCGTGAGCTGCCGACGAACATCGTGTCGTCTCGCCGCCTGACTGCCGTCAGATCGCCGTTTGAGGTCGTCGATACCGCATACCTTGCCGAAGCGCGGTTCTGCGCGTCGCCAAGGAATATCTATGCGTCATCAAAAGAAGGTAGTGGTACTCATTGCGTTCGGACTTCTGTCTGCCGCCGCACTCGCCGCGCAAGCGGGGTCCCGTGGCGTGCCAGCGGGTACGTGCCAGATCTACACGAGGTTGGAAGGGCTTAGTGTAAGGCTGCAGAGCCAACAGTTCGCGGTCGTCCGGGAGTGGCGCACTGGATGCACGGGATCGGTGATGGCTTCCGCCGGACGAGGCTACCTGTCGTTCGAGCAGTTTCAGGACGGTGAATGGCGTCCCCGCGCCGAAGGCATCTCGGTCACCCTTGCGCGACTCCCGCCCGGTACCTACCGCCTCCGCGTAAAAAATATCAACCACACCCCACTCGATTACCTCGTGCGCCTGTCCTACGGCATCGGGTGATCGTCACGCTTCACACCCCGCGATGCTTCCCGCGATACCCCGCGAACATGGCGCGGATGCGCGTCATGTCCGCTTCCATATCACCCGAGGCATGGACCAGCGGTCCCACGGTGAATGTCTTCGTCGGGTAATCGATGAACACCGTCTGGATAGGCACGCCGGCGGCTCGCGCGATACGCAGAAATCCCGACTTCCATTGCTTGACGGGCTTACGCGTGCCCTCGGGCGCAATGGCGACCCACATCTTCTCGTGCTCGGCAAAGCGCTTGACCATCTGGTCGACGACATTGGTGGCCGCGGAACGATCGATGGGAATCATGCCGAGCCTGCGCACCACAGGACCCAACGGCCCGTTGAGGACTTCACGCTTGATCATCACCCCGACGTCCATGCCCATGGCCGACTTCACCAGCAAGCCCCACACACCGTCCCAGTACGACGAGTGCGGTGCGCCGATGAGAATGACTTTGGGCAGGTTCGGCATGTCGCCGACGACACGCCATCCGCTGCGCTTGATCACCCACCGGCAGATGCGCATCCAGCGGGACACGGGCAGCTGCGGAATGTTCGGGCCGAGTACGGGAATGCCATCCAGGGGAGGGAGGGTCACTCGGCGCTCCACTTGGTGGAACGACCTTTCTTGGTCTGGCTGCGCTGGGTCTTGCCCGCGAGACGGCGTTCTTTCGAGGCGCGGGTCGGCTTGGTGGCAACGCGCTTCTTCGCCACGACTGTCGCAGCGCGAATGATCTCGGCAAGACGGTCGCGGGCGTCATCTCGGTTGCGCGCCTGCTCGCGGAAACGCCGGGCCTGGATCACCAGCACGCCGGCATCCGTGATCCGGCGGTCGCCACGGGCAAGCAGGCGCTCGCGAACCGCGTCGGGCAGCGACGGCGACGACGCGACGTCGAAGCGCAGTTCGACCGCGCTCTCGGTTCGGTTGACGTGCTGTCCTCCGGGGCCGTCCGCGCGCGTGAAGCGCTCGATCAGTTCGGCATCGGGAATCGCAATGGAGGCGGTGACGATAAGCATGATGGCTGCGGATTCTAGCAGCCGGCCCGCTAAATCCCGTCGTGCGCTGCCGCAGGCCAGGCGTAGGCATCCCGCCAGGCGAAGCGTTCGATCAGGCGCAGCCAGGTGTCGTCCAGACTCGCCTCGATACACATCGGGCGAATCGCGGTGGGATGCACGAACTCCAGCGCCGCGGCGTGCAGCAGCAGGCGATGCGACGCGAAGTGCTGCTTGAACAGGCGATTGTGGTCACCCCGTCCGTGCTGGCTGTCGCCGACCAACGGATGATGGATGTGAGCGAAATGCTTGCGGATCTGACGGAAGCGGCCGGTCCGAGGCTCAGCGAGCATGAGTGCATAACGCTGCTTCTCGTAACGGCCCAGCGGAATGTCGACTTCCGTCGTGGCCAGTTGCCGGTAGTCCGTACTGGCCTCGCGTCGTGGTCCTGTGTCTTTCGAGCCTGGCAACGGGTAGTCGATGGTGCCTTCCGCCGGATCGGGCCAGCCGCGCACCACGGCGAGGTACCGCTTACGGACACTGCGGCCCATGAACTGTTCGCCAAGCTGGGCGGCGACTTCCGGCGAGCGGGCCACGAGCAGGACACCCGACGTGGCGCGATCCAGTCGGTGCGCCAGGTGCAGCGGCCCATCCACTTGCTCACGGAGCAGGTCGATCAGAAACGCATCGTCCGGCCCGACGAACTTCGACCGGTGTACGGCGAGGTTCGCGGGTTTGTTGACGGCGACGATGTCGTCGTCCTGATAGAGGATCTCGAGCACGTCGGTCAGGGCACCCGGCGCGGCCAGCCCGCGATGAATGCGGCGACACCCACCACGGCGGCGGCGATCGCCGGCCACATGCCACGCGACGACAACGTACCGATCAGGGCCGCACAGATCAGCAGCGTAGCGCCGAGCAGGCCGCAGGCGATCAGGCGCCGCATGCGTCTCGCATCGTCGCGTGCCAGGGCGAGAGCGATCGGGTCCGCTATCTCGCGCCGTTCGCCGCTGGCGACCTGACGCAGCGCGTCGCGCACCAGCTCGGGCACGCGCGGCGCCGTATGGATCCATTCCGGCAGGCGACGACGCACGTCGCGCAGGGTAGCCCGCACGCTGTAGCGCTCGCGCAGGATCCGGCGAAGCACCGGGTGAGCGACGGCCCAGATATCGATCTCGGGGTCGAGCATGCGGCCGACGCCTTCGATATTGAGCAATGTCTTCTGCAGCAGGATCAGCTGTGGCTGCAGCGTGAGCTCGAAGCGACGCGCGGTCTGGAAGAGCTTCACCACCAGCTCGGCGATGGATATCTGCGACAGCGGGCGTGTGAAGTAGGGCTCGCAGACCGTGCGCACAGCGGCCTCGAGCTCATCCAGCCGGATGGTCGACGGCATCCAGCCGGCGGCGACATGCAGCTGCGCGATGCGCGCGTAGTCGCGCTCGAACAGGGCGATGAAGTTTTCGGCGAGCCAGTACTGGTCGGCCTCGGGCAGCGAACCCATGATGCCGAAGTCGAGCGCGATGAATCGCGGCTCGTCCACACGCGAGGTGTCGACCCAGATATTGCCGGGGTGGGCATCGGCGTGGAAGAAATTGTCGCGGAAGACCTGCTCGTAGAACAAGCGCACGCCCTTCTCGGCGAGCGCCTTGCGATCGAGGCCGGCGGCGTCGATCGCGACGACGTCATCGGCGCTGACGCCGCGCACGCGTTCCAGGGTCAGCACGCCCTGGGTGCTGAAGTCCCAGTGCACTTCCGGGACATACAAGTCGATGCCGCTGGCGAAGTTGCGCCGGAGCAGGCTGGCGCTGGCGCCTTCGCGTTGCAGGTCGAGCTCGTTCTCGAGCATCTTCTCGACCTCGGCCACCACCTCGAGCGGACGGATCTTGTCCGCGGCCGGGTGCCAGCGCTGGGCGAGCTCACCGAGTGCATGGAGCAGGTCGATGTCGCGGGCAATCCGCTTGTCGATGCCGGGGCGCAACACTTTGAGCACCACCTCGCGGCCGTCGTGCAGCGTGGCCGCGTGCACCTGGGCGATGGAGGCGGACGCCAGTGCGTTCTCGTCGAAGCTGGCGAACAGTGTCGCGACCGGCGCACGCAATTCGCGCTCGACGATCGCGCGTGCCTCGGCGCCGGGGAAAGGCGGCACCTGATCCTGCAACAGCGCGAGTTCGTCGGCGATGTCCGGCGGCACCAGATCGCGCCGTGTCGACAGCACCTGGCCGGCCTTGACGAAGATCGGGCCGAGTTCGGTCAGAGCGAGACGCAACCGCGCGCCGCGCGACATGCCGCGGGTGTCGGCGGCCGGCCCGGGAAACAGTGGGCGCAGCAGCTTGAGCGGGCGGTAGATATGCGCGCCCTCGATCACTTCGTCGAGCTGGTACTTGAGCAGGATGGCGGCGACACGCAGCAGGCGTGGAGCAAGGCGCAGCGGCGTCATGAATGTCGCTCCTTCAGGGCACGCTCGAGTCGGGCAAGCCGGGCCTCCGCGCGCTCGGCGCGTTCGCGGACCGTATCGACCCCGTCGAGGAAGATATCCATCTCGCCCGGCGCCACCGCGACCCTGCCTTCGTCACGAAGCCAGTCGGCGCCGTCCTCGGTCAGGTGCGACACCGTGTCGCGCGCGTGGGCGAGCCCATCGCGGAGGGCTTTGGCCAGGGGGACGCTAATCCGGTCGCCGAAGGTCTTCGCGAAAGCTTCCTCGACATCCGGCGCGTACTGGCGCGCAAGCCGCTCCAGGCGGCGAGCGAGTTCGGCATCGCCGGCGATGTCCACCTTGCCGGGCGCCACGCCGTCGTCGTCGCGGCGCATGGCCATGGCGAGGAGACTGCCGGGCGAGGCGACGACACGCAGGCTGCCGCCGTCTTCAGGCGGTCCCACGCGCAAGCGGCCCTTTTCCACCGTAATGCGGATGCCCAGTTCGGGGCCGGCGAGATGCACCTGCACACTGCGGCCATCGAGCGCGTCGAGACGGGCACGGGTGTCGGGATCGAGGTCGACCGCGCGGTTGAGTGCGGTCTCCATGGCGCGTCCGGCCAGTACGCGCAGCGGACGGGGCAGGAAGCGGTTCGGGCCGGCGTCGGCGGAGGGTCGTTCGGGGGTCATGCCCCGATTGTAGCTTGCGCGGGTCAGCCCGCGCCGTCGAAACCCGCCTGACGCCACGCTTCGAACACGGCGACCGCGACCGCGTTGGACAGATTGAGGCTGCGATTGCCCGGACGCATGGGCAGGCGCACGCGCTGTGCCTCCGGAATCGCGTCGAGTACGTCGTCGGGCAGGCCGGCCGTTTCACAGCCGAAGAGCAGTGCGTCGGTCATCCCGAAGGCGACGTCGGTATGAAGCTGGCGCCCCCGGGTCGAGAAGGAGAAGACACGGGGTCGGCCGATGGCATCCAGACAGGCGTCAAGGTCGTCATGGACCGCGACGCTGGCGAACTCGTGGTAATCCAGTCCGGCTCGGCGCAACCGGGCATCGTCCAGCTCGAAGCCGAGCGGTCGTATCAGGTGCAGGGTCGCGCCGGTGTTGGCGCACAGACGAATCACATTGCCCGTATTGGGCGGAATCTCGGGTCGGAACAGGATGACGTGGGGCATGCCCCCATTATGCCGCCGGCGGCGGGCACGCGGCGGCATCGTCGCCCGATACGCACGCGGTCGTCGCGACGGGGTTCATCTGGCTGGTCGCAGCCAGCTGGATCGGCGCGCCGGTGTACGTAAGCATGTTGCCGACAATCAGGCCGCAGACCAGCAGGGAGGCGACGAGCAGGGTGCGCAGGATGAGCAGTTCGTGTTGCATGGCGGTGGCTCCGGGTACGGGTTCTTTTGGGTCAGACCATCTGGAACAGAGTCAGGCCACAGACGAACATCGACGTGGCGAGCAGGGCGCGGAGCATCAGCATTTCGTATTTCATGGTGTCGTCCTCAGTGTTGCCGGAGCGAAAGGCCGTCCGGCGGGGCATGCCTAGTAACGCAAACGCCGTGCCAGTCTTTAAGAGCGCGCAATCAGCTGATTCGCATGAGGTTTGTCAGGTCGTTCCGAAACGGATGCCTGTCCGCGGACACTGACCGTGTGCGAGCGGACACCGTCCGCACACTCCGACATGCCCGATTGCGTCCGGACGACATCGCGGGCTAGCCTCCACGGGACCCGGGCCATGAAGGCCCACTGGAGCCGTGCATGAAGAACCGCCTCGCCCTGCTCGCCGCCGGGCTGATCTCCTTCGTCGGGGCCGCCGCCGCGGCCACCACCTCTCCCGATGCGATTCCCGACATTCCCTACACCCGTTTCCAGCTGCCCAACGGGCTGACAGTGGTCGTGCATGAGGACCACAAGGCGCCCGTCGTCGCGGTCAGCATCTGGTACCACGTGGGCTCGGGAGACGAACCGGCCGGCAAGACCGGCTTCGCGCACCTCTTCGAACACCTCATGTTCTCTGGGTCGGAAAACCGTAAGGGCACCTACTTCCAGCCCTTCGAACGTGCCGGCGCCACGGACATGAACGGCACCACCTGGTTCGACCGCACCAACTATTTCGAGACCGTCCCGACCACCGCCGTCGACATGGCGCTGTGGATGGAATCCGATCGCATGGGCCACCTGCTCGGCGCCATCGGTCAGAAGGAGCTGGACACCCAGCGCGGTGTCGTCCAGAACGAAAAGCGCCAGGGCGAAAACCGCCCCTACGGCCGCGTCGACGAAAACGTCCTGGTCAACACCTTCCCGGCCAATCATCCGTATCACCACGACACCATCGGTTCGATGGCCGACCTCGACGCGGCCTCGCTCGCCGACGTCAAGCAGTGGTTCCACGATTACTACGGCGCGTCCAACACCACGCTGGTGCTCGCCGGCGACATCACGGTGGCACAGGCGAAGGCCAAGGCCGAGAAGTACTTCGGTGACATACCGGCGGGTCCGCCGGTTCCTCGCCAGCAGGCGTGGATCACGCCGGTGCAGACATCCTCCCGGGGCACCCAGCATGACCAGGTCGCGCAGACGCGCATCGTGCGTACGTGGATCGTGCCGCAGCTGGGCACCGACGACGCCGTGCAGCTCGACCTTGCCACGACCGTGCTCGGTGGCGGCAAGACCTCACGGCTGTACCAGCGCCTCGTCTACCAGGACAAGATCGCGGACGACGTGAGCCTGGGTATTTCGCCTTTCGCCCTGGCCAGTCAGGTGCAGCTGACGGTCGACGTGAAAAACGGCGTCGATCCGGCGAAGGTCGAAGCGGCGGTCGCCGACGTCTGGAAGGACTACCTGGCCAAGGGGCCGACCGACGACGAACTGCTACGTGCCAAGGTCGCCAATCGTGCCGGTTTCGTACGCGGCCTCGAAAAGGTCGGTGGCTTCGGTGGCAAGGCGGTCATCCTTGCCGAAGGTCAGGTCTACCGGAACGATCCCGAGGCCTATAAGAAGGATCTCGAGCGCGCGCAGAACGCCACAACGGCTTCCGTGCTTGCGGCATCGAAGACCTGGCTTGCCAAGGGCGACTACACGCTGACCGTGCTGCCTGCCGCGCCGGGTTTCGATCCCGCGGCCGAAGACAAGGCCGTGGTGGGTCTGGGCGACGCGCAAGGTCGTCCGGCCGCCGTCACTCCCCCCGCGAAGACATATACCGTCGGCAAGTCCGAGGTGGACCGCAGCACGGGTGTGCCCGCCGTCGACACGTTCCCCGACCTGTCCTTCCCGAAACTGCAGCGCGGCAAGCTGAAGAACGGCATCGAAGTCGTGCTTGCCGAGCGCCACACGGTGCCGGTCACTCAGGTGCAGCTTCTGTTCAATGCCGGCTATGCGGCGGATCAGGGCCGTAAGCTGGGCACGGCGAGCTTCACCTCCGCCCTGCTGGAAGAGAGCACGAAGTCGCTCGATTCCGTGGAGGTCGCGCGCCGCAAGGAGCGTCTCGGCGCCATCGTGTCGTCCAGCTGCTCGCTCGATAACTGCAGCGTCGGTCTCAACGCGCTGAACACCGACCTCACGCCGTCGCTGGCGCTGTTCGCCGACATCACGCGCAATCCGGCGTTCAAGGCGGACGACATCGAGCGCGTGCGCGGCCAGTGGATCGCGGGCATCGCGCAGGAGAAAACCGAGCCAACCGGGCTCGCATTGCGCACCCTGCCGCCGTTGCTTTACGGCAAGGATCACGCGTACGGTATTCCGTTCACCGGTAGCGGCACCGAAAAGGCCATCGCTTCGCTCACCGCCGATGATCTCGCCGCATTCCAGCGCGACTACCTGCGCCCCGACAACGTGCGCATCGTCGTCGCCGGCGACACGACGCTTGCCGACATCCTGCCAAAACTCGATGCTGTCTTTGGCGACTGGCAGGCGCCGTCCACCGCGCTGCCGAAGAAGAACATCGGTGAAGTCGCCGCGCAGCCCAGGCCGCGCGTCTTCCTGATCAACCGGACCGACGCCCCACAGTCGCTGATCCTGGCGGGTCTGCTGGCGCCGTCGACCAAGGCGAAGAACGCGCTCGACCTCGGCATCGCCAATGGTGCCTTCGGTGGCACGTTCACCTCGCGCCTCAACATGAACCTGCGTGAGGAGAAGCGTTGGGCTTATGGTGCGGGCAGCATGCTTTCCGATGCTCAGGGTCAGCGCCCGCTGTTGTTCTACGCGCCGGTGCAGACCGATAAGACCGCCGAGTCCGCTGCGGAAATCCTCAAGGAGGCAAAGGCTGTTATCGGACCGAAGCCGCTGACCGACGAGGAAATCGATAAGATCCGCGCGCAGCGTGTTCGTGCGCTGCCCGGTAGCTTCGAGACCACCTCGGCCGTTCTGGGGGCGATCACGGGCATCCTGATTTACGACCGTCCGGACGACTACGTGCAGACGCTGAAGTCGCGTATCGAAGGCGTCGACCGCAAGGACGCCGAAGACGCCTTGTCAGCCGTGATCCATCCGGACGCGCTGACCTGGGTGATCGTCGGCGATCTGCGCAAGATCGAGGCCCCGGTGCGGGCGCTGAACCTCGGCGAAGTGCACGTGATCGATGCCGATGGCGCGCCCGCGAAGGACACCGTGCCTGCCAGGGCGGCCAGGTCCAAACCGGCCCCCTCGAAAAAGTGACCGGGCGCGAGGGCGCGATCGAAGAAGATCGCGCCCTCGCTTCCATCCGGCTAGCATACCCATCGAACGATCTTCCGGAGCTCTACCATGCGCAAGGCCCTTGTCCTCCTCATCCCGCTCGCCCTTTCGGCCTGCACGTGGGGCATCAAGCTCGATGACAGCGCGCGCAATGTCCGCACCGCCTGGAACGGCGACGTGTCCAGCTGTCGCGATCAGGGCAAGGTCACCGTCTCCGTACAGAGTCGTGTCGGCCCCATCGATCGCAACGACCTGAAGGTCCGCGACGAACTCGAAGTGCTCGCACGCAACGAAGCCGCGAAGATGGGCGCGGATACCGTCAAGCCGCTCGGCGATCCGAACGGTGGTTCGCAGGAGTGGGGCGCGTATTCGTGTGGGCCTCGCGGTGCCGGTCCGGGCCGTGCCAACAACCCGCCGCCGCCTCCGCCGCAGAACAACAACACGGCGCCGCAGGCTGGGTTCGAAACCGTCCCGCTGAAGAACTGAGCCTGGCTCAGATCGGTCTCACCCCTTCGCCCGCGTGCCGGGCGAAGGTCACCGCCAGCCAGTCGATGAACACGCGCACCCGCGGCGACAGCTGCCGGTTGTGCGGGTAGAGCAGAGATACCGGCGACGGTGTCGGCGGAAACGCTTTCAGTACTTCGACGAGCGTGCCGGCCGCGAGGTCAGCGGCCACGTGGTATCTCGGCACCTGAATCAGGCCCAGCCCCAGCCGCGCGAGTGTCAGATTCGTCTCCGCGCCCGTCACCGTGACCGTCGATGGCAAAGTGACGTGCCGCACGTCGTCGCCGACGACGAATTCCAGGGGCAGCGTTGCTCCCGTCGACGTCGACAGGAAGCCGATGGCCTCATGCCCGGCGAGATCGTCCGGAGACGAGGGCATGCCACCGTGTCTTTCGAGATATCCGGGGCTGGCGCACGTCACCTCGTCCAGCCAGGCGATGCGGCGTCCCACCATCGTGCTGTCGCTCAGATCGCCGACACGTAAAACGCAGTCCACCCCTTCGCGAACGAGATCCACCCACCGGTCGCCTTCGCCCACGTGGATCTTCAGTGCGGGATAACGGGCCAGGAACTCCGGCAGCGACGGAAGGACGAAGTGGCGGGCGAGGGTGCCGTGTACGTCCACGCGCAATAGACCGGCCGGGCGAGCGTCCACGAAGGCCGCCTCCGCATCCTCCACGTCGGCGAGGATCGATACGCAGCGGCGATGGTAAGCCTCCCCATCCAGCGTCGGACTGACATGTCGGGTGGTTCGCTGGAGCAGGCGGATGCCGAGTCTGGCCTCGAGACGCTTGATCGCCTGCGTAACCGTCGACCGCGGCAGGTCGAGGTCCGTCGCGGCGAGCGTGAAGCTTCTCCGTTCCACGATGCGGACGAACAATCGCATGGTATCGAAACGGTCCAGGGCCATCTTTTGTTCCATTGCAAGGAATAGTGAAGCCCAATATAGGTGGATTATCCGCGGGCAGCCAACGCCCATCATGGTCTCGCCCGGCAATCGCGCCGGTACCGGAGAACCGATATGAACGTGAAAAACAGCAGGATCGCCATCGTGACGGGTGCCTCGCGCGGCATCGGTGCCGCGGTTGCCAAACGGCTCGCCAGCGACGGCTTTACCATCCTCGTGAACTATTCGGGTAGCGCGCAGGCGGCCGAGGCGGTCGTCCGGGAGATCGAAACGGCCGGTGGCCAGGCGATCAGTGCGCAGGCGGATGTCGCGAACGCCGCGGATGTGCGTCGCCTGTTCGACAAGGCCGAGGAGGTTTACGGCGGCGTGGATGTCCTGGTGAACAACGCGGGCGTGATGGCGCTGGCCCCGGTGGCCGAGTTGAAGGACGAGGACTTCGATCGCCTCTTCGCGATCAACGTCAAAGGCAGCTACAACACCATGCGCGAAGCGGCGACGCGCCTTCGCGAAGGCGGCCGCATCGTCAATTTCTCTTCCAGCGTGGTTGCCCTGTTGCAGCCGGGCTATGCCGCCTACGCCGCGACCAAGGCGGCCATCGAAGCCACCACGATGGTGCTGGCGCGCGAACTGCGTGGCCGCCATATCACGGTGAATGCGATCGCACCCGGCCCGACCGGCACCGACCTGTTCCTCGACGGCAAGTCGCCCGAGCTGGTCGACCGACTGGCCAAGCTGTCACCGCTGGAGCGCCTGGGCACGCCGGACGACATCGCCGCTGCCGTGGCATTCCTCGCGGGGCCGGACGGCGGCTGGATCAACGGTCAGGTGCTGCGCGCCAACGGAGGGGTCGTCTGACATGAAGCAGATCATCCTCATTACCGGAGCATCCAGCGGTTTCGGCCTGCTCACGGCGCGCGCACTCGCGGCGGCGGGACACACGGTCTATGCCAGCATGCGCGATGTCGCGGGTCGCAATGCCGCCAACGCCGAAGCGGTCCTGAAAGAAGCGGCTGAACGCCAGGTCGATCTTCGCGTCGTCGAGCTCGATGTCACCTCCGAGGCATCCGCAGAGGCGGCCGTGAAAACCATCGTGGATCGCGATGGCCGTCTGGACGTCCTCGTGCACAACGCGGGTCATATGGTGTTCGGTCCCGCTGAAGCCTTTACGGCGGAGCAGTACGCCCAGCTCTACGACGTCAATGTCCTCGGCACGCAAAGGGTGAACCGCGCCGCGTTACCGGTGATGCGTGCGCAGGGCAGGGGCCTGCTGCTCTGGGTCTCATCGAGCAGCACGCGCGGTGGCACGCCGCCGTTTCTCGGTCCGTACTTCGCCGCGAAAGCCGCCATGGACTCGCTCGCGGTCAGCTATGCCGGCGAGCTGACCCGCTTCGGTATCGAGACTTCGATCATGGTGCCGGGCGCCTTCACCAGAGGAACCAACCACTTCGCTCATGCGGGCAAGCCCTCCGATGAGCCGCGGGCGGCCGCCTACATGGATGGTCCGTACAAGGGGATGCCGGACACGATCCTGAAGGGGTTGGCTGCGCTCGAACCGGCCGACGCCGACGCGGGTGAGGTGGCAACGAAGATCGTCGAGGTGGTCGGGCTGCCCTTCGGCAAGCGGCCGTTCCGGGTGCATGTCGATCCGTCGCAGGACGGTGCGGAAATCGTCAGTGGCGTCGCGGACCGCATGCGTCGCGAGTTGTTCTGGCGCGCGGGCATCGAGGACCTGCTGACGGTCAGGGCAGGCTGATCGCCAGCGCGCGGCCGATCCCATCGGGGAAAGCACCGGCACGGATAGGGCACGTGACCGTCAGCCCGGTCGGACACGGTGGCGGACACGGTCGCGGACACGGTCGCGGACACGGTCGCGGACACGGACACTGTCCGCGGACACCGGGCCGGCGTGTCACGCGGTGCCGTAACTCGCTGAGCCAGCGCGAGTTAGCGTCCTTTTGTTGGTTTGGCCCGTCTCTTGCTCTTCCGGGTATGCGAACAAGGGCAGGGGACCGACCGGGATGTTTGGCTATTACGTTGAACTGGCCGTGCGCAGCCTCAGGCGCAATCCCGTACTGACGGGCCTGATGGTGCTGGCCATCGCGGTGGGTATCGGCACCAGCATGACCACGCTGACCGTGATGCATCTGCTCTCAGGGGATCCGCTTCCGGGTCGAAGCGAGCATCTCCATTACGTGCAGGTCACGCCGTATCCCCAGGATGCAACGCCCACGCATCCCAGCGAAGTGATGGACTACCGCTCCGCGATGGATCTGTGGAAGGCGAAGCGCGCGGATCAGCAGGCACTTCTGGTCGGGAGCACGATCAAGGTCCATGTCCCGGCGTCGACATCGCCGCCACTGCTGCTGAGCATGCTGTCGACTCATGCGGACTTCTTCACCATGTTCGCGGCGCCCTTCGAATATGGCGGCGCCTGGACGGCGGAGGATGACGAGAAGCACGCTCGGGTCGCCGTGATCTCGTCCGATCTGAACCACAGGCTCTTCCGAGGTGAAAACAGTATCGGCAAGATCATCCGCCTGCGCGACAGCGACGTTCGCATCGTGGGTGTGCTGAAACCCTGGCGTCCGTCACCGCTCTTTTACGACGTCTACGGCGGCCGCATGGCGCATGGCGACACGGCCGACTTTTACGGGAAGGTCGAGGACGTGATGACGCCTTTCCAGTCCGGCCTCGAAATCAACGACGGCAATTTCGTCCAGTTCACGTGCTGGCAACTTCCTCCGTCTCCGGGCCATCTGCAGGATGCGCCGTGTCTTTGGGTGAGGTTGTGGGTGCGGCTGCAGGACGATGCGAAAGTCGCGGCGTATCGCCGCTTCGTGGCCGACTACGCCGCGCAACAGAAGGCGCAAGGTCGCTTCCGTCACGACCTGACGGCCGTGCGATCGCTGATGGAATGGATGACGAGCAATCGTGTCGTACCCGGTGACGTGCGCTTGCAGGTATGGCTTGCGTTCGCCTTCCTCGCCATCTGCCTGTGCAACACCGTCGGCCTGTTGCTCGCGAAGTTCCTTCGCCGTGGCGCGGACTTCAGTGTGCGTCGGGCGCTGGGGGCGACGCGCGGGGCGGTCGTCATGCAGTGCCTCGTCGAGACCGGCGTCATCGGCGTCGTCGGCGGTCTGCTCGGCTGGTTGTTCACCCTGGCCGGCCTGTGGCTGGTGCGCCAGCAACCTGTGCCTTATGCGGATATGGTCCGACTCGATGCATCGATGTTCATGACGACGTTCGTTCTCGCCGTGACGACCAGCTTGCTGGCGGGCGCGCTACCCGCCATCCGTGCCGGTCGGGTCGCCCCCGCGCTGCACCTGAAGACGCTGTAAGGACGATCGCCATGCGGACGCACCCCATCTTCGCCGCACTCCGGCATCACCGCCTCGCCACCACGCTCATCGTGCTGCAGATCGCGCTTGCCTGCGCCGTCATGTGCAATGCGTGCTCGCTGATCGCGGCACGCTGGCAAGCCATGCAGCTGGTGACCGGTATCGACGAGGCTTCGCTCGGCACGTTGTATCTGTCGGGTTTCGAACCGGGACGCGCCAATGACCTCAACGCGCGGATGGTGGCCGGGCTTCGTGCCATCCCCGGGGTGACGGCGGTCAACGTGGTGAACACGGTGCCCTTCAGTCACGGCGCGGGAACCGTAGGCGTAACGCTGGACGCCGCGGGACAGCGCGAGGGTGGCGTCGTCGACGTTTATCTGGGCACGCCCGGCACGCTGGAGGCACTGGGCATTCGCATCGTCGAAGGGCGCGCGCCCGGCGCCGAGGACTACCGCCCGGTGGGCGACTTCTTTCCCTCCCAGGCGAATGTGCTGATTACACGCGCCGCCGCCGATCACATGTGGCCTGGGGTAAGTCCCCTGGGCAAGGAGATCTTCGTCGACAAGAACCACTTCCGTGTCATCGGCGTCATGGAACACCTCTCCATCGCCAGGCCCGGTTCCATGGGGCCGGAGGAAACGGACTGGTCGGTGTTCGCGCCGTCGCTTGCCGGGCCCACGCTGGCCGGCACTTACGTGATTCGCGCGAAGCCGGGCGATCTACCCGCCGTGATGCACAAGGCGCGCGAGGCGGTGACCGCACTGGCGCCGGATGCCGTGCTGATCCGTGAAAACAGCGACTCTCTGCCGGCGTTGCGCGCCGCCCACTTCGCCAACGACAGGGCGATGATGAGTCTCCTCGTCGGCATCATCGCGACCCTGTTGCTGGTGACGGCGCTGGGCATCGTCGGCCTGGCGAGCTTCTGGGTGCAGCGGCGGCGTAAGCAGATCGGCATTCGCCGGGCGATCGGCGCGTCCCGTCGCGACATCGTCCAGTACTTCCAGCTGGAGAATTTCTTCATCGTCAGCATGGGCATCGGCGCAGGCGTGCTGCTGGCTTACGCTGCCAGCCTCACGCTCATGCACTTCTACGAAGTGCCCTTGTTGCCGCCGTGGTATCTGGCGGTCGGTGGCGCGACGCTGTGGATTCTCGGGCAGTTGGCCGTGCTGGGGCCCGCCCTGCGCGCGGCGGCGGTCCCGCCTGTGGTGGCGACGCGGGCGGGATGAGGGCATTGCTCTTGCTCAGCTGCCGGAGTGCGCGACGGTATGCGCCGTGATCGTGTAACCGAACGGATCGACAAAGGCGAAGTAGCGGCCGAAAGGGCCATCTTTCGGTGCGAACACAATGGGCGTCCCGTGCCCGACGAGATGATCGTGCAGCGCATCGGCATCGTCGCATCCGAACCAGAGAGCGATGCCCTCACCGAGGTTGTCGTTTCGGCTGAGCTCGGCGACAGGCGTGCGCACGGCGAACGGAATGGGTCGGGTATCGAAGACCACGGCGCCGGGAGGGCTTTGGGCTGCGACCTTCAGCCCCACGACATCGGTGTAGAAAGCCCGTGCCGCATCGAGATCATGGGTTTGAATGCCGACGAAGTCGGGGCCGATCAGATGGGGCATGACAATCTCTCCTGTGCGTGAGTTGGGCTAAGATATCAGTGTGCTGATACTAATGTAAGGGCCCTGATATGACCAGCCGTAAATCGCGACCCAAGATGGGCGATCCCTACGCGACCATCGGCTACGCCTTGAAAATGGCCCAGCAGGCGCTGCGAACGAGGATGGACGCCGGTCTGCGGGAGATCGGACTGACGACGCCGCAATACGCCGTGCTCACCTATCTGAAGAACGAAGCGGGTGCGTCGAACGCGACGCTCGCACGGCGCGCCTTTGTGACGCCACAGACGATGCAAGGCATCCTGGTCGCGCTGGAACGCGCGGACCTCATCGTGCGCACGGCCGACCCCGACCACGGACGGGTTCAGAAAACCGAGCTCACCGCCGCGGGAATCGATGCACTGGACGCCGCGTCGGGCATCGTGGCCGACGCGGAAAGACGTCTGCGCGATGCGTCGGCACCGGAGGATCCCCAGGCGGTCGCGGCGCTGTTGTTGCGGCTCGCCGAGGCGTTGCGTTGAGCGCGTAGACCTTTCACTACCGATCGATGCAGCCTTCTGCGTGCAAAGTTGTCGACCGGCTCCATCCTTGCCGATGTCGTCCGTCCGTCCGCCAGCAGCGAGCCGCAGCGACTCCGCCACCTGCTCGACCGCACCGCGATTTCTTCCGGATAAATTACACCTATTGATAATACAGAAATGAACTATATACTTATGGGGTAACCGAAGACGGGACATCCCATGAGCGATTTCGCCCCCACCGAAGCACGCCTCGACGTCACCCGCGCGAAGTATCCGGCGTTTCCGCGGGAGCCGGCCGTGCTCGTTCGCCTCATCAAGCACATCTACAAGGAAGTGCACGACGAGGCCAACGCCGTGACGAAGCCGTTCGGGCTGAACCATCCCGAGTACAACATCCTGATGATGCTCTACGGTTCGCCGGACAGCGCGATGAATCCGTCGCAGCTGGCCGAGGCCGCCGGGGAGAAGTCGGCCAACATCACCCGGCTGACGACCCAGCTCTGCGACAAGGGCTACATCGTGCGGACCGGCAGCGACGAGGATCGCCGCAAGGTCACCCTGACCCTGACCCCCGAGGGCCTCGAACTGATCGAGAGCTTCCTGCCGGATATCGTCACGCTGCTTCATCGGCAGACCCGTAATCTGCAGCCATCGGAACAGGCGCTGCTGGAAGGCCTGCTGAAGAAGATGCTGGCTGGATTCGGGGAGTAACCAGGGCGCGCCATGTCTGCCACCGGCCTACAAAACGCCACCCCCGGCACCCGCCAGATCGTCGTCGAGACGCTGCGCGAGGAGGTCAACGTCTGGCTGTTCGTGGTCAAGACGCTGATCGCCTTTTTCCTGACGGGCTGGCTCGCCATGCGACTCGACCTGCCGGCGCCTTCGACAGCGATGCTGACCACGGTCATTGTCGCCAACCGCCAGTCCGGCATGGTGCTGGCCAAGAGCTTCTATCGTGCGATCGGTACCCTCGCCGGTGCCACGGCGGCGATCGCCATCGTGGCTGCCTTCCCGCAGGAGCGCGACCTCTTCCTTCTCGCGCTGTCGCTGTGGATCGGCGTCTGCGCCGGCGGTGCCACGCTGTACCGTAACTTCAAGTCGTACGCGTTCGTACTGGGCGGTTACACGGCGGCCATCGTCGCCATTCCCGTCATCGACAATCCCCCCGGCGTCTTCGACTCTTCGTGGGCTCGCATCAGCGAGGTGCTGCTCGGCCTGATGGTCAGTGGCCTGGTCAACGACATCGTTTTTCCGAGTCGCATGCGTGACGTCCTGCGTCGCGCGGGCCGCGAGCAGTTCGCGAGCTTCGTCGGCTTCGTGCGCGACAGCACCGGGGGAAGCATCGCGCGTGACACCATGGAGAAAGCGCACCTGCGTTTCGTGCGCGCCGCCGTGACGCTCGAAGACCTGCGCAGCTCGGTGATTTTCGAGGACGCCGAAGCGCGTGCGCGCAGCAATCACCTGCGTCTTTTCAACCAGCGCTTCATGGCCGCGTCGACCAGCTTCCAGTCGCTGCATCACCTGATCAACCGGCTGAAGCGCGCGCAGCGCGATCTCGCCGCGGATACGCTCATCCGGCTTTACGCGCCCATCGGTGAGGCGCTCGATGCACCCATCGAGGCCGGCGCCGCCGCCCGTGTCCTGTTGCCCAGGCTGGTGTCGGCGCGTGACATGATGCGCGCATCGGTTCCGGGCCTGCGCGCGTCCTTGTCCGACTCGCAGGACGTGCGTGACTTCGACACGGGCGCCTCGCTGCTGACCCGCTTCGTCGATGAGCTGCACGGTTACGTCGACGCCGCGGCGTCCCTGCAGACGCCGCGGGTGATCGCCGGCTCCGCCGAGCGCGTGCGCTTCGATCGCGGCAACGACTTCCTCGGTGCGGGCCTTGCCACGTTTCGCACGACGCTGACGATGCTCGTGCTCGGTGCGTTCTGGATCTACAGCGCATGGCCGCTGGGCTCGAGCGCGATGCTGCTGGCGACGGTCTTCGCGGGCCTCTTCGCCACGATTCCCAATCCGACGCGCGTGACCTGGCAGGTCATGCTCGGCTATCTGTCGGGAATGGCGGTCGGATTTATCTGCGAGTTTCTCCTGCTGACCCAGGTCGACGGGTATGGGCTGCTCGTCGTGTGCGTCGCACCTTTCCTGGCCCTCGGGCTGGTCATGATGATGACGCAGCGTCTCGCGTTCTATGGACTCGGCTGGGCGATGGGCTTCGCCTACATCCTCTCGCTGAAGAACGTGCAGGTTTACGATCCCGCTCACTTCATCAATGACGCCATCGCCCAGGTCGTGGGACTTGGCGCCGCCGCCGTCTCGTTCGTCGTGATTCCGCCAGCCATCGGGAGCGCGTGGCTGCGCCGGCGCCAGCTGGCCCGTCTGCGCGGGCAGGTCGCGCTTGCCGCCGAAGCGCCGCTGCCGGGCCTTCGCCATCGGTTCGAAAGCGTCAACTACGATCTGGTCAGCCAGGTCGTCGCGCAGACCCAGCCGGGCAGTGCGGACTCGCGGTCCCTGATCGCCTGGGCCCTCGCGGTCCACGAGACCGGGCGCGCGCTGATCGAACTCCGTCACGACATGGCGCGCGGGGATGTGCCGCCGACGCTTCGTCCTTATCTCGACGACGCCTTGCGCACGCTGGCGCGCTTCTACGAGAAGCCCGATGCGGCCGGCTACCTGCTGGCGCGCGACGCCGTCGCGACCGCCATCGCCAGCGTGGGTGAGCATGAGGGTGTCGCTCATCTGCTCGAACACCTCCATCTCGTCCGCATGGCGCTGCTCGATGGTGAATCCGTCCTCGCCGCCTATATGCCAGACGCCCCGCTCACCAAGGACATCGCTCATGCCTCGTGAAATCGCACTCGGCGACGCGCTCGTTCCCGGCCTGCTCGTCTTCTTCGTCCTGGCGCTGCTGCTGTTGTGGCTGCTGGACGGTATTGCGGGTCGCCTGGGGTTGTACCGGCTCGTGTGGCATCCGCCGCTGTTTCGTCTCGCTGTCTTCGTCTGTGTCTTCGGCGCCTTCGCGCTGTTCATGTTCTGAGTGGAACCCTCATGAAACTCGCCAGCATCATTCGTTTCGCCGTTACCGCGGTCGTCGTAGTCATCGCCGCCTTCGTCGGACATGCCATGTGGAAGCACTACATGTATTCGCCGTGGACGCGTGACGGGCGCGTGCGGGCGGAGATCGTCCGCATCGCTCCCGATGTCGCCGGACTGGTGACGGACGTCAAGGTCATCGACAACCAGACGGTGAAGAAAGGCGACCTGCTCTTCGTCGTCGACAAGGCGCGCTACCTCAACGCT
Organism: Luteibacter sp. 9133; assembly: GCF_000800155.1. NCBI lineage: Bacteria > Pseudomonadati > Pseudomonadota > Gammaproteobacteria > Lysobacterales > Rhodanobacteraceae > Luteibacter > Luteibacter sp. 9133. Next base: position 4,009,783 of record NZ_JUHO01000001.1, on the reverse strand, counting down.
GTCGCGCAGGCCGAGGCCAACCTCAATGCCGCCGAGGCGGCGGCGCGCGCCGCGGGGGCGAGCATCAACGCGGCCCAGGCTGGCGCGTTGCAGAGCCGCTCCAATTTCGAGATGTACGAGGCGCAGTCCGAGCGCCGCCAGAAACTGATCAACAACGTGATCTCGGCGGAAGACAAGGCGAACGCCATGGCCGCCGCCAATGCCGCGAAGGCAGGCTGGCAGCAGGCGCAGGCCAGCACGAAGCAGGCCAGTGCGGCGCAGCAGCAGTCACTGGCCGCCGTTGCGCAGGCTCAGGTCGAACTCGCTTCCGCACAGCTCAATCTCGACCGCACGGAGGTGCGCGCGCCGGTGGATGGCTTCGTCACCAATCTCGACGTCCGCGTCGGCGACTACGCCAGTGCCGGCACGGCCCGCCTCGCCCTGATCGACAGCCATTCCTACTGGATCTACGGCTACTTCGAAGAAACCAAGTTGCCGGGCCTGCGCATCGGCGATCCGGTGGATATCCGCCTGATGAGCGGTGGTGCGCGCCTGAAGGGCACCGTCGAGAGCATCGCCCGCGGCATCACCGACGCCGACAACCCGACCGGAAGCGACCTGCTGGCCGATGTGAATCCGACCTTCAACTGGGTGCGTCTGGCGCAGCGCGTGCCGGTCCGGGTGCGGATCGACAGCGACCACCTGCCGGCGGGCGTGGTGTTGTCGGCGGGCATGACGGCGACGCTGATCGTGCGGCCGTCGCACCCGGAGGCGGTGGCGGCGCGCTGAGCGCCGCGGTCCCTCAGGCCTGAGGCGGAGCCAGCCGCGCGAGCCGCAACTGCAGCCACTTGTCCACATCCGGCCACTCGGTGGCGAGGATGCTGTAGCAGACGGTGTCACGCAGCGATCCGTCGGGACGACGCTTATGGGCCCGGAGCACGCCTTCACGCCGGGCCCCCAGCTTCTCGATAGCTCGCTGGGAATCCTGGTTGTAGGCATCCGTGTGGAATTCGACGGCCACGGCGCCGACGTTCTGGAAGGCGTTGGACAGCAGAAGGTGCTTGCTTGCCGTGTTCACATGGCTGCGCTGCCAGCGCCGGGCGTACCAGGTGTAGCCGATGGCCAGCCGGGACGGATCGTTCACGATGTCGTAGTAGCGCGTGCTGCCGACGATCTCGCCGGAGGCATTCTCGCGGATCGCCCAGGGAGACATCCGGCCCTCTTCCTGGCCGCGCAGCGCCGCTTCGACGTAGTCGGTCATGCGGCCCGGGGCGGGCACCGAGGTGAACCAGAGCTTCCAGAGGTCACCGTCCGCCGCCGCGCGCTCCAGCGGCTCGATATGGGCCAGTTGCAGCGGCTCGAGGCTGACGTAGGGGTTTTCCAGGCGAACGGGGTCCATCGGCGTCCTTCAGGCGTCCAGATCCGGGATGAGCCGGCTTTCGATACGGGAAATGGTGTCCTTCAGCAGCAACTTACGCTTTTTCAGGCGGGTCAGCTGGAGCTCGTCGCGGCTGATGGCGGCGGCCAGATGGTCGATGGCGGCGTCGAGGTCGCGATGCTCGACCTTCAGTTCGGCGAGGCGCTGCTGGAGCTCGTGAGGATCCTGGACCTGCATGGCGTTGGGCCGGGCGAGGAGGGGAGCGACGATTGTAACCCCGGGCGCGGGGTCCCGCAGCGGCTACAATAGGGGGCCGTCCCCTCCGAATACCGCCTGAGCATGTCCGCCACGCCCGACGCCACACGCAAGCAGAGCTACGAAGCCGGCAAGCTGGCCAAACGCCTGCGTCGCCAGGTCGGCCAGGCGATCGCCGACTTCGGCATGATCGAGGACGGCGACCGCATCATGGTCTGCCTCTCCGGCGGCAAGGACTCCTACACGATGCTGGACATGCTGCTGTCGCTGCAGGCGAAGGCACCCGTCCGTTTCGAACTGATCGCGGTCAATCTCGACCAGAAGCAGCCGGATTTTCCCGCGCACGTGCTGCCGGAGTACCTGACAGGGCGGGGCGTGCCATTCCACGTCATCGAGCAGGACACGTACAGCGTCGTCACCCGTGTGATTCCGCAGGGCAAGACCATGTGCAGCCTCTGCTCGCGCATGCGCCGGGGAGCGCTGTACCAGTGGGCTTCGGACAACGGGATCACCAAGATCGCTCTCGGTCACCATCGCGACGACATCCTGGGGACGTTCTTCCTGAACATGTTCTACCAGGGCAGCCTCAAGGCCATGCCGCCGAAGCTGCTCTCGGACGACGGTCGCCATGTCGTCATTCGCCCGCTTGCGTACTGCCGCGAGGATGACATCGAGACTTACGCGGAGGCTCGCGCGTTTCCCATCATTCCCTGCAACCTGTGCGGTTCGCAGGAGAACATGCAGCGTAAGGTGGTCAAACGCATGCTGCAGGAATGGGAGAAGTCCCATCCCGGCCGCAGCGAAACGATTTTCCGGGCGATGGGCAATATCGCGCCCTCACAGCTGACGGACCGTAGCCTGTTCGACTTCGCGGCGCTGGGCGCACGCGAAGGCGCGGCACGCGCCGACGCACATGCCTGGCTGACCGGCGGCGACGCCGGTGACGATAACGACTGATCATTTCCTCTACCCGCTTCAAGGCCTGCCGACCATGACTCTCTTCTCTTCCGTCGAACTCGCACCGCGCGATCCGATCCTCGGCCTCAACGAAGCGTTCGGCGCAGACACCCGCACCGACAAGGTCAACCTTGGCGTTGGCGTGTACTACGACGCCAACGGCCATGTGCCGCTCCTGCGCGCCGTGCGTGAGGCCGAAAAAGCCCGCCTCGAGGCGCAGTTGCCGCGCGGTTACCTGCCCATCGACGGCATCGCCCTCTACGACAGCGCCGTACAGAACCTGCTCTTCGGTGCCGCCTCCCCGCTGCTTGCCGATCGCCGCGTCGTCACGGCCCAGGCTTTGGGCGGCACCGGCGCTCTGAAAGTCGGCGCCGATTTCCTCAAGCGCCTGAACCCGTCGGTGCCCGTGGCCATCAGCAACCCCAGCTGGGAAAACCACCGCGCGCTGTTCGAAGGAGCGGGCTTCGAGGTCGTCGACTACCCGTATTACGACGCCGCGACGCACGGTGTCGACGTCGACGCCATGCTCGGCGGCCTCGCGAAACTGCCCAGGGGCGCGATCGTCGTCCTGCACGCCTGCTGCCACAACCCGACCGGTGTCGACCTCGTCGAGGCGGACTGGGTGCGCGTGATCGAGGCCGTGCGCAAGCACGACCTCGTGCCCTTCCTCGACATCGCCTATCAGGGCTTCGGCGACGGTATCGAAGCCGACGCCATCGCGGTGCGCCTCTTTGCCGATGCCGGCCTGCCGTTCTTCGTCGCGAGCTCGTTTTCGAAGTCGTTCTCGCTGTACGGCGAACGCGTGGGTGCCTTGTCCATCGTGACCGGTTCGCATGACGAAGCCGTTCGCGTGCAGTCGCAGCTCAAGCGCGTCATCCGCACCAACTATTCCAACCCCCCGACCCACGGTGCCGCCGTCGTCTCGGCGGTGCTCAACCACGCCGAGCTGCGCGCGCAGTGGGAAACCGAGCTGGGCGAGATGCGCGATCGCATCCGCGCCATGCGTCGTGGTCTGGTCGAGCGACTGGCGAAGCACGGCGACTTCGGCTTCATCGAAGCACAGCGCGGCATGTTCTCCTATTCCGGCCTTTCGTCGGCGCAGGTCGATCGCCTGCGCACCGAGTTCGGCATCTACGCCGTCGGTACCGGCCGTATCTGCGTCGCCGCGCTCAACGACGGCAATCTGGACCGCGTCGCTTCCGCGATCGCCCAGGTCGTCTGACCGTCATTCCGCGCTCCTACGCCGGCGGCGCCTCGCGCCCGCCGCGGTCCCTCATTCGCAAGAGAATCGCCGATCCATGTTCTATCGCAACCTGACACTGTTCCGTTTCTCCGAGCCGGTCGCCGCCGACCTCCAGCGCCTCGACGAGGTGCTGCCCGAGCATCGCCTTCGTTCCGTGGGTCCGATGGAAATGTCGACGCGCGGCTTTATCTCCCCGCTCGGCCGCAAGGAAGAAGCACTGACCCATTCCGTCGCCAGCAACACGATGGTCACCGTCGCCGGCGAAGACAAGCTCCTGCCGACGTCCGTGGTGAACGACGAGCTGGCCAACCGCGTGCAGAAGATCGTCGACGAAGAGGGCCGCAAGGTCAGCGGTCGCGAGCGTAAGCGCATGAAAGACGACGTCATGAACGAGCTGCTGCCGCGCGCCTTCGTGCGTACGTCGCGTATGTCCGCTTATGCCGACAAGAAGCACGGCTGGCTGGTCATGGACACATCCAGTCGCAAGTCGGCTGAGAACACCCTCAGCCAGATCCGTGAGGCGCTGGGCAGCTTTCCGGCCGTGCCGCTGGCGCCGGAGGAATCGCCGCGCATCCTCATGACTCACTGGGTGGCCACCGGAGAATTGCCGGCGGGTCTGGCGCTCGGCGACGAATGCGAACTGCGCGACCCGGCCACCGCCTCCGGCGCCATCGCGCGCTGCCGCCGACAGGATCTCGACACCGATGAGATCCGTGAGCATCTGCGTACGGGTAAGCAGGTGTTTCAGCTCGGCCTGGTCTTCGACGACCGCATCTCATTCGTGCTCGGTGAAGACCTGATTCTGCGTAAGATCAAGTTCACGGATGTGGTGCTGGACGAGCAGGGCGACAGCCCTGAATCGGCTGCCGCGGAGATGGACGCGAATTTCGCCCTGATGGCAGGCGAGTACGCGCGACTCCTCGGCAAGCTGGAAGAATGGTTCAAGTTGCCGCGCCCCGAGTGATTCAGGCGCCGCGTCGCAGGAATTGATATGGGTTGGTGGGATGTTCGTCGGGATCGAAAAGAGACTCGCGACATGGCATCGGAAGAAAGTGAGTGGCTGGAGCTGTCGACGCCGACCGGAGGCACGATTCGCGTGCTCAAGTCGGCGCACCCGCGCGCGCGTCGGCTGCGCCTGACCGTCACCCCCAAGGGTGCCCGCCTCACCTATCCCAACGGTACGCACACGGCACAGATGACGGCCTTTCTCCGTCATCATGCCGACTGGCTCGAGCAGAAACTCGGCGAGTTTCACCTCGATGCCGAGCCGCTTCCGCGCCTGAAAGTCGGTGTGCCGACGACGTTCCCGTTCCGCGGCGAAGAAATCGCGCTTGACTGGGCCGAGGGTCCCTATCCCCGCGTGGATCAGACGGCGGACGGCCTCACCCTTGTCATTCCACGTCCGCACACGCGGGCGTTGCTCGTGGCGCGCGGTCTGCTCGCCACTCACTTCGAAGCTCAGATCCGAAAGGACGTCTCGCGCTGGCTGCCGGCCTATATCCCGATGATCAACGCGGCCCCTACCGCATTGAAAATCCGCCCGTTGAAAAGTCTCTGGGGCAGTCTGGATACGCGCGATCGCATCAATCTGGATCTCGCCCTCGCGCTGGCGCCACCCGCGGCACTACGCTATGTGCTCGTCCATGAATTGTGTCATCTGAAGGTGCGCAATCACTCGCCGCGCTTCTGGCACTGGGTCGAAGGCATTTTCCCGGAATGGAAGGAACAGCGGAACTGGCTCCGCGCGCATGGCAGCGGATTGAAGATGCAGCTGGACCGGTTGGTGGCCGACGTCGCGGACTGAATCGCCAGGCTCGCTGGCGATGACAAGCCACCTCAATGCGCCAGCGCGAAACCCGTGATGACCCGCGCCGTCTCATCGGGTTTTTCGAGCATCGGCATGTGCCCGCAACCATTCATGATCGTCACGCTGATGGCTGGCGAGCTCTTCAGACCGTTGCGCAGCGTATCCAGTGCGGAGACGTCGATGATCTTGTCGTCCCGGCACCACATGCCGAGCACCGGCATGGGCAATGTGCCGATGACGGGATCGAGCGCGTAGGCCTGTGCGGGGTCTTTCAGCTGGGCGAACGTACGTGCGATGAACTCGTGGTCCTTCGCGTTACGGTCCAGTATCGCGTCCTCGAGACGCCCCGGAATATGCGGTGGCTTGAGGAAAATCCGCGCGAGGAGGGCTTCGAGGTCGGCACGGTCCTTGAGCAGGAACGGATTCTTGCCGGCCTTCACGTCACGAACGAAGTCGTTGTCCTTGAAGGTCAGTCCGAGCGAACTCATCAGCACGAGGCTCGCGACCCGGTCCGGGTGTTCGCTTGCGTAGACACCGGCGATCGCGCCGCCCATCGACTGGCCAACCAGCAGGAAATGCTGCAGTCCCGTCGCCGCCGCGAACGCTTCGATACGTGCCGCCTGTGCGGGAATGCCGTAGTCGCCGTTGTCGTTGCGCGACGATTCGCCCCAGCCGGGCAGGTCCGGTGCGACGACATGGAAGTGATCGGTCAGGCCCTTGGCCATTTCCAGCCAGGTTTCCTTGTTGGCGGCGAAGCCGTGCAGCAGCACGATGGTGGGGCCGGTTCCCCCCTCGTAGTAAGACCAGGTCGTATCGCCCGCCACGACCTGCTTCTCCTCCATGTGTGCCGCCATCGCGAGACGCGCGGCGTCCGCCTTCAGCAACAGGGATGGCGCGAACAGGTAGACGCCTCCGGCCCCTACGCCCAGCACCGCCGCGACGACGATGAGGAACTTGAGTCGCCGCAGCAACAGGCGCTGCCAGAGGGGGCGCGACGTGGTGGTGGCCGGGATGGGGGTCTTTGCCATGAAATCGGAAGCCTGGAACGAAGGACGCCCCGCAAGATGCGGGGCGTGGGAGCAGGATGCAAGCCCTGCGGCCGCCGGAGCGGCGCGCAGGAACCTGCGGTCAGTTCTTTTTCGACGTCCCGGCGAGGATGCGCTCCACCGCCTGCTGCGTCATCGGGTGGTAGCCGCTCTTCGCCCTGGCGTAGGTTGCCTTCGCGTATGCGAGACCCTCCGGCGTCCGCGCGAACGCCCGATAGACCGGCGTCGTCAGGTACAGGCGGCCAATCCGGGTCATGTGTTCGGCCGCGGCAGTCCAGACGTCCTTGTCGCCGGCGGCGATCGCATGGGCATACCAGCGCATGCCGATTTCGGCATTGGGCGTACCGGTGAGATGCCAGGCGGCGTCCAGCTCCTTCATCTTCGCCAGCGGCGGGACGTCCGGCATGCGATCCAGGAAGTACATCCATTCCTGGGTATTCCAGGTTTTCGCCTCGAGCTTGTCCGCCGCCAGGGTACCGCCCAGGAAAGCGTCCCGCTGTTTGTCGATGCCGTCGAAGCGCGCGGAGGTCGGCAGCGGTGCGTTCTTCGGAATGCCCGGCTGCCAGATCCACGCGCGTGCCTCGGCTTCGCTCATCTTGCCCGGGTACTTATCGAGCAGGTTGGCCTTCAGATACGCGAACATCGTGTCGGTGTCGATGCTCTGGAAAGCGAAGTGCGCGAAGTAGCCCTTCAGATAGGCATCGAAGGTGTCGCGGCCGAAACGCTGCTCCAGGGTACGGAGGAACCACGACCCCTTGTCGTAGGCCACCGAGGAAAGGGAGTCGTCCGCGCCGACGCCACGTGCGTCCGGCGTGAGCTTCTGGGTGTTGGCGGGCATGGCGCCGATCGTCTTTTCGAGTTCGCGAGCGGAAAGCAGGGCTTCCTCGTCGGCCTGCGACTTGCCGTAAACGGCCTCGGTGATGCGTCCCTGTACGTAGGTGGTGAAACCTTCGTTGAGCCAGATGTCGCGCCACGCGGCGCTGGTCACCAGGTTGCCCGACCACGAATGGGCCAGCTCATGCGACACCAGCGAGACGAGACTCTTGTCACCGACGAGCACCGTCGGCGTGGCGAAGGTCATGTTCGGGTTTTCCATGCCGCCGAAGGGGAAGGACGGCGGCAACACGAGAATATCGTAGCGACCCCACGCATACGGCCCGTACAGCTTCTCCGTCGTGGCGATCAGTTTCTCGGTGTCTTCGAATTCGTGCGCGGCCTTGCCGACGATGCTGGGTTCGGCGTAAACGGCGCTGCGTGGTCCGGTTTCCTTCACCGCGATGTCGCCCGCCGCGATGGCCAGCAGGTACGAGGGGATCGGATGCGGCTGGTCGAAACGGAAGTCGCCGTTCAGCGGGTGCTTCGCGTCGTTGATCGCGCTCATCACCACTCGGACGTCCTTCGGTGCGCTGATGTGCGCATCGTAGGTGAAGCGAATCGCGGGAGAGTCCTGCAGCGGTACCCAGGAACGGGCGTGGATGGACTCCGACTGCGAGAACATGAAGGGCTGCTTCTTGTCCGCCGTCTGCTCGGGCGTCAGCCACTGCAGGCCCGAGGCCTCCGGCACGGTCGTGTACGCGATACGCACGCTGGCGGGGTGCGCCGGTGCCTGGATCGTCAGCTTCGACCCCAGTTCCTTGTCGCGCGGTGCGAGGGCGAACTTCAGCGAAGAGGTCTTGCCGTTCGCATCGACGGCATCGACGCTGGCGATCTTGAGGTCGCGCGTGTCGAGTACGAGATCCTTCGCCCTGGCATCTTTCCAGTCCAGGTCGAGCATGGCGTCGCCGGCCAGTTCGCGCTTGCCGAAGTCGAGCTTCAGGTCGAGATTCAGGTGGGTGACGCGGACGGCGTCAGGCTGGGCGTACGAGTGCGGGTCGGCCGCGAAAGCCACGACGGGAAACGTCATGGTCAGGGCAAGGACGGGAAGCAGGCGCATTGCGGGATTCCGGTGGAAGGAAGCACCCAGTATGCCATTCATGCCCGGATCGATCCGGCGCGTTACGCACCGGATCGACGGGTTGGCCTTCAGCGCGGAAGGCGCGGCCAGGTGCCGAGTTCGAACTCGTTCCCCCATAGCCATACGTTCGGCGGGGCCGCCCGCGGCGCGCCGGTCGGCAGTCTCGGCCGGATCGTGAGGGTTCCGGGATCGCCGATACCGTACCGCAGCAGGTCGAATGGAGGCAGCAACGACCCGGTCTGCCGTGTGGCGATCGTTCGCAGGTCGATGCGCAGCCACGCTCCCTTGAGCGACCCGTACGTGGCGCCGGCGATTCCGGGAAACGCGGTGTAGGGCGAGTGCGAATAGACGGGAATCCCGGTGTGCGTGAACAGCCGGTGCTGGCGTATCGAGACGGCAGCGCCCCGGAACAGGTCCGCCTGATCGCGCGGCAGGTAATACCACACGGTCGCCGGCCACTCGGACGGCGGGACGATCACCATGTTCGCGGGTGCCGTGCCCACACTGAGGTCGTGCACGAGTTGGGATGACGCCACGAGCGAGCGGTTGATGGGGGCGCCGGGAAGATGACGGGCAAGACGCAGCGCTTCGCGCCAGGTCGATGCGTGGGCGCCTGCCGGCACAGCGGCGGTTCCGGTGCCGCGAAGCACCTGGACCGCCTCGTCCGAGCCCCCGGCGAGCCGCGACAGCTCGCGCAGGAGGATGTCGCGCTGGGCCAGGTTGAGTGCCCCGACCTCCGGATCGGTGAGACCCCGGTCGCGCAGCAGCACGTGCATCTCCGGGGTGACCGCATGCGGTGCGCCGCCGAGCAGGCCGACGTCGCGCCGATACGTCCACACGCCGTCCGGCGAGCGGGCGATCGCCGGCCCCGTGAAGTTCGCATCGGGTGCGCCCGCGCGCGTGAGACGCCAGGTCGCGTGTTCGCGGTCGTAGCGGACGCCGTAGACCTTGTCATGCTGGCGCAGGTAATGCCGCCCGCCCGTCACGTGGAAACCTTCCGAACTGCGCGTCGCTCCCGACAGATCGACGGCGGCCTCGAAGCGTGATTCGAACACGGCGTCGGCCCGGGTGATGCTTCGCCGCGTCGGCGTAAGCAGGGTGGACGAAGCCCGTGCGCGTACCATCGCACCGGCGACGCGTGGCAGCACCGGACGAAGGCCGATGACGTTCAGCGCCGAGGTATAGCCGTCGACGATGTCGAGGTAAGCCTGCGAGTAGTCGCCCGCCCTGACGTTGTCATAGAAGCGCCAGGACGCCTGGAACGTACGCGGTACCGACTGCACGACGCTGGACACGGTGTGCGCGACGGCGCGTTCCTGCCAGGCGATGACGGACATGAGCGACGCGAGTACGGCCTGACGCCCCTCGGCATCGGCCTCGCCGGTCGTCCGGGACCCCGCGCGCACATCGTGCAGCATGTGATCGACGGAGGCGTCGTACATGGCCTTGAGGAAATCGTCGTGAATCTCGCGCTCTTCGAAGGGACTGTCCATGCGCGACTGGCCCGCATTTCCCTGCTGCGACAAGACCCAGTTCGCCAGACGCGAACCGTCGCTCATGCGGAACCGCCGGCTGCCGTTCTGCTCGGTCTGCGCGAATTCCGCGGGAAGCCGGTCGAGCAGGTAGCTTTCGAAAGTGGGATTGAGCAGGAATTCCCGTGCCGCTTCGGCGCGCGAAGCGAACTCGCGATACGTGCGACCATCCGGCGCGTCGGGTGTATAGAAAACCACACGCGACGAGGCACGGCTGTCACGCGCGGCGACGAAGACCATGTCCGATAGAGGTACGCCCTTGAACGTGAGCTGGTGAACGACGACGTCGTGACCGAGTACCTTCGCGCGCCGTCCTGGCGTTGGCGCATCGAGCGCGGCGGCGAGCAGCCGGTAGCCGAACTCGCCCTGATCGTCGTAGAAGCTTCGCGGCTCGTCCCGGCGGTAATAGGCGATCCGCGCGTCGGCGGCTTCGAACCGCATCCGCGCCTGCTGCAACGCGATCGCGAAATCGCGCGACGTCGCTCCGGCCGGTGTCGAACGCAGACGCGATTCGAGGTATTCCGCGTAGCGCCGCCCCGCGTCGAGCTCGCGGATCATTGTCGCGAGCGCCGCACCGTTCAGGGGTACGGACAGTGGCTGCCCGTCGTCGCGCGATACCGCGCCCACGGACAGGCCATGCGACGCGATATTGCGCAACGCCAGCGCGACCAGCGGCACCTTCCGCCCCTGCGTTCCGCCGAACAGCATGGACAGCGTGGCGATCGGATCGCCGGTCGGCATGTCCGCCATGGTGACCGCGAGGGTGGATGGATCGTCCGTGATGCCCAGCGGTATGAGCCGCGCCGCGAGCTGCGCGCGCACGAAGGCGTCGAGCGAGAGGGCCTCGGTCATGCCTTCACCGCGCCTCGCTTCGCCCATGCCCTGCATCGTGTTCCGGTAATCGGCGCGGGCGCGATACCAGTCGTCGCGCACGGCGACGGGAACGTCGCGCAGACGTGCCTCGTCGATCGCTTCCGCGAGCCGTATGTCGCGCTGATCGAGCGCAGCGTGAACATCGACGTAGGACGACAGGCGCAAGGCTGCGGTGACATGGTCCACCAGACCGGCGACGTCGCAGTCGCCCGCGGCGAACCGATCCCATGCGCTGCCGATCTTCCCGGCCTGGGTCGCGACAATGCGTTCCGCGAGGCGTGCGAACGGTTGTTCGCCCAGGGGACGTTCGCTTACCGCCACGCCCTCGCCGAGCACGACTGGCGAGGCGTCGTCGACGGCGACCAGGCCATGACCCGACGCGAGTGCCTGGCGCAAGCGATGGTCGAGCACCTGCCGGAGCGATTCCATACCGTCGAAGCGTTCCCATCCACGGTCGGGCGTGAAGGCGAGGACGAGGTCGGGCCGGCTGCCGTCTTTGACGACGAAAGCGCCCGCATAGGCACTGCCCCCGACGAGCAGCTCACTCATCGTCACGGAGGCGGGCAGCGGGGCTCCGCCTGCGCGCGAGGCGATCATGGCGAGGTCCGCCGCCGCGGCGTCCAGGGTGCCGTCGTCGCGTAGCAGGGCGCCGTCGTCGCGAGCCACGTCGGCCATGCGCTGTGCAAGGGCGCTCATGCGCGTCCCCGGGGCCATGCCGGGCGCACCGTCGACCGGGGCCTGCCAGTGCGCATGCAAGGCGCCGAGAAACGCGGCCTTGCCATCCACGTCGGGAGCGTCGGGAAGTACGGGCAGGGAATCCTGCTGCGCGATCAGCCAGGCCTGCGCTGCGTCGAGGCGGGCGACGGTGTCGATGCTCGCCTGCGAGGCGTCGCTGACGATCGCAGGGGGTGCCTGCGGCGGGGTCATGTCCATGTGCGTCCTTTGCGTGGGATATCACGCAAAGGTTAGGCAGTCGCCGTACGGAGATATGTCCCCGTGCTCACCGACTTCCGGTCAGCGCCGCGTCAGCGACCGCGTCGGAATAAACCTTGTCAGAACGAGCCCCGCGCTTTCAGAGCTTATAAGCGCGATGGATGGCGACGATGCCATTCGTCAGGTTGCGAACTTCCACGTGGCCGAAGCCGGCCTTCAGCATCATGCCTTTCAGGGTTTCCTGGTCGGGATGCTTGCGAATCGACTCCGCCAGGTACTGATAGCTGTCGGCATCGTTGGCGAACAGCTTGCCCAGGCGGGGCAGGATGCGGAACGAATGCACGTCGTAGAGTTTTGAGAGGACGGGACTCTGCACCCTGGAAAATTCGAGCACGAGCGCGCGGCCGCCGGGCTTGAGAATGCGATGCATGTCCGCCAGCGCCTTGTCCTTGTCGGTGACATTGCGCAGGCCGAAAGCGATCGTCACCGCATCGAAGCTGTTGTCGGGAAACGGCAGTGCCTCGGCATTCATTTGCGCCCAGCGCAAGCCGGAGACGAGCCCGCGATCGGTAAGGCGATCGCGGCCGACGCCGAGCATCGCCGCATTGATGTCGCCGACCACCACCTCACCATCGTCGCCCACGACGGGTTTCAGCAGGGCGGCGATATCCCCCGTGCCACCCGCGAGATCGAGCACGCGGTCACCACGACGCACGCCGCTCACCGCCACGAAATGGCGCTTCCACAGGCGGTGGATGCCGAACGACATGAGGTCGTTCATCAGGTCGTAGTTTCGGGCGACCGAGGTGAACACCTGGCCGACGAGCTTCTGCTTGTCGGCGACAGGCACGTCGCGGAAACCAAAGTGGGTGGTATCGGTCTTTTCCATCCGGCGATGGTACCCCGGTTGCCGCCCCCCGGCGAGCGCAGGGCTCGTCGGGAAGCGGCGGGCGCGGTCACGGCAAGGCCTGGCGTCCCGCGGTGAAGTCGCCCGGCTCAAGGCCGAGGAAGTTGATGGAGAACCCCGTGTCGGGCTGGATCACATAGGTGATTTCCGCGCCACGACGATCCTCGATCACCCGGATGGTCGGCCTGCCGTTCGGTCCCGGACGGTGCCGGTAGCGGTCCAGGTGCACTTCCACCCACTCCTGTGACCGCGCACCCGGCACGTTGCCCGTGGCCATCCCGGCGACGCGTGCCGCGGGCGGTGTGCGTGTCGCCGGCAGGCCGCGTAGCCCGGTGCCCGGCGACACCTGCAGCGGAATCACCTGCGACCCGTTGCCGAGGGCGCCGTAAAAGCCCGCCGGGTAGTGAAACAGGGAATTCGGCCATTCGCCCGGACTCAGCACGCGCCACGAGGCGCCGGGCCCCGGTTGCGTGCCGAGGGGCAGCGGCTCGGTCGGTGCGCCGCGGGCCGTGCGGAGCGCGTCGTTCCACGCCGTCCGCTGGCGCAGCGTGACGAAGCGGGGGTGCGGCTGCGACGTGACATCCCAGACGATCAGATTGGCTTCTCCCGCGCTGCGCAGCCGTTGTGCGAACGACTGCTCGAACGTCCAGCGCTGGAAGTCGCTCAGACCGGCAAGTTCCTGGCCGGTCACGCCGCGCGAGGCGGGTTGCGGGAATGCCGCGTCGTCCACCCAGCCGCCCCTTAGCCCCACACCTGTGCGCAGGCGCCAGCCGCCGTAGGCCACCGGCTCGATGGCCGGGCCTGCGAAAGCCGCATCCAGGGCGTTCGGGCGGGCAAGCCGCCACGTACCCGAGGCCGCGTCATGGCGAACTTCGAAGACGGACTCCTGCTGGCGGATGTAGCGCCGGCCGTGTAGCCGGTGCACGCCGAGAGCGTCGGACGGTATGCCGGAAAGATCGACATCCCGGGTCGCATAACGAGGATCGAGCCGCTGACGCGTATCCGTCAGGCGGAGGCCGGCATCCAGGCTGCGCAGCCCGCCTGCTGGCGGACGCAGCGACAGGCGTGGACGCGGCACTTTGCCGAATCCCGCTCCCCAGCCGGCGACATGCAGCGATGCGGTATAGGCTTCGGTGAAATCGACGAACGCCTGGTGGCGGTCACCCGCCTTGACGTTATCGTAGAAACGCCAGGTGGCACGCAGCGCCTGGCCGACAGCGCTGAGCGAGTCCTCGACCAGTGCTTCCGGCCCGCGAAACGCACGCAGAACGACCGCCAGCGTGGCGGTGATCGACTCCCTGTCCGCCTGGTCCGTGCTGCGACCGATCCAGGCGACGTCACGGGCCTGGCGTTCCACCTCCGCGTCGAAGAGTGCGGTACGGACGTCGCCGTCGACGTCGCGTTCCTCGAACCGGGCCTCGGTAAGGGTGCCACGGCCGTCACCGGCGGCCGACAGCACCCAGTGCGAACGGCGGGTCGCCTCCGAGATGCGGAACCGACGTCCGCCCCCCTGGGGCACGGGCTCGCTGAATTCCGCCGGCAGCCGCTGCAACAGGTATTGCTCGAACGCCTTGGCATAGAACAGCTGCCGTCCGGCCGTCGCACGGTCGCTGAATTCGTGAAAAGGCCGGCCATCGGGTGCATCGGGCGTGTAGATGACGACGCGCGGTGAACTTGCCGGATCGTGCACGCCGATGATGAGCACATCGCTGACAGCGGCGCCACGATAGACCAGCTGTCGCACCGTGACACGGTGGCCACCGACGCGACGGCGCGCCGCCGCGGAGGGAGCGTCGAGTACGGCTTCCACCAGGCGATAGCCGCGCTCCTCGTGGTCGTCGAGGAAGACCGGTGTCTCGCCGCGAAGGTAGGTCGCCATGCGCGCGGACGCCGCTTCGACACGCATCCGCGCCTGCTGCAGACGCATGGTCGACTGGCGGAACGCGCGTCCGGCGGGGTCGCTCATGCGTGCGCGCAGATAAGCCTCATAACGCGGAGCGAGATCGAGACGGCGTGCGATATCCCTGATGGTAGCGATGTCGGGCGCTCGCACCCCGTCGGGTAAGGCGGTCGAGACGACACGAAGGCGTCGTGCATCGATGTGGCCGGTATTGCGCAAGGCGAAGGCGGCCAGACTCATGCGCGTAACGGGGTCGGCTGGCGCGGTCCCCAGCGCGGGGACCGTAAGCGCTTCGCTTCCGGAGGCTTCGATACCGATATCGTCGGGGTCGATCGGGAAACCGCGGGAAGCCAGCGCGGACGCGAGTTCCGTCCGCGTCCACGTGGCCAGCGTCGACGGTGCCTCGCCATCCTGTCGCGTGGCGTCACCGGAGCGCGCGCTGGCGTGGCGGTAGGCGCTGACGGCGTCACGCCAGCCCTGTGCCACGTCCGCCGGCACACGGGCGAGCCGCTCCTCGTTCAGCGCCACCGCGAGGCGAGTCTCGCGCTGGCCGAGGATGGCGAAGACGTCGACTGTTACCGACAGATCGAGCGCGGACGAGGTTTCGTCGGCCACCGCCTCCGGCGTGGGAGCATCGGTCGACGATGGCCAGGCGTCCGTGAGTTCACTTCTCTGCAGGGCGACGAGCGATTGCGCCATCGCATCGAACACGGGACCCTCGATGGGAGCCGATCCCACGAACCGCCCGTTGGCGATCACGCGCTGCGTGTCGTCGGCGCGCAATCCCGGAAGTTTTCGCTGGGCGGCAAGCCGCTCACGCATCATCGTCTCGGTCTGCGCATGCAGTTGCTCGAGGCTGGCGAAGGCATCCCACCCGCGATCGGGCAGGAAGCGAAGGACGATGTCGGGGTGGTTGCTGTCGAGCAGCACAACCGCGCCGGCACAGGCGACATCGCCGATGAGCAGCGAGCGCGCCTCCATGCCGGGCGGCGGCAGGCCGTCGGCCGAGCGCGCGAAGCGCGTGGCGAGCTCGACGGCGAGCGTTCCCAGCGTGTCGTCGCTACGGCGAACGATGGCTTCGTCGCGCATGATCGCCGCAAGCCGGGTGGCGAGTGCGGCGACACGCGTCACGGGAGCCGTTCCCGGCGCATCGTCGACGGATTGTCGCCAGTAAGCATCCAGCCCGGCGAGATAGGCGTCGCGGCTCTCGATCGTGAGAGACGCGGGCAGTACCGGCAACGCATCCTGCTGCCGGCCTAGCCATGTCTGGGCGTCTGTCAATCGCTGGAGGGCATCGATGGCCTCCTGCTGGGTGCTGCTGACGACGGCAGGCGGCGCCTGCGGTGGAGTCATATCCATGGTGCGTCCTTTGCGTGGGGAATCCCGCGCAAAGGTTAAGCACACCGCCCGCCGACATCTGTCCCCGTTGAGAGCGACAGCGTGTCGGCGCTTACTCCGCCGGATGTTCCCGGTGGCGGATCGTCTCGTTCGCCACGTGCCGCTCGTGCAGCGACTCGGCGGTGGTTTCGCCGGGATCGCTCGGCGGGCGGGCGTCGAGATCGCGGTCGTTTTCGCCGCCGGGGGTGATCTTCAGGATCGAATGGCGCACCTCGCGAGCGAGGATGACGCGTGCGTCACGCACCATGTCTTCCAGCGCGTCGCTGAAGTCGAGTTTGCCGGCGTTGTCGGTCCATACGACCTTGACCTCGCGCAGCTTCTGGATGAATCCACGGAACAACGCCTTGTCGAAGAACTCCGGCGCGGACAGCTCATTGAGCAGGCCGAGGCGCTGAGCGGTAAGCGTACACGCGGTTTCGAGTTCGCCCGAGCTCATCGTGTGCGGACCGTTCTTCACCAGCGCGGCGATGGCGATGTAGTAACGCTCGAAGGCCTGCAACATGCTGCGTGCGATGACACGCAGCTGATAGGAGCCGTCGTCCTGGCCGGGCCCGCGTTCGAGCACGCGGCCTTCGGCGCTGGACTCGAGGATGCCGCGGCGCACGAAGAACTCGATCGTTTCCTGGATCTGCGTGGCGAAACCGTCCTGATCCCAGGGCAGGAAAAGCTCGCCCTGGATGAACGGATAAATGATCCGGCCCAGCCGGATGACCGACGAGCGGGACATGCGGCGGTTGTTGAGGAAGCACGCCGCCACCCAGGCGGCGGCCGCATTGAGGTGAAGCACGTTGTTGCGGAAGTAGGAGAGCAGCACCGCCTGCTCGTCGTCGGTGACCAGCACGTCGCCAAGCGGGTGCCTGACGCGACGGATCCAGCCCATCTGCTCGCCGTACGCGATGATGCCCTGTGGATTCATGGGCGTGATCGTGACGCGATCCGAATAAGGCAGTTCGATGAACATCGCCTTGGTCAGCTCGAGCTGCGCAAGCAGGTCGTTTTCCGCCATCGCGTGCTTGGGCGTCGCCAGCAAGGCGAGCGCAAGCAGGTTGATCGGGTTGACGTCCGCTGCGCGGTTGATGTTGATCTGGATGCGGTCGGCGAGATCGTCGACCACGCTGTTCATCCATTCCGGTTTGACGTCCGGATCCGCGGTCGTCGCGCGCCAGTCGGGTGCGACGGCATCGAGCATCGGGGTGAGTTCGATGGGCTCACCGAAGTTCAGCGTGACGTGGCCATAGCGCTGACGCAGCACCTTGAGTCCGCGGATCAGCCCGAGCAGCGATTCCTTTTCCTTGGGCTTGCCGGACAATTCGCCGATGTACGACTTGCCCTCCATCAGCTTCTCGTAACCGATATACACCGGCTGGAACAGCACGGGGCGGCGCGGCGCACGAAGAAACGCACGCAGCGTCATCACCAGCATGCCAGCGCGCGGGGCAAGCAGGCGACCGGTACGCGAGCGGCCGCCCTCGATGAAGTATTCCAGCGGAACGCCGCGATCAACCAGCTGCGCGAGGTATTCGTTGAACACCACGGAATAAAGCGCGTTTCCCTTGAAGCTGCGACGCAGGAAGAACGCGCCGCCGCGACGCAGTATCGGTCCGACCACGGGCAGGTTGAGATTGACGCCGGCAGCGATGTGCGGCGGCACGACCCCGGAGTGATGCAGCTGGTATGAAAGCAGCAGGTAGTCGGTGTGACTGCGATGGCAGGGCACGTAGATCACTTCATGACCCGGCGCGGCGGCGCGTGCCTTGTCGAAGTGGTGCATGGCGATGCCGTCGTAGAGCTTGTTCCAGAAGTTCGCGAGCAGAAACGAGGACGAACGCACGACGGGATGCGAATAGTCGGCCGAGATCTCCAGGGCGAAATCCCGCGCGCGGCGCTGCGCTTTCGCCAGCGTGATGTTTTCCTTGCTCGCTGTGGCGGCGATGGCGTCGCGCACCGGCTCGGTGTTGAGCACGGCGTCGACGACGGTGCGTCGATGCGACAGATCGGGGCCGATGACCGCCGCGCGGATGCGACGGAAGTGCGTACGCAGCACGCGGGCGATCTTGCGCGTCAGACGTTCCGGCGTAAGACCGCGCGATTCGTCGAGCACCGAGCGCAGCGATACGGGCGCCGAAAAGTGCACCACCGTATCGCGTCCGTTGAGCAGCAGCGCCAGCATGCGCCGGAAACGTCCCACGACCAGCCAGTTCTCGGCGAAAAGCACGCTGAACCAGCCGCTCTCACGGTTGGGGGCGCGACCCACGTAGATGGAGACGGGCACGATCTGGATGTCGCGCGAGGGATCGTCCTCGATCGCCCGGATGAGCTGCCCGATGGGTTCCTTCGGACCACGGGCATCCGTACGACCGAACAGCCAGCCATGACGGCGACTGAGCGAGAACACCGAGCGACGGCGGCGCCCCGGCAGATCGAGCAATTGCATCGGGCTCGGCAAGCCGGCCTCGCGGCACGCGCGCTCCAGGATCAGCGCGTCCGAGGTGCCATCGCGCTCGATGGCGTAACACACGGCCGCCCCGCTCCTGAGTAATACGGCGGGTTCGGCGGGCTCGCGTTTGATCCGCACCCAGGGTTCGAGAAGCCGCCCCAGCAGCTTGAACCACCAGGGCGAACGGGCGACATGGACGTGCGGATCCGCACTCATCGGAATTTCTGACATCGTGGGATTGTACGGCTTCAGCGGCCCCGGGCGACCGCGACGGGTGCGCCTGGGCTTCGCGTGGGAGGAGCGACCGTGCTCGCCGGGGCAGGCGCGGTGGCCGATGGCGCCGGCGGCGCAAGGCGCGCGTGGTCGTCGCGGACGCGCTGCAGCAGATCGCTGTCGTACCACCGCCCATCGAGCAGAACGAGCGTCGCGTCGGTCTGGATCGGCTTGTCGAGCAAGGTGTAGGTGATCGTGACGTGCGCCGATCCACCGCTGTTTTCCAGCGTATCGATGCTGACGGAGTCGAAGCTCTTGTCGACCGACAGCCCATAGACATCGAGCAGGCGTTTGAAGCCGAGCCAGGCGGTCGACCATGTCGCCATGGATTGCTCGAACGTCATCTGGTGCAGCGCGTCAGGCGTGGACAGGCCAGCCTTGCGGGCCGTGTCGACCAGCACGCCGATGGCTTCCTTCGCGCGGGCCTGATCGCCCCAGGCCACCGTCTGGGTCCACGGGGCGATGACGTTGACCGCCTCCCGGAGCTGCCGCTTCTGCGGCACGGTGAGGTCCTTGGCCTGATCGATCGCCGTGAGCGCCATCGACTGGCCCACACCGGAAATCAGGGGCATCTGGTCTTTATAGTCGCGATCGAAGCGTACGAGGGTCGGCCGCAGGTCGGCGAACAGCTTCTTCTCCGCGTCCGGATCGGTCAGGCGTTTCACACCGGCCTCGAACTTGGCGCGGTCGTCCGGATCCATCGGCGTCTCCGCTTCGTTACGACGCGGCCAGTCCTTGCGCAGATTGTCGAAGTCGGCCGGCGGGAGCGCGTGCTTCCAGAACAGGTCGAACTTGCCGTCGCGGATCAGGGCGAGCGACTCGCGTGTGGCGTCTTCGGGTGAGCCACCGCCGGGCGTGCCGGCCGTTTCCGCTTTTTTCTTGTCGCAGGCGGCGACAAGCGCAAGCAGGGCCAGAAGGACCGGTACGAGCAGGAGGGGGCGGCGCATAGGGGAGGGCTTCTCGCGTCTCGGCACAGCGGGGACGGGGAGCGTACAAGAAAAAACCCCGGAGACTCATCGTCTCACGGGGTTATCCAGCCCGAAGCCGGAAAGGGAAATGGCCTTGCCCGCATTGCTTTTGGCGCCACGGGTTTCGGCGAGAGGGATGATAGTTGGACGACATTGCTAAAGCAATACGTCACAAACATCCATCTAAGTATCTGATTTTACTTGATGCGAAGCGCGTCGATCTTCTTCTGGCGGCGCTCGGCACGGGGCAGATCGTAGTCGTTGTCGAACAAAGCGGGCTCCCATGAGCCATAGGTCGGGTTCGGCAAGACGAACCAGCGTTCGCCGATCCATGCCGTGTAGGGTGCCATGGCCCTGGTCCGGCCTTCCTCGTTGTTGCCGGGGATGCTGGTGAAATCGCCGATCTGATCGCCGAACTGCATCAGCACGCGATAGTTCTTCGCCACCAGCTGACGGCGGCAGCTCTTCTCGCTGCCGGCCTGCTCGCAGCCTTCGACAAACGTTCCGAGGCCCAGGAACGATGCCTTGCCGGCCACCGGGAAGCCGGCCGAGCGCAGGTTGGCGAGGGTTGCCTCGTCCAGATCCTTGGCACGGTTGGAGACGTAGAAGACGGCGACACCGTGGTCCGCGGCGAAACGGGTGAACTCCACGGCGCCGGGCAGCGCACGGGCGGCCGCTTCCCTGCACCAGTCGGCCCAGGCGGCCTCGTTGAATTCACCGCCGGAGCGGATGAGACGCGCCTGATAGGGTGAGTTGTCCAGCACGGTCTCGTCGATGTCGAGGATCACGGCCGGCTTCAGGCCCTTGAGCGAGGGGTGCACCGCGCGGTCGTCCCGGGGCAGGGCGTCCCAGTTTGGATCCTGCTTCGCTTTGAGAATTTTCTCTTGTGCATTGCGGAACGTCTGCACGTAGATGAAGTCGTGCTCGCTGGCGCGCTGGGACCAGGCCACCGCGTTGAGATTGTCGTCGGCGGCGACGCCGGCCGTGGCCGGTGCCTCGACGGCGGCGGCAGGCGCCGACACCGCCGTCGGTGTGGACGCGACGGGACGCTGCGCCTGCGCGCAGCCCGCGAGGGCGAGAGCGGCCGCGAGCGCGACCGGAGCGAACTTCATCATCAAAACCCCTTGTGGATCGGGTATCGGCACCCGAGGGGCGGCGATTCTCCACGGAGTTTACGACAGCCTGACGACGAGGCGCACGCCTCTGGCGCTGTGGCCCCGCGTACTGACAGACTGCGGTCTCACACACGACGAGGTCGTCCATGGACGCTTCCACCCCACGGACCCGCGCCGTGCGCATCGCCAGTTACGTCGCCGCCGCGGTCGGACTGTTGCTCATTCTCCTGCTGCGGCTCTTGCCGGCGTTGCTTGCCGGCCTGCTCGTCTACGAAATGGTCGTATCCACGGCGCCGCTCATGGGACGTCGCCTTCCCGGGGACCGTGCGCGCGTGCTCGCCGTCGCGGTGATAGGCGTGGTCGTGGTGGGGCTGCTCACGTTGCTGATCCTGGGCGGCATCAGTTTCTTCCGCAACGAGATCGGCAACCCGCAGGAGCTCTGGCAGGATCGCCTGATGCCGCTCGTCGAACGGGCGCGCCAGCAGTTGCCGGCGGCCATCGTCGATCGGCTGCCCGACAGCGTCGAAGCGCTGCGCTTCACGGCGATGGACTGGGCGCGCTCCCACGCCGTGACACTGCAGCTCGCTGGGAAGGAGGCGGCGCGCGTACTCGTGCATATCCTCATCGGCCTGATCCTCGGCGCCATCGTCGCGCTGAGCCGCACCCGCCCCACGCATCAGGTGGGGCCGTTCGCCGCCGAACTGTCGCTCCGCAGCGCGCGCCTGGCGGACGCGTTCCATAACATCGTGTTTGCGCAGATCAAGATATCCCTGGTCAACACCGCGTTCACGGCGATCTACCTGCTCTGCATCCTGCCGTTGTGCGGCGTGCACCTGCCGCTGACCAAGACCCTGATCATCGTCACCTTCATCGTCGGCCTGCTGCCGGTGATCGGCAACCTGCTGTCCAACACGGCGATCACCATCGTCGGCCTGTCCGTGTCCCTGTACGTCGGCCTGGGTGCTCTGGTCTTCCTGATCGTCATCCACAAGCTGGAGTACTTCCTCAACGCACGTATCGTCGGCACCCAGATCCGGGCCCGCGCATGGGAGCTGCTGGTGGCCATGCTGATGTTCGAGGCCGCCTTCGGCCTGCCCGGCGTGGTCGCGGCCCCCATCTTCTATGCCTACCTCAAGTCTGAACTCGAAGCGGAACGCTTGATCTGACGTTCATCTCCTTGCTGGTGGAATCGCCGCCAGTTCAAGGAGTTCCGTATGATCCGCACGCCTGGAGATTCCCGCGCCGTCCGTATCGCCACCTACGTCCTCGCGGCGCTGGCGTTGTGGGGCGTGCTGATGCTGCACCTGGTTTCGGCCCTCCTGGCCGGCCTGCTGGTCTATGAGGTCGTCGAGGCGCTGACGCCGTTGATCCGACGGGTGATCCCCGGCGAGCGTGCGCGCCCGATCGCCGTGGGTGTCGTCACGATCATCGTGGTCGGGGCGATCATCCTGCTGGTGTTCGCAGCGCTCAGCTTCTACCGGCGCGATATCGGCGATCCCCAGGAACTGTGGGACAGCAAGCTGGTGCCCTTGCTCGACAAGGCACACGAGCAGCTGCCGACGTGGCTGACCACCCGCCTGCCGGACAGCTTCAACGATTTCCGATCGCAAGGCATGGGATGGGCGCATGAGCACGCGGGCGACCTGAAGCTCGTGGGCACGACCGCGGCGCGCGTCATGGCGCATATCCTGATCGGTCTCGTGCTGGGTGCGATCGTTGCCGTGTCGCACGGGGCTGGTGGCCGTCCGGCCAAGCCCCTGGCCTTCGAACTCTCGACGCGCACGATGCGCCTGGCTCAGGCCTTCCACAACATCATCTTCGCTCAGCTGAAGATCTCGGCGATCAACACGGCGCTTGCGGCGTTGTTCCTGCTGGTGGCGTTGCCGATTCTCGGCATCCATGTGCCGCTGGCGAAAACGCTGGTGGCGGTGACCTTTGTCGTCGGGTTGCTGCCCGTCGCGGGCAACCTGATTTCGAATACGCTGATCGTCGTCGCGGCGCTGTCCGTCGGACTCTGGGTGGGCGTCGCGGCGCTGGTCTTCCTCGTGGTCGTCCACAAGCTCGAATACTTCCTCAACGCGAAGATCGTCGGCGGGCAGATTCGCGCGCGGACGTGGGAGTTGCTGATCGCGATGCTGGTGTTCGAGGCGGCGTTTGGTATTCCGGGTCTTGTGGCGGCTCCGATTTACTACGCCTACCTCAAGAGCGAGCTGGAGGCGGAGCGGCTTATCTAGCCACCGCCCGCCAGCATCGCCCTGATGCGCGCGATATGCGTATCGGCCGCTTCCTTCTTTACCTCGGCATCCGCATCGGGGTCCTTGCCATCCCAGTGCAGATCGTCCTGGGGCAGTTCGTCGAGGAAGCGGCTCGGGTCGTTGGACAGCACCTCGCCGTACTTGCGCGAGCGTGCCGAGAACGACAGCGTCAGCATTTCCTTGGCGCGTGTGATGCCTACATACATCAACCGTCGTTCCTCATCGAGACGGCCTTCGTCGATCGCGCCTTCGTGAGGCAGCGTGCCGTCTTCGCAGCCGACAATGAAGACGAAACGGAACTCGAGGCCTTTCGCCGAATGCAGCGTCATCATGCGCAACGCATTGCCCGGGTCGTCCCGATCCGCGTGGCTGAGCAGTGCGAGCTGCGCGGCGATATCGCCCGTGCGGCCGCCGTCCTTGCCCATCGCGCGGAACCAGTCGACCAGTTCGCGCAGGTTGCCGAGGCGGCGCTCGCGCAGCACTTCGTCCGTGGTGGATGCCGCGATCTGCGCGCCGTAACCCGTCTTTTCGATGACGGTGTTGACGAGGTCGGCCGCGCTTTCGTGCACGGCGTGGCTGCGTAACTCGTCCATCAGGCGGGCGAAGCTGGCCAGTGCCGACGCGGGGCGCGCCGCGATGTTCTTCAACGCGCTGTCACTGCGCGCGGCGTCGAGCAGCGAGGCATTGCGTGCCTGCGCCATCTGGCCGAGCTTTTCGAGTGACGTGGCGCCGATCTCGCGCTTGGGTACGTTGACCACGCGCAGAAACGCGGCGTCGTCGGTCGGGTTGGTCAGCAGGCGGAGGTAGCACAGGATGTCCTTCACTTCCGCGCGATCGAGGAAGGACAGTGCGCCGCTCAGGTGATACGGGACGCGCGCGAGACGCAGCGCCTTCTCGATCACGCGCGCCTGAAAGTTGCCGCGGTACAGAATGCAGAAGTCATCCCAGCGGATGCCCTTGTCCTTGTACTTTTCATGCAGGCTCGCGGCGATCGAGGCGATGCGTTCCGCTTCGTGGTCGTTGTCCTTGCATTCCAGTACGCGGATGGGCGGACCTTCGACGTGGTCGCTCCACAGTTTCTTTTCGTGGACGTGCGGGTTGTTGGCGATCAGCTGGTTGGCCGCGCGCAGGATGCGCTTGGCGCAGCGGTAGTTCTGTTCGAGCTTGATCACGCGCAGGTTGGTGAAATCGCGCCCGAGCTGGTCGATGTTCTCGGGGTTCGCGCCGCGCCACGCGTAGATGCTCTGGTCGTCGTCGCCCACGCAGGTAAAGCGTGCCTTGGGGCCGGCGATGGCCTTGAGCAGACGATACTGCGCGTCGTTGGTGTCCTGGTATTCGTCGACCAGCAGGTAGCGCAGGCGCTCCTGCCAGATCGCGCGCGCCTCGTCGTCCGTCTCGAGGATGCGAAGAGGCAGGCGGATCAGGTCGTCGAAGTCCACCGCGTTGAAGGCGGCCAGGCGCTGCTGGTACAGGTCGTAGATGGTCGCCGCTTCGATCTCGCGCGGGCTGCGCGCCGAGGCCATGGCTTCTTCGGGTGTCAGGCCACCGTTCTTGGCCTTGCCCACCAGGTTGCGGATGCCCTGGATCACCTCGGGCTTGACGCCCTTGGGCGAAAGCTCCTTGATCATGTTGGCGCTGTCGTCGGCGTCGAGCACGGAGAAGCCGCGACGCAGCTGCGCGCGATCGTGCTCGATCTGCAGGAACTTCAGCCCCAGTGCGTGGAACGTGCACACGGTGAGCGCCTTCGCCGACTGTTCGGAGATCAGCCTGCCCACGCGCTCGCGCATTTCCTTCGCCGCCTTGTTGGTAAAGGTGATGGCGGCGATCTTCTCGGCCGCCAGGTGGCGCCGTGAGATCAGGTGCGAGATTTTTTCGGTGATGACGCGTGTCTTGCCCGAGCCGGCACCGGCCAGCACGAGAAGGGGACCGTCGCAGTACTCGACGGCCGCGTGTTGTTGCGGATTGAGCATCGGGATTCGGGCCGGAGAGGACAGGCGAACGAGGACGGGGATGGTATCAGGTGCGGAGGTCGGCGGACCCCGGACTCGCCACTCTCAACGGCGGCGAGACTGCCGTGGCGGGCACTTGGCGGTACCATGGCCGGTCACGTTCCGGACCGATCCCGTATGGCCAAGCTGTATTTCTACTATTCGGCAATGAATGCCGGCAAGACCACGACGCTGCTTCAGAGCGCGCACAATTACCACGAGCGCGGGATGCGCACGCTGATCCTGACCCCGGCGCTGGACAACCGTTACGGCGAGGGCATCGTCGCCTCGCGGATCGGCCTGCAGGCGCGGGCGCTGCGTTTCGCCGGCGAAGAGGACATCTTCGTCATGGTCGAGCGCGATATCGCCGCGCGTGGACCCTTGCACTGCGTGCTGGTGGACGAGGCCCAGTTCATGAGCAGGAACCAGGTCTGGCAGCTGTCCGACGTGGTCGACCGCCTCGGCATTCCCGTGCTGGCGTACGGGCTGCGCACCGACTTCCGGGGTGAGCTGTTCGAAGGCAGCCGGTATCTGCTGGCCTGGGCGGACAACCTGGAAGAGATCAAGACGATTTGCCATTCCGGTAAGAAGGCGACGATGGTGGTGCGCGTGGATGAACACGGCCGCGCCGTCACCCAGGGGCCGCAGGTTGAGATCGGCGGCAACGACCGCTATGTCTCCGTCAGCCGCGCCGAGTTCAAGAGCATTACCGGTGGTGAAGGCCGTATCGAGCTGCAGCAATCCGTGCTGCCGCTCGGCGAATCCGATTCCGACGAAGGAAAGCCCGCGTGACCGAGACGACGACCACCGCCGCCAGCTGGCCGCGCCCCCATTGGCAGCCGAGTAACGAGGAGGCTGTTCTGCTCTTCTTCGTCTTCGGCGCTTTTCCGCAGGATCTCGCCATCCCCGCTGCCCGCTATGGCAGCCCGGGCCTGCCCGAAGGTGTGGAGTTGCAGCGTTTTCAGAACGCCGTGCTGTCGCGCTGGGAGGGCTATCCGCTGTCCGGTGCCCTCGGCGACCTGCTCCGCGAAGATAGCCCCGAGGCCTTTGCCGCCGCCAAGGCGGCGCCGCATGTGGTGGCGATCCGCGGCCGCTTCCCGGACCGCGACAATCTCGACTATCTGCGTGACACCCTCGGCGTCGTAGCCGCGCTGACCGACATCGGTGGCAAGGCCGTCGTCGATCCGCAGATCCTGACCCTTTTCGATGCCGCCGGCTGGCGCGAGCACTACCTGGTCCAGGGTGGCGCGCCGACGCGGAATCACGTGCTGATTCTCTGTAGCCCTGAGGAAACCAAGGGGCGCTCGTGGATCCGTACGCGTGGCATGCGCAAGTTCGGTCGTCCGGATATCAGCCTGACCAACGTGCCCGATCGCGACATCGACCGCGCGGGCGCCTTGTCCGAGCGCTTCGTCGACCTCGGGGCGCTGGGCGCGCATTTCGAGCAGGATCAGACCGTCGAGGTCGATGGAGTGAAAGGTGGCCTGACCGTGGCTCTCTCCGGTGACGAGAGCGATCCGCTGTTCAACAACTCGCATGCGGCCATGCGCTGGCCTGACTGAGTCAGCGTGGTTCAGCGCGCGTCAGGTAGCTGATTGAGCCAGTCGACGAACGCCTGCGCATCGCCTTCGTCGTGGAAGTCGACGGCGACGTAGTTGGGCTTGCGCTTCGCTGCCGGAAGGCA
The DNA here is from genome assembly GCF_000800155.1 of Luteibacter sp. 9133. NCBI lineage: Bacteria > Pseudomonadati > Pseudomonadota > Gammaproteobacteria > Lysobacterales > Rhodanobacteraceae > Luteibacter > Luteibacter sp. 9133. The sequence goes on along the minus strand of NZ_JUHO01000001.1, from coordinate 3,982,901 downwards.
GTAGTCGAGGTAACGGCGACGCAGCTCTTCAAAGGCGTTGTCGTGACTTGCGTGGTGTGCGACCGGTAAACCGTGGAAGTGATTCATGGTGAACAGCGGTCGCCAGCCCGGTTTGCCGGGGATGGACGTGCGGTCGAGGGGCTGTACGTCCGCATTCCACCGGCTGCGGCAGCTGCGGTCGTGGGTCAGCATCGTCATGCCCAGGCTCCAGTAGTTCTCAACGGTGTAGCGGACGGTCGGCATGATGTGTACGGTCCCGTGCGCGGTGAAGATCGCACCGCTGTTCGCCTCGTTGAGGCTGAAGATCAACAGGCGCTGGCCGCGGCTGATCAGCTCGCGATAGGTCGGCCATCGTTCGGTATCCCAGGTCGTGGGATCGAAGGTGACGCTCCCCAGGCGGGGAACACGTCGCAGCTCGGCTTTGAGTTGTGCCAGCGTGCTGAAATCCTCGAGCTGGAGCGTGATGACCGCCTCCGGATGGGTATCCAGGTAGGGCAGGATGGTCGCCTGCAGCAGCGTGGCGAACCGCTCGGTGCCGGGGCCGTACGTGCACTTCGCATGACACAGTGCCACGCGTCCCTCGAACGGATGCAGGTCGAGCATGAACGCGCGTACGCCAGCCTCGAGTTGCTCGGCGATCGTGGTCCGCTGATTCCGAATCAGTCCGTTGCTGGTGAAGGCGTTGTGCGCGGTCAGCCACGTGTAGCGGTCGAAGGGTTCGTCCAGGCCGAGGGTTTCCGTCGGGCCCGCAAGGGCCATCGGTGTAGCGATCGATGTCGCCACGGCGAACAGCAGTTTTTTCATGAGGGCATTCCCTGCCGCGGTAGGATGACTGTCAGCCTAGTAGTGTGCCCACGCGCTTCGAAGTCCGCGAAACGCTCGATACCGTGTCGTCTTTTCTAATGCTGGCATGTAGGGCAATAGAACGACGCTCGCTGTCCGAGCGTCACGACCTTGATCGGCGTCGTGCAGGTTCGGCACGGCTCGCCGGCGCGTCCGTAAGCGAACAACTCCTGAAAGAAGTATCCGGGGGCGCCATCCGGCGCGAGAAAATCGCGCAGGGTGGTGCCCCCTCGTGTGATGGCGTACGCGAGAATCCGTTTGATCTCACTGGCGAGCTTCGCGTAGCGCTCGCGTGACACCTTGCCGGCGGCGCGGCGCGGATCGATTCCCGCAGCGAACAACGCCTCGCTGGCGTAGATGTTGCCGACGCCGACCACGACCGCGTTGTCCATGATGAAGGTCTTTACCGCGGCGCTGCGGCCGCGGGACAGTCGCCACAACACGTCACCGTCGAACGCGTCGGTCAGAGGTTCCGGACCGATACCTTCGAGCAAGGCGTGCGTCTCGCCGGGCATCTGCCACAGCAGCGCACCGAACCGGCGGGGGTCGGTAAAGCGCAGCACGCGATCGGATTCGAGCATCAGGTCGACGTGGTCGTGTTTGCCCACGGGCGTGTCGGGAAGAAGCACGCGCAGCATGCCGGACATGCCCAGATGGAACAGGGCGGTCCCCGCCTGTGTTCGCAGCAACAGGTATTTGGCGCGTCGGTCCACCGCTTCGATGACCTGCCCGGGCAGCAACGAGGAGATTTCCGGTGGAATCGGCCAGCGCAGGTCGGGCCGACGCAGCACGACGCCCGTCACGCGACGCCCTTCCAGGTGAGGTGCGATACCGCGACGGGTGGTTTCGACTTCGGGAAGTTCTGGCATGGGCCGAAGATGGGGGCTGCCGCGGCGGCTGGCAACCGCTGCCGGTCAGGGTGCCGGTGAGTCGTGGGTCGGCAGCGAGGCCGTGCGTGGTGCGCGCGGCAGGGCCTGAGCGGGTACGAAGGCGATCCGGTCGCCGACTTTCGCGTAGCGCTGCTTACCCAGGGCGGCCATGTCGCCGAACTCGACGCGGACGCCGTCGAGCACCAGCACGGCGACCGGCGGTGCCAGCCCGATTTTTGCCTCATCGAACGTCGAGGCTGGATTCCACGTTGCGACCGGCGTGGCGGCCAGTGAGGCGAGTTCGTCGGCACGGCCCTGATCGGCGATCCGGGTGCCATCGGTCAGCCACTGACCGTCGTGCCGTTCGAAACGCTGGGCAGGCGACCCCTTCAGGGTCAGCTCGACATGGCTCACCGTGTCCGGATCCAGCGCGGTAAGCAGGTGCGCGCGCGCATCGCTTTCATCCGCGCGCCATTGCCAGGCCACCGCGACGATCAGCGCGAGGACGACGAGCAGGCCGATCAGTCGCGTGCGCACGTCAGCGTCTCCGCCTGCGCCAGGCGATGCCGACGCCGAGGCCGAGCAGCGTCACCGGCAACGCGATGAGGAAGCCGAAGCTGATGGCGTTGAGCCCTTCCTGCGACAACGAGATCACACGGTCCGGTGCACCGCGCGTCGGCAGGTCGACCAGTACGTCGTCGCCAAGGAGCCAGTCGAGCACGCGTTCGCCGAGCGCGCGATTGCCGCCATTGCCGATGTACGTGTTGGACAGGAAGTCGCCATCGCCGATCACGACGGCTCGCTGCTCATTGCGATCGGGGCTGGGTGACAGTCGGTTCAGGGCGAAGCCGAAATCCAGAGGGCCCTTGAGTTCGCCCGCCTCCGGGTGGAAGGCGATCGTCGACGGTCTGGCGTTATCGATACCGCCGAAGGCCGTCCAGCTGCGCTCGCCCGAGCGCAGGAAAGGCACCACGGCCCAGTCGTGGTCGGAGACCTGGGCCAGTCCCGATACCTGCGGGAAAAGGGTGCTTTCCCGGAACCCGCGAGTGATGGCGTGGAACGGGTAGTCGCCGAGCACGACCATCCGGGGATCGTTGACGTTGAGGGTGCTGCCCTGACCGTCGACGAGGACGCCCGGAAGCACACGCACGCCGAGCACGTCGGCCAGCGGGCCGGTGCCCAGATCCTCGTTACCCGGTTCGGTGAGCCAGAGCAGGTTGCCGCCGCCATGCACGTAGTCGACCAGCGCGGCGACGCTGTCCGCCGGAAGGGAGCTCGTGGGGCTGGCGAGCACGACCAGGTCGGTGTGATCCGGCACCCCGCGCGTCTGGCTGAAGTTGAGCGGTACGGCACGAATGCCGCGGCGCTCCACCTGGGTCATGAACGTGCCCAGGTCCGCATTGGCGCGACCGTCGGGCTGGCGTTCGCCGTCGCCGGTGACGAACGCGACCACGCGTTCGCCGCCCCGGGCCAGCCGCTCGAGGGCGTTCGACAGGTTGCGTTCGTTGATCGGGCTTTCGACCCGCTGCTCGCGGCCCTGATAGCGCACCAGCAGGGCGCCGTCGCCGGCGATACCGAGCTGGCGCGAGGCCGCCGGGTCGAGGTCGGGGTCGACGAAGGACAGCGTCAGGTCTTTCTTTTCACGCGTATAGCGCTCGATGACGGCGGCGATCTGCTCGCGCAGTGGACCGGTGGGCGAGAGGTAGCCGACCACCTCGACCGGGCCGTGCAGTGTGTCGAGCACCGCCACACTTTCCGGCGCGAGGCTGGCGCGCGCGCCTCGCGACCAGTCGGCCGTCCACGTGTGACGTGTGCTGAGGAAACCGATGCAACCGGTGGCGACCAGCAGGCCGAGCAGGACGAGCCAGCGATCGAGGCGGCGCATTACTGGCGCTCCCGGTCGGCGCCGAGTCGGCGGATGGCGAGGATCAGTGACAGGGCGATGGCCAGTGCGAACCAGATGAGATCGCTGGAGACCACCAGCCCGCGAAGCAGGTTCTGCAGATGCGTGGCCATGGTCAGCCAGCCGAGAAAGCCGCCACTCAGGCCTGCCGCCTGAGCGCCGCGATCGATCGTCCAGAGGACGAGCGTCACGATGAGTGCCATCGCCGCGGCAATGGCAGGGAACGACGTCGCCGCGGAGCAGGCGAGGCCGATCGCGGCCAGCGTCGCCAGGAGCAGGGCCGTGCCCAGTGTCGCCGCGGCGAGCTTGCCCCAGTCGGCGGTGGATTCGGCACCGACCAGCAGGGGCATCGCCAGCGTGGCAAGCAGCCAAAGTGCCAGCCATCCGAGCACGGCGATGTATTTGCCCAGCACGATGCGTGTCGGTGACAGGCCCGTGGAGGCCAGCAGGGCGAGGGTGCCCGCGCGGCGTTCACCGGCGAGCTGGGTCATCGTCATCAGCGGGACCACCAGAAACGCGAGCTTGACCAGTTCCGCCAGCAGCGGAATGGCGACCAGATCCGTGAAGCCCGGCGCGTCGGCGATCCCCGCCAGCTTCACCTGCGCACCGAGAAATTGCCCTAGACCCAGGACGAAGGTCCAGGCCAGCCAGGCGATGGTGAGTGCGGCGAGCGCCCATGCGAGCGGGCGGACAGCGAGGCGGCGCCATTCCAGGCGGGCGACGGCGGCGATGCTCATGCGCCGGCTCCCGTGGCGATGCCGAAGAAGATGGATTCGATATCGCCGCCGTGGTCGTCGTGCAGCGGCGCATCGTGACGCAGGCGCCCTTCGTGAAGGATCGCCACGCGGTCGCACACGGCGACCACCTCACCAAGGACGTGAGTCGACAGGATCACAGCGGCACCGGCGGCGGCCCGCTCGCGGATCAGTCGGCGCAGCTCGCCCACCTGCACCGGATCCAGTGCGTTGGCGGGTTCGTCGAGAATGATCAGCGCCGGGTCGTGGACGAGGGCGCAGGCGAGCCCGAGTCGCTGGCGCTGGCCCTGCGACAGGACCCCCGCGAGGCGCCTGCGAAGGTCGCCGAGCTGCAGGCGGGCGACGATCGTGTCCGCCGCGCGCTTTGCCACGGCCCGGCTGGCGCCGCGGAGCCGGGAAAACGCGATCAGGTGCTCGTCGACGGACAGCTCCGGCCACAGCGGGGCGCTTTCAGGCAGCCAGCCGAGCAGACGTCGCGCCATGGCCGGTTGCCGCACGAAATCCATGCCGTCCAGCTCGATACGTCCGCTGTGAGGGCGAAGGGCACCGGCGAGCATCGAAAGCGTGGTGGACTTGCCCGCGCCATTGACGCCGAGGAGGCCCAGGACTTCACCACGGTTCAGGCAAAACGACACCCCCTCGACGGCCAGGCGCCCGGCACGGCGTCTCGTAACGTCTGCGACATTCAGCAAATGGGCCGCGCTCATGCGGCTACGTCGCCGAACACCGCGTAACGCGCACTATCTTGCGAGCAAAAAGACGCAGGGGAGTGATCATGCTGAACGAGCGAGGGGGCGGTCATCCCGCGATTGTGCGGAAAGGGGTTCGGAAACCACAACAGTGGGCTTCACATTTCGCCGAATTCCGTGCTGGTGGGTATGGAATCGGCTCGTTAGACTGGTACCTGTACGACCCCTTCACTTCCCGCGCGGTACCGACCTGATGCTCGACACCCTGCTCGATTTCCTGGCCAACGGCCTCACCCACGCAAGCTGGGGCGAGATCGCTGTCTATGTGCTCGTGGTCACCCAGCTCACCATTTTCACGGTGACGCTGTACTACCACCGCAGCGCGACCCATCGTGGTGTGGATTTCCACTGGACCCTCAACGGCTTCTTCCGTTTCTGGGGCTGGCTGACCACGGGTATGGTCGTCAAGGAATGGGTAGCGATCCATCGCAAGCATCACGCCAAGGTCGAGACCGAGGAAGATCCGCACAGCCCGCAGGTCTTCGGTATCAAGAAGGTCTTCCTGGACGGCGTGTCGCTCTATCGTGAGGCCAGCTACAACAAGGCCGACATGGAGAAGTACGGCCGTGGCACCCCCGACGACTGGTTCGAGCGCAAGCTGTTCGGCGCGCACCCGTACTGGGGCCCGGTGCTGATGGCCTTTATCGATGTCGCGCTGTTCGGCGTGATCGGCATGGCCATCTGGGCCGTGCAGATGATCTGGATTCCGTTCTGGGCCGCCGGTTTCGTCAACGGCATCGGCCACTGGTGGGGTTACCGCAACTTCGAAAGCTCCGACACCGCGACCAACATCTCGCCGTGGGGCTTCTGGATCGGCGGCGAAGAGCTGCATAACAATCATCACGCCTTCCCGAGCTCGGCCAAGTTCGCCTTGCGCAAGTGGGAGTTCGATATCGGCTGGGCGGTGATCTGCAGCCTGCGCTTCTTCCGTCTGGCCAAGGTGCTGCGTGTCGCGCCCACGCTGAACATCCGTCCGAACGTGCACCTGCCGGATGCCGAAACGCTCAAGGGTGTCCTCGCACTGCGTTTCCAGGCCACGACGGACTACTACCGCAACGTCATCCTTCCGACCATGCGCGAAGAAGTCAGTCAGGCCGGAGACAATCTGAAAGCCGTGCCGCGTCGTGTTCGTCGTGCGCTGGCCGACGGTGGTCGCTGGCTCGACAACGATGCGCGTGAGCGCATGCATGCCGCGCTGGCCAATCGCCCGGCGCTCACCACGGTGTGCGAGTTCCGCGCGCGCCTGGTCGCCCTGATGGAAGAGCGCGGTGCCGACAAGGCGCTGAAGTCTCTGCAGCAGTGGATCGTCGAGGCGGAAGAAAGCGGCATCCGTTCGTTGCAGCAGTTTGCCCAGCGGCTGAAGGGTTACTCAGCGGTCGGCGCCTAACACGATCAAGCCGATTCGAAAAAAGGGCCCGCCATCTGGCGGGCCCTTTTTTGTTTGGCACATGCGTAAGAGCTGTAAAGCCGCTTCGTAGCCGGGACATCGGGCTCAAGGTGGCGTAAGGCCTCATTCGCACGAATGTTGTGCTGAGGGGTTCGCGCACGGAGTGCGCTCCTACGCGCGGCTTGCGCCGCGTAAATAAAAAAAGGCCGCCATTCGGCGGCCAATTTTTATTTGATCTTACCTTCCTTGTATTCCACATGCTTGCGGACGACAGGATCGTACTTCATGAACACCATCTTTTCCGGCGTGTTCTTCTTGTTCTTCGTGGTCGTGTAGAAGTGACCGGTGCCCGCGGTGGAAATCAGGCGGTGCTTATCGCGCTTGCTTGCCATGGTTGATCTCCTTAGATCTTTTCGCCGCGGGAACGGAGGTCGGCCAGCACGGCTTCGATGCCGTTCTTGTCGATGGTGCGCAGCGCGTGGTTGGAAACGCGGAGCTTCACCCAGCGGTTCTCGCTGGCGACCCAGAAGCGGCGCTCGTGCAGGTTCGGCAACCAGCGGCGACGGGTCTTGTTGTTTGCGTGCGAGACGTTGTTGCCGCTCTGCACGCCCTTATTGGTGACTTGGCATCTACGGGCCATGATGACCTCCTTTAGATTCGTTGGACCGCCCTTTGGCCAGGGTGGCGACGGCCCAGCCACGACCCGGTTACGGGGCGCCATGCGATGGCTGGAGGGGGTGGAACATCCCTGACAATGAGGCCCGCATCGCATGACGGGCGTTCCCGACGGATCGGGTTGGCATAGGGAAGCCGGGCATTCTCTCAGAATCCTACGTCGTCGCGCAAGCCGGACTGTGCGGGGCGCCGGGTTGTGTGAAACAATCCCGGCTTTCGTGCCAGCGGCACGTATCCCGCCCACACGACGCCTTCTCGAGGACTCACGCAATGGCAGAAATCACCGCCAACGGCCAGGCCGGCCAGCCGCAGCTCGTGCTGCAGAAGATCTACGTCAAGGATGCTTCCTTCGAAGCGCCGAACGCTCCGCAGGTGTTCCAGGAAATGGGCGAGACCGAGGCGCAGCCGCAGGTCCAGCTCAACCTCGGCCACAAGGCCGTCGACCTCGGCAACGACCTGTTCGAAGTCGTGCTCAGCCTCACCCTCACCTGCAACCTCGGCGAGCGCACCGCTTACCTCGCCGAAGTGCACCAGGCCGGCATCTTCGGCATCGGTGGTTTCACCGATGACGACCGCGACGGCATCCTCGGTTCGTACTGCCCGAACCTGCTGTTCCCTTACGCCCGTCAGATGGTCTCGGCGATGATCCAGGAAGGTGGCTTCCCGCCGTTCCTGCTGCAGCCGATCAACTTCGACGCCCTCTACGCCGAGCAGCAGCGTCAGCAGGTCGAAGGCGGCGCCGGTACCCATACGCTCAACAGCTGAGCGATGACCTCCGCCTCCCGACCCACCGTCGCCGTTCTCGGCGCCGGTTCCTGGGGTACCGCGCTGGCTGCGCTTCTGGCGCGCAACGACGTCCCCACCCGGTTGTGGGGGCGCGACGCCGACGCGCTCGCGGAAATGGCCGCGGCGCGTCGCAACCTGCGTTACCTGCCCGACCTCGACCTGCCGCCGGAACTCGCCTACGACGGCGACCTGGCCAGCGTGCTGCGGGGGGCGGACATCGTTCTGCTCGTGGTGCCGAGCCACGCGTTCGCCGCGCTGCTCGACCAGATCGTGCCCATGCTCGAACCCGGTGTCCGCATCTCGTGGGCTACCAAGGGTTTCGAGACGGGTACGGGGCGTTTTCTGCACGAACTGGTCAACGAAAAGCTTCCCGGCAGGCCTGCCGCGGTCGTCACCGGCCCCTCGTTCGCCCGCGAGGTGACCGCCGGCCTGCCCAGTGCCGTCACGGTCCACGCCACGGACGACGCCTTCGGCAAGGAACTCGCCGTGCTGCTGCACGCGCCCAACTTCCGCGCCTATACGGGTAACGACATCCTGGGGGCCGAGCTCGGCGGTGCGATGAAGAACGTGCTGGCTGTCGCCACCGGCGTCGCCGACGGTATGGAACTGGGGCTCAACGCCCGCGCTGGCCTCATCACCCGCGGCATGAACGAGATGCTTCGCCTCGGTGTCGCGCTTGGGGCGCGTGCCGAGACGCTCATGGGCCTTGCCGGCCTGGGCGATCTCGTCCTGACCTGCACCGGCGACCTGTCACGAAACCGCCGCCTGGGTCTGGCCCTGGGCAGGGGCATTCCGTTGACGGAAGCGGTTCGCCAGATCGGTCAGGTGGTCGAGAGCGTCGTGACGGCCGACGAAGTCGCCCGCCTCGCCGGCTTCCATGGGCTGGACCTGCCCATCTCGGCCGCCGTCCGGTCGGTGCTGCATGGCGAAGTCACGCCGGAAGAGGGTCTGCGCACCCTCATGGGGCGCGAGCAGAAGGCGGAATATCCCGTCGATTTGTTCCCCCACCGCCGCGACTGACGCCGCGGCGCGTCTCCCGTCTGGCTGAACCGGGCCGGTCCGCCGGGTAAAAAGTCCTACGGGCACGTCATCCCGCCTTTGCTAAGCTTCCTGTTTTGGTCGCGCTGACAGGCTCGCATACGGATGCATCAACCGGACGACAAGCGCAGGCGTCACGCCATGGCAGAAGTGCTGCCTCTGGCGTGGCAGCGCGCATTCGACGAGCCGGCCGCTCCTCCGCTGGCCGAGCGCAGTGTGCTGGGTTTCTTCCTCGAGGGCGTCAACGACGACCACGAGCCGGCGGCCCGGCTGGATGCCGCTCCGGTCCTGCTCACGCTGAGTGCGGAGGGCCGTTACTCCCGCCCCCTGCCGCTGGATAGCCGCCACCTGCCCGAAGCCGCGCTCACGGTGGCCGAGAAGCGTCTGGCGGCCACGGTGCTCGGCCTGCCGCAGACCTTGCGCAAGAGTCGCAGCTACGCGCGTTTCGCCGGTGCGCTGGGCGACCAGCTCCTGGCTGAAGTGCTCGATGGCGCACCGTGTTTCTTCGGCGGCGTTGCCGGTCTGAAGCTGTCGCGCGGGCAGGCTCATCCCCTGAGCTGGCGCTGGAACCTCGAAAAGGACGGCAGCCAGAAGCTGGTGCCGGCGCTTCCGACCAGTCAGCGTCTTTTTCGTGTGGGCTCGCTCTGGTTCCTCGACGCGGAGCATGCCGAGATCGGTCCGCTGGAAGGTTCTCCTGACGAAGGCGCCTGGCTCGATCTTCCGCCTCTGCCGCCCGAAAGCACGGCCGCGTTCCTCGCCCGGATGGAAGGCACGCGCATGGGGCCGCGCGTGCCGCCGCCGCAGGTGTTCGGTGACATGCGTCGGGCGGAAGTTTCCCCGCGCCCGGTGCTCGTACTCCACGCCCTGACCCGGCATGCGCGGCTCGCCGCGGGTACGCCCCCCCTGGCCTATGGAAGGCTTGCCTTCGACTACGCAGGCGAGCGCCTGCCCGGACGCGGCGGTGAGCCGCTGGTCCGACGCGTGCGCAACGGTGCGCTGCTTGAAATCACGCGACGCCGTGCTGAAGAACTCGCCTCGATGGAAACGCTGGAAGGCGCAGGCCTCAATCCCGCGGTCGATACCGAGGGCTTGCCCTGGGACATGGCCGACACGCTGCCCGATGACGCGTGGCTGTTCCCGGGCAAGGGCTATGCCGGTGCGTTGGAGGTCAATACACCGGCCCGATGGCTTGCCTTGCGTCCCCGGCTCGAAGGCGATGGCTTCGTGCTGGAGTACGACCGCAGTTTCCCCTTCGAAGTGCTCGAGGGTCCCGTGCACTGGTACGGGAAGGCGCACGAAGACGACGCGGACCGTGCGTTCGATCTGGAAATCGGCATCGAAGTCGAGGGCAAGCGCGTCAACCTGCTGCCTGCCGTCGCGCAGGCGCTGGCCGAGCACCAGCTCAGTCTGAGCCCGACGCCCGGTGAGGCTGAAGACTCGGTCTGGTACGCGCCTGTCGACGAACGCCGTCGCGTCCCGGTGCGTCTGAAAGAATTGCGAGGCTTGCTCGCTCCGCTCGCCGAATACCTCGAGAAGCCGCGTCAGCAACTGCATCTGCCTCGCGTACAGGCCGGTCGTCTCGAAGAGCTCGCGCAGGCCTTGCCCAGTGGCGGCTCGTTCGAAGCGCCCGAGCGGCTGCGTGGTTTTACTAGGCGTCTGCGTGAAGCGGCCGAGCGCGCCAGCGACGTGGTTCCCGAGGCGTTGCAGGCGGAGCTTCGCGGCTATCAGCGCGATGGCCTGCGCTGGATGAACGCCCTGGCCGAAGCCGGCACCGGTGGCGTACTCGCCGATGACATGGGTCTGGGCAAGACGCTCCAGCTCATCACGCATCTGCTGGCGCTGAAGGAAAACGGCAATCTCGAGTCGCCCGCGCTCGTCGTCGTGCCGACCAGCCTCGTGCCGAACTGGTCGTCCGAACTCGCGCGCTTCGCACCGAGTCTGCGTGTCTTGGCGCTGCATGGTCCCCAACGCGCGGAAACGTTCGCGCACATCGGCGAGAACGATGTCATCCTCACGACGTACGCATTGCTTCCGCGCGACGTCGAGACGCTGAAGAAGCAGGCGTTCTCCCTCGTGGTGCTCGACGAAGCGCAGCAGGTGAAGAACCCGCGCACGCAGGCGCGCCGCGCGTTGCTCGCGATGAAGGTGCCGCGTTGCCTTTGCCTCACCGGCACGCCGCTGGAAAATCACCTCGGCGAATTGTGGTCGCAGATCGATCTCGCCGTGCCCGGCTTGCTGGGTGACGAAGGTGCGTTCCGTCGCCACTACCGTGCGCCGATCGAGAAGCACCAGGACATCGAGTGCCAGGACCGTCTGAACCGTCGCATTGCGCCGTTCATCCTTCGTCGCACCAAAGCGCAGGTCGCGTCGGAGTTGCCGGCGAAGACCGAGATCACACGTCGTGTGGTGATGGAGCCGCGTCAGCGCGATCTCTACGAAAGCCTGCGCCTCTCGCTGGCGGAGGAATTGCGCGAGGTCATCGCGCAGCGCGGCATCGCCCATAGCGGCATCGTGGTCCTCGATGCGCTGCTCAAGCTGCGTCAGGTCTGCTGCGATCCGCGGCTGGTGAAGCTCGAGGCCGCCCGTGGCGTGCGCGAGTCCGCCAAGTTCGAACTGTTGATGGACATGCTTCCCGCGCTGCTGGCCGAAGGCCGCCGTGTCCTGTTGTTCAGTCAGTTCACTGAAATGCTCAAGCTGATCGCGGTCGAGCTCGATCGACGGCGCATCAGTTACGTGACGCTGACGGGCGAAACGCGCGATCGCGCGGAGCCGGTGCAGCGCTTTCAGGACGGCGAGGTGCCGTTGTTCCTGCTCTCGCTCAAGGCGGGCGGCGTGGGCCTGAACCTGACCAGCGCCGATACCGTCATCCACTACGACCCCTGGTGGAATCCGGCGGCCGAGGCACAGGCCAGCGACCGTGCGCATCGCATCGGTCAGGACAAGCCCGTGTTCGTTTACCGGCTGATCACAGCGGGCACCGTCGAAGAACGCATCGAGGAACTCAAAGCCCGCAAGGCCGAGCTTGCCGACGCCGTGCTTGAAGGTGGCGGAAGCCGTGAGCGACTGAGCTTCGACGAAAGCGATCTCGACGCGCTGCTCGCTCCGCCGGCCTGAAGCACTCAGTCTGCGGGCTCTCCCGCCGTGCTGCGCAGGAGCGATCGCGCACTCCCGGCGGACGGGAATCCCGGGTTCTCAACGGTCATGCGCGTCATCCGCGCGCCAGGCCTTCACCTGCGCGCGGCATGACGTTTACCACTCGGCTGGCTTAACGGCGCAGCGGCGTACCGCCGGCTTCGACGATCGCCAGCGCCGCACCACCGATGAGGCCCGGCTCCGGGTTCATGATGGCCTGGGTCGGTACCTGCTCCATGGTGTCGCGGAAGCGGCCCTTGGCTTCGAAGCGTTCGCGGAACTTGCCCTTCTGGATCCACGGCAGCAGGATCGGCGTCATGCCGCCTGTGAGGTACACGCCGTCCCACGCGCCCAGCGTGAGCACGAGGTCACCGGCCACGCTGCCGAAGATGCCCGCGAACGTTTCGACCGCACGTGCGCACATGGGGCAGGTTTCGTCGGTGGCGCGCTTGGTGATCTCTTCCGGGGTGATGTCGGCCTGCGGCTTCTGACCGGAGATTTCGCAAATCGCCTCGTAGAGATTCACCAGACCCTGGCCACAGATCAGGCGTTCGTTGGACACGCGGCCGTAGCGAAGGTTGAGCACCTTGAGGATCTCGATGTCCTCGGCGCTGTGCGCCGCGAAGCCGGCATGGCCGCCTTCGGTCTGCAGCACGCTGACCTTGTCGCCACGAATGAGCAGGCCGCCCACGCCAAGCCCGGTGCCCGGACCGACGACGACGAAGGTCTGCTCTTCCTTGGCGCCGATTTTCGGCACGGGCAGGGTGCCGACTTCCACCAGATCCTGGTGGCCCTGGGCGTCCTTGTCCGCGCTCATCAGCATCACGGCCATCGACTGCGCCGCGAAGTCGTTCACCAGGTGAACCCACTCCAGATCCAGCTCCGCGGCGAGATTCTTCGCCGAGATGGCCCAGGGGTTATTGGTGACCTTCACCGTCTCGCCGTTATCGATGCGACCGGCGGCGGCGATGATGGCGCGCTGCGCCTCGTGGCCGGTTTCCTTGAAGTACTGCTTGGCGGCATCGCCCAGCGACGCGTAGTCCTTGACGTGGTAACGCCGGATGCTTTCCTGGATAAGCGGTTGATCTGCTTCCGGATGCGCAATGCCGAAGCGCACGTTGGTGCCGCCGAGGTCGGCGAGCAGGGTCGGCGCCGCGGCGCTAACTTTGGACATGTTTTAAGGACCTGTCAGATCACGGAAGCCCGCAAGGTTGCCTCGCGCGGGCGCTGGCGTCTAGTGACGGTTTGCTCTGCGCCGTCTTGACATACGCAGAGCCTCCCGGTGTGACGGTGGGGACCGGCACTTTGACGTAAACGTTTACGTCGGCAGAATACCCCATCGCCCGGGTCAATGGCAGGCAGTTGCCTGCCAGGCACGGGTACAACGGGAGAGTATGTGATGGCAGTGGTTCGCCTCGAGAAGGTGCGCAAGGTTTATCCGAACGGGCATGTGGCCCTGAAGGAGGCGAGCTTCGAAATCGCCGATGGCGAACTGCTGGTGCTGGTCGGGCCCTCGGGTTGCGGCAAGACCACGCTGCTCCGGATGATCGCCGGACTCGAGTCCATCTCGGGTGGCACGCTGAGCATCGGCGACCGCGTCGTCAACGACGTGCCGCCGAAGGATCGCGACATCGCGATGGTTTTCCAGAACTACGCGCTGTACCCGCACATGACCGTTCGCGAGAACCTCGGCTTCGGCCTGCGCCTGCGCGGCGTGGACAAGGCGGAGATCGATCGCCGTGTCGCCGGCGCCTCGGAGATGCTCGGCCTCGACGAACGCCTCGATCATCGTCCCGCCGCGCTGTCTGGCGGTCAGCGGCAGCGCGTGGCGCTGGGGCGTGCGATGGTGCGCGATCCCTCCGTTTTCCTGCTCGACGAACCGCTGTCGAATCTGGATGCGAAGCTGCGCCTGTCCACACGCGTGGAGATCGCGCGTATTCACCGCCGCGTGGGCGCCACGATGGTGTACGTGACGCACGACCAGATCGAAGCGATGACGCTCGGTCAGCGCATCGTGGTGTTGAACGGCGGTGTGATCCAGCAGCTGGATACGCCGATGAATCTCTACAACAAGCCGGCGAATCTTTTCGTCGCGGGTTTCCTCGGCAGCCCCGCCATGAATCTTTTCCACGGGACGCTGCGTCGCGCCGACGGGCTTCGTCTGGAGATGAAGGATGGCTCGCTCGCGCTCGCCACCGAGGCGGCCGCGCTCGGCCCCTACATCGACAAGCCGCTGATCGTCGGCGTACGCCCGGAGGACCTGCTTACGGTCAGCGACCATCCCGGTGTCGACGCACGCCTGCAGGCGCATGTCGACGTGGTGGAGCCCGTGGGCAACGAAGTGTTCCTCAACATGCGTCACGGGAGCGAAGAGCTCGTTTCGCGCGTACCGCCCCATTCGACGGTGCAGCCGGACAGCGACGTCGCGCTGGGCTTCCATCTGGAGCGCGTGCACTTCTTCGATCCGGAAAGCACGCTGCGAATCGACGTGTAAGCATGGGTCGGGGCCGCCTCACGGCGACGTTCCGCCGATGCGCTGCCCTCGACGGGCGTATCGGCGGGGCGTGAGACGCCTGCGACGCCTTGCCACCACCGGCGCGTCGGCCGAGGCGTAAAATGGGGCGATCGCCAACCAACAGGCCGCCGTCCCATGACCTTCCCCGCCGTCCGCATGCGTCGCATGCGCCGCGACGCTTTCTCCCGCGCCCTCATGCGCGAGAACGTGCTCACCGTGTCCGACCTGATCATGGTCGCTTTCGTGGTCGATGGCGAAGGCGTGCGCCAGCCGGTCTCGTCCATGCCGGGTGTCGACCGGCTGTCGATCGATGAACTGCTGAAGCTCGCCGAGGAGTGCGTCGCCCTGGGTATACCGGCGCTGGCGCTGTTCCCGTCCGTCGGCGACGGGGTGAAAAGCGAAGACGCCCGTGAGGCGTGGAATCCCGATGCCCTGTTCCAGCGCGCCACGCGCGAGCTGAAGAAGCGCTTTCCGGAACTGGGTCTCATCGGTGACGTGGCACTCGATCCGTACACCACGCACGGTCAGGACGGCCTGATCGACGCCGACGGTTACGTCATGAACGAGCCGACCGTCGAGGCGCTGATCAAGATGTCGCTGGCCCAGGCCGAAGCGGGCATGGACTTCGTCGCTCCTTCGGACATGATGGACGGCCGCATCGGCGCGATTCGCGACGCGCTCGAAGACGCCGGCTACATCCACACCCGCATCCTTGCGTATTCGGCGAAGTACGCGTCGAGTTTCTACGGCCCGTTCCGCGACGCGGTCGGCTCGTCGGCCAATCTGGGCAAGGGCAACAAGCACACCTATCAGATGGACGTCGGCAACAGCGACGAGGCCCTGCGCGAGGTCGAACTGGATCTCGCCGAAGGCGCCGATGCCGTGATGGTGAAGCCGGGCCTGCCTTATCTGGACATCGTCCGGCGGGTGAAAGACGCCTTCGGCGCGCCCACGTTCGTCTATCAGGTCAGCGGGGAGTACGCCATGATCAAGGCGGCCTCGCAGAACGGCTGGCTGGACGAGAAGGCCGTCGTCATGGAATCGCTGCTGGCGATGAAACGGGCGGGCGCCGATGCGATCCTGACCTACTTCGCGGTGGACGTGGCGCGCTGGCTGAAGGGTTGAGCGGCATTTCGTCCAAAACGGCAGCGGGATCCGCATGACATAATCCGGGACGATTTCCCGGGAGCCGCAGCATGGATGGACATCACTTTCTAGAGACGGCCGTCGTCTTCCTGCTGGCGACGGTGGTTGCCGTGCCGCTCACCAAACGCTTCCGTCTGGGTGCCGTGCTGGGTTACCTGCTGGCGGGCGTCGTCATCGGGCCGTCCGTCCTCGGCCTGGTCAGCGACACCGAGGGCGTTGCGACGATCTCCGATTTCGGCGTCGTGCTGATGCTGTTCGTGATCGGCCTCGAGCTGTCGCCGTCCCGCCTGTGGGTGATGCGCCGTGCGGTGTTCGGCAGCGGCAGCCTGCAGGTGATCACCTGTGCGCTCGCTCTGGGTGCTATCGGCTACTTCCTGTTCGGCCTGACCTGGAAGGCGGGTGTGATCGTCGGTGGCAGCCTTGCGCTGTCGTCCACCGCGTTCGGCCTTCAGATCCTCGCTGAGCGCAAAGAGGCCGGCGCCGCCTACGGTCGCCAGGCCTTCGCCATCCTGCTCTTCCAGGATCTCGCCGCCATTCCGTTGATCGCCGCGGTGCCGTTGCTCGGTGGCGCGGTCGCCCACGGCGCGCACGGTCCCGACACGATGAGCGTGGTCCGGGTCGTCGGCACCATCTTCGCCGTGATCCTCGGCGGCCGGCTGCTGCTGCGCCATGTGTTCCGCTTCGTCGCTCGCGCCAAGAGCACCGAGGTGTTCACCGCGACGGCGCTGCTGGTGGTCATGGGCACGGCATGGCTGATGGAGCTGGCGGGCATCTCCGTGACGCTCGGCGCCTTCCTTGCTGGTCTGCTGCTGGCGGATTCGGAGTATCGCCACGAGCTCGAGTCGAATATCGAACCCTTCAAGGGGCTGCTGCTCGGCCTGTTCTTCGTCAGTGTGGGCATGTCGGTCGACCTCGCGTTGCTGGTCGCCAAGCCGTTGCTCGTGCTGGGCATGGTGGCGCTGCTGCTCACGGTCAAGGCCTTGCTGATCGTTCCGCTGGGCCGGCTGGTCGGCTCGCTGACCACGGCCGACTCGGTGCGTCTGGCGGCCGTGCTGGCCAGCGGCGGCGAATTCGCCTTCGTCATCCTCAACCTCGCACAGCAGAATCGCCTGATCGACGACAGCCAGCGTGGCCTCATGGTCATGGCGATCTCGCTGTCGATGGCGCTGACGCCGTTGCTCGTGCTTGCCGCGTCGCGTCTCGTGCATGAGCGTGTGCGCAAGCCGGACCGTGCATTCGACACCATCGAGGCCGATACGCCCCGCGTCATCATCGCCGGCTTCGGGCGCATGGGCCAGATCGTCGCTCGCGTGCTGCGTGCGCAGGGCATCCAGTTCGTCGCATTGGAGAGCTCGGTGGAGCAGGTGGAAACCTCGCGCCGCTTCGGCGGCACATCACTGTTTTTCGGCGATCCCGGGCGTCCGGAAATGCTGCGTGCCGCGCAGGCGGACAAGGCCGAGGTGTTCGTCATCGCCACCGACGATCCCGAAGCCAACATCCGCACCGCGCGGCTGGTGAAGCGCCAGTACCCGCACCTCAAGATCGTCGCCCGCGCGCGCAACCGTCAGCATGCGTTCCGTCTCATGGATATCGGCATCGAAGATCCCGTGCGCGAGACCTTCTACTCCAGCCTGGAGATGACCCGCCACGTGCTCCAGTCGCTGGACATGTCGGCCGACGTCGTCGACAGCCGTATCGCGCGGTTCCGCAAGCACGACGAGCAGGTGCTGCGCGCGCAGTACCTGGTGTATGACGACGATGCCGCCCTCATGCAGTCCTCGAAGGAAGCCCTGCACGACCTGCAGCAGCTCTTCGAGGCCGATGCGGTGGAAGAGCGCGAAAAGGAAGCCTGACCCTGAAGAGGCGAGCGCGCTCGCTGTAGGAGCGAGCCCCGCTCGCGACAACCGTCGCGAGGGAGCCGCAGGCCGCCTTGTCCTTAGTCCGGCTGCGCCGGCTGCCGCAACGTCTGCCTCACGCTCGGAATCGCGCCGACACGCGTCCCGAGCTCGTGCGCGATGTCCACGTAACCCAGATGCCGGGCGACATCGCCGGCGGTCCGGCCGAACGCATCGGCCGCCTGACGGTTCGCACCGCGATGGATCAGGACGCGGGCCGGGCCCAGCAGCGCATGCATCGCGCTCGCGTGCAGCGCGCTGACGCCGCGATGGTCGGCGTGTTCGATCTTCGCGCCCGCGTCGAGCAGGACGGGTACCAGCGCGCCAAGGTGGGTGGCATCCGCCTCGGTACCGGGGCGCAGATGCGCACCCAGCAGCATCAGCAGCGGGGTCACGCCGTCCTTGTCCGCCTTGTTCACATCGGCACCCTTGCCGATGACCGTATCGAGCAGGCGACGTGCGCGCAGGCTGTCGCTGCTGCCGAAGCAGTATTGCGCGGCGGCATGCAGCGCCGTGTGTCCGTGCGCGTCCTCGGCGCGGGCATCGGCGCCTGCCGCGAGCAGCATCTCGGCGATCTCGGGGTAGCCGAGGGCGGCGGCGATCATCAGGGCGGTCGTATCGCCCGGCAGTCGCTGGTCCGCCGCCACGCCGCGCGCGAGCAACGCTTCGACGATCGTGTCGCGACGCGCGTTCACCGCGGCGGCGAGTGGCGTGATGCCCGAAGCGGCGGCGAGCGTGGGATCGGCGCCCGCTTCGATGAGGTGTTCGGCCACATCCCGCCTTCCGGCGCCGGCGGCACGAAGCAGGGCGGTGGCGCCTTGCGCATCGCGCGTGTCCACGGCAAAACCGAGTTCGAGCAGCCGGTCGACCGCCTGTATGTCGCCCGCGGCGGCGGCGGCGGGTAAGTCATCGGCACGCAGCGGACGGCGCGGCAGTGGCCACGCGGTCCAGCTCAGCCAGCGCTCGACATCGCCATGGCCTATGCCGAGGCCGTACGGCGTCTCGCCATTGACGTCCGCCGCTTCCGGGTCCGCGCCATGAGCGACCAGCAGGCGGACGAGGGGCAGGCTCTCACCGCCTTGTTCGAGGGCGGCATGCAGGGGCGTACGGCCTCCCGCATCGCGCACGTTCGGGTCCATGCCCCGGGCGAGCAAGGCACCGAGCAACGCGCTGCGGCCGGTGGCCGCCGCCATATGTACCGGCGTGCGACCGCGCGCGTCGGCGCCGAAGGGGTCGGCACCGGCTTCAAGCATCGCGAGCGTCAGGCGTTCGTCGGCACCGTCCAGACGGCACACCGCCTGACCGAGGAGGCCCGCACCCGCGGGGGTGGCGCCCGCGCGCATCAGCTGCAGCAGCGCGTCGGCCGACTGGGGAAGCTGGGGGAGCAGGGCGTCGAACAGCCGGCGGCCGGTCGTGTCGGTTCCGTCGGCCGGGGGTGCCAGCCGCGCCTCGGCATGAAGGCCATGGTCCAGCAGCCACGCGCGTGCCGCATCGAAGCCCGTGCCAGCCAGATCGACATACAGCGCGGCGAGTTCTTCCGCGGGCCAGGCACGAACCTTGGCGGTGAACGTGGACGCGACGGCCCAGTGTCCGAAACGCAAGGCATCGTAGAGATGCATCGGCGAATCCGCCCCCGCCTCCGGTACGACCGACTCGCTCAGCGATGTCGGCAGTGGCGTCTCCGGGTCGAGCAGGGCGACGAAGTCCCAGCGGCCCGTACCGGCCGCGTGGTCGAGCGCGCTGCGTCCATCCGCGCCGGCTTCCTTCGGCTGGGCCCCCAGCGCGAGCAGCGCGCGTACCGTGGCGGCCTGGGCGCGCGGCGACTGGCAGGCCAGCGTCAGCGCGTCGCGTCCGTGGCTGTCGCGCGGCGAGGCATTGGCCTGGGCGTCGGCCAGCAACTGGACGATGCCGTGAGCGCCGGCACGCGCGGCCTCCATGAGGGCGGTGGTGCCATGCCGGTCGGCGAGGTTCGGCTGAGCGTGGGCCTGAAGCAGGGCCCGGGCGATCTGCTCGTGACCTTCCGCGGAGGCGGCGATCAGGGCCGAGCGTCCGTGGGCGTCGGTGGCGTTCACCGGTGCCTTGTAGCGCAGCAGCACCTTCACACCTTCCGCGTCGTCGTCGGCGATACCGGCGGCGGCGACCAGAGCGGGCTCGCCGCCGACGGGAGCGGGTTTGGCACCGTGCTCGAGAAGGAAGCGTACGAGTGCCCAGTTGGCCGCGCGGCACGCGATGGCCAGCGGCGTGTCGCCGGCGGCGTTGACGGCGTCGACCGGCGCGCCTGCATCGAGCAGCATGGCGGCGACGGTCGGCTCGGCGCTGAGCACCGCCCCGTGCAGTGCGGTGTTGCCCTCGGCATCGGTGGCGGCGGCGTTCGCGCCGTTGGTCAGCAGGGTGAGGACGGCTTCAGGGCGACCGTGCCAGCTGTCGCGCGTCGCGGCGTGCAACGCGGTCACGCCCTGATGGGCACGGCTGACCTGCGCACCACGCGCGATCAGCGCACGCAGCAGGCGGATGTCGGGGGAAAGGGCGGCGAGCGTCAGCACGGGGCGCTGGTCGCGATCGCCCGGTTCCGCGGCGGTGTTGGGGTCGGCACCGGCTTCGACGAGCGCCACGGCCCGTGCGATGTCGCCTTCGCGGGCCGCTGCCAGGAGCGCGTGCTCACGTACGCCGGGCTGACTTTCTTCGGTGCTGAGTACGGGAATGGGGGGAGGCGGCGCAGCCACGTCCGGCTCGATGCCCGGCTCACGCCGGGGCTCGGCGCGGGCCGTACGGATATGCCCGCGGCGCTCGCAGAGCAGCGCACGCAGGGTGCGGTTCGCGATCACCATGCCGGCGACGGGCAGCAGCACCACGCCATAGATCGCCAGCGCGGCGATCCGCATCTCCGGGGGAAAGACGCCGTACAGGCCGGAGAGGGCCACGGCGCAAAAGGCGAGTACGAGCAGGCTGAAGGCGGCGGGCAGGAAATGCGAGAAGAAACGTTCCTCGGCGGAAAGGTGGCGGCCGAAGCTGACCGAGCGGGCCACCGCGGTGAATATCCACGAGCCGTTACCGCTGTCCTCGGGGTAGGCATCGTCCCAGAGGAAAAGAAGCCCGAACGCCGGCCACATGCGCCACAGCGCCGCCAGCGCGACCACGAGCGTCGCTGCCAGTAACAGCGCCACGCCCAAGCTGGGCGCCTGCGTCAGCTTGAGCAGCGGCCAGGCGACGAGCACGAACACGACGAAGGTGTAGGCCGTGAAGATCACGACGTGCGCCGAGCCGCGACGCAAGGCCGTACGCAGGAAGCTCGTTTCGGGATCGAAACCGATCGCGTGACAGACCGCGGCCATCACCAGGGCGTTAGCGAGCAGCAGCGGAATCAGCGCAAGCGGCGACGCCGTGAGACCCGCGCAGGCGACAGCGGCGAGGGCGGGAAGGAACCAGGGCAGCGCCTTGATCAGCGATGGTCGACGACGTTTGGGATTGGCCATGCGCGCGAGTATACGGACGCGCATGGCATCACGCGGTAACGACGTGTTAACCCGCGCCGCGCACTCTGCCTGTGCGCGGATTCGGCCGATCAGACGCGCACGAGCGTCCGGTCGGGGTCGATCTCGCGATTGTGGTTGGGCTGGTTGCAGACGGTGAGCGTGTCGCCGGGAGGCGTCTGCAGATGCCAGCCGCAACCCGCGAGGTTGATGAGCACCTGCTCAGTGTCGTTGTGCGGGAGCTTGCGCTGCGGCGTGAGTTCGAACTCCAGCACGAAGCGGAGCTCACCCAGCAGGAGGACGAGCGGCTCGGGAAGCATGTCGAAGCCGTCCCGGCGGGTCATCCAGACGTAAGTATCGGGCTTGCGAAGGCTTGCGTAGACGTAGCAGTGCATGACGGCGGTCTCGCTTGCGGATCGGCAGCATACGTTAGCAAAAGAGTGACGGCGCAAGTGTGCATAAACGTCGGATGTTTCGACTTTGTTGCACATGCACTTGCAAATTATTCGTCAAGTCGTCCAGAGTCCCACCCCAGATTGTTAAACGCGCGTATGAAAACGGCTAACTTTTCCGTTCCGCGCACGTGACATCGACCCAGAACAGAACAAAAGCAGGAGCCACCACGCATGCAGAAGTTGACCCATACCCGTTCGTTGGCCGTCGCCGCCCTTTCGCTGGCCATCGCCGGCGCGCTGGTGGCTCCGCAGGCCGCTCACGCCAGCGCCTTCCAGCTGAAGGAAAACAGCGCCGCCGCCCTCGGTCGCGCTTTCGCCGGTTCCGCCGCCGCGGGTGACGACGCCTCGGTGATCGTGAACAACCCGGCCGCCATGAGCCTGCTCAAGGGCACCACGTTCCAGGCCGACGTCACCGGCATCAACTTCAGCACCAAGTTCCACGGCACCGCGACCGACGCTCAGGGTCGTCCCATCTCGGGCGGCAACGGCGGCGACGCCGGCACCACGATCCCGGTTCCGGCGTTCTACGTCGCGACCCAGGTCAGCGATCGCTGGCACATCGGCCTCGGCCTGACCGCCCCGTTCGGTTTCAAGACCGAATACGACTCCGACTGGAAGGGTCGTTACAACGCCATCAAGTCCGACTTCAAGTCGTATGACGCGACGCTGTCGGCGTCGTTCGACGTGACGGACGACTTCGCCCTCGGCGCAAGCTTCATCGCGCAGAAGACGACCGCGGAACTGACCAGTGCGATCAACTACAACACGGTCGGCCTCGGCCTGATTCAGCGCGCCGCCGCCGCGGGTCAGCTGCCGCCCGCCACCGCCCGCGCGCTGGCCGCACAGTACGCCGCCGTGGTTCCGCCGGGTAGCGACGGCGTCGCCAAGATCAAGGGTGACGACTGGGCCTACGGCTGGCAGATCGGTGGTCTGTGGAAGCTGACCCAGAACGACCGCATCGCCCTGAACTACCGCAGCAAGATCAGCCACAAGCTGGAAGGCACCGGTAACTTCACGATGCCGAGCAACGTGACGGCCGTGCTGTCCAACCCGACTGTCGGTGCGCTGCTCGGTTCGGGCCAGCCGCCCTTCACCCACACCAACGGTACGGCTGACTTCACCACGCCGTCCGTCGCCACCGCGAGCTTCTGGCACCAGGACGTGAAGTTCGGCCTGGGCTTCGATCTGTCGTGGACCAAGTGGAACGAGTTCAAGGACCTCACGGTCAATTACTCGAACCCGAACCAGCCGTCCACCAGCGAAGACTACAGCTGGCGCAACAGCTACTTCCTGTCCGCCGGTGGCGAGTACTACCCGACCGACAAGCTGACGCTGCGCGCCGGTGTCGCCGTCGACACGACGCCGACCTACGACGATACCCGCTCCCCGCGCGTGCCGGACTCGACCCGCAAGTGGCTGGCCTTCGGTATCGGCTACAAGGCCACCGAGCGTTTCGAAGTCAACGCGGGTTACGCCCACATCTTCGTTAACAAGGCTCACATCGCTGGCGTCACCAATGCCACCAACGACCGTTTGGTCGGCCAGAACGACGACAAGGGCAACCTGCTGAGCGTCTCGGCCAAGTACCAGTTCTGATCGTCTCCCCGATCGGCTGATATGAGCCAGTAAAAAAACCTCCCCGGCGACGGGGAGGTTTTTTTGTGGATGGCGTTCAGGCCAGTCGAACGGGATCGCGCGCGGGGCGCGCTCCTACAGGCCTTCCGCGCCGTGGCATTTTTTGAATTTCTTGCCGCTGCCGCACGGGCAGACGTCGTTGCGGCCGACTTTCGACTCGTCGCGCTGTACGGGCTTGCCGTGCCTCGGATGGCGGCGACGATAGAGCTGCGCGAGCTGGAACGGGATCTCGTTGAGCAGATTCATCCGCTCCTCAAACGACGGCAGGGCCACCGTCGGTGTGCCCGGGTCCGGATCGGTCTGATCCGCCGTCAGGGTCAGCAGCATGCCGACGAACGGATAGGTCTTTTCATCCAGCCACTCGGACCATTCCTCTTCCCACTCGCTGAGGGCGAAGCGAAAGCCCAGCGCCCAGTCGCTCGCGAGCGGGAAGTCGCCATTGTACGAAGCGACGTCCTCGATCTCGTCGAATTCCTCGGGCGAGTCGATGAAGGGCAGAGCGTCTTCCGCCAGTACCTTGGGATCGCCCGACACGCGTGCCTCGATCACCGCCCAGAATTCCTTGAGCAGCGTGGCGACCTCCGCGTGCACGGCCTCGGACTCCCAGGGCGTCGCCTCGTCGGTGTCGAGGATCGCCATGCAGTCGTCGATGTCGACGTCGGCCGGGCCCACGATCGCCGCCGAGAAGAGTCCGTCCAGCGTCTCCAGCGAATAGCGGTTGGTCGAGATCAGGAGGTCGTCGAGGCGGCCCAGGCGCGTTTCATTCATCTGCATGGCAATGACTCAGTAAGCGTAGTCGCGGAACACGGGATCGACGCTGCCGTTCCATTCGCTCTGGAAGAGCTCAAGCTTGGTGTCGGCCTGGGTTTTGCCGGAGAGGGCGATCTCTTCCAGCGGTTCGAGGTACACGGATTCGTCGACGCCGCGGTGACCGGTGCGGTTGCGCCGCTTGAGGCCTTCGCGGGCGATCTTCACCGCCTCCAGTGACAGCTCGCGCACGCTGTGGTCGCGGAAGCGAAGCGCGAGCGCCTCCTTCGGTACGCCGTCACGCAGCGCGTGGCGCTCGGCCTTCGTGAAGTCCTTCACGAGGTCCCATGCGGCGTCCAGCGCGGTGTCGTCGTACAGCAGGCCCACCCAGAACGCGGGCAGTGCGCACAGCGAGTTCCACGTGCTGGTATCGGCGCCGCGCATCTCGAGGTACTGCTTCAGGCGCACCTCGGGGAAGGCGGTGGTCAGGTGATCGGCCCAGTCGCGCATGTTGGCCTTCTCGCCCGGCAAGGCGGCCAGCTCACCACGCATGAACTTCTTGAACTCCTGGCCGGACAGGTCGACATACTTGCCGTCGCGATAGCTGAAGTACATCGGCACGTCGAGGATGTAGTCGACGTAGCGCTCGTAGCCGAAACCGTCTTCGAAAACGAAGTCGAGCATGCCCGTGCGGTCGGCGTCGGTATCGGTCCAGACGTGCGAACGATACGACTTGTAACCGTTGGGCTTGCCTTCGGTGAAGGGGGAGTTGGCGAACAGCGCCGTGGCGATCGGCTGCAGCGCGAGGCCCACGCGGAACTTCTTCACCATGTCCGCCTCGGTCGCGTAGTCGAGGTTGACCTGCACCGTGCAGGTGCGCGTCATCATGTCGAGGCCGAGCGAACCGACCTTGGGCATGTACTCGCGCATGATCTTGTAGCGGCCCTTGGGCATCCACGGCATCTGGTCGCGACGCCACTTGGGCTGGAAGCCCATTCCCAGGAAGCCGATGCCGAGTTCCTCGGCCACCGAGCGGACTTCCTTCAGGTGGTTGGTGACTTCGTCGCAGGTCTCGTGGATCGTCTCCAGCGGCGCACCGGAGAGCTCCAGCTGCCCGGCCGGTTCGAGGGTGATGTTCGCCATGCCCTTGGTCAGCGCGACCGGGGTGTCGCCTTCACGGGCCACGTCCCAGCCGAAGCGCGTCGCCAGGGTCTCCAGTAGCTGGCGGATGCCCGGACGGTCCCCGTCGAACGGTGGCGGGGTGAGGTCATCGCTGTAGAAGCCGAATTTCTCGTGCTCCGTTCCGATGCGCCAGGCTTCACGCGGCTTCTCGCCCCTGGCGAGATAGGCGACCAGATCGTCACGGTCGCCGATGGGCGTGCTCTTGGCGGCGCTGGGGATGGACACGGGGCTTTCCTTGAAGAGGGGGCTTTTTGGCCGGATGCGGCCCAGATGGGGGCGCATGCCCGCCGGGAAAAGGTGGCATGCCGGCGGCGCAGGGTAGCAAATGCGTCGGCGAGTCGGTGAAAACGAGGAGGTCGGGACCTTCTGCCCTTGCCGACCCTGGCGCTCGTCAGTCGCGCAGCTATCCAGGCATGCGTCGATGCTTCCTATACTCTGGCGGCAATATGCATCGACAAGGGAGTCATGAGGCGATGACCGTCAAGCGAAGGTCAAGCAAGGAGCAAGAGCCTGAGGCGTTGCCGACCGACCAATGGGTGCTGCCGTTGTCGCCCGGGGTCGATGACGCGGTCGATGAGGCTCTGGCCGTGGCGCCAGCAGGCCGGTTCAGTAACTACGTCGTTTACGTTGACGAGAGCGGCGATCATGGTCTTGAAACCGTAGACCCGAACTATCCTGTTTTCGTGCTGGCATTTTGTGTCTTTCACAAAGGGCATTATGCGGATGCCATCGTCCCCGCGATCGAGTCATTCAAGTTCAGGCACTTCGGGCATGACATCGTCGTGCTTCACGAACACGACATACGGAAGGAAAAGGGCATCTTCCGCTTCAACAATCGCCTGGAAAAGGAAGTTTTCCTTGACGAGCTCACTGGGTTGATCGACACGAGCAACTTTATTCTGATCAGCTGCGTCATCAGCAAGGCGAGGCTCAGGGAGCGTGCTCAGCTTGAAAGCAATCCATACCATCTGGCTCTCGGATTCTGTCTCGAGACGCTGTTTGAGCTTGTTGAGGAGAAAGAACAGGGCGATCGTCCGACTCACGTCGTCGTTGAGTGCCGAGGTAAAAAAGAAGATCGTGATCTGGAGCTGGAATTCCGGAGAATTTGTGACGGCGCTAACAGGTGGGGGCGCCAGCTGCCATTCGCCATTAAATTCGCCGACAAGAAGACGAACTCCTCTGGACTGCAACTCGCCGATCTCGTAGCCCGGCCCATCGGCCTGTCGGTCCTTCGACCGCAAAGCCCTAATCGGGCATTTGAGGTGCTCAAGCGTAAGTTCTTCTGCAAAGGAGGGCGCAAAAAGCTTGGCGTCGACTTCGAAGGGTGGGGGCTCAAGCTTTTCCCTGACGCAGAAAGCGAAAAGCCCCGGTGAACTCACCGAGGCTATGACGCCGACCGGGAACCCCCAGTCCACTTAGGCGTGAAGTTTAGAACGGGGGCGGCCAGTGGCACAAGGCACCCCCCTTCGCCGTCGATACGTTGCAAATTCTCGCGCGCGCCTCTCACTTGCCTGACCGGCGCGTGTGCTGGCACTCCAAAGACGAAGAGGCCGCCCGATGGGCGGCCTCTTCGCAAGATCCAATGCGGCGCGATCAGCGCTTCATCGAATTGAAGAACTCGTCGTTGGACTTCGTGTTCTTCATCTTGTCGAGCATGAACTCCATCGCGGCGAGCTCATCCATCGGGTGCAGCAGCTTGCGCAGGATCCAGATCTTGGCGAGCAGGTCCGGATCGATGAGCAGGTCTTCGCGGCGGGTGCCCGAGCGGTTGATATCGATGGCCGGATAGACGCGCTTCTCGGAGATACGACGGGACAGGTGCACTTCCATGTTGCCGGTGCCCTTGAACTCCTCGTAGATCACCTCATCCATCTTGGAGCCCGTGTCGGTCAGCGCGGTGGCGATGATCGTCAGGCTGCCGCCTTCCTCGACGTTACGCGCCGCGCCGAAGAAGCGCTTGGGGCGCTGCAGGGCATTGGCGTCGACACCGCCGGTGAGGACCTTGCCGGAGCTCGGTACCACGGTGTTGTAGGCACGGGCCAGGCGGGTAATCGAGTCGAGCAGGATCACCACGTCCTTCTTGTGCTCGACCAGACGCTTGGCGCGCTCGATCACCATTTCGGCGACCTGCACGTGGCGAACGGCCGGCTCGTCGAAGGTCGAGCTGATGACTTCGGCGCGAACCGTACGCGCGATTTCCGTGACTTCCTCAGGGCGCTCATCGATCAGCAGCATGATCAGATGGACGTCCGGATGGTTGTACTGGATAGCCTGCGCGATGTTCTGCAACATCATCGTCTTACCGGATTTCGGCTGGGAGACGATGAGGCCACGCTGGCCGCGGCCGATGGGTGCGACCAGATCGAGAATGCGGCCCGTGATGTCCTCGGTGGACCCGTTGCCGCGCTCGAGCTTGAACGACTTGCGCGGGAACAGCGGGGTGAGGTTCTCGAACAGCAGCTTGTTCTTCGACGCCTCCGGCGGATCGCCGTTGATGTCGTCGACCTTGAGCATCGCGAAATAACGCTCGCCTTCCTTGGGATGGCGGACGCGTCCGGTGATGTAATCGCCCGTGCGCAGGTTGAAGCGGCGGATCTGGCTGGGGGAGACGTAGATATCGTCCGGGCCGGCCAGGTACGACTCGTCGGCCGAGCGCAGGAAGCCGAAGCCGTCCTGGAGGATTTCGAGCACGCCCTCCGCCCAGATGCCGCCGCCCGAACGGGCGTGGGCCTTCAGGATATTGAAGACGACGTCCTGCTTGCGCTGGCGGGCCACGCCCTCGCGGACACCGAGCGACTCGGCGAACTCGAGCAGCTGGATCGCGTTCTTGCGCTTGAGTTCGGTCAGGTTGATCAGGCGATCGTTGCTGCCGGCGTCGGCGTTCTCGTCATCGTCGACGGGATAACCGTTGTTGTTGCGCGGGTGCTGATAGTTGCCGCCGTTGCCGGGGTTACCGCCACCTGGGCGCTGCTGGTTGTTCCGGTCGCCACGGTCGCCGCGGTCGTTGCGTTCGTTCCGGCGACGACGGCCCCGGCCTTCGCGCTCGTTGTTCGGGTTGTTCGGGTTGTTACGGTCGTTGCGATTCGGCTGCTGGTTGGGGTTGTCGCCCCGGGCCTGCTGCTGACCGCCCTGACCCTGACCCTGACCGCCGCCCTGCGAAGGGGCAGGCTGGCCGCCGTCGCGCGTTTCAGTCGACGGGGCCGCGGGACGCGGCTCCGCCGGTGACGCCGGCGCGTTGCTCAACTGCAACTCGGCCTGCGGCGCCGGTGTCGGTACCGGAGGCAGCGGCGGCGGTGACTTGACCGCCGGCGGCGCGACGGGAGCCGGCGCGGGTGCGCTCGTCTCTACCGCGGGTGCGGCGGCTGGCGCCTTTCGGCGCGTACGGGGACGCGGTTCGGTCGCAGGCTGGTCGCCGGCGCCCTTGGCGTCGATGGAATCTTTAGTTTCGATATCGGACACGGGCAAACCTCACGGGGCGCCGTTAAAAGAAGAAGGGAGAGGGTTCGCGACTGGAGGGGACAAGCGGTGTCCCGGCGAACTCCTAGAGCCTAGCATCGCGTGAGGCGCGGCGTAAAGCGCCTCACGCGGCGGCGTGGGTGAAACGGGGAATTCAGAGGGACTTTTCGATGAACTGGGTCAGCTGACCCTTGCCGACGGCGCCGATCTGGGTGCCGGCGACCTTGCCGTCCTTGAAGATCATCAGGGTCGGGATGCCACGGACGCCGAACTGGCGGGGCGTCTGCTGGTTTTCGTCGATGTTGATCTTGACGATTTTCAGTTTGCCTTCGTACTCGCCGGCCAGTTCATCGAGCACTGGAGCGATCGACTTGCACGGGCCGCACCACTCGGCCCAGAAATCGAGCAGGACCGGGGTGTCGGAATCGAGGACTTCCTGCTGGAAGGCAGAGTCGCTCGTATGGGTGATCTTTTCGCTCACCGTGATCTCCAGAATGGGGGTAATAGGGGGTTGACGACCGTGACGCCTGCATCGGCTACACTAAGGAGCCTCATGTCGCGGGTCCAACCGGAACCGAAGGTCTTGGCCATTGCAGCCGCTGGCCCTCATTCCAACGCAACTAGGGGCGCGATTCAAGCGATTCAAGGGCGCCGACGGGATGGTTTCCGTTGACATAGGTGAAAAGGTTAATCGTTTCAAGCCTCTTCACCTATGCCAGCGGGAACCGTCGGGTCGCGCGCCGCCGCCTCCGGCCATCGTGCGCCGGGCGCGTCGTCTGGCCGCCGGACTGACACCTGGCCGCCCCCGACTCTCCCGTGACGCCGGCCGGATCACCCACCGTCCCGAGGCCCGCCCGGCCGCCGGGATGCCGTCGCGCCTCCGCGCGACGAGACGCCAGGCCATTCATAACCTATGTCCCAAACCGTTCTCACCGACGTCTTCTACGAAAACCTCGACCTTCATCCGCTTCTCCATCAGGGCCTTGCCGCCGCCGGCATCACCCGCTGCACGCCCATCCAGGCGCTGACCCTGCCGCTCGCCCTGACGGGCCGTGACGTAGCGGGTCAGGCGCAGACGGGCACGGGCAAGACCTTCGCCTTCCTGGTCGCCCTGATGGACCGCCTGCTGAAGCATCCGGCCGCGCCCAACCGCCGCGACGCGGA
This sequence comes from Luteibacter sp. 9133, assembly GCF_000800155.1. Classification (NCBI taxonomy): domain Bacteria; kingdom Pseudomonadati; phylum Pseudomonadota; class Gammaproteobacteria; order Lysobacterales; family Rhodanobacteraceae; genus Luteibacter; species Luteibacter sp. 9133. Next base: position 3,953,099 of record NZ_JUHO01000001.1, on the reverse strand, counting down.
TCCGCGCGCCCTGATCATCGCGCCCACCCGCGAACTGGCCATCCAGATCGAGAAGGACTTCCAGACCATCGGCAAGGCCACCGGTCTGCGCAGCGCGCTCATCTACGGCGGCGTCGATTACGACAAGCAGCGCCAGCAGCTGCGCGACGGCTGCGACATCATCATCGCCACGCCGGGTCGCCTGCTCGACTACCACAAGCAGGACGTGTTCGGCTTCGGCTCGGTCGAAGTCATGGTCATCGACGAAGCCGACCGCATGTTCGACCTTGGTTTCATCAAGGACGTCCGCTTCATCTTCCGCCGCCTGCCGGCCCGCGAGCAGCGTCAGGTGCTGCTGTTTTCCGCCACGCTGAGCCATCGCGTGCTGGAGCTGGCCTACGAGCACATGCACGAGGCCGAAAAGCTGGTCGTCGAGACGGAAAACGTCACCGCCGACCGCGTCCGCCAGGTCGTCTACTTCCCGTCCAAGGAAGAGAAGATGCCGCTGCTGCTCAACCTGCTCGAAGAGACCAAGGCCGAGCGCAGCATCATCTTCGTCAATACCAAGGCCGCCGCCGAGCGCATCACCGATCGTCTCAAGCGCCACAACTTCCGTGTCGGCGCCATCTCGGGCGACGTGCCGCAGGTCAAGCGCCAGAAGCTGCTGCAGCGTTTCCAGGACGGCCAGATCGACATGCTCGTGGCGACCGACGTCGCTGCGCGCGGTCTGCATATCCCCGCCGTCAGTCACGTCTTCAATTACGACCTGCCGCAGGATGCCGAGGACTACGTGCACCGCATCGGCCGTACGGCCCGCCTGGGCGCTGAAGGCGACGCGATCAGCTTCGCCTGCGACCTCTACGCGATGGGCCTTCCGGACATCGAGACGTACATCAACCAGAAGATTCCGACCGCCTCGATCGAAGCGAAGATGCTGGTGATGCCGGCGCCGCGCCCGCGCGCCGACGGCGTGCAGGACGAAGTCGACGATCCGAACGATACGGGCGGTCACATCCCGACGCGCGGCGCACCGCCGGAGAAGGGCGGTCGTGGCGGTCGGGAGGGTGGTCGTGGCGGTTCCCGCTCGGGCGAGCGCTCCGGCAGCCGCGAGCGTCGCCCGCGCCCGCCGCGCGAGGACACCCCGGTCGGTGGCTTCACCGCCGCCTCCACGGAGGTCCCGGTAAAGACCGTGATCGTTGCCGAGTCGGTCGAGGAGCTGCCGGCCGCTGCCGAGGCCATCGCTGCCGATGGCGCCCCGAAGAAGCGTCGCCGCCGTCGCGGTGGTCGTGGCCGCGGCGCGCGCGAAGGCGTGGAGAACGTCGAGGGTAGCGGCGCCACCGATCAGGCCGCAGGCCCGAAGGCAGCCGCCCCGTCGCGTCACGCGGATGGTCAGTCGCGTCAGGGCAGCCGCCCGTCGCGTCAGGTCGCAGCGAACCGCCCGACCGCTGCCGCTGCCGCTCCGGCGCCTGCACCGCATACGCATGAGAAGGTCGGTTTCTTCCGCCGCATCGGCCGGTTGTTCGGCGGTCGGTAAACCCACGACCGGCAGGAGCGCGCCCGCGCGCGCTCCTGCATCCCGTCCGGCACATGCCCGGCACGTTCCACCCCGCACAACCCACCCGACATCCCTTATCCTCTGGGGTCCAACGGGCCAACAGGTAATGCGGTGATCGGTTTCGATCTGGTGAGCAAACGATACGAGGGCGGTCACCAGGCCCTTACCGATGTATCGTTCCAGGTCGCGGCCGGTGAAATGGCCTTCGTTACCGGCCATTCCGGCGCCGGCAAGAGCACGCTGCTCAAGTTGCTGGCCATGATCGAACGGCCGACCAACGGCGTCGTCACCCTCGACGGCCAGAAACTCAACACGGTCCGCTCGTCGGATATCCCGCGCATCCGCCGCAAGCTGGGCATGGTCTTTCAGGATCACCGCCTGCTCCTGGATCGCACGGTCTTCGCCAATGTCGAACTGCCACTGGTGATCGCCGGCGTGGCGCCGGCCGACCGGTCGCGTCGCGTGCGCGCCGCTCTGGAAAAGGTCGGCCTGCTCAGCTACGAAAAACAGCTGCCGGAGGCGCTGTCCACGGGTGAGCAGCAGCGCGTCGGTATCGCGCGCGCGATCGTCGCGAAGCCGGCGGTCCTGATTGCCGACGAACCGACGGGCAACCTCGATCCACAGCTGGCCATGGAAATCATGACCCTCTTTGCGGAGTTCCAGCAGGTCGGCACGGCCGTCCTCGTGGCCAGCCACGACCTCATGCTGATCAAGCGAATGAAGAAGCGGGTGGTCGTACTCGACCACGGCAAGCTGGTGGCCGACGTGCCTGCGACGGAGGTCGTATGAATACCGTTCGCGAATCCCGTCGTCCGCCGGAGCCGCCGAAGACCCAGCGCAGCGAAGGGCGCAAGGTCGGCGCCTGGCGCGAGCATCACGCCTGGAGCCTGTCGATCAGCTGGCGCCGTCTGGCGGCCCGGCCGCTCAGCACGTTGCTGACCGTCGCCGTCATGGGCGTGGCCCTGGCTCTGCCGCTCGCGTTTTACCTCCTGCTCGGCAACGTCGAGCGTATGGGCGACGCGCTGGGCCGCAACCAGTCCATCAGCGCCTTCATGAAGCCGGGCCAGAACGCGGCCATGGCGGAAACCGCCGCCTCCGCGCTGCGCGGGCGCCCGGAAGTGGCGGACGTCGTCGTTCGCACGCCCAAGGACGGGCTCGATGAGCTCGCCGAAGTCCAGGGGTTTTCCGGCTCCCTGCAGTCCCTCGACGTCAATCCGCTGCCATACGTCCTCTCGGTCCAGCCCCGGCCGGGTCTGGCGGCTGACGATGCCGGACGCCTGGTCGATGCGATGAAGGCCACACCGGGCGTCGACATGGTTCAGGACACCGGCGCATGGCGCCAGCGTCTCGACGCGCTGCTTGGCGTGGGCACACGGGCGGTGAGTCTGCTGGCGGCCTTGCTGGGTATCGCGGCCCTTCTGGTGGTCGGCAACACCATTCGTGTCGATATCCAGAGCCGCAGCGCGGAGATCGGTGTGCTGCTGCTTATCGGTGCCAGCCGTCCCTTCGTGCGCCGTCCTTATCTCTACGCGGGCATCTGGCTCGGGTTTCTTGCCGGCGTTCTGGCCGTGGTGCTGGCCGTCGTGCTCGAACTTGCGATGGCCGGCCCGGTGGGACGTCTTGCGGCCGCGTACGATGGCAGTGTGAGCTTCGGCGGGTTGCCCGCGTGGTTGTTGCTTTCGGTACCCGTCGCCGCCGCGTTGCTCGGCTGGCTGGGTGCCCGTCTGGTGAGTGCACGACAGATCCGTCGCGCCGCGGCGGTCTAGACAAGGGGATTTGGGGTGGCGACTCACATCGGTTCAGGCGTTGCCGGCGCGGCGCCGCGGATTCTCCTGGTCGACGGCTCCAAGGTCGTCCGCCAGCTGATTTCGCGCGTGGTCAGCGCCGAGGTGCCGGGCGTCGAGATCGTGGGCGTCTCCACCGGCGCGGAGGCGCAAGCCGAACTGCAGCGAGGGGTCTTCGACTTCGTCACCGTGGCGCTGCGGCTGCCCGACATGGACGGTCTGGACATCGCACGCTTCGTGCGCGAATCCGCGCCGCAGATCTACATGCCGATCGTCGTCGTCTCCGGCGACGTGGAAGAGCGCCTTCATCGCCGGGAACTCGGCGAGTTCGTCACCGACTACTTCGACAAGTCACTGGGCTTCGGCGCGCTGGCTGAATTCATCCGTGGCTACGTGCGCCCGGAAGGCGGTGCCGAGGGCGAGGTGCTGTACGTCGAGGACAGTCGTGTGGTCGCCCTGGCCACGCGCCGCATGATGGAAAAGTACGGCCTGACGGTGCACCACGTGATCAGCGCCGAAGACGCCATCGTGTACCTGCACGAGGCGAAGGCCCGCGGCGACATGGGCGCCGACATCGTCCTTACCGACGTCAGCCTCAAGGGTGAACTCACCGGTGGCGATCTCGTCGAACGCATCCGCAACGAGTTCGGCTACGGCAAGGGGCAACTGCCCACGCTGATCATGACCGGCGACGAAAACCCCGCGAACCAGGCCGCGTTGCTGCGCGCCGGCGCGAACGATCTCGTCGAGAAGCCGGTGGAAGAAAAGTTGCTGATCACGAAGCTGTTGTTCCAGCTGCGGGTGGCGCTACACCTGCGCGAAAGGGCGGAAGGTTGAACGAGCGGGTCAAGCTGGAAGCATCGTGGAAGGAGCGGATCGGCGATTACCTCGATCGTCCGGAGATGCTGGCGCTGTCGGCATTTCTGCGCGAGGAGAAGGCGGCGGGGAAGGTCATCTACCCGCCCGGCCCCGAGATCTTCAATGCGTTCGCGCACACGCCTTTCGATCGCGTACGCGTCGTCATCCTCGGCCAGGATCCGTACCACGGTCCCGGACAGGCGCACGGCCTGAGCTTTTCCGTGCGGCCCGGCGTCCGCGTGCCGCCCTCTCTGCAAAACATGTTCAAGGAAACCGAGGCCAGCCTCGGTATACCGCGCCCCGACCACGGATGCCTCACGCCCTGGGCCGATCAGGGCGTCCTGTTGCTCAACGCGGTGCTTACCGTGGAAGCGGGACAGGCTGCATCGCACCAGGGCAAGGGATGGGAAGGATTTACCGATGCGGCGATCGACGCCCTCAACCGCGAGCGCGAGGGCCTGGTCTTCCTGCTTTGGGGTAGCCATGCCCAGAAGAAGGGCCAGCTGATCGACGCCAGGCGCCACAAGATTCTGCGCAGCGTGCATCCGTCGCCGCTGTCGGCGCATCGCGGTTTTCTGGGCTGCGGGCACTTCGCCGATACGAACGCGTACCTCGAATCACGCGGGGAGGCGCCGATCGACTGGTCGCTGCCGCCAAAGGCCGCTTTGGTCTCCGCCCTTTAAAGTCAGCTTCAAGCCCCAATAACTGTAGCAACGGCGGACACATAGCCGCCGTCGACGCCCTCGGCGCCGTGTTTTCGCGGCCGGGGAGCCGTCTGCCTCCTGAACACCCCGGCACCGACTCTGGACAGGCCGGGGGTATTTCTGTACCATAGCGTACAGTTAACCGATGAACTTCGGGCTGACTTAGCACTCTCACATCGGGACTGCTAATCTGCATACAGACTTTCAGGAGGTTCCACACATGTCCCAAGCACTCGTTACCCGTAACTACGGGCTCCCGAGCGTCGTCGGCAGTCTGGATTCCTACATCTCGGCGGTTCATCGCATCCCGGTGCTCAGCCTTGACGAGGAGCAGTCGCTGGCGCGCCGCTTCCGTGACGACGCCGATCTTGACGCCGCCAAGCAGCTCGTTATGTCCCACCTGCGTTTCGTGGTCCATGTGGCCCGCGGCTATAACGGCTACGGCCTGCAGCTGTCGGACCTCATCCAGGAAGGCAACATCGGCCTGATGAAGGCGGTCAAGCGTTTCGACCCGGATCAGGGCGTTCGCCTGGTGAGCTTCGCGGTGCACTGGATCCGTGCCGAGATGCACGAGTTCATCCTGCGCAACTGGCGCATCGTGAAGGTCGCCACGACCAAGGCGCAGCGCAAGCTGTTCTTCAACCTGCGCAAGAGCAAGAAGCGCCTGGGCTGGATGAACGCCGAGGAAGTCCGCGTCGTCGCTCACGACCTGGGTGTCCCGGAAGCCACCGTCCGCGAGATGGAATCGCGTCTGTCGGGTCGTGACGTGGGCTTCGAGGCCCCGGCCGATGCCGATGACGACGACAAGCCGGCACCGGCCGCCTTCCTCGTCGACGAAGGCGCCGATCCGTACGACAACCTCGCCGAGGAAGACGCGAGCAACAACCAGATGGGCGCGCTGTCGTCGGCGCTCGGCAACCTGGATGCCCGCTCGCGCGACATCATCCAGCGTCGCTGGCTGGCGGAAGACAACAAGGCCACGCTGCAGGATCTTGCGGACGAGTACGGCGTTTCCGCCGAGCGTATCCGTCAGATCGAAGCGAACGCCATGAAGAAGATGCGCGTCGCCATCGCGGCCTGAGTGCCCCGTTCGGCGTAAGATCCGGAGCGGCCCCCTCGTGGGGCCGTTTTCCGTTGCCCCTTTGAGTCAGGAGTCGAAGCGGATGCCCAGGGCACTGGTCATCGAAGACGATGAAGTCACCGCCCGCGACATCGTCGCGGAGCTGAGCGCGCACGGCCTGACGGCCGAGTGGGTAGCCAATGGCCGCGACGGGCTGACCCGCGCGCTGGCCGATGGCTACGACATCATCACTCTCGACCGCATGCTTCCCGGCATGGACGGTATCGACATCGTGTCCGCGCTGCGCGAGCGGCGTATCGATACGCCTGTGCTGATGATCAGCGCGCTGTCCGATGTCGACGAACGCGTGCGCGGTCTGCGCGCCGGCGGCGACGATTATCTGACCAAGCCGTTTTCACCGGACGAACTGGCCGCGCGAGCGGAAGTGCTGCTGCGTCGTCGCCGGCCCGCCGCCAACGAAACCCGCCTGCGTGTCGCCGACCTCGAACTCGACCTGGTCAGGCACAACGCGCTGCGCGGCGGTCAGCCGCTCACGCTGCTGCCCACCGAGTTTCGCCTGCTCGAATTCCTCATGCGCAATGCCGGTCAGGTCGTCACACGGCAGATGATCTTCGAGCACGTCTGGGGATTCCATTTCGATCCGGGCACCAACGTGATCGACGTCCATATCGGACGCCTGCGCCGCAAGATCGACGGCACGGGGCAGGTGCCTCTGATTCGTACCGTTCGTGGATCGGGGTATCTCCTTGCGCCCGCTGACTGACGCCTGGCGTTCCGCCACCTCACGACTGATCCTCATCTACGGGGCGCTGTTCGCGATCTGGTGTGTCGTATTGCTTGGCGTGGTGCAGTGGGAGGCGTCACGCTACCTGTCGCGCGTGGTCGACCAGATGCTGGTCGCACGCATCCATTATCTGGAAGGCACCGACGCGCGGAACCTTCCGGACACGGTGGCGACGGCCAGTGCGGTCGACGTCCAGGGCTTCATGCGCGTGGGCCTGTTCGATGCCCATGGCCGGCGCGTCGCCGGCAACATCGCCCGCGTACCGGATGAACTGAGCGAGGACGGCACCGTGACCTCGGTGAAGGCCATGCTGGTGGATGCCTCGCGCGATACGCCGATGCGGGCACGCGGCATCACGCGGGAGCTCCCCGACGGACGCCGCCTGGTCGTGATCAAGGACAGCACCACGATCGACGGCCTCGGTGCGATCATCCGGCGCGGCCTGCTCTGGGGCCTGTCGCTCACGTTGATCCCGGGCGTACTGGGCGGCGTGCTCATCGCACGAGGGCCAGCCCGCCGCATCCGTGCGATTCAGCAAGCCATGGAGCCCATCCGCGAAGGCGACCTAAGCGTGCGTCTGCCCGTGAGCCGCGGCGGCGACGAGGTCGACCTGCTCGCCGCGACGGTCAACACCACGCTGGGCGAAATCGAGCGCCTCCTGGGCGAGGTCAAGGGCGTCAGCGACAACATCGCCCACGACCTTCGCACACCGCTGACGCGCATGCGCACGCGGCTTTACCGTCTGCAGCAACAGTTCGCCGAGACGCCCGAAGGCGATCAGCTGGAAGCGTGCGTTGCCGAGATCGATACGGTGCTGGGACGCTTCCGCGCGCTGCTGCGCGTGTCCGAACTGGAAGATCGCCAGCGCAGCGCCTGCTTCGAGGAACTGGACATCGGCGCGGTCCTGCGCAACGTCCATGACTTCTATGCGCCGCTCGCCGAGGACCGCGGGCAGGCCTTCGAGATCCGGCTGGACAAACTGCCGCCGCTGCGAGGCGATCCGCAACTGATGTTCGAGGCGTTCGCCAACCTCGTCGGCAACGCGATCAAGTTCACCCCGGACGGCGGGGCGGTTCGCCTCGTCGCGACCACCGACGCCGCCGGCGACGCGCGGATCGATATCGCCGATACAGGCCCCGGTATTCCCGAGGGCGAGCGCGAGGCGGTGTTCCGTCGTTTCTACCGCGGGGACGAAACCCGTACCAAGCCCGGTTGCGGTCTGGGGCTGGCCATCGTCAGCGCGATCGTTCGTCTGCACGGGTACTCGCTGTCGGTCGGTGGGGACGAAAAAGGCGCTGTGTTTTCAGTAACCTGCCCCCCGGTCGTAAGCTCATAAACAAATCTTAACTACGACGACGATCGTCATGGGCGCAAAATTCGCCGCGACGCAACATTCGCGCACGGAATCCGTCCCTCATGATTGGCATCGTCCGGATCGCACTCTCGCGACCGTATACCTTCGTCGTCCTCGCCCTGCTGATCCTCATCGTGGGTCCGCTGGCCGCGCTGCGCACGCCGACGGATATCTTTCCCGACATCAAGATTCCCGTCATCGCGGTGGTCTGGCAGTACACCGGCCTGCCGCCGGATCAGATGGTCGGCCGCGTGTCGTCGCCCTTCGAGCGGGTGCTCACCACCACGGTCAATGACGTCGAGCATATCGAGGCCAACTCGATCCAGGGCTTCGGCATCGTCAAGATCTTCTTCCAGCCGACGGTGGACATCCGCACGGCTAACGCGCAGGTCACCGCCGTGGCCCAGACGCTGCTGCGCCAGCTGCCCGCGGGCACGACACCACCGCTGATCCTCAACTACAACGCCTCGACGGTGCCGATCATCCAGCTGGCGCTCTCCGGTGACGGCCTGACCGAGCAGAACCTGGCCGATCTGGGCCTCAATATCATCCGACCCCAGCTGACCTCGGTGGCCGGCGCCGCCATTCCGTATCCGTTCGGCGGCAAGACCCGCCAGGTGCAGATCGACATCGATCCGCCGGCTTTGCAGGCCCGCGGGCTGTCGGCCCAGGACGTGGCCAACGCCCTCGCGGCGCAGAACCTGATCACGCCGGTGGGTACGCAGAAGATCGGCAAGTACGAATACACCCTGCAGCTCAACAACTCGCCCTCGGTGATCGACGAACTGGGCAACCTGCCGGTGAAGACGGTCAACGGTGCCACCGTGTTCATCCGCGACGTCGCCAACGTGCGCGACGGATCGCCGCCGCAGACCAACATCGTCCACGTCGACGGCAACCGCTCGGTGCTGATGACGGTGCTGAAGAACGGTTCCGCTTCCACGCTGGCGATCATCGCCGGCATCAAGGAGCGCGTGGCGGCAATGAAGGACGGTCTTCCGGCCAATCTCAAGATCGCACCGATCGGCGACCAGTCCCTGTTCGTCAGCGGGGCCATCGAGGGCGTGGCCCGCGAGGGCATCATCGCGGCGGCGCTCACGAGTCTGATGATCCTGCTGTTCCTCGGCAGCTGGCGCTCGACGGTCATCATCGCCACATCGATTCCGCTGGCGATCCTCGGCTCGATCGCCGCGCTCTCGGCGATCGGCGAGACCATGAACATCATGACTCTGGGCGGCCTGGCGCTCGCCGTCGGCATCCTGGTGGACGACGCGACGGTGACCATCGAGAACATTAACTGGCATCTCGAGCAGGGCAAGGACGTGGAGACGGCGATCCTCGACGGCGCGGCGCAGATCGTCACCCCGGCCTTCGTCTCGTTGCTGTGCATCTGCATCGTCTTCGTGCCGATGTTCTTCCTCAACGGCGTCGCCCGCTTCCTCTTCGTGCCGATGGCCGAGGCGGTGATGTTCGCGATGATCGCCTCGTTCATTCTCTCGCGCACGCTGGTGCCGACGATGGCGAAGTATCTGCTTCATCCGCACGATCACGACGATCCCCACGGCGAGGGTAAGGCGCCGTCGCGCAATCCCCTGGTGCGTTTCCAGCGTCGCTTCGAAGCGCGCTTCGAGAAGATCCGCGAGAGCTACCACGGACTGCTGCGACTGGCCCTGGATCATCGCAAGGCGTTCGTGATCGGGTTCATGGGTTTCGTCGTGCTGTCCTTCGCGCTGGTGCCGATGCTGGGTCGCAACTTCTTCCCTTCGGTGGACTCGGGGCAGATCCTCATGCACGTCCGCGCGCCGATCGGCACGCGCGTGGAGGAGAGCGCGCGTCTGTTCGCCGAAGTGACCGACGCCGTACGCCGCATCGTGCCCAGGGAAGAGCTCGGCACCGTCGTCGACAACATCGGCCTGTCCTCCTCGGGCATCAACAACACGTACAACAACACCGGTACGGTCGGTTCGCAGGACGGCGACATCCAGATCGCGCTCAACGAGGGGCACGCGCCCACCGCCGACTACGTGCGCGAGATGCGCGAGAAGCTGCCGCGTGAGTTTCCCGGCGTGACGTTTTCCTTCCCGCCGGCGGACATCATCAGTCAGATCCTGAACTTCGGCTCGCCCGCACCGATCGACCTGCAGGTGCGTGGTCCGAACCTCGACGCCAATTTCGGTTACGCCAGCCGGCTGCTGCGCGATATCCGCAAGATTCCGGGCGTGGCGGATGCGCGCATCCAGCAATCGAACGCCAGTCCGACGCTGAAGGTCGACGTCGACCGCAGTCGTGCGCAGCAGGTCGGTATCACCGAGCGTGACGTCACCAGCAGCCTGGGCGTCAACCTGGCCGGCTCCAGTCAGATCGCACCGACGTTCTGGCTCAATCCGCAGAACGGCGTGTCCTATCCGATCGTGATGCAGACGCCTCAGTACAGCATCGACTCGCTGCCGGACCTCGAGAACGTTCCGATCAGCCCGAGCACGGGCAGTGGCGGCTCGCAGGTCCTCGGCGGCCTGGCCACGGTCTCGCGCACGACGTCGAGTTCGGTGGTCAGCCAGTACAACATTCAGTCGATGGTGGAGATCTTCGCGACGACGCAGGATCGCGATCTCGGTGCGGTCGCCGCGGACATCCAGAAAGTGATCGACGCGAACAAGAAGTTCCTGCCGAAAGCGTCCAGCACCGCTTTGCTGGGTCAGGTGCAGACTATGAACAGCGCCTTCTCCGGCCTGATCTTCGGTCTGCTCGGCGCGATCGTGCTGATCTACCTGCTCATCGTGGTGAACTTCCAGTCGTGGAGCGATCCTTTCGTGATCGTCACGGCGCTGCCGGCCGCCATCGCGGGCATCATCTGGATGCTGTTCGCCACGCATACGACCTTGTCGGTGCCCGCGCTTACCGGCGCGATCATGTGCATGGGTGTGGCCACGGCCAACTCCATCCTGGTCGTGAGCTTCTGTCGCGAGCGGCTCGCCGAGCTCGGCGACGCGACCGCCGCGGCGCTCGAGGGCGGCTTCGTCCGCTTCCGTCCCGTCCTCATGACCGCGCTGGCGATGATCATCGGCATGGCGCCGATGGCACTCGGCATGGGCGAAGGCGGTGAGCAGAACGCGCCGCTCGGTCGCGCCGTCATCGGTGGCCTGATCTTCGCCACCACCGCCACGCTGTTCTTCGTCCCCGTCGTCTTCAGCATGATCCACGCGCGTCGTGGTCACCCGTCCCCCACCCCGGCGAATTCCGGAGAGCCCGTCCATGTCGCCTGATACCTTGCACACCCCTCCGCCGCGCCGTCTCCGTCTCGCTGGCATCATCGCCGCGATCGTGGTTCTCGCCATCGTCGTCGCCGGCGTCGCCACACGCGCCAACGACTCGCATAAGCTGCGCGAGTGGACCGACGATCAGGCCGTGCCCACGGTGAACGTGGTCAGCCCGGAAGGCGGGCAGGGCGGTGGAGACCTCAACCTTCCCGGCCGGCTGCAGGCCTATGCCCGTGCGCCCATCTACGCGCGTACCAGCGGCTACCTGAAATACTGGAAGGCCGACATTGGCCAGAAGGTGAAGGCAGGCGACGTGCTCGCCGAGATCGAGACCCCCGATCTCGATCAGCAGCTGCTCCAGGCGAAAGCCGATCTCGCCAGTGCGCGTGCCAACGAGGCGCTGGCGCAGACCACGGCGAAGCGCTGGCAGTCCATGCGCGACTCGGATTCGGTCTCCAAGCAGGAAGTCGACGAGAAGACCGGTGACTACGACGCCAAGCACGCGCTGGCGACCGCGGCGCAGGCGAATCTCGAACGCATTCAGGCACTCAAGGGCTTCGCGAAGTTGACCGCGCCATTCGACGGTACCGTGACCGCTCGCGAGACCGACGTCGGCGCGTTGATCAACGCCGGTGGCGGTGGCCAGGAACTGTTCGTCGTGTCGGACACGCGCAAGCTGCGCATGTACGTCAACGTGCCGCAGAACTACGCGCCGTCGATCAAGCAGGGCGCTACGGTGAAGCTCACCGTGCCGGAATACCCCGGTCAGACCTTCACCGGTACGGTCGAATCGTCGTCTTCGTCGATCAGCGCGGCGACCGGCACCACGCTGGTGCAGGTATCCGTCGACAACCAGGACGGCAAGTTGCTGCCGGGTGCGTACGCGAGCGTCACCTTCGACCTTCCTGGCAACGTGGCACTCTTCAACGTGCCGGCAAGCGCGCTCGTCTTCGACGACAAGGGCCTGCGCGTGGCGGTGCTCGATGCGCAGAACAAGGTGAAGTTCAAGGACGTCACCATCTCGCGCGACATGGGCAAGACCGTGCAGCTCGGCTCGGGCATCGCCAAGGGCGATCGCCTGATCGAGAGTCCGCCCGATGGCCTCGCCGATGGCGACACCGTCCGCGTCAACGCGCCGAAGAAAGCGGAAGCCGACCATGCCAAGGCGTGATTCCACACGGCAGCGGACCGGCCTGGCCATGCGGGCTGTGATGGGAGCCAACCCTGTCGGCGAAGGCTCCCCGACACGATCGATCCTCGCCGGCCTCGTGGTCTCACTGGGCCTGTCAGCCTGCTCCCTCGCACCCGCGTACAAGACCCCCGACGTCCCCGTCGCCCCGCAATACGCCAACGCGGAATCGCCGTGGACCGAAGCCAGGCCCGCCGATCACCTCGATCGCGACGGCTGGTGGAAGCTCTACGGCGACAGCCGCCTGAATGACCTGCAGGCAAAGCTCGTCGCGAATAACGCGTCACTCGCGGCCGCACTCGCCCACTACGAACAGTCCGAGGCGTTCACGCGCCAGGTCCGTGCGGGGCTGTTCCCGCAGATCGGCCTGAACGGTAACGGCACGCGTAACCGCGAGTCGGACACGCGTCCGCTTCGCGGCGCCACGTCGCCGACTTACTACAACTCGTACACCATCGGCGCGCAGCTCGACTACGAGATCGACCTGTGGGGTCGCGTGCGCGACACCGTCACCGCAGGCACGGCGGAGCAGGCGGCATCCGCGGCGGATCTCGCCTCCGCACGTCTCAGTCTCCAGGCGCAGCTGGCTGACAGCTACCTCCAGCTCAATGGCTTCGATCGTCAGATCAAGGTGCTGAACGAAAGCATCGACGCCTTCGCGAAGGCGCTCAACCTGACGCAGTCGCGCCATGAAGGAGGTATCGCTTCCGGGCTCGACGTCGCGCGTGCGCAGACGCAGTTGTCCAGCGCTAAATCGCAGCTGACCCAGGCGCAGGCACAGCGTTCGCTGGTGTTGCACGCCATCGCCGTTCTCGTCGGTGACTCGGCGTCGAGCTTCCAGCTCGCCACCGACGACGAGCAGGTCAAGGTACCGACGATTCCGGTCGAGGTGCCGTCGGTGATCCTGCAGCGTCGTCCCGACATCGCCGCGGCGGAACGTCGTACCGCCGCCGCCAACGCGCGTATCGGTGTGGCCAGGTCGGCGTTCTACCCGCAGCTGACGCTGGACGCTCAGGGCGGTTGGCAAAGCTCGGCGTGGGGCAGCATCGCCACCGCACCGAACCGTTTCTGGGCGATCGGCCCCACGCTCGCGCTCAACCTGTTCGACGGCGGTCGCCGCAAGGCGGTCGTGGCGCAGGCACAGGCAGCGACCGATGAAGCTGGCGCGCGTTATCGCGATGTCGTGCTGAATGCGTTCGCGCAGGTGGAAGACAACCTGACGCTGTTGCGCGATCTCGGCTCGGCGCTGAACGACCAGCGCGCCGCCGCCGATGCGGCGCAGCGTTCGGTCGACCTGTCGCTGAACCGGTACCGTGAAGGCGCGGTGGGCTACCTCGACGTGGTGCAGGCGCAGACGACCGCGCTCGACGCACGGCGTAGCGTGATCGACCTGGAGACGCGGCAGCTCCGGGCCAGTGTGCAGCTGATCCGTGCGCTGGGTGGTGGCTGGTCGACGACATGAGGTTGTCGGTCGGCCTGTAGGAGCGCGCCCCGCGCGCGAAAAGCCTACGCAGCGGTAAAGCCGCACATCTTCATCGCTGCGTAGGCTTTTCGCGCGCATGGCGCGCTCCTACACTAGGCTGATGCTCGATACCTTGCAGCGCCAGAAAGCCGCCCAGCTCGCCGAAGGCCCTCCCTCGGCGTCGGTACGCATCGATCGCCTCGATCGCGCGATCGGCTTGCTCGTCGACCACGCCAGCGACATCACCGATGCGCTCCGCGAGGACTTCGGTCATCGCAGTGTCGACGCATCGATGTTCACCGACGTCGCCGCGTCCATCGAGCCGCTGAAGCACGCGAAGCGCCATCTGCGTCGGTGGATGCGGCGCGAACGACGTCCTGTCTCGCCCGCGCCGCTGGCGCTGATCGGCGCGCGTGCCTGGATCGACTATCAGCCCAAGGGCGTCGTCGGTGTCATCTCGCCGTGGAATTTTCCGTTCAATCTCACCTTTGCGCCGCTCGCCGGCGTCCTCGCGGCGGGTAACCGCGCGATGATCAAACCTTCCGAATTCACTCCGCGTTCGTCGGCACTGATGCAGCGAATGATCCGCAAGGCCTTCGATGAGACGGAGATGGCGGTGTTCACGGGAGGCTCCGACGTCGGCGAAGCGTTTTCGCGTCTGCCCTTCGATCACCTGTTGTTTACCGGCGCGACATCGGTGGCAAAACACATCATGCGCGCCGCGGCGGAAAACCTGGTGCCCGTGACGCTGGAGCTTGGCGGAAAATCTCCCGCTATCGTAGGACGCGACGCCGATCTCGAACTCGCCGCCAGACGACTTCTGTTCGGCAAGACACTCAATGCCGGTCAGGTCTGCGTCTCGCCCGATTACGCGCTGGTGCCGCGCAAGCACGTCGATGCCTTCGTCGATGCGCTGTCACGCTCGGTCGCATCGATGTTTCCGACGCTGCGAGACAATCCGGACTACACGTCCATCGTCAACGAGCGTCACCATGGCCGCCTGCTCGGGTACCTCGACGACGCGCGTGCGAAAGGCGCGACATTGAGGGTGCTCGGCAAGGGCGACGAACGTTTCGACGATCGCCGCATCGCGCCAACGGTGGTTCTGGGCGCCGACGATTCGATGGACATCATGCGTGACGAGATCTTCGGGCCGCTGCTCCCGATCCTCCCCTATGACGATATCGATGGTGCGGTCGACTACATCAATGCGCATGCGCGACCGCTGGCCCTGTACTACTTCGGCAACGACACCGGGGAGCAGGAGCGCGTGCTGGCGAAGACGGTCGCGGGAGGCGTCACGATCAACGACACCGTCATGCACCTGGCGATGGACGATCTGCCCTTCGGCGGCATCGGTCCTTCGGGCATGGGTGCCTATCACGGGCACGACGGGTTTCTCACCTTCAGCCACGCGCGGTCGGTGTACCGACAGGCCCGCTTCGACGTGACGGCCATGCTCAGGCCGCCGTATGGAACGACGATAAAGCGGCTGCTCTCTCTCAAGGTCCGCCGGTAGATACCGGGCGACGGGCAAAAAGAAGGGGCCTCGCGGCCCCTTCGTCTTACACCCGGTCGCGCGTGGCTTTACAGCTTCGCGCCCAGCAGTGCCTCGAGCTTGCGCTGGTCGACCGCGAACTTGCGGATACCTTCCGCGAGCTTGTCGGTGGCCATTGCGTTTTCGTTGTGGCCCCAGCGGAATTTGGCCTCGTCGAGCCTGGCCGGCTTGTCTTCCCTGCGGCCGCTGTCCTTCAGCGCGACCGGCAGGTCGTCGTTGTTCTCTTCCAGTTCCTTCAGCAGGTTGGGCGAGATGGTCAGGCGGTCGCAACCGGCGAGGGCCTGGATCTGGCCTATATTACGGAAGCTGGCGCCCATGACGACGGTCTCGTAGCCATGCAGCTTGTACCAGTCGTAGATGCGACGGACCGACTGCACGCCCGGGTCTTCGGCCGGCTCGTAGGTCTTCTTGTCGGTATTGGCGACGTACCAGTCGAAGATGCGGCCGACGAACGGCGAGATGAGGAACGCGCCGGCTTCGGCGCAGGCCACGGCCTGTTCGAAGCTGAAGAGAAGCGTCAGGTTGCAGTTGATGCCGTCCTTCTGCAGCTTCTCCGCCGCGCGGATGCCTTCCCACGTCGAGGCGAGCTTGATCAGGATGCGTTCTTTGTCGATGCCGATGTCTTCGTAGAAGCCGATCAGGCGCTTGGCCTTCTCGATCGAGGCGTTCGTGTCGAAGGAGAGGCGGGCATCGACTTCCGTGGAAACGCGGCCCGGGACGATCTTGAGGATCTCGCGGCCCACGAGCACGGCCAGGCGATCGCTGGCATCGGTCAGCTGCTGGTCGCGGCTGTTGCTCTGGCTCTTGGCCCACTGCACGGCTTCGTCGATGTAGCCCGAGTAGGTCGGGATACCGGCGGCGGCCAGCAGCAGCGACGGATTGGTGGTCGCGTCTTCCGGCTTGTACTTGGCGATGGCGGTGATGTCGCCGGTGTCGGCCACGACGGTGGTGATCTTGCGCAGTTGCTCGAGCTGAGTGGTCACGTTGAGAGTTCCGTTACCTGATGAGACCCCTATTGTCGCGCCGTTCGATGTGAAGTGACAGGCATCCGAAGGTATCGATTCAGTAATCTCAGTACAGATCGATCGGATCGACGTCCAGCGACCAGCGCACCTTGCGTGCCGCGGGCAGCGCGGTAAGCGCCTGCTGCCACGGTCGCAGAAACGCGTGAAGGCGCGCGCGCGTGCCTGCCTCGACCAGCAACTGGCCGCGATGACGACCGGCTCTGAGCGGCATGGGGGCCGGCATGGGCCCCGCCACACGCAGGTCGCCCGGATCGCCCAGCACGGCGTTGGCCTGGCCGAGGAACTCGTCGACCTCCGCGCGGCCGTGCGCGTCGGCGCGCAGCAGCACCTGATGGGCGAACGGTGGCAGCTCGAGCAGCCGGCGCTCCTCCAGCAACTCCGTCGCCACCGCGCCGTAGCCGCCGCGAAGAAGCGCATGGAGCATCGGATGATCGGGATGGTGGGTCTGCAGCAGGACGCTGCCCGGCTTGCTTGCCCGGCCGGCCCGGCCGGCGACCTGGACCACCAGCTGTGCCAGCCGCTCGCTCGCACGGAAATCCACGCTGTGCAGGCCCTCATCCACACCGACGATGGCGACGAGCGTCAGGTTGGGCAGGTCGTGGCCCTTGGCCAGCATCTGCGTGCCGACGAGGATCGCGGGCTTGTCCTCGCGCAGGCCGTCGAGGATGTCGCCGAAGGCGTCCTTGCGCCGTGTGGTCTCGCGATCGATGCGAACCACGGGCACCTCGGGAAACCGTTCGGTGAGGGCTTCTTCCAGTCGCTCGGTGCCCTGGCCCTGCGGGCTGATGTTGGCCGATCCGCAGGACGGACACACCGCCGGCACCGGCACGGTGTTGTCGCAGTGGTGGCAGATCAGGCGCCGACGGCCCGCGTGCAGCGTCATCGGTCGGTCGCAGCGCGGACAGTCCGCGTGCCAGCCACAGTCGTAGCAGAGCAGCACCGGCGCGTAGCCGCGGCGATTGCGGAACACGAGCGCCTGCTCGCCACGACCGACACAGGCGGCGACGGCGTTGATCAACGTGGGCGACATGCCGTGGTCGAGCCGCTGGGCGCGCATGTCGACGATCTGCACCCGGGTCGATTGCGTGGCGCCGGGGCGGCCGCGCAGCACCAGGCGCCTGTAGCGACCCGCCGCGACGTTGCCGAGCGTTTCCAGGGAGGGCGTCGCCGAGCCGAGCACCACCGGCACCCCGTGGGCGCGGGCGCGCACCAGGGCCAGGTCGCGGGCGTGGTAACGGAAACCTTCCTGCTGCTTATAGGAGGCGTCGTGCTCTTCGTCGACGATGATCAGTCCGGCCGACGGCAACGGTGTGAACACCGCCGAGCGGGTGCCCAGCACCACACGTGCGCTGCCGTTGCGGGCGCGCAGCCAGGCGCGCGCGCGCTCACCCTCGGCCAGGTTCGAATGCAGTACTTCGATAGCGACGCCCAGTCGCTCGCGCAGTCGGCGCACCGTCTGCGGCGCCAGGCCGATTTCGGGAACGAGCAGCAGGGTCTGCCTGCCCTCCGCCAGCGCGCGTTCGATCAGCGCGAGGTACACCTCGGTCTTGCCGCTGCCGGTGACGCCGTCGAGGAGGTAAGGCTGGAAGCCGCCAAAGCCCTCGCCAATGGCGGCGACGGCGGCGGTTTGTTCCTCGCTGAGGGCCGGGCCGGGGGCGGGGCTGTTCGGAGCGACGGCTTCCTCGATCTCCTGCCGTTCGACCAGATTGGCCTCGGCGAGCCGACGCGCGGCGGCCCGCCAGTCGGGCAGCGCCAGTCCCAGCTCGTCGGCGGCACGCGGGCCCCCGGCGAGGGCGTCCAGCAAGGCGGCGGAGCCACCCCTGCGCCGCTTCGCCTCGCGCGCCGCCTGCCCGTCCGGGGTCAGCGACCAGACTTCACGCCCGGTCGCGGGAAGGGCGCGCGGCTCGCGCAGGGCGAGGGGCAGGGCATTGGAAAAGGCCTCTCCCGGCGCGGCGGCCCAGTAATCCGCCGCCCAGGCCAGGGTGGCCATGAGCTCGGCATCGAGCAGAGGCGCATCGTCCAGTACCTCGCTGACCCGCTTGAGCCGTTTCACACCCACGGCGGCTTCGGCGGCCGGGTCCACCACGATGCCCACCATCTCGCCCTTACCGAAGGGCAGCCGCACGCGCGATCCCGCCCGCGCTTCGCCCACCGCCGGCGGCAGGTAGTCGAACAGGGTGAGCAAAGGGACGGGTAAGGCGACGCGGAGAACGAGTGTCATGCCGGCCCTAGTTTACCGGGGTGTACCGATTTTGCTGGTCAATGATTGACCACGGCGCCATAGGTTTGGGACCTATTGAGACCTCCGGGAAGAGGAATCGCGAGTAAGTGCCCGCCGTCGGGAGGGTTTCGAGGTTATCCACAGGCTCTGTGGATAACTCTGTGGATGAGCTTCGGATGGAGGGGGTCCAAGGCGCATGGTTGGGCCCTCCGGGTTAGCTTGCGTACATTTTAACCAAGCTGAAATATACTTATGAATCAATTAGTTGCAAATTGCTTGTCACGATCGTTCAGCGGGCGTCCGCAAAACCTTGACAAATGCGAAGGCGCCACTCCGCCTGTGCACAACCCTTCTTTACTTAGGAAATAGTCCTAATGCGTCATGCCGATAACGAAGGCGACGGCGATGACGAAGAGCAGCAGCCAGAAATAGACGCTGCCTATCAGCCAGTACTTTACGATCGTCATGGGCCATCCCTGTCGATAGACGCGCTTTTGCATGATCAGCAGGTACAGCGGCATCCACACCCAGATGGCGAACTGGACCAGCCCGATCGCGCTGCCGCCGATCGCCAGATGCGACCGGACCGGCTCCTTCGCGAGCCCCAGCAGCGTCAGCGCAATGAGGGAGAGGAACAGGAAAGCGTGGCTGTGCAGGGCCACGATCACGTGTTCCATGTATAGCCGGCGGCGAAACGCGTAGAACACCTTCAGGATCAGGGCGAACAGCGGGACCATGACGAACATGGCCTGAGGCAGGACCGAAAAGAATCCCTCGAGGATGCGATGCATGGCCTCCTGACGCTGCGCACCGCCGTTGAGAACAGGGATCAGGTTGGCTTTGAAGTGGCTGAAGGCGGCGTCGAGGCGCCGGTTGACGGCACCGGGCAGCCAGGCGACGTCGATCTTCGCGTGGTTGCCGAACCAGCTGTCGACCCGCTCCTCGCCACTCCGTCGCACATCGGACGCCGGCTCGTCGGCCTGCCGTTCGATCGGAGGTGCTTTCAGTTCGGTCAGGCGCGTGTTGGCGGCGTTGCGAACGACGCCGTAAAGGGCGCTCATGCCCGCCCTGGCCGCGGCCGGGGTCTCCGGGTCATCCAGCGACTCATGGAGTTCGCGGACCTGATCCTTGTAGATCGCGTGCACCTCGTCCGGCGTTTTCGCCGCGGCGAAGGCGTCCATCGAATCCGCCGCGACGGGCTTGCCGTCGTTACTGCCGAACTTCGTGTCGCCGATGGCCAGGTGGAGCAGGAAAAAAGCCAGCAGGCAGAACACGAACATCAGCCGGAACGGCGCGATATAGCGCACCCGCCGCCCGGAGAAATACTCCAGGGTCAGGAAGCCGGGCTTCGTAAACAGCGGTGGCAGCGTATGGACGATGCGCTCGTCGAGGTGGAAGAAGATGTCCCCGGCATCCTCCAGCATGTGCGAGACCGGCTGGAGCACGCTTTTGATCGACTGGCCACAGTCGTGACAGAACGCGCCCCGCAGCGGCGCGGAGCAGTTCGCGCACAGCAGCGCGGGCGACGGCTCGAGCTCTTTCATTCCGTGGGTTCCCCATTGTCCCCTGACGGGGTCGGATCATCGCACGCGGCCCGGTACAATGGGCGGCCCACACGCCATTGCCCTCCCATGTCCTTCGACCGCGCCCGCGCCCGCCGCGAGATCGGCGCCACCGTCCGGTTGGCGCTGCCGATGATCGCCGCGCAGCTTTCCGCCATCGGCACCAATGTGGTCGATGCCGTGCTTGCCGGGCACCAGGGCGCGCATACGCAGGCCTCGGTGGTCACGGGTGCCAACATCTGGGTCTTGGCCATCGTCACCGGCATCGGCACCATGATGGCCGTGCCGCCCACCGTGGCCCAGCTGGACGGCGCCGGTCGCCGGGGTGAGGTCGGCGCGGTGTTCCACCAGGCGGTGTATATCGCGTGGGGTCTTGGGTTGCTGCTGGGCATCGCGGTCTGGAACGCCTCGCCTTTGATGGACCTGTTCGGCGTGGTCGAATCCATGCGGGCCGACGTGCGGGCTTTCCTGCACGCCATCTGCTGGGCCGCCCCGGCCCTCACCACGTACTTCGCGTTGCGCGGACTCTCCGAGGGCCTGTCGATGCCCCGACCCTCGATGTACTTCAGCTTCGGCGGACTGCTCGTGCTGGCGCCGCTGGGGTACGTACTGATGTACGGCAAGCTGGGTTTTCCGCCGATGGGTGCGCGTGGCAGCGGTATCGCCACGGCGATCGTGCTCTGGCTGGAGATGCTTGGTTTCGGCATCTACGTCTGGCGTCACGGCAATTACCGCGACCTCAACCTGCGTCAGCGGATGGCGCCGCCCAGCGCGAAACAGATCGGCCAGCTGCTGCACATCGGCGTGCCCATGGCGGTGACCTTGCTGATGGAGGCGGGCCTGTTCGTCGCGGTGGCTTTGCTGATCGGACGGCTTGGCGAGACGGTTACCGCCGGCCACCATGTCGCGCTCAACGTGGCCTCGGTGGCCTTCATGATTCCGCTCGGCCTGTCCATGGCGATCACGGTGCGCGTCGGCAACGCGGCCGGCCGCCGTGACGCCGCGGGCGTGCGCTATGCCGGCATGTCCGGCATCACGCTGGTGCTCGTCACGCAGTTCATCTCCTCCGGCATCATGCTGTCGCTGCCCGGACCGATCGCCCGCTTGTACACGAGCGACGCCGCGGTCATTGCCATGGCGTCCCAGCTGTTGATCCTCGCCGGATTCTTCCAGTTCTCCGACGGTATCCAGGTGGCCTCCAACGGCGCCTTGCGTGGACTGAAAGACACCCGGGTGCCGATGGGCATCACGCTGTTCGCCTACTGGGGCGTCGGCATGCCGATCGGCTGGTGGCTCGCCTTTCCGCAGGGGCTGGGGGCGCGCGGCATGTGGATGGGGCTGATCGCGGGCCTGAGCATGGCCGCGATCCTGCTCTTCGCGCGGTTCTGGCGCAGCAGCGCGAGCGGCCGCTGGCGCGACGATCCCGACAACGCCGCGCCTGTGCCAATCCACACGTGATGCAGGCCCTGCGACGCGCTACGCTGCACTCAATCATCAAGGAAATCGCTTAGATGTCGGATCGCTACGACGCCGTGCCGCCGCCCCTGCCGGATCGCTCCCGTCCCGCGCCGTCGCCGCGTCGCGGTGGTGGCTTCGGTCGTTTCATGCGCGGTCTCGGCCGCGGCATCAACGTCACCCGCCTGATCATCATCAACGTGCTCTTTTTCGGTCTGCTGGCGGTATTCCTGCTGGCGCTCTTCCTCGGCGGCCGGAACGCCAGGGTGGACGACAAGACGGTGCTGGTGATCGCGCCCGAGGGCGCGCTGGTCGAGCAGTACAGCGCCGATCCGCTGTCACGCGCGCTCAGCCGCATGTCCGGCGACGGCGTGAAGCAGGTGCAGGTGCGCGACATGGTCCGCGCCATCGATGCGGCCGCCAGGGACGATCACGTCAGCCGTATCGTCCTGCGTCCGGATCGCATCCAGGCCGGCGGTTTCGCCGCGCTGCGCGAAGTCGGCGCCGCGCTCGACCGTTTCCGTGCGTCGGGCAAGCCGGTGCTGGTCTGGGCCGCCAATCTCGATCAGGGCCAGTACTACCTGGCGTCGCACGCCGACAAGGTCTACATCGACCCGCAGGGCGGCGTGATGGCCACGGGCCTGGCGAACTACCGGTTGTTCTACAAGGACCTGCTCGACCGCCTCGGCGTGCAGGTGCACCTGTTCCGCGTCGGCCAGTTCAAGAGCGCGGCGGAGCCGTTCATCCTCGATCACGCGTCGCCCGAATCGAAAGAAGCGGATGCGTTCTGGCTGGGCGGCCTCTGGTCCACCTGGATCGATGAAGTCGCCGCGCGTCGCCACCTCGACCCCGCCACGCTGCGCGATGACGTGGACGGGCTGGCTGAGCGCGTCCGCGACGCCAGAGGCAGCCTTGCCGATCTCGCCGTCGAGGAAAAACTGGTCGACGGCATCGCCACCGAGCAGCAGTTCGTGGACATGCTGCGCAAGCAGGGCGTGCCGGCCGGCAAGAAAGAGCAGGGCTTCCGCCAGGTCGACCTGGGTGGCTATCTCGCCGATCGCGGCCTGTCCAATATCGACGTGCTGCAGACCGGCGATGGCGTGACCGTGGTCGTCGCCGAGGGCGAGATCAGTGGCGGCAAGCAGGCGCAGGGCACCATTGGCGGCGATTCCACCGCGGCGCTCATTCGCAGCGTGCGCAACGACCGTCGCACCAAGGCGCTGGTCCTGCGCGTGAATTCGCCGGGCGGTGAGGTGTATGCGGCGGAGCAGATCCGTCGCGAAGTCGAACTCACGCGCGACGCCGGTATTCCGGTGGTCGTCTCGATGGGCGACGTCGCCGCGAGTGGCGGCTACTGGATCTCGATGAACGCGAACCGGATCTATGCCGAGCCCAACACCATCACCGGTTCGATCGGCATCTTCGGCATGTTCTTCACCGTGCCCGACACACTGGCGAAGATCGGCGTGAAGAGCGATGGCGTCGCCACGGGCCCGCTGGCGGGCGCGTTCGACGTGACGCGTCCGCTCGATCCCAAGGTCGGCGTGCTGATCCAGAGCATCATCGACAAGGGTTACCGCGACTTCGTCGGCAACGTGGCGAAGGCGCGCGGCAAGGATTTCGCCGCGATCGACGCGATTGCGCAGGGACGTGTCTGGACGGGCCAGCAGGCACTGGATCGCGGTCTCGTCGACAAGCTCGGCAGCCTGGAGGACGCCATCAACGATGCCGCGCAGGAAGCTCATCTGGGCAAGGACTTCAACGTGCGTTACGCCGAGAAGCCCATGGGCGCGGTCGAGCGTTTCCTCACCAATGTCGGCGACAGCGCCGAAACGCGTGTCGCCCTGTCGTGGGGCATGCGCCTGCCGTCCTGGGTGGCCATGCTGCCGAAGCTGGCGCCGGAGTTCGCGTTGTTCCGCACGGCGGAGGCGGGCAAGCCTAACGTTTACGCTTACTGCTTCTGTTCGCCACGGTGATGGCACGGCGATAAGGGCATCGCGCGCAAGGCGCGCTCCTACCCGTAGGAGCGCGCCTTGCGCGCGATGTTTTATTGTTCCTGCGCCTTCAGCGCCGCATCCTGCGCCTTGGCCTGATCGTCGACCGTCTTCTGCACGTCCTGCGCCTTCTTTTTCTGCGCCTCGAGCGAATCCCACGGGGTTTCGACGCGCGCCTGGGGTGCGGGCGGGGTCGGTGCCGGCTGCGGCGGTTTCGAGCAGGCCGCGCAGGCAAGAACGAGCAGAACGGGCAGGGCGCGATGTGTCATGACGGGCATGTCCTCAGGGTCGGGCCGAGTCTCGCGCTCCGTGCGCTTCAGCGCAATCGCGCGCCGTAGAAATCGTTCACCCGGTCGACGTCCATACGCCAGCCGAACAGCTCGGACAGCCGGTCGGCTGCCAGCAGCTCGTCCTTCGGGCCCTCCGCGAACAAGGTGCCGTCACGCAGCATGACGATATGGCCGATCTCGGGGACGATTTCCTCGACATGATGGGTAACCAGCAGCAGCGTCGTTCCATCCTGAGCGAGTTCGCGCAGCAGGTCGAGGAAGCGCCGACGCGTACCCGGATCCAGTCCCGCACACGGTTCGTCGAGCAGGAGCGCGCGGGGCCGGTGCACGAGCGCGCGTGCGATCAGGACGCGCCGGGCTTCGCCCGTCGACAGCGTCGATACGTCGCGCGATACCAGGTGCGCCGCGCCGACACGCTGCAACGCCTGTCCGGCGCGCGAACGCATGTCGTCGGTCACGTCATGGTCGAGACCGAGCGTCATCGACGCGAAGAAGCCGGAGAGCACCGCGTTCAGTGCGGTCTCGCCGGATGCCTCGAGCTCGCGCCGAAGGTCCGCCGAGACCACGCCGAGCAGCGAGCGGAGTTCCGCGACGTTCCAGCGGTCGCGGCCGAAGACGCGGATCACGGGCGACGCGTCGTCATGCACGAGCGGGTACAGGCGCCGCTCGATCAGCTTGACCAGCGTGGACTTGCCCGAGCCGTTGGGCCCGAGAATGGCGGTGTGCTGGCCCGGCGCGATCGTCAGCGACACGGCGTCGAGCAGCGCACGACCTTCGCGGATCACGGTGGCCCGGTCGATGCCGAGCAGGGGAGTCTGGACGTCCATCGTCCGAGCATACCTTGTAGGATGCCGTCATCGAAGGAGACCACACATGCATCCACGACTTCCCAGCTGGCGCCTCGACGGCCGCACCGCACTCGTCACCGGCGCGAGTAAAGGCATCGGCTACGCCTGTGCGCGCGAACTCGCGGCCCTCGGTGCCGACGTGCTGCTCGTCGCGCGCGATGAACTGGTCTTGCAGGAAGTCCGCGACGAGCTGGCCGAGGAGTGTCCCGAGGTGGAAATCCTGGGCATGGCCGCCGATCTTTCCGACCAGGAAGACCGACTCGCCGTCTTCGACTGGGTAGTCGACCTCGACGTTGACCTGTCGATTCTCGTGAATAACGTCGGCGGCAACACGCCGCGTCCGACACTCGACTATTCGCCTGACGAATACCGTGCGCTCTTCGAGCTCAATGTGTTTTCGGCTTACGAGATGAGCCGCGCGGCGTACCCGCACCTGATCCAGCACGCGAATGCCGCGATCGTCAACGTCGGCTCGGTCTCGGGCATCACGCACGTGCGCACGGGCTCGCCGTATGGCATGACCAAGGCCGCGCTGCACCAGATGACGCGCAACCTTGCGGTGGAATGGGCTGAAGACGGCATTCGCGTCAACGCGGTGGCCCCGTGGTACATCCGGACACAGCGCAGCGAGCCCGCGCTGGCCGACCCGGAATACCTCGAGGAAGTGCTCGACCGCACGCCGATGGGACGTATCGGTGAGCCGGAAGAAGTAGCCGGCGCCGTCGCCTTTCTCTGCCTGCCCGCGTCCAGTTATGTCACGGGCGAGATCATCGCGGTGGACGGAGGATTTCTGCGCTACGGCTTCTGACGTTCGCCGGGCTCAGCCGCAGGCCTGAAGCTGCCGGCGAAGCGATGCGTCCTTCGCTTCGAGCGGCGGCTTATCGCTCTTGAACGCGTTGCGGATCGCCTTCTGGTTGGCATCGGCATCGTCGCGCAACACGCGGCAGGTCTCGTCGGGGCTCAGTGCACGGCACTGGTCCTGCACCCAGATGTAGTTGTTGTTGACGAGCGCGCCGACGCTGCCCTTGCCGCGGTTGAGCTCCGGTGCGGACGCGACCGCCGCGCGGCTGTTTCCGTAGGTATCACTCAATGTCCCCCCGAAATCGCCCACCACACCCGACGGTGCCAGATAAGGCTCCGGGTGGCCGTTATGGCTGGTGTACGGCTTGCCATCCGTCGCGCGGACGCAGCCGTACATGCGCGGTGGCAACGCGGCGGGTGCCGCCGGCGGTTCCGGGCTGTCGACGTCGTCGCGGGGCGGCGGTGCGCCGGGCATGGGAGCGACCTTGCCGTCAGCGGGAGCGGAGTCCACCAGCTGGATCGTCTCCTGACGCTGCGCTTTGGCGCACGGCGTCTGTTGGTAGATCGTCTGCCCTGCGGCGACACACTTGTATACCGTCTCCGCATGAAGCGCGGGGCCGGTCACCAGAGCGAGCATGGCGAGTGCGACGCGGGCAGGGCGCATGGTCAGAACTCGGCGATGTGGTCTTCGCCAGCCAGACCGATCGTCATCGCCCCTTCGCCGACGTTGACCATGCCCGTGATGCTCATGGGGCTCTCGAGGATTTCGACGCCGGCGTCGCCGCAGATGCGCGTGAGTGGGTGATATCCCGGCAGGTTGCGCATGTCGTCCAGGTCACCGCCGTAGCTGAGTGACAGCGAGGGCACGAGCAGTCCGGCCTGGACCCGCTTGGCGGCGTATTCGAACAGCACCTGCGCTCCGTGCTCGAAACCTCGGACCTTGCCGACCGGTCCGGTCTCGCCGCGATGCGCGCGGAGGATCGGTTTGATATCGAGCGCGGTGCCGAGCATCGAGCTGAGAAAGCTGACGCTGCGATCGCCCTTGCTCCGGGCGCGCGAGCGCAGGTAATTCAGATCGCGCGGAAGCATGTAGCCGTACGAGCAATCGGCGACATGAGCGGCGCGTTCACGCACTTCGGCGGGTGACTTGCCCGCCTGAATCATCCGCACGGTCTCCGCGACGGCCGGGCCGGAGCCCGCAAAGATATTGCGTGTATCGACCACCCGCATCAGGAAGGGCCCCGTGTGGCCCATGGCTTCACGGACCGGCCGGTAATTCTTCAGGATGGCGAAGCTGGCCTTGATCACGTTGTCGTGGATCGGGCTGCGCGTGGCCATGATCGTCAGGCAGACGACGCAGTCGAAGTCGCGGACCATGCGGTCGAGGAAAAGGTCCTGCACATCTTCAACCGAGCTTGCCTCGGTCTCCGCCGAATGACTGCGGCTACCCAGCTTCTGGTCGCGGAAGCGCTGGATCTCGGCAGGGTCGCGGTCGTCCTTGAACTTCTGGTCGTCGACCTTGACGGTGATCGGCATGACCGCGATGCCGTTGCGCTCCAGGAAGTCATGCGGCAGGTCACAGGCCGCGTCGATCGCCACTCCGATTCGCATCGGCACCACTCCCATTCACGGCTCGAGGCCTCGCGGCGCCCGAAACGCCCGCTGCGTTCCACTTCGCTCCGCTGGACCGGATGCTACACTTCGCCGAATGAATTTGGCATCTCCGCCGGCGTGGCGTCGCCGGTAACCGCGCCACCGGATTGTGAAGATCCCCCATGAAAACCAAGAACGAGATCGTCTCCAACTGGCTGCCCCGCTACACGGGCACGCCCCTGGAGGGCTTTGGCCGGCACATCCTGCTGACCAACTTCGGCCATTATGTCGAGCGCTTCGCCGCCGACCACGGCGTGGAAGTACGCGGACGCGACCGTGCCATGCCCAACGCCACCGCCGACGGCATCACCCTGATCAACTTCGGCATGGGCAGCCCCAACGCCGCGACCATCATGGACCTGCTCAGCGTGATCGAGCCGGAAGCCGTGCTGTTTCTCGGCAAGTGCGGCGGCCTCAAGCGCAAAAACGCCATCGGCGACCTGATCCTGCCGATCGCCGCCATCCGCGGCGAGGGCACGTCCAACGATTACCTGCTGCCCGAGGTCCCGGCGCTGCCGGCCTTCCAACTGCAGCGCGCCGTGTCCACCATGATCCGCGACCTCGGCCACGACTACTGGACCGGTACGGTCTACACGACCAACCGACGCGTCTGGGAGCATGACGAAGGCTTCAAGGACTACCTGCGTCGCACCCGCAGCATGGCCATCGACATGGAGACGGCCACGATCTTCGCCGCCGGCTTCGCCAATCACATCCCATGCGGCGCATTGCTGCTGGTCTCCGATCAGCCGATGATTCCCGAGGGCGTCAAGACGGAGTTCAGCGACGCGGCGGTCACGGCCAACTTCGTGGAGCGGCACATCAAGGTCGGCATCGAGGCACTGAAGCTGGTGCGGCGGCACGGGCGCAGCGTGAAGCACCTGCGCTTCGAGGACGACCAGGACTGACGTCGTCGGAAGAAAAGGACGAGGCGATCACGCTAGACGATCCCGGGGCGAAATTTCAGAATAATCGTATTCCGGTCATCGGTCGCCTCCTTTAGGGTCGGCTTCCCCACCTCAGAAGGAACGACGGCCATGCGAGTGCGCGATCTGATGCTCGGCGCGCTGGTGACGGTGATCTGGGGTAGTAATTTTTCGGTGATCGAAGCCGGCCTGCGTGACCTCGACCCGTTTCTCCTCACCGCGCTGCGATTTCTGATGACGGCGTTGCCGCTGGTTTTCTTCGTTCGTCGGCCGGTCGATGTTCCCTTGAGCGCCGTCGCCATCTACGGCGTTTTGTTCGGCGTGGGGCTATGGTTCGTGGTCAACCTCGCGATGTCGCAGGGCATGTCACCGGGGCTGTCGTCGCTGGTGCTTCAGTTCAGTGCGTTCTTTACGCTGTTGCTCAGCGCCGCAGTGCTTGGAGAACGCATTCGCGCACCGCAAGTCGCGGGCATGGTGCTGGCCGGTGGCGGCTTGCTGCTCGTAGTTAGCTATACGGAAGGAACGGTGACGACGCGTGGCGTGCTGCTGGTATTGCTCGCCGCGGTCAGCTGGAGCGTCTGCAATCTGATCGTGAAACGACACAAACCCGCCGATATGCTCGCCTTCATCGTCTGGTCGAGCGCGTTCTCCGCCCCGGCACTGCTCCTGCTGACATGGCTCGTGCGTGGCTCGGCTCCGTTCGTCGTGCTGAGTCACGGCATCGCCTTGCCCGCCGTAGGCTCCATTCTGTTTCAGGCATACGTCACGACGATCTTCGGCTACTTCATCTGGAACACGTTGATGAAGACCTATCCAGCAGCGACGGTGGCTCCGCTGTCGCTACTGGTCCCGGTCTCCGGCATCGCCACGTCGTGGCTGGTCTTCGACGAGCACTTCGCATCCGGCGTATGGCTCGGCATCGCGGTGATGCTCGCGGGTGTCGTCGTCTTCGTCCTCAGTCCACGCTGGGCACGCGCCCCGGTGATAGCCAACCCCGTTGGCGAACGCTGACGATTGCGAAATCGGTCCAGATTCTCAAGACAACCGGCAATCGTTTTTGCTAGCTTGTATCCGTTGCCTGCGGAGTAGCGATCCACGCGTCGCAGGCAACCATCGCTCAAAGCGGTGAGAAGCGCGGACCAAGGGTGTTGACGCACCACAAGGTCCGCTGACCCTAATCAACGCAGAAGGTTGACCATGGCTATGCCAAATACTAAGGCATTCTCACGCGTGCCGCTTCCCGGCGGCACTTCCCTCAACGGTTACCGGGCCGTCTGCCGACCTCGCAGACACGGTTGAAGAACCGCGGCGCCTGCCGTTGTCAGTTGAGTTTTTTCTTGCCGTAGCTATCCGGCGCGTTGCCGTGTGGCCGCAAGACAGCGACCGGCGCTGCGAACCACTTCTTGAACACACCGCCCGGCGTCCGGTGACGGACAGGCCGATGAGGCTCATCGTGCGAGCGATGGTGGCACGCCGTGCGTTTTGGCGTGCCACAACTCGGGGCGGGGTGAATCGCCAGCAGGGCTGGCTCCTACCAGAGCTGGGCCGCGTGCGGCATGCATGGAGATGACTATGGAAAAGTTTGGAGCGGTTGGCGAAGGGAGTTTTTGTATCGACCCCGAAGCGGGTGTCAATGCGTTGTTGAATGACGCTAGCGAGTTGTTGCAGTACGCGCGGGGCATGACCGATTTGCTCGTTGACTCTTTGCAGGAAGACGAAATTCCCGAGCGTCAGCGCACGTTGCTTGCGCTGGGTGGTGTCGGTGCGTTGATTACGATGGGTGTGCAGTGTGTGGCGCGGGCGCACGCGAAGATGGAGTGGGACAGGGTTTGATGTTGGTGCACCGCTGGCATGGACGGACGCAATGCATCGTTCGAGATGTCGATCGCTGAGGGTTCGCGAGCAGGCTCGCTCCTACATGAGCCAGGTGGCGTCAGCGTTCGGGGGGGCGTCGGCGTCTGGCGTTCCTGGAGCGATTCCGCACGGAGGCGAAGGCCGGAGGAGGACTTAGCGACAGGAATGGCAGACGCCGACGCCCCTTGCCGCGAGGCCAGGCTTTGAAGCGACCGCGAAGGCGAAGCCGAGCCAGCCCGTAGGCCCCCCCCCTTAGTCGCTTCGTTGGCTTTCGCCCGCAAGGCGGGCTCCTACAGGTGCAGGTTTCGGCGACGCCCTTGCCGCGAGGCAAAAAAAGCCGCCCGTGGGAGCGGACGGCGATTCCGGGGAGATTTGCAAGGCGGCGCGTCCGGGAGGAACGCGCGCCCTGTCTTCTTGTGGTGGAGCTTAAAGCGAGAAGTCGTACTCGGCCGACAGCTGCACGTAACGCGGCTGCTGGAAGCTGGTCGGGATCTTGTACGTGGTGTCGGACAGCGAATTGCCGTTGTTGTCCTCACCCACTTCGTTGATCGAGGTGGTGTGCTGCTTGTTGAAGATGTTGAACACGT
The DNA here is from genome assembly GCF_000800155.1 of Luteibacter sp. 9133. Classification (NCBI taxonomy): domain Bacteria; kingdom Pseudomonadati; phylum Pseudomonadota; class Gammaproteobacteria; order Lysobacterales; family Rhodanobacteraceae; genus Luteibacter; species Luteibacter sp. 9133. Next base: position 3,922,318 of record NZ_JUHO01000001.1, on the reverse strand, counting down.
TGGCCGAGATCGTCACGCCCTTCGCCCATTCCGGCTTATAGGTCGCGTTGAGGTCGATGTTCCAGTACGTCGGCGTGCGACCCACCGAGCCACGCTTCACGACCATGCCGCTGCAGTAGAGGTAAGCGCCGCCACCGTAGCCACCGATGGTGCCGTCGATCGGGTTCAGGCCGTAGCAGTTTTCCGGACGACCGGTCTGCAGGATGCCGTTCGCGCCGACGAGCCACTGGTTGTTGATCTGCCAGGCGCCATAGATCTTGAAGGTGTGCTTGCGATCGTTCGGGAGGTAACCGTTCGAGCCGGCCATGATCTCCGGATAATCGAACAGCTCGGTCGTGCCGGTGTCGGCCTGGCCGTTGGACGAGTCGACGCCACCTTCCGAGTTGCCACGGGTGTGCGACCACACGTACGACGCCTTCATGTACCAGGTGTTGTCGAAGTTGCGCTCGGCGGTCAGCTGCATCGCCATGTACGAGCGCTTATAGCTCGGCTCGCCCACGGCCGAACCCGGCAGGTGGATGTCGTACAGCGTACCGGTCGCATCGACCGGCGTGCGCAGGGTCACCGAGCTGCCCGGGTTGAAGATGTAGCAACCCGGTACGTTCGCCGCCGCCGGCGAGAGGCTGGTCGTGTCGAGGTTCAGGCCGTACTGCGCATTGGCGGCCGCGGCGATCGGACGGAAGTCGCAGGAGTCGTCGATACCCGTGAGGATCTTCCGGTAGATCGCCTTGGCGCCGAACGTCCAGTCGGCCACCTGCTGTTCGGCACCGAGGATGAACTCGCGCTGCTTGAACGGCTTCAGGTCCTTGGTGGCGACGGCGCCCGGGTTCGGCACGACACCGGCTTCGCCGTTGGCGTACTGGGTCACGGCACGTGCCGGGTTGGCGGCCGCGTAGGCGTCGGAGACCGGACCCAGGCCCGTCGGCGCGCCGGTGACCGGATCGATACCCGTGTAGCTGAAATAGCGGATCTGGTACAGCGAGGCGGCCGCGCCGCGCAGGGCCACGTTGCCGTCCAGCGGCAGCGAGTAGTCGCCGGCGCTGCCGTAGACCTTCAGCGTTGAGTCGCCGTGGACGTCCCACGAGAAGCCGAGTCGCGGCTGCCAGCTGTGCACCTGGCTGACATAGGTCTGGCCGAGGCTGTTGGTGTTGTTGAAGCCGTCGTTACGCACGCCGATACGTGCGACGAAGTTGTCCGTGATGTGCCAGTTGTCCTGCAGGTAGTAGGACTTCTGCGTGATGCCGACCTTCGCGCCCGTGGCGAACACCGCCTGCTTGACCACGTTGTCCGCCGGGTCGATGCCCGGGGTATGACCCAGGATGTCTTCGGGGATCGGCTGGTACGTGTAGATCGAGCCGCCCTCGTACGCCGTACCCGTGTCGGTGGTGAAATGGTCGCGTGCCCAGCCGGCCTTCAGCTCGTGATCGCCGATGTGATATTCGAAGTCGATGCGACCGGCATTGCGCTTGTCTTCGCCATTCGGCGTGGTGAGTTCGCCCGCGGAGGTGAACGAGCAATGCGGTGCGGCAGGCACCGAGCCGGCCACGACCGGCGAGCGCTGGTCGACGATCGTCGGGCAGCCCGGCGAGTTGACGGCGTTATAGATGTCGCCATCGTACTCTTCGACCGTGCCATCGGCGGTGGTGGCGCGCTCGACGCGCTTGTTGGTGCTCCTGCCGTACTGCGCAGAGATCGTGAAGTCATCCGTGATGTAGCTGGTGTACTTTAGGATGTTGTTCATGCCGCCGGTCTTGTCGTACTGCTGACCGAGGTAGTCGCCACGATGCGGCTGGCCGTTTTCGTCGTAGTTGTAGCCGTAGATGCTCTGCTGCGTGGTGCTCGTGTCGCTGAAGCCGGTGTATTCGAGGATGTTGCTCTCGTTGATGTTCCAGTCGAGCTTGACCAGGTAGCGCGGGTCCTTGATCGTGGTCTTGTTGAAGCTGCCGCCACCGGTGGCGTCGCCATAATGCTCGTCCGCCGTGCGCGTACCGCCGACGAGGGCGAACATGAACAGCTTGTCCTTGATCAGCGGGCCGCCGAGCCAGGCGTTCCAGCGCTGGCCGAAGTCGGTCGCGTTGCCGCTGCCGTTGTTACCGATCACGTAGTTGCTGTTGTGGCGGTTGTTCTGGTTGAGCGCGCCGTTCTGCAGGTAGATGTTCGGCTGGTTGGCCTGCAGCTGGTACGGGTTCCAGGTGAAGTCGATACCGCCCTTCCACTCGTTGGTACCGCGCTTGGTGTTGACCGAGATCACGCCGCCGGTGGAGTTGCCGTACTCGGCGCCGTAACCGCCGTCCTGGATCTCTTCCTGGTCGATGGCTTCGAACGGCACCTGCGCGTAGGTCAGGCTCTGGAAGAAGTTGGTGACGTTGAAACCGTTGACGTAATAGCTGTTCTCGGCAACCGAAGCGCCGCCGAACGAGGCCAGGTTGCCGAAGGCGCTGTCGCCCTTGGTCGCGCCCGGGGCGAGAAGCGCCACGGCGGTCTGGTTACGTGCGAGCGGCAGCTGCTTTATCTGTTCGGCCGTCATCACCGTGTTGGTCTGACTGGACGTGATGTCGATCGGCGGCAGCGCGTTGGCCGTCACCGAGACAGTGGTCAGGTCCTGTGCGCCAGCGGCGGCCGCGGGTGCGGCGAGGTTGAGGTTGAAGCCCTGGCCCGCGACGATGGTGATCGTGCGCGTCGTGCTCTGACCGCCGGTGGTCGAGGTGATCTTGTAATCGCCCGGTGGCAGCGACGAAATGTTGAAGCGGCCGTCGCTACCGACGGTGGCGCTGCGGCTGAGGCCGCTGCCGTTGTTGACGGCGGTGACCTGGGCACCGGCGTCCGCCGTGCCGTAGACACCGCCGACGGTGCTCTGTGCGAACGACGCGGCGCTGACGATGCCGAGCCCGACCGCGATGGCGAGCGAAAGCGAACGCCGCCGTGAGCGGTCCGATGAATGACGCAGCTGCATGTAGATCTCCCCGGCCACTGGCCAAATGCTTCAAGCCGCGCCGCCGTCGGCAGAGGGCGGTCGCGGAGTCGTGACTCAATCGAAATGGCCGTCCGGGCCCCTTGGTGGTGTCGACATCCTCCGCATCGAAACACCGCATGTGCGACTTAACGAAACCGCAACAAGCACGGCGAAGCTAAGGCTCGGCGAGGGATGCACTCAAGGGGAGTTGCATGAACGAAATACCTTGCCCCGCTTGTGCGCGGTCGAATCGCAAGGGTCTTGTGCGTGCGCAAAAACATGCATCCGCGTCCGGGCGGGCGTTCGTCCGTGTACGCACGTAAGAACACGTCGACGACGTTATCGCGTGGATGAAACAAGTTTCATCAAAGCAGAATTCTGCGTAAGCCTTGCGAGGTGTTTTCAGCTTTCAACCGGCTTTCAGTCGGCTTCCATATAAAAAAAGGCCGCTCGGGAATAGCGGCCAATATCCGGGGAAACTGCCTCTTTTGTTGTTATGTCGTTATCGGATCAGAGCGTGAAGTCGTAACGCGCGCCGAGGCGGACGTAACGCGGGTCCTGGAAGGAACGTGCGCGCTTGTACTGCGGGTTGGGGAGACCGGATGCCGTCTCGCCCGTCTCGTACACCTGCGTCACTTCCTGCTTGCCGAGCAGGTTGAATACGTCGACGGTGAAGGACAGCTTGTGTTCGGCGAATGCCGGCTTCCAGGCTGCGCTCACGTCCATCGTGTACGTCCACGGCGTACGGCCCCTGGATCCGCGCGGCGAAGGTTCGCCATTGCACCAGAAGTAGTTGGCACCATAGCCGTACGGATCGCCACCCACGGAAAGGGGACGGGTCCCCAGGCAGCTGATCGGTGCGCCCGAACTCACGCGGGTAACGGTCGAGAACTGCCAATCGTCAGAGAGTACGTAGGTGCCGTACACACGGAGCTGATGCTTGTGATCGTTCGGCAGATCGCCGTTGGTGTTTTCCATGATCGCCGGGAAGTCCCAGCTTTCCGTGGTGGACACGTCGGCCTGCACGATGTTCGAGTCCAGCTGGCCCTCGGAGTTACCGTAGCTGCGCGAGTACGTGTAGTCGATCTTGCCGTACCACTTGTCGGCGAACTGATGCTCCGCGTACAGGTCGAGCATGTAATAGGAGCGCTTCGGCTTCGGCTCGCCGATGTCCTTGGCGGATAGCGGAATGTCGAGATACTGACCGTCGGACGGCGAAACCACGAAGGTATTCGCGCGGCCCGGGTTGTACAGCCAGCAGCCCGTGCTGCGGGCGATACCGGCAGCCACCTGATCGCCGAGTCCGTTGGCATCGCCCCAGGCCTGAAGCGGTGCGGAATCGCAGGTGTCGTCGATCAGGCTGCGCAGTTTGCGGTACATGGCCTTTGCGCCGACGACCCACGTGTCCCCGAGCTGCTTGTCGAAGCCTGCGATGTACTCGTCCTGGTAGTACGAATGCAGCTGGCGGGACGATACCGTTTTGGCATCGGGCGGCGTGCCATTCGCGCCATTCAGGTAATAGGTGCCGGAATAGGCGCCTGTGCCGAGACCGGTCGGTATGCCCGTTGTCGGATCGATACCCGTGAAGCTGTAGATGTTGGATGGGTACGTCGAGGGGCCGGCGCCACGAACCGCCACCGACGTCGGCAGCCCGAGATGGTAGCGACCGGCATTGGCGTACACCTTCAGTGAACTGTCACCGTACACGTCCCATGAAACGCCCAGGCGGGGATCGAGCTGATGACGCGAGCGCGCGTAGGCCTGGCCGAGGCCGTTGTAGTTCGAGAACTGCTCATTGCGCAGGCCGACGTACGAGTGCCAGCGGTCGGTGATCTGCCAGTTGTCCTCGACGAATTGCGAGCGTTGATTGGTCCGCGCCGAAGCGCCCGTCGAAAGGGCGGTGGATTCGACGTAGTAGCCGTTGGGGAAGTTCGCCGGGTTGTACAGGCTCGGGTCGAGGCCCAGATTGATGAGCCGCTGCTGGATGGAGCTTCCATCACCGACATCGTTGTAGGTGTAGGAAGTGCCGCCCACCGGCACGGCGCCCCACGTCGCGCGAAGCACGTAGTTGTCGACGCCGGCGCGCAGATCGTGGTCTCCGACCCGCCATTCGATGTTCGCACTCCAGCCCTTCGTGCTGTCCTTCGAACCCGGATAGAGAATCGTGCTCGAGCCTACGGTGCAACCCGTCTGCTTGTTGCTGGCGAACTCCACTCGCGCGTCGGTGATGGAGGGACATGCGATGCCGGAAGCGCCATTGATATCCTGCTCATGATCGGAATGCGCTCTGCCGTACATGCCGTTGATCGTGAGATCGTCAGTAAGGTAGCCGGTGTAGTGAGCGATGTAGGTATCGCCGCCTGGCGTGCCGTTCGTCTGCGTTCCGTTGTAGTTCTTGGTGTACTGGTGACCGAGATACGCGCCCTGGCCGGTCTGGTAGCTGTAGCCGAAGATCGATGCATCCGTCGTTTCGCTGTCGCCGATGCCGGTCAGCTCGAGGATGTTGTTGTCGGTGATGTTCCAGTCCAGCTTGGTCAGCCAACGCGTGGTTTTGGCCGTGTCGCGTTCCTGGTCGCTGACCGTGTTCGGGCCGGTGTAGTCGCCCGTCTGCTTGATCCAGTCCGCCGCGGCGAAGATGAAGAGCTTGTCCTTGACCAGTGCGCCGCCGATGGACCCGGAATACTGCAGGTTGTCCTGATTGCGCTGGACATAGGGGTTGCCCTTCTGGAACAGCGTGCCATCCGTCTGGTAAATGCTGCGCGGCGTCTGTTGCAGGCTGGAGGGCGACCACAGGACCTGGATGTCGCCCTTCCACTCGTTCGTGCCGCGCTTCGATACGACGTTGATCACGCCACCGGTCGAGCGGCCGTACTCCGCACCGTAACCACCGATCAGCACCTGCTCCTGATCGATCGCGTCGTAGGGCAGCTGGCGCGAGCTGACGCCGGTCAGCGGATTGGTGACCTGAAAACCGTTGATGTAGTAAGCGTTCTCGGAAGCGGACGAGCCGCCGAACGAAAGCGCGTTGCCGTAGCCGCGTGCCGCGGGCGTGGTGCCCGGGGCGAGCAGGGCGACCGAGCTGATCGACGTGCGCGCGATGGGCAGCTTGGACAGCTGATCGGCGGTGAGCACGGTGCGCGAGTCGACCGAGCTGACGTCGATGCTCGGCAGCGCGTTGGCGGTGACCTGCACGCCGCCGAGGCTGGTCGCATCGCTGCCCGTCGGCGCGGCTGAGAATGAAACGTCGGTACCCTGGCTGATCTGGGTCTGTACGCCCTTGTGCGAATCGACGGTCGTGCCAGCGTGTATCAGGGTGACGTCGTAAGTGCCGATCGGCAGCGAGTTGGCGCGATAGCGACCGCCCGAATCGACGGTGATATCGCGGCGCAGGCCGGTGTCCTTGCTTTCGATATGGACGACATCGCCCGGTGTGGCGGAACCGAAAATCGAGCCGGTGGCGTTGCTCTGTGCGAGCGCGCCACCGGCGGCGCCGGCGGTGACCGCGAAGGCGACGGCAAGGGCGAGCTTGCGGCGTGCCGGGGCGGTGGAACGGGTGTGGTGCTGCATGAAAACGGCCCTCCTGATGTAACGCATGACGAAAACCGGGACAAGAAACCCCATACCCACGCGGCACGTGGGCAGGCCGCCTTTTCGAGGCGGTGGAATCACCGGAATGGAAAGAATGGTTGTTCGGCCGTACGCCTCTTAGCGGGCGCGCGGCGTCACGTCGTCAATCGAAAAGGGGTGCGAGCGAGCGCGTGTGGTGCATGTCGGTTCTCCCCAAAGAACTGCAAATGTCGTCCCTTACCGCAAATCGCCGCCGCCCGTTACGTCCCCACGAGTCGGCCGGTCGATGGCCCTGATCCCAGCGCGTGAAAATAACGTAAACCCCTAATAACTATGGGAACAATAGGAATAAATCCTAAGCAGGTATTTGCGGGGAAAGGCGTTTTTTTGCGCCTTTCCACGGGCTTTCGGGAGTCTTTCGACGGCCGCTGCCCGCGCGGACGGAAATGGGTGCGAAATGGCCTTCCGTTCATCGCCCGTCAGACGATGAGGCTTGCCTGAAATCCGCACCATCGCTAGCTTTCCCTGATGTCGTTAGTCATCACCATCCTCATCCTCCTTCTCGTCATCGCGCTTTCCGGCGCGATCGTCCGCGTCCTTCCGATCCGCTTGCCGCTACCGCTGATCCAGATCGCGTTAGGGGCGCTGCTCGCACGTCCTTTCGGCCTGCATGTGGAGTTCGACCACGAGCTGTTCTTCCTGCTGTTCATTCCGCCGCTTCTGTTCGCCGACGGGTGGCGCATTCCGAAGCGCGAACTGTTCCTCCTGCGCGGCCCGATCCTCGCCCTGGCGATCGGTCTGGTCTTCTTCACCATCGTCGGGGTCGGCTACTTCGTCCACTGGATGATTCCGACGGTGCCTCTGGCGGTAGCGTTCGCGCTGGCCGCCGTGCTGTCGCCTACCGATGCCGTGGCCGTTTCCTCGATCAGCGGTGAGTCGCCGATTCCGCCGCGCCTGATGCATATCCTCTCCGGCGAAGCCCTGCTCAACGATGCATCCGGTCTGGTGGCGCTGCAGTTCGCTATCGCCGCCGAGATGACCGGCAAGTTTTCGCTGATATCCGCCACGGGCGACTTCGTGGTGATGGCCCTGGGTGGCCTCGCGGCGGGCGTGCTCGTGGGCCTCGGCTTCGGTCTGTTCCGTCGCCGGCTGGTGCGCTGGAGTGGCGAAGTGGATCCGGCGGCCCAGGTGGCTTTGCTGCTTTTGCTGCCATTCGCGGCTTATCTGCTCGCCGAGCATTTCGGTGTCTCCGGCATCCTCGCCGCCGTGGCGGCGGGCATGAGCATGAACTACACCGACGTGATGAAGGGTGGCTACGTCGCCACGCGCATGCAGAGCCGGGCTGTCTGGGAGATGGTGGAGTTCACCTTCAACGGCATCATCTTCCTGCTGCTGGGATTGCAGCTTCCCGCCATCGTCGACGGGGCGAAGGTCGATATCGCGCAGGCGGGCGGTGGTCCGCTGTGGCATCTCGCCGCCTATGTCGTGGCGATCACCCTGGCGCTGGTGTTGCTTCGTTTCATCTGGGTGTGGGTGTCGTTGCGCTTCGTGTTCATGCGCGCGCTGCACCGTGGCGAGAAGCGCCCCCCGGTGGGCACGCGGCTGGTATGGACGACGGCGCTGGCCGGCGTGCGTGGCGCCATCACACTGGCGGGTGTGCTCTCCCTCCCACTGATGAAGAGCGAAAACATCCCGTTCCCGACGCGCGACCTGATGATCTTTCTCGCCTCGGGCGTGATTCTCTGCACGCTGGTGTTCGGCGCGATCGGGCTACCGCTCTCGGTCAAGGGTCTGAAACTGCCTGGCGAGGATCCGCGCGTGCGGGAAGAGCGCAAGGCGCGTGCCCTGGCGGCGGAGGCGGCGATTCGCAGCATCGAGAAGGAGCAGCAGCGTGTGCAGGAGGGTGGTGACGAGAACGCCATCGCGCTGGCCTCACGCATCGCGGCACGCGTCATGGGCGATTACCAGCAGCGCCTCGAAGCGGCGGGCGAGGAAGGCGACGTCCCGGAGAAGGCCCGTGCGGAGGCGGGTACCGAGCGGGTGATGCGTCTCGCCGCACTGCGTGCCGAACGGCGCGAGCTCCACGAGCTGCGCCGCAACCACACGATCAACGACGAAACGCTGCGCAATCTGGTCCGCGAGGTGGACCTGGCCGAGGCGTCGCTCACCGGGCTGCATTCCGGTTGAGCGGACGCCGGCTCGCGTTTCAGAGGCCGAAGAACAGCTCGCTGGTCCTGACGCTGGATGCGGTCAGGGCCTCCTTCGACTCGCCCCGGTCTTTCGCTACCTCGTCGCGGATATGCGCAAGGTACATCGGTTCGTTACGGCGGTCCTTCGGCATGGGGCGGATGGTCCGCGGCAGCAGGTAGGGCGAGTCGGTCTCGAGCATGAGCCGGTCCGCCGGAATCAGCTTGACCAGCTCGCGCAGGTGCGCGCCGCGGCGTTCATCGCAGATCCATCCCGTGATGCCGATATGGCAGTCGAGTTCGAGGTAGTCGCGCAGCGCGTCGCCGGTGTCGGTGAAGCAATGGACGACGGCGGCCGGGACCCGGTCTCGGTAGCGCTTCAGGATGGCGAGGAAGTCGTGGTGGGCATCGCGCTGGTGCAGGAAGAGCGGCTTGCCGACCTCCACGGCGATGGCGAGCTGCCGCTCGAATACCTCGCGCTGGACCTCGCGCGGTGAATAGTTGCGGTTGTAGTCGAGCCCCGTCTCGCCGACCGCCCGAACTTCCGGCTCGCGTGCCCATTGGCGAAGGAGGGCGTCGGTCGCGTCGTCATAGTCGATGGCGTGATGCGGGTGCACGCCGGCGGTGGCGAAAAGTCGGCCGCCGCTGGCCTTCGCCATGGCCAGGGCGTGCTCGCTTCCCTCGCGTGACGCTCCCGTTACCACCATCCGGCCGACCCCATGGGCGCTGGCACGGGCAAGCATGTCATCGAAATCCTGCCGGAACGATTCGTGGGTGAGGTTGGCGCCGATGTCGATCAAGTCCATGAATTGGTTCGCTTTGGTGCATGTGTTTGAATACGGCGCGCGCGTGTTATTCCCGCGCAAGGCCATGAATTGACAAGCATATGGACGTCCGATCCTGGCTATCCCGGGGTTTCCCGCCTAGGCCGTTCGGATGATGTCCGTCATCGCGTCAAATTATTGACGTTCGTATTTTCCTACTGCTAGGTTCCCCAGACGGTCCTCATGAAGAGGGCGCAGAGGGAGTTCAGAAGGATCTCAAAAAAACCTTTTTTCAGGGGACGTCCCGGAGACGTCAAAAAGGAAGGGGACCGGCAAGCGGTCGCCTGCAGCAATACCACGGGCAGAGGGTAGTGCAGATGGTAAATCGGATCGCCGCGGGGACGTTCGTCGCCTCGCTCCTCCTGGGCATCGCGCCCGGGATCTTCGCAACCGGGGCGGATGCGCCCAGAGCGACTTTCGACGTCAGCAGCCTGCGTGCGCCAGGCGGCTACGACCGTTTCATCGTCACCTATCGCGACGGCACCACCGAACGCGTCAGCGCTTCCGCGGCGGCACAGTCCGTCGGCGCGGCACTCTCGCGTACCGCAGGGACATCCAGTCAGTTGCGTGCCGGCAAGGTCGCCGCGATCCAGGCCGTCTACGGACGCAAACTGGCCACCGGTTCCGACCTGATACGCACGTCGCGCAAGCTGACGCGCACCGAGGCGGACACGCTGATCCGGCAGATCGCCGCCGACCCGGCGGTGAAGCACGTCGAGCCGGACGCGATGATGCAGAAGATCGATGACATTCGTGCGACGGATGTCACCCCGGTCGTCGTCAACGACCCGTACTACGCCGGCTACCAGTGGCATTTCCGGCCGCCGACCGGCACCGCCGAGAAGATCGGTTCCGACGCCACCAGCTACGCCAATCGCGGCGGCAGCAACGTGGCCAATGCGTGGAACCTCGCGGATGGCACCGGCGTGACCGTCGCCGTGCTGGACACCGGCATCACGCAGCATCCCGACATCGACCTGTCGCTCGCCGACGCGGGTTACGACTTCATCTCCGACGGCTTCGTCTCCGGACGCAGCACGGATGCGCGTGCGCCCGGTGGCTGGGACACCGGCGACTGGACCACCGAGGACAAGTACCTGCTGGCCAACGGCGGGTGCATCGATCCGTCGGCGGGCGACGAGCAGGAGGATTCCAGCTGGCACGGCACGCACGTGTCCGGAACGATCGCCGAACTCAGCAACAACGCCACCGGCATGGCCGGCATCGCGTACAAGGCGAAAGTCCTGCCGGTCCGCGTGCTCGGCCACTGCGGCGGCTACACCTCCGACATCGCCGATGCGATCGTCTGGGCGTCGGGCGGCCACGTCGACGGCGTGCCGGACAATACGCATCCCGCGCAGGTCATCAACATGAGCCTGGGCGGCGGCGGTTCCTGCGCGGACGACGCGGTGACCTCGGATGCCATCGCCTCGGCGATCTCGCGTGGTACGACCGTGGTGGTCGCGGCGGGTAACTCGGGTGCGGACGCGACGAACTACTCGCCCGCCAGCTGCCCCGGTGCGCTCACCGTGGCTTCCAACGGCATCGCGGGCAAGCGCGCCTACTACTCGAACTACGGCAGCAAGGTCGCCCTGTCGGCACCGGGTGGTGGCATCTACGCCAACGACGGCACGACGGGTTCGCCGGTACAGGCCGGTTTCATCTGGTCGGCGATCAACAACGGCACGCATGAGCCGACCACCGCCGCTTACGGCGGCATGGCTGGCACGTCGCAGGCCACACCGCACGTCGCGGGCTCCGTCGCGCTGATCCTGTCGGCGACCAGGGCCGCCGGTGTGGCGACGCCGACGCCGGCCGAGATCCGCACGCTGCTGACCTCGACCGCGACGCCATTCCCGGTTACGCCGGACAAGGCGATCGGTGCCGGCATCCTCGATGCCTACGCCGCCGTCAACAAGGCGCTGGGCAATGACGCGCCTGGCGAGCCGGGCGACGGCGACGCCACCGCGCTCAGCAACGGCGTCGCGCTGACCGGTCAGACCGGCCGTGCGAACGGCACGCTGGTCTATCGCATCGATGTGCCGGCGGGTGCGCGGTCGCTGGCGCTGCGCAGCTTCGGCGGCAGCGGCGATGTGTCGCTCTACGTGAAAAACGGCGAAGCCGCTTCGTCGACCGCGTACGACTACCGGTCGGTGAAGCCGTCCACGAACAACGAAGCGGTGACGGTCGCCCGTCCCGCGGCGGGTACCTGGTACGTGACCGTGGTGGGGGTGAAGGACTTCGCCAACGTCACGGTGCAAGCGAGTTTCACCGCGCCATGAGTAACGACCCACCGACGCGCGATGCGTCGGTGGGTCCGGATTGGCGTTGAGGGGAACGTCGAATCCTGGGGTGTTTACGCCGGCGAGGGGGTCTTCGCCGGTGGGCGTGCAGGGAGGGGTCCCGGCGCCGCACTAGGGAGGTATCGGTAATGAATTCACGAACACTGGCACAGGCTCTGGGCCTGGTGCTGACGGGCATCTTCACCGTGGCGACAGCGGCGCAGGCCGCTGAAACGCCGCAGGTCACCGCGCCGCAGACCGTCATGGTCCAGGGCGTGCAGGTGGCCATCGATCCTTCGACCGGCCGCCTCCGCGAGCCCACCGCCGCCGAGCGCGCGGCGTTGTCGAAGGCCTTCCAGGTCAACGCGGGCAAGTCGGCATCGCTCAGCGCGCGACCGCGCACCGCCGCCGATGCGAAGTCGACGTTCCGTACGGTCAGCCTCGGTAATGGCGTTCACGCCAGGGCCGTGCGCGTTCCGCAGGAGCTGATGAGCAGCGTCGTCGCCGAGCGCCAGCCCGACGGCAGCGTATCGATCCACCATGACGACCACGGCGTACAGGCTGCGCCGAAGGCACCGGAGGTCACACGATGATTCGCCGCAGCCTTCTCTTCACCGCGCTCGCCGCCGCCGGACTGTTCACCGCCGTGAGCACCCAGGCCGCCGAGATCAAGATCGTCAATCAGGACGTCGGCACCGGCAAGGGTCTCGACGATCCGACCCCGGCCACACCGGTCGGCGGTAACCCCGGCACCACGGTCGGCAAGCAGGCGCTGAACGTCTACCAGTTCGCCGCGGATATCTGGGGCGCCGTACTGCAGAGCGACGTCACCATCTCCAACGGCGCGACGTTCGAGCCGCTCTCGTGCGATGCCACCTCGGGCGTGCTCGGATCGTCCGGCACGACGTACATCTTCTACTTCGACGACACCAGCACCTTGCCCGCAGGCGCGGTGCGCAACACGTGGTATCACTCCGCGCTGTTCGACGCGCTGACCCATGAAGACGGTGCGCCGGGCGAAGACGATATCCAGAGCCAGTTCAACGGTGCGCTGGGTTCCACGGGATGCCTCGAAGGATCGAAGTGGTACTTCGGTCTGGACGGCAAGACGCCCGCCGGTTCGATCAACTTCCTCAACGTCGTGCTGCACGAAATGGCGCACGGTCTCGGTTTCTCGGGCTTCAACAGCCTGACCACGGGGTCGCCGTATGTCGGTGACGATGGCGTGGCTCGTCCCGACATCTACTCCACCTTCGTCTACAACGACACGCAGCAGAAGAAGTGGTACGACCTCACCGCCGCGCAGCGCGTCACGGCCGCGCTGGACGACGGCAAGCTCGTCTTCACGGGGCCGACGGTGAAGGCCGAAGCACCGCTGGCGCTCGGTACGCCGGATGTCTTCCACGTCACCGCGCCGGCCGCCGCCGTGGGTGATTACACCTTCTCGCAGGCTTCGTTCGGTCCGCTGGCGACGGCCTCCAACTTCACGGGCAGCGTCGTCCAGGCAAGCCCCGCGGACGGCTGCACGGCCATCACCAACGGCTCGGCACTCGCCGGCAAGATCGCCCTGATCGACCGTGGCACCTGCGATTTCACCGTGAAAACGCTGAACGCACAGAGCGCGGGCGCCAAGGCGGTGCTCATCGCCAACAACCAGGCGGGCGCGATCACGCCGGGAGGCACCCCCGCCTCTCCGGTCACCATTCCGGTGATCGCGATCAGCCAGGCGGACGGCAGCAAGCTCAAGGCGAACCTGACCGGTCTCACCGGCGCGGTCGGCAAGGGCACGGGTCTGGCAGGTGCGGATGCGCAGGGTAACGTGCAGTTGTATGCACCGACGGTCCTCGCTCAGGGCTCGTCGTTCTCGCATTACGACACGCGCCTGACGCCGAACGCGATCATGGAATACGCGATCAACCAGGACCTCGTCGGACAGATCGACGTCGACCTCACGCCCGCGCTGTTCCAGGACATCGGCTGGGGTCTCAACCGCACCTCGCAGAAGCTGCTCACGTGCGACACGGGCATTCCGACCCTCGTCCCGGGCGGTGTGATCATCGGTGCGAACGTGATCTCCAACGCGAAGATCCTCGCCGGTGCGGCTGCCACGGTCGGCGACTATCGCTCCGCGGTGCACGCGTATGCGACGCAGCTGGCGACCGACGGCCTGGTCACGGCGGCGCAGGCGTCGAGCCTCAACGCCTGCCTGTCCGATACGCAGACGCAGGCGCAGTACGACGCCTGGGGTCCGCCGGCCGCGCCGCCCGCGATCGTGCTCTCCAACAACACCGCCCTGAACGGCCAGAAGGGCGCGGCCGGTGCCACGACCGCCTACCAGCTGACGGTGCCGGCCAACGCGAAGACGCTGACCCTGCGCACCTACGGTGGCTCGGGCGACGTGTCGATCTCGGTGACCGATCCGAAGGGTGTGGTCAAGGCGCAGCCGAACCGTCCGGGCAACAGCGAGCCGTTCACGGCCGCCAAGCCTGCGGCCGGTGTGTGGACGCTGACGGTGAAGGGGGAAGCGGCGTATTCGGGCGTGAGTGTCCTGGGTGCGTACACGCTGTGACGCGATGGAACAGATCCCGGTATGCCGGGATCTGTTTCCAGGGGATTGACGAATAGACGTATGGATGGCCGGACGACGACGCGTCGTCCGGCCTTATGGACACTTTGTCCGCCGCGGTCGCGACGGACAGGCGACGGGCAGCGCAAAGCGCGCCCGCGCATCGATCGCTCATGGCGGACATCTGGGAGGAAGGTTACATGAACACCATCTACAGCAAGGTCTGGAACAAATCGCTTGGCATCCTGGTCGTGGCATCGGAGCTGGCTCGGGCAAACGGCAAGGGCGGCGCCTCCCGACGCCTTCGCGCCGCCATGGCGGCACTGCCGCTGGCGGCCGGTGTGATGCTGGCGCTCGCAAGCGCGCCTGTGCAGGCGAAAGACAACGGCACGGTGTGCGGTGGCTTCCTCTTCGGTTTGCAGGGCAAGGCACCCACTGCCAAGGGTGATGGCGCCTTTGCATGCGGTCAGGCCGCGAAGGCGATGGGCGATTTCAGTATCGCCATCGGCACCGACGCGAAGGCGAGCGGCAATTCCAGTTCGGCGGTAGGCCAGGATGCGCAGGCGACGGGCGATTTCTCGTCGGCGATCGGCCAGGGGACGCGCGCCACGGGTGCGGACAGCACGGCGATCGGGCAGGGCGCGAATGCCGCCTCCGTATCGAGCACGGCGATCGGCCGCGGCGCACGCGCCATCGCGAAGAACGCGGTTGCGATCGGCAGCGACTCCATTGCCAACCGCGCCGATACCGTCTCGGTCGGCCGCGCCGGTGCCGAACGCCAGGTGGTCAATGTCGCGGCGGGCACGCAGGCGACGGACGCGGTGAACAAGGGTCAGCTCGACCAGGTGTCGACAACCGTGACCGGTGTATCGAAGCGCGTGGACACGTTGTCGAAGCGCGTCGATGGCGTGCAGGGCGATGTGACCGCACTGGCCGACAGCGTCAGCGACGCAGCGCACTACTACAAGGCCAACGGCGCCGGTGACGGCAGCGACGACGCGCAGGCGACCGGCGATTACGCGACGGCGTCGGGCTCCGGCGCCTTCGCTAACGGCACCGGTGCGAGCGCGACCGGTGCGGGCGCCGTCGCCAACGGACAGTTCGCGACGGCAACGGGCTACGGCTCGGTCGCCGCGGGACAGAACAGTTCCGCCTACGGTTCGGGTGCGCAGGCATCGGCCAACAGCGCCACGGCCATCGGCGGCCAGGCGCTCGACGCCGACGGCAAACCGCTGATCACCTATAACGCGACCGGTGAGGCGGTGGGTCCGGCAACGGCCTCGGGTCTCGCTTCCACGGCCATCGGTGCAAGTGCACAGGCGGAAGGTGAATTCGCCACCGCGCTGGGTACGGCCGCGTTCGCTCAGGGCGAGCAATCGACGGCGAGCGGATTCCTTGCCCAGGCGTCCGGCGCCGGTTCGACGGCGACCGGTTCGCAGGCCTTCGCCGATGGCGACCTCTCGGTCGCGAACGGCTACGGTTCGGCCGCATACAGCGCGGGCGCGACGGCCGTCGGCGGCGGTGCCAGCGCCTCCGGTGCGGGAAGCGTCGCGATCGGTCAGTACGCCGAAACGGGTTTTGGCCTGTTCGGTCTCGAAGCCGAGAATGCGGTAGCACTCGGTACCAACAGCTGGGCACTCGGCAACAACGCGACAGCGCTGGGCGCCAACGCGTGGGTGCTGGGCGAAAATTCCGTGGCGCTGGGTGCCGGTTCCACAGCGGATCGCGATAACACCGTCTCCGTCGGCGATGTCGGCAGCGAGCGCCAGATCGCCAACGTCGCGGCCGGTACCGAGGGTACCGACGCGGTGAACAAGGCACAGCTCGACACGTCCGTGAGTGACGCGACGCGCTACTTCAAGGCGACCGGCAATGGTGACGGGTCGGACGACGCGCTCGCCACAGGAAACTACGCGACCGCTTCCGGTGCCGGTGCGTTTGCCGGTGCTGACGGTGCCAGCGCCTTCGGTAGCGGAGCTGTAGCCACGGGTTCGAATGCCACGGCGACAGGCTACGGCAGCGTCGCCACGGGACAAAACAGCGCGGCCTACGGTGCGGGTTCGCAGGCGAATGGCCCGGGCAGTGTCGCCGTGGGTGGTGTGGCCGTGGACGAAGACGGCAATCCGTTGATCACCAACGCGGGTGTGCCGGTCGATACGGGTGCGACCAGCGCCGGTGTCGGTGGCACCGCGGTCGGTGCCAGTGCCCAGGCAAGTGGCTTCGCGGCCTCGTCGTTTGGCGTGGGTGCATATGCCAGTGGCGCGCAGGGTCTCGCCCTCGGCGCCGTGGCCAACGCCACCGGCGACTATTCCACGGCGGTCGGCACGCAGAGCGCGGCGACGGGCGCGAGCAGCGTCGCGGTGGGTGAAAGTGCGCAGGCCACGGGCGACGAGAGTGTCGCGGTCGGTGGCAGTACCTTCTTCGGCTTCATCCCGGCACAGGCGACGGGCACGGGCGCGGCGGCCTTCGGTGCCGGTGCCTGGGCTACGGCGGACTACGCGACGGCGCTGGGCTGGAACACGTACGCCGCCGCCGAAAGCAGCACGGCGGTCGGTGAAAGCGCGAGTGCGCAGGATCTCGGTTCCAGCGCACTCGGTGCGCAGTCGCTGGCCAGTGGTGTGCAGTCCACGGCGGTCGGTGCGGTGGCGACGACGACGGGCGACTTCGCATCCGCGATCGGTAGCGGAAGCTACGCGGCGGCGAACAACGCCACAGCCGTCGGTGGTCTCGCGTCGGCGACGGGCGAGAATTCGACCGCTACGGGCGCCAATGCGGAAGCATCCGGGACGGGTTCCACCGCGACCGGCGAGAGCAGCGCGGCGTTCGGCGATGAATCGCTTGCACACGGCCATGGAGCGATTGCCGACGGCACGGGTGCGTCGAGCGTCGGCTCGGGTAGTTTCGCCAGCGGCGACTACACGACGGCGGTCGGTCAGGGCGCGATCGCGCAGGGCAACGGATCGTCGGCCATCGGCAGCGGGGCGAGCACCAACGCGTCGTTCGCCACCGCCGGCGGCTATGGATCCGTTGCATCGGGTCAGAACAGCTCGGCCTACGGTTCCGGCGCGCAGGCCTCGGCGAACGGCGCGACAGCGATCGGTGCGCAAGCCCTCGATGCCGACGGCAATCCGTTGATTACCTACAACGCGACCGGCGAAGCCGTCGGTCCGGCAACGGCCTCCGGTCTCGCCGCCACCGCCGTTGGCGCCAGCGCGCAGGCCGAAGGTGCTTACGCGACGGCACTGGGCACGGCGGCATTCGCGCAGGGTGAGCAATCCACGGCCAGCGGCTTCCTCGCTCAGGCCTCTGGCGCAGGCTCGACCGCCACCGGTTCGCAGTCCTTTGCCGATGGCAGTCTCTCTGTAGCGAACGGTTATGGTTCGTCGGCGTACAGCGCCGGTGCGACGGCCGTCGGTGGCGGTGCCAGCGCATCGGGTGTCGGCAGTGTCGCGATCGGTCAGTACGCGGAAACCGGTTTCGGGCTGTTCGGGCTCGAGGCTGAGAATGCGATCGCGCTCGGCACGAATAGCTGGGCACTCGGCAACAACGCAACGGCCCTCGGCGCCAACGCATGGGCGTTGGGCGAGAACTCCATCGCACTGGGCGCAGGCTCAACGGCCGATCGCGATGATTCCGTGTCGGTGGGTGACGTCGGCAGCGAACGGCAGATCACGAACGTCGCGGCAGGTACCGAGGCGACGGACGCGGTGAACAAGGGACAGCTGGACGCGGTATCCAGTGCGACCAGCGATGCGAGCCATTACTTCAAGGCTAACGGCATCGGCGACGGATCGGATGATGCGCTGGCTTCGGGTAACTACGCGACCGCCGCGGGTTCCGGTGCATTCGCCGCGGCCGACGGTGCCAGTGCGTTCGGTAGCGGTGCGGTGGCGACGGGTACGAATGCCACGGCAACGGGCTACGGCAGCGTCGCCACCGGCCAGAACAGCGCGGCGTACGGTGCGGGCTCGCAGGCCAATGGTCCCGGAAGCGTCGCCGTCGGCGGCGTGGCGGTCGATGCCGATGGCAATCCGCTGATCACGAGCGGCGGTGTGCCTGTCGATACGGGCGCCACGAGCGCGGATGTCGGTGGAACGGCGGTCGGCGCCAGCGCGCAGGCCAGCGGCTTTGCCGCTTCGTCGCTGGGTGTCGGCGCGTACGCGAGCGGTGCTCAGGCCACGGCGCTTGGCGCGGTGGCCAACGCGACAGGCGATCTCTCCACGGCCGTCGGCACGCAAAGCGCGGCGAGTGGTGCCAGCAGCATCGCCGTCGGTGAAAGTGCGCAGGCCACGGGTGACGAGAGCGTCGCCGTCGGCGGAAGCACCTTCTTCGGCTTCATTCCGGCACAGGCCGCGGGCACGGGTGCCTCCGCCTTCGGTGCGGGCGCCTGGGCGACGGCGGACTACGCGACCGCGCTGGGCTGGAACAGCTGGGCGGATGGCGTGAGCAGCACGGCGATCGGCGAATCCGCCATCGCCGGTGCGGCGAATTCGGTCGCACTCGGTGCGAGCTCGTATTCCGACCGCGCGAACACCGTCTCGGTGGGCGATGTCGGCAGCGAGCGGCAGATCACCAACGTCGCCGCGGGTACCGAAGCGACGGACGCGGTGAACAAGGGTCAGCTGGATGCCGTGTCGAGCGCGACCAGCGATGCGAGCCATTACTTCCGCGCCAATGGTGCGGGCGATGGCAGCGACGATGCGCAGGCGGTCGGTGACTACGCCAGCGCGTCCGGCTCGGGCGCCTTCGCGGCCGGTACGGGAGCGACGGCGACCGGTGCGGGTGCGGTTGCCGCGAACGACTTCGCTACGGCCAGCGGGTATGGCAGCGTCGCCAGTGGCAAGAACGCCGCGGCGTTCGGTGCCGGCGCGCAGGCAACCGGCGCGGGAAGCGTCGCGGTGGGTGGCAATGCCATCGATGAAGACGGCAACGCGCTGATCTCCGATGCCAACGGTAATCCGGTCGATACCGGTGCGACGAGTGCCGGCGTCGGCGGTACCGCGGTCGGTGCGAGCTCGCAGGCGAGCGGTTTCGCCGCGACATCGGCCGGTGTCGGCGCTTACGCCAGCGGCGCGCAGTCGACGGCACTGGGTGCGGTCGCCAATGCCACCGGCGACTACTCGACGGCGGTCGGTACGTCGACCACGGCGTCGGGCGCGGGCTCGGTCGCCGTGGGTGGCCCGAGCAACCTGGCGGGCTTCGGCCTCATCTACACCGGTGCCACGGGTGACAGCGCGGCCGCTTTCGGTGCGGGGGCACAGGCGACGGCGGATTATGCGACGGCCCTCGGTGGTGTCGCGGCGGCGGAAGGTGTCGGGAGCACGGCACTCGGCTACTTCGCATATGCGCCGGGCGACAACGCGACGGCACTGGGCATCAACAGCTGGGCCTCGGGTGCGAGCAGCGTTTCCGTAGGTGACTTCTCCACGGCGCGCGGCGCAGGCAGTGTCGCCCTCGGCGCCAACAGCCTCGTCACGACGCCGGCCACCAACGCCGTCGCCATCGGCAACGGCGCGACGGCCACGACGGCCAACAGCGTGGCGCTCGGTTCCAGCGCCAATGCCGACCGCGCCAACACGGTGTCCGTGGGCGCGCGCGGCAGCGAGCGTCAGGTCACCAACGTCGCCGCGGGCACGCAGGGCACGGACGCGGCGAACGTCCAGCAGCTGACGGACCTTGCGGACAGCGTGAGCTCCGCGGCGCACTACGTGTCCGCCACGGGTGCCGGCGATGGCTCCGACGACGCCAGTGCGACGGGCGCCTACGCCACGGCCACCGGTGCGGGAAGCAGCGCCAGCGGCGATCTGTCGACGGCGCAGGGTGCGTTCGCCACGGCCAGCAAAACCTCGGCGACGGCGATCGGTGCCTCCGCCAACGCCGGTGCGGCCAGCGCCACGGCGATCGGTGACAGCGCTCGCGCCCTCGGGGTGAATTCCGTCGCCCTCGGTGCGGGATCGGTGGCAACCCGCGCGAACACCGTGTCGGTGGGCAGCGCGTCGGGCAACCGGCAGATCACCAACGTGGCGGCGGGTACGCAGACCACCGATGCGGTGAACCTGGGGCAGCTGAACACGGCACTCTCGAGCGCCTTCTCGGGCACCTCGAACGCAGCGGGTAACGCCGTGGCGATGGCACTCGGCGGCGGCGCGACGATGGGCGCGAGCGGATTCGTCGGCCCGGTCTACCGGGTGCAGGGAAGCTCGTACGGGACGGTCGGCGATGCGGTCGGTGCGCTGGACGGGGCGTTGTCGTCCCTCGATACGCGGGTCGGTCAGCTCGAGTCGAAGTCGGGTGGATCCACGATTCCGGGCGGGACGCCCGTGCGGCGCAATGCGGTGATATCGCCGACGGTGGTCGGCGCGTCCGCACCGGTCACGGCCGATGCCGTGGCTGCCGCGCCGGTGGCCGCCGCGCCGGTAGTTGCCGCCGCGCCCGCGCCCTCGGTCGCCGCCGCCGTCGTCGACGGCACCGGTAACGGCACCGCCATCGGCGCGGGTAGCTACGCCAAGGATCCTACCGATCTCGCGGTGGGTACCAATGCCAGCGTCGGCGCCGAGAACGGCACCGCCGTGGGTACGGGAGCCACCGTGACGGCGGCCGCGACGAACAGCGTGGCGCTGGGTGCGAATTCGGTCGCCGATCAGGCCAACACCGTATCGGTCGGCAGCGCGGGCGCGGAGCGTCGCGTGACGAACGTCGCGGCAGGAACCGCACCCACCGACGCCGCCAATCTCGGCCAGGTCGATCAGGCCGTTGCCACCGCCAAGTCGTACGCCGATCAGGGCGACGCGACGACGCTGAGCAGCGCCAAGGCCTACACCGACCAGAAGTTCGGCGATGTGGTCAGCGGCGGCGCCTTCGATGACTACAAGCGTACGGTGGACCGTCGCTTCAGCAACCTCAACGACCGCCTGAACAAGGTGGGCGCGATGGGCGCGGCGATGTCGCAGATGGCCTTCAGCACGCAGGGGGTCAGCGGTGACAACCGCATGGGTGTGGGCGTCGGCGGCTACAAGGGGCAGGGAGCCCTGTCAGTCGGCTACTCGCGCGCCCTGTCGCCCCGTGCCAGCCTGACCTTCGGAGCATCGATCAGCGGAGGCGAGTCGTCGGGTGGCGTGGGTGTAGGCGTGGGCTGGTAATTACGCCCGGCGGCGCCTACACGGCGCCGCCAAGTCCTTGAAAGCCGGCGGCAACGCCGGCTTTCGCTTGTTGAGCCCTGTCGCGAATCGGAGGTTTCCCGGTCGCCCCCGACACACGGTCTGTGCTACCAATAGCGGCCCGCGCGGTCAGGAACGACCGCCTGGCAAGACGTAACCTACGGACCGTGTGGAGTTGGCATGTCTGCGATGACCGAATATAAGGACATGCTCACCGGGGAACCCGGCGAAGCCCAGGTTTGCGCGCATCTGGTCGCGCACGGCCGCCTGAAGGACACCGATCTCGCGCGGGCGCGCCGCCTGCACGATGAGACCCCGGATGGCACGCTGACCTCGCTCATGGCGCGGCTTGGCCTGGTCTCCGAGCGCGATCTTGCCGATGCCTGGGCCGATCTGCTGCGGCTGGACCTGCTCGCCGCCAAGGATGCTCCCGAGCTGCCGCCGGCCGACGTCGAACTCTCCGTAAGATTTCTCAAGCAATATCATGTCGTGCCGGTGCGCGAGGGCGACGAAGGCCTCGGCCTGCTCGTGGCCGACCCCGCCGATCCCTACCCGCTGCAGGCGGTGCGCCTGGCGACGGGCCGTGAGGTCAGGTTGCGCGTGGGCCTGCGCTCGGAGATCGACGATCTGATCGAGCGTTATTACGGCCAGGGTCGTTCCGCCATGGGCAGCATCGTCGAAAGCCTCGACGGCACCGCGGCGGTCGAAGACGACGTCGAGCACCTGCGCGATCTCGCTTCCGAAGCGCCGGTCATCCGCCTGGTCAACCTGATTCTTCAGCGTGCGGTCGAGCAGCGCGCATCGGACGTGCACATCGAGCCGTTCGAGAACCGCCTGAAGGTGCGCTATCGCATCGATGGCGTGCTGCACGAGGTCGAAGCGCCGCCGTCCAGTTCGACGGCGGCTGTCATATCCCGTGTAAAGATCATGGCGCGGCTCAACATCGCCGAGCGTCGCCTGCCGCAGGATGGTCGTATTCAGCTCCGCGTACAGGGCAAGGAGCTCGACCTTCGCGTCTCCACCGTGCCGACCAGCTTCGGCGAGTCGGTGGTCATGCGTATCCTCGACCGCGAATCGGTCGTGTTCGATTTTGAATCGCTGGGCTTCACGGGGCATTTCCGCGACCGCTTCGTGGAGGTGCTCGACCGGCCGCATGGCATCCTGCTCGTCACCGGACCTACCGGTTCGGGCAAGACGACCACGCTGTACACCGCGCTGTCGCAGATCAATACGCCCGACGTGAAGATCATCACCGTCGAGGACCCGGTCGAATACCAGATCGAGGGTATCAACCAGATTCAGGTGAAACCGCAGATCGGACTGGACTTCACCGGTGCGCTGCGCTCGATCGTCCGTCAGGATCCGGACGTCATCATGATCGGCGAAATGCGCGATCTGGAAACCTGCCGGATCGCGATCCAGTCGGCGCTCACGGGCCATCTGGTGTTGTCGACGCTGCATACCAACAGCGCATCGGGTGGCATCACCCGCATGCTCGACATGGGCGTGGAGGATTACCTCCTGGGCTCCACCGTCAACGGCATCCTGGCCCAGCGTCTGGTTCGCCGGCTCGATCCCGAGACGGCCGTCCCGTACGAGGCCCTGCCCGAAGTCATCGAGCAGTTCGAGCTGCACAAATACACCGACGAGCGCCCCATCCGTCTGTGGAAGCCCGGCACCAGCACGGCCAATCCGACGGGCTATCGCGGACGTCGGGCGATCATGGAGTTCCTCATCATGAGCGATCCGCTGCGCCGCCTGGTCATGCAGCGCGCCGATGCCGGTGAGATCGAACGGCTGGCACGCGCCGAGGGCATGCGCACGATGTACGAGGACGGTCTCGCGAAGGCGGTGGCTGGGATCACCACGATCGAGGAAGTCCTGCGCGTGACGCAGGAATCCTAGGCCCACACCCATGAGCATGTTCCGTTACCGCGCGATCAGTGCCGCAGGCGAAGCCCTTACCGGTCGGATGGAGGCTTCTTCCGTCGCGGACGTGGTGGCGCGCCTCCAGGACCAGGGCCATACGCCGCTGGAGGCCGCGCCCGCGGACGGTGCCGCATCGGGCGGCGGGATCGCCGCGCTGTTTCGCAAGGGACCTTTCACGGGCGATCAGCTCGCGCAGTTCACGCATCAGCTCGCGACCTTGCTGGGCGCCGGACAGCCGCTGGACCGCGCGCTGGGTATCCTGCTCGACCTCCCCGAGGGCGATCGCGCGAAGAATCTGGTCGAGCGCGTGCGCGATCGTGTGCGCGGCGGCACGACCCTGTCCACGGCGCTGGATGAAGAGAACGGTGTCTTTCCACGTCTCTACGTGAGCCTGGTGCGTGCGGGCGAAGCCGGTGGCTCACTCGACGAAACGCTGCGGCGCCTGGCCGATTACCTCGAGCGTGCGCAGGCCTTGCGCGGCAGCATCATCAATGCCCTGATCTATCCGGCTTTCCTGATGGTCGGCGTGCTCGGCTCGCTCGTGCTGCTGCTCGCCTACGTGGTGCCGCAGTTCGTGCCGATCTTCGCCGACATGCAGGTCCCGATCCCGCTGATCACGCAGGTCGTGCTGGCGCTCGGCACGGTGATCAGCGACTGGTGGTGGGCCATCGTTCTGGTCATGGTCGTGCTCGGCGCCTTCCTGCGTCTGCGTTTGCGCGACCCCGATACGAAGCTCGCTTTCCACGGCCGTCTGTTGACCATGCGTGTCGCCGGCCCCTTGCTTCTGAAGGTCGAGACGGCACGCATCGCCCGTACGCTGGGTACCCTGCTCAAGAACGGCGTGCCCTTGTTGTCGTCGCTGGCGATCGCCCGTCAGGTCACCGGCAACCGCGCGCTCGACCAGGCACTCGAACAGGCCGCCGAGCGGGTCAAGGGTGGTGCGGGACTCGGCACTTCCCTCGCCCAGACCGAGCGCTTCCCGCGGCTGGCGCTGCAGATGATCCAGGTCGGCGAGGAAGCCGGCGCGCTCGACACCATGCTGCTCAAGGTCGCCGACACCTTCGACGTCGAGGCCAAGCGCGCCATCGACCGCCTGCTGGCGGC
The DNA here is from genome assembly GCF_000800155.1 of Luteibacter sp. 9133. Lineage (NCBI taxonomy): Bacteria > Pseudomonadati > Pseudomonadota > Gammaproteobacteria > Lysobacterales > Rhodanobacteraceae > Luteibacter > Luteibacter sp. 9133. Next base: position 3,897,750 of record NZ_JUHO01000001.1, on the reverse strand, counting down.
GCTGGTGCCGGCACTGACCATCGTCATGACCGTGATGGTCGCTTTCATCATGGCGGCAATCCTGCTGCCGTTGCTCAGTCTTACCAGCAACATCAACTGATCGAACCCGTTTCAAGGAGCTTGTCCCATGCGCGTGAACCGTACCCTCCGTCACAGCCACGCCCGCGGCTTCACGCTGCTGGAAATGCTCGCCGTGATCGTGCTGATCGGCATCATCGGTGCCATCGTGGTGACCCAGGTCGGCAAGAACGTCGATAAGGGCAAGTACGGTGCCGGCAAGGCCCAGGTGACCACGCTGGGCCAGAAGATCGAAAACTACGCCCTCGACAACGGCAGCCCGCCGCACAGCCTCGACGACCTCACCACCAAGCCGGCCGATGCACAAAACTGGCAAGGACCGTATGCCAAGGAATCCGATCTGAAGGATCCCTGGGGTCATCCGTTCGGCTATCGCTACCCGGGTGAGCACGGCAGCTTCGACCTCGTGTTCTATGGGCAGGACGGCAAGGCGGGCGGCGACGGCTACTCGGCCGACTACGGCAACTGGCAGTAATCCGGCAGGACGGACGGATTACTGCCATGCGCACGCGCGGATTCACGCTGTTCGAGATGCTGGCCGTGATCCTCCTGATCGGGATCGCGGCGGCGGCCGTCTCGATCCCGGTGACCCAGGGGCTTGCCAGCGCCCGAGTCAACGCGGCCAGCGGTGAACTCGCGGCGGCGCTGCGCTGGACGCGGGCGCAGTCGATCGTGAAAGGCGAAAGCCTGGCGCTCGAAGTCGACACATCGGCGGCCACCTATCGTGCGCCCGGCAAAGGCGATGTGCGGCTACCCAGGGACATGCGCGTGTCGATCACCAGCGCCCGCGAAGACCAGGCCAACGCGTCCACCGGGCGTATCCGCTTCTTTCCCGACGGCAGTTCCACCGGAGGTCGCATCACGCTCAAGCGTGGCGCACGCGAGTGGCACGTCAACGTCGCGTGGCTGACCGGCGCCATCCAGGTCGTGGACACGCGATGAAGCGCATCGCCCGACAGAATGGTTTCAGCCTGCTCGAAGTCATCGCCGCCATCGCCGTGCTTGCCATCGCCTTCGCGGCGCTGATGCAGGTGGCGGGCAGTTCGATGAGCCTGACGGCACGCGCCAACGAGCGAACCCAGGCCGCGCTGCGTGCCCGTTCGCTGCTCGACGGCGCGTTCGTCATGGACCCGATACGCGAGGGTGACAGCGAGGGCCGCATCGACGACACCTACCGCTGGCGGATGAACGTCAGCCGTTATCAGGTCCCAGGTGCCCGTCCGGTGCCGGATGGCGCCATGGCCGCGGCCGTGATCTATCGCATCGACCTCGACGTCATGTGGGGGCCGGAGGGTAGTGAGCGGCACGCGCGGTTCTCCACGCTGCGCATGGGCGGTTCGGGGCAGGAGGAACAGCCATGACGCGGCAGCGCGGCTTCAGCCTCATGGAAGTACTGGCGGCGCTCGCGCTGCTGACCATCGTCCTGCTCGGTGTGTATTCGGGCATCAGTACGGCGTCGCGCATCGTCCGCAGCGGTAGCGAAGCCATCCAGCGCATGGACGAGATCCGTTCCGCCCAGGGCTACCTGCGCACCGAGATCGCCCAGGCGCTGATCGTTCCCTTTGCTGAAACCGACGACGGCGATCCGATCGTCTTTTCCGGCGACGCGACGACGCTGCGCTTCGTCGCACCCATGCCGGGATACCTTTCACGACTCGGACCGCAACTGCAGGCCGTGTCGCTGGTGCGCGACGGCAACGATGGCTATCGTCTCGAAGTCGCGCTTTCGCTCCTGCCGCCCAACGGCGGTGAGCCCAGGCCGATCGGCGAACCCGAGGTGTTGCTTCGCGGCATTCGCAAAGGCGCCTTCAGTTACCGCGGCATGGACGACAAGAACCAGCCAGGTGACTGGCAGGAGAGCTGGGACGATACCCGGCGTACGCCTTCCCTTGTCCGTCTGGCGCTCGACGTCGGCGGCAACGTCGCCTTTCCCACACTGGTCGCGCCCATCCGTCTCGATCCGACGGCATCGCGCAACGGCTTTTCCCTGACGCGCGGAACGCGCGGGCCGGTGATCCGATGATGGACGTAAGGCAACGCGGCGTCGCGCTGCTCATCGTGCTGTGGGGCTGCACGCTCCTGGCCATCATGCTTGGCGGCTTTGCGGCGCTGGCCCGTACCGAGGGCTTGCAGGCCCGCTATCAGTTCGCTCAGACGCGCGCGCACTACGCGGCGGAGGCCGGTGTGATCCGGGCCATTCAGGCGCTGCAGTCCACGGACATCGATGCGCGGTGGGTGGCGGACGGTCGTCCTTACCTCTTCGAATTCGACGACGCGAAGGTCACCCTCACCATCGTCGACGAAGATGGGAAGGTCGATCTCAACGCGGCTTCCGATGACGTCCTGACAGGCTTGTTCAAAGCGGCGGGTGCGAACGACGACAAGGCGAGCCACCTCTCGGCGGCCATCCAGGACTGGCGCCGCGCGGGCGATGCGGCGCTGCCCAACGGCGCGAAGCAACCACAATATGAAGCGGCGGGCCTGGGCTACGGCCCTCGCAACGGGCCCTTCGCGACGGTGGAAGAGGGGCGCATGGTGCTCGGTATGGATGCGCAGCTCTGGGCGCAGGTCGCCCCGGTTCTGACCATCTGGTCGGGTCGCGAACGGCCCAACACCGAACACGCGCAGCCACTCGCTCTGGCGGCGATCCCCGGTCTCGGCAGCGCCGGTGCGACGGCGATCCTCTCGGCGCGAGGGCAGGCCACGGGTGCGGCCGCGGCGGGTGGCAACGGTGTCACGCACACGATACGTGCGCAGGCGATCCTTGACGACGGAACCAGGAGTTCCCTTACATCGACGATCCGACTGCGTGGGATAAGATCGGGAAATCAGCCCTACGCCGTACTGCGTTGGCGCGAAGGAGACGAGGAATGACCGCTTTGCAGGACGCCTCCCAGATGCAGATCGAGCGACTTCGCCGCGCCTGGCGAGGCAGCGCGCTGCCAGGGTTCCTGCGCTGGTGGGGTGGCGAGCTGTCGGCGCTGATGCCCGCGCGCTGGCGCGATACCTTCGCCGGTGGCGAACGCTGGTATGCGGTCGAACGACACGATGACGGCTGGTCGTTGCGTCGTGCCGGCGAGGGTTCCGCCGTGGCCGAGGCGGCCGACCTGGATACGACCGAGCATCGGACCGCCCTCCTGGCGAAGGCGCTGGCCGAAGCCGATCCCGCCGACCGGCGCGTTGCCCTCGTCCTGCCCGCGGCGCACGTCCTGCGCCGCCGCCTCGTCCTGCCGATCGCGGCGCGCGACAACCTGCGTCAGGTGGTCGGTTTCGATCTCGACAGGCAGACCCCTTTCCGGGCGGAGGAGATCCATTTCGGCGTGCGCGATCTCGGCGCGGCCGGCGCGGAGGGCCGCTTCGTGGCCGAGCTCGCCGCCACGCCTCGCAGCGCGCTGGATCCCCTGCTGGACGAACTCGCCGTGCTCGGCATCGCGCCGGACCGCGTCGATGTCGCGGACGGATACGATCTGGCCGGTGTCGATCTTCTCCCACCGGCACGCGCTCCGCGCCGCGTCGATCGCCGTGGCCGTCTCAATCTCTTTCTCGTCGCGGCCATCGCTCTGCTGACGCTCGGCGTCATGGCGATGTGGCTGCACAACCGTCATCTCTCGCTCGAGGCGATGCGTGCCGAAGTCGAAGGAATGGAAAGCGATGCGCGGCGGGTGAAGGCCTTGCGCCAGAAACTCACGGACAGCGCGGGTGCCTCGGGTTTCCTGGCCCGTCGCAAGATGGAGACGGCCGCGGTGCTTCCCGTGCTCGAGGAGCTCACCCAGCGCCTGCCGGATGACACCTGGCTCGAACGCTTTACGCTCAATGCCAGCGGTCAGCTGGGCTTCCAGGGTCAGAGTCCTCAGGCGGCGCGGCTCATCGATGCCCTCAAGGGCGCGCGCAGCATCGGCGACCCGAGTTTCCAGGGAACCATCCAGGCCGATCCCACCTCCGGCAAGGAGCGCTTCTACATGCAGGCGAAGGCACTGATTCCGAAACCGGAAACAGTCCCCGCCGTGGCTCACCCCGCGCGTGCAGGCAGCGCATCCGCGCCGGCCGGCGGCACAGCCGTCGCAGCGGCTTCGACCAGCGCGAAGGAGGCACCCCGTGCGCATGAAGCCCGCTGAATCCCGTGTCGCCGCCATCCTTCTCGCGATCGTGGTCCTGGCGATCGCGTATTTCCTTTTCATCCATTGGTGGTTCGTGGCGCCGCAGTCCGCCATGGCCGACGAAATGGACGACCTGCGTGACACGCAGAGGCGTTACGCGGCGGCCATCGCCGAGCGCCCGCAGCTCGAAAAGCGTCTGGCCTCGCTCGAGCAGGGACAGACGCACAGCGATGCCTTCCTGCCGGGCGACGACACCAACGCCGCCGCCGCCGGGTTGATGCAGCGCATCGTCGACGTCGCCGCGGCGCACAAGGAAGACGGTGCCTGCGACGTGGTCCAGAAAATGCCGGTTCCGAGTCAGGAAAAAGCGAGCGACCCCTACCGCAAGGTCACCGTGAACATCAGCCTTCGCTGCCAGATGCAGCCCATGACGGCCGTGATCCACGACATCGAAAACGCCACGCCGTATCTCTTCATCGAGGACTTCAGCATCTACCGCAACCCGGTCGCGGCACGCGCCGGAGGCGCGGCGCCCATGGAAGTTCAGTTCACCGTATCCGGTTACATCCATGCCGCCCGCACGGCAAAGGCGGCGACATGAATGCGGCCGGTCAGCGTCGTCTGACACCCGTGCTGGGTGGTGTCGTCATCGTCCTCCTGGGCGCACTTTGTGTCCTCGCGGCAGGCGTGGGTCGTGGCGTTCGCTGGGACGATCCCGCCGGCCCGCAGCCGCTGCCCGCGACCCGCCCGGTGGCGATGCCCACGCCCGTGCCGCTCGTACGGTTTGCCGAGGTCTGGCAGCGTCCTTTGTTCATGGCCGATCGCAAGCCGGTCGCGGCCGCGGGTGACGACGACAACGCCAGCAACATCGGCGACCTCGAACTCACGGGCATCATCGTGACGCCCGGCTTGCGCATGGCGCTGCTGCGCGACAAGGGCAAGGATGTCACCGTCCGCGTAAAAGAGGGCTCACCGCTGGCCGAAGGCCACTGGACGCTCGCGTCGCTCACGCCGCGCAGCGCCATATTCGACAACGGTGGCGAGCATCGCGAACTCACGCTCAAAGTGAGCGCGCCCGATGCGCTCGCCAAGGACGCCAGGCGACCCGGAAACGGCCCCGGTCAGCCGCCGCAGGCGACGCCGGTTCAGCCCTTGCCACCGGGGGCGATGCGTGTGGAACCATCCCAGTCGTCGGGCATGACCGGTCCGGCGCTTCCGCACCCGGTCGATGCCGGTGCACGACAGTCGCCGCCGCGACAGGATGACGACGCCTTGCAGCGTGCACGCATCGAAGCACTGAAGCAGGCGGTGCAGAAGCGCCGCATGGAACAGCAACAACAGCGCCAGCAGGCACAGGACTCGCAGTAGCGGGCGCACCACGCGCCCCCAAGGAAGGAGCAGCAGCACATGAAACCATCCACACTCGGCGCGGCCACCTTATCGGCCCTGCTGATGGTCGGCTGCGCCTCGCATTCATCGCGCATGGCTTCGGTCGCGCTTGAACGCGAAGCGATGGCGGGAACCGACAAGCCGGTGCCCGCGCCGTTGCCACTCGACGACGCCAACCAGACGGATGGCACCGTCGGCACCGCGGCGTCGACGGAAATCCACGCGGGCAGCGGTCGCTTCGTTCACCCGCAGGCGCTGCGCTCGCCACGCGCGGCGGCGAAGGGCAGCGGTGCGGTGACGTTCAATTTCGAGGATCAACCCGTCGAGGCCGTGGTCAAGGCGATTCTCGGCGATCTGCTCGAGGCGAACTACGCGGTGCTCCCTGGCGTAAGAGGCACGATCTCCTTCTCCACCGCGCAACCGGTCGCGCGTGACGAAGCCCTGCCCATTCTCGAAACCCTCCTGTCCTGGACGGGGAATGCCCTCGTTCATGAGCATGGACGCTACAACGTTCTTCCGGCGGGGCAGGCGGTGGCGGGGCATCTGGTGCCCCGTCTGAAAGCGGGTGCGCCCGCTGCGGGCATGTCCGCCCGCCTGTATGCCCTGCGTTATGTCTCCGCTCCCGAAATGGCCAAGCTGCTTGCGCCGTTCGTGCTGCCGGAGGCCGTCCTGCTTGCCGACCCGGCACGCAATGTCCTCGTCCTGTCGGGCACGCCGGACGAACTCGCCAACTATCAGGCGACCATAGACACCTTCGACGTCGACTGGGTCGGCGGCATGTCGGTCGGCGTGTTCAGCCTGAAGAACGCGTCGGTCAACGAGCTGCTGCCTGCACTCGAATCCGTGTTCGGCGCCAGCAGCGGCGCCCCCGTGGCCGGGCTCATCCGCTTCATTCCCGTCGCGCGCACGGGTAGTCTCGTCGTGATCGGTACGCGCGAGGAACACGTGGCCCGCGTGGGCGAATGGATTGCGCGCATCGACGGCGGTGGTGGCAACGAGCCGCGTCTGTTCGTCTACGATCTTCGCAACCTGCCCGCGTCCGATGTCGCCCGGTACATTGCCGGTGTCTTCGGTGCCGCGGTCGACGGCGATGCGGGAGGGCGGGTCGCTCCGGGTCTGGGTACGGGTGCATTGGGCGACGACAGCGGCGATACGTCGGATGCGTTCGGCGGAACGGGCGCCGACGACAAGGACTTCTACCAGCCGCCTTCGGTACCTTCGCCATCCTCGGCGGGTCCCGCGGCGAACGGCATACGCGTGACCGCGATCGACGCGAACAACCAGCTGATGGTCCGCGCCCGTCCCTCGGAATGGGCCGATGTGCGCAAGGCGATCGAGCGCCTCGATGCGGTCCCGCTTCAGGTGCAGATCGAGACGCGAATCCTCGAAGTGGCGTTGAGTGACGAGTTCCGTTTCGGCGTCCAGTGGTACCTCGAAGGGCTGGCGGGCGGAAACGGTGCCGTAACCCAACCGGGCAACAAGCAGCAATGGGCGCTGGGTGGCGCGCTCGACGCCATGCAGGCGCGACCGGATGCGCTCTTCTATTCGTTCGTCAACAACGAACTGAGCGTGAAGCTCCGGGCCATGGAGCAGTCCGGCAAGACCAAGATCCTGTCCGCTCCCTCGCTGGTCGTCGTCAACAATCGCAAGGCGCGCATCCAGGTGGGCGACCAGCTGCCGGTCACGCAGACCTACGTCAATACCGCCGCCGGCAGCGGCAACATGGTCGGCCAGGTGGAATACAAGGACACGGGCGTGATTCTCGACGTGCGGCCCCGGATCAATCCCGGTGGTCTGGTGTACATGGACGTGCAACAGGAGGTCAGCCGCGCGGACCGCACGGCAACCGGTCCCAATCTTCCCATCATGAAGCGCAAACTGACCACACAGGTCGCCGTGCAGAGCGGACAGACCGTCCTCCTAGGTGGCCTCATTCGGGAGCTGGACACGCAGTCGACCGTGGGCGTGCCGGGCCTGTCACGCATCCCCCTGCTGGGTGCACTGTTTCGCAACAAGGAAACCACCGGTCGGCGGACGGAACTGGTCGTGCTGATCACCCCCCGGGTGATCGCGAACGGCATGGAAGCCAGGCGGGTGCTCGACGATTACCGGCGGTCGTTCCGCGCGTTGCGGCCACTGGAAGCCTCCGCCATCGCGCCTGCGGGAACGCGTACCGTGGAAGGCGGCTGACGAAACGCACGATCCGGCGCCGGCTTGCGTACCATAGCCGGCGCATGACTTCCTCGTTTCCCATTTCGCCGCTGCTGCCCGAGATCGTCGCCTCGCTCGATCGGCGGCCCCGGCTCGTGCTCGAGGCGCCTCCCGGCGCCGGTAAGACCACGCAGGTGCCCCTTGCGCTGCTGCACGCGCCATGGCTGGCGGGGCAGCGCATTATCATGCTCGAGCCGCGCCGTATCGCGGCGCGCGCGGCGGCATCGTTCATGGCGGCCCAGCTGGGCGAAGACGTGGGCGGTACCGTCGGATACCGGATCCGCTTCGAGTCCCGTACCGGCCCCCGGACGCGGATCGAAGTGGTGACCGAGGGCATCCTCAGTCGCATGATTCAGGACGATCCCTCGCTCGACGGCATCGGCGCCATTCTGTTCGACGAATTCCACGAGCGTCATCTGGCGGGCGACCTCGGCGCGGCGCTCGCCCTGGATGTGCAGGCCGGTCTTCGTCCGGATCTGCGCCTGATGGTGATGTCGGCCACGCTGGACGGCGAGCGGATCGCGCAATGGTTCGATGCGCCGAGGATCAGCAGCCCGGGCCGGAGTTTTCCTGTCCGTATCGAGCACGTCGCCGCACGCGCGCAGGAGACGACGGAGCAGCACCTCGCACGCGCCGTGATGCAGGCGCTCGCGGAGAATGATGGCGACGTGCTCGCGTTTCTCCCGGGCCGTCGCGAGATCGAGCGAGCCCGGGGCCTGATCGAGCGGCGCGACGAACACGTCGAAGTGGTCGCCCTGCATGGTGAGCTTTCGCTCGCGGAGCAGCAGCTGGCCCTGACGCCCGCGGATGCCGGCACACGCCGCGTTGTGCTCGCGACGAACGTCGCCGAATCGAGCGTCACGCTGCCGGGTATCCGCGCGGTCGTGGATGCCGGTCTCGCGCGCGAGCCCCGCTTCGATCCGAACTCCGGCTTCGCCCGCCTGGAGACGGTCAACATTTCGCAGGCATCGGCCGACCAGCGCGCGGGTCGCGCCGGTCGCGTAGCCGAAGGCACCGCTTACCGGCTATGGCCGCAGAGTCGCCGACTCGAGCCCTCGCGCTCGGCCGAGATCGAACATACGGAATTGTCCGGCCTGGCGCTTGAGCTTGCCGGATGGGGCAGCGACGCCTTGCCGTGGCTGGATGCGCCGCCGGTGGGGGCCATGAGTCAGGCCCGCGACCTTCTTCGGCGGCTTGGCGCGCTCGATGACGCGTCGGCGATGACGCGGCTCGGGCGCGACATGCTGGCCCTTGGAGCCACGCCCCGGCTCGCCGCGGCGGCCTTGCGCGCGCCCACGGCGTTGCGGTCGCTGGTGGCCGATCTGCTCGCCCTGGTGGAAGCGCGCTCGCCGTTGCGCGGCGAGCAGGCTCGCAGCGACGATTTCCGTCACCGTGTCGCGGCCCTGCACCTGTGGCGCGATGCGGGCGCGCGGGGTGCGCGCGCCGGCTCGGCGGATATCGGTGCGCTGGCAGCGATCGAGAAGGCGGCCTCGGGTTGGCGCCGACGGCTCGACGTGCGTACCGCGGCCAGTGGTGTGCCCGACACGCATACGGTCGGCGATCTGCTCGTGCATGCCTTTCCCGACCGGGTCGCCCGGAGAGAGGAGTCGCAGGCGTCACGCTACCTCCTTGCCAACGGGCGCGGCGCACGACTGCACGAGAACAGTGCGCTGCACGGCGAACCATGGATCGTCGTCCTCGACCTGCGGCTCGAAGCGCGTGACAGCCTGATCTACGCAGGCGCGCCGTTCGACCCCGACGTTCTCGAGCGCGACCATGCCGGACGCTTCGTCACCGAGCGTGTGCTGCGCTGGGACGATACGCGGCAGATCGCCGAAGCGTTCGAGGAGCGCCGCTTCGACGCATTGCCGATATCGCGTAAGCCCCTGCCGATGCGTGCCGACGATGCCATCCCCGCACTGCTCGCCGCGATACGCTCGCGAGGTATCTCCTCCCTGCCGTGGAGCGACGCCGCGCGCCGCCTTCGTGCACGTATCGGTGCCTTGCGCGTATGGCGACCCGAGCTGGGTCTGCCCGACGTCGACGACGACGCCTTGCTGGCTTCGATGGATACCTGGCTGTCACCGTATCTCTCCGGCAAGCGCCGTCTGGATGCGCTCCAGGCGACGGAACTGTCGGAGGCGCTCGGCGCGATGCTCGACTACGAACAACGCCGCGCGCTTGACGCACATGCACCGGAAGAACTGAAAGTCCCCAGCGGCATGACGCGGCGACTGGAATACGGTGAACGCGATGACGAGCCTGGCGCTCCGCCCGTGCTCGCGGTCAAGCTGCAGGAGCTGTTCGGCCTTGCCGACACGCCGCGCGTTGGCGATGGGCGTATCGCCGTGATGCTTCATCTGCTTTCGCCAGCAGGCCGACCTATCCAGGTGACGCAGGATCTGGCGGGCTTCTGGAATCGTACGTATCCGGAAGTGAAGAAAGAACTGAAGGGCCGGTATCCCCGCCATCCGTGGCCGGATGATCCGTGGACGGCCACGGCGACGCACCGGGCGAAGCCGCGGGGTACGTAGTTCCCAACCGGGTTGGTTGCACCGTCGTGCCTACACGTTTCCGCGGGCTCGCCCGATGGTCCGTTCGCACGAAAATCGATGGAATGACCGCCTCTACCAAGGAGGTCATTTATGCGCTCGACCATGAAGGTCGTCACAGCGGCGAAAGCCTGCGTACCTCTGCTTGCGCTGTTGGCGGCGTCCGTCGCGGATGCCCGAAGTCAGGGGCTCATCCACGAGGAATTCATCCGCGGCGATCATCACGCCCGGTGGACCCTGCTTTCATTGAAACGCGCGGGGCAGGGCGGTCCGACAACGAGATCTCCGTTTCACTCCGATGAAGTCTGGCGTAGTGAATACCTCGAGACGCCCGACTCGATCTACAGCGACCTCGCCGCTCCCGTCGCTCTGGCGGCGAACGAGTACATCCCCCGGACAGGAAACCCGCGCGAGGGGTTGGCTTATAGCGAAGGTACGGGCTTGCATCCAACCCTTGTCTGGCCCCGGAGTCCCCGGGTGCAGAGTGATGAGTCTGGATCCTTCCCGACCGACGCCGGTGTCAATCGAATGATCGCCTGGAATCTCGGGCTGTATAAGGCGCTGCCCACCGATATGCGCAAGGTCACCTCGCAGCCGTTTGGCTGGTATCACGTCGAACCGTTTGACGATAACGCGCGCTTCAACCTGTTCAAGGCGGATATCGGGCCGGACATACTCGAAAAGGCGATGGCCTTGAGTGGCGCCGAACTGTCGACGCTCGGCGCACAGCTGGCGCTCTCCATCGCAACGCTCAGCCGATGGTCGGACTCGATGGATGATCCGGAGCGGTACGGCATTCGCCGGGCCACGCTCGCGCACTTCTGGTCCGCGACCACGCTGGCCGATCTCACCGAACAAGACCTTTCCTACCTGGCAGACATCCTGCGAATGGAACTCACAGTGGCCCAACTGGGCGTTCCCCCGGGTGACATCAATGGCGCCATCGCCATTCCGACGCCACTACGCGTGGCGCGAACCGCGGCAGCCTGGCATGGCAGCCGACCCGGTTATTCCGCATGCCATACCGACGGTAGTCATGATCCGGGGCAAGCGGGCCTCACACCGGAACGACTCGATCGGCCCATCTGCTTTCTGGATGCAACGGATCGTGCCGTGTACCGCTGGTATCGGGCAAGGCGTGCCACCGAGCTTGCGGCGTCGCCCGACGACTTTGCCCATTTCGACCAGGCTGCGCGATTGATCGCCCACTTCGCTGATGTTCGTCCTGTCTGGGCCGGCGCCTATGCCGACGAGGCGGCTGACTGGGCGGTCCACGCCGAAATCATCGAGGCGCAACTGGTCGCGACTCAGACGCTTGGCTCAATGGCGTCCGATGAGGCCGGTTTTCTGCGCATGACAACCCGCGCCAATCAGCGCATCTGCCGGAGTCGTGAGCCATGACCTTTCGTCGACGAAAACTCGCCATCGGCGGCTTGTTTGTTGCTTTGGTTTCCCTGGCTGATTCGTCCGGAGCGGCGGAAGTGATCAAAGAGCCGCTCAAGGATGACTTTCTCAGGTCGGGTGTCATGGCCAGGCTCCTGGCGTCTTTCGACGCGCACGCCGATGCGGCCCGGAAATGGTACGTCGATGCCTTTCATGGGCGACCCGTGGCTCGCGAAACGTTCGATCGCTTTGGCCAGTCGCTGGAGACCGATCGCATCGTCAGTTTTACCTACGAATACAACCGGGACGGAAACGCCATGACGCACGTCTACCATGGTCGTTCCGGCGCCAATAACCCGTGGCGTGCCCTGCCTTCTTCACGACGCGCCGCGCCCTACGCGTCGTACTTTTCCCGTGTGTCCGCAGACACGGTAGTGTGGAACCGCGAGAGACTTCCTGCGGGCCGCGATGCCGAGCGTAAGATCGCCCGCCAGATCGAGCGCGATATTCGTGACGGTCTGGTGTCTTCGGGCGGAACATTGCGCGGATTCAGCAGCGCAGCCCCTTGCGGGGCCTGCGAAAGCGCCTTGCGCATGCTCTCGGACAGATGGGGGATATCGGTCAGAGTCACTCATTACGTCGAGGGTGGTTCCGCTCATCGACGCTTTCAGAACTTTCGCAAGCAGTATATCGAGTCGATTTATGCAGCGCTGAATGGCACTTCGTTGAACCGCCCGTATGCTGCTTCTTCCGGGGCGTTGCCAGTGCCGACGTGTATGCGAACGTCGCAGGTGGAGGTCGCCGAATGAAACGACACCTCAAAGCACCGCGGCGCGTTCATCGTTACCACGGGAGGACGATCGTCTTTTTGCTGCTGGCGTCCGCCCATGCCGTCGCTACGCCAACGGCGGAGCGATTCCACTCGCCCCCGTCACTCGGTGACGCGTTTCAGGCGTGGACGTTTCACTCGCTCGCCAGGATGGACGCGCAGAGCCTCGGCGACTTTCATCCTCTCCAGGCGGATGTCGCCTGGCGTAGCGAGTATCTGAAGGACCCGGGCTCCATATACAGCGACCTGCATCCGCATCTCTTCTCCAGGATCGCCGGCGAGCCGCCACGCCCCGATGTCTTCCCCGCCGATGTTTCCAGCGGACGAAAGATCGCATGGGACCTGGGCTTCGATAAGGCGCTCATCGGATATCAGGTCCTTCCCGGGTATCCGCAACGACTTCCGATCACCGCACATCATCCCCTGGTTTCCGCCAACCTGGAAAAAGCGGGTGTGCGGCGGCGTTACTTCGATCTTGCATACAAGCTCAGCGGCACGGAGCTCTCCATGATCACGGCGGAGATGGCCGTGGCTTTGGAAGTGCTCCGGCATTGGGTCGACACCACACCGGTCGACGACCACGGCATGTTGGGCGTCAACGCGCATGCGCTTGGACGGTTCGAGGCTGCCGATAATCTCGCGGATATTCCGGACGCCGATCTCGCCTACCTCGCGGATGTCCTGCGTCTGGAACTGTCGCTATGGAATGCGGGCCGGGCAAATGCCGAAGGCTCGAATGCGGTACCTCAGCGGGAACTGCCGACTCCCCTGCGCATCGCCCGGGTGGCGGCCGCCTATCGCGCGTCGCAACCGCCCCTCTATACGGCGTGTCTGGCCGACGGGCAGCGAGATCCGACGACATCGGGCGACAATCCCGAGGACTTGTCGCGCCCCATCTGCTTTACCGACGCAACCGACCGGGCCGTCTATCGATGGTATCGCGCCGCTCGCGCACACCAGTTGGCGCAGGCGCCCGAAGCATTCTCCCGCTTCGACGTCGCGGCGCGCCTGATCGACACCTTTGCCGACGTCCGTCCCGCCTGGGCGGGCGCGTACACGAACCAGGCGCTGGACTGGTCGAACCATGTCGAGGTCGTCGAGGCACAGATGGCGCTCGCTGGGGACGCCTCGGGCAGTCACGACATCACCTTCTACCGTCTCGTCGAACGAGCCAACCTGCTCATCTGCCGGAGGTCCCTGCCATGAAACATCGTTACGGGCTTTTTGGGGCTTATCTTCTTGCCATCGGCTTGCTGTTCGCGTCGGCCTGGTCCGTAGCGGGACCCGTATTGAAACGTCGCGTAGACGCGGTAGGTACGGGCAGCGTCAACGCACGAATCCTCGCATCGTTCCAGACGCACATACGACCGGCTCAGGAATGGTATGTAACGGTGCTCGACGGCGGCACACCCAGCACCGCTCAGTTCGCGGCATTCTCGCGGCAGTTCGCGACGGCCACTTTCGTCAGTTTCACCTACGAGTACACAGTCAACGGCCGGTCGATGCAGCGCGTGTATCACGCACGCTCGGGGCATAACGAGCCGAACACGGGAATGGCCGGCGTTCGTGCGCCCAGGTCCTACCGGAGTTTCTTCACGCATCAGGGCGCCGACATCGTCGCCTGGCACGATGCACGGCCCAACACGAGTACGGTGACCGTGTCTCCCGTTCCCGGCGACAACTTTCCGCAGCAGCGTAAGCGCGACGCGGAGCTGAAGGTCGCCCAGCGCATCGAGCGCGACATTCTGGCGGGTCGCGTTCCGGCGGGAGGTCAGCTCTATGGGTTCTCGAGTCAGGAGCCTTGTGCGTCTTGCGAAGCGGCACTACAGGCACTGTCGGACCGCCGTAACATCACCGTGAGGGTCTCGTTTCTCGGTTTTGGCAGCGCGGCATATACGGCGTTCGACCGTCTCCGGCACCAGCATCTGACGTCCATTGAGGTGGCGGTCAATGGGGGGCAGCTGAACCTGTTGAACCAGTCGGCCGAGTCGCCGGATGCCCGGGTTGGAGTCGCATGCATCGACACGCCGGGGGATGGCGAGGTGGCCGACTGAGCGAGCCGTCAACCCAGGGGGCGTACGCGAAACGTGCGCCCCTTGATCTTCCCGGCGCGCAAGCGCTCGAGCGCCCGGTTGGCAAGATCCCGTCGGATCGCCACGTATGCGCGCGTCGCAAATACGTCGATCTTGCCGATGTCCTTGCCGTCCAGGCCCGCGTCGCCGGTCAGCGCACCGAGGATGTCACCGGGCCGCATCTTGTCTTTGCGGCCACCGTCGATGACCAGGGTCTTCATCGGTGCGAGGTTGAGGACTTTCTTCCCTTCGGGTTGCGCGCGGGCCGGATGCCGCGGGATCGTGCCGCCGAGACGCTCTTCGATCGCCTTGATCTTAGGCAACTCGCGGGAGCTCGCCAGCGAGATGGCCATGCCGTTGGCACCGGCGCGACCGGTGCGCCCGATCCGATGCGTGTGCGTATCCACGTCGTGCGCGATGTCGTAGCTCACCACCAGCGGCAGCGCGGCGATGTCGAGTCCTCGCGCGGCGACGTCGGTCGCCACGAGGATCGAGCAGCTGTGGTTGGCGAAGCGCACCAGCACTTCGTCGCGATCGCGTTGTTCGAGATCGCCGTGCAGGGCGAGCGCCGTGAAGCCACGCCGGTCGAGCTCAGCGGCCAGACTCTCGGTGTCCTTGCGCATGTTGCAGAAGACCAGGGTGGCATCGGGTTTTTCGTGCGACAGGATGCGCGCAAGCACGTCGGCTTTCTGCGCGGGCTCGACCTCGACCACGCGTTGCTCGATGGTCGGGACGTCGTGCGGCTCGTCAGCGGTGACCGTGACGGGGTCGCGCTGGACGCGTCCGCTCATCGTGCGGATGTCATCCGGATACGTGGCGGAGAACAGCAGGGTCTGGTGGTGCTTCGAAATGCGCTTGACGATGTCGTCGATGGCTTCCTCGAAGCCCATGTCGAGCATCCGGTCCGCCTCGTCCAGCACCAGCATCTTGATGCCGCCACCGTGCAGGCTCTCGCGTTTGAGGTGTTCCTGCACCCGGCCGGGCGTGCCGACGACGATGTGCGGATCGTGTTCCAGCGACGCCAGCTGCGGGCCGAGCGGCATGCCACCGCAGAGTGTCAGCAGCTTCACGTTCGGGATGTTCACGGCCAGCCGTCGCAGCGCCTTGCTGACCTGGTCGGCCAGTTCACGGGTGGGGCACAGCACGAGTGCCTGCAGGCGGATTTCGTCGGGGTCGAGCTGCTGTAGCAGCCCCAGCCCGAACGCCGCCGTCTTGCCACTACCGGTGCGGGCCTGGGCGATGACGTCGCGGCCCTCCAGAATCGGCGGCAGGCTGTCCCGCTGGATCGGCGTCATCGACGTGTAGCCGAGGCCGTCGATGGCGGAGAGCAGGGCGGGCTTTAGGGGCAGGGAAGCAAAGGTATCCATGGCGGCATGATCGCACATCGTCCCCCGGTAGCCCTCCCTGTCAGCATCCGGGCGCGGCGGACGGTTCCGCAGAGACGGTGTTGTCTTCCGTGGACGAACCCTCCGAGACCCGGGGCAGGCGCGGTGGACCCAGGCGAAACGACCGCCGCCGCCACGAAAAGCCCTTGAACGTCCGGTCGAGAGCGCGCGGACTCAGGTCGCGGCGAATCTGGGCGGCGCGCGCTGTCCAGCACGTCACGGGCCAGTAGCGGCTCACCCGTGGAGCCGAACATGTGGCTGACCCTGACCTCGATGCCGTATTCGTCCGACAGTTTGCGCATGGCATCCTCACAGGAGCCGCACGTAGCGCCGCCGATTTCACCGCGTATGCGTCCACCACGAGGGATCACACCTGCACGGATGTCATTGCTGATGCGTCGTAGGCGAAACTACCTACCATTGGGTCCGCGAGGGCAGGAGGCCCTTCAGTTCGGCCTCGGTCAGGTTCCGCCACTGGCCGGGCTTCAGGTGCCCCAGCTTCACGTTGACGACGCGCACGCGCCGCAGCTGGGTCACCCGGTAGCCGAACTCGGCGGCCATCAGGCGGATCTGCCGGTTCAGACCCTGCGTGAGGATGATGGCGAAACCGAACTTCGCGATCTTCCTCACCTTGCACGGCCGGGTCATCTGCCCATGGATGCGCACGCCCCTGGCCATGCCGCGCAGAAACTCATCGGTCACCGACTTGTTCACCGCCACGAGGTATTCCTTCTCGTGGTTGTTCTCCGCACGCAGGATCTCGTTGACGATGTCCCCGTTGCTGGTCATCAGGATGAGGCCTTCGGAGTCCTTGTCCAGCCGACCGATCGGAAAGATGCGCTGCGGATGGTCGACGAAGTCGACGATGTTGCCGTCGACGGTCTGGTCCGTCGTGCAGGTGATACCGACCGGCTTGTTCAGTGCGATGTACACGCCGCGGCTTCTGGACGGGCTTGCGATCAGCGTGCGCGCGACCACCACCTCGCCATCGACCTTGACCACGTCGCCGTCGAGCGCCTTGGCGCCCGTGCTCACGACTTCGTCGTTGATCGTAACGCGGCCGGCGATGAGCAGCTCGTCGGCCTCGCGTCGCGAGCAGAGTCCCGCCTCGCTGATGTACTTGTTGACGCGCATCGGCTTACGAACGCATTCCGACGCCGCGGCTGAGCAGGCGCAGTGCCACGGCCGACAGGCCTACTACGAAGACGATCATCACGATGAACGCCGTGACGATGGGCACGTCGCTGACGCCGAGCACGCCGAAGCGGAACGCGTTGACCATGTACAGGATCGGGTTGACCAGCGAGATCGAGCGCCACGGCTGGCCGAGCAGGTCGACCGAGTAGAACACGCCGCCCAGGTAGGTCAGCGGGGTGAGCACGAAGGTCGGGACCAGCGCGATGTCGTCGAACTTCTTCGCGAATACGGCATTGACGAAGCCGGCCAGCGAAAACACCGTGGCACCCAGTACGACCGACAGGAAGGTGATGATCGGATGGGACACGTGCAGGTCGGTGAAGAACAGCGCGATCAGCAGCACCAGTGCGCCGACGACCACGCCACGCACGACGGCGCCGATGACGTAGCCGAGCAGGATCACCCAGTTGGGCATCGGCGACACCAGCATCTCTTCCACGTACCGGCCGAACTTGGCGCCGAAGAAGGATGACGAGATGTTGCCGTAGCTGTTGGTGATGATGCTCATCATGACCAGACCCGGCACGATGTACTGCATGTACGTGAAACCATGCATCTCACCGATGCGGCTGCCGATCAGCTTGCCGAAGATGACGAAGTACAGCGTCATCGTGATGGCCGGCGGAATCAGCGTCTGCGTCCAGATACGCATGATGCGCATGATCTCGCGACGGACGAGGGTGCCCAGGGCGACGAGGTTGGTGGAGGCGCTCATGCCGCGTTCTCCCGGCCGTGCTCGACCAGTCGGACGAAGAGTTCCTCCAGCCGGTTGGACTTGTTGCGCATCGAGGTCACGGTGACGCCGTGGCCGGAAAGCGTGGCGAACAGGGAGTTGAGGTCGTGCGAGCGGGACATCTCGGCTTCGATAGTGTGGTCGTCCAGCGCGCGCAGCACCACGCCGGCCGGGGTCGGCAGATTGGCCGGCACGCTGGCCACGTCGAGCACGAAGGTCTCGACGTCGAGGGTGGCGAGGAGGCTCTTCATCGACGTGTTCTGGACGATGCGGCCCTGGTCGATGATGGCGATGTTGCGGCAGAGCTGTTCCGCTTCCTCGAGGTAATGCGTGGTGAGGATCACCGTCGTGCCGGCCTCGTTGATGCCCGAGACGAACTGCCACATCGAGCGCCGGATCTCGATATCGACGCCGGCCGTCGGTTCGTCGAGGATCAGCAGCTTGGGCTCGTTCATCATCGCGCGGGCGATCATGAGGCGGCGCTTCATGCCGCCGGACAGGGTACGCGCCTGCAGGTGCGCCTTGTCCCACAGGCGCAGCTCCTTCAGGTACTTCTCGGCGCGGGCCCGGGCTTCCGCCCGGCCGACGCCATAGAAACCGGCCTGGTTCACGCAGATGTCGAAGGGCTTCTCGAACTGGTTGAAGTTGATCTCCTGGGGAACCAGGCCGATCAGGCGCATCGCGTCGCTGCGGTGCTTGTGGATCGATACCCCGAAGATCTCGGCGTCGCCCGAGGTCGAGTTGACCAGGGAAGACAGGATGCCGATGAGGGTGGATTTGCCGGCGCCGTTGGGGCCGAGCAGGGCGAAGAAATCCCCCGGCTGGACGGTCAGGGAGATGCCCTTGA
Source organism: Luteibacter sp. 9133 (assembly GCF_000800155.1). NCBI lineage: Bacteria > Pseudomonadati > Pseudomonadota > Gammaproteobacteria > Lysobacterales > Rhodanobacteraceae > Luteibacter > Luteibacter sp. 9133. The sequence goes on along the minus strand of NZ_JUHO01000001.1, from coordinate 3,878,977 downwards.
GGGCCTCCACGCCGTTGCCGTAGGTTTTCCGGAGATTCGTGACGTGCAGAGCGGGGATGGTCATGGGCTGCGCCGGGATGACAAGCCGCCTATTATACCGGGCTTTGCCGGGTCCCCTCGTTCCCTGGCGTCAACAGAGACTTTCCATGGCCGAACAATTCGAGCTCCGTCTGACCGACAGCTTCATGCTTGCCCCCTCGGTCCGGCACCTGTCGTTCGAGCGGGTGGACGGTCAGCCGCTGGCCTTTGTCCCGGGCCAGTTCCTGCAGGTCCACTTCCACTACGACGACGGCAAGGCGACCAAGCGCAGCTACTCGGTCGGCAGCGTGGGTGACGGCAGCGGCCCGGTTCAGCGGATCGAGATCGCCGTAAGCTATGTCGAGGGCGGGGCGGCGACGAAGCTGCTGGGCGACCTGGAACACGGCCAGACCGTGGATGCGAGCGGCCCTTACGGCCGCTTCTGCCTGATGGACGGCGACCGGAACGCGCGTTACATCCTGATCGCCACGGGCACCGGCGTGACCCCGTACCGGGCCATGCTGCCGCAGATCGAGGCCCTGATCGCCAGTCGCGGCTGCCGTTTCGTGCTGCTTTACGGCGCCCGCAACGAGGGTGAACTGCTCTACGGCGAGGAGTTCGAGGCCTTCGCGCGCAAGCATGAGGGCTTCACCTTTCACGCCTGCCTGTCCCGCGGCGCCCGTCCCAGCCCGCGTCCGCACGACCGCCTGGGTTACGTTCAGGACATGCTGGCGGAGCTGGAGCCCAGCGCCGAGGGGGATATCGCCTACCTCTGCGGCAATCCCAACATGGTCGATGCCGCGTTTTCGGCACTGAAAGACCATGGTCTGCCCGTCCAGCATATTCGCCGGGAGAAATACATCTCCTCGCGCTAAACTCGCCCCCCATGCACGCCTACGCCGCCCCGTCTGACCTCTCTGCCGAGATGCGGCGGTACGCGATGCTCGACCAGCGCCTGCTCGCTGCCGTCCGCGCCATCCGTATCCTGCCCACGGTCTCCTGGCCCGCCTCGGTCGAAGAACGCCTGATCGCGGAGTTTGGCGCCGGACGGCTCTCGATCCCGACCATCGCGTACCACCCGCCGCGACTGGGCGACACGCGCGCCGAGCTGGAAGCGATCGAGGCCGAAGCGTCCGAGGATCATCCGATCGCCGACTACCTGCGGCGCACGGCAGAGTCGTGGCGGATCGCCACGCAGATGCTCGAGTCCGCCGGCACCGACGGCGTCACGCAGGCATCCGTCGCGCTTTACGGTCGCCCTGGCGATGCCATACCCGGCAGCAACCGCAGCAACCTGGATGCCGCCCGCTATTTCGTGGACCTGGCGGACGAACTGGGCGCGGATCTGGAAACCGAAGACGCCACCGGCAACATCCCGGCGGAAGAGCTGCGCCGCGACATGGCCTCCCAGCTGGACGCGTTCTTCTCGCCAGGCACTATCTCCGTCGAGGTGGATCCGGAGCTGACCGCGAAGGCGGCGGCCGGCGCGACCCGCATCCGTTTGCGCGGTGGTATCCGTTTTACCGAATACGATCGTCACCAGTTGCTGGCCCATGAGGCCTTCGTCCATTCGCTCACCGCGTTGAATGGTCGCGAGCAGCCGGTCCTGGCATCGCTGGCGCGCACGTCGCCACGTGTCACCGCGACGCAGGAGGGCCTGGCGGTGTTCGCCGAGCTGATGTCCGGCGCCATCGATATCTCGCGGCTGAAGCGAATCAGCCTGCGCATCCTGGCGATCGACATGGCCCTGAACGGTGCCGATTTCGTCGAGGTGTTCCGGTACTTCCGTGAGTGCGGGCAGAACGTCGCCGACAGTTTCCACTCGGCGCAGCGAGTCTTTCGTGGCGTGCCGCTCAGCGGCGGCTCGGCGTTTGCGAAGGACAACGTCTACCTGACCGGGCTGCTCGCGGTGCACACCTTTTTTCGCTGGGCGTTGCGGCAGCGCCGCCTCGACCTGCTGCGCAACCTCTTCGCCGGCAAACTGGCACTGCACGACGTCATGAGCCTCGAAGCGCACTTCGCGAGCGGCGATATCGCGGCCCCGCGCTATCTCCCGCCGTGGATGCAGCACGTGCATGGGCTGGCGGGGAAGCTGGCGTTCTCGCTGTTCGTGAATCACATCCACATGGCGGGCGTCGAGGCCGAGGAAATTTCGCTCGGCCTCTGAACGGCGTCGATCAACGGATACGGAAGTCGCCGGGCGACAGGGCGAAGAAGGGCGTGCTCGTGTCGCTACAGGCAACCGACAGTCGACCGCGCATCGTTGGCGCGACGGTCCCGGGGATGGTGAAGCGCGCCGTTCCGCTGTTCCTCACACCGGTGAGCAGGTTCTCTTCGAGCCAGCTTTCGCCGCCGTCCACGGATAGCCTGACGTCCACACTCGTGCAGGAAAGCGGGGGCTTGTCGGTGCCGGCGACGCGCCATTTCACGGCGATCGTCTTGCCGCGGCTGAGCGTTGCGCTTTTCCGGGGAGCGACGACCTCGAATGCGGCGCCCGTGTCGACGACGTCGACCGTGATATCGCGGCTGACGACGTGCGCCAGCTGGTCGAGGTTGTCGCGTGCGGTGAGCCGGAAGTTCAGCGTGCGATCGCGGATGGGGAAGGTGTCGCCGCGACCGATCGGCTCCTTGCCAAGCAGCACCCCGGTCGCCGGGAAGGTCTGGCTTCCGCTGGCAGTGGGGCGTCGCGACCGGAACAGCGGTCCGTTGCCGGTATCCGTGAGTTCGGCCGTGGTCTGAGCGCGGCCGCGGTCGATCTGCTCGAACGTGTACGTAGGTGTGGCACCAGCATGCACGTAGCTCAGTGCCCCCGCCAGTTCGAACGGTGTCCGCGCGGGGACCGCCACATAGGACGGGTAGCTGGTGTCGACCATCGGGGTGCGGATCGGGTTGACGCGGGTGGCGGCGCACGATCCGCCTTCGGAATCCAGCCACGCGCGGATCTCTCCGATGCTGCGGCCGTGGAAGTAATCGTCCGAGCGCGTCTGCAGGTTGGCGGACGTGATGCCGGCGTAGCCCATGATCGTGGAGCCGCCGCCGGGCTCTACCGCTGCATCGGGCTCACGCTGATCCGACCCGGGGTCGGCGATGTTGAAGGTGTGTTGTCCGCCGAACTGGTGGCCCAGCTCATGGGCGACGTAATCCACATGGAAGGTGTCACCGAAGGGATCGGCGCTGCCCGTCATGCCTGCCGCCTTATCCGCGCCACCGTCTTCGTAGTCCTGATCGGTGACTTTCGTTCCCGGCCGTATGTCGATCGTGCGTGTTGCGTTAAGACATGTGTTGCCGATGCGTCCCGCCAGTCCCGCGGTGCCGGAAGCGACAGCATGCACGAGATGGCCGACGTCATAGTTCTCGCGGCCCAGTGTCTGCGCGGCGACGGCGGCGTTGCGCAGGACGAGCTGGTCGTCGTCCCCGAGACCTTTGAAAGGGTCCGTGTCCTTATCCGCGAAGATGAGTCGGTCGTTGTTCTCCGCCAGCTGGAAATGCACGCCCAGGTCGTTCTCGTAGATCGCGTTCAGCCGGTTGACGACCTTCGCCACGCCGGCCAGGCCATCCTCGACAGTGCCGCCCATCTTCGCGACGTAGTCGCTGCTGGCGCTCATGGCGATGCGAAACGTTCGCAGGAGCTGGCCGCTGCCGGTGCGTGCCTTGCCTGCCCGCGTTCCCGGCGCGGCGGTGGGAAGGCCGCCGCCGTGCGGCGTTGTCTCGCGCAAAGCGGGACCTGCGGGTGCATCCGCTTGCCGGAATACGACGTGGATGGCCGGGGAATGTCGCGAGCGAGCTCCGGGGGCGCGTTTTACCGGCGTTTCGGGCCGAACGATCCAGTCGCCGGCGCGATCGGTCACACGAGCATGCACCGCGCCGGCCGCATCGATGTCGATACGCGCGGTGCGCCCTTCGGCATCGCGACCGATCATGCTGCGCAGCCCGGGAAAGCGCGCGGCCAGTCCGGGGGGCAGTACGCCCGAGTCCTCGAGGGTGAAGCGAGTGGCGCCGCTAACGGGCAAAGGAAGCTCGATGGTCTGCGCGGTCTGGCTGCTGCGCCCGACCGCCCGCGCTTGCCCGAAGGCGGCCAGACCGTCGGCGCGCAGTGCGACACGTCGCTGATGAACGGGAGAGCTGGTCGTCGCCGCTGACCGGGCACTTGCGCCAGCACGCGTCACGTCCGACCAGAGCGCCTGAGAAGTGGCATAGGCGACCGGGAGGCCGGATAGCAGCGCAGTGACGGCCGTGAAGAGTGCGAGGCGTCGGGGAGAGGAGTACAGGGACATGGAATTCCTTTTCGCGTGGGGACGCGTCGAGATGCGATGTGGGTGGACGTGCTCCATGACGCCACACGTGCGTGGTCAACATCTGTAAGGGAATCCCGATAGACCGCTAAGCGATGGCCTTCGCGTCACGGCGCGCGGATCACAAAAGGGCCTGGCGATACCGCGAAAAAAGGTCGCCAGTCGCAACGAAGACGAAGACGGGCGACATCGCTCGTCACCTCCGTGGGAAGCCGCACTGTCGCCGAGCCGTTATTCGGCACGTCCGTGGCCAGCGGCGTTTCAAGCCAGTGCGAGCCGGCATCCACCGAGAGGTCGACATGCAGGAAGTGACAGGAAATCGGCTTCTCCGTGGTGCCCGCCACGTCCCAGCGGATGTCGAGCGCGCCACCGGCGACGGCAACGATCCCGGCGGCCGGTGCCGCCATCGCAAAAGCGCGCCCCGTATCCACGACCCGCACCCGCCTGTCCGCGCTGGCGAGCGTGGCCGTCGCGCCGGCGTTGTCACGCACCGTCAGGCGGAAATGCAGGTCGCGCGATGTGGTTGGCAAGGTTTCTCCCGGACTCGCCCGCTCGTCACCGAGCAGCACCGGAAGACGAGGGAAGGTGCGTTGCGGCGTCGCTGACGGGGCGAAGGAGCGAAACAAGGGCCCCTTCCCGTCGTCGACGAGCGGCCCCGCTGCCCTGTCCCCGCATCCATCTGCTCCCAGGTATAGGTCAGGCGATCGCCGGGGGATGCCGCTTCCACGGCGGCGTCGAGGGTAAACGGCGTACGCGCCGGAATCACGGTGGTTTCGGCCAGCGGCACGGGATCGATCCAGGGTGCGACGGCGGATGTCAGGCGTCGCCCGGCGCAACGCCCGCCGCGCGATCCGAGCCACGCCTGGATCTGCTCGATGCTTCGTGCGTGAAAGTACAGGCCCGGGCGCGGCTGGAGCCAGTGGTCTTCCGTGCCGCAGCCCGACGTGGCGTAGCCCATGATCGTACTGCCGCCACCCGGTTCCACGGCGCTGTCGTCGAGTGTGGCGCGTCGGCACGCATCGGCGGTCGGCCATGCGCCGAGCTGGCGTCCGAGGCCGTGCATGAAATAACCGAAGGCATGCGATGACCCGGCCGGGTCCGCATGCCCGCTCCACGCGGCGGCCTTGTGCGTGGCGAAGAAGTCCGCATCGCGCGCGTCGCTGCACGATGTACCGACATGACTGTCGCCACCCTCGAACGTGCTGAAGGCATGGCCGATATCGTAGTGACGCGATCCGATTTCCCGGTCGATCAGCGTGACGGCCGCCGGGCCGGGTTCATGCGTTTCGAACAGGTCGCCACGCGCGTTTGCGACGACGATGCGATGGTTGCGATCCACCAGGGTGAGATGGACACCCAGGTCGGTTTCGAGCACCTCGTTGGCGCGGTTGACCAGATGGACGATCTCCGCGAGCGCGCTGGCGACGGTACCGCCGTTCCTGGCGACGTAACGGCTGCTCGCGGCGACGGCGAGCCGGAAGTCGTAGCGCACGATGCCTCCCTGGCGCGCGCTCCGCCGACGTTTCAGGGGCGTGACCGCCTCGGTGGGTGCCTGCCGCGTCTGGGCGGCGCCACGCGTCTCGGCGACTGGTGTACTCGCGTTGCCGAGGGCAAGGAAGTCTTCCGGCTCCCTCTTCCACGTGTCGCCGGGGCGGATGAGCCACTCCGTGTTGCCCGACCGGACGCTCGCCCGGATACCGCGCGGGGAGAGGTCGAGACGAAGCGTGCGGCCTTCGTCATCCTCCCCACGGAAGCTGCGAAGGCCGGGAAATCGCTTCACCAGCCCGCGCGGCAACGTGCCGGAATCGCGGACATGAAAGACGCGCGCGCGACCGTCCGCCAGTGGGAAGACGACATCGGTGCCGGGGCGCGGTGCCAGCGGGAGCCGTAGAAGCCGCTGACGGAGGGCCGTTTCGTCGACGGTGATCGCGGCAGCGAAGGCCCAGCCCGGGGCGAGAAGAAGCGCGAGAACCGAGGGAGCGATAAAACGCATGAGGACGGCCGGGAGACGGGAAGGGCCGACCACGTTAGGGAGCGGGGCGCCCCGGTTCTGCCGGATTCCGCAAGGCAGAAATGTAGGTTTTTCATATCACTGGATGTCGCAATGCAACACACCGCGACGCGGGAGAACCGCGGTCGCGGTGCTAACATCGCGGGCTACTTTCCCACCTAAGCTCCCACAGGACTCCATGGCCATCTCCGAGGAACTGAGGCAAGCCGCTCTCGAATATCACCGTCTTCCGCGCCCCGGCAAGATCAAGGTCACGCCGACGACGTCACTGCTCACGCAGCGAGATCTCTCGCTCGCGTACTCTCCGGGTGTCGCCGCCGCCTGCGATGAAATCGTCGCGAATCCGACCTCCGCCGCCGAGCTCACCGCGCGCTCCAACCTGGTGGCGGTGATCACCAACGGCACGGCGGTGCTCGGTCTGGGCAATATCGGTGCGCTGGCCAGCAAGCCGGTGATGGAAGGCAAGGGCGTGCTGTTCCAGAAGTTCGCCGGGATCGACGTGTTCGACATCGAGATCGACGAGACCGATCCGGACAAGCTGGTCGATATCATCGCCAGTCTCGAGCCGACGTTCGGTGGCATCAACCTCGAAGACATCAAGGCACCGGAGTGCTTCATCGTCGAGCGCAAGCTGCGCGAGCGGATGAAAATTCCCGTGTTCCACGACGACCAGCACGGCACCGCGATCATCGTCGGCGCGGCGGTCATCAATGCGCTGCTGGTCACGGGCAAGAAGATCGAAGACGTGAAGCTCGCCACCACCGGCATGGGCGCCGCGGGCATTTCCTGCGTCGACATGCTGGTGACGCTGGGCCTCAAGCGCGAAAACATCCTCGCCTTCGATCGTGACGGCGTGCTGCACAGCGGTCGCACCGATCTGGATCCGGACAAGCAGCGTTACGCGCGTGACACGGACAAGCGCACGCTGGCCGAGATCGTCGAAGGCGCGGATATTTTTCTGGGTCTTTCCGCCGGCGGTATTCTCAAGCCGGAAATGGTCGCCACGATGGCCGACCGCCCCATCATCTTCGCGCTGGCCAATCCGAATCCGGAAATCCTGCCGGAAGACGCCAAGGCCGTGCGTCCCGACTGCATCATGGCGACGGGCCGCTCGGATTATCCGAACCAGGTCAACAACGCGCTGTGCTTCCCCTACCTGTTCCGCGGCGCGCTCGACGTCGGTGCCTCCGTCATCAACGAGCCGATGAAGGTGGCCTGCGTCAAGGCCATCGCTGAGCTCGCACGTCGCGAAGCGTCCGACGTGAGTGCGCGCGCCTACGGTGGCAAGCCGCCGAGTTTCGGTCCCGAATACCTGATTCCGCAGCCGTTCGATCCGCGTCTGCTGATTCAGCTGCCGCCGGCGATCGCCAGGGCGGCGATGGATTCCGGCGTGGCCGAGCGTCCCATCGAAGACTTCCCGGCGTACATCGAAACGCTGACCAGCTTCGTCTTCCGTACCGGCCTGCTGATGAAGCCGGTGTTCGAGCGGGCGAAGGCCGATCCCAAGCGCGTCGTCTACGCTGAAGGCGAAGAAGAAACGACGCTGCGCGCCGTGCAGACGGTGGTGGACGAAGGCCTGGCCAAGCCGATTCTGGTCGGTCGCCCCGACGTCATCGAAAAGCGTATCGCGCGCGCGGGCCTGCGTCTGAAACCCGGCATCGACTTCGAGATGTGCAACATCCATTCGGATCCGCGTTTCGAAGACTACTGGCGTCTGTACCACTCGATCATGGAGCGCCGCGGGGTCACTCCCGCGTCGGCCAAGGCGGTGGTGCGTTCCCGTCCGACGGTCATCGCGGCGCTGATGGTCGAGCGTGGCGAGGCCGACGCGATGATCTGCGGTCTGGTCGGCACCTACCAGAGCAAGCTCGAATACATCGCCGACATCATCGGCCTGGACGAGGGCGTCTCGGAGGCCTCGGCCATGGCCGCGGTGGCGACGGAGAAAGGCACGTTCTTCTTCCTCGACACCTACGTGCAGGAAGATCCCAGTGCCGAGCAGATCGCCGAGGCCACGCTGCAGGCCTCCATCCGTCTGAAGCTGTTCGGTATCCAGCCCAAGATCGCCCTGCTGTCCAGTTCCAACTTCGGGAGCCGCGAGACCCGCAACTCGCGCAAGATGCGCGAGGCGCTCAGCCTGATCCGCAAGAGCGTCCCCAAGCTGGAAGTCGAGGGTGAGATGCAGGCGGACGTGGCGCTCAACCCCGAACTGCGCGAGCGGATCTTCCCGAACTCGCGGCTCGAAGGTAAGGCCAACGTCTTCGTCTTCCCGAACCTGGATGCCGCCAACACGGCCTACAACATGGTCCGCACCCTGTGCGACGGCGTCGTCATCGGCCCGATTCTCATGGGCGTGGCCAAGCCGGCGCACATCCTGACGCCCCAGGCGACGGTCCGCCGTGTGGTCAACATGACCTCCGTGGCCTGCGTCGAGGCGCAGATCCGTGCGGGTAAGCCCAGGACGGTCGTAAACGACTGATTGCCGGGTTTATCACGAGGCAAATCCCCATACCGCCGCGTATGCGAATACGTTGCGGTATCATGTGAAGGTTTTCCCGCCACCCGCGGGCTTCTTCAGACCCCATGAGCGCGCGGCCAGCGCGAGCGGAGCATCCATGGACCAGATCGACGATATCCTGAACCAGGACCTCGACCCTACCGAAACCCGGGAATGGGTCGAGTCGCTCAACGCCGTCATCAATCATGACGGTACCGAGCGCGCGCATTACCTGCTGGAGCGCATGGTCGATTCGACCCGTCGCGCGGGCGGCTACCTGCCGTTCGATCCGACGACGGAGTACGTGAACACCATCCCGCCGCACATGGAAGCGCGCAGCCCGGGCGACGCCGCCATCGAGTGGCGCATCCGCTCGCTGGTCCGCTGGAACGCCCTCGCCACCGTCGTTCGCGCCAACCGCAAGCCGGGCGACCTCGGCGGCCACATCTCCAGCTTCGCCTCCTCGGCGACCCTGTACGACGTCGGCTTCAATCACTTCTGGCGCGCCCCCAGCGCGGACCACCCGGGCGACCTGGTGTTCCATCAGGGCCATTCGGCGCCGGGTGTCTACGCCCGCTCGTTCCTCGAAGGCCGCATCGGCGAAGAACAGCTCGACCTGTTCCGCATGGAAGTGGAAGGCAAGGGCCGTGGCCTGTCCTCCTACCCGCATCCCTGGCTCATGCCCGACTACTGGCAGGTGCCGACCGTCTCGATGGGTCTCGGCCCGATCCAGGCGATCTATCAGGCGCAGTTCTGGAAATACCTCGAACACCGCGGCCTCGTTCCGAAGTCCGATCGCAAGATCTGGTGCTTCATGGGTGACGGCGAGTCGGACGAGCCGGAGTCGCTGGGTGCGATCTCGCTGGCCGGCCGCGAGGGCCTCGACAACCTGATCTTCGTCATCAACTGCAACCTGCAGCGCCTCGACGGCCCGGTTCGCGGCAACGGCAAGATCATCCAGGAACTGGAAGGCGTGTTCCGTGGCGCCGGCTGGAACGCCATCAAGGTCGCCTGGGGCAGCTACTGGGATCCGCTTCTCGCCCGCGACACCTCGGGCAAGCTGCGTCAGCTGATGATGGAAACCGTCGACGGCGAGTACCAGGCCTGCAAGGCCTTCGGTGGCGCCTACACGCGCGAGAAATTCTTCGGCAAGTACCCGGAAACCGCCGCGCTGGTCGCCAACATGTCCGACGACGACATCTGGCGCCTGAACCGCGGTGGCCACGATCCGCACAAGGTCTATGCGGCCTACCACGCGGCCGTGAACACCAGGGGCATGCCGACCGTCGTCCTCGCCAAGACGGTGAAGGGCTACGGCATGGGCGCCGCGGGTGAGTCGCAGAATCCGGCGCACAACCAGAAGAAGATGGACACCGACGCGATCCGCGCCTTCCGCGACCGCTTCAACATTCCCATTCCCGACGACAAGCTCGACGAAGTGCCGTACTACCATCCGGGCAAGGACTCGGAAGAAGTGCAGTACATGCTCGAGCGCCGTCGCGCGCTCGGCGGTTCGCTGCCGCAGCGCCGCCGCAAGTCCGACCAGTCGTTCAAGGCACCGACGATCGAGTCGTTCGAGCAGATCACCAAGGGCACCGGCGATCGCGAGATCTCCACCACCATGGCCCTCGTGCGTGGCATGAACCTCATGCTGCGTGACAAGGAGCTGGGCCCGCGCATCGTCCCTATCGTGGCCGACGAAGCCCGCACCTTCGGTATGGAAGGCATGTTCCGCCAGATCGGTATCTATGCGCCGTTCGGTCAGAAGTACCGGCCGCAGGATGCCGACCAGCTGCTGTATTACCGCGAGGACCAGAAGGGTCAGGTGCTGCAGGAAGGCATCAGTGAGGCCGGCGGCATGAGCGCCTGGCTGGCCGCGGCCACCAGCTACAGCATCAGCAACGTGCCGATGCTGCCGTTCTTCATCTACTACTCGATGTTCGGTTTCCAGCGCATCGGCGACCTCTGCTGGGCCGCCGGCGACATGCGCGCGCGCGGCTTCCTCATCGGCGGTACCTCGGGCCGCACCACGCTCAATGGCGAAGGCCTGCAGCACGAAGACGGTCACTCGCACCTGCTCTCCGGCGCGATCCCGAACGTGGTGTCGTACGACCCGACCTTCTCCTACGAGCTGGCCGTCATCATGCAGGACGGTACGCGCCGCATGATGCAGGAGCAGGAAGACGTCTACTACTACATCACCGTGATGAACGAGAACTACGCCCACCCCGATCTGCCGAAGGGCAGCGAGGAAGGTATCGTCAAGGGCATGTACCTGTTCAAGGACGGCGGCAAGGCGAAGAAGAACGAGCCGCGCGTACAGCTGATGGGTTCGGGCACGATCCTGCGCGAAGTCATCGCGGCCGCCGAACTGCTCGAGAAGGACTTCGGTGTCTCGTCCGACATCTGGTCGGTGCCGAGCTTCTCGGAAGTCCGTCGCGAAGGTTTCGACGCCGAGCGCTGGAACCGTCTGCATCCGGAATCGCCGCAGCGCGTGCCGTACATCACCGGGCTGCTCGCCGACCGTCAGGGTCCGGCGATCGCCGCGACCGACTACGTGCGTGAGTTCGCCGATCAGGTCCGCGCCTTCATGCCGGACGGCATGCGTTACACGGTGCTCGGCACGGACGGCTACGGCCGCAGCGATACGCGTGCGCACCTGCGCAGCCATTTCGAGGTCGATCGCTACTGGATCGCCCAGGCCGCCCTGGCTGCGCTGGCGAAGGAAGGCAAGGTCAACGCCAAGGACGTCAGCCGCGCGATCAAGGAATACAAGCTCGACATGGATAAGCCGAACCCGATGACGGTCTGACAGTCGTCATGTGAGACGCGTAAAAAGGGCCGGAGCGATCCGGCCCTTTCTTTTTTTGGCATCACGTCATGTCGATGGCGGGGCTGTTATCCATGAACGCAACCGACTGCGGAATTCCTGCCATGCGCCTTCCTTTGCTCACTGTCGCCGTCGTCACGCTCGCTGCGTGCGCGACCTCGCCCCAGCAGGGCTCGGCATCGCGGCTGCTGTATATCGCCGGCAGCAAGGTGCCATGCACCACCGGCGTCATGAAGACCGAATGTCTTCAGTACCGCGAGGAGCCGAGCAAACCCTGGCAGATCACATACGTGCCGGTCGAGGGACTCGACTGGAAGCCAGGTAACGAGTACCTGCTGAAGATCACCGAAGTTCGTTCGAAGAACGCGCCGATGGATGCGTCGCGCGTTACCTGGCACGTCGACAAGATTGTCGAACAGCACGCCGAGTCGATGCCGCCGACACCTTGATCGATGGCTGAAACCGATCTTTGAGATAGTAAAAACGTCGGGTAACAAAAAAGGCCGGAAGCGATTCCGGCCTTTCGTCGGGCAGTTCGACGTCGATCAGTCGTCGTCGCGCAGCGCGTGGCGGATCAGCAGGAAGGTGCCGATAGCGGCCGCGGCGATGCCGATAGTGACGCCCGGGTTGCGACGGACCTGCTTGCGCAGCTTGCGATACTGATAGGTCGCCTCGTCCGCGAAATCCTCAGCCAGGTAGCGCGCACGACGACCGGTGCTGCGGCTGGCGAACTTGTTGGTGACGCGACGGGTGCGATCGAGCAGATCGTTGCCCGAGCTCTGGGCCTCATCGGCGTAGTGACGGACGCGCCCCGATACACCGTTGACGGCGCTCTCGACCTGACGCGCGAATTCACGATTTCTGCTCATGGTGACTCCCTCTCAAGTGATGCGGACGGGGATCGACTTTGCGATCCCCGCCGTGAGCACGGTGTAAACAGCCGAGGGTGCGATTGAACGGCGATTCAGCGGGGCGGCTTCGGCGCCAGGTCGTAATCGCCGCCACGTTTCAGGGCCGCCTGATAGGCCGGACGTGCGTGGATCCTTTCCAGGAAAGCGGTCAGGCGAGGGCGTGACGCATCCAGTCCGCCCCGGCTTGCGGCGGCTTCCAGCGGGAAACTCATCTGGATGTCGGCGGCCGTGAACTCGTCACCGGCGAACCAGCCCGACTGGCCGATTTCGCCTTCCAGGTAGTCCAGATGCAGCTTGAGCTGCGGATCGATGAACGTTTTCTGCCCGCCCTTCGCCATCATTCGTGCCACCGGCTTCGCGAAGAACGGCACCGGGGCGCTCTCCATGCGGACGAACACCAGTTTGAGCAGGAGTGGTGGCATGGCCGAGCCTTCCGCGTAGTGCAGAAAATAGGTGTAACGCCGCGCATCGGCGGTATCCGCGGGTGGTTTCAGTCGTCCGTTGCCGTAGCGACCGACCAGGTATTCGATGATGGCGCCCGACTCCGCCACGGTGATGTCGCCGTCGACCAATACCGGCGATTTACCCAGCGGGTGGATGGCGCGAAGCGACCTGGGCGCCAGCATCGTCTTCGGGTCGCGCTCGTAGCGGACGATCTCGTACGGCAGGCCGAGTTCCTCCAGCAGCCACAGGACGCGCTGTGAGCGCGAGTTGTTCAGGTGATGGACCGTGATCATGGCTGACTCGCGCGTGGAGGGAGGCGCAGGTTAGCAGCGTGCCACGTAGACATTCCATCGACGGGCGGAGAGTAGCGTCTGGGATCTTGTTCACGAGGAGCGATGCCATGAGCCGCGAAGCCGAGACGATTCACACTGGCCCCGGATCCATCGAGCGCCTTCAGGCGCTCATCGGGGATCTGAGGGATAACGCGAAGGTCGTGCTGCATCTGCGGGACGGCTCGCGGATGGAGGGCGTCGTGGCGGTGGTGCCGACGGTGCAGAATTTTGTGGACCCAGCCGGCACCGAAGGCGTCAACGGCGTGGTCAAGCTGATCGACCCCGCCCGCCCCGAATGGTCGGCGACGGTCTCGCTCGACACGATTGCGAAGGTGGAGCACCTGGATTCGGTGGTTTACGGGACGTCACAGAGCTGAGTGACGATGTGGAACCGGGGTCCGCCAGCGGCTCGCCCCGGTGTCCGGCGGCCCCGTCTCAGCCGGCAGCGGCCAACGACTCCTGCAGCTTCTTGCTCTGCTCCGGAAAGGCCTTGCCTTCCGCCGCGATAGTCTCCGCCACCACCTTTTTCGCCTCGCCATCGCGATGGAGTGCACGAAGTGCCTTTACCCGGAACGTCGCCACCGTAAAGCGATTCGCGCCATAGGCCTTCGTGGCCGCGGCGTCCAGATACGGGAGCCCGCCGGCCGCATCGCCCTTCTCCACGAGGCGGCGTCCATAGCGATAGCTGTACACGTAATCGTCCGGGTACGCCGCGATGAGCTGCTTTTCCAGCGTGTCGAGTTCATCGCCCGCCTTCGCCCGCACGAGGTAGACGCGCAGGTTGTCGGCGAGATTGCGATCGCTCCTGAGGTCGCCGTGCAGCTTCTCGCGGCTGAGATCGATCGCCTTGCGCAGGACGGCCTGCTCACCCTCGTGATCGCCAAGCGCCGCATCGAGATCGGCAGCCGTCAGCACGGCGCTTCGCTGATCGGCACATGCGGGAGTCGCGGTGAAGACCTGCGTCGCGATGAACTGCTCGTACGGTGCCTTCTGCGGGCTCAGTGCGGCCGTCCGTGAGTCGGGATGCCGCGTTTCGGTGGCACCGATCAGATCGTCCAGCACGTAAGGACGATCGCAGCCGATATTGCCGTCGAGAATCTTCGTCGCCGCGGCGGCGATCGCGGCGTCGTCCTTCTTTTCCTTAGCCTGTAGGAGGAGCAGGCGCTGCTTGGCAAGCGCGACGCGTTTGTCCTTGTCGGACACGTTGCGGACCATCGGTGGCAGCGTGTCGAACCACGCCATACCTTCGGTGCCCTGATAGCGCAGCTGGTAGGTATCGAGTACGTCGGCCACCGAGGCGAGCGAGCCCTTCGCGGCATCCGCCTTCTGCTTCGACAGGCGTGCATCGCCGGAAAGCAGTCCGCCGACCTCTTTATAGAACGTGTCGCGGGGACGTTCGGCGAGGATGCGACCGAGTTCCTCGCCGTCCGGGCCGATGGCCACATAGGTGGGCAGGAAGTGCACGTTCCACTTCGTCATCCAGGCCTTGTCGGCCGGTTGGTCGGCGTCGGCCTCGTAGAAAATCACCTTAGTGTTGAGATCCGTCCACTCCTTGCCGTTGAGCACGTGACTGGCCATGAAGTAGCACGAATAACACCATACCGCCTGAAAATCGACGAGCACCGGCTTGTGCTCGCGCTTGCCCTGGGCGAGGGCGGCATCGAGACTGGCTGGGCCCTCATGGGCGGCGAAAGCCGGCGCGGCGAGGGCGACAAGGGTGGCGGCGAGCAGGCGCTTCATGGTGGACGTCCCCTTTTTGGCGGTATAGACGTCCACCCTAATAGCACGTTTCAACGGGTGTGTCAGATCGTGTCGCTGGCGCCTTCGACGGGCTCCGGCTCGGATACCAGCCCCTGGCGGTGCCGCAGGGACGGGAACCACCACATCCAGAGCCCGACCACGACCAGCGTGCCGATGCCGCCGATAAGGGTCGCGTTGACCGCGCCAAGTGCCGCGGCGAGTATTCCCGACTCGAATTCGCCCAGCTGGTTGGAGGTGTTGATGAAGATGGCATTGACGGCGCTGACGCGGCCGCGCATGTCGTCGGGTGTCTCCAGCTGTACCAGCGCGCCGCGGATCACCATGCTGACCATGTCGAACGCGCCCAGCGCGAACAGCGCGACGATGGACAGCCAGAGCGAGGTGGACAAAGCGAAGACCAGCGTCGCGATGCCGAATCCGGCCACCGAGGCGAACATGATCGGCCCGACCCGGCGCTCGAGCGTGTGTCGTGACAGCCAGATCGACATCAGCAGCGCGCCCACCGCCGGAGCGCCACGCAGCATGCCCAGGCCCCAGGGGCCCGTGTGCAGGATGTCCTTGGCAAAGATGGGGAGCAACGCGGTAGCGCCACCCAGCAGCACCGCGAACAGATCCAGCGATATCACGCCGAACACCGCCGGCCGACGACGGATGAAGTGCACGCCCGCGAACAGCGTTTTCAGGGTCGCCGGCTCACGGCGGGGCGGCGCGTGGTCGTACGACAGCCGCGACATCAGCGTGAACGCGACGAGGTAGAGCACGGCGGACACACCGTAGACCGCGGCGGGGCCCGCGATATACAACAGGCCGCCAAGCGCCGGGCCGGCGATCATCGCGGCCTGTCCCGCGGCGGAGGTGGACGCCATCGCCCGTGGAAGCACGTGGGCGGGAACGATGGCCGGCAGCATCGCCGACAATGCCGGGAACTCGAACGCCTTGCCGACGCCGATCACGAAGACCAGCGCCAGAATGCCCGCTTCGTTCAGGTGGCCGGTGAAGCTGAAGACCGCCAGCGCCGCGATGGCGAGCCATTCGATCGCCTGGCAGAGCGTAACGATTCGCCGCCGGTCGAACTGGTCCGCGACATGTCCTGCCGGCAGCGCCAGCAGTACCGAGGGCACGAACTGCACGAGGCCGATAAGGCCGAGATCCAGGGCGCGCCCGGTGATCTCGTAGATTTGCCAGCCCACCGCGACCGACATCATCTGGAAGCCGAAGCTCGACGCGTTCCTGGCAAACCAGAACTGCAGGAAAGCGCGATGGCGCAGCAGGAAAACGGGCGCCGGGGGCATGGACGACATGAGTACTTCCTTGGGAGCGTTCGCGCATTTTACGCGTCGCCTTGCCAATCGCGTCGTCGAAGGGCGAAGCTACGGCTTTCCATGCCGGAATCGCAAGATCATGCGCAGACTCGCCACGCTCATCGCCGTTACCGCGCTCACCGCCGCCTGTTCGTCACCGCAGGATCAGCCGGCCGCGCAGGCGCCCGTCGCCAACAATCAGGCCGACGAAGCGGCGAAGAAGCTCGAGACCTACCAGCAGTTGCTGAAGCTGCACAACGATGGCCCGGCCGTGCAGCTGGGACATGAGATCGTCGACAAATATCCGGACACGCCAGCCGCCGCCGAGGTGAAAAAGACGCTCGCCGACCTGGAAACCAACTTCAAGGCCGCCAGCGAGAAGGCGCGCCTGTCCGCGTTGTGGCTCTACCAGACCTCACCCATGCAGGGCGGCACGCAGAGTACGGCCACGATCCAGACCACGCGCCCCACGGGCGAAGAGACGGTGCGCCTGATCCTGCGGCGGCATACCGCCTGGGGCCAGAGCGTGTTTCTCTACGCGACCGGCGGCAAGGGCTTCGTCTGCAAGGGCGACTGCGACCTAAAGGCCACTTTCGACGGCAAGCCGAAAACCATCAAGGCCTTCCGCCCGCCGACGGGAGAACCCGCACTGCTGTTCCGCAACGATGCCGCCTTTCTCAAGGATCTTGCGAAGACGAAGCGGCTCACGATCGATGTCGTGACGATCACCCGTGGTGAAACCACCCTTACCTTCGAAACCGGCGGCTTCGACAACGACAAGTGGACGCCGTTGCCGAAGAAAAAATGATCAGTGCAGGAACAGCTTCTCGGTGATCCGCGTCAGCGGCCATTCGAGCATGGCGTTCATCTTCGCGGGAAGGTCCAGCGGGCGGAGCAGCATTTTTACGGTCATTTCCGCGGGAATATGCCGCTTCAGGAGGCCTTCCGCCTTGCTGGTGACACGCCGGAATTCCGCGTCGTCGTGCGCTTTCTCCGGATAGCGCACATTGAAGACGTGGCGCAGCGCGATGTCGCTGTCCTCGTTCTTGATCTCGCTCAGGCGCTTGACCAGCACGCGCAGCGTGCTGAAGCGACCGATACCGTCGCGCTTTCGATAGATCCGGAAGTGCTGGTAGAAGTGCTTGTAATGACGGACTTCGTCGCTCTTGATGTGGTTGGTCAGTTCGCGCAGCACCGGCTCATCGGTGACGTCGTTGAGCGCGCGATAGAGGCTGGCGGTGCCTGTTTCGACGACGCAGCGCGCCGCCAGTTCGAGGCCGCGGTTAGGCTCGAGTTCTTCGGCGGTGCAGACGGAACCGTAGTGCGCGAAGAAGTTCCTGAACCCTTCGTCCCAGTCGAACTCGGGCCACACATGGCGAACGTAGGCGGCCAGCGCGCGGCCATGCTGCATTTCCTCGTGCTCCCAGTGATCGCGAAGCCAGGCCTGCAGCTCGTCGTCACCGGCAAAATGATCGACGAGGTTATGCGTGTACAGGTCGGAACCGCTTTCGACGAACGACGAGCTGCACAGCAGGAGGAACAGGTCTTCGTTGTGCCTGACCTTCTCGATGTCGATGCGCGAGAGGTCCAGTTGTTCGAGCGTCCATGGCAAGGTGGCGGCGTAGCTCACTTAAGGTGTTCCTCGATCGCTTGACGTGTTGCCCCCCGGGGCGTTGCCGAATTGTGACAAAGCCGGGCGATTAGCGCACCACGGTCACGGGAACATGCGCCTTGGCCAGCACGTCGGTCGAGGTCGAACCGACCAGCCAGCGGGCCAGGGCACCCCGATCGGTGTGCCCGATGACGATATGGTCGACCCCATGCTGAGCCACGTACGAGAGCAGGGCGTCGCCCGGGCTGCCGTGGACCATGCCCACCTCCACCTGGATACCCGGCGCGGACTGGAGCGCGGCGATTTCGGCCCGCAGGGCATCGAGGCGATCCTTACCGTTGTCGCTCATCATGAGAGCCGACGTGTCGGCGCCGTTGTCCAGCTGCCAGACGGAGACCACGTGCACGCTGGCCTGGGCGCAGGCGGCCAGTTCGATGGCGAACAGGTAGGCGCGGCGGGCGGTTTCCGAGCCGTCGTAGCCGACGAGAATGTTCTTGGGCATGGCAGCTCTCTTTATCTCTTATGACAACCGCATTCGATAGTAGAGCGACCGTGTCGACGCGGCGAGAGGGGTTCACCAGCCGTCCACGTAGCCTGCAGCTTCCTGAACGGCCACGGCGGGACTCCGTGTTTCTTCACATTCGTGAGTGGAGAATCCGCCCACACACAGTCCCTGCCACTCACTCTTACGGAGAATCAACATGATCAAGCGCATCGCGGGTATGGCCATTATCGCAGTGGCCGCGGCAGGTGCTTTCACGGTGCAGCCGGCGAAGGCCGAGTCGACCGCCGCAACGAAGTGCCACATGACCTTCAGCACCACCGGCTGGGCCGCCATCTACAAGAAGGCTGACGGCCGCGGCCACGTCCGTTGCGACAACGGCCAGAGCGCCGACGTGCTCATCCACGTCCGTGGCGGCGGTCTGACGGCTGGCAAGTTCAGCATCGAAGGCGGCAAGGGCGAGTTCACCAACGTCAAGGGCATCAGCGAAATCTACGGCGAATACGCTTCGGGCGGCGCCAACGCGGGTGTCGTGAAGAGCGCCGAGAGCGCCGCCATGACCAAGGGCGAAGTCTCGCTTGCCGTCACCGGCACCGGCCGTGGCTTCAACCTCGGCGTGGATCTGAGCAAGTTCGAAATCGAGCGTCTCGGCAGCAAGTAATCGCGACCGCAGCCAGTTTCGAAGGGCGCCCCCTCGGGCGCCCTTTTTTTTTCGGCCGGCTGACCGAGGTGAGGCCACCCCGCGAGGTCGGCGAGTACACTCACGGTATTCCACCCCTTCGAGGTTTCCCCATGCGCCGCCTCCTAAGCGTCATCGCCCTGTCCCTCGTCACCGCCGCCGCCTGGGCCGCGACCCCGGTCGCCGGTGAGAAGGCCCCGGATTTCCGCCTGCAGGATCAGAAGGGTGACTGGCACACCCTCGACACCCATAAGGGCAAGTGGCTGGTGATGTACTTCTATCCGAAGGACTTCACGGCCGGTTGCACCACCGAGGTCTGCACCTTCCGCGACGACATCGCCAAGCTGCACAAGGCCGGCGCAGACGTGGTCGGCGTCAGCCTCGACGACGTCAAGTCGCACGCCGAGTTCGCCGAGAAGTATCACGTGCCGTTCCCGCTCCTGTCGGACGCCGATGGCGCCACGGCCGTGAAGTACGACGTGCTCAACAACAAGCTCGGCATGAAGTACGCCCGCCGCGAAACCTTCCTGATCGACCCGGCCGGCAAGATCGTCAAGGTTTACAAGGACGTCGACCCGGAGAAGAACTCCGGTCAGGTGTTGTCCGATCTCGACCAGTTCAAGAAGGCGGGTGCCTGAGCGTGCTCCAGGCATCCCGCAATGCGCGCCCCTTCGCGCCGTGGCGCATCGTCGTATGGCTGGTGATGCTGCTCGCCGCGGCGGGTTTCGTCATCAATGCCTATGCGTCCGTGGTCGTCGCGCATGCGGCCGGGGCGCTGACGGAGGAAGCCGTTGCCGGCGGCCCCAGTCCCCGTATCGCCCTGGCCTGGTCGGTGGGTTACACGCTGGCCGCCTTCGGCATCATGGTCGTCGCGCTGTCCACACTGCGCTGGCGGGCATGGGCTCGGGATGCGATGCGCCTCGTCGCCCTGTTGCTTATGGTCTGGGCGGCTTACACGGCCTGGTTCGCCTACGGTCAGTGGCAACAGATCGGCGTCGTGCTCGGTCAGCCGGGCCTGCCGCCGGATCTGGTGACGGTCGCGAGCAGGCAGCACACCATCATGCTGGTGAGCGTCATTCTCAAGGCGGTGTCGGTGCCCCTGCTGGGCTGGCTGGCGTGGGCGCTGGGCAGCGTGCGTGTCCGCCAGCAGTTTCTGGCATCGGGTCTGTGAGATCGGTTCAGCGAGGATTAGTCCGGCGGAAGCTATCGAGTCACTTTCGCCGGGATCCTTCATGACCGCTCGCCTGACCGCATTCGTACTGGCCCTCTGCTTCGCGGGCGGTGCCGCAGCCCAGGGTCTCGACCACAGCTGCCGCATCGCAAGCAGCTACGATCTGACCGTACGGCCTGACGCGCTGCTGTTCGAGCGGCCGGAGGTCGCACCGCGCACCGTGCGAATGCACGACGGATCGCTGTCCACGGACGGTCGTGACGTCAGCCTCAGGCCCGACGAGCAGGACCGCGTCGCGTTGTTCGAACGAAGCGTCCGTGCGTTGTTACCCAAAGCGAAGGCCCTGGCGAGCGATGGGGTCGACATCGCTGCCCAGGCGGTACGCGACGAGGCGGCGACGGCTGCTCCGGGTGCGGCGGCGAGCGGCGATCTCGATCGCGCCCTGAACGCTCGGGTGGCCGACATCAAGCGACGTATTGCCGCCAGCCAGAGCACCCGCGACTGGCAGGAAGACGCGATGCGCGCCTACGCGCAGGAAATCGTGTCCGATATCACGCCCATCCTGACCCAGGACGTGGGGGGTGAAGCGATGCAGCTCGCGATGAACGGCGATCTTCAGGGTGCGGCCGCACTGCGGGACAGGGTCGCATCGGTATCGAGCGGCGGGCAGGCGCGTGTCATGACTCGCGTGGAAAACGCACTGAGGCCCCGTGTACAGGCCCTGTGCCCGTCGATCCGCCAGTTGCTCGACCTCGAGTCAGGGCTGCGCGATGCCAGCGGACACCCGCTGCTTCTGCTCGAAAGCGGCGAATGACCGCTGGCTGACCGGAATGGACCGCATTTAGGGGGCGCTAAGTCCGGGGGGGCTAACGTCCGGCCCATGGAACGCACTTCGATCCGTGTCGTTAATGGGCTGATCCGCCGCGTCATCGCGGATCGGGATCTCTATCGTCAGGCGGCACGTAGCGTCCGCGAGCCGGGGCTCCGCGCGATCCTTGAAGAGTCCGCCGATTCCCTGACCGCCATCGCAGGGGATTTGCAGGGCCAGGTAAGCGCCACCGGTGGTAGGCCCGCACTGGCCGGCGGTGCGATGAGCGGCGTCCGTCGGACGATGATGGAGGCCACGGTGAAGCTGTCCCACAATCCCGATGTGACCTGGATCCGCACGCTCGAACAGATGGAACATCGTTTGCTCGAGGCGTTTCTTCGTCTGGAAGCAGCATCCGGCGATCGGGCGGCGGTGGGCCGACACATCGCGCGCCTGCGCCTGCTGCATCTGGACATGACCAATCTCGGCGGCGCCACGGGGCGCTGACCGTCAGGCAGCCTTGCGCAGGTCGCGCAGCGTCCGGTGCATCACCCTGTCGGCTGATACATGCACGCGCTGTCGGCCCATGAGCGTCTCGCGATCCGCGAAAAAGTTGGCGAAAGCGATGGCATCGGCCGCATCGGAGCGGACGGCGATCTGCAGCCCGTCGCGAAAAATTCCCCAGGCGTCACCCAGGTCGGCGATGTGATAATCGATGATGTGGCCGCTCATGTTTGCCTCCGTCCCCGCGCTGTCGCGTTCCTTGGAAGGATGGCCTTGAGACGCAGGGACAAAGAATCAGACGATTCTGAAAAATCGCGTTTTATTTTGAGAAATTGCTCAGAACTGGAGGCCATGCTGTACGGCGTCCCTCAACCGCGCCACGAAGCGATCCAGTAAAGGGGGCATCTCGGCCAGCCGAGCCATGGCTTCCTCTGCCGCCGGCCCGGATACGAGTGCGCGCTGTAGCGCTTCCACGGCGGCGGCCTCCGGCGACGCGCCGAAAATGCGCATGCCGCCGAGTATGCGATGCAGTCGTTCGCCTGCCGCGCCGGGCGTCGCCGCGGCAAGCAGCTCGTCGACGTCGCGGCGAAGGCCGGCGGCGAAACGATCGATCATCGCGGGCAGTGCGGACAGGTCACCGAAGGATTCTCGCCACAGGTCGAAGTCCCACGAATCGCTGGTCGTCCGCGGCTCGCCTGCCGGCGGCACGATCGCGTCGCGCAAGGTCGCCAGTCGCAGCGGCTTGGTGACGAACGCATCCACGCCATCGGCCAGACAACGATCCCGTTCCGTCGCCATGACATCCGCCGTCATGGCGACGATGCGCATGCTTTCGCCGCGTTCGCGAAGTACGCGTATGAGCTGATGTCCGTCCATGACGGGCATGTGGATGTCGGTGAGCAGCACGTCGACACGCCATTGCCCGGCAATGGCCAGCGCTTCAGCGCCGTCGTTGGCGATTCGGTAGGGATGACCGAGGCGTTCGAGCTGCGCCGCGACGAGCTCGCGGTTGATCGCGTGATCCTCGGCGACCAGCACATGGCACATACGCGCCACGGTGCCGGTTGGCTCGGGCACCGTGTCGGGCGGACTCGTCGCCTCGCAGACGCGAAGGCTGAGATCCACGGTGACCCGCGTGCCCACGCCTGGCGAGCCGCTCATGGCGATCTGCCCATGCAGGAGATCTATGAGGCTGCGACTGATGGTCAGGCCGAGTCCACTACCGCCGAAACGTCGTGCCGTCGACGCTTCGGCCTGGCTGAAGGGAGAAAACAGCCGGTCGATATCCTCGGTCGCGACGCCTATCCCCGTGTCGCCGACGCAGAAGCGCACCGCCTGGACTTCAGGCGTGTCCTCGATGACGTCGACCGTCAGCTCGACGCCGCCTTCCTCCGTGAATTTCACCGCGTTGCTTACCAGGTTCAGCAGAATCTGGCGCAGGCGGCTGCTGTCCACAAGAAGGCATGCCGCGAGGCGGGGGTCGATGCGAGTGCCCAGTCGCAGGCCCTTCTTGCCCGCCTGCCAGCGATGAAGGTCGATGACTCCGGATACCAGCGAGCGGATGTCCACGGGTGAGGGATCGATCAGGACGCGGCCCGCCTCGATCCGCGAAAAATCCAGCACATCGTCCAGGATTTGCAGCAGTGCCTCGGCCGAGCTCTCCGCCGTGGTCAGCAGTCGCCGTTGTGCCTCGTCCAGTTCGGTTTCACCCAGTATCTCGAGCGTACCGAGCACGCCATGCATCGGCGTGCGGATTTCGTGGCTCATGGTGGCCAGAAATCGGCTCTTTGCCTGAGTGGCGGCTTCGGCTGCGAGCTTTGCCGAGGCCAGCTGGCTCGACTGCCGGTGGCGTTCCGACACATCGATCCAGTAGCCGGTGAATTCGACGGCGTCGCCGACGCGCCGTGGCAAGGCGTGGGACGCCACCCAGCGTTCCGGTGCGACGTCCCTGACACGAAGCTCCGCATGCAGGGGCTGCAACGTCGCGGCACTCTGCGCCATCGCAGCCAGGAGCGATGACTGGTCGCGTTCGTCCACCCGTTCGAAGGCGCGACGTTCGTCGCGAAGGATCGTTTCCGCGTCGATGCCGAACATGGGCTCCGGGTTGCCGCCGACGTAGATGAAGGTGATGGGACCATCGGTCCGGTACATGAAGCGATAGACGACGGCCGGCATATGGCGTGTGACATCGGCCAGTTGCGCTTCGCTGCGCACGCGCCTTCGCGTTTCCCTGCGTAGCTGGAGGTAGGCGTACGACACGGCCATCAGCAACAGCAGTGCGAGCACGCCCGCTGGCCCGACCTTGCGTGCGATCTCCGTCCAGGACCCACCCCACGTGTAGTGCGAACGCAGCCACGTATTGCGGATCGACTGCGAGCGGCGTTCCGGCAAGCGGGCCAGAGCCCGGTCGATCAACGGGACCAGGGGGGCGTAGCGAGCCGACACGGCGACGGTGAGTTCAGCGCGCTCGTTCGTCGGGGCGGCCAGCTTGAGTTTCGCCGGATAATCGCGCCGGATCAGCGCCTCCGCGGTGGCGATGTCACCGACGTAAGCCTCCGCCGTGCCCGTGGCCACGGCCTGCAATCCATCCGCTGTGGTCCGGACGTCGATGACGCCGACGCCAGGTATCGCCTTGACCGCTGCGGCCACGGCGCCCTGGGACAGGTTGGCCGCGACATGCCGTCCCGCGAGGTCGTGACTGTCGCCGATGGTGGCGAAATCCTCCCGGGTGACGATCATCACCGGAAATTCGGCGTAGGGCGCCGAAAAGATGAAATGCCTGCCGAGTTCCGCGTTACGCGCCGACGCGGCCGGGAGTACGTCGATGTCGCCGGCTGACGCGGCGCGTACCGCCTCATGCCAGTCCGATGTCGGTACCGTCCGCGTCCTGAGGCCGAGTGCGTGCAGCGCGGCCTCCAGATAATCGATCGACAGACCCTCGGCTTCGCCATCCCGGCCGATCATCGATAGCGGTGCGGCTGTCGGATCGATGCCGATGCGCAATACCGGAAGCGTCGCGAGCCAGCGTCGTTCGTCCTCGCTCAGCGGGACATCGGCTTCCGACGATGATGGTAACGCCCACGCGTGATCGTCCGTCGTGCGCCCATCGCTCTGCCAGAGCGATGCCGATGCAAACGGTGGGTGATCACCCGCGTACGCCGTGTCGAGGGCCGCGCCCCAAGCGATGACGAGACATCCCAATTTGACCAATTTTCTCAATAGCTTCATGGCGTTCCTTCGACCACGAACGGAGCTTTACTGTAATCTCCGCGATGCGAACAGAAGTAACATATTGCATGGAAAGCGGCTGCGCATTTCCGCCGCTGAGGGAAAACATGGTTCTGCGAACGATCATTGCCGACGATCATCCGGTAGTCCTGATGGGTACGCGCGCCGCGCTCGAGGCTACCGGTGACATCGAGGTGGTCGGTGAGGCAGCCAACGGCGATCGCTTGCTCGACGTACTCGCCGCGTGTCCGTGCGATGTCGTGGTCACCGACTTTTCGATGCCGGGCGGCCGTCACGGCGATGGGCTCGGCCTGATCGATCTCATCCGTCGTCGTTACCCCAGGTTGCCCGTCGTCGTGCTTACGATGGTCAACAACGCCGCCGTGCTGCAGGCCATGCGAGCGCGCGGCGCGCTCGGACTATGCGACAAGCGCGCACCCCTCAGGGAAGTGGCTGTCGCCGTCAGGCAGGCCGCCAATGGCCGTCCGTTTCTCAGCGATACGATCCGCCGGCAGTTCGACGAGGCGGGCGTACAGGCGCCCAGCGACGCGTCGCGTCTGTCGGCGCGGGAGATGGAGGTCGTGCGGCTCTATGTCGGCGGGATGTCGATCTCGCAGATCGCGGAGCGACTCAGTCGCAGTGTCAAGACGGTGAGCCGGCAAAAGCGCGACGCGATGCGAAAGCTGGGGCTCGACCACGACAGTCGTCTGTCCGAGTACGCCCGCGAACGCGGCATCGCTTCCTGACCGTGCCGAACGTCATCCCGTGACCTGCAGCCCATGCGTCGTTCATCGCATCGGTTTAAACCATGAGCGAGCCGGCCGCATCTGAGTCGGCGTCATCCATCTCAGGGAGCAGGGCCATGCGCCGTTCAACGATTACCGGCACGCTCGCCGCCTTAGCGGTGCTTACCGCCAGCGCCGTCGGTGCGCGGACGATCAACTTCAGTACCGACACCTGCAAGAGCGATTACTCCACGCCTTACGATGTCGACGTCACGAGTTCGGGCCTGTCTTTCCATCGCAAGGACGGCACGCCGGCCCAGATTTTTCTTCATGACGGTACGTTGCGCGTGGACGGCAAGCAGGTTGCCGTCTCCCAGACCGATGCCGAGGCGCTGCGCCGTTACGAGGATGGCGTCCGCAAGCTGGTGCCCCAGGTGGCGACGATCGCCCGTGAGGGTATTCAGCTTGGTTTTGCGGCGATGACCACGGTGACGCTGTCGTTCGCCGACGGCGACCAGCGGGCCACCATGCTGGAGAAGCTGAAGCGTAAGCAGGCCCAGGCCTTGCGTGAGATCGACGAAGGGCTCGGTGCGGGCCACTGGTCGGGCGACCGGATGGAGGAAACGATCGGCGGCTCGATTTCCGACAGCGTTGGCGAACTGGTCGGGTCGGTCACGTCCAGCGCCGTGACAGCGGCTCTGTCCGGCGACTCCAGCAAGGTAGCCGCTTTGCAGGCGCGTGCGGAATCGCTGGAAAAATCCCTCGACGGCGAGATGAACAAGCGCTCGAAGGCGCTGGAGAAGCGTACCGACCTGATCTGCCCACAGCTCAACGATCTCGCCGAGCTGCAGCATGGCTGGTCGATACGCCAGCCCGATGGCAAGCCGCTGGAACTGATGACGGTCAAGCCCAAGGGCAGCGACGATCATGAAGACGAGGCCGCGAAGGGCGGCAGGAAAGTCGCGTCCTTCTGAGTTCTTTTCAGGTCCGCCTGCCCAGCCACTCCACGATGTTTCTGACCGAGTCGCCGTAGAACGTCCGGTACATTTCCTCCGTGACATAGCCGATGTGTGGCGTCGCCAGCACGTTGGGCAGGTCGCGGAACGGGTGGTCCGCAGGCAGGGGTTCGGTCTCGTACACGTCGACCGCGGCCCCGGCGATGCGTCCGCTGATCAACGCGTCGACCAGGGCGGCTTCGTCGACGATCGGGCCGCGCGAGCTGTTGATCAGGCGCGCGCCCGGCTTCATCGTGGCAAGTTCGGGGGCGCCGATGATGCCGCGCGTGCGCTCGCTCAGACGCGTGTGAATCGTGAGAAAGTCGGACTGCGAGAGCAGTGCCTGCTTGCTGACCCGGCGTACACCGAGAGCACTGGCCGTTTCCTCCTGCAGGTTCTCGCTCCAGGCGATCACCTGCATGCCGAAGACCTGCCCGATCCGCGCCACCTTCGACCCGATCCGACCCAGCCCGAGGATGCCCAGCGTCTTGCCGCCCAGCTCGGTGCCCAGGGCGGTCTGCCATCCTCCCGAGCGGACTGACGCGGCTTCACCCGCAATGTCGCGTGCCAGACCCAGGATCGCCGACCACGTGAACTCGATGGTGGGTGTCGACGAGTAGTCCGTGTTGACCACCTCGACGCCGTGCTCCGCGGCGGCTTTCAGGTCGATCGACGCATTGGCCAGCCCCGTGGAGGCGATGAGACGCAGACGGGGCAGGGCGGCGATCAGATCCGCCGTGAGCGCGGTGCGTTCGCGCATGACGCAGAGCACGTCGAACGGGTCCAGCCGCCGGACGAGGGCGTCGTGATCGTGGAGGTGGTCGTGGAAGATCGTGAGTTCCGCCCGTTTTTCTACGGGCGACCAGTCCGCCATGGTGCGGGCGACCTGCTGATAATCGTCGAGTACCGCGACGCGAATGCGATCGTTCATGGTCATTTCCGGTCAGAGGGTGGGCTGAATGAGATCCCAGGCGTTGCCGTAGAGATCTTCAAATACCACGACCGTCCCGTAGGGCTCGTGCCGCGGCTCCTCGCGAAAGCGCACACCATGCCGGGTCATACGCGCATGGTCGGACGCAAAATCGTCGGTCTGCAGGAAGAGGAAGACGCGGCCTCCGCCTTGCTTGCCCACGTGCGTACGTTGCTCGTCAGTGACCGCGCGAGCCAGCAGGAGCTTCGTCCCCTCGGCGCCGCGTGGCGCGACCGTGACCCAGCGCTTGTCGGGACCCTGAGGCGTATCCTCGATCAGCGCGAAGCCCAGCGCGCCAGTGAAAAACGCGATGGCCTCGTCGTAGTCGCGGACGAGATAGGCGATGGCGCCGAGGGACTGCATGACGTTGTTCCTTGGGGATGCGGACGACCAAGCATCCAAGCTGATCGCGTTCGCCGCAAGCCCACCGTGGCACGACCGCAAGAAGTTTCGAAGGAAAACTTGCAAGTTAGACTTGCAAGTTTTCCTTGCGGACCCTAGCCTGTTCGTATGCCGACGAAACGCCCTGCGAAGCCACCATCCGCCGAAGCCGCCGCTGCCGATCTGCTCACCGCCTGCGGCCAGCTGATCCGCCGCCTGCGCGCGGAATCCAACAACCTCGAGCTGACCTGGTCGCAGATCGCGGCGCTATCGCGACTCGAGGGTGGACCCATGTCCACGGCGGAGTTGGCACGCGCCGAAGCGGTCAAGCCGCAGTCGATGGGTGCGACGCTCGGGGTGCTCGAGGAAGAGGGGCTGGTGGAGCGAACCCCTCACCCGAGCGATGGGCGCCAGTTCCTCGTTCGCCTGACGCGAAAAGGTGTCGAAGCACGCCAGCGTACGCGCGACGCCAAGCAGGCCTGGCTCACGAGCGCCGTCGCGCGGCTGACGTCGGACGAGCAGGCGGACCTTATCGCCGCAGCCGCCGTCATGCGGCGCCTTGCGGACATGAGTCAACGGGACGCGTCGTGAAGCAGGTCGCCGATGCCTCGTCGTCGGCCCCGGCGCACGGAAAGCCGTTCGGTCCGCGCTTCGTGTTGCCGCTTGCGCTCGGCTCCTGCCTGAACCCGATCAACTCGACCATGATCGCGACCGCACTGGTGCCCATCTCGCGCGAGTTCCATGCGGGTGTGGCGCAGACGGGCTGGCTGATCGCGGGTCTCTACCTGACCAGCGCGGTTGCGCAACCGACCATGGGACGACTGGCCGACCTGATCGGTGCGCGACGCGTTTACATCGGCGCGCTGCTGTTCGTGATGCTGGCTGGCTTTGCGGGACGTATCGCGCCGTCGCTGGGTTGGCTCATCGGCGTGCGTGTGCTGCTCGGCATCGGAACGTCCGGTGCGTATCCATCGGCCATGCGGCTGTTTCGCGAGCGTGCCGACCGCACGGGGAGCGCACCGCCCCGTGCGGCGATGGGCATCCTGTCGATGACGGGTATCGCTACGAGTGCGGTGGGTCCCGTGCTCGGCGGCGTGCTGACGGAAGCGTTCGGATGGCACGCGATCTTCACGGTCAACATTCCGCTGGCGCTGTTTACGCTGGTGACCGTTCTCGCCTGGGTGCCGGCGGATGAGCGCCGTCAGCGCCGTGGATCGTTGTGGGCGGAAGTCGATGCGATCGGCGTTCTGCTGTTCGCAGGCAGCCTTCTCGTTCTCATGCTGTTCCTGATGGACCTGCACCATCCGCGTTGGTGGGCGATCCCGTGTTCGCTCGTCCTGGCCGGTTTGCTCGCCGCCCATTCATTACGCCGGCCCGATCCGTTTCTCGACCTGCGTATGCTCGCGCGACACGTGCCGCTGAGCGTGACCTACCTGCGCGCCGCCGTCGGCTTCACGCTGGTGTACTGCGTGTTCTACGGCTTCGCGCAATGGGTGGAGCATGCCGGTGGTTACTCCGCCGCGGCGGCCGGCCTGGCTACCTTGCCGATGTCGATACTGGCTGGCGCGACATCCATCGCGGGGACGCGTACTCGCGGACTGCGTGCCCCGTTCCTCGGTGCATTCATCGCTACGGTGGCCGGCTGTGCGGCGCTGTACTGGCTTCGTTCGACGTCGCCGCTCTGGCTGATGGCTGCCGCCGTCGCTCTTTTCGGCATCACTCAGGGACTGATGTCGATCTCGACACAGGCGGCCGTCTACATGCAGGCGCCCGCGGAGCAGATCGGCGCCGCCTCCGGGTTGCAGCGCACGGCCAGCTACATCGGCGCCATCGCCGCGACCAGCATGCTCGGTTTCGTCTATGGCGATCACCCGTCCGACCCCGGCCTGCACCGGCTCGCGATGATCATGGGTGTCACGGCCGCATTGATGGCGATCGCCACGCTTCTCGATCGCACGCTTCCGCGTGTGACGTCTTCTCCCACCCACCCATCCTGAGGCTTTACCATGCCGCTGAGCCAACTCGAAAAGAACGCCGCCCTCGTCGTCATCGACCTGCAGCACGGCATTGTCGCGCTGCCGACGGTTCATCCGTCCGCCGACATCGTTGCAAAGTGCGCGGCGCTCGCCCGCGCCTTCCGTGCGAAAAATCACCCGGTGGTGCTCGTCAATGTGGTCGAGGCGGCACCGGGTCGTACCGACGCGCCGAAACATCCTTTCCCCACGGATCCCAGATTCGCCGAACTCGTGCCCGAGCTTGAAGCGGCGCCGAGCGACATGCGCGTGAGCAAGCAGCGCTGGGGAGCCTTCCAGACTACGGATCTCGATGCGCAGCTGCGTGCGAAGGGCATCACGCAGATCGTGCTTGTCGGTATCGCTACGAGCATCGGTATCGAGTCGACGGCGCGCTACGCCAGCGAATTGGGTTACGACGTCGTGCTGGTCACCGATGCGATGACCGACCTCGTTGCGTCGGCGCATGAGAACAGCATCAACACGATCTTCCCGCGCATCGGCGAAACGACGTCGACCGAAGAACTGCTGAAGGCGGTCGGCTGACGATCAGCGTTCGCCCTGGGCGTCCCGATGCCAATGTGCGGTCAGCGGCGGCGTGCCGCCGTTGACTGGATCCGCTGACGGAAAGGGAAGGGTGCGGATGCGCTCGATCATCTCTGTGGTCGGCGCTTCACGACAGATGTCCCATGACTGTCCCTTGGGATAGGCACCGACGACAAGGAAGTCGTCACTCGCATCGAGCCGGCAGTGGCCGGTACCCGCAGGTAGCAAAATCACGTCGCCCTCGTTTGCGGTCACCTCGTGACCGCCGGGGCCGCCCAGCAGCAGTCGCGCGGAACCTGCGGCGAAGCCCAGCACCTCGTGCGCGGTCGAGTGATAGTGGTGGTAGTTGAAGACACCATCGCGCCAGTCCGCCGGCCACGTATTGCTCCCGAACAGGTTTTCCATGACCGGTGCGAGGTCATGTCCGCGAACCACGTTGCGGTAGATCAGGACGGGCAGGGTCTCGTTGTTCGGTACCCAGTCGTTTCGGGTGAGTGGCAGAGCCTCGGGAAGAATGCCGGATTGCGTCGCCATGCGGTGTCTCCTGTCAGTCAGCCGTGATGCTCATGGGTGTCGTCGGCCGCGAGTCCGCCGCCGAGGCCGAGTCCCGCGCCGGCCGCCATGCCGCCGCCCATTCCGCCACCGCCACCGCCTTTACCGCCCCCGGCGCCGCCTCCTTCGGACTTGGCCCCGCCGTCACCCTTGCCCTTCGCGGCCACGACGCGGGCAGGGCCCTGTCTGGGGATGGCGATCTTGCCGGACACGGGCTCGAGGTCGAGCACCTTCCTGATAAACGTGCGGAGCGAGACCACCAGTTCATGCATGTGGACGGGACGGCCCTCGACCATCTCCGTGGCGGCACGTGCCGCCAGCGCCACCTGTTCCTCCGTGCCGAGAAGGATGATGTCCGATAGCGCGGCTTCCACCGCGTCACGTACACGACGCGCGCGATCCGAGCCGCTGGACATGTCGGTCGGGCCGCTCTCGGCAGCCGCGGCGGCCGCACGCAGACGCAGGTCGCGCATGTGGCTCGGATCGACCGCCAGGTTGCCGGTGAAGGATCCGCCCAGCGTCTTGTAGGCAGCGATAAGCGTGCGCAGGCGCTCGTTGATCTGGCGGTTCTCGCGCTCGCGTCGCTGCTGGACGGTCTGCTGCGCGAGGAGGCGGATGCCCACGCCGATCAGGGTGATGACCGCCAGCCCGAAGAGGGTGGAGAAGAGGCCTTGCCAGGAGCTGAAGTCGAGGTTGCGCATCGAAAGCCCGTTTCGCTGAGGTTTGGCGTTGAATTCACGCTAACTGGTCTTTCGTGTGCCCGATGTCTTTCCCTTGGCTCAACGATGCACCGGGCCGAGCGCCGTCACACCATTCAATACGACTTGAGCTGATCGAATCAGAGCATCCAGCAAGGCCCCGTCGACATCGAGCCCGCCCTCGTACTCGGCGAGGTTCCGTTTGTTATGAGCCTGACTCAGTGCGCGCCATTGCAGTGGCTCAAGCTTAAGCGTGTGTGCGAGGCACTGGAAAACCTGATAGCGGTTCTCGGACCGGTATCCATGCCAGCGAAGTGCAGCCAGCGACAAAGCATGCGCTGCGTTGTACGCCAGGTCGAAGCGGCTCTCCATGCATAGCGATGTAAGTTGCGAATCTTGCAGGCGAACCGTTCCCGAATGGATTAATCCATCAAGCTCGGCCTGTGCTGGTGGCTCGGCCTTGAGTTGGCCGACGCGAACCAGATTGTCCAGTGGCGATGAGGTCATCCATGCCTCCCAATAGCGTTATGAAATCACCCGCCAGTACCTTCGTCAGGAACGGCTGACTGGCCTCGACGCGGCGACGAAGCTCGGCGCTTGAGTACAGCATCGGACTGATTGCCCGACCAAGACGTTTCTCGGCGGACGCCACGCTGCCATACACGTCTTCCAGTGTCAGCGAGTCCGATACCACGAGCACATCGATGTCGCCCGATGCGGCTGCTCGGCCTTTCGCGATGGACCCATACAGCATCGCCCAATGAATCTTGTCGGCCAGGGGCCTGAGGGATTCCACGAGAATGCCTGGAACACCAAGGAGTTTGTCAACGAGGCTTTTCAACTCGTAGAAAACCGGGCTTTCTCCGTTAGCGCGGTAGTGTTTCTGATTCCCGACAAGCGACTGGACAACTAGTCCACTGCGAAGCATTCGGCTTAGTTCGCGTTGCACCGCGCCTGATCCAACCCCCGCCAGATCGATAAGTTCCTTGGTAAAAAAGCTTCGATCGGCTTGGCCATACAGAAGCGCCAGCACTCGCTGTTGCGTGCCGGTAAGCAGCGCGTCAGCCACACTGATCGACGGGTTGGACATGGCACAAGTACCTCTGGGAGCAGTGTCTAGGTTACCCACTTAAGGTATCAGATTACCCTTTCTGGGTAATTTAGTGTCTTCTTGTTCCTGTGAAGTGGCCGCCCGTGTCCCCTTCCATGGATAATGGCCGACACGCCGCCGTTCACGCATACGGCTCCGGCTCATCCCATCCCCACCTTACGGGTGCTCCCTTGCTGTTAATGATCGACAACTACGACAGCTTCACCTTCAACCTCGTCCAGTACCTCGGCGAGCTGGGGCAGGAGGTCAAGGTCGTGCGCAACGACGCGCTCACCATCGCCGATATCCGTGCGCTGGCGCCGTCGCGCATCATGATTTCGCCCGGACCCGGTACGCCGGACGACTCCGGCGTGTCGATCGACATCCTGCGTGAGATGGCCGGCGAGCTGCCGATCTTCGGGGTCTGCCTCGGTCATCAGGCCATCGGCCAGGTGTTCGGCGGCAAGGTCATCCGGGCGCGCGAGATCATGCACGGCAAGACGTCGCCGGTGAAGCACAAGGGCCTCGGCGTCTTCGCCGGCCTGCCGAACCCCTTCGAGGCCACGCGGTATCACTCGCTGGTGGTCGAAAAGCATTCGATCCCCGACTGCCTCGAGGTGACCGCCTGGACGGAGCGCGAGGACGGTTCGCTCGACGAAATCATGGGCCTGCGTCACCGCACCCTCGACATCGAAGGCGTGCAGTTCCACCCGGAGTCGATCCTCACCCAGCACGGCCACGACCTGCTGCGCAATTTCCTCGGCATGCCGTTGCCGCTCGCTGCCTGACGAAGAACAAGGATTCACGCTCCATGCCGATGACTCCCTCCGAGGCGCTCCAGCGCACGATCGAGCACCGCGAGATCTTCCACGACGAGATGATCGAGCTGATGCACCAGATCATGCGCGGCGACGTCAGCCCGCTGATGACGGCCGCGATTCTCATCGGGCTGCGTGTGAAGAAGGAGACGGTCGGTGAGATCACCGGCGCGGCGACGGTCATGCGCGACCTCTCCGCCAAGGTCGACGCCGGCACGCATCCGCATTTCATCGACATCGTGGGAACCGGCGGCGACGGCGCATCGACGTTCAACATCTCCACGGCGTCGATGTTCGTTGCCGCCGCCGCGGGCGCCCGCGTGGCCAAGCATGGCGGGCGCAGCGTCTCGTCCAAGTCCGGTAGCGCCGATGTCCTCGAAGCGCTCGGCGCACGGATCGACCTGCTGCCCGCGCAGGTAGCGGTGTGCATGAGCGAGGTCGATATCGGCTTCATGTTCGCCCCGAATCATCACCCCGCGATGAAGGTGGTCTCCCCGGTCCGTCGCGAGATGGGCGTGCGCACGATCTTCAACATCCTCGGGCCGCTGACCAATCCGGCGGGCGCGCCGAACATCCTGATGGGCGTGTTCCATCCCGACCTCGTCGGCATCCAGGTGCGTGCCCTGCAGGCGCTGGGCGCGAAGCACGCGATGGTGGTCTGGGGGCGCGACGGGATGGACGAGATCTCGCTGGGCGCCGCCACCCTGGTGGGCGAACTGCGCGACGGTGTGGTGCGTGAGTACGAGATCGAGCCGGAGGACTTCGGTCTGTCGATGGCGTCGAGCCGTAACCTCCGCGTGGAAGACGCGACGGAGTCGAAGGCCATGCTGATCGACGCCATTTCCGGCGTGGCCGGCGTGCCCCACGACATCGTCTGCCTGAACGCGGGCGCGGCCCTTTACACGGCCGACGTGGCGCCGACGATCCAGGACGGCATCGATCTGGCACGCAAGACCATCGCAAGCGGCGCCGCACGTGCAAAAATGGACGCGTTCGTGGCCGCGACCCAGCGGCTCGGCGCCTGAGATCGCCGGGGTTCCCCCTTGCCCGGCCTTACCCTAGGAACCGCTTAGATGCCCGACATTCTCCATCGCATTCTCGACCGCAAGGCGGAAGAAGTGGCCGAGCGTAAGCGCAAGCGGTCGCTCGACGACCTCGCGGCGCGCATCGCCGGACTCGAGCCGACCCGCGGCTTCGTCGCCGCCATCGATGCCAAGCTGCACGACGGCCACCCGGCGGTCATCGCGGAAATCAAGAAAGCCAGTCCCAGCAAGGGGCTGATCCGCGCCGACTTCAACCCGGCCGAGATCGCGCGCAGCTACGAGAACGGCGGCGCCGCCTGTCTCTCCGTGCTGACCGACGCGGATTTTTTCCAGGGACATGAGGACTTCGTGCGCGAAGCGCGCGACGCCTGCTCGCTGCCGATCCTGCGCAAGGACTTCATCGTCGACGAGTACCAGGTCTACGAAGCGCGCGTCATCGGTGCCGACTGCATCCTGCTGATCGTCGCCGCCTTTGCCAGCAAGGAAAACGGGGACGTCATCTACGACGACAAAGCCCTGCTCGAACTGTCCATGCTGGCCGCCGAGCTCGATCTCGATGTCCTCGTCGAGGTCCACAACGAGGACGAGCTCGAGATCGCGCTCGATCTTCCGGTGCCGCTCATCGGTGTGAACAACCGCAACCTGCGGACGTTCGAGACCTCGCTCGGCACGTCGCTCCGGCTGAAGGATCGTGTCGGAGACGGCACGCTGGTCGCCGAGTCCGGCATCCACACGCCGGAAGACGTGAAGATCCTGCGCGACAAGGGCATCGATTGTTTCCTCGTCGGCGAGGCATTCATGCGCGCGGCGGATCCGGGTGCGGAACTGCGCAAGCTCTTCGGTACGGCCAGCCAGACCCACAAGCAGTAGAGCCGATATGAATCAGGGGCATGAGGCGGCGGTGTCCGGGGACACCACCGCCGTCGACGCACGTCGCATCGTGCTGTTCGACTTCGACGGTGTGATCGTCCGTCACCAGACGCTCGAACTGTTCTTCCGGGAGCGTCTGTCGGGAACGGGGCGCTGGCGGCTGTTGCTCGCCCTTCCCGTGGTTCCTTTCGTGCCACTGCTGCTGCCGACGGTAGCCGGTAGCCGATTCCTTGGCAGAACCTTCCTCCGCGTGGTGACCTTCGGCCGTCGCGAAGCGGCCTATCGTCGGCAGGTCGGCGCGTTTGCGCGTGCCTACGCGCGGCGTCCGGGCGTCTTCCTCCGCGACGCCGTCGCCACGCTGCGGCGGCACGTGGATGCCGGCGACCGGGTGGTCATCGTCAGCGGCAACGACCTGACCGTCGTCGAAGCGATTCTCGATGAGGTCAACCTGACCGGCTACGAGCTGATCGGTTCGACGACGCGTGGCGGTCCGATCGGCGTGCATTTCACCGTCCACAACGTCGAGGGCATGAAGGTCCGAACGCTCGACAAGGCGGGCGTCGCGCGCCCCTGGGCCATTGCATATAGCGATTCCCTGTCCGATCTCGCCCTGCTGCGCGCCGCTGACCGGGCCGTTCTGGTCAATCCGTCGCCGAAGGTCGAGAAGAGGGCGCGTCGCGCTTTGGCCGACAAGCTCGAGGTCGTGCACTGGTTCTGACGGCACGAGTCAGCGAAGGAACCGCGCTCCCAGCTGGAAAAGGCTGATCCCCACGACCAGGCAGCCTACGGCACCCATGACGTAGCGTGGCGGGAGATGCTTTACCAGCCACGCTGCAACCGGCGCGGCGATGACGCCGCCCGTCAGCAGGCCGAGCACGATAGGCCAGTGCTGGATGCCCATGTGGAAGATCAGCGTCGTCGAGATCGCGATCGTGACCACGAACTCGGCGGCATTCACCGTGCCGATCGTTTGCCTGACGGCGCCGCCGCGTGCCAGCAACGTGGAGGTGGCGATCGGGCCCCAGCCGCCACCGCCAATGGCGTCGAGGAGGCCGGCGCAGAAACCAAGCGCTCCCTTGTGGCGAACCCGATGGTGAGACACCCCGCGCCCGGCGGCGCGCAGAAGCACGACCGTGCCCAGGACAAGCAGATAGACGTACACGAAGGGCTTCAGCATCTCGCCGTCCACACTGGCGAGAAACCAGGCGCCAAGGATGCCGCCGGCCATGCCCGGGATGGCCAGGCGCCGGAACATCTTCCAGTCGACATTGCCGAAGAAGGCGTGCGCACCGCCCGACACGCCGGTGGTGAAGACCTCGGCCGTATGCACGGTCGCACTGGCGACCGCCGGGGGCAGGCCGAGCGCAAGCAGCACGGCATTGGACACCAGTCCATAAGCCATGCCGAGCGCGCCATCGACCAGCTGTGCCAACAGCCCGACGCCCGCGAATAGGAGGAACTGGCTCCAGTCCATGCCGGTCCGTGTCGTGAGTGGTGGTCTCACCATAACGAATGGGGGCGCGTACCCGACATGAAGAAGGGGTATCGCTTGCGTGCGGCATCCCGCCGCCGCTAGCCTCGCTTCTCGTCCCCACGACATGGATCCCCGATGTACCTCTCGTCCCTGCGCGAACTCGCGCTTGGCAGTCGCCTGAAAGCGCTCAGCGATCACTTCTATCAGGCCGTGGATGAGGTCTACCGGGCCTGCGGTGCCGGCATCGAGTCGCGCTGGTTTCCGGTCCTTCGCTTTCTTCGCGACGTCGGCCCGACCACGGTCACCGACGTCGCCCTGGCGATCGGCCAGACGCACTCCGCCGTCAGTCAGCTCGCCGACCGCCTCGTCGATGCCGGTATGGTGGTCCGTCAGCGCGATCCTCAGGACGGGCGCCGCAGTGTGCTGGCACTCACGGACGCGGGCGAGCGCGCGCTGGGGGCTCTTGGCCCGGTATGGCTGGCGATCCGCCGGGGCATGGCGGAGTCGATGGGTCCGCGCGGACTGGCACTGCTCGACGCCATCGACGGTTGCGAGCAGGCGCTGGCGAGCCGTCCCCTCGTCGCGGCGATCCTCGATCAGCGGGCGGCACTGACCCGCGAAGCCGTCCAGGTGGTGCCCTTCGAGCCTGCCCTGAGCGAGCACTTCCGTCGCCTCAACCAGCAATGGCTGGAGCGTTACTTCCGAATCGAGGACGTCGACCGCGCACTGTTTGCCGATCCCGAGGGGATGGTGCTGGCGCAGGGTGGCGCGATCTTCTTCGCGTTGTACGCGGGCGAAGTCGTCGGTACGTGCGCGCTCATCCACGAGGGGGAGGGCGTCTACGAGTTATCGAAGATGGGTGTGGACGAGAATTATCGGGGTCTGGGCGCCGGCCGGGCATTGCTGGACGCGGCGATCGCCGACTATCGCGCCCGCGGGGGCACGGAGTTGTTCCTGGAATCGAACAGCAAGCTGACCAAAGCGCTGGGCATGTACCAGCGCGCGGGATTCGTCCTGCAGCCCGCGCTTCGTCCGGGCTCGCACTACGAGCGCGCGGATGTCTACATGGTGTACCAGGGCTAGCCGGGACGGCGGGACGGCGGGACGGCCCAAGGCCGGTCCCGCGTATTTCGTGGTCAGCGGGTGCCGCGCACCACGATGGTCTTGCCGGCCACGTCGATCATCCGCTCTTCTTCGAGCTGCTTGAGCACGCGGCCGACCATCTCACGGGAGCAACCGACGATGCGGCTGACTTCCTGGCGGGAGATGCGGATCTGCGTCCCGTCGGGATGGGTCATGGCATCCGGCTCCTGGCAGAGATCGAGCAGGGTCCGCGAGACCCGGTTCGTCACGTCCATGAAGGCCATGCGGCTGACCTGGCGCGAGGTGCGCAGCAGGCGGTGGGTCAGCTGGGAGCCGATGGCGAAGAGCAGCTTCGGGCATTCGGCGGACAGCGGTCCCTCGAGCAACTGGAACAGGCGTTCGTAGCTGATCTCGGCCATTTCGACGGCGGTGCGGGTGCGAACGAGGGATTCCCGCTGCGCCTGCTCCACGAAGAGGCCCATCTCGCCGATGAACTGGCCCCGGTTGATGTAGGCCAGGATCAGCTCGCGGCCCTCCTCATCCTCGGTGCAGACCGCCAGCGAGCCCTCCACCACGTAATAGAGCGTGTTGGCCGGGTCGCCGGGACGGATGATCGCGGTCTTGCCCGGATACCGGCGGCGGTGGCAGGCGTCGAGGAAGCGGCCCATGGCGGCAGGGTCCGGCGCAAAGCTGGTCGGAGCCTGCGAGCGCTCGAAAGCCTGTTGGAGCAGATATTTGAGTTGAGCCACAGCTGATTCCGTTGAGCCTCAATGGCATGGCGTCCCCAATTTCGTCACGCCGCCGCCGGGATTCCGTCGGGCGACGTCGACTTGCCATGTCCCCGGGGCGATTATTGCAGACAACCGGGTATCAAAATCCACAAATTAAATCGATCCAGCCCCTGCTTGTTCAAATCCGGGCCATCTTGCCCCATAATTTCACCCCCTCGGCGTCGGGACCCCTTGTCTCACGCCGTACACAAGCGCCGGGCACACTGTCGGCCTGTCGCTTACATCGCTGCGGGGACCCTAGCTGCTAACCCGCGTCTGCTGCTGGCCGTTATTCCCGGCCTCGGAGAGTCGCTGTGGTCAAACCGCTTCCCCGCCTTCGCCTGCAAGGTTTCAACAACCTTACCAAGGCGTTGAGCTTCAATATTTACGACATCTGCTATGCCGTTTCGGAACAGCAGCGCCAGAACTACATCGAGTACATCGATGAGCAGTACGACGCCGACCGCCTGACCCAGATCCTGACGGATGTGGCCGAGATCATCGGCGCCAACATCCTGAATATCGCCCGGCAGGATTACGATCCCCAGGGCGCCTCCGTCACGATCCTCATCTCCGAGGAGCCGGTCGTCGAGAAGCTCGGCCGCGACACCATCTCCGGTGCCGTCGTCGCGCACATGGACAAGAGCCACATCACGGTCCACACCTATCCGGAAACGCATCCGCACAACGGCATCGCGACCTTCCGCGCGGACATCGACGTGGCCACCTGCGGCGTCATCTCGCCGCTGAAGGCGCTGAACTACCTGATCGACAGCTTCGAGTCGGACATCGTCATCGCCGACTACCGCGTCCGCGGCTTCACGCGCGACGTGAAGGGCAAGAAGCACTTCATCGATCACAAGATCAATTCGGTGCAGGATTACCTGGCCAAGCACATCCGTCAGAAGTACGAGATGTTCGACGTCAACGTCTACCAGGAAAACATCTTCCACACGAAGATGCACATCAAGGACTTCGACCTCGACACCTATCTGTTCGAGGCCCAGGCCGACGATCTCTCCTTCAAGGAGCGTCAGCGCATCGAGTCGCTGCTCCGTCGCGAGATCGAGGAACTGTTCCACGGCCGCAACCTGATGTGACCCCGAAGCCCCGCGAAAGCGGGGCTTCCGCTATCCGGCCCTACGCGGTCGCGGCGCTTCTGATGAAGTCGATGAAAGCGCGCAGCGGTGCCGGTACCAGACGCCTGCCGGGGTAGTAGAGGAAGGGGCCCGGGAAGGCCAGCCACCAGTCCTCGAGGACGGGTTCCAGGGCTCCGCTGTCCAACTGCGGGCGAATCCAGTCCTCGAACAGAAACACGATGCCGGTGTCGGCCACGGCCGCCTCCACGGCGAGGTCGGAGGCGCCGCCCGCGCGGACGATCAGCGGCCCCGTGGGCTCGACCATCACGGTCTCCCCGTCCTTCTCGAATTCCCAGGCGGGCATGTTGCCGCTGGCGAAGCGACCGCGCAGGCAGGCGTGGTCGAGCAGGTCGCGGGGATGGGACGGGCGGCCGTGGCGCGCAAGGTAGGCCGGTGAGGCCGCCGCCGCGTAGCGCTGGACCCGGGGTCCGATTGGCACGGCGATCATGTCCTGCTCGAGCCGTTCGTCATAGCGAATACCCGCATCGCAGCCTTCGGCAAGAACGTCGACGAAGTTTTCGTCGGTCAGGACCTCGAGACGAATGTCGGGATACGCGGCCAGGAAGGGCGGCACGATCGCGGGCAGCGCCAGCCGCGAGGCGCTCATCGGTACGTTGAGACGCAGCGTGCCCGCCGGGCGATCCCGGAAGTGATTGACGACGTCCAGCGCGTCGTCGACCTCGGCCAGGGCAGGGGCGAGACGGTCCAGCAGGCCCTTACCCGCGTCGGTGGGAGAGACGCTGCGCGTCGTGCGGTTGAGCAGGCGGACACCGAGCTGAGCCTCCAGCCTGCGGACCGCTTCGCTCAGGGCCGAGGCGCTGCCGCCGCTGAGGCGGGCTCCCTCGCGGAAGCCGCCGGCCGAGGCGACCGTCACAAAGGCGTTCAGATCGGCGAGGTCGGCTTTCACGGGCATATTCCCTGGTCGGGCGCATTGTGCGGATTGCGGTACAAGCCGTCCCGATTGTGCCCGCTTATCGCCTTATCCGGCAGCCCCTACCTTTGTAGCTCACCTTCCAGGAGCTCTCCCATGTCCCCGATTCAGAAGTCCGGCACGTTTCATCTCGGCGATCGTCCCGTCCATCGGCTGGGTTACGGCGCGATGCAGCTCGCGGGCCCGGGTGTGTTCGGTCCCCCGAAAGATCGCGACGCGGCGCTGGCCGTGCTGCGCGCCGCGGTGGAAAGCGGCGTCGACCACATCGACACCAGCGATTTCTACGGCCCGCACGTCACCAATCAGCTGATTCGTGAAGCGCTTCATCCCTACCGCGACGACCTCGTCATCGTGACCAAGATCGGTGCGCGCCGCGACGACAAGGGCGGCTGGCTGCCGGCGTTCTCCGCCGACGAGCTGACCGGCGCGGTGCACGACAACCTGCGCAACCTCGGTCTCGACGTGCTCGACGTGGTCAATCTGCGTGTGATGTTCGATACGCACGGCCCGGCCGAGGGATCGATCGCCGACATGGTCGAGGCGGTCGCAGAACTGCAGCGGAAAGGGCTCGTGCGGCACATCGGCCTCAGCAACGTGACGCCGGCGCAGGTGGCGGAGGGTCGTGGCATCTGCGACATCGTCTGCGTGCAGAACATGTACAACCTCGCGAAGCGGGACGACGACGCGTTCGTCGACGCACTGGCGAAGGATGGCATCGCCTATGTGCCGTTCTTCCCGCTGGGTGGTTTCAGTCCACTGCAGTCGGACACGCTCAACGAGATCGCGACACGCCTCGACGCGACACCGATGCAGGTCGCGCTCGCGTGGTTGCTGCACCGCTCGCCCAACATCCTGCTGATCCCGGGTACGTCGTCCGTAGCCCACCTTCGTGAGAACCTCGCCGCCGGCGATCTCGTCCTTAGCGATGAGGTGTTGGGTGAACTCGACAGCGTGGGCAAGGCGGCCTGACGCGCCAGCACCCGTCCGAAAAATAGGAAGGCCCGCACATGCGGGCCTTCTCGTAGGGATCGTCGAACCGCTTTCGCCTTCAGAAGCGATAAGCGACCGTCTTCATCACCGCGGATGCCGCGTGCATGAGGCCGGGAACCGGCCAGGGCAGGTCGATGCCGCCGCGTGCCTGCGCCGCATCCGCGTGACGAATTTCATCGGCCTGCATCTGCGTGAGGATGGCGCGCGAACGATCGTCCTGCGCGGGCAGTCGTTCGAGATGCTCGGCCAGATGCGCTTCCACCTGGCGCTCCGTCTCGACCACGAAGCCGAGACTGATCGGATCACCGATGGCGGCCGCGGCGACGCCGATGGCGTAGCTTCCCGCATACCACAGCGGATTGAGAAGGCTGGGGCGGCTGTCGAGCTGCTTCAGTCGCTCGGCGCACCAGGCGAGATGGTCGGTCTCTTCCTGCGCGGCATGCATCAGGTGCGCTCGCGTTTCCTCGGTGCGGGCCAGGGCGGCCTGCCCGACATAGAGCGCCTGCGCGCAGACTTCGCCGACGTGATTGATCCGCATGAGTCCCGCGGCGTGGCGGCGTTCCGCGTCGGTCATCGGCGCGTCCGCTATCGCATCGCCAGGCGATCGCCGGACGGCCTCCGGCGAGCCCGCGACGGCTTCCATGGCGCGCTCCACGCCAGCCAGCAAACGGTCGAAAGGACTGAGGGTGCGAACGGACATGGAAGAAACTCCTGACGAACGGGGATGACACACGTTACAATGCTCGGCTCCCGGAGAAAGGTGAAGTTGCTGCGGCTGCTTGTCGCGCACGTCGGCCTCGTCATCCGGGAGGCTTGTGAAACGGCCCGGTCATCATGTTATGATTGTCGGCCCGAAGCTCACCTGCACGGTGGGCTTGCGCGATGAGGGAAAAGTCAGCTATTCTCTCGCGCCTTTGCTTTCACCGATTCCGTGTTCCGCCCTGCAAGGCGGCAAACCAGGTATTTGAAATGAAAACGTTCACCGCCAAGCCGGAAAGCGTCAAGCGTGATTGGTTCGTGGTTGATGCCACGAACAAGACGCTCGGTCGTCTGTCGACCGAGATCGCGCGTCGCCTCCGCGGCAAGCACAAGCCCGAGTTCACCCCCCACGTCGATACCGGCGATTACATCGTCGTGATCAACGCCGAGAAGGTGGCTGTGACCGGTGCCAAGCTGGACGACAAGATGTACCACCGCTTCACCGGCTACGTCGGCAACCTGAAGACCACGAGTCTCAAGGATCTGCTCGCCACGCATCCGGAGCGAGTCATCGAAATCGCCGTCAAGGGCATGCTTCCGAAGAACCCGCTGGGTCGCGCTATGTACCGTAAGCTCAAGGTATACGGCGGCGCCGAGCATCCGCATACCGCTCAGCTGCCCCAGGCGCTGGAAATCTAAGGAACTATGATGGCTATCCAGCAGAATTACGGTACCGGCCGCCGCAAGACCTCCGCCGCCCGCGTGTTCCTTCGCAAGGGCACCGGTGGCATCGTGGTCAACGGCAAGCCGCTCGACCAGTTCTTCGGCCGCGAGACCTCGCGCATGATCGTGCGTCAGCCGCTCGAACTGACCGAAAATGTCGAAAAGTTTGATATCATGGTCACCGTCGCTGGTGGCGGCATCACGGGTCAGGCCGGCGCCATCCGCCTCGGCATCGCTCGCGCCCTCGTCGAATACGACGAAGCGCTGAAGTCGCCGCTCCGTAAGGCTGGTTTCATGACCCGCGACGCTCGTGAAGTCGAGCGTAAGAAGGTCGGTCTCCACAAGGCCCGCCGCGCAACGCAGTTCTCGAAGCGCTAATCGGTTTAGTGCTTCAAAGTTCGACGCTTCAAGGTCAGAGCGCGTCGAAACCCGGTTTATTGGGAGATCGTCTAACGGTAGGACCGCAGCCTCTGACGCTGCTTATCTAGGTTCGAATCCTAGTCTCCCAGCCACCACTGAAAAGCCCCCGAGAAATCGGGGGCTTTTCTTTTTCTGCGTGCGTGATCCTCACGATGGTGAACCCCAGGCGTGCCAGGGAGCCCGGCGACGGTACAGCTGTGAGCGTAATCGGCAGCCGCCCGACAGGGGCCTCTGGCGATGGGCGAAAGTGGATAAATCGGTCATGGCACTGCCCTGACCGAGTCGCAGGATCTGACGCGCACAGCGTCCAGACTTGCTCCACACAGCCCAGGAGGATCCACCATGCGTAGCTTTGCCCGCTCCACGCTCGCCTGCCTCGTCGTCGCTTCGCTCGGCCTCGGCGCCGCTCACGCCCAGACCGCTCTGTCGGGGCTGGGTCAATCCTGGCCGAACGCGACCGACGTCAGCGCCAGCCCGAACTACCACGTCTACGTGTTCCAGCGCGGAACGACCCGCTATATCCAGGTCAACGACGCGAGCGGAAAGGTGCGCGGTGCGGTCGCCCGCACGCCTTACGCGCTCGTGGGTACGCCGGTCGGTTCCGACGCGGCCGGCGTCTCCACGCCGGATGAACCGCTGGACACCCCGGCCGGTGGTACGTCGGAGACGGTCTATAACGATGGCACGGTCCAGGTGAAGGCGGCCACGCAGGCGGATGGGACCGTGCGCATTACGGCTCTCCTTGCCGGCGAATGCCCCACGGTACGCGACTGCAATGGCCACGGTCCGTGATCGAGGAAGAGGGAAAGACCGGGGCGTCGTTCCGCCCGGGACCTTTCGGTCAGCGCTGACTGGGTTCCCGGCAGGCGCCTTTCAGCACCACCGGGTGGTTCGCCGCGATGCGGCGAGCCACTCGTACACCGAACAGCAGGGACGTGAAGATCACCAGCGACAGCACGACCTGCGCCTGGATCATCAGCGGCTCCGTCAGGAACGACGATGTCGATGCGAGAGCGATGCTGGCGAGCATGCCGGCCACCGCGCTGCCGTGCCAGCCGTGCCGCCAGGTCAGCAGGATGACGGGAACCGCCATCGCCATGCGCACGCTCTGCAGCGCGGCGGTGCCCTCGACGACCTGTGACGCGAGGAAGATCAG
Source organism: Luteibacter sp. 9133 (assembly GCF_000800155.1). Classification (NCBI taxonomy): domain Bacteria; kingdom Pseudomonadati; phylum Pseudomonadota; class Gammaproteobacteria; order Lysobacterales; family Rhodanobacteraceae; genus Luteibacter; species Luteibacter sp. 9133. The sequence goes on along the minus strand of NZ_JUHO01000001.1, from coordinate 3,833,991 downwards.
GATCGCGAGCGAGGGTACGACGATCAGCAGCGTATCGCGCGCCAGCGGGCTGGACCGCACGGCGTGCCAGGTGACGATGCCACCGGGCAGGGCAGCCATGCGCTCGCGCATCGCCATGATGGTCGGCGTGAGCGTAAGGGCGCCCAGGTACTGACCGAGGAAATAAATCAGAAAGTCCTGTACTTCGACCACGGGATTGGGCGAGCCATCGCCCATCTGCACGATCGACAGCGTAAAGGTGCTGGCACCGCCGCCAATGAGGGCGCAGGCAAGCGTCGCCACCATGATCATGTTCATGTTGATCTGGCCGTCGGCGCGACGCAGGTCCGCATGACGCCGGATCCATATCACCGCCGGCATGCACAGGCCGATCGTCGGGATCGAGACGAGGCAGGCCCAGAGCACGCCGAAAGCATGCGCATGCAGCGCGGCCATTTCAGCGACGGGAAGGGCTTCGCCGACAGCGAGCGCGGGCCAGAAGCGACGGGGAACAAGCAGCAGGCAGGCCAGGCGCAGGCCGGCAGGGAGCATCCAGTGCGAAAATGAAAAGTTGCGCGTGAGCTCGTAGCAGGCGGCATACGCGCCCGCGACGGCGACATAGCGCCCCCAGACTAACGGATCCTTGTTCAGTGCACGCACATTCGACCCCTTCTGCCTTCCGGGTGGCCGATCGGAGCAGTCGGTAGCGACGCTTTCCGCGATCGGCATGCCTAGTTTGAAGGGTTATCGGCCCGCTCGCCATCGAATAAACGGCGAATTGGTAAATTTGCCGTTTCCGCGCGCGGGTGAGGCGGGCATGGCGGGTCCGATACACTGGCGGAATGAGCGACGAAGTCCACCTTTCTCACGGCCTCGCGGGCGACCAGCAGGCACCGGACTGGCCGCCGCTGACGGAAGACGAGGTGGCATCGCTGCTCGACGGCTACCCTTCGTTGAAGGGGCCGTACGCCATCGTCTGGCACAGTCCCCGCCCGCTGTCGGCGGCGGCACGTGTCAGCACCTCGGCCGGCGAGGTCTTCGTCAAACGGCACCACATGAGTCTGCGCGACAAGCGGACGCTGGCCGAAGAACATCGTTTCGCGACGCACTTGCGCGCGCGTGGGATCCCCGTGCCGCTTGTCCTCGGTGACGCGACGGGCCGCTCCTCGGTGTCCAGGGGCGACTGGGTCTACGAAGTGCATCGGTCCGCGACCGGGAACGATGTCTACCGCGACGCGTTTTCGTGGTCGCCCGCGGGCGGCGCCGCGCACGCGCATGCCGCGGGTGCGATGCTCGCGCGGCTGCACCTTGCGGCGGAAGGCTACGATGCGCCGCAGCGGGGGACCCACCTGCTGGTCGCCCGAGCCGAGATGCTCTCGGCAGCCGACCCCGTCTCGGTACTGGCCGGACAGCTGCCCGGACGCCCGGCGCTCGCCGCCTATCTGAGCGAGCGCGACTGGCGCGACGACGTGGGTATGGTTCTCGGCCCTTGGACGCGGGCTGCGGCCCTGGCCGTAGCGCGACAAACGCCTTTGTGGACTCACGGCGACTGGCACGTCTCCAACCTCTGCTGGAGCGACGCGAGCGATGCGGGGCGAATCACCGACGTGCTGGACTTCGGCCTGTCCGCGCGCACGTTCGCACTGTTCGACCTGGCTACGGCGATCGAGCGGAACGCCATCGCGTGGCTCGACATCGAACAGGGCGGGATTGCCCGTATCGATCTGGCTCTCGGCCTGCTCGACGGCTATCGGTCCGTCCGACCGCTCGCTCCGGCGGACCTGGCCGCGCTTGCCGATGTCCTGCCCGTCGTCCACGTGGATTTCGCGCTCTCCGAGGTGGAGTATTTCGAAGGCATCACGCGGCGCCGCGATCACGCCGACGTGGCCTATCGGACCTTCCTGCTGGGCCATGCCCGCTGGTTCGCCGGGACCGAAGGGCAGGGACTGCTCGACGCCCTCCGTCACGCGCGCTGACATTTCGTGCTTCAATAGGCGTTCTAGAAGCGGGGGTGCCCGGCATACGCCGGGCTGAGAGAGTCCCTTGGAACCTGACCCGGTTAGTACCGGCGTAGGGAGCTTGCAGAACCACAAACGCCCTGTCGGGCGGCGTGGTTCGCCGTCGCTTCGTCCGTGAACCCGAAGACGACGATGACTCTTGCCCGTACCCCGCTCGCCCTGGCCCTGCTCGCCCTTGCTCCGCTGGCCCAGGCCTTGGACGACCATGCCGCCCCGCAGCAGCAGGCCCGAACCCTGCCGACCATCGACGTGCACGCGTCGGCGACCGACGGCTACCACGCCGCGGACTCGCAGCTGGACACCTTCGGCAGCTTCGGCAGCGCGGCGCTGCACGACACGCCGGCCGCCATCACCGTGATCACCCGCGCACAGATCGACGATCGCCAGCCGCGCACGCTCAGCGAGCTGGTGCGCGGAGACGCGGCGATCAACGACAACTACGCGCCGGCGGGTTACTACCAGGACGTATCCATCCGCGGTTTTCCGCTGGATCTCGCGACAGGCTTTCGCTTCAACGGCATGATGATGTCCGCGGAGCAGCTGCAGGCGCTGGAGGGTAAGGAGCGCGTCGAAGTGCTGAAGGGTCTCGGCGGTCTCGAGGCGGGCGTGGTCGAGCCGGGTGGCCTGGTCAATTACGTCAGCAAGCGTCCAGCCGAGGTGCACAACCTCACGCTGGGCACCGACTCGCATGGCTCGAGCTACGAAGCGCTCGACCTTGGCACATGGTTTACCCCGTCGTTCGGCGTGCGGGTGAATGCCGCCAACGAAAAGACGCACGGTGCCATTGAACACACCGATGGGCGTCGCAGCTTCCTGTCGATCGGCGCCGACTGGAAGATCAACGAACAGGCGACCTTGCTCCTCGACACCGACTACCAGACCAGCGGTGGCAATTCCGCATCGGGTTATCAGCTGCTTGGTGGAACGGCGATTCCGGCGCACCCGAGTCGCACCCGACTGCTCGGCTACCAGCCCTGGCAGCGACCGGTAGGTATCCATTCGAGCAACACGTCGCTGCGCTTCAACTACCGCTTCAGCGACACCTGGAACGCCCAGGTGTCGGCGGGTCACAGCCATACGGTGATCGACGACAACGTCGCGTTTGCCTATGGGTGCTTCTACGCCGAGTCGTGCGCATCGGGTGCCACACCCGGTTACTTCTTCGCACCGAACGGTGACTACGACGTCTATGACTACCGCAGCCCCGACGACACGCGTCAGAACGACGAGGTGCGTGGCGTGGTCACGGGCAGCTTCGCCACCGGTGCGCTCGATCACGAGATCAACCTCGGCGCCAGCGCGTTCCGTCGCACGGTCGACCAGCTCCCTTACGTCTACGACTATGTCGGCACGGCCAACATCGACGATCGCGTCGTGCCCGTTTTCGACCCGTCGCCGAACCAGCCCGGCGCGTCCGTGCGTCGCCTGACCAGCTGGCAGCGCACGTTGTTCGCGATCGATCGCATGCACATGGGTGAGCAGTGGCAGGTTCTGGCCGGCGCGCGTCTGGTCAAGCTGGACGAGCGCGCCTACGACGACACCGGCGCACTCGAGCGCGATACACGCGAGACGAAGACGCTGCCGCAGGCAGCGGTGTTGTGGCAGCCGACGACGCCGCTGACGACGTACCTGAGTTACGGCGAAGGCATCTCGCTCGGTCGCGAAGCGCCTTACTGGACCTCCAACGGCGGCACGACGCTCGCACCGCTGCATTCGCGCCAGGTCGAGGCGGGCGTGAAATATGCCGTGAGCGATGTGCTCGACCTGCAGGTCGCCTTGTATCGCATCCGCCAGTCGTATCAGTTCGCTCGTCCGGATGACACGGCGGAAGGCTTCACTTTTGTCCAGCAGGGACAGGAGGTGCATACGGGCATCGAGTTGAATCTGGCCGGGCAGGTTACCGACCGGCTGCGCATTACGGCGAGTGGCAATGCGATCCGCGCGCGTGCGGAGAATACCGGTGCGCCGTCTTATGAAGATCACCAGGTGGTCAACGTGCCACGCTGGCGCACCGCCGTGTACGCCGACTACAGCTTGCCCTTCGTTCAGGGGCTTGCCGTGCTGGGCGGCTGGCGTTACGCGAGCAGCAACGTGGCGACGCCGGACGGCGCCACGCGCGTGCCCGGCTACCATGTGTTCGATGCCGGGCTTCGTTACGCGACCACGGTGAGCGGCCATGCGATGACATGGCGTCTGAATGTCGATAACGTCTTCAATCGCTTCTACTGGCGCGACACGGGGACCTCGGGCGGCGACGCCTACCTGTTCCCCGGCATGCCGCGCCTGGCCCGTCTCTCGGTGACCTATGAACTTTGAGCTGTCGTGGTTCGAACTGGCGGCCGCGCTGGTGAGCGCGGCCGCCGTGTGGCTCACGGCGCGACGCAGTCCGTGGTGCTGGCCAGTGGGGCTGGTTTCCGTCATCGCCTACGCGTGGATCTTCGTCGACGCCAGGCTCTATTCCGACACGCTGCTGCAGATCGCTTTCGCCCTGTTGATCCTCTACGGCTGGCATCGCTGGCGACGCAATCTGGATGGGAGCGGTCACGTCCGCGTCGCCGATCTGGATGGTCGGAGTGCGTTTACACATCTCGCGGTCGGCGCGGGGGCGGCACTGGCCCTCGGTTACGCGATGCATCGCTGGACCGACGCCTCCTTGCCGTGGCTTGATGCCGGGCTCACCGCGTTCAGCCTCGTCGCGCAATGGTGGCAGGCAAGACGACACGTCGCCGCGTGGTGGCTCTGGATCGTCGTCGACGTGCTCTACGTCGGTGAATACGTCTACAAGGCACTGCCGGTCACGGCCGTGCTGTACGCGGGATTCGTGGTGCTGGCGGTGATCGGCCTGCGCGCATGGCGCCGTGAACCGGCGCGGCCGGTCACGGCCTGAGCAGGATCGGCGCCTGCCCGGTCAGAGCTTCGGAATGCGGATGCGGCTGACCATCAGTGCTCCGGAGACCGCGAACATCAGGGCCAGCGGATGCAGGCCCAGCGTGGCGATCTGGACGCTACCGAGCCACATCCGTTCGTGCAGGGCGCCGGTGGCCGCCGCGGCGCAGAGCACCGCGACGAGGACAATCGAGGTCGGAATGGGTGTGCCCTCGAAGTGCGTCACCTTGCCCTCCTCGTTGGCGTGCGCTTCGGCGGTGACGTTGTATCGGGCCAGGCGGGACACGCCGCAACAGACGAACATCAGCAGGATGGCGCGGTCCAGTCCGCCCTGCATACCGCAGCCGTAGCCGATGACGGCGGGGGCGACGCCGAACGAGATGACGTCCGCCAGCGAGTCCAGTTCGCGACCCATGAGCGACGCGCGCTGGCGCCAGCGCGCGATCCGTCCGTCGAGTACGTCGAAAATAAGCGCCAGCAGCACCAGGCCGGAGGCCATGTAGAGGTGCCAGACGCCACCTTCCTGCAGGTAGGTCATGGTCGAGAACAAGGCGCCCACGCCGCTGGCGGCGTTGCCCAGCGTGAACCAGTCGGCCAGCGCGAAGTCGCGGATCATGGAAAACGGTCGCGGTTTCGTGGTCATCGGCTCGCTCGGCGGGGTGAAGACGACAGTTTACAAGGCACGACAGTCGGGGCGACGTGGAGAGGCGGTCGCTTGCGATCCGCGCGATTTTTCAGAATTCTTCTATATGCCAAAGCGGCAACGACCGTCATGCTGTCTGTGTCGCCGCCGGTGGCGGGTCGGCTCAAGGATTTGAGAACGACTCGCCACGGTGACCGACAGCGGCCGGGCGTGGGACGCGTCCCGGCCGCTTCTTCCGATCAGTGTCGCGGCGCGGCACCCCAGTCCTCGGGCCCGAAGCGTAAGTGCAGCACCGCGCGCACACTGTCGTCACCCGGCGGCTTGTAGTTGACTGACGTGCAGCCCGTGGCGAGCTGCCGACGCGCGGCAACCGCCATCGCCCTGGTCATCTGCGTGGCGTACGTGGCACCACCCGCCTTCGACATGCTGATGGCGATGCCGAAACCGTCCGGGCTCACGCTGTCGGTGAAATCCGCCGGGGCGGTCTGCCCGCTAGGCAGCGCCATGATGTCCATCTTCTTGCCGCAGCCGCCCACACTGACGATATCGACGCCGTCGAGCAGGTTGCCGATGAACTTGTCGGCGCGCTCGGCCAGGGAATCGACCGCCTCCACCGTCGTGCTCAGGCGAATCTTCACGAAGTACAGCTTGCGATAGAACAGGTAGGCGCGCGAGGTCAGCATGTCCTGCTGCGCATCGAACACGATCGGCAGGAACCGCCCCTCGAGTTTCTTCCCACCCGCCAGCGACGCCGTATAGGGAGCCTCGTCTCCCCACCACACGTTGCGGTAGATCTGCTGGCGCTCGGCGAAGTCGACCGATTCGCGGAAGTCGTCCGCGGCCTGTTTCAGCATCTTCGACGCATCGCCTTCGCCGGCGGGGTAGATGAACACGTCGGCGATGATCCAGTCCGCGCCATCGATGTGATAGCGCAGCGAGACGCCGGCGGCGATGTCACCTTCATCCGCGTAGTTCTTCACCGCCGCGAGCGTCGCGCCTGGGAGTCGTTTCGGCGCGACGATCCACGTGTCGTCGACGACGCCACGGTGGCTCTGCGCATCGGGGAGAGCGAAAGGGGGCGCGGCGGGCGCCTCCTGGGCCAGCGCACCGGACACGGTCGCCAGACCGAACATGACGGGAAACACCTTCCACCGCGACATCGTCAAACCAACCTCTGGAAAATGGAACGCGAACCCCGTGTGCGCACTATAGCCATCCGCATGCGTCAGCGGGAGCGGGCGGACGCACGAAGGCGCCGTCGCAGAAAAGCCAGGGTCAGTGCTTCCAACTTGCGCGGCGCATGGAGGCCGGTAGGTGGCACATGCCGATGGAGCTCGCCGACGAGCCACCCCTCGAACACCTCGGGGTGAATGTAAGACGCGCGGCAGACCGCAGGCGTATTGCCGAGCACGGCGGCCACCTCTTTCACGGCGCCCGCCAGCGTCGTGCGCAGGGCCGCCTGACCGCCCTTGTCCGGTAGCGGCGTTGCCGCCAGCGTGGCGACCGCATGCACGGTACCGCCCCAGGTACGGAAATCCTTGGCGGTGAATTCCCCGCCCGTCACCCTGCGCAGGTAGTCGTTGACCATGCCGGAATCCACCGGCTGCCGGTTGCCCTCGTCGTCGAGGTACTGAAAGACGCGCTGGCCGGGCAGCTCCTGCACGCGGCGCACGATCTTCACCAGCCGACGGTCGTCCAGCTCCACGTCGCGCCACTGGCCACTCTTGCCGCGGAAGTGGAACTCGATGCGCCCCTTATGGACGGCTACATGCCGCGAGCGAAGGGTGGTCAGGCCGAACGAGTTGTTCTGTTTCGCGTAGGTATCGTTGCCCACGCGGATCATCGTTTCCTCGAGCAGGCTGACGATCAGGGCAAGCACCTTGTCGCGTGGCAACCCCGGCAGGGCCAGGTCCTTGCTAAGGCGACGTCGCAGGGCGGGCAGCACCTTGCCGAACTCGAGGACACGTTCGAACTTGCCGCGATCGCGGACGTTGCGCCACTTCGCGTGATAGCGGTACTGCTTGCGTTCGCGGGCGTCGCGTCCGGTGGCTTGCAGATGGCCGCGTTCGTTCGGGCAGATCCAGACGCGGGTGTACGCCGGGGGGATGGCCAGGGCACGGATCCTGGCAAGCACATCCTCGTCGGTGATCCGCTTGCCTTCGGCGTCGAGGTAGGAAAACGCCCGCCCGCGCTTGCATCGGGTGATGCCCGCGTCGGTGTCGCAGACATACACCAGGCCCGCCGCTTTCGCGTGGGCCTGTTCGGCGGTGACGACCACGAGGGCGTCGGTGGGCGGCTTCCTGGACATGGCCCGGAGTGTGGGCCAGCGGGCGATCAAGGCCCGGTGAACGCCTCGTCAGCCGACGCGGCAGAACACCGCCTTGAGGTAGCGGTTCTCGGGCACGTTGCTGGCCACGGGATGGTCCGCGCCGGCACCGTCGACGTGAAGGACCTGCAGTTCGCGGCCCGCGTTGAGGGCGACACGGCGGATCATCTCGAGGAAATCGTCCTCGCCGACCAGGCCCGTGCACGAGCAGGTCAGCAGGATGCCGCCCGGTGCGAGCACGTCGAGCGCCGTGCGGTTCATCGCGAAGTACTTCTTCAGCGCGTTGATGACCTGGTTGCGGTCGCGGGTGAGCTTGGGCGGATCGAGCACGATCGCGTCCCAGGTGTCGCCACGGTCGATCGCGGCGCGCAGCCATTCGAAGACGTCGCCCTGTTCGAACGTGGCCTCGACGCCGTTCATGCGCGCATTCTCACGGGCGACCTCGAGGATGGCGGCGTCCGCGTCCACGCCGGTGGCCTCGCGGGCGCCGGCCTTCATCGCGTGCACGGCGAAGCCGCCGGCGTTGCAGCACAGATCGAGCACGCGGCGGCCACGCGCCAGCTGCGCGAAGCGGCGACGGTTGTCGCGCTGGTCCGCGAAGAAGCCGGTCTTGTGACCCAGGCCCGGCGCCGCATGGAAGGACAGGCCGTGTTCGTGCACATCGACCGCGGTCGGCGGCTCGTTGGAGCGGACGTCGAAGGACTCCTGGCGCTGCACGTGCTGCTCGGCGAACCAGTACAGCGAGGCGCCCGGGAAGTGCTTCTGCAGTTCGGCGTGGATGGCGTCGCGGAAGCGCCACATGCCGGCGGCGAAATACTCGACCACCAGGTGATTGGCGTAACGGTCGACGACGAGGCCGGAAAGGCCGTCGCCTTCGCTGTGCACGACACGCCAGGCGTCGCTGACCTCGTCCAGACGGAGCAGTTCGCGGCGCAGTTCGACGGCGCGCGCGATGCGGGCGGCAATCCAGCCCTCGTCGATCGACTGGTCCGCGTCGGTGGTGAGCAGGCGCAGGGCCACGCGGGCGTGGCCATTCCAGAAACCCCGCCCAATAAAGCGACCCCGGGCATCGTGTACCTCGACGACGGTGCCGGGGGGCAGGCGGTCGTCGGGTTTGACGATCTGGGCCGACCAGACCCACGGATGGCCGGGGACGCGGTCGTTTTTGAGGCGGATGACGGGCAGGGCTGGCGTATTCATCCGCCCATGATACCGGGGCTCAGCGGCCGAAGCGCAGCACCAGCCAGGAAACGAGGGCCAGCAGGTTGATTCCCAGATGCGCGGCAGACGGGCCGCCGAGGGCGAGCAACCAGCCATGCTCCGCGATCGCCCAGTCGAAGCCCAGGTGCGGCGAGCGCTGCAGGGTGACCGAGAGATTGGCGAAGGCGCCGCTGGACAGCGCATAGCTGAACATCGGGGTGGCGATCAGCGGGGCCTGGAGGAACTGGGCCCAGATCGACATCTGCGTGCCGCGACCGTCGTTACTTGCCAGCAGAACGCCGGCGACGAGGATGAAGCCGAAAAGCAGCACGCCCAGTACGGCAACGATGGCATCGACACCGCTGAAGCGTCCGTTGAGCAGACGCTCGAACTGATGGACCAGACCGAACAGGCCGCCGGCGATTTCGAACACGGCGATGATGCGGGTGAAGAAAGAATTCAAAGCGGTCTCCACGAGAAAGCGAAAAGATGTGATTAAAGGTCGTCGGCGATGTCGTGCAGATCGGCGATGTGCTGTTCCCACCAGCGGGACTCGGCCGCGAAGGGAAACGCGGCGGGGAAAGCCGGGTCGTGCCAGCGTTCGGCGATCCAGCCGGCGTAATGCACCTGGCGCATCGCGCGCAGTGCGGGCACCAGCGCCAGCTCCGTCGGGTCGAAGTCGCGAAACTGGCCGTAGCCTTCGAGCAAGGCATCCATCATGGCGTCGTCGCCCGCGAGCATCCACAGATCCTGCACGGCCGGTCCCATGCGCGCGTCGTCCAGGTCGACGAAGTGCGGGCCGGCGTCGGTCCACAGGACGTTGCCCGGATGGCAGTCGCCGTGCAGGCGGATGCGGTGAACCGGTCCGACCGCTTCGATGCGGTTCGCCACGGCGTCGTCCACGCGCGACGCGGCGTTGCGATACGCATCGAAAAGATGCGCGGGCAGCAGGTCGGAACCCAGCGCGGCGCGCGTCGGCATGTCGATCATCGTCGCCCGGTCGAGCGTGGTACGGGCACGAAACGGCTGGCGCGCACCGATCGCATGCATGCGACCGAGCAACCGTCCCAGCCATTCGAGCTGGTCCGCCGATTCGAGCGATGGCGCGCGGCCACCCCGGCGCGGATACACGGCGTAGCGATAACCCTCATGGCGCAGCATCGTCCGCCCATCGAAGGTGAGAGGCGCGACCATCGGCAGTTCCGCCGCGGCGAGTTCGAGGGCGAACGCGTGCTCTTCCCCGATGGCGGCATCGGTCCAGCGGCCCGGGCGATAGAACTTGGCCACCACGAAACCACCGTCTTCCAGGCCGACCTGAAACACACGGTTCTCGTAGCTGTTGAGCGTCAACAGCCGGCCATCGCTCCAGGTGCCGGTGGCGTCCACGGCGGCCAGCACGACATCCGGCGACAGGGCGGCGTACGGCGCGCTTTCGCTCACGAGCGCAGGTTTCCCGGCGCGCCACCCGGCGATGGAATCACCGCCATGGTCAGGCGCGAGAGGCAGACCAGCTTGCCCTGTTCCTCTTCGATGCGGATTTCCCAGACCTGCGTGGTGCGACCCAGATGCAGGGCTTTGGCCGTGCCCGTGACGATGCCGCCGCGCACGCCGCGGATATGGTTGGCATTGATGTCGAGGCCGACGGCGACTTCTTTCTCGACGTCCAGCGTCAGCAGGGCGGCGGAGCTTCCGAGCGTCTCGGCCAGCACGACGGAAGCACCGCCGTGCAGGAGACCGAACGGTTGCTGCGTGCGGTGATCGACAGGCATGGTGCCGCGCAGCCAGTCGTCGCCGAAGTCGGTGAAGCGGATGTCGAGGGTTTCCATCATCGTCCCCCGGCTCCAGCCGTTGATGCGAGCGAGGTCGATGGGGTCTTTCCAGATGGCCATACGTGGGGTCGTCCCATGAGCAAGCCATCATTGTCCTACAATGCGCAGGTGCCCACCGTAACCCTGACATCGTCCGGCAAGCGATTCGACGCCGAGACTAACGAAACCGTACTCGAAGCCGCCCAGCGGGCGGGTATCGCGCTGCCGTACTCCTGCCGTGGCGGTGTGTGCGGCAGCTGCAAGGCCACGCTGGTCGAAGGCGACTGCGCCTACCCGCGCAATCCGCCCATGGCGTTGTCGGCGTCGGAGAGCGAGCACCACGCGATCCTGCTCTGCCAGGCCGTGCCGCAAGGCGACATCGCCATTCGCGCTCGCGAGATCGCCTCCGTCGAGGACATCCCGCATCGTCGTGTCGAGACGGAGGTGGTCGAGCGTCGCCTCCTCGCACCCGATGTCGTAGGCATCTGGCTGCGTCCTTTACAGGGCGACCGGCTGAACTGGCTGCCAGGTCAGTACCTGGATGTGATCCTCGAGGACGGCAAGCATCGCCCGTTCTCGATCGCCAGTGGCCCTCGCCGCGACGGGCTCATCGAACTGCACGTGCGTCACGTCCCCGGCGGCGGATTCACGTCGTGGGTGTACGAGTCGCTGAAAGTCGGCGATCGCCTCGCGATCGAAGCGCCCCTGGGGACCTTCGTGCCGCGTGAGGACTCCGAGCGTCCCATGCTGTTCATGGCTGGCGGTACGGGCTTCGCGCCGGTGAAGGCCATCGTCGAACACTTCATCGCGCTGGGTACGCGCCGTCCCATGCATATCTACTGGGGCGCGCGGATCGCCGCGGATCTGTACCTGCTCGACCTTGCGCGCTCATGGGCCAGCAAGGTGCCGAACATCACCTTCACGCCGGTGCTGTCCGATCCGGACGAAGCGAAGGCCGGCGGGTTGCGCGAGGGACTGGTCCACAACGCGTTGCTGGCGGACCATCCGGACCTGACGGGCGTGGAGCTCTACATGAGCGGGCCGCCGGCCATGATCGCGGCGGGCCGGGACTTCTTTGTCGAGGCCGGTCTTCCGGAAGACCGGCTGTATTTCGACTCGTTCGATCTGGCGCCGGATGTGCTCGATGCGATCCTGCGCGGGCGCGCGGGGATTCACGGGCTCTAGCGGTCCCCGGGGGCGCTCTGGCGGTCCAGGGGGGGGGCTCCAGGGGCTTCCGGCGCTTTCGCAGGTCTGGATCGCGCGCGGGGCGCGCTCCTACCGTTTGCCTTTCGCTGTCGGCAACTGGGCGGCCTGCCAGCCGTAGGTGCCGCCTTCCAGCACGAACACCCTGGCGAAGCCCGCCTTGATCAGGCGGTTGGCCGCCTTGCCGACGCCACGCCCGTCCTTGTCGACCAGCACGACCGGAAGCTCCTTCGCCTTGCTCAGGTCCTTCTGGGTTTCAGGGTCGAACTGGCTCATCGCGACGTTCTTTGCGCCCGGAATGTGGGCCTTCTCGAAGTCGGCGCTGGCCGACAGGTCGACGATGAGCGGGGTGTCGCGGTTGATCAGCTGGGTGAGCCCGGCCGGCGTCAGGCTCTTCCACTTGCGGAACAGCACGCTGACTTCGCCCGCGATCAGGGCGATCAGGATGACCACGAAAAGCGCGACCAGCGCGCCATGGTTGCTCACGAACTGGGGCAACTTCTGCAAAACGTCGTTCATCGGGTCTTCCGCGTGCCAATAGGGCTAAACGGTCGATTATAGCGGCTTCACTGCGGTGTGAAGTTCGGCAGGCCCGTCATCAGGCGCCACTTCTTCTTTTCGCGGTCGTAGTGCCAGCGCTGGCGGTCGAGGACGGTCCGCTCCGCCTGCGTGTTGATGTTGACCACGCTGATCTGGACCAACTGGACGACATCGTCCGGGCCATCGGGCCGCGGGCCGCCGCCCTCGTCGTAGCCGGTCACCCGCAGCTGGGCGAGCCGGCTCATTTCGACCTGGCTGACCGGGTGCTCCTCGGCATAATCCGGATCGATATAGATCTGCGCGCCGGTGAAATCGCCCCAGCGGATCGAGCCCGCGTAGTTCATCAGGGTGCTGTTGAGCGCCTGGTTACGAATGTCCGTGGCGCAGCCGGAGAGGGTCGCGAGCACGAGCACGAGGGAGGACAGGGCGAGTCGGCGCATGGCAGGGTCCGTTGAGGCGTCGGCGGGCATTATGCCCGGCGTTTCGCCACGAAGCGCGCGTCCATGCTGGCAAGCGGTTTGCCGTTACCGCCGGGGACGACGCAGGTGAAGTCGGCGCGGGCCCTGCCGCGCCCGTCCAGCGTCGCGAAAAAGGAGCTCCATCGCGCGCCGGGCGCCAGACTGGCCTCCGCGCGCAGGTCGGTCCAGACCGGATCCAGGTAGCGCACCGTCGAATCCGCCACGAAGACATCGCAGTCGCTGCCGCGACGGCGCAGCATGGCCTCGACCAGGCTCCAGCAGGCCAGGGTCATCAGGGTGACCAGGCTGCCGCCGAACGCACAGGCCTTGTCGTTGATGTTGGGGGCGAGCGGGGCGGTCATGACAAGGCGTTCGCCATCGAACTCGGCGAGGTGCACCCGCATGGCCTGCGCGAGGGGGATGCCGTCGAGGATGAAGCGCTCGAGGCTGGCGAGATCGTCGGGTATCGAAGTCATAAGCGGTCAAGTCTACGAGGCGAGGTAATCCGTTCGCATCCGTATGGCGCCCCAACCTTCGGCATTGGTGACGCGGCCCGCATCTTTCTATGCTGCCGTATCACTCGCAGGATGCTTTCACGTGAGCCGTACCCACCCGCTTCGCAACGTCACGGTCGTGATTACCCGGCCCGCAGGCACGGCTGGCCCGATGAGCCGTCGTGTACGCAAGCTCGGCGGCATTCCGGTGAGCGTACCCGGGCTCTCGTTGCGCGCCACGGAGGATGCGAGTGCCGTCGACGCCGATCTGCGTCGTGCACTCGAGGGCGATATCCTGATTTTCACCAGCCCTGCCGCCGTGCGTTTCGCCGCCGACGTGCTGCCGCTGGCCACGCGCGCCGTGGTGATCGCCGTCGGGCGCGGCACGGCGCGTGCCCTGCGTACCGCGAACCTGCCCGATGCGCGCTTCCCAGAAACGTCTCAGAACAGCGAGGGTGTGCTCGATCTTCCCGAACTGGCGGACATCCGGGGCCGCCGTGTGGCTCTGATCGGCGCCGCAGGCGGGCGCGGGCTGCTCCGCGAGCAACTCGTGGCACGGGGCGCCCTCCTGGCGGAGATCCACGTCTATCACCGGGTGGCGCCCCGGCTGGATCGTCGGCACATCGACCCGCTCCTCAAGCTCACGCGCCGCTCCGCCGTCCTGCTTTCCAGCGCCGAGGCGCTCGATCATCTGCACCGCGCTCTGATCGCTCCTGCGTGGCGCCGCCTGATCCAGGCGGTGGCCGTCGTCAGCAGTGAGCGGCTGCGCGATATCGCGGTGCAGGTCGGTTTCGAACGCGTGGTGGTGGCTGCCTCGGCGCTACCGGGCGACCTCCTCGCGGCCGCAAGCCAGGTGTCGTTCACGCGCCGTTGAGGGATGTGTTCCATGCGTTGGCGTACGGCCTGCTAGCATGCGGCCCATGACGACCGAGACCCCACCGACCGATTCCGTCCCGGCGCAGCCGGCCCCGGCCGCCGCGCCTCCGACCGCCCGTGCGCAACGGTCGCGCGACCCCGCTCCACGCCGTGGGGGTGGCGCGCTTGCCGTTGCCATCCTGCTCTCGCTGGCCGCGCTCGGCGCGGCGGGTTACACAGGCTGGACCGTCTGGAACATGCGCCAGGATCTGGGCGCGGCGAACGGTCTGCGCGGGCAGGTGGACACGCTGCAGGCCGCCGTCGACGGTCTGCGCGACGACAACGCCAATCTTCGTCGCCGGGTCGGTGACGCCGATGGCGTGAATCGTTCCGCACGCGAAGAGATGCTCGGCGTGTCCGAGCGTACGAAGAACCTCGAGGATGCGGTAGCCAACCTGTCCGAGCGCAGCCTGAGCGGTCATGACGCGATGCTGCTCGACGAAGCCGAATCCCTGCTGCGCATGGCGAAGGAGCGCTTCGCCCTGTTCGGCGACGCCAATGGCGCGCTGTCTGCTTACGACCTCGCCGACAAGGCGCTGGCGTCGGTTAACGACAGTGCGTTCTCCGCGGTACGCCAGAACGTGGCCGCCGAACGCGAAGCGCTCAACGGCATCGCTCCGCCTGCACGGGCCAGCGATCTGGCGGCACTGGCCGACCTGCGTGCACAGATCCCGACGCTGCCGCTGACGAGCACCGACGCGAAGAACGACACGGCTCAGGATCGAAATTTCTGGCAGCGTGCCGGCGACGCGCTGGGCAGCATCGTCAAGGTCAGTCACGACGACGGCACCCCGCTGGGTCTGGCCGACGATCGCATCGCACGCGAACTGGCTGCGCTGGATGTGGCCCATGCGGAATCGGCCGTGCTTGCCTACGACGACGTCGGCCGCCATGCCGCGCTCAAGCGCGTGGATGCCACGCTGGCCGCCCGCTTCGATCCGACTTCGCCCGCCGTGCAGGCTGCGCGATCGCGCATCGCCGCACTGCTGGCCAGTCAGGCGAAGGGGCAGGAGCCGAAGCTCGGCGCCGCGCTCGCGGAACTGCGCAACCTGCGTTCCGTGCATGCGCTGAAAGGTGGCGACACCAATGGTAGTCCCGCCCATGCGGCCAGCGCGTCCGCGCCTGCGGCACCGGCCGTTCCGTCGAGCGCCGCTCCGGCGCCGAAGGCCACGCCATGAAGCTCTGGCGCTGGATTGTCGGTCTCATTCTCATCGCGGTGATCGCCGCCTTCGCGTGGCACTGGGTCGCCGAGGACCCCGGCTACGTGCTGATCCACCTGCGTGGCACCAACGTGCAGATGACGGTGGTGACCGCCGTCGTGATCCTGTTGCTGGCATGGGCGGCGATCACCGCGCTCGTGGCGCTGATCCGCTGGCCGTTCGGGGCGATGACGCGTCGTCACCGCAACCTCAGCCGTCGCCGTCTCTCCGATGGCCTCGTCTCGCTGATCGAAGGGCGGCACGGCGAAGCCGAGCGCGACCTCAACCGCGCGGCGCGTTACCCCTCCGTTCGCGGTCCCGCCCTGCTCGCCGCCGCCGAAGCCGCCGAGCGTCACGGCGAGTCGACCCGAGCGCTGGAAACACTCGACCAGGCCGCGCAGGAAACGCCGCGTGCCGCCCGCGTGTTGCGTGCCCGCCTGTTGCGTCGTGCCGGCAAACCGGCCGACGCCGCCACCCTGCTGGCGCCCGAGGCTAACAGCGGTGCGCTCACGCCCGCGGGCTGGATCGAATTTGCCGAAGCCTCGCTCGCCTCGGGTGACGCACGCGGCGCGGTCCGCGCGATCGAACCCTTGCAGAAGAGCGGCGAGTTCGGCTCGCGTGCCTTTACCGAACTGGAATCGCGCATCGTCGCGGCGTATATCGCCAGCGCGCCGGATGGCGCGGCACTGGCCGCGTTGTGGTCGCAGCTGCCGAAGGGGCAGCGTCGCCTGCCCGCGGCCGTGGACGCGTATGCGCGCCAGGCGGCGCGTCATGGTCAGATCATGGCGGCGATGGACGAGATCGAGACGTCACTGCGTCGCGAATGGTCGCCGACACTGATCGCCACCTATGGCGGCATGGGTGCGGAAGACATCGACCAGCGCCTGCGCAAGGCGGAGGCCTGGATCGACACGCATCCGAACGATGCGGCACTGCTTACGGCAGTCGGCCGTATGTGCGTTCGCGTGCGCCTGTGGGGCAAGGCGAAGCCGCTGCTGGAGCGCGCGCTGGCCATCGAGCCCAGCGTCGCCGCCTGGGAAGCGCTTGGCGACGTCTACGTCGGCGAAGAGAATCCCGCCATTGCCCAGCGTTGCTATCGCAACGCGCTGGCACTGGCGCGCGGCGAGGTCACCGAGGCACTGCCCGAGATCCGTACGGGACGTATCGATACGCGTGTCACCGCGGTGGAAGAGCGTGATCAGCACGGGGTGCCGCGTTTGTCGCCGTGATCAGCGACCGGGCACTGGCGGATGCCAGTGCCCGGCCCTGGCGCAGCGGTCCGCACGTGTCTTGAGGCGTTCCGCCTCCACAGGTGCCCGTCCGGCCAACGCGTCAGGCGCATCGAGTTCCAGATAGAGATCGGCACACTGGCGTGGCGTATCCGCCGGTAATGGCGTCGGGTCGTACGGCACGGAAGGTTTGTCTGCGAATCCGTTAAAGACCAGATGTCCGATGCCCACGCACATCGAAATGACCAGCACCGCCAGCCACGAGGACGACCTGCCTCGTGCGCGTTCGCGGGCACGGGCGACCCCGACCGGGAGAAAGGCCGAATCGGGCAACGCCATGCGCCTGTACATGTCCTGGGAGGATGGCGACTGCGCCTCGAACATGGATTGCCATGCTTGCAGCGTGTCATGCGACAGGTGCAGGCCGAGCCACGCCGGATAGCTCTCGCGGAGCCTTGCCACCTCAGGCCAGTGTCGCAGCAGCGATGTGTCCAGCGACGTCTCGGCACGGGCGAAGACCGCAAGCCATCCATGGCGCTGGTCGGTACCCAGCTCGTTCCACGCATCGCGTTCGGACAGCACCTTCTCGACCCACTGGCCCCGTTTGCCCAGCGCGGCAAGATGGCCCACCTCGTGCCAGTGGAACTGCTCTTCCGCCGCCGCGAAGACGGCCACCCGGTGGCCGATACGTTGCAGCGCGACCAGATCGATCAGGTGTTCCTCGTACAGTCCCGGCGCATCGATGTATTGCTTGCGCACCTCCGCCAGCGATGCAGCCAGAAGAGCAGCCACCTGCCCGGCGCCGTGGGTACCGACCTCGGCGGCGAAATCCATGGCCAGCGCCAGTGTGTTGTCCGTCACGGGGGGATGGTCGGGGGATGCGCCGGTGGTCACTTCTTCCGGCTCACGGGCGTCGTCCCGGAGCGCCCCGACGTCCGTCGACACGGCGAGGGGCGGCTCGCTTGCTCCCGCCTCGCACCAGGCCCGGGCCGCTTCGTACGCTTCGCGCAGCCTGCCGAAACCGGCGGGATCCGTTTCGGGATCGATCTGACGGAGCGCTGCGGCGTACGCGCGACGGACGGCGACCGGGTCCGCATACCCCGGCAACCCGAGCACCTGCAGATGCCACGGGGTTCCCGCGGTCACTTCATCCATCCGAGCTGGCGAAAGACGGCGACGGCGATGCGGACCGCCATGCCGAAGTAGAAGAGCCAGGCAAGTCCGCCGGTGAAACGCTCCCTGATCCAGCTCCACCACGCCGCCGGTGCCGCGCCGCGCTCCGCCTTGCGTTCGAGCTTGCGACGACGCGCCGGCGGCAAGGCCGCAAACGCCTCGCGCCAGGCCTCGAGCACCTCGTTCGTGACGCGAAGTGACAGGTAGGTTCGATACGTACCGAGATATCGGGCGATCAGGGGCCATGCGGCGACCACGTGGGGCGCCCGCACGTCGTCCTCGCGTGTGGCGGCGCGAATCGCGTCGAAAACCCGCTCCTGCACGCGTTCCGGCAGTGCCTTCCATCCGGTCTCCTGGACGAGCACGTGTTCGACCCAGCGCCCGTGATCGCCCAGCTCGGCGAGACGGCCGACCTCGTTCCAGTGGAATTCCTGCGTCGCCGCGGCGAAGACCTCATCGCGCCTGGTCAAATCCTGTCCGGCGATCGCGGCGATCAGCAGCACTTCGAACCAGACCGGCGCATCGACGTGGCCGCGTACGGTCTGCGTCACGCGATACAGAAGCACACGCGCGCCGGTGCCGGGCTCCGCGACAAGGCTGCCCGCAAAGGACGACAAGGCAGCGCTCGCTTCGTCCCGGGGGTCGAGGCTGGCTGTCGCGGGTGTCGGTGGAACATCGTCCGTCACCGCGTGCTGGCGCGGAACGTCGGCGCCCGCGCCGTCGCGATACCGCGCTTGAGCCTGTTCATACGCCTCGCGCAGCGTCGCAAAGGCCGCTGGGTCCCGTGCCGGATCGATGGCCTTCAGGCGTGAGGCATACGCGCGCCGGATGGCACGCTCATCGGCGTCGGGGTCGATGCCCAGCACGGTGAAGAAGGATGATTCCATGGCGGTCAGACCGCCGGATCCGGCACGAGGTAATGGTCACGTTCGACGCTGTCGATCGCCTCGCGGAAGGCCGCCGCGTCGCGTGCGATCAGTCGCGGATCCTGCGTGGCGAGCGTCTGTTCGAAGCGGAGAATGAAGTCGCCGAGACGATCGCGCAGATCGCCCAGCGATTGCTCGTACATGCGTTCCGCCCGCGCGAGCAGCGTCCTGTTTTCCAGGGTGTCGCGGGGATGGATCTTCAGCTCGGAAAGCGCGGCAAGGCGACGGGCGACTTCGGCGGGTTGCATGTGCGTATCGCCGCTCTCGATCACGAGCTGCTCGACCTTGCCCGTCGCGACGACGGTGACCTCCACCTCGAGCAGGCCATTGACGTCGTAGGTGAAGCGAACATCCACACCGTCGGCGTGTCCGGGGCCCGGCTCCAGCGGCAAGGTCAGTTCACCCAGTGAGATGTTATCGCGCACCATGCGCGACTCGCCCTGATACACACCGATCCGGATCTGTTTCTGCTGCGGTGTCAGCGGGACGAAACGCTGTACACGACTCACCGGCACCACCGTGTTGCGCTCGATCACCGGCGCATAGAAGCCGGCGGCCTGGGCGCCGTTCTCGATCCGTCGCGACACTTCCGTACCGAGCGTGTACGGGCATACATCGGTCATTACCGTCTCGTCGAGCGCCTTGTCCTTCATTTTCAGGCCCGCCTGCACGGCGGCGCCGAGCACGACCACCTCGTCGGGAGGGTGACCGACCGCGGGGAAACGCCCGAACATGCGTGTCGCCAGCGCACGAATCATCGGCATACGTGTGGCACCGCCGGCCAGCACCACGTTGTCCAGGTCCGCGGCGCGAATGCGCGCGTCACGCAACGCGCGCTCGATCGGCCGCCACAGGCGGTTCAGAAGGGGCTGGGCGAGCTTCTCGAACGCGTCCCCGTCGAGCGCCACGGCAACGGTCTGGTCACGCCAGGCGATCTCCAAGCGCGCCTTTCCCTGCGTACTCAGCTCACGCTTGGCGATTTCCGCCCGTGCCGCGAGGCGCTGCATGAACCTTGCATCGTCGCGTGCGGCTTGCGGGATACCCTCGACGAAAGCGAGATCGGCAATCAGTGTGGCGAAATCCTCGCCACCCAGCATGTTGTCACCCGCGCTGGCGCGCACTTCCATGACACCTTCGAACATCTCCAGAATCGACACGTCGAAGGTGCCGCCGCCCAGGTCGAAGACCAGAAACTGGGTCTCGCCGCCGGCGTCATGCAAGCCATAAGCCAGTGCCGCGGCCGTAGGCTCGTTGAGCAACCGCTCGACCTTCAGCCCGGCGAGTTCACCGGCGACACGCGTGGCTTTGCGCTGCGCATCGGAGAAATACGCCGGTACGGTGACGATGGCCTCGGTGACGGGCTGGCCAAGGAATGCTTCGGCATCCGCTTTCAGTGAACGCAGGACCAGGGCGGAAAGTTCTTCCGGGCGATAGTCGCGATCGGCCAGACGTACGGTCCGGGCACTGCCCATGTACCGCTTGAACAGGGACGCCGTGCGCTGCGGATGGGTCTGCAGGCGCTCGCGTGCCGCCGCGCCGACGAGGACGCTGCCGTCGTCATCGATGCCGACGCACGAAGGCGTCAGCACGCCGCCCAGCGCATTCGGAATGAGGCGCGGCGCGCCATCGATCCACGCGGCGACGAGACTGTTGGTGGTTCCCAGGTCGATCCCGACGATCATGCCTTTCTTCCCTTGCCTGCATGAGCCGCGTAGTCGTCCATGCCAGGCGATCGGCGTTGGAGCCCCCTTACAACGCGGTCAGATTGGCATAAGCGTAAACCAACCACTTGCTCCCGGCATCCTCGAAATTCACCTGGACGCGCATGTGCGCACCGGCGCCCTCGGCACTGACGATGGTGCCCTCGCCGAACTTGGGGTGGCTGACCCGCTGTCCCAGGCGAATCGGCGAGGCTTCCTCGAGCGATGAATTACCGGCGTAACGGTCCGCATACGCCGGGCGGGACACCTGCACCCGCGGGCGCAGCTCATCGATCAGTTCGGGCGGGATCTCGCCAAGGAAGCGAGACGGTCGGGCGAGCATCTCGGTGCCGTGCATGCGGCGCGATTCCGCATGCGAGAGGAACAGGCGCTCGCGGGCGCGCGTGATGCCCACATACGCCAGACGTCGTTCTTCCTCGAGGCGGTTCTCCTCCTCCGTGGAGCGCTGGCTCGGGAACAGGCCTTCCTCCATGCCGACGAGGAACACCACCGGGAATTCCAGGCCCTTGGCCGAATGCAGGGTCATCAGCTGGACGCAGTCGTCCCAGGCTTCGCCCTGACCTTCGCCCGCCTCCAGCGCGGCGTGCGACAGGAAGGCGGACAGCTCGTTGAGCCCGGCATCCACATCTTCCGGCGTCATCTCGAAGCGGCTGGCCACGTTGACCAGCTCGTCCAGGTTCTCGACCCGGGCCTCCCCGTTGCCGCGCTTGTCGTTTTCGTAGAAGTCGCGCAGACCGGTATGCAGGATGGCGTGTTCGATCTGCTCGGCGAGGTCGAGCGCGGTGGGGGTGTCGTCACCGCTGACGTTGTCGTGACCGCCGAAGGTACGAGCCAGATTGTCGATGAGCCCGATGAAGGCCTTCAGTGCGTTCTTCGCCCGGCCCGCCAGCGAACCGATCGAGGCTTCGGTGAGTGTGGATTCCCACATCGAGCTGCCATCGCTGCGCGCGCGGCGGCGCAGTTCGTCGAGCGTGCGGTCGCCGATGCCGCGAGGCGGCGTGTTCACCGCGCGCTCGAAGGCGGCGTCGTCATGACGGTTGGAGGCGAGGCGCAGATAGGCCAGCGCGTCCTTGATTTCGGCGCGCTCGAAGAAGCGCAGGCCGCCATACACGCGGTAAGGCGTATCGCGCTGGATGAGCTGTTCTTCGAAGTTGCGCGACTGTGCGTTGGAGCGGTAGAGAATGGCGCAGTCGCGGGCATTGCCATGCTCCGCGATGTGCTCGCGGATGCGTTCGACCACGAAGCGTGCTTCGTCCTGCTCGTTGTACGCCGCATACAGCGCGATGCGCTCGCCTTCGCCGCCGTCGGTCCACAACTGCTTGCCCAGGCGTCCGCCGTTACGGGCGATCACTGCGTTGGCGGCGTTGAGGATGGTCGAGGTGGAACGGTAATTCTGCTCGAGGCGGATGGTCCTGGCGCCCTGAAAATCGCGCAGGAACTGCTGCACGTTTTCCACCTTTGCGCCGCGCCAGCCGTAGATCGCCTGATCGTCGTCGCCGACCACGAAGACCTGCCCCGTGTTGCCGGCGAGCACGCGGATCCACGCGTACTGCAGCGTGTTGGTGTCCTGGAACTCGTCGATCAGCAGGTAGCGCCAGCGATCCTGGTAGTGCTTGAGTACCTGTGGATCCTTCAGCCAGAGCTCGTGCGCGCGCAGCAGCAACTCGGCGAAGTCGACCAGGCCGGCGCGCTGGCACTGCTGCTCGTACGCCTTGTAGACCTCGACGAACGTGCGCGTGACCGGATGGTCGCGGTGCTCGATGCTGTCCGGGCGCTTGCCCTCGTCTTTCCAGTTGTTGATCTGCCAGGCGGCCTGACGCGGCGGGAAACGCGCCTCGTCCAGCCCCATGCCGGCGATCACCCGCTTGATCAGCCGTTGCTGGTCGTCGGAGTCGAGGATCTGAAACCCCTCGACCAGTCCGGCCTCGCGCCAGTGACGGCGGAGCAGGCGGTGGGCGATGCCGTGGAAGGTGCCGACGGTAAGCCCCTGCGTACCGCCAGGGATGATCCCGTCCAGGCGCGAGCGCATTTCGCCCGCCGCCTTATTGGTAAAGGTGACCGCCAGGATCGCCCAGGGCGGCACGCGTTCGACTTGGGTCAGCCAGCCGATGCGGTTGATCAGGACGCGGGTCTTGCCGGAGCCGGCCCCCGCGAGAATCAGGTAATGGCCGGGTGGGGCACTGACAGCCTCACGCTGGGCGTCGTTCAGATCGTCGAGAAGGTGGGAGACATCCATCCGCCCATTGTAGCGGCTGGGCTCCCACCTTGGCCCGACGGGGCGATCAGCGCTTCTGCGCGATGCCCGCGACGGCGACGATGCCGCCGATCACGATCCCGGCGATGCCCACCCACTGCGGGATGGACTTGTTATGGGTCGCTTCGATCTTGGCCGGTCCCAGCGACGCGACGGTGTCGGTCTTCTGATAGCTGCCGCCGCCGACGGTGATCCAGATACCTGCCGCGACAAGGATGACGCCAACGACAATCAGGCCTGCACGCATGTTTGATTCCTCCCGGTTCGATGTGGGCGGGAGGATGCGTTGACGGATGTGAGGACGACGTGGGGAGAGCCGGTTTCCGCAAAAAAAACCCCGGAGGCCAGGGGAGCCTCCGGGGCGGGGTGGATGACCGGGCCCAGGGGAAGACCGGGTCGTCCTGAGGTGATCCCAGGGAGGTGGGATCCACCGATGGGACGCCGTTGCGTGCGTCCGAAGATATAGACGCGCGAACGACGACAAAGTTGCAACGGATCGGAAAAAAAAGTCAGCCCGTATTCATGGGCTGACTTATCAACGAGTTGCCGTCATTCAATATGAACGACAAAACGGAAATCTTACGTTTGGACGTCCGCGTGGTTCCGAAAACGACCATGAACGCCGCGGTACGGCGCCTGCTACATCCTTAGTGCGCCTCGTCCCAGTTGGCTCCGACGCCGATGTCGACCTGTAGCGGCACGCTGAGCGACGCCGCACCGGTCATGTGCTTCTCGATGCCGGCGCGGATCTCGTCAACGGCGTCTTCGCGAACCTCGAAGACCAGTTCATCGTGCACCTGCATCAGCAGGCGGACATCGTCGCGGCCTTCGATCCAGCCCGATACCGCGATCATCGCGCGCTTGATGATGTCGGCGGCGGTTCCCTGCATCGGCGCGTTGATGGCGGCGCGCTCAGCACCGGCGCGAAACGCCTGATTGCGCGAGTTCAGATTGTCCAGATACAGGCGGCGGCCGAACAACGTCTGCACGTAGCCGTCGCGATGCGCCTGCTCACGGGTCGTGTCCATGAACGTGCGGACGCCGGGATAGCGCGAGAAGTAGCGACCCATGTAATCGGATGCTTCGCCTCGATCGACGCCGAGCTGCTTCGCGAGCCCGAAAGCGCTCATGCCGTACATCAGGCCGAAGTTGATCGCCTTCGCCGCGCGGCGCTGGTTGGTGGTGACCTCATCGGCCGGTACGCCGAAGACTTCCGCCGCGGTGGCACGGTGGACGTCGCCTCCCTCCCGGAATGCGCGAACCAGACCCTCGTCGCTGGACAGGTGCGCCATGATGCGCAGCTCGATCTGGGAGTAGTCGGCCGCGACGATGCGCCATCCCGGCGGCGCGACGAAGGCCTGGCGGATGCGCCGGCCTTCCTCGGTGCGCACCGGAATGTTCTGCAGATTCGGGTCCGACGAGCTGATGCGGCCTGTAGCGACCGCGCCCTGGTGGTAGCTGGTGTGTACGCGGCCCGTACGCGGGTTGACGATGCCGGCGAGCTTGTCGGTGTACGTCGAGCGCAGCTTGGCGAGGCCGCGGTACTCGAGGATGATGCGCGGCAGTTCGTGCGTTTCGGCGATCGCTTCGAGCGCTTCCTCGTTGGTCGAGGGCTGGCCGGTCGGCGTCTTCACCTTCGCCGCGAGACCGAGCTCGTCGAACAGCACGGCCTGCAGCTGCTTCGGTGAGTCGAGGTTGAACTCGTGACCGGCCGACGCGTGCGCGACGCTCTGCAATTCCAGCATGCGCTTGCCGAGCTGCTGGCTCTGCAGACGCAGCACGTGCGCATCGATCAATACGCCGGTGCGCTCCATCTTCGCAAGGACGGGGACGAGTGGTACCTCGATGTCCTGATAGACGTCACGCAGCGACGGCTCGGCTTCGAGCTTCGGCCACAGCGCGTGGTGCAGGCGCAGCGTGATGTCGGCGTCTTCCGCGGCGTAGCGGCAGGCCGTGTCGCAGTCCACCTGCGAAAACGGAATCTGCTTCGCGCCCTTGCCGGCGACCTGTTCGTACTTGATCGTCGTGTAGCCGAGGTAGCGCTGGGCCAGCGAGTCCATGTCATGGCGCGTGGCGGTGGCGTTGAAGATGTACGACTCCAGCATGGTGTCGTGCGCCAGCCCCTGCACGTCGATACCGTAGTGCGACAGGACATTGATGTCGTACTTGCCGTGCTGACCGACCTTGCGGCGCTTCGGATCTTCGAGGACCGGTTTCAGCGCGCTGAGCACATGATCCCTCGGCAGCTGCGCCGGCGCGCCGGGATAATCGTGGGCCAGCGGGATATACGCGGCTTTGCCGGGTTCCACGGCAAGCGACACGCCGACGATCTCCGCCATCATCGCGTCGATACTGGTGGTTTCGGTATCGAAGGCGATGAGCGTCGCGGTTTCGAGCTTCTCCAGCCACGCGGCGAGGCGGTCTTCGGTGAGGACCAGTTCGTATTCGCCGGGGTGGGACAGCGAGACATCCGGTGCGGCGACCACCGGAGCGGCCGATGTCGCCGGCGCGGCGGAACCCGCCGCGGACACAGAAGCCCTGGCCGGTGCGTCAGTGCCTGCCTCGATGTCTTTCAGCGCGGCCTTGAAGTCATAGCGCGCATAAAGCTCTCGCAGTGCGTCGACATCGCGATCGCGCATCGACAGGTCGACCGGCGCAAATTCCAGCGGCACATCGGTACGGATCGTCACCAGCTCGCGGGATAGCGGCAGGCGCGGGATGGCCGCGCGCAGGTTCTCGCCGATCTTGCCGCCGATCTTGTCGGCATTGGCAAGCAACGTATCGAGGTTGCCGTACTCGCCCAGCCATTTCGCCGCCGTCTTCGGCCCGCACTTTTCCACACCCGGAACGTTGTCGATGCTGTCTCCCATGAGGGTGAGGTAATCGACGATCTGCTCGGGACGAACACCGAACTTGGCGAAGACGCCGTCGGCATCCATGGTGGTGTTGGTCATCGTGTTGATCAGCAGCGTGTGCTTGCCGACCATCTGCGCGAAATCCTTGTCGCCGGTGGAGATGATCGTATCGATGCCCTGCTCGGCCGCCTGGCGGGCGAGGGTGCCGATCACGTCGTCGGCTTCGACGCCGGCCACGCAAAGGATGGGAAAGCCCAGTGCGCCGACGATTTTCATCATCGGTTCGACCTGCGCGCGCAGGTCGTCCGGCATCGACGGGCGGTTGGCCTTGTACTCCGGGTACAGATCGTCGCGGAAGGTACGTCCCGGCGCGTCGCAGACGAAGGCGACGTAGTCGGAACCGGCCTTCATGGTCGTGCGCAGCATGTTGACGATACCGAACAGCGCGCCCGTGGGTTCGCCGAAAGCATTGGTCAGGGGAGGCAGCGCGTGGAACGCGCGATACAGGTACGAGGACCCGTCGATGAGCGTGAGTGTAGGCATCCCCGGATTCTCTCACGGCCGGTCGCGCAGGGTTCGTCATGGCCGATCGTTCACGTGGAAACAGGGTGGCGCCTTGCTATCCTCGTTCCCCCGCCTGGAGAGATTCCCCATGAACCGCTCGTCTGTCCTCGTCGCCGCGCTCGCCCTCGTCCTGGCGCTGCCCGCCGCCGCGCAAACCGCCACGGATCCGAAGTTCGCCCCCCTCCCGCCGCCACCGGGGCTGAACGATCCGGGCGTCAAGCCGGGTGAAGCCGACCGCTCGGGGCAGAAGCCCGTAGACCGGCCGGTGACCTACGATGAGGCCCAGGACGGCAAGTCGACGCCGGCCACCTCGGACGCCCAGGGCGTTCGCTCGCCGGTCGACCTGCCGACCATGCAGGACAGGGGCGCCGTCGACGCCCGCGGCCAGCAGGCACCTCAGGTGACCGTGCGCAATCAGGACAATGGCGACCGCGTTGAGGAATACCGTACGGGCGGCAAGCTGTTCATGGTCGTCGTGACGCCCAAGAACGGCGTTCCGCAGACGTATATGGCCGACCCGGACGGCAAGCTGCACAACGACCCCAAGAACGGCCCCGTGAATCCGGTGTACTACAAGGTCTACGAGTGGGGCGCCGCGCCGAAGCCCGCCGGTTCGAACTGACGGGTTGAATGGGTGCCCGCTGTGGCAGGCGGGCTCCTGCCCGAAGCTCAGTCATCCAGTTCGGGGTAATGCCGGAAGATGCCGTTGGTGTTGAACGGCACACGGCCTTCCGACGCCAGATAGGCGGCAATATTCGGCCGGTCGGCTACGCGTTTCGCCAGGTCCCTCAGCAACGGTACTTTCTGCTTCGCCAGCGCTTTCGGAAAAGCATACTCCAGTCCCGCCATGATCTGGAACAGCGACAGGTCCACGTACGAGTGCTCGCGTAGCGGAAACCTGCCGCCGCCGCGTTCGATCGACTTCTCGAAGTAACCCAGGAATTTCGGGATGCGGTGCTCGCGGAAATCCTTCGCGCGCTTCTTCGCCTCGTCGCGCTGGTCTTCGTAGTACAGCTCGTTGGAAACCGGGTGATGCGTGTCGTGCACTTCTGCCACGAAGTCGGTGATGGTCAGTTCCAGCTGGTGCGCATGCAGTCGCTTCGACTCGCCTTCCGGCACCAGCCCATGGCGCGGCCCGAGGTACTGCAGAATGTTGGCGACCTGCGCGATCACGAGGCGCCCGGACTTCAGGAAGGGTGGAGCGAAGGGCAGGGCGCCCTCCCGATCGCCGTTGAGAAACGGCATGATCGCATCGTCGCCCTCGATCCGCGCGACGTCGGCGTATTCAGCGCCCGCATCCTCGAGACACAGACGAACGAACTCGCCGCGCCCCTGCAGTCCCGTCCAGTAATAAAGCTGATAGCTCATCGACCGACCTCCTGCCACAAAACGCGAAGGGTGCTCCCGCCGCGTTCAAGCCAGCGTGAGCGCGATGTCGCGGAACGTTTCCCAGACCGTCTGCGCAGGCGGCGACAACGATCGCGCCCGGCGACGAACCAGCGTGACTTCACGGCTCAGCTCCGGCGTCAGGCGTATCGCCACCAGGCCCGGCCGCAACGCGTCCAGCGACAGCCGTGGTGTGACCGTCACACCGAGACCCGCTTCGACCATACGGAACGCGGTATGCGGGTGCCCCACTTCGAGTGTCACGTGCATCGGGATGTCGCGTGACGTGAACGCGGCATCGATGATCCGCCGGCTGCCGGAGGCATGGTCGAGCAGGATCAGCGGCTGATCCGCGAGGGCGTCCCAGGGCACGATCGGCATCGAGGCCATCGGATGATCGCTGCGACACACGACGTCGAAAGGATCGCGAAGAATCGTCTCCGCGTCGAACTCTTCCACGGTCGCCGGTTCCACCGTCAGGCCAAAGTCGATCTCGCCGCCCCGCACCGCGTCCAGTACCTGGGTCTGGTTCTGGTCGCGCAGAACGATTTCCAGCGACGGGTGCCCGATCGCGCAGCGGGCGATGCATAAGGGCACCAGGCCGGCCGACAGCGTCGGTACCGCCGCGATTCGTACGCGCCCGCGCAGAGGATCCGCCTGGGTGCGGGCATGGGCGAGGACCCCGTCGAGCTCATCGAGGACGCGCGCCAGGGCCTGCTCGAGGTAGCGGCCGGCTTCGGTCGGCACGACCTCGCGCGTGCTCCGGTCGAAGAGGCGGACGTCGAGCTCGCCCTCGAGGTCGGCCACGAGGCGGCTGACGGCCGGCTGGGTGAGATGCAGGGTCTCCGCCGCGCGGCGGAAATGCCGGTGGCTGGCGACGGCCAGGAACGCCCGGAGCTGTCGCAGGGAGACATTCATGCGATTAATGTATCACTGAATCAGATAAAACGAATTGCCTTATCAACCGGTTGAGGCTGCAATAGGTGCCATTCCCGCTGCCCCTGTGTCGCCCCCATGCGCCGCTTTCTTCCCGATGGTTTCACCCTTTCGCTGATCGCCACTGTCCTGCTGGCCAGCCTGCTGCCTTGCAGGGGCGAGGCCGCCGCCGTCTTCGAGGTGGTCACCGACCTCGCCATCGCCCTATTGTTCTTCCTGCACGGCGCGAAGCTGTCGCGTGAGGCCGTGGTCGCCGGGATGACCAACTGGCGGCTGCACCTCACGGTGCTGGCCAGCACCTTCCTGCTGTTCCCGCTGCTCGGCCTGGTATTGAAGCCGGTACTGTCGCCGCTGGTCTCACCCGATCTGTACCTGGGCATCCTGTTTCTGTGCACCCTTCCCTCGACGGTGCAGTCGTCCATCGCATTCACGTCGATCGCGCGCGGCAATGTGCCGGCCGCGATCGTATCGGCGTCGGCATCGAGCCTGCTGGGTATCTTCATCACGCCGTTGCTGGTTGGCCTGATGATCGCGGGTACCGGGCAGGGCGGCCTGTCGTGGCACTCGGTGGGCGCCATCGTCATGCAACTGTTCGTGCCCTTCGTCGCCGGCCAGATCGCGCAGCGCTGGATCGGCGGCTGGGTACGCAAACACGCGAAGCTGCTGACTTACGTCGACCGCGGATCGATCCTGCTCGTGGTGTATACGGCTTTCAGTGCCGCCGTGTTGCAGGGGCTCTGGCATCAGTTGCCGGTGCCGGTGCTCGCCGGCCTGATCGTGGTGAATATCGTGCTGCTGGCCTGCGCGCTGCTGGTCACGCGTTACGGTGCGCGAGCATTGGGCTTTGCGACGGAGGATGAGATCACGATCGTGTTCTGCGGCTCAAAGAAGAGCCTGGCCTCGGGCGTGCCGATGGCGAAGGTGTTGTTCGCCGGGCATCCGCTGGGACTGATCGTATTGCCGATCATGCTGTTTCATCAGATCCAGCTGATGACGTGTGCGGTGCTGGCGCGACGTTATGCGATGCGGCGGGTTGAATCGCCGGCAGGGCTGGCTCCTACAAGGTAACGGGTTCCCTGCAGGAGCCAGCGCTGCTGGCGAAAGCACGCGACCTCAGTGCCTGAAGTGGCGAACGCCGGTAAACACCATCGCCATATCGTGCTCATCCGCCGCGGCGATCACTTCGTTATCGCGCATCGATCCGCCCGGCTGGATCACCGCACGAATACCGGCGGCGGCCGCCGCGTCGATGCCGTCGCGGAATGGGAAGAACGCATCCGACGCCATCGCGCTGCCCGGCACGACGAGGCCTGCTTCTTCGGCCTTGAGTCCTGCGATCTTCGCGCTCACCACGCGGCTCATCTGGCCCGCGCCGATGCCGACCGTGCGGTTGTCCTTCGCGTAGACGATCGCGTTCGACTTGACCATCTTGGCGACGCGCCAGGCGAACAGGAGATCATCCAGTTCGGCGGCGCTGGGCTGGCGTTTGCTGACGACCTTGAGTTCGTCGCGCTGCACCTGACGATGATCGGCCGTCTGCACCAGCAGGCCGGAGCCCACGCGCTTGATGTCGTGCGTATTGCGACCGTCACCGGGCGGAATTTCCAGCACGCGCACGTTGGCTTTCTTCGTGGCTTCTTCCACCGCGCCCGCATCCACGGACGGTGCTATCAGCACTTCGACGAACTGGCGCTTGAGGATGACCTTCGCGGTCTCCGCGTCGAGCGGGCGGTTGAAGGCGATGATGCCGCCGAACGCCGAGGTCGGGTCGGTCGCGTAGGCGAGTTCGTAGGCGGCGAGCGGGTCCGTCGCGACGGCGACGCCGCAGGGATTGGCATGCTTGACGATGACGCAGGCGGGGGCGTCGAACTGGCGCACGCATTCCCACGCCGCATCGGCGTCGGCGATGTTGTTGAACGAGAGTTCCTTGCCCTGCAACTGGCGGAACGTCGCGAGCGTGCCCGCTGCCGGATACAGGTCGCGATAGAACGCGCCGGCCTGATGGGGATTCTCGCCGTAGCGAAGATCCATCACCTTCACGAAGCGTCCGTTGGACTGCTCCGGAAATTCCGCGCGCGAGGAGACCGCGGTGTGCGTGCCGTCAAGCGAAACGCCTGAGAGGTAGTCGCTGATCGCCGCGTCGTAGTTCGATACGCGATTGAACGCGGCGACGGACAGCTTGAATCGTGTGGCGCGCGACAGGCCACCCTTGCCTTCGATTTCCGCGAGCGCGTCGTCGTACTGCGCCGGATCGGTCAGTACGCCGACGTCGTTCCAGTTCTTCGCGGCGGCGCGAAGCATGGCCGGTCCGCCGATATCGATATTTTCGATCGCATCGTCCAGCGAGCACGCGGGATCGGCCACGGTGCGCTCGAACGGGTACAGGTTGAG
Organism: Luteibacter sp. 9133; assembly: GCF_000800155.1. Lineage (NCBI taxonomy): Bacteria > Pseudomonadati > Pseudomonadota > Gammaproteobacteria > Lysobacterales > Rhodanobacteraceae > Luteibacter > Luteibacter sp. 9133. Next base: position 3,802,887 of record NZ_JUHO01000001.1, on the reverse strand, counting down.
CACGAGAAGATCGATCGGCAGGATGCCATGCTCGGCCATGACGGCGTCGTCGGTACCGCGACGTCCCAGCAGGCCGCCATGCACACGCGGGTGCAGCGTCTTCACGCGGCCGGCCATGATTTCGGGGAAGCCGGTGAGGTCGCCGACGTCCCGCACGGGGATGCCCGCGTCGCGCAGCGCCTTCGCCGAGCCGCCGGTGGAAAGGATTTCGATGTTCGCGGCCGCGAGGCGGCGGGCGAGTTCCGTCAGGCCCTGCTTGTCGGAAACGCTGACGAGCGCGCGGCGGACGGGAACGAGGTCGGGCGTGGACATGGGCACTTCCGGGGCGGAAAGCGCTCCATTATAGCCGCCCGGACGTCCGTGCGGCCCCGGGACGGATTGCCTCAGGAAATGCCGTGGGCGGCCAGCTTCTTGCGCAGGGTGGCACGGTTGATGCCGAGAGCGACCGCGGCACGGCTCTGGTTGCCATCGTGGAAGGCGAGCACTTCGCGCAGGAGGGGGCCTTCGACTTCGCGGATGACCAGGGCGTGGAGGCCTTCGCCGCCTTCGGTGTCACCGATGTCGGCGAGATAGCGACGAACCGTACGGCTGACACATTCGCTGAGGGCACTCTGCATGGAGGTCTCGTTGGCGGCCTCACCAGCAGCAAGTCTCACAGCGTTCAAGGCATTCCCCTCTCACAGGCCGGGACGCAGGGCCCCGGTCGGTTCTTATTCGGTATGGTCGCTTGGAATGCGACTTGGACACGCCGTGAACGGGGTCTGGAGTCGCGAAGGGAACCGAGTGTACTCGTCCCGGACCGGGAAGTGCAGGCTTGCAAAAAGAAATTTTTTCGCACGCTCATTCGAACGAGAAGGCGAAAGCGACCGCCCGCTGGCCCGGGTCTTGCACCTCGAAGACCATGGCGGTGGTCGCGCCGCCCGGCAGGCCCCGCTCGCGCACGCCCGTGTCGCCGACATAGTCCTCGGGCTGGAAACGCCGCATCGCCAGGCGCTGCCCGTCAGCGTCGGACAGTACGATGGTGACCACGGGGTAGGGCTGCGCGAACGACGCATCGTTGCGCACGCTGGCGGTGATCAGGAGGCCGTCGCGTACGGAGGGATGCTGCTCCACATCGCGCGCCATCAGGCGCAGCTGTGACGGCGCCGGGACCAGCGGCAGGTGACAGCCGACCATGGCGCAGCCGGCGGCAAGCACCGGGCCTACGGTGGGATCGGCGATCAGGGAGTCGCGCTTCGCCCAGGCCAGCTGCGCGCCCAGGCCGAGCAGCAAGGCTACGCACACCACGGTCCACGCCGCCGTGTGCCAGGACCGCCGGCGCTTCCTCGCAAACCGGGGGGTGAAGGTGAGCTTCGAAAAATCTTCGGCGGCCCCGGAGTCATCGCCGACGGGCGCGTCGTCTTCCACAGGAGGTTCGTCGATAACCGGACGCGGACGGAAGACCGCCACCTCGGCCAGCGGCGGCGTCTGGTCGAGCGCGTGCTCCGCAAGGCGGGTGAACGGCTCGGGCGGGAGTTGCGCGGCGAGGGTACCCAGCGCGTTGAAAACCGTGTCGCAGTGGCTGCAACGCACGCAGCCGCACGCCGGGACGAGCGTCTCGGCTTCCAGCTTGTAGACAGTCAGGCACTCGGGACACTGCGTATACATCGTTCGATCATAACGTGCGCGCCCGGTAGAATCGTCCTCCCGACCAACGATCTGGCCCTCCGATGCCCTGGCTCGAACTCTCCCTGACGATCCGCGCCGCCGAACAGCCGCGTGTCGAAGCCGCGCTCGAAGACCTCGGCGCGCTGTCGATCACCCTGCAGGACGCCGATGCCGAAACCCCCGACGAAGAAGCGATCTTCGAGCCGGGCGTCGGTGAGCTTCCGCTGTGGAACCAGATCGTGCTCAACGCGCTGTTCGACGCGGAAGCCGATCGGCGCGGTCTCACCGCCGCCATTGCCGACGACCTCCCCTTCATCGAACCCGCGCAGATCGTGTGGCGCGACGTGGGCGATCAGGACTGGACGCGTGTCTGGATGGATGACTTCAAGCCGATGCCGTTCGGCCGCCGCCTGTGGGTCTATCCGTCGAACATCGATCCGCCCGCCGACGGCGACATCGTGGTCGTTCGCCTCGATCCCGGCCTCGCCTTCGGCACAGGTACGCATCCGACGACGGCGATGTGTCTGGAGTGGCTGGACGGCCAGCAGATGGCCGGCAAGCTGGTGCTCGACTATGGCTGCGGCTCGGGCATTCTCGCCATTGCCGCGCTGAAGCTTGGCGCGGCGCGCGCGGTCGGTATCGACAACGACCCGCAGGCGATCGTGTCGTCGCACGACAACGCGGAGCGCAACGAGGTGCGCGACGATCTGGCCGTCTATCTCCCGGGTGAGGCGCCTGCCGAACTCGCCGATGTGTTGGTGGCGAATATCCTCGCCGGTCCGCTGGGCGAGCTGGCGCCGGTCTTTGCCGCCGCCGTGAAGCCGGGTGCGCCGTTCGCGCTGTCGGGCATCCTGATCGGGCAGCACGAGGAACTGCTCACGCGTTACGCGGAGTGGTTCGACGATCTCGACGTGCGCACGCTGGAGGACTGGGTACGGATCAGTGGGCGACGCAAGGCGTAAGCGCCGGAACGCCGCTTTGTGAGATCGGACCGCTGGTCTGAGCGGGGCGCGATGCCTCATTAAAAAGAACCCCGCTCGAGGCGGGGTTCTTTTTTTTACGCGGCTGGCGGCGTTTCTTTCTGTTCCGCCATGCGTTTTTCCAGGTAGTGGATGTTCTGTCCGCCCTGCTGGAAGCCGATGTCGGCCATGATCCGCTGCTGCAGCGGGATGTTGCACTTCACACCCTCGATCACTGTCTCGTTCAGCGCCATGCGCATACGTGCGATGGCGGTGGCACGGTCCGGACCGTGCACGATGATCTTGCCGATCATCGAGTCGTAGTTCGGCGGGATGCGGTAGCCGTCGTACAGGTGAGTGTCCACGCGCACGCCGGGGCCACCCGGGGCCTCGAAACGCTTCACCGTGCCGGGGCTCGGCATGAAGGTGTCGGGATCTTCCGCGTTCACACGGCACTCGATGGCGTGGCCGGTGAGCACGATGTCTTCCTGACGGATCGAGAGCTTCTCACCGCCGGCGATCAGCAACTGTTCGCGGACCAGGTCGATGCCGGTCACCAGTTCGGTCACCGGATGCTCCACCTGGATACGGGTGTTCATCTCGATGAAGTAGAAGCGGCCGTTCTCGAACAGGAACTCGAACGTACCCGCGCCGCGGTAACCGATGCGAAGGCAGGCGTCGACGCAGACCTTGCCGATCTCGGCGCGCATCTCCGGCGTGATGCCCGGTGCCGGCGCCTCTTCCACGACCTTCTGGTGACGGCGCTGCATGGAGCAGTCGCGTTCGCCGAGGTGGATGGCGTTGCCCTGGCCATCGGCGAGTACCTGGATTTCCACGTGGCGCGGATTTTCCAGGAACTTCTCCATGTAGACCTGATCGTTGCTGAAAGCCGCCTTGGCTTCCTGCTTGGTCATCACGATGGAGCTGGCAAGGTGCGGTTCGGTGCGCACGACGCGCATGCCGCGACCGCCGCCGCCGCCTGCCGCCTTGATGATGACGGGATAGCCGATCTCACGGGCGATGCGGATGTTCTCTTCGACATCGTCGCCCAGCGGGCCGCCCGAACCGGGCACGCACGGCACGCCGGCGGCTTTCATGGCACGGATCGCCTCGACCTTGTCACCCATCAGGCGGATGACGTCGGCCGTGGGGCCGATGAAGACGAAGCCGGACTCCTCGACCTGCTCGGCGAAATTCGCGTTCTCCGAGAGGAAGCCGTAACCCGGGTGGATCGCGGCGGCGTCGGTGATCTCGGCCGCGGCGATGATGCGCGGGATGTTGAGGTAGCTGTCGACCGAGGGACCCGGGCCGATGCACACCGATTCGTCGGCCAGGCCGACGTGCTTCAGATTGCGGTCCACGGTGGAGTGCACCGCGACCGTCTTGATGCCGAGCGCGTGGCATGCGCGCAGCACGCGCAGCGCGATTTCGCCGCGGTTAGCGATGACGACCTTCTCGAGCATGGGTCTGGCCTCAGGCGATGACGAACATCGGTTCGTCGAATTCGACCGGCTGACCGTTCTCGATCAGCACGGCGACGACGGTACCGGCCACATCGGCCTCGATCTGGTTGAACATCTTCATGGCTTCGATGATGCCGAGCGTCTCACCGGCCTTGACCTGCTGGCCGACGACGGCGAACGCCGGTGCGCCCGGGGTCGAAGCGGAGTAGAACGTGCCGACCATCGGCGCCTTCACCACGTGACCGGCCGGAAGGCCGGACTCGGCGGGTGCCGCCGCGGGTGCCGAGGCAGCCGCGGCCGGTGCCGCTGCCGCGGGAGCGGCGGCCGCCGGAGCCGGCGCCGCATACATCGGCTGGGCGACGGCGGTGCCCTTCGGCACGCGGGACAGACGGACGACTTCTTCGCCTTCCTTGATTTCCAGCTCGGCGAGGTTGGATTCCTCGAGCAGGTCGATGAGCTTCTTGATCTTGCGCAGGTCCATGGGGCAACCCTTAGTCGGTGGTGGAGGTGCGGGCGCCGTCTGGCGCGCCGCGAAGGGGAATTCAGGCGGCGGGTACGGCCAGTCGGAGAAGTGCGGCTTCGAGCGCCAGGCGGTAGCTGTCGCCGCCGAAACCGCAGATCACGCCCGCGGCGATATCGGACACATAGGAGTGGTGCCGGAACGCTTCACGCGCGTGCGGATTGGACAGGTGGATCTCGATGAACGGGATCGCCACGCCGGCCAGCGCGTCGCGCAGGGCGATCGAGGTATGCGTGAAGGCGGCGGGGTTGATCAGGATCCAGGCCACGCCTTCGTCGCGGGCCTGATGCACCCGGGCGATCAGCTCATGCTCGGCATTGGACTGGAACCAGCTCAGGTCGTGCCCGGCCGCCTGTGCGCGGCCTTGCAGCGAGCTGTTGATGTCGGCGAGCGTCTCACGCCCGTAGACCGACGGCTCGCGAACGCCGAGGAGATTGAGGTTAGGTCCATGAAGGACAAGGATCCTGGCCACGCTTCACCTGTGCCGTAGGTCCGGAAATCCGGAACGCCGCGCAGTGTGCGCCTGTCCCCCGGACTTGTCCAGTTCGGTGAAGATCGGCGCAGTTCGCTGGAGATCGCGACTTTCCACACGCTCCCGTATGGTCTTGACTAGGGCTCGGGGAACAATGCCTGCCATCCCTCGTGCCCGAGCTTGTCCAGCGTGGCCATGTTGGCCTCGAAAATACTGGCCGCCTCCGGAAACGCGGCGACCGCCCGGTCGATGCTGGCTTCGCGCAGCAGGTGCAGGGTCGGGAACGGCGACCGGTTGGTGTAATTGGTGATGTCGTCCGGTGCGGTACCTTCGAACTGAAAGTCCGGATGAAAGCTGGCTACCTGGATCTCGCCGTCCAGCGAGAGCTCGGCCACCGTTTCGTCGGCGATCTCCAGGAATTCGTTGAAGTCCATGAAGTCGCCGAGGACGCGCGGGTGAATCAGCAGCGTGGTGTCGATCGTCTCCGGATCGCTGTCCCGCAGGCGTTTGAGTTCCCGCACCAGATCGTCATGCAGTTGCAGGGGTTGCTCCGCCTCGCTGACGACGAAGCGGATCTGGCCCTTCCTGTGCACGGCCTTGGCGAACGGGCACAGATTGAGGCCGATAACGGCACGTTCGAGCCAGCGGCGGGTCGCATCGATCGCCTGGTCGTCTGAAAGCGGGGCATCCATGGTGGAGTTCTCCGGGAGATCTAAGGCGCGAGCCATTCGTCGATCTCGGCCGCGCTGAAGCCGCCGAGTTTGCGCCGCAGGATACGCCCGTCGTCGCCGATGAGGATGCTGTAGGGCAGAACCCGCCGCGTATTGCCGAAGGAGAGCGAGCTGCCGGGGGCGTCGCTGTCGACCAGCAGCACGGGGTAGTTCACCGGGCGCCCGGCGAGATAGCGTGCCGCATCGGCGGCGGTGTCCTCGGCCACGCCCAGGATGGCGACCTTGCGACCGTGGTCGCGGTCCGAGGCGGCGCTCAGGAGTGGCATCTCACGCCGGCAAGGGGCGCACCACGAAGCCCAGAAGTTGATCAGCACGCGTCTGCCTCGCCATTCGGACAGGCGATGGGGCGTGCCGTCGATAGCGACGTAGGTGACGTCGGGCGCGACATCGCCCACCTCGGCCACCGTCATCCCGTCCGGGGGCGACGGATTGGCGCGGCGGTGCTCGACATACAGGCCGACCGTTGCCCCGGCGATCGCCAGGGCCACGATCCAGAAGGTCGGGCCGCGTGTCACGAGCCCGACGCGGTATCGAGCGCCTTCGCCACGCCGTCGTAAGTCAGGACGGTGGACAGCTTCCTGCCGTCGCCGCCACCCTTCGGATAGACGACGTACAACGGCACGCCTACCGAGTGGAACTGCTCCAGATACGCGGCGATGGGCGCATTGACGTCGGTCCAGTCACCCTTCATGTAAACGGTGCCCGTGCGCTTGAGCAGGTCCCTGAACGCGTCGGTGTCCAGCACGGCCTTTTCGTTGGCCTTGCAGGTGATGCACCAGTCGGCGGTCATGTCGACCAGCACCGGCGTGCCCGCGGCACGAAGTTCCGCGAGCTTGTCGGCCGAGTAAGGCACCGAGCCGTCGCTGGCCGTGGCGGTGGTCGTCGCTGCGGGAAGGCCATGCACCGTCCACAGCGCGGCCATGGCGCCGACAGCCAGCACGGCGGTGAAGACCCATGAGAGCGCGCTACGACGGCTGCGGCCGTACCACCACAGCGCCATCGCCAGCAGTACGCCGCCTGCCAGCACCAGCGCCGTCGCGTCGGCACCACGCTGCTTGGTCAGTACCCACAACAGCCACACCGCGGTGAGGTACATCGGGAAGGCCAGTGCCTGCTTCAGCGTTTCCATCCAGCGGCCGGGGCGTGGCAGCAGGCGGGCGACGGCCGGCACGAAGCCGATGAGCAGGAAGGGCAGGGCGAGGCCCAGGCCGAGTGCCAGGAAGATCAGGAAGGCGATCGCCACGGGTGCCGCGAAGGCGAAGGCGATCGCCGAACCCATGAACGGCGCGGTGCACGGGCTGGCGACCACCACGGCCAGCACGCCCGTGAAGAAATCGCCCGAGGCGCCGGAGCGCGAGGCGAGGCCGCTGCCGATGTTGCCCAGCGAACCGCCGATCTCGAACACGCCCGACATCGACAGGCCCACGGCGAGCATGACGTAGACCAGCAGGCCGATGGCGACCGGCTGCTGGAACTGGGCGCCCCACTGGATCCCGTGGCCGGCGGCACGGATGGCGACGATGATCACGCCGAGCGCGGCGAAGGCGACGAGCACGCCGGCGGTGTACCAGAGCGCGTGCTTGCGCGCGGCAGCGGGGCTTTCGCCACTTTCCAGCACCGTGATCGCCTTCAGCGACAGCACGGGCAGGACGCAGGGCATGAGGTTGAGCACCAGGCCGCCCAGCAGGGCGAGCCCGATCGCGGCGATGAAGCCGACCGGCGCATCGGAGGCGGCGGGCGTCAGGCCGGCCGGCGGCGGGGTGGGCGCCACCTCGGCCGGGGCGCTGGCCTGAGGCGCCTCGGTGGCGCCGCCGATCGTGGCCGCGTGGGTGGCGAGATCGACGCTGACCCGGCGGGTCATTACCGGGTAGCAGATGCCGTTCTCGAGGCAGCCCTGATAGGCCACGTCGACATCGACCTTGCCGCTCTTGCCCGCGCCGGTAAGCGGCACCGGCACTTCGACTTGGTCGAAATAGACGATGGTGTCGCCGAAGTGCTCATCGTGATGGGCGGTGCCACTCGGCCAGTCGGGCTCGCCCGCGCTGACACCGGCCGGCGAGACCACCTTGAGTTCGGTCTTGTCGCGGTAGAGGTAATAGTCCTTCGGCATCGTCCAGCGCAGCAGCAGGCTGTCGCCGCCCTTGACCAGCGCCTCGAAACGGAAGGCCTGATCGGCGGGCAGTGCCTGGGCTTCGGTACCCGGCAGCGAAGCCGGCGCCCCCAGCAGCGAAGCGCCGCCGGCAGCGGCTGGCGGCGCGCCGGCGGGTGCCGCGGCCGGGATGGTCGACGGGCCGCCGATCGTGAGCTTCAGGTGCTCGGTGTTCGGCGGGTAGCAGATCTTCGGCTCGACCTCGTGGCAGCCCTGGTACTGGACGTCGAGCGCGAGCGTCTTCGTCGCGGCGTCGGCGAGCGTATAGGGCACGGTCGCGTCGATCTCGCCGTGGTAGATCTCCACGTCGCCGAGGTATTCGTCGTGCTTTTTGAGACCGTCCGGGAGGGTCGGCTGGCCCAGCGTGGCGCCGGCGTCCGCCGCCTTGATCCTGATCCGGCCGCGGTAGAGGTAATAGTCGGGCGCGATGGTCCAGTGAAGCCTGACCGAACCGGGCTGGCTCGCGTCGGAGGTGAGATGGAAGGCCTGGGTGACCGGCAGCAGGTCGTCTTCGGGATCCTGCGCGAAGGCCGGGGAAACGGCGAGCAACAGGCCGAGGGAGGCGACGAGCTTCCGCGCGAGGCGGGATAGCGGCGACATGGGGCTCTCCAGTAAGGCGTTGGTCATTATGACCGGGCAAACTCCAGCTGGCTTGCATCGGCGCCGGATGCTTTTTTGCACCGCGGCCCTTGAACGGTCCGCCGCCGCCGCCATCTGTCGACCATCCAGATAGTTCTTCCGATCCCGGGGCTGTTCTGGCTAAAATTCTGGCACTCACCCTGGGCAAGTGCTAACAGGGTGGCCTAAATTCCTTTCCCGTCAAACACATGTTTGGAGAAGTCATGAGCAAACTGCGCCCGCTGCACGATCGCGTCATCGTCAAGCGTCTCGAAGAAGAGCGCGTCTCGGCCGGTGGCATCGTCATCCCCGACAGCGCCACCGAGAAGCCCACCCGCGGCAAGGTCATCGCCGCCGGTACCGGCCTGCTGCTCGCCAGCGGCCAGCTCCGCCCCATGGGCGTGAAGGAAGGCGACGTGGTCCTGTTCGGCAAGTACGCCGGTCAGGAAATCAAGGTCGACGGCGAAGAGCTGGTCTTCCTGAAGGAAGACGACATCGTGGCGGTTCTGGAAGGCTGAGCCCCGGCTCGCCCCGTTCTCCCGACTCCCTCTACCTAACTATTCAAGGATTCAACGATCATGGCATCTAAAGAAGTCCGCTTCGGCGAAGACGTCCGCGCCCGCATGCTGAAGGGTGTCAACACCCTCGCCAACGCGGTGAAGGTCACCCTGGGCCCGAAGGGCCGCAACGTCGTGCTCGAGAAGAGCTTCGGCGTCCCGACCGTCACCAAGGACGGCGTCTCGGTCGCCAAGGAAATCGAGCTCGCCGACAAGTACGAGAACATCGGCGCGCAGATCGTGAAGGAAGCCGCCTCGAAGACCTCCGACGTGGCCGGTGACGGCACCACGACCGCGACCGTCCTCGCCCAGGCGTTCATCCAGGAAGGCCTCAAGGCCGTTGCCGCCGGCATCAACCCGATGGACCTCAAGCGCGGTATCGACCAGGCCGTCTCGGCCGCCGTCGGCGAGCTGAAGAAGCTGTCCAACCCGACCGCCGACGACAAGGCGATCGCCCAGGTCGGTACGATCTCGGCCAACTCCGATGCCAACATCGGTGACATCATCGCCACGGCGATGGGCAAGGTCGGCAAGGAAGGCGTGATCACGGTCGAAGAAGGTTCGGGCCTCGAGAACGAACTCGACGTCGTCGAAGGCATGCAGTTCGATCGCGGCTACCTGTCGCCGTACTTCATCAACAATCAGCAGTCGCAGCAGGTTGAGCTGGACGACCCGTTCATCCTCATCCACGACAAGAAGATCTCGAACGTCCGTGAGCTGCTCCCGGTGCTCGAGGCTGTCGCCAAGGCCGCCAAGCCGCTGCTGATCGTCGCCGAGGAAGTCGAGGGCGAAGCCCTGGCCACGCTCGTCGTCAACACGATCCGTGGCATCGTCAAGGTCGCCGCCGTCAAGGCGCCGGGCTTCGGCGATCGTCGCAAGGCCATCCTGGAAGACATCGCCCAGCTGACGGGCGGCACGGTCATCTCCGAGGAAGTGGGTCTGGCTCTGGACAAGGCCACCATCAACGATCTGGGTCGCGCCAAGCGCGTCGTGATCACGAAGGAAAACACCACGATCATCGACGGTGCCGGCGATGCCGAAGGCATCCAGTCGCGCATCAAGCAGATCAAGGCGCAGATCGAAGAGACCTCGTCGGACTACGACCGTGAGAAGCTGCAGGAGCGCGTCGCCAAGCTTGCCGGCGGTGTTGCCGTCATCAAGGTCGGCGCCGCGACGGAAGTCGAGATGAAGGAAAAGAAGGCCCGCGTCGAAGACGCCCTGCACGCCACGCGCGCAGCCGTCGAAGAAGGCGTGGTCCCGGGCGGCGGCGTCGCCCTGATCCGTGCACTCAAGGCGCTCGAAGGCCTCAAGGGCAAGAACACGGACCAGGATCTCGGCATCGCGATCACCCGTCGCACGCTCGAGGCTCCGCTGCGCGCCATCGTCACCAACGCCGGTGAAGAAGCGTCGGTCATCGTCAACCAGGTCAAGGCCGGTGAAGGTAACTTCGGTTACAACGCCGCCACCGGTGAGTTCGGTGACATGATCGCCTTCGGCATCCTGGACCCGACCAAGGTCACGCGTTCGGCCCTGCAGTTCGCGGCGTCGGTCGCCGGCTCGATCATCACGACCGAAGCGGCCGTGACCGAAGTGCCGAAGAAGGACGACGGCGCCGGCCACGGTGCCCCGGGTGGCATGGGCGGCATGGGTGGCATGGACTTCTAAGTCCTCGCCTTCCGGCTCGCTGTACGAAAGAGGCCCCGCTTGCGGGGCCTCTTTTTTTGCTTCGATGTGACTCAGCGCCGTTCGCGGTTCAGTACGCGATGGTCGCCGATGTCGGCGTCGTGCTCAGTCCGTAATTGCACTGCGGATCGATGCCCGACGTATCGCTACCCTGCCACGGCGGTGACGCCACGCGCTGGTTGTTGCGGTCGTAGACCTCGATGTCATGGAAGGTGATCGGTCCTCCGGGATACTGCCCGCACGTCGCGACGCTGTACACCTCGAGCACACCACCGAAGACCCAGGTCAGATCCGCATACGGATTGGTCGTCAGCGAGCTGGTCTGGCCCGTGGTCGTGTTGCGCGAGTCGATCTTCCACGTCGAACAGGCTTCGCCCGCCGCGCATGTGGAGTATGTATCGCCCACGACGTTGTCACCTGCGCTTGCCGGTATCGGATCGCTGTGGAACGTCGTGCCGTCGACACAGCAGTTCCAGCTCGCCAGCGTCCACGCCTTGTCGCCGTAACCGTTCCAGCCAAGCACGGGCTGAAGGATGGACTGCACGTTGGGCAACTGTTCCAGGCCGGGGAAGAAATAGATCACCTGGTCGCTCTGCGTCGTCGGCGCACTGGGCACCGTCCACGTGGCCACGATACGACCGATCGGCGTGCTGCTCGCATAGTTCGCCGACTGCACCCAGCCGCTCTGCGTCGGCGGCGGCGTCGCCGCGGACCTTAGGGTATGGCGGCCGTCCGCTTCGACGCGCTCGCCCTGTAACGTGAAATTGGCCTTGCCGCAGGTAGCGGCTTTCTCCGTCGTGCCCGAGGCACGTTTAATCAGACCGTTTTTCTGGAGCTGGTCGCCTGCGTGCACGGTGGCGACGCAGTCGGGTGAGAAATAACCATTGGGTGTGACGACGTAATCGTCCGGAACGCCCGCGGGCTTCGCGGTGGCCGGCATGGCGCCGACGCGGGTGAGTTGAAGCGCGGGCGCTGCCTGCGACGTATCCGCCGCGCTGGCGCTCAGCGTTACGGAGAACATGGCCGCGATGATGCCCGCGCGCGCCACAACCCTGCCGATTGAAGCGAACCTCTTCATGCGTACGACTCCTGCGTTGGAAGGATATCGTCCATGTGCCGACGACCGGATGATCGACGTGCGTCCCCCAGGCTCCTTTGCACTACGACGAGTGCAGAGCCACGCTAACAGTGCGGTGACAGGTATTTTGTGACGCAGGCGCTATTTGAATGACAAATAGCTACGTATGCCATTTTTGCGCACGAAACCTTTGACCGCGGCCTACTGTCCCGCACCGGACGCCGCGGCTTCTTCGGCTTCACCGGGCTGACGAGCGACCAGGTTCGGATCGGGCTGCGCGTATTTCGCCACCAGTGGATCGAGTTTCCGCTTCATGCGCAGCATCGCGACGTTGCGCATCGAGGTGTCGCTGAATTTCAGGCCGGCGTCTTCAGGCGCTTCCCTCGCATCGGGTGCGTGTGTCAGGGCCGCCAGTTGCCCACCGACGACCTGCGTCAGCGCAAAGTAGGCATCGTCATGCACGCCCGCCTGTTCCAGCAGTTTCCCCGGCAGCATCCACGATGCCAGATCGGTCTTTACCGGAGCGGGGCCGTCCTCGTGTGCGTCGATCAGGATGTACGGCACGGTCTGGGTCAGCATGTCGCGACCGTTGGTGAAGCCAGCCTTGGCGTAAGTCTCGGTCAATGCGGGCAGGTGGTCGCCGTAAAACAGCAGGAGCGTCGGACGCTCGCGCTGCTTCAGGAGCTCGGCGAGGCGTCCGAGCTCGGCGTCCGCGTGACGCATGTGATAGATGTAATTGCGCAGCTGCAGCTTGGCATCATCGCTGATGCCATCCGGCACGGGAATGGCGTCGCGCTCCTTCGTGTCGATGTTCACCGATTTGTCGTAGGGCCCATGTGCTTCCATGCTGATGGCGAAGACGAACCGGGGCGGCCCGTCATTCTTCAGCTGGCTCATGATTTCGTCGGTCATGGCGCTGTCGGCCATGTATTCGCCGTCTTTGCGGAAGCCCTTCGGGAAATCGGGCTGCGAAACGAAGCGATCGAAACCCAGCGATCTGAAGGCGGCCGTGCGGTTCCAGAAGCCGGCGTCGTTGCCATGCACGGCGATGGTTTCGTAGCCGTGCGAGCGCAGTACGCGGACCATGCCCGGCATGACACCGGCCTGCATCTGCAGATACGGGAATTGCATGGTCGGGAAGTAGCGCAGCGACAAGCCGGTCAGGACTTCGAATTCGGTGCGGATGGTTCCGCCGCCAAAGGTCGGTACGTGCAGCTGGCCCGTGCTGGCATGCTCGGCCAGGCGATGCAGGTTGGGCGCGAAGTCCTCCTGCTCGATGCCCCTGATGACGCTGGGGTCGAAGAAGGACTCGCTCTGCACGATCACGATATCAGGCGTTTGTCGGCCATTGGTGGCGGCCTCCGCCATGTGCTGGCGCAGGTCGCCGCCGGTCGCGGCAATGAATTGCTCGGCCTCGGCGGGATCCGCTTTCTCCTTCTTGCCCGCGTTCTGCAGGCGGAACTGCATGATCGTGGTCACGACGCCGTTGTAGCCCGCGTTGGACGCGGCCGACCACGGCTGCATGCCAAGCCGGTCCTTGTTGTACATCTTCGACCACGCGGGAACGCCCGCGAGTAGCGTGCCGATCAATGCAAAAAGGGTAAGCCCGGTGATCAGTCGACGCCCGTGCGTGCGGCGCGCGAACAGCGCCGGCTCGAACCGGGCGACGATCGCGATGAGGCCGATGGTGCCGAGGATCGCGAGATACGGCAGGGGGCTCGAGGGCAGGTAGCCGCCTAGCAGGTGCAGGCCACCATTCTTCAGCTGACCCACCATGCGGAAATCCGCAGGTAACAATGGCGAGCCGAGATTCTTCATCTTGATGGCGCTCACCGCGAGCACGGCGCCCTGCACCATGAACGCGACGCCGAACGACAGCCATGCCCGTCGGGTCAGCACCAGAAGCAGAAAGGCGAGCATGAGCCCCGGCAAGGCGTTGGCGAACAGGTGCCAAGGGCGGTCGGCCCAGGCACTGCTGGCGACGCCGGGATTCCCATCGAGGAACCCGGTATAGAGAACGAACGCGACCGCGAGCAGGAGCGGCAAGGCGACCCGTCCGGCGATGTTACGCCAACGCGTTGAATTGACAGTCATAACGTCCTCTTGTCACGCCCCTGTCAGCGAGGGGGTAGGGACTGTAACGCAACGGACATGAACCGGTTGTCAGGCGGATGCGCCATGTCGCGACGAAAAAAGGTCATGATTCGTAAGAAAAATCTGAATCCTCTCACCCGGCCGCCACAGGCCTCGTCTCGGGCACAATGACCGCCTCATGAACGCTTCCACGCCAACACCGCGCGAAAGTCCCGAGCTTCGCGCCCTGATCGACCACCGTTACGCCGACGTGATGGCGGCGTGTCGCGCCGCACGCATCCCCCTGCACGATGACGCGGGCGTCGCCGAGCGTATCCGCCGCACGCTTCTCGCCTCGGACTTCGCTTTCGATGTCCTGCGACGTCAGCCCGAGTTGCTTGCGCCAGCGGGACTGGAGCGACTGCGCGGCAATGCCGATGCGAGCACGCGCGCCACCTCGCTCGATCTGCCCGCCGACGAAGATCGCTGTATGGCGATGCTGCGCCGTTTCCGGCACGCGGAGGCGCTGCGTATCGTGTTTCGCGACGTCAATGGGCTCGACGATGTCGATGACACTTTGTCGTCGACGAGCGCGCTGTATGAAACGCTGCTGTCGGCCGCCCTGCGCTGGTCGGAGCACTCGTTGCATGCGCGCTTCGGTCGCCCCCGCGATGCGGCCGGTGTCGAACAGCGCATGGTCGTGATCGGCTTCGGCAAGCTGGGGGGCAACGAACTCAATTTCTCCTCGGATATCGATCTCGTGCTCGCCTACGCGTCCGGAGGTGAGACCGACGGCTCGCGTCCACTCGACAATGGCGAGTATTTCATTCGGGAAACGCGACAGCTCGTACGGCTGCTGGCCGAGCCGACGGTCGACGGCATCTGTGCCCGTGTCGACCTGCGATTGCGTCCGTTCGGCAACGCCGGGCGGCTGGCGTTGCCTTTCGCCGCTATGGAGCAGTACTACCAGCGCGAAGGCCGTGACTGGGAACGCTACGCGTGGATCAAGGCGCGACCGGTGGCGGGCGATCGCACGGCCGGTCGCGAATTGCAGGACATGCTGCGGCCGTTCGTTTACCGGCGCTATCTCGATTACACGGCGTTCGCCGGGCTGCGCGAGATGAAGTCGCTGATCGATGCGGAGGTGGCGCGGAAAGACCTTGCCGGCAACCTGAAGCTGGGTCCCGGTGGTATTCGCGAAATCGAATTCGTGGTGCAGCTCACCCAGATGATTCGCGGCGGTCGCGACCCGGCCCTTCGCGTGCGGGGACTGCTTCCCGCCCTGCGGGCGTGCGAGGCAAAGGGCTATATCCCCAAGGCGCGCGCGAAGCTGTTGCGCGAGGCTTACCTCTTCCTGCGCCTTCTGGAGAATCGTGTGCAGATGTTGCGCGACGCGCAGACGCACGATATTCCGGACGACGAGCTGTCGCGCGAGCGCCTGGCGCTGGGTCTGAACTACCCGTCGTGGGATGCGCTGGCCGAAGTCCTGACTCGTCACCGCGACGCGGTCTCGGCGGAATTCGCCACGGTGCTGGTGCCGCAGGCAGGCGGAAAAGCCGTCGCGCCCGCCGCCGACGTGGAGTTGTGGGAGGCCGCGCGGGACGAATCGCTGGTGGCGGCGACAATGGAAGCCTCCGGTTTCCGGCCCGGACAGGACGTGGCGTCGGAGCTGATCAAGTTGCCTCGTGCGGCATCGGTGCGGTCGATGTCGGCACGTTCGTCCGAGCGCCTGCAGCGGCTCATGCCGCAGCTGATCGGTGCCGCCCGCAGCAGTGCGTCGCCGGCATCGAGTCTGTTGCGCATGCTGCGCCTGGTGCAGGCCGTTGCGCGCCGTTCGTCGTATCTCGCGCTGCTCGACGAGCAGCCCAGTGCGCGCCGTCGTGTCGCCACAGTCTTTGCGGACAGCGCGTTCCTTGCCGAGCGGGTGATTGCGCAGCCGCTGTTGCTCGACGACGTGCTCGATCCGCGCATCGATCAGCTGCCGCTGAAGCGCGCGGACATCGCAGTGGAGATGGCCCGCTCGCTGGGCACGCTCGACGAGCGCGACGCCGAGCACGAACTCGAGCGCATCAATGAATTCCGGTCCAGTATCGCCTTCCGGCTGGGTCTCGCTTTCAACGACGGTCGTGCCGACGCGACCGCCACGGCGCGTCGTCTCGCCGGACTGGCCGAGGCGGTGGTCGCCGCGGTGCTGGCGCTCGCCACGCGCGAACTGACCGCTCAGCACGGGCGCCTTCCCGGGGAGGGCAGCGGCTTCGCCGTGCTCGGCTACGGCAGCCTGGGCGGTGAAGAGCTGGGCTTCGCCTCCGATCTCGATCTTGTCTTCGTCTATGACGGCAAGCGCGCCAATGCGATGAGCGATGGCCCGCGTCCGGTCGATGGCACCCGGTGGTATCAGCGTCTCGCCCAGCGTGTCATGCACTGGCTGAGCGCGCAGACGCATGCCGGCAAGCTCTACGATGTCGACACGCGTCTGCGGCCGGACGGTTCGAAGGGGTTGCTGGTCGCCAGCGTGGATGCCTTCGAGGCCTATCAGCGCGATCGCGCCTGGACCTGGGAGCATCAGGCGCTCCTGCGGGCTCGTCCGGTTGCCGGCGACGCGCGCGTGGGTGGCCAGCTGGCGGAGATCCGTCGGGAGATTCTTGCGACGCAGCGGGACGGTGTCCGGGTGTTCGCTGAAGTCAGCGCCATGCGGAGTCGCTGGCGCGGCGAGCGCGACCGGTCGGATGCCGAACAGGTGGACCTGAAGCAGGGCGTGGGTGCGCTGATCGACATCGAGTTCATCCTGCAGGGCATGGTGCTTGCGCACGCCGCCAGCTGTCCGCCCATTCTGGATACGCCGGCCAGCAGCAGCCTGATCGACGTGCTGCGCGAGCAGGGGCTGCTGACCCAGTCGCAGGCGGATACGCTGCACCTGGCCCATGCGGATCTGCTCCAGGCGGGACTTACCTGCACGCTCGATCTCCGTTCGCGCATCGCGACCCGTACCCCGTCGCTCAGACGGGTGCTCGCTGGCGTGAGCCAGGTCGCGTCGGAGCTCGGCTTCGAGTTCGGTACGGCCGAGATCGCGTCGCAGGCTGTCTGAAGGGCCCGGCCGGCGGTATGCTGTCCGGCCGTCCACGGACCGATAACCGATGACCCGACTTCCGTTGCTGATCGACACCGACCCCGGCGTGGATGACGCGCTGGCGATCCTCATGGCGCACGCGCATACCGATGTCGCCGCCCTGACGGTTGCCGCGGGCAACGTAGGCCTCGGTCATACGGTGCGTAACGCCCGTACGCTGGTCGAACTGATCGGAGCGACGACGCCTGTGTTCGGCGGATGCCCGTCCCCGCTGGTGCGTGCGCCCGATGAGGACGCCGCGTTCGTCCACGGCGCCGATGGCTTTGGCGATGTCGGCTTTCCTGAGCCCCAGCATGTCGCGGAGGCCGAGCACGCCGCGCTCGCCCTGATCCGCCTGACCCGGGAACGTCCGGACGAGCTCACGCTCGTCGCACTGGGTCCCCTGACGAACCTGGCTCTGGCCGTGCGTCTGGACCCGACGCTGCCTGCGCGCGTGAAGCGCCTGGTCATCATGGGCGGCGCCGTCACCGGTCACGGCAACACGGGGAAGATTCCCGCCGAGTTCAATATCGGATTCGATCCCGAGGCGGCGCACGTCGTCTTCGAGGCATTCGAGCACTTCGATCTGGTGGACTGGGAGGCGACCGTCCGTCACGCCTTCCCCGACGAGGTCTACGAGCGCTGGGTCGCCTCCGGCGATAAGCGCGCCTCGTTCTTCGAGAAGATTTTCGCGACGGCCCGCCGCTTCAACGCCGAGCACGAGCGTACCGGGTTCATCGCGGCCGACGCGCTGGCCATGGCCGTGGCACTGGATCCCGCCATGATCGTGCGCGCCGAAACCCGCCACGTCGCCATCGAGCTCGACGGGCGCCTCACGCGTGGCGCTACCGTGGTCGACTGGCATGGCCGTCTCGGCGGCCAGCCGAACGCCCGCATCGTGCTCGAGGTCGACCATGCCCGCTTCGGCGAGCTGATCGCGGGCGCACTGGGCGCCGTGTGAGATCCCGCCCGGGGTCCCGGCTTGCACGACCCCGGACCCCGGGCTACAATGCCGCTCTTTTCACCCCGCTATTTCTCAGGTTCAAGCCATGAAAGAGAACATTCATCCGAAGTACCAGTCGGTGGTCTTCCAGGACCTTTCGTCCGATTTCGCGTTCCTGACGCGTTCGACGATGTCCTCCAAGGAGACCGTCAAGTGGGAAGACGGTAACGAGTACCCGGTCATCAAGCTCGATATCTCGAGCCACTCGCACCCGTTCTATACCGGTAAGCAGAAGACGCTGGACATCGGCGGTCGCGTCGACAAGTTCCGTCAGCGCTACGGTCAGAAGTAAGACCGCACCATCCGCGCGCCGCCTGCGGGGTGGCGTGTCGCGAGGATAGAGGACACGGGGCGAGCCCATGGCTTGCCCCGTGTCTTTTTGCGTGTGCGATTTACACGCGGGCCTAACGGACGTTTGAATCGTCGCTGTGTGATAATGGGGAACTTCGGTCGCGGGTTGCGGCCGGTACGGGACCTTCCCCAGGGTGCCGTTATTCCAACCATTGCTACGTCGTTCCATTGCGTGGAGCGGCGGGAACAAGCACAGAGGAGCTCGCCGTGTCCGACGCCAAAACCGTCAAATTGGTCGATGAATCCAACAAGCCCGTGAGCGAACTGCCGGTCATCGGCGGCACGCTCGGCGCCGAGTGCGTCGACATCGGCACGCTGTACAAGGACACCGGTTACTTCACGTACGATCCGGGTTACGGCAGCACCGCCAGCACCAAGAGCGCCATTACGTACATCGACGGCGACAAGGGTGTCCTGTTGTACCGCGGCTACCCGATCGAACAGCTGGCCGAGAAGTCCACCTTCCTTGAGACCTCGTACCTGCTGCTCAACGGCGAACTGCCGACGAAGCCGGAGTTCGAGAAGTTCTCCGGTGAGGTCACGCATCATTCGATGATGCACGAGAACCTTAAGGACTTCCTCAAGGGTTTCCATCACAACGCGCATCCGATGGCCATGCTGGCCGCGTCGATCGCGTCGCTGTCGGCGTTCTATCACGACAAGCTCGATGTCGATAACCCGGAAGACCGCAAGCTCGCCGCCATCCGTCTGATCGCCAAGATGCCGACCATTTCGGCCGCTATCTACCGTCATTCGATCGGCTGGCCGACGCGCTACCCGCGCAACAACCTCGAGTATGTCACCCGCTTCCTGCACACCATGTTCGAAGTGCCGAGCGAGCCGCTCGAACTGAACCCGGTGGTCGCCAAGGCGCTCGACCTGCTCTTCATCCTGCACGCCGATCACGAGCAGAACGCGTCGACCTCGACGGTCCGTCTGGTCGGTTCGACCGGTGCCAACCCGTACGCGTCCGTTGCCGCCGGCATCACCGCGCTCTGGGGTCCGGCGCACGGTGGCGCCAACGAAGCCGTGCTCAAGCAGCTCGAAGAAATCGGTACCGCCGACAAGGTCGAGACCGCGGTCAAGCGCGCGAAGGACAAGAACGACTCCTTCCGTCTGATGGGCTTCGGTCACCGCGTCTACAAGAACTTCGATCCGCGCGCCAAGATCATCCGCGAGATGTGCCACAAGGTGCTCGAAGAGCTCGGTGTCAACGATCCGCTGCTCGACGTCGCCATGAAGCTGGAAGAAGCCGCGCTGAAGGACGACTACTTCGTGGAGCGCAAGCTCTATCCGAACGTCGACTTCTACTCGGGCATCATCTACAAGGCGCTGGGCATCCCGACCGAGATGTTCACCGTGATGTTCGCCATCGCGCGTACATCGGGCTGGATCTCCCACTGGATCGAGCAGCACGAAACCCCGGGGGCCCGCATCGGCCGCCCGCGTCAGATCTACACCGGTGCCGACGTTCGCGATTACGTCCCGAACGACAAGCGCTAAAAAGAAACCCCGCGAAAGCGGGGTTTTTTTTAGCGCGGTAGGAGCGCGCCCCGCGCACGAAAAGCCAACGGAGCGATGAAGCGGTACCCCGTCACCGCCCTGTTGGCTTTTCGCGCGCGGGGCGCGCTCCTACATGGCCGCGTTGTAAGCGGCTACGTCCTCTTCCGCCAGCAGGTTCTGCACCATCGACGCGGTGGCGCGGCGCATCGGGCGTTCGTCGACACGGTCCAGCGGCGCCTGGCGCAGCGCGTCCAGTGGCAGCACGGTCAGGTCGAACGGGATACCGTCCGCACCGAACAGCAGTACCGGATGTTCGCTCTGTTCGTTGTTGGACCAGCGCAGCCGGCGGGTCTGGGTCTCCAGCGGAATGCCCTGTTCCTGCAGGAACAACACGGGCGCTTCAGGGTCATCGCTGAACAGGTGCAGGCAGACGGCCGAGTGCTCGTCCGCCGTGCCTTCGAGCACCGCGCCGACCAGTCGTGCGTCGAACCCGCGCAGGAACCGCATCGCCTCGATGGCTGCCTCGCGACGTGCCCGCAAGGCCTGTGGCTGCGTATCGGCCTGGAAGATGCGCTGGTGTTCGCGCAACGCGTCTTCGATCTCGTTGTTGCGCGGAAGGGCCTGGGTGTCGACGATACCGAGCCGCTCCGCCGCCTTCAGCTTCGCGTGGTGGAAGTCACGAATGCCATGCTCGCTCATCAGGCGCGCCGCCTCCTGGGCGACGAGGACGCGATGCCGCTGCGTCCGGTCCTGCGCATGGATCTTGTGGTGCTCGCCTCGTGCCATGACTCACCCCCGTGTGGTGTGTAATGTGGACGTATCAGAAGATGTCGTAGGCGTGTTCCTGCTGATCCTCCTGCTGTTTCTGCGCCGCCTGTTCGCGAAGACGATCGACATCCTCGACCTTCATGATTTCGTTCATGCCGCCCGGTGAGGGCAGGCCGGAGCCCGGATCGATCTGCACCGTGGCGATGCCCGGAGGCATGGCCAGCGTATGCGACGGCTTGTCCTTTAGCACGGCGCCCATGTAGTCCATCCAGATCGGCAAGGCCGCCTTGGCGCCGAACTCGCCGCGACCCAGGGAGCCGAAGTCGTCGAAGCCGACCCAGACGGCGGTGGAGACATCGCCGTTGAAGCCGACGAACCACGCGTCGCGGTGATCGTTGGTCGAGCCCGTCTTGCCGGCGATATCGTCGCGACCGAGCGCGCGCGCCGCCGAGCCCGTGCCGCGCTTGACCACGTCCTGCATCAGCGAGGTCACCAGGTAATCGTTGCGCACGTCGATCACGTGCGGCGCCAGCTTGGGCGCCTGCGCGGTATTGTCGTGGGCATCGGCGGGCAACACCGCATCGCCCGTGCCGCTACCGGCGGCCGTGCTCGCGGCGGCGGGCTTGGCCGGGATCAGCGCCGTCGATGGCTGGGTCGGCGGGCCGGCGGGCGTCGGATTGAGCAGGCGCTCCTGGCAATCCGAGCACGCGCGCTCGGGGTTCGCCACGTAAACCGGCTTGCCGTCACGATCGTCGATGCGCGAGATGAAGTAGGGCGTGATGAGGTACCCGCCGTTGGCGAACACCGCATAGCCGCGCGCCATGCTCATCGGCGAGACCGAGGCGGTACCCAGCGCCAGCGAGAGGTTCTGGGGCAGGGCGTCCGGCGTGAAGCCGAAGCGCGTCATGTAATCGCGGGCGAAGCGCAGGCCGATCGCGTCCAGCAAGCGGACGGAGACCAGATTCTTCGACTGCACGAGCGCCTCACGAAGGCGCATGGGACCGGCGAACTTTCCGTCGTCGTTCGCGGGTGTCCACATGCCGTCGGGGCGCGACGGGTCGGGGAAGGCCACCGGCGCGTCGTTGACGATGGATGCGGGTGTGAACCCACGCTCGAACGCGGCCGAGTAGAGATAGGGCTTGAAGCTCGAACCCGGCTGCCGTGCGGCCATGACCGCGCGGTTGAACTTGGACCGTACGAAGCTGAAACCGCCGACCAGTGCGCGGACCGCGCCGTCTTCCGGGTCCAGCGACACGAGGGCGGCCTGCACGGCGGGAATCTGGGTCAGGCGCCACGGCCCCTTGGCTGGCTCCGGATGGGACTCGGTGCTGACCTTGGCGGTATCGGCGGCGCTGGCGTTCTCGGACAGGTCGTCCTTCTCGCTGCGGATCAGGCGGACGATGTCGCCACGCTTGAGCACCGTGTCGACGCGTGTCGGAGCGGCTCCCGCACGCCCTTCGTTCACGTAGGGCCGGGCCCAGGCGATCGACTCGAGGCTGATGGTGGCGGTTTCCTTGGCGGACAGGTACACCGTGGCCTCCTTCGCGCCGGTCGCGGTCACGATGCCGGGCATCATGCCGGCCACGCTCGTGTAGCCCGCGAGAACGCGGTCGTAGTCCTCGGGGCCAGCCTGCGCGGGCAGTTCCTCGTGACCCTCGGGGCCACGATAGCCATGGCGGCGGTCATAGGCGGACAGGCGTCCGCGCAGCGCGTCGTTGGCGGCGGCCTGACTGTCGCTCGGCACGGTGGTGCGCACGACATAACCTTCGGTCAGGGCGTCGTTGCCCAGCTTCTCCAGCACCTGCTGGCGGACCATCTCGGCGAGGTACGGCGCATCGACTTCGATCTGCTGCTCGTGCGGGAAGGCGTCGTTGGGCTCCTTCACGGCCTCGTCGTATTCGGCCTTGGTGATGAACCGGTTCGACAGCATCTGGCCCAGCACCCAGTTGCGCCGGGTGACCAGTCGCGCCTGGTTGTTCAGCGGATTGACCACCGATGGCAACTGGAACGTGGACGCCAGCGACGCGCATTCGGCCACCGTCAGCTGGTCGAGGGTCTTGCCGTAGTAATACGAGGCCGCGGCGGCCAGTCCGTAGGACCGGTGGCCCAGGAACATCTTGTTGATGTAGAGCTCGAGGATCTGGTCCTTGGTCAGCTCGTTCTCCATGCGCAGCGCGATGAAGACTTCCGTCAGCTTGCGCGAATAGAGCTTCTCGGGGCTGAGGAAGAAGTTGCGCGCCACCTGCTGGGTGATGGTCGAGCCGCCGGGTCCCTTGTCACCGCCGGAAACGATCACGTGGATGCCCGCGCGGGCGATGCCGTGCCAGTCGACACCCGGGTGGCTATAGAAATCCCCGTCCTCGGCCGATAAGACAGCATTCTTGAGGCGTGCCGGAACGTCGGCGATGTGGACCGGGACGCGGCGGGTTTCACCGAAGGAGGCGATCAGGCGTCCATCCGAGCTCAGGACTCGTAAGGGAACCTGCATGTGATAGTCGCGCAGGACCGCCACGGAAGGCAGGCGTGGCGCCAGGAGCCAGTAGGCGACGCCGATGGCGCCCGCCACGAAAAGGATGCCGGCCAGGGCGAGATACAGCGCGATGCGCAGCAGACGCTTGAGAATTCGCATGGAAGAGAGGGGGTCACCGGCGGATGGGTCGTCGCGGAGTATAGAGCCTCGCCGGGGGGTGGGGCGGGTGACCCGGGTTCGACAGGGTGTGAGAGGGTTTCGCTAACCCAGTGACAGGATTTGTGAATTAGTGCCGGTAAGGGCTGAAACGGCCCGTTGCCAATCCGTTAAGTTTTAGATCTAATGCCTTCGCGCCGAAGACCAATTCCGACAAGGCGCGGGGAAGGGGGACAACGTGGGGCTCTTTACACCCAAAGCGGCGCCGCTCATCGGCGTCGATATCAGTTCGACCGCAGTAAAGCTGCTGCAGCTCAGTCAGGCAGGTGGACGCTACCGCGTCGAGCACTACGCCGTTGAGCCGTTGCCGCCTAATGCCGTCGTTGAAAAGAACATCGTCGAGGTCGAGGCGGTAGGCGAAGCCATTCGCCGCGCCCTGGCCCGGTCCGGGTCCAAGCTCAAGCACGCGGCAGCGGCCGTGGCGGGTTCGGCCGTGATCACCCGCATCATTCCCATGTCCGCCGATCTCTCCGAGGACGACCTCGAGGGGCAGATCCAGGTCGAAGCGAACCAGTACATCCCCTACCCGATCGAGGAAGTCAGCCTCGATTTCGAGGTCATGGGGCCGGTTCGCGACAACCCGGAAATGAATAACGTGCTTCTGGCGGCCTCCCGCACCGAAAACGTGGACATGCGCATCGCCGCGCTCGACCTGGGCGGTCTGACCGCCCGCGTGGTCGACGTCGAGGCCTTCGCCATGGAGAACGCCTTCGGGATGGTCGCCGACCAGCTCGCGGTGTCGCGCGACGCCCTGGTGGCGGTGGTCGACATCGGCGCGACCATGACCACGCTGGCGGTACTGAAGAACCAGCGGACCATCTACTCGCGCGAGCAGGTCTTCGGCGGCAAGCAGCTGACCGACGAAATCATGCGTCGCTACGGCCTTTCCTATGAGGAAGCCGGTCGTGCCAAGCGCAAGGGCGGCCTGCCCGAGTCGTACGAGATGGAGGCACTGGAGCCGTTCAAGGAGTCGCTGGTCCAGCAGGTCAGTCGCCTGCTCCAGTTCTTCTTCGCCGGTAGCGAATACAGCCGCGTCGACCAGGTGGTTCTCGCCGGCGGTTGCGCCGCGATCGACGGCATCACCGAGTTGCTCGAGCAGCAGCTGGGTGTGCCGTGCGTCGTCGCCAACCCCCTGGCGCGCATGTCGCTGTCCAGCCGCGTGCAGGCACAGACCCTGGCCCAGGACGCCCCCGCGCTGATGATTGCCGTCGGCCTCGCCATGAGGAGCTTCGACTGATGGCACGGATCAACCTACTTCCCTGGCGTGCCGAGCGCCGTAAACAGCGCGAGCGGGAGTTCTACATCCAGCTCGGTCTGGCCTTTGGCGCCGCCCTCGTGGTGCTGATCGGCTGGTCGCTGTGGATGGACGCCCGGATCGACAACCAGAACGAGCGAAACGACTACCTGACCACCGAGATCAAGCAGCTCGACGATCGCATCGCGAAGATCAAGGATCTGGAGAAGGTCAGGGCCGATCTGCTCCAGCGTAAGCAGATCATCGAACAGCTGCAGGCCAACCGCTCGCAGATGGTCCACCTGTTCGACGAACTGGTGAAGACGATCCCGGCATCGGCTCGCCTGGCCGGCATGAAGCAGTCGGGTGACTCGATGTCGCTCGATGGCGTCGCCCAGTCGAACTCCAGCGTGGCCGAGTACATGCGCAACGTCGAGGCGTCGCCCTGGATGGGCCATGCCGACCTGCGCAAGACCGAGAACACGCATGACGCCTCGCGCATGCCGTATGCCTTCGGTCTCGACGTCCACCTGAAGAGCCCGGGCGACAATCCGCAGGACGGCGCCCCCGCCGGTGCCTCCACGGTCGCCCCGCCGGCCGCCGCGGTGCCCGCGCCGCTGGTCAACGCCGCCAATGCCGTTACGGCCAGCCCGGGTGCTCCCGCACCCGCGGCGGCACCGGCTGCGCCTGCCACTCCGCCGGCGGCCACGCCTGCGGCTGCCGCCGCCCCGGCAGGAGTCAAACAATGAAATTCTTTGACGATCTGCGCAATCTCGATCGGCACAATGTCGGTGGCTGGCCGAAGCCCATCAAGATGTTTTTCACCGGCCTGGTCTTCGTGATCGTGGTGCTGGCTGGCTGGTACTTCCAGATCAGCAGCCAGCAGGACGACCTGGCCAGCGCCGAGTCCAAGGAAACCAGTCTCAAGTCCGAGTTCTCGCAGAAGCAGGCCAAGTCCGCCAATCTCGAGGCCCTGGAGCAGCAGCTGTCCGACATGCAGGACATGTTGCGGACCCTGCTGCGTCAGCTGCCGAGCAAGACGGAAATGCCCGAGCTGCTGATCGACATCTCGCAGACGGCGCTGGCCGCGGGCATCGAGACCGAGCTGTTCCAGCCCGGTCCGGAAACGCCGAAGGACTTCTACGCCGAGAAGCCGATCACGCTGCGCATGGTCGGTACTTACCACCAGTTCGGCACCTTCATCAGTGGCGTGGCCTCGTTGCCCCGCGTCGTGATTCTGACGCTGCACGACGTCTCGCTGAGCCCGAAGAGCACCGACAAGAAGGCGGCCGGCAACGGCCAGCTGGTTCTCCAGGGCACCGTGAAGACCTATCGCTACCTCGAGGACGACGAGACGCCGCAGGCGAAGAGCAAGCTGCAGAAGGGGAATAAGTGATGAATCGCCATTACTCCCTCGCCCGCCCGCTGGCCGTCGCGCTGTTCGGTGTCATTTCGCTCGCCGGTTGCACCAAGGGCACGTCCGACCTGCGCGAGTGGGTCGACGCCGAAAAACACAAGAAAGGCGAGCCGATCCCGCCGTTGCCGGTGATCCGCACGTTCGAGACGTTCGCTTACCAGGACCAGGGCGCGCGCGATCCCTTCAGCCCGAGCACGGCTGAAATGGACAGCAACGTCGCCAGTGGTCCCCGTCCGGACGAAAACCGTCCGAAGGAACCCCTGGAAATGTTCGGCCTCGACGCTCTCAAGATGGTTGGCACGGTTGGTGCTGGTGCAAACCTGGAGGCGCTTGTGAAGGATCCCGGTGGGGTGATCCATCGTGTCCATCGCAATGAGTACATGGGGCAGGCCTACGGACGCATCACGGCCGTTGGCGAGGATCGGATCGATCTGGTCGAACTGGTGCCGAATGGCTCGGGCGGCTGGATGGAGCGTCCGGCAAGCATCGCGGTCGGCGAAAAATAAGAACTCGGGGATGACGCACATGACGACCAAACTGAATCATCTGCCGGGTAGCGCGCGTCTTCGCACGCGCCGCTGGATCCTCGGCACCGCGCTGGCCTTCGCCGGCGGTTTCGCCAGTGCCGCGTCGGCGGAGAACACGTTGCAGAACGTGAGCTACGACGCGCAGCCCGGCGGCCGCATCGAACTCCGGCTGGCTTTCTCGGAAAAGGCACCGGATCCGAAGGTCTTCACGACCAACAATCCGCCGCGTATCGCGATCGACCTTCCGGACACCACCAACAGCTACAGCACCCGCCATCTCGATATCGGCAAGGGTTCGACATCGGGCGTGTCGGTGGTCTCCGCCGGTGGCAAGACCCGCGTCACGGTCGAGCTTTTCCGTGAGTCGGCATACCGCACGCGCGTCGATGGCAAGAACCTCGTCGTCACCGTGAACAACGGTCCGACGGGTGCCACGACGACGACGGCGACCGTTTCCGATCCGACCAAGGCGTTGCCTTCGTCAGCCGGCACGCCGGTATCGAACATCGACTTCCGTCGCGGGCCGAACGGCGAAGGCCGCGTGCTGGTCACGCTGGGCAGCTCGGCCACGACGCCGGAAATGCACCGCGAAGGCGACCACGTGATCGTCAGCCTGTCGGGTTCGTCGCTGCCGCCCAAGCTCGCTCAGCGTCTCGACGTGCTCGACTTCGCCACGCCGGTGCAGTCGATCGAATCGAAGTCGGCTCCCGGCGGTGCCCGCCTGGATGTCCGCACCAAGGGCGATGTCGAAGTCTCGGCCTATCAGAGCGGCAGCGATTATGTCGTCGAGGTGGCGCCGAAGAAGGCCGCCGCACCGACGGGCAAGGCCGCGAAGGGTCAGGATCCGACGTATTCGGGTTCGCGTCTGACCTTCAATTTCCAGGATATCCCGGTGCGTTCGGCCCTCCAGCTGATCGCGGACGAAGCCAAGCTCAATCTGGTCGCCTCCGACAGCGTCGGCGGCAGCGTCACCCTGCGACTGGTCAACACGCCGTGGGATCAGGCGCTGGACGTGATCCTGCGGGCCAAGGGTCTGGACAAGCGTCGCAGCGGCAACGTCGTCTGGATCGCTCCGCAGGCCGAGCTTGCCAGCTACGAGCAGAGCCTCGCCGACGCTCGTCAGAAGGCCCAGGATTCCGCGGAGCTGGTGTCCGATTACATCCCGATCAGCTACGGCAAGGCGGAAGACATCGCCAAGCTGCTGACCCAGGGCAGCATGCAGGGCGGCGGTGGCAGCAGCGGCTCCAATACGACGCGTGGCTTCCTGTCCCCGCGTGGCAGCGTCTCGTTCGACGACCGCACCAACACGCTGCTGATCAACGACACGCCGGACAAGATCCGTGACCTGCGCGAGCTGATCGGTACCCTCGATCGTCCGGTGCAGCAGGTGCTGATCGAGTCGCGCATCGTGGTGGCGACCGATACCTTCACCCGCGAGCTGGGTGTGCGCTGGGGCGTCCAGGGATACAACCACAACAACGCCAACCAGGTCGTCGGTACGTCGCCGGATCTGAGCAGCGGCTCCACCGGTACCACGGCCGGCGGCACGGGCGGTCTGGTTACCAGCGTCCACAACAGCGATGTCGGCTATACCAACGCTGTGAACCAGTACAACGCCAACGGCGGCACGGGGACGATCCCGACGCCTGCCGCGGTCACCCTGCCGGGTGGCTACAACGTCAACCTGCCGGTCGCGAACCCCTCGGGCAGCATCGGCCTGGCGATCCTGGGTGCGAACTATCTGGTCGACCTCGAGCTTTCGGCGGCGCAGACCGAGGGTCGCAGCGAGCTGATCTCGAGCCCGCGTGTGATCACGGCCAACCAGCAGGAAGCGGTCATCAAGCAGGGTCAGCAGATCGGTTATGTGACCTACCAGGCCTCGAGCTCCGGCGGCGGCGCGCAGAACGCCACGGTCCAGTTCAAAGATGCCGTGCTCGAGCTGCGTGTGACGCCGACGATTACCGCCGACAGCCGCGTGTACCTGAAGATCAACGTGAAGAAGGACGCGCTGGCCCAGTTCGTCGCCAGCCCGGGCGGCGGTTCGGTCCCGCAGATCGACACCCGCGAAATCAATACCTCGGTGCTCGTCGACAACGGTCAGACCGTCGTCCTCGGTGGCATCTACGAGATCACCAAGACGAACACGACCAAAAAGGTCCCGGGTCTTGGCGATATCCCCGGTCTGGGCGTGTTGTTCCGCAATACTTCGCGGACCAACGACAAGGCCGAGCTGCTGATCTTCGTCACGCCGCGCATTCTCAGCGATACTCTTCAATAAGTTTCAACGCTCCATTTGTCAAAGGCCCGCCTCTCGGCGGGCCTTTTTTTTGGCGCAACTGTGATTGCTATCCCGCTTTGCACCTCATTTACGGATCTATGATGGCGCACCGCCACGATGGTGGTAATGACGTTCGCCAAAAAGGAGCAGTGCCATGCGATTTGCAACAATGAAATTGCTTTTGGGAATGATTCTTACGGTGGCTTGTGCAGCGCTCACCGTTCCGCCAGTTAGAGCCGAATCGGTTTCAGGACAAAAGATCGATGCGGCGCTTGTCACGCAGATATGTAGCAATCAGGCACTTCCCGACGGGTATGTGGTCGTCAGTTCTGCCGTTGACACCTATAATTGCCCGGGTTCAAACGTTTATCGCTTAACGATTTCTCCGCCAAGCAACAATATCAGTGCGTGTTTTGGCTCAGGTTACCCGGCTCCATATTTTATTACCGCGATTACGACGAATGGCGTCATTAATTGCGCTGGGTATCAGTATGTGATGGTTCTTCAGCAGCCTCGTAATAGCTTGGCTGTATGCGCTAATGGGGTGATCTGGAGCCCCTGGGTAATTACTGCAGTGGCGCAGCAGGGCGGCAGTTGCTCGGGTTACGGGACGATCGTCATCTCGCAGCCCTCTGAAGGTTTGGCGATTTGCAGCAATTCGCCGATCCCCGCAGGTTGGACGGCCACAGGTGGCTCCGCCTCCATCACGTGTCAGCCTTACCTCCTGCAGAATCTCCATCGAACGAGTGTCGCTCGCGTGGCAACCGAAACGCCCTCGGGCGTGTACGTTCGCTCCGGAGATAGCGCTACGTTTGTTCCAGGGGACGAAGCTCGCTGAGTTACCAGCAGCGCGGGGGCAGATATTCCTCCGCGCTGTGCCCCTAAACTTCTCGACCTCGCTGTGGTCTCATCGGGGACTTCCACCGACACGAGAACCGCGATGTCCGAGACGCCAGCCGCCACGACCCCGCTCCAGGAGGCCTTCGTCCGCCTGCGCGAGGAACTGACCCGGGGCATCATCGGGCAACCTCACCTGGTCGAATGCCTTCTCATCGCCCTGCTGGCCGACGGGCACCTGCTGGTCGAAGGCGCGCCCGGTCTGGCCAAGACGACGGCCATCAAGGCGCTGGCGACGCGCGTGGAAGCCGACTTCCACCGCATCCAGTTCACGCCCGACCTGTTGCCCGCCGACCTGACCGGCACCGATATCTTCCGGTCGCAGACCGGCACGTTCGAATTCGAACGCGGGCCGCTGTTCCATAACATCGTGCTTGCCGACGAGATCAATCGCGCACCGGCGAAAGTCCAGTCCGCGCTGCTCGAGGCGATGGCCGAACGGCAGATCACCATCGGCCGCCGCACCTGGCCGCTGCCTGACCTTTTCATGGTGATGGCCACCCAGAACCCGATCGAGCAGGAAGGGACGTTCGCACTGCCCGAAGCCCAGCTCGACCGTTTCCTGATGCACGTGACCATCGGCTACCCGGACGCCGAGGCGGAACTCGCCATTCTCCGTCTCGCGCGTCAGCAGGCCCGCGAGGTCATGCACCCGGCGCCGCCACCTGCACACATGCTGCGCCCGGAGGACGTCTTCGCCGCGCGCGACGCGGTGCTCTCGGTACACATGGCGGCGCCGCTGGAGCTCTATATCACGCAGCTGGTCGTCGCCACGCGCGAGGCCGGCAAATACGGTGCGGAGCTGGCGCGCTGGATCGCCTGGGGTGCCAGCCCGCGTGCCACCATCGCGCTGGACCGCTGTGCGCGCGCGCACGCGTGGCTCGCCGGTCGCGATTATGTCCTCCCGGAGGATATTCACGCGATCGCCCACGAGGTGCTTCGCCATCGCGTGTTGCCGAGCTACGAGGCCGAAGCGGAAGGCGTGCGCGTGGATACGGTGATCGATCGCCTGCTGGATCTCGTGCCGCTGCCGTGAATGCCGCTGTCACCGACGTCGAAGGGCGCGTCCACGTCTCGCTCCCGGAACTGATCGCCCTGCGCTCCCGCGTCGCGCGTGCACCTGCTCCCCAGGTCGTATCGCGCGCTCCGCGACATGGCCAGCGCCCGGCGCGGCTGCATGGCCGCGGCATGGACTACGCCGAATCCCGCGTCTACCAGGCCGGTGACGATGTGCGCCGCATGGACTGGCGCCTGACGGCGCGAAGCGGTGTCGCGCATACCAAACTCTTTCAGGAAGAGCGCGAGGGACGCCTGCTGATCCTGCTGGACATGAACGCAAGCATGCGTTTTGGAACGCGCACGCGCTTCAAGTCCGTGCAGGCCGCGCGAGCGGCGGCGACAGCCGCCTGGTACGCACTGCGCGGCACGGAGCGCGTGGGCGTGCTTGCCTTTGGCGGACAACGCCAGGTCGTCAGGCCTCAGGGCGGAGCGCGTGGCGCGCTGACGGTGCTCGGTGCGATCGCCGCATGGGATGCGCTCCCCGCGGATGGCGATGAGTCGCTGTCTTCCGCGCTGCAGCGGGCGGGACGATTGATGCACGGTGCGTCGCGCGTGCTGTTGATCAGCGACGGATTCGCCGTGGACGAGGCCGCACGTGGCCGCATGCTCGGGCTGGTCGGCAAGGCTGAAGTCTCGGTGCTGGGCGTCGCCGATGCGCTAGAGCTCAGCGAACCGCCCGCCGGTCGCTACCCCTTCGCTTACCGCGGTACGCATTACGACATCGCGCTTCAGGGCGATCGACAGCGCGAAGAGTTCGCCCGCGGCCTCGGCGAAGGGCAGCGCAGACTGACCGCGCTGGCGGGCGGTCTTGGCCTGCGCGTGCGCACGATCGATACCACCGACGATCCGCTCGACGCGGTCACCGCGTTGCTGGGTACGAGGAGGACGCGCTGATGCCGGATCAGGGACCCCGCTTGCGCGATGTTCACGTGCCGCACGTGTCGGCGTGGTGGCCATTGGCACCGGGCTGGTGGGTGCTGGCCGCACTGCTGCTGATCGTGGTGGCGGTGCTGATCCTGGCCTGGCGCAGACGTGCCGCGTGGCATCGGTACGTCGACGGCACGTTGCAGGAACTGCGTGACGCATCGCGGCGCCATGCGCAGGACGGCGACGCCGCGGCGTTCGCGACGACGGTCAGTCAGCTGATCAGGCGCGTGGCGCGCACGCGCGATCCACGAAGCGTGACCCTGCGCGGCGCCGCGTGGCGTGATGCGCTGGTGTCGATGGCGCCCCGGCAGGATGTCACGCGCATCGCCGAGCTCGATGTCGCCTTGTACCGCCCCGCGGTATCGCTCGACGCATCCGTCGTGGCTCGCGACGCCGAGGCCTGGGTCCGCCAGGCGATGCGTCGCGACGCGCAGCGTCCGCATGCGGGGAGGGCGAAGACGCATGTCGGTGCCTGATTTCGCGTGGCCCTGGGTGTTCCTCGCGCTGCCACTGCCGTGGCTCCTGCGTCGCGTCCTGCGACCGGTGAAGCCAGCGCAGGCAATGAATCTTCCACAGCCTGGCCTGACGTTGATGCAGGCCGCCCGGATGCGTGCGCCATTCGCGTCGACGTTGTTGCTGGCGCTGGCGTGGCTCTGTCTGGTCACCGCGGCGGCACGGCCGCAGCGACTCGGCCCGCCGGAGCCGCAGCAGCGCAGCGGGCGTGCGACGATGCTCGCCGTCGATCTCTCGGGCAGCATGGCGCTCGACGACATGCGCCTGGCAGGACGCACGGTGACGCGTTTCGCCGCGGTCGAAGCGATCGCGGGCGATTTCATCGACCGACGTGCGGGCGATGAGCTGGGGCTCATCCTGTTCGGATCGCAGGCGTACCTGGTGACGCCGCTGACGTACGATCTCGACGCGGTGCGCGCGCAGTTGCATGGCGCCGTCGTCGGCCTGCCGGGACGGGAAACCGCCATCGGCGATGCGCTGGCTGTCGCCGTAAAGCGTCTCGCCGACATGCCCGAGCAGGCGCGCGTCGTCGTCCTGCTGACCGATGGCGTGAACAACGCGGGGTCGATCGCGCCGCGCGAAGCGGCACGCGCGGCGAAGGCCGCAGGCGTTCGTGTCTATACGATCGGCATCGGTGCCACAGCGATGCGCGTGCCCGACTTTTTCGGCAGCCGCACGGTCAATCCGTCGGCCGACCTGGACGTAGGCATGCTGACCGACATCGCTAACCAGACCGGTGGGCGGTTCTTCCGCGCAACGGATACGGATGAACTGGCGAACGCCTATCGGGCCATCGACGCGCTCGAGCCGGTGCCGCAGCAGGGCGCCGCCCTGCGTCCGCATGTCGAACTGTTTCGCTGGCCTCTCGTCGTCGCGCTGGGTTTGCTCGCGTTGGCCGCGCTGCCTCGTTACCTGGGTGGGAGAGTGCGCGCATGAGCACCTGGATCGCCGACTTTCATTTCCTCGAACCACGCTGGCTGTGGTTGCTGATCCTCGTGCCCGTCATCGGGTGGATCGTGGGGCGTCGCTCGGGAGAGTCCCGCGCCTTGTCCCGGATCGCGGACCCCGCCTTGCTTCCGTATCTGCTCGACGGCAAGCCCGCGGCATCGCGCGCGCCGGTCGCGGCGGTGGTCGCGGCATCGTCGCTCGCCGTGCTCGCGCTGGCGGGGCCCACATGGGATCGCCAGTCGCAGCCGCTGTTCGCGGAGCGAGCCGGGCAGGTCGTCGTGGTATCGATGTCACCGGACATGCTCGCGAAGGATATCGTTCCGGATCGCCTCAGCCGCGTGCGTTACAAGATCCGCGAACTGTATGCCGCGAACAAGGACGGCATGAACGCGCTGATCGCGTACACGGGCGAGGCATTCATCGTGGCGCCGCTGACCACGGATGCGCACAGCGTAGACGATCTGCTCACGGCGTTGTCGCCCGACACCATGCCGGTGACCGGCGATGATCCGGGCAAGGCGATCGACATGGCGGCGGACCTCATCCGTCACGCGGATCTGCGTGGCGGGTCGATCGTTCTCGTCACGGATCGCGCCGATGCATCCGCCGCGTCGGCAGCGCGCCGCGCGCGCGCGGCCGGCGCAACCGTGTCGGTGCTCGGCGTCGGTACGACGCGTGGCGGTCCCGTGCCGACCGGGGACGGCGGTTTCCTGAAGGACGATCGCGGCGATATCGCGCTGGCTGCCCGTGACGACGCGTCCCTGTCCGCCGTGGCATCCGCCGGCGGCGGCCGCTTCGTTCCCGTGGCGGATGGCGGCTCCGACGTCGCGGCGCTCCGGGCTTTTCTCAGCGGCGACGGTGACGGGAAGGCCGTCTCCGGCGCGAAGGCAGGTGAGTGGCAGGATCGCGGACCGTGGCTGCTCCTGCCCGTGCTTCTGCTGGTGGCGCTGGCGTTTCGTCGTGGCTGGTTGCTCGTTCTGGCGATGGCCTGTCTGCCATGGTCGCCGCCCGCTCATGCGGATGGTGTGGCCGATGCCTTCCGCACGCGCGATCAGCAGGCGGCGCAGGCCCTGCGCGAAGGCGATGCAAAGCGCGCACAGGCGCTTGCACGCGATCCTGCCCTGCGTGGTGCGGCGGCATACAAGGCCGGGGATTTCGCGGCGGCGGAGGCGGCGCTCAAGTCAGGCAAGGACGGCGATTCGCAGTACAACCTCGGCAACGCGCTGGCGAAACAGCAGCGCTACGAGGATGCGATTGCCGCCTACGACCGTGCGCTGCGCATCGATCCGCATGACGAGGACGCGATCGCCAATCGCAAGGCGGTCGCGGATTACCTGAAGCAGCAGAAAGACGGTTCGAAGCAGCAGCAGGACAAGGGCGGCAAGCAGGACGCGAAGAACGGGGACAAGGATCAGCACGGCCAGTCGGGGCAGCAGGACAAGGGCCAGTCGTCCGGGCAGCAGGACGGCAAAGATAAACAGGACGGCCAGAGCGGGCAGCCGTCGGGCGCCGATGGAAAAGGCGAGGATGCGTCCGACAAGGGCACGCAGAACAAGGCAGGCGAAGGCGAGGGAGGCGACAAGGCGAAGGACGACGGCAAGGGGCAGGCGCCGCAGGGCGACGCTACAGCCAAGTCCGCCGCCGAACAGGCGCAGGCCGATCGCGCCCAGGCGGCGCTCAAGGAAAAGATGGATCAGGCGCTCGCCGGTAAGGCGGGGCAGCCGGATGCGAAGGACGACGGCAAGGGGCACGATCTGGGCGCATTGTCCGCCAGCGATGCCGCGTCGAAATTGCCGCCGGACGTGCAGCGCGCGCTGCTT
This sequence comes from Luteibacter sp. 9133, assembly GCF_000800155.1. Classification (NCBI taxonomy): domain Bacteria; kingdom Pseudomonadati; phylum Pseudomonadota; class Gammaproteobacteria; order Lysobacterales; family Rhodanobacteraceae; genus Luteibacter; species Luteibacter sp. 9133. Next base: position 3,767,900 of record NZ_JUHO01000001.1, on the reverse strand, counting down.
CGCGTGCCGGACGATCCGGGCGGTTTGTTGCGGAGAAAGTTCATGCTCGAGTATCAGCGTCGTCATGGAACGGAGCTGGAGGAATGACGATGCATCGCCTGATCCTCGCCTTCCTTCTGATGTGCGTGCCCGTCGTCGTCCTGGCACAAGCCAGCGGGCCAACGGCCTCGCTCGACCGAACGACGATCGGCGCGGGTGAAACCGTCACCCTGAACATCGAAGTCGCCGACGACGCCGACCCGTCGCCGGACCTCGCGCCACTCATGCAGGACTTCGTGGTTCTCGGCACATCCACCAGCCATAACCTCAGCATCATCAACGGGCGCCGTGAGGCGCATACCGTGCTCGGCGTCGCGTTGCGACCGCGTCGCGAAGGTCGTCTGACCGTCCCGTCGCTGGTCATCGGTGGGCAGCGGACACAGCCCCTCTCGGTGGAGGTCAGCGCCTCCGCCGATAACGGCGCGGTACCGGCGGAGAAGTCCGTCGTTCTCGAGGGCAAGGCGGATCCCGCGCAGGTGTATGTCGGTCAGCAGATCGATTACACGCTGCGCCTGTACTTCGCCGTCAATCTGGCGGATGGACAGCTCGGCGATCCGTCGGCGGAAGGGGCCGAGGTCCGCCGTGTGGGGCAGGACGCGAACTTCCAGATCGTTCGCGGGGGCCGGCGGTTCAACGTGGTCGAGCGTCACTACGCCATTTTTCCCCAGCGCGCCGGGGCGCTGTCCATCCAGCCGCCAGCCTTTCAGGGCACGGCGGTGGATCCCACGGACGCCAATGCGTTCTTCGGCGCGGGTTCGCCCGTCAATGCCGTGGCCGAGCCCAGCGGCATCCAGGTGCGCGCGCGTCCGACCGCTGCGGCCAGCGGTGCGTGGATACCCGCCCGCGAACTCAAACTCGCCCTCGACGGTGTGCCATCCGATGGCAAGGCCCGCGTCGGTCAACCGCTGACGCTGACCATGCGGCTCGATGCGACGGGCATGCCGTTCGAGGCGCTGCCGGCGCTGTCCCTGCCGACGCTCGACGGCGCGGACGTCTATCCCGACAAGGCGGTTACCGGTGGCGGCGTCAGCGGGCCGTGGATCACGGGCCACCGGCAGCAGGGCTTTGCCGTGGTGCCAACGCGTCCGGGAACCCTGCATATTCCCGAGACGACGCTGCACTGGTGGAACGTGGTGACCGACAAGGCCGAAGTGGCGACGTTGCCGGCACGCGACATCGAGGTCGCACCCGCCAGCGGCGCGGCGGTGGCCGCCGCCGGAACCACGCCGGTCGCGCAAACGGTCCGGCCGGACGCTTCGTCAGCGGCGGGCTCTACGGTTGTCGAAGCCGGCTTGCCGTGGCGATGGCTGTTCTTCGGTGCGCTCGCCTTGTGGTTGGTCACCGTCGGTATCTGGGTGATCCTGCGCCGACGCGGAGGGGTCGCCGCGGCCGTGAGGCCGAACGAGGCGACGCTATCGACGACCCGCGAACGTCCGGCGCGTGAGGTTTTTCTCAAGAGTGTCGACGCCGACGAGCCTGCCGCCATCGAGCGCAACCTGCTTATCTGGGCGCGCGCGGTGCAGCCATCGATACGCTCACTGGGTGCGCTGTCGACCGCTCTGGCCCCGGGCTCACAACCGGTCGCGATCGCCGGTCTGCAGCGCGCACGATTCGCTGGCGGCACGCTCGACCGGAGCGCCTTGCGGACGGCGTTCGCCAAGGGTTTCGTCTGGAAATCCGTCGGTGCCGCCGGCGACACGCCGGGCCTGCCGCCGCTCTACCCTCGCTAGGGGTTGAGCGCCGTCTCGTACGCGCGCGTCATCGCGGCACCGAACGTGCAGAAGATCACCTGCGCCGGCCTCCACGGCGCGCCGCGCAGGGTGTCGACGGCGACCCGGGCGGCCGCCTCGGGCGGGTAACCGTAGACCCCCGCGCTGATGGCGGGGAAGGCGATGGAGTCGATGCCGTGCTCCTTCGCCAGGGCCAGGCTGGCGCGGTAGCAGGCCGCCAGCAGCCCGGCTTCGCCGCGTGTGCCGCCGTGCCAGACCGGTCCCACGGTGTGAATCACGAAGCGCGCGGGCAGGTCGAACCCCGGCGTGATCCGCGCGTCGCCGGTGGGGCAGCGAACGCCTCGCGGGCTTTCGGGGAGCGCACGGCAGGCCGCCAGCAACCGCGGCCCCGCGCCACGGTGGATCGCGCCGTCCACGCCCCCTCCGCCAAGGAGGGATTCGTTCGCCGCGTTGACGATGGCATCGACGGCCAGCGTCGTGATGTCGCCTTCGCGAATCGTGAAGCTCATGGCTCAACTCCTTGTGACGGCACGCCCGCAATTGGCTACGATGGCGCCTTGTCAGTTCTGTATTGTTTCAGAAGGTTATGGCCGACTCGCTCAAAGTTGAAGACATCTCGTTCGCCTATCTCATCAACGACGTGACCTTGCTCTTCCGCAAGCACTTCGATCGGCGGGCCGTGCGCTTTGGGCTGACGCGCGCGCAGTGGCGTGCCCTGAAGGCGCTTCATCGCCGGCCAGGCATGCGCCAGAACGAACTGGCTGAGCAGCTCGATATGGAGCCGATCGCCGTGGGCAGGGTCATCGACCGCCTTCAGGCCGCCGGTTTCGTGGAGCGTCGCGCCGACCCCAAGGATCGCCGCGCCTGGCGCCTGCACGATACGGAGCAAGCCCGCGGGGTGATCGACGACATGGAAGACATCGCACGCGGCCTGCGCCGGGATGCGACGCAGGGCATCTCGCCCGACGACCTCCAGGTCATGCTGGCCGTCATGGACCGCATGAAGGAAAACCTCCAGGGCCTCGATGGTCCCGGCGAGGAACTCTGAGCGCCGGGTCAACCTCGGTGCCGGATATGCGTTAGCTTTTACGGATAGCCCACCCGAAAAAAAACCATGTCCGCGTCATCGAGCGCGGCGACCGGAGCCTGAGGGTTCCGGCCGGAGTCCTCATGCAGCGATCCCCAGGGAAGAAACTCGTTCTCATCATCGGCCTGGTGGCCCTCGCCGCGGCCGGTGTGGGCGTATGGCGTCACGAGACGGGCGGCAAGGAGGCCCCGAAATCGCTCAACGGCAAGCAGGCATCGACGGGCACGCCGGTCACGACAGCCGTCGCGCAGCGCGGTGAGATCGATCTGTCGCTCAAGATCATCGGAAGGGCTGAGGCGTATTCGACGGTCAACGTGCGTTCCCGCGTCAGCGGTCAGCTCGATACGCTGGCTTTCACGCCAGGCACCCACGTGAAAAAGGGCGATCTCCTTGCCCGGGTCGATCCGCGTCCGCTCAAGGCCGCGCTCGACGAGGCCCAGGGCAAGGTGGCCAGCGACGAGGCTCAGCTGGCCAAGGCCGAGGCGGACCTCGGGCGTTACCAGAACATGCTCGGCAAAGGCTTCGTCAGTCGCGCCGATTTCGATCTGTACAAGGCCAACCTCGGCGTGGCCCGCGCCGCCCTCGTCAGCGATCGTGCCGCGGCGCGTGCCGCGCAGACGCAGCTCGACTTCACCACGATCTCCGCGCCCTTCGATGGTGTCACCGGTGCGCCTCTGGCCTATCCGGGGGCGACGCTTACCGCCGACACGACCGATATCGTGGTGCTCAATCAGGTCGATCCCATCCGTATCGCCTTCGCGATTCCCGAGGACAGTCTGGCCGCGGTGCGCAACAGCGCGCGTCGCGGCGCGCTTCCCGTCCAGGCGAAAATCCCCGGCGACACCGGTGGACCGCTGAAGGGCGAACTGGAGTTCATCGACAACGCCGTCGATGTCACGACCGGCACGATCGTCCTGAAAGCGCGTTTCGCGAATGCGGACGGCCGCCTCACCGCGGGCCAGTTCGCTGAAGTGACCCTGCCGACGACGCGGCTGACCGATGCCGTCAGCATCCCGGTGATCGCGTTGCAGAGTTCATCCGCAGGCACCTTCGTCTTCGTGGTCAAGGCCGACAAGACCGTGGAACAGAGGCCCATCACGACGGGTGCGACGACCGCCGACCGGGTCGTCGTGGACAAGGGCCTGCAGGCGGGCGAACGCGTCGTCACCGAAGGTCAGCTGTTGCTCGTCGACGGTGCGCGCGTGCGATGAACCTGCCGGAACTCTGTATCCGTCGTCCCGTCATGACCACGCTGCTGATGGCGGCGCTGGTGATCTTCGGCATCGTCGCGTACCCGAAGCTGCCGGTGAACGAACTGCCGAACGTCGACTTCCCGACGATCAATATCAGCGCGAGCCTGCCGGGCGCGTCGCCCGAGACAATGGCCTCGTCCGTCGCGACACCGCTGGAGGCGCAGCTGTCCACGGTCGCCGGCATCGACTCGATGAGCTCGTCCAGTTCGCTGGGCTCGACCACGATCACCGTGACCTTCGCCCTCGATCGCAGCATCGACGGCGCGGCTCAGGACGTGCAGGCGGCGATCTCCGCGGCGCAGCGCCAGTTGCCGCAGGACATGCCGACGCCACCCACCTACCGCAAGGTGAATCCGGCCGACGCGCCCATTCTGTTCCTCACCATGCAGTCGTCGACCTTGCCGCTGTCGACGGTCGACGACTATGCGGAGACCGAACTCGCGCAGCGCCTGTCGATGGTCGACGGCGTGGCCCAGGTCAACGTCTACGGTTCGCAGAAGTACGCGGTGCGCATCGCCGTCGATCCCGATCGTCTGGCGGCCACCGGTATCGGCGTCGATCAGATGTCCACCGCCATCGCCGCGGCCAACGTCAACAAGGCCACCGGCTCGCTCAACGGAAGTCGCCAGTTGCTGTCCATTCGTTCGGACGGCCAGTTGATGCGTGCCGCCGACTACGGGCAGATCGTGGTCGCTTACCGCAATGGCGCGCCCGTACGGCTTTCAGATATCGCCGTGCCACGCGACAGCGTGCAGGACGACCAGAAGGCCAGCTGGTTCAACGGCGTCCGTGCGATCACGCTGGCGATCCAGCGGCAACCGGGCGCGAATACCGTCGAAACGGTCGACCGGATTCTCGCGCTGCTGCCCGGCTTCTCCGAGACGCTGCCGCCGTCGGTCAAGCTCGACGTGATGTACGACCGCTCGGTGTCGATCCGCGACTCCGTGCACGACGTGCAGTTCACGCTGGTGCTGGCGGGCATTCTCGTGGTGCTGGTGATCTACCTGTTCCTCGGCAATGCGTCGGCGACCCTGATTCCGGCGGTCGCGCTGCCCATCTCCGTACTGGGCACGTTCGGCGCGATGTTCGCGCTGGGCTACAGTCTCGACAATCTCTCGTTGCTGGCGCTGACGCTGGCCGTCGGCTTCGTCGTCGATGACGCCATCGTGATGCTCGAAAACATCATGCGTCACATCGAACTCGACGAGACGCCCTACGAAGCGGCGATCAAAGGCGCGACCGAAATCGGCTTCACCATTTTCTCGATGACGCTGTCGCTGGTGGCGGTCTTCATCCCGGTGATGTTCATGGGCGGCATCGTGGGGCGTCTTTTCCACGAGTTCGCCGTGGTCATCAGCGTATCGATCCTGATTTCCGGATTCGTCTCGATCACGCTGACGCCCATGCTGTGCAGCCGTTTCGTCAAGGCGCACGACCACGACAAGCGCAGTGTCATCGTGATCTGGTTCGACAAGGGCTTCAGCGCCGTGACCGATGGCTACACACGCACGCTCGCCTGGTGCATGCGCCATCCGCGCACGGTGCTGGCGGTCTTCGCGCTCAGCCTCGTCGCCACCGGCGTCCTGTTCGTCGTCACGCCGAAGGACTTCATTCCGGCAGGCGACAGCGGTCAGTTACGTGTCACCACGGAGGGGCCAACGGATATTTCGTTCGCGGCGATGTCCGCGCGACAGAAAGTGCTGGCGCAGCTCGCGCAGGACGATCCGAATATCCAGGGTGTGATGTCGAGCGTCGGCGCCGGCGGTGCGCGCGCCACGGTGAACTCCGGCTCGCTGCTTCTGCGACTGAAGGATCCCGGCGACCGCGGGCATACGACGCCGGACGAAATCATTCAGGCGCTTCGGCACAAGTTCGCCGACGTGCCGGGTATCCGTACCTACATCCAGAATCCCCCGGCGATCCAGGTCGGTGGGCGCCAGTCCAAGGCACAGTACCAGTACACCGTGCAGTCGACCGATCTGAACGCCCTTTACGCGTGGTCCGGAAAGCTGGTCTCGGCGTTTCAGAAGCTGCCTGGTTTCCAGGATGTCACCACCGATCTGGACCTCAATAGTCCGTCGATGGTGGTGACCGTCAATCGCGACAAGCTGGGTCCGCTCGGCCTGACGATGGATCAGGTGCAGTCCGCCCTGGGCGATGCATTCGGTGAGAACCAGATCTCCACCATTTACGGCACGGCCACGCAGTACTGGGTGATCCTGCAGGTGGAGCGACGCATGCAGGACGACCCGGCGGTACTGTCGAAGCTTTACGTCACCTCGGACACCGGCAAGCTCGTGCCGCTGAATACCGTCGCGCAATTCGTGCGCAAGCCGCAGGTGCTGACCGTGAACCACCAGGGCCAGCTGCCCGCGGTCACGGTGTCGTTCAATCTCGCACCGGGTGTGTCGCTGAGCGACGCGGTGCAGAGCATTCAGCGCGCGACGACTCAGATGAATCTTCCCGGCACGCTCAGTGGCAGTATCCAGGGCACGGCGCAGGCCTTCCAGGATTCGGTCAAGGGCATGGGATTGCTCCTGCTGCTGGCGGTGTTCGTGATCTATCTCGTGCTGGGCATCCTGTATGAGAGTTTCATCCATCCGCTGACGATTCTCTCGGGTCTTCCCGCCGCCGCGGTCGGCGCGTTGCTCACGCTGGTGCTTTTCGGCGCGTCACTGGATTTGTTCGCCTTCGTGGGCATCGTGATGCTGGTGGGCATCGTGAAGAAAAACGCGATCATGATGATCGACTTCGCGCTCGAACGTCAGCGCGAGGGAGGCGTGGCTCCGCATGAAGCGATCTTCGAGGCCTGCCGCGTGCGTTTTCGTCCCATCATGATGACCACGATGGCGGCATTCGCGGGAACGCTGCCGATCGCGCTGGGGATCGGTGCGGGCGCGGAGACGCGCCGCCCACTCGGACTGGCCGTCGTCGGTGGCCTCGTGGTATCGCAGATCCTGACGTTGTATCTCACGCCGGTGATCTATCTGTACATGAACCGGTTGCAGGATCGGCTGGCGTCGCGGAAGCCGGCGCGACAAGCGCCGGCTGTGTAGGAGCGCGCCTGGCGCGCTCCTACATGGTCCTATTTAGTCGTGCGCGCCGTCTTTTGCGAACGCACCGGCCGCCGAACCGAAATTTCCATCGGCCTGCGCAGCCAGATACGCAAAGGTCGCGTACACCGCCACGTTCTGCGCGAGCGCCTTCGGATCGATCTTGTCCAGCGTGTCGTTGGCGTTGTGGTGGTAATCGAAGTAGTCGGTGCCGTCCTGCGTCAGCGAGAGCGCGGCCATGCCCTTGGCATGCATCTGCGACAGGTCGGATCCACCACCGCCGGGCCGGGCCGCGTCGTACGTCACGCCGATCGGCTCGATCACCCTGGCGATCTGCTCGATCGCGCCGCGCGCTTCGGGCTTCACGCTGGCGCTCATGCGCCAGATGCGGCCGGCGCCGAAATCGGATTCGGTACCCAGCTGAAACTTCGCCACGTCTTTCGCATGCGCTTCGGCATAGGCGCGTCCACCCCACAGACCCATTTCCTCGTTGGCGAAGGCGATGACGCGGATCGTGCGATCAGGGCGCTGCGGCATGTCCTTGATCAGCTTCGCCGCGGCGGCGGCGATCGCCACACCCGCGCCGTCATCGATGGCGCCGGTGCCCAGGTCCCACGAATCCAGATGTCCGCCGATGGCGACGACCTGATCCGGGTGCTTGCGACCGGTGACTTCAGCGATGACGTTGGAGCCTTCGTACGTACCCGCAAAGCCGACATCGAGGTCGAGCTTCAGCGTGACCGGCTTGCCTTCCTTCAGAATGCGCTCGAGCTGATCGGCGTCGGGCAGGGAAAGCGCGGCAGCCGGGATCGCGTCCTTCGGATCCTTGAAGCCGGTGACGCCCGTGTGCGGCGTACGGCTGTGCGGATCGGTGCCCGCCGAGCGCAGCAGGAACGCGGCGGCGCCCATCTTCGCGGCCAGGACAGGGCCGCCCGTGCGCGTGGCTGAGCCCTTGCCGTAGTCGTGGCCGTCCTTCTGCTGCTGCATGTGCGTCGAGACGTAGACGATCTTGCCCTTCACGCTGGCCGGGTCGGCGTTCCTGAACGCATCGAGGTCGTCGAAGCCGACGACTTCGGCCGTGAGGCCACCCTGCGGGGTGCCGGCGGAATAGCCCAGCGCGGTCAGAGCGAGCGGCTGCGGAAAGGGCGACACGACCGCTGCGTGCTCGCTGCGGCGCTGCCAGAGCGGGTAGCTGACCTTCTCGGTGTAGACCTTGTCGAAACCCATGGCCTTGAACTTCGCCACGGTCCAGGCGACGGCGCGCGCGTCGGCGGCGCTGCCGGCCACGCGGGGACCCACTTCCGTGGTCAGGCCGGTCACGAATTCGTAGCCGGTGTCGTCGCTCATCGCGCGATCGCGCAAGGCGGTGGCGGCGGCGATCGCCTTGTCCGGAATGGTCGTCGCCTTGTCGGCGGCATGGGCGGTGAAAGCGAGCGCAAGGCACGCAGCCAGCGTGTGCAGGCGGAAGATATGACGCATGGTGACCCCCGGGACGGTAAAGGTCGATTATGACCATGGCGCGGGGTGCGGCCGCGTAGGTCGAAAGTCATGGTCCAGCCGTCCGGACGGCTGGACGGCTCCCGAAGTTACGGTTGTGGCAGGCTCACCACCACGCGCAGACCGCCTTCCTTGCGGTTGCGCAGCACGATGCTGCCGCCGTGATCGAGCACGATGGCGCGGACGGTGGCGAGGCCGAGGCCGATGCCGCCGGTGTCGCGGTTTCGCGAGGATTCCAGACGGAAGAACGGCGCGAAGACCTGTTGCTGCATGGCCTCGGGAATGCCCGGGCCGTCGTCATCGATTTCGAGCAGGCATTCGCCACGGACGGTGCGCAGGCGCATGCGCACCCTTTGCCCGTACTTGATCCCGTTTTCGACGAGGTTGACGACAGCGCGGCGCAGCGCCACCGGATCGCCGTCGAGCGTCACGGGCGGCCCGGAAAACACCGCCACGTCATGTCCCACGTCGACCAGGTCGTCGCTCACGCTCTCGACCAGCAGCCGGAAATCCAGCGGCTGGCGTTGCGTGCCCAGCGAGCGGTCGCGCATGAAATCGAGCGCGGCGGAGATCATCGTCTTCATCTCCTGGAGGTCGCCGTCCACCTTGGCGCCGAGCGGGCCGGGCAGGCCGTCGAGCCGGAACGACAGGCGCGTCAGCGGCGTGCGCAGGTCGTGCGCGATCGCGGCGATCATGTGCGTGCGCTCGTGGAGCAGACGATTCACGCGCCCCTGCATGCCGTTGAAGGCATCGACCGCACGACGCATCTCGGGCGGTCCCTCACGCGGCACCGGCGGCGCGCTGGTGTCCGCACCCAGACGCTGTGCCGCCTCGGCGAAACGATGGATCGGTGCCGACAGCGCCCGGGCGAACCACCATGCGAAGGGCAGCAGCACCAGCACGCTCACGCCGAACAGCAGGAACAGCTCCTGCTGAAGCATGGAAGGAAAGGGCTCCACGGGCACCGAGGCGACCCGCCATCGGCCATCCGCCTGTCGCCACCCGACCAGCGACCCCGCGCCCATGCTGACGCGCATCGCGCCGGGGTGGCGGTCCATGCCGCTGTCCACCGCATAGACGCGAAGGTCATCCTGGGCGACGCGCAGAAGGCCCGCCAGCCGCGGCAGGAGGTGTGCCGACAGGCGACTGTCGGAACCGTCCGGGGGCGTGGGCGCGTCGGCCTGGGTGCGCACATCGAGGTCGGCGGGGTTGGGCGGCATGAAGTCCATGCCGGGCGGGCCGCGGCGGTCGTCGCCGGGCAGCATGGCGGTGGCCTGGCCGTCGCGTGGCGCGGAGCCGGGCGGCCTCCGGTCGTCGAAGTCGCGCTGGCCGAACGGCGCTCCGTCGTTCCGCAGGGCGGCCGCCACGTCGAAGAGGCTCGCCATGGGCGGCAGCGTCGGCGGACGGAGGACGAGTACGCCCACCCCGATGCCGGAGGCGATCAGCAGCGCGCACACCATCAGCAGAAAGCTGCGGGCGAAGATCGACAGGCCGGAACGTCGCGTCACAGGCGGGTGACCTTCGGCAGGAGCATGTAGCCCTCGTTGCGCACGGTACGGATCATTTCGTCCTGCGCGCGGTCATTCAGTTTGCGCCGCAGCCGGCTGATCTGCGTGTCGATGGCGCGGTCGAACACGTCCGCGCGGCCCCGGTGAACGAGGTCGAGCAGCTGATCGCGGCTCAGGATGCGTTGCGGGTGTTCGACGAAGGCGCGGAGCAGGGCGAACTCACCATCGGAAAGGTTGATGAAGATGCCGGTCGGATCGCGCAGGTCGCGCCGCGTCAGATCGAGGCGCCAGCCGGCAAAACCGTAGGGACGGATCTCCTCGGCGGGTGAAGGCGCGTCCTGGCTGCTTCGCCGCAGCACGGCACGCACGCGCGCCAGCAGCTCGCGTGGGTTGCAGGGCTTGGCCAGGTAGTCGTCGGCGCCGACTTCCAGCCCGATGATCCGGTCGGTATCGCTGCCCAGCGCACTCAGGATGATGACCGGGGGACCCTTTTCGGCGGCGAGGCGCCGCGCCGCGCTCAGGCCGTCCTCGCCCGGCATCATCACGTCGAGCACGATGAGGTCCGGTCGCTCGCGTTCGATGGAAAGCGACATCTGGGCGACGTTTTCGGCTGCGTGCACACGGTACCCGTGACCGCCGAGGAAATCGGTGATCAGCCCGCGCAGTTCGGGATCGTCATCCACGACGAGGATGAGTGACTGAAGGTCCATGGTCATGCTGCTTTAAATACCAGACCAGTCTACGAGGCGTTTGTCCCCGCGGCAAAACAGCCGACACAAAGCGGACACAAAAGGACATTCCCTCGTGACGGAAGCCACTTAGCGTGTGCAGACACCGCACACCACTAAGGATGGCCATGAAACCGTTCAACGCGCTGCCTTCGCTGCTCTTCTCCTTCGGGATCGCCCTGGCCGCCGCGGCGGTCGCCCAGGATCGGCCGCCCGGTCCCCCGGACGGTCGCCAGGCGCACCGCGACCCGAAGGTCGAGGCGGCGCTGGACGATTGCTGGAACGAACTCGGTGGCGAAGAGGACGACCCGGTGCCGCCGGACCTCATGGCTCAGTGCATGGATGAGAAGGGGTTCAAGCGGCCTGTCGGGCCGCCCCCCGGCCCGGACGGCGCGCCTCCGCCGCCTCCGCCTCCCCCCGCCTCATAACCGGAATGACCGCCTTGTCGTCCATGTCGTATGCATTTCCTCCGCTGTCGCGCTCCGATGACGGTATCGAAAACAACCGGCTGCTTGCCCGGCGTTTCTGGCAGGCCTTCGTCGAGCGGGCACCCAGCCGCTTCGAAACCAGCACGCTCGTGGACGGCTACGCTGGCGATCGCCTGCGCCTGGGCGCGTTCCGGCACACGCCGCACGTACTGACCGAGGCGGCGCTTCCGCGCGAGCATCGTCAGGCGGTGCTGCTGACCTTGCAGCTCGACGGACGGGCGCGTGTCGAGCAGCACGGGCGCCACAGCGACCTGGCCGGGGGCGATTTCTGCCTGATCGACCTGTCCCAGCCGTTCCGGCTGGAACTGGGGCGTTGCAGCGTCCAGTCGATCCATCTTCCGCTGTCGGTCCTGCGCGACGCCATCCCACGCCTGGACGATGTGGCGGCGGTCGGCCTGCCCGGGCACCTGGGTCCCGTGGGATATCTGCGTGTCCTCTTCCAGGAAATGTTCGCGCATCCGGCGGGCCTGACCGAACCGGTAGCCGACCGGCTGGCCGATGCGATTCCCCATATGCTTGCCGCCGCGCTGGAATCCGTGGACGCGAGTGAATCGTCCCCCTCGCGCCTGCGGCAGTACCACAAGCGTCAGGTGCGTCAGTTCGCCCGCGAGCACCTCGCCGATCCCGAGCTGTGCATCGACATGATCGCGAAGGGTGTCGGTCTTTCGGCCAGTCATCTGTTCGAACTGTTTTCCGACGAAGACCTGACCCTCATGCGCTGGGTTCGACTCGAGCGCCTCGCACGGTGCCAGCGCGAACTGTCCGATCCCCGCCTTCGTCATCGCGGCATCGCGCAGATCGCCCACGCCTGGGGCTTCGGCGACATGACCAATTTCAGTCGTTGCTTCCGCGACCATGTCGGTACGTCACCGCGTCGTTTCCGTCAGGCCGCAATGGTCGGGACGTTGCCGCCGGTGGATCGTTCGGACGTCCAAACGTCCGACGAATGACCGAATGATGCGGCAGTTTCCGCCGTATGGATGCAGGTTCTTAACACTAAATTGAAGTCGTGGCCCCGTCGGCCACGCATCGACGAAGTCATAAAACGAATCACACGTCACGGGCAGTTGGGGAAGGCGCCTTGCCAGGGTGCCGGCCTCGTGGCGTCGCGCATCCTAAATTTCGGGGAGTTTCCTAGTGAAGAATTCGACATCCATCCGCCTGAGCCGGATCAGCCTCGCGCTGGCCCTGGCGCTGGGCAGCACCGTGGCCATCGCGCAGTCGACCACCGGCAGCATCTTCGGCCAGGCGCCCGTCGCCGAGGGCGAGTCGGTCCAGGTCAAGAGCACCTCGGGTGTGACGCGTGAAGTCGCCGTGGGCAGCGACGGCCGTTACACGGTGGGTTCGCTGCCGCTCGGCAGCTATACCGTATCGCTCATGCAGGGCGGCAAGGTCGTCGACACGCGCAGCGACGTCGGCCTTCGTGTCGGTTCCGGTACGGAAGTGTCCTTTGCCGCGGCGTCCGGCGATGCGACGAGCCTGAGCTCGGTCACCGTGTCGGCCAACGCGCTCCCAGCCATCGACGTGTCCAGCGTCGACGCACGCACCGTCATCACCTCCCAGCAGCTGGCGAAGCTGCCGCTGGCGCGCAGCGCCGAAGCGATCGCGCTGCTCGCGCCAGGCGTCGTTCCGGGTTACAGCGGCTTCAAGAGCGGTACCACGGGTGGCTCGCTCGTTTCGTTCGCCGGCTCGTCGGTCACCGAGAACGCCTATTACCTCAACGGCTTCAACACCACCGACCCGCTCAGCGGCTTCGGCGGCATCAGCCTGCCCTATGGCGCGATCGATCAGCAGGAAATCCTCAGCGGCGGCTACGGTGCGGCTTACGGTCGCTCGGACGGCGGCGTGATCAGTCAGAGCGGCAAGCGCGGTACCAACGAATGGCACTTCGGTGCGCAGGTTCAGTGGACACCGGCGTTCGCGCAGGGCGTGAGCCCGAGCTCGTATTACGTGACCGGTGCCAACGCGGGCAATCTCTACCGTCGTTATTCCGACAACAAGTCCTGGGAAACCACCGAGAGCGCGTATGTCGGCGGCCCGCTGATCAAGGACAAGCTGTTCTTCTTCGCGGCGGTCGAAGGCGACAAGAAAGCCGGTAACAGTGTCGGTCCCGCGACGTCGTCGTACAACACCGATTACGAGTACAACAATCCGAAGTGGTACACCAAGCTCGACTGGAACATCAACGACAACAATATCCTCGAGCTGACCGGCGCGTCGACGAAGACGTCGTACAAGGGTAACGAGTACGACTACGACTACGCGACGAACCAGACGGGCGATCTGAACAGCTTCGACACCTCGACCAAGAACAGCGCCCGGGTCTCGATCGCCAAGTACACGAGCTACATCACCGACGATCTCACGCTGACCGCCATGTACGGCAAGCAGAAGATGACGTACTTCAGCCAGACCCCGGGTTACGACCCGTCGCTGGAGTACATCAGTGGTTCCGAGTTCGAGAACCCGGCGATCACCGGCGGCAATTCCATCGTCAATTCTCAGACGGTGCTGACCGCGAACGATCCGAACCACCGCGCCACCAGCAGCAACCTGCGCGTCGACCTGGCGTGGAAGATCGGCGATCACACGATCACCGGTGGTATCGACAACCTCAACTCGCACGACGTCGACGATGGCGAGACCGGCTCGGCCTGGATCTACGGTTACGGCGATCCGGCGACCAACATCAGCGACAGTCCGTACGTCGCCGCGCCGAGCACGGGTGCGGGCGGTCAGGACGGCTACTACGTATCGAAGTACCTCTACAGCACCTCGGCGTCGGTGCGCGTGAAGCAGCGCGCCCAGTACATCGAAGACAGCTGGCAGGTGGACGATCGCTGGCTGGTGAAGATCGGCCTGCGCAACGACCAGTTCACCAACTACAACCCGAGCGGTGAAGCCTTCCTGCGCATGACCAAGCCGCAGTGGGCGCCGCGCCTGGGCTTCAGCTGGGACGTGAACGGCGACTCGTCGCTGAAGGTCTATGCGAACGCCGGTCGTTACTACCTCGCCATGCCGGCGTCCGTCGCGCTGCGCGCCGCCGCCGGCTCGCTGTACACCAACGAGTACTACACCTACACGGGCATCGACGCTAACGGCAATCCCACCGGCCTGACCCAGCTGGCCTCGTCCACGGGTGGCGCGGTGTCGGCCAATAACGAGTACGGCACACCGCCGGACGCGAAGACCGTGGCCTCCAGCAACATCAAGTCCGAGTACCAGGATGAATACATGCTGGGCTTCACCCAGCAGATCAACGCGGACTACGTCTGGGGCATGAAGGGCCAGGTGCGCAAGCTGCGTAACATCCTGGACGACATCTGCGACACCACCACGATCGCGAGCAAGGCGCAGTCGCTCGGTTACGACGTCGACGCCTCCACGCTCAACGGTTGCTACCTGTCCAATCCGGGCCGCAGCAACACATACCGCATCGTCAACCCGGCCGGCGGTTACTACAGCGTCTCGGTCTCCGCGGCCGACTTCGGCATGCCGAGCGCCAAGCGTAGCTACTACGGTCTGGAGACCTTCCTCGAGCATCCGTTCGATGGCAAGTGGCAGGCCAAGATCGACTACGTCTACTCGAAGAGCTACGGCAATACGGAAGGCCAGGTG
The DNA here is from genome assembly GCF_000800155.1 of Luteibacter sp. 9133. Classification (NCBI taxonomy): domain Bacteria; kingdom Pseudomonadati; phylum Pseudomonadota; class Gammaproteobacteria; order Lysobacterales; family Rhodanobacteraceae; genus Luteibacter; species Luteibacter sp. 9133. The sequence goes on along the minus strand of NZ_JUHO01000001.1, from coordinate 3,752,899 downwards.
CGCTCGGACATCGGTCAGACCGACGTGTCGGCGACGGTCGACTGGGACTTCGGCAAGCTGATGGAAAACTCCAACGGTCTGCTCTCCAACGACCGCACCCACCAGCTGAAGATCTACGGTTCCTGGCAGGCGGCACCGGAGTGGATGCTCTCGGGCAACATCGCGCTGATGTCGGGCACACCCAAGACCTGTATCGGTTACTACGGCGCGGATGAGAGCAACCCGGTCGGTTACGGCAGCTACTACCACTACTGCGGTGGCGTCGCCTCGGCACCCGGCGACGCGGGTCGCCAGCCGTGGCAGCACATCATCTCGGTCTCGGCGGAATATCGCCCGATGTGGGCCGACCAGAAACTTGGCTTCAATGTCATGGTCTATAACCTGCTGAACGAGTCGGTACCGACGTCGACGTATGCGATCTATGGCAGCAGCAAGGCGCTGAACACCAACTACGACCGCATCAACTACTTCAGCACGCCGCGCTACGTCCGCTTCGGTATCAATTACGACTTCTGATCGACCGATCCAAAACCATTCCAACAATAAGCGCCGCGAGTCTCCCGACTCATCTCCCGCGGCGCAACGTTCTCCCCGGATCAGGCCGCCGAGCTCCCACTCGGCGGCCTCTTTTTTTCCAGACAGCAAAAAGGGACGAGGCAAGCCGGACATGCCGGTCACCTCGTCCCTCCGAAAGCGCGGAATCAGACGCGCGGCGGCTGCTGCCTGAGCAGGTCGCGGATTTCCGTCAGCAGCACCACGTCGGCGGCCGGTGCGGCCGGCTTGGCCTCTTCGCGATGCGTCAGGCGGTTGATCGCTTTGACCACCATGAAGATGGCGAACGCGATGATGACGAACTGGATCAGTACGTTGATGAACACGCCGTACTGGATCGCCACTTCGGCGGTCTTGGTCGCGGCGTCGGCGGGTTTGAGCACCCACTTCCAGTCTGAAAAGTCGATACCGCCGATCAGCCAGCCGATGGGGGGCATGATGATGTTGTCCACCAGCGAGGTGACGATCTTGCTGAACGCCGCACCGACCACAACACCGACCGCGAGGTCGATGACGTTGCCGCGTAGTGCGAATTTCTTGAATTCCGCGACGATGCTCATCGTGGGTTTCTCCTTCTGGGTCTGGGCGTCGAACGTAAAAAACTAACGTTCCGGATGTCAGGACTTTGCGAAGTCAGACCACGCGACCTTCGAGCGTGGCGACGCCTTCGAGGGTCGCACGGAAACGATCGCCGCGCAGCAATGCCGATACACCGGCCGGTGTACCGGTGTAGACGATGTCGCCCGCCTTGAGCTCGAACAGCTTCGACAGCGCCGAGAGGATCGCCGGGACATCGAGCAGCATGTCGCCGAGGGTGGCCGCCTGCCGGGTCTCGCCGTTGATCTCCAGCGAGATCCGCGTCGCGGCGGTTGGCGTGACCTCCGAGGCGGGAACCAGGGCGGAGACCGGTGCCGAATGGTCGAAGGCCTTGGCGACGTCCCACGGCGAGCCCTTGGCCTTGGCCTGGGCCTGCAGGTCGCGGCGGGTCAGGTCCAGACCCACGCCGTAGCCCCAGACCGTGGCGGCGGCCTGCTCGAGGGTCAGGTCCGTACCGCCCGATGCCAGCGCCACGACCATCTCCACTTCGTGGTGCAGCTCGTTGGTGGCGGACGGGTAGGGCACGTCGGCTCCGTCGGTGACGAGGGCATCGGCGGGCTTGGTGAAGAACATCGGATTGGCCGTGTCGACCGACGCGCCCATTTCTTTGGCGTGGTCGGCGTAGTTACGGCCGATGCAGAAGACGCGACGGACCGGGAAACGCTCGCTGCGCCCGGCGACGGGGATGCTCGGCTGGGCCGGCGAAGGGATGACGGTATTCATGGGCGCCAAGACTATCAGGTGACACCTGTCACGGCAGATGACTGATGGGCGGAAGTGGTGCACGGTCCGCCCGGATCGCATGATCTTGCCGACGATCCGTATCGCCAGGGGACCACGGGGACATGAACTCGAACGCCGAGCTGCTGCGGCAGCTGAAGATCGACAAGTCGCACAGGGAATCCCCAGGGGGTGGGAACGGCGGCGCCACGAAGATCGCGCTGATCGTGCTGGCCGTTCTCATCGGCCTGCTCGCCCTGGGCGGAGCGGCCTGGGCGTGGCTCGCGCATCGGCCTGTCGAGGTGACGGTGGCGACCGCGATCGCGCCGGCTGGCGCCGCGGAAGCCGGGGCGGTGCTGCAGGCGACGGGCTATGTCACCGCGCGGCGCCAGGCCACGGTCTCCGCGCAGATCACCGGGACGCTCACGGAGGTGCTGATCGAGGAAGGCGACCGGGTGAAGAAAGGCCAGGTGCTGGCGCGCCTGGAAGACAACGCCCTGCGCGCCGGCCTCGATGCCAACCGGGCGAACGCGGCGGCGGCGCGCGCCAGCGTGGTGCAAAGCCAGACCCAGCTCGAGCAGGCACTGCGCGACGCCGATCGGCAGGAGGCGCTGGTCGGCCGGGGCCTGGTCTCCAGACAGATCGCCGAGCAGGGACGTACGCAGGCCAACACCTATCGTGCCCAGCTCAACACGGCGCGTCGCCAGGCCGACGCCGCGGATGCTCAGGTCAGTGTCGGCCAGGTCAACCTCGACTACACTGTGATCCGTGCGCCGTTCGACGGCGTGATCACCGACAAGGCCGCGCAGGTCGGCGAGATCGTGTCGCCGCTTTCGGCGGGCGGCGGTTTCACCCGTACCGGTATCGGCACCATCGTCGACATGGATTCGCTGGAGATCGACGTCGACGTCAACGAGGCCTATATCGGCCGGGTCAAAGCCGATATGCCCGCCGAGGCGGTGCTCGACGCCTACCCGGACTGGAAGATCGGCGCGCATGTCATCGCCATCGTGCCCGCGGCGGATCGCGGTAAGGCCACGGTGAAGGTACGCGTCGCCCTGGAATCGAAGGACGTGCGGATCGTTCCCGACATGGGCGTGCGCGTGTCGTTCCTCGAACGCCGGGCGGAGCCGGTAGCCGATGCACCCAAAGGCGTGCTCGTCCCGGCCGGCGCGCTGGCGCGTCGCGACAACCGCGACGTCGTCTTCGTCGTCGCGGACGACAAGGCGATGCGTCACGACGTCACGCTCGCCGCACGCAACGACGGCGAGCAGCGTCTGGTGACGCAGGGCCTCGCCCCCGGTGACAGCGTCATCGTGACTCCGCCCGACTCGCTCACCGATGGTGCCGCCGTCCGCGTCGCCACCCGCCCTTCGCCCTGATACGCAAGGAGACACGTCCCATGGCTACCCTGATCGACATCCAGGATCTTTCCAAGGTCTATGAGCGCGGCCGGCAGAAGGTCGAGGTGCTGCATGGCGTGAACCTGAAGATCGAGGAAGGCGACTTCCTCGCGCTGATGGGACCGTCGGGCTCCGGCAAAACCACGTTGCTCAATCTCATCGGCGGTCTCGACACACCGTCGGGTGGCAGCATCGCGGTGGCCGGGGACCGCATCGACCGGCTGGGTGCCGGTGCGCTGGCTCGCTGGCGCGCGGCGCACGTGGGCTTCGTTTTTCAGTTCTACAACCTGATGCCGATGCTGACCGCGCAGCGCAACGTGGAACTGCCGCTGCTGCTGACCCGACTTTCCGCCGCGCAGCGCAGGCAGAACGCGTCGATCGCGCTGCAGCTGGTCGGTCTCGCGGATCGTTCGTCACACAAGCCGTCCGAACTCTCCGGCGGTCAGCAACAGCGCGTCGCGATCGCACGCGCGATCGTTTCCGATCCCACGCTGCTGGTCTGCGACGAGCCGACCGGCGATCTGGATCGCCAGTCGGCCGAGGAGATCCTCGGTCTTCTGCGCGAACTCAATCGCGAGCACGGCAAAACGATCGTGATGGTGACGCACGACCCGAAGGCCGCCGAGTACGCCAACCATACCCTGCATCTCGACAAGGGCAGCCTTGTCGGACAAGCCGTGGCCTGACCGAGGACGCCCGCATGAAATACATGCATCTGATCTGGGCCGCGTTGTTCCGGCGCAAGACGCGTACCTTCTTCACCCTGGTGTCGATCCTGGCGGCATTCCTGTTGTTCGGCATGCTGGACGCGACACGTGCCGCGTTCGCCTCGGGCGACAGCGTCGTCGGCGTGGATCGCCTCATCACCACGTCGAAGTATTCGATCATCCAGTCGCTGCCGGCGAGCCTGTCCACACGCATACAGGCGATTCCCGGAGTGAAGGCCGTGGCCGCCGCCAACTGGTTCGGCGGCATCTATCAGGATCCGAAGAACTTCGTGCTGAGCTTTGCCGTCAGCGAGAATTACCTCGACATCTATCGTGAGATCGAACTGCCCGCGGACCAGCGCAAGGTCTACGAAAACACCCGTACCGGCGCGGTGGTCGGTGAAGCGCTGGCGAAACGCTTCGGCTGGAAGCTCGGCGACAAGGTGCCGCTGCAGTCGACGATCTTCCCGCAGCGCAACGGCGACAAGACCTGGCCTTTCGATATCGTCGGCATCTACAGGCCGGCCAAGGGCGCGGCGAACGGTACGGACCAGCAGTTCTTCTTCCATCACAAGTATTTCGAAGACGCCAACGCATTTCAGAGCGTCGGTACGACGGTAGGCTGGTACGCGGTGCAGCTGACCTCGGCGGACAAGGCGGACCGCGTCGCCAGGGCCATCGACGCGCTCTCCGCCAACTCCGACCACGAGACCAAGACGCAGACCGAGCAGGCGTTCAACGCATCGTTCGCCAAACAGCTCGGCGATATCGGGCTGATCGTGTCGGCGATCATGGGCGCGGTGTTCTTCACTCTCATCCTGCTTACCGGCAACACGATGGCGCAGGCCGTGCGTGAGCGAACCCATGAGCTGGCCGTGCTGAAGACCATCGGCTTCTCCAGCCACAGCGTCCTCGGCATGGTGCTGGCGGAAGGCATCCTGTTGCTGGTGCTCGGCGGCGTGCTGGGTCTGGCACTGGCCGGCATCGTGGTGCCGATCGTGGCCAAGGGCAGCGGCGGCATGCTCAATCTGCCACCCATCGGCACCCAGACCTGGATTCTCGGCCTCGTGCTGATGGTGGTGATCGGCGCCCTCGTCGGTGCCTTGCCCGCCCTCCGTGCCATGCGCCTCAACATCGTCGACGCGCTCGCCGGGCGCTGAAGGAACTCATCATGAAACGTATGAAGAAGTTCGGGTTCGGCCTGCTGACCCTGCTGATCGTCGCCGCGTTCCTCGTCGTCTGGATCGCGTTGCCCTGGCAGGGCATCGTCGCCATCGCCGTCGTATTCGCGCTGTGGATGGCGCTGACCCGTCGCGGACGACAGACCTGGCAGGTGACTCGCGTGGGACTCGCCACGGTGGTTCAGCGGCTCGGCTCGTCATCGGTGGTGGTGGTGGGCATCGCGGGCGTGGTCGGTGTACTCGTCGCCATGCTGGCGATGAGCGATGGTTTCGCCGAAACCCTGCGCTCCACGGGTAACGACCGGACGGCCATCGTCTTGCGCGGCGGCTCGCAGGCGGAGCTCAACTCCATCCTTGATCGCGACAGCGCCAACGTGGTGATGCAGGCGCCCGGTGTGAAGAAAGATGCCCAGGGCCGGCCGATCGCCTCGGGCGAACTCGTCGTCGTCGCCAACCTGCCACGCAAGAGCGATCCCGGCAGCGATTCCAATGTGCCCATCCGTGGCGTCAGCGCTGACGTGTGGTCGCTGCGCGATCAGGTGAAGATCGTCGAGGGGCGCAAGTTCACACCGGGGCTGCGTGAGCTCATCGTCGGCAAGGGCGCGCGGGGACAGTTCGCGGGCCTCGATGTCGGCAGGAGCATCCGCCTCGCGGGACAGACCTGGACCGTGGTGGGTGAGTTCGTGTCCAACGACGTGCTGGAATCGGAACTGTGGGGCGATACGCAGAGCGTCGCCTCGGCCTACCGGCGTGGCAGCAGCGTACAGTCGGTGACGGTCATGCTGGATTCGCCCGCGGCATTCGACATCTTCAAGGCGTCGCTGGCTGGCGATCCGCGCCTGAAGGTCGACGTCAGTACGACGCAGGAATACTTCAGCAAGCAGTCCGAAGGCCTGACCAGGGTGCTGCGTGCGGTCGGTATCACGGTGGGCATCATCATGGCGATCGGTGCCGTGTTCGGCGCGCTCAATACGATGTTCGCCGCGATCCAGGCCCGGGCTCGCGAGATCGCCACGTTACGTGCGATCGGCTTTCGCGGGATACCGGTCGTGGTGTCGGTGATGCTGGAGACGATGTTGCTGGCGTTGCTCGGCGGCGTGATCGGTGCGGGCATCGTGTGGATCGTCTTCAATGGCTACACGGCGTCGACGCTCGGGGCGAACTTCAGCCAGGTGGTGTTCCGGTTCCATGTGAGCGCCGCGCTCTTGTGGACGGGGATCAAATGGGCGTTGGCGATCGGCTTTATCGGCGGCCTGTTCCCCGCCTTGCGTGCCGCCCGGGTGCCCGTGACCACCGCGTTGCGCGAGCTCTGATTTCTCACGGCGCTTCCAGTGGAAGCGCGTCGTCGGTGAGTTGCGGGTGGTCCGCCAGGACGACGTCGATCGCGCAGCGAGCGCGGTCGACGTCCCAGCGGCCGCCCCGTTCCTCGCAGGTGTCGAGATCGGCGTACATCGATTCGGTGTCGGCCCGGAAGCGCTGGCATGACGCGATGGCGGCCACGCCGATGCCCAGTACCGTCGCGCCGCGCGCCATGCATAGCCGCCGCCGATGGGTTCGTTGTGTCGGATTGGTCAGACTGCCCGTCATACCGCGCTCCCACCTAAGAGAAAAGCAGCCTCGGTGGGCTTGAGATTCGCGGACATCGAATAATTCTCAAAAATCGGCGCGCAGGCCCGGGACGAGACCTGCGTCACACTTGCCAGGGCGTCTCAGGCCTTGCGGGTCCGCATCATGGTGATGATGCCGACACCGACGAGGATGATCGCCATGCCCGCCAGGTCGAACGTGCCCACGTGCTCACCGGCGATGGCGACGCCGAACAGCACCGCCACGGGCGGGTTCACGTAGGCATAGCTGGTGGCCAGGGCAGGGCGAACGGTCTTCAGTACGTAGAGATACGCGCTGAACGCGATGATCGAGCCGAACACGATCAGATAACCAAGCGCGAGGGTGGCGCCCAGCTGCGGGTGCGCGGGGAAGCGCTCGCCATGCAGCATCGCGAGGATCGCCAGCGAGACGCTGGCACAGAGCATCTGCGCGGCGGTGTTCATGGGGCCGGCCGGCATGTCCTGACGCTTGGACCACACCGAGCCGAAGGCCCAGGCCATGGCGGCGCAGATCAACGCGATCGCGCCGATCGGCGAGCCCGACAACCCGGCGCCCAGGTTGAGCACGACCACGCCGATGAAGCCCAGCAGCAGACCGACGGTTTCGCCGCGCGTGGGCCATTCACGATAGAGGCCGCCGAAGACCGCGGCGAACAGCGGCATGCTGGCCACCGCGACGGCGGCGATGCCCGAGCTGACCGACTGTTCGGCGAAACAGACCAGCCCGTTACCGCCGGCGAGCAACAGCGTGCCGACGATGGCGGCGTTCCGCCACTGTCGCGGGGTCGGCAAGGCGACACCGCGCACGCGCAGGACGGTGAACATCAGCACGCCGGCGATGGCGAAACGGATCGCCGCCATCAGGAAGGGCGGATAGCTGACCAGCGCATAGCGGATGCCCAGATAGGTGGAACCCCAGATCAGGTACATCGACATCAGCGACAGCGGCACCAGCCAGCGCGAGGCGGCCAGCGTGGTGGCGGGGACTTTTTTTGCGGTACACACGGCGTCGGACATGGGGAACCCGGGGGCAGGCACGCGTCGCAAGATGCGGCGCGAATCACGAACGATATCGCCGCCGTCGTGGCCTTGGTAGCGAAACCTTCGAGGGTCAGCCTTGAGCGGCGCTCATGGCACGTTCGGTGGCGAGCAACTGCTGCTTGATCTCCATTCCCCAGCGCCACCCGCCGAGGCTGCCGTCTTCGCGGATGATGCGATGGCAGGGCACCAGCAGCGCCAGCTTGTTGCTGCCGCAGGCGCGTCCGATCGCACGTGCCGCCTTCGGCACGCCAAGTCTGGCGGCGAGCTCGCCGTAGCTGAGGGTCTCGCCGAGCGGTATCCGGGTCAGCGCTTCCCAGACGCGCCACTGAAAGGCGGTCGCGGCGATATCGAGTGGCGGCATGTCGGGGGCGGCGCCCCTTTCCCAGCCCAGCTCGCGGGTGACCCGGCCGATCACGGCGTCCAGCCATTCGTCGCGTCCCTCGTCGACGCGTTCCCGGTCGGCGAGCGGGAATTCTCCGGCCAGTCGCGTTTCCAGCGCCTCATCGTCGGCACCGAGCGTCACGGCGCAGATGCCCTTCGCCGTGGTGGCGACGAGCAGCCGGCCGAGCGGGGTACCCGTCGTGGTGTAGCGAATGGAGGCGCCCGCACCGCCGGCCCGGTAGCTCGCCGGGGTCATGCCGAGCCGGCGGTCGCTTTCCTCGTAGACGCGGCTGCCCGAGCCGAAACCGGCCTGATAGACCGCATCGGTCACGGCCGATCCTTCGCGAAGCGCATCGCGGAGCTGGCCGAAACGGCGGGCACGGGCGTACTCGGCCGGGCTGACGCCAAACCGGCGCCGGAAGGCGCGTTGCAGATGCGTGGGGCTGAGCCCGGCGATCGTGGCCAGACTGGCCAGATCGCTGGGCGCGTCATCTCGCTCCAGCGCGGCCCGGACACGGTCGAGCGGATCGTCGGCGGCGGGGCGGATGGTCTGGACCTGGGCTTTCATCGGGGCCTCCTGTCGTTGAAGGCCAGCGTAGGCGGACGCGACGACCGTCACCATCCGTTTCTTGCGCAGTGGCTCAGTGGTGAACCGGATCGCCCTGACGGATCACGACGAACTCGCCTTCGAGCACGTTCGGATCGTGCGTGGCGCGCGCCGCGGCCGGACGCGGCGCCGGGCGGACGCCGCCACGGGCCAGCTTCCACTGGCGGACCGCCAGGAACACCAGGCCGCCGGCCAGCAGCACGCCAAGGACGACCACACCGAACACGAGCAGCACCCCGAGCACGGCCAGACCGGCCACGACGGACAGGGCGCGGACCAGCGGGTTGCGAGAGCGGCGGATGGGCGGAAGGACGAAGCGCATTGGTTAAAAATCCGTGTGGCACAATGACATGCGTGGTTCCCCTTTACCTTGGGGCAACCCATCCCCACAGACAAGTGCCATGACTCCTACCGCCGACACCGCTCCCCTCTGCCTGCTGGCGGACATTCCCGATGGCAACGCCGTCGAAACCGAGGCCGTCATCCAGGGCGAGGTCGAGTCCCTGCTGATCTACCGCTCGGGGGAGGAGGCCCGCGCCTACCTCAACGTCTGTCCTCATGCGGGTCGGCGGCTGGACTATGCGCCGGGCAAGTTCCTGGTGCGCAATGGCACGATCATCTGCGCGGCGCATGGGGCGACGTTTACGGCGGAGAGTGGTGACTGCACCAACGGGCCATGTCGGGGAGATCGCCTGCGTGCGGTGCCGGTGTCGGTCGTCGACGGGGAAGTCCGACTGGCCTGAGAAATGCCGTAATCGCGGTGCGTCGCTCAGCGATACATCAGGTTGACGACCACCAGCGTAATCGCCAGAACCAGGAACGTCAGCGGCAGCCCGACCCGCAAAAAGTCCTTCGAACGATAACCGCCCGGCCCCGCGACCATCATCAACGCCGGATGCCCCGAAGGCAGCAGGAACGTATTGGACGACGACACGGCGACGATCAACGCGTAAGCCGAAGGATTTCCCCCCGTGCTCACCGCCACGCTGATCGCCAGCGGCACCATCATCACGGTGGCGCCCACGTTCGACATGACCTGAGAGAACATCAGCGTCAGCACCGCGATGCACAGCTGCAGCGTCCATTGCGGCGCCCCGCCCATGATCGCCAGGACTTCCTGCGCCAGCCACGACGCGGTGCCCGTGGAATCCATCGACCAGCCGAGGGGAATCAGGCAGGCGGTAACGAAGATCGTCTTCCAGTTGATGGCCTTGTAGGCCTCGTCCATGTTCAGCACGCCGGTGAGCAGCATGCCGACCGCGCCGGTCATCATCGCTACCGACAGGTCGAGGTGGGTGAACAGGGCCAGGCACTTGGCCAGCACGAAGAAACCCACCGCCTGCCAGATCTTGCCGGGGCGCTGCTCTTCCTTGGGGATGTCGGTGACCACGACGAAGTCGCGGTCTTCCTCGGCCAGCATCAGGTCGCGCCACTTGCTGTGCAGCACGAGGGTGTCACCGGCGCGCAGGCTGACCGCGCGCACGTCCTCGCGGTACACCTCGTCGCCACGGTTGACCGCCAGCACGGAGATGCCGAAGCGCTTGCGCAGGCGCAGATCGCCCACGGTCTGCTTGATGAAGCGCGAGCCGGGCGGCACGACGGCCTCGGAAATACCCGCACGCGTGGTGTTGAACTGTTCGCCCAGCTGGCGCATGCGCATGGAGACGCGACACAGCTGGTTATTGGCGAATGCCTGGATGGCGTCCTTTGGCGCGAGCACGCCGAGCACCGTACCGACCCAGATCATCTGGTCCGATGGGGGGGCGACGCGGCTCTCGTTGCCGTTCTTGATCGCCAGGATCAGCGGGGCACCGTGCAGCTGCTCCGCCTCACCGATGCTCATGCCGACCAGCGGGCTCTCCGCCGTGACCGTAAGCTCGGCGGTCTCGCCGGCGATGCCGTAGGTATCGGCGAAGTAGCTCTCGGTGCGGCCGGGGGTGACTTTCAGGCGCTCGTCTTCGCGCTCGGGCAGCAGCTTGCGGGTGAAGAAATAGAAGAACAGCACGCCGACCAGGGCCAGCACGAGGCCCACGGGGGTGACGCTGAACAGGCCGAATCGGGGGATCGTGTGCGCGCCGGGCGGCAGGTTGCTGTTGGCGCTGGCGATCAGGTCGTTCAGCACGATCAGCGGCGAGTTGGCGATCAGCGTGGTGTTGGTGGCCGTCAGGATGCAGAAGGCCATCGGCAGCAGCAGACGCGACATCGGCACGCCGGTACGCGCGGAGAGGCGGCTGGTCACGGGAATCATCAGGGCGGCCAGGGCCTGGCTGGGGATCACGGCGCTGAACAGGCTGGTGACGCTGTTGATCACGACGCCGAGGCGGGACTCGACACCGCGCGCCATGCGCATGACGAAGGCCGCGGTGAGGTTGAGCACGCCGGCGCGGTCGAGGCCGGCGCCCATGATCATGATCGCGATGATGGCGATCACCGCGTTACCGGCAAAGCCGTTGAAGACCTGGTCGCCGGGGATCAGGCCGGTGAGGCCGATCGTGACCACGACGAGCAGGGCGACCATGTCGGCCCGGATCCACTCCAGAACGAGCATGAGCATGGTGAAGCCCACCAGGCCCAGCACGAGGATCATTTCAGGAGTGAGGGTCAGTGCCACTGGCCGGCGGTTCCGATCCGGTCGTTGGAGACGTGCGGTGGCATGCTCTTGCCAGGCGGCTATCGTTGCCGCAGGAGTATACGCGCTGGGGGTGGCTCCCGGCTGAAGAAAAGCGCACGAATGGGTTGCGCCAGCGCACGCTCCCGTGCGGAGCGTGCGCTGACGGGTCCGATCAGCGGCTGAGGTTGCTCAGCGCGAGGTCGACGATCGAGTCGCCGCGCCCGCTCATCACCGCCTTCAGCGCGTACAGGCTGAAGCCCTTGACCTGCTCGCCGCTGATCTTCGGCGGCATCGACAGCTCGAGCCGGTTGCTGACCACATCGAGCAATGCGGGGCCGTCGTGCGACAGCACCTCCGCGATGGCCGAGGGCAGGTCGCTGGCGCGGGCGACGCGTCGTCCATGAATGCCCATCGCGTTGGCCATGGCCGCGAAATCCGGATTCTTCAGCTCGACGCCCGTTTCGAGCAGCCCCGCCGCCTTCATCTCCAGCTCGACGAAGCCCAGGGTGCCGTTGTTGAGCACGATGACCTTCACCGGCAGGCCCTGCTGGGCCAGCGTGATGAAGTCGCCCATCAGCATCGTGAAGCCGCCATCGCCCGACAGCGAGATCACCTGCCGTCCCGGGTGGGAGGCCTGCGCGCCGATCGCCTGCGGCATGGCATTGGCCATGGAGCCATGGACGAAGGAGCCGAGCAGGCGGCGCTTGCCGTTCATCGTCAGGTAGCGCGCGGCCCAGACCGTGGGCGTGCCGACGTCGCAGGTAAAGATCGCATCGTCCTCGGCCAGCTCACTGACCAGGCGGGTGACCTGCTGCGGATGGATGAGGTCGTGACCGGGTTCGATGCGGGCGAGCTGGTCGAGGTCGTCGCGGGCCCGCGCATAGTGGGCGAGGCAGCGGTCGAGGTGGCCGCGCAGCCGCTTGGGCTCGATCCGCGGCAACAGGGCGCGGATGGTTTCGCCCACATCGCCGACCACACCGAGTTCGACACGGCAGCGACGGCCGATGTTGCCGGGGCGGATGTCGACCTGCGCGATCTTCGCGTCCTCGGGGTAGAACTGACGGTACGGAAAATCGGTGCCCAGCATCAGCAGCGTGTCGCAGTCCTCCATCGCGTAGTAGCCGGAGCTGAAGCCGATCAGGCCGGTCATGCCCACGTCGAAGGGGTTGTCGTATTCCACATACTCCTTGCCACCCAGCGCATGCACGATCGGCGACTGCAGCGCATCGGCCAGGGCGATCAGGTCGTCATGGGCGCCGGCCGTGCCGCGGCCGCAGAGCAGGGTGACGCGTTTGCCCGCGTTGAGCAGCTCAGCCAGGGCGTCCAGCTCACGCTCGGCGGGGATGACCTTCGGCGAAGGCGGCAGCAGCCCGGCCGCGGGCGTCACCTTCTTCACCGGCGACTTGCGCATGGCCACGTCGCCGGGAATCACCACCACCGCCACGCCGCGTTGGCCCACGGCAGCGCGGATGGCCGAATCCAGCACGTGGGGCATCTGCGACGCGTCGGAAACCATTTCGCAGTACACGCTGCACTCGCGAAACAGCTCGGTCGGATGCGTTTCCTGAAAATAACCGCTGCCGATTTCGGCGCTGGGAATATGCGCGGCGATCGCCAGCACGGGCGTGCGCGAGCGGTTGCAGTCGAACAGGCCGTTGATCAGATGCAGGTTGCCGGGGCCGCAGCTTCCCGCGCAGACGGCGAGCGCACCGGTGAGCTGCGCTTCCGCGCCGGCGGCAAACGCGCCGGCTTCTTCGTTACGGACATGGACCCAGTCGATGCGCTGGCGCTCGCGCAGCGAATCGGTGATCGCATTGAGGCTGTCGCCCACCAGACCGTAGATCCGGCGAACGCCGGCTTCTTCGAGGGTTTCGGCGATCAGGTCGGCAAGGCTGGCGATGGACATGGGCAACTCCGTGAACACGAATCCCCACGTTATGCGCCGCCCGCGGTCAACGGATTGTCGTTATCGACCCTGCCATTCGTACAGGTAATCCCAGACACCGTGGCCAAGACGCGTGCCGCGGCGTTCGAAATGGGTCTCGATGCGCCACGCGGGACGCTCCGCCGACTCGCCAGGACCGACGCGGTTACGCCAGCCCGCGGCGGCTTCCATCGTCTCGCGCATGTGCTCGGCGTAGGCTTCCCAGTCGGTGGCCAGATGCAGCAAGCCACCCAGCGCCATGCGCGACGCCAGCAATTCGACGAACGCCGGCTGCACGATACGACGCTTGTTATGGCGCTTCTTGTGCCACGGATCGGGGAACCAGATGCGTACTTCGGACAGGCTGCCCGGGGAGATCTCGTTTTCCAGTACTTCGACGGCGTCGTGCTTGTAGAGGCGAACGTTCCGCGCATCGCGTGCGGCCAGCGCGTTCATCAGGCGGCCGACACCCGGGCTATGCACTTCGACGCCGATGTAATCGCGCGCCTGATCGTGCTCGCTGGCCCAGGCCAGTGCTTCACCGTTGCCGAAACCGATCTCCAGCACGCGCGGTGCGCGATGGCCGAAGGTGGCGTCGAGGTCGCGCCCGGTGCCGTGGTAATCGAGGCCGAAGCGAGACCAGTGATTGTCGAACGCGCGTTGCTGCGCGGGCGTCATCCGGCCTTCCCGCAGCACGAAGCTGCGGATGCGGCGGTGGAACGGCGCGTCGCCGGCGTTGTTGTCGTCATCGGTGATCATGCTCAGCCCACCAGTCCGTCGACCGGGCTCGAGGCCGAGGCGAAGCGCTTGCGCGGAATACGACCGGCGCGGAACGCCGCGCGGCCCGCTTCGACCGCGAGCTTCATCGCATGCGCCATCAGGACCGGATCTTTCGCGCCGGCGATCGCGGTGTTCATCAGCACGCCATCGCAGCCGAGCTCCATCGCGATGGCGGCATCGGACGCGGTGCCGACGCCGGCATCGACGATCACCGGGACCTTTGCGTTCTCGACGATCTCGAGCAGGTTGTAGCGATTCTGGATGCCCAGACCCGAGCCGATCGGCGCGGCCAGCGGCATGATCGCGGCGCAGCCGATCTCTTCGAGACGGCGCGCCAGGATCGGGTCGTCCGACGTGTAGACCATGACGTCGAAGCCATCGGCCACGAGCTTCTCGGCGGCGACCAGCGTCTGCACCACATCCGGGTAGAGCGTGCGCTCGTCGCCGAGGACTTCGAGCTTCACGAGGTTGTGGCCGTCGAGCAGCTCGCGCGCGAGGCGACAGGTGCGCACGGCATCGTCGGCCGTGTAGCAACCCGCCGTATTCGGCAGCAGGGTGAAACGATCCGGCGGCAGCGCGTCGAGCAGGTTGGGCTGGCTCGCGTCCTGGCCGATGTTCACCCGGCGAATGGCGAGGGTGACGATCTGCGCGCCGGCGGCCTCGGTGGCGCGACGCGTCTCGTCGAAATCCTTGTACTTGCCGGTGCCCGTGAGCAGCCGCGAGTGAAACGTGCGACCCGCGACGGTGAGGACGTCATCGGCGGCAGGGGAGAAGTGGTTCATGCGGGCGATTTCCTGGAGGGGTGCGGCTCAGCCGCCACCGATGGCATGGACGATCTCGACGCGGTCGCCCTGGGCGAGCACATGCGTCGCGTGCGCGCTGCGCGGCACGATCTCGAGGTTGACCTCGACCGCCACGCGCTTGCCGCCGTAACCGGCAGCGTCGAGCAGCGCAAGAACCGAGGTGCCGGGCGCGCAATCGCGCGCGTCGCCGTTTAGAGTGATCTGCATCCGCCCATTGTAACGGGGCTCAGCGGCCGTTCCACCCATTGCCGCCGCGGACCGGTGTGCCGATGCCGGGCTGGGTCACGCGGTTGGTCACGCCAGAGCGGGGTTGCGTGGGGGTGCGGCTGCCGAAGCCATCGTTCCAGCCGTTCTCGCCGCGGTTGTTGCCGCTGTCGCGTGGACCGCGCGGGCCGTTGCGGTCCGGGGCGAGGTTCATGGCCGGGCCTGTGGCGCCGGCATGGGCCGAGCCGGGCGACTGGGCGACGGTGGTCGAGTTTCCTGGTGGGCGTCGGTCGTGGTCGCGGTCGCGACCGCCGTTGCCGGGCTGGCCATGATCGTGATCGTGATCGTGGTCCCGGCCGCCGCGACCGTGGCCATAGCCGTCATCCCGGCCGTAGCCGTAGCCATAACCGTTGCCGTAACCGCCACCGTAACCGCCGCCGTAGTAACCGCCGTTGTTATAGCTGCCGTTGTCCGGGGGGTAGTTGCCGCTGTCATACCCGTCCTGCCTGGACGAGGCGCCCGTGCCGCCCTGACCGCCCGCGTACAGCCGTGCCGGCTGGGGCAGGGTGCCAGTACTCACGGTTTCCTTGCGGACCGGGGTCGAGGGGCCGGCGATATAGCTGACTCCCGGCTTCGGCATATTGGCCGTGGATACCGTGCGCGACTGCGCCAGCGTAGCGCCGGTTGCGCATAGCGCGAGCCCGGTAAAGATGGAAAGCGAAAGCGCACGACGCATGTTCCGGCCCTCGTAGGGATGCCCCGGCAAGATTATGCGCCTGCGACTGACCCGCCGCGCGGTGGACGGCCGGTGCGTTCAGCCAGCCGCCACCTTTCGCCGGTGGGCGATCTCGTATTACCATCCGGGGCCGATGCGGGTGTAGCTCAATGGTAGAGCTGTAGCTTCCCAAGCTACTGACGAGGGTTCGATTCCCTTCACCCGCTCCAGCTTAGTTCTTATCGAAGCTAAGTGCTTTTTCTGCAACGTCTTTTTCGGCCGACGCAGCGAACCTGAAACGCCCTCCCGAGGTATCGTTTTAGGTATCGTTTTCCGTGCCAAAGCCACTTCTCCTCCATCGACCCGCTGGCCTCTACGTGCGCTTCCGCGTGCCGACGGACTTGCGTGACCGCGTGGGCTCCCGCTTCCTGGTGCGCCCACTTCGGCAGGCTCCCGGGGAAGGCGCTCGGCTCGCCGCAGCCCTTTTGGATGTGGCACTCTCCAATGCATTCAGGAAGATGCGACAGGGAGGGGGCGTGGTCGACATCTACAAGCTGCTCAAAGACGCGGAGAACGCCGTCCAGCTCACCATTGGTGAGGTTCGGCTTCCAAACGGCACGCATCTGACCAACGTGCGCATCGACACGCCTGAGGACGAGCGGCAGTTCCGTGACCTGATGTCGGCCGCGACGCCATCCAGCCCAGCGCAGACGGTCCGCGCAACCTCAAGCGTTGAACGCAAGATGCACCATCGCGACGACTTCTTTGGACATCAGATGGAAGTGCATCTAGCGGACCTCGAGCGCGGTGGGCGCGATAAGAAGACCCTCATGGAGAGCCGCCATACCCTGACGCTGTTTCGCGGCATCGTGGGGAACAAGGTGGTGTCTGAGTTGAATGCCGACCACTGCCGCACTTTCTTCGATGCCGTGGTGCACTGGCCGCGGCATGCGACGAAACGGCAAGAGTTCGCCGGGCTAGGCATTCGCGAGACGATTGCGAAGGCCAAAGCGATGGGCGAGCCGCCGCCGGCGGCCGCGACCCTGGAGAAACACCGGCAGCGCCTGAGCACCTTCATCAATTGGGCCAGGCGCAACAAGCTCATCGCGGACAATCCCTTGCATGGGCTGGTTCGGCAAAAGAAGGATGTCACGCAGGACGACACCGGGCGGCCGTTCACGCAAGACGAACTGAACGCCGTTTTTGAGCCGAACGCGTTTTCTGCGTGGTCAAAGGGCAGCGCACACCGCTACTGGGTGCCCATTCTCGCGTTGTATTCGGGCGCGCGGGTCACCGAACTCAGCCAACTGTATGTCGCGGATATCGAGGTCGTTCAAGGCGTCCCGGGCTTCCACATCAATAAACGTTTCCCCGGCCAAAAGCTGAAAAATGCAGGGTCTCGTCGATTTGTGCCACTGGCGCAACCGGTGCTCGACTGCGGGTTTCTCGCCTTCGTCGAAGGGTTGAAAGCGAAAGGCCAAATGCGACTTTTTCCCGATTTGCCCAACAATGACGGTCTCGGCTTCGGGCGTCAGATGAGCAAGCAGTTCGGCGCCTACATCAAGAAGCGCGGCATCACCGAGGAAGGCATGGGCATGCATGCGTTTCGCCACACGCTTGCCACGCGCTTGGTGGCCGCGAAGGTGTCCAAAGATGTCATCGCGCGCATCACTGGGCACATGCGTGAAGGCGACGTGCTGACGCGCTACTACATCGACGAGCCTACGCTCATAGAACGCGCTGAAGCCGTCGCGAAGTTTATTCCACTGGTGACGTTAACGTCTTTCATTGCCGAAAGGAGTCTGTGATGGGTCTTTTTCTGCTAGTCATTTGTCTAGCGATTGGCTACTTCGTCGTGAAAAAAATGGAGGAGCCGGATTGGCTCAGGGCTGTGATCTTACTTGGCTTGGTCTTGATCGTCGTGCTCGGCTTTTGCCACGATTTCGGATGGGTCTAGCGCCAAGGGCGGATCGTAGACATTAGGTAGCAAAAGGTGATCGCTACTCCCGATAGGAAAGCAGCGACAGTGATGACGATTTTGTCGACGGTCGTGGAGGATGCAGTTTTTGTGGGCGTCGATGATTGCATGTTTTTCCTCGTCAGATTGCTTGGTTAGGCGGCAGGCTTATTACATGTATCAAAAGTTGACTCCTTGGCAAGGAGTTCTCCTGTGTATCAGTGGATCGGTCAGTCGACTGGATTACATGTAATGCCTCACAAACCTCAGGGCTTCCACGTCTGGGGACGGGAGACTAAAGACCGATATGGATGATGAATTCGAAGAAGAGCTTCCCCGCTCCCACGAGGACATCGAGCCCCATGAGCTGGTGACCGGGCTAAGCAGCCTCGCGTTGTTACGCGAGGACATGGCCATGTCGAGCCAGTCCTTCAATCTCGCAGCCGTCGACAAGTTCATCATGGTGCTGGAGATGAACTTCCTGCGCAGTCGGCTCGATGACGAGTCTCCTAGAGACCCTGGACTATCGGTTTTCCTGGTGGCGCAGACTGAGATGTGGATATTCGCAGCCTATGAGCTGATGCGCTCGTGGCGGGAACGCGCGAAGTTGGTCATCAAGCTTGTTGATAACGGCGGGCTTGCCTTCAAGATTGATCACTTGCAGGCAAAGCCGTCCTGGGATTATGGAAGAACCATGGTCGCGCGGCAGCTCGTTCGGGTGCGTGACGAACCAGCCCTGGTCCAACAACTGCGTGATGACTTGCTTCGCAGCCACATCCCGTTTCATCTCCTCGAATGGGTCCGGATTCAATTAGCAAAGCACCAGGAACCTGGGAACGCCAAGTCGTTCATACGCTCGCATCCGATGATGGACCGGCACACGGGTTCGCTCAACTACGAGCTGACCCAAGGCCCAATGATTGCAGACACCATGAGCCGAAGGGAGTTGGCCGATGGACTGAGGGCGCTGAGCGATATGCAAGTGCCGACAGCGGAGACCATTGCCTCCTTCGAAGAATTCCGGAAGGCGAAGGAGCCGACCTTCTAAGGGCGGCTCACATGGACATATGTGGCCGAGCCATCATGGCCGCCAACATCGATAGGGAGAGGCATCGTGGCGTGGGGACGGGTAGAACGAATTCTGATACTGGCGAAAACGTATCCTTCGCCGAGCGCCCTGGCTTGGCTGCGCAGGCCGGCCTGACCACTCGCCTCCATCTCCTGGAGCACTGCCAGAAGGTTCGCGCGTCGAGTGCCGTCTTTCATCATCGCATCCCAATAAGAGAGTAGTTTGAACGACGATAACTCCAAGCAAGCACTCGGCCGCTCACGGCGCGCGGCCCGCTGCAGTGCAGCAAAGCCCGGATTGGGTGCAAATCTGTCTGGAAAAGCGAGGCACAGGGCGCTTGCTGCCTTCATGTGGGATTTAGGTTAAATTCGCGCTTGCCTCGCTCTGTGAACCCCCATGACGCCCAACCTTCGCGCCCGCGCCCGCGCCAGTGCTGTGTCCGGCACCGTGGCCCTGCTGCTCCTGGTGACACTTGCTATTGATTCGGTGACGCCGCTCGGCGTTGCCATTTGGTGCCTGTATTTTGTCTGTGTGGGCCTGACGCTTTTCCAGCCGCGGCCCACCTTGCCCTTGTTTACCGCCATCGCAGCAACCGCATTCGTGGCTCTTGGCTGGAAGCTCTCGCCCCAAGGCATGAGCGGAGGCTATGCGGTCATCAATCGCGCGATTGGGGTGGTGTCGTTCTGGGCGATGGCGATCGTGGTTTGGCAAGCCCTCTGCACGCGCCGTTCTGCGGAACGTTTGTTGTGGCTCCAGGAAGGGCAAGCGGTGCTAGCGGAAGCGATGCGCGGCGAACAAACGCCGGAGACCGTGGCGGTCAACGCAGTGCGTGCCTTGGCCGAGCGCGTGGGCGCCGTCGTGGGTGCCTTATATCGCCTCGAGGGCAACCACTTGATGCTGGCCGGTGGCGTCGCGCTGGACGGGTCCGAAATCGCACGTATCCCCGTGGATCAAGGGCTTCTGGGCGAGACGCTCGGGCAAAACCGGGTTCGGCGCCTACGCGGAGTACAGGGCACCCACCTTAAGCTTAGCTCGACGCTGGGCCACAGCGCACCGGTGGAACTCATGCTGATGCCCGTCACGGCCGACGGGGTGCCAGTGGGCGCGGTCGAATTGGGCCGACTGAAGACGGAGGATCCCCTCGACGCTCACGATGTCCTGTTGGCCCAAAGTAGCGAGACAGTGGGAATCGCGCTGCGCACCGCGATGTTCCGGCAGCGTCAGGCCGAACTGCTCGAAGAGACCCAGCGGCAAAGCGAGGAGTTGCAAACGCAGCAAGAAGAGTTGCGCGTGTCCAACGAGGAACTCGAGGAACAAAGCCGCAGCTTGCAACAGTCTCAAGCCAGTCTTGAAGCCCAGCAGGCGGAACTTGAGCAAATCAACGTGCAGCTGGAAGAGCGCACCCATGAACTTGAGGGGCAAAAACAGGCGCTCGTGCGTGCTCAGGGTGACTTGACCCGAAACGCCCTGTCGTTGGAAGCCACAAGCCGTTATAAGTCCGAATTCCTCGCCAACATGTCCCACGAACTGCGCACACCACTGAACAGTTCGCTTATCCTCGCCAAACTGTTGGCGGACAACAAGCCTGGGAGCTTGACGCCTGAACAGGTCAAATACGCCCAGGCCATCCACGCATCGAACAACGACCTGTTGGCGCTCATCAACGACATCTTGGACTTGTCAAAAATTGAGGCGGGCCATGTGGAACTGGCGGCCGAGCCCGTGCCGATAGCGGCGCTGATTGACCGGCTTCGCGATACCTTCGAGCCCCTGTGCCGAGAAAAGTCGCTGGCGCTGATCATCGACCAGGGCGTCGGCGTTCCCGCCGAACTAATTGGCGACATGCAGCGGCTATTGCAGATCCTGAAGAATCTGTTGGCCAACGCGCTGAAGTTTACCGATGTAGGGAGCATATCGCTGCGCATCGAGGGTAGCGCGCCAGGGCGCATTCGGTTTGTGGTCTGTGACACGGGCATTGGCATTTCGGCGGAGCAGAGTGAGATCATCTTCGAGGCGTTCCGCCAAGCCGACGGCAGCACCAGTCGCAAGTTCGGCGGCACTGGCCTCGGGCTTTCGATTTCGCGCGACTTGGCACGCCGTATGGACGGCGACATCACCGTGGCGAGCGAGCCCGGCCGAGGCAGTTGCTTCACGCTCGACATCGCGCAGTCGCTTCAGCATGCCGTTGGCGCGCCCGCGGTAGGAGCGGCTGCAACGCTTCCGGCTGTCCCCGTCATCCCCTCGGCGCCCAGTCCGGCGCCCATGCACACGCCGCTGGTGCGCGACGACCGCACAGCGCGTACCCGACCGGGCCGCCTCATCCTCGCGGTGGAGGACGACTCAGCATTTGCTGAAGCTCTGATCCATGTGGCCCACGAGATGGACTTCGACTGCGTGGTGGCTGGTACTGCCGAAGAGGCATTGCGCCTTGCCCCTGAGTTGACCCCCAGCGGCATCTTGCTCGATATCGGCCTTCCCGATGTTTCGGGCCTGAGTGTTCTCGAGCGCCTCAAGCGCAACCCGGCCACCCGGCACATCCCGGTGCATGTGGTCTCCGCGTTGGAGAGGGGGCAAGTGTCCCTGGAGCTGGGTGCGGTCGGGCATTTGCTCAAACCGGCCAGCCGCGAACGGCTGATGGATGCCATCGGTCAGTTGGAAGATCGCCACCAGCGAGCCATGCGTCGACTCCTTATCGTGGAAGACGACGAAAAGCTCCGCGACAACCTCACCCTTTTGCTCACGAGCGATCAAGTGGACATCGTGGCCGTGGGCACGATTGCGGCAGCGCTGCGCGAACTGGGCGCTTCCACCTTCGATTGCATGGTCACGGACCTCGCACTTCCGGATGGGAGCGGGTATGACCTGCTCGAGAAGCTCGCCGGCAGTGACTCGTTGGCATTCCCGCCCGTCATCGTCTACACGGGCCGTTCTCTGACCCGCGACGAGGAGCAGCGGCTCCGACGGTATTCGAAAAGCATCATCATCAAGGGAGCGCGTTCGCCCGAGCGGCTGCTCGATGAAGTCACCTTGTTCTTGCACAGCGTTGAGGCGTCGCTGCCCACCGATCAGCAGCGCCTGCTCAAAGCAGCACGCCAGCGTGACAGCATGCTCGACGGGCGCACCTTCCTGCTTGCGGAGGACGACGTTCGCAATATTTTCGCCCTCACGAGTGTGCTCGAACCGTTGGGCGTTAAGCTCGATATAGCGCGTAATGGCGTTGAGGCGCTGGAGCATTTGAAAGCGAACGAGCCGGACCTGGTGTTGATGGACATCATGATGCCCGAGATGGACGGCATGACGGCCATGCGTCACATCCGCGCTGAAGCCCGATGGAAGGACCTGCCCATCATCGCGCTGACTGCCAAAGCTATGACAGATGACCGCGACCTGTGCCTGGCTTCTGGCGCGAACGATTACATCGCCAAACCCATTGATGTCGATAAGTTGGTGTCGCTGTGTCGCGTGTGGTGTTCGCGGCGATGACCGATGTCGAAACAGAGTTGTTCGACCTGGAGCTTCGGCTGCTCTTGGACGCCGTCTACTTGCGCTATCACTACGATTTCCGCGGTTATGCGATGACGTCGCTACGACGGCGCATGCGCCATGCCATGGGTCGGTTCGGCTGCGCGCAGATGAGCGACTTACAGCACCGCATCTTGCATGAGCCGGCCTTTTTTGCCGAGGCGATGCAGTATTTCACCGTGCAAGTGTCGGAGATGTTTCGAGACCCGTCCTACTTTCGTGCGCTGCGGGAGGACGTGATGCCGGTGTTAGGCACATACCCGTCGATCAAGATTTGGGTCGCGGGATGTAGCCACGGCGAAGAAGTCTGGTCGCTCGCCATCCTGCTGGCAGAGGAAGGGCTGCTAGACCGCTCCATCATTTACGCCACGGACATTAACCCCGAGGCCCTGGCTAAGGCCGAGCAGGGGACGTATCCCGCAGAGCGCTTGGCCCTGTTCAGTGGCAGCTATCTCGCGGCCGGGGGCAAAGGCTCGTTGTCGGATTACTACACTTCGGCTTACGGCAACGCGATGTTCGACCGAGCGCTCAGAAAGACCATCGTCTTCGCCGATCACAGTCTGGCGACGGACTCGGTCTTTTCCGAGGTCCACTTTGTGTCGTGTCGCAATGTGCTCATTTACTTCAACCGCGAACTCCAGGACCGTGCCGTGGGACTATTCTCCGGCTCCCTCGTGCGCAAAGGATTTCTTGGGCTGGGCAGCAAGGAGTCGCTGCGATTCGGTGCCCATGCCGAGGTCTTTGAGCCCTTCGTCCCGGCCGAGCGCATTTACCGAAAGGTGACTTCGTGATGGTTAGCTGCGACTTTCCTGAACCCTTGGGCGCCGTCGTCATCGGTGCATCCGCGGGCGGTATCCAAGCCTTGCGCGTCGTGCTTGAGGGTCTGCCTCAGGGGTTTGCTGCGCCGGTGCTGATTGTCCAGCATATTCCTCGCGATCGTCCGAGTGCATTGGTCGACCTCTTTGGCGCCTATTGCGCCTTACCCGTCATGGAGGCCGAGGATAAGCAGCGCCTGACGGGGGGCACGGTGGTCTTCGCACCGCCGGATTATCACCTGATGGTGGAAAGCCGCAACGCGCTTGCCTTGTCCCTCGACGAGGCGGTGGTGTTCTCGCGCCCGTCGATTGATGTCCTTTTCGAATCGGCCGCGTCGGTGTTTGGGGAGGCGTTGCTCGCCATCCTGCTTACCGGGGCAAGTGCCGATGGCAGCGATGGCATTGCAGCGGTCAGACGCGCAGGAGGCAAGGCCTGGATCCAGTGCCCGGAGGAGGCAGCGGCCTCCGTCATGCCTGCATCAGCGCTGGCTCGCGCGGGTGCGGACGCCGTGCTTCGTTTGCAGGACATGTGTGACCGGCTCAAGGGGAGTTCGACATGAGCGTCATCGGTGACCGTCCTATCGTTGAGCTGCCGATGCCGTCGGCGCACATCCTCATCGTCGACGATGTGCCTCAAAACCTTACTGCCATGGAAGCGCTCCTCGAGCAGGACGGCGTCGAAATTCTCAAGGCCCAATCGGGTGCGGAGGCGCTTGAATTTCTCCTGAAGTTCGATATCGCCCTTGCACTCCTTGACGTGCAGATGCCCGAAATGGATGGGTTCACGCTTGCCGAACTGATGCGCGGATCGTCCCGGACCCGGGATGTGCCTATCATTTTCCTGACGGCGTCTCCGGACGACCCGATGCGCTCGTTCAAGGGCTATGAGACGGGCGCGGTGGATTTCCTGCACAAACCCATTGAGCCCCGAGTCATCCTGAGCAAGGTAAGTGTGTTTATTCAGCTTCATCAGCAGCGGGTGGAACTGAAGGAGCGCAATGAGCGACTGGAACGCTCGCTTCAGCTCAATGAAACCATGATTGCCGTTCTGACCCATGATCTTCGCACTCCGCTGTCCGCCATTACGCTGTGTGCTGAGCGACTCGTTGATGAGGCAGAAGGCACGGCGTTGGCTCGGACGGCATCGTTTGTAGGCACCAGTGCGTTTCGCATGAGCCGCATGGTTGCGCAATTGCTCGATTTTTCGCGCATCCGCTCGTCGATCCTGACGCTCGACGCCCGAGAAGGCGATCTTGGCGAGCTGTCTGGCGAAATTGTTGGTGAGGTGCGCCGCATCCACCCGGAGCGGACGATTGCGCTGAGCGCAAGCGGAAACTTGAAAGGGTCGTTTGACGGCGTGCGGGTCAGCCAGATTCTCTCGAATCTGCTCGGCAACGCCTTGCAGTATGGGGCAGCCGGCGAGATTGTCGTACATGTGGACGGAAGCGATGCCGATTTACTTCATTTGTCGGTGAAAAATCCAGGACGCATTGAAGACGCCCTGTTGCCGCGACTGTTTGAGCCTTTCAAAGGGGCGTTCAATCCGAGCGATGGGTTGGGTCTTGGCCTCTACATCGTCGACCAATTCGTGCGGGCCCATGGCGGTATGGTCCGCGCGGAGAACAGCGAGTCCGGCGTGCGCTTCGACGTGGTTTTGCCGCGATTCGCCGATGGCAGCAAGCTAACGGCTTTTGGGTTATGAGCCAGACTCTATGTGGCTGAACTTCGCCTTGTCGCCCGACCCCGACGGGCGTTGCGGGTCTGACCAGTGAGTGGGCTCTGCACGCTGATCAGGCGGATCTAGCCGGTGGACCTCGCGGCAAACACCTCATTTGAGTGTGCAGACGGGGCTTCAAGGTATGCGCGATCTTACACAGGCTGTGCCGCCGTCCTCGTGCGCGTGCTTTATGGCTGCCGGCAAAGCGCACGACGCGCAGAGTGATTACGGTGCCAAGGATGGTGGCGAGGGCGCCCATGAGCCAACGCCAGGCCCAAAGCTCGAGAAGGGTGTTGTTGAACGCCCACGGGTGACACGTGTCAACCGTCACAACTCGCTCATGCCACGGAGGGCTGCTCATCGCAAAGGTGCACGCTCTGACAGATCGTGTGTGGACAGCACGTGGCCGTTGGCTTGAACGCGCCCGGCTGGCGCATGCCCCCGTTCCCGCTTACAGTCGTCGCAGCAAAGGGGAGCGCATGAACGCACGCATTCGGCAATGGTGGGATCAGCTGCGGGAGTCGTTTTGGCTCGTGCCCGCATCCATGGTGCTGATGGGCATCGGTCTGGCATTGGGTCTCCTCGCCGTGGACCGGCGGGGTTGGGTGCCGGTCTCGGTCGGAGGGTCTTCGTGGCTGTATAACGGTGGCGGGACTGGCGCGCGCACCCTGCTGGGCGCCATTGCCTCGTCGACCATCGGCGTGGCGGGCACCGTGTTCTCCATCACGATCGCCGCGCTGTCGTTGGCCGCTGGCCAAATGGGCCCGAGGCTGCTGCGCAACTTCACCCGGGATCGCGGCAATCAAGCCACGCTCGGCGCGTTTTTGGGGACCTTCGCCTATGCCCTCATGGTCTTGCGCAGTGTCCGCACGCAGGAGGAAGGCGCCTTCACGCCACACCTTTCGCTGTCGGTGGGCATGCTGCTGGCCTTTGGCTGCGTGGGCACGCTGGTCTATTTCGTTGGCCACATGGCCAGCCGCATCAATGTCGACACGGTCATCAAACTGGTCAGCGACGATGTGCGTGATGCGTTCGATGGGTTGGTGGTCGACCATGCCCTAATCCCTCGGCCTGACGACGGGGTATGGCACGACGCGGTGGTCATTTCCGACCGCCGACAGGGCTACTTGCAGCAGCTGGATGAAGAAGGCCTCGCGGCGTGGGCGTCGGAGCGCCACACGGCGTTGCGCTTGCTCGTGCGTCGCGGGGACTACATCGCCCCGGGCGCCCCCATTGCTTTGATGACGGTGCCCGTGGACGGCGCGGCGGAGGCGGTTCGGGGTGCCACGGCGTTGGGCGCGACCCGGGGCAGTCGCGGAGACCCTGAGCAAACCGTTCGGCAGCTGGTGGAGGTGGCGGTGCGTGCGCTTTCGCCCGGGATCAACGACCCGCACACGGCCATGAGTGTCGTCGGCCGGCTCGGGGCGGCGTTGTGCGCGCTTTCTGGAAAAACGCTGCCCAACGGGGTTCATGCGCCGGATGGGCGCCTCTCACTCGTCGTCCCCACGGTCTCCTACGAAAGCCTCTGCGACGTCATGTTCCACATGATTCGTCAGAACGCGGAGGGACACACGGCTGTGCTCATCAAGCTCATCGACGCGTTCACCGTGGTCGTGGCTACCGAACCGGACATCGACCGTCATGAGGTGCTCGGCCGGCATGCCATGCAGGTGGCCGCCGATGCGAAGCGAACCGTGGGCAATACCGAAGACCTAGCTGAGCTGCAGCGCAGGGTGGCCCGCTTTTTGGCCATTCGGTCGGCAAGGGCCTCTGCTGCCAATCTTCCTTCTGCCCTCCTTGGATTGAACACCGATGCTTGATGTGGCGGCCTTTTGTCTGGTGGTCACGGCGCTTTTGGCCTACCTAAACCATCGTTTCCTGCGCTTGCCGGCCACCATCGGTGTGATGGCCATCGCCCTAATCATTTCTTTAGGCATTGTCGGACTGCACGCGCTTGGCATCGATCATGGCCTCAAGGCGTACGAACAGTCGTTGTTGCGTTCCATCGATTTTTCCGATGTGCTCATGCAAGGCATGCTCTCGTTCCTGTTGTTCGCCGGGGCGCTGCATGTCGACTTGGGCACGCTGAAAGCTTACCGCTGGCAAATCGCGGCGCTGGCCATCGTGGGCACCTGCCTGTCGACCGCACTGGTCGGCGTGGCGTTGTGGTGGTTGCTGCCGACGGTCGGTGTGAGCTTGCCGTTGATTGACTGCTTGCTGTTTGGCGCGCTCATCTCCCCAACCGATCCCATCTCTGTCATGGGCATTCTCAAGTCGATCGGCGCGCCCAAGTCACTCGAGCTGGTCATCGCCGGCGAGTCCCTGTTCAACGATGGCGTCGGCGTGGTCATCTTCTCGCTGCTTGTCGGCGTTGCCGCCAGCGGCACCGTCCCAAGCGGGCAGGAGGCCGGGATGCTGCTGTTGCAAGAAGCAGGCGGTGGCCTCGCCTTTGGGGTGCTGCTGGGCTGGGCGACCTTCTGGCTGCTCAAAAGCATCGACCAATACCAGGTGGAAGTGCTCCTCACCTTGGCGGCGGTCATGGGTGGGTATGCGCTCGCCACCCACCTTCATGTGTCGGGCCCCCTGGCAATGGTTGTGGTGGGCCTCATCGTGGGCAACGGTGCACGCGCTGAGGCAATGTCCGACACGACGCGGCGCTACATCGACATGTTCTGGGAACTGCTCGATGAAATCCTCAATGCGGTGCTGTTCGTGCTCATCGGTATGGAAGTGTTGGCCATCAAATTTTCGTCCGCCCTGCTCTTGGGCATGGCGGCGTCCGCCTTGGTCACCTTGCTCGCACGTCTGCTGACCGTGGGTATTCCCGTGGGTGCTCTCTCGGGGTTGTTCCGGTTGCCGGCGCGGTCTTGGCGGGTGATGACCTGGGGCGGGCTTCGGGGAGGCATCTCGGTGGCACTTGCATTCTCGTTGACGCCTGGGCCGGCGCGCGACACCGTGCTTGGCCTCACCTATGGCGTCGTGGTGTTCTCGGTTCTGGTGCAAGGCCTCACGGTTGGAAGCGTGGCGCGAACCGTGTGCGAGGGACGAATTTAAGGCGAGTGAATGTCATGTACGCAGCCGTCCAGAACCTTGCTTCATAAGGGTCGCTCATATCGATGCGTTTGGGGTCGGCTGGCCCACGCATCATGGTGTCGTCTGTCACAGAGATACCTTTTTAGGCTATTTTGCAAGATGGTTGTCGCGTGCGGCTTCGATGCAACCATTTGCGAACGGCGCTGACAATTGTTCCCGCCAATGGCGTTTGGAAGGCCGACGTGCAACTCGCAGATGCACCTCGGAAACGACGCGTCGACGCGTGTCATCGGCTGGCTAATATAAGCCTGAGGGCCAGCTATGCGTCAAGGGAAGAAGCTTCTCGGATGAACATATCACGTAGCCAAATGTGACTTGCATCGCTCTCAGCGCGTGGATGCCAAGCCATCACGAGATCGAAGGATGGCATGTCGAGTGGAAGATCGTACAAATCTAGCTCATGCTCGTATCGAGCCAGCATACGCCCAGGAAGGGTGGCGATTGCATCCGTCATGCCCAGCACAAGCGGCACATGGTTGTAGCTTGGGACGCTCAATGTCACATTCCGCCGGCGGCCGTGCTGCTCCAGTGCCGCATCCAACGCTCCTTGAAAGTGGCCGCGTCGCGAAACCATGACGTGTGCCATGGAGCAATAAGTCGCCAAGTCCATCGCCGCAGATCCACGGGAGTGGCCTCGACGTTGAGCAACTTTGAAGCGGTCTCGTAGTAACGATCGCGATTTCAGCGAGCCGGGCATTTTGCCAGCCAACCCCAGCGCGATGTCCAGCTCTCCCCGCTCCATCTTCGCAAGGGTTTCGGCCTCGTCCACAGGGACAAAGCTCAAACGTAACGATGGGTTGGCAAAAGCCGCTACGCGGGCAAGCACCCCGAGACCCAAAATGGTGAACAAGTTGTCGTTGGCAGAAATGCTGAATGTGCGCCGAGACCTCCGCGGGTCAAAGGGGATCGACGACGCCAACGCTGCTCTTAAGCCGGACAACGCCTCGGCCAGTCGGGGCCGAAGCTCGAGCGCCCGTTCAGTCGGCACCATGCCCCGACCCGTCTCCGCTGGCACAAGCAACGGATCATCAAAGATCTCGCGCAGCCGAGACAATTGGCCAGAAAGCGTCGGTTGCGAGAGATTCAGGCGCTTAGCCGCACGAGTTACGTTCAGCTCATCGAGCAACGTATCCAGTGAAATCAGCAAAGAGAGATCGGAGCGTTTCATGTCCATGCTGCGCATCATGCATGACCCGCAGCCGGCAGCGTTAGCCTACCAAGGCAGTGCTTCTTCACGGAAGAAAAAGCGTCCGCTGGGTCCATCCGGGCCAAGTGTGGCTAGACGTACGCTAGTCTCCGCGCCCTCGACGGCGTTCATGGGCGCGTCGACCCCGTGCAAATCGGTTTTGACAAAACCCGGGTGCGCCGCGTTCACCTTGATCGGGGTGTCGCGTACCTCGTGCGCCAAGTGAATCGTCCATGCATTAACAGCCGACTTTGATACGTTATAGGCTGGAATCTTGAAATCGTAAAAAGGTGAAGAAGCGTTTGTGCTTTCCGTTAATGACCCGAGGACGCTTGACACATTGACGATCCGAGCAGCGCTGCTCTTTTTAAGGAGCGGCAGAAAGGCCTGGGTCACCGCGACCATTCCGAAGACGTTCGTTTCAAACGTCTCGCGCCACAACGTGAGGGGTTGGGCTGAAGGCGCCGCATCGAACGCGTCGCGCATAATGCCAGCATTATTTACCAAAACATCCAGAAGTCCAAAGTCGTTTGTGACGCGGTCGGCTGCCGCCGCGATGCTTTTGCCATCTGTAACATCCAATACGACTGGTGTTGCATGAACTCCGTCCGCATGCAGCGAAATCGATGCACGGTCCAGCGCTGCGGCGTCCCGCCCGGCGACGATGATATGCATGCCGCGCTTTCCAAGCTGCCGCGCTGTCTCGAATCCGATACCTTTGTTGGCTCCAGTAATTAAAGCGATCTGTTGTGGCATAGCGTTCTCCTTGGGATACGCCAAGGCTACGCTTGGAAGGCTCTTGATTTGAAATGGCAACTCTCGATCCCTGGTATCGAAATTTCCTATGGCGCAGAGGTGACCTGCGGCGTTCACTTGTCCTGGAACGCGTGCCGGGCCGCCCATTCAAGCAAAACGTGTGGACGGTGCCCTGCCTCCCGGACGAGCTGAAGAAGGACCCCACCCATCACATCAAAAAATATCCTGCAGTGTTTGCCCAGGGGCGCGGCGTCTCTTGGCCCAAGGCCGGGACGTTCAACGCCGAGCACGCCATTCCTGTCACCACCGCGGAAGCATGGGCGCGCAGGCAGCCTTCGGGTTAGTAGGCTCCGAGTGTGGGCCGGTCCGGCGCTGGCGAGGGAGTGGCTCCGGAGGCGGAAGTTGCGCACTGGCTAGCCTCGGCGGGGACGCTGACGAGAGACTGATCGGGGTGGGCCTCATACACGAAGCCGTTGGCCCCTGAGGACGACGGCGCGAGATGAGGTTCGCGCTCGCGAACTCGGGCATGCCGCGCAAGGCCTCGGGCAGCCCGGCGCGGAACGCTCGAGTGCAGGGAGTCGCCGCAAGATTGATGCGGCATGGCCGCCCTCGCGGGAAAAACCGCGTGGTCGCGTGCCGACGGTTCCTGTGCCGTGCTTCCGATCCGCGCGAGGTGCTAACGTTCAGTCGGAGCCGGCGAGGCGCTCGCTCGCGAAGGTCCCACGGGCGACGTCGTAACCAAGCCAGTCACAACGACCCATCGCACAGGAGAGCCTGATGGCGCGCGTAGGAAGCCGTGATGATGAGACCAAAATCGCGATCGCCGATCTGTTGGCCGTGCCCGCCGTCGGACACCCCAAGCGTGCGGCCGATGTCGCTGCGGTGAATGCCGCCATGTCGGCCGTGCCCACCGGCACCAGCCAACGCGAGATTTTGTCGCATGCGTCCATCGACCGATTGTTCGCCACCGTGCCCGACGATGCTTACGTCAGCGTGTATCTGGTGGCCGCGTATCTTGACCGCTCCGTGCACTCGTTTCAGCGCCACCTGCGGTTGACCTACAATCGCGGCAAAAAGACCTGGCAAGGCGAGTTGCGCAAAGGGCACCCGGCCAATCTTGATCTGCACGGTCGGTTTCGCTGGAGCTACGTGCGTCAATGCCGGAGCGATTTGGAGGTGCGCCAGAAGCCGGTGCGCACGGTGCGCGGCCAGCCGACCTACGCGGCGTTTCTGCAGGCCCTCACACGCGCCCACCGCTTCGTGAAGGACGACGAAGGCAACGTATTGTGCGCCTGGGGACAGGGTGGCGTAACCGCCGCGCAGCTCATGGAGGCGTTCGCAAAGAATGGAAAGCTGGCCCTCATGACCCCGGCCGAGGCGCTGGCGCTGCCGTGGACACTCCCCGAGATGCGCCAACCGTGGCAAGACGCCGTCGATGACGGCATGGCGGCGGTGACCGCAGCGGTGGCTCACGGTGCGGCGAAGACCCTAGCGCGGAAGCTCGCCGAAGCCACGGGGTCCGTGACCCGGCCACCGACCAAGCGTCACCCGTAAGTCAGCGCCTACGCCGCAAGGAAAGGCGCAGGGATCATTTGCTCACCCCTCGCGTGATCCCCGCGAACGTGGACCTCCCTAACAACGGAGGTCGCTCATGGCTCGTCAATCCGCATCCAAACCCGCCGCGTTTCAGCACGACAAGACCGTCGGGTCTGAAGAATGGCTCACCCCCAAGCCCCTGGTCGACGCGCTGGACTTGCCGCGATTGGCTGACGTCGATCCCTGCTCGCCCCGCCGCCGGCCGTGGCCGACCGCGAAGACGCATTGGCATAAGGCTCACGATGGGCTGAGCCGGCCGTGGGACGTCACGGCGTTCTATTGGGTCAATCCCCCATATGGGGCGGCGTGTCGCCTCTGGATGGCCAAGGCTGCGGCACACGGAAACGGGCTTTTGCTGATCTTCGCGCGTACCGACACGCGCGCTTTTCACGAGAGCGTGTGGCGCCACCGGAACGCAGCGGCGGTGCTGTTCTTCGAAGGACGGCTGCGGTTCGCGACGCCGAACGGTCAGGAGGCGGGCTCAGCTGGGGCGCCCTCAGCGCTCATCGCATACGGGCAGAAGGCCTACGAGGCATTGGTCAGAGCCGTGCGCGCCGGCACGATCAAGGGACGGATTGTCCCGTTGATGGACGCGGGGAAGATCCAAACGTGGCCGCGCCCTCAGCGCAGGTTCGGCCACTCGCAGGCCCCGGCACCCGTCTCGGCGACGGCCACTCATCCTCGTGCAGCCGCACAACGGCCCGCTCGAGGCCGCGGTGGGAGGGCGAGCTGATGCCGATTTTCGTCATGTTTATTACTGCCTTGGCATGGATTTATTCCTGGCGCCGTCGAAAGCACGAGCGCAGCGAGCACCGGCGCGAGCATTGGACGTTTTTGATGAAGATTGCAGCGATGGCCTTCTTCGTCGCAGGAGCGTTCGAAGCCTATGATGCTTGGCCTCGAAGTCCTGACACCTCAGTGATCGACGGCGGCGCGTATCGCCATTTGGATGATCAGTAGCCACGATGCGCCAAGGACGGCGGACACCAGCGCGAACTCGATGAAATCGCGCTTAGATGAGAACGGTGAGGGGCGATCGGGCGACATGGGCGGCTCCGTGTGAGGTCATCTCTGGATTTACCAGATACTGGAAGCATGGCAAGGGTTTCGGCCTTCGGTGAGGTCGACGGCCGTTGCCTGGCCGGGTGAGGTGCGTCCAGTCGCGGCCCGACCAAGGTGCTTGCGTGGCTTTGTCGTTCCTGGGCCGGCGTGCCTTCCCCTGCGTCGCCACTCCAGTGCACATCGGCTCGTCCTATCCGCAGCCCGAGGTGCGCCGCATCGCACGCGCATGGATGTTCCAAGCACGGGCAGTCGACGAAGCCGTGCAAATGTCGGTGAGGTCGTGACGCTTCGGCGCTCAAGGTCGCACGACGTCGCGAACGCTGAAGGCACGTTCAGCTAGCGGAGTGCGCGTCTTAGTTTCCTTCGGAAACCACGCCCCCTACGGGGTGAGCCAATGTGAGCGCCAAAGCCATTCGCTGCCGTGGCGCGCACGTTGACGCTTCCGCACCATGGCGTGAGCATGCGTGGGCCGGGCGGGTTGGCCTTCGGTGTCGCACGCGCGCAGTCCGACTCGTAGGCGCTGCGTCGAACAGGTGCGGTCAAGTTGCCCTCGACCTCTTCAAGCAGCGTTGGGCGCGCGCTCGACCGCAGCAAGTGACCTTCGCTCGGTGTGCCACGCGCCGCAGTGGCGGATAGCGTCTGGGCAGTCAGGCTGCGCAACGGGCCACGGATGAGGCGCATCGATGGAGGTTTTGTCGTACAGACGGTGGCGAACTGGGCAAGCCCGCTGATCACCAGCGGTGCGCAAACGAAGGGTTCACGCAGTGGGCGACGCGCACTCCGACGGAAACATCCTGAGCAGCATCGGCGCGGCATCAGCACGGATCCGAAGCGTCGGCATTCCGGCTCGGTCGATCAATGGGTGCGACTCGTCGAGTCAGGCCTTCGGCAGATCAACGGCACGCTCTGACAGCTTCGACCAGCGAAGGCGAAATCCGGTCTGTGGCTGGGCTGCCGGCGGGCGTTGAATTGGAAGCGCTCACTGCAAGGTGGCGTCTGGCGCCAGCAGTTGCGGATAGTCGTCTTTGCCGTGAAGCGGGCGAAGAAGGTGAAGGTCCTCGTAGGCGCAGTGGAGCAAGCTGCGCTGGGCACCTTTGTCCTGCCCGGCGAGGAAGACGTTGGCGCGGACTCTCGTTTCATCCGTGGCTAAGTCCCGCGCGGTAGGGGCCGGTACGGCCAGCCACCGCCCATAGCTGATGGCGGCTCTCGATGCGTGCAGGCTTCCGCCGTCCACGTCCGACTGGACCATGACGACGCCCCGCGCAAGGCCCGCTTGCGTCTTGTCCCGTCGCACGAACTGTGCCGGAATGGGCTCGACGCCGAAGGCAAACTCGGAAACGAGCGCGCCCCCGGATTCGATGATTTCCTCGGCAAGCCCCTTATGCGAGGCGGGTGCAACCGTCTGTAGCCCGTGAGCCAGCACAGCAACGGTATGGCCACCGGCCGCAAGAGCGGCCCGGTGGGCAATGGCGTCACAGCCGAGCGCCAGTCCGCTGACCACGCTCCAGGCGTGCCGGACAAAAAACTCGCTGATGCGCTCGGCGATTAGGGTGCCATGATGCGTGGGTTTTCGGGTTCCGATGATGGCAACCGATTGCTCTGGATGCGGAGCAAGCCGTCCGCGTACCCACAAGAAGTAGGGCGCGTCCTTGGATGCGGCGAGGAGCCTCGGGAAGTCCGGTTCGTCGAAGCCGAGGATCCGGGTCCCGGTGGCTTCGGCCCGATCGCGCTGGCGGGCGGCTGCGCCGACGGCCTTGTCCCATGAGCCCGACCCGTCGAGGCTCTTGGCCAGCCTGGTCACGCGGCGCACGGTGTCGGCCATATTTTCATCGAGCAAGTCGGGACTGGCACCGATAAGGCGCAAGGCAACAGGGCCAACGCCCTTGAGCATGGACCACTCGAGCAGCCGCAGGGTTCGGTCCGAGATAGGGCTCACTGGGCAGACACGGCCTTGGTAAACGAGAGGAGGATGACAGAAGCGGCGCCATTGTCTACCAGATAGTGGTGCGCATAAAACAGGGTGGCGCCGCTGGTGGTCACGTCGTCGAGCACGATGAAGCTCCGACCTGCCACGAGTGTGGGGTTGACCACCTTGAAGTGGTCCCTGACATTGGCGAAGCGTTCGGCCGCGTTGAGATACTCACCGTGGTGCGAGCGAACGCCGTCCAGATAGGCAAACACGTCTGGTTTGAAGGACAGCACCTGCCGGTCGCGAGCCCGGATGGGCGTATCCCGGTGAGATTGGGCGAGTTGAGCGAGCAAGTGCTCAAGCCTCGGCTCGCGCCCTGGCTTCGCCGGGACAACGGTTACGACAGCGTGATTGCCCTTCGCAAACCGTGCCTTCTCGGTCAATGCCGCCCGAAGCGTCCCTATCCAGTAATCCGGAAACGTCTCGGCATTCTTAAGGCTCTCGATGTCCATCGACAAACGATGCCAGGCGCGGCGATGCTTGTCGTCGTCATCGTCCCTGAAGCGCCGACCGAGCACCTGGATGCGAACCGGAGCCCGCTTCTCGGACGTGCGATCAAAGTGGTTGATGGCCTCGATGCGCGGCGGCCTCGCTGTACACGGCGCTTTGCCTTCGACCGCCCACGCCTCCATGAGCGGCAGATGTTCGACGCGCGACTGCAGGAACGGCATCAAGTCGGCGGGCCCCTTGATTCGGGCATCCGGCATTCGTTCGAGCATGGCGTACTGGTCAAACTGGAGTTTGACCGGCCATGCCGACTCTTCGGAGACCATCCAGACTCCCGCACGATAGGCAGCCTGGAGGTCGACCTTGTCGTCGCCGATGACAGCGACACGGGATGCGTCAGTCGTGCCAGTTCTCCGCGCAATTTCCCTGATGCCGTCCGGTGCAGGCTTAGGGTGTGCTACTTCGCGCGCGGCAACTGTCGCGTCAAACGCAAAGCGCGGGTAAAACAGGGTCAGCAAGACGTCGAGATACGCACGTGGCGCGCGGGTTAAGATGCCGATGCGAAGCTGGGGGTGGGCGCGCTTGAGCGCCTCGAAAAAGGTCTGGGGATAGATGGGCGTGACGGATGCACGTGCATGGGTGATAAGTGAGTCGCGATACTTGAGGGGTTGCTGGTCCACGAACTCGGCACCCCGGAAGTGGGCGACGGCGTCGGTGCGAAGCAGCGTGTTGTCGAGGTCAAAAATCAGCAGATCGAATTCCATTTAGGTCCCCGTTCACGTCGTTTGTTTCGACCGTTCCCTGCGGCCAGGATCCCTCGCCAACCCTTGTGCGACCAGCCTTGGCCTGAGGGAGAGCCTTGCGCAACGGCACCGGTGCATGTCGGCCTGGTCTGGCGTCGTCGGCGCCCCGCCAGGCCGCCATCGCGTCGCGCCTCTCGGCGCGCACGCTTGCTGGGCGGGAGCACCGCCTTGCATGTCACTCGACGGCCCTTGGAACCAGGTGCTTACGGAGCGTAGCGCCGCAGCCTTATCCGTGGTGCTCAGTGAAATGCACCGCAGGGTCAACGCATGGCACTGCACGGTCCACCAGAAAACAGTTGGGTGGCTTGCGATCTAATACGTGCCGTCATAGCCATTGCGCGACGCCGCCGTGGTGTGAGCACGTGCCGCGCCGGCTCGCACTGAAGCTGAATGTGGCGTCCCGGGATTGTGCCGAAGCGCCAGCGGGGACCTGTCCGTTGTCGGTGTTGGCGGGCCGATGGATGGTATGGCCCTGGGAATTGACGTAGGTGCCCTGCTCAAGCAGCAGAGGGGAGGCTAGCGAGGCCGCGTTGGTACGTTGAGGCGGCCGTGCCCGAGCTTGAGCGTCAGAGCCTGATATTTGCAGAAGCGACGACACGCAAAGCAGAAGGGCACCAGCGCCCCGAACAACGTACGACATGGGAATCTCCGAGAAGTCGACTACACCATCGGCATGGCGACTCTGTTGCTTGACTTCCACCAAGGCACAATTTCGGCAAAAAATGTGGACCCCGTCGTCGCATGCCGCTTCTCCCTGATTCAAGCAGTGCACGTGGTAATTTGTGACCGCCCGCGCATAGGACCATCGTGTTGATAGTTACTTCCGCATCGGTGGTTTTGGCGGTGCCTCCAGCTAGCAAACCGTGAGCGCAACCACCGATGAAACGGACCTTTCGCGCTTTAAAATCCTCGTAGAGAACGGTGTTCAATTCCGACTTGAGCACCCGCAGGGTGCGAACGACGTGCTTGGCGCCGACGTCGTCGCCGATGTTGTCGCTCACGTACTGGGTGAATCCGTAGAAATGGCATACACCGTTGCGGCATCTCGGCGGCTGGGATTCCCCACCGAGAGCGTTCCCAAGCCGAGACCACTGTATGGCGGGGAATGGGCGGAGAACTCGAACCGGCCTATGGGGTTTCCAGCGTTTGCGGCGTGGTTACGTGAGTTGTCTAGATGCGACGCAGGGCCTCGATGGCAATAGGCCTTTCGCGGTCGATGGGCATGTTATTAAACGGTGGTTAGGATAGGCTGGACTCGGCTTCCGGTCCACAGCAATATCTTTCCGGCCAATTTCGGAAGGATGGTGATGTACCACTTCATCGCTACTTTGGCGCGCCGATTGAGCAATGTGAAAACAACTAACGCGGCTCTGAAGAGCGCACGGCCTCGGGATGAAGCCCATCGCAGTACCGGTCGCGCATGAGGATGTCGTCGTGTGAGGTGGCCCTACGCGCATGGTGTGACACGGGCTGGCTCCGGTGACCCCGGGTCATCATCCGCTTGCTGGCGCCTTTCGATACAACCTCACGTTCCGTTCAGCGAAACTGAGACGCTGAGCATGAGGCAGGGCCGGGCTCATTACCATGAAAGGTCGTCAGAATGTCGTACGTGATTACCCCGGGCGACTATTGTTGTTTCAACCAGCACGGCTTATCGGCCAACCGAGGCTTTATGCGCATCACCAACGATTTTTATGACCCCTCGCAGTTGTTGGCGGAGCTGCTTTCGGCGACCCGCTATTCCCCAGAGGACACCGCCGAATTCTTCATTGAAGAAAGGGCAAGCCACGATTGGCTGGTGGACCGATGGCATCACCAGATTGACGTGATGTTGGGCATGTACAAGCGCTACGGTCATGACGTCCACGGTTCACAAAGCCTCCGCGACCACGGTGTCGACGTTCGAGTGGGCTTTGAGACACTAGACGGCGCTCGTCGAAACTTGGGATTACAGATCAAGTCCAACCGGGAAGCGGAAGAGAACGCGCGAAGAAAACCGAAGGAAACAACCCTGGTTGGCACGCTGAAGCAGCAATGCCAGGAAGCGCGTTCCAAAGGCAGCATCGATGAATGGTGGATCGTGCCATGTTTTGATGCAAAGAAATTCGGAAAGCTCTTTCAAACCATCGTTTCTGAGATACCTCCGGGCACCTCGGCATTTCCACAGCGGATTGTCTCGCCAGAGCAGGCCGCATGCTTTCTCGCCATGAGCAACGACGAAATCATTGCGGTGTGCATTCGCTTGTTATGCAAGGAAGACGCGGTCTTGCGGGAAGCGCGGAGCGAGATCGACGACATGGAGACGCTTCATGCCTACTTTGTGCTGGAATTCCTCCCACGCGCCCTGGAGGGAGAGCGCGAAAGTTCGCAGGATGAAGTAGCAAGGGTATGGCGACGAATCACCGATGACGAAGGAGATATGAACGAACTCGCATCTACGCTGTCGATCCTCTCAGATTTCATCGAACAAGACGATGCTTTGTGGTTTCATCTTAAACCGGAAATACATCCTGCCTTATGCGCCGTTTATTTCGAAACGCGGGTACGCCATGGCCGCGATCCTGATTCCGCTGCAGCGCTGCTCTCGTTGTTGGTCGGCCCCAATGACGGGGACGAAGACGACGACGAAGACGACGACGACTAGATAGGCTGATGCAGGGCGGTGCCTCTTTCTCGCTGGTCATAGAGCACAAGCCAATGGCGTGGGTCAGCGTGACGCTGATAGATGCATCCTTGCCAGGTTTCCGAGAAGGCGGGGGGGCGTTTGTCCCGGGGCGAGAGCAGATCGATCACGCCCTCGATGGCACTGGCGAGGGTCAAGCACCAGATCCAGTTCGAGCTGACGGACGACTCGGTGATCTCGTGGTAATAGCGGGTCAGCGGGTGGGCGTCCATCGACTCGTCGGCGTTGTTGGCCCGGATAATCATCGTCAAGATCTTGGCGTAGAGCGGCCAAAAATGCTTGAGCGCCAACTTCGGGTCGTCTTCAAGGATCGATGCACTCAGGGTCTCCGTCGAGACTGTCGCTGCGCGGTGCAGCCACACGGCGGCTTCCTTATTTCAAAAATTTCTTGCGACTAAGCACGGAAAGATGAGCTGGCCCAGGAGGAGTCGAAACGGCTCACCGATCTGGTTTTCGGCGTAGAGGTGCTTAAATTCTTCCGAGGTCGGAGTGATCGGCTCGCTCTGATCGAAAAAGATATCGATATGCGATCCCAATGCCTCAATGGAGGCGCCCGTTAGCTCGGACGTCTCCAGCTCCGACTTGTCGTCGCGGACCACCGAGGTGCGCGTCAACCGGAGCACGGGCACCGCACTCGGACGATCTCATGCTGAAGGAAGGTTATTACTTTGCCGGCCCGGCTTGCGACCGCGCTGTAGCACGCAGCGTTGCTGAGGCGCGCCGTGATCGCGACCCGGTCACAAAATCGAAAATATCCGAAGATCGGATATGTAAATTCGGTTGATCTTTTGCCGATTTAGCGTTGGATGCCTCGGCTAAACCACGCCCGTTTCGACGCCCTCCTGCATTCGTTTAACCCTCCGGTATTCGGAGACGAGCGGCTGCGCCCATTTTTTTACCGGACTTGATGAATGTTCCATGCTAGGCCTCACCTTGAAACGCACTCCCGCGCCGAAGCGCATTCGGCCGTCGCAGGCGCAGCGTACCGCCTCGGACTAAAGCTGTACGATCGACGGTTAAAGCGTGCATTCGACTTCCGAAAGCGCGTCGCCGGCGACGAGATCGTGTTCCAGATCACGGTCGCCCCCGACGGCGCACCGGCTTGGGCCACCGATCCCCTTGAACTGTGGAACCGAGTAGAGCTAGCCGAGCGCCGAAAAGACGCTCAAGTGGCCAGGGATTACCGTGTGCCCATCCCTTTGGGCCTTGATGATTCGGCCGTCGCCGCCTTTGCGTCAGACATGGCGCGCTACTTGGCAAGGCAACTGACGACCCCGGTGTCGGTCGGGGTGCATCGCGACGCCCCGATCACGGCGTTCGGGGTGGCCAAGACGCCCGAGCAGATCGGATGTCATGCGCACTTGTATTTCCCGACCCGACGCGTGCTGCTTGATGATGCGGCCACGGAAAGCGAGGCTAAGGGCGGCAGCGGGATGGGCGAGAAGCTCAGCTTTCTATCGAACAAGAGCACGTCTGGCTATTTCGTCGAAGAAACCAATCGCGTCTGGGCGGAGCTGGCCAACACGTATTGCCGTCGGGCGGGTTTGCCGACGGATTTCGATCATCGGAGTTCCCGACGCATGGGGCTCAAGGTGCGGCCGCAGCCGCAGCTCGGGGCCGCGGCGACAGCGTTGGAGCGCGCGAAGGTGCCCACGCGCAAGGGCCAAGCGGTCCGAGAAGCCGCCGCGATGGCGGAGATCTACAAGCGTGCGCATGCAGCGCGAATGCGCCAAGGTGCGACGCCACTCTTCATGCCGCCTCAGCCTGGCGCAGCGAAAAGCGGCTACATCGAGTTCTCCCCGCTGAAAGCTTCGGCCGACGCCGTAGCGGATCGCATGGCCGCGAGCACCGCCTCGGCGCGTGCCCAGGCAGGGGCGAACGGTCCGCCTCCCTCACTGACCGAGCGCTTCCGAACGTTGTATTTCGCCGGTCTGGAAGAGGGCAGTCGCCCGGAAGAAACGCTCGTGTTCAGGTTGGTTCGCGCCATCGAGTGGCTGCTGACGCGCATGACGCGCTTGGCGGCGCAAAACCACGAGCTTCGGCAAGAGACGGCGGCTGCAGCGACGGCCCGGCTGGATGCATTGGCGGACCTCGACGCGTGGAAGGCGGGTCCCGCAGCGCACGATGATGACGACCAGCCACCGAAAACGGCTTGGTCGCGGGTGGTCGATGGGGTCGGACAGTGGTGGGATTCCAACCAGACTGCGACTCAACGGGAGCGCGCTGAAAGCGATGCGCGTACGGAACAGCAGTTGCACGCGCGTGTGGTAAGCACGGAACAGCGCGTTCAGGACCTGCAGAACGAACGAAAGCCGGTGCTCGACCAGGCGAAACACGATAAGGCAAAGCTTCGGAGGGCCTTGCGCGACCTGCGCGACGCTCATGAAGCCGCGTTGCCGCAACTTTTGGCGGTGTCGCTGGCCGAGGAGCGCGAGTGGATCGAGGCCTACATGCCTGAATTGCTCGGCCCCACCCAGGAGATCGAGGATGATGAGGGCGGTCGGGCACGTCTTCCCCGTCCCAAGGTCACGCCGCGCTCGCCTACGAGTTACGGGACCGGGGGGCGGGCATGAGGCGCTCGATGAGCGGATATCATGGGTGCTCGCCCGGCTGCTCACCGATGTGGCTAAACGTCGCCCAGCGATTCGACAGCCGTGCACAACGCGGCGTAGGCCTGGCCGACCCCGCGCCCCGGGGGCTTGTGGGGCGGACACAGCGCGACGACCAGCGCGTGAGCAGCCCGCGCGACCGATGTGCAGGCCAGCGATTCGGCCGAGATAGTGATGGCGCCTGCGCGAAAACGCGCTTCCAGCAGGTCGCCCTCCAGCAGGGCCTGGCCGATGTCGTGCACGTCGACGGACCACTGGAGCGCGACGCATGGATCGAGCGATGGATCGGACATGCGAGGGGCTTCAGGCCAGATGCTTGGCCTAGCATGCGCCAAGTCGAGGGGAGGATGCCATGACCGATCTGTCGCTCATCCGCCAGATGCGCGACGCATTGCCCGACCTTCACCGCCAAGTGATGGCGATGGAAGACGACGCTTTCGAACGAGCGGTGGCTGCGGTAGCCCGAAGCGAGCGCCGGCGTCGCCGCGAGGAGCAACCGGGCGGCTATATGGACGCCAAGCTGTGTTGGATGCCGGTGTCCGCCGAGTGTACCGACACCGTGCGCCAGGCGCGGCCGCCCACGGCGGCGTTTCCCAACGCCTACCAGATGGCCTGCCGAAGCTTGGCGCACTGCGTCGAGTTGGAGTGCGCGGACCTTGACGACGCCCTCGCCGTGAAGCGCTGGGCTGAGCGGTTGGCACGCGAACTGGGGGAATGGGAGATTGACCCGTCTGTGCATCGGTCGGCGATGAAGCTTCAAGAAGCGCTCGAGTCGACGCCGCGGATGGCGACACCCGCGCGTCGCGTGCGGCTGTAACGGCCGCCGCCGATAGCGTGGCCTAATCGACCGCCAACCGGTGCACGCACAACTCGACCCCACCCCCGTTGAAGGGTTCATGTGCGCCGGCTAGTCGGCCAGGCTCGTTCGATACCTGGGCCATGCTTCGGGTGAGCTGGGGCGATGCAGCGATTCACCGTCGGCTGCGAGGCTTGCCATCACCGTCGGGCTACATCGCGCTTCACCCCCCGATCAAAACGGCTGAATCTTCAGAGCCGCCGACGCTGGGCCTGAGGAACTGCTGCGATCGCGCCCTCCAGCGCCGCTGCCGAACGCTCGGCCAACGCCAGCTTCCATTGATGCCGGTACGCAGCGTCGAGCGTGTTTCTTTGGATTTTGCCGAGAACTTGGGCCGCCAGCTTGAGCTGCTCTGCATTGAGTCGTTTGCACGCACCGTCGGCTTCGTCGCAGTGCCGCATGTGCGCCGCATGGCTTGTGTGAAACGGCGCCTCCAATTGGTTGAACGCGCGACCTTCGATGATCGCTCTCACGCACGCGTCGTCACCGGTGTCCAACGCGTATTGCACGTCGGCATGCACCACCCGGTGAATCCAAAGGTCCCAACGGGCTTCTTCGGACAAGCGGCGCTTCAGCGCCTTCATCGACGCATGGCTGGACCGCGGGATGCCTGTGTGGTCCACGGACCACAATTGGAACGGCCGTGGGACGTCTGGGGCATGCACGACGCGCAACCGGCAGCGATCGAGGTAATCGGTCCATTTGGCCGGCAGCTGTTCAAGGGCTTGCCGAGCGAGCGCCGTTCGCACGGCCCGCACGGGTCGCTTTTTGAGAGTGCTCATCGGTGGATCAGCTCATGCCAGGGGACCCGGTAGCCGGGACCGTAGCTCAGGCAACGAGCTGCCAAGGCGGGGATGATCCGCTCGGTGCGGTCATATAGCAGGTTCAGCGACAATCCCTGGTCGAGTTCGCGCCGCAGCTTCGCCGCGCGCTCCAAGCGTTCGACCGTCAGCCGTCGGTAGACAGTCTGTGCCCGCTTCACGTGGCGGTGGTGCGCTGCCCGGGCGTCCCGGCGTGCGCCGGTGCAGGGCCTCGTGCCGCGCAGGCCAACCGCGACGTCGAAGATGGCCCGAGAGCCGGTTTGGAGCGCGTGCAGTGCTCCGCCAAAGAGCACGTCGTCGGTGACCAGGTCGGCTTGCGCGCATTCGCGCAAGAAGGCGATGAGCGCTCGGCGTGAGCGGAAGGTCTGTCTGCAATGCCCATGCTGGCGCGTCGACCACGTCAGACGACAACTCGATGCGGCGGTCGCGCCGCCGTCGAGCGTGAATCCAGCGTCGGTGAGGTAGTTGAGCCAAGCGTTCCAAGTGAGAGCCATGGAATGTCCAAAGTCGTTGAGATCTCGAACCTAAACAGCACCACGGTTTCG
This sequence comes from Luteibacter sp. 9133, assembly GCF_000800155.1. Classification (NCBI taxonomy): domain Bacteria; kingdom Pseudomonadati; phylum Pseudomonadota; class Gammaproteobacteria; order Lysobacterales; family Rhodanobacteraceae; genus Luteibacter; species Luteibacter sp. 9133. The sequence continues at coordinate 3,709,560 of NZ_JUHO01000001.1, read as the reverse complement.
TCAAGAGGACGGCGGTCACAGTTTTGAGAGGAACCACCGGGCCAAGCCGGGAAAACACAGGGCACCGTTCTTAACGCTCCCAATGCAAGGTGTGCATGTCATTCGCACACGATTGACCGAAGTCACCTCGCACCGGTGTGAAACGGAGAACGCACGCCAAGGCGCATCTTCAACATCCTCCGTGCTTATAACCGGTCGAACCCGCAGCGAGTTAGCGATAATCCTGCTTTACACTCGAACGGGCCGGTGTTAAGGCGCTTGCGATAACCGCTGCCGACCCATGTACTCTCGTTTCGTGCCTGCCATGGCGCTTGATGTTGCTCCCAATACGGAGGAGATATGCGGTTTCTTCCAGCGGGTCCTAGGGTCCCCGATGCTCTGTTGGCAGCCCGTGACGCGGGTGAGGTCCTGTTCTTTTGCGGCGCTGGGGTCTCTTTCGCGAAGGCAAAGCTGCCGAATTTCGTGCATCTCGCGCAGACGGTCGCAGACACCCTGGGGTCCTCCCAGGGTGGGGACGTTCGCAAGCTGCTGAAGGCAGCCGAGCCGCCGAAGGATGGCAGTAAAGCATGGGCGACGGTGTCGATGGATCGCGTCTTCACACTTTTGCAGCAAGAGTTCGAGGTCAGTGACGTACGCCGCGCCGTCGCCAACGCTTTGCGGCCGCCGGCAGACTGCGATTTTTCCGCCCATCGAATCTTGCTGGAGTTGTCGCGCACACGGACCGGCCAAGCGCGCCTGGTCACTACAAACTTTGATCGCCTGTTCGAGCTGGCAGAGCTGGGGCTAGCTTGTGCTGCACCGCCACGCCTGCCAGACCCTCGGCGGCCCGCTGACTTCCACGGCGTGGTGCACCTGCATGGCGTGGTCAACGAGAGCTATGCCGGGGCAGAGCACGACGAATTTGTCCTGTCGAGTGGTGAATTCGGTCATGCCTACTTGTCGGATGGATGGGCCACCCGTTACATCCAAGCGCTCCTAGAGCGTTTTGTTATCGTATTCGTAGGCTATTCCGCGGATGACCCGCCGGTTCAATACCTGCTGGAGGCGATGAACGCCGGTCCTACCGAGACGCCCAGGCTCTACGCTTTCCATTACGGCTCTGCACAGAGCGCCGCCGCCCAGTGGCTGCATCGCGGCGTCACGCCCATCCCTTTCGACACCTACCCCGCGCTTTGGCAGACGTTGGAGGCTTGGAGTGATCGGGCACGTGACGTGGAAGAGTGGCACCAATCCGTGATCGACCGGGCAAAGCACGGGCCGGCTGCCCTCAGTGCGCACGAGCGGGGTCTTGTCACGCATTTGGCTCGCTCGGTCGAGGGGGCGCGAGCGATGGCTCGGCAGGACCCTACATTGCCGGCGGAATGGCTCTTTGTCTTCGACCGCGCTATGCGCTACAGCACGCCCACGCGATGGGATATGACGCACGGCGAGACTGATCCGTTTGATGTGCTTGGACTAGATGACGATGCGCCCCCCGAGCGAGTGGAAGTGCAGGACCCTTATGCGCGTCGGAAGGTGCCGTCGGAGAGCTGGGACGCGTTTGACCTGACCTCCGAAGATCAGCAGGGACTTGCCTCGGTTGGCTTGGCGGCATTGGTGGGACCAGGTGCGTCGACCGTCGGCGTTCTGCCCGAGCGTTTGGACTATCTAAGCCAATGGTTTGCTCGCGTGGCCCATCAGCCCGCTGCAGTGGCGTGGTTGGCGGGGCGCGGCGGGGTGCATCCGCAGTTGCGCGCCGCGGTGACATGGCGGTTGCGCCATCAGGCTGAGCTGTTTTCAGAGGATTTGCGCGAGGCATGGCAACGGGTGCTGCAGGCAGAGACGGTCGATTCGGGTCCACTCCGCCACGCCATTGCGGCGGATGTGCAGCGTGCCGGTTGGTCTGCGCGCTTGATTCGGTCGGCCGTCAGCCTGTATCGCCCCCATGTACTGGTTCGTGCAGGCACGGCCGCGCCTTGGGCGGAACTCAGCCCCGACATTGCCCTCAACGCCCTGATCCGCGCGGAGGTCGCTTATCCTGAGCCTTACGCGCCGTTCGCTTTTCCGGTCGAGCACCTAGCGTTGGTGTGCCGGATCTTTCGCGCGCACATAGAGCTTGCCGTTCAGCTCGAGGCCGAGCTGAAAGAGTCAGGAGCCTTGTACTTCGACGCCATCCGACCTATGGAGAGCGAGCGTCGCCACGCGTACCGGCTGACGGCCCTGATGGGCACCTTCGCAACGTGCGTTGAGGCCCTTGGAAAGTCGAGCCCAGCTGACGCGCAGCGGGAAGTCGATACCTGGGCCGCGCATGCCGATGCCGCCTTTACGCATTTGAGGGTGTGGGCTTGCGGGTTTCCGGCGTTGACAAGCATCGAACGGGCGCTCGAAATCCTCCGAGGGCTAGACGTGGATGTGTTCTGGTCGACGGCGAATGAACGCGATCTGTTGTTTGCAATTCGCGACCGCTGGCCCGAATGGTCAGTCGAGCAGCGAAAGGTACTCGAATGGCGGATCGTCGAGGAACCGTTACCGTGGTTCGAAGACCGGGATGACCGGGAAGATGTCGTTGCTCACTATCGCCTCAACCGCTTGCAATGGATGAAGGAGCAGGGGCTCACCTTCTCATTTGACGACGCAAAGGTGATGGCGGAACTGCGTGTCTCCAGCCCAACGTGGGTGGAGTCGGCCGCTTCGTACACCGCTCAGCCGCGAACGATGGGTTTGCGCCGCGTGGTGGACGACTCAGACGACGAGTTGCTCCGCGATGTGCCGTTGGCGGACCTAGTGGCCGCCGCCAGTCACTTGGAGGGCTACGACCGCGGACGTGGCGCACGAGTGCATCCATTTGCTGGGTTGTCACGGATGCGTCCCGCGCGTGCCTTGCGCGCTCTGGGTTGGGCAGCGGGCCAGGGGGTTGACCTGACGCCCGCTTGGTCGCTGTTTCTAAACCGCCAGGTTCAAAGCCACCCTCCGGCGCGCATGCGCACGCAAGTGGCCCGCAGACTCAGCCAACTTCCCAAAGAGATTCTCGAAGCCATCGCACACCCCGTAGCCGAGTGGATGCGACGATTTGGGCCGGACTTGATGGCCACCCATCGTACGCTCTTTAGCACGCTCCTTCATCGCCTGCGCGACGTGTTGGCATCGGCACTGGAAGAACGGCGAATCCAGTCGCTTGATTGGCTGAGCGAGGCCATCAATCGGCCTGCGGGAAAGCTGACCGACCTCCTGTTCCACGATCCGCGCTTGGATCAACGTGGCGCCGAATCAAGCCTTCCCAAGGACTGGCGCGACCATCTGGAATCGCTATTGGCACTCCCAGTCCCCGCCGGCCACCATGCATTGGCGGTCACAAGCTCGAGATTCACATGGCTTTCGGTTGTTGATCCAGTTTGGGTTGATCAATATCTCCTGCCTCGGATGATGGCTGGAGGAGATACGGCGGAGGCATTTTGGTCTGGCTTCCTGTCCTCGGGACGCACGCCTCCAGGCGCTGCCTACACGAAAATTAAGGCGGGACTTTTGGAGCGCGCCACGATTGCCTCAGGGACGGAGCGCTATCGCCGTACAGTCGCCGGAATGCTGCTGATCGGCTGGCGCGGCGCGGATCTGGACCAACCCGAGGTGCAGCACGTTACCGACATGGAGTTGCGGGAAGTGCTGATCCAGGGGGATGACGAGATGCGTCGTGAAATGCTGTGGCAGCTAGGCTTCTGGGCGAAAGCGGAGGACGAAGACGAAGACTGGCAGGCTTTCGTGCTGCCGTTCTTGGAGCGCGTATGGCCGCTACAGAGGGTGGTCAAAACGACCGCGGCATCGTCGGCACTCCTGAACTTGGCGTTCGACGTTCCGGACGTGCTATTCGATGAGATCGTCAAGCGCATTGAGCCAAGGCTGACGCCGGTCCGGCACGAGGCGATGATGGGGCCGCTCGATGACAATGAAAGGAAAGCATTTGTCGAAAAACATGCAAGATCGATGCTCGCCTTGCTGTGGGCTGCCTTAGATGAGGATGCTTCAACGTGGCCCTACGGTGCAGCTGCATGCTTGGAATTGCTCGAGTCCGATGCAACGACCGAGAAGGATCCACGCGTTGCAGAGTTGCGACGGCGACGCCATCGTGCGAGTCCCGCGTGAGCGATCGCCAGCCGTGGCTAGTGCGATCGAGCACTTGACGAGCTGCCGCGTTCTGCTATTCCTAATTGGGCGTTACTCACTGGTCTTTTTATGTGAAAACACCCGCCAGTTCGGTGCCCATGCCGACGTGTGGCACCACGATCCACGTGTAGTGGGATCAACCAGTTAAGCAGCGTTTGGTTCAAGGGTTATCCAACTCTTGGATCACGTAATGCTACTTAAATATGTACAACTTAGTGTTGCAGCGGAATGGCGCAACGGCACCATGCCGATCGATGGCGCGGCTGCCGTGAGGGAAGTGTCACTCTTTCACAGCGCTGACTGCTACGGGCCGTTGGCGACTGGCGGTGGGCGATGACTTGGCCGATTGCTCCCGAGCGTTGCTGGCGTCGATCACTTGCGCCGAGCACGCCTCCGCCGCGCAGCGAGGCGCCCTTGCGCCTGGTGGAGTGGTGCGTGCTATGGCTGATTCATGCCGATCCACGGCTGTCCCAAAAGCATCAGCGCGGGCGACTACGCCTGCTGATGGCTCAGTTGGACCCCTCGTTCATGCACCACGGCCGTGTTGGAGGCGCGTTGGGCCGAGTGCGCGATTTGGCGGCGGCGGGTGCTGTGACCACCCGCGGTTTCACGAGCACAACGGAGCACCCCTCGCCCGCGCTGGGCGACGCTGCGTTCGAAGCAACGCTCCGCGCGTTCGGACGGCACGAATCAAGCGCTGAACTACGCGAAGCGCGGCGTGAGCCGTTTCTTCGCATGCTCGGCGTGCAGTCGACTGCTTCAGTCGTTCCAGTGCCGGCATCCGCATTGGCCGGGTCGTCCGGCAAGTCGCGTTAGCGTGTCTGCCCAGCGAAGCGCTGTGTTGGATAGGCGCGCAGGTTCGTTAGTCCGGTGGTGCAAGTTCGTTACACGCAGGCTCTTGACATGGGTCCGTGCGTAGGTATACGTCCAGAGCCTGAGGTGCTCAGGCGGCAATACCTTTCCGGGCGCAATGCATCGCGCTTTTCGCACAACTCTTAGAGACCTCTCTCATGCCACATCATTATCACGACCGCTTTAAGCGGTTGCGGGCTGCTGCAGCCCAAATTCCACCCCCGCCGATGAGCGACGCCGAACGCGCCGATGCGGTCATCCTCGATGTCGACGCCGCGCCGCCGGCGCAACTTCTGCGCCAGTTCCATGGCCGCACCGCCGACGGCAGCCGCGTCAGCATGTATTCGCAACGCGGACCCGAAGAGGTGCGAGACATCCTGACGCGCCGAGCCGGGCAACCTCTGGTGCACTTTCGGTGGAGTCACTCCGATGTCCCGTTCGGTGCGTTTGAGCCGCAATCTACCGCGAGAGAACGCCACTTGGCGGCCTTAGGTATGCGTGGTCCTCTTCCCGCTGCAGTAGCCGATGCATCCGACGACCTCGCGCCGGTGTTGCCGGTGGCGCCCGCAGTGGTGCCGACGTCCATTACCGTGGGTGGTCAGTCGATCCCCTTAGAGGCCGTGACCGCGATTCTGGCTTCGTTGGGCATGTCCGGCGGGGCGATTGGAGGCTTCGGCGCTCCTGCGCCGCTAACGCCGCCCTCGCCGCCGTCGAACGTGCGCCTCACCGATCGCATTGCACCGTTCCTGTCGTTTGTCGAGCAGAAGAAAACCTCGCGATCCCTGTTGGTCGATCATGCCGCCACGCTGCGCATGTTCATCGAGACCGTCGGCGATAAGCGTGTGGCCGAGCTGGGACCCACGGACCTCGATGCGTTCCTGGCGGTACTTCGCCGCTGGCCCGCCCACGCGGCCAAGCGTCGCGAGTACCGCAAGCTCGATGCCAAGGCAGTCGTGCGCAAGGCGGATATTTTGAAGGATCCGGCGGTCGACGTGCGCACGCAGCAAGGCTACATTGATCGGTTGCGTCGGTTCTTTTTGTGGCTGGAGCAGCGCCAGGAGATTCGGCCGGGCCTCATGAAGGGCATTCGTTTGATCAGCAAACGCACGCCCTTCACGCGACCGCGTCAGCCCTTCGACACGCATGAGCTGGTGGCCTTGTTCAGTGCGCCGCGTCTGTTGTCGATGCGATCGCCCGCGCACTACTGGTTGCCCCTGCTTGCCTTGTATACAGGACTGCGCTTGCGGGAGCTGGCCCAGCTTTATCTGGCTGATGTCGTTGAGCACGGCGGCCGGTGGTTCTTGTATGTCTCAGATGGACGCAAGGGGCAGCGCATCAAGACGCGCAGCTCCAATCGCATGGTGCCTCTGCACGACGCGGTGGTGAAGGCGGGCTTCTTGGACTATGTGGACGAAGCGCGGGGAAAGGGCATCGAGGTGCTCTTCCCAGGCCTCAACTGGAATGCGGCCAACGGCCCCGGTGACACCATCTCCGATTGGTTTTCGCGCACGCTTCGAAAGCATGTGGGCATCACCGACCCGGCGCGCACCTTCCACTCGTTTCGGCACACCTTCGCGACCTTCGCCAGTCGTTCGGGCCTGCGCGATGGGTTGATCGCAGAACTGCTGGGGCACGACACCAGCCACAACACGCTCAATACCTATTACGTCGCGTTGGCGAACTTGCCCGAGAAATGCTGGGGCATCGACCACATTCAGTTCCCGTCGCTGTGTCACCCCCCGTATCAGCGCGGGCACTTCGATGGCGCGTTTGATGCCGAGCGGCGCCGAATGGAACGCCACGCCAAAGTTGGCAAAACCTTCGGCCGCTGATCGTGAGCAGCGCCTGGCTTGGGACGCGTCCGCAGTCCCAAGCCACCCCGCGCCCCCAACGCTTCAACCTTTGGCGCTCGCCATCACCGCGTTCGGCGATTCGGCGTTCTGCCTCCGTCCCGCTCATAAGGATGATTCTATGCCCCTGCACGCCCCTCAATCCGCATCTGAACCCCGCCGCGCGGTGCTCGGTAGCCTGACCGAGGACCTGTCAGTCCTTCATCATTCCGACCGTTTGGATTTGCGTCGGGCCTTGCACCCAGGCGAAGTGCCTGAGCTGCTGGCGCACTTGGCCAAACTGCCCGTCGCCAAAACGTGGCACCGCTTTGCTCCGTTGCTCGCGCTCTATGGGGGGCTCACGCCCCCCCAGATTGCGCGGCTGCGCACCGACGACTTGACCTTCGTCCATGGGCACGGGTGGCTCAGCGTGCCACGCGCAGAGCGGGCCGCCAGCGACGCACCGCCCCTGATGATTCCGCTCCACGCCGAGCTGGTGAAGGCTCGCTTCCCAGGGGTGGCGCATTCGCGCTACTTCACCGAAGCCGAAGAGACCTGGGTATTTCCGGATCTGGCGAAGGCAGCCCGACCCGGGGACGCCGCCGAGAGTTGGCTGCGCCGCGCGCTGCGACCCCTGTCCCGCGTGGGTCAACACGCCCCGACCTTTCGCGACCTGCGCGCCACGGCCGCCTACGCCGCGCTGGAGGGCGGGGCGCCTGTGCGCATGGTCGAAGCATGGATGGGGCTCGATGTCCCGTTGTGGGACGATCGCGGCGCCACGGACGCCGACGGGCGCCGACGCGTCCAAGACGAATGGATCTGGGAAGCCGTTGAGGCGGTCGCATATCCGCCACGTCCCGGAGCGGGCACGCATGCAACGGCCCTCCCTGCGTCCTGGCGCCCGTTGCTGGACAGTGCAGCGCCCATCGTGGCATCGCGCATCGATGCGGCGACGTCCTGCGGGGGTGCGTCGTGAACCCGATCACCCCTGTGACCACTGAGCGGGCGCATCTGGCGATCCGCGCGATGTTCGAAGTCCGCAATTCGGCGCGCGCGCGCGCGGCGCGACGCAGAGCGTTCCCGCTTCCATTCTTTGTGCACGCCATTCAGGATTTGCTCGGCCGTGCGGTGCGCGACCATCGACATCCGTGGCAGCTGTGGGGCCCGCGATTGATGGTGGCGATGGGGCTGGAAGCCAAGGAGATTGCCATGCTCCACGCCGCCGATCTGACGTGTCTGTGCGACCGGTGGTTCTTGCGTGTGCGCCGAGGCCCGTCCGGGCCTTTGCGGGGGCTGCGGCACCGAACGATCCCGGTCCCGCCGTGCCTGGAAGATGTGGGCTTCGTGACCTTCATGCAGACGCTCGACGACGGCCCGGTGTTTCCCGAATTGGCGAGGGCAACGCGCCCTGGCGGGGCCCTGAACCGGTGGGTGCGAGCCTGCGACGTCTCGGACGACGGGACCCGGATCGGCCTTCGGGCGGCGGATCTTCGCCAAGCGTGTGCGCGGGCGTTGCACAACGATGGCGCCGAAACCTACACGCTCAACGCGTTCTTGGGACGTCCCATTTCCGCGATGATGACCAAGATGATGGGCCGATTCTACGCGTGGGGCGACCCGCTCATGTTGCTGTGGATGGTCGATCAGACGATGTTCCCGGGCATGGGTGGGCTGCCACGAGCGGTGCCTCCGAACGACAGCTGACGATGGTCAGCGCCGAACCAACAACGGTGCCGCCACGGCTCCGTCCGATCTCAGGAGTCTTCGGCGCTGACGTCGACGGTGAACAGGACGCGCCGGTCCATCCCGGCGCCCAGGACGACCTGCCAGCGCTCGAAGTTCGCCGCTTCGTCGCCCGACTTGGCAAGCTGATTGGCGAGCACAATGAACAAGGATCGCCCGTCATCGGCACCACGACCGAGAATGCCCAACTTATCGCCTTGACGCCGCGCACAGCCGATGGATGCTCCGCGGCCCCGCAGCTCCGGCGATGATGCCGCATCGACCTCGACCTGTACCTCAGGCACGATGATGCCCGACCAAGCCGTGTTGCCCTCGCACTCAAACCCCACAAAGCGGAACTGTCCGCCCAAACAAAGCGCAGCGGTTCCTTTCGCCGTCGTGCCAATCAAGAAGGGTGATTCGGAGGCGGTCCGTGGGAGGAGGAGCGATCCGGACAAGCAATCGTCCAATGCGCCCACGGTGAATTCGTGAGGACGAAGATAGTGCATCACGATGCGCGTCCTTGTAGAGGGCGGAGAAGCAGTTCCCACAGGTGTTCAGCAGCTCCTTCTTGGGTCAGCTTCTGCCCCCGCTGCGTGCCAAAGTCTTGCATTCCTAAGGCGGAGATGTAGAGGGCATGATCATCGGCATCCACCGACAAAGACTCGTTGTGTGAGCCTTGGTCCAAGCTCTCGCCATTGACGTAATAGATGCCGTGTCCAAAACCGCGGCCGCCGCTCGCGAACACGGTGCACTGAGCGACGTTTGCGCCGTGCCGGAACACGGTAGCCACAAAGCGAACCGCATCGATGCGGCGAAATAGCACGTCAATGCCGTCATTTCGGTCGGCCAACTCGGTCAACGAGTTCTCGAAAAAGTTGGCAATGAATTCGAAAGTCTCAAGTCGAAAGCGCTCTTTATCCAGTTGAGTGAATCCCTTGGCCACGCGCAAGTTGCTGGAACGACGCAGACCGTCAGTCGCGGAACTCGGCGTCAATGATGGCTCAGGGGTAGGGGCAGGCGAAGTCGCGGGAGCAGGGGTGGCGCGACGTCCCCAACGTTTGGCCGCGTCCCGGATCGCACCGGCGATCTCCAGGAATGCCTCGTCCGCATCCGGCATGCGCGTGACGGCTTTGCCGTCCTTCGGAACCGCATTCAAATCACCAAACGGTGCCTCGTGCCAGTCGCTGGGGCGAAGGATCACGGGAATGACGATGGCTTCCTCGGCGCGATGACGCTCCATGGCGCGCTTGACCTCAATGTCGTAGCAATACGTCGACGCCAGAAAATCGGGACTGACCAACAACAAGATGATGTCATCATGGTTGATGCGTTCGTCGATGGCGTGGTGGATGTTTTCCCCGGCACCGATCCGCCGGTCATGCCACGTCGCAATGACACCTTGGCGCTTTAACATCGCCAGGTGCACTTCCAAGCGGTCGCGTAACGCTTCGTCGACGTGCGAGTAAGAGAAAAACACAGATGGCACGTCAATCTCCCGGCAGCCCAACACTCACCCAAGAACGGACGGAGACATTGTCTCATTGTGGGCAGGCGGTCGCCATGACCGCGGACATTCCGTGTCCCATGGCATTGGCAGGGCACGGACCGTGCGTAGCGGACGCAAGCTGAGGCCGTTGAAACCCCTGCGTTTCGTGGGCAGCGAGGCTTGAACGGTTTGCGATGGGCCGACGCTGGCGAGTCAGTATCGATAATGGAGAGCCGGAGTATGCCGACCGCCGGTGCGCGCGACACATCTGTCCCGTGGCGCGCGGACCGTGGCTACGGTATTGGGACACAGGGTCGAAGGAGGCTCATGCCTTCCGGAGCGGAGCCACATCCATTGCATCGTCAACGGTGCCGTGCAGGTTCTCCAGCGTGGGGTGCGACAGCAAATGGGTGGCGCAGCCAATGTGCCCACAGTGCCTTCGATTCTCAGGCACTTTTGCCCGGCGCATCGTGCGTGAGCATGGGCGGGCGCAGGGTGCGCTGTCGCTGAAGGGCAACTGTGGACAAAAACCGTACAAACATGACGGGCAAGAAAATGACAAAAATGCCAAATTTGGGCCTTTAGTCAATCGCAATGATTAGTGAGATCTTGAGTTATCAATCGGTTATGGGTGGCACAGCCGATGCAGCTCCCTGGAAAAGCCGATTGGGAGCGACAACATGAAATTTTGGCCCGTCAGGGCATGGAAGAGAGCGCGATCCTCGTCCAGGGATACCGGGGGCGCGACTGGCCCTGCGGCGATCCCGCCGATCGAGCTTCGTTTCGACCGCCTAGCCCCTTCAGGACGCAATTACAACCTATCGCGCGAAGCGTTCGATCTCATCGCAGCTCTGCGCTTAGCCGATGCGCACGAAGCCATGTTTCGCGCTTTTCGGGTTCACCGCTTGGCGCGGGACGCAGGGTTTCCAGACACCCAAGAGGCGGCCGAAGCGCTCGAGATTGCTTTGGTGTGCTGCGAGACCTGTAACGCGCCTCCAGTGCCAGCGGCCACCAGACATCTGGTTCGCACCATGGTTCTGGACGGGCTTATCCACGCCATAGCCACTCCAGACAGCGAGGCAATTGAAGGCGTGGAATCTGACGCCTCCTTTTGCAAACGGCATCCTGCCCCGCAATGACAACCGCCGTGGTTCTCCAATCGATGACTCATACCACACACGCTGCAGCACGCTGCAAAAGGGACCGCTGATGCGCTTTTCTGTTCGTTCCAAAATTTTTTCCGCGATGGGTGCGGCGCTTACCTTGGTTTTGATTCTCGGGTCGGACGGCCTGGTGGGCGTCAAAGATACTTATCAGCTGATCCAGGACATTTATGGATCAAATGTTCTATCGATGGTGGCAGTAGGCGACACCGAGCGGGCCATTGTGGATGAGCGCCTGGCGTTGAATCGCGCGATCATTAACCCCTCCATTCGAAACACACTGGCGCGTATCCGTGCCGACGAGGCAAAAGAAGAGACCGCATGGTCGTCCTATTACCCGTCGAAAGTCAGTGCGAACGACGAGCGCGCAGCTGCGGATGCTTATGTCACTTTGCGCAAAGTAGTCGTTCCCATGATTGAGCAAGAAGCAGCATTGCTCGACGCTGGCAGCATCGACGAGGCTCGGACGCTTCACCTTAGCAAGGTGTCCGTTGCACTGGGCAAAATGGCTGAGACCATCGACGCGCTGGTCAAAATCAACGCAAAGCAAGCTTCTTCGGCCTTGAAATCGGCGGAAAGCAGTTATGCGCACACGCGCATTGTTGCCATCAGCGTGCTCGCGGTGAGCGTGCTCCTGCTGTTGTCCATTGCTGCGCTGCTCGTCCGTGCGGTCGTTGGGCCTCTCGCTAAGGCGCGTGCGCTGGCTCAGGCAATTCAGGGCGGCAAACTCAACAACTCAACCGTGGTATCGGGCAACGACGAATTTACCGACACGCTGCACGCGCTGGACGACATGGACAAGCGCTTGGCCAGCATCGTCAGCGACGTCCGGCATATCTCGCAGCAGGTGTCATCGTCAGCCGCTGACATCTCCCAAGGCAATGACGACCTGTCCCAGCGGACCCAGGAGCAAGCAAGTTCGTTGGAAGAAACGGCAGCCTCGATGGAGCAATTGGCCGCGACCGTGAAGCAAAATGCCGAGGGCGCGGAGCAGGCTCGGCTGTTGGCGCAGCGAGTGAAAGGGGACGCTGAAGCAGGAAGCCAGGTGTCGGAAGAGGCCACGCAGGCGATGAGTGCAATCACGCAAGCCAGTCAGCAAATTGGCGAAATTGTGACGTTGATCGACGAAATTGCGTTTCAAACAAATCTGTTGGCGCTGAACGCGGCGGTGGAGGCCGCCCGCGCTGGCGACCAGGGCCGAGGGTTCGCCGTGGTGGCGGCCGAGGTGCGCCATTTGGCTCAGCGCAGCGGCACGGCCGCAAGGGATATCAAGGCACTGGTAGCTTCCACCGTAGCCCGCGTCGATGCCGGTGCAGCGCTCGTCACTCGCACCGGCACCGCCCTAGAGGCGATTGCATCCGGGGTGCGATCGGTCAACACGATCGTGGAGGAGATCGCGGCCGCCTCCCAAGAGCAAGCAGCGGGCATCAACCAAGTCAACAATGCCGTGCTAACCCTCGATGACGTCACGCAGCAGAACGCTGCGCTAGTGGAGGAGGCCAGCGCGGCCAGCAAGAATGCATCCGATCTATCGCAGGAATTGCTCCGCCAGGTATCGTTCTTCTCAGTCGCAGGGGCCGCTCCTCTGCAGGAAATCAAACCGCAGCCGGCTGCGTTGCAGGCAGCAATCGAGCGGGCGCCGGCCGAACGCATTGCTGTCGCTGCATCTGCGCGTTCCCTGGCCACGGCCGGCGCAGATGAAAGTGTCTGGCGTGAATTCTGAGGCGTCGAAGCCTACGGGTGCTTTTGTAGATCTGGTGGGGCGTTTGGGCCGAGATGCCGTCGCTCAGGATGCGCTCGCCTTGCTGAGGGCGTTCATTGATCGGGATTTAGACGAAATCATGTTTCGGGTGACCCTCCTCGGCCATCACGCACAGGAACTGGAATGTCCGGAGCTTGGCGATGCGTCTGAGACCTTGCTGCGAGAAATGACAGCGGGCTCTCATGCTAATGACGATGGCGGAGTCGCGCCTGCCCTTGAGCGCGTCATTGCCGCTGCTGCAAAAGTCGTCTCAGCGGGCGGTGGTTCAGGCTAACGGAGAGTTGAGTGGAATGCTGTCGGGACGGCGGCTTTTCGCCAGGCATGGGTTGCGTCGCTACGAGAAAATGAACGGGCCGCTTGGCTCTGTTCTTATTGCGAGTGGATGGATGCACTCGCACAAGGACTTCGGAACGGGCCAGTCGAGCGCCCGTCCGATGACCTCACCGCGGATTGCCAATCGGCAAAGTGCCGGTTGGTGTAGCGCGGGTCGGTAGGCCCGCCACGAGGCTTGGGGTGTCGCGCGTCCTCAGACACGGTCTTGCGGCTTTCGTTGGAGGGCATGATCGGCGAGCCCGTGTCGCGTCCGACCGCCGCCGCCGTGGGACCGGTCGTGACTGGGTGGACCGGTCAGTCTTGGGCCCGCGGTTGGTCCGACAGCACCGCTCCGCAAGCCACGCAAGCCTGGATGGTGGCTCGGGAAGGGCAGACGGCGCGTTTCGTGGGCTCCCCAGCGGGCGAGCACGACTTCAGGTGGGAAGTCACCGTCGCGCCGGTCATCGATGAGGTCGGCACACCGACCGAACTGATCGTGCTGCTGCGCGACATCACCGAGCGGATCCATTTGGAGCGCTCGCTGGATGCGATCAACGACACGCTGCGGGACCGTCTCCAAAGGAGCCAGGCGACCGCCGCGGCTGCCGCTGGCCGGGGCGACGATCTGGCACGGAAACTGACTGGTGCCGAGGCGCGCGAGGAGGAAGCGGCGGAGCGTGAATATCGATTGCAGGGACACCTGGACCTGGCGCAACCCGGACGCGATGCCGCTGAAGCGGTCGCCCGGCAGGCTCAGAAGGGGGAAGCCGTCGGCCAGGTGGTCGCCGGGATGGCGCATGACTTCAACAACATGCTCCAGACCGTTATGACGGCCGTGGAAGCCGTGGGCGCGCCGGAAGGCCCGCGGGCCGCGACGCAGCAGCGGCTCCTGAACTTCGCCGATCAAGCCGCCCGTCAGGCGGCCACGATCAGCCGGCGGTTGCTCGCGTTCAGTCGCCAGAACCCGCATCAGCCTGCATGGTTCAACCTGGGGACCGTTGTGTCGGACATGTTGCCCCTTTTGGGCCACAGTGTGGACAGCAGCATGGCGGTCAGCAGCGAGGTGCCGGATGCCCCATTTGGGGTATTCGCCGACCAGCACGCCATCGAGCAGGCGTTGATGAACCTGTTCGTGAATGCCCGTGACGCCAGCGGCGGCACCGGTGCCATTGAGGTCACCGTGGGCCGGGTCGAACATGCCGGCACCGCGCACGCCGGCCAGCGGACGGGGCCTTACGTGTTTGTAGAGGTTTCCGACGCCGGCGCCGGTATGCCGCCGGAGGTTCTGGCCCGGGTGTTCGAACCGTTCTTCACCACCAAGTCCGAGGGCATGGGAACGGGGTTGGGCATGCCGCAGATTGATGCGTCGATGCGCTAGGCCAACGGCCACGTCGATGTCAGCTCGGTCGTGGGGCAGGGCACACGCGTGCGGCCGTGTTTCCCCGAAGCGGTCCCGATGGCCTGACCGGCCCGTTGCTACGCGCGCAGCGCCGCGATGGCGGAAAGAAACTCGCGCCCGGTGGTGGGCTTGGGCACAAACGGCAGCCCACGCAGTTCGGTAGGTAGATCGTCTCGATGAGCGGACGACACGATCACCGTGGGCACGCCCAGCGTGATCAACATGTTGGCAACCGGCAAAGACGTGCCCACGTGCAGGTGGTAATCGAGCACAGCAAGGTCCGGCACTTCTGCAGCCACGGCGCGCAAGGCTTCCGGGGCAGTGACGTAGGGACCTAACACGATGGCGTGCTGCGCGCTCAACAGCAATGCCCATGCCTCGCCAATCAACGCATCGTCTTCGACCAACAGCACGCGCTGTCCTGTGAGGCTCATGGGATCATCGCTTTGCTGAGAGAAGGGGCAGCATGACACAAGGCGCCTCTGGCCGCAGTGCTATTCGCGAATGACTTGCCAACTACCGTCAGCGCCTTCTTGCCGCACCTGCACCTCGAAGCCGGTTTCTTCCAGCGCACGGGCGCGATCACACGCGGCATGCATGGCCGTAAGCCCATCCCGATACGACGTGCCTTCTCTGCCTTCTTCGGAGACATGCCAACCACTGCCTGGCGCCGATGGATGCATGATGTAGATGCGAACGGTCATGGCGCCAGCTCTGCGTGAAACGCTAAAAATAGTGTATGGGGGCTCGGTGGCGAAAGGTCGCATGCCAAATCGCCCAATCACCTTGGCTTCAGCATTCTGGCGCGCCCAACTTCGCTGCCCTGCGAAAGCGCAACCCGTTGAGCGCCAGGGTGAGATGAGAATTTGTGGACGAGGCATCGGTTCGCTCTCGATTCGCTCTTCCAGCCGTGCCGGAGCCGGATAGATTCTCAAACGGTGTTTGCCAGGTTCTGGCATGACAACGGCTCAGAAAAAGAAGCCATTTAGGGGTGCTTTTCGCTTCGGCGCAAGACGTGCTGCGTCAGGAACGCCTCTGCCGGCACAGGCTCGCCGAACAGGTAGCCCTGCGCATCGCTACAGCCTCGCTCGGCTAAATAAGACAGCTGCGCCTCCGTTTCAACGCCCTCGGCGATCACCTGAAGCTCAAAGCTTCGGCCGAGGTAGAGCACCGCATTAACGACGGCAGCATCCCCGGGGTCGGAAACGATGTTTCGAATGAACGAACGATCGATCTTCAGGCGGTTTACGGGAAAGCGCTTGAGCAGGCTCAATGAAGCGTAGCCGGTGCCGTAGTCGTCGAAGGCCAGTCCTACTCCCATATCGCGCAGCGCCTGCAGCGTCTTAACAGTCGTATCGTCGCTGTGCAGCAAGATGTTTTCAACGATCTCTAATTCCAGCGCGGAAGGCGGAAGTCCGGTATCCGCCAAAACGCGTTCAACGGTGGCGATCAACTGATCCGACCGCAGTTGAGAGGAAAAGATGTTGACACCAATGCGAAAATGACGACAGATCTTGCGCCACTCCGATGCCGCTGCACAGGCTTGTCGGAGCGTCCATTCGCCGATCGCCGGTGCCGAGGGTTTCTCGCTGAGTACATCGATGAACCCCGCGGGCGTGAGCAGTCCTCGCTCCGGATGATGCCACCGCATCAGCGCTTCGGCGCCCATCAGGTCTCGGGTACTGGTCGATACCTGGGCCTGGTAGAAGAGTTCGAATTCGCCGCGATCAAAGGCGAGGCGCAGCTCACGCTCGAAGGCTCGTCGAGCCACCACCACTTCCCGAAACGCCGGCGTAAATAATTCAAAGCGTCCTTTCCCTGCTGCTTTGGCACGATACAGCGCCAAATCCGCAGCACCGAGCAGCTCATCGGGCAGTGCGCTGTGCTGCGGGGAGAGCGAAATGCCAATGCTCACGCCCACATCGACGGGTTTTCCCAAGAACTCGAACGGCCGGGAGATAGCGGCCACCACGGCTTCGGCCAATTCCGACGCGTCAATCGGGTCATTCCCGTTCATGAGAACGACAAACTCGTCGCCGCCCAGGCGTGCGAGGAGAACCGATCGCCCGCAGGTATTACGCAAGCGCTTGGCTACCTCGATCAGGACGTGGTCACCCGCTGGATGGCCCAGCGTATCGTTGACCTCTTTGAACCCGTCCAGATCCAACAGCAAGACGGTGGCCGGATGTTGGGCCGCCAACACTTCGGCTAATCGATCGCGCCACGCCGCGCGATTGGGCAGGCCGGTGAGCGCATCGAGCGCAGCCAGTCGAAACAGTCGGTCTTCGTGCTGACGCCGGACCGTGACATCGCGAACGATAACGCCGACGCTGACCGAATCGGCCTCACGCCATGCCGACAGCGAAAGCTCTGCAGGGAATTCGGTGCCATCCCGCCGCAGTCCCGAAAGCTCGACGGTTTTCCCCGTCAACTCTGAATGTTCACCATGCTGTAGGCGCGCCACTTCATCCTCGTAGGTGTCGCGCCAGCTGTCGGGCACGATGAGGCTCAACGCTTGACCGTGCACTTCTTCAGCCGTGTAACCGAACAGCCGTTCGGCCGCGCCGTTCCAAAAGTCGATGTGTCCTTCCGTGTTGGAACAAATGATCGCATCGGGCGAGGTGACGGCGATCTTTTCAAATCGCATCTGGCTACTGCTACGCAGCTGCTCAAGCCGCCGCTGTTCGAGCCGTTCCATCACTAGCGCAGCAATGTCCGTTAGATTCGCTCGATCGAAAGGCGTGAGGGGGTCGCGACGCTCATGATCGATCACGCAGACCGTTCCCAGTCGCTCACCCGTCCGGGTCACGAGTGGCTTGCCCACGTAGAAGCGGATGAATGGCGGCCCTAGGACCAGCGGATTGGATGAAAATCGGGGGTCGCTGAGTGCGTCAGGAATCTCGATGATATCGTCCGAATCGATTGCGTGCGCACAGAAGGAGACTTCGCGGTGGGTCTGGCAGATGTCGAGGCCATGGTGCGACGGAAACACTTGGCGATCGCGGTCCACCAACGAGACGAGCGCGATGGGTGCACGGAACAGTCGTGCAGCTAGCGCGGTGAGCCGATCCAGCTCTTCGATGGGACTCAGCTCGCACGATTGGTACTCGGCAAGCACCGCCAGCCGGCGCGATTCCGATTCAGAAGACGGGACAGGGGGCAGCGTCACAGGCACACTCGTTCTAGCCAGTTAAGGGCATAGCGTAATGGAGTCCGCGTCGCAAGAATGGGACAAGAGGGCGGCGCCTGACGCTGTGCAGAAGGATAAGTTGGGCTAAGTAGCTGCCGTAGCGTTCGCGCGAGCGTGCCGATTTTGTGCAACCAGGCGCGGCGGCGGAGCGCCATTGGAGTCCGAGCGGCGCCTTGATGCAGGTGCTTAGAAGGAAAAGTGTGGGTCCGCGGCTGCGCCATAGGGCCGCAGGGCTTGATTGCCGCGCGGGCAAAGATAAGCTGGGTCACCTCAGGAGACTTTTACCGTATGCCGCAAGCTAACGCCGACCTTGAAAGCATTCGACTGTCTCGGTTGGACGCCCTGCAAGTCCTGGACACCGGTTCGGAACCCTTGTTTGACGCTCTGGCACAGGCGGCAGCGCTGGTCGCCGGTACGCCGATTGCGCTGATCACCCTCCTTGATGCCGAGCGGCAGTGGTTCAAAGCCAATGTGGGCTTGGAGGGCTTCAATCAGACCGCTCGGGGAATCGCGTTCTGCGATCATACGATTCGTGACGATGAACTGTTGGAAGTGCCAGACGCGGGTGTGGACCCGCGTTTTTCCAAGAATCCGCTCGTATTGGGTGAGCCGCATATCCGTTTTTATGCCGGCACACCCATCGTGCTCAGGGACGGTGCGCGGATGGGCTCGCTGTGCGTGATCGATCGACATCCACGTGAGTTAACCGGCACTCAGCGGCAGGCGCTAGCGGCCCTGGCCGCAGCCACGGGTGAGGCGCTGGAGCAGCGCGCCTTGGCTCTCGTGCGAGCCGAGATGCTCGAGCGCAATGCCTCGGACAATCGACAACGCGCCGAAGCTCTGGCACGCACGCAATCCGCCCTCGCGGATAGCGAACGATTGTTAGAGCGAACCGGTCAAGTGGCAGGGGTGGGCGGCTGGCAGTGGGACCTCCGCGATGATGTGCTCACCTGGTCCGCGCAGACGTGCCGCATCCACGATCTCCCGGTGGGCCATCGTCCCACGGTCGCGGAAGCCATCGGCTATTACACGCCCGCAGCCCAGGCGGCACTGACCGAGGCTATCGAGCGGTGTCGCAGCACCGGGTTGGGCTGGGACCTCGAATTGACCTTGACTACGGCTACAGCGCGACGCATTTGGGTCCGCGCGCAGGGCGATGCGTTGAAGGAGGGCGCAGAGCTGGTGGGGCTCATTGGGGCTTTGCAAGATGTCAGCGTGCGCCGGCAGGCGATCGAGGCGCTGGAGGCAAGTGAGCGCCGCTTCCGTAATCTGTTCCAGCACAGCCTTGGGTTCATCTGTACCCACGATCTGCAGGGCATTTTGCTCTCGGTCAACCCTGCCGCAGCGCGCTCCTTGGGTTATGAGATCGGCGAACTGCTCGGCATGCCATTCACCCATTTCATGCGTCCTGAACATGGTGCGGTGTTCCGGGCCTATCTCGAACGCATCAAGACCGCAGGAAGCGACTCGGGATTCCTCGAATTGCGGGCGCAGGATGGCCGGTCGGTGACTTGGCAATTTCACAATGTCCTCGAGACCGAGGCGGGTGATCCCTACGTGTTGGGCTATGCCCAGGACATCACCGAGCAGCGACGCCATGCGCGGTTGCTTAAAGAGGCCTCCTTCCGCGACCCCCTTACCGGATGTGGCAATCGACGCATGTTGAGCAAGCTAGCCCAGAAGGCAACGCCTGAGGACACTTGGGGTTGCCTCGCTATCGATCTCGACCAGTTCAAGGCGGTCAATGACACCTACGGCCACCAACGGGGTGACGAAGTATTGATCGAGATGGCGCAATTTCTCACTCGGCGATGCGGACTCGGCGATACCGTCATCCGTCTGGGCGGCGACGAGTTCCTCGTGGTTATGGAGTCCGGCGAGGCTTCGTTTCTTAGCCAGGCATTGACCGCTCTGGACCGGGATCGGTTGGAGGCGCCGATTAGCTTCACTGTGGGCACAGCCACTCGCGCGCCCGGCGAACGACTGGAGGAAACGGTGGCGCGCGCCGACCAGCAGTTGTATGCCGCGCGGGCGGAGCGTGACACCACCAAAAAGCGCGACGGGATATGACCGGGACGGTGCGTGGGCCGCGAACTTCTACCATACGACACCGCCGGGAGACATCCCGGTGAGGTCCAGCCAAATCGGCGGCGGCGAATCGCATGCCACCACGCGGGCACTGAATCATTCTTCAGACCAGCGCAGGGTTGCCGATAACGCCCTATGCATCCGATATCAGACACCCATTGGTCGATGGCCTGCCGCGAAAAGGCAAGGCGCACAGTGCGCCACAACCCAGAGGCTCAGATGGCGCCGCGGCGCTATGATGGATTGGGCGCACCCGGAGCTGTCTCATGCCTAAGGTGATGGCGGAACTCGAACGATTGGCGATGCTCCGCAGCCTGAGGCTGTGGGACGTCGTCGACCCGCCCGAGCTGGATCGCCTCACACGATTGGTCGCCCAAGTATTTTCCGTGCCGACGGTGCTCATTTCGCTGGTGGGGCGGGACGAGCAACGCTTCATCTCGAAGGTCGGTTTTGAAGCCCGCGGCACGGAGCGCGAGGCGTCCATCTGCGCGGTGGCCATCCAGCAGGGCGGCGTCTTCGAGGTCCCCGATTTACGCGCGGACCCGCGCTTTGCGAACAATCGGTTGGTCCTGCACGACCCGCACCTTCGGTTTTATGCGGGCATTCCACTCCTTACCTCGTCGGGGCATGCCATCGGGACCTTGTGCCTGATTGACTACGAGCCGCGCCAACTGACTCCAGGGCAACGGGAGCAACTCGCCGCGTTTGCTCGGCTGGTCATGGATCAAATCACACTACGGCAAACCGTGGGCCGACGAGATCCAATCACAGGACTATTCAATCGGCAGCAGTTCTACGCCGATTTGACCGCCTTGGCTGACGGCAGGTTCTCGGGCACCCGTCACCTGGTGTTGGTCGATGTCATGGACTTGCCGCTCGCGCATCGCTTGGCCCATGCCCTTGGCATGGGTCCAGTGGAGACGATGATCCGCACGGTCGCGCAACGGCTCGAGGACGCGGTTGCTCCGCATGCCCAGCTCTATCATGTGGCTGTGGCGCGGTTTGCCTTCATCCTTCCCGACGTTATCTCATTTGAAGTGGATCCCGTACTGACTGCGGTCGCGCAGGCCACCGGGACGCCGGTCCGCGCCCAGGGCATCCCGATCCAGCCTGTCTGCCACGGCGGGGTGGTCGTCTTTGATGCCCATGACGCGGAAGACGCGCTACGCAAGGCCGTCGGGGCGGTGCAAGAAGCCATCGATGCACGCCGGACATGGCAACACTACGACGAACGGTATGACGAGGCGCATCGCCGTCAATATCGCTTGGCGGTGGACGTTCCCGCCGGGATAGCCCAGCATCAGTTCCGCGTGGTGTATCAGCCTAAAGTGCGGCTTAAGGACGGCATGATCGTAGGCGCTGAGGCACTGTTGCGATGGACGCATCCGGAGCTGGGCGAGGTGTCGCCGGCGGAATTTATTCCCATTGTGGCGCGCACCATCAATCTGCGCGCGCTCACCGATTGGGTCTTGGATGAAGTGTGCATGCAACAAGCCGCGTGGGCAGCGGAAGGCATTGACTTGCGTGTGTCGGTGAATGTGGCTGCCGCTGACTTTGACGACGGAAAACTCCTGGAGCGAGTACTGGCGCCGTGCGTGCGGCACGGCGTACAACCGCATTGCATCGAACTGGAAATCACCGAAGGCGAGTGGCTGGCGCGGGACGATTCCGTGCTCACCCAGTTGAGTCAGCTTCGGCGGGCAGGTGTGCTTATTGCGATCGATGACTTCGGCACGGGGTACAGCAACTTCTCGTATCTTTATGACATCCCGGTGGACACCCTGAAATTAGACCAGGGGCTCATCCGCGGTTTCATGAACAACGATCGCCAGTTGGCCATCCTGCAAGGCGTGATACGGCTGTGCGGACGCATTGGCCTCTCGGTGGTCGCGGAAGGCGTTGAGCGAGTGGAGGAGCATCGTAGCCTGACGCGCTTCAAGTGCGAGGTGGGCCAGGGGTTTCTCTATTCGCCTCCAGTTGATCCAACTCAGTTTCTCATTTGGATGCGCCAAGGGGGACGTGCGACCGTCTGACAAGGCCTGCGGCGGCGAGATCAATCTTGTGTGAGGGGGGCACGGCTCAGGCACGTACCGGGCGCCACCTTGGTAGGGTGCATGGTGCATGTCGTCGCATTGAGGGAGCAGGGGAAGAAAGGGGAGGCGGTGGGTCGTTTGCGGCGCACGAGGGCTCACGCGTCTGGCTGGCCCCAATGGTCTTCGTCTATCCAGCCCGACGGACGCTGGGCCGCCCACTCCAATTCCCGTGCCAATCCATCGGAAATGAGCTGCCCATGGAGCCAGGCACGGAGGACATTTTCGGCGACGCCAAGCACGTTCGCCTGCGCGGCAGTGCCGATCACCTTGTCGTTTTCAAGGACTGCGCAGAGCGCGAGCAGGTTCTCATGGCGGATGCGTTGCAGTTCACTCATGGGGCCAAGCGTAGGCAGGCAGCAGTCTGCTGAGGTGTGACCCAGTTAGCGGTTTATTTGTGACTGCACGATATCGGCACTTCTCATTCTGTGAGCGACGAGTCCGGACCATTAGGAGCGCGTCAGCGTGGTTTACAGATTTCCAAAGTCGGCACAGGCAAAACCCCGTAGTCGAGTTCGGACCGATCAGGGGCGAAGCAGCTGAAAGCGGCGGATGCTGCCTAACGGGAAGCCGAGGGACCGAATGTTCATTGAATGCGCGGATGCCACGCGGGGGCACGGACCGGCGCGGGCGTACAAAAGGCGCTTCAGAGTTGATGACTACCAATATGTTGAACGAATCTTCGAAGACCCTTGCCGGAGCCATGAAGACGACCTATCAGTTAGCCGAATTAGCGCGTGCGTACTTGAATAAGCGACATCGGCCTACAAACGCGTTCCAGTCGAAGATCAGAACCAATCGAAACAAGTTGAATTCCATGACGGAGTCGCTCAACGCACTGAGTGGCCTCAACCGGTACGCATTCGGCAACGTCAAAGTACGCTCCAAGTCCGATCGCGTGATAGTAAAAAGTCTCCGCGATGCCATCTGAGAGGTCCAGGAGGGGCGCTTTGACGTTGCCTCCGAGCTTTTGGATGAAGCGCGACGACTCGCACCCGAATACTTCGAAGTCGCCCGTTCGCTTGCCTTCGCAGCAAACCTTCAAAAGCTTCCGTAATCATTCAGCGGCTTAGCCGGGCGCGTGCCGGAGAGGACCTGCAGCTTGTCTCTCATTTCGCGGCGTGGTGTGACAGAGAGTCGCGTCCGGTGAGCACGGCCACATCCAGACGTCCGTCCGTGGGATTGGCATAAAAGGTCACTGAGCAAAATGGAGTCGGATGCAATTCACGGTTTGGAAACACGCGTCGTGGTAGCGACATGGGGTGGAAGACAGGGATAAGTTCTCCGCGCCCTCGGCATAGTTGGCAAGCGTCGCCGGACGTACCATATCGGAACACTTATTTGGCTGATGCCATCTAAATTGACGCCCACTAGGCGCTCCTCGCCATTGCTCCGGACCCTGGTAGCGGAGCCTGACGGGTGGGACGCTGGGCTTCGTACGATAGTTTCAGTCTGGACCTGCACGCGGGCGAACCTGGGCGCGGCGCTCCAGGCGTGCTTGTGCGATCGGCCGGCCAACTTCCGACCGGCCGGAGCAGACGCCGCTGACTGGACCGGGATGCTTGCATCGCGCACGATCGCTTCGGAAAAGAGAATAGCGTTTAATCACAACGAATTCCTCTGTGCCAGGGTGTTGGATACGCGTGCGCTTCGGCCTGCCCGAACTGCATTCCGTCTTTGATGTTGAATTGGACGACTTTGGCTGCTACTTCCTTTGCCAATGCTGCGGTCGCCGAAAAAAGCTGACCAGCGTTTCTGGCTCCGGAGGACAATGCGGTGCGTTTGTGCAGGTAGACGACCGGCCGCGGTAGCGGCACCATGGGGGGCATCAGGGGAGGAATTCACGCATGGCGGACTGCATTGTTCGAAGGCGATTCGACGTCGACGGGACGACGTGTTTCGTGGATTTGGTCGAGGGCTATCCGTCGGGGAATTGGATCGCTCGCGCGGAGTTGCCGGACGGCCACCGGTTCATGGTCGAAGGAATTTTTGAAACCGAGACCGAGGCCCTTGCCGCGAGCGTTGAGCAGGTCCGCTACGCCTTGGCCAACCACCGGCCGCGCTGAATCCGATGGATCGCGCCCACAGGAGGTGTTCGCGGCGTCGCGTACCATGACGCCAGTCATCAGATTCGGAAGTGCACGCATGGCTGGTCCGAGTTTCTTGGGCCTTGAGATTGGCGACTGGGCCACGCGGATAGGGGCTATAGGCGCCGCCGGTGCAGCCATTGCCGCCGTGGTTGCCGCAAAGCAGGCGCTTGCTGCGGCGAAACTCCCTCTTGAAGCGGCGGAGCGCAATCGCGCTCATCGAGCGAGGATTACGGCGGAGGCTATGGCGGAAGAGATGGTTGAAGCCGAGACTTACGCAAAGAAAGCTGCCGGCGTTGTCCAAGTTCAGGTAGACCGGTCGAGAGAGAAACTGTTGGCGATCATTCCGTCGCTGAAGATTCGCCGGACGGCGATGCTCAAACGCAGCTTGATCGGCTCCGGGGGCTTCGGAGAGGACGGTGCCGAGATTGTGATCGCCGTATCCGGTCTTCTGAACGTCAACCGCCTTCTATCCGGCGTCGAGCGGTGGGAGATCAATGCAAACACTCTTGCAGGATTCTTGCCTCGCGAGGAGGATCGTCTGCTGGACATCTCGCACCTTGCCATCGGGGTTGCCGAGCACAGCGTGCGGACGCGAACCGTGGAGTCGGCCACGCCGGTGGCGGCCGCAAGCTGACAGTTGTTTAGGCGCGTGGTCTATACGAGACGGACGGCATCAATCTGTCGCATCGAGAAGGAAACCCTCTGAAGGGGAGGGCCACAACCGCCCCTGCCGTGCTCGGGTTCGAGGCAGTCCTTGACAGTTATGGGGTTAGGCCCCTAGAAGGCATCCCGAAGGGCTGGAAACGGTACAGGATCGCGGGGCCGGGAAGTTGGTGCTTTCCGACCCTTTTCCATGGGCAGATGCCGTAGATGGCGTGATTCTCGCCTCGATGAGCCGCTGGGCAACCAACTGCTGCGCCACCGCATGCCGGGTAGCGCCGGCCGTCCTCGAGTCAAGGGGACTAACAGCCATGCGGCAGATTTCGCAGGGTCGCCATGACCTCCCGTATGGCCGCTGGCTTTCGCAGATACGGTCGCGCGCGGAACTCGGCAGGCACCTCATGGGGATCGCAGGAGGAGACGAAAAAGAATGGCACGCCGATCCGAGTCAGCGCCTGTGCGACCGGGAAGGACGTGCCATCCAGCAGATTGATGTCGAGCATGGCAGCAGCCGGTGGGCGCATGGCAATTTCCTCCAGCGCACCGGCAGCGGACGGGCAAGGCCCGGCTACATCTACCCCGGCTTCCGCCAGGATGTCCGCCCAGAGAGCCCCCAAGATAGGGTCATCTTCGACGACCAAGAGTCGAACGCTTTGGATCTGCATCGCTCACCCGCTTCAGGACATCACGGCGGACAACGTGATCCAAAGAATGGGATGCCGGGGTGAAAGGCGGGTTAGCCGGTCGCAAGATTTGTCGAGGCGAAACAGAACCGTGTTATCGCGGGCCTACGCGACAGCGTGCGCGTGTTCAATCGCCCGTGTCAGATCATCTCGATTGAAGGGTTTGATCAGACGAATCGCGGTCAGAGGAGCATCTTCGGTCGGCTCGCTGGGGTCCGAGAGCATGATCACAATGGCCATGCCGGGGTTTTTTAGACGGGCATCGGCCAAATAGGCGCCAGACCGGTCCTCGCCCGGTGCGGGCACGGCAGCGGCGAGAAAGTCCACCCGCTCTCGCAGGATCACCGAGGCCGCCGCGCCGGAATGGCTAGTGGCAATCAGCACGTCATAGCCCCGCGCGCGCAAGCAATCAGCCACCGCATCTGCCACAGTGGAGCGCGGTTCGATTACGACGGCAAGCGAAGAGGAATTGATATTCATGGCAGGCGCTGGTGGCGGGCATGACCCGCCCAAAAGGGCGACCATTTTAACCCACAGAGCGAGCGCCTCGGATTGTCCGGTCCCAGCGGGCTGACGCGGAAACGGGGGGCTCGCGCCTACGGAATGCTCAAGGTCGTCCCTAGGACGCCGTTACCCCCTATACGGCTGAAGCAGTTAAAACGGTGTTGCTGTGAGCATGTTGGGTAAGGTCATCTGGTATCACCCGGAGTTGCGGGTCGCCCTGATTGAGCGTGGCGGTGGCTTCACTGTGGGGACGGTCGAAGACGGACGGCTCTGTTTGGGCTCCCTGGTTCGAGGCAACCTCCGCGATCCGGGCCAGACGACGTTGACGAACGACGTCGATGGCTGCCCAGTAGGCTTTCTGGTCGAGGCCGACGCGCTTTCTGAAGAGGAAGCCAACGAACTCTTAGGGTTCGTGCGTGATGCCTCATCGGGGAAGGACGATCATGCTGAGTAGGGCAGCGGCGCGCGCGATGCTTGCCAGGCGCCTTACCTTCCCAACCTGGGCAATGACGTTTTTCTAACACCGGATCGGCGATAACGCCGGGCGAGTTTGCGTTGCGACGTGGTTGTTACAATGCCCAAGACCCTCTTTGCCGGTGACGGCCCAGCCGCCCGCGCTCAATCATCTTTCGATTGGTCCACTCACCCGCTGGGGCTGCCATCGGGCTGGCCGTCGAGCCTGAAAGTCGCCATTAGGCTGATCATGGGGGCGCCGGCCTCGATGTATATCACCTGGGGCCCCGAAGAGTATTTCTTTTACAACGACGCCTACGTGCCCGCCCTTGGAGCAAAGGAGCCGTTCGCTGCGGGCAGCACGCTACCCAGCCTCTGGCATGACGTGTATGACCAAGTCCGCCCCATGCTCGTCGATGCGCGTCGGGGGATTGCCAATCGATTTGAGGACATTCCCTTGCGCATGGCGCGCAGCGGTGAACTCGAAGATACCTGGTGGTCGTTCTTCTTTAGCCCCCTCTTCGATGAGCACGGCACGGTCGTGGGAATGTTGTGCCAGACAAACGAAAGCACCGACAAAGCGCTCCGTCACCGCCAGTTACTCTCCATCGAGCGCGACTACCGCGCTCTTAGTGATCGGTTGGAAGAACGGGTGTCGCAGCAGACCTCCGATCGGGGCCGCGTGTGGGAGTTGAGCAACGATTTGTTGGCGGTCAGTTCCACCGGGGACTACCTGGAAGCCACCAATCCAGCATGGACCCGCATCTTGGGTTGGCAACCGGTCGAGTTGGCATCCCTGGCGTATCCCAACTTTATCCACCCCGAGGATGTGGCCCGCACCCATAACGCCTTTCAGGAAGTCCGCGATGGCGCCCCCATGGTGCGCCTTGACAACCGGTTAAAAACGCGCGAAGGCAAGTTCCGTTGGTTCGCCTGGTCCATCGTTGGGGAAGATGGGCACTTCTATTGCTCCGCACGCGATATCACCGAAGACAAGGCCCAAGCGGCAGAGTTGGAAAGTGCCCAGGAACAACTGCGGCAGGCGCAGAAGATGGATGCGGTCGGCCAACTTACGGGCGGGATTGCGCATGACTTCAACAACATTCTGGGCGGCATCTTGGGTGCGTTGGAAGTCAGCCAACTGCGCTTGGAGCAAGGCAAGGTTGAGGACCTTCCCAAACTGCTCAATCTCGCCACCGCGTCGGCCCAACGCGCTGCGGCGTTGACCCACCGATTGCTGGCATTCTCGCGGCGCCAGACGCTCGATCCCAAGGCCATGGACATCAACCGCCTCGTGGCCGGTCTCGAAGACATGATCGCGCGGACGATCGGGCCGGCGGTCCAACTGGAAGTGGTGCGCTCGGCTAACCTGTGGCCGGTGTTTGCCGATCCATCTCAGGTCGACAACGCCTTGCTCAACCTTTCGATCAATGCCCGCGACGCGATGCCAGACGGGGGACGGCTGACGATCGAGACGGCCAACCGCTGGATCGATCATCGCACTGCCAAGGATCGGGGCATCCGACCGGGGCAGTATGTGTCCCTGTGCGTGAGTGACTCAGGCACGGGCATGTCGGCGGAGACCCAGGCGCGTGCATTCGACCCGTTTTTTACCACCAAGCCGCTGGGCCAAGGCACAGGCTTGGGGCTGTCAATGATCTACGGCTTCGCCCGGCAATCCGATGGCGACGTGCGCATCTACTCCGAAGAGGGGAAGGGCACCATGGTCTGCCTGTATCTGCCGCGTCACCACGGTGAGGCGGTCATTGAGCCGGATCCACTCGTCGGGACCGCCGAGCCCGGCGCAGGCGAGGCGATCCTGGTGGTCGAAGACGAGGCGAGCATTCGAATGCTCGTGGTGTCGGTGCTTTCCGAACAGGGCTACCTCGTCATGGAGGCGAAGGATGGTGCAGAGGCCTTGGCCATTGTCCGGTCCAAGGCCAACATTGACCTGCTCATCAGCGACGTGGGCCTTCCTGGCGGGATGAACGGACGTCAAGTGGCCGATGCTGCGCGTGAGATTCGCCCTGGGCTCCCGGTGCTCTTCATGACGGGATATGCCGAGAACGCGGTGATCAGCCATGGTCACCTCGATCCTGGCATGGAGGTCATGACCAAACCATTTGCGTTGGCCGACCTGCTCCAACGGGTTCGGACGCAGTTGAGCGCAACGACCGAGGAGCCCATCAGCGCGGCGACGGGCGCGGTGGACGCGCGCGCCCCAAGTTAGGCCGAGGTTCCATGGGAGTGACGTCCGATCTCCAGGCCGTGCGTCTAGGCTGATTCGCCATCATCACCGACCTGCAGGGCAACCTTATCGGCCAGAACGATGATACCCATGCCCAAATCCGCTTGCCGGCCGGGTTGTTCGGCCAGGCCGCGCATGGCCGGGACGCCAGCGCTATCATGGGGCGGTCCATAGCCATGTCAGGGAAGGTGGCATGCGCTTAATTGCTGACGGCCCCAAGCATTCCCGACGCATGGCTCGAAGCGCGCGATGCGGGGGATGTGCTGTTTTTCAGTGGGGCAGGGGTGTCCCTCTACAAGGCACGCCTGCCTGACTTTGCGCAGCTAGCCTGGCGGGTGGCCAACGATCTAGGTGCGGGCCGGCACGGACCGGCACGGCACCTGCTGGATGCATCCAAGCCAAGGGAGGAAGGCGCAAAGCCCTTGCCATTTGCCGTGGATCGCGTGTTCAGCCTGCTCCAGCAATAGTTTGAGGTAAATGACGTTCGTTGCGCGGTGGCGAACCCATTGAAGGTGCCGGATGATGTCGAGCTATCGCCGCACCACATTCTCCTGGCGTTAGCTCGCGCAGGCACTGATTCAGCGCGCTTAGTGACCACCAATTTCGCTCTCTAATTCGAACGCGCCAATCCGGACATTCGTTCATCGGCGCCCCCGCATTTGCCCGATCCGCGCCGGCCCAAAGACTTTCGCGGCGTTGTGCACCTGCATGGGGACGTGACCGCCGACCACACCGGAGCGGCGCACGACGAGTTCGTGCTCTCAAGCGCTGAATTTGGTCATGCCTATTTGTCGGACGGGCGGGCCACACGCTACCTGCAATTGCTCGTACAGCGCTTCATCATCGTGTTCGTCGGCTATTCGGCGGACGACCCGACGGTGTAATACCTGCTGGAGGCGACGAATCGCACATCGCCAGGCAATGAACGTCTGTTCGCTCTTCATGCCGGCACCGCTGAGGAGGCTCATGACCAGCGGTCACACCGGGGTGTCATGCCCATTCCGTTCCAGGGCTTTGACCGACTGTGGGCAACACTGGACGCGTGGGCTAAGCGGGCCCAGAACGTTGCGGCATGGCAGCGCTCGGTCATCGACGCTGGCATGGCAGGTCCCCAAGCATGCGCACCGCACGAGCGCGGGATGGTGGCGCACTTAGCACGCACCGCGATCGCGTGTTCCGGCCGGATGGCTTATTCAAGCGTGAAAAGCAGCGCAAGCTCCAGGTCATGCACGTCGGGACAAGCGGCAGCGGTCGCGCGCAAGGCCAAAACATGAAGGTGATGTCTGGCTTGCGGAAACTTAGCCTGGCCTAGGGCTTCATCAAGGGCGACGGCCGCCGCAATGACCGACTCGAGCGGCAGGGGGAAGGGAAGTTCTGGCACGACGCATCCATGGTGTGCGGGCAGGAAGTATAAGGGTAGCCGGCAACCGAAAGCTGCTGCGATGAGGAGGCTCAGTCTGCCTTTTCGGCAAGGGATGGCGAGTGGCACGCGAGCCACTGATGCCGTTCTTCGGTCGTCAGCAACGGTTCGAGGGCTGCCCAAACGTTCCGCAGCGTCGTCAGAGACTGGCCCGCTCGCGCCAGGGCTTGCTTGCACGCTTCGTCGAGGTGGCCCCAGGCGTCGCGCCGCGAGGCGATGAAACCGATGCGCCAATTCCGGAACCGGCGGACTTCGTCGTCCGCCTCGGTGGCCAAGCGATTGGCACGGGCGAGGGCGTCGCGTTGGTAACCCTGGTGCTGCAGCGGGTTCGAGCCGGCCAAGCGCTCGTTCTTCTGACAGTGGGCTAGGATTTGTTTGGGCGTGTACCGCGAAAAATCGCCACTCATCCGAGCATCTCCGACAGCGTCCAAGATTCAAGCGAGGTGTGCGCAGCCAGCCGCTGTTCAACCGCTGGGGCGTCCACGCGGTGCGCCACGGTCTTCGCTTGGCGTTGCAGTTGGGCCGCATGCAGGCCTTGGACGCTCGCCAAGGCTCCGAGTCGGTCGCGCATCAGGGCAACGGCGGTATCGGCTTGGTCGGCCAAGGCGTGCGCTTGGTCACGTGCTTGGTCAAAGCGCGCTGCACCATCGCGCAGCCGCTCAAGGTGGCGCAGGGTGTCCACGGTCTTCAGCGCTTCATCTTCAATGGCTCGCGCCATAGATGACGCGCGGTCAACATTGGCCCGAAAGATAGCGGGCGCAGTCGTCCATTGGTTCGCCGACGTGAGCCATGCATCGGCCAGCTGTTGCAGCAGGGCCGCATGGTGGGTCATTTCAGCCACCGCTTGCTCGAGCGTTAGGCTTTCGGAGCGGGCCGCGCGCCAGTCCGGATGACGCGGAGTCGGGGATGCCGCTGGCGTGGCCGGCATCGGTGTCGACGACGAATGGCGACGCTTGCGACTGAGCGCGACGACGGCGAAAGCGGTGGCGACACCCAAGCCGAGCATGAGCATGAGCATGAGCATGAGGATTTCGCTCCAAAGAGAGGTAGGGGGCGATGCCGACGCCGGTTACGGCATCGTCGTAGCGACGAACATCGGAATCGTGCGTCCGTCGACCAAGGCGCATTGGACCGCCACCCGGGTCGGCACGAGCGTCAACTGTGGCTCGCCGCCGCGCAGGCTCGCGCCCACCACCTTGCCGTAGACGACGACCTCGACGCTTCGGCCGAGCGGGTTGCTGGCAATCGTGTGCTCCAGCTGGCGGGCCTCAGTCTCGGTGGCCGGGGCATAGGCTGCGAGCCCCGGATTCGCGGCAAAAGTGATGCTGGCCGCGCCGTCCGCCACCCGCACGCGCAGGTCGGGTCCAATTAGTGAGCCCAGGTCGTATTGCCCATGGTCGAGGTCGTAGGGCGGCATGTGCATCCGAACCGGAGGCAGTTGCACAAAGGGATTGCTCTTCGCTTCGGCGATCGCCTGGTCGAGCTTGGGCTTAACCTTCGCCACCGCGTCTTGCTGGGCAAACGCGTCGCTTGTGTTTTGGAAAGTTGGGTCGAATCGAGCCGCGACCGCGTTGTAGTCCGCCGGCGTGCCTGACACAGCAAAATAGAAGCCGGCCCAGGCCAGCTCGTCGTGGCCCGGGGCTCGGTATTGGTCGAAGGGCCGTTCGGTCGACGTCACCGCCGGCACTGCGCTCGTGGCGCTCGCGGCGACCGTTGAGGGCGCCGTTTTAGATGCACTGGCCGACAGAGCTGGGGCGTTGGCGGGGGCGCTCGGGTCTGGCGCGCCGGACGAGCAGCCCACCAAGGCGGCTGCAGCGAGAGACAGCCAGTTCCGCCGGGCCATCACTTGGCCTCCTTTTGGAGGACGACTTGCCACGCGGACGCACTGGTCGGGGTGTGCGTGGCCGGGTCGATGGCGTAATCCACGACCACGGGCTGCACGGCCGCGATGCTCCAGCCTGCCTGAGCCAGCTGGCTCAGGCTGTGTCGACCCGCTTGGGGGCACTCCAGCGGGGTCGACGACGTAAGCTTGTCCGCTTGGCCCGTGGTGGTCGGGGCGGAGTAACAGACATCGGCCTGCCCGGCAAACGCAGCCGTACTGAGTGGTAACAACGCGAAAGCAGCCAATGAGCGAAGAAACACGAACATGCAGGCGATTCCCTGTCTTGGGCCGACTGTGACGAGCGAGGGCGTCGGCGTTCCCGTGGCGCAGACCGTAACGTAACCGAAGTAGCGATATTTGAACTGGGGGTAAACCGAGTGGGCGTATCTCGATTCGGTGTATAGCTTTACAGCCCGCCACCTTGCGGGTCCTTTCGATGTCACGCCTGCCACCCAAGCCACCCAAAACGACGGCCCAGAAATCCCATGCCCGGCCCGAATACGCGGTCATTGGCGAGACCTTGCGGGCCTTCCGTGTAGAGGCGGGGCTGACGCAGGTTGACCTAGCCGGCCGCCTAGGCCGGTCCCAGAACTATGTAAGCCAGGCTGAGACGGGGCAGAAACGGCTTGACGGTCTCCAGTTACTGGACTGGAGTCGGGCGTGCGGCCGTAGCCTCGAGGAATTCGGCGCAACGGTCGAGGCCAGACTGGCGGGATGAGGCACGCTGGCGGCGGCACGGCCGAGCAATCGGGGCCTTACCCGGCATTAATATCCGGCTAAAATTTTCGGCGCTATCTTTTGGCATCCTGGCCGATACAGGGCATTAGGAGCCTCGGGCTTCACTGACACTACTCGCGATTGCGTTATATTCTTAGGTTGTCTGCGGGGACTCTCCTCGCGTTCGGAGAAGAACATGGGCCTTCCAAACTGGTTGTTGCACCCGTTCGGCTCCCAGCGTGTCATCGTCAATGGCGACGGCACGCTCTCCGCCAATCAATCCAATTTCAGGCACTCGCGCGCGTTTCGCGAGCAGATGGAGGCGGGCAAGCTCATCGCGAAGCGCTTGCGTATCAAAGGCGAGCTGTCGGATTCCAAGGAACCCGCGCCTGCGAAGGCCGAATAGGCAATGCCCTCAGCGCCGTTGCTGCTGGCTTTCCTCGTCAGCGGCTACTTTGCTGTCGCGCGATATTTGGTTACGCGGTCCATCATTCGTCGAGCTTCGGGTCACCCTCAGTATTTTCTAGCGGCTGCCGGTGGCGCCGTCTTGTTCGTGCTCAGCGTCCTCATCGCGCATCGGTTTCGCATTGTAGGACCGGAGCCTCACTCGATGCAGTGGGGCATCGACGTGTTCTTGCAGTATTTCAGCAAGAGCACCTCGCCCGAGCGGCGAACCTACTTGCAGGTCGAGGCGGCCGTGATTTCAGCGGGCCTCGTTTGGCTGCTGCCGGCCTTACTCAATGTGCCGCTTCGCACGAACGTGTCGCTGACCAAGGCCATCCTGGCGCGATACGGTGCCGTTGGACCGCTCGAAATGGTCCTCGACCAGTGCTTGCGCCGCACATACCCGGTCATGCTCACGCAGTCCAGCGGAAAGGTCTATGTCGGTTATGTCCTGTCGACCGCATTGGAGGAAGGCGATTGGTTGCGCCTTCAACCTGTGTTTTCGGGTTATCGCGACGAGAATCAGAAATTCGTGATCACCACGGACTACACGTGGATTGACGAACTGGAATCGGGGAAGGGCAGAGATGAGGCCGACAACACCCCGTTCCGCGAAGACTTCGTGGTGCTGATTAAGCTCGACACCGTAACGTCGGTGCATCCCTACGACCTGCGGACCAACTACCGTCAAAACTTTGATTACGTCGAAGCGCCACTCTCGGCAGAAGTCCCTGCCGAGTCGCCTCCGCCTCCACCCCCACCCATGCCTGGCCCAACGGTGGTTCTGCCGGATTGGTATACGCCACCGATGTCATGGAACCCGCCGCCGGTGGCGGACTACGAGCGCTTTTCGGAGGTGACGCGTCGTGACGCACGTTATCCGCGAAGTCTTGCCAGTCGACTCTACCGCTATGTATTTCGTACCCCGCTACAGCGCCACCTCTACAAGGTGTATGCCACCGCCGTATTGCTGCTGCCGGCCGCCATGGCCCTCGGGGGTTGGGACTGGATCGTGCTCGACCTGACTGTCGGCCTGTTCTCGTTTCTTGCCACGGCCAGAAGCCCCGCTCGGCTGTAGACACGCTTGGCTCGCCGGCTCCAGGCAGCATTGACAGCATGGGGTGGTGCCGCTGGTCAGTCCGGCGCCCCTCGAGCAACTCGAACCGCTGAAATAACCGGGCTCCTGGGATGGAGCACCAAGTTGGCGTGTGGGACCTCGTAGCCGTAGTCGACATTGTCTGGGGCGACCTGTTACGTTCGCGAGGTATCGCTTCGGGTATCGTTGCCCAAGCCGATGAAGATGCTGCAGAAACGACCATTACGGGGTCCGGAGAAGGTCTTGATCTTCTTCCCTTCACCCGCTCCACTCAGTGCCATCATTGCGCTAAGTGCCTTTTCTGCAACGGTTTTATCGGCTTCGTCAGCGGACCCGAGCGACCTCCCCCGAGGTATCGTCTGAGGTATCGTTTTGTGCCCAAGCCTTTGCTGTTGTCCCGACGCAGCGGTTTCTATGTCCGCTTTCTGGTCCCCGAGTCGCTGCGCCCGGCTATTGGTTCGCGGTTCTTGGTGCGGCCATTGCATGGGATGACCAAAGAGGCGGTCCGGCTGGCTGCGGCGCTCTTAGATGTGGCTCTCTCGCAAGCGTGTTTCAGACCAGCCATTGCGCGTCGCGGCTTTCGTCGGCAGGGCTCGATGTCGGGCACGTGGAGAGTGTCGTAGGAAAGAAGTCAGTGGGACACTGAGGAGTGCCTCTGAAGGTACTACGGTTGGCCCCTTCAGCGGCAGATTAAACGTGAACGAAGTACCCCTCGAATTCCGTGCATTTCCACTTCAGGACGGAAAGGTAAATGTCGGAACAATCTTTCCATTGCAGTAGGCGCCAAGATGCGAAAATTGACGCAGTCCGAATCGTCTGTAGTCCGAACGCTCGGAAATCTGATTACAGATGACGTGCTTCGGAGTCAGTTCCTACTAGATATCAATGAAGTTGAGGTCACGGACGAATCGCCAGACGGATCTCGGTTGCTCTTTCACCTGCCCGATGTGCAGCTCCCACCTTATCGAGGTCAAGATAGCTTCCGCGGTCGCGACGGATTTCCCGTCGAAGGAAAATTGTTGGATGCAGATGGCGAGTTCATTGACGTCTATTTTTACCATGTGAATGGACGGATGTTCGAACTCGAACTTCTGCGGCCAGATGGTCAATCTATTTTGAATCCCAATTGGACATCGTTCACCGCGAAGTAAAGAGCGTGTTGCATCGAGATAGCACGGGGCGGCCAATCAGGCCGTCCTCCGTGTTCATTGCGAGACTATATTCAATACCGGGCGTCGCAAAGAGTGAACGCGGCGTTACTCCGCCCGGAAATGAGGTTAATGTGGACCACGTTATCCCAAGGTCCAAGGGCGGAGACGGATCGTTAAACAATGGTCAACCTGCCTGCCGAAACTGTAACCTCGATAAGAGCGACAAAATCAATGCCTGAATTGGTGAAGGTATTCTTTTCTATCCAACCGGACGAGGACGGCTATCCAGACGTTGGCAGTGAGTCGGTCTGGGCAAGACCAGCAGGATCGCCAGATACCTACACCATCGATAACATCCCGTTCTTTGCGCGCCAGGCCGGCCTCGGCGATACCGTCCGCGCACCTCTTCAGGATGGCGTTCGATGGTTCGACCGAGTGCTGGTGGAATCGCCGAA
Organism: Luteibacter sp. 9133; assembly: GCF_000800155.1. Taxonomy (NCBI): domain Bacteria; kingdom Pseudomonadati; phylum Pseudomonadota; class Gammaproteobacteria; order Lysobacterales; family Rhodanobacteraceae; genus Luteibacter; species Luteibacter sp. 9133. Next base: position 3,673,724 of record NZ_JUHO01000001.1, on the reverse strand, counting down.
CTCTTTATTTCGCGTGGTCTGCTTCGATGAGAACATTGTCGATGCCGTTGCCGATGCGCTCCGGTCCTTGGGCTGTGTGACGGAATACTTTAAAGCGCGCAACCTGTTGGCGGTCAGCGTGCCTGGCGGCGATGTGCTGGAGGCGGCAGAGGCATATCTCAACCGGCAGGAAGGCGCGGGAGTGCTCGACTTTGAGGGTGCGATTTATCGCGAATAAAGCGCCTCGTTCGGAATGCTAGGGCTGGCCGTGAGCGCGTTGACCAAGCTGCCGGTTGGGAGTGTCGGTATCACGTGGATATGGGCAGGGACATATACCCTTGAAAAGGCGTCGTACGCATATTGCCGTAGGGCGCCGACTTCAATCGTATGGCCCCTCGGGCGACAACAAATGCCACAGGTACCTCGCCCAGGTCGGTGTCGTCGATTCCGACCACGCAGCATTCTTTGACGGCGCGATGTCTCTCAAGGTAGCTCTCGATCAGGCCGGGTGAGAGGTCTTCGCCACGGCGGATGATCACATCCTCGATCCCTACACCAACACCTATGCGACCGACCCGCTCTACACCACCTCGATGCGGCGCGGCCTCGTCGAACAGAACGGGGCGGAATGGCCCTCATGAATATTCTCCACCATGCGCGCAATGCGCTGGAGCGGGAGGGCGATGTCGGGGTCCGCGGGCACCCGATAGACCAGGTCCCCAACTCGCACTGGAGGGCGGCGATGGCGATCGAGCGCAGCCAAGGGTCGTCATTGCGCGCAACAGCCTCGATGGCGTGGTTCAGGGCGGTGAGCAAGGCGGGCAGGGGGTTGGTCATGTGAATCCGCAGCGGTCGATCGATGGAGAGCCCAATCGGCCGGTCAGGGCGGGGCAAGCGTGGCCCGGGGGGCTGCGGTCCAGACGGAGGTCGGGCTCCTGCAAGAGCCGGTTGAGACCAGACATCGCGTCACTGCCCTGGCGTAGACTGGATGCCAGGGCACAAAAGGTTGGCAAAAGACTCTCCGGCGATCATGGTCGCTTTCGTTCCTCGAGCCCGTACCGCATGCACATCTTGCTACTTGAAGACGACATCGAGTTGGGCGAGGCCATCAAGCATGCGCTTGAGCACCAGTCTTACGCGGTAACGTGGCTGACCGACGGCAGGCAAGGCGCGGCGTCGTTGTCTGACACGGGCATCGACTTGATCTTGCTCGACCTGGGCCTGCCTGGGAAAGACGGCTTGGAAGTGCTGCTTGAAGCACGCCGCGCGGGGGTGAAAACGCCCATCCTGGTAATGACCGCGCGGGATGCGACAGAGTCGCGCATCAAGGGCTTGGACCTGGGCGCAGACGATTACCTGGTCAAGCCGTTTGACCTGGGGGAACTGGCGGCACGTATTCGCTCGCTGACCCGCCGCGCGCAGGGCCTGGTGGACAATCGAGTGGAGGTGGGCAGTCTGGTGCTGGACCTGGCTACGAATGGCGTTACCTTTCGAGGTGAAATGGTAACCTTGACCCGGCGGGAGTTCGCGGTGCTGCGCATCCTGACCGAGCGCGCCGGCCGCATCGTTCGCCGCGAAACGCTCGAAGGGTCGGTCTACGGATATGACACAGTGGTGGATCGCAACGCCATCGAAGTGCATGTGCACTGGCTGCGCCGGAAGTTGAGTCCCGAGGTCATCCACACGGTGCGCGGCATTGGCTACATGATGCCCCGGGAACCCAAGTGACCTCCAGCAGCCTGCGCGCGCGACTCACCTGGCTCATCATCCTTGTCCAGGTGGCCGTGCTCATTCCGCTGGGGACCATCAGCTACCAGCGCGAACTCCACGAGATGAATCAGTTGCTCGATGGGCGTTTGGCCCAGGCAGGGCGAACGCTGGGCACCTTGATTGCCTACGGGCATGGCAACTACGGAGTACAGGATCCGGCGAAGACGCTGCAGCTCGCGACCGAGGCGCAAAAGGGTACCGTCGTCGTATCGGTCCATCCACGCAACTACGAGCCCGAAGTCGGCTTTCAGGCGTATGACCCCCAGCGCAAACTGGTCGCGGCAACCGCCAATCTGGCGGACCTGCCCCCACCGGCTCCTGGGGAACGCGGGTTTCATGAAGCCGAATATAACGGGGTCAAATGGCGACTGTTCACCCTCACCAACCGCTTCGACCTGACGGTGCGGATTGGGGAGCGGGCAGATAACCGGTCGGACATCACCCGCGGTCTCATCCTTGAGCACGCGTTGCCGCTCATCATCGGGCTGCCTCTGCTCGCCGTGTTGGCAGGACTCGCGGTCAAACAGGGACTCAAGCCTCTGGGTGTGCTGACTGCAGTGCTCGCGCAGCGCGAACCGGGCAGTCGCAAGCTCATCTCCATCGACCGCTCTCCCGACGAGATCAAGCCACTGATCGAGACGCTCAATCAGCAACTCGAGCGGTTGGAAGATGCGGTCGAACGAGAGCACCGATTTGCTGGCGATGTGGCGCATGAGCTGCGCACACCGCTGGCAGCCACCATGATTCACATGGAAAGCGCGCTCATTGCCGACGACCCGGCCGAGGTTCAATACACCGTCGGCAACGCGCGGCGAAGCCTGGTCCGCCTGGGACGCCGCATCGAGCAAATTCTTGCGGTCGCGCGTTTGGAAGCCGGGGCCGCCTCACAACACCGCGTCCCTCTGGACCTGGTCATGGTGGCCACCGAGGTCATCGAAGAGTTGGCCCCCGTCATCGCGGAGAAAGACATCTCCCTGAGCCTCAACCACGAAGAGCCCGAATTGTGGGTGTCGGGCCATGAGGTCGCACTCACGGCGATGTTTCGCAACCTGATTGAAAACGCACTCCGTTATACCCCGGAGCGTGGCCAGGTCGATGTGGCTGTATGCCGCCTGGACGGCAAGATCCTGATTGCGGTCTCCGACGACGGCCCCGGCATTCCCAAGAACCGCAGGGAGGCTGCCTTTCAACGTGGCTACCGTGGCGCCGACATGAAAGAGCCAGGCTATGGCCTTGGGCTCAGCATCGTCCAGCGCGCGGTAGAGCTGCACGACGGGTCCATCGCGCTTCTGGAGGCCCCGTCGGGCAATGGACTTCTGGTGCACATCCTGATGGATCCGCTGACCGACGCCGCGAGTAAACGCTGAGCGCCGAGCGACAGATTCGGAGCACAAAAGATTTCCACAAGAATCGGTTCGGATAATGACCCAGGGCACTTCTGCCCGGGTCAGATCCGAGCGATACCGCCGATGAAACCTTCCGCGCCACTGCGCCATGCGCAGCGACCCGTCCGCGTCATGACGCCGCCATCTCTATTGGCTCACGGGCTCGCCGCATGCTAGCCCTCGTTCGCATCGCCCTCTCGCGTCCATACACCTTCATCGTGCTGGCGCTGTTGATCCTCATCGCCGGTCCGCTGGCCGCCTTGCGCACGCCAACAGACATCTTTCCGAACATCGGTATCCCGGTCATCAGCGTCGTGTGGACCTATAACGGCCTGCCGCCGGACCAGATGTCGGGCCGCGTGATCTATTACTACGAACGCCAGTTGACCACCTCGGTCAACGACATCGAGCACATCGAGTCGCAGTCGTTGCCGGGCGTTGGCATTGTCAAGATTTTCTTCCAGCCGGGCGTGGACATCCGCACGGCCACGGCGCAGGTGACCTCGATTTCCCAGACGGTGGTCAAGCAGATGCCTCCGGGCATCACGCCGCCGCTCATTCTCAATTACAACGCCTCCACCGTTCCAGTGCTCCAGATGGCGCTGTCGAGCCCCATTTTGTCGGAAGCCACCATCCGCGACATCGCGCAGAACTTCATGCGCCCGACGCTGATTTCAGTGCCTGGTGTGGCCATACCGACGCCGTATGGCGGCAAACAAAAGCAAGTAACGCTGGACTTGAATCCGCGCTCGCTGGCGGCCAAAGGCCTCTCGGCCCAGGACGTGGGCAACGCGTTGGCCGCACAGAACCAGATTATCCCCGTGGGCACGGCCAAGATCGGGACTTACGAGTATCACGTCCAACTCAATAACAGCCCAACGGCCATCGATGAGCTAAACAACCTGCCCATCAAGACCGTCAACGGCGCGACGATCACCATCGGCGATGTGGCCCATGTGCGCGACGGCGCGCCGCCGCAAAACAATGTGGTCCGCGTGGACGGCAAACGCGCCGTGCTGATGCCCGCGTTGAAAAACGGCAACGCGTCGACTCTGGACGTGGTGGCCGGCATCAAGAAGCTGTTGCCGCTCATTGCCGAGACCCAGCCCAAGTCGCTGCAGATGCACCTGCTGAGCGATCAGTCCATCTTCGTGAAAGCCGCCGTGGCCTCGGTGGCCCGCGAGGGGGTCATTGCAGCCCTTCTGACTTCCGTGATGATTCTGTTGTTCCTCGGCAGCTGGCGCTCGACGGTCATCATCGCCTTGTCCATTCCGCTTTCCATCCTGTCGGCGATTGCTTTGCTGTCGCTGTTCGGACAGACCTTGAATGTGATGACCCTGGGCGGCCTGGCGTTGGCGGTGGGCATTCTGGTCGACGACGCCACGGTGACCATCGAGAACATCAACTGGCATCTGGAGCAAGGCAAGGGCGTCATGGACGCCATCATGGACGGCGCCAGGCAGATCGTGATGCCGGCCTTCGTGTCGCTGCTGTGCATCTGCATCGTCTTCGTGCCGATGTTCATGCTCGACGGCATCGCCGGCTTCCTGTTCCGCCCGATGGCCCTGGCGGTGATCTTCGCCATGGTGTCTTCCTTCATCCTGTCCCGCACGCTTGTGCCAACGCTCGCGATGTTCTTCCTCAAGCCACACCATCTGGAAGGCGGGGAGGGCGCGCATCCCGAGGACACCTATCTCAACCATCACGAGGGCGACCAGCACGGTCGCAATCGCCGCAGTGCCGTAGTGCGCGGGCTGCTGCGGTTTCAGATGGGCTTTGAGCAGCGCTTCACGCAGGTCCGCGACGGCTACTACGGCTTGCTGGCGGTAGCCCTCGACAGCCGAAAGCGCTTCGTCGTCGGCTTCCTCGGGTTCGTCGTGGTGTCCTTTGCGCTGATTCCTGCATTGGGCCGGGATTTTTTTCCGACCGTGGATTCGGAATCCATCTCGATGCACGTGCGCGCGCCCATGGGCACTCGCGTCGAAGAGACCGCCGCTGAGTTCGATCATATCGAACGCGCCATCCGCGCCGTCATTCCGCCCGATCAGCTCGACACCATCATCGACAACATCGGCCTTCCGCTGAGCGGCGTGAACCTGGTTTACAGCAGCAGCGGTACCATCGGCTCGCAGGACGGCGATATCCAGATCGCCTTGAAGGAAGGCCATCGGCCGGCGGCCGATTTCATGAAGCAATTGCGCGAAAAGCTTCCGCGCGAATTCCCCGGCACCCAGTTCGCGTTCCTGCCGGCCGACATGACCAGTCAGATCCTTAACTTTGGTTCGCCCTCGCCGCTGGATGTCTCCATCGCCGGACGGGATCGCGTGGCCAACGAAGCCTACGCAGAAAGAATTATGAAGGAGCTGCGCAAGGTGGATGGCATCGTCGATGTCCGCTTGCAGCAAAGCTCGAGCTACCCGCAGTTGAACGTCAAAGTGGACCGAGTACGGGCGGATGGGTTGGGCATCACCGAGCGCGATGTCACCAATAGCATGGTGGCGTCTCTGGCAGGCAGCTCGCAGGTCGCCCCGGCCTTCTGGCTCAATCCGAAAAACGGCGTGTCCTACGCCATCGTGGCTTCCACGCCGCAATACCTCATGGACTCGATGTCGGATCTCAAGGCGCTGCCGGTGACCTCCTCAGGCAACGGTGCCACGCAAATTCTGGGTGGTCTGGCGAGCTTCACCCGTGGGCCCAGCGATGCGGTGGTGTCTCACTACAACATCATGCCGTCGTACGACATCTATGCCTCCATTCAAGGCCGGGATTTGGGGGGCGTGGCCAGTGATGTGGAAAAGGTTCTGGCGCAGTTTGCAAGTCAACGGCCAAAGGGCACTTTGGTCAGCCTGCACGGGCAGGTCGGCACGATGAACGAAGCCTTCAGCGGTCTGTTGTTCGGTCTGGTCGGGGCTGTGGGCCTCATCTACCTGCTCATCGTGGTCAATTTCCAATCGTGGATGGACCCGTTCGTCATCATCACCGCCCTCCCGGCAGCGCTTGCCGGCATCGTCTGGATGCTGTTTCTCACGCACACCAGTTTGTCCGTGCCCGCGCTCACCGGGGCCATCATGTGCATGGGCGTGGCCACTGCGAACGCGATCCTGGTGGTGACCTTCTGCCGCGAGCGGCTGGCCGAGCATGGGGACCCGGTCAAGGCGGCGCTCGAGGCCGGTTTTACCCGCTTCCGTCCGGTGTGCATGACGGCGCTGGCGATGATCATCGGCATGCTGCCCATGGCGCTCAGCCAGGAACAGAACTCCCCGCTGGGTCGCGCGGTCATCGGCGGCCTCATGTTCGCCACGCTTGCCACCTTGCTGTTTGTGCCGGTCATCTTCGCGATCGTCCACGGCCGGCCTGCTCCCGCCCCTTCCAAACAGCCGCTTATCGGAGATCACTCCCATGTCGCATGAAGCCACCGCCGCGATACCCGGGCGGCCTCCCCGTGTCCGTTTGATTCTGGCCATCGGCTTAGGCCTGGCCTCCGTTGGGGTGATTGCGGGTCTGTCTCTGCGGTCCGTGGAGTCCCACGAGCTGACGACGTGGACCCAGGCGCAACTTACGCCGAGCGTGCAGGTCATTTCTGCCTCTGCGCTCAGCGCCAACCAGGGTCTGACGCTGCCGGGTCACCTCGATGCATGGATTGCCACCCCCATCCACGCACGGGTCGGAGGGTATCTGAAGCAGTGGAATGTCGACATCGGCGAAAAAGTCAAAGCCGGCCAGGTTCTGGCGCTCATCGACACGCCGGAACTGGATCAGCAGTTCGAACAGGCCAAAGCCGAACTGGTGCGCGCCCAGGCCAATGTGCGCCTGGCCGACACCACCGCCAGGCGCTGGCAGAACCTGCTCGCGTCGCATTCGGTGTCCAAGCAGGAGTCGGATGAAAAGTCGAGCGAAGCGGAGACGGCGCGCGCCAATCAGCTGGGCGCCCAGGCCGATGTAGACCGCCTGGCCGCGTTGGAATCATTCAAACGCATCGTCGCGCCGTTCGACGGGACGGTGACGGCGCGTAACACGGACATCGGCGACCTCATCACGGCGAACACCAGCGGGGGCGAGCCGCTCTTTTCCATTGCCGATACCAGCAAAATGCGCCTGTACACGCAGGTGCCGCAAAGTTACGCGTCCTCCATCGTCCCCGGAATGAAGGTGAAGTTGCTCGTGCTGGGCCATGGCGGCGAGACGGTCGACGGCACGCTCATCGGGACGTCCAGGGCCATCAACCGGGCCTCCGGCACGTTGCTGGCGCAGTTCAAGGTCGACAATCCGCGCCAGGATCTGTTGCCGGGCGACTTTGCCGAGGTGCAGCTCTCCACACACGCCGACGCCCACACGGTGACCGTTCCGGCCACGACCCTCCTGTTTCGCGCGCAGGGGCCGCAGATCGCGGTGCTCGGCAAGGACCACCATGTGGTGCTGCGCGATGTACACATCGCGATGGACCTGGGCGACAAGCTGGAGATCGACCAGGGCCTTCAGCCGGACGACCGCATCATCGATCATCCTACCGATTCGCTGAGCCAAGGCGATCTGGTCCAGTTGGCCCCCGCTGCCACCGACGAGAGCCACCATGCCAAGAAAGCATGATCTTGCCATCCGTGGCGGAGCATTGGTCTTGTTCATGGCGCTGGGCGGCTGCTCGCTGGCGCCGGACTACGTGAAGCCCAACGCCGGTGCCCTGCCGGAGGCCTTTAAGGGCGCCGCTAATCCCGAAGGTTGGACGCAGGCCGATCCCAAAGATGCTGTCGCGCGCGGTCCGTGGTGGAAAGTCTACGGCGATCCCACTCTCGATGGCCTCGAATCCAAACTGGACGCCAACAACCCCGACATCGGCGTAGCTCTGGCTCGTCTGGATGCATCGCGGGCCTATCTCCAAGAGCTTGGGGCGCAACAGTCGCCCCAAGCAGGCATCGACGCCTCACCGACCAACGCGCGGCAGTCCGATAACCGGCCGCTTCGGGGCTCCAACCAGCCCAACGAATACGACACGCGGACGGTCGCCTTCAGCGCCAGCTACGAGCTGGATCTATGGGGCCGGATTCGCAATGAGGTGGCCGAAGGCAAGGCGCGTAGCGTTGCGGCGGAGGCGGACCTGGCCTCCGCCCGCCTGAGCCTCCAGGGGCGTCTTGCGGACTTGTACATCGCATTGCGGGGGGATGATGTGGAGCTGCGCATCGTCCAGGACTCGTTGGCCGCGTTCGGCAAGGGCCAGTCGATCACGCAAAAGCGCATGGATGGGGGTGTTTCGTCGGGGCTGGATCTTGCCCGCGCGAACGCGCAATACGCCGATGCCCAGGCCCAGGAAACGGAGCTGCGTGTGCAGCGGGCACTCACCGAGCACGCCATCGCGGCGTTGGTCGGCGAATCCCCGTCGACCTTTTTCCTGCCCGCCCAGACCACGGCTTTGACCCTGCCTGGCATTCCGCTGGGGGTGCCTTCGACCTTGTTGGAGCGCCGGCCTGATATCGCGGCCGCCGAACGGCGTGCGTTCGCGGCCAACGCCGGCATTGGGGTCGCGCGCGCGGCGTTCTACCCGACCATCAGCCTGGGCGCGGCATTGGGCTGGCAGGACGTGGGGCACGGCAATCTCCTGGCGGCCAGCAACCAGTTCTGGAGCCTTGGGCCGTTGGCCTCTCTCAATCTATTGGACGGCGGCGCGCGGCGCGGCCGCGAGGCGGAAGCCAAAGCGGAGTTTGCTGCGGCCTCAGCGCAGTACCGCGGCCTGGTGCTGCACGCGTTCCAGCAAGTCGAAGACAACCTGTCCTTGCTTCAGGAGTTAGGCCGGGAAGGTCAGCAGGAGATGGCAGCGGCCGACGCCGCCAAGCAGTCCGAGACCTTGGCGACCAACCGGTACAACGAGGGCGTCGTCAGCTATCTGGAGGTAGTCACGGCGCAGACCGCGGCGCTCAAGGCCGAACGCACAGCCGAGCTGGTACGCACGCGGCAGCTCCAGGCAAGCGTGGATCTCATCCGCGCCCTGGGTGGCGGATGGCATACCGCTGCTCAAGACCAGCCTCAGGTGAGCTCACGCTGATCCGAGGCTTTTCCACCACCGTAGAGCGTGAGCTCGCGAGAAACTCATGCGTAGCCCGTAAGAGGGAGATATACCCCGTGCGATTCAAACTAACGACCAGGCGAACCGCTATCGCGCTGTTCCTTGCGACGAGTGGCTTGACCGGCTGTGCCGCAGTCACCGAAACGGGCACCGTCAAGGCGAATGACACCTACGATTTGTGGGACAAACGGATGGATCATATTCCGTTCGTTATTCACGACGCCAACGGCAATGCAGCCGCGTTTGACAGTCGAGGCGATGTTTTCAACGAGCCCGTAGCCGATGTCGAAGCGGAACGCGGGCGCCGCGTGGAGATCTGGGTCGGTCACTTCAGCGGACCAGTGAAGACCTTGTGTGCGGGCGCCCCTGCTTCGGTGCCGAACGACAAGGGCCCGACAGTTGTGTCCGCGCTGTGCGATCGCGATCGCTCCGTCGTGTCATTCAGCGATCGAGCGCGGGAGCGTGTGATTGCCGCGCGTCCGGGTTACATCGCCCGTACGCGAAAACTGCTGCTCGATGGCATTTGGGAAAGCGTTGCGCAAGAGCCAGATCCGCTGCCCTACTGACGCGGACGCCGCAGGCCACGTCCCCCCAGACCGGCGTAGCGCGCCGGTTTCGCGGTCAAGCGCCCCACGAGAAGGATATTGGGTGGCAAGAGACCTTCTCGAATAACGGATCTTCCGCCTCATTTGGTGATGCGCAGCACATATCTCGCGCGCTTCTACACCCGTACGGGGGAGGCGATGTCGTGGCTGGGGATGAAGAATCGCACTCATCAACCGGAGAGACCGACATGTACAGAACGCTTTCCCGCCTGGGCGCGGCTATGCCACTTCTTCTTGCCTCCATGACCGCTTCGGCGACGGGCGGCCTCTGCTTCTATGCCGACTACAACTATCAGGGGGCGGAGTGGTGCCCGACGACGCTCGAGGGTAATGTCACCGGCGCCGTGGTTGACAAGATCTCAGCCGTACGCGTCCCGGACGGGTCGAAGGTAACGCTTTACCAGCACCCCGACTTCACAGGGAAGGTGCTGGAAGTTACGGCGGATACGCCCAACCTGAGCAACGTCGCTTTCAACAACCTCGCGTCGTCCTTTCGGGTCGATGGCGCGACAGCGGCACCCGCTCCCACGACATCCGGCACGTGTTTCTACGAGAACTACCAGTACCAGGGCGCGTCGTTCTGCACCGATGCCGCCACCGGCGACATCGTGTCAGGCCCGGTCGTCGACAAGATTTCGTCTGTGCGCATCCCGGCAGGTTCGCGAGTGATGCTCTATCAGCACCCGGGACGTGGCGGCCTCGCGCTGGAAATCACGGCCGATGCACCGAACCTCACGGACCTGCGGTTCAACAACCTCACCTCGTCGTTCGACGTGCTCCCGCTGGTGACGCCCCCGACGCCGACGCCGGCCCGCAAGGTGCTCTTCGTAGGCAACAGCTTTACGCACGGCGAGTTCGAGCCGGCCTACCACTTCAACGCGGCTAACGTGACCGACCTCAACGGTTCCGGCACGGGCGGCGTCCCCGGTATCTTCAAGCAGATGACCGTCGACGCTGGCCTGTCCTATGACGTGAGCATCGAGGCGGTGAGCGGTCAGACCCTTGCGTACCATTACCAGAACAGGCTGCCGCTCATCGGCTCGAAAGCGTGGGACGTGGTGGTGCTGCAGGAGTACAGCACGCTCAATCCATCGGCGCCGCTCAACCCCGCGAGTTTCCTGAAGTACTCGGCGCTGCTGGAAGGCTACGTGCATGCCGTCGGCCCCCATCCGAACCCCGCGGCGTCGGTCTACGTGCTGGAAAACTGGGCGCGCGCCGACCAGCTCTACGCCGCGGGTGGCGTCTGGAAGGGCAAGACCCTCGAGCAGGCAGTCGCCTTGCTGCATGACAACTACCAGATGGCACTGGATACGAACGCCGGGCTCGCCGGCATGCTGCCCGTCGGTGATGGGTTCGTCGCCGCGGTTTCCCAGGGCGTCGCCGACCGTAATCCATACGATGGTATCGACGAGGGCAAGGTCGATCCGTGGAATGTCGACGGTTACCACGCCAGCGCTTTCAGCAGCACCATGGAGGCCTTCATCGCCTTCGGTCGGATCACCGGACGCGATCCGCGCAGCCTTGGCTCGAACGACGCCGCGGCGGCGGGCATGGGACTCACCCCTGCGCAGGCCACGGCCGCGGAGTCCCTTGCCTGGCAGGTGCTTGCACAGAACCCGGTGAAGTCCCTGTAACTTCCTGCGCCGGCTGGTCCGGCCACAGGCGAGGCCAAACGCACCGTGCCGCAAGGTACGGTGCGTTTCTTGTCTATGGACGTCTGGGTGTCCAAGCGCGCAGGCGGCGTCGGCCTCGCACTGCCAGCCCGTTGCTTCCGCTCGGTGCCGCCATACCCCTGCCTTCGGGCTCTGTACGCCCGTGCGGCCGGCGGCTGCCTCGAAGCTCCGCTTACACGCGCTCAGGTGGCGTGAGCAAGGACCATGCAATTTTTCCCGCTTTGGTCACGAACCGAGGGACACGCTGGAGCATTAACCCCCCCGGAGTCTCCCATGCTCGCGACCACCTATCGCCGCCCTTACCGTGTGGCCGCGCGGCAAGTTCCCGATCCTGTGATCGAACACCCGTTCGACGCCATCGTCCGCGTCACACGGACCTGCATCTGCGGGTCGGACCTGCACCTCTACCATGGCCTCGTCCCGGATACGCGCGTGGGTTCGGTATTCGGGCACGAGTTCACGGGTGAGGTCGTCGAGGTGGGAAATGGCGTCGAACGACTGAAGGTCGGTGACCGCGTACTCGTCCCGTTCAACATCTTTTGCGGTACGTGCTACTTCTGCCAGCGGGAGCTCTACAGCAACTGCCACAACGTGAACCCGTCGGCGACCGCAGTGGGTGGAATCTACGGTTATTCACATACCACGGGTGGCTACGCCGGCGGGCAGGCCGAATATGTGCGCGTGCCCTTCGCCGACATCGGGCCAACCGTCATTCCCGACGATATCGACATCGAAGACGCCGTGCTGCTTACCGACGTGGTGCCCACGGGCTACCAGGCCGCCGAGATGGGCGACATCAAGGAAAACGACACCGTTGTCGTCTTCGGTGCCGGTCCGGTTGGCATCATGGCCGCCCGGTCCGCGTGGCTGATGGGGGCGGGGCGGGTCATCGTCGTGGACCACGTCGACTACCGGCTCGACTTCGTCCGTGCGTATGGCCCGGCCGAGACCGTTGATTTTCGGGAAGTGGGCGACATGGCCATCCATATCAAGAAAATGACCGACGGGCTCGGTGCGGATGTGTGCATCGATGCGGTGGGATGCGAGGCGGCAGGCAGCGCTCTTCAACAGCTGACCGGTGTCACGATGAAGCTCCAGGCGGGAGCGGCCACGGTGCTGCACTGGGCCATCAACTCGGTGCGAAAGGGCGGCAACGTGTCAATTGTCGGCGTGTACGGTCCGACGTTCAACGCCGTGCCCATCGGCAATGCGGTCAACAAGGGGCTGACCTTGCGAATGAATCAGGCAAGCGTCAAGCGTCATCTTCCGCGCCTCATCGAGCACGTCCGCGCTGGCTGGCTCAACCCCAAGGCCATCATTACCCATCGCGTGCCGCTCGAAGAGGTCAGTGATGCGTACGAGATGTTCTCAGGCAAGAAAGACGGCTGCATCAAGGCCGTATTGATCCCGCCGACGGCAACGGGGTCGTCCGTCAAGACTCCGAACCCTTCCATCGTCCCCGGAGAGCCGGCATGAACCAGCCCATTGACCGCAGCACCATCCCCGGTTGGGGCGCCGACCTTGACCGTGCGAACCGTCCGGCGGTGCCGATGGAGCGCACGCCGCCACGGCTGGAAGGCGTGCACTGGACGACGCCGCCTGCGCAGGAGAGCGCGGTCGAAATATTGCAATCGACTGAGCACTTCGTTCGGCCGCCGGTGTTCGGCACGACTGTTCCGCCGCGCGGAATCAGCGGGTGGATACGCCGCAGGGCTTTCCGCCACAGTGAGAACGACCTCCGCCACTGGCTGATGCTGCTTGCGGCCGATCGGGTCGACGCTGCCGAGGGGATGGTTGCGGACGTCGCGATCAAGCCAGGAGTGCGCGCCGTAGCTCTCGGGAGCGGTGCAGCTCTGCTTGCGGTATGGCTGATTCGCAGAAACAGCCGATAGCCCGCCCGGTCAGGTCATGCGTAGTCCGGTCGGCGACGCGGCCAATGTCGACATCCGCGACCAAAACCCGGGACTGACGTTCATCGGGAGGCCGTTGCCGCTACCGAAGGCTTTCCGTTTTCGTGCGGATAATGGAGATGGATGACCCGATCAGCCGAGTCTATGGTTTCCGGGCGGTGCGCCACCATGAGCCTGGTCATCGGCAAGCCAGCGATGTGTCGTCCGATCAGCCGCTCGTTGACGACGTCCAGGTGGCTGGTTGCCTCATCGAGCAGCAGCAGCTGTGGATTCCGGTAGATGGCGCGCGCGAGCAGAATGCGCTGCTCCTGACCTGCGGATAAGGCCGAGCCCATATCGCCAACCAGTGTCTTATAGCCCATCGGGAAGCTCATGACTTCCCCATCCACGGCTGCGAGATGCGCCGCGCGCGACACCCTGGCGCTATCCATGGCGGGGTCGAAAAAGCAGATGTTTTCCTCGATCGACCCTGAGAAGAGGCGGTCGCTCTGCAGGACCGTACCGCAGATTGCGCGGAAAGCGGCGCGCCCGATCATCGTGACATCGACGCCGTCATAGAGGATGCGACCCTCGGTAGGCTCGAGGAAGCCAAGAATGAGCTTGATTAGCGTTGTCTTTCCGACCCCCGAAGGGCCGGCCAGCGCTACCGACTCACCGGGCAGGATCGTCTCGTCGAAGTGCCGAATTATCCACGGCTCATCCGACGCGTAACGGAATCCGATATTTTCGAAGCGAAGGGTGCCGATGGATGCAGGCAGCGCACCCGCGCCGAGCTCCTCCTGGGGCTGATCCGTGATGTCGCGGAGTCGGTCGACATGCAGATCGAGCAAGCGCAGTTCGATGATGTTATCGACGAGGGCGGCGCCCTTTAGAAGAAACATTTCGACGTAGGCGATGGCGGCGACAAAAGCTCCAACGGTGAAATGACCATCCAGTACCTGCCTTGCGCCAAGAGTGACGATGCCGATACGGCAGAGCCCCATGATGGAGTCGTTCGCGGATCTCGCTATCGAACTGAGGTACTTCACGCGGATCAGCTTGTTGAGCGTAAGGGTGAACAGCGAGGTGAAGCGGTTCGTTCGACCTTCGTGGTCGTTGAACAGCTTGACCGTGGCGATGCCCCTCACGGATTCGATCATGAGACTTTCCTGCCGCGCGCTGGCATTGAGCTGATCCTGATTGGCGAGCATCAGCGGTGTGTAGACGTAGAGCCTGATCGCCCCGTAGAAAGCCAGGGTCACCAGCGCGATCAGCGCGAACTTCAACGAATAGCCCGCGATCAACACCAGGGCGATGAGGGAAGTCCCACCATCGATGAGCGAAGACACGATATTGGTCGAAAGGATCGACTGGATGGACTGGATCGAGAGGTATCTCGACAGCACGTCTCCTATGTTCCGCTTTTCGAAGTAGGCCAGCGGAAGCCGGAGAAGATGCCGGAAAACGTCCGCTCCCCATCGGCGAACGAACGCTGCACTCACCGAGGCGATCGACCAGTCACGGGCCAGGCTAAGCACGGACCGGATCAGGATGGCGAACGAAAACAGACCCGCTAGCAGATAGAGAAGATCGACATCCCGTCTTCCTATGGCACGCTCGATGACCCACTGAAGCAGTAATGGACCAACGAGCCCCAGTAGCTCGAGGCAAACCGCCAAACAGAGCAGTAGCAGGCCCGCTCCCACCAGGGAGCGCATGATGGTTCGGACCTGCGCGTTGAATCGTGGTTTTCGCGCGGGCACAATCGGCGTGAAATCCTGCCCTGGTTGGGCGTCGATCGCGTAGCCGGTGAAAAGACGCGCGAACTCCGTTTCGTTCAGCACGCATCGACCCTTCGCGGGGTCATGAATGACGTAACGGCCATCCTTGGCTGAGATGAACACCACGAAGTGATTGCTCCCCCAGTAGAGGATGGTCGGGCGGCCAAGGCGGGCGAGAATGCTCATCGGGCACTTGATCACGCGCGGATGCAAGCCGATCTCCGCCACGATCTCGGCGGTGCGGCGCAAGGACATGCCCGATAGTGAGGACGCGTAACGGGAACGCATCCAGCCCAGATCGATGCCATGCCCGTGGTAATGGGCAATCATGGCGACGCACGCGAGGCCGCACTCGGTCAGCTCGGCCTGGAGCACGATCGGAACACGCCGCTTCATGCTTCCACCGACGCGTAAGTGCGCAGCGGAACATTGCGGCGAATGGTATGCACAAGCTCCTTCAGCTTATCGATGCGCGTAGCGATGCCTTGGTCCTGCCGACCTTCCGCGAATGACGGCACGCCGCGGAAAGACCGGTAGCCGCTCCGTGCAGCGGCTACTTGCCAGGCGCTCGCTTCTCCGAGTGTTTCAAGACGGGCGCCCGCGCGAGCCACATACTCCGCATCGGACAGTCGCGTGGCGTAGTGGCGGGTTCGCTCAAGCAATGCGATGCCACGCTCTCGGTCCCCGCGTTGGAGGGCCAGCAGGCCACCGCGATACACAAGGCGAAGCACCACATGGTCGAGCATTCGTTCGGCGGCCTTGGGGGATGACTGCCGAAGCAGTTCCACAGCCAGACGGTCGACCGGTTCCGGCACGCCCTGACGCCACGACCACGCGGCGCGGTAGAACATGCCGGCCAGGCGGGTTCGCGCGTCCATGAACCAGGCTCGGTTGGACAATCCCGCGTTGACCATGTCGAAGTCGCCCGTGAGGGTGCCGGCGACGACCTGTTGCTCGGCGAGGAGTGGATGTTCCTTGCGGCCCAACTGGCGCTCTACGCGCCGGAAATGAGTGGCGAGTGCATCGCTCTGTGCCAGCGCGGCATAGAAATTTTCGCTGGCGTATACGCTTGCGGCGAACCGCCTGTCGGCGCCGTCGGAACCAAAGCGAGTCCCCGCCAGTGTGACGCGGCCGCACTCGGCGAGACGTCGCACGGCGGATAGTTTCCGTGCCGCGGCCCTCGCCTTACCGTCGATGCGGTCGAGTCGCGCGAGGTTCACCCAGGGCTGCATGGCCTCACCGGGAAACCCCTCCTGGACAGCATGTTCAATCTGTGCGGCGCATTCGTTCCGAGCCGCCTCCGTGCCGTCGATCAGCATGGTGATGAGCGAAAAATTGTTCTGGATCGAGGAGAATTCACCGAGGGAGCGCGTGCGATTTCGTGGCAATTGCTCGGTCTTGTAAATCAGTTCATCGAGCCATGCCGCGACAGGCTTGCGGGCGGTCCGCCCCGTATCCACCAGCGAATCGGTGGTGATGAGCTCCCTGAACATATCGTCCGGCGACATGGTGCTTATCCGAAAAGCGTCATGGGGGTGCGACGTACCGCGCGTCCGGCAGTAAGCGCCACGGCAGACAGGCTGACGGCCATCATTCCAAGCGCGGTCACCAGAACCAGTGCTGACGTGGGCGCCGCCAGACCGTAACGTTCCGAGAGATGGACGTGAAGGGAAATCGCCATGACGATGCCGAGGATCGCGCCACTACCTGAAACGATCAGGTTTTCGCAGGCGAAGAAGAAGACGATATCCCGCTTCATGGCACCGACGGCGCGCATCACTCCAATCTGCCTCTGACGCTTATTCACAAGGAAATGCGTGAGGCCAGCCAGTCCGCAGGCAAGCATGACGATAAGGACGATAATCACGGTCAGGAGCATGCGCGACACGGCCATATCGGAGGCGAAGTATTCCAGGCGCTTCCCCGTGAGCGTGAAGACATCGGCCTGGACGTGGCCGGTATTATGCTGCTCCATAAGGGCAGCCGCGGCGGGTAGTGCCCGTCCGAGCGAGCCGTTCTTCGCGCGGATGGTGAATGCGCCACCGACATTTTCATTCTCGATACGAATCTCGCTGACGACACCCATGTCGTCGTTGTCGGCGCCGGTAAGCTGGGATCGAAGATATCGGACGATACCGATCACCCGCATGGGATTGCCATTGGTGTAGACGACCTTTCCGAGAGCATCCGAGTCGGGAAACAATCTTTGCGATAACTTCCGCGTGATGAGAACGGGAAGAACGCTGTTGTCGTCCAGTGTGCCGGCAGGTGGCGGATCATCCGAGGTGAACGTACGCCCGGCCACCACGTCGATTCCGAGTGTGGCCGTGAGCCCCTGGCTCCCCTGAAAGAGGTAGGCACGGGTGGTAGCCGACCGAGCACCGGCATCACGGCGGACATCGATCGTGGAGGTGTTCATCAATGGCGGTGCGCCGTATGCCGCGGACCGAACGTCGGGGATCTCACGGAGGAGCTGGAGGTTCTGTGCCGCCGTTGACGGGTTAGCCGCGCCGACGACGCCTATGCTTCGGATGACACCGATGTTGGCTTCGTCGACGCCGGTCGGTGTCTGCCATCGCTGCTGCGTGGCGGCAACGACTGCCAGAGCGTTGACGATCAACGCGGTGAGTACCGCGATCTCCGCAAGCAGCATGAGATGTATGAACTTTTGCCGCCGCAGCATGGCCAGCACGGTCGGGACCATGATGAGAAATCGATTCATGCGGTTTTTATCAGTTGTGCCGGAGCGATGCGGGATGAGCGAACTGCCGGATACAAGCCCACGGCAAACATCACGACAATCGCCACCATGACCGATTGGGAAAGCGCCGCGAAGTCGATATGAATTCCTTCGACCAGCGATGGCGTCTGTTTCTGAATCATGCGGAAGCCGAGCCATGTCAGCGGCAACGACAGCACACCGCCAGCCAGCCCTGCGATGCCGGCTTCGAGGAAGCACTGCATGAAGATGTCGTGTCGCGTGGCGCCCAGCGCGCGGCGTATCGCAAGCTCGGAGCCGTAGCGCGAGAACTTGGCTACGAGAAGGCCGACGGCGCTCATCATGCAGACGACGAAGATGCCTGTTCCGATGACCGCTTGCATGCGCACGGCGGGCGGAACGACATTATTGATGGCTACCCAGTTGCGTACGTTCGATACGCGCGGACGAACGTCGAGCTGGAACCTTCCGGCATCGCGCTGTGTCCTGACGTACGCGCGCAGGGTATCGCTGAAGCGTGCAACCGCGTCCGCACTGGCCAGGTTGACCCAGTATTGCACCCACGTGCAGTTCGGAGCGGTCGGCTTCTCGCCAGTCTGGCCTGCCGAGGACCAGCATTTTACGGGTCCGAATCCATAGTCCTGAGGAAGGTCGAGCCACGTGGCGAACGGCATGTACAGGTCTTCGGCGTTGGCGAACGCGCCCGTGCCCAAATCGTAAAAGTGCGGTTTCGGATTCCAGTCGTCGACGACACCGATGACGCGGAAGCTGCGGGTGGCGATCTGCATCTCCCTGCCGACGCTGTTCTCACCTCCGAACATCCGATCGTTGGCCCGGCGTGACAGCACGACGACAGGCGTTCGCGACTGGTCCTCGGCCTCTGTCCAGCCGCGTCCCACGATGAAGTGAAGACCGAACAGCTCGAAAAAGCGCCAGGTGGTCGCACGCGTAGGCGTCATTCGAAGGGGGGACGCGTCGTCCCCGCGCTTCGAAGGCAGGCGATTCGTGCTCATGATCGCGCCAGGTGGCGCAGACGATAACCGGTAGAGCGCGTTCGCATCCTGCAGCGTCAGATCTGCCGGCATGGCTTTATCGCCTGCCACGATATCGGCTGGGCGCGGTTCTATCTGCGGATGAAACACCGATGTGCTGTAGCCGGGAAGCGGGTCGCCCCCCAGGCTCTCCACGAGCGCAACGGCGGAGAACGGAGCGCTGATGCCGATCGCGACTGCAAGCATCATGAAGACGGACATGAGTGGGTGCCTGCGGGTTCCGTGCCATGCGGACTCCACGTAATAACCTAACATGCTGCGCTCCTAATCTGGCTGCGCGAACGGTGCCGCCGAAGCGGCACCGGGAATTCAAGGGCACGTGGCCCCCGCCCTTGTCAGGAGCACGAATCCTTGTTGTGGCAGAAGACACCGGAGACCGCCTCGGTGCTGAGTCCGATGGACGACTGGATGCCGCCACTCAGGTGTTCCGCCTTGGTGGAGTCCACGATATCGAAGAGCCCATCTTCGTCATAAACGAACAGCTTGTTCTCAGTGCTCATGTCGTTTCCTTACTTACAGTTCTTGTCATTGGTGCATGCAAATCCAGACACGACGAGGCCTTCGCCGACGTTTGCCATGGATCCCTGGATGCCGCCCGTCAGATCGAACGGGGCCGCGTCGCCCTGGATGTCGAAGAGGCCATCTTCGTCGTAGACGAACACGATGTCGTGTCCGGTGGTTCCGTTACTCATGGTCCATTCTCCAGTTGTACTCAACGAGGTAGGCGCGGGTCCTGGCGCCTGAGTTTTCATCCGTGAAAAGCGGCGGCTTCATCCGTACGAATGCGCGGGACAGCCCAGTTCGTCTGCGTTTCGGCTCAGGTGTCCGCGCAGCCAGAAATTCATACGCTCGTCGTCGATCTGAACGCGGCCATCGTCCAGGAGTCGGCCGACCACGTTGCCCTGACTATTGAGAGCGACGGTGCATTTCCCGAGTCTTCCATCGGCCCTGATCATGAGGTGGTTGGGCTTCGCGGCGTAGCAGATGTAGCCGAACTCGTGGTCGTCCGCACCCGAAGGTGATGCATCTCCAGCGACTGGCAGGTCGGATTTGCGCTTGATATCGGTGACCTTGATCGCGCTCTCGAACAGGTTACCTACGCCGTTGGACACCTTGAAGCCCGCCCTGACGAGACGTTCCTCGATGACCAGCGAGATGCGGTGTGCCTCGTCCATGGAAATGGTCTGCATTTCCTTCTGATTCTCGTTCGTTCCGCCGAGATCCGAGATGTGGCGGACGTAGATACTGAACCTGGGGTCTCCGCCGAGTTCGACGGCGATCTTTTCGGTCAGTCGAAGCAGGCCCTGTTCGTTTCCCGGCATGATATGCAGGCGTACGATGATTTCGAAGTCGAGGTCGGACGTGTGTGCCGCGGTTAGATTCGCCCAGATCTCTTTGAAGGTGCCCGAGCCGTTCGCATACTGACGGGATCGGTTATGGGCTTCCTCATCGCCATCGAGGGATATCTGAAAGTTGCGTTGGCGACGCGATACCAGCAGTTGCAGCGTGGCGGGGTCGAGGAGAAACGCATTGGTCGTCAGGCCGCCTTCGAACTCCTCGAGTTCACCGCGTTCGTAGAAACCGTGTGCGTACGCGGCAATATCGTGGACGATATCTTTGGCCACGAGAGGTTCTCCGCCGAACCACTCGAACTGCAGTGATCGAAGACCACCCTGCTCGACGCGTCGTCTGATCAGGCTCTTGATCGCATCGACTACCGGCGGTTTCATCTTGCCGATTGCAAAATCTTCATAGCAATACGTACAGCGAAAATTGCAGCGCTCGGTCGGAAGAATGGTGAGGTGAAGGTGCCTATTTCCGTCGTGACGCATGACATCCCCTTGTCGTTTCAGTTCAACCTTTGAAATACGCGTACGCCACCGTCAGGCATGTGGCGATTGAGATGGCGCAGACGAGCACGATCCACCCTGCCGAAGGCGGGGGAGTCACGTCATTTGCGTCGTTAACGGAGCCCGCGTTGGGCCATTTCATGGCGATGCCATGCGGAGAGTGCGTGTTCGGTGCATCCGTGCCATCCGGTCCCCCGATCGGTCGAAGTAGTCCCTTGGCCTTGGATACCTGTAACGGCGTTCAGTGTCAAGCCAGTTATAGCGGGTGAAATGATGGACACGGCATGAATTTGATTGTCATGAGCCAGACAGGCGCATCCACCGCCGAAAATGAGCGGTGGCGATGTGCATCGGGTCGCGTTTGCTGGCCGGTCAGCGGCTTATGTTGCCGAAATCGTGCAATGCCTGAAACGACGCCTTCGTGGATGTCGTTGCGGAGGACGCGCTGTCGGAAGGCGCGGGGTCTCCCATCGCGAGCATCAGCCCCGCTGGAGGGCGGCCGATGGCAGGGTTGCCGTACGCACGCGGCTGGGAAAGGCGTGACGCACGATCCGCCAGATGACCTGACCGAACTGCTTAGGTAACGAGCCCGTGTTGTAGTGCTGGCCGTAACGGGCGCAGATCTGCTTCACCTCGACCGCCATCGCCGCGTAGCGGTTGGCCGGCAGGTCCGGGTAGAAGTGATGCTCGATCTGATGGCTCAGGTTGCCCGACAGCACGTTGAGCAGCTTGCCGCCGGCGATGTTGGACGAGCCGCGCAGCTGGCGCAGGTACCAGTGGCCGCGCGTTTCGTCGCGAATGGTTTCCTTCGGGAACACTTCGGCATCGGCGGTGAAGTGGCCGCAGAAGATGATGACGAAGGTCCAGATGTTGCGCATGCCGTTGGCGACGAGGTTGCCCAGCAGCACCGGCAGGAAGAACGGGCCGGCCAGCAGCGGAAACACGATGTAGTCCTTGATCAGCTGACGCGCCATCTTGCGACCGACCGGACGGAAGTTGCGACGCAGTTCCGCCGTCTTCATCTTGCCCGCGAACCAGCGGCCGATGCGCAGATCCTGGATGGCCACACCCCACTGGAACAGCAGCATGAAGAACACCGCGATGACGGGCTGCATCAGATAGAACGGACGCCAGCGCTGCTCGGGGAAGATGCGCAGCAGGCCGTAGCCGATGTCGTCGTCCATGCCGCGCACGTTGGTGTACGTGTGGTGCTGGAAATTATGCGTTTTGCGCCAGGCATCGCCGGTGGCGACGATATCCCACTCGTAGGTCTGGCCATGCAGCTTGGGGTCGCCCATCCAGTCGTACTGGCCGTGCATGACGTTGTGGCCGAGCTCCATGTTGTCGAGGATCTTCGACAGGGCCAGGCAGATCGTGCCGACGATCCAGGCGGGGACGAGCACGCTGTGCACGAACGCGCCGAGGAAGAGCAGCGCGCGGCCGGTCACGCCGGTCCAGCGCACGGCGGCAACGATGCGACGGATGTAGCGGGCGTCGCGCGCGCCGACATCGGCAGCGACGCGGGCACGCAGGGCGTCGAGCTCGTCGCCGAAGGACTGCAGCTCGGCGGCGGAAAGAATGCGGTTCTTGATGCGGGCCATGTGTATTCCTTAAAGGTCCAGGACCAGATCGGTGCTCGGCGCACTGACGCACAGTCGTACCGGGGTCGACGGCTCGCTGTCGCGGTCGCCGGTCAGCGTGTGACGTACGGTGCCCGAGGCGCGGCCGCAGGCGCAGGTGTTGCAGATGCCCATGCGGCAGCCATGACGCGGGCGAAGGCCCTGGGCTTCGAGACCTTCCAGCAACGAGGTGCCGCGGGCGAGGGTAAGCGTGCGTCCGCTGCGAGCGAGGTGTACCTGTACCTCGCCGGCTTCGCCCTCGACGGTGGCCGGCGTGCTGAAGGCTTCCGCGTCGAAGTGCGCGACGTAGCCGTGAAGGCGCGCGCGTGCCGCCTCGACGAATCCGCCCGGGCCGCAGGCGAGCACACGGCGTGCCTGCAGGTCCTCGATCGACTCCAGCGACACGTCGTCGACGCGACGCTCGGGCTCGACCCCGGCACGCGTGAGCAAGGTGCGCACACGCAGCCGCGGGTGGGTAGCGGCCAGCTCGTCGAGTTCGTCCACGAAGCAAAGGTCGGCGCGATCGCGCGCCCAGTACAACAGGTCGACCTTGACCGGCATGCCGCGTGCGGCGAGCGAGCGCACCAGGGCACGCATCGGCGTGATGCCGCTGCCGGCAGCCAGCAGGAGCAGGTCGTCGGTATCGGAAGGCAGGGTCATCTCGCCGAAGGCCTGACCGAGGGTCACCACGTCGCCTATCCGGGCGGCTTTCGCCAGATGACCGCTGACCACGCCGCCGGGCATCGCCTTGACGGTGATCGCCAGCGTGCCGTCGTCCAGTGGCGTCGGGCTGTAGCTGCGCACCAGCCGGCGACCCTCGATTTCCACGCCGATATTGACGTGCTGGCCGGGGAGCATGCCCTGCCAATGCCGATTGGGGCGGAGCACGAGGGTCACGGCGTCGCGGCTCGCCGCCGTGCGCGAGACCAGGCGCGCCAACGGCTGCTCCAGGGTCCACAACGGGTTGAGGCGGGTCGCCCAGAAGTCGAACAACGCCGGTGAGACGGCGCGGCGCACGGCGCGCTGGCGCCAGGAGGTTTTCGGAACGGGAATGGCGTTCATGGAGTCACTATACGCGCATCCGCACAGCTGTGTATACAGTTGTGCATTCACGACTGGGGGTATGATTCGGGCCTAGTCCGTTATCAGCGCCTCATGACCTCGATCATTCTCACCCCGTCCCCGGATTTCCCGACGCCTCCGCGCAAGGCGGGGATCGCCCGTGAGGACCTGCTGGCCGCCGCGCTCAAGCTGATCGGTCCCAACCGCAGCCTGTCCACGGTAAGCCTGCGCGAGGTGGCGCGCGAAGCCGGCATCGCGCCCAACAGCTTCTATCGTCAGTTCCGCGACATGGACGAGCTGGCCATCGCCCTGATCGACCTGGCGGGGCGCTCGCTGCGCATCATCATCGGCTCGGCGCGGGAGCGTGCTACCTCGACCGATCGCAGCGTGATCCGTGTTTCGGTCGAGACCTTCATGGAGCAGCTGCGCGCGGACGACAAACTCCTGCATGTGCTGCTGCGCGAAGGCGCGGTAGGTTCGGACGCTTTCAAGCAGGCGGTCGAGCGCGAGCTGATGTACTTCGAGGACGAGCTCCGCGTCGACCTGATCCGCCTCGCCGCCGCCGAGCGCGCGACGCTGCACGAACCGGCGCTGGTATCCAAGGCGATCACCCGCCTCGTTTTCGCGATGGGTGCCAGCGCCATGGATCAGCCGCCTGAGCGCGACCCCGAGGTGATCGAGCAGATCTCGACGATGTTGCGGATGATCATCACCGGATCCCGCGTGCTGGAGCAGTCCAAAGGCTGACTCCGGGCGCTATAGTTCGCTCCTCACCGGGGGAGTGACATGGTCGATAACGGAAAGGGCGTCGCGAGAGTCAGCGGATGGCGGGTCGTTCGTTTCGCGGTCCTGACGTTCGTACTCACCATCGTCGCCCACGCGGTGGCCTACCTGGCCCATGAATACAGCCACTCGATGGCGGCGTGGGCGTTTGGCTGGATGAAGTCGCCTTTCGACATCGATTACGGCTCGGCTACCCCCGGCAACATCCTCCTGCTGGGCGACGTTTCCGACAACGTGGAATACGCGCCGATCATCGCGAGTGGCGCCGGGTGGCAGGCCTCTCTCATCGCACTGGCCGGCCCGTTCGTCGGCAACGGCGTGCTCTTTTTCATCCTGGACGCCGTGTCGCGCATGGACGCGGTGCGGTCGCGGCGGGGGCTGCAGTCCTTCGTGTACTGGCTGTGCCTGATGTGCGCGGGCAACGTGTGGAGCTATGTGCCCATCAGGGCACTCTCCACGCATGCGGATATCGCGCTGTCCGCCCAGGGCTTCGGCATCCCGGTGTGGCTGCAGTTCCCGTTTCTGATGGCGGTGTCGGGCTATATCGCCTGGCACTTCTTCAGGAAGACGTTTCCGGGTGTCTGTCAGAACGTGACCCACGGTGACCCGGCCCGATGGCTGCTGATGGCGGTAGTGACCGCTTGCTGGTTCTTCCTGTTCTTCGGTGCGGGCGGGATGTCCGGTTCGTACGGCACGATCGCGTGGATCTTCTCGGTCGTCTCGTGCTTCCTGTTGTTCCCGCTGTGCGCGGTCTGGCTGTGGAGCACCTGTGGCCTGGCAGACGCTTCGTCGACATCCGCATCGGGATGATCGTGGCACCCGCCCACCCGGGCCGTCCCATGACAGAGCCGACGCCATGTCCGAAACCATCTTCGAAGCCCTCCGCGAAAGCCACGCCACGCAGCGCTCACTCGTCCGCAAGCTGCAGCGCTCGGAGCCGGGTCCTCACCGGGTCGAGTTGTTCACCGCGTTACGGATCGAACTCGCGGCGCATGAGGCGGCCGAGGAGCGTTACCTCTACGTGCCGATGCTGATGGACGATCGCGGCTTGCACTCCTCGCGCGATGCGCTGGCCGACCATCACAAGATGGATGACCTGATCGAGGAAATGCAGACGCGGAACCACGCGGGTCGCAGCTGGACGGCGAACCTCGCCAAGCTTTCCGAAGAGCTGCACGATCATCTGCGCGAGGAGGAGAAAATCTTCTTTCAGCTGGCCGGCAAGATCCTGACGGCGCCCCAGAAGACAGGGCTGGCAAAGAAATATCGGAAGGACTTCGCCGCGCACGAGAAAAGGCTGCGCGCGGAGTGACGCCGTAATGCCGTGATGGGCGCGTCGTTCCGGCCATGCGTCTTTCGCCCCGTTTGCCCTCGGCGACGGGTGGTGTGACCATCACGGACTTACCAGGGACAGGAGAGTCCGTTGCTCAAGACACTGATATGGCGTCCGCTCCAGCGGCTGGCCGACTTCGCCGCCGGATCGGCCGTGGGCGGCCTCGTGCTGATGGGTGCCGCGGCGCTCGCGATGATCGTGGCCAATTCGCCGCTCGCCTCCGTGTATTTCGACGCGCTGCAGGCGCACGTCGGCCCGCTGAGCGTGCTGCACTGGATCAACGACGGTCTCATGGCGGTGTTCTTTCTGCTGGTGGGCCTCGAGATCAAGCGCGAGTTCATCGACGGGGAGCTGGCCTCCAACCGTCTGCGAGTCCTGCCGGGTCTGGCGGCGCTGGGCGGCATGGTCGTGCCGGCGGCCATCTTCCTGCTGGTCAACCGGGGCAACGCGGAATCGATGCGTGGCTGGGCCATTCCCTCGGCGACCGATATCGCCTTCGCGCTCGGTGTGGCGGCCTTGCTCGGCAGCCGGGTGCCCACGTCCCTCAAGGCGTTTCTCGCGGCCCTGGCGATCATCGACGACCTCGGTGCGGTCATCATCATCGCGCTGTTCTACACCCCCGATCTGTCGCTTGCCTATCTCGGTCTGGCACTGCTTGCCGTTGCCACGATGGCCCTGATGAACCGCTTCGGCGTCAGCCGCCTGTGGCCTTATCTGCTCATCGGTGTCGTTCTCTGGGTGCTGGTGCTGAAGTCCGGCGTCCATGCGACCCTCGCGGGCGTGGCGACCGCGTTGTGCATCCCCCTTAGCGACAGTGAAGGGCGCCTGCCGTCCGACGGCGACTGCACCCATTCGCCTCTGCTGAGGCTCGAGCACGCGCTCCATCGACTGGTCCCCATCACGGTGCTGCCCCTGTTCGGCTTCGCCAACGCCGGCATCTCGTTCGCCGGTGTGGGCCTGGCGCAATGGCTCGCCGCGACCACGGTCGGCGTGGGCCTCGGCCTGCTCGTGGGCAAACTCATCGGTGTGTTCGGTGCCGCATGGCTCGCCATCCGCTTCGGCTGGGCGGAGATGCCGCGCGGCGCCTCGCGCGGGCAGCTGTTCGGCACGGCGCTGCTGTGCGGCATCGGTTTCACGATGAGCCTGTTCATCGGGATGCTCGCCTTCCCGGATCATCCCGAGCTACGCGACGAGGTGAAGCTGGGCATCCTTGCAGGCTCCGTCCTTGCGGGTCTCGCCGGCTGGGCCGTCCTTCGTGTGACCGCACGCACGCCGGCGACGCCCTGAGCCAATCCTTGCCTGCGCGGCGCGCTATCCTCGTCGACGATCCCGCTTCCCCTCCGAAGGACACCCTGTGGCTGACCGTAAAGACATCGAGTGCTGGCTGACCGACATGGACGGTGTGCTCGTCCACGAGAACAAAGCCCTGCCGGGCGCGCCCGAGCTGATCCGCCAGTGGCGTGACCAGGGCAAGCCCTTCCTCGTGCTTACCAATAATTCGATCTTCACGCCGCGCGACCTGAGTGCGCGCCTGCGGACGTCGGGTATCGACGTGCCCGAAGAGCAGCTGTGGACATCGGCGCTGGCGACCGCGGCGTTCCTCAAGGACCAGTCGCCCGGCGGCTCGGCGTTCGTCATCGGCGAGGCGGGCCTGACCACTGCCCTGCACGAGGCGGGCTTCATCATGACCGACACCGCGCCCGACTACGTCGTGCTCGGCGAGACCCGTACCTACTCGTTCGAAGCCATCACCAAGGCGATCCGTCTGATCGGCGCGGGCGCGCGATTCATCGCCACCAATCCGGACGTCACCAGCCCCAGTGCGGAGGGTCCGCTGCCGGCGACAGGCGCCGTGGCCGCGCTCATCACCAAGGCCACCGGGCGTCAGGCTTATATGGTCGGCAAGCCCAACCCGATGATGTTTCGCTCGGCGATGAACAAGCTCGGCGCGCATTCGCACAACACCGGCATGATCGGCGACCGCATGGATACCGACGTCGTCGCCGGTATCGAAGCGGGTCTGCATACGGTGCTTGTGCTCAGCGGTATCGCCGACCGCGCGGAGGTGGATCGCTACCCGTTCCGCCCGGCGGAAATCCTTTCCTCCGTGGCGGATCTGCTCGACGACTGACCGGATTACTTCGAGGGTTTGGCGGCGTCGACCGGTTCCGGCGCTTCCACCTTGGGCAGATTCATTTTCTGTCGTGTCGTATCGATCCGGCGCTTGCGCTCGGGCAGGTCCAGCTTCTGCGGCTTGCCCGAGGCCAGCGCCTCCATGATGCCTTCGACGATCAGCACGTCGATCAGGCCTTCCTGGCCATCCGGCTCCGGATCTTCGTTGTCGAGCAGGCATGCGGAGAAATATTTCAGCTCACCGCCGAACTGGTCGGTCGCCGGGGCGGAAATCTTCCGCTCCTTGTCGCCCACGGTGATGGTCTGTTCGAAGGGCGTGCCGTAGGTGAAGCACGGGCGCATGTGCACACTGCCCTTGGTCCCCGCTACATAGAACGCATCGACGGCGTTGCCGTAGTAGGACACGGTGAACAGGGCCACGCGGTTTCCGGGAAAGCGCAGGGTCACGGCCACGGTGTGGTCGAAATCGTCGCCAAGTCCCGACTCCGGATGGCGCAGGCCCACAGCCGACACCACCTCGATCGGGTCGGCATCGAAGACGTAACGTGCCGCGTTGATCGGGTAGGGCGCCATGTCGAAGACCGGTCCGGCCTTGGCACCGTTGGTCGCCCGGTGGTTCTTCGGGTCGACCATCTGCGCGAACGTCGCGCTGAAGGTATGCACCTGGCCCAGCTCGCCGGCGCGAATGCGATCGATGAGGGACAGCGTGGCGGGCTCGAAATGAAGCCGGTAAGCCACCATCAGCTTCGCCGTCGACGCGGCGGCCGTCGCAAGGATCTCGCGACTGGCGGCGTGGGTGATCTCGAGCGGTTTCTCCACCAGCACATGGATCCCGGCCTTCAGGGCGGGGATCACGAACTCGGCGTGGCGCCAGTTCGGCGTCGCAATATAAAGCGCATCGATGCCGCCGGAGGCCAGCAGCTCGTCGAACTGATCGTAGCTGTAGACGCTGCCGATGCCGTAGCGCTCGGCCACCTTGGCCGCCTTGTCCGTATCGCTGCTGACCAGGGCGGTGACGACCGAGTTTCCGGTGTGCGCGACCCCGGGCAGCATGGCTTCCTGGGTGATGTCACCGAGGGCGACAAAGCCGTAGCGGATCTTGCGCGAGGTGTTGGTCGAGTCGGACATCGGATACTCCTTCAGGCAGAACCCCGAGTCTGGGCACCGACGTGTTCATGAGGCGTCGTAAGCAGGCGAACGAAATCGTGACGACGCCTGCCTGAAGGCGAGCATGGACTGACATTGCGTCCACGCGCCGACCTGCCAGAATGCGTCGTCCCGGAGAACCCGATGCCCCACGCGCCCGCCCCCAAACTGCCTGCCGTTTCCGAGGCTCGCCGCCTTGCGGCGCTGTCGTCGTTCGATATTCTGGACACGGAGAAGGAAAGCGCATACGAAGACATCGTGCGGATCGCCTCGTATGTCTGCCGTGCCCCTATCTCAGTGGTCAACCTGATCGACGCCGACCGGCAGTGGTTCAAGGCGGAAGTCGGCCTGGGTGTGCGGGAAACGCCGCTCGACACCTCCATCTGCGCGCACGCGATTCTCGAACACGACCTGCTGGTCATACCCGATACCACCCAGGACCCCCGTTTTGCCGCCAATCCGCTGGTGACCGGTGAACCCGGCCTGCGTTTTTATGCGGGCGCGCTGCTGAAAACCGCCGATGGCTTGCCGTTGGGCACGGTCTGCGTGCTCGACACCCAGCCGCGGACGCTGGATGACGACCAGATCGACACCCTGCGCCGCCTGGCGCGCCAGGTCATGGCGCAGATGGAACTCCGCCGTATGCTGCGCCAGTCGCAGCGCCGCGGCGATCACCTCTCGCGGCTGCTCGCGACTGCGGGGCACGACCTGAAGGCGCCGCTGCGCTCGGCGCTGTACGCCATGTCGAAGGTGCGCAGCGGCGTGTCCGGCGAGCACGCCGCGCGTCTGGACGACGCGAGGACCGATCTTCTCAGCGCCGACCAGCAGCTCAGCCGGCTGCTCGCTTCGACGCATGCCGACATCGCCGGCGGCGATGCCGAGCTCGGCCCCGTCGTTCTGCATGAGGTGTTCGACGCTCTGTCGTCGACCTGGACGAGGGCGGCGCAGCGCAAGCGCGTCGCACTGACCATCGGGCGCACCGACGCCATCGTGCGAGGGCATCCGTTGCTTCTGGAAACCGTGCTCGGCAACGCGCTTTCGAACGCCGTGAAATATACGCCCGGTGGTGGTGCGGTCACCATGCTGGCGCGATCCGGCGATGGAAAGATAACGATCGACATCCAGGATAACGGTTGCGGTATTCCTGCGGAAAAGGTCGAAGAATTGTTCAGCGCGTTTCGCCAGGCCGATCCGCAGGCCGAAGGGCTTGGTCTTGGCCTGTGGCTGATCCGGCAGAGCGCCGCCGCGATGCATGCGGAGGTGGAAATACATCCCGGTGCCACTGGCGGAACGATCTTCCGGCTGAGCCTCGACGCCGCCTGACCACGCCCCGGCTGCCCGGCCATCCTGGCTGAGCCGTAATGGCGCACCCGCCTGACGGATGGGTGACCGGTGGTAATCTGTCGCCCCCGAAATCAGGTGTGAGCACTCATGGCGGTACGCGATTCCAACGGCAACGAGCTGGTCGAGGGCGATGCCGTCACGGTCATCAAGGACCTCAAGGTCAAGGGTTCGTCGATCACCCTCAAGCGCGGCAAGCAGTTCAAGAGCATCCACCTCACCGATGACGAAGACGCCATCGAGGTCCGTGAGGGTAAGAGCGTGCTCGTGCTGAAAACGGAGTTTCTCAAGAAGGCGTGATGTGAGTCGCGGTCGTGGCGTTGACTTGGACCGTCCGCCTCCCGATGCTTGTCTGGCCATCGGCCACAGGGGTCATGGCGTCCGCAGGAGACTAGGATGGTCGTGCACACCGGCGACATTTCGAGAGATCGTTCGAAGCCCGGGCCTTCGCTCCAGGGTGCCCCGTTCGTAAAGCCGAGGCGCATTGCATCGTTATGGCACCTCGCCGGTTACGTACTCATCGTCCTTTCGATCACGGCGTGGGGTATTTTCTCGTCGTTCGGCCACGCAGCCGCCGGGCCCGTCGCTGAGGGGGCACAGGCGCTGCGAGCGTCACCCTGGCCTTTTTACACGTTGTCCGTGCTGGGCAACGTCGGTGTTCTTTACTACTGCTGGGTCGGCGTCCATCGCGAAGGTGGCACGCTGGCAACGCTCACGGGCGGCCGCTGGACGTCGCTGCGTGGGGTGGTCAGGGACTTCGCCATCGCGGCGGTCTTCTGGCTGGTCTGGGAAGGCGTCGCCTGGGCCGCCTGGCAACTCGTGCCAGCGGTGGCCGGGGAGGGGGTTCCTTCGATGTTGCCGCAGACGCCCATCGAAGCGGCTGGCTGGATGATCGTCTCCGTCGTCGCAGGTTTCGCGGAGGAGATTCAGAGCCGCGGCTACTTCCAGCAGCAGCTGTTCTGGCTGACCGAGAGCACCGCCCTGGCCGTCATCGGTCAGGCGGTTTTCTTCGGTATGGCGCATAGCTATCAGGGCTGGAACCACGCCCTCGTCATCGCGATCCTCGGCGTGCTCTACGGCGCCCTCGCTGTCTGGCGCCGCAACCTGCGAGCGAACATGCTGGCGCATGGCTGGTCGGACATCTGGGAAGGCTGGCTGAAGTTTGTCGTCTTTCGCTGATTCGCAGATCCGACAGCATGCCAGGCCTTTTCCTTACGTGCCTCGCGTGCGCCCGCCGGCCGCGTCGCCTTGGTCGGCGCACTAGCGTGTCGAAGGCGATGACGGGGCCTTAAAACGACCTTGATCATACGAAACCTTTCGTATACTCTGGGGCGTGTGCAGTGGGATACAAGGACGTGAAACGGCAGGTGTTGCTTGCGTTGATCGAGGGCCGATATCGCATCGCCCATCGTGCCTCCCTTGACTCGAAAAATGTCTTCTATACGGGCGAGCTCGATCTCGAAGACCTGCTTCTGATCCTCATGGGGTCCCGGGGCACCGAGCATCGGGTGACACCGCACCATCGGCAACCCGACATCGACGTGCACGTGATCGTCAGCGGCGGTTGGTACATCAAGTTCTATTTCTTCGAAGGAGCAGTCGATCTGCTCAGTGTGCACAGGACGGAGAAGTCATGAAAATTCTTAATCAGGGCGATACCGAGCCGGCCCTCTGTGATCTCGATGGCCGAGTGACGGTGACCTACCGTTACCGGGATGTTCCTTTTTCCGATGGCTCAGGCATGGCTCGTAACGTGCTGGCGGGAATCTGCGACGTTTGCAGCGAAGTCCTGTTGGTTCCGCCGCAATCGGTTCCCGCTATAGCGGCATCACGCCGTCGCTCGACGGGGCCGCTCGAAGCAAGTCTTCCCGCATCCTATGTGGACACGCTCGACGCCGCCGTATCCCTCGTCGATACCGAGGCAAGCAAGGAATTCCGCAAGCGACTGCTCATGTACTACCTTCACCGCTACGCGCGGGGAGATGAAGCCATGGCTGAACTGGTCGGGCTGGCGGGAGGCGCCGAGCAGTCTGCGTCCGGTCCGAACCGGCGACTCTCGTTCAAGCTCTCCGAGCAAGCGAACGCAAAGGTCGACTACGTCATGAACGAAACAGGCTTGTCGAAGACCCAGCTGGTCAAGGCGCTCATCGGCAAGATCGCCGCGGACCTCGTCCGTCGGACGAAAGCGCGTCGCCTCCAGGAGCTGATCGCGCTTTGCGAAGTCATGAAGGCCTGATAGTCCGATGGATCGCGCCGCTCAGAAATTCGCTCCGATCGACAACGTGGCGAAGTCATGGTCGGCCAGCGTGTCGTACGTGGGATGTCCCAGGTAGTTCGTATACGTCAGGTTGGCGAACCAGGTCTTGTCGAGCGTGGCGCCCAGGCCGAGCGTCGCCTGCTTGCGTCCACCGACCAGCTGCCCGTCGACCGAGTAGCCATGCACGTCCTGACCGATGCCCAGGCTTGGCGACAGCACCCAGCCATGCGCGACCGGATAGGTGAGCGCGCCCTTGACGCGATAACCCCATGCGGACCGCGTGTAATACCCGCCGTTATGGCACCCCGCGGGGTTCACGATGGCCGTGCAGGTGTTGACGAAGCCTTCGCTGGAGAAGCCCCAGTGGAAGCCACGCCCGTAGCGCACATCGGTCAGGCTCGGCAGGTCGGTATGGCTATAGGCAAGCTCGGCCGCGAGGGTGGCGCCGCTCGCGCCCAGCACGCCGGTAAACGCGCGCGTCGTGTTCAACAGCAGCTGCGTGCGGTCGTAGCGGTCGTAGCCGAGCAGCGTCCCGCCCGGAGGAATCAGCGTGTTGCGCACACCGATCGGTCCGCCGCTGCGGGTCAGTGCCGCGAACATGTCCGCGGTATTGATCTGTACGGGCAGGTCCTTCGTGTAGCTGGCCTCACCGGCCACCTTCCACTTCCCGAGCATGGTGCTGCCGGAAAGGCCCCAGAGACGGATGTCGTCCGGGTATTCCCACAACACATGAATCGAGGACAGGCGTGCGGACAACTGCGCGTCGGCGAGCGGTGCGCCCGCGGCGACCAGTAGCGGAATCACCCCGTTGTTCTGTTGCGAGGCGTCGATGGTGGTCGCATCGAGAATGGGGTTGCGTGAGTTGTAACGCAGGTAATACGCGGCGATGTTCGTCGCCGGACGATCGAAGGTGTAGCGCAGCGTGGCACCGTACTGACCGTGGTCGCGACCGTCGACCGTACTGGCACGGGGCAGCACGCCACCGACGGAATTCTGGTAGCCGTCGCTGAGCCACTGGCCAGCACCGGGGCTATACGCATTGAGCGGGTAGTACGCGTTGCTCTCGATGCCGCCGCAGCCCGGATCGATGCCGAGGTCGGTGCCCGAGAAGAAGGTGCCGCAGGGATCGAGTTCGGAGGGGCGCCACTTCCATTGGTAGAAGCCTTCGACACTCCAGTGCGGATCGATCGTGAGCTTGCCCCAGAGCATTTCGACCGGAAGCTGCGCTTCGGTGGCGGGATCCGTCCCCGGGCGGTGCAGCGTCGTGTAGTCGGTCGGATTGATCTGGTTGACGCCCTGCATGAACAGGCCCTCGCCCCACTTGACCGTCTGCTTGCCGAGGCGCAGGTCCAGTGCGCTTTCGTCGTCCAGTGCGAAGTGGCCGTAGACATACGCGTTGAGCCACATGAAGCCGGAGAAGCGGTTGGACTTCGACAGTCCATGATCGTCCAGCGGCCGATCGGCGGCGAACGCGCTGGCGCCGCTGCCCTGGGGTACGTCGTGGTTTTCCTGTGTGTTGTCGTACCATGCCCGGGCGCTGGCGACGATACCGACGTTCTTGTATTTCAGGTCCAGTGCGCTGGTAACCTTGAACAGGCTCGAGTAGATATCGCCCTTGCCGTAGTTGAGGTTGCCGTCGTCAGCCGTGTCCGCACCATCGCCGCCCTTCGGCTTACCGTCGGAGCGGAAGCCTTTGCCGACAAGATGCTTCGACGGGTCATTCAGGCGCTCGCCGGCGCCGGCGACCACCCGCGTTTTGAGTGTCCCCTGGACCTCCCCATCGGCGAGTCGGAAATCGGTCGCGTGCAGTGCGGAGGCGGAGAGGGCCGTGAGCGACGCCACGGCGAAGATCCATCGACGTGGATGCATCGGCTATTCCGTTAAAAACTTGACGGCATTCTAGACATGGCAGCTATATTGCACGCAAGACGTCTGGACGTCCGTCGTGTGCGACTTTCGTCGCACATCGCCTTTTTCTCCCGCGGGACGATCGAAAACCACTCATGAGCGCAACACTTTCAGATGAAACCATCGACCGCCGTCCACTCGACCGCGGCGATGCCAAGACGCTGATTCTCTCCGCGCTCGGTGGCGCGCTCGAGTTCTACGACTTCGTGATCTTCGTGTACTTCGCGAAGACCATCGGGCATCTTTTCTTCCCGCCGGGCGGCTCCGACTGGCTGGCGCAGCTTCAGGCCTTCAGCCTGTTTGCCGTCGCCTATCTCGCCCGCCCGCTCGGCGGCATCGTGATGGCTCACTTCGGTGACCGTATCGGCCGCAAACGCATGTTCACGCTCAGCGTGTTTCTGATGGCGGTACCGACCCTGCTCATCGGTGCGCTGCCGACCTACGCCAGCATCGGCGTTCTCGCCCCCGTGTTGCTGACCCTGCTGCGTGTCGTCCAGGGCATCGCGATCGGTGGCGAAGTGCCGGGTGCCTGGGTGTTCGTCTCCGAGCACGTGCCCGCGCATCGCAAGGGTCTTGCGGTGGCGAGCCTGTCGGCCGGCCTGACCTTCGGCATTCTCATCGGCTCGTTGCTCGCGGCCTACCTCAACGCCCACATGACGCCCGAAGCGCTGATGGACCACGGGTGGCGCATCGCCTTCGTGCTGGGTGGCGTGTTCGGCTTTGTCGCCGTCTACCTCCGCCGCTGGCTCAGCGAAACACCGGTCTTCGCGCGGATGCGCGAGCGCAAGCAGCTGTCGGAAGAACTGCCGGCATGGGTGGTCGTACGTGACCATCTGCCGGGCGTGCTGCTGTCGATGGCGGTTACCTGGGTGCTCACCGCCGCCATCGTGGTCGTCATCCTGCTGACCCCGACCCTCATGCAGACGGCCTTCCATATCGATCCGGCGCGCGCCTTCACCGGCGGCAGCATCGGTGCGTTCACGCTCTGCGTCGGGTGCATCGGCGGCGGTCTGCTGGTCGACTGGCTTGGCCGTGGTACAGCCATGCTGATCGCCTCGCTGGGTCTCATGCTGAGCACCTATGCGCTGTATTTCGATCTCCAGGCGGGTGGCGCGCATCTCTATCCGCTCTACGCCATTGCCGGTGCCTTCGCCGGTGTCGCCGGCATCGTGCCCGCGGTCCTCGTGGCGTCGTTCCCCGCGCCGATCCGCTTCTCGGGCATTTCGGTGTCCTACAACGTCGCCTACGCCATTGCCGGCGCCGCCACGCCCGTGCTGGTCGGCTATCTGGCCAAAGGCGTCGGCGGCATCGGGCCCGCGCATTACGTCGCCATCGTGTCGCTGGTCGGTGTAGCGGCGTCGATCTACATGATCGCCGGACAGCGCGGCATCCGCGCCGACTGACGACGGCGCGGACGGAGGCCTTCACGTCGATTTCATGGCGGTGACGGCGGCGTTTCTCCACGTAGGCGCCGTCACAGTTGCGCGCGGGTTCGGGGTTCGGCATGCTTTCGCTATCGCGACATGTCGTCGCGGCAGTCCGGATCGTTCCCCCGGTCCCGTCGTCCCCCATACCGTCGCTCCAGACCCATGACTGATGTCATCACCCTTGGCTGGCGCGAACGGCTCGCACTTCCGTCGCTCGGCGTCTCCGTCCTTAAGGCCAAACTCGACACGGGCGCGCGTACCTCGTCGCTGCACGTGGAGTGGCTTGAGGAAGAGGAGCGCGCGGACGGTTCGTGGCTGCGTTTTCAGGTCCGTACCACCCGCCGCGGCGGTTTGTCGGAGCCTTGCGAGGCCAAAGCCACCGGGCGGCGTACGGTCACCGACTCCGGCGGTCATCGGACCACGCGCTGGTTCATCGAGGCCGAGATCGAACTGGCCGGCCAGCGCTTCGTCGCGGAGGTCAATCTGACCGACCGCCGACACATGCTGTTTCCTCTTCTGCTCGGCCGGACCGCGCTCTTCGGGCGCTTTCTGGTCGATCCCGCGCTTTCCTATTCGCAGACGCCGCGCCGCGTCGTCCGGGACCATCCATGAAGCTCACCATCCTGTCGCGCAACGCGCGGCTGTACTCGACGCAGCGGCTCGTGGAGGCCGCGCGCAAACGCCGCCATACGGTGCGCGTGATCGATCCCCTGCGCTGCTACATGAGCATTTCGCCGGGGTCGTTCGCCATTCACTTCAAGGGCAAGCCGCTGGGGCCCGTGGACTGCGTGATCCCGCGGATCGGCGCTTCCAGCACCTTCTACGGTACGGCGGTGCTGCGCCAGCTTGAGCTCATGGGCGTGTACTCGCCGAACCCGTCGGACGCCGTGCTGCGCGCGCGCGACAAGTTGCGCAGCCTGCAGCTGCTGGCCTCCCGCGGCATCGACATGCCGCTGACCGCCTTCGGCGACAACCCGGACGATACCTCCGACCTGCTGGCGATGCTGGGTGACCCCCCGCACATCATCAAGCTCAACGAAGGCACGCAGGGCGCCGGCGTGGTGCTCGCCGAGAAGCGCTCGGCCTCGCAGAGCGTGATCGAGGCCTTCCGTGGCCTCTACGCCAACTTCCTGGTCCAGGAGTTCATCCGCGAGGCCAACGGCAGCGACCTGCGCTGCTTCGTCGTCGGTAACGAAGTGGTGGCGTCGATGCAGCGCTCCTCGGCACCGGGTGAGTTCCGGGCCAATCTGCACCGGGGCGGCTCGGCCGCCCAGGTCGAGCTGTCCGACGATGAGCGACGGGTGGCGATCGAGGCGGCGTCGGCCCTGGGCCTGGAGGTGGCGGGCGTGGATCTGCTGCGTTCGTCCCGTGGTCCCCTCCTGCTGGAGGTCAACGCTTCGCCCGGCCTCGAAGGCATCGAGGGCAGCACCGGCGTGGACGTGGCCGGTGCGATCATCGCCCACTGCGAGCAGCGCCTGGCCTCGCGTCCGGTCACGCCCAAAGCTCGCAAGCCCAAGGCGCCCAAGGGATTAACAGCGATTTAAACGCCGGTCCCCTATAAAGGTCCCACTGTGATTCCGCGACGCGGGGTGACGGTATCGGGGCAGTAGTTCTTTCGGCCCGGGCGGTTTTTCCGCCCGGGCCTCTCTTTTAGTGCTGTCCGCTTCACGGAATCCCCGTTAAGCTTGCTGTCGCAATAATCATAAGATTCCAAAAGCGACCGCCCAACGGAGTGCCGCATGCGCGTCCTGGTCATCGAAGACAACACCGACATCGCGACGAACATCGGGGATTACCTCGAAGACCGCGGCCATGTGGTCGATTTCGCCGGCGACGGCGTGACCGGCCTGCATCTCGCCGTGGTCCACGACTTCGACGTCATCGTGCTGGATCTCACCCTGCCGGGCATGGATGGCCTGGATGTCGCCAAGAAATTGCGCCACGAGGCGCACAAGCAGACCCCGGTCCTGATGCTGACCGCACGCGACTCGCTGGAGCATAAGCTCACCGGGTTCGAGTCCGGCGCGGACGACTACATGACCAAGCCGTTCGCCTTGCAGGAACTGGCGGCACGCCTTGAGGTCCTGGCCCGTCGCGGCAAGGGTCCGCAGAGTCGCGTCCTCAAGGTCGGCGGCCTGACGTACAACCTCGACACCCTCACGGTCAGTCGTGAAGGCAAGTCGATCCAGCTCAACCCGATCGGCCTCAAGCTTTTGCAGGCGTTGATGGAGGCCAGCCCGTCCGTGGTGACGCGCCAGGATCTCGAACAGCGCGTGTGGGGCGAAGAACTCCCCGATTCCGATTCCCTGCGTGTGCACATCCATGGCCTGCGTGCGGCGATCGACAAACCCTTCGAAAAACCGTTGATCCACACGCGTCACGGTATTGGCTATCGCATGGTCGATCCGGATGCGGTCCAGACGTAAGCTTCGTTTCCGCCTGGTAGTCACCTTCACGCTGTTCGGTCTCGGGCTGAGCGCTCTTTTCGCGTACGCGGCGATCAACATCCGTACGCGCGTCGAAGAGCAGCTGATCAACTCCGCCTTGCAGGACGAGGTCGATTCGCTCAATGCCAAGGTGCGAGCGAATCCGGACAAGCGTCCCGAGATCGAAATCGTCAAGGCCGCCACGTACAGCGATCGGACGATCTACAAGGCACCTCTTACCTGGCAGCCTCTGGAAACCGGCGTGCACGATCTCTATGAGACCGGCCCTGACGGTAAGCCGCGGCATTACAAGGTGGGCGTCCGTCACGAGCAGGGCATCATCAGCTTCGTGCAGTTCGACGTGTCGCGTGACGAGCTGGGCAAGCGGCAGCTCGTGATCAGCGTGATCGCCGCGGTGTTTCTGTTCGGCCTGTTCTCGCTGGTGCTCGGCGTGTGGTTGTCCTCGCGCGTGTTGCGCCCCGTGACCGATCTGGCGAAGCGTTTGCGTGATTTCCGTCGTGTCGGCAAAGCCGAGGCGCTGGCGCCGCATTTCGCCGACGACGAAGTCGGTGAGCTGGCCGTCGCACTCGATGAATACGCCATGCGTCTGACCTCGGTGGTCGAGCGCGATCGTGAGTTCAACTCCGACGTCAGTCATGAGCTGCGCACGCCGCTTGCCGTGATTGCCAGCACCACCGAGCTGCTGCAGGGCTCGCCGGACATGACCGACAAGTTGCGCGAGCGGCTCAAGCGCATCGAGCGCGCGTCGCGTCAGGCGACGGAACTGATCGAGGCCCTGTTGCTCCTGTCCCGCGCAGAGCGCCGGGGCCCGACGCGTGGCGAGACCACCGACGTGGCCAGGGTCGCATCCGATGTGATCGAGAGCCAGCGCCCGCAGATGGGCGGCAAGCCGATCGAGATCGAGCTGGTGTCCGACGGCAGCGTCACGGTGAATGCGCCGGCCTCGGTCCTCTCGGTCGCACTCACCAACCTGATCGGCAACGCGATCAAGTACACGATGGAAGGCAAGGTCACGGTGCGCGTGCTCGACGGCCGCGTCGATGTGATCGATACGGGCCCGGGCATCAAGCCGGAGGATGCCGAGAAGCTGTTCCAGCGCGGTATCCGCGGCGAGAGCGCGACGGGCGGCGGTGCGGGCCTTGGCCTGGCCATCGTGCGTCGCCTGTGTGAACTCTACGGCTGGGACGTCTCGTTGCGTCCGCGCCCCGACATGGCGGGCGCCATCTCGACGATCGATTTCCGTTGATCCGGATCGTCTGAGACATTACTCAGCCGGCGATGGGCCTGCCGTCACGGTTTGGACATCCAGACGTCGCTGTAACCAAAGCTGTCACTAAGCTTTCATTTTTCTGTCCGAGTATCCAGGGCTTCACGGCACGTGATGGGCGGCCCTCAGGGGAGGTGCTTGCCGCAGCGTGCCCGCGCAAGTAAGGATGCCGTCCCTTGTTCAAGCACACCGTTCTGGCCGTCGCCCTCGGCATGGCCTTCGCTTCCGCTGCTTACGCGTCGGATACCGATACCACGTCATCGACCGATACGACTGGCACCGCCAGCAAACGTGAGAAGGTACAGGACCTCGATACCGTCTCCGTCATCGGTACCGGTGAGACACGCCAGGTGCAGCGCTTGCGTACGGCCGATCAGAAGGCGCTGCCGCCTGGCACCAGCCTGCAGAAGGTGCTGAACACGCTGCCAGGCGTGAATGCGCAGTCGGCCGATGCCCTGGGTACGAACGAGCAGTCGATGACGCTGAGTCTGCGAGGCTTCAGCGGCACGCGCCTCGGCTACACGCTGGATGGCCTGCCCCTCGGCGACAGTGCCTACAACAACTACAACGGTCTTTCGATCAACCGCGCGCTGATCTCCGAGAATTTCGCCGGTGCCGAACTCTCCGAAGGTATCGGCAACCTCGGCACGCCGTCGACGAGCAACCTGGGCGGTACCATCGCTTACAGCTCGAACGATCCGCTGAAGACGATGGGCGGCCGCGTGTCGCAGACCATCGGCAGTGACGCCAACCGCCGTACGTACGCGCGCTTCGACACGGGCGAATACAACGGTTTCTCGATGTACCTCTCGGGCGCGCGCACCACGTCGGACCTCTGGAACAACCAGAGCGCGTACAACGGGTCGACGACGAAGCAGTTCAATGGCAAGGCCGTGTGGGACTTCGACTGGGCACGCCTCACCGGCTTCGCCGATACGTCGCGCACCTCGCAGGCGGACTACTTCTACCTGTCGAAGAGCGAGCTGGCGCGTGGCCTCGGCTACGACTGGGGCGGCTCGGCCCCGAACTGGCAGCGTGCGCTCGGCAAGGCCTACTGCAACGCCGCCACGTTCAACGCGAGCCGTTGCGACCGCAGCGGCGCGGATACGGATGCGGACGGCGCGTTTACGGCGGGCCAGATCCTGCGTAGCGACGACCTCTATTACCTCGCCGGCGATTTCTTTCCCAGCGACTCGGTGACCATCCATGCTCAGGTCTATCACCACGAGGATGCGGGTGAGGGGCATAACTGGAACAGCGGTACGTACTCGTATCCGGGCACAGCACGGCAGTTGCCGATCATCTTCCGCAACACGCTGTACACCATCAACCGCTCGGGGGCGATTCTTTCCGCCGCGTGGGACTTCGCCAACCATCACCTCGAAGGCGGTGTCTGGTACGAGCACAACGTCTCCAGCGCGTCGCGCTACAGCAGCTACGTGACGGGTCCGCGCGACCTCAGCGCACCTGTCGATACACAGCCCGACCTGGGTGTGTTCGATCAGCGGACCGTGTGGAATACGCGTCAGGCCTTCCTGCAGGACACGATGCGCTTCCTCGACGATGCTCTGACCGTCGACGTCGGCGTAAAGAGCCCCCACATCACGTCGGACGCGCACGCGCTTCCGGGCGAGGCGAAAACGCCGATCAACCCAGCGTCGAACAACCAGTTCGCCACGGGCAAGCTCAGTGCGAGCAAGGCGTTGCTGCCGCAGTTCGGTGCGCGTTACAAGCTGGCCGAGGGCCAGGAAGTGTTCGCCAGCTTCTCGAAGAACATCGCCATGTTCCAGGGTGGCTTCAAGCTGGGCCCGCAGGCGGTCAGTCAGTCGATCTGGAACAGTCAGGGCGATCTGAAGCCCGAGAAGTCGCGCAGCCTGGAGGCGGGCTACCGCCTGGAGCGCGACGATTTCGCCGCGTCGCTGGCGGCGTACAACGTGCGTTTCGACAATCGTCTCCTTCAGTACAATCCGTGCGACTCGCGTCAGCCGGTCGGTCCCACCTGCGGTAACCGCTTCTACAACGTGGGCGGGGTGAACAGCCGCGGTGTCGAAGCCACCTTTGTCTGGCAGCCGACCAGCAACCTGCGCTGGTACAACTCCGCGTCGTATAACCGCTCGACCTACGCCGGCGACTACACCCAGGCGGGCGTCGTGCAACACACCCGCGGCAAGATCCAGACCGATACGCCGACCAAGCTCTTCGCGACGCAGATCGACTGGAACCAGGG
Organism: Luteibacter sp. 9133; assembly: GCF_000800155.1. Taxonomy (NCBI): domain Bacteria; kingdom Pseudomonadati; phylum Pseudomonadota; class Gammaproteobacteria; order Lysobacterales; family Rhodanobacteraceae; genus Luteibacter; species Luteibacter sp. 9133. The sequence continues at coordinate 3,632,016 of NZ_JUHO01000001.1, read as the reverse complement.
CCCCTGGTTTGCCTCGCTGCGTGGCAAGTACACCGGCGAGCGCTTCTACACCTACACCAACGATCAGGGCTTCGGTGGCTTCACCACGTGGGACGTGTCGGCCGGTTACGACTTTGGCGCGTTCTCGGTGGCGAAAGACATTCGCCTGACGCTCAACGTGACCAACCTGACCGACAAGCGCTACGCGAGCAACCTGGATTCGAGCGCCTTCGTGTCCAGCGACCCGGCAGGTACGGCCTACGTGTTCCACGCTTCGGCGCCCCGCCAGCTCTTCGCGACGCTGGACGTGCGCTTCTGATGCGTCGTCTGATCGCCGGAATCGTTGCCACGGCTCTGTACGGCGGGGCGCTGGCACAAACCCTCGAAGTGCGTGTGCCCGACCTGGCCTCGACGCCGCTGCCTCGCAGCGTCGACGTCGGCGGCATGACCTACGTCGATCAGGGGCTGGTCGCCGCCGGGTCGCTTCCGGCGGGGACGATCGATTTCCTGGGCGACACGCTGGGGTCGTTCTCGTCGCTCTCGATCGAGCCAGGCACATGGAAGCGGGAAGGCGATACGTACACCGGCGTGCTGTGGACCTTGCCCGACCGGGGGCGTAACGACCCCGAGCACAACGTCTTCTTCGATTATCGCGGGCGCCTGCATCGGTTCCGCTTCACGATGACGCTCCCGTCGGCCGACGGAGCCGACCCCGGGAAGGGCACGGTCTCCTTCGCCGTCGATGGCGGTCGCGAGTTGCGCGATTTCACCGGCAAGCCGTTCACGGGTGCCGAGCCTGCCGGGGGCCTGCGCAAGGAGCACGGCATCGTGTTGCCGTCGCCGGAGAAAGGGATCGGCGCCGGGAAAATCTCGCTCGATGCGGAATCGTTGCAGTTCACCCGCGACGGCGGCTTCTACATCGGCGACGAATACGCGGCCAACGTCTACCGCTTCGACAGGCAGGGCAAGCTGACGGGGATCCTCGTGCCGCCGAAGGCGGTGCGTCCGCTCGATGCGCAGGGTCGGCCCGACTTTACGTCGCTGATGCCGCCGGCCTCGGGGCGGCGCAACAATCAGGGTGTCGAGGGCATGGCACTGTCACCGGATGGCACGCGCCTCTTCGTCGTCTTGCAGAGTGCCCTCGTGCAGGACAGCGCGCCCGGCGATGCGTCCGGGCGCACGCTGACCCGCGTACTCGTTTATGACGTCAGCCACTCGGCGGTACCGAAATCGCCCATCGGCCACTACGTCGTTCGCCTGCCTTCCTACGACGACACCGGGCATGGAGGGGCTCCCAACCGGACGGCCGCGCAGAGCGAGATCCGTGTGCTGGACGATCACCGCTTCCTGATGCTCGCGCGCGACGGCAGTGGGTACGGTGCGGACGGCGGCAAGCCCATCGTCTTCAAGAGCGTGCTGCTGGTCGACACGACGGATGCCAGTAACCTCGCCGGCACCCTCTACGAGACGGGCACGGCCTCCGTGCTGGGCGAGGGCGGTGTGTTGCGTGCCGACATTCGCGCGGTCACGTGGAAGTCATTCATCAACCTGATCGATCCGGCGGATCTCGCGCGCTTCGGTCTGGGCATCCATGCCGGCGAGTCGGGCAAGGCGCAGATCTCGGAGAAGTGGGAAGCGATGGACCTCGTTCCCGCGCTCGACGCGTCGCATCCGGACGACTGGTTCCTGCTGGTCGGCAACGATAACGACTTCATCGCGAAGCACTGCGTCATGGATGGCCAGCGCTGCGATTCCGACATCGATAACGACAATCGCATCCTCGTGTACCGGCTGACGTTGCCGGGCATGCGTTCCAACACCGCTCCTCACCACAAGTAAGGGTCACGCGCATGATGAAACGTACGGTTCTCTCGCTGCTCTCGGCGAGCCTCCTGCTGGGCTCCGTCGCCAGCCACGCCAATACCCCGGCCTACGTCGACAGCAAGGAGTACAAGGTGCTGATCGACCCCTCGCGCTTCGCGAGCAATCCATCGACGGCTGCGGCGACGCTGCTGCAGAACCTCTCGACGCGTCTCAGTGCGCTCGGCTTCGATAAGACCGTCACCGGAAACTTCAGCGCCGGCGACCGCGATACGCTGGCCTATTACGACACGGCGAAAAGCTGTTCGCTGATGAAGGCCGGCTACTCGGTCCGCACGCGTGCCGGCGACCACTCGGACATCCAGTTCAAGTTCCGTCACCCGGACGAAGAGCTCTCGTACTGGACCGACGTCTCCGGCGCGGGCAAGAACACGTCGACGAAGCTGGAAACCGATGTGACGCCCGGTAGTCTGGTGCTCGCGCATTCGACCAAGCAGGACGCGACGACGACGCCGGCTACGGTGGCGGATCTCATCAAGCAGTTCCCTGGTGCCTCGGCGCTGTCGTCGCTTTCGTCGTCGACACTGTCGAAGGTGGCCGGCGTGACGGTGACGCAGCAGGAATACGACGGTCCGGAATCGGATCTCGGACAGTCGAAGGCGGAGTTCGCACTGACCCTGTGGTACATCGACGGTGCGGCGACGCCCGCACTGGCCGAGCTGTCGTTCCGCGTCGAAGCGGACGAGGACAAGTACTTCACCACGCCGGTGTTGCAGCGCTCGCAGGTGCTGAACACCGCACTGGGTTCGATCGGCAACAACTGGAACATCGCCAACGACGGCGGCAAGACGAGCTGGCTGTACGCCTATCGCTCGTCCGCGTTCCCGAACGGCTTCTGCAACTGAAGAAAATCGCGCGCAAGGCGCGCTCCTACAAGGGTAGGAGCGCGCCTTGCGCGCGACGCATCAAAGCTTCTCGAGCCAGCCCCAGCGATCGGCCGTCTTGCCGCTGAAGAGGCCGAAGAAGAGCTCCTGCAGACGACGCGTGACCGGGCCGGCCTTGCCGGTGCCGATCTTCTTGCCGTCGACCGAGCGGATCGGCGTGACTTCGGCGGCGGTACCGCACATGAGGATCTCGTCGGCGAGGTACAGGTACTCGCGCGGCAGGTCCCGTTCGATCACGTCGATGCCTTCCTCGCGTGCGAGGGTCATCAGCGTGTGGCGGGTGATACCGGTGAGGATGGAGGCACTGGCGGGCGTCGTATGCAGCGCACCGTCGAACACCAGGAACAGGTTCTCACCGGCGCCTTCGCTGAGCAGGCCCGACGAGGCGAGCGCGATGCCTTCGCCGAAGCCGAGGCGACGCGCTTCACGCGCGATCAGCTGACCCGACAGATAGTTGCCGCCGGCTTTGGCACCTGCCGGAATCGTGTTGGGTGCAAAACGCTGCCAGCTGGAAACGCAGGCGTCGATGCCGTTTTCGAGCGCCTCGGGTCCGAGGTAGGGGCCCATCGGCCAGGTCGCCACGGCGACGTCGGTCGGGCAGTCGGCAGACAGCCCGAAACCACCCAGGCCGCGGAAGGCCACCGGACGGAGGTAGGCGGCGCGAAGATCGTTCTTCTTGACGACGTCGCGGCAGGCGGCGGCCAGTTCGTCGATCGGGTACGGAATCTCGATATCGTAGATTTTCGCCGAGAGATACAGGCGCTTGAGATGATCCGTAAGGCGGAAGATGGCCGCGCCATCCGGCGTCTCATAGCTGCGGATACCCTCGAACACCGAGGATCCGTAGTGCAGCGCGTGGGCCATGACATGGACAGTGGCATCGCGCCAGGGCTTGATCTGCCCGTTCTGCCAGATCCATTCGGGGTAGTTCTGCGACATGTGAGCGCTCCGGAGGGGACCGCTCATGATAGCGGGTGGCGGCCCTGGTCACATGGCGCGTTGCGTCAGTACGCGTCCGGAGGGCTCAGGCGGGTGGCCGCAGCCACAGGCAACCCGCGTCGCGCACCACGTCGAAATGTGCCCGGCGGGTGGATGCGTCGGCCCCGGGCGATGAGGTCACGGCGTCGATGCCGCTGGCTTCGTTGCCCTCGAGTGCGACCAGCGGTTGCCGGATCAGCGACTCGATTCCGCGGATGCCATCGACGGCGCCCTGGCTCGAACCATTCCAGAGAATCAGGCCGCCGATGCGGTTGGCATTGCGGGTCGCAAACGCCTGGCTTATCCCCTGGCGCAGGTCGGCCAGGTTTTTCGCGCAGAGCAGCCCGGCCGACGGGCCGGACGGACCGGCCGCCGAATCGCCCGTGGTCGAGGCGAAGGCAGGGGCATTGGCAGGCGGCAGCACGGATGTCGCGCCGATGCTCGCGCAGGGCTGGTCACTGAACGCGGGACGCCCGTCGGCGCCGACGCAACGGTGAATCTCCGTCTGCGCCGAAGCGGGGAGGGCGAGCAGAAGCAGGGCCAGCAGAAGGAGGGCGCGGATCACGGCAGGCACGCATGGTCGGGGTGCGCCATCATCGGTGACGGCGACTCCACGGAGGGTGACGGCGAGCACGCTATCGGGAGGCGCGGCCCCGGTTTGGTAGAGTAGGCGCTTCTCAAGCCCCCCACCGAGTCCATGGCCCAGCGCTCCCCCGACGCCACGCGTCTGCCGATTTCCGTCTGCGTCATCGCGCAGAATGAAGCCGATCGCATCGTCGCCTGCCTGACCTCGGCGTCGTTCTGCGACGATCTGGTCGTGGTGGATGGCGGCTCGACCGACGACACGGTGGCCCTCGCGGAGTCCGCGGGTGCCCGGGTGATTCATCGCCCCTTCGACGGGTTTCGCACGCAGAAGGACTTTGCCGTCGCTGCCGCCCGGCACGAATGGGTCCTGTGCCTGGATGCTGACGAGTGCGTCGACCCTGGCCTGCGCGCGGCCATGGAGAAACGTTTTGCCGAGGGCTTCGGCGATACGGCCGCCTTTCGCATCGTTCGCCGCAACCGCTTCCTCGGCAAGGTGATGAGGTACGGCAATGCGGGCTCGGATCGTGTCGTGCGTCTTTTCGACCGCCGCAAGGCCGGCTGGCACGGCGCGCGGGAGATTCACGAATCCGTCGTCGTCAGAGGCGAGACGCGCGCCATCGACGGTTGGCTGGATCACGATCCATACCGCTCGCTGTCGGCGATGCTTGCCAAGCAGGAACGCTACGCGCACCTGATGGCGGAAGAAGCCTTCGCGAAAAACAAGCGCACCGGGCTCGCGCAGATCGTGTTGAGTCCGATGTTCCGTTTCCTCAAGGGCTACGTCTTCCGCGGCGGCTTTCTCGACGGGTGGCGCGGTCTTGTCTATGCGCTGCTTCGTGTCGAGTACGTGCGCCGCAAATACCTCAAGCAGTATCTGCTGCAGAAAGGTTTCAAACCCTGAGGATCAGGCCGGGAACAGCGACGCGCGGTCGCGCCACGCCTTGTAGCGTCTGACCAGATTGAGCGGCTTGCGGTGCAGTTTCGCCTTGCCGGCGGTGATCATCGCATCCGTCGCGTCGAGCACGCGTTCGCTGGAGCGGCCATCGCGGTAGGGATGGATGTCGTCACCATGGGCCTGGATCGCCGCCATCAGTGACGGCGGCTTCGAAAGCGCGAGATCGATGGCCGCGTCCACGTCGCCGGGCGTGGCAACGTCAAGCATGAAAGGCTCGGGCCGACGGTTGGCGATGGTGACGACGGGTTTGTTCTGTACCGCGAATTCGTGGATCACCGACGACGTGTCGCACACGAGCATGTCGGCGGCGCGCTCCATATCGACCAGGCGTTCCGAGTCCATGAAGCGCGCATTGGAGGCCTCGAGCGCCTGGTAGGCGCGGATCAGCCCGGGATCCGATTTAGGGTGAAGCGTCAGCAACCACTGGCGGTCGTTACGCGCGATGAGTGTGCGCAGCGTGTCGAGCATCGCCGGTGCGCAGCTCAGTCGGTGGCTGAACGTCGAAGCGAACATGATGAGTGGCCGTGCGTCGCGCTCGATCGGATGGGCGACGTTCCCGGCGAACAAGGGATCGAGTTTGGGCCAGCCGGTTTCGACCACTGCGAAATGGCCGTGGTCTCTGGCGAGCGCTTCGAACGGAAGCGTGGTCGCCGGGCCTTGCGTCGTATACAGGTCGAAAAACCCACGAATGGCGAAATGCCCGCGGTCAGGCTCACGCTTGTTGGCGTTGAAACCGTGGAATACCTGGACCTTGAGACCGGGGACACCGGGGGGCGCCCAGTTCGCCGCGCAGAATGTCGCATCCGGCGAAAAGGCGCGTATGTCGGCCATGTTGCGCAGGCGCTGCTCATCGACGGTCAGTCGCTGCGCCACCGCGTCGGTCACCAGCCAGCGAACCTGGACGCCACGCGCCACCGCCGCCGCAGCCAGTGGCCTCAGGATCGGCAAGGCATAGGTTTCGGTGGCGAACATGACGCATGCGCGCATGTCTGGGCTCCTGGAGGGGTCGGCGGTCTGGCGGATGCCGAGTATAGAAGACAGCGCGAAGTGATGAGCCAGGCGCTCAGTGGGCGAAATCCTACATGTCGCGGTGCATTGACTCTGCGTTAGGCTTCGCGCACCATTTCAGCACCCCCCCGTCGGTTTCGGTCGCCGGGTCGCACGCCACCCATCGAGGTGGCGTTGCCTTTTCTAAGGAATGGAAATTGCGGACTGCGATCTACGTGGACGGGTTTAACCTGTTCCACCGCCTGCTCGAGGGCAAGGCAAATGTGAAGTGGCTCGATTTGTTCGCGTTGGCGCGTGCCTGCCTTCGCAACGAGAACGACGTTACGATGATTCGTTACTTTACGGCCCGAGTAACGGGCACCGAAACCGACCCCGATCAGCCAAGCCGGCAAGACGTATATCTGCGAGCCTTGCTCGCTCGCGGCGTGCACGTGCATTACGGAACGTTTCGGCAAAGACAAAAACGCGCCAGGTTGGTCGAACCTTCGGACAACGGCGAGTCAACTCACGTCAGAATCTGGACGCGCGAAGAGAAAGACTCGGACGTTAATCTCGGGGTGCACATGTTGCACGATGCCTGGAACGATGAGTACGACTGTGCTGTCGTACTCTCGAATGACTCCGATCTGGCGGAAGCCCTGCGCCTGGTGCGTTCGCTGGGAAAGGTCGTCGGCATCTTGTGTCCGGTGGCGGGCGGACCTGCAAAAGATCTGCAGATGCATGCGGATTTTGTCCGCCCCATTCGTTTAGTGCATTTGCTCAGGTCACAGTTTCCGAGCGCCATCCGACTGCCCGGCGGCAGCGAAATTCGCTGTCCCTCACGGTGGCATTCGAGTCCGGCGGCGCAGGCGACGACTTAAAGGCGATCGAGTACCGACGTCGTCGCGCGCGCACGGTTGATCGTGTAGAAGTGCAGACCCGGCGCGCCGCCCTCGAGCAGTCGACGGCAGAGCTCCGCGACCACATCGGCGCCGAGCTCGCGCACCGCGGCGGCATCGTCGCCATGCGCCTGCATGCGCTTGACGATCCAGCGGGGAATCTCCGCGCCGCACTGCTCCGAGAACCGACGCAGCTGGCTGAAGTTCGCGATCGGCATGATGCCCGGAACGACCGGCACCTTGACGCCGAGACGGGTCACGTCGTCGACGAAACGAAAGTACGCGTCGGCATTGAAGAAGTACTGCGTGATGGCGCCGTCCGCGCCTGCGTCCACCTTGGTCTTGAAATGGCGAAGGTCGGCCAGGGCGTTCTCGGCCTGGGGATGGGTTTCGGGGTAGGCGGCGACTTCGATGTGGAAATGATCGCCGCTGTGTTCGCGGATGAAGCCGACCAGTTCCGCCGCGTAGCGAAAGTCGCCGGGCGTCGCCATGCCTGAGGGCAGGTCGCCGCGCAGCGCAACGATGCGTCGGCAGCCTGATGCCTTGTACGTGTCCAGCAGCGCGCCGATTTCCGCCTTCGTCCCGCCCATGCAGGAGAGGTGAGGGGCCACCGAGAGCCCGTGATCCGCACGCAGCCGCTTCACCGTGTCGTCGGTGTAGCTGAGCGTCGAGCCGCCCGCGCCGAACGTCACGGACACGTAGTCCGGCCCGCGTCCCTTGAGACGGCTGACCGCGGCGTCGAGCTGATCGCGCTGTTCGTCGGTCTTGGGCGGGAAGAACTCGAAGCTGATGGCCGGCATGGACGCGGATCCCTGAAAGGTGCTCCGAGTATATATCTTTCCATCCAGATGGAAAGATGGCTAAATCGCCGTTGCAGCCGCGTTCAAGCGTTTCCTCCTACAACGGAGCCTCCCCCAAGGAGGCAACCCATGCTCGCATTGCTCGCGATGACCGCCCTCGCCGCCGCTCCCGCAACCGTCCCTGCGTCCCCCTGCCGCGCGGAATCGCTGGCGCTGAGAACGGACGGCGAGAACGGCAACTTCAACGGCATGTCGCACGGCGGCACCCGTCTGATCGTGCGCAATGCGGGCTCCTCCGACTGCCTGCTGCCGGGACTGCCGACGGTGATCTTCCTGGACGCCGACGGGAAGACCCTCGCCACGGAGCGTAAGGCGCCGGCTGGGATGCATCCCGGTCCGGTGGTGCTGCCGGTACGGCTGGCGCCCGGCGCGGAAGCCTCGACGCCGTTGCGTTGGGTCAGTGGCGAGGTTTACGACGACAGTCGTTGTGTGTCGATCGCCCGGGTGCGCGTGCGCTACGGTGCGAAGGCGCTCGTGGAGGGCCTGGCGAGTGGTCGCATCTGTGCGCCGGGGGACGCGCCGGCGGCGGTCGAGCAGCCGCCCCTGTCGGTGAAAAAATAAAAAAGGCGCCCCTCGCGGGGCGCCTTCGTCGTTTGCGATAACGCAGCCGATCAGTAGCGGTAGTGATCCGGCTTGTACGGACCTTCGACCGGCACACCGATGTAGTCGGCCTGGTCCTGAGTCAGCACGGTCAGCTTCACGCCGATCTGCGCGAGGTGCAGGCGGGCGACTTCCTCGTCGAGCTTCTTGGGCAGGCGATACACCGTCTTCTCGTAGGTGTCCTTGTTCTTCCACAGGTCGATCTGCGCCAGCGTCTGGTTGGAGAAGCTGTTCGACATGACGAAGCTCGGGTGGCCGTGGGCGCAACCGAGGTTGACCAGGCGGCCTTCGGCAAGCATGTAGATGCTGTTGCCCTTGGCGAAGGTGTAGCGGTCGACCTGCGGCTTGATCGTCTCGCGGGTGACGTCCTTCGCGCCGTTCAGGCGGTCCATCTGGATCTCGTTGTCGAAGTGGCCGATGTTGCAGACCAGGGCGTTGTTCTTCATCGCCGCCATGTGCTCGAGCGTGATGATGTCCTTGTTGCCCGTGGTGGTGACATAGATGTCGCCGAGGCCGAGGGTGTCTTCGATCGTGGTGACCTGAAAACCTTCCATCGCGGCCTGGAGGGCGTTGATCGGATCGATTTCGGTCACGATGACGCGGGCGCCGAAGCCCTTCAGCGAGTGCGCGCAGCCCTTGCCCACGTCACCGTAGCCGCAGACGACCGCGACCTTGCCGGCGACCATCAGGTCGGTGGCGCGCTTGATGCCATCGGCCAGCGACTCGCGGCAACCGTAGAGGTTGTCGAACTTGCTCTTGGTGACCGAGTCGTTGACGTTGATGGCCGGGACCAGCAGCTTGCCGGCTTCGGCCAGCTGGTACAGGCGATGCACGCCGGTGGTGGTCTCTTCGGAGACACCGCGCCATTCGGCGGCGACCTTCTTGAACCAGCCCGGACGCGCGGCGGCGGTCTTCTTGACCAGGTCCTTGATGACCTGCTCTTCGTGGTTGCCGCTCGGGGTGTTGACCCAGTCACTGCCGTCTTCGAGCTCGACGCCCTTGTGGATGAAGAGCGTGGCGTCGCCCCCGTCGTCGACGATCAGCTGCGGGCCGAGCTCACCCGGGTGGGTCAGCATGTCGAGAGTGCACTCCCAGTACTCTTCCAGCGACTCGCCCTTCCAGGCGAACACCGGCAGGCCACCGTCGGCAAGAGCCGCGGCGACGTCGTCCTGGGTCGAGAAGATGTTGCAGGAGGCCCAGCGCACCGAGGCGCCGAGCTCGCGCAGGGTCTCGGCGAGGACGGCGGTTTCCTTGGTGACATGCAGCGAGCCCGAAAGGCGGACGCCCTTGAGCGGCTTCTCGCTGGCGTAGCGGGCGCGGATCTGCATCAGGCCCGGCATTTCCTCTTCGGCCATGCGGATGCGACGGCGGCCGAGGGCGGCCTGCGAGATATCGCGGACCTTGAAGTCGTCGGCATCGTTGATCTTGGTAACGGCGTTCATCTGGCGTAGCTCCGGAAGTTTCACGGGGGCGCCGTTTGGTGGGACGCCGCGCCGAGCCTGGCCTATGGGTCGGACCCATGGTCGCAGCGCCCCTCGGCGGGCAAAACGGTTTTCCGATTATATCGCGGAATCCGAATGCAGGGATGAACACATCTTTTTAGGTACTCTCAGGGTTTCGACCCCACGTGAGACTCCGATGGAAGCTGCGCGCGATCCGGAATTCCTGCCCCACGACGACCCCCTCCGCGAGGACGTGCGCCGACTGGGCGCCCTCGTCGGTCAGATGCTGGCGGAGCAGGGCGGCCAGCCCTTCTTCGACCGCGTCGAGCATGTGCGCACCACCGCGATCCACCGCCGCCGCAGCGGCGCCGCGGTAGACGCCCTGGCCGACCCGTTGACGGGCCTCGACCCGGCCGACGCCGAATCCCTGGCGCGCGCCTTCGCCACCTACTTCCAGGCGGTCAATACCGCCGAGCGCGTGCACCGTATCCGTCGCCGCCGCGACTATCAGCGCGAGGGCGGTGCGCCCCAGCCCGAATCGCTTGCCGCCGTGCTGGCCCGCCTGAAAGAGGATGGCGTGAGTCGCGACGAACTGCGTGCCTTGCTGGACCGTCTCGATGTCGAGCCGGTATTCACCGCCCACCCGACGGAAGCGGTGCGCCGTTCGCTGCTCGAGAAGGAGCAGGAGATCGTCCGTGCGCTGGTCGACGAGTTCGATCCCACGCGTACCCCGCAGGAACGACGCGACGACGATGCGCGCATCCTGATGGCGTTGTCGTCGGGCTGGCAGACGGCGGAAGCGTCGCCGGTCCGCCCCAGCGTGCAGGACGAGTTCGATCATGTCGGCTTCTACATCGCGCGGCCGATCTACCGCGTGCTGCCGGCCCTGTACGAATCGCTCCAGCAGGCGATCGACGAGACCTACGGCGAAGGTTTGACCCTTCCGCGGGTGCTCCGCTTCGCCACCTGGGTGGGCGGCGACATGGACGGCAATCCCAACGTCAACGCCGAGACCATCGCCGCGACGCTGTCCGCGCAGCGCGCGCTGGTCCTCGAGCGCTATCTGGAGGACGTGGCGGCGCTCGGCCGCCTGCTCAGCCAGACCGACGATCGCGTGACGCTGGACGACACGCTGGTGCGTCGGCTGGAGACGTATCGCGAGGACCTGCCCGAGGCCGCGGCGAGGATCCGTCCCCGTCACACGGACATGCCGTATCGCACCTTTCTCGCCTTCGTCGCGGCGCGACTCGAAGCGACGCTGCATGAGCAGGCGCAGTCGTACCCCGATGCGGACGCCTTCATCGACGATATCGCCCTGATCGAAAAGAGCCTGATTCAGCACGACGGCAGGCACGCGGGTGCGTATGCCGTCGGCCGCCTGCTCTGGCGTGCGCGGACGTTCGGTTTCCATCTCGCGCGTCTGGATGTGCGCCAGGACGCGCGCGTGCATGACGAAGCCCTGTCGGCTCTGCTCGACGATGCGGACTGGTCGGGTCGCGATACCGATGCGCGGGTGAAAGCCCTGCGTCCGTACGCGGCGGGTGAGCGCAGCTTCGTCGCCGGCGAGGACCATGAAGCCGCGGGTATGCTGCGTGACGTGTTTGCGACGCTGGCCGATTCGCGCACGCGCTACGGTACCGAAGCGACCGGCCTGTACATCATCAGCATGGCCGAAACCGCGGCGGACGTACTTGCCGTACTCGCGCTGGCACGCCGTGGTGGCCTGCTCGAAGACGGTCGCGTGCCGCTCGATGTCGCACCCCTGTTCGAGACCATCGACGACCTCGCCGGTGGCGCGACCACGTTGCAGGCACTGCTGGACGATCCCGTCTATCGTGCCCATCTGAAGGCACGCGGCGATCGCCAGTGGGTGATGCTCGGTTACTCCGACAGCGGCAAGGACGGCGGTACGGTCGCCTCCAAGTGGAGCCTGCAGCGTGCGCAGGTCGAACTGCTCGACGTCGCCGCGAAGGCGGGTATCCGGATCGGTTTTTTCCACGGTCGTGGCGGTTCGGCCAGCCGGGGTGGGTCGCGCATCACGCCTGCTCTGATGGCGTCCCCGCGCGGCTCGGTCGGTGGCGTGTTGCGGGTTACCGAGCAGGGCGAGGTCATCCACCGCAAGTACGGCATTCGCGCGCTCGCGGTGCGCAATCTCGAGCAGACACTCGGTGCGGTCATGCGTGCCTCGCTGCGGCCGCGTGAGACCGAAGCGCGCGAGGCCGGCTGGAAGGACGTCATGGCCCGCCTGTCGGACGAGAGCCGCAAGGCGTACCGTGCCTTCGTGGACACGGAGGGCTTCGTCGATTACTTCCGCGGTGCCACGCCCATCGACGTCATCGAGCGCATGACGCTCGGGTCGCGTCCGGCGCGTCGTCGCAGCATGAAGGGCGTGGAAGATCTGCGCGCCATTCCCTGGGTCTTTTCGTGGACGCAGTGCCGTGCGGTGCTCACCGGCTGGTATGGCCTCGGTGGCGCGCTCGATGTGGTGGCGAAGGAGTGCGGCGAAGAGGCGCTGGTCCACATGGCCCGCGAGTGGCCGTTTTTCTCGACCATGCTGGACGACGTCGAGATGGTGCTGGCCAAGGCCGACATCGACATCGCCGAAGCGTTCTCGCAGCTGGCCGGGCCGCTCCACGAACGGTTCTTCCCCATGATCCGCGCCGAGTTCGAGCGGACCGTGGCCTGGGTGCTGAAGCTCAAGGGCGCCTCGGAGTTGCTGGCCGGCGATCCCCGTCTGGCGACCTCGATCCGTCTGCGCAACCCGTACGTGGACCCCATGAGCCTCCTGCAGGTCGACCTGCTGCGACGCTGGCGTGCCACCGAAGGCAAGGACGATGCGTTGCTCAACGCACTCGTGGCCTGCGTCAACGGCGTGTCGCAGGGTCTGCAGAACACGGGTTGATTCACAGCGCCGGTAGCTGACCGGTCGAGAACCGGCAGCTATCCGGCTGGAGCCGGGCTCTGCTCAGCCTTCGAGTTCTTCCCAGCGCGCGAAGGCCGCATCCAGCTCGGCCTGCACCTTCGCCAGTTCGTCGTTCGCCCGCGTGATCGCGGCCGCATCCTGCTGGTAATACTTCGGGTCGTTCATCGCCTCGGTGCGCTTCGCGATCTCCGTCTCGAGTTCTTCGAGCTTCGCCGGCAGCAGGTCCAGCTCGCGCTGTTCCTTGAAGGACAGCTTTTTCTTCGGTGCGGCGACGGGAGCGGCCGCCGGTGCCGCGGCGGGTGCCGCTGGCTTCGCGCTGGCGGCATGGGCGGCCTTCGCCGCCTCGATCGCGGGCTTCTGTCGCAGCCAGTCGCTGTAACCGCCGATGTACTCGCCGACGTCGCCGCCTCCTTCGAGCACGAGCGTGCTGGTCACGACGTTGTCGATGAAGTCACGATCGTGAGACACGAGCAGCAGGGTGCCGGTGTATTCGTTGAGCAGTTCTTCGAGCAGTTCCAGCGTCTCGACATCGAGGTCGTTGGTCGGTTCATCCATCACCAGCAGGTTGGACGGCTGCGCGAACAGCTTGGCCAGCAGCAGGCGGTTGCGCTCGCCGCCGGACAGGCGGGTGATCGGCGCGCGTGCACGCTCCGGCGAGAACAGGAAGTCCTGCAGGTAGCCGATGATGTGCTTGCGCTGCCCATTGAGCTCGATGTATTCACGGCCTTCGGCCACGTTGTCCAGCGCGTTCATGCTGTCGTCCAGCGTGGAGCGGTGCTGGTCGAAGTAGGCGATCTGCAGGCTGGTGCCGAGCGTGGATTCGCCCGTCTGCGGTTTGAGTTCGCCCAGCAGGATCTTCAGCAGCGTGGATTTGCCCGCGCCGTTGGGACCCATGATGCCGACACGGTCGCCGCGCATGATCGTGGTGGAAAGGTCTTTCAGCAGCGTGCGCCCGCCGTAGCCGTGGGTGACGTGCTTGACGTCGACCACCTTGCGCCCGGACGACTGCGCATTGCCCAGCGTGATCTTGGCGGTGCCCGTCTGCTCGCGACGTTCGCCACGTTCGCGACGCAGTGCCTTGAGGGCGCGAACGCGCCCTTCGTTACGCGTGCGGCGTGCCTTGATGCCCTGCCGAATCCAGACTTCTTCCTGGGCCAGCTTGCGGTCGAAGTGCGCGGTGGCCTGGGCTTCGGCGTGCAGGCGCTCTTCGCGGCGGCGCAGGTAGTTGTCGTAGTCGCCCGGCCAGCTGGTGACGCTGCCGCGGTCGATCTCGACGATGCGGGTCGCCAGCGCGCGCAGGAAGCTGCGGTCATGGGTGATGAAGACGATGCTGCCGGTGAAGCTCTTGAGGAAACCTTCGAGCCACGCGATCGCCTCGATATCGAGGTGGTTGGTCGGCTCGTCGAGCAGCAGGAGGTTCGGGTCGCGAACCAGGGCCTGGCCCAGGAGCACACGACGCTTCATGCCGCCGGAGAGGTCGGCGAAGTCGGTGCCCGCGGGAAGCTCGAGGCGCTCGATCACCTGCTGGACGCGCGAGTCCAGGTCCCAGGCGTTATGGGCCTCGATCTGCGTCTGCACGTCGCCGAGGGCATCCATGTCGCCCTCTTCGAGCAGATGGTGATAGCGCGCGAGCAGATGACCGAGCTCCCCAAGGCCGTCGGCCACCACGTCGAACACGCTGCCGGTGGTGTCCTGCGGGACCTCCTGCGTCAGCCTCGCGATGCGCGTACCGCCCTGCAGGCGGATCTCACCGTCTTCGGCGTGAATCTCGCCGGCGATGAGCTTGAGCAGGGTGGACTTGCCCGCGCCGTTGCGCCCGACGACGCAGACGCGTTCGCCGGCGTCGAGGGAGAGATTCACCTGTTCGAGCAGGAGCGGGCCGCCGACGCTGTAGTCGACATTGAGGAGTTGGATAAGAGACATCCCCCATTGTACCCGGCGGGAGCCAGCGCTGCCCTTCAGTCCGTATCGACGGTGTACCGGGTGTGCTGGCGCCAGGTGACGCCGGGCCGGAGGATCGCACCCTCGGCCTCGCTGCCGTTGACCTGGTCCGGAAAGGCCTGGGCCTCGAGCGCGAAGCCGGCAAACGGGCCGTAGGCGTCCCCGTGACGGCCCGGCTGGCCGGCCAGCTTCTGGCCGCTGTAGAACTGCAGCCCCGGCCGGTCGGTCCTCACCGTGAGCCGGCGTCCGCTGGACGGCTCGCTGACCACGGCGACGACGCGGCCCGCCTCGCTCGGACGGGCGTGCGGGATATAGCAGTGATCGAAGCCCCCCACCAGCTGCAGCTGGGGGTCCGGCCAGTGCAGCCGCGATCCGATCGGCGCCGGTTCGCGGAAGTCGAAGGCCGTACCGGCGACGTGCTGGCGGCCGACCGGGATCGCGCCCGCGTCGATGGCCAGGAACTCATCCGCGTCGATACGGATGACGTGGTCGCGGATATCCGGGCGGCGGTCGTTGAGGTTGAAGTACGGGTGCGCCGTGAGGCTGAGCGGCGTGGGGGCATCGCTTTCCGCCTCATAGCGGAGGTCGAGGCTGCCGTCGTCCTCCAGCTGCACGCGCAGGGTCACCCGCACTTCGCCCGGAAAGCCGCCATCCCCCTCGGGTGAGACGAGGCGTAGCAGCAAGGCGTCGCCGTCCGGTTCGACGTCCCAGCGCTGCAGGTGAAAACCGTCGTGGCCGCCGTGCAGATGGTTGCCGCCGTCATTGCGGTCCACCCGGTAGTCGATGCCGTCGACGCTGAAGCGTCCCCCGCGTATGCGGTTGGCCCAGCGTCCGACGATGGCGCCCATATACGCCGTGGAGGCGAGGTACTGCTGCGCGTCGGCGTGACCGAGCAGAATGTCGCCGACGCGTCCCTGGCGGTCCGGCGCCTGCCACGAGAGCAGGGTGCCGCCGAGGTCGGTGATGTCGATCTGCGCGTCGCGGGCGTTACGCAGGGTCCAGCGGTGGAGCGGGCGGCCGTCGGGGAGATGGCCCCAGGCGGTGGCATTCGATACGGGCATGGGTAGAGCGTTCCCTGCGGACGGCGATCAGGTCGTCGTCTTGCGATGGAGGTCGAGGTACTGGCGCGGCGTGCAGTCGTACTCACGACGGAATACCGCATACATGTATTGCAGCGACGTGAAGCCGCAACGCAGCGCGATGTCCGCGAGCGGCACGTCGGAGTTGGCGATGAGGTCGCAGGCCGTGTCGAGCTTGTGCTTCAGGATCACCTGGTGGACCGTCTGCTTGAGCTCGCGCTTGAAATGTTCCTCGAGCACGGTCCGCGACACGCCCACGTAGTCGGCGACCTGCTCGGTCTTGATGCCGAGACAGCCGTACTGGCGGATGTAGTGGCTGGCGCGCATGACGTGCGGGCTGCGCATCGGCTGGAACCGGCTCGACACCTGCACGTTGATGCCCACCGGTGGCACGAGGATGCGCGAGCTCGAGCAATCCACGCCCCGCAGCATCTGGTGCAGCAGGTGCGCCGCGGTGCGCCCCATCTCTTCGGCACCCTGGATCACCGACGTCAGCGGGATGCGCGTCAGCAGCTGGGCCATCGGGTCGTTGTCGATACCGACGATCGCGATCTGCTCCGGTACCGCGAAGCCACCCATGACGCAGGCCTGCAGGAGCTGGCGCGCACGGGCGTCGGTCACGGCGATGATGCCGATGGGCTTGGGCAGATCGGCCAGCCACGTGATCAGTTCCTCCACCGCGTGGCCCCAGCCACCTGCACTGGTGGGGGAGCCTTCGTACACGACGCCGTCGATGGATTCCTCGCGAACGATGGCCTCGAAGGCATGTTCCCGCTCCTGCGCCCAGCGGCTGCCCGGGCTCGGGGGGATGCCATAGAAGGCGAAGCGCGTGAGGCCCTGTTCGATCAGGTGGTCATAGGCCAGCCGCACGAGGCGCGCATTGTCGGTGGCGATATAGGGAACGCCCGCCGGATAGGCGGAAGCGTCGTGGTAGGAGCCGCCGACGGCCACCACGGGGATGTGCAGGTCGCGCAACGCATCCGGGGCGTCGGGGTCGTCGAAGTCGGCGATGACGCCGTCGCCCTGGAAATCGTGGATGTCGCGCATCCGGCTGCGGAAGTCCTCTTCCATGAAGAGGTCCCACTCTACCCGCGTGCTGTTGAGGTAATGCCCAATCCCGGCGATGACCTGACGGTCATACACCTTGTTGGCATTGAAAAGCAGGGCGATGCGGTGCGGTGCCATGGCGGCGAAAACTAGCAGGAATCGGCGCTCGCGGCCATGACGCACCGCGGCAAAGAAAAGTACCGGGGTGGCGACTGAAATCGCAATTGCGCGGTATGCCCCCGGATCGTCAGCATCGACGGAATTCGCCCCCCTGTTTGTCAAGGATTTGTTATGTCGTACTTTTCGCACATTCCGAAGATCGCCTACGAAGGTCCGCAGTCGGACAATCCGCTCGCCTTCCATCACTACGATGCGAAGAAGCAGATCCTTGGCAAGAGCATGGCCGAGCACCTGCGTCTCGCCGTCTGCTACTGGCACACCTTCGTGTGGCCGGGCTCGGACGTCTTCGGTGCCGGCACGTTCGAGCGTCCCTGGCAGACCGCGGGCGACCCGCTGGAGAAGGCGCGTGAGAAAGCCGACGCCGCCTTCGACTTCTTCTCCCGCCTCGGCACGCCGTTCTACACGTTCCACGACACCGACGTGGCACCGGAAGGCGCGAACCTCGCCGAATACAGGAACAACTTCGCCGCGATGGTCGACGTGCTCGAGAAGAAGCAGGCCGAAACCGGCGTGAAGCTGCTCTGGGGCACGGCCAACGTGTTCAGCAACCCGCGCTACGCCGCCGGCGCCGCGACCAATCCGCAGCCGGAAGTGTTCGCCTACGCCGCGACGCAGGTCCGTCACGCCATGGAAGCCACGCATCGCCTCGGCGGTGAGAACTACGTGCTGTGGGGCGGCCGCGAAGGCTACGAGACCCTGCTCAACACCGACCTCAAGCGCGAGCGCGCGCAGCTGGGCCGGTTCTTCCAGATGGTCGTCGAACACAAGCACAAGCTCGGCTTCAAGGGCACGATCCTGATCGAGCCGAAGCCGCAGGAGCCCACCAAGCACCAGTACGACTACGACAGCGCCACGGTGTACGGCTTCCTCAAGGACTTCGGTCTGGAGAACGAGGTCAAGACCAACCTCGAAGCGAACCACGCCACGCTGGCCGGCCATTCGTTCCAGCACGAGGTCGCCACGTCCATCGCGCTGGGTCTGTTCGGCTCGATCGACGCCAACCGCGGCGATCCGCAGAACGGCTGGGACACCGACCAGTTCCCCAACAGTGTCGAAGAGCTCACCCTGGTGACCTATGAGATCCTCAAGGCCGGCGGCTTCACCACGGGCGGTTACAACTTCGACACGAAGGTGCGTCGCCAGAGCAGCGCGGCGGAGGATCTCTTCCACGGTCACATCGGTGGTATCGACGCGCTGGCGCTGAGCCTCGAGCGTGCGGCGAAACTGATCGAGCGCGACGCCCTCGCCGACTTCAAGGCGAAGCGCTACGCTGGATGGGATGCCGAGCTGGGTGCGAAGATCCTCAACGGTGGTTTCACGCTCGCTTCCCTGTCGGACGAGGCGATCGCACGCGACATCCACCCGAAGCACGTCTCCGGCGGTCAGGAATTGCTCGAAAATATCGTCAACCGTTATATCTACGGCTGATAGGGAGTTCGTTTTGATGGAAGCACAGGCACGCATGTACCTCGGTATCGACCTCGGCACCTCGTCGGTGAAGGCGGTGCTGATCGACGACACGGGGGCGGTGCGGGCCAGTGCGTCCAGCCCGCTCGAGGTGTCCCATCCCAGGCCGCGCTGGTCCGAGCAGGATCCCGCGGCCTGGTGGGCGGCCACCGAGGCGGCGGTCACGGATGTCCTCAAGGGTGCCGATGCCCGCCGCGTGGCGGCCATCGGTCTCTCGGGCCAGATGCACGGCGCGACCCTTCTCGATAAGTCAGACAATATCCTGCGCCCCGCGATTCTCTGGAACGACACCCGGTCCGACATCGAGGGTGCCGAACTGGAAAAGGTGCCGGGCTTCCGCTCGATCACCGGCAACGTGGCGTTTCCGGGCTTCACGGCACCCAAGCTCGCCTGGGTCCGCAAGCACGAGCCCGAGATCTTCGCGCAGGTCGCCAGGGTGCTGCTGCCCAAGGACTACCTGCGGCTGAAGCTCACCGGTGAGTACATGACCGATGCCTCCGACGCGGCCGGCACGCTCTGGCTCGATGTCGAGAAGCGTCAGTGGAGCGATGCGATGCTCGCCGCGACCGGGCTGGATCGCTCGCACATGCCCGAGGTCTTCGAAGGCAGCCAGCCGGCGGGTCGGCTGAGCCGGGAGCTGGCGGATCGCTGGGGCATGGATACCGTGCCCGTCGCCGCCGGTGGTGGCGACAACGCGGCGGGTGCCGTCGGCGTGGGTATCGTCCGCAGCGGTCAGGCGATGCTCTCGCTGGGCACCTCGGGCGTGTACTTCGCGGTGTCCGATGGTTTCCGTGCCAGCCCCGAGCAGGCCGTGCACAGCTTCTGCCATGCCTTGCCGGACACCTGGCACCTGATGTCGGTGATGCTCAACGCGGCCAGCTGCCTGGACTTCACCGCCCGCCTCACGGGCTTCAAGGATGTCCCGGCACTGCTGGCGGAAGCTGAAGCCGCCGGCCTGAAACCCGACGGCCCGGTGTTCCTGCCTTACCTCACGGGTGAGCGCACGCCGCACAACGATGCCCATGCACGCGGCTCATTCACCAACCTGGGTCCGGGCACGCTGCGCGCGGATCTCGCCAACGCCACGCTCGAGGGCGTCGGCCTGGGTCTGCTCGACGGCTTGCTGGCGGTCGAGTCGACCGGCGTGGTGGCCGACGAGATCACGGTCATCGGCGGCGGCTCGCGCAGTGCCTACTGGACACAGATGCTGGCCGACATTCTGGGCAAGAAGCTGGTGTTGCGCGCCGGTGGCGAAGTCGGCCCGGCGCTCGGCGCGGCGCGTCTCGCACGCCTGGCGGTGGACCCGCAAGCCACGCTGGATGAGGTCTGTCCGATGCCGGAGGTTACCGCCGTCCGCGAGCCCGATGCAGCGCGTCATGCATATTTTCTTCAAACACGTCACCCTCTGTTCCGCCGCTCGTACGAGCGTTTGAAGCCGCTGTATTCCGACGCCGCCTGAGGCGACGAATTTCCGCCCTGAAGAGGGTGAACCCAGAAGCATGGAGATGAGCATGAAGCACAAGGCCCTATACACGTTGCTCGCCGTATCGATGGTCGGCGCCAGTATTTTCGCGGCGCCGCAGGCGCACGCCAGCAAGGAAAAGCCGGTCATCGGCTTCTCCATCGACGACCTGCGCGTCGAGCGCTGGACCAAGGACCGCGATTATTTCAAGGCTGCCGCTGAAGCCAAGGGCGCCACGGTCTCGGTGCAGTCCGCCGATGCCAACGAGCAGAAGCAGATCCAGCAGATCGAGAACCTGATCTCGCGCAAGGTCGACGTCATCGTCATCGTGCCCTTCAACGCCAAGACTCTGACGACCGTCGTGGCCGAAGCGAAGAAGGCCGGCATCAAGGTCATCTCCTACGACCGCCTGATCCTCAACGCCGACGTCGACGCCTACATCTCGTTCGACAACGACAAGGTCGGTCAGATGCAGGCCCAGGGCGTGGTCAATGCCGCACCCAAGGGCAACTACTTCCTGCTCGGCGGCGCGCCCACCGACAACAACGCCAAGATCCTCCGCGAAGGCCAGATGAAGGTGCTCAAGCCGCTGGTCGACAAGGGCGACATCAAGATCGTCGGTCAGCAGTGGACCAACGAGTGGCTGGCCTCCAACGCGCAGTCGATCATCGAAAACGCGCTGACCGCCAACAAGAACAACATCCAGGGCATCGTCGCTTCCAACGACGGCACCGCGGGTGGCGCCATCGCCGCGCTGAACGGCCAGAAGCTCGCCGGCAAGGTCGCCGTGTCGGGTCAGGATGCCGATCTCGCCGCGATCAAGCGGATCAAGGCCGGTACGCAGACCATGACGGTCTACAAGCCGATCAAGACCATCGCCACGGATGCCGCCAACCTGGCGGTCGACCTCGCCCAGGGCAAGGCGCCGAACTTCACCTCCAAGATGAACAACGGCAAGGGCGACATCAACACCATCCTGCTGACCCCGACCCTGCTGACCAAGCAGAACGTCGATCTCGTGGTCAAGGACGGCTTCTATACCCAGGCCCAGGTGGGTCAGTAAGATCGGGGGCGCCCCGCTTCGTGCGGGGCGCCACCTTGAGTGAGGAAGACCGTGAGCGAATACCTGTTCGAGATGCGCCAGATCGTCAAGGAATTCTCCGGCGTGCGTGCGCTCAATGGCATCGACCTGGCCGTGCGGCCCGGTGAATGCGTGGGCCTGTGCGGAGAAAACGGCGCAGGCAAGTCCACCCTGATGAAAGTCCTCTCCGGCGTGTACCCCTATGGCACGTGGGAAGGCGAGATCCTGTTCGACGGCAAGCCGCTGCGGGCGCACTCGGTGCGTGACAGCGAAGCGGCCGGCATCGTCATCATTCACCAGGAGCTGATGCTGGTACCGCAGCTCTCCGTCGCCGAGAACATCTTCCTCGGCAACGAGATCCGCAAGTTCGGCGGTGTGATGGATTACGACGCCATGTATGCGAAGGCCGAGGCGCTGCTCGCCCGGCTCAAGCTCAAGGACGTCAACGTAGCGGCCCCTGTAATGAACTACGGCGGCGGCTACCAGCAGTTGTTCGAGATCGCCAAGGCGCTGGCGAAAAACGCGCGCCTGCTGATCCTCGACGAGCCCTCGTCGTCGCTGACCTCCTCCGAGACCGATACGCTGTTGTCGATCATCGAGGACCTCAAGCGCGACGGTGTGGCCTGCGTTTACATCTCGCACAAGCTCGACGAAGTGGCACGCGTGTGCGACACGGTCACGGTCATCCGCGACGGCAAGCACATCGTCACGAAGCCGATGAGCGAGATGACCACGCACACGATCATCACCGCGATGGTCGGGCGCGAGATCGAAAACCTGTTCCCGAAGATGGACCACGACATCGGCGAGGTGATCTTCGAGGCGAAGCACGTCACCTGCTGGGACGTGGCCAACCCGAACCGCAAGCGCGTCGACGACATCTCGTTCGAAGTGCGTCGCGGCGAGATCGTCGGTATCGCCGGGCTCGTGGGCGCGGGTCGTACCGAACTGGTCTCGGCGATCTTCGGCGCCTACCCCGGCCGCTACGAGGCCGAGCTGGTGCTCGAGGGCAAGTCGATCAAGATCCGTTCGCCCGAGCAGGCGATCAAGGCCGGTCTGTCGCTGGTGCCGGAAGACCGTAAACGCCAGGGTATCGTGCCGCTGCTGGGTGTGGGTGACAACATCACGCTCGCCACGCTGGCGCATTATGCGCACGCCGGGCAGATCGACCGTCAGGCCGAGCTGCAGGTGGTCGACACCGAGATCAAGCGGCTGCGCGTCAAGACGGCCAGTCCCGAACTGGCGATCGTCGGGCTGTCCGGCGGCAACCAGCAGAAGGCGGTCCTGACCAAGATGCTGTTGCCCGGCCCCAAGGTCCTTATCCTCGACGAGCCGACCCGCGGCGTCGACGTCGGCTCCAAGTACGACATCTACAAGCTGATGTTCGAACTGGCCGCCAAGGGCGTCGCCATCATCATGGTCTCCTCGGAGATGCCCGAGGTGCTCGGCGTGAGCGATCGCGTTCTCGTCGTCGGCGAGGGCAAGCTTCGCGGCGACTTCAAGAACGTCGGTCTGACGCAGGAGCAGGTGCTCGCCGCCGCGATTTCACACGCCGCCGAGGGGCCCGCACACGCGGCCTGATCCTTCGAACCCATCCACGCGCCACCACGGAAGCTCCTCCATGCAGGCCCAGCAAATCCAGCAACTGTTCGTCCGCTACAAGATCCTCGCGCTGCTCATCGCCGTCGCGCTCATCTGGGTGTTTTTTCACGTAAAGACCGACCAGGCCTTCATCACGCCCGGCAACCTGTCCAACCTGTTCCGGCAGATGGCTATCACCGGCATGCTTGCCTGCGGCATGGTGTTCGTCATCATCGCGGGCGAGATCGATCTGTCGATCGGCTCGCAGCTCGGCCTGCTGGGTGGTGTGGTCGCCATCCTTACGGTCAACCAGGGCTGGGGCACGTGGACGTCCATCGGCGCCGTGCTGGTGCTCGGCCTGCTTATCGGTGCGTTCAACGGCTTCGTGGTCACCAAGATGCGCGTACCGTCGTTCATCGTCGGTCTCGGCGGCATGCTGGCTTTCCGCGGCATCGTGCTTTACATCACCGGCAGCTCCACCATCGCGCCGGCGCCGGATGACCTCATCCAGCTCGGCCAGGGCTTCGTCCCGGTGGCGATGTCGCGCTGGATCGGCGGCATCATCTTCCTTGCCATGGTCGCGCTGACCGTCCGCCGGCGCATGCGTCGGGGCAAGCTCGGTCTGCAGCAGGGCGCGGTCTGGGTCGATGCGGTCAAGCTGGTCGCCATCGGCGCGGTCATCTTCGGCTTCGTGCGCACGCTCAACGACGCCAACGGCATTCCCATTCCGGTGATGATCCTGCTCGGCCTGCTGGCCGTGTTCACCTACGTTTCGACCCAGACCGTGTTCGGTCGCCATATCTACGCGGTCGGCGGCAACATGGAAGCGACGCGCCTCTCGGGCGTCAACGTCGCCCGGGTCAAGCTGGTCGTGTTCGCGCTGATGGGACTGATGTGCGCCTTCGCCGGCATCATCACCGTGGCCCGCACCGGTTCGGGTTCGCCCTCCGCCGGTACCGGCGGCGAGCTGGACGCCATTTCCGCCTGTTTCATCGGCGGCACGTCGATGCGCGGCGGTTCCGGCACGGTCTACGGCGCGCTGATCGGCGCCCTCGTCATGGCCAGCCTCGACAGCGGCATGCAGCTGATGGACGTCGACAACTCCTGGCAGATGATCATCAAGGGCGCGATCCTTGTGCTCGCCGTGTGGGTGGACGTGCTGTCGGGTTCGAACCGTAACGGCTGAGCATGAAAATCATGGACGATTTCGACACCCTCCAGGGTCAGTGGCGCCAGGTTCGGTTCGAAGCGAACGGCATCATCGACCCTCCGGATGACCACGGCGGGCATGGCGCGATCACCATCATCGAGGGCGATACCTTCTCGGTACGTCGGGGAGGCGGCGAGGTGCTGCTCGCCGGACACTTCGTGCTCGATACGACCGGGCAGCCGAAGTCGATCACCTGGATCGACAGCATGGGCGACGACGCGGGTAAGCGCCTGCCCGCCAGCTACGTATTGGACGACGACCAGTTCCTCTTCATCGCGGCCGATGAAGGTATGGCCCAGCCGACGGCGTTCGTCACGTCCCCGGGGCTGACGTTGCGCGGCTTCGTCCGGCATCGCCCCTAAAAATGTAGGAGCGCGCCTGCGCGCGAAGCTCTTGCGCTGACCGTCGTGCGTCAGGCGTTAAGGGCATCGCGCGCGAGGCGCGCTCCTACAGGTCTTATTTCCCGCTGTTCAGAGCCCGAGCCATCTTCAGATGTTGCTTCAGCGTCGGCAGGGTCTTCTTCGCGAAGGCCTGCAGTTCCTTGTTCGAGCCCTTTTCGGCCTCGACCTCGAAGATGGCGATGGCCTTCTCGTGATCGGCGACGGCGACCTTCGCGTATTCCTTGTCGAACGCCGCGCCATTGAGGCGCTTCAGCGCGTCGATGTCTTTCTGGTTCGCGGGCGGCGGGCTCTCGGCGGTGGCATAGCCGCGGTCTCCGCTCGCAAGATTCTTCAGCTCCTCGCCCGACTTGGTGTGGTCGTCGACCATGTGCTGGCCGAACGACTTCACCTTGGCCGATCCGCCGTTGGTCACGGCGATCTTGCCCAGCTCCACTTCGGCCAGGCCTGCGCCGCTGGCATTGGTGACGAAGCCGGCATCGGTCGGGGTACCGCCCTTGGAATCGGTCTGCTTGGTGTCGTCCTGCGCATGGGCGGTGAAAGGAACGGCGGCCACGAGTAGCGCGGTCGCGATGAGGCGGGGCAGGGTGCGTGACATCATGGATTCTCCGGTAGCACGGTAACGGCTGTCAGATGTCTCATTCCAGCCATGAAAGCATTGTGACCCCGGCGGCAACTTTCTGAAGTTCCTGAACGAAAACGGGCGCCCGAAGGCGCCCGTTTCCTATCGCATGTCGCACAAAACTTACTTGCGGCGAGCAACCGTCGCGCCGAGGCCGGCGGCGTCGCGCAGGACGTCAGCCTTGTCGGTCTTCTCCCAGGAGAACGCCGTGAACGTGTTGCCGTTCTTGTCGGTGACGTCGTACGGCTTGCGGCCGAAGTGACCGTTGGAGGCGGTCGGCTGGTACATCGGGTGGACCAGATCGAGCATCTGGATGATGCCGTACGGGCGAAGGTCGAAATGCTTGCGGATCAGCTTCTCGATCTTCTCGTCGGGAATCTTGCCGGTGCCGAAGGTCGTCACCGAGATCGAGGTCGGCTCGGCGACGCCGATGGCGTAGCTGACCTGGATTTCGCAACGGTCGGCGAGGCCGGCCGCGACGATGTTCTTGGCGACGTAGCGCGCGGCATAGGCAGCCGAACGGTCGACCTTGGACGGATCCTTGCCCGAGAACGCGCCACCACCGTGACGGGCCCAGCCGCCGTAGGTGTCGACGATGATCTTACGGCCGGTCAGGCCGCAGTCGCCCACCGGTCCGCCGATGACGAACTTGCCGGTCGGGTTGATGTGGAACTTGGTGCCCTTGTGCAGGAGCTTCGCCGGCAGCACGGGCTTGAGGATCAGCTCGCGTACGCCTTCGATCAGGTCCTTTTGCTTGACGTCCGGATCGTGCTGGGTCGAGAGCACGACGGCGTCGATGGCGACGGCTTCGCCGTTCTCGTAGCGCAGGGTGACCTGGCTCTTGGCGTCCGGGCGAAGCCACGGCAGCGGCGAGTTCTTCTTCTTGCGGACCTTGGTCTGCTGCTCGACGAGACGATGCGCGTAGTGGATCGCCGCCGGCATGTACTCGGTGGTTTCGTTGGTCGCATAGCCGAACATCAGGCCCTGGTCGCCAGCGCCCTGTTCTTCCGGCTTCTTGCGGTCCACGCCCTGGTTGATGTCAGGCGACTGCTTGCCGATCAGGTTGAGAACGCCGCAGGTCTCGCCGTCGAACCCGACTTCCGAGGAGTCGTAGCCGATGTCGAGGATGACCTTACGGGTCAGCGCTTCCAGATCGATCCAGGCGCTGGTGGTGATCTCACCCGCGACGATGGCGACACCGGTCTTCACCAGCGTCTCGCAGGCCACGCGCGCACGCGGGTCCTGGGCCAGGATGGCGTCCAGAACGGCGTCGGAGATCTGGTCGGCGATTTTGTCCGGATGGCCTTCGGAGACCGACTCGGAGGTGAAGAGGAAATTGCTCATCGAGGGTATATATCCTTCTTTACGGATAAAGAGATAAATGGGGCGCGCCATGATACACGCCCCGTCGCCGGTTTGCAGCGGCAAGGGTACCCCCGGCGGGTGACGATTGCATGGATGTTCAGCGCGGGAAGGGGTAGGAGGGGGTTGGGAGGGGGTTGCCGCCCGCTCTGTTGGCTTTTCGCGCGCGAGGCGCGCTCCTACGACAGCCGCCGTGTAGGAGCGCGCCCCGCGCGCGAAAGGCCAACAGCGCGGGGACACGGTGCCCCTTTTTCCGTCAGGCCACCTCCGCCAGTCGTTCGCGGGCCGCCCGGGCCACGGCCACCATCCCGGTCAGCGCCTCAGCTACCTCGGGCCAGCCGCGGGTCTTCAGGCCGCAATCGGGATTGACCCAGAGCTGGTCCGGACGAAGCACCTCGAGCGCCCGGGACAGCAGATCGGCCATTTCCTCCTTGCCGGGCACCCGCGGGGAGTGAATGTCGTAGACGCCGGGTCCGATCCCGTTCGGGTAGCGGAACCGTGTGAAGGCGTCCAGCAGCTCCATCCGCGAGCGGCTGGTCTCGATCGAGATCACGTCCGCGTCCATCGCGGCGACCGCCTCGATGATGTCGTTGAACTCCGAGTAGCACATGTGGGTATGGATCTGGGTCGAGTCGCTGACGCCACCCGCGGTGATCCGGAACGCGTCGACCGCCCAGTCCAGATAGGCGGCCCAGTCACCCCGGCGCAGCGGCAGGCCTTCGCGCAGCGCCGGCTCGTCGATCTGCACGATGCCGATGCCGGCTTTCTCGAGATCGTGGACCTCGTCACGCAAAGCCAGGGCGATCTGTCGGCACACCTCTGCACGCGGGAGATCGTCACGTACGAACGACCACTGCAGCATCGTCACCGGACCGGTGAGCATGCCCTTCATCGGCCTGGCGGTCAGGGACTGGGCGTATGCGGACCAGGCGACGGTCATCGCGGCGGGACGCGCCACGTCACCGAAGACGATCGGCGGCTTGACGCAGCGCGAGCCGTAACTCTGCACCCAGCCCAGAGACGTGAACGCGTAGCCTTGCAGCTGTTCGCCGAAGTACTCGACCATGTCGTTGCGCTCGGGCTCGCCGTGCACGAGGACATCGAGGCCCGCTTCTTCCTGAAACGTCACGGCGCGCCGCACCTCCTCGCGAAGCACGGCCGTATAGGCCCCGTCGTCGAGCTTGCCCGAGCGATGCGCGGCACGTGCAAGGCGTAGTTCCGTGGTCTGCGGAAACGAGCCGATGGTGGTGGTCGGCAGGTCGGGCAGGCCGAAGCGCTGCTTCTGCACATTCGCGCGAAACGCGTAGGCCGAGCGGCGCTGTCCGAACTGGGGCGTCAGTCCACGTACGCGCGCCCGCACGTCGGCGCGCAGCACGTCGGGAGAAAGCAGACGCGCCGCCACCGTCGCTTGCTGACGCGCGAGCGCGAGCTGCGCCGTCTCGTCGCCGACGGCGGCATCGGCGTAGCGTCGCAGTTCGGCGATCTTCTGCCGCGCGAACGACAGCCAGTCGCCGATCGAACCCGGCAGGTGCCTTTCTTCCGACGCATCGATCGGCACGTGCAGCAGCGAGCACGACGTCGACAGCCACAGACGCTCGTCGCCGAGGCGCTCGCGTGCGCGGGCGATGCGCGGCGCGATGGCGGACGGGTCGCTCAGCCAGATGTTGCGGCCGTCGAGCACGCCGGCGGACAGCACACGACCGGCGGGAAGCGCGTCAAGCACGGCATCCAGTTGCCCAGGCGCGCGCGCTAGATCGACATGCAGGCCGGCGACGGGCAACGACGCCGCCAGTTCGAGGTTGCCGCCGAGCTCGCCGAAATAGGTCGCGAGCAGGATGCGGCCGCGCGGCCGTTCACCGATGGCGGCATAAGCGCCGCGATAGGCCGCCTGCCAGTCCGGCTCGAGATCGAGCACGAGGGCCGGTTCGTCGACCTGGATCCAGTCGGCACCCGCGTCCGCGAGCGCATCGAGCAAACCGCTCCACGCCGGCAGCAACGCGTCGAGCAGCGCGAGGGGATCGCTGCCGTCGACGGTCTTGGCCAAACGGAGGAAGGTCAGCGGACCGAGGAGTACGGGGCGCGCCGCATGGCCGAGGGCGACGGCTTCACGATATTCCGCGACGACCTTGTCGGCACGCGTGGCAAACGACTGGCCCGCCTGCAGCTCGGGGACGATGTAGTGGTAGTTGGTGTCGAACCACTTGGTCATCTCCAGCGCGTGCAGGTCGACTTCGCCGTCCTGACGGCCGCGTGCCATGGCGAAATAGCCGGCCAGCGGATCGCGCTGATGGAGTGCACGGTAGCGCGGGGGAATGGCGTCGACCGCGACGGCGGCATCGAGCACATGGTCGTAAAGCGAGAAGTCGTTGACGGGAACGCTGTCGGCTCCCGCGTCGCGCGCGAGGCGCCAGTGGCGTTCGCGGAGCTGACGGGCGACGGTGAGCAGGTCGTCGGCGCTGGTTTCACCCCTCCAGTGACTTTCGAGCGCTCGCTTCAGTTCGCGGCGTCGGCCGATGCGGGGAAAACCGGGGTAGGTAACGTGTGGCATGTGGATGATTCCTCTTCGTGGCAAAGAGGAGGGAAGGGCGGTTCGTCGCGGACGCACGTGCACTGCCACACGGAAGGTGCGGCAGCGTGAAGGCGTCATGCGGCTTACCGTCGACCTTCGCCCCCGCGGGCGAACCGGACCCTCGCGCGAACGCGACGGCCCAGGTCGGGCAGGGCACACGCACCCATGACGGCACGCGCGCCCAGGCCGGCGGCAGGTCTTCGGGCTCGTGGATGTGGCACCTGGGTGCCGCCTTGCGTGTCGCTTCCCGGATCGCCATCGATCCAGTGCTGATGACGCGCTCGTCTCCACATACCGCTGCGGGGCAGCGCCGGATTCTCACCGGCTTCCCTCTTAGCTTTTATCCTTCTATTCGAATAGAGAGATAAAGACCGCTGGCGGCCCAGAGGTTAGCCCTACGGACGGGGCAGGTCAACGAGCCAGGCATGCATCGCGTCGACATGTCGCCCGCGACGATGCGCCAGGGCATCGGGAGTAAGGCATGGCGGCAAGGCACATCGTGATGGCGACGGTGGGATCGCAGGGTGACCTGTTTCCGTTCCTGTCCGTGGGGCGGGAGCTGGTGGCGCGGGGCCATCGGGTCACCATCGGTGCCCATGCGATTCATCGCGAGGCGGTGGCGGAGGCCGGGCTGAGGTTCGTCCTTGCCAGCGGGATCGCGGAGCCCGAGGACAAGGCCGCCTTCGCTGCCCGGGCGTTCCATCCGCTGCGCGGTCCGCGCTTCGTCGTACGTGACCTGGCTGCGGAGGATGTCGCGGCGAGCTACCGCGCGCTGGCGCCAGTATGTCTGGAGGCCGATGCGATCGTCACCTCGACGCTCGCCTTCGCCGGCCAGATTCTGGGCGAGACGACACGCGTGGCGTGGTTGTCCGCCGTCCTGTCGCCCGCGGTGTTCCTTTCCGCTTTCGATCCGCCGGCGACGGGCATGGCGCGACTCGACCGTTTCTTACGTGCGTCGCCGCGTCGTGGCGCATGGGTGCGCCGGATCGGCGAGCGGGTGACCGCACCGTGGACACGTGCCGTGCGCAGCTTCCGGCAGTCGCTGGGTCTGGCGCCGGTGTCGGTGTGGGGCGATCCGTTTCATCGCGGACAGCACGCGCGCGATGGTGTGCTGGCGATGTATTCGCCGTTGCTGGGTCACGCGCCGCAGGATGCCCCGGCGCACAGCGTGGTCACTGGCTATTGCCGTTACTCGCCCTTCAACGAAACCCTTCCCCCGGAGCTGTCGGCGTTTCTCGACGCGGGTGACGCGCCGATCGTGTTTACGCTGGGATCGGCGGCGGTGCACGCGGGCGAGGCCTTCCTTCGCGAGAGCATGGCGGCGGCAGGCGCGCTCGGACGTCGTGCCGTCTTGCTCACCGGCTCGCCCGAGATGCGCGCGCGGTTGCCCGACACGTTGCCAGCCGGGGTGATGGCTGTGGAATACGCGTCACACGGTGCACTGTTCCCGCGCGCTTCCGCGGTGGTACACCACGGGGGTGTCGGCACGACGCAGGAGAGTTTGCGCGCGGGGTGTCCGGCGCTCGTGGTGCCGCATGGCTTCGATCAGCCTGACAATGCGGCGCGTGTGCTTCGGCTGGGTGTGGGCGGTGTATTGCCCGCTTCGCGTTACCGCGCTGACCGTGCGGCGGCGAAGCTGCGCGTCCTCCTGACTGACGAAGGCGTGGCCTCGCGCGCCCAGCGCGCGGCTGAAGTCATCCGGGCCGAGCGAGGCGCGTCGCTGGCCGCGGATGTGATCGAACAGGCGATGGCGCGGCGAGACCGCCCTATGGCAACAACATAGCCGAACTGCCGCAAGCAACGCTTACTCGAACCCTGCGATCGCCCGCGGCGTATAAGCCTCCTCCAAAGCTGCCGTCTCTTCCTCGGTCAGCTCCAGATCGATCGCCGCCACCGCATCATCGAGATGCTGCGGCTTCGACGCCCCGACGATCGGCGCAGTCACGCCGTCACGATGCGCCACCCACGACAATGCCACCTGCGCACGAGGCACGCCACGCGCATCGGCCACCTTCTTCACCGCCGCGACGATGGCGCGATCCGAGTCTTCCGTGGCGTTGTAAAGCGTGCCGCCGAAGACATCGCTCTTCTGCCGGTCGCTGCCCTCGTCCCAGTCGCGCGTCAGCCGTCCGCGTGCCAGCGGGCTCCATGGCAACACCGCGATGTGCTCGTCGATGCAGAACGGAATCATCTCGCGCTCTTCCTCGCGCTGCAGCAGGTTGTAGTGATCCTGCATGCTGACGAACTCGGTCCAGCCGTGCATCCGCGAGGTGTAAACCATCTGCGCGAACTGCCACGCATACATCGACGAGGCGCCGAGGTAGCGGACCTTGCCGGCCTTCACCACGTCATGCAGTGCCTCGAGCGTTTCCTCGATGGGCGTGGTCTGGTCGTAGCGATGGATCTGCAGCAGGTCGATGTAGTCGGTACCGAGGCGGGCCAGCGAATCGTCCACCGAATGGAAGATCGCCTTGCGCGACAGGCCGCCGCCGTTCGGTCCCTTGCGCCAGTGGAAGAAGGTCTTGGTGGCGATCACCACCTCGTCGCGTTTCGCAAAATCTTTCAGGGCGCGTCCGACGATCTCCTCGGATGTGCCATCGGAGTAGGCGTTGGCCGTGTCGAAGAAGTTGATGCCAAGGTCCAGCGCCTTGCGAATGAAGGGCCGGCTCTGTTCTTCATCGAGCGTCCAGGCGTGGTTTCCGCGGTCGGGAACGCCATAAGTCATGCAACCGAGCACCAGCGGCGAGATATCCAGGCCGGTACGGCCGAGCTTGATGTAGCGCATGCGAAGACTCCATCGGGGAATACGCCATTGTGGCCGATCGGACGTAGACGTTGCATATACCTGCCATGGCTATGATCACCGTGAACCGCGGCTCCGACGCGATGCGCCCTGCCGCGTCCCCCACCGGAGTCATGAAATGCCGTCCACTCTCTATTCACGCAGGCCGCCCCGTATCACGGGCGTGGTCATAGCGCTTCTCGGTCTGTTTCTCGTGGGAGGCGGAGCGTGGCTCGCGGCTCTCGGAGGCTCGTTCTATTACCTCATCGCTGGTGCCGCGGTCGTAGCGACCGGCATCCTGCTCGTGCGCGGTTCGGCCAGCGCCCTCTGGCTCTATGCCGTGATCCTGCTCGGGACGGCCATCTGGGCGTTCACCGAGGTCGGGCTCGTGGGCTGGCAGCTGGAACCGCGACTGCTGGTTCCGGTGCTGCTCGGTATCTACCTCCTCATGCCCTGGGTACGTCGCAAGCTCACTCCCTCGGGCAGTGGCGCCTTCGCGGTGATCGTGGCCGTTATCGTCAGCGTCGGTCTCGGCGTGGCGGGTTTCATGCAGCCCGTCGGCACGCAGGGCGAAGCGGTCATCCGAAACATGGCGGATGGCCACGACGCCTCGGTGCCGGACAGCGACTGGCAGTTCTACGGCCGCACACCCAGGGGCGATCGCTTCTCGCCGCTTGACCAGATCAACGCGACCAACGTCAGGGACCTCAAGGTCGCCTGGACGGCGCGGACGGGCGACACCATGCGTCCGGGTGAGGATCAGGGCGGTACCGACGCGGGTCACGAGTTCAACTTCGAAAACACCCCGATCAAGATCGGCGACACGCTCTATGTTTGTACCGGCCATAGCTGGGTGGTCGCCTTTGACGCGGCCACGGGTGCGAAGAAGTGGAGTTTCGATCCCAAAGCCAATACCGATGCGGATGTCTATCTGGCCTGCCGCGGCGTAGCCTATTACGAAGCGCCGCGGGGCACGCAGACCGATTGCCCGCGTCGCATCATCGCGCCGGTACTCGATGCCCGCGTGCTCGCGCTCAACGCCGATACCGGCAAGCCCTGCGAGGATTTCGGCGAGCACGGCTTCGTCTCGCTGACGCAGTATCTCGGCCATGTGCCGGCCGGCTTCCACTTCGTGACGTCGCCGCCGATGGTGCTGAAGGATCGCGTGATCCTCGGTGGCTGGGTCTACGACAATCAGGCGGAAGGCGAGCCGTCGGGTGCGGTGCGCGCTTTCGATCCGCTCTCCGGCAAGCTGGTCTGGGCGTGGGACGTCGGGCACGATCCGCAGAACTGGACGCCGGGTCCGAACGATCAGCTGACCCGCGGCACGCCTAACGCGTGGGGTGTGTACACCGCCGATCCGGATCTGGGCATGGTCTATCTGCCCATGGGTAACGCCACGCCGGATTACTTCGGTGGCCATCGTCGTCCGTTCGACGAGAAGGTGTCGAGTTCGACGGTCGCGCTGGATATCGAAACCGGCGAGCCGAAGTGGACCTACCAGAACACGCATCACGACCTGTGGGACATGGACGTACCGACGGGTCCGTCGCTGGTCGACTTGCCCGGTCCCGATGGCGGCACGATTCCCGCCCTGGTACAGACGACCAAGCGCGGCGAGTTCTTCGTACTCGATCGCCGCACCGGCAAGCCGGTGACCGAAGTCGCCGAGAAGAAGGTGCCGACCGACACGGTGCCGGGTGACTTCGCGTCGCCCACTCAGCCGTACTCGGTGGGCATGCCGTCGCTGACACCGAAGGATCTCACGGAGCAATCGCTCTGGGGCGCGACGCCGTTCGATCAGCTGATGTGCCGCATCGAGTTCCGCAAGGCGGCGTACGAAGGTCAGTTCACGCCGCCGCATCTGAAGGACACGATCGTCTATCCGGCCTTCGACGGCGTGATCGACTGGCACGGCGCCTCGATCGATCCGTATAACAAGCTGATCATCGCCAACGCGAACTACATCCCCTTCATCATCAGCCTCGCGCCGCGCCAGCCGGCGGAACAGAAGGGCTACGTGAAGCCGTGGGACGGCACCGGTGACGAGCCGAAGGTCGGCGGCGGTCTGGCACCGCAGTACGGCACGCCTTATGTCGGCAAGGTACATCCGTGGCTGAACCCGCTGGGCGTGCCGTGCAATCCGCCGCCGTGGGGCACACTGGCGGCGATCGATCTGGTCACGCACAAGCTGGTCTGGGAGCACCCGCTCGGCACGACGCGCGACACCGGTCCGTTCGGCACGCATACGAACGCGCCGCTGCCCACCGGCATCTTCAACATCGGTGGCAACATGACCACGAAGGGCGGCCTGGTGTTCATCGGCGCCACGGCGGATAACTACATTCGTGCGATGGACGAGCGGACGGGCAAGGTCCTCTGGCAGGCACGCCTGCCGGCGGGTGGGCAGGCGAATCCGATGTCGTACTCGGTCGGCGGAAAGCAGTACGTGGTGATCGCCGCGGGCGGGCACAGCGGGCTGGGAACCAAGTCGGGTGATTACGTGGTGGCTTACGCGTTGCCTTGAAGAGCGTCGCCGGCAGGGCCGGCTCCTACCTCTCCGCGGAACCCGCCCGGGTCACCGCAGACAGGTAGGAGCCGGCCCTGCCGGCGATTCCCGCGCAGCAAGGCCTTGAAACCTCACCAACCATCCCTACCTAGTGCGCAGAACGCCGACGAGGCGTAAGATCCGCACCTCACCACGAGAGCCACGCCATGTTCCGCTGCAAGCACGATTTGATGCTCGACCTACCGATCGCCCCTGGGGCGCGTCGCGGGTGCGCGCGCTCCGTGCAAGGTGGAACGCTGTCGTAAGACGGCGCCCGGCCTCGAAGATTCGAAAGCACCCGCAAGGGTGCTTTTTTTTGTTTCGCATTCGACCAAATCCGCCGTTTCCAGGCCTTTACCGGAGTCTCCGTGTCATGAAGAACAGCCGCGACCCCCGATCCTGACCCGTCCTGCTCTGCCAGGGGCGGCGGTCGTCGGATCGGGGAGTGCCTCGCTCGGAACCTCTTCTTCGAGCCCCTGGCGATCCCATCAGGACATCGTTAGCCATGAGTACCACCACTCGCGAAACCACCATTCCCGTCGGCCGCTGGCGCAACCTCGGCATCATCGCGCACGTCGACGCGGGCAAGACCACGCTCACCGAGCGGCTTCTCTACAAGACCGGCACGATCCATCGCACCGGTGAGGTGCACGACGGCGCGACCACCACCGACCATATGGAGCTCGAGCGCGAGCGTGGCATCACGATCGGCGCCGCGGCCGTGCGCGCGAACTGGACCCCGCAAGGTGACCTGCCGCATCGGCTGACCCTCATCGATACGCCCGGGCACATCGACTTCGCGATCGAGGTCGAACGTTCGCTGCGCGTGCTCGACGGTGCGGTGACCGTGTTCTCGGGCGTCGCCGGCGTGCAGCCGCAATCGGAAACCGTATGGCGCCAGGCGCGCCGGCATGGCGTACCGTTGATGGCCTTCGTCAACAAGATGGACCGCCCGGGCGCGGATTTCGATGCGGTGGTCGCACAGATGCGCGACAAACTCGGTGCCAATCCGTGGGTCGTCGCGCGTCCGGTGATCGAGGGCGAGCACATGACCGGTCTCGTCGATCTCGTCGGCGAACGCACATGGCGTTTCGATGACGACGGCACGCCGAGCGTGCACGGCTGGGACGGGACGGAACGTGCCGCCCATGCCGACGCACGCGCCGAACTCGTGGCCGCCGTGGCGGACCGTGACGAAACGCTTGCCGAACTCTGGCTGGCGGAACAGCCGATCGATGCCGACGTCCTCACGGCGGCGCTGCGTCGTGGCACGCTGGCGGGCCTCGGCTCCCCGGTATTGCCGGGGTCGGCGTTCCGCAATGTCGGTATCGAGCCGTTGCTCGATGCCTTCGTCGCGTATCTGCCGTCGCCCCTGGATCGACCGTCCGTCGTCGCGCACACCGATAACGGCGACGTCTCGCTGGCCCCCGACGCGAACGCACCGCTGGCTGCGCTCGTCTTCAAGGTGGTCAACCAGGCGCATGGTCCGCTGGCCTTCGTGCGCGTGTATTCGGGTCGCCTGCACGTCGGCGATGCCGTGTGGCGCAGCGGCACCGATCGCGTGCAGCGGGTCGGCCGCCTGGCGGTCGTGCGTGCGGAAGATACCGAAGCGGTGGACGCCGCCGAGGCGGGCGACATCGTCGCGATTGCCGGCTGGAAAGACGTCGCGACAGGCGAAACCTTGTCGGACTTGCATCGCCACGTGCGGCTGGAAACGATCCAGGCGCAGCCGGCGGTACTGTCCTGGCGACTGTCGCCCGAACGCTCGGCCGATCTGCTCAAGCTCGGGAATGGCCTGGCGCGCCTCGCGCAGGAGGATCCTTCCTTCCGCGTGAGCACCGATCCTGAAACCGGCGAGACGCTGGTCTGGGGTATGGGCGAGCTGCACCTCGAAGTGATGGTCGAGCGGCTGCGTCGCGAGTGGGGTGTGCAGGTGCGCACCGGTTCTCCACGCGTGGCGTACCAGGAAACCCCCGCGAAGGCCTCGGGCCCGGTCGAGGGCAAACTGGCCAAGCAGACGGGCGGCAGCGGTCAGTACGCACGCGTGGTGCTGTCTCTGGCGCCGACCGGCGAGGATGTCAACCGGTTTGTCGACAAGACGACCGGCGGCGTCATTCCGAAGCAGTTCCAGTCGGCGGTGGAGAAGGGTGCGCATTCGGCACTGCTCGAAGGTCCGCGTGGTTACCCGGTGGTCGGTGCGGAAGTGATCGTGCTCGACGGTCAGGCCCATGCGGTGGACTCGAACGAGGCCGCGTTCCATCGAGCGGCCCAGATCGCGGTGAAGTCGGCGCTGGAAGCGACCGGTACGGTGCTGCTGGAGCCGGTGATGCGCGTGTCGGTGTCGACGCCGGGCGCGGCGGTCGGTGACGTACTGGGCGACCTGCAGCGTCGCGGTGGGCAGATCGTCCACCTCGCCGATACGCAGGAGCGAACCGAGATCGAAGCCGACGTGCCGCTGGCGCAGCTCGCTGGCTACAGCACCGCGTTGCGTTCGCTGAGCCAGGGGCGTGCGTCGGCAACGGTGGCTTTCGAGGCGTATCGCCCGGCGACGGTGCAGGAGGCGTCGCGCCGTTCGGCGTAAATGGCGGGCGGGCCTGCTGGCGGAGCATCGCCAGCAGGCTGGCTCCCAACGGATTTGGATCGACCGAGGCACGCTCCCCCAGATCGCCCGCCTTCTGGTGGGAGCCAACCCTGTCACCGATGCTCTCCGTCCCACGAAGGGTTACCCTTCTCCCATGATTTCCTACCCCGACGCACTCGCCCTCCTTCTTGCCGAATCCCGCCAGCTGGAGAGCGAGCGCGTCACGGTCGACACGGCGGCAGGACGCATTCTCGCCGCCGACATCGTCAGCCCGATGTCCCTCCCAGGCTTCGATAACGCCGCCATGGACGGATACGCACTACGCGCACCGGGTGAGACGATCGCCGCGGGTGCGACTTATACGATCGCGGCGATGCACGCGGCAGGCGACGGCGCCGAAGGCTATCCGGATGCCCAGTGCTGCGAAATCGCCACCGGCGCACGGATGCCCGCCGGGTTCGACACCGTCGTCCCTGTCGAGCGGTGTGAGCGCAGCGGAGGTATCGTTCGCTTCACCATCGACGAACGCCGCGGGCAGAACGTGCGTGCGGCCGGTAGCGACATCGAGGCAGGTAGCCTCGCGTTGGGTATCGGGCGGCGCATCGATGCGGCGGCCATCATGTTGCTGGCGGCACTGGGTGTCGAAACGATCGACGTCGCCCGTCGGCCACGTGTGGCGATCATCACCACCGGCAGCGAACTGCATCCCGTCGGTCCGTTGCCGCCCGGTGGCATCCACGATTCCAACGGTCCGTTTCTCGCGGCAAGCCTCGTTCGCTGGGGCGCCGAGCTCCTGTTCCGTCGTCGCGTCCCGGATATCGGCGACGCATTCCACGAGGCGGTGCGCAACGCTCTCCAGGCCGGGGCGGATCTCATCGTCACGACGGGAGCCGTGTCCGCGGGACGCTTCGATTTCGTTCCCTCGGCGCTGGCTTCGCTGGGCGCAACGACGCTTTTTCACAAGGTGGCCATGCGCCCAGGTAAGCCGTTGCTTGCCGCGCGCTTCGATCACGGGCCGATGGTGGTCAGCTTGCCCGGCAATCCGATCGCGGTGGCCGTCGGCTATCGTTTCTTCGTCGCTCCGGTACTTCGTGCCATGGCGGGTCTCGGCGCCGAGCGGTCGCAGCGGGTTCGCGTGAGCGAGAGCGTCGGTATGCGCGAGGGCATGCATCATTTTGCCCTTGGCCAACGCGTCAGCGATGTCGATGGCCTCGAAGCGATTCGCCTGATGCGGGCACAAGCGGCCTATCGCATCGTGCCATTTACACAGGCGGATGTGTGGTTGAGCGCCGCCGACGCATTCGGCGATACGGCTGACGCCTGGCCGCTCGATCCGGCGGATGCGCCGTGATCGTCGGCCTCATCCTGGCGGGTGGCTTGTCCTCGCGCATGGGGGCCGACAAGGCGTCGCTGATCATCGAAGGGCGCACGTTATTGCAACGGACTGCCACGGCGTTACGCGCCGTCGGTGCGACGATCGTGGCGGTGAGCGGCGACCGGCCCGGCGGGATACCTGACCGGTGGCCGCGCAGCGGGCCCGT
This sequence comes from Luteibacter sp. 9133, assembly GCF_000800155.1. Classification (NCBI taxonomy): domain Bacteria; kingdom Pseudomonadati; phylum Pseudomonadota; class Gammaproteobacteria; order Lysobacterales; family Rhodanobacteraceae; genus Luteibacter; species Luteibacter sp. 9133. The sequence continues at coordinate 3,593,592 of NZ_JUHO01000001.1, read as the reverse complement.
CGGCGGCATCGCCAGCGCGGTGGAATATCTGCCGGATGGCGAGCTGCTGGTCGTTCCCGTGGATATGCCCCGGCTGAATCAATCCGTGCTGGAGCCGCTGATTGCCGCCCGCTCAGAGCGCACGACGCTGTGGCACGGCTACCCGTTGCCCATGCGCATGACGCTCGACGGCGCCTCTCGCACGGCGCTGGCCGAACTCATGACGCAGCCCGGAAGGACCTGCTCCGTATCGGCCCTGCAATCCCGTCTGGGTGCGGCGCGACTCGCGATCGACGCACTGGACACGCGCCTGCTGGTCAACTGCAACACCCCCGACGAATGGCGTGAGGCGAACGCATGAGAGTGCAACTGGAGAACGACACGATCCGCGTGCGCATCGATGAGGACGAACTGAGCGAACTGTTGCAGGACGTCGCGTTGCTCGGTTCGACGGCTTTCGGCAGGGTATTCACCATGCGCTACGCCGTCGATGCGACCGACGCCGTGGTGTGTGGGCTGTCGGGCAATGCACACGAGTGGCGGATGGAAGTACCGCGGCTGGCGCTTGAAGACTTGCAGTCGCGCCTGCCCAGCAAGGACGGTCTGGTCTTCGATATTCCTGGATACGACACCGTCGCGACGACGGTGCGTTTCGATGTGGACGTGAAAGACAGCCTGCGTCGACGCCGGGGCTGATCCATCGCGCGTCACGCGTCGGTGCGCATTACACGATGCGCTGGGGGCGTGTGTAAACATTGAAACGTCCCGGTCGTGCGAAGCCCACCAGGGTGACGCCGCAATCCGCGGCGAGGTGGACCGCCAGCGCCGTGGGCGCGGAGATGGCGACCACCACGGTGATGCCCGCGACCGCCGCCTTGGTCACCATTTCGTAACTGGCCCGGCTGGTGATCGCGACGAAACCCTCGTTTGTATCCACGCGGGACGTCAGCAGGACGCCGATGAGTTTGTCGAGCGCATTGTGCCGGCCGACGTCCTCGCGAACGTGGATCAGCGTGCCGTCGGGGAGGGCCCAGGCAGCGGCGTGAACGGAGCCGGTGAAGGCGTTGATGGGTTGCGAGGCGCGGAGTAGTTGGAGAGCGTGTTCGATGGCGGCGGGGGTGACCGTGGGGCCTGAACCGACGGGGCCCGGGTGGCGGACCACGTCCTCGAGCTCGCGACTGCCGCAGATGCCGCAGCCGCTACGGCCGGGGAGTTCGCCGCGGCGCGTTTCGCCGGAAGGGGTGTTTCCCGCCGTCCGCACATCCACCGTGATGCCCTCGAGCACCTCACTCACCTCGACGGAGACGATGTCGTCGATCGAAGCGACCCGGCCTTCCGTCAACGCGAACCCGCGCGCGAAATCCTCCAGATCGCACGGCGTCGCCATCATCACCGCGAACGGCCGCCCGTCGAAATGCATCGCGACAGGCACCTCTTCGGCAAGCCGGTCGTCATCTTCCGTCGCCTGGCCGCGCTCGTAACGGAGCACGGGCCGCGTCGCGCATCCCGCAGGCGGCGGGCGATCAGGCGACCGCATGCGATGCCTTGCGTTTGTCGCGCGGATCCGCCGGCAGGGTGGAAGCCACGATACGCACCGGTACCGACTTGTACGCCGGTGTGCCCGAGCGGCGATCGTGACTCTCGAGCGCGATCAGTGCATTTCCTTCGGGGTAATACATCGCCACCGAACCCTCGGCGATGTCGAAGGCCACGGCCGTGAAGCCGCGTACGGCGCGCTCCTTACCATCGGCCACGTTGACCCCTGTGGCGAAGACATCGATGCGATCGCCCGGCCTGAGCCCGCGCGCGGCGAGATCTTTCTCGTGCATGAAGATGACGTCGCGTCGGCCGGTCACGCCGCGGTAGCGGTCGTTGAGGCCGTAGATCGTCGTGTTGTACTGGTCGTGCGAGCGGATCGTCGTGAGCATCAGGTCGTCGTCGCCCAGCGGCTCGTCTTCGTCCAGACCGCGCGCGATCAGGAACTGCGCACGCTTGTCCGGTGTATCCCAGGCACGCTCGCTGGCGGCGACGCGAAGACGAAAGCCGCCCGGCACGTTCACGCGCTTGTTGAAGTCGTAGAAGATCGGAAAGACCTTCTCGATGTCGTCGCGGATGAGGTTGTAATCGCCGACGAGGCGGTCCCAGTCGACCTTCGTATCGGGCAGGGTCGCTTTGGCGATACCACGCACGATCCAGGGCTCGGAGCGCAGATGCTCCGAGGCGGGCGTGAGCGTTCCCGCCGACGCATGCACCATGGACATCGAATCTTCCACGGTGACCGCCTGCGGCCCCGTGGCCTGCTCGTCGAGTTCCGTACGGCCGAGGCAGGGCAGGATCAGCGACTCCTTCGCAATGATCAGGTGCGATCGATTGAGCTTGGTCGCGATATGCACGGCGAGGTCGAGGCTGCGCATCGCGGCGAAGGTTTCTTCCGTGTCAGGCATGGCGACGGCCAGGTTGCCGCCGAGTGCGACCAGCGCCTTCGAACGCCCTTCGCGGATAGCGATGACGGCCGCGACCGCATCATGGCCGTGTTCGACCGGCGGTTCGAAACCGTAGGTCTTACGGATGCCCTCGTTGAGGGCCGCGTTAGGCTTCTCGGTGATGCCCACCGTGCGATCGCCCTGCACGTTGCTATGCCCACGCAGCGGGCAGATGCCCGCGCCTTCCCGGCCGATGTTGCCGCGCATGAGCAGCAGGTTGGCGATCTGCTGGACATTCTCGGTGCCGTGGGCATGCTGCGTGATGCCCATGCCGTAGCAGACGATGACCTTGCTGGCCCTGGCGTAGATCCCGGCGGCGTATTCGATCTCCGCGCGGGTCAGGCCCGACTTGCGTTCGATCGCATGCCATTCGGTGGCTTCCACATCGGCGACCAGCGCGTCGAAACCGCTGGTGTTCGCCTCGATAAAGTCGCGATCGATGACGCCAGGCATGCCTTCCGCCAGCGCCTTCGCGTCCTCGACCAGGAGGTACTTCATCATGCCCTTGAGCACGGCCACATCGCCGCCGATCTTCAGCTTGTAATAGGTCGAGGCGATGCGCACCGAACGGTTGGTGATCATCTCGACCGGATGCTGCGGTGAGGTGAACCGCTCCAGGCCGCGCTCGGGTAGGGGATTGAGCACGACGATGGGCACACCGCGTAGCGACGCCTCGCGCAGTGTGGACAGCATGCGCGGATGGTTGGTGCCCGGGTTGTGGCCGATGCAGAAGATGGCGTCACAGTGTTCGAAGTCGTCGAGCGTCACCGTGCCCTTGCCCGACCCCAGCGACTGCGGCAGGCCCACGCTGGTGGCTTCGTGGCACATGTTCGAGCAGTCGGGGAAATTGTTGGTGCCGAACTCACGGACGAACAGCTGGTACAGAAATGCCGCTTCGTTGGACGCGCGCCCGGAGGTATAGAACTCGGCCATGTCCGGGTCGGGCAGCGCACGCAGCGCCGCGCCGATGCGCTCGAACGCGGCGTCCCACCCGATCGGCTGGTAGGTATCGCTGGCGTGGTCGTAAACGAGGGGATGGGTCAGCCGACCCAGCCCCTCGAGGGTGTAGTCGGTGAGATTCCACAGATCGGCGACCTTGTTCGTCGCAAAGAATTCCGGCTTCACGCGCTTGGCCGTCGCTTCCCACGACACGGCCTTGGCGCCGTTCTCGCAGAACTCGAACGACGAGGTTTCCTTCGGATCGGGCCATGCGCAGCCCGGACAATCGAAACCCTGGGGCTGGTTGACCTTGTGCAGGGCGATGGATTCGCGCGCGATCGCCATCTGGCCGCTGAGGGCGCGGGCTACGGCACCCAGGGCGCCCCATCCGCCTGCCGGGCCGTCGTAGGGCTCGAAACCCGGAACGTCTTTGTCACTCATGCCTGTCACCTGTTGGGTACCCACGCCTTTTCTCATTCTACGCCCCGCTGCGTCCGGCGAAATTGAACGAAGGTACGGCGTGTTCACGTCGCCTTGCCGGTCGCTGGCCCAACCTCCGCGCCGCTCGGCGTCCCTCCCCAGGCGCCAGGAAGAACCGACGTGCAAGCACAACAGCCGGCCACCATGCTGCATGAGGGCCTGACACCTTCGGGCGGCCTCCCCATCGGCGACTTGCGTGGGTTCGGGCTGGTGCGCGCCGACGCCGCCCTGGCGTGCCTGTCGCTCGATCGCTCGAAGCCCGCGCTGGCGTCGTCACGGGTCGATCGGTCCCTGCTGCTGCTCGACGTGGACGGCGACGTCGTCTGGGATCAGGCGTACGTGCCGGGTACCAACGTCATCGAGTCCACGGGGCGCATTGGCGCCGCCGAGCTTCGCGTCGTCGACTTCATGGCGCTGGCCGAAGGGCGGCCGGGGCAGGGAGACGCCGTCGCCGCGGGCCGTTTCGTCCGTATCGTGACCTGCACCGAGGGCGAGGTCACGTTCCGCCTCACGTGTGGGCTCGCCGTGGATGCCGCTCCGGGTCTCGAAGGACGCACCGTCGACGGCGCCTACGTGGCGTGCTCGCACCTGCTGGATTTCAGCGACGAGTGCGCTTCGGCGTCCGTGCACCTCCGCGCGGGGCAGAGTGCGGCGCTGGTCATCGCCGCCGCGCCGCTGGACGGCGGTCCGGCGCTGATCGCGGACACGCTGCACGGTCTCGGTGACACCATTCATTACTGGACCTGGTGGAGCGACCGTTGCCGCTACAAGGGTGAGGATTTCGACGAACGTCTCCGGGACGTCCTCGAGCTGAAGCTCGCGTGCGCGACGGGCGCCGGAATGATCTGCGAGCGGCCCGGTACGCACGGCTACGCGCCGGCCCCGCTGGGCGAGTGCTCCCGCGCCGCCGCGCGTTTCCTCGCGCTGGGCTACCGGCAGGAATGTGTCGACCTCCTGAGCCACGTCCACGTGCAGTCGGTGGAGGTGGATGCCGCTTCATGGGGAGCCGACGAGGCCTTCGTTTCGACGCTCGCGCGCTACACCGAGCGATACGGTGATGCCGGATTGCCGCCGGCGCTTCGTCATGCGGCACTGCCGCAGACCGACCCTTTGCGCGCGGTGTGACCGCAGAATTGGGTTGATGCGTTGCATCAAAGTCATGGCGTCACGCAAGGCATGAGTTTTACTCATAGCTGATAGGCGCGCCCGGGCGTTGTTCGCCTGCCGCCGCACCGCCAGCATCGCTCCCGCCCAGCCGGTGTCCCGGCTGTCTGAAGGGGGTCTGCGCTCATGACGTTCCACCGCATCGCCACCGTCCTGCTCGCTATCGTTGCCACGGGCGTCGTGGACGCGCAGGCGACAACCGGTAGACCGGAGCCGGGGCAGACGGCGCCGGCAACGGCGAAGGACACCCGAGGTCCCGTCGACAAACTTCGCGACCAGGGTGTCTCGCTGCGTTTTGTCTGGGACAACGACTGGTTGGCCAGCGTGCGCGGTGGCGAGCGGCTCGGCGCAACCAACGGCGGCGGCGTGGTGGGCGGTGCCGATCTCGACATGGCCAGGCTGGCGGGGATCGCAGGCGCCAAAGTGCATGTCACCTTCACCCGTTACTACGGGCACAGCCTTGCCGCCGAGGATATCGGCGTGATTCAGAAGGTTCAGGGCTATTGGTATCCGAAGCGCCAATGGCAGCTGGCAACCCTGACATGGGAGCAACAGTTCGCAGGCAGCCACCTCAACGTGCTCGCCGGACGGATGAACGCGACCTGGCAGTTCGCGCGGTCGACGTATGGCTGTCGCTTCGTCTCGGCACCGGACTGCCCGTTCCAGCTGACCAATACGTCGGGTGGTTTCAGCGGTTTCCCGTACGTGAACTGGGGCGCCCGCGTTAAGTACCAGCCGGATGCGCGATATGTGTCGATCGGCGCGTTCGAGATCAACCCGGAGCGCAGGAACAACAACGGCCTCAACCTCGGCCTGAATGACTCCACCGGTGTGATGATCCCGGTCGAAACAGGCTACGAGACCAGCTTCGCCAACGATCCCTACCCGAGGCATCTGAAAATCGGCGGCTGGTACAACTCGGCGGACTTCACCGATCCGGAGCTGAATACCCGGGGGCAGCATCGCGCACTGTCGGGTGGCACGGCGCGAACCTACGACGGTGGCCGCTACGGACTTTACGTGCTCGCGGACAAAGTGATCTGGAAGCCCGACCCGACGACCGATACTCGCCATCTCGCGATCTTCGGCTCACTGACCGGTCCGCTGGACAATGCGGAAAACTACACGCTACAGTCGACATTCGGCGCGCTGTGGACTGGCCTTGCGGCCGGCCGTCCCAACGACTCGCTGGGATTCCAGGCGACGCTCTTCCGGTTCAGTCGCAAAGCGGTGGCCTACGAAGACGACCTCATCCACAGAAACAGCGGTACCGACGCGCGGTTCGATCGTAACGAATGGATGACCGAACTCAACTACAGCTACAAGCTCCTCCCGGTGGTGAGTCTGGTTCCCAATCTGCAGTACATCGTGCATCCGGACATTCTCGGCAACACCGTAGGCGTCAGGCGCGTTCCGGCGAATGCCATCGTTGTCGGACTTCGCGTGATGGTCAACCTGGGCGGCATCGGCAGCCCGTGAGGCAGCCTGCACGCATCTGCGCACATAATCGGGTCCTGATCACGACATGGCGCGCGAACCGACCGTGGACCTGAAACACCTGCAGAGCTTCATCCGCATCGTCGAATTCGGCAGCCTCACGCGTGCGGCCGCCACGCTCGACGTTTCACAGTCCCTGCTCAGTCGACAGGTCCGTCAGCTCGAGATCGAGCTGGGCACGCACCTGCTCGAGCGCAACGGACGCGGCGTCGTGGCCACCGATGCGGGGCGCGAACTGGTAGAACACGGTCGCGGCATCCTCCGTCAGGTGGAGGTCGCGCGCATGCAGCTCGGACAGGCTCGCGGCGTGTTCGGCGGCAAGATCGCCATCGGTCTGCCGCCCAGTGTGGGCAGCCTGCTCACCGTGGATCTGGTGATGCGTTTTCGTGAACGCTATCCCGCCGCGCAGATCAGCGTGGTGGAGGCACTGAGCGCCAGCCTGCTGGAATGGCTGCAGCTCGGCCGCCTCGATTGCGCCTTGCTGTACAACCCGTCGGTCAATGCGAACATGCGTTTCCGACATGTGCATTCCGAAGAGCTCTACCTGATCGGCAGCCGGAAAGACGGGCATTCGATGCCCGAGAATGTCCCCCTTGCCACGCTGGGTCAGTACCCGCTGATCATCCCTTCGCCGCTGCATTCCGTCCGTCAGCTGATCGAGGCGGACGCGGCGCGTTACGGCGTATCGCTGGACGTAAGGCTGGAAATCGACTCGGTGCGCTCGCTGCTCGATCTGGTCGAACGCGGGGTGGGCTACGGTGTGCTTTCGCGTAATGCGGTGCTTTCGCGGCGTGGGCCGCATGACCTGCATGCCGTGCCGATCGTGATGCCCAATATCGTGACCCGGCTGGTGGTCGCGACACCCACGCAGCGACCGATGAGTCCGATCACGGAACGCGCGCTGCTGCTGGTCGACGAGCTGATAGCCGAAGGCAAGCTCGATCCTCCGACCTGATGCTGCAATGCACAATACGCAAGACTTGAGCGGTGATATGCGAATAACGCATATCAGATAGGCAGGGCATCGCGTTGTTCACGGGGTCTCGCGGGACGACCATCGTCGCTGTTATTCCCGAACGGCGTCCTGCATCGATGGCTCACGAGATTCCCTGCTGGTACCTGCGCGGCGGCACGTCCAAGGGTCCGTTCTTCCTGGCCCGCGACCTCCCCGACAATAAGGCCACACGCGATACGGTCATTCTTGCGGTCATGGGCTCGCCCGATGAGCGCCAGATCGACGGTCTGGGCGGCGCCAGGACGCTGACCAGCAAAGCCGGCATTCTTTCGATTCCTGCCGACGGCGCCGCCGACCTCGACTTCCTGTTCGGCCAGATCGGCATCGCCGACGCGCGCGTCGACACCACGCCCAACTGCGGCAACATGCTGGCAGCCGCGTTGCCGGCCGCTATCGAAGCCGGGCTGATCGCCGCCGACGGGGGGACGACGACGCGCCGCGTGCGCACGGTGAACACCGGCGTCATCGCCGAAATCACCATCGTCACGCCCGACGGCGTTCCGATGTACGACGGTGACGCCCGTATCGATGGCGTGCCGCGCCCGGCCGCGCCGGTGACCTGTCGCTTCCTCGATACGGAAGGCTCGCTCACCGGCAGCCTGCTGCCCACCGGCAACGTACGCGACACGGTGGACGGCATCGAGATGACCCTGATCGACAACGGCATGCCCGTCATGATCATCGCGGCGGCTGATCTGGGCGTGCGCGGTGACGAGACTCCCGCCGAGCTCGATGCGAACGACACGCTGAAGGCTCGCATCGAGGCGCTGCGCCTGAAGGCCGCGCCGCTGATGAACCTCGGTGACGTCAGCACGAAGCCGGTGCCCAAGATCACCCTCGTTTCGGCGCCCCGCGCCGGTGGAACGCTCGGCACGCGCACCTTCATCCCGCACGACTGTCACACGTCGATCGGCGTGCTGGGCGCGGTCACCGTCGCCACGGCCGCGGTGCTGCCGGGCTCGGTCGCCTTCGACCTGGCGACGCAGAGCGAAGGCGACACACGCACGCTCTCCATCGAACACCCCACCGGCGAATTCAGCGTCGAGGTCGGCCTCGAAGGTCACCGCGTCGTACGCGCCGCGCTACTTCGTACGGCCCGCCTGCTGATGCGCGGCACCGTTCCCGTCTCGCCTTCGATCTGGCGCGGACCTGCCGCCTGATCCTTCCCCCTGGAGTCCATGATGTCCGACCAGAAGACCGCTCTCATCGTCAGTGCCCACTCCGCCGACTTCGTCTGGCGCGCCGGCGGCGCCATCGCGCTGCACGCCGCACAGGGGTGGAAAGTGCATATCGTCTGCCTGTCCTTCGGCGAGCGCGGCGAGTCCGCCAAGCTGTGGCGGCAGGCCGGTATGACGATGGAGAAGGTAAAGACCGATCGTCGCGCGGAAGCACAGGAAGCGGCCGATATACTCGGTGCCAGCGTCGAGTTCATGGACATCGGCGACTACCCGATGCGCGCCGATCTCGACGTCGTGTTCCATCTGGCCAAGGTCTACCGCGAACTGCGTCCGTCCTTCGTGCTCAGCCACTCGCTGAAAGATCCGTATAACTTCGACCACCCGCTGGCGACCCACGTGGCGCAGGAGGCGCGCGTCGTCGCGCAGGCCCACGGCCATGAGCCGCAGGTGCCGGTGATCGGCGCGCCGCCCGTGTTTTTGTTCGAGCCGCACCAGCCGGAACAGTGCGAGTGGAAGCCCGAACTGTTCCTGGACATCACTCCGGTGTGGGAGAAGAAAAAGGCCGCGTTCGAAACGATGCGCGCGCAGGAGCATCTGTGGGAGTACTACACCCGCGTCGGTCTGCAGCGCGGTGCCCAGGCGTCGCGTAACTCGGAGTTCAAGATCACCTACGCCGAAGCGTTCCAGCGCGTATTCTCGCACGTTACGCAAGGGACCCTGGCATGATCGGTATCGTCGTCCGCAATCGCCCGTCGATCACGAAGGAGCAGGCCGAATCGCTCGCTTCGATGGGCGTGGCCACCGTGCACGAAGCGCAGGGTCGTACCGGTCTGTTTCAGCCACCCATCGCGCCGATCCAGCACGACGCGTCCATCGCCGGCTCGGCGGTCACCGTGCTCGCACAGCCTGGCGACAACTGGATGCTGCACGTGGCGGTGGAGCAGTGTCGCCCTGGCGACATCCTCGTCGTCGCCTGCACGACCGAGAACACCGATGGCATGTTCGGCGACCTGCTCGCCACGTCGTTGCAGGCGCGCGGGGTCGTCGGCCTGGTCATCGACGCCGGTGTGCGCGACAGTGCCGAGCTGCGTCGCATGGGTTTCCCGGTCTGGGCGCGCGCCGTGCATGCGCGCGGCACGGTCAAGGCCACGCTCGGCTCGGTCAACGTGCCGGTGGTCATCGGCGGCCAGCTGGTCAGGCCCGGTGACGCGATCGTGGCCGACGACGATGGTGTCGTCGTCGTCACCCATGCGACGGTCGAGAAAGCCATCGCGGCCTCGCGCAAGCGCGTGATGAACGAAGCATCGAAGCGCGAGCGTCTCGCCGCCGGCGAACTCGGGCTGGACCTCTATGACATGCGACCGAAACTGGCCGAAGCCGGTCTGCGCTATGTGGACGATCTCCCGAATGAATGATCCCTCGAAATCCTGCCTTCCCCCCGATCCAAACCCGACCCGACCTGCGCAGGCGCTCCCCGCGGGGTCCTGCGACGCGCACTGCCACGTCTTCGGTCCGGCGAATCGTTTTCCGTACGCTGCGGACCGCAGCTACACCCCTCCCGACGCACCGTACGAACACCTGGTCGCACTGCATGACTTTCTCGGTTTCGACCGTGGCGTCATCGTCCAGGCCAGCTGCCACGGCACCGACAACACCGCGATGCTCGACGCCATCGCGCGCGGCGAGGGGCGTTATCGTGGCGTCGCCATCGTCGATGACGGCATCGACGAGAAGGGTCTGGCGGCGCTTAACGACGGCGGCGTGCGTGGCGTGCGCTTCAACTTCGTCCAGCATCTCGGCGGCCGCCCGGACATGAAGGTGTTCTGGCGGGTCCTCGACCGCGTCGCGGAGATGGGCTGGCACGTGGTGCTGCACCTGGACGCGAACGACATCGTCGAACTTCAGGACACCCTGTCGAAGATCCGTATTCCGTTCGTTATCGACCACATGGGCCGCGTGCAGGCCGCCAGAGGCGTTGAGCAGGAACCGTTCCGCCTGCTGGTCGAGCTGATGCGCGACAATCCGCTGGCGTGGGTGAAGGTCTGCGGTGCCGAGCGCGTCTCCGTCGGCAAAAAGCCGTTCGACGACGCCATCCCGTTCGCCAGCACGCTGATCGAAACGGCACCGGACCGTGTGCTGTGGGGTACGGACTTCCCGCATCCGAACATCTCCAAAGACATGCCCAATGATGGCGGTCTGGTCGACCTGATGTTCCGTTTCTGCCCGGATGAAGACCTGCGCAAGCGGTTGCTCATCGACAATCCTGCGCGCCTGTACGACTTCGCCTGATCGAACACCGAGAATTCCATGTCCGAGAGCACCGCAACGACCCTCCCGTCACCGAAGCCGCGCAAGCCTTTCTACCGGCAGCTGTACATACAGGTCCTCATCGCGGTCGTGATCGGCGTGGCGCTCGGTTACCTTTCCCCGGAGTACGCGCAGAAGATGAAGCCGCTGGGTGACGGCTTCATCGCCCTGATCAAGATGGTGATCGGTCCGATCATCTTCTGCACGGTGGTCACGGGCATTGCCGGTATGCGCGACATGCGCAAGGTGGGTCGTGTCGGCGGCAAGGCGTTGCTCTATTTCGAGATGATCTCGACGGTCGCCCTGTTTTTCGGACTCGTCGCGGGCCACGTGTTCCATCCCGGCAGCAGCTTCAACGTCGATCCGGCAACGCTGAAAGCTTCAGAGGTCGGCAACTACGTCGCGCAGGGCCACAACATCGAGTCGGTCGACTTTCTGCTGTCGATCATTCCGACCACCTTCGTCAACGCGTTCGCCAAGGGCGATGTGCTCTCGATCCTGTTGATCTCGGTGCTGTTCGGCTGCGCGCTGGCGGCGATCGGTGAGCGCGGCAAGCCGGTGTACGACGTGATCGAGGCGGGTGCGCAGGTATTCTTCAAGATCGTGCACTACATCACCGCGGTGTCGTCGATCGGTGCGTTCGGCGCGATGGCTTTCGCCATCGGCAAGTACGGCGTCGTTTCACTGGTCCCGCTGATGGAGCTGATCGGCAGCTTCTATCTGGTCTGCGTGATCTTCGTCGTGCTGGTGCTGGGGCTCGTCGCGCGGATCGCGGGCTTCAGCATCATTCGTTTCTGCGCGTACATCCGCGACGAGCTGCTCATCGTTCTGGGCACGAGCTCGTCGGAAGTGGTGCTGGCGCCGCTGATGCGCAAGATGGAAGACCTCGGCTGCCCGAAGGAAACCGTGGGTCTGGTCGTGCCGACGGGCTATTCGTTCAACCTCGACGGCACCAATATCTACCTGACGATGGCGATCCTGTTCATCGCGCAGGCACTGAACATCGAGCTCACCATCCAGCAGCAGATCACGGTGGCGATCGTGGGCATGCTGACGTCGAAGGGCGCGAGCGGCGTCGCAGGAGCCGCGCTGGTGATGCTGGCATCCACGCTGAGCGTCGTGCCGGTCGTCCCGGTTGCTGGCATGGTGTTGATCCTTGGCATTCACCGGTTCCTCGGCACGGGGCTGGCGATGACGAACCTCGTCGGCAATGGGGTGGCTGCGATTGTCGTGTGTGCGTGGGAGAAGGAGCTCGACCGGTCGAAGCTGCAGGCGGTGCTGAAGGCGGCGTAATCGGGTAGCCGCTTCGCGACACGTGGTCTGGCGGCATCCGCCGCCTCCGTCGTGTTGCTCGGCTGAGGCCGTGGGCAGGTTGGAACCTTGGACCTCAGGCGGCGAGCGAAACCCCAGCCGCCAGCGCATCGAAATACTCGCGCGTAAGGCGAAGCTGCGTAGCAGCATCCTCGGCTTGATTGACCACATGTCGAAACGCAGCATTCTCCGGCCGGTCCTTCGCATACCAGCCCAGGTGCTTGCGCGCGATACGCACGCCCATCTTCTCGCCGTAGAAGGCGTACAGCTGTTCGAGATGCCCGGAGAGGATGTCGCGCACCTCGGTGGGCGTCGGCTCCGCGAGGAAGCCGCCGGTTTCGAGGTGGTGAGCGATCTCGCGGAAGATCCACGGGCGGCCCTGCGCGCCGCGTCCCACCATGATCGCGTCGGCGCCCGTGGCCGCGAGTACGTCGCGTGCCTTTTCCGGCGTCACCACATCGCCGTTGGCCATCACCGGAATGCGCACGCTCGCCTTCACGGCGGCGATAGTGGCGTATTCGGCGTCGCCTTCGTACTTGTCCGCGCGGGTGCGCCCGTGCACCGCCAGCGCCGCGATGCCCGCGTCTTCGGCGATCTTCGCGATGGTCAGCGCGTTGCGGTGCTCACGGTCCCAGCCGGTGCGGATCTTCAGCGTGACCGGGACGTCCACGGCCTTCACGACGGCCTGGAGAATCCGCGCGACGAGCGGTTCGTCCTGGAGCAGGGCGGAGCCGGACCAGACGTTGCAGACCTTCTTCGCCGGACAGCCCATATTGATATCGACGATCTGGGCGCCGTTGTCGGCGTTGTACTTCGCGGCCTCGGCGAGCATGCCCGGGTCGTAGCCCGCGATCTGAACACTGACCGGCTCGGGTTCGCCGTCGTGGTCCATGCGGCGGAGCGACTTGGTGGTGTTCCAGAGACGCGGGTCGGAGGCGGTCATTTCGGACACGGCGAGGCCGGCCCCCATGCGCTTGCACAGGAGACGGAACGGTTTGTCGGTCACGCCGGCCATGGGCGCGAGCACCACGCCGGGCGCGATGGAGTAGGGGCCGATGCGCATGCCGGCGATTTTAGCAAACCGTCGCGTCCTGCGGTTTTCACGCCCGCGGGCCATCTGGGCATCTTCGGCAAGGATCGCCCGGCGACCGTTCGGACTATTGTTCCGTCGCGCCAGACGGCCTAACGTCGGAGGTGACGACGGGGGGGAAGTCATGCGAATCAAGACGAGTGCGATCGCCATCGGCGCGGGGTTTCTGCTCGCCGTGGCCTGTGGCTGCGCCGGCGGTGCGGGACGCCCCTCGTTCGACAGCCTCGCGGCGCATCGTGCCGGCGACCCCGCCAGCACCGACCCCTGCGGTCCACGCCGGCCGATCGTGGGTATCTGCCGGATGCTGCGCCCCGTCCGGGGCTGAGCGGTCGGAGCAGGGCCGTCGGAGCCGGACCGTCAAGAAAGGCGGTCACCGGCCGTTATGCTTCCCATGACCGGCGCCGTTTCGCCGGTACGATGCCAACAGGGGCGTAAGCCAGACCATGGGGACCGGGGTGGAGCAGGACATCTGGGAGCGCAAATACCATCTCGCGCTGGAGCGGATGGAGCGCGACGAGCGCGATTTCCGCGATCTCGAAGAAGGCCTGCGCCGGCTCGCCGTCCGTCTGACCGCGCTGGCGCGGGGGCAGGGCACGGATGTCGACCGTCTGCTCGACCGGCTCAACGAGGCTCTGCGCGACTCACCGAATCCGGCCGTGCTGGACGCCTTGCTGGACTCGCTGACCGAAGCGGTGGCCGGCTTGGATCGCCTGCCGCCCGCCGTCAACGATGACGCCCCGGTGGCGACGCTCGTCGCTACGGAAGCATTGGCGGATGCGCCCGTTGCCGACGACATGGTCGGGTCGCTGCGCGCGGACATCGCCCGCCTGCAGGACCTGCTTGCCGCGGTGAGCGCGCGCCTGGGTGACATGACGCGATATCTTGCGGCGGAGCTGGACCACGGCGACGCCACCGACGGCAGCCGGCAGCTGGATGCCACCGTGCGCGAGGAGATGAAGGCGCTCGGCGAAAGCACGCTCGCCGCCACCGATCTGGGCACCTTGCAGGCGGAGGTCAACTCCCGCCTGTCCCTGATCGACAGCCACTTCAGGGAATACCGGGAGCGGGAGGACGCCCGCATGGCCGCCTATCGTGACCGTGCCGAGCGTATGCGCGACCGCGTGGCCGAACTGGAGACACAGACCACCTCGCTGCAGGATTCTCTCCGACGCGAGCACGTGCTGGCCGTCACCGACCCACTCACGGGCCTGCCCAACCGGCTGGCTTACGAGCGGCACATGGAAGGCATCGAGCAGGATGTGCGGAACACGGCTCGCGCCGTATGCGTGGCCGCCTTCGACATCGACCACTTCAAGACGATCAACGACAGCTTCGGCCACGCGGCAGGCGATGCCGTCCTGCGTATCGTCGGTCAGACATTTACGCGTGAGTTACCGGAAGACGCTTTCGTCGCGCGCTACGGCGGGGAAGAGTTCGTCGTCGTGTTCGGCGGCGCGTCGCCGGAGCAGGCGAGACTGAAAGCCGAGGGCCTGTGCGCCATGGTGGCGCGGCTGGCCTTCCATGCGAGCGGCAAGCCCGTGACGGTCACCATGTCGGGCGGCATCACGCAATTCGGCCCGGAAGATACCCCTGCAAGGGCATTCGACCGGGCCGATCGCGCGCTTTATGCAGCGAAACGTCTGGGACGCAATCGCTGCGAAGTGGCGTGAAGCCGACTCAGTCGCGACGAGCCAGCAGCATGCCGACGAGGATACCGACGCCGAAGCCACTCAGGATCGCACCGAGCGGACGATGGGCGACCACGTCGCGGACGCTGTCGACGGCATCGCCGGCGGCTGCCTGCACGCGTCCGGCGGTCTCGCGGATCGCGCCTTCGCCTTCGAGCGAGTGATCGCCGACGAGGGCACCGGCGGCGCGCTGCACGCGTCCACCGACGGTATTGGCGGCGCCGCGGATCTGGTCTTCATTCATGGTTGTTTCCTCCCGTTGAGTTCGATGAGACCAGAAGGTGCCTTGGCGTAAGTGCACGAAGCGGCAAGGCGCCGTCAATCGCATGCTTTCACCGGTTCCATGCCGCGACGCGTCATAATGGTCCACCTCCGGTTCGACAAGGGGTGCACCCACCCATGGAAGCGAAGTCAGACAGCCGACCCGAGGGCGGCGCCGCGGCGCGTCCCGAGGCCATCATCGAGCGTGGCGAGGTCCGCTTTACGGTCCTCACGCCGCGCCTGATCCGTATGGAATGGAGTGCCGACCGCCGGTTTCGCGATGGACGGACCCAGGTGGTCGTCCACCGCGCGCTCGACGCGCCGCCGTTCCAGATCGTCGAAGACGACGTGGCCATCCAGATCGAAACGGACCGGCTGCAGCTGCATTACGAGAAAGACAGCGGCCGCTTCGTCCCCGGCAACCTCCGGATCCGCGTCCGGCGTAAACCGGGCGACGAGGTCGAATGGCGTCCCGGCGATGTCCAGCAGGCCAACCTCGGCGGAACCTTCCGCACACTCGACCGCTACGACGGCGACACCTGGCAGGACGGCAGCAAGCTGCCGCTGGAAGAAGGGCTGATCGCGCGCGACGGCTGGCATGTGGTCGACGATACCGACGGTTTCGGCATCGATGACGAGGGCTGGGTGACCGGGCGTCCGTCCGGCGACCGCCAGGACCTCTACTTCTTCGGCTACGGGCACGACTACCCGGCGGCCCTGGCCGATTTCGCGGCCATCGCCGGTCCGCAACCGATTCCACCGCGGTTCGTCTTCGGCTACTGGTGGTCGCGCTACTGGAATTATTCCGATCAGGAACTGCGCATTCTCGGCGCCCGCTTCGTGAAGGAGCGCATCCCGCTCGACGTGCTCGTGCTGGACATGGACTGGCATACGACCCCGGGGCTGTCACTGCGTCCCGGTCACGAGCACAAGGACGTTTTCGGTGAGCCGTCGGGCTGGACCGGCTATACCTTCAATCGCAGTCTGTTTCCCGATCCGGCGGCCTTCATGCGCTGGGCGCGTGGACAGAAGCTCCGCATAACGCTCAACCTGCATCCGGCTTCGGGCGTGCTGCCGCACGAAGAAAAATACGAGGCGATGGCCAAGGCTCTGTCCTGGGATACCTCGACCCGGGCGCCCATCCCGTTCGAGGGCACCTCCCGCACCTACATGCGCGCCTTGTTCGATACCGTGCTGGGCCCGCTGGAGCGCGAGGGCGTCGACTTCTGGTGGCTCGACTGGCAGCAGTGGCCGGAGTCGAAGGCGCATCCGGGGCTGTCGAACACGTGGTGGCTCAACCATGCGTTCTTCACCGAGATGCAGCGTCAGGGCGATCGTCGCGGCCTGATCTATCACCGCTGGGGCGGGCTCGGTAACCATCGCTATCCGATCGGTTTTTCCGGCGACAGCGTGATCTCATGGACGTCGCTGGCGTACCAGCCGCACTTCACGGCGATGGCGTCCAACGTGTTGTATGGCTACTGGAGCCACGACATCGGTGGGCATACCTTCCACAAGCACATCCCGCGTCCGGAGCGGCATCTGGAGCCGGAGTTGTACGCGCGCTGGATGCAGCTGGGCGTCTTCAGCCCCGTGTTGCGGACGCACTCCGCGAAGGAAGCGAGTCTGCACAAGGAGCCCTGGCATTTCGGGCCCCCTTACGGCGACGCGATCTTCGCGGCGATCCGCCTGCGTTATCAGCTCGCGCCATATATCTACGCTGCCGCGCGACACGCTTACGATACGGGCCTGTCCATCGTGCGGCCGATGTACTACCACTGGCCCGAATGCGACGAAGCCTACGCGTATCCGTCGCAGTACATGTTCGGTAACGACCTTTTGGTCGCCCCGGTGACCGTGCCGGTCGGTGAGGACGGCACGGCGTCGTTCCCGGTCTGGCTGCCGCCCGGTGTGTGGTACAGCCGCGATGGCGCGGAGTCGTTCGAAGGAGGACGGGTGCTGGAACGCTCTTACACGCTGGAGGAAATACCCATCTTCGTGCGCCCGGGCAGCGTGGTACCGCTTTATCCGGAAGGCATGCGGGATCTGGCCAACGTACCCGACGAACTCATTCTTCAGGTCTTTCCGGGCGACGAAGGCACGACGGAACTCTACGACGACGACGGCGAGAGCCAGGGCTATCAGCGAGGTGAATGCTCCCGCATCCGCGTGCGCAGCCGACGGGGCGACCGTGCCCATCGCGTGCACATCGATCGCAGTGAGGGAACCTTCGATGGCAAGCACGCGATGCGCTCCTACATCGTCCAGTTCCTCGATGCCGGGATTCCTGAGAGCGTCGAGGTCAACGGCGAGGCACTGCCTTACAGCGCGGAGCCGAAGCCCGGTACATGGTTGTTCGATACCGCATGGCTGTGCATCCGCGTCGATCTCGGCCCGGTGAGCATGGACGAGGCTCACGATGTCGTCGCGCGTTTCCTGCCCGAGCACACGCCGCGACCAGGACTGCTGCATCGCATGCGGCGCGCGGAAGAGGCCGTGCTTTATCTCAAGCAGGTCTGGGGCGATATCTCCGCGCTTCCCGACGAGGTCGACCTCGCGGGGCAGGCGGCGCGCGTACTCGCCTACGCCGTCGACCAGGGTGATGACGCAGGCCGGGGCGACCGCTTCATGGATGGCGTGCGCGCCTTCGAGGCACGATTCATCGCGCTCCCTGAAAGCGTCAACGCCACGCCCATCGACGAAGCGCTGAAGCGCGGCTTCGTCGACGTGCTCGGGCGCTGACGCTTGCGTCGCCGTCTCGGCCTCCTGCTCGTCGTCCTCGCCGCTTTTGCCTTTGCGGTGCAGGCGCAGGACGCGGTGCGGGTGGGCTCCAAGGCGGACAATGAGGGCGCCCTGCTGGGCCAGATCGTGCTGCAGGTGCTGAAGCACGCGGGCATCCCCGTCGTCGATCGCACGCAGCTGGGTCCGACGTCCATCGTGCGCAGGGCGCTCATCAACGGCGATTTGGACGTCTATCCGGAATACACGGGTAACGCGGCGTTCTTCTTCCATCGGGAGAGCGACCCGGCGTTTCGCGATGCGGGCAAGGCTTGGGCGCTGGCGGCCTCGCTCGATGCGTCGGCCAATCAGCTGGTCTGGTTACGTCCCGCACCGGCGGACAACCACTGGGCTATCGGCGTGCGCCCCGACGTCGCCCGGCAACAGCGCTTGCGCACGCTGGACGATTTTTCGCGCTGGGCGCGTGCGGGCGGTGACGTCTACCTTGCCGGTTCCGCCGAGTTCGTGGAGAGCGACGCGGCATTGCCCGCTTTCCAGTCCGCTTACGGTTTCGCCTTGCGTGGCGATCAGCTGCTGGTCCTTGCCGGTGGCGATACGTCGGCCACGATCAAGGCTGCAGCGGAGGGCACATCCGGCGTCAACGCCAGCATGGTGTATTCCACCGACGGCGCGCTGGCCGTGACCGGCCTGGTGGTGCTCGACGACCCGAAGCACGTCGAGATGGTTTACCAGCCGGCCGCCGTGGTGCGCGACGCCGTGCTGCGTCGTTATCCGGGCATGCGCGGGTCGCTCGAAGCGGCGTTCAGGCCGCTCACCGTGGACGTACTTCGCCAGCTCAACGCACGCACGCAGATCGATGGGGAGGACGCTTCCGTCGTCGCCGCGGATTACCTTCGCAAGCAGGGGATGCTGCCTTGAGCCAAGGTGGACTTCCGAAGGACGCACGGCGTGTCGCCGACGACTCCCCGCTTCCGGTGATCGTCCTGACCGCTTTCGGTCTTCTCGCGACGCTCTTCGGCGCTTTCCTGCGCATCGCGCCGAATCGGCTTCTCAGCGGCCACGCGTACAGTCCGCATGCATGGGTGCTGGCGGCGATCTGGGACATCGCGCTGGTCGGCGCGATCGTACGGTGGCCGGGCCGGCGGATCGTAGTCGGCCTACTCGCCTGGCTGGCGATGACGGGGCTTCCGCTGTTAGCGGGCATCGATGCCCACGCGTGGCTGATGCGCGCCGCGGCGAGCACACGCGTCCAGCTCGGTGCCGGCTTCTGGTTGGCGTGGCTGGCGGCCGCGCTGCTACTGCTGGATCGGTTGCGGCCTGCGCGTCGCGTGGTACAGGTCGTCGCGTGGTTCGCTGCGCTGGTCGCCATCGCGATCATGGCGGCCGCCGGCGCACTCGACGGTCTCGCGCTTGTCCGTGAGTACGCTGCGCAACGCGCCCCGTTCGCCGATGCCTTGCTTACCCATGTCGCGATCGCCGTCGTCACGCTGGCCGTCGCCTTGCTGATCGGTGCGCCGCTCGGAGGATGGGCCTGGCGCGCGAAGCGCGGAGGCGGCGCACTGGTCGGGCTGCTGACCTTCCTGCAGACCGTGCCTTCGCTGGCGCTGTTCGCGTTGTTGATCGGTCCCTTCGCGTGGCTGGCGAACGCATGGCCGGCGATGGGTGCGATCGGCTTCGGCGGTACGGGCGCGGCGCCCGCCGTCTTCGCTCTCGTTCTGTATGCGCTGCTTCCCGTGGTCCGCTACACGGTCGCCGGACTCGACGCGGTGGCACCAGAGGCGCTGGAGGCCGCGCATGGCCTTGGCATGAGCCGCTGGCAGGTGCTGGCGCGCGTGCAGTTGCCGCTGGGCTGGCCCGTACTGCTCGCCGGCCTGCGCATCGTCGCGGTGCAGACGATCGGGCTGGCGGCCGTCGCCGCGCTCATCGGCGCAGGCGGCCTGGGCCGTTTCGTCTTCCTCGGCATCGGCCAGGGTGCCACGGACATGGTGTTGCTCGGTACGCTCGCGATCATCGGTCTTGCACTGGCGGCCGATGTTCTTTTTCAGGGTCTGCTCGCGTTGACGGAGACTCCCGCATGATCGAGTTCGATCGCGTCCACAAACGTTACGGCGAGCACGTCGTCATCGATGACCTCTCCCTGCGCATCGAGGATGGCGAATTCTTCGTCCTGGTCGGCCCGTCGGGATCGGGCAAATCCACGCTGCTGCGCACGGTCAACCGGCTCGAACCGGTCGATCGCGGCACCGTGCGCGTCGACGGTGAAGACGTGGCGACGCGCGACGTCGAGGCCCTGCGTCGGGGGATCGGCTACGCGATTCAGTCGGTCGGTCTGTTTCCACATCGTACGGTGGCCGAGAATATCGCCACGGTGCCGCGTCTCCTCGGATGGGCCGACGCGGCGATCCGTGCGCGCGTGGCCGAGCTGATCGACCTCTTGCGACTCGACGAGCCCGGAATCGCGGATCGCTATCCGGCCACGTTATCCGGCGGACAGCAGCAGCGTGTCGGTGTGGCGCGCGCGTTGGCCGCGCGGCCGCGCATCGTGCTGATGGACGAACCGTTCGGCGCACTCGATCCGCTGACGCGCGAGTCGCTGCAGCAAAGTCTCAAGACCATTCAGCGCGACAGCGGTACGACGATCCTGTTCGTCACCCACGATATGGACGAGGCCTTCAGCCTTGGCGATCGCGTGGCGCTGATGCTCGACGGCAAGATCGCGCAGGTCGGCACACCGCTCCAGCTCATCCGCGAGCCCGCCGACCAACGCGTGCACGAATTCGTGGGCGGTACGCGCACCCGCCTGCGCGAACTGGCCGTGCGTTCGGTACGCGAAAGCGCGCGTCCCGGCGAGCAGGCCGACGGTGATGCACTCGATATCGCCGCCTCGTTGCAGGACGCACTGGCGTCGATGCTCGCGCAGGGGCGCGACCGCTTACCGGTGGAAGAGCATGGGCGGCCCTTCGGCGTCATTCGCCTCGTCGATCTGGTGGCGCCGCGGCCGTGAGAGCGATCCTTCCCGCCGTGGCGCTGCTGGCCTTACTGCTGGTGCTGCCGTTTTCCGCGCCCGTTTTCCATGCCGGGTGGCCGGCGCTGAGCCACCCCCTGTACACGCGCACCTCGTTCCTCACGTTGACGGCCGCACATCTTTCGCTGGTGTTCGTCGCTACCCTGGTGGCGGTCGCCGTGGGCCTGTCACTCGGAGTGCTGGCGACACGTCCCGGCGGGCGCTCACTGTTGCCGACGGTGCGCGCGGTAGCCGTGATCGGGCAGACGTTTCCACCCGTGGCCGTGCTGGCCATCGCCGTCCCCTTGCTCGGCTTCGGCGCCGCGCCGACCCTGCTTGCGCTGGCGCTGTACGGGGTCCTTCCGGTGCTGGGCCAGACGATCGCGGGGCTCGACAACGTGCCGGCCGCGGCGCTGCATGCGGCGGACGGGATGGGCTACGGGCGCTGGCGTCGCTTGTGGGAGGTGGAGTTGCCGCTCGCCGCGGGCCCGATCATGGGTGGCGTGCGGCTTTCGGCCATTGTCGGTGTGGGCACGGCGACGATCGGGTCGGCGGTCGGTGCGACGACGCTGGGTTCGCCGGTGGTGGAGGGGCTGGTGGGCAACAACACCGCATATGTGATCCAGGGCGCGTTGCTGGTGGGCGCGTTGGCGTTGACGATCGATGGGGCGCTGGGTGCACTGGAGCGCCGGATCCGTCGGTTGCATTGACGGATCCGGCGAGCCTTATCGCCTTACCAGATCTTCACCCGCTGCTTCGGGTCCAGATACAGCTTCTGCCCCGGTTTCGGCTGGAACGCGTCGTACCAGGGGTCGAGGTTACGCACCGTCTGCGCACGGAACTCACCCGGCGCATGACCGTCACCGATCACCTGGGCACGAAGCGCCGCGTCACGGGTCTTGGTCCGCCACGACTGCGCGAAGGCCAGGAAGAATCGCTGATCGCCGCTGAGGCCGTCGATGACCGGTGCGGGTTTACCACCCAGGCTTTCCTTGTATGCCGCATAGGCAATGGTCAGGCCTGAAAGGTCGGCGATGTTCTCACCCAGCGTCTGCTGGCCGTTGATATGCAGGCCCGGCAGCGGTTCGTACTGGTTGAACTGCTCGACGAGGCGCTGACCGGCATCCTTGAAATGCTTCTGGTCGGCATCGGTCCACCAGTTGGCCAGGCGCCCCTGTGCGTCGAACTCGGCGCCGGTGTTGTCGAAACTGTGGCTGATCTCGTGACCGATCACGGCGCCGATCGAACCGTAATTGGACGCGGGGTCGGCCTTCGGATCGAAGAACGGGGCTTCGAGAATGGCGGCGGGGAAGTTCAGCGAGTTCTGCAACGGCAGGTTGACCGCGTTTACCGTCTGCGGGGTCATCCACCACTCGGCACGATCCACCGGCTGGTGCAGCTTGGCGACCTGATGGCGGTACTCAGCCAGCGTGGCGCGCTGATGGTTGCCCAGCGCGTCGTCGGGACGAATCTCCAGCTTCGAATAATCGCGCCAGGTATCGGGGTAGCCGACGCCGACCTTGATCGTCGCGATCTTGGCCTTGGCCTTCTGTCGTGTGGCCGGCGACATCCATTCCAGCGTATCCACGCGGGCATCGAACGCCTTCAGGATGTTCTTCACCATGTCCTCGACCTCGGCACGCGAGGAAGCGGGGAAATAGCGTTTGACGTAGATCTGACCCACGGCATCGCCGAGATCGACATTGACCCGGCCCACGCCCCGCTTCCAGCGGTCCCGCTGTTTCGGTGTGCCGGTCAGCACCTTGCCGTAGAAGCCGAAGGCGAGGTCGTCATAGGCTTTCGGCAACAGGCCGGAGGCATTTTCGTTGATGGTGTGAAAGCGCAGCCACGCCTTCCACGTATCCAGCGGTTCACTGGCGACCAACGCCGCGAACTTCGTCACGGTGGCCGGCTGCCAGACGATGAAGGTCGGCTGGTCGTCGAGGCCTGCCGCCTTGAAATAGGCGTCCCAGTCGATACCTGGCGCCCGGGACGCGAACGCGCTGCGCGGCCAGGGATTGTTCGCCTTGTGGATGTCCTCGCTGTCGACGATGGATTCCTGGGCCTGTGCGATCTTCGTTTCCAGTGCGACGATGGCTTTCGCCTTGCCGGCGGCATCGGGCGTGCCGGCCTGCCGCAGCAGCGCTTCGACGTACGCGGCGTACTTCGCGCGGGCGTCCACCATGTCCTTGTCATTCTTCAGGTAGTAATCGCGGTTGGGCATGCCCAGTCCGCCCTGCAGCAGGTACGGCATGTTCTTCGAAGGATCCTCGAGGCCCTGCGCGACGAACAGGCCGAGCAGGTGGCCGGTGTCGAGGTTTGTCGCGTTGATCGGGTCGACGTCCGCGCGCAACTGTGCTCCCAGCGCCGTCGACAGGGCGGCTTTATCCCCGATGGCGTCGATCGCACCGAGCGCGGGCTGCAACGGCGCCAGGCCGGCTTTCTCGATCGCCGCCTCGTCCATGTAGGCCTTGTAGTAGTCGGCGATCAGCCGCTGGTTGCTGCCGGCGGCAGGGCTGCCTTCGCCCGCGGCCTTGATCAGTTCCGCGTTGCGCTTCTCGGCCTTCTGGAAGACTTCGAGGAACACACCCGTGCTGGCGCGGTCGGCGGGAATGACCGCGGTTTTCTTCCATGCGCCGCTGGCATATCCGTCGAAGTCGTCACCGGGCTGTACCGCGTGGTCGATGCCCTTCAGGTCGATGCCCGAGGGATCGGCCGCCAGGGCCGCCGAGGAAGCGAGTCCGCAAGAAATCGCGGTCGCGAGAATCCGGTGAATCGTAGCCATGGGGCGCGTCCATTGAAGAGGGGAGGCCACGATAGCCCCCGCGCCATCACTTGTGTCCATGACCGATGGACTAGGCGTGGCCGTGGCGTCACGCCCCACGAAGGCTGCCGGGGGATATGCCCTAATGACTGTCCGGCCCCGCAACGGGGTCGGCATGGGTGGGCCGCGGGTCGCCCGGGCTCGCCCGGACCTTCAATTGGCAGCAGATCTTTAGGGAGATCTATATGAACGCACGTTTCGAACTCACCGGCTCGCAGACCGACATCGCCAGCTATCCGCTCTGGGCACAGGACATGGTGTCGTCCTGTGAGGATGCGCGGCGGCAGATCGTCAGCCATCCCATGTGGGATGCGATGAAGACGGCCACACTCGACCCGGTGACCACGCGCAACTTCATGATCGGTGTCTGGCCGGTCATCGAGCGGTTCCCGGGGTACATGTCGCACAGCCTGCTGAAGACCCGCTACGGCCGCAGCCCGGGCGACGACCTCGCCCGTCGCTGGCTGGTGCGGAATATCCGCGTGGAACAGAACCACGCCGAGTACTGGCTGAACTGGGCGGAGTCGGCGGGCGTGTCCCGCGAGGACGTCCTGACGGCGGAACCCCCCAAGGGCAGTCAGGCGCTGGCCAACTGGTGCGAAGAGGTCAGCCGCGACGACTCGCTGGCCGCCAGCATCGCCGCGACCAACTATGCGGTGGAGGGGGCGACCGGCGATTGGTCGCAGATTATCTATGACAGCCAGGCCTATGCGGAAAGCCTGCCGATTTCGGGCCGCAAAGCCGGCCTGCGTTGGCTTCAGCTTCACGCCGCGTATGACGATACCCATCCGTGGGAGGCGCTCGAAATCGTCTGCACCATCCTGGGCACCAATCCACCGGTGGATCAGATCGAGCACATCAAGGAATGTGTCCGTCGCAGCTATATCGGCATGAGCATCACGCTCGACCGGTGCATGGATGCCCCGGCTCTCGTCCGCACGTTGAACGAGGTTGCCGCGTAACTCGCATGTTGGGCATCTTCTGGCGCAATATCACGTAAGTACGAGATCCGAGGAAGCGATGCGTCGCGTTGAGACCATTCACCCACAACCGTTGTCGAGACGCCTCAGGCCGCTGGCCTATGCGCTCGTCGCTGTCGTGGGCCTCGTTCTCGCATTGACGTGGGTTGCCCTGCAGACCCAGGTGACTCTCGCCGGTTTTCTCAACGGCGAGAGTCTTTGGGCAAAGGCTCAGAAACAGGCCGTGATCGACCTCGACGAGTACGCGGCGCACGGCCGCCCCGGCGATCTTGCCGCTTACCGGCGCAATTTCGCCGTCCTGATGGCCGACCGCAGTTCCCGCGACGCCATCGCCAGCGGTCGCTACGAACAGGCGGCCGTCGAAGACGGATTTGCCCGCGGCGGGGTCATCCCCGAGGCCATTTCCGGCATGGTCTTCATCTTTCGTTACTTCGACGGCATGCCCTACGTCCGCGAAGCGATCGCCGAGTGGCGTTCGGTGGACGCCAGTCTTGCCGAAATCGACGAGATCGCCGGTCGCCTCGAGCATGCCTACGCGTCGGGCACACCGTCCCCGTCCCTGCTCGACGAGGAGCGCGGCCGTATCGCTGCGCTCAACACTTACGTCGAGCCGCGCACCAAGGCGTTCTCCCTCTATATCGCCAACGGCGCCTCCTGGCTTGGCAAGGTGTTGTTCTTCACCGTGCTGGGCGTGGCCGCGCTGGCTTCGCTTCTCTGGTTGCGCATGGCTCAGCGCATCCTCGTCGGCATCCGCGGCACCGAGGAACGTTACAGCCTCCTGTTCGACAGCGCCGCCGACGCCATTTTCATGGTGGACGAGGAAACCGGCAGGATCCTCGACGCCAACCACCGCGCCGCCGCGTGGGTGGGATGTCCGTCGGGCGAACTGATCGGCATCCAGCTGGCCAGCCTGTTCGTCGATGGCTCACCCCATGCCGGCGCCGGTATGCTGCGCAACGGCGACGGCAGCGTGCGTCCCGTGGAGACCCAGAGCAGCCTCGTGGTCTGGGGCTCACGCCAGGTTTCTCAGGCCATCGTGCGTGATATCTCCGATCGCGTAGCGATGGAGCAGGAGCGCAGAATCGCTTCCGAAGCGCTGGCCAGCATCGCCGAGGGCGTCATCATCGCCGACGCGGACCGCCGCGTGACCTCGGCGAACGCCGCGCACACCAAGCTCACCGGCATGCCCGTGCAGACGCTGCGACGCACGCGCTTCGACGCCACCCGCACGTTGCCCGACGGCCGTCCGTTGCCGCAGACCCTGTGGGACGATATCGCCGCCGGCGACAACTGGCTGGGCGAGGTGGAGAGCCGCCGTGCGGATGGCACGACGTATCCCGAGCTGATGAGCATCAGCACCATCCGCGACAGCGAAGGCCGGCCGCAGCACTACGTGGCCGTGGTCTCCGACATCACGGCACGCAAAGCCGACCGGCAACGTCTGCAGCACATGGCGACCCACGATCCGCTGACCGGCCTGGTCACCCGCTCCGAGTTCGAGCGCCGCTGCGCGGAGGCCATCACCCGCGCGGCCCACGAACGCGGTGCGGTCGCGGTACTGTTCGTCGACCTCGATGCCTTCAAGGTCATCAACGACAGCTACAGCCATGCGACCGGCGACGCGCTGCTGATGCGCGTGGCCGAGCGCATTCGCGCCCAGCTGGCGCCGCACGACGTGGCAGGCCGCATCGGCGGCGACGAATTCACGGTGCTGATCGCCGACCTGCGTTCGCGCGAGGAGGCGCTCGCCGTCGCCGAGGCCGTCCTGGCGGCGTTGGCCAAGCCCTTCGACCTGGGCGATTACGAGCTGTTCGTCAGCGCGAGTATCGGCATCGCCGGTTACCCGCTGGACGGCAACGACGCGGTCACCCTGATCGCCAACGCTGACGCCGCGATGTACGTGGCCAAGACCGAAGAGCGCAATGCCTTGCGGCTCTACACGCCCAAGATGCACGCGGACGCGCGGCGCCGGCTCAAACTGGCTTCCGAGCTGCGCCAGGCATTGGTCCGCAAGGAGTTTACGCTGGCCTACCAGCCCAGTGTCGAGATGAAGACCGGCCGCATCGTGGCCGTCGAAGCGCTGATCCGCTGGCGCCATCCGGAACGCGGCAACGTGCCGCCGGATGAGTTCATCCCGATCGCCGAGAACCTCGGCCTGATCCGTCAGATCGATCAATGGGTGCTGGAAACCGCGTGCGCGCAGCTGAAACACTGGGATGACGCGAAACTGCCGCCGCTGCGCATGGCGGTGAATGTGTCGGCAAGTTCCTTCGGCCATCCGGACTTCCTGCCCGGTGTGAGCCAGGCGCTCCTCGATACGGGAATCGCGCCCCAGCGCCTGCTCATCGAACTGACCGAGAGCGCGATTCTGCGGCTGGGCGAAGACACCGAGCGCTCCATGCAGTCGTTGCACAGCCTTGGCGTCGGCGTGGCGATCGACGATTTCGGCACGGGGTATTCGTCGCTGGCCTACCTCAAGCTGCCGGCGGTCGCCTATCTGAAGATCGACCGCTCCTTCGTGACCGGCCTGCCGGCCAACGGCAACGATGTGGCGATTACGGAAGCCATGGTGGCGATCGCGCGCAGCCTCGACCTGCACACGATCGCCGAGGGCATCGAGACCGAAGCCCAGCACGAGTTCCTGTTGCGAGCGGGTTGCCAGGAAGGGCAGGGCTTCCTCTACTCACGCCCGCTGCCGCCTGACGAGATCGAGCGTTTGCTGGCACCGCACAAAGCCTCGGGAGCGAAGAGACTTTCGCTGGTGCCGCCGCGTCGGGCCTGAGGGCGCGGCTTGCGCCATCGCGCTCACAAAAGCACACCAGGCCAATCGCACCAGCCGGCCTTCGAATCACAATGACCGTCCCCATATAGCGGACAACGTACCCGTGCAAGGATCCACCGTGTCCACCCACGATTCCCTCGTATTTCTCTTCGACGTCGACAACACCCTGATCGACAACGACCGTTTCGGCGCGGATCTCGCCGCGCGCCTCGAAGAACGTCTCGGGGCCGAAGGCCGCGATCGGTACAACGCGATCGACAAGGAGATCCGCAAGCAGGTCGGTTATGCGGACTACCTCGGTGCGCTGCAGCGCCTGCGCGGACAGGACAGCGACATGGCCTATATGGATCTGTCGTTCTTCCTGCTCGACTACCCCTTCGAGGCACGTCGTTTTCCCGGCGTGCTCGAAGCGATCGATCACCTGCGCACGATCGGTCGCCCGGTGATCATGTCCGACGGCGACACCGTGTTTCAGCCGCGCAAGATCCGCCGCGCGGGATTGTGGGAGGCGTTCCGCGAGGACGTGCTGATCTACATCCATAAAGAAGAGATGCTCGACGACATGCAGCGGCGCTATCCGGCCGATCACTACGTGATGGTGGACGACAAGCCGCGCATCCTTGTAGCGCTCAAGAAGCTGCTGGGCGACAAGGTCACCACGGTATTCGTCAGGCAGGGGCATTACGCGGCCGCGGCCGGCGCGGATCTCGAGGAGACGCCGCCGGATATGACGATCGACTCGGTGGCGGAGCTGGCGACGATGGGGCGTGAGGCGTTTCTCGCGACGGCCTGAGGCCGGTCCGGTCCACGATGCGTCAGAGCTCGAAGGCGTTCGGAATCCACTCGATCCCGTCGCCCTCGAACGCCAGCACGTCGAACCGGCATGGCCTGCGCGCATCGTGCGGATGCCAGGCCAGCCAGAGATGCGCGGCGCTGATCAGCTTGCGTCGCTTGGCGGCCGTGACCGAGCCGACGGCGCCGCCGAACGCGGCGCTGCGCCGATAGCGTACCTCGACGAAAACGAGGGTCTCGCCGTCGCGCATGACGAGGTCGATCTCGCCGTGACGGCAGAGAAAGTTGAAGCGGACCAGCCGTAGTCCGCGCTCCCGCAGAAACGACAACGCCGCGCCTTCGAAACGGTCTCCGGTGGCGCGGCGCTCGGTGGTCTTCTTCGTCGTGGTCACGCGAACCTCCCTGTTCGCGCCGGTGGGAATCAGCCCCCGCCGCTTTCGACGTTCGGGGCCGTGGCCGGCGCTTCGAGTTCGAGGCTACCCGCGACCGGGCGGGCGACGCCGTCGGCGAAGCGCGCCCAGATGAGTACGCGACGGACGCGACCGAACTCATCCGCGACCAGCTGGCCGGTCGCGCCGGGCAGGTAGCTGCCCGGATGACCACGCATCCAGTCGATATAGGGCACCAGTCCCCAGGCATCCATGCCGAAGGCGAACAGGCGGGCGGTGACGCCGCGCGTCGCGGGCACGGCCGCATTCAGCTCGCTGCGACGGGCGAGGCCCGGCTGGGCGTCGAACAGCCACGGCGCGTCGCAGAACTCCACGCCTTCCAGGTCACGATCGGCCGCTGGGTCGTCGCTGCCGCCGTACACGTGCGAGGTCGCGAAGACGGGCAGGTTGTTCTTCGCCAGACGCAGCTGCGGGATCAGCAGACGCGCCTGCTGCGGTTTCATGCTGATGAAGACGCCGCTGGTGGCCGGATCCTGGCCAACCGGTTCGGACAACTGCGACGCGAAATCGATGCTGCCGGAGTCCAGCGTGATCTGGCCGGCCAGGGTGCCGCCACGCGCCTGCCACTCGGCGCGGAAGGCGTTGCCGGCGCGGCGTGCGAAATCGTCGGTGGAGACGATCGACGTAGCGGTCTTCATGCCGCGGTCGGCCATGTGGTCGGCTACCTGCGCGCCCTCGGTTTCAGGCAGCAGGCCGAACTCGTTGGCACCCGACGGCGGCAGGTTCTTGTTGTCGCTCGGGTAGTTCAGCGTGAGCATCGGTGCGGGCAGGGCGCCCTTGGCGAAGATGGCCGACACGCCTTCGCGATTGAGCGGGCCGACGACGAAGCGAGCGCCCTCGGCGACCGCCTTGTCGTAGGCGGCGACGGCATGCGCCGCATCGTTGCCCGAATCGTAGACCGCGACGTCCGGACGCGTCGCACCCGTGCGGCTCGCATCGACGTAATTGGTAAAGAAGCCGTCGCGGATGGCGGCGCCCGCACCGGCGAGCGGGCCACTGAGGGGCAGCAGCAGCGCGACCTTGGTCGGCACCTTATAGCCTTCGCGTACGCCCTTCTCGCCACTGACCGTACCGACGGCCTGATCGAGCACCGCCGGTGAGCGGTCAACGCTGCCGAGCTGGGACTGCGCTTCCGACACCCAGGGTTTCATCGGATCGTTCGCCGGCAATGCCGCGGCACGCTCGGCGAGGGGCTGGGTACCGAGGCCGGTGAGCAGGGTGAGGATCTGCTGGCGGTTCTGTTCCCGGTCGATGCCGTGCAGCTGGCCGTCGAGCTCGACACGGGTCTGCGCGGCGCTCCACGGATCGTTCGACGCGGCCTGAGCCCGTGCGCGCAATTCGGCCAGGCGTTGCGAGACTTGGGGCGAGACGTGCGACGACGGCTTGCCGGTCAGCGACAGGGCGGTCGTCGGGTCGTTGTTCTTCAGTGCGATCTCCGCGCGTAACGCATCGAAGCGCAGGGAGTCTTCGCCCTCGAGGCGCGAGCGGCGGATGTCCGTGACGACCGGTGCGGCGCGATCGAGGGCGCCTTCCTGGCGGTACGACTCGGCGGCCAGCAGCTTGTAATAGTCGCGGTGATCGCTGTCCTGCGCAGCCAGCGCCAGGTAAGCCTGAGCCGCCTGATCGAACTGTCCCTTGATGTACAGGGCCTGCGCCGCCTGCGTCGCCTCGCCGGTGGGCGCGGTCGTGTGTTGCTGGACGCCGCCCTGGGTCACGCAGCCGGCGAGGCCGGCGCAGAGCAGGAGGCCAAGGGTCGAGGCACGGATCGGTCGCATCGCAAATAATTCCTTGATAGGCACGTCGGCGCCCTCCGGCGCTGAAACGCTCGGATCATAGCCCATCGTTTCGCGAGGCCGGCGTGAGGCGCGTCCGGTCAGGCGCCGTAGAGGGCCTTGCGCGGGGCGCCGGTGATCGCGGCCGCCAGCTTCGCCGCCCTGGCCGGAGGCAATTCGTCCTTGAGGATCGCAAACACGCGAAGTCCCTCGCTGAGGCGTTCGTCCTCGCCGGCTTCCCGACCGGCGACCATCACCACGAACTCGCCCTTCTGCTGGTTGGGATCGGCTGACACGCGCTCCACCAGCGCCGAGAGCGGGTCACCCAGCACGGTCTCGAACATCTTTGTCAGCTCCCGGGCCACCACGGCCTCGCGATCCGCGCCGAACGCGTCGCGCATGTCTTCGAGCGACTCGACGATGCGGTGCGACGACTCATAGAAGATCAGCGTGCGCGATTCGCCGGCCAGTTCCGCCAGGCGCGAGCGGCGGGCGCCCGCTTTCGCGGAGAGAAATCCCTCGAAGACGAAGCGGTCGCTGGGCAGGCCGGCGACCGACAAGGCGGCGATGACCGCGCTGGGGCCCGGGACCGGACTGACCCGGAGGCCGGCGATGCGGGCGGCACGCACAAGACGGAACCCCGGATCGCTGATCAGCGGCGTCCCGGCATCCGAGACCAGGGCGACATCGTCGCCGCCGCGCATGCGCTCCACCAGGCCATCCACTGCCGTGCGCTCATTGTGGTCGTGCAGTGCGACCAGTGGCGTATCGATGTTGAGGTGCTGCAGCAGCGGCCGGGTGTGGCGGGTGTCCTCGGCGGCGATGACCCTGGCCCGGCGCAGCGTTTCGATGGCGCGCGCGCTGATGTCGTCGCGATGACCGATCGGGGTGGCGACGACATGAAGCGTACCGGGACGGGGCTGGGACATCGGTGCATCCGGTGAGCAGGGCCGGACATTGTAACCGTCCCGTTCCGGCTATAATCGGAAGTGGAGTCGGCCGGACAGTCGCGTCGCGCCTTCGGGCGTATCGAGGAAAGTCCGGGCTCCATAGGGCAGGGTGCCAGGTAACCCCTGGGCAGCGTGAGCTGACGGCCAGTGCAACAGAGAGCAGACCGCCGATGGCCCCGCAAGGGGATCAGGTAAGGGTGAAAGGGTGCGGTAAGAGCGCACCGCGTGCGGGGACAACGTCGCATGGCACGGTAAACCCCACCCGGAGCAAGACCAAATAAGGGGACTATGACGTTGCCCGCGTCGTCCCCGGGTAGGTTGCTGGAGCTTGGCGGTGACGCCAGGCCGAGAAGAATGACTGTCACGTCGCAAGACGCACAGAACCCGGCTTACAGGCCGACTCCTTCTCTTCTTGAGCGGTGTGGGAGCGACGAATGTCGCTCCCACCTGTCTTTGCGGCCTCGTCACGGACGTCGACGGCGAGTTCGGTGAACGTGAGTTCAGCCCCACCCCTGATTTCACATTTCGCAGACGTCTGAAATCCCGGACTCATTCGCAAAAAACCTCAACGATTCAACCACCTCCCGCCCCTTCCTCAGAAACGGCTGGAATTGGTGATGAACGTGAGCTTTCTCCTTGATTCACAAGAAAAATTTCCTTGACAGTCTCAGGACCCGAGACTATCGTGGGCCCCAGTGTGAAATCGTGGGATTCAGTGGGGCGGACTGCAGACAATGTTCCAAGGTGAGACAGCCATCACGATCGACGACAAGGGTCGTCTGACGATCCCGACCTCGTATCGGGATCTGGTGGCCGACGCCTGCGCGAACCGTCTGGTGATCGCTTACAACCCTTTCGATACCGGTTGCCTCTGGATCTTTCCGTACGCGGAATGGGAGAAGGTGCGCGACCAGGTCAATGCGCTCCCCAGCGTCAAGGCCGTCCATCGGGCATTGCAGATGAAACTGGTGGGTGCCGCGGCCATCGTCGAACCCGACGGAGCGGCCCGCATCCTCCTTCCATCGAGCCAACGCGCGGCGGCCGGACTGGAGAAAAAAGCCATCCTGCTGGGGATGGGCAACAAGTTCGAGCTTTGGAGCGAACAGGCCCACCTCGCGAAGATCCGCCAGACCATCGGCGAGGACGACATCAGCGACGACATGGCGGAACTGCAGTTGTGACGACGAACTAATTCGAGGTGCTGGTGAAACGGGAGCGGGATGTGGCGATGGCGGGGGTCGATGTACACATCCCGGTGATGCTCGACGAAGCGGTGGAGGGCCTCGCCTTGCGCGAGAACGGGCGCTATCTGGATGGGACGTTCGGTCGTGGGGGTCATGCCTCGGCGATCCTTGCCCGTCTCTCGGATGAAGGCCGCCTGTTCCTCATGGATCGCGATCCCTCGGCCATCGCCGTCGCCGAAGCCGGTCTCGCCACCGACCCGCGTGTCACCCTGCGCCACGACAACTTCGCCACGATGGGTGAGTGGCCCGCGCTCGAAGGCGGTCTCGACGGTATCCTGCTCGATCTCGGCGTGTCCTCGCCGCAGCTGGACGATCGCAGCCGCGGCTTCAGTTTCATGGCCGACGCGCCGCTCGACATGCGCATGGACACCACGCGCGGTATCAGTGCCGCCGAGTTCCTGGCCGACGCCGACGAAGCCGAGATCGCCGACGTGCTCTGGCGCTTCGGCGAAGAGCGCTTCAGCCGCCGCATCGCCAGGACCATCGTCGAGCGCCGCGTGACCGCGCCGATCACCCGCACCGCGGAGCTGGCCGACCTCGTCGCCGGTTGCGTCGGTCGCCGCGAGCCAGGCAAGAACCCCGCCACGCGCACGTTTCAGGCGCTGCGCATCCGCGTGAACGCGGAACTCGAATCCGTCGAGCGTGGCCTGGACGCCGCGCTCGACCTGCTCAACGTGGGCGGCCGCCTCGCCGTGATCAGCTTCCATTCGCTGGAAGATCGCACGGTGAAGCAGTTCATTCGTGCCCACGAAGGTCGCGTGCAGGGCAGTCGTCGCGGACCGCCCGCGGCGGCGAAGCTGGCCCGCCTCAAGCCGGTGGGCAAGGCGATTTTTCCGTCCGACGCCGAGGTCGCCGCGAACCCGCGGTCGCGCTCCGCCGTGCTGCGCGTCGCGGAGAAGCTCGCATGAAGGTCTTCGGCGCGATCTGCCTCTCGATCCTGCTGCTGGCGGTCATCGCCAGCGCGATCGGGGTGGTGTGGACGCGCCACGAGAGCCGCGTGCTCTTTGTCGAACTGTCCCGTCTGCAGAGCCAGAAGGACGACCTTGGCGTGGAATACGGTCGCCTCGAACTCGAGCAGGCCACCTACGCCGAACCCAGCCGCATCGATGCGGACGCCCGCGGCAAGCTCGGCATGTTCACGCCGAAGCCGCAGGACATCCAGCTGGTGCGCCGATGAAGGCGCGCTACGGCAAGCCCGTCGTGCCCAGCCGCCGTCGCGGTCAGGGCCCGAGCCCGCGCAAGCGCATGACCGTCGTCGTGGCGCTGCTCTGTGTCGCCGCGTCGGGTCTGGTCGTGCGCGCGTTCGACCTGCAGGTCGTGCGTAAGCAGTTCTATCAGGACCAGGGTGACGCGCGCTTCCTGCGCGAAATGCCCATCGCCGTGTCCCGCGGCACGATTTTCGATCGCAACGGCGAGCCGCTGGCCGTGTCGACCCCGGTCGCCTCGATCTGGGCCAACCCGCCCGAAGTACTCGAGAACGCCGACCGCATCCCTGAGCTGGCCAAGGCCCTGCACGTCGACGCCGACGATCTGAAGCAGAAGATCGAGCAGCGCGCGGACAAGGAATTCATGTACATCGCTCGTCAGCTGCGTCCGGAAGACGCGCAGGCGATCGTCGATCTGAAGATCCCGGGTATCTCGTCGCAGCGCGAATACCGACGCTATTACCCGTCGGGTGCGGTCAACAGCCACATCCTCGGCTTCACCAACATCGATGACCACGGCCAGGAAGGTCTGGAGCTGGCGTTCGATGAATGGCTGTCCGGCAAACCGGGCGCCAAGCGCGTGATCCGCGACCGCATGGGCCATGTGGTGGAAGACGTCGAGCTGGTGCGCGAGCCGCAACCGGGTCGCGACATCACGCTGTCGATCGACCGCCGCATCCAGTACCTCGCCTATAGCGCGCTGAAAGACGCTCTGGAAAAGAACAAGGCCGACTCGGGCTCGATCGTGGTGATGGATGTCCACACCGGCGAAGTGCTCGGCATGGCCAACCTGCCGTCGTTCAATCCGAACGCCGTGCGCGGCAGCACGCCCAACGATCGCCGCAACCGCGCCGTCACCGACGTGGTCGAGCCGGGCTCGACCATGAAGGCGTTCACCATGGCCGCGGCGCTGACCAGTGGCAAGTACACGCCGACCTCGCCGCTGATCGAGACCTCGCCGGGCACCTGGATGATGGGCGGCCACCCGGTACGCGATACCCATAACTGGGGCACGCTGACCCCGACCGGTGTGATCACCAAGTCGTCGAACGTCGGTGCCGCGAAGATCGCGATGACGCTCGATACCGACTTCCTCTATTCGATGTGGAAGTCGTTCGGTATCGGCAACAGCACCGGTAGCGGGTTCCCGGGCGAAGCCGCGGGCTATCTGCCGGTGAGCCGCACCTGGAAGCCGATCGAAAAATCGCGCATGGCCTATGGTTACAACCTCAGCGTGACCCCGCTGCAGCTGGCCACGGGTTACGCCGGTATCGCCAACGGCGGTGCGCTGCGCGCGCCGAGCTTCATCAAGGGTGCGGACAATCCCCCGACCCAGGTGATCACGCCGGAGATCGCCCACGAGCTCGTGCGCATGCTCGAGACGGTGTTGCAGCCGGGCGGTACGGGCTACGGGTTCGCCTCGGTCGCCAATTACAGCGTGGCCGGCAAGACCGGTACCTCGCACAAGTTCTCCGTCGGGGGCTACTTCGCGAAGAACTACATCTCGCTCTTCGTCGGCATGATTCCGGCGAGCAACCCGCGCCTGGTCACCGTGGTGGTCATCAACGATCCGCAGGGTGGTCATTACTACGGTGGCTCCGTCGCCGGCCCCGCCTTCGCTCAGGTGATGGAAGGCGCGGTGCGCCTGCTCGACATTCCGCCCGACAACGTCGGTCGCTGGTATGTCGGCGGCCCGAGCCAGGGTGGCCTGATCGGCACGGCCAACGCGCCACCGCCGCAAGCGGACGACAGCGCGGCGGAAGAGGTGGTCCCGTGACCCTGACCCTCGCCGAACTGCTCGACGGTTTCGCCGACGCCTCCGGTGCCGGCGAAATCGTCGTCTCCGGCCTTTCACTCGACTCGCGCGAGATCGTCGAAGGCCAGGCCTTCGTCGCCCTGCGTGGCACGAAGGGTCACGGCATCGACTTCGCGGCAAAGGCCGTCGAGCAGGGCGCCGCCGTCATTCTGGCCGAGACGCCGTTCGACGCGGTCGACGCAGGCATACCGGTGGTCGCGGTCGACAAGCTGCGCGACAAGGCCGGCCCGATCGCCGCGCGTTTTCACGGCAATGCATCCGCCGCGCTCGAGGTCATCGGTGTGACCGGCACCAACGGCAAGACCTCGACCGTACAGCTGATCGCACAGGCGCTGACGTT
The DNA here is from genome assembly GCF_000800155.1 of Luteibacter sp. 9133. Lineage (NCBI taxonomy): Bacteria > Pseudomonadati > Pseudomonadota > Gammaproteobacteria > Lysobacterales > Rhodanobacteraceae > Luteibacter > Luteibacter sp. 9133. The sequence continues at coordinate 3,557,303 of NZ_JUHO01000001.1, read as the reverse complement.
CCTTGGCCGTAAGGCCGCGACCGTCGGCACCCTCGGCGCGGGCTTGCACGGTGCGATCGCGGAAGGCGAACGCACCACGCCCGATGCCATCAGCATGCAGGCGCTGCTCGGCGAATTCCGTGACGCCGGCGCGACGCACGTGGCGATGGAAGTCTCCTCGCACGCCCTGGAGCAGGGCCGGGTCAACGCCATCGCGTTCGACATCGCCGTGTTCACCAATCTCACCCGCGATCACCTCGATTACCACGGCACGATGGAAGCGTACGGCGCGGCGAAAGCCCGTCTGTTCGCCTTCGACGGTCTCGGCGCCGCGGTGATCAACGTGGACGACCCGTTCGGCGCGAAGCTGGCGAAGGGCCTGCCCGAATCCGTGGCGAAGCTGCGCACCTCGATGGCGACCGACAGCACCGCGAAAGACGCCGAAGTCCGCGCGGATATCGTGGTGACCTCGGCCCGGGGACTGTCGTTCAACCTCAATACGCCGTGGGGCATGCGTACCGTGCGCAGCGCGCTGCTGGGTCGCTTCAATGTGGCCAACCTGCTCGCCGTCGCGGCGGTGCTGGGCGCGCTGGGCGAACCTTTCGAGCGCATCCACGCCGCACTGGAATCCCTGCAACCGGTCAACGGCCGCATGAGCCGCCTCGGTGGCGACGGCCGCAAGCCGCTGGTGGTGGTCGACTACTCGCACACGCCGGATGCGCTGAAGCAGGCGTTGCTGGCGCTGCGCTCGCATACCAAGGGCAAGCTGATCTGCGTCTTCGGCGCCGGTGGCGACCGCGATCAGGGCAAGCGCCCGATCATGGCCGGTATCGCCGAGCGTCTGGCCGACGTGGTCATCGTGACCGACGACAATCCCCGCAGCGAGGACGGCGACGTCATCGTCGCGCAGATCGTCGCCGGCCTCATTCACCCCGAGACCGTGATGGTCGAGCGCGACCGCGCGCAGGCTATCGCGCTGGCGCTCGCCGACGCGAAGGCCGACGACGTCGTGCTGATCGCCGGCAAGGGTCACGAAACCTATCAGGAAGGTCCGGACGGCAAACGCCCGTTCGACGATCTCGCCGTCGCCCGCGAGGCGATGGATTCCGGCAAGAAAGGAGCCCGCGCATGATGCGCCTGTCCGCCGTCGCCCTCTGGACCCGCGGCCGCCTGCATGGCGCCGATGTCGAGGTGACGGGTTTTTCCATCGATACGCGCACCCTCAAGGCCGGCGACCTGTTCGTGGCGCTGCCGGGCGAGCGCGTCGATGCGCATGATTTCGTCGCTGCGGCCGCGGCGAAAGGTGCGGTCGCCGCGCTGGTGACGCGTCCGGTCGACGCGCCGATTCCGCAGGTCATCGTCGACGATACGCAGGCCGCCCTCGGCGACCTCGCCAGCGCCGCTCGCGCACGCGGCAATGTGCGTGTCGTCGGTATCACCGGGTCCAATGGCAAGACGACGGTGAAGACGCTGACCGCGTCCATCCTGTCGCGTCACGGTCGTACCCACGTCAATGCCGGTAACTTCAATAACGAGATCGGCATGCCGCTCACGCTGCTGGCGATGCCGGAAGACACTGAGTACGCCGTGCTCGAGATGGGTGCGGGCAAGCCGGGCGACATCGATTACCTCGCTGCCATCGCACGGCCCGATATCGGTCTCGTGAATTCCATCGCGCCCGCGCATCTTGAGCGCATGGGCACGATCGAAGGCGTCGCCGAAACCAAGGGCGCGCTGTACCGGTCGCTTCCGGCCGATGGCGTCGCCATCATCAACGCGGATGACGAGCGCTTCGCCGGCTTCTTCACGAACCTGGCCGGCAGCCGCAGCGTGCTGCGCTACGCGCTCGACCATCGTGCGGACATCGGTGCCGACATCGTCGAAGAGCGCATTGACGGCACTCATTTCGTCCTGTCCACGCCGCATGGCGACGGCGACGTGCACCTGCCGTTGCCGGGCCGTCACAACGTGGCCAACGCGCTGGCCGCCGCCGCGATCGCGACGGCGCTCAACGTTCCCGTCGAAAAGATCGTCGAAGGTCTGGAGCAGGTGCCGCCTGTCGCCGGCCGTCTGAACCTGGAACCGATGCCGGGTGGCTGGACACTGATCGACGACAGCTACAACGCGAATCCGGGCTCGGCCGCCGCGGCGATCGACACGCTGGCACTCGCCCTGGGCGAGCGCTGGCTGGTGCTGGGCGATATGGCCGAACTCGGGCCCGAGGCCGTGAAGCTGCATGCCGGTATCGGCGAGCTCGCCCACCGCCGCGGTATCGAGCGGCTGCTGGCCACGGGGCCGAAAAGTGCCGCCGCGGTCGAGGCGTTCGGTCCGGGTGCACAACATTTCGCCACGCAGGAAGCGCTTATCGAGGCAGCCTGCACGCAAATCCATGAGGGCGTCACGTGCCTCGTGAAGGGGTCACGTTCCTCCGGCATGGACCGGGTCGTGGCGGCTTTGAAGAAATACGCTGAAGGAGCCTCCGATGCTGCTTGAACTGGCGGAATGGATGGCTCGGCACTTCGCTTCCGTGCATCTTTTCCAGTACATCACGTTCCGCGCGATCATGGCGGCGCTCACCGCGCTGGCCGTGTCGCTGCTGCTCGGCCCGTTGCTGATCCGCAAGCTTGCCGCGCTGAAGGCGGGGCAGGTGGTGCGCAGCGACGGCCCGCAGACGCACCTTGCGAAGGCCGGTACGCCGACGATGGGCGGTCTGCTGATCCTGTTCGCCGTGGGGATCGCCACGGTGCTCTGGGCGGATCTGTCCAACCGCTACGTATGGGTCGTGCTGGCGGTGATGGTCCTGTTCGGCGTCATCGGGTTCTACGACGACTACCGCAAGCTGGTCCTGAAGGACAGCCGTGGCCTCGCCAGCCGCTGGAAGTATTTCTGGCAGTCGGTGTTCGGTCTCGGCGCCGCCGTGTTCCTCTACCGGACGCACCAGTTGCCAGCGGAGATCGCACTCTACGTGCCGCTGTTCAAACAGGTGGCGATCCCGCTCGGCATTTTCTTCGTGGTGGTCGGCTACTTCATCATCGTCGGCTTCTCCAACGCGGTGAACCTCACCGACGGTCTGGACGGCCTGGCGATCATGCCGAGCGTCCTGGTCTCCGGCGCGCTGGGCATTTTTGCCTACCTCGCCGGTAACAAGCTGTTTTCCGAATACCTCGGAATCCCGGCGATTCCGGGCGCCGGTGAGCTTGCGGTCTTCTGCAGCGCGCTGGCGGGCGCGGGGCTCGGCTTCCTCTGGTTCAACACCTACCCGGCCCAGGTCTTCATGGGTGACGTGGGCGCGCTGGCCATCGGTGCCGCCCTCGGTTGCGTCGCGCTGATCGTCCGTCAGGAAATCGTGTTGCTGGTGATGGGCGGCGTCTTCGTGATGGAGACCGCCTCGGTGATGTTGCAGGTGGGCAGCTTCAAGCTGCGCGGCAAGCGCATCTTCCGTATGGCGCCCATCCATCACCATTTTGAACTGAAGGGCTGGCCCGAGCCGCGGGTCATCGTCCGTTTCTGGATCATCAGCGTCGTGCTGGTGCTCATCGGTCTCGCTACGTTGAAGGTGCGCTAAGCCATCATGTTCGGCTTCGGAAACAAGCAGGCCAAACGCCGCCAGGGTCCCCGCGGGAGCTTCGATCTCCCGTTGCTCCTGGCTGCGCTCGCGCTCGCGACGCTGGGCGTGATCATGGTCACGTCCAGTTCGATCGCCGTGGCCGACGGCTCGCATCAGGGCGCCTTCTACTATCTCAAGCGCCATCTCGTGTTTCTCGTGCTCGGTGGCTGCCTGGCCGCCGCCGCGATGCGCACGGAACTGAAGACGCTCGAGAAGCACAGCTTCCTGCTGCTGCTGGTCGGCATCATCATGCTGTTGATGGTGTTCCTGCCGGTCTTCGGCATGCGCATCAACGGCGCACGTCGCTGGGTCAACCTGCTGGTCACCAGCTTCCAGCCGGTCGAGGCGGTGAAGCTGATCCTCGTCGGCTACCTGTCGAGCTACCTGGTCCGTCACCGCGAAGGCGTCGAGTACGACCTGTTCGGCGTGGTCAAGCCGGTCGCCGTGGCCGGTCTCATCGTGCTGTTGCTGCTGGCACAGCCCGACTTCGGTTCGGCGGCTCTGGTGGTCGCGACCACGGTCGGTATGGTCTGGCTGGCGGGTGCGCGCATGCGCAACCTTCTCGTGCTGGCGACGCCCCTGGTTCCCGCCCTGATTTATGCGGCGACCGCCGAGGATTACCGCATCAAGCGTCTCACCTCGTTCCTCGATCCGTGGAAAGATCCGTTCAACGACGGCTTCCAGCTGACCCAGGCGCTGATCGCCGTGGGTCGCGGTGAGTGGACGGGCGTGGGTCTGGGTTCCAGCGTGCAGAAACTGTTCTACCTGCCCGAAGCGCATACGGACTTCATCCTTGCGGTGCTCGCCGAGGAGCTCGGCTTGGCGGGCATCGTCACGGTCATCTTCCTCTACATCGTGCTTGTCGGCCGGGGTCTCTACATGGGACTGAAGGGCGTCGAGCTCGGTCAGCGCTTCTCCGGTTACGTCGCCTACGGCATCTCGCTGATGCTCGGCTTCCAGGCGATGGTCTCCATCGGCGTGAATCTCGGCGTGCTGCCGACCAAGGGCCTGACCCTGCCGCTGATCAGCTCGGGCGGTTCGTCCGTGCTGATGACCTGCGCGATGGTCGGTGTGCTGCTGCGCGCCACGTTCGAAATCAACCGCGCCGAAGACGCGCGACAGACCGCCGTGCGCCTGCCGGCCAATGCCGTGCCGGATTCGGCGGCCTATGGCGGTGCCGCATGAGCCGCCCCGTGCTGATCATGGCCGGCGGTACCGGTGGCCACATCTTCCCCGGCCTTGCCGTGGCCGACGAACTGCGCTCGCGCGGCGTCCCCGTCGCGTGGCTCGGTGCCGAAGGCGGCATGGAGACCCGCGTGGTTCCCGCGCATGGCCTCGACCTGCACACGGTGGCCGTCGGTGGTCTGCGCGGCAAAGGCATGAAGACGCGCGTGATGGCGCCGGTGATGCTGGCGCGTGCGCTGCTTGCCTCGCTCAGACTGCTGCGCCGCCTGCGTCCGGCCTGTGTGCTTTCGATGGGTGGCTACGTGGCGGGCCCCGCCGGCGTGGCGGCGCGTATCGCGGGCATTCCGCTGGTCGTGCACGAACAGAACGCGGTTGCCGGCTTCACCAACCGCAAGCTCGCAGGCTTCGCGAAAAAGGTGCTCACCGGCTTTCCGAACGTGCTGCCGAACGGCGAGTGGGTCGGCAATCCGGTACGTGCACGCATCGCCGCGCTGCCGCTGCCGGCGCAGCGCATGGACGGTCGTGCCGGTCGCCCCCGCCTGCTCGTTCTCGGCGGCAGCCTCGGGGCACGCACCCTGAATCTGGCCGTGCCGAAGGCGCTGGCGTTCATGCGTGCTGACGCGCATCTCTCGGCCTGCGAGCCTGAAGTCGTCCATCAGACCGGCGAGCGCGGCCTCGACGAAGCGCGCACGGCCTATGTCGACGCCGGCGTCGCGGCCAACGTCGTCCCCTTTATCGAAGACATGGCCGGTGCGTACGAGTGGGCGGACGTGGTGGTGTGCCGCGCCGGCGCGCTGACCGTGGCCGAACTCTGCGCCGCGGGCCTCGAAGCGCTGCTCGTGCCGTTCCCGCATGCGGTGGACGACCATCAGACGGTGAACGCGCGCGCGATGGTCGACGCCGGTGGCGCTCACCTCATCGCCGACAAGGCGCTGAACCAGGCCGGCTCTCCCGAAGCGCTGGCCCGTCTGCTCTACGACATGCTGCTGGACCGCCAGCAGATCCTTTCCGCGGCCAATGCGTCCCGTACGCTGGCCAAGCCCGACGCCGCATCCACGATTGCCCGTCATTGCATGGAGGTTTCCGCATGACGCCCGGTCGTTTGCGCGCCCACGACGATTTCATGACCTCGTTCCGCCGTGTCCACTTCATCGGCGTGGGCGGCGTCGGCATGAGCGGTATCGCCGAAGTACTGGCCAACCTCGGCTACAGCGTGTCCGGCTCCGACCGCGCGCACTCGACGACCACGGAGCGTCTGGCCAAGCTCGGCGTCGAAGTGCACGTCGGTCACGAGGCGTCGAACATCGACGGCGCGGACGTGATCGTCACGTCCAGCGCGATCCGTCAGGACAATCCCGAGCTGGTCGCCGCACGGGCCGCACGCATTCCCGTGGTGCCGCGTGCCGAGATGCTCGGCGAGCTGATGCGTTTCCGTCGTGGCATCGCGATCGCGGGAACGCACGGTAAGACGACCACCACCAGCCTCGTCGCGAGCGTGCTGGCGGAAGCCGACTACGACCCGACCTTCGTGATCGGCGGCCAGCTCAACGCCGCCGGTGCGAATGCCCGTCTGGGCACGGGCCAGTACCTGGTTGCCGAGGCCGACGAGTCGGACGGTTCCTTCCTGATGCTGTCGCCGGTCATCGCCGTCGTCACCAATATCGACGCCGATCACCTCGAGAACTACCAGGGCGACTTCGCGCTGGTGAAGAAGGCTTTCAGCGACTTCCTGCATAGGCTGCCGTTCTACGGCATGGCGGTGCTCTGCATCGACGACGAAGAGACGGCGAAGCTCGCGGAAGACACCTCGCGCCGCCTGCTCACTTACGGCATCGACAACGCCGCCGCGGACGTGACGGCCACCAACGTTCGCCAGCTCGGCTTCGAAATGCATTTCGACCTGCATCTGCCGGGCAGGGTCGACGCGCTGCCGGTGACGCTGAATCTGCCAGGCCGACACAACGTGCAGAACGCGCTCGCCGCGGCGGCCGTGGGCTGGCAGCTGGGCGTCGAAGCGGAGGCCATCGCGCGTGCGCTGGCACGTTTCGAAGGCGTGGGTCGTCGTTTTCATCGTCGCGGTGAGATCGCGCTCGACAGCGGCAGCGCGCTGCTCGTCGACGACTACGGTCATCACCCGCGCGAACTGGCCGCCGTCTTCGCCGCCGCGCGCGGCGGCTGGTCGGACCGCCGTCTGGTCGTGGCCTTCCAGCCGCACCGCTACAGCCGTACGCGCGACCTGCTCGACGACTTCGCCAAGGTTCTGGCCGAGGTCGATGTGCTGGTGCTGACCGAGGTCTATCCCGCAGGCGAATCGCCGATCGCGGGCGCCGATGGCAAGGCCCTCGCGCGCGCTATCCGTGCCCGTGGCAAGACCGACCCGGTGCTCGTCGACCATCCGCGCGACCTTCGCGCCACGCTGTCCGCGCTGGCGCGCGACGGCGACCTGATCATGCTGCTGGGCGCCGGCGATATCGGCGCGGCGGCCATCGAGCTGGCCAGCGCCGGCAACCTGAGGACAAGCAAGTGATGAGCACGACCCGTTTCCCCCGCATCGTCACCGACGCCGCCGATTTCGGCCGCGTGGCCGTCGTGCTGGGTGGTAACTCCGCCGAGCGCGAGGTGTCGCTCGACTCCGGTCGCGGCGTGCTCGAAGCGCTGCGTTCGCTGGGCGTCGACGCGCATCCGATCGACGGTATCCCGGCCTTGCTCGACGCGGTGCGCGCGGGTCACTTCGCACGCGTGTTCAACATCCTGCACGGCGCGGGTGGTGAGAACGGCGAGTTGCAGGGCGCGTTGCAGTCGCTCGGCGTGCCGTATACCGGCTCCGGCGTGCTCGGTTCGGCGCTGTCGCTGGACAAGGTCCGCGCCAAGCAGGTGTGGATCGCACTCGGCCTGCCGACCCCGAAGTTCAAGGCGCTGCCGCGCGGTGCGGACGTGCACGCCGCCGCTCGTGACGTCGGCTTTCCGCTGATCGTGAAGCCGGCATGGGAAGGGTCCAGCGTCGGCGTGACGCGTGTGTTCGATGAAGCCGGTCTCGATGCCGCCGTCGAACTGGCGCGCCGCTATCCCGGCGACATGCTGATGGAAACCCTGATCGAGGGCGATGCGAGCGAGGGCGGCGAATACACCGTCGGCATCCTGGGTCGCGAAGTGCTGCCCACCATCAAGATCGTGCCCAAGGGCGAGTACTACGATTACAACGCCAAGTACGTGGCGGAAGACACCCAGTACATCGTGCCTGGCCTGTCGGGCGAAGCGGAGGACACCATGCGCGCGCTCGCGCTGCAGGCCTTCGACGCGCTCGACTGCTTCGGCTGGGGCCGCGTCGACGTCATGCGCGATCGCCATGGCAAGAACTGGCTGCTCGAAGTGAATACGGCGCCCGGCATGACCTCGCATTCGCTGGTCCCCAAGGCTGCCGCCGTCGCGGGCCTCGACTATGCGGGCCTGTGCTGGCGCGTGCTGGAAACCTCGATGGAACGGGAGGCCGCCCGCGCATGAAGGGTTCCGCTGCCACGCGTCTGGTCGCCTGGGGAATCGCCATCACACTGGTGGTGTTGCCCGTGGTCGGCGTGATGCAGGGCTGGTTTGCCGTCGGCCGCTGGCCGGTGACGCAGCTCAAGGTCGAAGCGGAGTTCGCGCACGTCAGCGCCGAACAGATCCGCAGCGCCGTGCTGCCGAGCCTCGGCAAGGGCTTCTTCGCGACGGATCTGGAAACCGTGCGTCATTCGATCGGTGCGCTGCCGTGGGTCGAGTCGGTGGAAGTGCGCAAGCGCTGGCCCGACACGCTTTTGGTACGCATCTACGAGCGCCAGCCGTTCGCGCGCTGGAACGAGGACCGTCTGATCAGCCGCCAGGGGCTCGTCTTCGACGCGCCGGGCGCCGATCAGATGGGCGACCTGCCGCGGCTGCGTGGACCGGACTCGCGTCTGGCCGAGGTGGTGAGCTTCTACGCACAGGCACAGAAATCGTTCGAAGGCAGGACAGGCCTGTCGATCGTCGGCGTCAGCCTCAGCGAGCGCGGCAGCTGGAGCGTTACGACCGAGAGCGGCGCCGAAATCGTTATCGGCGACCGCGAGCAGGCCGATCGCCGTCTGGCCCGCTTCCTCGATGTCTACCCACAACTCGTCGCCGGTCGGCACAGCGGTTTCGCCTACGCCGACCTTCGTTACACCAACGGATTCGCCATCCGGTGGCCGCAACCGGAAACCACGGCCACACCCAAGGTCGGAAGCTGAGCAGGATCATGAGAAACAAGAACGACAAACAGCTCGTCGTCGGCCTCGACATCGGAACGTCGAAGGTCGTCGCCATCGTCGGCGAATACGAGCCGGGTGAAGCCATCGAAATCATCGGTATCGGCACGCACGTCTCGCGCGGCATGAAGCGTGGCTCGGTGGTCGACATCGAATCGACGGTCCACTCGATCCAGCGCGCGGTCGAAGAGGCCGAGCTGATGGCCGGCTGCGATATCCGCTCGGTGTACGCCTCGATCTCCGGCAGCCATCTGGAAACGCGTAACTCGCACGGCACCGCGGCCATCCGCGACCGCGAGGTGATGTCGGCCGATCTGGAGCAGGTACTCGAAGCGGCCAGCGCCGTGGCGATCCCGGCCGATCGCAAGGTGCTTTATAAGGAGTCGCAGGAATACCGTATCGACGGTCAGGACGGTATCCGTCATCCGGTCGGCATGAGCGGCGTGCGTCTGGAGGCCAGCGTGCATCTGGTCACGGGCGCGGCGAGCGCGGTGCAGAACATCTCCAAGTGCATTCAGCGCTGCGGTCTGTCGGTCGATGAACTCGTGCCCGCCGCTGTCGCCAGCGCTAAGGCCGTGTTGACCGAGGACGAGCTCGAGCTCGGCGTGTGCCTCGTCGATATCGGTGCCGGTACGACGGATATCGCCATCTATACGCAGGGCGCGATCCGCTACACCAAGTCGCTGCCCGTCGGTGGCGATCAGGTGACGAACGACATCGCGTATGGCGTGCACACACCAACCGCTCACGCGGAAGAGATCAAAATCAAATACGCGTGTGCGCTCGCCCAGCTTGCCCATGCGGAAGAAACGATCCAGGTGCCGAGCGTGGGCGATCGGCCGCCGCGTCGTCTCGCGCGTCAGGCGCTCGCGCAGTCGGTGCAGGCCCGCTACGAGGAAATCTTCGAGATGGTGCAGGACGAACTGCGTCGCTCGGGTTACGAGAGCCTCGTCGCCGCCGGCATCGTACTGACCGGAGGCGCCTCGCGTATGGAAGGCGCGCTCGAACTGGCGGAGGAAATCTTCCACAAGATGGTTCGCATCGGCGTGCCCCAGCACGTGTCGGGCCTGGGCGATGTCGTTTCCAGCGAGTTGCATTCGACCGGCGTGGGCCTGCTTCTGCACGGCTCGCGGTCGACCGGCGGCGCGCGCCACACGAGTTCCGCCGCCGGCAATGTCGGCAGCATGGTCGAGAAGTTCCGTAGCTGGTTCACCAAGAATTTCTAAGCAGTAGTCACCGGATTGTCGGTGCCCGATGGAAGGGGGGCGCCGGGGCACAAGGGATGGCCCGCAACCCATGGCCGACAGGAGTCGGACAAGGGACATAAACCAAAAAAACTAAAAGTTCTGCGGAGGACGGGAAATGTTTGAACTCATCGAAAAGCTGGCACCGAATGCGGTCATCAAGGTCATTGGCGTGGGTGGCGGCGGCGGCAACGCCGTGGCGCACATGGTCAATTCCAATATCGAAGGCGTCGAGTTCGTCGTCGCCAATACCGACGCCCAGGCGATGAAGAGCTGCGCCTCGCGCACGCATCTTCAGCTGGGCGGCAATGTCACCAAGGGTCTCGGCGCCGGCGCCAACCCGGAAGTCGGCCGCCAGGCCGCGCTGGAAGACCGCGAGCGCATCGAGGAAATGCTCGAAGGCGCGGACATGGTCTTCATCACCGCCGGCATGGGCGGTGGTACCGGTACGGGTGCGGCTCCGGTCGTGGCGCAGCTGGCGAAAGAGAAGGGCATCCTGACCGTCGCGGTCGTGACCAAGCCGTTCCCGTTCGAGGGCCGTCGCCGCATGCAGGTCGCCCTGAAGGGTATTGAAGACCTGTCGCAGCATGTCGACTCGCTGATCACCGTTCCCAACGAGAAGCTTCTCTCGGTGCTCGGTCGTGAGGTCACGCTCCTCAACGCGTTCAAGGCGGCCAACGACGTGCTGCAGGGCGCGGTCCAGGGCATCGCCGACCTGATCACGGCCCCCGGCCTGATCAACGTCGACTTTGCCGACGTCCGCACCGTCATGAGCGAAATGGGTATGGCGATGATGGGCTCGGGCACCGCCCGCGGCGACGATCGCGCACAGGCCGCCGCGGAAGCCGCGATCAACAATCCGCTGCTGGAAGATGTGAATCTGGCCGGCGCCTGCGGCATCCTGGTCAACGTCACGGCGGGTCCCAACCTGACCATGCGCGAGTTCGACGAGATCGGCCGCGTCATCCACGACTTCGCCTCGGAAGATGCGACCGTCGTGATCGGCACCTCGCTGGACCCGGAAATGCAGGACGACGTCCGCGTGACGGTCGTTGCCACCGGCCTCAACCGTGGCGGTGCCGCGGCCTCGTCCAAGCAGCCGGCTCGCCAGCCGGTGCAGCAGCAGGTCGAGATGCGTCAGCGTCCCCGCCCGGTCGTCCTGCGCACGGGCACCGGCAACGAAGTGGTCGATTACGCGCAGGCCGACTCCGTTCCGTCGGTCCGGTCGGAACCGGCACCGTCGAAGAACGCCGAGCCGGCGATCGATTACCTCGATATCCCGGCGTTCCTGCGTCGTCAGGCTGACTGAGCGGTACTTGCAGATCCAGGCACGTTAAGGAAAACGTGAGGACGGCCCGACACGACGTCGGACCGCCCGACGCTCCGCCGCCATCCCGTCCGGGTGGCGGAGCGTCGCCGCTTCGCCTCAGGAAAACCTGCAAGTGATATCAGTTACTTGCAAGTGATTGAACGGACGAACGTTTCAGTCGCAGGCCAGATGAGAATGGATCGCAGCTGATGCTGAAGGAACGGTGAAGCAACACTGGACTGTACCGTCCGGTTTGTTTATCCCGAGGTTAAGACTGTGTTAGCATGATCGCTACTTTAGGCTGCTGCCAACAAGGTTCGACCCAACATGATCAAGCAGCGCACGCTCAAGAACATCATTCGCGCCACCGGCGTCGGCCTCCATACCGGCGACAAGGTGTACATGACGCTTCGTCCGGCCGCGCCGAACACGGGTATCGTGTTCCGCCGCACCGACCTCAATCCCCCGGTCGAGCTCAAGTCCCGCCCGGAGAATGTCGGTGATACGCGTCTTTCGACGACCCTGATCCAGGGCGACGTCCGCGTGTCCACGGTGGAGCATCTGCTCTCGGCCATGGCCGGCCTCGGCATCGACAACGCATATGTCGATCTTTCGGCGCCGGAAGTGCCGATCATGGACGGCAGCGCGGGTCCGTTCGTCTTCCTCATCCAGTCCGCTGGCATCGAGGAGCAGGACGCGGCCAAGCGTTTCATCCGCATCAAGAAGCCGGTGATCGTGAAAGACGGCGACAAGTGGGCCAGGCTGGAGCCGTTCGACGGCTTCAAGGTCGGCTTCTCCGTCGAGTTCGATCACCCGCTGTTCAACAAGCGCAATTCGCAGGCCGAGATGGATTTTTCGACGACGTCGTTCGTCAAGGAAGTCAGCCGCGCCCGCACCTTCGGCTTCATGCGTGACATCGAAATGCTTCGCGAGCGTAACCTCACGCTCGGCGGCTCGATGGACAACGCCGTCGTGCTCGACGACTACCGCGTGCTGAACGAAGACGGCCTCCGTTACGATAACGAGTTCGTCAAGCACAAGATCCTCGACGCCATCGGCGACATCTACATGCTGGGCCACAGCCTGATCGGCGCTTACTCCGCGCACAAGTCGGGTCACGAGCTCAACAACAAGCTTCTCCGTAGCCTGATGGCCGACGCCGCGGCGTGGGAAGAAGTCAGCTTCAAGGATCCGGCCAAGGCGCCGATCTCCTACGCCCATCCCGCCCAGGCGGTGTAAGGCGACGCCTCACCGGGGCGTAGCGAAATGAGAGAAGCCGCGAGCGATCGCGGCTTTTTTTATGGGCGCTTGAGATTGACGTTTTACGGCTCGGCTTTGCGCCGTCGCGTTTGGCTTTGTCGCGGCGTGTTGTGTCGCGTTGGAGAGCCGGCGGGGATGACCCTCGCGGCCACGCCTGCGGCGACCCCTCAAGGAAAGGCGGCTACCGCCGCCGTATATCAATGGCCTACGGCCGGGTCGGGCTTCGCCTGGGGGTTTTCGAGTCGGCTGTCCCTGCCTCCCCGAAAACGGCCGGTCATCCCTGACCGGCCCCGCCTGCGCGGCCTTGTCCAGTCGAAGCCCTCGCCTGCGGCTACCGGCCCCGAGGGTCACCCCCGCCGTCTCTTTCGCGCACTGAGGTGGGGTGGTGGTCGAGCGGGCTTTGGCTTCACCGCTTTGTCGGCTATCGCCAGCACGCTGGCTCCCACCAAAGCCACCGCCGCCTGGATGGCCGCCGCACGTTGCACGCCGCACGCCGCACACGCCCGCACGCACGCACTCGCCGCTCCGGGTAGGAGCGAACCCTGTTCGCGAACCCTCAGCCTTGCTAAGGCGAACGAGGCCATACACCTCAGGCAAGCGAGCGTTCCCAACCAACGAAGCGCACCGCCGCTCGACCCCACGTTGCCTCAGTCCCCCCAAAGAGCCGGCGGGTGCCACCCTCGCGTCCGGTAGCCGCAGGCGAGGGCTCCGACTGGAAGAGGCCCGCAAGGGGGCCGGTCAGGGATGACCGGCCGTTTTCGGGGAGGCAGGGACAGCCGACTCGAAAACCCCCAGTCGGAGCCCGACCCGGCCGAAGGCCATTGATACACGGCCGCGGAGCGGCCTTTCCCTGAGGGGTCGCCGCAGGCGTGGACGCGAGGGTGGCACCCGCCGGCTCTTCCCGACCACACCGCACGCCGCGACAAAGCCAACGCGACGGCGAAGCCGAGCCCTTCAAAGCCAAGCCCCAAGGCGGCGAAACCACGAAAAACCCCCGCGTGACCGCCCCCTCACCCGTGAACTTTATGTGCAATTTAGGTGTTCGCCCGGTAGAGGCGTGCTATAAAGTTCGCCACCTCGCTGGATGCGGTGGTGCTTACGGACCCGCATCCCGGGTCGTAAGTGACGGATTAATCTTCGTTTTCGGCCTGGAGTGCCAGATACAGAAAAAGATCCCGCAGCGTGGGATCGGAGAGTGATGCCGCGGCGGACCGCAGATGGCGGGCTGCTTCGGTGGAAAGCGGTTTATGCCGGTCGGGGATGACTTCCACGGGCGGCAGCGGGGCCACTTTCACGGCAACCGAGTGGGCCTTCGCGCCGATGGCGCGGGCGGCTTCGAGGATCTGCGTCTGGTACAGGCGCACTCGCGAAGCCCAGGCCGACGAGGGCGCAAGGAAGACGAGCCGGCCATCGCGCAGGTCCGCAAAACGGATCTGGTCGCGCATCGGTGCAGGCAGTGTCGCGCGCAACTGACGGTCCAGCTGGTCGAGTTCGCGCGCCCGGGAGGCGAGCGAGACGACAGGTCCCACTTCCACGATGGACTTGAGTCCACGCGTGGCATGACGGGACGGTTTGGGCGGCGGTGGCATGGACCGGCTTAACTATTCGATGTGGAACGTATGCAGATCATACTCGTGTCACGTGGCCAGAAAGGGCCGAAAACGCTCGACCTCTCCTGCAGGCGCCTGCGCTGCAAAATGGCCGCGATGGTGCTCGCTGGCATCGTCGGCATCGCCGGTGTCGGCGCCGGCATCGCGCTTACCGTCGCCAGCCCTCGCGATCGCGCCATGGGCGACATCCATGGGTTGCAGCGCGAGGTGGGCGACCAGAACGCACAGGTCGCTCAGATCAAGCGTGACGCCCAGCGGGACCTCGACGCACTCGCCGTCAAGCTTGGGCAGCTCCAGGCACAATCGGTCCGGTTGAACGCCTTGGGCGAGCGGCTGACCCAGGTCGGCAAACTGGACGACGGCGAGTTCAATTTCGAGGAGGAGCCCGGCCAGGGCGGTCCTGAAGTAACCACCGGCGCTGAGCCGGATGCCTACACCTTGCCGGAGTCCCTGAACAAGAGCATCGACCAGCTCTCCGGGCAGTTCGACACCCAGCAGGCGCAGCTCGAAGCCCTGCGCGACATGCTGATGGATCGCAGTATCGAGTCCAGCCTGCGGCCCACGGGTATGCCGGTGAACGGGTACATCTCGTCGTATTTTGGCGGCCGCCCGGACCCGTTCAGTGGTCACAGCGCCCGGCATACCGGGATCGATATCGCCACGCCTACGGGTACGCCCGTGACGGCGGTCGCGGAGGGGATGGTCACCTTCGCGGGTCAGCGGAGCGGCTATGGCGACGTCATCGAAATCGACCATGGCAATGGGTACATGACCCGTTATGCGCATAACAGCGCCCTGGTCGCCAGGCCGGGACAGCGGGTCCGCGTCGGCGATGTGATCGCGAAGGCCGGCTCCACGGGCCGTTCGACGGGATCCCACGTCCATTTCGAGGTCTGGTACCACGATAAGGTCGTGAATCCGCTGGCTTTCGTCCGCAGCCACCGCTGACAGCCTTGAATCCGGCACGGCTCGCCGCCACCCCGAGGAAAGCCGGGGGCGGGCGTAGTATGATCGTCCCTTCGTGCCGGTCGGCTTTGCGCCGTCCGGCAGCCTTTTTTCGTTTCAGATCCGGATGATCGATGTTCAATCGTGCCCTGACGAGTATTTTCGGCAGCCGTAACGAGCGTGTGCTGCGCGACCTGTCCAAGACGGTCAAGCGCATCAACGCCCTGGAGCCCGAATTCGAAAAACTTTCCGACGATGAGCTGCGCGGGAAGACCGAGGAGTTCCGCGGCAGGATCACTGCCGGCGAGACCCTCGACAAGCTGTTGCCAGAGGCGTTCGCGGTCACCCGTGAGGCGGCCAGGCGTGTGCTCGGCATGCGCCACTACGACGTCCAGATGATCGGCGGCATGGTGCTGCATTCCGGCCGGATCGCCGAGATGCGCACGGGTGAGGGCAAGACCCTCGTCGGTACGCTGCCGGTATACCTGAACGCCCTGGAGGGTAAGGGCGTCCATGTCGTCACGGTCAACGACTACCTGGCGCGTCGTGACTCGGCGCAGATGGGCAAGCTTTACAACTTCCTCGGCCTCTCGGTCGGCGTGGTGTATCCGGGTATGGACCACGCGGACAAGCGTGCGGCCTATCAGTCCGATATCACCTACGGCACCAACAACGAATTCGGCTTCGACTACCTGCGCGACAACATGGCGCTCAGCAAGGAACAGCGCAACCAGCGCGGCCTGCACTACGCCATCGTCGACGAAGTCGACTCGATCCTGATCGACGAAGCCCGTACCCCGCTGATCATCTCCGGCCCGGCCGAAGACTCCCCGCAGCTCTACATCGCGGTGAACAAGATCGTGCCGCGCCTCAACCGTCAGGAAAAAGAAGACGGTGCCGGCGACTACATGGTCGACGAAAAACAGAAGCAGGTGCACATGTCCGAAGAGGGCATGGAGCACGCGGAGCAGCTGTTGCGCGAGGCGGGTGTCATCGAGGCCGACAGTGGCCTCTACGACTCCAAGAACCTGGCGGTGGTGCATCACCTCAATGCCGCGCTGCGTGCCAACGGCATCTATCAGCGTGACGTCGATTACATCGTGCGCGACGGCGAAGTCATCATCGTCGACGAATTCACCGGCCGTACGCTGGCGGGTCGTCGCTGGTCCGACGGCCTGCACCAGGCGGTCGAAGCGAAGGAAGGCGTGCCCATTCAGCGCGAGAACCAGACGCTGGCGACGGTGACGTTCCAGAACCTGTTCCGCATGTACAAGAAGCTGGCCGGCATGACCGGTACGGCGGACACGGAAGCCTATGAATTCCAGACCGTCTACGGCCTGGAAGTCGTCGTGATTCCGACGCACAAGCCGATGGTCCGTGTGGACAATCCGGATTCCGTGTTCCTCGGTCCGGATGCGAAGTACAAAGCGGTCATCGCGGACATCAAGGCCTGCCACGAGCGCGGTCAGCCCGTCCTCGTCGGCACGGCGTCCATCGACGTGTCCGAGCTGGTCTCGGGCCTGCTCAAGCAGGAGCGCATTCCGCACGAGGTTCTCAACGCCAAGCAGCATGAGCGCGAAGCGCACATCGTCGCGCAGGCCGGCGCGCCGGGTTCGGTCACCATCGCCACCAACATGGCGGGTCGCGGTACCGATATCGTGCTCGGTGGCAGCCTCGAGGCCGCGCTGGCCACGTTGCCGGAGGATGCGTCCGACGTCGAGAAGCAGAAGGTCCGGGCGGACTGGAAGAAGCGCCACGAGCAGGTGCTCGCCTCGGGCGGTCTGCACATCATCGGCACCGAGCGTCACGAGTCGCGTCGTATCGACAACCAGTTGCGCGGCCGTTCGGGCCGTCAGGGCGATCCCGGTTCCTCGCGCTTCTACCTGTCGCTTCAGGACAACCTGATGCGCATCTTCGGCGGCGAGCGTATCGGTCGCTGGATGCAGATGTTCGGCATGAAGGAAGACGAGGCCCTCGAGGACCGTCTGATCACGCGGCAGATCGAAAAGGTCCAGCGCAAGGTCGAGCAGCACAACTTCGATATCCGCAAGAACCTCCTCGATTTCGACGATGTCGCCAACGACCAGCGCAAGGTGATCTACGCGCAGCGTGACGAGCTCCTCGAGATCGACGACATTTCCGACATGATCGGTGACATCCGCCAGGACGTCGTCGTCGCGCTTGTGCGTCGGTTCGTGCCTGCCGACAGCATCGACGACCAGTGGGACCTCGCCGGCCTGGATCGCGAGCTCGCCAGTGAACTCAACCTCCGGCTCGACCTCCCACAGTGGGTCGAAGCTCAGAAGGAAGTCGACGCTGAAGGCATCCTCGACCATGTGCGCGAAGCGGTCGATGCGCTGTTCGTCGAGAAGGAAGCGCAGATCGGTGCCGAAACCATGCGCTCGCTCGAGAAGCACGTGATGCTCTCGGTCGTGGACAACGCCTGGAAGGAACATCTCGCCAGCATGGATTACCTGCGTCAGGGCATCTATCTGCGTGGTTACGCGCAGAAGCAGCCGAAGCAGGAATTCAAGCGCGAGTCGTTCGAGCTGTTCTCCGAGATGCTCGACCGGATCAAGGGCGAAGTGGTGCAGATGCTTGCGCGTATCCGCATCCGCAGCGAGGACGAAGTCCTGGCGATGGAAGCCGAGCAGCAGCGTGCCGCTGAAGCCCAGCGTCTGCAGTACCAGCACGCCGATGCACAGGCGGCGGGCCTTCCCGCCAGCAGCGACGTCGGCGCCGAGCCGGTCGTTCAGTCCGTCGTCAACGATGGTCCGAAGGTCGGTCGTAACGATCCTTGCCCCTGTGGTTCGGGCAAGAAGTACAAGCACTGTCACGGCCAGCTGACCTGACCCATGAAAAACCCCGCCAATCGGCGGGGTTTTTTGTCGGCCAGAATGTAGGAGCGCGCCCTGCGCGCGAAAAGCCTACGAAGCACTAAATCCGCACCCGCTCAATCTCCGCCACCCTTAGGCTTATGCCGGTGCGGCTCGGCATTCACCGTGATGTATTCCGGCTCTTCCGTGTCCAGCCGCAGCGCGGTCAGCTGGCCGCCCCAGACGCATCCGGTATCGATGGCGTAAACGCCCAGACCGGCGAAGCGACCCAGAGCCGACCAGTGACCGCAGACGATTTTCGTCTCGCGGCGACGCATGCCCGGTACTTCGAACCACGGATACATGCCGGGCTTCTGCGTGCCCGGCGTGCCCTTGCCCTCGAAGTCGATGCGTCCGTTGACATCGCAATAGCGCATGCGGGTCAGCGTATTGATCGTGGCGCGGTGGCGCTCCACACCTTGCAGGCGGTTGTTCCAGCCCGGAGGGCGGTTGCCGAACAGGTTTTTCAGCAGGCGCTGGTGGCGTGGGCCACCCAGTTCGCGCTCGACGTCGAGCGCGGCGCGCTGTGCCTGTCGCAGCGTCCACATCGGCGCCATGCCGGCGTGGATCATCGTCCAGCCTAGTGTTTCGTCGTGGTGCAGCAGCTTCTGCATGCGCAGCCACTCGAGCAGCACTGGCGCATCCTCGGCGAAGAGCACCTCGCGCAACTCGGGATTGACCCGTTGCTGCGCGTCCTCGCGTCGCTGGCCGATGGCCAGCAGCGAGAGGTCGTGGTTGCCCAGCGTGATGATGGTGCTGTCGCGCAGCGAGTGAATCAGTCGCAGCGTGGCCAGCGACTCACCGCCGCGATTGACGAGGTCGCCACAGAACCACAGTTTGTCGTTCGACGGGTCGAAACGGATCTTCTCCAGCATTCGCTGAAGTTCGGGGTAGCAACCCTGGACGTCGCCGATCGCGTAGATGGCCATCAGTCCAGTCGCTCCATCGCGCCGTTGCCGGCATGCACGCTTTCCATGGTTCGATCCTAGTGGAGCGTGCGCGGGATCGAAAGCACGAAGGGTGCGATAGGCGCATCGAAGTGCGTGCCGTCATCCGCGACCATGCGATAGCTGCCTTCCATCGTGCCGACCGATGTCTCCAGTACGGCGCCCGAGGTGTACTCGAACGACTCGCCAGGACGCATCCACGGTTGCTCACCGACGACGCCGTCGCCGCGCACCTCCTCGACCTTGCCATTCGCATCGGTGATCACCCAGTGACGAGTGAGCAACTGCGCACCGGAATCGCCCGCATTGCGGAGCGTGATCGTGTACGCGAAGACGTAGCGATTGTCCTTCGGCTGCGACTGGTCGGGAACGAAGCGGGTTTCGACCTCCACGTCGATCGTGTAGGGGTGTTTAGAGTTCATGGAGGGATTGTCGAGCACGCGGAGGGGGTGGGCAAGTATGCCCTGAACGCGGTTAGTCCGCGTTTGCGAGCTTCACGAAGTCTCCGGGCGCCAGCGTCTCGGCGCGCGCCTGCGGGTCGATCCCGAGTTCACGCATCGTTGACGCATCCACCAGCCCCTTGAGCGTGTTCGACAACGTCTTGCGGCGCATGGCGAAGGCCGCCTTCACCACGGCGTGAATTCTGGCCGGATCGCCCTTGGGCAACTGCTCGGGAGGTAGCGGCACGAGGCGAACAACAGCCGAATCGACCTTCGGTGGCGGGCGGAACGCGCCCGGTGGAACGGTGAACAGCGGCGTCACCTTGCAAGCCAGCTGCAGCATGACGCTGAGCCGCCCGTACACCTTGCTGCCGGGCTCGGCGGCCATGCGGTCGACAACTTCCTTCTGCAGCATGAAGTGCATGTCCTGGATCGCGGACGCATGCTCGACGCAGTGAAAGAGGATCGGGCTGGAAATGTAGTAAGGCAGATTACCGGCGATGCGCAGCCGCTCGGCGCCCAGTTCGGCGGCAAGCGTGGTGAAATCCACCTTCAGCACGTCGGAGTGCACGATGCGCAGCTCGCCGATGGCGTCGGCCCGCGCCTGCAAGCCGGGAATGAGATCGGTGTCGAGCTCGATGGCCGTCATTCGCCTGGCCACGGCGAGCAGCGGCAGGGTCATCGCACCTTCGCCAGGGCCGATCTCGACGACCGTGTCGCCGTCCTTCGGCGCGATGGAAGAGACGATCCGGTCGATGTAGCGCTTGTCGTGCAGGAAGTGCTGTCCGAAGCTCTTTTTGGGGCGTGCGTTCATGGTGTGACCCGGTGGCGGGCGAGATCGATGGCGAGACGGGCCGCGGCGAACAGGCTTGCGGGATCCGCGCGGCCGGTGCCGGCGAGATCCAGCGCGGTGCCGTGGTCGACCGATGTGCGGATGTAGGGCAGGCCGAGCGTGACGTTCACCGTGCGATCGAACGCCTCGCTCTTGAGTACCGGCAATGCCTGATCGTGATACATCGCCAGTACGGCATCGTAGCGGTGACGCATGGCTGGGACGAAGGCGGTATCGGCCGGCAGGGGGCCCAGGAGCTCCATGCCTTCGTCGCGCAGGCGATCGAGCAGGGGAATGATCGTGTCCAGCTCTTCGCGCCCCATATGACCGCCTTCGCCCGCGTGCGGATTGAGGCCCAGCACGGCGATGCGGGGTCGGGCGATCCCGAAATCCCGGAGCAGCGAACGTGCGACGATGCGCAGCGTGCGCTCCAGGAGCTCGGGTGTGACAGCGGAAGGCACGGCGGAGAGGGGGAGATGGGTCGTGGCCAGAGTGACGCGAAGCTCGGGGCTTGCGAGCATCATGACCACATCGGCAGCCGCACGCTCGGCGAAGAACTCGGTGTGGCCGCTGAAAGGCACGCCGCCCTCGTTGATGCTGGATTTCTGCACCGGGCCGGTCACCACGGCGTCGAATTCGCCGCTGACGCAGCCATCGGCCGCGAGGGCGAGCATGTCGAGAACATGCCGCGCGTTGCGTGGATCGGGGTGGCCCCAGGCTTCCGGCGCGCCCAGCGGGACGTGACGCACCCGGATGCTGCCCGGTGTCCGGGTGGCGATGCGGTGGCCATCATCGTCGATGATCTGGAGGGCGACACCCGTCACCGCGGCGGAGCGAGCGAGGAGGGCGCGATCGGTGATCGCGACCAGGTCCGCCGGAAAGTCGCTGGCCGCCAGGCGGGCGACCAGTTCCGGTCCCACC
Source organism: Luteibacter sp. 9133 (assembly GCF_000800155.1). Taxonomy (NCBI): domain Bacteria; kingdom Pseudomonadati; phylum Pseudomonadota; class Gammaproteobacteria; order Lysobacterales; family Rhodanobacteraceae; genus Luteibacter; species Luteibacter sp. 9133. Next base: position 3,535,892 of record NZ_JUHO01000001.1, on the reverse strand, counting down.
CCGGCAGGCTCACCGGCGGTCACGGCGAGCCTTGGCAGGGTGGTCGCGGTCATGACGGGCTTACGGCGTGGAGGCCGACGCCTGCTTGTCGTCCGGGTCCTTCAGTTCGGGGACGCGGATGTCGACGAACGACGTGGAGCGCAGCTCGCGCAGGTAGTTCTCGTAGGCCTCGTCGGCCTTGCGGTTGCCGATGGCCTGGCGGGCCTGATCACGCTGCAGCTGATCGGTGAGATCGCTCTGGCGGGTGCCCAGGCGCTGCAGGACGATCCAGCCTGCATCGGTCTGGATGGGGTGCGAGACCTCGTTGTCCTTCAGCTGTTCGATCTGGGTGGCGATGGCCTGGCCCCAGGCGTCCTTGGCGAACCAGCCCATGTCGCCGCCGTTGTTCGCCGTGGTGTTGTCCTTGGACTCATCCTTGGCGAGCTTGGAGAAGTCTTCTTTCTTGTCGACGATGCGGGTGTAGAGGTCCTGCGCCTTTTTCTCCGCCTGCTCCGGGGTCACGATTTCGGAGGGCTTGATGAGGATCTGGCGGGCGTGGTACTCGGTGACGATCTGTCGGCCCGGGGCGCGCGTGTCGACCAGCTTCAGGATGTGGAAGCCGGTGGGGCCGCGAAGTGCGCCGGTGGTCTCACCCGGCTTGAGGCCGCCGACCGCATCGGCGAAAGCCGGCGGCACTTCGTCGAGCCGGCGCCAGCCGAGGTCGCCGCCGTCGAGTGCATCGGGGGCGTCGGAGAAGCGGATGGCGGCGGCGTTGAAGTCCATGCCGCCCTTGATCGCCTTCATGGCCTCGTCGGCCTTCGCCTGCGCCGCGGCGATATCGCTGGCGCCGCCGTTGGCCGGCGTGCTGATCGCGATGTGGGCGAGGTGGACTTCACCCGCCTTGTAGCTCGGGCTCGCCAGGAGGTTGTTGACCTCGGCGTCGGTCACCGTGACCTGGTCGCGAACGACGCTTTCGTGGAGCTTCTGGGCGATGATCTGGTCGGACAACTGCTGGCGGAACGCCGCATAGCTGTAGCCGTCCTGCTCCACCGCGCCACGCAGCTGGTCGAGGCTCATCTTGTTCTGCTGGGCGACGTTGCCGGCGGCCTGATCGATGTCCTGGTCGGACACATGGATGTTCTGGTCGTTGGCGCGCTGGACCTGGAGCTTCATCAGCACGAGGCGGTCGAGCACCTGGCGGGCGAGGACGTCCTTCGGCGGCAACTGGCCCGGATTCGAGGCGTACTGGCGGACGATGGCGTTGATCGCCTCGTCCAGCTCGCTCTGCAGGATGACGTCTTCCTCCACAACCGCGACGATGCGGTCGAGGGAACCGTTGCCGGCGGTCGCGCCCGCGACGGTCGGCTGGGCCGACGGCATCAACTGGGCATGGGCCGAGGGCATCGCCGCCAGAAGGGAGGCAGCGAGCAGGGAGTACGAAAGGATCTGCTTCATCGAATAGGGAGCCCGGGGCGCTTGCCCCACTTATTGATAGCCAAGGATAGCACGGCGCAGGTAGGCGCCCGATTGCGGGTTGAGCGAGCCCAAGCCCTTGAATTCCACCTCAAACATGACCGCGTTGTCCGTCTCACGGAGGTAGTCGTGTACGTAGTGGCGGCCGAGCACGCGGAAGGCGACACAGCAGCTGTCGTACTCGACGCCCACCGCGGCTTCGAGGGTGCGGTGGGAATACGTGAACGTGGTGAAGCTTGCACCGTTATCCAGCGTGACCGGCAGGACGTCGCGGCGGGCGAAGACCCAGCGGGCCAGGGCCCGCCAACGTTCGGACACAGGAAAGACCGCGGATGTGTCGAATTGTTCCATCACGCCACGGCGGTAGCGGTACGAGAAGTTGACGATACCGTCGCCGCCGATGCGGCGCTGGATTCCTACGGTCGCCAGATCGGTGTTCCGGCCCGAGGCGTAGAAGGCGTTCTGGTCGTTGACGTATGTGCTCTGCTGCTTGTTCGGGTTCCACTGGTACGAGCTGTTCAGACGCCACTTGTCATTGAACTGGATGGCGAGCTGGGCGACGTAATCCGAACGACTGAAGTCGGTCGGAGCGACGTTCGGCATCTGCACTTTCTGACCATTGAAGTACTTGATCTGGCCGATGCTGGCCGACAGGCGCTCGACGCCTGTGTCGTCCAGCAGGCGCGTCGTGAGCGCCGCGGTCAGGTTGTTCGCATCCATCTGGCGGTCGGCGCCCGAGAACCGGTTTGTGCTGAAGAGCTGCCAGAAGTCGAACGACATGGCGTTCGTGTCGAAGGTCGGCAGGTTGTTCTGGTTCCGGTACGGCACGTACAGATAGTAAAGGCGCGGCTCGAGCGTCTGGGTGTAGCTGCTGCCGAACAGATTCGTCTGGCGGTCGAAGATCAGGCCGGCGTCGACGCTGGAAATCGGCACCGAACGCGACGGGTCCTGCTTCGCGTAGTGGTAGTACGAGTAGTCGGAATCCAGGCGGTAGTCGGTATAGCGATATTCCACGCGGGGGCGGACGAACCAGGATGCGCCCGAGAAATCGGCCGCCAGGTAAGGTGCGAGATCCAGGCGATTGCCGTCGACCTGACCGAGCTGAGCGGCATTGTTCGGGTCGAAGGGCGAGCGGTCGGGCTTCCGGAACGCCACCGCTTCCGTGTCGACGCCCGCGTCGAGCCAGTTGTTGATCGGCGCCTGCATATTGAACGTCGCGCGCGGCCAGCGGCGATAGGGCACCACGTAGTTGGGCAGCCCGGCGTCCACGTTCTGGTAGTCGTCCGCGCCGATGGACGCGCTCCAGTATTTGCCGCCCTTGGATACATAGGCGCTCGAACTCAGGATGCCGACCGCGGACTGGTACAGGTCATTGCTGAAATCGCGGAAATACTGGTTGTCCGACGCACGGTTGATGTTGACGCCGAGATTGAACCCGTCGCCCAGATTGGTCGAGTTCACGATCTTGACGAGGTAGCGCTGCTTCGAACCGTCGCGGTCGCTGGTGCCGCTCTCGTCCTGATCCGGACCCTTGTCGTGGGCCATGTACTGGATGTCGAACGTGCCGTTCGAGCGCGGGAGCAGATAGCGGAACTCGGTGCCCAGCATGAAGCCGCGGTCGCTGTAGTAGCCCGGCGTGATCGTCGCATCGTAGTTCGGTGCGATGTTCCAGTAGTAGGGCGTGTTCAGGAACAGGCCCGAGCGGCTCGACGAACCGAACGTCGGGTAAAGGAAGCCGCTCTTGCGGCGGTCGTCCAGCGGGAAGGTGAAGTACGGCAGGTACATGAACGGCACGTTCTTGAAGCGCATGGTCGCGCTGCGTGCCTCGCCGACGCCGGTTTCCTTGTTGAGATTGATCGTCTTGGCGCGGAACTCCCACATGCGGGCGCCCACGTCGCAGGTGGAATAGGACGCCATGTGGAAGCGGCCGTGCTGCGGGTCGAGAATCTTTGCGTGATCGGCCACGCCGTTGCCGCGCGACTGCAGCAGCTGGTAACGGACGTTGTACGCGTCGCCGTCGTTCGGCGTGGTGGTGCCCGTCATGCGGTCGGCGGAGACCAGCATGCCAGCCTCCTGGTACTTCACGTTGCCCTTGGCATCGTAGGCCGTCGAGTCGGCGTTGTACGTGACGTCGTTGGCGCGCAGCACCTGATCGGCGCGCTCGAGGCGCACGCCGCCGGTCATGTGGTACTGGTCCGGTTCCGGGCTCTCGACCTTGACGCCGCTGGTGTTGCCGTCGTCGATGCCCGAGTGGACGTCGGTCACGGCGGTGTCGCGCAGCGAGCTGTCCTTCGTTATGCCGGGCTCGTAGAAATCGAGCATCGCGTTCGGCCGACACAGCGCGTAGCTGATGGGGCGCGGCGGGCAGATGAAGGAGCCGAGGGGACAGGTTTCCGCCGGGACGGGCGCGGCGGTAGCGGCCGTGGTGACCGGCGCGACGACGGCCCGGGTTTCACCCTGGACCGGCGCACTCTGCGCCTGCGCTTGCCAGGCGGGGGCCGAGACGATCAGGGCGACAGCGGTCGCCAGCAGGCGGCGTTTAGGCAGGATGCTCATGCGTGACGTCACGGGCTCGGTCTTATCCGGTTTGCGAAAGGCCGCCAACTTAGCAGAATCCCCAACCCCGCGGCACGATGGCACGTCACCCATGAGCATGAACCCCTCGGGAGGCGCGACGTGAATCGCCGCACCGGCACCGCGAGCTTACACCGCGGACTCAGCCGCGCGGGCGGCGTTCGTGCTGCCAGAGTACCTCGCCGTGCCCGCTGCGCCTCGCCAGGACACGTGCCAGCACGAAGAGCAGGTCGGACAGGCGGTTCAGGTAGCGCTGTGCCTCGGGGCGGATGGCTTCTTCGCGGGCGAGGGCGACCACCTCGCGCTCGGCACGCCGGCAGACGGTCCGGGCCACGTGGCAGGTCGCCGCCGCCATCCCTCCGCCGGGCAGGATGAAGTCCTTCAGCGCCGGTAGGTCGGCGTTGAAGCCGTCCAGCACGGCCTCGAGCCGGTCGATGTCCGTGGCCTGGATCATGGCCATACCGGGAATGCACAGCTCACCGCCCAGATCGAAGAGCTCGTGCTGGATCTGGATCAGCGCCTCGCGAACGTCATCATCGACGCCCTCGGATGCCAGCGTGACGCCCAGTGCGCTGTTGAGTTCGTCCACGGTGCCGTAGGCGGCTACCCGCAGTGAGTCCTTGCCGGTACGGCTGCCATCGCCGAGGCCGGTGCTGCCGTCGTCGCCGGTGCGGGTGTAGATCTTGGAAAGTCGATTGCCCATCCGGGCATTCTAGCGAGGGCCGTCGTCACTGTGGCAGGCGGCCGCAACGGCGGCGCATTCACGTGGCGGCGTTATGATTCCGCCCATGAGTCCCTCTCCCGAACCTATCGTGATCGTCGGCGGCGGCCTGGTCGGCGCCAGTCTTGCCATTGCCCTTGATGCCGCCGGGCTGCCCGCCGTCCTCATCGAGGCGGCCGCACCGACGGTCGGGCAGCAGCCGAGTTACGACGAGCGCAATCTTGCCCTGGCCAGAGCCACCGTCAACGGGCTCCGGGCGATCGGCGTGTGGGATTTTGCCGAGGACCGGGCCACCCCCATCACGCATATTCATACGAGCCGCGCCGGCGACTTCGGCAGTGTCCGCATGAACGCGTCCGAGGAAGGCGTGGACGTGCTGGGCTGGACGCTTCCGGCCCGTGAACTGGGCGCGGCGCTCCTGCGTCGCCTCGATCGATGCCAGCACCTTACCCGCCTGGCGCCCGCGCGGGTCGAGGGCATCCACGCGGATGACCGGGGCTGGACGGTCGACGTGGTCACTGACGCTGGCATGCGATCGCTGCACACGTCGCTGCTGGTCGGCGCCGACGGCACGCACTCGGGAGTCCGGCGCCAGCTCGGCATCGGAACCCGCGAGCACGATTACGCGCAGGCGCTCTTCGTGACCACCATGACGCCGGAGCGCGATCCGCGTGGCCGCGCCTTCGAGCGCTTTACCAACGATGGTCCCGTCGCGGTGCTGCCGCTGACGGACCGCCGGGTCGGCGTCGTGCTGACCGTTGCCGCGGACCGGGTCGACGAAGTGGCCGCCATGGACGATCAGGCGTTTGCAGCCCTGGCGCAGGAGCGCTTCGGCTGGCGGCTTGGCCGGTTGACCCGACCGGGTAAACGTTCGCCGTATCCGATTCGCCGCGTCGCGGCCGAAGCGCTCACCTCGAACCGCGCCGTGCTGGTGGGCAATGCGGCCCAGACGGTGCATCCGATCGGCGCGCAGGGCTTCAACCTTGGTTTACGCGATGCGCTGACGCTTGCCGAGCTCGCAATGGGCGCTACCGATCCTGGCGCTCCGTCGCTGCTCGCCGAATACGCCGCGCGGCGCGCCACCGACCGTGAGGGAACGATGGCGATGAGCCACGGCCTCGTCCGCCTCGCGTGCCTCGACCAGCCGTTTCTCGGCCCGTTGCGCTCACTGGCGATGCTGGCGCTCGACCGCGTGCCGCCCCTCCGCCACGCCCTCAGCCGCCGAGGCATGGGTTTTCGCGCCAACGCGCCGTTCGCGGTCCGGGAGAAAACGCCGTGAGCGATAACTGGAGCGCAACCTCCTCCCGTCGTCGCGGCGGTCCGCTGGACGTCGCCGTGGTCGGTGGCGGCATGGTGGGTGCCGCCGCCGCATTGAGTCTGGCGAAGGCGGGCTTCTCGGTGGCCCTCGTCGACGCACGGGAGCCCGCCGCCTGGGACGCATCGGACGAAGTCGACCTGCGCGTTGTCGGTCTTGCGCCGTCTTCGGTCGTCCTGCTGGACCGCCTCGGGGTGTGGGGCGCCATCCGCGACGCACGCGCCTGCGGCTACGAGCGCATGCTGGTCTGGGACGCAGAGAACGGTGCCACGGTGGATTTCGACGCCGCCGACGAAGGTCGCGATGTACTCGGTTACATCGTCGAAAACAATCTCGTGCAAGCCATGCTCTGGGATGCGCTGGACGACGCGGGTGTTCGTCGCATCGTTCCCGCGCAGGTCGTGGGTTATGGCGAACGCGACGATCGCGCCCAGCTGGAACTCGCCGACGGTCAGTTCATCTCGGCGCGCATCGTCGTGGCCGCCGACGGTGCGGATTCCCCGTTGCGTGCCATGGTTGGCATCGGTACGCATGGTCGCGACTACGCGCAGCGCGGCGTCGTGGCGCATGCCCAGACCGCGCGCCCGCACGAAAGTACGGCCTGGCAGCGTTTCCTCCCGTCCGGGCCGTTGGCGTTCCTGCCGCTGGCCGATGGCCGCTGTTCGATCGTATGGACCCTGCCCGAACCGGAAGCCGCGCGCATCATGGCGCTGGACGACGACGCTTTCCGGGATGCGCTCGGCGTGGCCAGCGACTTCCGTCTCGGACCCGTGCTTTCCGTCAGCCGTCGCGCCGCATTTCCCTTGCGGCTGAAGCTGGCCGATCGTTACGCGTCCGGGCGGCTGGTGTTGCTGGGCGATGCGGCCCATGCGGTTCATCCCCTGGCCGGGCAGGGCGTGAACCTGGGCTTGCGCGATGTGGCCGAGTTGCGCGACACGCTGGTCGCCGCACGGGACGCGGGCCGCGATATCGCGGCTCCGCATGTGCTTCGCCGCTACGCAAGACGACGCAACAGCGCCGACGGGCTGGACGCGTGGTCGTTCGACGCGCTCGGGCGTATCTATGCGTGGCAGGCGGGGCCGCTGGTCGCGGCGCGCGGCCTGGGCGTCCGGCTCGTGAACGGACTGGTGCCGCTCAAACGTAAACTCGCCAGGCACGCCGCGGGACTTTGACCGGTCTGGCGGCGCGCCCGTCGCGAGGCCTATCCTTGGGCACTTTCCAGGGAGTCACGCCGATGCGCCGTTCACTGCTTGCCTTGTCCTTGCTGATCCTTGGTCACGTGGGAGCCGCCTCCGCGGCGATGGTGGCAAAACCGGTCCAGTGGACCGACCAGGGTGTGACCTATAAAAGCTTTCTGGTCTACGACGATGCGGTGACCGCCAGACGGCCGGGCCTGGTCATGGTGCCGAACTGGTATGGCGTCAACGATATGGCGGTGGCCAAGGCCAAGGACATCGCCGGTAAGGACTACGTCATCCTGCTCACCGACATGTACGGTGGCGACACGCGTCCAAGGTCCGAAGCGGAAGCCGGCGCGGCGGTGAAGCCGCTTTACGCCGATCGCAAGATCATGCGGCAGCGCGTGGTGCGCGCACTGGACGAACTGAAGGCGCAGGAGAAGAACGCGCCCATCGATCCGTCACGGCTGGCCGCCATCGGCTTCTGTTTCGGTGGATCGGCCGTGCTCGACCTGGCTCGCACGGGCGCCGATGTCGCCGCTGTCGTGAGCTTCCACGGCCTGCTGTCCACGGACGATCCGAAGCTCGGCGCGCAGATCCATGCTCACGTGCTGGCTCTCAATGGCGCGGATGACGCCAACGTGCCTCCGGAGCAGCGCGCGGCGTTCGAGGCCGAAATGCGCGATGGCAAGGTCGACTGGGCCTCCACGGATTTCGGTGGCGCCGTGCACTGCTTCACCGAGAAGGAAGCCACCACGCCGACCGGCAATTGCCGGTATGACGACAAGGTGGCCAAGCGCGCCTACGCCGCCATGCGGGCGTGGCTCAGCGAGTCGTTCGCGGCGAAGAAGTAACGCCTCAGAAGCGGCGTTCGACCGAGTAATCGGCGAGCGCCGCGAGGGCGTCACGGTACGGCGAAGCGGGAAGTGCCGACAGCGCGTCGCGTGCTGCCGTCGCGTGCCCCACGGCTTTCTCATGCGTGCGCTCGATCGCTCCGGAGTCGCGAATCGCCGCGATGATCAGGTCGAGCGAATCCAGGCCGCCATGCTCGATGACATGCCGCAGGGATTTCAGCTGGTCTTCGTCGGCCACCTGCATCGCGTAGATCAGCGGGAGGGTGGGCTTGCCTTCGGCAAGATCGTCGCCGATGTTTTTACCCAGCGTCTCCGCATCGGACACGTAGTCGAGCAGGTCATCGGCGATCTGGAAGGCATAACCCAGCTCCATACCGTAGCGACGGAGCGCCGCGACTTGCGTATCTGGCAACCCGCCCAGCACGCCACCCAGTTCGGTCGCCGCGGCGAAAAGAACGGCCGTCTTGCGCTCGATCACGGCGAGATAGGCGGCTTCATCCACGTCCGCATTGCCGATGTTGAGCAGTTGCAGCACTTCGCCTTCGGCAATCGTGTTGGTCGTGTCGGCGAGGATGCGCATGATCCGCATATCGTCGAGCTCGACCATCAGCTGAAAAGAGCGGGAGTAGAGAAAATCGCCCACCAGTACGCTGGCCGCGTTGCCCCACAGTGCGTTGGCCGTCTTGCGGCCGCGACGCATGTCGGACTCGTCCACCACATCGTCGTGCAGCAGTGTCGACGTATGGATGAACTCCACGATGGCCGCCAGCTTGGCGTGATCCTGTCCGTCATAACCGGCCGCGCGAGCCGCGAGCACGTGCAGCATCGGACGAAGTCGCTTGCCGCCACCCGCGATGATGTGATCGGCGATCGCATTGATCAGCACGACATCCGACGAGAGCCGGTGCCGGATCAGCGAATCGACTTCTTTCATGTCGGCGGCGGCGAGCGTACGGACGCCAGCGAAGTCGAGGGAGGTCGGGCGGGCGGCTATGGAGTCCATCTCTACAGGTCGTGTGCGGCAAAACAGCCCACAGTATAGGGGCTCACCCGTGGTTACGCCGTGGATTTGGCCGGTGTCCGTATAATCCGCTTCCGATGACATCGATCGGCCTCGCGCCCGGAAACCCTTGGTGAGCAAACTCAGTTCCCTGGAACGGCGCACCGCGCTGACCCTGGCAGCGGTGATCAGCCTGCGTCTGTTCGGGCTGTTCCTCATCCTTCCCGTGTTTTCCGTCTACGCGCGAGCGATGCCGGGTGCCACGCCCTGGCTGATCGGCCTGGCCCTGGGTGTCTACGGGATCGGCCAGATGTGCCTGCAGATTCCCCTGGGACTGCTGTCCGACCGGATCGGCCGCAAGCCGGTCATCACGCTGGGGTTGCTCGTCTTCGCCCTGGGCGGAGTGGTCGCCGCGTTTTCCCACACTCTGACCGGCATCGTCGCCGGACGTGCGTTGCAGGGTATGGGTGCCGTTGCTGGCGCTGGCACCGCGCTGGCCGCGGATCTGACGAGCGAGGCCCATCGAAGCAAGGTCATGGGCATCATCGGCGTATCGATCGGGGTTTCGTTTCTTCTGGCGCTCATTCTGGGGCCGCCGCTCGAAGCCGTGGCGGGTCTTCCCGGCCTGTTCGGTTTCACCTCCCTGCTTGCGGTCGCGGCTATCGCCATGCTCTGGTGGCGCGTGCCCACGCCGACCCATCATGGCGCCCCGGCCGCCGCGTCGTGGCGCGAGCTGGCCTCGATGTTTCTCGACCGTCGCATGCTCGTGCTGAACGGGTCGGTGTTTTTTCTGCACGCGTTGCTGACCGCCTCATTCGTCGGCCTGCCCATTCTTCTTACCGACGTCATGCGTATTCCGGTGGCGCACCACTGGATGCTGTATCTGCCGGTGATGACGATCGCCGCGCTCGGCATGGGCGCGATGCTACCCCGGATGAAGGATATGCGGCGCGCGTCGCACGTCGTGGTCGGATGTGTCTGCGTGCTCGGGCTGGCGCTGGCGGGCATGGCGCTCGCCGAAACGCACGTCATCGTCCTCGGTGCGGCCGCCGCCCTCTTTTTTGGCGCCTTCAACCTGCTTGAGGCCGCCTTACCGAGTCTCGTCTCCCGTCTGGCGCCAGCCACCCTCCGCGGCGCGGCGATGGGGGCCTATTCCAGCTCGCAGTTCTTCGGCGCCTTTATCGGCGGTGCCGTGGGCGGGCTCGCGCTGGGTCACCTTGGCCTTCGCGGTGTATTTGGCTGCGCGGCCGCCATGACCCTGCTGTGGCTGCCGCTGGTCGTTCGCGGGACGCGGCGTATGGCTGCCGGCGGCGTCGCCTCGGCGGCTTGAATGCGGCGGGGGTTGAAGGACTCGCCGACACGGATGTCGGCGTAGCGCGTCGCTCGCGTCATGGGTGCCTGCATGTATCGCGGCGTCTGTAGTCGTCATTTCAGAATTTGCGTATCGATCGCCTCAGGGGTCGTCGACCAGACTTCGTGTGCGCGCCGTCCTGCACGTTTTCCGGTGCGCGTCTTTCCCACTGAAGAGGCCGTCGCCATGTATATGAAAGTTCTCCCTCCGGTATTCCTCGCGTCGGCTTTCGCCGTGTCGTCGTCCGCCGCACTTGCGGCAAACGACGGTTCCATCGAGATCACCGGTCGTATCGTCGCCACCACATGCAATGTCGAAGGGCAGGCGCCGGGTGGCGGGGCCGTCAAGAAATCCGTTGGGCTCGACGGCATCTCCGTGGCAAAGCTGGCGGCACCGGGTGACGTGGCGGGCGACAAGGGCTTCCTGATCGTCGTGGGCGGCAACGACGATTGCGCCGACGGACTGAAAGCGAAGATCCGTTTCGATCCATCGAGCCCCGCGATGGATCGCACGGCGGGTCGATTGAACATCGATGCCGCCGCCGATGCCGCGAAGAACGTTCAGATCGAAATCGCCAACGGTGACGGAACGCCGATTCACTTGTTTACGGGCGAGTCCAGGCCGGTGGTGATCGAGGGGCACCGCGCAACGATCGAATTGCTTGCGCGCTACTACAGCCTTGGCGGTGCGACACAGGGCACGGCGAATTCTCGTGTCGGATTTCAGGTCGTCTACGACTGACCCAAACCTCGTGTGGCGATCACGACGACCGGTCCCTTTGTCCGGTCGTATCTCTCATGCAAAAGGAACGAGCATGCTGAAGAAAATGGCATGGACCGCGGGCGTCGTCATGGCTTTGATGACGAGCCCGGCCAAACCGGCAATCGTCATCGGCGCTACGCGTGTCGTCTTTCCCGCCGCGCACCGGGACGTCGCTGTCCGCCTGCAGAATAAAGGGGACGAGCCAGCGCTGGTGCAGGTGTGGATCGACGACGGCGATGAAGCTTCGTCGCCGCAGGCCGCGCGCGGCCCCTTTGTCATCACGCCGCCGGTCTTTCGGATCGACCCGGGTCACGGGCATGCCGTGCGTATCGTTCATGTGGGCGATGTGAAGCCTGTCGACAAAGAAAAACTGTATTGGTTGAACGTCCTCGAGATTCCTCCGAAAGCGGACAAGGCCGAGGGTTCCAACGTTCTCCAATTCGCTTTTCGACATCGACTCAAGCTGTTCCATCGACCGGAACGGCTGTCGTCGACGGTAGATCAGGCGCCCGCGAAGCTCGTCTGGTCGCTGGTTCGTAGCGACGGCGCCGCGTCGCTGCGCGTTGCCAATCCTTCGCCTTATGTCGTGTCGTTCAACGCTATCGGACTGAGTCCGTCGGATGCACCGACCGCGCCGACCGTGCCTCTCGGGGGTGGCATGGTCATGCCGGGTGGATCGTTGATCATCCCTGTTCCATCGCCCACGGGTTCTGAACTCACGCACGTCTCCTACGCCGTCATCAACGACTATGGCGCCGTCGTCCCCGGGACGGCGAAGCTGGCCCCATGATCCGGGGGAGGATTCATGGACGGATCCAGCGCGATAAGGCTCCGGTATGGCGCTCTCCCCGCTCGGTGGGTGAGCGCGTGCATGGTGGGCGTGGCCGGGATATTCATGAGTTGCGTGGTCTGTGCGCAGGACGCACGATCCGTTCAGTTCGACGCGGGCTTTCTTCCGGATGGTCTCGCCATGGGACTTGACCTCTCCCGTTATGCCCATGGAAATCCCGTCCTGCCCGGCGTCTACGACGTCGACATCTGGATGAACGACGAGTGGCAGGTACGCCGCACCGTACGCTTTGTCGAGCGTTACACGGACAACGATGCTTCGCCATGCCTGAGTCGGGCAGAGCTCGAAAGTTTTGGCCTCGTCAGGAAAGAGTCGTCGTCCGCAGAGGACGATTGCGCGCCTATCAGCGAGCGCATCCCGCAAAGCACGGCGCGGCTCGACGTCGCCGAGCAGCGCCTCGACATTGAAGTTCCGCAAGCGTGGCTGGTACGTCGTCCCCGCGGCGTCGCGCCTCGCGAGCAATGGAAGGACGGCGTGACAGCCGCGCTGCTGGCGTGGCGCGCCAATTTTCACCAAAGCGCGTTACGGCATCGGTCCTCGCGCTCCCTGTTCCTCACCGGCGATGCGGGGTTGAATCTGGGCCGCTACCGGTTTCGTCACGCCGGATCATGGTCGCAGGGCCAATACCGGCAGGGACACACGTTCGTCGAACGAGCTGTCGACCGGCTCCAGGCACGCTGGAGAGCGGGAGACGTCATCATGGGGGACGATCTGCTGGAGCCGGTCCTCGTTTGCGGCGTGAGGCTTGCCAGTGACGTGCGTATGCGTCCCGACGCGGGTGATGGCTATGCGCCTCAGGTACGCGGCGTCGCGGCGACCCATGCGAGGGTGACGGTCAGTCAGGGCGGTCGCTTGCTCAGGGAGCTGTCCGTTCCACCGGGTGCCTTCGTCATCGACGATCTGGGCGTGGCGGGACGGGGAGGGGATCTCTCCGTTGAGATCGTCGAAGCCGACGGTCGCCGTATTCGTTACAGGGTGCCTTACTTTTCGTTGCCGCTTTTGATGCGTGAAGGCGCTACCCGCTACTCGATGGGCATGGGCCGATGGCGTGGAGGTTCGTCTCGCCAGCCGTGGCTGCTCGAAGCCGCCTGGCGTCGCGGTGTGCGCCACGGCTGGACCGTACAGGCAGCACAGCGTGTGATCGGAAGCGGCACGTGGCTGGTGGGTGGCGCGGCGGTCGACACGCTGGTCGGCGCGTTCTCGGCCGATGTGACTCACGCGCTGGCCCGGCGTGCGGGACCGGTCGGAACGCTCTGGCGGCTGCGTTACGGACATCGGTCGGATCGTGGGGGCGTGATCTCAGCCACCGTGTCAGGCGGGGCGCAGCGAATGGCAGCGGGAGCGATGAACGCCGATCGCTCACCCGCGCGACAGCGAAGAGCGGATATCTCATATCAACACATGTTCGACGAAGCCGGCGGCTCATTCGGCCTCGCGTTCGGCTACACGCACCTGCCGGACAGCGGAGGCGGGGAGTGGGATCAGGCCTTGTCATGGAGCCACGTCAAGGGCGCGGCCGTTGTGGACGTTTCTTTACGTCGTTCGTTAAGAACGGCGTCGCGTTCGTCTGGCCGCGCCTCGGAAAACACCGCACAGGTATCGGTCTCCCTTCCCCTGGACGGTGAGCGTTCGCGCGTGGCGTCGCAGGCCGCGTTGCGCATGGGGCCGGACGGCAAGCAACTGCGGGCCGGTCTGCTCGGGAGCGCTGGTAGCGAGGGTGCGTGGGGGTATGCCGCATCGGCTGCGACACATGCCGGTGGTCCACGGCTGGACGCATCGGTTTCCCGTGCGTCCGGTGGCGGCGATCTCAGCGTCGCCGTCGAGCGGTCCCGTGTGAGCAGAGCGGCTTCGCTGTCCGCTTCGGGCGGTATCGTGGCTCATGCGGGTGGGATCACCCTCGCACCCTTCCTGGGTAACGCCTCCGGACTGGTGCAGGCGCGTCATGCGCGGGGCGCGCGCCTGGCGTCGGCCTCATCCGTTCACGTCGACAGGCGCGGATACGCCATCGTGCCGAGCCTCGCCCCTTACCGTTGGAACAGTGTGGACATCGATCCCACGGGTCTGCCGCTCGGGGTCTCACTGGCGTCGACTCATGCGCGTGTGGTCCCCACGGCAGGCGCGGTGGTCCTTATCCCATTCGAGACGGACGAACATGCGACGATTCTCCTCACCGGGCGTCGCAGCGATGGGGCACCGTTGCCGTTCGGTGCGGAGGTGGTCGACGACCAGGGCCGCTCGATCGGGGTGATCGGGCAGGGCGGTCGGTCGTTCCTTCGCTCGGACGGCGGCACGCCCGCCCTGAGGGTGCGCTGGTCGGATCAGGCGGGAGGCGGCTGCGATCTGCGGCCGACGCTGGCAGGCGAACGGGCCGGACTGAAACATTACGAAGGAGTATGCAGATGACGATCAGGATCGCCTCCCTCACAAAGGGCGGTATGGCCGCGTTACTCATGGCCGTGACCCCGGAAGGGACGCGGGCGGACGACCGTCTCGATTTCGAGGTCACTGGAGCCGTGGTCGCTTCTTGCGGGCTCGCGGATCAACGGATCCGGATCGACCTCGGAAGCGTCGCCTACGGCGACCTGGGACGGGTTGGTGCGGCTAGCCCATGGCGTCGCGCAGCATTTTCCGGCGTCGACTGCGTCGGTGCGACGCGCGCTGCCGTGACACTGCGCGCTCGTCCGTATCCGCCCGATCCCCGGCTGCTCCAGCCTGAGGGTACGGCGCGTGGTGTCGCGATCGAGATGCGGACCGGAGCGGGGGAGTCGATCGTTCCCGATGGAAAGACGCCTGTCGGCTTCTCCTGGCCGGGTGGCGCCCCGCAGCTCGCTTTCGAGGCAAGGTACGTGAGGACAGGCAATCTTGGCGCCGGGGATGCGACGGCCACCGCGGTGGTCGAGATCACCTGGGAATGAGACTGGGACGACAGCGCGCTCCGGCGGCGGCCGGCGCATCGGGGTTTGCGGTGATGGCGGCCATCGCCCAAACTACACGGTCCGACCCCGCCAGCCCGTGCTTGTCGCAGGCTCGCTATGATGGGCGGGAGCGACGACGATCCGCCGGATCGGGCGTCCAACGACACGAATACGAGGGAAATCCATGGCACGCGGTATAAACAAGGTCATCATTGTCGGCAACCTCGGCGCGGATCCCGAGACCCGTTACACCGGTAGCGGTACGGCCATCACCAGTCTGCGTCTAGCCACGTCGGAAGCCTGGACCGACAAGCAGTCGGGCGAAAAGCAGGAGCGCACCGAATGGCACCGTGTGAAGTTGTTCGGCAAGCTGGCCGAAATCGCCGGTGAGTATCTGAAGAAGGGGCGTCAGGTATATATCGAGGGTTCTCTTCGCACCGACAAGTACACCGATAAGGACGGCATCGAGCGCTACTCCACGGACATCATTGCCAACGAGATGCAGATGCTCGGCGGCCAGGGTGGCGGTGAAGGCGGTGGCGGTTTCGGCGGCGGCCAGGGCGGTGGCGCACGTCAGCAGGCGCCTCGCAGCGGCGGTGCCGGCCAGAGCGGCGGTGGCAACTGGGGTGGCGGTAGCGGTGGTGGCGGTCAGCAGCGTGGCGGCGGCAACTACGGTGGCGGTCAATCGCAGCGTGGTGGCGGCGACGACTACGGCCAGCCCCGTGGTGGCAACGCGCCTCCGCAGCGTTCCGCACCGCCGGTCAACGAAGGCTTCGACGACGACGACATCCCGTTCTGATCCTGATCGGCAGGGAATGATCGATAAACGGGCGCCCTTGGGCGCCCGTTCTCAATTAACCGGGGACCATTCATGCGTTATCTGCCACTGACTTTAGTGCCGCTCCTTGCGGCTGGCTGCACATCCGTTCAGGTGAGGCCGCTCGATCCGGCATTGCACGTCGATCACGTGTGCATTCGTGAGAATCCGGACGTCATCGTCAAGGACTTCCTGCCAGTTTTACGCGAAGGCTTCAAACGTCACGGGATCGCCACGGACGTCTACTCGACGATCGGGGCAGACAACTGCCCGTACGTGCTCACATACACGGCGCTTCAGTCCTGGGACTTTGCTCTTTACTTGTCTCACGCCGAGTTGCGCCTGGAACGCGACGGCCGCCAGGTGGCTTTTGCGGAATATCATCTCAAGGGTAAGGGCGGGCTTTCCGTCGCCAAGTGGCAGAGCGTCAAGTCCAAGATGGATCCGGTCATCGACCAGCTCCTGAAATAGACCTGTCAGCTCGTGCGCCGGAGGTATTCGGATAGCTCGGTCAGGGCATCACCTGTTTCGTTGCGACCAAATCCGATGCGGAAACGGTCGTCAGGCGTCGCGGTCAGCGTGGACTGGTAGTTGGAGGCGGGAAGCAACAGGATTCCCGCTTCTTCGACCAGGCGCTTCGCGAAGACTTCGACGCCTTCCGGACCGAGGTAGCGCGGAAAGGCGATGCAACCTCCGTCCGGGCGGCGCCATTCGAATCGCTCGCTCCACTCGCGGAAGAAGGCGTCGACGCGTTCGAGATTACGGTCGAGAAGCAGTCGCTGCCGATCGAGGATGGCGTCGCGGGCTTTCAGGGCGATCAGCGCAAGCTGTTCCGAAGGCCCCGAGTTGCAGATCGATGTGTAGTGTTTGTATCGCTCCATGCGTTGCAGGAGTTCGTGGTCGGCACAGGCGATCCAGCCAATGCGCAGCCCTGGCAGTCCGTATGCCTTGGACATGACGCCGATCGATATCCCGCGCTCGTAGACATCGGTGGCCTGCGGCAAGTGCACGGTGCCTGTCGCTCCGAGAGGCCGGTTGACTTCGTCGCTGAGCAGCCAGATGCCGTGCTTGCGGCAGAGCGCGATCAGTGCGTCAAAACGATCCTGCTCGAGAATTTTTCCGGTGGGGTTGTGCGGGAAATTGATGGCGATCAGCCGGGTGTTCGGTCGTACGGCCGCTCTTATCTCGTCGATGTCGAGCGACCAGTGATCGCCGGGACGGAGCGCGACGCCGGTGACGTCGCAGATCGCCGCAGGGATGGTTTCCGCCGACTGGTAATTGGGCGTGACCACGATGGCGTGATCGGTGGGCTCGAGCAGTACGCGCATGGCGATGTAGAGCGCTTCCTCACCTCCGGCGAAGCAGAGAATGTCGGCTGCCTGCCTGCCCTCGTAGGTCGACGCGATCGCTTCACGAAGTTCAGGGGCGCCGTAAGTCTGCGTGTAGCTCAGCGGCAGAGACCCGAACGCGGCACGATCACGGTCGTCCGCCAGGTCGAGCAGTGCCGATACGGTGAGGCTTTGCGCATCGGAAGCCGCGAGGTTGTAGCGCACCGAGAACTCCCAGCGGGAAAAGTAGGTCTCCAGCTGGAAATCGGGAAGGGTGGTCATCAGTCGGTCCTGGAAGCGTGGCGGATACGAGCGGGTCTGAGTGGACTATATGTCCATACGAGATTATCAGTCTAGTGTCCGCCTGTTCATCGCCGTCCGGACGGCGCCCATGGAATGCTCGCCAATGCCTCGCTACAGTGGCGCCATGACTCCCCGCCAAACCTCTCTCTGGCTGCCGGCCCTGGCCGTGCTCGGCTCGGTGACCTCGTTGTGCATCGGCACGTCGTTCGCGAAACGATTGTTCCCTCTCATCGGCGCGGAGGGCACGTCGGCGCTCCGCGTGGGTTTTTCCGCGATCGTTCTCGTGCTGTTCTGGCGGCCCTGGCGCTGGCCGCTCAGTCGGCGTGACGCCGGCTTCGTGATCCGCTACGGGTTGACGCTGGGCGTCATGAATCTGCTTTTCTATCTGGCGCTACGAACCATTCCGTTCGGTATCGCCGTTGCCATCGAGTTCAGCGGGCCCCTGGCCGTGGCGATGCTCGCCTCGCGAAGGGCGATCGACTTCGTCTGGCTTGCCTTCGCCGTCATTGGGCTGGGCATGCTGTTGCCGCTGGCCGGCCAGCATACGGTCGATCCCACGGGCGTAGCGCTCGCGCTCGGCGCGGCCGTTTGCTGGGCGCTCTATATCGTTTTCGGTAAGCAGGCCGGCCATTTGCATGCAGGTCATTCGGTCTCGCTGGGTCTGGTGGCGGCCAGTCTGGTCGTGGTCCCTTACGGTATCGCTCACGCGGGATCTTCCCTGCTGCACCCCGCGATTCTGCTGGCGGGACTGGGTGTGGCCATCGTATCGAGCGCGATCCCGATGTCGCTGGAGATGATGGCTCTGAAGCGCCTGCCGAGTGAAACGTTCGGCATCATGGTCAGCCTTGAGCCAGCGGTAGCTTCGCTATGGGCCATGTTGCTGCTCGGCGAACTGCTTACCGTTTCGCAGTGGAGCGCGATCGGCTTTATCGTCGTGGCCTCCATAGGAAGCACGGTAACGGCAAAGCGCGGCGTTGTTTCATCGCCTGAGGTAGTCGGCTGACAGCGGACGCCGCATCGGTCATCCCGGGTCGCCGACGGCGACCCGGGACCCGCGTTTACCAGGCGCGACGAATGCCCAGGCTGCCGGTGACACGGCGATACCCATGCGTGCCGAAGCGCGTTTCGACGTCGGACCACGCGCGCCACCCGTTGGCGCGCAGCAAGGTCAGACCCAGCTTCAGCGCGTAGGCATTGCGCGGCACGCCTGCGTTGAAGGTATCCATCCCGATTTGCGTCGCATCCAGGCGGCCGAGGCGACGCAGCCAGCTGGCCGAGAAGTAGGGCGATGCCGTATGGCCGCTGGGCGTATGCCAGCGTGCCGCGCCGCGCAGGCCGAGGCGCCCCGTGGCACCACTCGCGTGCAGCGGCGTGACGCGTGTCCCATTGGCTTCGGTGAGCGAGCCGCCACGAAGCCTTGTCGCGAGGACCTGCGCCTGCGGTTCGAGATAGACGTCCGTGTCGCGATTGAGCGCCAGGCGCCAGCGACGGCCGGCCTCGAGGCTGGCGCTCAGGGCCCCGCTCCCGTAGCGCTCATCCGCCAGGGCATCGCCTTCCAGGCGCTGGTTGAAATGAGCGTACTGGGCCCACCCGCGGACGTACGAGCCATCGTCCAGACGCACGCCGCCGTAAACACCGGCGGCCGTCCCGCGTACGCGCCCCTTCGCCGAGTAGTGTGTCAGCGCCGACGTGGCACGCGTGTCCGCGCTCCCGGCCGCGGCCATGACGCCCAGATAGCCTTCGGACGAGGAATCGCTGCGAAGCAGATCGGCACCGAGGGTCAGCTCGCTGGTCGACGCGGTCGTCGTGAGTTCGTCGCCGATGTTGAAAGCGGTATGGCGCCGGTCGAATCGTGCCCACACGCTTTGCCTCACGCCTTCGCGCTCGTCGTCCTCGCCGCCGCCGGGTCCGCCCTGGAACATTTCCAGCGCCGCCGTCTGGTTGGCGCGGTAGGCGCCGACCTCGGGGCGCAACACCGGGGGTGGCGGGAGCGGCGGATCGACAACGGCCGGGACGTCCGGATTCTCGGTCACGGGATCGGTGTCCGGGTCGCCCGGCACGACAACCGGGTCGACGACGGGGTCGGTGATCGACGATCGCAGATACCAACCGCCGTCGGATGGATTCTTCAACGAGCCCTTGTGGAGAAAATATTCGTAAGGACCGGCCACCGCACGGCCAAGTAACGCGAAGACGCCGTCCGAGCGACCGTCGACGCGGACGAGCTGGATACCTTCTTGCGTCACATCGCCCTGGCTGCCCAGGGTGTCGACGGCAATGCCGCTGGTGCCGGATGTGTTGCCCAGCACATGGATGCGATCGGCGGGCGACGAATCATCGCCGAGGCGCGCGCGCATACGAAAGACGCCGTCCTTTCCGTCATAGTCTCCCGAAATGGTCAGTGTGGCGAATGCATCGGGACGCTCAGGCGCGAAGGTCACGACGCCCGCATGGTTGCTCAGGTGGTCGACCCGGCTGTTGGCGGTCACGTTCCAGGTGCCCCCGGATTGGAGGGAGAGATCGCGAACGATGGAGGTCGCACCCGTCCAGCGAGCGCCGGAGGTGACGTCCAGCGACAGCTTCGTATTGTCGGGAACGGCGTCACCGTCCGCAGGGATGCGGCGGATAATGCCGTCCGCGGTTGCCGCGTTCTGAAGCGTGACGGTGATGGGCTGCTCCGATTCGGGAGTCAGGTCGACGAACACGCCATTGCCACCCCTGATGACCGTGCCGTCGAAACGAAGACGCCCGGAGTCGCTCAGGCTGAGCGCCGAGGCCTTGTCACTGATGAGCGAGCCTCCCTTCATGTCGAGCGCGCCCCCACGCACGACCCGGGCACCGAAGGCACCCGCGCCGTGAGTGACGATGTTCGTATTGCGGGCCCGTACGTCCGCATCGTTAACGACGAGGCCGTGGGCGTCGTCTCCTTCCGTTTCGATGGATGAGCCGGTGAAGTCGATACGGCCATCCCCTCGGGCGACCGCACCATGCGCCTTCGTTCCCGTCGTAAGGATCTTCGTATCTGCGGCATCGAGGCCTGGCGAAGCGTTGAAGTCACCACCCTGGACGTTGAGGCCGAATGCGGACTCGCCTGCCGTCGTGATGGAAACGCTGTCGAGGCCCACGGACGATGCGCGGTTATCGATGCCGATCGCGTTTTTCCCGGTGGTCGTCACGTTCGTCCGCGCCGCTACGATACGCTGGCCGTCGAGAACGTAGAGGCCATCCGCCTCGTCACCCCGGGTATGCCACTCGCCGCCCTGGATCGTAATCTGGCCATGCAGTGTGTTTGCATCGAGCGCATGCGCCGACTCGCCGCCCGTGCTGATGTTTACGTCGGTCAACGAGGCCGTCGCGCCCAGCATCACGTGCACGCCCGTGCTGTCGTCTCCGTCGGTGCGTACCGTCGTTTCAGTCGCCTGGAGCGCGGATGCCGTCGCTCTGTCGGGCGTGGAGCCGTCTACATACAGGGCATGAGCGGTCTTGCCCCGGGTCGTGATGGTCGTCCCTTTGACCGACACGTTGCCTCCTTCGATGCCGCGGATGCCGATCGCCGTGTCACCGCCGGTCGTGATGCTGCCTCCGGTCAGGACGCCGCCGGCGTTTCCCTCGAAGGCCGCGCCCAGGGCGCCGGCTCCCTCGGTGACGATCGTCGTGCCCGTGAGCGTGACGTTCGCGGCTATGCCGGTATCCCTGGCACGGATGCCGTATGCCAGGTTTCCCCGCGTATGCAGGGTGCCGCCTTCGATCGTCACCTCGCTCCGGTTATCGGTGATGAAGACGGCGTGCGACTGAAAGCCAAACGTGTCGAACGTGGCATGGCCGACATGGGCGGCGCCCTTTTTTTCCACCTGAAGGACGTAGGAAGAGGCGGCGCGCGTTTCATACGTGCCGTCGGGGACGTCCAGGTTCTTGTCGGCCCCGGCAAGAAACAGCGGCGTTTCGGCGCCCGCCACGGGAGGCAGGAAGGCGGCTACGAGGGCGGTGAGGTAGCGGCGTCGCATGAGGGAGCGACGGCGCGGGTGGGGGATGTGGGGGGTACTCATGAAGCGTCTCTCCTTGTCTGGCCGTCGGCAGGGCGCCGACGGCAACTTCCGAATGACAGAGTAGGGACTGGCTTCCGAGGGGGGAACGCGATTATTCTGAAAATGTCTGCGAGCACGTCTAGCGCTGCGCCGCCGGACATCCACGCTTCACTATGGTCGTTGCATCCTAGGCGAGCCTATCTTCGGACCGGTTCGTCGAGGACGCGAGTGTTATCCGCCTGCTGGTGCGGCAAAATCCGTGGGGTACTGCCTATTCAGGGCGGAATTCCATCGTCGTATCTGCCTATGTATTACAAAACGAGGAGCAAAGAATCATGAAGGTCATTTCCCTTACCGCCCTGGCGTTTGTCGCCGTCGCCGCCCTGTCGGGCTGCAACAAGTCCGAAGACGCGGCCGCCCCGGCTGACGCCCCGGCTGCTGCCGCTACCGCCCCGGCTGCCGCTCCGGCTGCTACCCCGGCTGAGGCTCCGGCCGCTGCCACCACGGCTGCTCCGGCTGCCGCCGGCACTGCTGCTCCGGCTCCGGCTTCGACCGCTCCGGCTCAGTAAGTCGCTACGCCGCTCCTGCCCTGACGGGCGGGCGGGAAGAACGCCGCTCTCAGGAGCGGCGTTTTTTTTGCGCAAAGGCCGTGCCACGCAGGCTGGACTTGAGAAAGGTCGTAGCCCTTCCATTCAGGATGCGGCACGCTAGGGCGGCTCCTCCGTCCCACAGCCACAGGAATCCCGATGACGTCCCGTTCCGTTCTGCTTCCCATGCTGGCGCTTTCCTTCGCCGTCGCCTCGTCCCTCGCCGCGGCGCAGACCGCGCCCATGACGCCGGATATCCCGGCGAAGTTCGAGAGCCCCCTGGCGGCCAACGACTACATCAAGCGTGTCGTCGAGATCCCGATGCGCGACGGCGTGAAGCTTCACACCGTCATCGTGATTCCCAGGAACGCGAAGCACGCGCCGATCCTGCTGACCCGTACCCCCTACAACGCCGACGGGCGCGCCCAGCGCACGGACGCCCATACGATGCGCGACCTGCTGCCCGAGGGCGACGAGGTCTTCGTCGACGCCGGCTATATCCGTGTTTTCCAGGACATCCGTGGCAAGTATGGCTCCGAGGGCGACTACGTCATGACGCGTCCCCTTCGTGGGCCGCTCAATTCGTCCGAGGTCGATCACTCGACCGACGCCTACGACACGATCGACTGGCTGACGAAAAATTTGCCCGAGTCCAACGGCAAGGTCGGCATGATCGGTTCGTCGTACGAGGGCTTTACGGTGGTCATGGCGCTGGTCAATCCGCATCCGGCACTCAAGGTGGCCGCGCCTGAAAGCCCCATGGTGGATGGTTGGATGGGCGACGACTGGTTCCACTACGGTGCCTTCCGCCAGACCAATTTCGACTACATCGCCGGCCAGAATTCGAAACGCGGCAAGGGCGACGCCGTGACGCACGCGGGCTACGACGACTACACGAATTTCCTCACGGCGGGCTCGGCAGGTGATTACGCCCGGGCCGCCGGCCTCGATCAGCTGCCCTATTGGCGCAAGCTGAGCGAGCACCCCGCCTACGACGCCTATTGGCAGGACCAGGCGCTGGATAAGGAAATGGCCCGTCAGCCGCTCAAGGTACCCGTCATGTGGCTGCAGGGCCTGTGGGACCAGGAAGACATGTGGGGCGCCATCCATAGTTACGAAGCCGTTGAGCCGAAGGACAAGGGCAACGACAAGAACTTCCTGGTCATGGGTCCGTGGCGGCACAGTCAGGTGAACTACAACGCCTCGTCGCTGGGTGCGCTCAACTGGGACGGCGACACCGCGCTGCAGTTCCGCCGCGACGTGCTCCTGCCGTTCTTCAACCAGTACCTGGTCGACGGCGCGCCCAGGGCGAAGACGCCTCCGGTGCTGATCTACAACACCGGCGAAAACCACTGGGACCGCTTCCCGTCGTGGCCGCAGGGTAAAACGACCCGTCCCCTGTATCTCAGCGCCAATGGAAAGTTGTCGTTTACGGGCCCCGTGGACGGCGCGCCGAAGTATGACGAGTACGTTTCCGATCCTGCCAAGCCGGTGCCCTACGTACCGCGCCCGGTGCATTTTGCCGATCGCCAGTCATGGACGACCTGGCTGGTCCAGGATCAGCGGTTTGCCGATGGACGCCCGGATGTCGTGACCTACATGACCGAGCCGCTGACGGCTCCCCTGCGCGTTGCCGGCGCTCCGCAGGTGAATCTCTACGCCTCGACGAGCGGCACGGACAGCGACTGGGTGGTCAAGCTGATCGACGTCTATCCCGAAACGAACGCGTCGACGCCCGCCATGGGGGGCTACGAGCTCTCGGTGTCGATGGACATCCTGCGCGGGCGGTATCGCGAGGGGTTCAGCGAGGCGAAGCCGCTGACGCCTGACACACCGCTCGAATACCGCTTCGGACTGCCGACGGTGAACCACACATTCCTGCCGGGGCACCGCGTCATGGTTCAGGTGCAGTCCTCCTGGTTCCCGCTGTACGACCGCAACCCGCAGACCTTCGTGCCGAACATCTTCTTTGCCAGGCCGTCCGACTACCGGAAGGCCACGCAGCAGATCTGGCACGCGCCGGGTACGGCCAGTGCGATCGAGCTGCCGGTGATCGACGCTGGCAAGTAAAAGCAGGGTGCAGGGACGCCTTTGGCGTTCCCTGCACGTCGTCGGCGCGATGCTCGGGCCTCCCGCTGCCCGAGGATCGCCCATATGGCCCGCCCCATCTGGACCGGTACATTGTCGTTCGGTCTGCTCAACGTGCCGATCCGCCTGATGTCGGGCGAGCGCCGCAACGACATCCACTTCCGTATGCTCGACCAGCGGAGCAACACACCGGTTCGCTACGAGCGCGTCAACGCCGATACCGGCGAAGAGGTGCCCTGGAAGGACATCGTCAAGGCGTTCGAATATCAGAAGGGCAGTTATGTCGTCCTGGAAGAGGACGACATCAAGAATGCGGCCAGCGACGCGCATGAGACGGTGGAAATCGACGCGTTTGTCGACGCCGCCTCCATCGCGCCTTCGTACTTCGAAAAGCCGTACATCCTGCTTCCGGCCAAGAAGGCTGAGAAGGGTTATGTCCTGCTCCGCGAAACCCTGAAGAAGACCGGCAAGATCGGTATCGCGCGTGTCGTCATCCGCACGAAGGAGTACCTCGCGGCGGTGATGCCGCAGGGCGATGGTCTGGTTCTCAACATCCTCCGTTATCAGTCCGAAATCGTCGATATGAACGATTACGAGCTGCCCGACAAGGGCGCGTCGTCATACCGCATATCGCCACGCGAAATCGAGATGGCCTCGGACCTGATCGAGTCGATGTCCGCCGAATGGTCGCCCGGTGACTACCGGGACGAGTTCCGCGACAAGTTGCGCAAGACGATCGAGAAGCGTCTTAAGACCAAGGGCGTCACGACCACGGTGGACGATGAAGACGACCGGACACCGGAGAACGCCACCACCAACGTGGTCGACTTCATGGCCCTGCTGAAGAAAAGCCTGGGCGCAAAGACGCGAACGCCTGCGAAGAAGGATGCGGTCGGCGCGGCTCCCGTGAAAAAAACAGCCACGAAGAAAACCGCCGCGAAAAAAACGGCGGCAAAAAAGGCGCCCGTGAAGAAAATGGCGGCGCGCAAGACACCTGCCAAGCGCCGCCGGGCGGGCTGACGCCATGGATCCGCTTATCGTCGACGGCGTCGCCATCACGCACCCCGACCGCGAGGTGTTCGGTGAAGGCGGGCCGACCAAGGGTGATGTGGCCGCTTACTACGAAGCGGTGGCGTCACACATGCTGCCGGAGTTGCATGGACGCCCGTTGTCGGTCGTGCGGTGTCCCCGCGGAACGACGGGCGCGTGCTTCTTTCAGAAGCACCACGCGGATGCGCTGGGCAAGCATGTCAAAGCGGTAAAGCTGAAAGAGAAGGACGGAGGTACCGCGGAATACCTGTACGTCGAGGATGTCGAAGGCGTTCTCGAACTCATACAGATGAACACGCTGGAGTTTCATCCGTGGGGTGCACGGGTCGAGGATCCGGATCGGCCCGATCGTCTCATCTTCGATATCGA
The DNA here is from genome assembly GCF_000800155.1 of Luteibacter sp. 9133. Classification (NCBI taxonomy): domain Bacteria; kingdom Pseudomonadati; phylum Pseudomonadota; class Gammaproteobacteria; order Lysobacterales; family Rhodanobacteraceae; genus Luteibacter; species Luteibacter sp. 9133. The sequence goes on along the minus strand of NZ_JUHO01000001.1, from coordinate 3,510,353 downwards.
TCCCGCTGCGGGCGTCGAGTGGAAGGCTGTGGTCGCATGCGCCCGGGCCATCCGCGAGCGACTGGCCGCCTCCGGCCTCGAATCGTTTGTGCGCACATCGGGAGGCAAGGGTCTGCACGTGGTCGCGCCGTTCGACCGCGGACCGTCGTGGGAGGTGTTGAAGTCCTTCTGCGAAGGCGTTGCGCGCGACATGGTGGATGCTGCCCCGACACGGTATATCGCGGAAGCGAGCAAGGCGAAGCGTGAAGGGCTGATCTTTATCGACTGGCTACGCAACACGAGGGGTGCGACCAGCGTCACGGGATGGTCGCTGCGTGCACGCGCGGGGGCGCCGGTCGCCATGCCGGTACGCTGGGAGGAGATAGCGCGGCTCAAGACAGGCGCTGCATTCGGCCTGTCGAAAGCGTTGAAACGGGCGAGGTCACTTACGGCGGACCCGTGGGATGGGATAGAGACGCTGAAGCAGTCGCTGCCATCGAAGCGTTGAAGGGATGCGGGCGGGGCTCGCCCGCATCCGTGTTTCGCACAGGCCCTGTCACCTCTGCATACGGCGCAGGGAGGCCATGATTTCGTAGCACGCGCCCATCGTGTGGTAGTCGGTCTTGCCGGCGGGGCTCTTTTCGTCGTCGTACTTCTCGTTGTTGCGCTTGAGAATGCGATACCACGCGCCATACGTGTGATCGACGAAGTGCTCCCAGCTGTAAGCCCAGATCTTCTCGTAAGCCTCGTCGTACTTCTTCTCACCCGTGGTCTCGAACAGGAGCTGCGCGGCACCGAGCGATTCGGCCTGCACCCAGAAATACTTGTCGTCGTCGCAGACGTCGCCCTCGGGCGAGAATCCGTATGCGATGCCGCCATACTGGCCGTCCCAGGCCTTGGCCAGCGCCTCGTCGAACAGATGCTTCGCGGTTGGCACCAGCCACGGCTTATGTTTCGGCGTGCCCCTGGTGTAACGCTCGAGCATGAGCAGCAGCTTGGCCCATTCGGTCTGGTGGCCTGGCTGGAAACCCCAGGGACGGAACAGATGCTTGGGATTGTCGAGGTTGTATTCCCAGTCGATCGTCCAGTCGCTGTGGTAGTGCTCCCACACCAGCTTCTGGGGCGTGAGGCCTGCCTGACGCTGGGTCATGTTCTCGGCCAGCAGCAGCGCACGGTCGAGGTAGCGGTCGTCCTTCGTGGCTTCCCACGCGGCGATCATGGCCTCGGTCATGTGCATGTTCGCGTTCTGGCCGCGGTAACCGGTGAAGTTCCAGTCCTTGTCGGCCTCGTCGCGGTACAGACCGTACGTCGGCTCGAAGTAACGCTTCTCGAGCAGATCCCAGATCTCGCCCTGCCACGCCCTCGCCTCGTTGAAACCGACTTTGACGCCGCAGGAATAGGCCAGCAGCATGAAGGCCAGGCCGTAGCAGTGGTTCATCTGGTCGTCGCGCTTGCCGTCGGCGATGGTCCAGGCGTAACCGCCGGTTTCCGGATTCAGATGCACCTCGCGCAGGTACTTCAACCCGTGCATGGTGAGTTCCTTGTCCTCGGGCTTGCTGAACTCGAGGTAGGCCATCGCGTGGTTGAACACGAAGCGCGTGCTGGAGACGAGGTGGCGGTGAGTCTTGTCGTAGACCGAGCCATCGTCCTTGAAGTACTGGAAGAAGCCGCCCGCGGGGTCGACTTCGTTCGGCTTGTAGAACGCCATGGTCTTTGCGACATGGTCGCGGAGGACATCGACGTTGTGAAAATCGGGGAGGGGGACAGTCGTCATGCGTGCTTCTCCATGAAGGCCTTCACTTCGGCCTGTTCGGGAATGGCGGTGAACGAGCCCTTGCGGGTGGCGGTAATCGCGCCGCAGGCGGCGGCGAAACGGACGAGGTCGACCAGGCGTGCTTCGTCCGCGATCAGTGCGTCGAAGCTGGCCGGTGTGACCTTTTCATGGTCGAGACGCGCGAGAAGGCCGCCGACAAACGCATCGCCGGCGGCGGTCGTGTCCACGGCTTCGACCGCATAGCCCTTCAGTTCGCCCTTTGCCTCACGGGTGAACCAGCGCATCGGTTCGCCGCCGTCGGTGACGAGCAGCAGGCGCGCCTTGCCGCGCCAGAGGCGCTCGAGCACGGCATCGTCGGAGCCGGCGCCCGCGTGGATAAACGCGAACTCCTCGGCGCTGAGCTTGATCACGTCGGCTTCGTTCAGCGTTTCCCAGAGGCGCGGCAGCGGCGCTTCATCCTTCGGCCACAAGGCGGGTCGCAGATTCATGTCGAAGCTGACCAGCGCGCCGGCGGTCCGGGCGCGACGCATGCCTTCGACCGTGGTCGCGGCGATCGCGGCTTCGGTCAGGGAATTCGAACAGACGTGAAAGATCGACACATCGTCAAAGGCCCCGGCACGGAAGTGCTCGGGACGGAACAGCAGGTCCGCGGCGGGCGGACGGTAGAAACTGAAGCTACGATCGCCCTTGTCGTCATGCGCGACGAAAGCGAGTGCGGTGCGCGCCTCGTCGGTGCGGGCCACGTCGTCCGTGCCGACACCGAGATCCTTGAGACTCTTGAGCAGGAAGTCGCCGAACATGTCGCGCGCGAGCATGCCGGCAAAGCGTGCCGTGGCACCAAGGAGGGCGGCGGCGACAGCGACGTTGGCGGGCGCACCGCCAGCAAAAGGAACGAAGGCGGGAGGCTGACCGGCGCCGCCCTGGGGCTGTGCGTGGAAATCGATCAGCGCCTCGCCGAAGCAGAGGATGGAAGACATGCGTACGGCCTGTCCTTTTCGGGCGAGGGATTGGAAAGACGACGGCCGGCATCGCGCCGGCCGTCGTCAGGAGCGTCAACCGGCCTTGGCGGCGACCGGGACGTTGCGGATCTTCGAGCCACTGAGGCCGTAGAACACGATGTACGCGTAGCAGATCAGCGGGACGAAGAAGGCGTGCTGCAGACCGATGTGATCGGCGATCGCGCCCTGGATGACCGGGATCAGCGCGCCACCGACGATGGCCATGATCAGCAGGCTCGACGCCTTGCTGGTGAGCGGACCCATGCGCTCGATACCCAGCGAGAAGATCGTCGGGAACATGATCGAGTTGAACAGACCGATGGCGACGATGCTGTACACGGCCACGGTGCCCGTGGTCACCATCGTGGTGATGACGAGCAGGACGTTGATCGCGGCGAACACGGCCAGCAGGACGCGCGGCGAGAACTTCGCGAGCAGGGCGGAACCGATGAAGCGGCCGACCATCGCGCCGCCCCAGTAGAACGCCACGTGCGAGGCGGCGACTTCACCCGTCATGTTGCCGATTTCCGGCAGCTGCAGGTAGTTGATCATGAAGCTGCCGATCGACACTTCGCCGCCGACGTAGAAGAAGATACCGAGCACGCCGAAGAACACGTGCGGGGTCTTCAGGGCGTCCATCAGCGAGTGGTGGCTTTCGTCGGCCTTCTCGGTGGTTTCTTCCAGCTTGGGCAGGTTGAACAGGTAGACGCCGATGGCGATCACCACCAGAACCACGGCCAGGCCGATGTACGGCACCTGCACGGCACTGGCTTCGGTCGCGCGGTAGCTCACCTGCTCGGCGGCGCTGAGCTTGGCGATGTCGTCGCTGCTCTTCACGGCGTTGGACAGGATCAGCACACCGCCGAAGAACGGCGCGAGGAAGGTGCCGAACGAGTTCAGCGCCTGGGCGAGCGTAAGGCGGCTGGAGGCCGTCTTCTCCGGACCGAGCAGTGCGACGTAGGGGTTGGCGGCAACCTGCAGCACGGTGATGCCGGTGGCCAGGATGAACAGCGCACCGAGGAAGATCGGATACACGCGCATGCCGGCGGCCGGCCAGAACAGCGCCGCGCCGATGCCGGCGATGATCAGGCCGGCGACGATACCCTTCTTGTAACCGAGGGCCGCCACCAGCTTGCCCGCGGGCAGGCCCATGATGAAGTACGCACCGAAGAACGTGAACTGGATGAGCATCGCCTGGAAGTAGTTCAGCTCGAACACACCCTTAAGGTGCGGGATCAGGATGTCGTTCAGGCAGGTGAGGAAGCCCCACATGAAGAAGATCGTGGTCATCACGCCGAGAGCGAGCGGGAAATAGGTGTAGCGGGTGTCGCCCGAATTCGCCGACGAGGGCGAAGAGGTGGGCAATGGCGTGGATCCGGTGGCCATGGGGCGCTCCAGTTGGTGGGTCAGGGAGAAGACGGCGGGCAGCTGCTTTCGCGTACGACCAGCCGTACTGGCGCGATCGTGTAAGCGGTGTCCGTCTCGGGGTTGGTAAGTCTTTCAAGAATGAGCTCGGCGCTGCGCCGGCCCAGGCCACGCGGATCGACCGCGATGGTGGTCAGGGGCGGCACGCATACCGAGGCCTCGGCGACGTCATCGAAACCGGTCAGAGCGAAGTCCTCGCCCGGGCGCCGGCCGCGTTTGGTCAGGCCAAGGATAAGCCCGAGCGCGACGGCGTCGTTGTAGCAAACCGCCGCCGTAGGCGCGGGATCGCGTGCGAACAGGGCGCCGGTCTGCCGCGCGGCTTCGAGGCGAGTGGGCGCGCTCTCCACCAGCCAGCTGGGATCGACCTTGAGTCCCGCATCCTGCATGGCACCCGCGTAGCCGCGGCGGCGCTGGGCGACCGAGCTGGAATCGCGGTGGCCGCCGAAGAAGGCGATGCGCTCGTGGCCGAGCGCGATGAGGTGTTCGGTCGCCAGTCGGGCGCCGTGCTCGTTGTCCATCTCGAGCGTGTCCCAGCGATGGGCGCCCTCATCGTCCGGGAGTTCGCGGTTGAACACCAGCAGGGGCGTGTGCATACCCACCGCGGCCAGCACCTGTTCACCCTCGCTGCCTTCGGCGGGCGAGAGGATGATGCCTGCCGGACCGTGTTCCACCAGCGAGTTGAGTACCGCCTGCTGGCGATCGGGGGATTCCCCCGTATTGCCGAGCAGGGTGACGTAACCCGCGCTGGCGAGGGCCTCATCGGCCCCCGCGGCGAATTCGGCGAAGAACGGGTTGCCCAGGTCGTTGATCACCAGGCCGATACTGGAGGACGTCCGGCGACGCAGATTGGCGGCGGCGCGGTTATAAACGTAGCCCTGGCGCTTGAGCTCCGCCTCGACGCGAGCACGGGTGGCGGAGTTCACCAGGGGGCTGCCGCGCAGCACCAGGGACACCGTCGCTCGCGACACGTCGCAGCCCAGCGCGATATCGGCGAGCGTGACCTTGCGGCGTTGCGGGGTGATCCTGGGCATTGTGGCTCCTTCAAACGATCTAAACCGGGCGATCATCGCGCGGTAGGGTTCGGGATGCATCACGCACTGCAACATGCGCAGCCGCGCTATCTTTGCTACGTTCGACCTGTTTGTCACGATCCAAACGATCTGAGGGGAACCATCGATGCCGAGCTCCACCTGTCTGCGCCGCGGCCTGCTGTCCGCCGCCCTCGCCCTGGCCCTGCCGGCCCTCGCCTTCGCGGCCACCGCGGACAAACCGTCCGGTGCCTTCGAGGCCGTCGACCCCACGATCGGCACGGGTGGCGATGGTCATACGTTCCCCGGTGCGACCGTGCCTTTCGGCATGATCCAGCTCTCGCCGGACACGGCGATGCCCGATTTCAAGCACGCCTACAAATGGGCGGCCGGCTATCAGTACGGCGACTCGAGCATTCTGGGTTTTTCCCATACGCACTTCTCCGGCAGCGGCCATTCCGATCTGGGCGACGTGCTCGTCATGCCCATCGCCGGCGACGTCAAGCTGGATCCCGGTTCCCCCGACCAGCCCGGCAGCGGCTATCGCTCGCGTTTCGACCATAAGAGCGAGAAAGCCGAGGCAGGTTACTACGCCGTCACGCTGGCCGACTATGGCGTTCGTGCCGAGCTGACCGCCGGCTCACGGGTGGGCTGGCATCGGTACACGTTCCCTAAGGGCAAGCCGGCCCATCTGCTGCTCGACCTGCGTCCCAGCATCTACGACTACGACGGCAAGGTGCTCTGGTCCTCGGTTCGCGTGCGTAAGGACGGTACCGTCACCGGCGGCCGCACCACGCGGGGCTGGGCTCCCGGTCGTCAGCTGTATTTCGCGATGCGTTTCAACCAGCCGATGACGTCGCGCAGTCTGAAGAACCGCGAAGAGAACGTGCCGTACCGGGGCTTCGGCGGTCCGGGAAACCGGGCGGAAGACGCGGACGCCATGACCGGGCGTGCGCTCGAGGGCGTGTTCGACTTCGGTGACCTCGGCAAGCCGCTGATCGTCAAGGTGGCCGTTTCCTCCGTCAGCGAAGACAACGCCGTGGCCAACCTCGATAAGGACGGTGAAGGTTTCGACTTCGATGCCCGCCGCGTGGAGGCCCGCCAGTCGTGGGAGAAGGTGCTGTCCACGGTGGACGTCAAGGCGCCGGCCGAGAGTCGCAGGATGTTCTATACCGCGCTGTACCACTCGATGATCTCGCCAAGCCTGTCGATGGACGTCAACGGCGAGTACCGCGGCCCGGACAACCAGGTTCACACGGCCAGGGGCTTCGATTTCTATTCGACCTGGTCGCTATGGGACGTCTATCGCGCCCAGCAGCCGCTGATCACGCTTCTGCGCCCCGACATGAGCAGCCAGTTCGTCAGTTCACTGATCGCCTCGCGCGAGTCCAGCCCCTTCGGCATCCTGCCCATCTGGGCCTACCAGGGCATGGAAACCTGGTGCATGGTCGGCTATCACGCCGTACCGGTCATTGCCGATGCGTATATGAAGGGCATCCGTGGCTACGACCCGGATAAGGCGCTCGAGGCCATGGTGGCCAGCGCCACGTACGGGCCGTATGGCGGCATCGACGACTACATGAAGCTCGGTTACGTGCCCATCGATCGGCAACCGGAGGCGGCGTCCAAGACGGTCGAATACGCGTTCGACGACTGGTCGCTGGCACGGATGGCCAAGGCCATGGGTAGGGACGATGTCGCCGCGACCTTCATGAAGCGTGCCGGCAACTGGAAGAACAGCTTCGATACGAAGACCGGCTTCCTTCGCGCCCGCAAGAGCGATGGCGGTTTCCGCGAGCCGTTCGACCCGTCGTCGGCCGCCTATGGCAGCGATTACACCGAAGGCAATGCGTGGCAGTACTCGTGGTACGTGCCGCAGGACGTCAAGGGCCTGATCGACGCGCTGGGCGGCAAGGACGCCTTCGTCAGGAAGCTGGACTCGGTTTTCGACGCCAAGGTCGACCCCAAATCGTTCGCGCACGTGGAAGACATCACCGGCCTGATCGGCTGGTACGCTCACGGCAACGAGCCGAGCCATCAGGTCGCTTACCTCTACGACTACGCGGGTCAGCCCTGGAAAACCCAGGAGCGCCTCGTCCAGATCATGAAGACCCAGTACTCACCGACGCCGACCGGCCTGGTCGGCAACGACGACCTGGGGCAGATGTCGGCCTGGTACATCTTCAGCTCGCTGGGGTTCTATCCGGTGGCGCCAGGCAGCAACCAGTACGTCATCGGTCGGCCGTTCGTCGAGAAGGCCACGCTGAATCTGCCGGGTGGCAAGCACTTCACGGTCTCGGCCGACCACCTGGATGCGAAGCATCCGTACGTGGGCAAGGTCACGCTGGACGGCAAGCCGCTGGACCGGACGTTCATCCGCCACGAAGAGATCGTCGCCGGTGGCGAGCTGCACTTCAGCATGCAGGCCGAGCCGGCGAAGGGTTGGGGGCAGGGTCCGGCCTCGGCGCCTTATTCCATGAGCGATGCAGCACCCTGAGACTGTAACGACTGCGCTCACGATGTCTTCACGGCTTTTTGGGCAAAAAGCAGACCTCCATAAGGACGGGTGCGCCATTCCTCATCTCTCCTGCCGGTTCCGGCAGGCAGTGGGGAATGGCGCGCCCGTCCTCGTGTTTCAGGGGTCGTGCCGTGTTCCGTCAGCGAATCAAGACATCCCGCGTCTATAATCGTGCCCTTAACAGGGCAGGTATCGTTGTGGGGATGACGGCAGCATGATGGTAAGGATCGGAGCGCGCTGGCGGATCGCGGGCTTGCTCGCGGCCGTGCTGGTCATCGTCGCGCTGCCCTACGTCGTCAACCGGTCGAGTTCGGATGCCGCGCTGACCACGCGTGACTGGGTCACCCATACCGCTGAGATCAAGGCCAACGTCTACCGCGCCGATGCGATCCTGCGCGGTAGCGAAGCGGCGGCTTACAGCCTCGTCGCCGGGGCGCCGCCCGATCAGGCGCTGGAAGAACGCGTTTTGGCCACCCGCAAGCTGGTGCCCGGCCTCATCGCCGAACTGCGTACGATGATGGCCGACAATCCCGAGCAGCTCATGCGCCTGGGTGGCCTCGAGGCGACCGCGAATAGTCGCGCCTCGCTCAGTGAAAAGGCCTTGCAGCAGCTGAAGGCGGGCGACCGCGATGGCGCCTTCAGGACGATGGAAGACCTCAGGATCCTCTTCCCCATCCGGCAGACGGTGATCGATCTGCTCTCGGAGGAATCGGCCCTGCTGGAACAGCGTCGCGGCCAGGCGGTCGATTCGGCCACGGACAACCGTACGGTGCTGCTGATCGCATCGCTGGCGCAGATCGCCCTGCTGGCGATCGTCGTGGTCGTCTCCGAGCGCCAGATCGCGATCCGTCTGAAAGCGGAATCCAAGGCATCGGGCGCCGTGCATCGGTCGCAGCTGATCGTCCAGGCGGTACGCGAGCCGATCGCCATGCTGGACGCGTCGCTGCGTACGCTGCTGGTAAACAACGCGTTTGCCGAGCTGTACGGCTTCGATACCGAGAGCGACAAGAATCCGCCCCTCAACGAGATCGGCGACGGCGCATGGAGCGATACCTCGCTGCTGCAGCGCCTGAACGACGTGGTGGCGCGCGATCGCGAGCTGTGGGATTACGAGCTGACCCAGCGCACGGTTGATGGCATCGATCGCTTCGTCGTCATCAACGCCCGTCGCATCGAAGAATCGGATAGCGATGCCCCGGCGGTACTGCTGACCGTCAGCGACATCACGGCGCGCGCGCTGGTCGAGCAGAAGGTGAGCGAGCTCAATCGCCAGCTCGAAGGCAAGGTCGAGCAGGTCTCCGACGTCAACCGCGAACTGGAGGCCTTCAGCTACTCGGTATCGCACGATCTGCGCGCGCCTTTGCGTCACATCGCCGGCTTCGCGGGCAAGCTCGAAGCGCACCTCGCCGACCGGTCGGACGACCGCGTCAAGCATTACATCGACGTGATCAGCAGTTCGTCACGGCGCATGGCACAGCTGATCGACGATCTGCTGGTGTTCTCCCGCCTCGGCCGTGGCGCGTTGCGCCTGCAACCGGTCGACATGCAGTCGCTGGTTGAGGAGGCGCGCGCACTGGTCGAAACCGAAGCGCGCGACCGTCAGATCGAATGGCGCATCGCGCCGATGCCGATCGTCGTCGGTGACGAGAATATGCTGCGTACGGTCTGGCAGAACCTGCTGGGCAATGCCGTCAAATACACGGGCAACCGCGAGCGCGCGATCATCGAGGTCACGCTGGAGCGTACGTCCGCGGGCGATTACGAATTCACCGTGCGCGACAACGGCGCCGGTTTCGACATGCAGTATGCGACCAAGCTGTTCGGCGTTTTCCAGCGCCTGCATCGTGCCTCGGAGTTCCCGGGCAACGGTATCGGCCTGGCCAATGTGCGACGCATCATCGCGCGCCATGGTGGGCGGACGTGGGCCGAGGGGGAAACCGATCGCGGCGCCACTTTCCATTTTTCATTGCCGGTATCCGACGTTCCGGGTGCCCAGACAGGTGACTCATGAATCAGCGCGACCTGCGCACGATCCTCATCGTCGAAGACTCGATGGCCGATGCCGAGATGGCCATCGATGCGCTGCGTGAGGCCAAGCTCGCCAATCCCGTGGTGCACGTCGAGGATGGCGTCGACTGCCTCGACTGGCTGCACCGCCGCGGTCCGTACGCGAATCGCCCGGAGGGCGATCCGTCGGTGATCCTGCTCGACATCAAGATGCCGCGCAAAGATGGGCTCGAAGTGTTGAAGGAGCTCCGTGCCGAGGAAAAGTGGAAGCGTCTGCCGGTGGTGATCCTCTCGTCGTCGCGCGAAGAGAGCGATCTTGCCCGCAGCTGGGATCTCGGCGTCAACGCCTACGTGCTCAAGCCCGTGGACGTACAGCAGTTCTTCACGGCCGTGCAGACCCTCGGCCACTTCTGGGCGGTGCTGAACCAGCGCCCGGAAGGCGAGTGATTCCCACCAACGAGCCGAGCGACTGACATGGGCGGGCAGGGCAAGAACAACAAGGTGCGCATCCTTCAGGTCGAGGACAATGAGTTCGATGCCGAGCTCATCCTGTCCGAACTGGAGCAGGACGGACTCGATTACGAGGTGCTCCTTGTCGACGAGGAGGCCGCGTTCATCGCCGGGCTGGATGACTTCCATCCGGACATCGTCCTTTCCGACCTGAGCCTGCCCGTTTTCAGCGGCGAGCGTGCGCTACAGCTGTTGCGCGAGCGCGACGTCGCGACTCCCTTCATCTTCATCTCGGCGACGCTGGGTGAAGAGGCGGCTATCGAGGCACTGCGCAACGGCGCGACCGACTACATCCTCAAACACAATACGGCGCGCCTCGCGTCGGCGGTGCGCCGCGCGCTGCGCGAGGGTGAAGAGAAGCGTGCCCGTGCACGTGCCGAACAGGAACTGATTCGCGCCCAGCGCTTCGAGAGCCTCGCGTTGCTGGCGGGTGGCCTGAGTCACGATCTTCGCAATCTTCTGCAGCCGCTGTTGCTTGCGGGTGACACGCTTGAGGATTACGCCGACGATCCGCGCCTCGCGCGTCTGGGTACGCTGGTTCGCGATTGCGGCCGACGCGGGCTCGAGATGGTGTCGTCGATGTTGTCGTTCGCGCGCGGCGCGCGCCGTGCGGAGCAGGTTCGCCTGGGCGCCTTGCTCGATGCGCTGAAGCTGCTGCTCCAGGGTAGCGTGCCACGCACGGTGCAGATGAGCGTGGAGGTCTTCGATCCGGATGTGACCTTCGAGGGCAACCATACCGAGTTGCAGCAGTGCCTGCTCAATCTCAGCCTCAACGCCTTCCAGGCGATGCCCGCCGGCGGCACGCTGCGCATCGAGACGGCGCAAGCCAACCTCGCGGATGACTTCTTCCTCGAGGGTGAACAGCCGCTTCCAGGTCGTTACCTGCGCCTGTCGGTGATCGACACCGGTCTGGGCATGCCGCCGGAAGTGCTCGCGCGCCTGTTCGAGCCGTTCTTCACCACGAAGGAAAGCGGAACGGGTCTGGGCCTGCTGTCATGCAAGCGCATCGTCGCCAGTCACGGCGGCCTCATGCGTGTTCGCAGTGTTCTGGGTGAGGGCACACAGTTTCATCTTTACCTGCCGCTAAGCAGCGACGAGGAAGATTCGGCGCCGGCATCGATCATGGACGCGTCGCTCCAGGGCGAAGCCGAGCGTGTGCTGGTCGTCGTCGAAGAGGCGGTGCAGTTGTCGCTGCTGGTCGATACGCTGGACGCTTATGGCTACCAGGCCGGCGCGAGCCAGAGTGGTACGGCGGCATTGCAGTGGATCGAAGCGCACGGTGTTCCTGACCTGGTCGTCATGGACGCGGACATGAACCTGTTCACCGGCGTGCGCACGCTGGCCGCCTTGCTCGAGCACGGTTACAGTCGCGCGGTACTGCTGCTCGCGCGCCCGGATTCACCGCCGAACCTCGACGAACTGCCCCAGCTGGATCATCTGTACGTGCTGGATAAGCCGATCCAGTCCAGGGCGTTGCTGCGCAAGGTGCGCGAGGCGCTTGAGGCGAGCGAAGCGAAATCAGGCTGATTTTTCAGAATCCTTCCATATCGCGGGCTTCTGTCGCTAAGTAACGTGGGCACCCATTAATTCTCCGGGGTGCCTGATGTACTGGGACACACACAAGAAAGCGAGAGCCATTCAGCGGAGGATGGCTTGTCGCACGCGTATCGCATGGTTCACCGCAGGATCCCTGCTGCACCTGGTGCTCGCTGTGTTGGTGCTTCTCTGGCAAACGTCGTGTGACTCTCCCCGGTGTGTCGAAGGAATCCACTTCGACATCGTGCGGGGAGTGATGGGCGTCCCGCTCTTTATCACTCCATGGCTTGGACTTCCGTCGCCGGAGCTCGAGTTCCATAGAGCCTGGCCACTTTTCGGATGGCTCGTACTCAATGCCTTGATGGCGGTGGTGTTCTATTGGGGGCTGACGCTTGCCTGCCGCCGCGGCTACGTCGCCTGGCAGGCGTGGCTCCGAACGCGCAAGAGGCCGGGACGCGCTTCGCGTCCCGGCTGATCGCCGGTCAGTCGATCCCGAGCTTCTTGAGCTTATAGCGCAGCGCGCGGAAGGTAATGCCGAGCTTCTTTGCCGTCGCGGTCTTGTTGTAGCGCGACTCTTCGAGTGCCTTGATGATGGTGTCGCGCTCGATGTTCGAGATGAAGTCTTCGAGCGATCCGTCAGCACCGCTTGCCGCTCTTGGCGCCACGACGGCGGCCGCGCCGTTGGCTGGAGCGGCCGGATCGGCGGTAGCAGGCGCTGGCACCGCCACACGCTGCGGCAACATCAGATCATCCGCTTCGATGATATCGCCTTCGCACATCGCCATCGCGCGCTCGAGGATGTTCTCGAGTTCGCGGACGTTACCGGGAAACTGGTACGCCTCCAGCGCGGCAAGCGCATCGGGCTGCAGGCGGCCCGGGGCGCCGCCGCCGGATTCTACGGCGAGCTGCTTCAACACGAACTCGGCCAGCTTCGGCACGTCGCCGCGACGCTCGCGCAGAGGCGGCACGCGCAGTTCGATGACGTTGATGCGATAGAACAGGTCCTGTCGGAACAGACCCTGCTCGACCAGCCCCGCCAGATTTTTGTGCGTGGCGGAAAGAATGCGCACGTCGACCGGGATCTCGTCGCGTCCGCCGATGGGACGTACCGCTTTTTCCTGGATGGCGCGCAGCAGCTTCACCTGCATGTGCAGGGGCAGTTCGGCGACTTCGTCGAGGAACAGCGTGCCGCCCTGAGCGGCCTGGAACAGGCCTTCCTTGTCGGCGTGAGCACCCGTGAAACTTCCCTTGCGGTGACCGAAAAACTCGCTTTCCATCAGTTCGGAAGGAATGGCGCCGCAGTTCACCGGCACGAAGGCGCCGGCGGCACGCGGGCCCAGTTCGTGGATCAGGCGCGCGACCAGTTCCTTACCGACGCCCGATTCGCCACCAATGTAGACCGGCGCCTGATTGCGGGCCAGCTTGGCGATCTTGCCGCGGACCTCGACCATCACCGGCGAATCGCCGATCAGACGATCGGCGCCGGGAACGCCCCTCGCGCCGGCTTCCGACTTGCGCTCCTCGGAGAGACGCAGCGCGGTTCGCACCAGGCGACGCAACAGGTGGATGTCGACCGGCTTGGAGACGAAATCGAACGCGCCCGCCTTCAGCGCGTTCACCGCCGCGTCGACGTTGCCGTAGGCGGTGATCATCGCCACCGGCATATCCGGGTGGCTGGCGGCGATCAGTTCGATGATCTCCTGGCCGCTGCCGTCCGGCAGGCGCATGTCCGTGAAGCAGAGGTCGTAGCGACGGGAGGCCAGCGCATTCCGCGCTTCGGTGACGCTGCCCACAGCGTCCACGTCGAGTTCCATTCGACCAAGGGTGATGGTCAGCAACTCGCGGATATCCCGCTCGTCGTCGATGACCAGTACGGACTGCTTGCTCATTGGATCCGAAAGGTTCGGTAATGGGGACAAATGTAACCGCCCGGGCGGCCTGCGCAAAGCGCGGCGTTCACGCGCGGGCCGCCAGGGGGACCGAGGCGGCGGTACGCGCCGGCGGCGTCAGGCTGATCCGGAAGCAGCTGCCACCCCCTGCGACCCGCACATATTCCAGCGCGGCCTGGTTGGCTTCGGTCATCTGGCGGGCCAGGTACAAACCAAGCCCGGTGCCGTATTCGTGGGTGGTGAAGAACGGCTCGAAGATCTGGGCCGCCACCTTCGGCGGGATGCCCGGGCCGCGATCGATCACCTCGAGGATGGGAATTCCGGCTTCGGAATGGCGCGCCACCAGCATCACGCGCGCCGGTTCGCCGGGCAGGCGGCCGTAGCGCAGCGCGTTCTGGACCAGGTTCCAGATGACCTGCTGCAGGTGCTGGGGGTCAGCGACGGCGGCGACCGGCTCACTGCCGGACACCGCGCGCAGGATGTCCGCGCCCAGATCGTTCCCTTGCCGGTACTCGGTTACGAAGTGATGCACCCACTGGCTCAGGTCCAGGGTTTCCGGCCGGGAGCGCTCGCGCCGTGACAGCTGGAGGATGTTCTCGATGATCTCGTTGAGGCGCGAGCAGTGGTTGTTGATGATCTCCACCATGCGCAGGTCGGTGTCGTTCATGTCCGTGGATTCGGCCAGCAGCTGCGCCGAATAGTGGATCGCCGCCAGCGGGTTACGGATCTCATGGGCTATCGAGGCCGACAGCCGGCCGAGCGAGCTGAGGGTGAGTTCCTCGGCGCGGCGCGATACCAGCGACGTATCGTCGAGGAAAATCAGGACGTGCGAGTCGTCGTTGGGCGCCAGGCGGGAAAAGCGGGGGATCACCTCGGGGGTGCCATCGGCCAGCATGGTCGCGCTCTCGTCCAGCTTGCCGGACGTGCGCCAGTGGTACAGGCGCCGCGACAGCTCGGGCGCCAGGCTCCCCAGGTCGCGCTGCTCCGCCGAAGGATTGCCCATCAGCATCCATGCGGACTCGTTGAGCTGGTGGATCCGGTTGCCTTCGTCGACCAGCAGCACGCCGGTCTTCATGCGACGGATGATCAGTTCGTTGACCTGGGACAGGTTGGCCAGATCGATGCCACGTTGTTCGGCCAGGGCTTCCGACGCGCGGATGTTGCGCCCCAACACATAGCACAGCGATGCGCAGGCGAAATAGGCGGCGCCGAACAGCGCGTACTCCACCAGCTCGCGGTCCGAACTGGCGGCGGCTTCCAGGTCGAACAGGGAATGGCCGAGCATGCCCAGGGTGGCCAGCGCGGCGAAAAACATCGACAGCCGGAAGGGCAGCAGCAGCGCGCCCGTCGCGATGTTGACGGCCAGCATCATCGCCACGCCCATGCGGACATCGTGCATCAGCACCAGGGCGAGCAAGGCGGCTGCGATATCCAGGGTCAGACCGATCGAAACGATGAGGACGGGGCGATGCAACGTGCCCCGGGTTCGGGAGACCATGATCAGGGCGGCGAAGAGGTAGGCCAGCGCGAGCACCCGGGCGAAGACGGGTTCCGGCAGCGCCGGCCAGTTCATGTGCTCCGGACGGAACGCCAGGGCGGTGTAGACCGCCGCCTGGCCCAGCCGGAAGTAGTTGAAAAAGAACAGTTCGTGGCGTGCGGTGGTCTGCACCGCACGGGAGCGGGCGGCCATGGTCGGCGCGGGCGTGGACACGTGGGTGGTTCTCCGCCGGTGGCCCCCCAGGGCCTCGATGACCGCCAGTATAGGCGGCGGCGACCCCGGGGCAACACGCAGTTCCAGCAGCGAAAAAGGGCGAAAAGCGACGAAATGTCGCGGCGCCTCTTTCCATCCGGGGCGCCTTCCGGGAAAATACGCGGCCGTATTGCGTCATTTTGGCGCAATCGATCGATTCATCCCCCACTCCCGTGCAGGCCGCTCCCGGCCCGCATGCATTCACACGCTTCTCCCGTTCGCTCGAGGTATCGAATGAATTTCCACGAGTACCAGGCTAAAGAACTGTTCGCCAAGTACGGCATCGCCGTGCCGCCGGGCAAGGTTGCCAACTCTCCCGATGCCGCTGTCGACGCCGCCAAGCACCTTGGTGGTTCGCAGTGGATGGTCAAGGCCCAGATCCATGCCGGCGGTCGCGGCAAGGCCGGTGGCGTCAAGTTCTGCCGCAGTCTCGACGACGTGCGCGCCGCTGCCAAGGGCATGCTCGGCACGAACATGGAAACCTACCAGTCCGCCGGCCGTGCGCTGCCGGTGAACCTGGTCCTGGTCACCGACGCGACCGACATCGCGAAGGAACTGTACCTCTCGATCCTCACCGATCGTGACACCAAGTCGATCTCCTTCATCGCCTCCAAGCACGGCGGCGTGGACATCGAGCAGGTGGCCGCCGAAACCCCGGAAGACATCCACACCTTCCAGGTCGATTTCGTCGAAGGCCTGCAGCCGTACCAGTGCCGCGATCTCGGGTTCAAGATGGACCTGAATCCGAAGCAGGTCGGTCAGCTCGTCAAGATCATGCTTGGCCTGTACAAGCTGTTCAACGAGAAGGACCTGGCCCTGGTCGAGCTGAACCCGCTCGCCATTCTCGAAGACGGCAACCTCGCCGCCCTCGACGGCAAGGTCAACTCGGACGACAACGCCGAGTTCCGTCACGCCGACCTGGCCGCCATGCGCGACCTCACGCAGGAAGACGCCGCCGAAGCGGCCGCCGTCCAGCACAACCTCAACTACGTGACGATGGACGGCACGATCGGCTGCATGGTCAACGGCGCCGGTCTGGCCATGGCCACGATGGACGTGATCAAGCTGGCAGGCGGCGAGCCGGCCAACTTCCTCGACGTCGGCGGCGGCGCCACGAAGGAGCGCGTCTCCGAAGCGTTCAAGCTGATCCTGTCCTCCGACAAGGTGAAGGCCATCCTGGTCAATATCTTCGGCGGCATCGTCCGTTGCGACCTGATCGCCGAAGGCATCATCGCCGCGGTGAAGGAAGTGGGTCTGCAGATCCCGGTGATCGTGCGCCTGCAGGGCACGAACGTCGAAAAGGGTCGCGAACTCCTGGCCAACTCGGGTCTGGCGATCACGCCGGCCGACGATCTCAACGATGCGGCCCGCAAGGCCGTGGCCGCAGCGGCCTGAGGAGCGAATTCTAATGAGCGTCCTGATCAACAAGAACACCAAGGTCCTGGTCCAGGGTTTCACCGGACAGCAGGGTACCTTCCACGCCGAACAGGCGATCGACTACGGCACCAAGGTCGTCGGCGGTGTCACGCCGGGCAAGGGTGGCTCGGAGCACATCGGTCTGCCGGTCTTCAACACCGTGCGTGACGCAGTCGACCAGACCGGTGCCGACGCCTCGGTCATCTTCGTGCCGCCCCCGTTCGCGGCCGACTCGATCCTCGAAGCCATCGACGGCGGCATCAAGATCATCGTCACGATCACGGAAGGCATTCCGGTGCTCGACATGATGCGCGTGAAGAACGTGCTCAAGTCGCACCCGGACGTCGTGCTCGTCGGTCCGAACTGCCCGGGCGTCATCACCCCGGGTGAGTGCAAGATCGGCATCATGCCGGGCCACATTCACAAGCCGGGCAAGGTCGGCATCGTCTCGCGTTCGGGCACCCTCACGTACGAAGCGGTGTTCCAGACCACGAACGAAGGCCTCGGCCAGTCCACCTGCATTGGCATCGGTGGCGACCCGATCAACGGTCTGAACTTCATCGACTGCCTGAAGCTGTTCCAGGACGATCCGCAGACCGAAGGCATCATCATGGTCGGCGAAATCGGTGGCAGCGCCGAAGAAGACGCGGCTGAGTTCATCAGCCAGTACGTCAGGAAGCCGGTCGTCTCGTTCATCGCGGGCGCCTCGGCACCTCCGGGCAAGCGCATGGGCCACGCCGGTGCGATCATCTCGGGCGGCAAGGGCACGGCGGAAGCCAAGTTCGCCGCGCTCGAGAAGGCAGGCGTGACCACGGTCAAGTCGCCGGCCGACCTCGGCAAGACCCTCGCGGGTCTGATGAAGTAATACCCCGTTCGCTTCGGCGAGCCTAAAGAGCCGCGGCTTTCGGGTCGCGGTTTTTTTATGCGCGCATTTCATCCACAGCCTGTGTGGATACCGCCTGCATAACGCTGTGCATAAGTCGGGGATGCCCAATGTGGGCAAGCGGTTAGCTCATGTTGGTCATTTCCTGATCAGCGGGCGTCAGTCGGCGACCAGCGGGCCTCGTCGGCTCCCGACGTCCGCTCCGGGGTTTTCGATGATGTACTTCCGCATGCGCCGTTGGTTCTCCGGCGTATAGGTGTAGCAGTTGCCGCGCAGGCTCAGGGATGAGGCATACATGTTGCTCTCGCACCACCAGCCTCCCGTGTAGTTGACCGCACCATGCTCGTGGTCTGCGCCGAACAGGTGGCCCAGCTCGTGAGCCACCACCCGGTAACGCCCGTTGATCGATGCCATCGCCGTGCTGCCACCCTGCCACGCAATGCCTGACGCGCCTGGCTGCGGTACCTGGGGGGTGATCAGGAGGAACTTGCGCGTATGGCTGGGCGTCATCCCCTCGCGGTCGGCCCAGGCCATGACGGTGTGGGTCCAGTCGCCCAGCGCGGCATCGTGCATGTAAGGAATGTCGGTAACGCCGTTGACCGGCGGAAGGTAACGCACCTCGATGCGCGCGAACGGCACGACCTTGCTCATGTCGGCAAGCCACCACGCGACATAACCGGCGTGTATCCGTTCGTGCGACATGTAGTGCCGGACGTCATCGTGTACGAAGAGATGGATGTCGAGCCGAGGCGGTATCGGCGCGCTGGCGTCGCCTTCGGCAGCGAGTACCGGCAGGGACATGGGCAGCATGAGGGCGAAGGCCATGTTCGGGCAGCTGAGGCGGCGCGTATCAGTCATCACGGTTCCGTGTGCTGGAAAGACAGGCCAGGCAGCTTAGCCTTTCGTTATGGGCTCTTCTGTCGGCGAAACACGCCGCTGGCAAAGTGCTCACATGGATCGCTTCATTCGCTGACAGCGAGAGTCGGGGGCGATGGCCATTCATCCACAGCCTGTGTGGACAGTCGCTGCATAAGCATGTGCATAACTCCGGAAACCCGCCGCGTGACAGTCGGTTGCGTTGCGCTGCTTATTTTTTGCCCACCGCCCCGGCGACTAGAGCGCGCTTATCCACAGCGAATGTGGATACGATCTGCATAAGGGTGTGGATAACCGACGATTCGTCTTTCCCACCACCGACTTGCGTTTCGCTGGTCAATGAGTGACCACCTGGCGCCCTAGAGCGCCGGCAGATTCCAGGCGCCACGAAGCCTCGCGTATTCGCCTCGCGGCAGCAGCACGAACACGGGTTTCTTATTCGGGTCGAGCCACGCGAGCAGTCCTTCCATGGCTTCGTCGGTCATCGCCGTGCATCCGGCGGTCGGCGATGTCGGTGACTTCCACAGGTGCGCGAAGATGCAGCTGCCCGCGCCCTTGCGTCCCCCGGCGTTGTGCTCGATGACGAAACCGATGCGATAGGCGTGGTCGCCGTTGAAGTGCAGGTCGCGCCGCATCGCCTCCGTGGCCTCTTCGACCGCGCTATGGCCTACCTTGTTTTCATCGACCAGCTGGTTGTAATACGGCGAGCCGTCGACATCGACGCAATAGTCGGACGCCGTGAGCCCCCGGTAGGGGAGCGCCGTGCCGTTTCGTTCCGCGTAACCGAAAGCTTCGCCGATCCGGAATATCCCCGCCGGGCTGCGCCCGTCGCCTTCGACCTTCGTCGGGCCGTCGGTCTGCGGCGGATGCAGTCCCATGCCCCATGCGCTGCCACCTTTGCCGATCGTGACCGGCACCGGCGATCCGACCGCCCGCCAGCCACTTTCTTCGCGTTCGAAACGGCGCAGCATGCCCTGCGTGGCGTCCCAGTTCTCCGTGGTGACCACGATCATCTGCCGCGATACCGACCAGGCCACGGGCGCCTCGAAGGCGATGGTGAGCCCCGTGATCGAAAGAAGAAGCGATACAAGCAGAAAGCGAGGGAGGCGACGCATGCGGATCACCATTCAGAGAGGCTCGAGGCCGCGAATCGAGCGAATGCCCAGGCCCGGAAGAGGCGGTATGGATAGGTGCGACTCATCGAAGTCGACGCCGCCGTCCACCGGATTGAACGTGCACAGCGAGGGTCCATCCAGGTCGATCTTCGTGATGACGTTGGATCTTGCGACGGCCACATGAACGGCCGCCGCCACGCTGATGCTGCTTTCGAGCATGCAGCCGATCATGCATTCCATACCGTGCATGGCGGCGATATCGGCCATTCGCAGTGCACCCGAGATGCCGCCCGTCTTCATCAGCTTGATGTTGACGATGTCGGCGGCGCGCAGGCGGATGAGTTCGAGCAGATCCTTCGGGCCGAAGGCACTCTCATCCGCCATGATCGGCGTATCGACGTGGCGCGTGACGTGTCGCAGGCCTTCGAGGTCGTGCGCTTTCACAGGTTGTTCGACCAGCTCCATGCGCACGCCCGCGTCTTCAAGCTGGCGAATCGCGCGCACCGCTTCCGCGGCGGTCCAGCCCTGGTTGGCGTCGAGACGCAAGAGCGCCGATTCGCCGACGGCGGTATGAATGGCCCGCACCCGGACGATATCGTCGTCGATCTTCTTGCCGATCTTGATCTTGAGCGAGGTGTAGCCACGGGCGATGGCGTTCAGTGCATCGGCGACCATCGTGTCGACGTCGTTCACGCTGATGGTCAGGTCGGTGGATAGCCGTGGATGACCGCCACCGAGCAGCTGGTAAAGCGGTGCGCCGTGGTATTGCGCCCAGAGATCGTAAATGGCGATCTCCGCGGCTGCCTTGGCGCTCGTATTTTTTTCCAATGCGCTTTGAATGAGGCCGACGACGCGGTTGAGATCGGCGATGTCCTCGCCGATGAGACGCGGCGCGATATGCCGACGTACGGCTGCGATGATCGACGCATGCGTCTCGCCGGTGATCGCCGCCGTCGGAGGCGCCTCGCCGTAGCCGACATGGCCATCATCGGTGTGGACTGTCACGACGATGTCCTCCACGCTGTCCACCTCACGAAGCGCCGTACGGAACGGTGTGCGTAGCGGAACGCGAAGCATGGACAGACGGATCTCAACGATCTTCATGGCACGGCCTCACCGGATGCGGACGATGCTGGTCATGCGATCGACGAAGCTGGTGTCCTTGTCGAACATCAGTGGCAGTAGCGGGGTGACGGAAACTTCGTTGAGTTTGATGCGATGCAGGGTGGTGTTTCCCTCACGGAGGCTGATACCACCGACGTCGTGAATCACGTACGGCTGGCCGTCGACCTTACCGATCACCATCATCACGTGGCCAGGAATGTAGACGAGGTCACCGACCTCAAGCGCCATCGCCGCGGCGACGCGGGCATCGTGACCGTCCTTCGACGTGTATGCCGTGTGCGAAAGACCCGGGCTCGACGCCTGGTCGCCCGTGTTGCGCGGCATCTGCACGCCCATGCTGCGATAAACGTCGGAGACGAATCCGCTGCAGTCGCGGCCGTTGAAATCATGCCCCCAGCCGTAGCGCTCGCCGAGAAATCGAAACGCCTGGCGAATCACGTTGGCGCGGGTGAGCGGAAGATAGTCGGCCTCGGAGGGCTGATTGCGCTGGAGCAGCGCGGGCCGGAAGGACAGAGCGCCTTGTGCGTCGCGCACCGGCAAGCTGAGCACCCATGAGGTATACGGATGCTGTCCGTTGACCGGTTGGCCTGGCGACAGCGACGTGTCCAGCGGGATGCGCGTGCCCATGTCCAGCTGCAGCTCCGAGAGCGCGGGTGCCTCGGGCGTGAACACGGTGTGCGGTGCGGCGCCGGTGATGACGCGGAAGGGTGTGGCGTCGGCATGGGCAAATACCTGCGCCGCCGTCCCATAGGCGATCGCCTCGGCCGGTGTCCATGCCGCGTAGCGTGCGCTGACCGCGAACACCCAGCGACCATCGGCACTGCTGTGCACGACGACTACCGGGTCGCCGGGGAAAAGCGCGCTTTCCTGGAATCGATCGATGTCGGTATCGACGGGCTGCGTGAACACGCGCGCATCGGTGGCATGGCTGCGTAGCGGTGCGCGACGCACGGCCATGCCATAGCGCAGTGTCACTTCTGAAGGAATGGCGTTCGTCGCATCGTTGGCGAGTATCGAATCGATGGCGCTCGCCGGCAGTGACTGGCCTTTCGCGTCGAACAACGCACGGGCCGGGCGCTGAGAGACCCTGTCGATCCAGACCATGACCTGGTCGCGCGTCAGCGACGATGGCAGATGGCGGATGTCGTGCATCGAGGGATCGAGGCGCCGCAGCTTATCGTTCAGCGCCGCGATGGATGGCGCGTCGAGGACGACGCGATCCGCGTCCGGCAGCCGTGCGACCCACCAGTCTGGCGAGAGCTGGGCATCCGTCACGCCGGGGATGCCCGTATCGACGATCGGTGGTGGGCTCGCCAGCGACGCCATCCCCGGAAATCCGGCGAGGAGGGCGGCGAACAGCAGGCGATGGCGAAACAGGGGCATGCGGGGATCCCGGTCAGATAGCGAGTCTGGACAGCACGGCCGCGACGACGAGGCCGAAGCCGGTACCAAGGATATAACCCAGCAGCGCCAGCAGGATGCCGACCGGTACCAGCGAGCGCGAATACGTCGCGGCCAGAACCGGTGTGGCCGCCACGCCGCCGATATGTGCCAGTGAGGAGATGCCGCAAAGATACAGGTCGAAGTGGAACACGCGCGCCGCCGCGCACAGGAGCACGGCATGCAACGCGATCACCGTGACCCCGCACAACAGGTAGATCGGCGCGGCGGCGATACCGGCGAAGCTGCTTTGCGAGGCGAGCACGGCGACGACGGAAATCAGCAGGGCGCTCGACACGGCTTGTGCGCCGGGCAAGCGTGCCAGTGGCGTATGCGCGACGATCAGACCGGCGACCGTCGCGACGAGAATGGTCCATGTGGTCGCGGAGACCATGCTGCCCACGGGGAGTCGCGCGGCCACGCCCAGGGCCAGTGCCGCCACCAGCAGCGCGAAGCCCAGCCAAAGCAGCACGCCGTCCATGGTCGCCGGCGCACGCGGTGCGGTTTCGGTCACGATGAGGTCGGCACTGGAGGTCGCACGTGTCCAGCGGTTAAACGCCGGTGCCAGGCGTGCAACGGAGAACAGCACCACCACCCACATCGAATAGCAGAGCGCATCGGTGAGCAGCGCGGTCGCCAGTGAGGTGTCCGACATGCCGATGGCCTGCTTCACCGCGATGAGGTTGGCCGTTCCGCCCACCCAGCTGCCCGAAAGAGACGCCAGCGGTTTCCAGCCATCGCCCGGCAGCCAGTGACGGAACAGCAGGAAGGCCACGATAAAGGCGATAAACAGGCTGATCGAGGTGCAGACGAACACGCCGAGCACCCGCGGACCCAGGCGGAAGATCGCGCGCAGATCGCAGCCGATCATCAGAAGAAAGAGCAGGGCGGGAACCAGGTGCCCCACGATGACCGACTGGGCGGCGTGGATGCCGGGCGATGCCGACCAGAGTCCGGCGACCGACAGGGCGGTGACGCTGAGGTAGGTCAGCACGATGGGCGGGAGGACCTCGAACACCTTCCAGCCGAACCGTCGCTCGATCGCCGGCCAGAAGCCCGCGACGAGCAGCATGACGGCCAGATAGGGCCAAACCGATTCGATCATGCGTTTCTCCGCAGGCGACGGGGCATGATGTCAGCAAATGCGACTCGATGGGCATGGCAAGATGGGCACATGACGATCCGGCCCTGGCCCCTCCTGCTGCTGTCGCTGGTGCTCACCTGCGGTCGCTCCGTCGCGACCGACACGCCGCACCTGTCCGCGGCGCGTACGCCCGCCGACGCGGGGCTGACGGATATCCGCACGATGGCGCCGGATATCGCGGAAGACATGAAGTACGCGGCCCCGGACAATTTCACCGGCGCCACGGTGCCGGGCTATCTCGCGCCGGCCTGCCTGCTGCGCACCGGCGCAGCGCGGGCCCTTGCTCAGGTGGAGAGGGATCTGCGCCCGCAGGGCTACCGGCTGCGCCTGTGGGACTGCTATCGCCCGGCGCGCGCCGTGGCGGCCTTCGTCCGCTGGGCGGGCGATGTGTCGGATACCCGCACGAGGGCATCGCATTATCCCGCCCTGCGCAAGGACCAGCTGTTGGGCGAGTACATCGCTCCGGTGTCAGGTCATAGCAAGGGCGCGACGGTCGACCTCACCCTGATGCGGTGCGAGGGCGTCCATTGCACGCCGCTCGACATGGGCACGGACTTCGACTTCTTCGATCCGCTGGCGCATACGGACGATCCGCGCGTCACACCGCTTCAGCACGAGAACCGCCAGCGCCTGCTGAAGGCCATGGCGGCGCGCGGGTTCGTCAATTACCCGCAGGAGTGGTGGCATTTCACCCTCTCCGGCGCGGCCGATGGCGACACGATCTACGACGTACCGGTGCAATGAGCCCGCGTCGGCGCAACGGTGGCTTATCATAGGCAGTCCCCGCGACCGCACGGATTCCCGATGTCCACCTTTCGCTTCGCCCTGGCCCAGTTCGATTTCCCCGTCGGTGCCACCGCCGACAACGCGCGACGGGTCAAGGCGCTGGCCGATGAAGCGCGCGATCGCCTCGGCGCGTCGCTGATCGCCTTCCCCGAGCTGACGCTGTCCGGCTACCCGCCCGAGGACCTGCTGCAGCGTCCCAGTTTCCTCGAAGCCTGCCATCGCGAACTGCATGCCCTGCTGCCGGCCATCACGGGTATTTCGGCGGTCGTCGGCTACCCGGATGCGCAGGGCGAGGTTTACAACGCGGCGTCGCTCATTCGCGAAGGCGCCCTGGAGTGGACGTACCACAAGCAGGCGCTGCCCAATTACACCGTGTTCGACGAGAAGCGCTATTTCCAGCATGGCGACGCTACGCGGGTGTTCGCGATCGAGGGTGTGCAGGTCGGCATGCTGATCTGCGAGGACATCTGGGAATCGGACCCCGCCAGCCGCCTCGCCGGCGCTGGCGCGGAGCTGATCCTCGTGATCAACGCGTCGCCGTGGGACAAGCGCCAGGCCGCGACCCGGGAGGCACTGCTGCGCGACCGCGCCCGCGAGACCGGGCTGCCGATCGCCTACGTAAACCTCGTCGGTGGTCAGGACGACCTGCTGTTCGACGGCCATTCGCTGTTGGTGCAGGCCGATGGCGAGATCGCGGCGCGCGCTCCCTCCTTCGAGGAAATGCTGCTGACGGTGGAGTTCGATACCGCCACGCGTCGCCTCACGGCCGTGGACTGGCCGGCGCCGGATACCCGCTCGCCGGAGGCGCTGATGTATGACGGTATCGTTCGCGGTATCCGCGACTATATCGGCAAGAACCATTTTTCCGGTGTGTTGCTGGGTCTGTCGGGCGGTATCGATTCCGCCCTGACGCTCGCGATGGCGGTCGATGCGCTGGGCAAGGACAAGGTCACGGCCATCATGATGCCGACGGAATACACCTCGGACCTGTCCCTGCGGGAAGCCAAGGCCCAGGCCGAGCACATGGGCGTCGAGTACCACGTGCTACCCATCGAAGGCATCTACGAGGCCTTTACCGGCGCTCTGGCGCCGGTGTTCGAGGGTCGCAAACCCGACATCACGGAAGAAAACCTGCAATCGCGAACCCGCGGCGTGCTGCTGATGGCGATGTCGAACAAGACCGGCAAGCTCCTGCTGTCCACGGGCAACAAGAGCGAGATGGCGGTGGGCTACGCCACGCTGTACGGCGACATGTGCGGCGCCTACGCGCCCCTGAAGGACGTCTACAAGACCGTGGTCTACGCGCTTTCGCGGTGGCGCTCGGCGATCGACGGAGCCATTCCGGCGGCTGTGATCGAGCGTCCGCCGTCGGCGGAACTGCGCCATGAGCAGACCGATCAGGATTCCCTGCCGCCGTATGATGAACTCGATGCGATTCTCGAGCACTTCATTGAGGGCGAGGCCTCGGCGGAAGACATCATCGCCGCCGGCCACGACGACGCCACGGTGCGTCGCGTGATCCGCATGGTCTTCATCAACGAGTTCAAGCGCCGTCAGGCGGCTCCGGGGCCGCGCGTTACGACCAAGGCTTTCGGACGCGAGCGGCGGTATCCGATTACTTCGGGGTGGCGGTGAGTCACTTAGAGCTAAGAACTAAGAACTAAGAGCTGAATGCTCGGCTTGCGCCATCGCGTTCGGCTTTGTCGCGGTGTGTCGTGTCGCGTTGGAGAGCCGGCGGGGGTGACCCTCGCGGCCACGCCTGCGGCGACCCCTCAGGGAAAGGCCGCTACCGCGGCCGTCTTTCAATGGCCTTCGGCCGGGTCGGGCTCCGACTGGGGGTTTTCGAGTCGGCTGTCCCTGCCTCCCCGAAAACGGCCGGTCATCCCTGACCGGCCCCGCCTGCGCGGCCTTGTCCAGTCGAAGCCCTCGCCTGCGGCTACCGGCCCCGAGGGTCACCCCCGCCGTCTCTTCCGTGCACTGAGGCGGGTGGTGGTCGAGCGGGTTTGGGCTTCACCGCTTCGTTGGCTATCGCCAGCACGCTGGCGCACCGAAGCCACCGCCGCCTGCATGGCCGCCGCACGTTGCACGCCTCATACCTCCCGCCGCATGCTCTGCCTGCCTGCCTGCCTGCCTGCCTGCCTGCCTGCCTGCCTGCCTGCACGCCTCGCCTCGACCGTAGGAGCGAACCCTGTTCGCGAACCCTCAGCCTCCCTAAGGCGAACGAGGCCATACACCCCAGGCAAGCGAGCGGTCCCAGCCAACGAAGCGCACCGCCGCTCGTCCCACCCGCAACCTCAGTCCTCCAAAGAGCCGACGGGTGCCACCCTCGCGTCCGGTAGCCGCAGGCGAGGGCTCCGACTGGAAGAGGCCCGCAAGGGGGCCGGTCATGGATGACCGGCCGTTTTCGGGGAGGCAGGGACAGCCGACTCGAAAACCCCCAGTCGGAGCCCGACCCGGCCGAAGGCCATTGAAAGACGGCCGCGGAGCGGCCTTTCCCTGAGGGGTCGCCGCAGGCGTGGACGCGAGGGTGGCACCCGCCGGCTCTTACAGGCGACATCCCACGCCCCGGCAAGCTAAACGCGATGGCGAAGCCGAGCTCAGACAAACATGCCCGCAAAAAAAACCGGCTTTCGCCGGTTTTCTTCGTCATCCAGGGATCAATGGTGCCCCGAGAACGGGATCGCCTTGCGCCAGATCGACGGATGGTGCGGCCAGTTCGGGTCCGTGAGGTACGGGTGGTCCGGGTAGTTCAGGGCCAGCACCTTGCGGCTCTGGTCCGCCAGCGGCTGACGGTCGAGACCGAGGTAGCTGCGGGTCAGGATGGCCAGGGCGTCGCCCGTTTCCGGCGACTGCTGGTAGTGCTCGATCACGTACTGGGCGCGATCCGCCGAAGCGATATAGGCCTTGGTGCGCAGGTAGTACTCGGCCACGTTGATCTCGAAGCGGGCCAGCTGATTGCGCAGGAAGATCATGCGCTGGCGGGCGTCGGTGGCGTAGGCGCTGTTCGGATAACGACGCGTCAGCTGGCTGAAATCGTCGAATGCGGTCAGGTTGAAACCCTGGTCGCGACGGGTCGAACCCGAGTTGTCACGCTGCAGGTAGCGCTCGATGATGCCGCCCGTGCGATCGAAATTGATCAGACCGCGCAGGTAATAGGCATAATCTGCATGCTTGTGGGTCGGAAACGTCTTGATGAAGCGGTTGATCGTCGAGTAAGCGTCATCCGGCTTGTTGTCTTTGTACTGCGCGTACGCCAGTTCGATTTGCGACTGTTCATTGATGTCACCCGACGGGAAGCGAGCGATCAGTCGCTGGTACGCTTTCTCGGCCGCGGCGTAATCGGAATGCTCCAACGAGTTGTGAGCATTGGCATACAGCCGGTCGACCGGCATCGTGTCGATCGTCTCCTTCTTACTGCGGAACATCGAGCAGGCGCTCATCGACAGGGCGAGGACGAGCAGAATGGTGATCTTGGTTGCACGCATTGAGAGAGTTCGGATGCTTAAGCGAATGGGCATGATAGCCGAAACCGGCCTTCGGCCGGGCGGGTCGGTATGACGACGGTCCGGCATGAAGCCACGGTACCGGTGACGGCCGCTGGACGGCGTTTCGACCAGTCCGTGGCCGAGATGTTCCCCGATTACTCCCGATCCCGCCTGACGGGCTGGATCAAGGACGGGAAACTGTTGCTGGACGGGGCCCGGGTGGCTCCGCGGCATCTCGTCCGGGGTGGGGAGCACGTGGTGCTGGAAGCGGAGCTGGAGGCGGAAGTCCACGCCCTGCCCGAGGATATCGCTCTGGACATCCGCTATGAGGACGACGACCTCCTGGTGCTGGACAAGCCTATGGGGCTGGTCGTCCATCCCGGGGCGGGCAATCCGGCGGGCACCCTGCTGAACGCGTTGCTGCATCACGCGCCGTCGCTCGCCGAGTTGCCACGCGGCGGTATCGTGCATCGCCTCGACAAGGACACGGCGGGTCTCATGGTGGTCGCCAAGTCCCTGGCGGCGCACACGGGCCTGGTCGCCATGCTTTCGCGCCACGACGTCCACCGGCAGTACGAAGCGGTGGTCCTTGGCACCATGGTCGCCGGCGGTACGGTGGATCAGCCGATCGGCCGTCACCAGCACGATCGCCTGAAGCAGGGGGTCCGCGACGTGGTGGACGGCGGCAAGGAAGCGATCACCCATTACCGGGTGCGCGAGCGGTTCCGCTCGCACAGCGTCCTCCAGTGCAACCTGGAGACGGGGCGTACCCATCAGATTCGCGTGCATATGGCGCATATCGGCCATCCGCTGGTCGGCGATCAGCTCTATGGCAACGGGCTGCGCCTGCCGCGCGGCGCCAGTCAGGAGCTAATCGACGCCCTGCGCGGCTTCCGTCGGCAGGCTCTGCATGCCGAGAAGCTGGCCTTCGACCACCCGATCAGCGGTGAGCGTCTCGAGTTCGATTCGCCGCGGCCTGCGGATCAGGACGCCCTGATCGCGACGCTGCGGCTCGACACCGAGCTGCATCCGATCGAGGACTGAGTATGACCGGGGCCTGGATCGTTCCGGACTGGGTGGCGCCCGCGGGCGTCGGCGCCGTCGTTGCCACCCGGAACGGCCCCGGCGTATCGGTCGGTCCGTACGGACGGTTCAATCTGGGCCTGCGCTCGGGCGATGCGCCGGAGGCGGTGGCCGCCAACCGCGCGGCGCTGTTGCCGGCCCTCGGGCTTCCCGAGGCGCCGCTGTGGCTGCGCCAGGTCCACGGTGTCGACGTGGCCGACGCACCGGGCGCCCACGGTGAAGAGCCCGTGGCCGATGCCGCGATCGCGCGCGGGCCGGGCCGTGTCCTGGCCATCCTGACGGCGGACTGCCTGCCGGTGCTTTTTTCTTCGACGGATGGCGAGACCATCGGCGCCGCTCACGCCGGCTGGCGCGGGCTGGCGGCCGGTGTCCTGGAGCGCACCGTGGCCCGGATGGATGCCGATAGCGTTCAGGCCTGGCTGGGGCCCGCGATCGGTGCAGCGTCTTACGAAGTGGGCGAGGAGGTCCGTGCGGCCTTCGTCGACACGGATCCGGGCGCCGAAGCGGCTTTTACGCCGACGCGGCCCGGACACTGGCACTGCGATCTGTATGTGCTGGCGCAGCGCAAGTTGTCCCGTGCGGGAGTGACGAACGTGTCCGGTGGCGGCTTCGACACCTTCCGCGACGACCGGCTCTACTCCTATCGTCGCGACGGTGCGGCCAGCGGCCGCTTCGCCAGTCTTATCTGGACCCGCTGAGGCGACGGCCTCAGGGGGCCGTCATGGGCCGCTGCACGTAGATTTCCGGCTTCACCCTGGGCGGTTCCATCAGCGCATGCAGGAACGCGTTGCGCCACGTCGTGATGTCGTTCCGCTCGAGCACGTCCATCATCGACTGCCAGCGCATGCGCCGCTCCTTCAGCGGCATCTCGAGGGCTCGCTTGAGCGCTTCCGATACCTCGTCCAGATCGGACGGGTTCACCAGCAGGGCGGCGTCCAGTTCCTGGGCCGCACCGGCAAAGCGCGACAGCACCAGCACGCCCGGATCCTGCGGGTCCTGGCAGGCCACGTATTCCTTGGCGACGAGGTTCATGCCGTCGCGCAGGGGCGTGACCAGGCCGACCTTGGCCACACGGAAGTACCCGGCGAGCACCTTGTGCCCGAAGGATTTGTTGACGTAGCGAATGGGCACCCAGTCGGGCTCGGCGTACTGGCCGTTGATGTGACCGGCGCTGCGCTCGAGTTCGCGGCGCAGCGAGCGATATTCCGGAACGTCCGAGCGCGAAGGCGGGGCGATCTGCAGCAGCGAGACCCGGCCGCGCATGTCCTTGTGGTCGCGCAACAGCCGCGCGAAGCCCTCGAAGCGCTCCGGAAGGCCCTTGGAGTAGTCGAGGCGGTCGACGCCGATGATCAGCTGGCGATCGTCGATGCTGGCCCGGAGCTTGGCGACCGCACCACTGTCTTCGGCGCGATGGGCCAGCTCGACCGCTTCGGCCGTATCGATGCTGATCGGGAAGACACCGGCGCGGAAGATGCGGCCGTTGGCGGCGCGGATCCGGCCACCCGTGCGCATCGCAGCGCCCAGTTCGTGCAGGAAATAGTCTTCCAGCGCACGCAGGTCGCGCTGCGTATGCAGGCCCACCAGATCGTAGGACGCCAGCGGCTCGAGCAGTTCGCGGTGGCGGGGCAGTGTGATCAGCAGACCGGCGGCGGGCAGGGGCGTATGCAGGAAGAAGCCGATCCGGTTCTCGACCCCCAGCTCGCGCAGCATGGAAGCCAGCGGAATCAGGTGGTAGTCGTGTACCCAGATGATGTCGTCTTTCTTGAGCAGCTTGGCCACGCGCTTGGCAAACGCGCGGTTCACCCGGAAATAGCCTTCGAGGTGGTCGCGCCGGTAGTCGACCAGATCGCCCCGATAATGGAACAGGGGCCACAGCGCCCGGTTGGCGAAGCCGCTGTAGTAATCGTCATGGTCCGCCTTGGACATGTCGATCGTGGCGTATTCGATGTGTCCGTCGCTGACCTCGTGCAGCTCCTTGCCGGTCTCAGCGGCGATGTTGCCGCTCCAGCCGAACCAGAGGCCGCCCATTTCCTGCAGCGCCGCGTTCATCGCGGAGGCAAGGCCACCGGTCTGCGTCTGCTTAGGCAGCGCCACGCGGTTCGATATGACGACTAGTCGGCTCATTGTGCGCGTACGGCTCCTTGCGTCAACGTGGCTTTCACGGAATCCAGCCAATTCTGAACGTCGCTCGGGCTAGACAATGTGAAAGCGGCTTGCGACGGGGTCCGCGTGCCGATCCGGATGGACGCGCCGCCCCGTTCGTTGACGACGGCGAAGGCGTGCTCATCGGTCAGGTCGTCACCCAGATAGACCGGGCGTCTGCCCGCGAAGGGCGCTTCTGCCAGAAAGGCGGCGACCGCCACCCCTTTGTCCATGCCGCGCGGCTTGAACTCGAACACGTAGCTTCCCGGCTGGAGTTCGAAGCCGGGAAACGCCGCCGCGATCTCTGGCGTGCGTCTGGCCAGTTCGGCTTCGTAGCGGGGGTGTTCCCGGCAGTGCAGCGCCACCGACCAGCTCTTGTCTTCCACCCGAACCCCCGGCAGTTCCGCCGCGACGGCGTGCACCGTCGCACGCAGCCGGGCCAGGGCTTCCTCGTCGACCGGCACCGTCACCAGTTGGCCCTTGTCGTCCCGGCGCTCCAGGCCGTGCTGCCCGGCAGCCGCCCAGTCCGGACGATGGAAGATCGCGTCGAGCCCGGCGATGGCCCGTCCGCTGACCAGTGCCACGGCGCCACCGAGTTCCCTGCGCAGGGCATCCAGCGTATCCATCAGGCCGTCCGCGGGCGCGACGGCGGCGGGGTCGTCGGCGAACGCCAGGAGCGTGCCATCGGCGTCGAGGAAGAGAGCGGTCCGGCTGTCGATCAGATCCACAGGTGGACGGGGCAAGGTGTCGCGGTCGGCTGTCACGGCGTTTCCATCGGGCGGCTATCCCCCGAGGATGCCGTCGCTCGCGTGAAAAAAGTGCTCGCTTTTGACCGTTGAAGGACTAATGTTCGAGCCGCATCTCTTGCGCCAGAGGCGGTCGCGGGGAGGTCCCGGGTCGCGCCATCACCTTTTGGGAGACACCTTACGATGCGAATGGACAGACTTACGTCGCGTTTCCAGCAGGCCCTGGCGGACGCACAGTCGCTGGCCGTGGGCCGCGACAACAACATGCTCGAGCCGGCCCACGTCCTGGTCGCGCTGCTCGACCAGCAAGGCGGTTCGACGGGTCCATTGCTCACCCAGGCCGGGGTGAACGTACCCGCGCTGCGCCAGCGTGTGGGCGAGATCCTCGACCGCCTGCCGCGCGTCAGCGGCCAGGAGGGCAACATCAACCTCGGCAACGACCTCAACCGCCTGTTGAACCTCACCGACAAGCTGGCCCAGCAGCGTGGCGACCAGTTCATCGCCAGTGAGCTGTTCCTCCTGGCGACGCTGGAGGATCGTGGCGAAGTGGGTGGTGCGCTCAAGGCCGCAGGCGCGACGAAGGAGCGCCTCGAGGCCGCGATCGAGAAGCTGCGCGGTGGTGAGAAGGTGCAGTCCGAGAACGCCGAAGAGCAGCGGCAGGCGCTCGAGAAGTACACCATCGACCTGACCGAACGGGCCGAGAACGGCAAGCTCGATCCGGTGATCGGCCGTGACGAGGAAATCCGACGCACGATCCAGGTGCTTCAGCGCCGCACGAAGAACAATCCGGTGCTGATCGGTGAGCCCGGCGTGGGCAAAACGGCCATCGTCGAAGGCCTGGCGCAGCGCATCGTCAATGGCGAAGTGCCGGAAGGCCTGCGCGACAAACGCGTCCTTTCGCTCGACATGGGCGCGCTGATCGCGGGCGCGAAATTCCGTGGCGAATTCGAGGAGCGCCTCAAGGCCGTGCTCAACGACCTGTCCAGACAGGAAGGTCGGGTCATCCTGTTCATCGACGAGCTGCATACCATGGTCGGTGCGGGCAAGGCCGACGGCGCGATGGACGCGGGCAACATGCTCAAGCCGGCGCTTGCGCGTGGCGAACTGCATTGCATCGGTGCCACGACCCTCGACGAATACCGCAAGTATGTGGAAAAGGATGCCGCGCTCGAGCGTCGCTTCCAGAAGGTGTACGTGGGTGAGCCGAGCGTGGAAGACACGATCGCCATCCTGCGCGGCCTGAAGGAGCGCTATGCCGTCCATCATGGCGTTGAGATCACCGATCCGGCCATCGTGGCGGCCGCCACGCTTTCGGCGCGCTACATCCCCGATCGTCAGCTGCCTGACAAGGCCATCGACCTGATGGACGAAGCGGCATCGCGTATCCGCATGGAGATCGACTCCAAACCGGAAGAACTCGATCGCCTCGAACGCCGGCTGATCCAGCTGAAAATCCAGCGCGAGATGCTGAAGAAGGAGCCGGACGACGAGTCGAAGCAGCGCCTCGCCAACCTCGAGTCGGATATCGAAAGCCTCGATCGCGAATTCTCGGACCTCAACGAGGTATGGAAGTCCGAAAAGGCGATGTTGCAGGGCGCCACGAAGATCAAGGAGCAGATCGAACAGGCTCGCCTCGAACTCGAAGCCGCACAGCGTCGCCAGGATTACGGTGCGATGAGCGAGATCCAGTACGGCCGGTTACCCGCCCTGGAAGCGCAGCTGGCGGCCGCGCAACAGGCCGAGAAGCAGGACTTCACACTGCTGCAGGACCGCGTGACGGCCGAGGAGATCGCGGAGGTCGTCGCTCGCTGGACGGGTATTCCGGTCAACAAGATGCTCGAAGGCGAGCGCGAAAAACTCCTGCATATGGAGAGCGCGCTGCACGCCCGTGTCGTCGGGCAGGAAGAGGCGGTGCGCGCGGTGTCGGATGCGATTCGTCGCGCGCGTGCCGGCTTGTCGGATCCGAACCGTCCTTATGGCTCGTTCCTTTTCCTCGGCCCCACGGGCGTCGGCAAGACGGAACTGTGCAAGGCGCTGGCGGACTTTCTGTTCGATACGCAGGACGCGATGGTCCGCATCGACATGAGCGAGTTCATGGAGAAGCACTCCGTGAGCCGCCTCGTCGGCGCGCCTCCAGGCTATGTCGGTTACGAAGAAGGTGGTTACCTGACCGAAGCGGTGCGTCGTCGTCCGTACAGCGTGATCCTGCTCGACGAGGTCGAGAAGGCGCATCCGGATGTGTTCAACATCCTGCTGCAGGTGCTGGACGACGGTCGCCTCACCGACGGTCAGGGTCGCACGGTCGATTTCCGCAACACCGTGATCGTCATGACCTCGAACCTGGGCTCCAACCTGATCCAGGAGCAGGCGGGCGACAGTGAGGCCGACTACATGCAGATGAAGGCATCCGTGCTGGGTGTCGTGCAGGCGCACTTCCGTCCGGAGTTCATCAATCGTCTGGACGACCTGGTGGTGTTCCGCCCGCTCGACAAGAAGCAGATCCGGTCGATCGCCCGCATCCAGCTGGATTACCTGGCGAAGCGTCTGGCCGATCGTCAGCTGTCGCTGGAACTGAGTGACAAGGCGCTCGATCTGCTGGGCAGTGCGGGCTTCGATCCGGTCTACGGTGCTCGCCCGCTCAAGCGGGCTATCCAGCAGCAGCTGGAAAATCCGCTGGCGCAGCGGATCCTGCAGGGCGCGTTTTCGGCCGGGCAGACGATCCGGGTCGATTCGGATGGGAATCACCTGATCTTCGAGGCGGCATAAAAGCCCGTGTAGGAGCGCGCCTCGCGCGCGATTCTTCACGATCGCGTGCGAGGCGCGCTCCTACACGTTCCGGTTCTTCAGAACCGGAACCCCACCTTCGCGTAGTAGTACCGCCCGTTGAAGCCGAACGGCGACAGCGCTGAGTACTGCAGGCCGCTGAAGTAGTCCTCGCCGCTGTTGGTCGGCTTCACGCGCTGCGGGTACTGGTTGGTAACGTTATCCACGCCGACGCCGAAGTTCCACTGGCCGATGGTGTAACCGCCGGACAGATTGAGCAGCCAGCGTGCCGGAAACTTCTGGTCGGTGCTCGGATCCGTATTCACGCGGATCACCGAGCCGTAGCGAGTCAGGTCCGCATGGGCGTTGAATCCACCGAGTGTCCAGTCGGCACCGAGCAGGAACTTCGTTCGCGGTGTCGCGCTGGTCAGGATGCCCTGGCTGGATCGGCCGAAGAGTTCGATCGGGCCTGACGAATTCTCCTGCAACACGGCTGGCGTCGCCCCGACCGAGAGCACCTTCACCTTGTTGTAGTTTCCGCTCGCCAGCAGGTTGAACTGGCCGAAGCTCGTCGTCGGCACGCGATAGTTCAGGACGAGGTCGGCACCGCGCGTGCGTGTGGCGGCCGAGTTGGCGAAGTACTGAATCGCCGTTACCTGCTGGCCGGGTACCACGCTGTTGAAATACGCCGCCAGCAACGGGTCGGTGAGGCTGATGGTGTCGGAGTAGAGAATCTGGTGCCAGATACGGATCTGGTACAGATCGAGCGTGGCGCTGAAATCCGCGGTCGGTTCCCACACCGCGCCGATGCTGTAGTTCGCGGATTTCTCCGGCTTCAGCGGTTTGGCGCCGAGGGCGACGGCCGCGGGATCGGAGGTGCGGTACGTGCCGGTCTGCGCAAGCTGGCCGGTCGTGGGGTCGATGATGGTCACGACCGACTGATAGTTCTGCTGGGCCAGCGACGGTGCGCGGAAGCCGTTCGAGATGGTGCCGCGCAGAGCGAACTCAGGCACGAACTGGTAGCGCGCGGAAAGCTTGCCCGAGCGTGTCGAGCCGGAGTCGCTGTAGTGCTCGTAGCGGCCGGCGACCCCGGCGGAGAACTTGTCGGTGAGGTCGGTTTCGAGATCGACGTACGCCGCCTCGCTGTGTCGCGTGAAGCTTCCGGCAGCGGTCGGGTTGAGGCCCGGAAACACCTGCGCACCGCCCGCATACGGCGTGTCCGTGCCCGGAATCAGCGTGTTCTGATTGAAGTAGTATGACTCCGGATCGCCCGCATCGATCTGGTACTTCTCCTTGCGGTACTCGGCACCGAAAGCGAGCGTCAGGGGATTGGGCAGCCAGCCGACACTGAAATCCTTGCCGATGTCGATATTGGCCAGCGCCTGCGAGTTCTTGAAGGTGCCCGCGTTGAAGTACGTCGGCGACGCGCCGGTCGAGTAGTACAGATTGGTGTTGATGCTGTTCTGTACGTCGAACACCAGGCTGTTGATGCCGTAGTTGCCGGAGGCGTCCCAGCGCCATCCGCCGTCGGTCACGCCTTTGACACCGAGTACGCCGGTGGAGTCGTTGGTATGGTTGACGATCTGCGGAAGGAACCCGTCGGGGTAGATGTCGGGTACGTTGCGCGCGTTGGTGGCGCCGCGGTAATAGCCGTTGGAGACGACGTCGCGACGGCTGAGGCTGAGGAAGCCATAGACGTCGACGTTATGCGCGACCGCGTACTGAAAGTTGGTCAGTACCTGATAGGTCTTTACCGCCGGGTCGCCGTAACGCTGGTGGGCGACGTTGCCGTCGGCGGCCTCTTCCGGGGTGAACAGGCTCACCGGCGAGGCGCGGTTGGTGTTCATCGAATTCTGGTAGTTGAACGCGATACGCGCCCAGCCCTTCGCATCGGCTCCCTTGCCGCCGAGGTCGATGCCGAGCGACCCGTCGATACCGTTGGTTTCGCCGTCGCCCTTGTCCATGGTGCCGTAGTTGGCATTGATCGAGTTCTTGCCTTCGCCGGCGCCGTGTTTGAGCACGACGTTGATCACGCCGGCGATCGCATCCGATCCGTACTGCGCCGCGGCGCCGTCACGCAGCACCTCGATGTGGTCGATCGCGGAGATCGGAATCGAGTTGAGGTCGGCCGGTGCGGCGCCGCGTCCCACCGAGTTGTTGTAATTGACCAGTGCCGAAGTGTGATAGCGCTTGCCGTCGACGAGGACCAGCGTGGCGTCGGGGGACAGGCCGCGCAGGCTGGCCGGGCGGATCGCGTCGTTACCGTCGTTGATCGCGGGACGCGGAAAGTCCAGGGAGGGCAGCAGGCGTCCGAGCGCCGTGGCGAGGTCGGTACTGCCGGTTGAGGTAAGATCCTTGGGCGAAAGTACGTCGATGGGGGAAAGCGAATTCGCTTCCGTCCGCGTCGTGCTGCGTGTACCCGTGACCACCACCTGATCGAGCTGGCGTGCCTCCTTCGTATCGGGGGGCGGTGTGGTGTCCTGTGCATAGCCGGGCGTCACGATCATGAGGCCAAGCGCGGGTAGCCAGAAGCTGGCCGACGGTTTGCGTCGTAGGGTCTTGCCTGTCGTCATTGATGGGTCCCCAGGGCGAGCTACGGTACGCGAGGCGGGACACCCCGCGGACGCGGGCGAAAGTGCCGCGTTGGATTCACGCTATGCACGCACCTTGCGGTGCGTCAACACGCTCGTAACAAATGCGCCATAATGGTGAAACGAAGGCATGAAGAGCCCCTTTTTTAAGGGTTTGGCACGAAACTGGCTCGTAAGACCATGTTGGTGCAATGCAAAATCCTGTGCCCGGTTCCGCGTTCGTGCCGCCGGGCGGATCATTGAAAATCCCCGCGCCGGCCAGATAATGCCGAGCTGAATCCCAAGGCTCCCGCGTCATGCCCATCTACGAATTCCAGTGCAAGGCCTGTGGTCATCGTTTCGAGCGGCTGCAGAAGATGTCCGACGCCGATCCGTCGGTGTGCCCCAGCTGCGGCGAACCGCAGGTCGGCCGGATGCTGAGCGCGCCGCAGTTCCGCCTTGCCGGCGGTGGCTGGTATGAGACGGATTTCAAGAAGGACGGCGACAAAAAGCGAAATCTTGCGGAAGGCTCGTCCGGCGCGCCCGCGCCGGCCGCTGCGCCGGCTCCGTCCCCGGCGCCCGCTCCAGCTCCCGCTCCCGCAGCGGGCTCGAAGTCCACGGGCGACTGACGGACTGCTCTTCGCGGCAACGTTTTCCTGCGATCCGTTCAAACAGCGTTGCGGATCCTTCCGATAGTTTTTGCGCCACACACATCGGAGGTCAGGGGTATGAAACGCATTCTTGGGTTGGTCGGCATGCTGGCGCTGGGCGCGGGCCTGTTCGCTACGCCGCACGTCGCCCATGCCCAGCGCGGCGGCGACACGGTCAACTGCTTCAGTGACAACGGCCGGCGTTCCTATTGCCGCGTGCCTTGGCGTGACGCCCGCCTGATCCGCCAGGATTCGAAGACCGCCTGCATACGGGGTCGCACCTGGGACATGGACCGCAACGGCCTGTGGGTTGACGACGGTTGCCGCGGCATCTTCCAGGAGGCCGGCGGCTGGGGCGGCGGCCGTCCGGGCTGGGGCGATGGCGGTCGGCCGGGCTGGGGTGACGATGGTCGTCCCGGTGGCGGTCGTCCGGGGTATGGCGGCAACAGCGGCCAGATCGTCTCCTGCGACAGCGAAGACAACAAGCGCGTGTTCTGCCGCTGGCCGCTCGGCCGCGGTGCTCGCCTGGTCGAACAGAACTCCAATGCCTCCTGTCGCGAGGGCTACAGCTACGGCTTCACCCGGGACGGCATCTGGGCCGATCACGGTTGCCGCGCGAAGTTCGATATCGGCCGCTGAGCGGCTCCCGTCGGCGCCTGGGGACCCCGGTCGTGTTACGATCCGGGGTCTTTTCCCACGAAGCTTCAAGCGCATGCGCACTCATTTTTGCGGACTCATCGACGAGTCGCTGATCGGTCAGGAAGTCACCCTGTGCGGCTGGGTCAACACCCTTCGCCTGCAGAGCCACGTGGCCTTCGTCGACCTTCGTGACCACGAGGGCATCGCCCAGGTCGTGATCGAGCGCGAGAATGCCGTCGCCTTCGCCGTCGCTGGCGATCTGGGAAACGAGTTCGTCATCCGCGTCACGGGCCAGATTCGCCAGCGTCTGTCGCCTAACGATAAGCTCAGGACCGGCACCGTCGAGCTCCTGGCGGATTCCGTCGAGATCCTCAACGAAGCCCGCGACCTGCCGTTCGCGCAGCACGAGACGCCGAACGAGGACATGCGGATGACCTACCGCTACCTCGACCTGCGCCGTCCCGAGATGCAGCAGATGATGCGCACGCGTACCGCACTGGTCCGCGAGTTGCGTCGTTATCTCGATACCGCCGGTTTCCAGGACATCGAAACCCCGATCCTGACCAAGGCCACGCCGGAAGGCGCGCGCGACTATCTGGTCCCCAGCCGCGTGCACCCGGGCCAGTTCTATGCGCTGCCGCAGTCGCCGCAGCTGTTCAAACAGATCCTGATGATGGCCGGCTTCGATCGCTACTATCAGATCGCCCGCTGCTTCCGCGACGAAGACCTCCGCGCCGACCGCCAGCCGGAATTCACCCAGCTCGACCTGGAGTTCGCCTTCGTCGAAGAGCGTGACGTCCAGGACTTCGTCGAGAACCTCATCCGCCACGTCTTCCGCGAAGTGCGCAAGGTCGAGCTCGATGCGTCGTTCCCGCGTATGACCTATGCCGAGGCCATGCGCCGCTTCGGGTCCGACAAGCCCGACCTGCGCATCGCGCTCGAGCTGACGGACATCGCCGAGGCCGTGAAGCACGTCGAGTTCAAGGTTTTCTCCGGTCCCGCCAACGATCCGGCCGGTCGCGTGGCGGCCCTGCGCGTGCCTGGCGCGGCGGATCTGTCGCGTAAGGACATCGACGGTCTGACCGAATACGCGGGTCGCTACGGCGCGAAGGGCCTTGCCTGGCTGAAGGTCGACGACCTCGCCAAGGGCCGCGAAGGCATCAACTCGCCGGTGGCCAAGTTCCTCGACGACGCCGCGCTCGAACAGGTGCTGTCGCTCACGGGCGCCGGCAACGGCGACATCGTGTTCTTCGGTGCAGGCGCATGGAAGACGGTTACCGACTTCATGGGCGCCCTGCGCATCCGTGTCGGTCGCGATCGCGGTCTGGTCGAAAACAGCTGGAAACCGCTGTGGGTCACCGACTTCCCGATGTTCGAGTACGACGACGAAGAAAAACGCTTCGTCGCGCTCCATCACCCGTTCACCGCCCCGAAGGTCGACGACATCGCCGATCTTCGCGCCCATGCCGCTGACGCCGTCAGCCGCGGCTACGACATGGTCCTCAACGGCAACGAGATCGGTGGAGGCTCCATCCGTATCCACCGTCCCGAGATGCAGAGCACCGTATTCGACCTGCTCGGCATCGGCGCGGACGAGGCGGAGGCCAAGTTCGGCTTCCTCCTCAAGGCGCTGCGCATGGGCGCGCCGCCCCATGGCGGCCTAGCCTTCGGCATCGACCGCATCGCCGCGCTCATGGCGGGTACGGAATCCATCCGTGACGTCATCGCCTTCCCGAAGACCACCAGCGCCCAGGATCTTATGACCGATGCGCCGTCGCCGGTCTCCGAGCCGCAGCTGAAAGAACTGCACGTCCGCGTCGCCGCCGCGGAGGCGCTGAAAGCCTGACCCCTCGGAGCCCCGCGTCCATGAGTGACTCGCCTGCCGATGTCCTGCTCCTCCATGGCTTGTGGATGCGGGGCTTCGCCATGGCGATGCTCAGCCGGCGGCTGCGCGAGGAAGGTTTCCGGGTTCACCAGTTCGAATACATGAGCGTGGCCGCGCCGCCGGAGCAGGCGATCGCGCGGCTGCGCAAGCGTATACGCCATCTGGGGCCAGGGCCCGTCCACGTCGTAGGGCACAGCCTGGGCGGCATCCTTGCTTTGCTGGCCTGCCGCGACGAGGACCTGCCCGAGGGTCGCATCGTATGCCTCGGTTCGCCGCTCAATGGCAGTGGCGCGGCCCGTGGGCTGACCCACCGCTGGGGCGGCGACATGCTGCTGGGGCGCGCCCGGGGTCTGCTCGAGCACGGTCTGGACCGCTGGGACGGTTCCCGCGAGGTCGGCATGATCGCCGGCCGCATGCCGGTTGGTCTGGGGGCTTTCGTCGGCGAACTCGGCGCCGAGCACGATGGCTCCGTCGGCGTGGAAGAAACCCGCCTGCCGGGGCTTTGCGCGCACTGCGTTCTGGAGACCAGCCACACCGGCATGCTGGTGTCGGCGGACGTCGCCAGGCAGGTCGGTGTCTTTCTGAGGGAGGGGCGTTTCGATACCCCCCTTAGCCCCCCGACGTGATTGCGGATAGAATCGCGCCCTCGTCCGTCCGGTAAGTCCAGGAATCGAACATGGGTAGAGGCCCCTCCATCGAAGGTCGCAAGAATGCCGAAGACGCCAAGCGCGCCAAGGTGTTCACCAAGCTGATCCGCGAAATCACCATCGCCACCCGTGGCGGCGTGCCCGATCCCAACGGCAATCCGCGCCTGCGCGCGGCTGTCGACAAGGCGCTGGGCGCCAACATGACCAAGGACACCATCGATCGCGCGATCAAGCGCGGTTCGGGTGCCGAGGGCGGGGCGGACATGCACGAGGTTCGCTACGAGGGCTACGGCCCGGCGGGCACCGCGCTGATCATCGACTGCGTCACCGACAACCAGACCCGCACGGTCGCCGACGTCCGCGCGTCGCTGACCAAGCTCGGCGGCAACCTCGGGACGACCAACTCGGTCGCGTTCCAGTTCACCCGTGTGGGTCAGGTGCTGATCCATACCGGCGGCGACGCGGACATCGAGGGCAAGCTCGAAGAGGCCGCGATCGAAAACAACGCGGAAGACATCGTCATCGAAAACGGCGTCGGTACGGTGCTGCTCGCCGCCG
Source organism: Luteibacter sp. 9133 (assembly GCF_000800155.1). NCBI lineage: Bacteria > Pseudomonadati > Pseudomonadota > Gammaproteobacteria > Lysobacterales > Rhodanobacteraceae > Luteibacter > Luteibacter sp. 9133. The sequence goes on along the minus strand of NZ_JUHO01000001.1, from coordinate 3,468,986 downwards.
ACCCGATCGCCGTGGAGGCCATGCGCAAGGCGCTGGTGGCGGCGGGCTTCGAGGTCGAAGGCTCCGACGTGGTCATGCGGCCCAACGGCCCCCTGGTCACGCCGACGGGCGAGGCGCTGGAGCATTTCGAGAAGCTTCTCGACCGGCTCAACGCGCTGGACGATGTCGACGAGGTCTACCACAACGCCGTTCTCCCGACGCAGGATGCGGACGAGGCGTGACGCCTCCGGCCCCTTATCGTCTTGCGTATTAATTCGCTGTCATGACCCGCATCCTCGGTATCGATCCGGGTAGCCAGCGTACGGGCGTCGGTCTCATCGACGTCGCCGACAATGGCGCGCTCACCCATGTCTGGCATGGCGCGCTCGTTGTCGGCGGGGAAGCGACCTTTCCCCTCCGGCTGAAACGCATCTTTGACGAACTCTGCGCCATCATCGGTACGCATGCTCCCGCGGAAGCCGCGATCGAGCGTGTGTTCATGGCGCGCAACGCCGACTCGGCCCTGAAGCTGGGTCAGGCGCGTGGCGCGGCCGTGTGTGCCGTTGTCAGCCAGGGAATCGTCGTGCATGAGTACGCGGCGACCGAGGTCAAACAGGCGGTGGTCGGTACCGGCCGCGCCGACAAGACCCAGGTCCAGCACATGATCGGGATGATCCTCGGTATCAAGGGTCCGCTCCAGGCGGACGCCGCCGACGCGTTGGCGATCGCGATCGCCCACGCGCATACCCGTTCCAGCATTGAACGCGTGGGTATCCCGCGCACGGCATGGAGACGTCGCCGATGATCGGCCGCCTGCGAGGCACTCTTATCAGCAAGCAGCCGCCCTCCCTCCTCATCGAGGTGGGTGGCGTGGGTTACGAGGTCGACGCTCCCATGTCGACCATTTACGACCTTCCGGCGACCGGCAAGGAGGTCATCCTTCTCACGCACTACGCGGTGAAAGAGGATGGCGTGTCGCTTTACGGCTTCATGCACGAAGCGGAGCGGGCGATGTTCCGCAACCTGCTCAAGGTGAGCGGTATCGGCGCGAAGATCGCGCTGGCCGTGCTTTCGGGTGTGTCGACCGATGAGCTGTCGCGCCTGGTTCATGCGGGCGACGTCGTGGCCCTGACCAAGATTCCGGGCATCGGCAAGAAGACCGCCGAGCGGATGGTCGTGGAACTCCGTGACCGCGTCGACGCGGTGGGCGTGCGCCTGCCGGCGGCGATGGGGGCGGGCGTGTCCGCGCCGGTCGATCCCGTAAGTGAAGCCACGGTGGCCCTTCAGCAGCTGGGCTACAAGCCGGTCGAAGCGTCGCGTCTGGTCCAGAAGGCCGCCGCCGACGGCGACACCGCCGAAGCCATCATCCGCAAGGCGCTCCGCGCCGCCCTGGGGGGCTGAGCCATGGGCCATCACAATCCCGCCGAAGAACTTCAGAACGCGCGCGGCAAGAAACTGGCCGCGCTGGCTCTGGGCGCCATCGGTATCGTCTTCGGCGACATCGGCACCAGCCCGCTGTACACGATGAAGGAAACGCTCGGCACGCACGGCATGACGCCGCAGCCTGCCGCGGTGCTCGGCGTGCTCTCGCTGATCTTCTGGTCGTTGCTGATGGTGATCTCGCTCAAATACGTCACCTTCGTGATGCGCGCCGACAACAAGGGCGAGGGCGGCATCATGGCGCTCATGGCGCTGGCGCAGCGCAGCGTCAGCGGTTCGCCAAGGGCGCGCTGGGTTCTGGCCGCGATCGGCATCTTCGGCGCCTCGCTGTTCTATGGCGATGGCGTGATCACGCCGGCGATGTCCGTGCTTTCGGCGGTGGAGGGCCTGGAGGTCGCCGCGCCATCGCTGGACACCTACGTGGTGCCGATCTGCCTGGTCATCCTGGTGGTGCTCTTCGCGATCCAGCGGCACGGCACCGAGATCGTCGGCAAGGCGTTCGCGCCGGTCATGACGCTGTGGTTCCTGGTGCTAGCGTGGCTGGGGCTGCGCCAGCTGATCCAGCATCCGCAGGTGCTCTGGGCCTTGAATCCGTACTACGCCGTGAAGTTCTTCACGGAGCACGGCCGCTCCGCCTTCATCGCGCTTGGTGGTGTCGTGCTGGCACTCACCGGTGGTGAGGCGCTGTATGCCGACATGGGTCACTTCGGCAAGAAGCCGATTCGCCTGGCCTGGTTCTTCTTCGTCCTGCCGGCGCTGCTGATCAACTATTTCGGGCAGGGCGCGCTGCTGCTGCACGATCAGACCGCCATCGAGAACCCGTTCTACAAGATGGTGCCGGAGAACCTCCTGTATCCGATGATCGCGCTGGCGACGGCGTCCGCCGTGATCGCCTCGCAGGCGGTGATCTCCGGCGCGTTCTCGATGACCCGCGAGGCCATGTCGCTGGGCTACTCGCCGCGCATGGCCGTCGTGCACACCTCGCACGAGATGTCCGGCCAGATCTTCGTGCCCTGGGTGAATCGCCTGCTGATGGTGCTGGTGTTCCTCGCCGTCATCGGCTTCCGCTCGTCGAACAATCTGGGCGCGGCCTACGGCATCGCCGTGACCGGTACGATGACGATGACGACGCTGCTCGCCCTGGTGGTCGCGCGCCGTCGCTGGAACTGGCACTGGTCGGCGGTCATCACCGTCGGCGTCATCTTCCTCATCACCGATCTCGCGTTCTTCGGTGCCAACGCGCTCAAGATCGCTCATGGCGGCTGGTTCCCGCTGGTGCTCGGCGTGGTGATCTTCACCATGATGACGACGTGGCGGCGGGGCAGGGAGCTGGTGGTCCGCGAGATCAAGCAGTCCGGCCTGGCCCTCGAACCCTTCGTCGCGAATATCGCCGATCACCCGCCGCTGATCGTGCCGGGGACGGCCGTGTTCCTCACGGCCAACCAGAACGCCGTGCCGCACGCCATGCTGCATAACCTTAAGCACAACAAGGTGCTGCACGAGCGCAACGTGCTCCTTACCGTCGAAATGCTGGAGACGCCGGTGGCGGACTTCGACGAGCGGATGGAAGTCATCGAGTACGGTGGCGGCTTCTTCGGGCTGCAGCTGCGCTATGGCTTCGCTGAGGATCCGAATATTCCGCTGTCGCTGTCCCGCGCCAGCTCGCGGGGGCTCGACTTCGACATGATGGACACGACGTTCTTCCTGTCCCGCGAAACGATCGTCGCGGATGCCCGGCGTCCGGGTATGGCGTTGTGGCGCGACAAGCTGTTCGCCTTCCTGGCGCGTAACGCGATGCCGGCCACGGCGTTCTTTCAGATTCCGGGCAACCGGTTGATCGAGCTGGGCGCGCAGGTCGAGATCTGAGGCGGCATGCCATAATGCGGGCATGTCCGAGCACCGCATTATTTCCGCCACCGCCGCCATGGATGACGACGCCCTGGAGGCGAGCATCCGGCCGAAGCGCCTGGCCGAATACCTCGGCCAGGAGACGGTGCGCGAGCAGATGTCGATCTACATCGAAGCGGCGCGTCGTCGTCAGGGTGCGCTCGATCACGTCCTGATCTTCGGGCCTCCGGGTCTGGGCAAGACCACGCTGTCCCACGTCATCGCCAACGAGCTGGGCGTCAATGTGCGCTCCACCTCGGGCCCCGTTCTCGAGCGCGCCGGCGATCTCGCCGCGCTGCTGACCAACCTCGAAGCCAATGACGTCCTCTTCGTGGACGAGATCCACCGGCTGTCGCCCGTGGTCGAGGAGGTCCTTTATCCGGCGATGGAAGACTTCCAGATCGACATCATGATCGGCGAGGGTCCTGCCGCCCGGTCGATCAAGCTGGACCTGCCGCCCTTCACCCTGATCGGCGCCACCACGCGCGCGGGCCTGCTCACCGGCCCCCTGCGCGATCGCTTCGGCATCATCCAGCGGCTGGAGTTCTACAGCGTGGACGAGCTGACCGCGATCGTCCGGCGTGCCGCGAAAATCTTCGGCATCGACTGCGATATGGATGGCGCGATCGAGATCGCCCGGCGCTCGCGCGGCACCCCGCGTATCGCCAACCGGCTGCTGCGCCGGGTGCGCGATTACGCCGAAGTGCGGGGCGACGGCAAGATCACCCATGCCCTGGCCCGGGCGGCGACGGACATGCTCAAGGTCGACGCGGAAGGTTTCGACGACCTCGATCGCCGCCTGCTGCGTACGATTATCGAGAACTTCGAGGGCGGCCCGGTCGGTGTCGAGTCGCTCGCGGCGGCCCTGAGTGAAGATCGCGGCACCCTGGAGGACGTGGTCGAGCCCTACCTGATCCAGCAGGGTTACCTGATCCGCAGCGCGCGCGGCCGCATGGCGTCGGCCAAGGCCTGGCGCCACCTCGGGCTCAATCCGCCCCCGCGTCAGACGGCCATGCCCGACCTTTTTTCGGACGACGCATGAGCGATTTCAGCTTTCCTGTCCGCATCTACTGGGAAGACACCGACGCCGGTGGTGTCGTGTATCACGCCAACTACGTGCGCTTCATGGAGCGGGCCCGGACCGAATGGCTGCGCGCCCAGGGCATCGACCAGCTGGCCCTGAGGGAATCCACCTCGCTCGGCTTCGTCGTCCGCGAGATGCACCTGGACTTCCTGCGTCCGGCCCGTCTGGATGATGAACTCCAGGTCACGGTCGCCGTCAAAGAGAGGCGTTCAGCCAGTATGCTGTTCGGTCAGGAGATCGTGTGTGGGGGCACGACGTTGTTGCGAGCCACGGTGCGAGCAGCCTGCGTCAACCTCGACACGATGCGTCCGGCCCAGATTCCGGCCGGGCTGTTCCCCCAGACCTTCCCTATTACCTAAGCCCCAGATACCCGGCGGAGAGCCTTCAAGCGATGAACGGTGGACTGAACATTTTCAAGCTGGTCGCGGAAGCGAGCCTGCCGGTGCAGCTGGTGATGCTGCTTCTGCTCGTCTTCTCGTTCCTGTCGTGGGTCATCATCATCCGCAAGTACAGCCAGCTGAAGACCGCCCACGACAACGCCGAGACCTTCGAGGACCGTTTCTGGTCCGGCGCCGACCTGGCCGCCCTGTTCCGCGAGGTGGGCAACCGCGAAGGGCAGCACGGCATCGAGAACGTCTTCGAGGCGGGTTTCCGCGAATTCGCTCGCCAGCGCCAGCGCCGCGTGACCGATGCCGACCGCATCATGGAAGGCTCCGAGCGCGCCATGCGCGTGGCCGGCACCCGCGAGATCGGCAAGCTCGAACAGAACCTCGAATTCCTCGCCAACGTTGGTTCGATCAGCCCCTACATCGGCCTGTTCGGTACCGTCTGGGGCATCATGGGTGCCTTCCAGGGCCTGGGTGAGATGAAGGACGTGACCATCTCGGTCGTCGCCCCGCACATCTCCGAGGCCCTGATCGCCACGGCCATGGGCCTGTTCGCCGCCATCCCGGCCGTCTGGGCTTACAACCGCTTCGCCACCAAGGTGGAGCGCGTCGCGTCGCGTTACGAGGTCTTCCAGGAAGAATTCTCCTCGGTGCTGCAGCGCCAGATCCACGCCGACGACGTCGCCTGAGCCCGCCGCCCCATGGCCACGCGTAACGTACATCGCCGTCACAAGCGCAAGCTGAAGTCCGAGATCAACGTCGTGCCGTACATCGACGTCATGCTCGTGCTGCTGATCATCTTCATGGTCACCACACCGATGATGAACCTCGGCGTCGACATCCAGTTGCCGCAGACCAACGCCAAGTCCCTGCAGGACAAGAAAGACCCGATCGTCGTTTCGGTGGACGAGGGTGGGCAGATCTACCTCACCGCGAACGGCACCAAGCGCGAGCCGGTCAGCGCCGATGAGTTCAAGAGCAAGATCACGGCGTTCCACGATGCCAATCCCGAGCTTCAGGTGCTCGTCGCCGGCGATCAGCGCGTGGGCTACGGCAAGGTTTACCAGATCCTCCCGATCCTCCAGGAAGCGGGCGTCTCCAAGATCGGCCTGATGAGCCAGCCGGAGTCGGGCGCGCAGAATGGAAAACCGTAACGGTACGCCGCGCGCGGTCGTCCTCGCCGCGCTCCTGCACATCGGTATCGTGGCCTTCCTGGGCCTCGCGATCATCCCGTGCTCGGACTACGAAAAGTGGGCCGACGCCATCGGCTTGCCCGCCGACTGGAATCCGCTGAAGTGTCCGGCGCCCATCCAGTTGCCGGGTCAGATCATCGAAGCGACCCTGATCGGTCCGACGGGCGCGCCGCCTCCCAAGCACACGCAGAAGCCGGTGCCCAACACCGTGCCGCCACCGCCCGCGCAGCCCACGCCGACGCCGCCGCAGCCGGAGAAGCCCAAGGTCGAGACGTTGCCGCCGCCGCCCAAGACGCCGGCCCTGAAGGACCAGGAGAAGGTGGTCGACGACGCCGTGCAGAAGGCCGAGGACGCGAAGCGCCTGCAGGAAGAGCAACAGCGTCAGCGTCAGGCAGAGCTGGATGCGCAGCAGGAAGAGAAGAAGAAAGAAAAACAGAAGCAGATCGACGAGATCTTCAAGCAGCTCGATGCCGCCAAGTCGCAGACCAAGCAGGCCGACAGCAAGAAGAAGCAAGCCGAGCAGCAGCTGAAGGATCTGGCCAACGCCAAGGACGACGGCCGGGAGAATCTTCCCCCTGCCGACAAGGTTCAGACTGGCCAGAACGGCAAGGACAACAGCAAGCAGGCTCTGTACATCGCCGCCATCCAGAACGCGGTGACGCCGAACTGGCTGCGCCCGGACAATATGCCGGACGCGCCTTGCGCGGTGCATATCACCCAGATTCCGGGTGGGCAGGTGCTCAGCGCGAAGGCCGATGCCAGCTGTCCTTATGACGCGGCGGGCAAGGCCTCGATCGAGAACGCGGTGCTGCGCGCCCAGCCGTTGCCCTATCAGGGCTTCGAGGACGTCTTTCAGCGCAACCTCACCTTCACGTTCAGGCCGCAATGATGTGTCGCGCCCCGATCCGGCTGCGCCGGGCGGGGCGGTTCATAATCGGGTCACGCTGGCCGCTTCCAGCGCGCTAACATGCCGTCGCCGTCCCCCAACCCCAGGTCGCAATGAATCCGCCCATGCGCAGAATGCTTTCCCGCCTCGCCATCCTCCTGGTTGCCCTGACCGCCTTCGTGGCCGGTCCGGCCGCTGCCCAGTCCCTCAATGTGGACATCGTCGGCGGCCTGAAGACGGCTACCCCGATTGCCGTGGTGCCGTTCGCCCAGGCTGGCGGTGCGCCGCTTCCGACCGACGTCGCCGACGTCATTCGCGCGGATTTCAACCGCTCCGGCAAGTTCCGCTCGCTGGACAAGGCCGACATCGTCGAGACGCCGTCTCAGGGCTCGGACATCAAGTTCGCCACCTGGCGTCTGCTCAAGCAGGATTTCCTCACGATCGGCCGCATCAGCGACGCCGGGGGCGGCAACCTGAAGATCGATTACGAGCTGTGGGACGTGAACAAGCAGCAGAGCCTGCTGGCCCAGTCTTTCACCGCGCCGGCGGGTGACCTGCGTGGCGTCGCCCACCAGATCGCCGACCAGATCTATGAAAAGATCACCGGCGTCCGCGGCGCCTTCTGGACTCGCATCGCCTACATTACCGCCGTGGGCGTGGGTAACAACGCGACCTACTCGCTGATCGTGGCCGACTCGGACGGTTTCAATCCGCAGGTCGTCGCCCGTTCGCGTGAGTCGCTGCTCTCGCCGGCCTGGTCGCCGGACGGCAGCAAGATCGCCTACGTCTCCTTCGAGAGTGGCAACTCGGCGGTCTATATCCAGAACATCAATACGGGCTCGCGCAGCCTGATCGCCTCGCACCCGCGCGGCATCAACAGCGCTCCCGCCTGGTCACCCGACGGCAGCAAGCTGGCGGTGAGCCTGTCCTACGTGGGTAACCCCGAGATCTTCGTCATCGACGTGGCCAGCCGCACCGAAACGCGGGTGACCAACAACTTCGCGATCGACACCGAGCCGACCTTCACCCCGGACGGCCAGAGCATCCTCTTCACCTCGGATCGCTCGGGTAAGCCCCAGATCTACCAGATGTCCGCCGCCGGCGGCGCGGCCACCCGCGTGACCTTCCAGGGTGGCTTCAACGCCAGCGCTTCCGTCAGCTCTGACGGTAAGCAGATTGCGATGGTGCAGGGCAACGGGAACGTGTATCGTATCGCCATCATGGACCGCAGTCTGGGCGGGCAGGTGCGCTTCGTATCCCCGGGTAACGTGGACGATTCGCCCAGCTTCGCGCCCAACGCCAGCATGCTGCTTTACGCCGCATCGCAGGGTACGCGCGGCGTCCTGTATGCGGTTTCGGCAGATGGTGCCGTGCGTCAGCGCCTCGTCCTCTCGGACGGCGACGTGCGCGAACCGTCGTGGGGACCCTATCGACAGCGCTGATGCGGCGACCCTTCGGGGGCGCGGCGTCGGCAACGTCCAGGGAGGGGCGCGGATATTCCGCGCCTTTTCTGCGGACGACAATTAACCGGTAGCCGCTTCGCGGCGGTTATCGGAACGAAGACGCAGGGTGCGGGACAGCGCCCCGTCGGCGTAGATGTAAGTAGAAAAACAGCCGGACAACCGGCGGTGCCTGTCCCGAAACCGAAAACCGACTGTCGGAACTCAACTGTTTGAAGGAACGTCCCATGAATAAGACTGTTACCGTCACCCTGGCTGCCCTGCTCTGCGTGGGCGCGGCCGCTTGCTCCAAGAAGCAGGTCAAGCCGGTCGCCCCGACCGAATCGCAGCCGGTCACGCAGACCCAGGCTCCGACCAACGACGGCAAGTACCAGCCGTCCGACCTCGACACCGACGCTTGCCTGCGTCAGCGCGTTGTGTACTTCGACTTCGACAAGAACGACGTCAAGCCGGAGTTCCAGCAGATCATCGCTTGCCACGCCAAGTACCTGCAGGATCGTCCGCAGTCGGCCATGACCCTCGAGGGTAACACCGACGAGCGCGGTACCCGCGAGTACAACCTCGGCCTCGGCGAGCGTCGCGGCAATGCCGTCTCCAGCGCTCTCCAGGCGGCTGGTGGTTCGGCTGGTCAGGTCAACGTCACGAGCTACGGCAAAGAGAAGCCGACCTGCCGTGAGCACAACGATGACTGCTGGGCCAAGAACCGTCGCGTTGAGATCGTCTACACCGCGAAGTAAGTAATGAAGAAGACTCTGGCTACCAGCTTTACGGCCAGGCTTGGCATGGCGGGCGCTCTTGCGTCCGCCATGCTTTTTGGTCTGCCCGCCACCGCGCAGGACACGCGCCTCAGTCTCGCCGATCGCGTCGCGCGGCTCGAGCAGCAGTCGCAGGCCCAGGCCGGTTCGACCACACTGGTCAATCAGGTCAACGATCTCCAGCAGCAGGTGGCCCAGCTGCAGGGTCAGATCGAAGAACTGCAGCACCAGAACCAGCAACTCCAGGATTCCCAGAAGGCGCAGTACGCGGATGTCGATTCGCGTCTGGGCCGTATCGAAAAGGGTGGCGCCGCGCCTCAGGGCCAGCAGCCCGCCGCACCCGCCGCACCGCAGGCCTCCGCCGCGCCGCCTGCCGCCTCGCAGCAGGGTCCGGCCGCCCAGGCCGCTGCCGCGGCCCCGACGGCAGCAGGCGCCGCTTCCGCTCCCGCCAGCGGCGACCAGCAAGCCGCGTACGACGCGGCGTTCAAGTCGCTTCGTGGCGGCGATTACGTCACCGCATCGCGTGGTTTTCGCGACTTCCTGATCAAGTATCCGGACAGCCCGCTCGCGCCCAACGCCTACTACTGGCTGGGTGAGTCGTACTACGTCACGATGAACTACCCGGTGGCGATCGAGGCGTTCCAGCGGCTGGTCAAGCAGTACCCGCAGAGCGACAAGGTCTCCGACGGCCTGCTCAAGGTCGGCTATTGCCAGATCGAGCTGAAGCAGCAGGACGCCGCCATTGCCACGCTCAAGCAGGTCACGGCGAAGTATCCCGGTTCCAAGGCTGCCGGCCTCGCACAGGAACGCCTGCGTCGTCTGCAGCGCCAGACGGCCAACTGATCCCATGAACGGCAGCACCGCAATCCCGGCGGACGTCTCGCCGGTCGCGCCCGTCGCGGAGCGGCTGCGGATCACTGAGATCTTCCACTCCGTCCAGGGCGAAGCCGATGCGATTGGCTGGCCCACGGTATTCGTGCGCCTGACCGGCTGCCCCTTGCGCTGCGTCTGGTGCGATACCGAGTATTCGTTCCACGGCGGCCAGTGGCACGACATCGATGCCATCGTCGCCGAAGTCGCCAGCTACGGGACCCGCCACGTCTGCGTGACCGGGGGCGAGCCGCTGGCGCAGAAGCGCTGCCAAATCCTCTTGAGCAAGCTCTGCGACGCCGGGCACGACGTGTCGCTTGAGACCTCCGGTGCGCTCGATGTCTCCGCGGTCGATCCGCGCGTCCGTAAAGTCATGGATCTGAAGGCCCCTGACTCGGGCGAGAGCGCACGCAATCTCTGGTCCAACCTCGATCACCTGTTGCCCCACGACCAGGTCAAATTCGTCATCGCGAGTCGCGGCGACTTCGAGTGGTCGCGTGACGCGGTCCGGGAACACCACCTCGATAGCCGGGCGATGTGCCTGTTCTCGCCGGTGTGGGGCAAGGTGGAGCCGCGCGAGCTGGCCGAGTGGATCATCGCCGAGCGCCTGCCGGTGCGTTTCCAGCTGCAGTTGCACAAGCTGCTATGGAACGATGCGGCCGGCCACTGAAACGTCTTTAGAAAGGTACCGCCATGAATACGCCGAACCCCTCCCGCAAAGCCGTGATCCTCGTCTCCGGCGGCATGGACTCCGCGGTGACCATCGCGATGGCCCGCGAGCAAGGATTCGACGTGTATGCGCTCAGCGTCGCCTATGGTCAGCGTCATAGCTCCGAGCTGGAGGCGTCGGAGCGTGTCTCGAAGATGCTCGGCGCGGTTACGCACAAGACGGTCCACGTGGACTTGCGCAGCATCGGCGGGTCGGCGCTGACCGCCGATATCGATGTGCCCGAAGATGGCGGTGAAGGTATCCCGGTCACCTATGTGCCCGCCCGCAACACCATCATGCTTTCGATCGCGCTGGGCTGGGCCGAAGTGCTCGGCTCGACGGACATTTTCTGCGGCGTCAACGCCGTCGACTATTCCGGTTATCCGGACTGCCGCCCGGCGTTCATCGAGTCGTTCGAGGCACTGGCGAACGTCGCGACCAAGGCTGGCGTCGAAGGGGCGGGCATCCGCATCCATGCGCCGCTGATGGAGATGGGCAAGGGTGACATCGTCCGCGAAGGCATGCGTCTGGGTGTGGATTTCTCGGCCACGGTCAGCTGCTATCAGGCCGACGCCGAGGGCAGGGCGTGTGGTCACTGCGATGCATGCCGGCTGCGTGCCGAAGGCTTCGCCAAGGCTGGCGTGCCGGATCCTACGCACTACGTCTGAGTGCGGGGTTTTCGCCGCGAATGGTGGGTCGTGCCGGATTCGAACCGGCGACCTACGGATTAAAAGTCCGCTGCTCTACCAACTGAGCTAACGACCCATACGCGCGAAGCCGCCTAGTTTAGTCGGCGGGCAGGGCAGCGCACAACCCGCCTCGTGGGCTGATTCAGGTCGTGGCGACGATCGCTTCCACGTCGCGGCCCGCGTCACGCCATGCGCCCAGGCCGCCGGTCAGTGGCCGGACGTTGCGGAAGCCGAGCTTGCTTAGCCGTTCGGCCACCTTCGCGGCGGAGACCTCGTTGGGGCACGAGCAGTAAATGACGACCGCACTGTGCCGCGGCAGGGTGGCGATATCCGCGTCCGCGGTCGCGAAATCGAACAGGCGGGAGCCCGGGATCACGAACGGGTCGTCGCGTCGGCTGATGGCCGAGCGCACGTCGACGATCAGGGCGCCGGGTTCGCTGGCCAGCAGCAGCGAAAGTTCGTCGACCGAAATCCGGGACTTGCGCAGCTGTTGCAGCAACAGGGAGCGTCGCGCGTAGCGAAAGCCGATCCACAAGACGATACCGATCGCGGCAACGGCCGCCATGCCCAGTCCGAACTCGCGGAGGAGTGCCAGAACGGCGTCGATCTGCCGGTAGAAAAGCATGCCTGCCGAGAGGCCGACGGCGATCCACAGGGAGGCGCCGAGCAGGTCGTAGAGCGTGAAGCGCACGAACCGGGTATCGCCCGCACCCGCGATAGGAATCGCCACGAGCGACAGCCCCGGGATGAACCGGGCGACCAGCAGCAGCTTGACGCCCCGCTTTTCGAAGAATCCGCTAGCGCGCCGCACGCAGGTGTCGGGCGAGAGAGAAATGCGGCAGAGGCCATCGAGCACGCGGTAGCCGAACCGGCGTCCGGTCAGAAACCACGCCGCGTCACCCAGGAAGGCACCGGCCAGCGCGGCGGCGAACGTCGCCATGATGAGCAGCGGATCGCGCGAGGCCACGAGGGTGCTGCCGACGACGATGAGCGTCGGCATCGCTGGTACGGGCAGCCCGATGGCGCCCGCGAATACGCCGAGAAAAGCGACCGTCGGCGCTGTGTCCGACCAGTTGATGCTCGCCACGCCCGCCACCCTCGAAAAAGGTCCTGATGCTCACGCAACGATACGCCGGTCGGGCGTCCGCGGACAGGTAGCGTGTCTCAGGACGCGGCGTGACGGATCAGGGCGGACACGACACCGCGAGGTGTGGGTCCGATGGCTGCGCGGTCCAGCTGCACCCAGAACAAGGTGCCGCGTCCCGGGCTGGATCGCACGCCGATGTGGCCGCCGAGGCTATCGGCGATGCGGCGCGCCACGGCGAGGGCGAGTCCATAGCCAGGCTGGCCGGGGAGGCGCGTGAACTCCTCGAACAGGCGCGCCTGTTCCGCCGGCTCGACGCCCATGCCGTTATCCCGTACCTCCAGACGAATGGCGTCACCACGACGTCGTATCGCCACCAGTACGCGACCATGCGGTGTGCTGAGTACCGCGCACGACACCAGGCGGTTGAGCAGCTCGACCAGCAGGGCGCCGTCGGCATGGAAAGGCAGCCGTCCGCCACGCCAGCGCACGTCGACGCCAAGTCGCATGGCGTCCGCTTCGACATGGGAGCGGACCCGGACGAAGAGGTCGGCTGCCAGCACCACCGTCGGCGTCGGCTCGACGGCGCCGGCGTCGAAGCGCGCCATCTCGAGCAGCCCGTCGAGCAGTTCGGTGAGGCGCGTCAGGCTGGTGCGCATCTGGCCGAGCACCGCACGCTGGCGCAGGTCCTCCCCCGGTTGCATGCCCGCGACAAACAGGGAAAGTGCCTGTAGCGGCTGCCGGAAGTGGTCACCGACCTGCTCAACGAAACGGGTGTGCCGGGCTATGTCCTGCAACCGCTGGCGAAGCGCGTCCGCCATGGCGGCATCGTGCCGCGCGCGAAGTTCGACAAGCTCGTCCAGCAAGGCATCAATGGCCCGCAAGGGGGCGTCCGGTGTGCCGGCGTGGGTGCCGCGCGGATGAAGCGCGTGTTCCAGGCGTGCGCGCAGCCGCTCGACCGGCTGCGCGACATCGCGTTCCACAGCACGTTGCGTCAGGAAGAACACGCCGCAGACACCTGCGCCGAGCAGGAGACACATCAGGGTCGCGGCGGTGCGCCTTTCGCGTAGTGCGGACGCATCGGACACCGTTTCCAGCTCCCCTGCGGCGGTGCTGAGGCGAACGTGGAGCCCATGACGATCCGGCGCATCGCGCCCGCTGGTGACGATCAGGTCGGGTGCATCATCGCGATAAAGGGTCGCGCGCTGCGTCGGCGCGCTGCGCGACAGCGCTCGGGTAAGCGCGTCGCGAAGGGCGTCGTCGCCCGTGACGCCGTTGACGGCGCCGGCGAGCCTGACCGCCTGGATACGCGCTACGGCGTGCGCCTCCGATCCCAGCGCGCGAAGTTGCATCACCGCGAGGGTGGCCGTCATGGCCAGGGCGACGACCGTCATCGGCAGCAGCCCTTTGAGGACGAGCTGGCGGCGCAACGACACGATCCTTCCTGGCAGGTGCAGCGACGCGTTCATGGGTTGCCTTGTGGCACCGGACTCCATGACGAATCTATGAAACGCGTGTTCGTGACGCGATAGACAAGGGGGCTTAGTCCTTGCGGCTTAGGTCTTACGGTCTATCACTTGCCGCGCAGCCGGGCGACGAGCGCGTGGTGATCGGATTCGATCTTATGGAAACGCGTCTCGCGCGCGCCCTCGCTTACCCACTGTGCGCTGGTGGCCCGGCGTTTCTCCAGCGCGTATTCGATGTCGGCGAAAGCTACGAGGTCAGCGTTGCTCGCCGGTGCGAAGCCGCTGATGTCGTGGATCAGCTTCAGGTTGGCTTCCTCACGGGTGCCGTCTTTCCCCTTTCCGTAACCCGTAATGAAACTCGCCACACGGTCGCGCAGCGATGCCGGTAGATCGTTGCGAATGACGATCACGGCATGCGGTATCAGCGAGGATTTCCAGATGACGCGCAGCCGGGCGTACTGATCGGGAAAATGTTGCTGGAAACGTTCGAGATCGGCCGTGTTGTTGGTCGCGACGTCGGCTTCGCCGTTGGCCACGGCCAGCGCGTTGTTCTGATGGTTGTCGATATGCACGCTGGCGAAGAACGTGTCGGAATCGACGCCCCGGGCGGCGAAGAGCTGGGTTTCCGGGACGAGGTAACCCGACGTCGACAGCGCCTCACCGCGCGCGAACCGCCACTTGCCCGGTCGTGAGAACAGCTGCTCCAGATTGCCGATACGCGAATCGGATGCCACGATCAGTTCGGCGTAATAGCCCTTCGATCCGTCACCGCGGGTGAGCCGGCCGATCACCTGCATGTTCTGCTGGGTCACCGCGTCCAGGGCCAGCCGCCCCGACAGGAAGGCGATGTCCACGCGCTGCTCGCTGATGGCCTGGGCGATGCCTTCGTAGGTCGTCACGGAGACGGCGCGAATGGGCCGTGCCAGAGCTTTATGAAGATCGTCGAGCAGAGGCCGCCAGGCTTCCAGCGACTCGACGGGGCCGCCGATGGGCAGGATGCCGAAGGTCAGCGGCGCATCGGGATCGATGTCGTTCCTGTCGCGGGGTGACGCTGGTGAAGGGGCGATCCACAGGGCGCACAGAAACCACGCGGTCAACCACCCGCGCGCCCAACGTCCTGCCGCGTTCCTCACGCCTGCCTGCATCGCGCCCGCCCTGCGTCACACCCTGGACCCGAGCTTACGCCGGATCCCGGTCGAGAATGTGCCGGCCGTCAGTCGCCCAGATGCTGGGCGGCCACGAGGGCCTCCAGCCGGTTGCGCACGTGCAATGCACGGAAGATAGCGGCCAGATGGATTTTTACCGTGCCCTCGCTGATGCCCAGTTCGCGTGCGATCAGCTTGTTCGGCCGTCCCTTTGCGAGCAGCTTGAGGACGTCGATCTGGCGGTCCGTGAGGACCGCAGCCAGGCGCTCCTTGGTGGTCAGCCCGTCGCTGCCGTTGCCCTGAAACGCAAAGGCGGGCACAGGCGTCGAAGCAGCCGCTTTCATCGCCTCGGGCGGTATGTAGATGCCGCCTCCCACGACGAGTCGGACCGCGCTGAGGATCACGTCGGGCGGTGAAGATTTGAGGATGTAACCCTGTACGCCCAGATCCAGCACATGTCGGATCGCGGCGGAATCTTCCGTGCCGGACAGCACGATCACGGCGCGCTTCTGCGCGGTGTGGGCGCCGATCAGGTCCGCGGCATGCCGCCGTTCGTCTTCCGTGAGGTCGCTGCTCGCCCTGTCGCCGGCGGTGACCCGGTCCTCCGCATCGGCAAGCGTGTCGAGCGCCTCCTTGATGTGCTCGACGCCATTGGCGCCGGGCATGGCCATATCGATCAAGGCGAGGTCGGGCAGCGGTTCGCGAGCGAGTTGCGCCCGGAGCTGTGCCACGCTTTCGGCCTCGACGAATTCGACGTGGTCACCCAGCTCGCGAAGCTTCAGCTTCACCCCTTCAATGATCAGACGATGATCATCCGCGATCAAGACACGCATGCCACTCCTCCGCCCGCACTGCCACAGGCATCCCCGTTCCCCGGACCATAGCCCTCCGGCCGGTCGTCGGCAAGCAGGCCATCCGGCTCAGACGGGTGCATGATGGACAGCCCACGCGGAAACCATTACTTCGTGGAGGCGTTCGGGCGAAACCGGTTTGAACAGTACCTGCGTGGTGCTCGCATCGACGTTGCGCAGAAAGTCGCCGCGTGTCTCGCCAGTGATCAGCACGCGCGCGAAGGGAGGCGCGTCGCCGGGGCGTCGTCGGTAATAACGGTCGAGCAGGGCGATGACGTCCAGCCCGGTACCCTCGCGCAGCCGCAGATCCGAGATGACGATATCCGGCGGCTGTATCCACTGGTGCACCGCTTCCATGGCCTGCTGAGCGTCCTCCGCCGTCATGACCTCGCAGCCCCAGCTGCCGAGCAGATAGCTGATGCCGGCGAGGATGCTGGGCTCGTCGTCGATCACGAGGACCCGCATGCCGGCGACGTCACGCGTGGCGGCGGGCGCCTGCGCGGGCGTCTGGCGCGGCTCCAGGGTGCCGGCCTGGGTCTCGGGCAAGGTGATCGAGAACACGCTGCCCTTGCCTGGCCGGGAACGCACGGACGCTTCACTGCCAAGCAGGCCGGCCAGGCGCTGCACGGTCGAGAGGCCCAGCCCGAGGCCTCGTCGCGTTCCTTCCGGCCGGCCGGTTTCGGGGCCGCTTTCCACACGATAGAACTCGTCGAAGATGTGCCGCAGATGTTCGTCGCCGATGCCGAGTCCCGTATCCCAGACGTCGATCCTCACCCGGCCGTCCAGCCGCTTGCGGGCGCCGACCAGCACTCCGCCACAGCGGGTATAGCGCAATGCGTTACTGACGAGGTTGTTGAGGATGCGCGCCAGCATCGTGCGGTCGCATCGCACCCACAGGCCCGTCGTGCGGACGACCAGTCGCAGATCGTGCTGTTCGGCGACCATGCGGAAATTCACGCTGACCTCTTCGAACACGTCATCGAGCGCGACGTCGCGGATCACCGCCGGCATGGCGCCGGTCTCGAGGCGGGACAGGTCCAGCAGTTCGCTGAACAGATGATCCAGCGCATCCACGCACTCCTGGATGTGCGCGATACGGTTGAGTCTCAGCGGATCGTATTCATCCACCGCAAGGCCCGAGGAGAACAGGGTGAGGGCATACAGGGGCTGGCGAAGGTCGTGGGAGGCGGCGGCCAGAAACCGGGCCTTGGCCACGCTGGCAGCTTCCAGTGCCGCATTTTTCCGGGCCAGCTCTTCGGTGGCGGCGGCGATTTCCCGTTCCATACCGATCTGGGCATGCAATAGCTTCGACGCGGCGCCGTTGAAGCCGCGTTGGAGATCGCCGATTTCGGTGTCGTCGGTGACCGGGACAACGACGGTACGGTCGCCCAGGCCGAGCTGTCGCACGGCGATCGCCAGATTGCGCAGCGGCGCGCTCAGCCAGCGCGCGGTCGACCAGCCGATCATGACGGCGATGAACAGGCTGAGCGCCAGCCAGAGCAACGCGTTGTGCATGCTGGCGCGCTGCGCGGCGATGGCGTCCTCGACGCTGACGTCTACCGTTACCGACCCGACCACCCGGTGGGTCAGGGGATCGAGCACCTCGCGCGCCACGGTCAGGCTGTCGTCATCGCCGATCGTGCCGTTGACGCGGTCGGCGAGGATTTCGCCGTCACGGTCGCTGATCCTTACGCGCGATACCTGAGGGAGCTGAACGATGGACTGGGCGATACGGGCGATTTCGCGGCGCTCACCGGTGCGCAGGGCATCTCCTGATACCGTGGCGGACTGCTGTGCGATGGCGTCCGCCGTCGAGCGGCCCATCTCGTGCAGAGTATCCATCTGATGCCGGGTCAGCAGCGTCACCAGCAGCAAGGCGCTGATCGCCGTGGGCACGAGCGCGACGCACGTGAGGCGCTGCACGAGCGACGTGCGACGCCACACCTTTTCCAGCCATGACGAAGTCGACACGTCGCCCATGAACTCCCCCGGCGGGCCTCTCCCAGGCGCCGCGAGGCTACAGCCTAGCGCAGTTCCGCCGGCTCAGTCGCGGCGAAGGCGTGCCCGGACGGAGCGAGCCGCCAGCGGCAGCAGGCTGACGATCAGAAAGGCGCACAGCGGCAGCAGGATGCGGGGGTCGATCAGACTGAAAGGCGCATCCCCGCCCAGCGTGGAGGCCAGGCCGGCACCGATCGCGCTCTCGATCACGAGCGACACGGTGCCGCCCAGCCAGGTGGCGGCGATGAACAGCCACAGGGGGCAGCGGAGCCAGGCCAGCACGACGGTCATGGCGCCCAGTGGCACGACGGGAACGAAGCGCAAGGCGAACGTGTAACTGACCGGTCGCCGCGCATAGCCCTCGCGAACGCGCCGTGCCAGATCGGGCGGCTGGCGCCCTCCGTGACCGAAGGCATGCCGGCTGGCGGCATAGAGAAGCAGGGAGCCGGCCACCAGGGCCAGCGAAGACAGGGCACTGCCCTCGGCGATGCCGAAGAGCAGTCCGCCGGCCAGAACGATGACGATCGTACCGGGCACGCCGGTCGCGATGGCCAGCGTCAGCAGCACGGCATACGACACACGGGAGAGCACGGGATGGACGGCGATGCTCGCGCGTAGCATGCCTTCCTCCGCCAGCAGGTGACTGGGGTGAAGGCGGTCCAGTGCGCCACTGGCGAGCGCGATGACGCCGGCCAGCACCATCAGGGCGAGAGGCAGGGCGGCGCGCCAGCGTTTCACCGGGTGAGCATCCGGATCAGTAGGCGACGCCGGATTCGCCATAACGGCGCAGGACGTCGCGAGCGTCATCGCGGCGGATGTCCCGGCGCACGGCGATGCCGCGACGCTCGAGTTCACCGATCCAGTCGGCGGGCAGGGGACCTTCGTCGAACGGCGTGAGCTCCTCGACGTCCGCCGATCGGGCACCGATCAGCAACTCGTCGACGCCCGCCCACACGGTGGCGCCGTAGCACTGGCAGCAGGGCTGCGAACTGGTGGCGAGCACGAAGCGTGAGCCGTCCTCGTTGAGGCGGAAACGCTGCATGCGCTGCTGGGCCGTCATGTACGCCATCATTTCCGCGTGCGCGACGGAGCAGCTATGCGGCACGACCCGGTTGACGCCGATGGAGACGATCCGGTCGTTGGCATCGAACACCGCGGCACCGAACGGGCCGCCCGTGGCGAGATCGACGTTACGCGACGACAGCTCGATGGCGAGGCCGACCTTGGCCTCGTCACCGGCGTACGTCACCGACGTGTCGACCGCTTCGTGGACCCAGGCGGGCAGCGTGAGATGGACCTGTGCGTACAGCATCAGGCCTGCTTCGCCCACGAATCGCGCAGGGTGACGATCCGGTTGAATACCGGCGCGTCGTGCGTGTGGTCGTGCATATCGGCCACGAAGAAACCCAGCCGTTCGAACTGCACGCGGTCCTCCCGCGCGGCAGCGGCGGCCGCGGGTTCGACGTAGGCATGCACGATCCGACGCGAGTTCGGGTTGATGTGGTCCTTGTACGTCTTGCCGTCGCTGTCGTCGTCCGGATCGGTGACATCGAACAGGCGGTCGTACAGGCGCACGACGGCCGGGACGGCATCGCGCGCGCTCACCCAGTGGATCGTGCCCTTGACCTTGCGATCCGCACCCGGCATGCCGGTGCGCGACTCGAGATCGAGCGTGCAGCGCAGTTCGGTGATGGTGCCGTCCGCGTCCTTGATCATTTCGTCGCAACGGACGATACCGACGCCACGCAGGCGCACTTCGCCGTCGGGCTTCAGACGATGGAATCCCTTGGGCGGGACTTCAGCGAAATCCTCGCGCTCGATCCACAGCTCGCGCGAAAACGGCACGCTGCGGCTGCCGAACGATTCGTCCTTCGGATGATTCGGGAAGGTCAGCGATTCCGCATGCGCGGCATCGAGGTTGGTGATGACGAGCTTGACCGGATCGATCACGGCCAGACGACGCGCCGCGGTCACGTCGAGGTCTTCACGCACGGCGCCTTCGAGCACGCTCATGTCGATCGTGCTGTTCTGCTTGCTCACGCCGATGCGTTCCCAGAACAGGCGGATGCCGGCGGGCGTAAAGCCGCGGCGACGCACGCCCGCGATGGTCGGCAGGCGTGGATCGTCCCAGCCGTCCACCAGATTCTCGGTCACCAGCGTGATCAGCTTGCGCTTGCTCATCACCGTGTAATTCAGATTGCCACGGGAGAACTCGATCTGGCGCGGCTTGCTCGGGCTCGTCGGCAGACCGGCGTCGACCAGCGGCTGCCAGAGCGCCGCATCGTTGGCCAGATCGACGTGGTCGACGCACCAGTCGTACAGCGGACGATGGTCTTCGAATTCCAGCGTGCACAGCGAATGCGTGATGCCTTCGAGCGCGTCCGACAACGAATGCGCGAAGTCGTACATCGGGTAGATCGGCCACGCGTCACCGGTATTCTGGTGGTGCACCTTGCGCACGCGGTAGAGCGCCGGGTCGCGCAGGTTGATGTTGCCCGAGGCCATGTCGATCTTCGCGCGCAGCGTCTTGCTGCCGTCGGCGAATTCACCGGCGCGCATGCGCTGGAACAGATCGAGGTTTTCCTCGATGGAGCGGTCGCGGAACGGCGAGTTGCGCCCGGGCTCGGTGAGGGTGCCGCGGTATTCGCGCACTTCGTCCGCGGAAAGGTCATCGACGTAGGCGACTCCCTTGCGAATCAGCTTCAGCGCCGAACGGTAGAACACCTCGAAGTAGTCCGAGGCGTGACGCAGTTCGGCCCACTCGAAGCCGAGCCACCTGACGTCGCGCTGGATGGCCTCGACGTACTCGACGTCCTCCTTGGAGGGGTTGGTGTCGTCGAAGCGCAGGTTGCAGACGCCCGTGTAGTCGGTGGCGAGACCGAAGTTCAGGCAGATCGACTTCGCGTGACCCAGGTGCAGATAGCCATTGGGCTCCGGCGGGAAGCGCGTGCGGATAGCCGCGTGCTTGCCGGATGCCAGGTCGTCGCGGACGATCTGGCGGATGAAGTTCTGCTGCAGGACGGGCGTTTCGGTCGACATCGCTTAGGCTCGGAAAGAAGGGCGCGGCAAACGTCCGAGTTTACCTTTGTTGGGCCCGCGACGCTTGCCGTCGAGGCACGGCGCGGGGTAGCTTGGGCCCATGCGCATCGCTTACCACGCCGAGACCCTGATCGACGCCCACCTCGTGAAGGACGCGCTCGAGCACGCGGGTATACCGGCGTTCATCGCGGGCGAGTTCCTCACCGGGGCGGTGGGTCAGCTCCCGGCGCGCGATTTCGTCGCCGTCATGGTGCCCGACGCGGCGACCGAGGCCGCCGGGAGCATCGTTCGCGCGATCGACAGGCAGCTCGTGGAAGCTCGCGCCAGCGCGGCCGACGACGACGATCTCGACGACAGCGTTATCCTGCCGGCCTGAGCCGCCGCCCCCCTTCTTCAGGAAAGCTCCATGTCGTTCATTTCCCACCTCGTCCGGGACGTCCCGGATTTTCCGCGTCCCGGCATCATGTTCAAGGACATCACGCCGCTGCTGGCCGACGCCACCGCCTTCGCCGCGTGCATCGACGCGCTCTGTGAACCCTGGCGTGGCCAGGGCATCGGCGCTGTCTGCGGCATCGAATCGCGCGGCTTCATTTTCGGCGCCGCCATGGCCCGCGCACTGGATGCCGGCTTCGTTCCCATCCGCAAGGCCGGCAAGCTGCCGCCGCCGGTGGTGGGTCTCGACTACGGCCTCGAATACGGACTGGATCGCCTGGAAATCGGTACGCAGGCCTTATCGCCGGGCGAGAAGGTCATCGTGGTGGACGACGTGCTGGCGACGGGTGGCACCCTCGAGGCCGCGCGTCGGCTGGTCGAGCGGCTTGGCGCCGAAGTGCGGGGCGCCAGCGTCGTCATCGAACTGGCAGGCCTGAACGGTCGGGCCAGATGGGTAAGCGACGCCCCTTTGCATGCCCTGATCGGGTCCTGACGGCCGCGATCAGCGGCTCGCCGGCTTCTCTTCGCGCAGGTCTTCGACGAGCACGATTTCGCAACCACCCGCGCCGGTGTCCTCGCGGGTCAGTGAAGTATTCCAGTGCCACCCGTCGTCGCGATCGACGTCGACGAGGAAGCCTTCGAAGTGGACCACCTCGCCGGGGCGTACATCGCGCAGTTCCCGGGCGGCATTGTCGTTAGCCGGGATCATGTGCATGTTGGCGCTGGAATCCTCGATCTCGCGGCGCGGGATCGGGAAGTGGTCGGTGTACCAGAAGTAGAACCGGTTGGACTGCGAGATGCGGATCTTGTCCAGTACGGCATTGTCCGACATGCGCCCCCAGCCCAGGGCGAGGTCCGTCGGCGCGATGGGCGCGAGATCGTCCAGCTGATAATCCTCGCGCGACAGGACACGCCCGCTCATCGAGAATTTCGCGCGCGGCGTGAGCGTGAAGCGTCCGCGCTTGAGCAGGGTGCCCGAGCCCAGCGCTTCCTGGTCGGGAATGTCGCCCGCGACGATGCCAGGGGCGTCATGCACGGGACGATGCCGCCACCAGGCATAGCCGCCCCAGCCACAGATGATCAGCAGAAGGACGAGCCAGACACGCATGCGACGAAACCGTCAGAGGGATGGAGAGGCAACGGCCGGGCGGCCGTCCGGTTGACGCGCCCCCGTCCCTCGCGGATGGAAGAGGTCGGCGGGCAGGTCGCGGACGATCCCCGCCAGCGCTTCGAAGAACGGCGTCATGGCCGAACTCTTGCGCCACAGCATGGCGATCCGGCGGCTCGGCGCGGGCGCCTCGAAGGCGATCAGGTCGACGTTCGGCGACTGGGCGACCGGCGCCTGCACGGCAAGCGCCGGGAGCAGCGTGATGCCGACGTTGGCGGACACCATCTGGCGAAGCGTTTCCAGACTGGTCGCGCGGAAGCCGGTTTTCTCGCCCGCGCCCGCGAGGTGACACACCTCCAGCGCCTGATCGCGCAGGCAATGCCCGTCCTCGAGCAGCAGCAGGTTCTGATCGGAGAGATCGTCCATGCGCAGGGAGCCGCGCCCGGCCAGCGCATGCCCGCTGGGCACGGCGAGCACGAAGGGTTCCTCGAAGAGGAACTCGACGTGCAGGGAGTCGTCGTGGACGGGCAGGGCGAGGATCCCGGCGTCGAGGGTGCCCTCGCGCAGCATGTGCAGCACCTGCTCGGTCTTTTCCTCGCGCAGGAGAAGTTCGAGCCGCGGGAAACGCGCCCGTAGCTGAGGAATCACGTGCGGAAGCAGATAAGGACCGAGGGTGGGGAAGATGCCCAGGCGGATCGTGCCCGACTCCGGGTCGCGGGTTCGCTGGGCGATGGACTTGATCTCATCGATCTGCGACAGCACGCCGCGCGCGCGGCGGGCGATTTCACCGCCGGTCTCCGTAAGCAGCACTTTTCGGGGGGTGCGCTCGACCAGCGCCACGCCCAGCTCGTCTTCCAGCTTGCGGATCTGGGTGGACAGCGTGGGCTGGCTGACGAAGCTAGCCTCCGCCGCCCGGCCAAAATGGCGGTACTCGGCGAGGGCGACGAGATATTGAAGGTCTCGCAGGTTCATGGCGACGGGCTCTGGACGTTCGCAATAGTCACAGCCTATCACATTGATGCCTACAATCGATTTGAGATATCTGTCCGGCCCCGCTAACCTTAGCTTTCAGTCGCGTCACCAAGCGCGCAATGAGTTCAACACCCCTCAACGGAGAGTCGTAACATGCTGACCATTGGCGATAAGTTCCCCGAGTTCAACCTGCTGGCTGTCGACGGCGGCCCGCTTGCCAACAAGATCGAAGACGCGTTCACGACCATCTCGGACAAGTCGTACGAGGGCAAGTGGAAGCTCGTGTTCTTCTACCCGAAGGACTTCACCTTCGTCTGCCCGACCGAAATCAAGGGTTTCAGCGACCTCAACGAGAAGTTCGCCGACCGTGACTGCCAGATCCTGGCCGTGTCGACCGACTCCGAGTTCGTCCACCGCGCCTGGCGCATGGACCACGCCGATCTTAAGGACCTGACGTTCCCGATGCTGGCGGACATCAAGAAGGACCTGACCTCGGCCCTCGGCATCCTGACCTCGGACGGCGTCGCCCAGCGCGCCACGTTCCTCGTCGATCCGAACAACGAGATCCAGTTCGCCTACGTCACCGCCGGCTCGGTCGGTCGTAACCCGGACGAAGTGCTGCGCGTCCTCGACGCCCTGCAGACCGACGAACTGTGCGCCTGCAACTGGAAGTCCGGCGACGAGACCCTCAAGGTCGCCTGAAGTACCAAGCGTTGAAAGTCCCGCGCCGCTTCCCTCCCTCCCCCGCGCGGCGCGGGCACCCTGTGTAGGAGCGGACCTTGTGCGATGCGTGCTCGCGATGACCTCGGGTCGCGCGCAGGGCGCGCTCCTACACGCTCTTTTCGTTACTTCCCGAATTCTTTGCGGCGTGCCTTCGGCGCGCCCCGCGTGAACCGGTGCCCGCGCTCCGAGCCATTCCGCGACCTATCCGCACGTCTTTCATTACGATCAGGAGCACACCGATGAGCATTGCCGATCTTCGCAGCCAGCTTCCCGAGTACGCCAAGGACCTCAAGCTCAATCTCGACTCCGTGTTGAGCGAAGCGGGCGCCCCGGGCCTCAACCTCGCCCAGATCTCCATGGTCGCCCTCGGCGCCGCGTTTTCGACGCGCTACAAGCCGCTGACCGAAGCCGTCGCGTCGTTCGCCGCCGAGCACGCCTCGGCCGAGCAGCTGACCGCCGCCAAGGGTTCGGCCGCGATCATGGGCATGAACAACATCTATTACCGCTTCCAGCATCTGGTCAGCCACCCGGAATACGCGACCATCCCGGCGAAGCTGCGCATGAACGTCATCGGTGCGTACAAGGGCGATGCGAAGAACGACTTCGAGCTCGTTTCGCTGGCGGTGTCGGCCGTCAACGGCTGCGGCATGTGCATCGATTCTCACGACAAGGTGCTGCGCGACGGTGGGGTTTCCGTTCAGGCGATTCAGAGCGCCGTGCGTATTGCGTCGGTGATTCACGCCGTGGGCGTGGTGCTCGAGCAGGCGGAAGCCGCCGGCTGATCCGAGGCGGACGACTGTGACCCCGAAAGGCCGCTTAACGCGGCCTTTTCTTTTCGCCACGAGGGCCCGGCGCCGGTTTCTGACGCGCCGCAGCGAGCGGGGGGTGCCTTCTGGCACTGTGTCGAAGGTCACCCCTGTTCCCAGGATGGGGGATTACCCACAGGGGAGTCCCACCCACCATGCGTCGTCTCGTCCGTCCTCTCGTTCTCACCGCGCTCGCCGCCTGCTGTGGCGCCGCGCTCGCCGCCGGCACGGACGCCGCGCCGCCCACCGGCCATCTTCCCACCTGGGCCCAGCCTGAAAGCTACAAGCTCTCCTTCAAGGTCGACCCCAGGCAGGAAGACTATGCCGGTTCGTCGACCATCAGGATCAAGCTGACGCAGCCGTCGGACTTCGTCTGGCTGCACGGCAAAGAGCTGAAGGTCTCCAGGGTCACCGTCACCGACGCCGCCGGCAAGAAGCACACGGGCAAATACACCGTGGCCGCGGAGAAGGAAGGTGTCGCCCGTGTGGATCTCGGTGCGAAGCTCGAAGGCGAGATCACCCTCGCCATCGAATTCACCGCGCCGCTCAACAAGCAGCTGCAGGGCCTGTACAAGGTCTCGCACGAAGGTGTGCCGTACGCGATGACGCAGATGGAGCCGGTCTCCGCGCGCTACGCGTTCCCCGGTTTCGACGAGCCCTCGTTCAAGGTGCCGTTCGACATCAGCCTGACCATCCCCTCCGACGAACAGGGCGTCGCCAATACCGCCCAGATCAAGGAAGAAAAAGCCGGCGCCGGCTGGAAGACGCTGACCTTCTCCACCACCAAGCCGCTGCCGACGTACCTCGTCGCGTTCGCCGTCGGTCCGTGGGATGTGGTCAAGGGCCCGGACATCTCGCCGACCCAGTACCGCACCACCGCCACCCCGCTGCGCGGCATCGCCGCCAAGGGCGAGGGCCACCGCATGGAGCACGTGCTGGGCGAGACCAGCTCGATCATCCACACGCTCGAGGATTACTACGGTTTCGGCTACCCGTACGACAAGCTCGACCTGCTGGCCGCACCGGACTTCAGTGCGGGCGCGATGGAGAACGCCGGGCTGGTCACGTTCCGCGACTGGCTGCTGCTGATCGATCCGGATTCCGCCGCTCAGTACGTACGCGGTTCGTTCAACGTCAACGCGCACGAGCTGGCCCATCAGTGGACCGGCGACACCGTGACCATGGCCTGGTGGGACGACCTCTGGCTCAACGAGGCCTTCGCCACGTGGATGCAGCAGAAGGTCACGACCAAGGTGCACCCGGAATACCGCGCCGACCTCGATCGCGTGCGTGGTGCCGAGGGCGCGATGAACAACGACAGCCTGGTCAGCGCGCGAAAGATCCGTCAGCCGATCACCGGCAATGGCGACATCGAGACCGCGTTCGACGGTATCACCTACCAGAAGGGTGCGGCCGTACTCGGCATGTTCGAGGGTTATGTCACCGACCCGGTCTTCCAGAAGGGCATGCGTGCCTATATCCAGAAGCACAAGTTCGCCAACGCCACGGCCGACGATCTGATCGATGCCATCGCCGAGGCGGCCGGTCAGGGCGATGCGTTCAAGAAGGCCTTCCGTAGCTTCCTCGACCAGTCCGGCGTGCCGTATGTCACGACGGAAGTGAAGGTCGAAGGCGGCAAGACCGTGTTGCATCTGGCGCAGAGCCGTTACCTGCCGCTCGGCAGCACCGGCGACGCGAGCCGCGTCTGGGGCGTGCCGATGTGCGTCCGTTACGGCACCACGGGTGGTGCGAACAAGGTCAAGTGCGAACTGCTCGACCAGGCCACCGGCACGATGGTGCTCGATGGCGCGACGAAGAACACGTGGGTGCTGCCCAATGCCGACGGTCGCGGCTATTACCGCTTTGCCCAGAGCAAGGCCGATCTCGCCGCGCTGACCAAGGTAGTCGGTACGCTGAGCGACGCCGAGCAGCTGGCCTATGCGGATGCCGTCCGTGCGGCGTTCCAGCACGGCGATCTCGATGCCGGCGACGTCCTTGCCGCCATGAAGCCGCTGACCGCGTCGAAGACCCGCGAGGTGTTCACCGCACCGCTGATGACGTTCAGCTGGATATTCAACAACGAAGCGTCGACGGACGCGCAGCGTGCGCATCTGCGCAAGTGGGCGATCGACGCCTACCTGCCCAAGGTGCAGAGCCTCGGCTTCCGCAAGAAGCCCGGCGAGCCCGACAACGACACGCTCACCCGTTCCGCGTTGGTCGGCTTCCTGGGCGACGACGACATCGCCGAGAAGTCGGTACGTGCCGAACTGCTCAAGCAGGGCGATGCGGCTCTGAAGAGCAAGGACGGTCATCTCGATCTCGAAGCGGCCGATCCCGACCTGCTGGCCGATGCCCTCGGCGTGGCGGTGCAGGAGCGTGGCGCTCCCGCGATCGACGCGCTGATCGCCGAGATCCCGAAGACGTCGGACCCGGCCAAGCGAAATGCGATGCTGTCCGCGCTCGCGTCGACCAAGGATCCCGTGCTGGCCAACAAGGCACGTGACTTCTCGCTCGGCAAGGACGTCAAGGTCGGTGAGATGGCGTCCATCCTTCGTGGCGGTCGCGCCACGGAAGCGACCCGTAACGATCTGTGGAAGTGGTTCACCGCGAACTACGACAAGATCGTCGCCCGCACGGGCAGCTTCGCCGGCGGCAGGCTGCCGGAGATGGCAGCCGGTGGCAGCTGCTCGAAGGAGGAAGCCGACCGTCTGGACGCGTTCTTCAAGCCGCGTCTGGGTCAGGTCAGCGGCGCGGAGCGTGGTCTGGCGCAGACCAGCGAGCAGACGCTGCTCTGCGCGGCGTTGAAGGCCAAGCAGGACCCGAAGACGATCACGCGCTGATCGATCTTTGTGGGTGATGTACGAAAGCCGGGCGAGCGATCGCCCGGCTTTTTTTGTTGTCCGGGATGCCTCAGCGAATCTGGAAGCTCACGCGCACAGGTGCGCCGACGCCGTTCGGTATCACCATGTACTCGAAGTTCCCACCTTCCCGGCCACTTGCCTCCCAGGTACGACGGTAGCCAATGACGGTGCCGCGGCCGTTGCAGGGCGCCGTTCGTCCGTTGACCTTGCACAACGCATGCGTCTGAACCTCACGCAAGGGACTGCCCAGCAATCGCGCTTGAGCGTGTTTCCCGTAACCTATGTCATCCGTTCTGATGAGCATCGACGTTCCTCCGTGATCACGGGTGGTCGACGATCTTCCCGACGTGTCTTCGAAGCCTCCCTTACTCGAGGTGACGGATGATACGAAAGCGCGGGAGAGATTGTTTCCTTGTGCGAAGGCTTGCGTCGATAACATAAAAAAGGCTGCTGCAGCGAGCACGTCTGCTTTCATCGAGGATCTCCACGAATACCAGTTTCAGGGTCCTCATTGTTATGAACGACGCCGCGCATCACACATCAGGGACTAAGGACTCTTTCGTAGGGTGAGTCTCGATCGTCTTCGTCTTTTCCTATTTTCGTCTTCCTCGTAAGCGAACAGATCGATCGTGCGAAAGATTTCGTCTCGCATGGCTGTTGATGGCTGGCGGCATACCCGCGGTTTTGCTTTGCTTGGTCCTCTCTCAAAAGAGGACATCGGCATGCACGTCTCAGCGCCAGTAACGAATTCGTATCTTTCGGCCACCCAGTCCATAGCGGTGCCCGCAAGATGTTCACCTCGGACCGTTGAGTCGCCATCGGCGCCCGGCAACGTCGCGCGCATCGATTTCTCACGCATCACGCCGCGGCAGCTTCAGGCCTACCTCGACGAAAACCTCAAAAATGGCACGATCGATATTGGCGATGCCTCCGCACTGGGAAGTTCGATCCCAGGGGAGTGGTATACCGAGCGGGCCGATTCGCCCATCGATCTTAAAGGGACGATCGAAGGCATCGCCAGCTTCGACCGTCGTAACGGCTACGATACGGCTGCGGTGTTCTACGAAGGGCTCGCAGCCCGCATGAGCCTCATGGAACAAGCTTCGGCGCGCATCTCCGTGACGGTGTGATCTACCTCGGCGTGTTGGCCGCGTCATGCGCTAATCTTGCACCATGTCACAGCGGACCATCCCATCGCCACGTCCCATCTCGGCCACCGCTCGCGATGTCGCCGAAGCCGCCGGCGTGTCGATTTCCGCCGTCTCCCGGACGTTCACCCCAGGTGCCAGTGTCTCCGCCAGGACGCGCGAACGTGTGACCGAGGCGGCGACGCATCTCGGCTATCGCCCCAATCATTTAGCGCGCAGCCTCATGACCGGCCGCACCGAGCTGATCGGGCTGGTCTCGAATCATTTCGCCAACCCGACCTTCATGGAGGTCTTCGACCTGTTCACCCGCGAGCTGCAGGCGAGGGGCTTTCGCCCGCTGCTGGCGAACCTCGGTGAGGACGAAGATGGCAGGGCAGCCATCGACATGGTGCGCCAGTACAACGTGGATGCCGTGCTGATTGCGACCTCCGCACCGCCAGTGGGCTTCGCGGCCTCATGTCGCGAGGCGGGGCTGCCCGTGCTGCATGTCTTCGGCCGGCCAGGGCGTTCGTCGCCCGTTCCGGTGGTGACGGTGGACAACCAGGCGGGCGGGCGGATGGTAGCGGAGACGATGCGCGAACGCGGCCTGGTCCGGCTGGCGTTTATCGGCGGCTCCGCGCACGATGCGTCGACGCTGGATCGCGGTAACGGTTTCGCGTCCGCGGCGGGAGGTCTTCTGCTGGAGACCATCCATGCGGGCGACTACACCCACGAGCACGGCCGCAAAGCGATGCATGCGTTGCTCGATGGAGGTGCGGCCATCGATGGGGTTTTCTGTGCGGACGACGTGCTGGCGCTTGGTGCCATCGACGCGTGTCGTGAGCGTGGCTTGAGCGTGCCGGAGGACATCAGCGTCGTCGGGTTCGACGACATGCCGCTGGCGGCGTGGGCGTCCTATTCGTTGACCACGGTTCGTCAGCCCATTCGCGACATGGTGCTGCACGCCATCGAACGCATCGTCGCCTGGATGGAAAACCCCGAGACGATCCCGCGCAGCAAACTATTCACTTGCGAGCTCGTCCAACGGAACAGCCTCCGCAAGGCCGCCAAGCTGTAGGAGCGCGCCTGCGCGCGACCCCGGCAGCCGAGAACTCACCCCACATCGACCCACCGCCTCTCACGGTTCGACACCAGCGCCGCCGCGATCACCTTATCGACCTCATACCCATCGCGAAACGTCGGCCACACGGCATCGCCCGTCGCCACCGCCCGCAGAAAATCCCGCGCCTCGATCACGATCTGTTCGTTGTATCCGGTGCCGTGGCCGACGCCCTGATTGAAAGCCAGGTAATCCGGGTGCGCCGGTCCCATCAGCAGCTTCTGAAAGCCTCGGCGAGCCGGGTCGCGTGAGGCGTCATACAGCCACAACGCGTTCTGGTCTTCCTGATCGAAGGCGATCGCACCGCGGGTACCGGTGATGCGATACGTGTAGCCCATCTTTCGTCCCGCGGCCATGCGACTGAAGCTGATGCTGCCGGTGGCTCCGTTGGCGAAGCGCAACAGCATCTGACCAAGGTCATCGTTCTCCACGGCTTCGGGACCATGTGCTCCGGCCCGGGTCGGCTGGACGATGCGTGTGTCCGCCACCAGGCTGGCGATCGGACCGACGAGGCGCAGGCAGGCGTTGACGATATGCGTGGCGACATCGCCCAGGGCGCCGGCTTCGGTTCCCGTGACGATGCGCGTGCGCCATGAGGCGGGCAGCGAGGGATCGTGCAGATAGTCCTCGACATGCTCGGCACTGATCTGAATGACATCGCCGATCTCGCCCGAAGCGACGATCTGCCGGGCGAGCTGACTGGCCGGCGTGCGGATGTAGTTGAAACCGACCATGTTCGCCAGGCCGGCCTTCTCGACCGCTTCGGTCATGGCGAGGGATTCCTCCGCACTGGCACCGAGTGGTTTCTCGCAGAAGATCGGTTTTCCCGCCGCGACACAGGCCATCACCATGTCGAGATGGGTGCGCGGTGGCGTGGCGATCACCACGGCATCCACCGCCGGATCGTCGACGAGTTCCCGCCAGTCGCCGGTGGATCGCCTCCACCCCCAGCGGGCGGCGTGTTCGGCGGCCCCCGCGGCGGTCGAGGTCGCCAGCATCTCGCAGATCGGGCGCAGCGTCGGTTCGAAAGTCGCCGCCACGCCGTGGAACGCCAGGGTGTGCGCTTTACCCATGTAACCGGCGCCGATCAATCCGATCCTCAGCTCGCTCATGGCATGGTCTTCCGGGGTTGGGAGAGACCGACTCTACGGATGCTGCAATGCAGTTTGCAAGCGCTTGCAAATCGGCCTAGCGTAGTGACCGAGCCGGTATCTCGCCGGTCCTCCCACAACGCGCACCGCGCAGGAGTCCGCATGAATGCCTCCTTCCAGACCGATCGCCGACCATCCATCGTCCCGCGCGTCTTCACCGAAGACACGCTGGATACGGGCCTCATCGTCAACGAATTGCTCGACGGCATCGGCGCGGTGACCTTGCGGGGGCTGTTCAGCGCTGACGAGATCGCCGAGGCCCGCGCTATCGTCATGCGCGAATCGAACGCGGATGACCGTGGCGGAAAGGTCACGCATTTTCAGGGCGATGCCGAGCGGGCGGGGCGGATCAATCTGCAGCGTCGCGTATGGAATCTGCTCGCGAAGGGCGAGATTTTCTCGCGGATGGCGGCGCATCCGGCGATCATGAAGGTCATGCGCGCCTTCATCGGCAGCGAGTTCATCATGGGCTCGATCGCGGCCAATCGCATTCTTCCCGGCGGCCCCGGGCAGGAGCCCCATATCGATTATCCGTACTGGGATTACCACTCGCCGCAGACGCATCCCGTGCGTCTCAACTCGACGTTCCCGCTGAACGCGCAGGCGACGATCATGCTCGATCCGTTCACCGAGGAGACGGGAGCGACCGCCTATGTACCGGGTTCGCAGCGTCAGCTGCATTACCCGGATGAGAGCGATCGTTTCTTCGACCGGTGCGAACGCATGCTCGGCGAGCCGGGCGATACGGTGATCTTCTTCGGCGCGGTGTGGCATTGCGCGATGCCCAACCGGAGCACTATCGACCGTACGGCGATCATCACGCAGTACCTGCCGAAGTTCATCAAGCCGATGGAGGACATCCCCGCAGCCCTGCCGGCCGAGTTCGTGAAGAACGCGAGCGCGGACATCAGGCAGCTACTGGGACTGAATTATCCGTACCCGGAAGTGCTCGACGCGGCGCGCGGTGGAAATGCCGAAGGGCGGGATGTGATGAAGGCGCGCTGATAGCGGCGTCGTTGCGGCCTGTATCGCCGCCGGGGTGGTTCCCATCCGAGCCACTCCGATCGACGTTACTTCGCGTCCCGCGGCGTCCGCACGTTGGCGGCAACCGGCGTCGCTGGCGACGGGCTCCCGACGAAATGCACGACATCGTCCAGCACCGGCGGGGCTTTCTTCCCGCCGCGTAGCGCGAACAGAATGCCCATGTGCCCCATGTCGGGGTAGAGCTTCACCACTACCGATTCACCCTGGGCCTCGTAACGCCGCTGCAGGGAAAGCGCATTTGAAGGCCGCACGGTCGAATCGTCCTGACCTTGCAGAAGCAAGGCGGGGGGCTCGTCGCCATCGACGAAATTCACCGGTTGCGAGCGCGCCTGTTCGGCCGGTGTATGGCCGAACATGTCGATGAAGTCGTCGTCTTTCAGCGGCAGGAAGTCGTACGGCCCGGCCAGCCCGATAAAGCCGGACAGATCCCGCGGCTTCATGCCGACCGCGCCAAGCCAGCGCGCATCCGTGGCCAGCAGCGCGGCGATGTGCCCGCCTGCGGAATGGCCCATCACGAAGACGCGCCCGGTGTCGCCGCCATAGGTGCCGACGCGATCGTGCGTCCAGCGGACGGCCTTTGCCGCATCGCCGACGAACCCGTCCAGTTTTACCTTCGGCCACAGGCGATAGTCGGGTACCACGGTGACGATGCCCCGCGACGCCAGCGCCTCGCCCACCCAGCGGTACCACTGCCGCTTGCCGCTCTTCCAGCTGCCGCCGTAGAGGAACACCACCACGGGCGCGTTCTTCGCATCGACGGGGCCGTACACATCCAGCGCCAGCCCGTCCGACGGGTCGTAGACGATGTCGTGGTGGGCAACGACGCCGGTGGACGACTGGCGTGCATTGATCACACCGAACAGAGCGGACTGGCAGCCGGAGAGGAGCAGAGCGCCGAGGGAAACGAGGAAGAGTCGGGTCATGTAAGCACTCTACGGACCGCCCGTGAAAACGGATGCAGCGCCACGTCCGCGCAGCGCCATGTCCCCGGCGGTCCAGACCCATAGGGAAGCCAGCCCGGCTGGCGATGCCCTCAGTGCGCCGCCGGATGCCGCCGGATAAAGTCCACGGTGTCATCCAGCACCGGAGCCGACCGCTGCCGGGGCCCGAGTGCAAGCAAGAGCCCCTCATGGCCCACGGCGGGATAGAGCTTCAGTTCGACGGGCTCCCCCTGCTGCCGGTAACGCCCCTCGAACGCGACGGCCTCCGCCGGCGAGACGATCGTGTCCTTCTCCCCCTGCAGCAGAAGCGCGGGCGGCTCGTCGCCATCCACGAAGTTGATCGGCTGCGAACGCGCCTGCTCGGCAGGCGTGTGCCCGAAGATGTCCGCGAACTCGGGTTCGTCGAAAGGAATGAAGTCGTAAGTTCCGGCCACGCCGATGAACCCGGCCAGATCGCGCGGACGCATGTCGACGGCGGCAAGCCACTGCTTGTCGACGGCAAGCATGGCGGCTATCTGGCCACCCGACGAGTGGCCCATGACGAACTCATCGCGCGGATCGCCGCCGAATTCTCCCGCGTGGTCATGCGCCCAGCGTATGGCTTCCGCGCCGTCATGGAGGAAACCGTCCTGACGTGCGTCGGGCCAGAGTCGGACGTCGGCAATGATCGTCACGATGCCGCGAGCGGCCAGTGCCTCGCCCACCCAGCGGAACCACTGGCGCTTCCCGCTCATCCAGCTGCCGCCGTAGAAGTAAACGACGACGGGCGCGTGGGTCGCCTGCGCCGGAGCGTAGACGTCCAGTGCGATATTCAGTGCGCGGTCGTAAACGAGATCGCGATGTGCCACGACGCCATCGGTGGACTGGCGAGCATTCATCGCGCCGAAGAACGCCGACTTGCAGCCGCCGAGGAGCACAACGAACAGAAGGATGAAGGCGCGAAGGGACATGAGGGGGATTGTAGCCGTGGGCGCCTTGCATAGGCCTTCCTGCGGTCCAGCGGCTAGAATCCAGCCATGACCGATGTCCGCACGATCCTGCGCCAGGCCGCCGAGGCCCTTGGCGACCGTCTCGAAGCCGAGCTGCTGCTGGCCCATGTGCTGGGGGTGAATCGTGCGTGGTTCTTCGCGCATGCCGATGACGGACTCGGCGCCGACGCCACTGCTGCGTTCGGAGAGCTCGTGCGTCGCCGTGCGGAAGGCGAGCCGGTTGCTTACATCACGGGCACGCGGGACTTCTGGTCGATGACCCTGGAGGTGGGACCCGCCACGTTGATACCGAGGCCGGAAACCGAGCTTCTGGTGGAGCTCGTTCTGAATCGGCTGCCTGCGGGAGGGCGCGTGCTCGACCTCGGTACGGGCAGCGGGGCGATCGCCCTCGCCGTGGCGAAGGAACGCCCCGATGCTTCGGTCACGGCCGTCGACTTCAGCGAGCCGGCGCTGCTTGTCGCCCGGCGAAATGCGGAGCGCCACGGTCTGCAGCACGTACGCTTCGCTGCCAGCGACTGGTATGCCGCCGTGGGGGACGAGCGTTTCGATGTCATCGTCAGCAATCCTCCGTATATCGAGTCCGGTGACGAACATCTCGGGCAGGGCGACCTGCGTTTCGAGCCGGCAAGCGCGCTCGCTTCCGGGGAGGACGGTCTCGACGACATCCGGCGCATCGCCTCCGGCGCATCCGCGCATCTTGTCGACGGTGGCTGGGTGCTGATGGAACACGGATGGAACCAGGGTCAGGCTGCTCGTTCCATTCTCGAGCGCACGGGTCTCGTGGACGTCTTTACCGCACAGGATTTGGAGGCGCGGGATCGCGTGAGCGGAGCGAGGTTGGCAGTCCGATGAGCCTGACGAGCGAAAACCTGCCCAACGTTTTTGCTCTTTATCACGTGCACTCGATCGGCCCAGGTGCCGGCGACGTCAAAGATCTCGGCATGCATGCGTCGCGTGCGAACGCCGAATCGTCCATCGCGGCTTACCTCGATTTGCCCGGTTTCAGGCGAACCCCCGATGGATTTCGCGTGATCGCTTACGCCATCGACGTGCTGCTCTGGCCCATGGGATTCGCCCTCGCGGACGGCTTGCCCGGGCTGCTCGCCCGCCACTCTCCGGAGGGTGTGGCGGCGGAGCTGGCAGAGGTTCACGTGGTCTGGCATGAGTTCGAAGAGCCCGCGGAAATCGACCATGAGCGCGTGGTCGGAGTCTTCTCGACGCGCGCGCTTGCCGAAGAGGCGGTAGCCGCCAGCAGGCGACTCCCGGGTTTTGCCGACTATCCCGATGGCTTCATGACCGGAGCTGTCACGCTTGGAGAACGTGGCTGGACCGAAGGATTCGCCACCGTCGACGGACGCGAACCTCCATCGCTTTCTTCATTGCTCGCCGGGTGCTCCGGTCGCATCACGCGGCGTGGTGATCTCGCGCTTCTCGACGTGGCCGCCCTGTCCGACGTGCTTGTGGCGATGGGTGATATCGGTGTTCGTCCCCTTGGTATTAACGGATTCGTGTCCGGTGGACATGGGATCAATCCCGACCCTGATCAGACACTCGATCTTTCCGGATGCGCGACGGTTCGCTGTTCGCTTGATGAAGCGCAGCGGTTCGTCGGGACGAGCGCGCGGGCCGATCGGCTTTATGAGCTGGTGACAGCGGATGCCGGGCGTCCACTACTTGTACCCGAACGCGCGTTGCTCGTGCACGTGATCGGCAAGGCAGGCATGGCTGAACCCGAGGCCGCGTGGCTCGATGCGCTTCGCGTAACCGATCTCGCGAATGGTGGCCTGGGCGGGTTTCGTGTCGTGTTCCCGGAGCCGGGTGACTACACGCGAGCAGTAAGCGACTTTGCCTTCGACGATAGCGACGGCGTGCAGGTGCAAGTGCGATTGAACGTCGACGATGACGGCATGCCGTACGAGCTCGAGATGTCGCGAGTCGACTCGCAGCCTCTACAGTCACTTCCCAAGGACTGGGCCGACGGCTGATGCCGGCGGCCCACGCGCGATGACTCAGCCCGCGCTGGCCACTTCCGTCGCCACGAACTGCGGAAACCGCGCAACGATCGCGCTGCGGATCTGCGGCAGGTCGAGTCCGGCCATCGTGAGGACTTCCTCGCGGCTACCGTGTTCGAGATAAGCGTCCGGCAGCCCCAGATGCAGGATCGGCAACGTCACGCCATTGGCGGCCAGCAATTCGGCCACGCCCGCACCGGCACCACCGGCGATGGCATTGTCCTCGATGGTGACGAATGCTTTGTGCGTCCGCGCCATCTCGAGGATGAGTTCCTCATCCAGTGGTTTCACGAAGCGCATGTTCACCAACGTGGCATCAGTCTCCGCGGCGATAACAGCGGCAGGTGCCAGCATCGTGCCGAAGGAAAGAATCGCCAGACCGTGGTGCCCGCGACGGCGCACTTCAGCCTTGCCGATCGGATACGTCTCCAGCGCCTCGACCATCTTCGCGCCCGGGCCGGTACCGCGCGGATAGCGAATGGCGGCTGGGCCGTGGTACTGATAGCCCGTGCTCAGCATGATGCGGCATTCGTTCTCGTCGGCCGGCGCCATGATCACCATGTTCGGCAGGCAGCGCATGAAAGACAGATCGAAACTGCCCGCGTGCGTGGCGCCGTCCGGACCGACCACACCCGCGCGGTCGACCGCGAAGGTGACATCGAGGTTCTGCAGGGCGACGTCGTGGATGGCCTGATCGTAGGCGCGCTGCAGGAACGAGGAATAGATCGCCACGACGGGCTTCGCACCCTCGACCGCCATGCCCGCAGCAAGCGTGACCGCATGCTGCTCGGCGATGGCCACGTCGAAATAACGCTGCGGGTATTCCTTCGAGAAACGCACCAGGCCGGAGCCTTCGCGCATCGCCGGCGTGATGCCGAGCAGGCGCTCGTCGGCGGCCGCCATGTCGCACAGCCAGTCGCCGAAGATATCGGTATAGGTCGGTTTGGCCGGCGCGCTCTTCTTGACGAGACCGGCCACCGGGTCGAACGGACCTACGGCGTGGTATTCGATCGGACCTTTTTCGGCAGGCTCGTAGCCCTTGCCCTTGGTCGTCATGACGTGGACGAGCTGCGGGCCGGGGAGGTCCTTGGCGGTTTCCAGGGCCTGGACCAGCTGCGCCATGTTGTGCCCGTCGATGGGACCCGTGTAGTGGAAGCCCAGTTCCTCGAACAGCGTCGACGGCACGAACATGCCCTTGGCGTGTTCTTCCCAGCGCTTGAAGAAACGGCCGAAGAACGACTCCCTCGGCATGGCCTTCTTGGCCCGCTCCCGCCAGGCGTTGAGCGTGCGGCTGGACATGGCGCGGGCCATCATCTTGGTCATCGCGCCGACGTTTTCGCTGATCGACATGCCGTTGTCGTTGAGGATCACCAGCATGTTCGGCTCGACGTCGCCGCCGTGGTTGAGGGCCTCGAAGGCCATGCCGGCGGTCATCGCGCCGTCGCCGATGACGGCGACGACCTTGCGGTGGTCGCCACGGCGCTGCAGAGCGATGGCCATACCCAGTGCGGCCGAAATGGACGTGGACGAATGCCCGACGCCGAAGGTGTCGTACTCGCTTTCCTCGCGGCGGGGGAAGGGAGCCAGGCCGTCCTTCTTCTTGATCGTGGTGATGCGGTCGCGGCGGCCGGTCAGGATCTTGTGCGGGTAGCACTGGTGACCCACATCCCAGACGAGGCGGTCTCGCGGGGTATCGAGCACGTGGTGCAGGGCGACCGTGAGCTCGACGACGCCCAGTCCCGCGCCGAAGTGACCGCCCGACGAGGCGACGGCCTCGATCAGGTACCGGCGCAGTTCGTCGGCGATCGCCGGAAGTTCGTCTTCCGGGAAACGCCGGAGATCCTCCGGCGAGTCGATCTGCGCCAGATAAGGGTAGCGGGAGAGGTCGTTCATCCGCCTATTGTTCGCCTACGGAGGGGCGGGGGCAAGGGACGACGTGTGAAACCTTGCGGGCAAAGGCGGGCGGGATTCAGGCGGGGCGCCGATCCCGTGGCAGATGGCTGACCAGAAATTCCATCTGATCGGCCAGGATATTGCGGTTGGAAAGGATCAGGTGCTCCACCCAGCTGGGCCGGTAGGGCACGGCCAGAAGCGGCATGCGGGCCTGCTGCGGGGTACGGTTGCTCTTGCGCAGATTGCAGGCCAGGCAGGCGCTGACCACGTTCTCCCACTCGTCCGCGCCCTTCTTGGACAAGGGCAGCACGTGGTCGCGGGTGAGTTCGTGGCGGGTGTAGTGGTGACCGCAGTAGAGACAGATGTGCCGGTCGCGGGCGAAGAGGGCCGTGTTGGTCAGCGCCGGCGCCGGATCCACGGCGTGTTCTCGGCAGTGGCCGGTGCTGGCCACGATGGGGTGAAGCTCGAGGCTGCTCTGCATGCCGAGCGCCCGGTTCATCCCGCCGTGGACGGTCAGGCAGGCGTCGCCCAGTGTCCAGGCCACCACGCCGCGGACATACAGGCAGACGGCGTCCTGCCAGCTGATCCAGTCCAGGATGCGGCCCGCCGCGTCGAGCGACAGCACGCGCGTCGTATGCAGCGCGCTTACCCTCGGCAGGTCCTCTTGGAGCACTTCCATCGTCATCGGGTCTCGTCCTTCACTAAAGCGAAAGAGCGTTCCAGCAAGCCGAACTCCGTGCGGATCGGGGGGCCGATCCCGCCTCCTGGGAGGCGTTCGCCCGAGCATAGCCCATTATTGCGACGGAATCGCGCACGCCCGGTACGGTTCTTGCGGGGCTGTAGCGGTCATGAAGCGCTGATATAGTGGGGGTTCGTTAACGCCTGCGCGGGTTTGGAAGGGGGGCCGGGGTGGCTTCCCAGGTCCGGCGGGTCCATGAGGGTTTCTCAGTGGCAGAAGTGCTTTTCTACGAGCGTCCGGTTCCCCTGAATCGCACGGCGCATCGCGATCTCCGTCTCAAGGCGGTGAACAACATCCGTTTCGCGGCCACGGCGCACTCCGTGCCCCTGACCGGCGTCGAGTTCGCGCCCGCCGCGCGTGACTTCCCGATCCTCTTCGCTGGCAACACCATGGAAGAGGCCGGCCCGATGGCCCTCCTCGGCCTGCGTCAGGGCGAGAACCTGCTGGTCGGTGAGAACGGCTTCTGGGAACAGGGCATGTACATCCCGGCGTTCGTCCGCCGCTATCCGTTCGTGCTGGCCGAGAAGCCGGCCGGTGCCGAAGGCGACGACTTCACCGTTTTCCTCGACGAGGCCTACGAAGGCTTCAACGAAACCGAAGGTGAGCGTCTGTTCAACGAAGACGGCACCGACGCGCCGGCCCTGACCAACGCCGTGAATTTCCTCGGTGAGTTCCAGGACCACGTCGCCCGTACGCAGTGGTTCATGGGCAAGCTCCGCGAGCACGACCTGCTCGAGCCGCGCACCATCACCCTGCAGAAGGAAGGCAAGGGCATCAACCTCAACGGCCTGTTCGTCATCAACGAAGAGAAGCTGCGCGCTCTCGACGAGAAGGTCGCCGGTGAATTCCTCCGCGAAGGCGCCTTCGGCTGGATCTACGCGCACCTGGTGTCGCTGGCCAACATCGACCGCATGGCCGCGCGTCTCGACACGCGCGAGCAGAAAGAAGTCACGACCCCCACGGTCTGATTGTCTGGCTCCATCAAAAAAAGGCCACCCGCGAGGGTGGCCTTTTTCGTTCCACCGCCTCGATCAGCGAACCGGCTTCGCCAGCCGTATCAGGTCCGTATCGAAGCCATGCTTCACATACATGTCGCGGGCCCGCTCGTTGCCGGGGAACACGGCCAGCGTTACAAACTGGCAGCGATGGTCCTTGGCCCAGGCGTAGGCGTGGTCGAGCAGGAAGGTACCGACGCCTTCGCCCTCGTGTTCTTTCGCCACCGCGATATCGGAGATATGGCAGTTGTCGCGATGCGTGAAGAAGTCCTTGGTTTTCTGAAGATGCACGAAGCCC
This sequence comes from Luteibacter sp. 9133, assembly GCF_000800155.1. Taxonomy (NCBI): domain Bacteria; kingdom Pseudomonadati; phylum Pseudomonadota; class Gammaproteobacteria; order Lysobacterales; family Rhodanobacteraceae; genus Luteibacter; species Luteibacter sp. 9133. Next base: position 3,428,854 of record NZ_JUHO01000001.1, on the reverse strand, counting down.
ACCGGGTCACCGTCTTCGTTCTCGGCGACGAAGATGTAGCTGTTGGACGGTTGCTCGTCGAGGTGTCTGACCAGGTCCGACTCGATGCCCTTGAGGCAATCGGTCTTGCTGCGCCCGTTGGGCAGTGGGAAGTCGACGAAACGGTGGAGCAGGCCAAGGATGAACTCGTCATCGTCGCTCTCGGCGAGACGGATCAGAAACGGAGAGTCGCTCATCGGGTCGGGCACCGTCGCGGTGGGAAGGCTGGCCAGAGCCTTTTCTACACCTTCGGGGGTGGCGGGGAAACCCCCGCCACCCTCCAGCGGGTTACAGCAGTTCCGGCAACGTCGCCACGCCTGCCTCGATCGCCGCCTTGTGCACGTGGATACGCGGCAGGATGCGGCTGAAATAGAACGTGGCCGTGTCGCGCTTGGCCTGCTTCGCATCCGCGGAGAGGTGTGACCCCTCGGTGGCGAGTACGCTGCGTGCCCAGCAGTAAGCCAGGGTCACATAGCCCGACAGATAGAGATAATCCACCGCGGCCGCGCCCAGCTCCTCCGGGTTGGCCTGCGCGCTCTGGGCGATCGCCTGGGTCAGATCGCCCCAGGTCTTGGTCGCCACGGCGAGAGGCCCGATGAAAGCCTTGACGTTTTCCGTGGTCTGGTGCGCCTGGCAGAACGCCGAGATCTCACCGAGGAAATGCTTCAGACCGGCGCCCTGCAGCTGCATGATCTTGCGGCCGAGCAGGTCCAGCGCCTGGATCTGCGTGGTGCCTTCGTACAAGGTGATGATGCGCGCATCGCGGACGAACTGCTCCATGCCGTGCTCGGCGATATAGCCGTGACCGCCGAAGATCTGCAGGGCTTCCTTGGTGCATTCCTGCGCGGCTTCGGTGAGCAGGCCCTTGGCGATCGGAATCAGGAAGGACAGCAGTTCACCGGCTTCCTTGCGCGCCTGCGGATCGGCATCGCGCGACTCGATGTCGCTCTGCAGCGCGGCGTAGGCGGCGAGCACGCGGCCACCTTCGACGAAGGCGCGCTGGGTCAGCAGCATGCGGCGCACGTCGGGATGCACGGTGAGCGGATCGGCCGGCTTGTCGGGCAGTTTCGCACCGGACAGCGCACGCATCTGCAGGCGTTCACGGGCGTAGTTGAGGCTGTTCTGCAGGGCGCGCTCGGACACGGCAAGACCCTGGATGCCGACGGCGAGCCGCGCGGCATTCATCATGGTGAACATCGCCACCAGACCCTTGTGCGCGGGACCGATCAGCCAGCCTTCGGCCTCGTCGAAGTTCATCACGCAGGTGGCCGAGCCCCTGATGCCCATCTTGTGTTCGATGGCGCCGGCGGCGACGGCGTTGCGCTCGCCGAGGCTGCCGTCTTTGCCTACCTTGAACTTCGGCACGACCAGCATCGAGATGCCCCGGCTGCCGGCCGGCGCGTCGGGAAGCCGCGCGAGCACGAGGTGGATGATGTTCTCGGCGAAATCGTGTTCGCCCGCGCTGATGAAGATCTTGGTGCCGGTAACGCGGTAGCTGCCGTCCTCGTTCGGCTCGGCGCGGGTCTTCAGCAGGCCCAGATCCGACCCGGCCTGCGGCTCGGTGAGACACATGGTGCCGGTCCAGCGACCTTCGACCAGTGGCTTCAGGAAGGTTTCCTGCTGCCATGCGTCGCCGTGGTGCTCGAGGGCGTCGGTGGCGCCGTGCGAGAGCAGGGGGTAGATGCCCCAGGCCAGGTTGGCCGAGTCGATCATTTCCTTGGTCATCGCGCCCAGCACGGCGGGCAGGCCCTGGCCGCCGAACTTCTCGTGCGCGGTGAGACCGGCCCAGCCGCCTTCCGCGTACTGGCGGTAGGCTTCCTTGAAGCCTTTGGGCGTGGTGACTGACGCGGTGGCCTTGTCGTAATGGCAGCCTTCCTGGTCGCCGCTCGCGTTCAGGGGTGCGAGCACCTGCTCGTTGAAGCGGGCGGCCTCATCGAGCACGGCATCGAGCAAGTCGCGCGTGTGGCCCTCGCCGCCTTCCAGCCGGGCGAGCACGGCTTCGGCGCCGAGTACGTCGTAAAGCGCGAAGCGCATGTCGTCGAGGGGGGCTTTGTAGATCGTCATGGCGAATCCTGGCGTCGCGGCGGGCGCGGCTGGGTGAGGTCAGGGAGAGCGATAGGTATCGGGGATGCCGGGTACCGGCGACAGCCAGTTGCGTCCGTGCACCTCGAAGGTGCGGGGCTTCTTTTCCTGCTCCGGGAGGGCGGTGATCGTTCCTTCGATGGCATAGGGCAACGAGCCGGAGCTGCCTTTGGCGGCCAGTTCGGCCAGCGCTTTCGACATGTCCGGTGTCGGCAAAAGATCGATTTTCGCCACGTCGGCGGCGAACGACGGGATGTCCTGATCGACCTTCGCATCGAGCAACACCCCGGCGAGGTTGCCCACCCGCAGGGTGCCCTGGAACGCCTCGAACGACATGCCGCCGTAACTGTTGTTACGGACGCGCAGGGTCAGGTGCCAGACGCCGCCCGGCCTGGCGGTGACTTCCTGCAAGGTCACCGACGGCGGAAAAACACTCTTTTTCGCGGGGCCGCAGGCGGCGAGCGTGGCCACGCCGAGAAGCAGCGCGATGCGTACGAACGAGTTGCGGACGGTCGAGATCATTCCCTGGGCTTCCGGCATGGGTGCGTCGAACAGGTGTCGGATGGTAGCGCCGGGCATGCATGCGCGCGAGACGTGCGTTTGAAACGCGGTTCCCAAGCGGGGAGCGAGCAGGCATCATCAGCGATCATCATCCAAGACCATCGATTCTCCCTATGACCCGACGCATCGCCGCACGACGTTCGCCCATCCACGGAAACGGCGTCTTCGCCACCGCGCCCATCAAGGCCGGCGACGAGATCGTCGAATACAAGGGCGATATCATCACCCACGCCCAGGCCGACAAGAAGTACGGCGACGGTGGCGAGACAGGACACACCTTCCTCTTCACGCTGAACGAGAAGTTCATCGTGGACGGCAACAGCAACGGCAATACGGCGCGCTGGATCAATCATGGCTGCGATCCCAACTGCCAGGCCGTGGTCGAGGAAGCCGTGGAAGGCAAGCCGTCGAAGAAGGACCGCGTGCTGATCGAAGCCATCCGCGATATCGCCCCCGGCGAGGAGCTGACCTACGACTACGGCATCACGCTGGACATGCCGCATACGGCGCGCCTGAAGAAGATCTGGGCCTGCCTGTGCGGCTCGCCGAACTGCATCGGTACGATGCTCAAGCCGAAGCGCAAGGCCGCCTGAGCCTTCTCTTCACGTTTGCTCACGGGGCGCCGACGCCTGCGCGACGCCCCGGTCATGCTCCGCCATCGATCCTCGGAACACACCCTTTCCGAGGAATCATCATCATGGCAAGCCAATCTCTCGACGGTCGTCGCATCGCAGTGATCGCCACCGACGGGTTCGAACAGTCCGAGCTCACCGAGCCGAAGCGCCTTCTCGAAGCCGCCGGCGCGACGGTGGACGTCATCTCGCCCGGCGATGCCACGCAGATCAAAGGCTGGGACAAGAAGGACTGGGGCAAGAGCGTCGATGTCGACGTACGCCTCGACGACGCCGACGCCGGCAAGTACGACGCGCTGGTGCTTCCCGGCGGCGTGATCAATCCGGACAACCTGCGCACGGACGAGAAGGTGCTGGCTCTGGTCAAGGCGATCGCAGGTGCGGGCAAGCCCGTCGCCGCGATTTGTCACGGGCCGTGGACGCTGATCAACGCCGGGCTGGCGAAGGGCAAGAAGCTGACTTCATGGCCTTCGCTGAAGCAGGACCTGGTCAATGCCGGTGCGAACTGGGAAGACAGTCAGGTCGTCCAGGACGGCAACCTGATCACCAGCCGCAAGCCGGATGATATTCCGGCGTTTACGGATGCCTTGATCAAGGCTGTGGCTGCCTGACCTGGGAGCATCGCCAGGGCTGGCTTTCGCAGCCAGCCCTGGCGGGAGCCGACGCCGCTGGCGATCGACCTGCCTTGGCCTGAGGTCTTCCGGATCAATCCTCGTCCTCCCGCGGCTTCCACCGCTCCGCCAGCTTCCGCTGCACGGCCAGTGGGACCGTGTCGTAGTGACTGAACGCCATGCCGTACCGCCCCAGTCCCCCGGTCGTCGACTTCAACTGCGTGGGATAGTCGGTGAGCTCCGCCAAGGGCACGCGCGCACGGATGAGCGTCTCGCCGCCCCGTGACGCGTCGGTACCGATGATCTGTGCACGCTTGGCGGCGAGCCCACCTGTCACGTCGCCGACATAGCGATCCGGAATCGATACCTCCAGGTCCATCACCGGTTCCAGAACCTGTGGCCGTGCTCGTGAGGCGGCATCGAGAAGAGCCTTGCGCCCCGCGCTGATGAAGGCGACTTCCTTCGAGTCTACCGGGTGATGCTTGCCGTCATAGACGGTCACACGCAGGTCCTGCATCGGGTATCCCGCCAACGCTCCAAGTTCCAGTGCCTGGCGCACACCTTTCTCGATCGCGGGGATGAACTGGTTCGGGATGACGCCGCCCCTGGTCTCATCCGCGAAGATGAAGCCCATGCCGCGCTCCATTGGCTCCACGCGCAGGAATACTTCAGCGAACTGTCCCGCGCCGCCGGTCTGTTTTTTGTGCCGATGATGGCCGTCGGCACACACGCCGATGGTCTCGCGGTAGGCGATGCGAGGCGGATGCGTAACGACGTCGATGTCATATCGCGACTTCATCCGTTCGAGCATGAGTTTCAGGTGCAGGTCCGACAGACCTCGCACCACGGTCTCATTCAGCTCCTTGTGATGTTCGACGCGGAAGCAGGGGTCTTCTTCCGCGAGCCTCGCCAGTGCCTGCGACAGTTTCTGTTCCTGCCCCTTATGTGCCGGTTCGATCGCCAGTCCGAACATGGGTGACGGGAACGGCGCCGCATCGAGATGGATGCCCGCTTCGTCCGGGGCATCATGCAACACGGCGTCGAAGTGGATGTCCTCGACCTTCGCCACCGCGGCAATGTCACCGGGCAGGGCTTCGTCCACTTCGACATGTTCACGCCCCTTCAGGCGGAAGAGATGCGCCACCTTGAACGGCTTGCGTCCGTCGTCGACGAGCAGTTGCGAATCCCGGCGCACCGTTCCCTGCCAGACGCGAAAAACGCCGAGCTTGCCGACGAAGGGGTCGTTGATGATCTTGAACACGTCGGCGACCACATGGCCTCCGGCATCGGCGGCCACCTCGAAACGCGTGCCGGCGTCGTCATGGAAGGTGGGAGGATTCGTTTCACCGGGACAGGGCAGAATACGCTCCACGATCTCCAGCAGTTCACTCACGCCTATACCGTCGCGCGCGCCGGTGAATACGATGGGCACCAGATGACCGTCGCGGAGACAGTGCTCGAACGCACCACGCATTTCCGTCGCGCTCAACGCCGACTCGCCCGCGTCGAGATAGTGCGCCATCACGTCGTCGTCGATCTCGACCACCTGATCGATGATGCGCTGGTGTGCCTCTCCGGGGGACGAGAAATCCGTATCTCCCGTCGTCTGGAAAAAGGCATCGCGCACGGTGTGTCCCTGCGATGCGGGGAGGTTGAGGGGAAGGCATTCGTTCCCGAATTCGTTACGCAGATCGTCCACCAGCAGAGCGAGGTCCGCGCCCTCGGCGTCGATGCGATTGACCACGATGATGCGTGCGAGCCGACGCTCCTTCGCGTAATTCATCATGGCCCGGGTGCCGTGTTCGATGCCGTTGGCCGCGTTGACGACGATCGCTACCGTGTCGGCGGCGGCGAGCGCCGCGAGTGCCGGGCCTCGAAAGTCGGCGTAGCCGGGGGTGTCCAGCAGATGGATGCGATAGCCGTTACGCTCGATGGAGGCGATCGAGGCATCGATCGAATGCCCGCGCGCTTTCTCCATCGGATCGGTGTCGGAAACGGTACTGCCTCGCTCCACGCTGCCCATGGCGGTCAATGCGCCGCCGGCGTGGAGCATGGCTTCGAACAGGGTGGTCTTGCCGGCGCCGGCGTGTCCGGCGAGGGCGAGGCTGCGGATGCGTTCCGTGGATTGGGACACGATGCGACCCTCCTTCAGTGACACGAAGGATCCCCCCAGACCGCTAGCCTTCTCCTCCCGGGATGAAGAATCAAGGGGAATCTTCCGGGCGCCGCGCGGTCTGAAGCCCGGGCTTACGTTGCACTCAGCAGTACCCCGCTAACATTTGCGACTTTTCATCGAGCCCAAGGGATATTTCCCCGCGTGCAATACCCCGGCAAGGCGCCACCGCCGTTCGTCGACACCCACCGGCTGGAGCCGGAGGCGTCGTCGCGCCTGCATGGGCTGGTGCCGCTGGACCCGGAGACGCTCGCCGTCCTCAGGGCTATGCGACGGCAGCCGCCGCCGCGGAACCGGGTGCGTTTCATCCTGGCGCTTGCCGCGGTCCTGGTCTTCCACGTCCTGCTGATTCTGGTCATCCGCTACGAGATGGAGCCGCGGGTCCAGGTCGGCTTCTTCGTCCCCCAGGACAAGGCTGACGTACTCGAGGTGCGCTTCATCGAGCCGACCGCGCCGGCGCCCGCGGTGGAGGCACCTCCGCCGCCGCCGGTAAACGAACCGCCGCCGAAAGTCCGCTCTCCGGACGCTACCCGTCCCGAGCCGCCGCCGAAAAAGAAGCCGGAGGCACCGCCGTCAGCCGACACGGCGCCCGCCGCGACGCCTTCCGATGCGCGGCCCGCGCCCAACCTGTTCGGCACCGACGGCTCGATTGCCCTGCCGAAGACCGGTGCGAACCCGGCGGGCTCGGACTACACGCCCCCCCGGCCGACGGATAACACCAGCGTGATGTCGCACAAGACCACGGTCACCTACACGCAGACCCGCTTCGAGAAGGACTGGGCACCGCGCGACGAGAACGTGGTCAGTCAGGGCATGCGCCGCGTCATCGAGAAGACCACGGTGAAGAAGACCATCGACCTCGGTCACGGTACGCGGGTGAACTGCTCCACGGTCTTGTTCGTGCTGCCGGTGGGCTGCGGTGGCGAGGACCCCTCGAAGGCCGCGCATAAGGACGGCGACACACGCCTGAACATGGCTAATGCACCGCTGGTAAAGGATCTGCCGGGCGCGCCGCCTCAGCGCACGGAAGCCGAATGCATCGCCGCGTACCGTGCCGACGAGCGGGTCAAGGAGGGCTGCCCGACCGACACGCCGCTGAAGGCGATGGATCAGGAAAACGCCGAGCGCGCACGCCGAACCGGTAACTGACGCCTGCGACGCACGCCACGATTGTGCGCCGCGGCGTCAGCGTGGACACTAGCGCCCGATGCCGAACACTCTGCCACCGGACAGCGAGCGACCCGACGCCGCCACATCGCTGCCCGTCTCGCCGCGCGAGGCGGCGATGCACGCGCTTGTCTACCGTCGTCTGCTGCGTGAGAAGCCGCGGGCGAGCGGCCGCCGGATCGCAGGCTGGGTCGGCACGCTGGTCATCCATCTGTTGTTTCTGTTCGGGATGATCCTGGGGCCGGCGTATGACGTTCTCCCGCCACCGCCCGAACCGGAGCACCCGGACGCCCTGCAGGTGCGCCTCATCGACAAGCCGCCACCGCCGAAGCCACCCGTGCGCGGCACGCCGTCGACGGCCGCCGTGGCCAAGGTCAAATACACCACGAAGTGGTCCACCGCAGCCAGCCGCGCGGCCCAGGGTTCGCACGCGGCCGCCGTGGCGGCGGCGAAAACCCCATCGCGCCCCGCCGTGGCGGTGCCGGCCGCACAAGCCCCCAGGGTGAAGGCCGCGCCAAAGCCGGCGGCGCCACCGCCGAGCATGGCGGCAGTCGCGGATCGCCCTTTGGTTCAGCCCAAGGCGCCGCCACCGCAGCCCGAGCTGGAGAAGGTCCCGGTTCCCACTCAGACACCGCCCGATCTGGCGATGGATACGCCCAAGCCCCAGGTCGTGCCCCCGACATTCCAGCCGGAACCCGTGCGTCCGCCGCAAGCGGAAGGCCTCGCGCCGATGCCTCCCCCGGCCTCGCTGGCGATTCCGCCGACGCCAGCGTCGCAGATGACCGTCACGCCGACGCCGCCCACGATCACCTCCGAAAGGACGGCGCCCATCCCCAAAACGTCGATGACGCTGGCGACGGTTCCGCGGCCGGATGTGGAGGAAAGCGCGGCACCGCCGACGCCACAGGACGTGCCCTTGCCCGAGGTCGCTCCCGAGCCGGTGGCGCCGCCGAAGCCCGACTTGGCGATGGATACGCGCCCCGTCCCGCCGAAGGTGTCCGTCCAGCCCGTGACCGCGCCGCCGGTCGAGGCCGATGCCGATCTCGAGGCCGTACCGCTCCCGGACGCGGCGGCCAGACCGACGGTGTCGGCACCCGTCGCTACGGTGGACCGCCCGGCGGTGCAGGCACCGGCGGTGGCGCCGGGTGAGATGCAGCGTCCGGTGGCCGGCGCCGCGACGGCGCCATCGGCGCCTGGTCAGGCCCCGGGCGACACGGCCGCCGGTGAATCGACCGCACAGGCGGCCGCCAGCCAGGGCAAGCAGGGCAACAACAAGGCGGCCGAGCCCGTGCAAGGCCAGTCGGCGGGCAAGGCGTCCCCCGGCGACGCCAACGTCGCCGGCTCCAACACTCCTGGCGCGAATCAGGAGTCCGGCAAACCGGGCGCGGCCAGGGGCGCGGACGAAGGTGATCGCGTCACCGGGGCCAATGGCACGTCGGATCGGAGCGACGGCGTCGCTGGCGGGCAGGGCGAAAAAGCGGGGCAGGTCGGCGCGTACACCGAGCTGAGGCCACGCGGAAACGTCCTGCCGCAGAACGGCGCGCGCGTGCATATCGATTACAAGGCGACCCGTTTCGACGGCGCCTGGACGCCCAAGGGCGAATCGTCCGTCGATACGGCCGTGCGTCATGGTGTCGAGGCGACGACGGTGAAGTTCGCGGTGCCGCTCCCTCGCGGCATCCGCCTCAATTGCACGGCGGGTCCGGGTAACGCCGGCAGCAAGGCGGCGGGCAATCCGGGAATGAATGCGATCTCCCTGCTGACGCTGGGCTGCAGCGGTGGCGACGGTCCGCCCAAGCCGGCCAGTCAGGACGCCGTGGCGAAGACCCAGACCATGGCGCCGGCGAAGCCGCTGGCGGAGAACCTGCCGCCCGCGAACAGCTCCACCGTCGCCGCCGCACCGGTCGCACTGGATAACACCGCGCTCTGCACGACGGCGCGCATCACCGGCGGGCCCTTGCCACCCGGTTGCGAGGGGTCGATCAAGATCAATGTGCCCGCGCCGTCGGCGAATTCCGGCTCGTGGGTACCCGCGAGCGATCAGTTCAAGTAGGCAGACGGCGAATCTCGGTGCCCGCGACCATGTCGTGGATCGCGCGGCGCCGTTGATCGAACCAGGCGGGACTCAGCAGGATCGCCCACCCGATGACCGGCGCCCACAGGGCCGCCTTCAGCGACGTCAGCGGAAAAATCAGCACGAGCGCGAGCGGAAGCGCCGCGATGACGAGGCGCACGGATCCGCGCTTCCAGCTCGCTGGCTCGCCCCTGGCATCCGTGACACGGATGCGCCATGGCCGCATGCCGAGCGTCTGTCCGCCGGAAACCCACGACAGCAGAAAATAAGCGCCCACCACGAGGCCCTGTAGCGGCTGATACCACCAGGTCAGCATCCGCCCGTGCTCGTCGAAGAGCTTCCCGCCGGTGACCATCTGCGCGAGCAGGCCCACCACCATCACGATGGCGACGACCGCGAGCGCGTCGTAGACGATCGCCGCGAAGCGGCGCCATGCGGGAGCGGGCGAAGTCGGAGTCATGCGATTCCACGGCGTTGGCGACGCGGCATTGTAGACGGGATGCGTCATGCAAGCGGCGCGATAAATCGACAGCCGAATCCGGCTCCTTATCGCTCAAGTCAATGGTTTTTAAGCACTATGTGTGAAATGCTTCTCATTGACCCCGCGTGGTCCGTCTTCCTAGGCTGTCGACGAGGATGCGGTGATGGGCCGCGTCACCGACCAAGGACGCTTCGACATGGCGCTCAGACTGAGTTCGTCGTTCTCCGCACTGGATACCTACCTTCGCGCATTCGATGCGGACCAGCAAATGGTCCCGAAAGAATTCCTGCTGCTTCGTCGTGACGCGGACGATCATCTTTCGCGTGTCACCGAGATCGCTACCGGCGCATTTAGGCAGGCCGCCGATACGCTCGTGGAGACGATGCAGGCGTGCGCGCTGGAAGCAAGAAAGAAGCATCTGTCCGCGGAGCAGCGCGAGGTGCTCAAAGAAGCGGTGGAGCATCAGCTCGGGTATGTGATTGCAGGTTATCAGTCAACTCTTCAGCGGCTTTGAGCGATCCGTAACAGACGTGCGACTATCGCGGCGTATCCCTCGATCGTCTTTGCCATGCCCTCCGCCGCGTCAGTTGTCGTAAGCCCCGCCGAACTCGCCGCCGACGATACGCGCCTGATCGCCCGCTTCATCGAGCGCGTCTGGTCGGAAGACGGTCTCGCAGAGCGCACGCTCGAAGCCTACAAACGTGACCTTGAGGGGCTGGCGCGCTGGCTCGGCACGCGGGGAAAGGGACTGGCCACGGCCGGTCGCGACGATCTGTCCGCGTATCACGGCAGCCAGCCCGTCGCCGTGCGCAGCATGGCGCGGCGACAGTCGGCCTTTCGCCGGTTTTACGCGCAGCTGGCGCGCGACGACGGTGCGCGAGAGGATCCGACCTTGCTGATGCAGCGCCCGCGCATGCCGCGTGGACTGCCCAAGGCGCTTGCCGAGCGGGAGATCGAGTCGCTGATTGTCGCGCCGGACATCGGCACTCCGCTGGGCCAGCGTGACCGCGCAATGCTCGAATTGATGTACGCCTCCGGCTTGCGGGTGTCGGAACTGGTCGATCTGCCACTGGCGGGTCTGAACACGCGGCAGGGCGTACTGCGGGTCACCGGCAAGGGGGGCAAGGACCGGCTCGTGCCCGTGGGAGAGGAGGCGCTGGCGCATGTGGAAACCTACCTGCGCGAGGCGCGTCCCCTGCTGGCGAAAGGGCACGGCCAGCCGGCGGCGTTGTTCCTTTCGAAGCGGGGCGGAGCGATGACCCGGCAGATGTTCTGGACCCTCGTCAAACGTTATGCCGTGCAAGTGGGCATTCCATCGAAACGGGTATCCCCGCACGTCCTGCGTCACTCCTTCGCTACGCATCTTCTCAATCACGGCGCCGACCTCCGTGCCCTGCAGATGCTGCTCGGTCACAGCTCGCTGAGCACCACGCAGATCTATACCCTGGTGGCTAAGGAAGGTCTCAAGCGCCTTCACGCCCAGCACCACCCGCGCGGCTGATGCCCATGCCACAATCGGGGGAACCGAAAGCGGCGAACGTGTTCCAACGCTCTCCCGCATCCCCCCGGTGACAGATGGAGTCGTACCGATGTTGAAAAAAATCCTCCCGGCGCTGATGGCTGGCGCTTTCGCCATGGGCGCCCACGCCGCCGACGATACGAAAGCCGTCCGCGACGCGGTCGAGGCGCTTGGCCCGGGCATTACGGTGGATAGCATCTCCGCCGCGCCGATGCCGGGTTTCTATCAGGTCGTGGCCTCGGGCCGCATGGTTTATGTCAGCGCCGATGGCCGTTACATGATCAACGGCAACCTGATCGACCTGAAGTCGAAAACCGATCTCAGCGCCGCCAGCTGGGCCGCCACACGCAAGGTCGAGCTCGCCAAGGTGCCGGCCTCGCAGCGCCTCATCTACGCGCCCGCCAACCCCAGGCACACCGTCACCGTCTTTACCGACGTCGACTGCGGTTTCTGCCGCCAGCTGCACTCGCAGATCGCCGAGTACAACAAGCAGGGTATCGCGGTGGAATACGTGTTCTGGCCGCGCGAGGGCGTGAAGACCACGGCGGGCAACGACACCCCCTCGTATACCAAGGCCGTCTCGGTCTGGTGCGCCGCCGACCGCAAGAGCGCCTTCAATGCGGCGATGAGCGGCGCGACCCCCAAGGCCGCCACCTGCGCCAATCCGGTGAAGGACGAGTTCGAGCTGGGCGAGCGTCTGGGCGTGAACGGCACCCCGACCATCGTTACCGAGAACGGCGACGTCGTAGGTGGCTATGTCACCCCGGCTCAGCTGCTGAAGGCCCTTCAGGCTCCGGCCGGCGCCATTCGCGGCGGCTGATCCGGCCGGTCGCCGGCAACATCGGGCCCGCCCCGATGTTGCCGCGCAACATCATGTAGAATGGGCGTTTTCCTTCAGCGCCTATACCTCCCCGCATGATCGCACTCGACGGGCAGAGCGCCCTCTCTCCATTTCGCCTCGAACGACTGAACGCCCACCTGGATGCCCTGCATCACGGGACGCGGGTTCAGGCCGCCTGGTTCACGTACTTCGTGGACGGCTCCGCCGCGCCGGAGGGTGAGGCGCGTGCGCGTCTGCTCGCCGTGCTCGAGGCGAAGACCACGGCCCCCGAAAACGCGACGTTCTGGGTCGTGCCGCGGCTGGGCACGATTTCCCCCTGGTCGAGCAAGGCCACCGACATCCTTCACGGCGCGGGTTTCGACGTGCGCCGTGTGGAGCGTGGCACCGCCTGGCAGGTCACCGGCATGCCGGCGGCCGGCGATCCGGCCTACGCCTCGGTGATGGCCGCGTTCTGCGACCCGATGGTGCAGTCGCCGCTGACCCGTCTGGATGACGCCGCCGGCCTGTTCCTGGCGGGCGAGCCGGGTCCTCTGGGTCATGTGGAACTGGGCAGCGACGCCAGCGCGGCGCTGGCCGCCGCCAACAAGGAACTGGGCCTGGCCCTGGCCGACGACGAAATCGCGTACCTGGCGGATCGTTACGCCGAGATGGGTCGTCCGCCGACCGACGCCGAGCTGATGATGTTCGCCCAGGCGAACTCCGAGCACTGCCGGCACAAGGTGTTCAACGCCAGCTGGACGCTGGACGGCAAACCGCAGGACATCTCGCTGTTCGGCATGATCAAGAACACGCACCAGAAGTCGCCCGCGCACACCTTGTCCGCGTACCACGACAACGCGGCGGTGATCGAAGGCTATGAAGGCCAGCGCCTGTTCGTCGATCCCGCCGACGGCGTGTTCCGCACGGTGGCGGAATCCGCGCCGTACGCGATCAAGGTGGAAACGCACAACCATCCGACGGCGATCGCACCCTGGCCGGGCGCGGCCACCGGTGCCGGTGGCGAGATCCGCGACGAGGGTGCCACGGGCCGCGGTGGCAAGCCGAAGGCCGGCCTCACCGGGTTCTCGGTGTCGCACCTGCGTATTCCGGGCTTGCCGCGCCCGTGGGAAAAAGATCGTCCGCTGCCGCCGCGCATGGCCTCGGCGTTTGAAATCATGCGTGACGGTCCGCTCGGCGCCGCCGCGTTCAACAACGAATTCGGTCGTCCCGCGCTGGGCGGCTACTTCCGCACCTTCGAGCAGGAAACCGGCGAGAAAGGCGTTCGTCGTGGTTACGACAAGCCGATCATGATCGCCGGCGGTCTTGCCGCCATCCGTCCCGACCACGTGCAGAAGCGTGCCGTCCGTCCGGGCGACAAGGTCATCGTGCTCGGTGGTCCCGCGATGCTGATCGGCCTGGGCGGCGGTGCCGCCTCGTCGGTCTCGTCGGGTACTTCCAGCGCGGAGCTCGATTTCGCCTCCGTGCAGCGCGATAACCCGGAAATGGAGCGTCGCTGCCAGCAGGTCATCGACGCCTGCTGGGCGCGCGGCGAGCACAACCCCATCGTCAGCATCCACGACGTCGGCGCGGGCGGTGTGTCCAACGCCATCCCCGAAATCCTCAACGACGCCGGCGTCGGTGGCATCATCGACCTGTCGAAGCTGCCTTGCGACGACCCGACGCTCTCGCCCATGCAGGTGTGGAGCAACGAATCGCAGGAGCGCTACGTCCTCGCCATCGGGCCGGACGAACTCCCCGAGTTCGAGGCGTACTGCGCGCGCGAACGCTGCCCGTACGCGGTCGTCGGCGATGCGACGGAAGAAGCCCGCCTGATCGTTCGCGACACGCGACGCGACATCACCGTGATCGATCTCGGCATGGATGTGCTGTTCGGCAAGCCGCCGCGCATGCACCGCGACGCCGTGACGGTAAAACCGCGCGTCGACCTGGTCGCCGACCTCTCCGGTATGGGCATGGATGAAGCGCTGCTGCGCGTGCTTCGCCTGCCCGCCGTCGGCAGCAAGAACTTCCTCATCACCATCGGCGATCGCACCGTCGGTGGCCTCAACGCGCGCGACCCCATGGTCGGCCCGTGGCAGGTGCCGGTGGCCGATGTCGCCGTCACCATGACCGATTTCGACGGCTACACCGGTGAAGCGATGGCCATGGCGGAGCGTGCTCCCATCGCGCTGTTGTCCAGCGCCGATGCCGCGCGCATGGCCGTGGGTGAAGCGATCACCAATCTCGCCGCCGCCTCACTGAAGCTGGATGAAGTGCGCCTGTCCGCCAACTGGATGGCCGCGGTCAATCACCCCGGCGAAGACGCCGCGTTGTTCGACGCGGTCAAGGCGGTCGGCATGGATCTGTGCCCGGCGCTGGATATCTCGGTGCCGGTCGGCAAGGACTCCCTGTCCATGCAGACCGTGTGGACCGACGAGGCGGGCAAGGCGCAGAAGACCGTCTCGCCTGTATCGCTCGTCATTACCGGCTTCGCCCGCGTCGACGACGTGCGCCGCACGCTCACGCCGCAGCTCAAGCTCGATCGTGGCGATACGGAGCTCTGGCTCATCGATCTGGGGGCCGGTCGCGATCGTCTCGGCGGCTCCGCGCTCACCCAGGTATTCAACCGCGGCGGCGGCGTGCCGCCGGATCTGGATGACCCGAAGCGCCTGCGCGCCATGTTCGAGCTCATCCAGGAAGCCAATCGCTCCGGCCTGCTGCTCGCGTATCACGATCGCTCGGACGGTGGTGCCATCGTCACGCTCCTCGAAATGGCGTTCGCGGGTCATTGCGGCCTCGAGATCCGTCTCGACGGCTGGGCCGAAGCCACGCTTCGCGCACTCTTCAACGAAGAACTGGGTGCGGTGGTGCAGGTGGCTTCGGCCAATCGCGAAGCCTTCGAAGCCTTGCTGGTGAAGTACGGCCTCGCGGGTATGACCCACATGGTCGGTCGCCCGAAGGAAAAGCTCGGCATCAAGATGCACCTGAACGGCGAAACCGCGTTCAAGTGGAACTGGACCGAGCTGTTCCGCGCCTGGAACGAGACCAGTCACGCCATGCAGCGTCTGCGCGACAACCCGCACAGCGCCGACCAGGAAAGCGAGTGGCGCCTCGACGATGCCGATCCGGGCATCTCGCCGAAGCTCACGTTCGACCCTGCCGACGACATCGCCGCGCCGTACATTCAGTCCGGCAAGCGCCCGCGCGTGGCGATCCTGCGCGAGCAGGGCGTGAACGGCCAGGTGGAGATGGCCGCCGCGTTCGATCGTGCCGGCTTCGACGCGGTCGATGTGCACATGACCGACCTCGTTTCCGGTCGTCATCATCTGAAGGACTTCGTGGGCCTCGCGGCCTGCGGTGGGTTCTCCTACGGTGACGTCCTGGGGGCCGGTCGCGGCTGGGCTACCTCGATCCTCTACAACGACGCGCTGCGCGAGCAGTTCGCCCGGTTCTTCGAAGACGGCAGCAAGTTCGCGCTGGGCGTGTGCAATGGCTGCCAGATGCTTTCGCAGCTGAAGGACATCATTCCCGACGCGAAGCACTGGCCGCAGTTCCTGCGCAATCAGTCGGAGCAGTACGAAGCCCGCGTGGCCACGCTCGAGATCCTCGACACGTCGAGCGTCTTCTTCCGCGGCATGGCGGGTTCGCGCATTCCGGTCGCGGTCGCGCACGGCGAAGGCCGTGTGTACTTCCCGAACGTCTGCAGCCCCTCTAAGAGCCACGGCGCCGCACGTTTCGTCGACAACCGCGGCAGGCCGACCGAGAGCTACCCGCTCAATCCCAACGGGTCGCCGGGTGGTCTCGCCGCGTTCACCGCCGCCGACGGTCGCGTCACGATCATGATGCCGCACCCGGAGCGTGTGTTCCGTAGCGCGCAGCTGAGCTGGCATCCGGAAAACTGGGGCGAAGACTCCCCGTGGATGCGCATGTTCCGCAACGCGCGGGCCTGGGTCGGCTGATTCCCCGGAGAAGACGGTGAATACACCCGGCCTCACGAGCGTTGTCGTCGTCCTTGCGGACAGCGGCCCGTTCACCCGCGAGTGCGTGGATCACGCGCTCGCCAGTGACGTGCCCGTCGAAGTCATCGTCGTCGATAACGGCTCGACCGATGGCGTCCCCGAGTCGCTGGACCGCGCCTATGCGGGCGACGACCGGGTGCGGGTCGTTTACAACCGCGCCAATCTCGGCTTCGGCCCCGCCGTGAACCGCGGTGCGGCGCAGGCGCGCGGGGAACGTCTGCTCATCCTCAATCCCGACTGCCTCGTCGAGCCGGACACCATCGCGCGGATGTCCGCACACATCGATGTCCACACCGGCATCGTCGGCGCGGTCGTATGCGACAACGAGGGTCATCCCGACCCGGCATCGCGCCGCCGCGATCCGTTGCTGGCTCGCGCGCTGCGTACCAAGCTGGGACTGGCCGGTGACGCGGGTATCGATATTCAGGGGCCCATTCCCAGTGGCGCGGAAGAGGTCGAGATCGTCTCCGGCGCCATCATGCTTATCCCGCGTCAGGTGTTCGACCGCCTGGCGGGTTTCGATGAAACCTACTTCCTCCACTGCGAGGATATGGATCTCTGTCGTCGTGCGCGCGACGCCGGATACCGGGTCGTCCTCTCCGGCGACGTGCGCGTCCTGCACGGGAAGGGCGGATCCAGCCGTCATCGTCCCGTTTTCGTCAGCCGCCACAAGCATCGCAGCATGTACCTCTGGTTTCGCCGGCACGATCCCTCCGCGCGTAACCCCTTCGTGCGCTGGGCGGTCTGGCTCGGCATCTGGAGTCATTTCCTGCTGAAGATCCCCGGCCAGCTGATGCGCAAGCCGCGATGAGCGCGCGGAAAGGCGGTGGTCTCGCCACTATCGGGCTGCTATCGGTCACGGCGATCTGGGGATCCACCTTCGTCCTCATCAAGGACGTCGTCGGTCGTATGGCGGTGGTCGATTTTCTTGCCGTGCGCTTCCTTCTCGCCGCCATCGTGATGCTCGTGCTCTTCGCGCGGCCGGTCTGGCGTCTTGGTCGTGCGGAGCGCAGGCGTGGCCTCGCACTCGGCGTGCTCTATGGGTTCGCGCAGTGGCTGCAGACGGAAGGCCTCGCGCTGACCTCGCCCAGTGTCAGTGGCTTCGTTACCGGCATGTATGTCGTGCTTACGCCGATTCTGGCGCTCGTGCTGTTCCGCCAGCGTATGCCGCTGAGTACATGGCTGGCCGTCGTGCTGGCGACCGCGGGCCTCGGGGTTCTGGCCCTGAACGGCTTCCAGATCGATATCGGTGTGCTGCTGACCCTCGCGTCCGCGGCCTTGTACGCGCTGCACATCGTTGGACTGGGCCATTGGTCGAAACCGGGCGATGCCTTCGGCATGTCGGCCGTCCAGATGGTCGGTATCGCCGCCGTATGTCTGCTTGCGACGCTGCCCCATCATGGCCCGTCGTTGCCGCCGGACGGCAAGGCCTGGGTCGCCGTGCTGTACATGGCGCTGGTCGCGGGCGCCTTTGCGATGCTGGTGCAGACCTGGGCACAGGCGCACATGCCGGCGACCCGCGCCGCGATCGTGATGACGACCGAGCCGGTGTTCGCGGCGGGATTCGCCGTCCTGCTTGGCGTCGACGCGCTTACGACGCGCATGGTCGTTGGCGGAACGATGGTGCTTGCCGCGATGTATCTCGTGGAGCTGGCGCCCCGCTTCCGCCGGCGTCGGCCGGCGGAAGCGTTGCATCACGACGTCGGATAGCGGTTACTTCGTGGTCGTGAACTTGTAGGTCATCGTGTTCTTGTAGGTTTTGCCCGGCTCCAGGCGCGCGGAGCCGAAGTCAGGATGGTTCGGGGTATCGGGGAAGATCTGCGGCTCGAGCGCGAAGGCATCGCCCTGACGATAGATACCGCCCGATTTGCCCGACGACGTCGCGTCGAGGAAATTACCCGAATAGAACTGCAGGCCCGGCTGTGCCGACCACAGCGACAGCACGCGTCCGCTCTTCGGATCCGTCACCCGCGCCACCTCGCGCGGCTGCGCGGCTTCCTTCCGTGAGATCACCCAGTTGTGGTCGTAGCCCCGGCCAAAGACCAGCTGCTGTTCTTTCGAGTCGCGGATGTCCTTGCCGATCGGCTTGGCCTTGCGGAAATCGAAATCGGTTCCCGCCACGTTGCGCACTTCGCCCAGCGGAATCGCCGTCGCGTCGGTGGGCAGATACGCATCGCCCGCGATCATCAGTACCTGGTCCATGACGCTGCCGCTGCCTTCACCGCTGAGGTTCCAGTAGGTGTGGTTGGTGATGTTGACGATGGTCGGCGCGTCCGTCGTCGCGGTGTATTCGATGGTCAGCTCGTTCTTGTCATCCAGCGAGTACTTCGCCGTGGCGGTGAGCTTGCCGGGGTAACCCTGGTCGCCATCGGGACTGACGTAGGTGAGCGTGACGCTGGGGGTGGCGCCGGATTCGACCTTGTCGACGGTCCAGATGACCTTGTCGAAGCCGACCTTGCCGCCGTGGAGGGAGTTCGGGCCATTGTTCACCGGCACCGAGTACTGCTTTCCATCGAGCGTGAACTTGCCCCTGGCGATACGGTTGGCATACCGGCCAACGGTGTTGCCGAAGTACTGCGGATTGTCGAAAGTGCCCTTCAGGTCGGGGTAGCCGAGGACGATGTCACCCGGTTTACCGTTGCGATCCGGCACTTCGAGTGCATAGAGCGCGGCCCCGAGCGACAAGACTTTCGCGGTCATCCCCTTGCCGTTGGTGAGGGTGACCACGGTGACGTCCTTGCCATCCGGCGTCGTGCCGAAAGAGGCCCTGGAAGCTTCGCCGGCGGTTGCCGCGGCGGAAGTTGCCAGGAGGATCGCCGAGACCAGTGCGCTTACCGGTTTCATCACAACTCGACTCCTTTGGGTGGGTAGTCCTACGACCAGATCATATTTGTCCGACAAGTGACAAGTTGCGCTGCATCATCGCGTAACGCCGTTACGTCGCTAGGATGGGCGGGTCGTTGCGGAAAAGGCATGGTGTGATGGCTGGGAAGGCGGGCGGGGCGAAGAATCTGCATGCGAGAGTGACCGAGGACATCGGCGAATCCATCGTCAGCGGCGTCTTCGCGCCGGGCGATGCCTTGCCCGGGGAAGCCGTGCTCGCCGAGCAGATGTCGGTCAGCCGGACCGTGCTGCGCGAGGCGCTGAAGGTCCTGGCCTCGAAAGGCCTGATCGAGACACGCCAGAAGACCGGTATGCGCGTGCGCGAGCCGAAGTTCTGGAAGCACCTCGATGCCGACGTGCTGGGCTGGCGCTGCGCGTCCATGCCGACGGAAGACTTTGTCGAGAAGCTGGTCGAGATGCGCGAGATCATCGAGCCCGCCGCCGTCATGGCCGCGGCGCGGCGACGCGAGCCGGAGCAGCTTGCCGTCATCGCCGCGGCACTGAAGGGTATGGAGGATGCCGCCGACCTCGATGCCTGGGCCGCGGCGGACCTGCGCTTCCATGAGGCGGTGCTGGCCGCGACGAATAACGAACTGCTGAGCGCCTTGTTTTCGGTGATCGAGACGGCGCTGGCGACGTTCTTCGTGATGTCCGCGCGCACGGCGAAGCATTTCAAATACTCGCTGCCGCAGCATCGGGCGGTGTACGAAGCCATTCGTCGACGTCGTCCGAATGAGGCCGCCGTGGCCGTGCGTGCCCTGATCGCCGATTCGCGGGCGAACATGCGTAAGGGGCGGAAAAAATAGGGCCGCGACTTCCGTCGCGGCCCTCGCTCAAACGCCGACGGGCGATATCAGCAACAACGCCCACCCGTCCCCCGATACCGCGCTTCCTGCCTCTCACGGAAAAACTGCGAGTAAGTAGGAATATCGCGTTCGGGGTGATGCTCGCGCAGGTGTTTCACATACACGTCGTAATCCGGCACGCCGCAGCAGAGGCGGGCGGTCTGGACCGCCCACTTCCATAGCGAGCGCGGCGCGTTCGGTGTGTTCGTGTCCATGGCGGCCTCCTCAGTTCGCCACGCTCGACAGCGCGACGTAGGGTTCTTCCTGCGCGGTCGGGCGGTTGGCCTTCCACGCGCGGACGATCGCACGCAGCGAGAAGAACAGCATGGTCAGCACCAGCAGCATGAACAGCGCGGTGAGGATCATGTCCACGCGGTTATTGGTGATGATGCGCTGCATTTCATCAGCGGTCTTGGCGGGTGCGAGCAGCTTGCCGGACGCGGCGGCGTCGGCGTACTTCTGCATGGCAGCCGTGAAGCTGATCTTCGCGTCGAACAGCTTCTGCCAGCCGGCGGTGAGCGTGCAGATCACCAGCCAGGCGGCGGGAACCGCGGGCACCAGCACATAGCGCTCGCGCTTCAGCTTCACCGTCACCACCGTTGCGAGCATCAGCGCGATCGCGGCCAGCATCTGGTTGGCGATGCCGAACAGCGGCCACAGCGTATTGATACCGCCGAGCGGGTCCACGGCGCCCTGATAGAGGAAGTAACCCCAGAGGCCGACGCAGATCACGGTGGCGACGACATTGCCCAGCCAGGAATCGGTCCGCTTGAGCGGCGCCCAGGCCATGCCGGCCAGTTCCTGGATCATGAAGCGGCCGACACGCGTGCCGGCATCGACGGTGGTGAGGATGAACAGCGCTTCGAACAGAATCGCGTAGTGGTACCAGAGCGCCATCATGCCTTCGCCGGGCATGATCCCGTGCAGCAGCTGGGCCATGCCTACGGCCAGGGTTGGCGCGCCGCCAGCGCGGCCGAGGATGGTGCTTTCACCGATGTTGCGTGCCGTGTCCGTCAGCTCGGCGGGAGTCACCGTAAAGCCCCAGCCGCTGATGGCCTGAGCGGCCGCTTCCGCGGTGGTGCCGACCAGGGCACCGGGGGAGTTCATGGCGAAATACACCCCCGGGTGCAGCGACGACGCGGCGATCAGGGCCATGATGGCGACGAAGGCCTCCATCAGCATGCCGCCGTAGCCGACCATACGGGCCTCGCCCTCATTGGCCAGCAGCTTGGGGGTGGTACCCGACGCGATGATCGAGTGCCAGCCCGATACCGCACCACAGGCGATCGTGATGAACAGGAACGGGAACAGGTTGCCGGCGAAGACGGGCCCGGAGCCGTCGATGAACTTGGTGACCGCCGGCATCTGCAGGGTCGGCGCCGCCAGGAAGATCGCGAGGGCGAGCAGGGCGATCGTGCCGATCTTGAGGAAGGTCGACAGGTAGTCGCGCGGTGCCAGCAGCAGCCAGACGGGCAGGACGGAGGCGAAGAAGCCGTAGCCGATCAGCCACCAGGCCAGCGCCCTGGCGTCGTAGTCGAACAGGTTCGCCAGGGCCGGCGTATCGGCCACCGTCTTGCCGTACCAGATGGACGCCAGCAGCAGAACGAGGCCGATGATCGATACCTCGAGAATGCGTCCGGGTCGGACGTACCTCAGATAGAGACCCATCAGCAGGGCGATGGGGATGGTTGCCGCGACGGTGAACGTTCCCCAGGGGCTGTGCGTCAGTGCCTTGACCACGACCAGCGCCAACACGGCCAGCACGATCATCATCAGGACCAGTACGCCGACCATGGCGATGACGCCGGGCACTTCACCCAGTTCGGCACGAAGCATGTGGCCGAGGGAGCGGCCATCGCGACGCAGGGACAGTCCGAGGATCATGAAATCCTGGACGGCGCCGGCGAAGACAACGCCGACCAGAATCCAGAGCGTGCCCGGCAGATAGCCCATCTGAGCCGCGAGAACGGGACCGACGAGGGGACCGGCGCCGGCGATAGCGGCGAAGTGGTGCCCGAAGACCACCCACTTGTCGGTGGGGACATAGTCCAGCCCGTCATTGCGCAGCACCGACGGTGTCGCGCGGCTCGGGTCGAGCTGAAGCACCTTGTCGGCGATCAGGCGGCTGTAAAAACGGTAGCCGATCAGGAAAACGGCGATGGAAGCCGTCACCAGCCAGATCGCGTTGATGGGCTCGCCGCGTCGCAGGGCGACGACGCCGAGGCACCATGCGCCGACGATGGCGATGGCGGCCCACAGGATTTTCCCCGCGGGACTGGGTTTGGGAATGGCGCTTTGCATCGTTTGGGTGCTCCCCTTGCAGATGTGACAAGGGTCGTCCTGCCCGGGATGGGGGTCAATGTCCCAGGAGCGGTTCACGCATTAGCCATTGGTCGTATGGCTCCGTACCCGGGCGCGTGCTGCGGTGCGGCGACGGGAGGCTTGAGCCCGGCGCCGTCCGCCGCCATGCTTGAGGCAATCCCACTCCCCGGGCACGACCATGATCCGCGACATTCTCAAGATGGGTGACGAGCGCCTGCTGCGCGTGGCACCGCCGGTGCCCGATGCGATGATCGGTTCGCCCGAACTGGACACGCTGATCCAGGACATGTTCGACACGATGCATGACGCAGGCGGCGTTGGCCTTGCCGCGCCGCAGATCGGCGTGGACCTGCAGCTGGTGATCTTCGGCTTCGATTCGAGCGAGCGCTATCCGGACGCGCCGCCGGTTCCGCAGACGATCCTGCTCAATCCGGTGATCACGCCCTTGTCCCAGGATATGGAAGAGGGCTGGGAAGGCTGCCTTTCGGTGCCCGGCCTGCGCGGGGCGGTGAATCGCTATTCGCTGATTCGCTATCAGGGCGTGGACCCCAGCGGTGCGCCGATCGATCGTACCGCCGAAGGCTTTCATGCCCGCGTGGTGCAGCATGAGTGTGATCATCTCATCGGTCGGCTGTATCCGTCGCGGATCACCGACTTTACGAAATTCGGCTTCACCGAGGTGCTTTTCCCCGGCATGGACGTCGGCGACGACTGAAGGCGTTCTTCTTTAAGATTCGCCGTATAGACGCCTATACGGCGAAATTACTTAAGTAATTTCTTGCCGGAATCTCGCGTGATACGGTTCCGGGCCTGGCAGGACATGGCACGGCTGGCGAAGCTGCGGCGCTTATTCCGCTTCCGCGAGCGCCTCGACTATCACCAGCAACGCCTTGCGACGCTCCTTCGGAAGCCGGCTTACAAGACCGACAAGGCGTAGCTGCTCACGCGAATCCGCGCGGTAGAGAGCCGGACTCTCGCGCACGCCGGTGGCGCCATTGGGGGAGCCGCGACCTGTCGCAAGCCATTCAAAGTTCACGCCAAATCGGGTCGCCATATCGATCTGGCGCTCGAGTTCGGGAAGGCCAAGATCGCTCAGCCACTTGCGTGCCGTCTCACGGCTGACATCGAAAAGATCGGCCAGCTGCGTGATGCGGCCGCGGCCTTTCTTCACGCCAGCCATGTCCAGCGCGACATGCAGGCGTTGGGAAAAACCTCGGTTCATAGGTGGCATGACAACTCCGGTAGAACGCGGTGGCGCCTTAAGCCCGGTATTGTTGGATAGCGTGCAGCGCGAGCGTAAGCCTTTTGCAGTTGCCAAGTCGTGCAATTTGCGACTGCCTTTTGTTTTGCTTAGTGCTCGCGGTGCAAGTTGACCAACTTTCTCAAGTCATCAGCGGCGCGATGTGCTACGTCCGCAAAGTCCGGACCGCCGCTAGCGTAAAGGATGGCGCGCGAGGAAGAAATCATCAGTCCCGTGCCATCGGCGGTTTTTCCTTGCCTGAGAACCGCTTCCACGTCACCGCCCTGTGCTCCGATGCCCGGAACGAGGAGCGGCATGTCACCCACCGCCAAACGCACCCTGCCAAGCTCTTCCGGCCACGTCGCACCGGTCACGAGGGCGCAATTGCCGTTTGTGTTCCATTCGCGGGCGATCGTTTCGGCGACGCGTATGTAAAGCGGCTGTCCGCCGCAATCGAGTGCCTGAAAATCTTTCCCGCCCGGATTGGACGTGCGGCAAAGCAGGATCACGCCTTTGTCCGCGCGTTCGAGAAACGGGGCGATCGAGTCGTGACCGAGGTATGGATTGAGCGTTACCGCATCGGCGTCGTAACGGTCGAAAGCCTCGGCGGCATAGTGTTTCGCCGTCGATCCAATGTCGCCACGCTTGGCGTCGAGAATGACGGGGATGCCTGGCTGGGTTGCATGGATATGCGCGATGACGCGCTCCAGCGCATCCTCCGCGCGCTGCGCGGCGAAATGAGCGATCTGCGGCTTATAGGCGCAGACCAGGCCTGCCGTCGCATCGACGATGGCGCGGCAGAATTCGAAAATGCCTTCGTTGCCGGACAGCCCGGCCGGCAGACGACCCGGTTCCGGGTCGAGGCCCACGCAGAGCAATGAATCGTTGCGACGCCAGGCGTCCTTCAGTGCGGTCATGAAGTTCATGGATGGCTTCGCTCGCTGAATTTGGGGGTGTTACAAGAGATTACTTAAGTAATTTTTTGTAACAGGTTCCGGCAGGAGCGCGCCTTGCGCGCGAAAGGCATTCTCGCGACAGGCCTTTCGCGCGCAGGGCGCGCTCCTACACAGGGTGACGACTTCGTCAGACCAGTTTCTTGTATTTGACGCGCTTCGGGCCGGCGTCATCACCGAAGCGACGCTTCTTGTCGGCTTCGTATTCGTTGTAGTTGCCCGGGAAGAACTCGACGTGCGAGTCGCCTTCGAACGCGATGATGTGTGTGGCGATGCGATCGAGGAACCAGCGGTCATGCGAGATGACCACGGCGCAGCCCGGAAACTCGAGCAGGGCGTCTTCGAGCGCGCGCAGGGTTTCCACGTCGAGATCGTTGGACGGCTCATCGAGCAGCAGCACGTTGCCACCCTGGAGCAGCGTCTTGGCCATGTGCAGGCGGCCACGCTCACCACCCGACAGCTGACCGACGATCTTCTGCTGGTCGGTACCCTTGAAGTTGAAGCGGCCGATGTACGAGCGTGACTGGATTTCGAAGTTGCCGATGGTGAGGATGTCCGAGCCGCCCGACACTTCCTGCCACACGTTGTTTTTCGGATCCAGGGCGTCGCGCGACTGGTCGACGTAGGCGAGCTTGACCGTATGGCCATGCTTGACCTCGCCCGAGTCCGGCTTTTCCAGGTTCATGATCATCTTCATGAGCGTGGACTTACCGGCGCCGTTCGGGCCGATGATGCCGACGATGGCGCCCGGCGGGATCTTGAACGACAGGTCTTCGATGAGCATGCGGTCGCCGAACGACTTGGTGACGTTCTTGAACTCGATGACCTCCTGACCCAGGCGCTCACCCGGCGGAATGAAAATTTCGTTCGTCTCGTTACGGCGCTGGTACTCGACCGAGTTCAGTTCCTCGAAGCGGTTGATACGCGCCTTGCCCTTGGACTGACGTCCCTTGGCTGCCGTGCGGATCCAGTCGAGTTCCTTCTGCAGGGCCTTCTGGCGCGACTTCTCCTGATTGGCTTCCTGCTTCAGGCGCTCGCCCTTCTGCTCGAGCCATTCGGTGTAGTTGCCCTTCCAGGGAATGCCGCGACCGCGATCGAGTTCGAGGATCCACTCGGCGGCGTTGTCGAGGAAGTAGCGGTCATGGGTGACCGCGACCACGGTGCCCGGGTAATCGTGCAGGAAGGTTTCGAGCCAGTCGACCGACTCGGCGTCGAGGTGGTTGGTGGGCTCGTCGAGCAGAAGCATGTCCGGCTTGGAGAGAAGCAGGCGGCACAGGGCGACGCGGCGCTTCTCACCGCCGGAGAGGGGGCCGACGAGGGCATCCCAGGGCGGCAGGCGCAGCGCGTCGGCGGCCACTTCGAGCTGGCGCTCGAGCGCATGCGCATCGTTGGCGGCGAGGATGCCTTCGAGGGCCTCCTGCTCCTTGGCGAGCTTGTCGAAGTCGGCGCCTTCTTCCGCGTAGGCCGCGTAGACCTCTTCGAGGCGCTTCTGGGCGTCCAGGACCTCGGAGACGCCTTCCTCGACCACTTCGCGTACGGTCTTGTTCGGGTCGAGGTCCGGCTCCTGCGCGAGATAGCCGATTTTCGTACCCGGATTGGCGCGGGCCTCACCCTGGAAGTCCTTGTCGACGCCGGCCATGATCCGCAGCACTGTCGACTTGCCCGAGCCGTTGATACCAAGCAGGCCGATCTTGGCGCCAGGGAAGAAGGACAGGGAAATGTCCTTGATGATGTGGCGTTTCGGGGGGACGATCTTGCTCACCCCATTCATGGTGTAGATGTATTGCATGCGGCCTCCGGAAGGCGCGGCCGCCTGCCCTCCGAGGTGGAGGGGGCGTCGACGCGCGGGTACAAACTCCCATTATAGCGGGTCGCGGGAGGTGCCAGTGACGCCCCGGGCGGGTCTGCGACCGGTTCCGGGAGCAGGGCGGATATTCCCGTAGGCCAGCCGCCCGGCGGTTGTCCGTGGACCCACCGCGGCGGTCCGAGGCCGGTAACCTTCCTCTCCCCGGCGGGTCTTCCGCCCTCATTCAAGGACTGAATGCATGTTTCTCCCCGTCTTTCGTGCCGGCCCGTGCCTGCTGGCGGCTCTCCTCCTCGCCACGCCGTGTGCGTTCGCGCACGGGCCGGAACATCCGCTCCCGCCCGCCGCGCCCGCCGACGATCCGGTGAGTGGCTTCGTCGAGGCGTTCGATAAAGCGGTGGCTGCCGGGCTGCCCGCCGACCTCGCCGTGCCGGTCGACGTCCACCGCCCGCGCCGCGACGTCGCGGCGGCGCAGCTCGTCGTGCAGGATGCTCTGAATATTGAGGTAGACATTCCGGGGATGCCCGCCGGGCGCATGTATCGCGGTCTGTTTGGCGGGCGGGAGGCGGCGATCACCCGGATCGGCACTCAGGTCGATATCAGCGTGCCCGTCCGGGACGGTGTCGATGTCACGGGCTATACGGCCGGGAGTCCGGATGTGCTGCGGGAGCGTGTACGGAACCCCGACGCTCCCGAGCCGGGACGCCGTCCCGTCCCCCGGCCGCGTGACGAGTCGCACGTCATGCCGGGGTGGCCGTTCGACATGGACCCGCCGTTATCGTCGGAGCAGGCATCGCTGGGGCGCGGCGTCCGCGCCATCGAGGATCCGCTGGCCTATTCCCCTCATTTCTTCGTTCTGATTCACGACGATCTCGACGCCAGACCGCTGCATATCCACTCCGTGTTCGCCGCCTGGTGGCTTACGGAACTCGCGCGCAAGATCCTGCCGGCGGAGAACATCCGCATGTCCTACCGCTATCGGATACCCGGCGTCACCGACATGCCTTACGGCTACCCCGAGGCGCTGGACAACTGGCACGAGACCGTCAAGGCCTATGCCGAACTTTACGGCCTGGCCCATGGCAAGACCTACAAACACAAATACCTGCTCATGAGCCGCGACCGCCCGATGACGGATGCGTTCGGGGTGGCGTTCGAGGGCGGCAACGAGGCCATGGCGTCCACCGAAGGCCGGGTCAACATCGTGGCCCACGAGTTCGGTCACACTCTGGGCGCCGAGCACGGACTGGCCGAGCGACGTTACGAAGGCTGGTGGTGGTGCGTGACCAACATGGCTACAGGTACCGACGATCTCATCGGCGACTGCCACCGCTTTTCGTACGACAACGCCCGACGCATCCGTTCATATCTCCGGCACGGTCCCGACCCGGAGGTGCTGGCCGAACGCAGCTTTTCCATGATCCTGAACTGAGCCGGTCAGGGTTCCAGGGCGCGCCTCACGTAGGCGCGAATCTGGTCGTCGTTGCGCCTGGAGTAGTAGCGGCAGCTGACGAAGCCGATGGTGTAGTCCTTCATGTTGGTCACGCACCAGCGGGTCTCGGCGTATTCGTGGCGCGCATCCAGCAGGTGACCGAATTCATGAGCCACGATGTGACGCGGCCCCCAGCCCGTGGCCATGGCCACTCCTCGCAGGGCTTCGGATTCACCGTACGTGCCTTCCTGCCTCCATCGGGTCGGTCTGTCACCGACGAAAAGCATGTATTTGGTCAGTCGATCGGGTCGTTCGCCCCGCGCCTCCGCGTACTTCCGCGCGTTGACCAGCAGCTCCCGATAGAGCGCCTCCGGCTTTGCATTCATGTAATCGAGATCGGTGATACCCGGTACGTTGGCCTGCAGGATGACCTTGATCGCGACGCCGGGCCGCACCGCCGTTTCCATATCCTTGATCCACCAGCCCAGGTACCAGTGATGGAACTTCGCGTAATCGGGCTCACCCGCGCGGTCGTGCAGGAAGATCCAGAAGCGCAACGCATCGGGCCCCGCCGGGTCGTCGTCGTTCTCCGGCGGCGTCGGCGAGCGGTTCGCAAGGGCGGCGGCTCGCCGGGAACGCGCCAGCTTGCCTTCCGCGGGTTCGTCGACGGAAATATTCAGCGTCTCGCCAGTCCGGGAGAACACGGCTTCCTGGCCGGCGACGTTACCCGTATACAGCGTGGCGTGATTGCCGTCCGGAAGCACCACGTCGCTGTTGAGGCGCCGGGCCACGAGCACCCGGCGGGCGGTCTGGCCATCTTCGACCGGGAGGGAGAACGCCTGCGGGAGGCCGGCCGACACGTGCTTGTCGAAGGTGGTGACCCGGGCATCGGCGGTCGTGGCGCCCGCGTGCCACGCGGTGGCGAAGAGAATCAGGCTGACGGCGAGTCGGCCGGAGCGAGGCAGGTGCATCGATGCAGAATCCATTCTGTGTGGGGAAATGCGCACATAGCGCGGACAAACCTTACTTTGCGAGCGAAGGCGCACAGAGTCGGCGCCCGCCCCGGAGTCGGGCGGGGCGTGGCAACGGCGATACGTAGGTGCGGGTCCCAATTGCCTTGAGACGGGGCGGCAGTGGCCGCAAATCGCCGCTACCGCTACACTTTCGGTCTTGTTTCCCCACCTGCCCCATGAGGTCGAGATGTTCCCGAAGGATGCAACGATCGCTGGCTATGACGACGAACTCGCCAGGGCCATCGCCGACGAGACCCGTCGCCAGGAAGATCACGTCGAGCTGATCGCCTCCGAGAACTACGCCAGCCCACGCGTCATGGAGGCCCAGGGTTCGTCGCTGACCAACAAGTATGCCGAGGGGTATCCCGGTAAGCGCTACTACGGTGGCTGCGAATACGTGGACATCGCCGAGAAGCTGGCCATCGAGCGTCTGAAGAAGCTCTTCGGGGCGGACTACGCCAACGTGCAGCCGCATTCCGGCTCGCAGGCCAATCAGGCCGTGTACTTCGCGCTGCTGCAGCCGGGTGACACGATTCTCGGCATGAGCCTCGCCCACGGCGGTCACCTGACCCACGGTGCCAAGGTCAATTTCTCCGGCAAGATCTTCAATGCCGTGCAGTACGGCATCGACCCGGAGTCGGGTCTGGTCGACTACGACGAGATCGAAAAGCTCGCCGTCGAGCACAAGCCGAAGATGATCGTCGCCGGTTTCTCGGCTTATTCGCAGATCATGGACTGGGCGCGTTTCCGCGCGATCGCCGACAAGGTCGGTGCGTACCTGTTCGTCGACATGGCGCACATCGCCGGCCTCGTCGCCACGGGGCACTATCCGAGCCCGATCGACCATGCCCACGTCGTGACGTCCACCACGCACAAGACGCTTCGCGGTCCGCGCGGCGGCATCATCGTGGCGAAGGGTCTTGGCGAGGAGCTCGAGAAGAAGCTCCAGTCGATCGTGTTCCCGGGTATCCAGGGCGGTCCGCTGATGCACGTCATCGCGGCCAAGGCCGTGGCCTTCAAGGAAGCGCTCGAGCCCGAGTTCAAGGCGTACCAGGGTCAGGTCGTGAAGAACGCCAAGGCCATGGCGAAGACGCTGATCGAGCGTGGCTACAAGGTGGTCTCCGGCGGTACCGAGAACCACCTGATGCTGGTCGACCTGATCGGCCGCGATGTCACCGGCAAGGACGCGGAAGCGGCCCTCGGCAAGGCGCACATCACGGTCAACAAGAATGCCGTACCTAACGACCCGCGCTCGCCGTTCGTCACCTCGGGCCTGCGCGTCGGTACGCCGGCGATCACCACCCGCGGCTATCTGGAAGCGGACACCATCGAGCTGACCCAGTGGATCTGCGACGTGCTGGACGCGCCGGGCGACGAGGCGGTCATCGCCTCGGTCCGCGAGAAGGTCACGGCGCAGTGCGCCAGGTTCCCGGTTTACGGCTGATCGATGCATTGTCCGTTCTGCCAGCATGAAGACACCCGCGTCATCGACTCCCGCCTCACCGAAGACGGGAGCACGGTGCGTCGCCGGCGCGAGTGTCCGCAGTGCGGCGAGCGGTTCAACACGTTCGAAACGGCGGAACTGAAGCTCCCGGCGATCGTCAAATCCGGCGATCGTCGCGAGCCGTTCGACGAACACAAGCTGCGCGTCAGCTTCGAGAGGGCGCTGCAGAAGCGGCCTGTCGCCAGCGATGCGGTGGACACCGCGGTGCGCGCGGTCATCAACGATCTGCGTCGGCTCGGCGAGCGCGAAGTCCCGTCGCGCCAAGTCGGCGAACTCGTGATGCGTGAGCTCAAACCCCTCGATCAGGTGGCCTACGTGCGCTTCGCGTCGGTCTATCGCCGGTTCGAGGACGTCCACGCGTTCCGCGAGGAAATCGAAAAGCTCGAGCGCGATCTGCCCTCGGTCGAAGGCCTGCAATTGCCGCTGCTGGATGCGGCCAGGCGCGGGCGCAAGGGCTGAGGATGTCGCGGCCGTTCTTCCCCGCCGTGGATCACGTCCACATGGCGCACGCGCTTAGGCTCGCCGGGCACGGGCTCGCCACCACCCAGCCGAATCCTCGCGTGGGCTGCGTCATCGCACGTGGCGACACCGTGCTCGGCACGGGCTGGCACCCGCGTGCCGGCGAACCGCATGCGGAAATCTTCGCCCTGCACGAAGCCGGTGAGTCGGCACGTGGCGCCACGGCGTACGTGACCCTCGAGCCATGCGCACATCACGGCCGCACGCCACCGTGCGCGGATGCGCTGATCGCCGCGGGTGTCGGTCGTGTGGTCATCGCGCACGAGGACCCCTTCGACAAGGTCGACGGCGAAGGCATCGAAAAACTTCGTGCGGCGGGCATCGGCGTGCAGGTCGGTCTGATGCGTGACGCCGCGCACGAACTCAACATCGGGTTCTTCAGCCGGATTCAGCGCGGTCGGCCGTGGGTGCGCGTCAAACTCGCCATGAGCCTCGACGGTCGCACGGCGCTCGCCGACGGCTCGTCGAAATGGATCACGGGCGAAGCGGCGCGCGCGGATGTGCAGCGCTGGCGCGCGCGCTCCTCGGCGATCCTGTCCGCCAGCGGCACCGTCCTCGCCGACGATCCGCAACTCACCGTCCGCCTGCCGGAAGGCCAGTCCTTCGTGCCTCCGCTGCGGGCCATCATCGATACCTCATTGCGTACGCCCGCCGGTGCGCGCGTGCTCGACGGGTCGGCGCCGACGGTTCTGTTCCATGCCGCGGATGCGGCGATTCCCGCGCATCTTGCCGACGTGCAGCGCGCGCCCCTGCGTCGCGAAGCGTCCGGAGGCCTCGACCTGCGCACCGTGCTCCACTGGCTGGCGCTGCGTGACGTCAACGAGGTTCATGTGGAGGCGGGGCCGGTGCTTTGCGGTGCCTTGTTCGCCGCCGGGCTTGCCGACGAACTGCTCGTTTACGTCGCGCCGATCCTGCTGGGTCACACCGGGCGACCGATGCTGCACCTTCCGCCGCTCGACGACATGGCGTCGCGCTGGCGTCTGACCACGGTGGATCGTCGCCAGGTCGGTGACGACACGCGACTGCAGTTGCGCCCGACGTCATGACGTACGCGCGTGTTCGCTGGGGCATCATCGGCTGCGGCGCGGTGACCGAGGTGAAGAGCGGCCCCGCGTTCCAGAAAGTCCCCGATTCCTCGCTGGTCGCGGTGATGCGCCGCGATGGCGACAAGGCGCGCGATTATGCGCAGCGCCACGCTGTTCCTCGCTGGTATGACGACGCCGCGGCGCTCGTCGCCGATCCCGACGTCGACGCGGTTTACGTGGCGACACCGCCGTCGAGTCATCGCGACTATGCGTTGATGGCGATCGCGGCGGGCAAACCGGTGTACGTCGAGAAGCCGATGGCGATCGATCGCACCGAATGCGACGCGATCATCGATGCGGGCAGGGCGGCCGGCGTGCCGGTGTTCGTCGCCTATTACCGCCGCGCTCTTCCGCGCTTCCGGCGTATCGCCGGGCTGCTGCGTGAAGGCGCCATCGGCACGCCGCGGCTGGTCAACGTGGTCCTGCACCATCCGCTCGAAGCGCGCTACCGCGATCCCGAGAATCTGCCGTGGACAGTGCGTCCTGAAATTTCCGGGGGTGGCGTGTTCGTCGATATCGGCTGCCATACGCTGGACATCCTCGACTTCCTGCTCGGCCCCATCGTCGACGCCCGGGGCATGGCCACGAATCAGGCGAACGCTTATGCCGCGGAAGACACCGTCGCCATGGCGTTCCGTTTCGACAGCGGGGTGCTCGGCACGGGCGTGTGGAATTTCTGTGCCGATCGCCGCGAGGACCGCGTCGAGATCGTCGGCGACCGCGGTCGCCTGATCTTCGCCACCTTCGGCGACGGGCCGGTCGTGCTCGAGTCGGACGGGCGCCGCGAAGACATCCACGTCGACAATCCCGAACACATCCAGCAGCCACTGATCGCATCGATCGTGGCGGAGCTGACGGGGAAGGGCGTCTGCCCGTCCACCGCGGAGAGCGGCGCGCGCACCAGCTGGGTCATGGATCAGGTGCTCCGACCCGCTCGCGGCTGATCCGGCCCGGCGGAAGCTTGTATTCGCTGCGTTCGATGCCCATCTCGCTCAGGGCGAGGGATGGCGGCATGCTATTCTCTCGCCTCCACAGCGTCTTCAGGGCGGGGCGAAACTCCCCACCGGCGGTAGGTTTCCGTAAGGAAACGAGCCCGCGAGCGCTCCCGGTGTCATGCCGGGAGGTCAGCAGATCCGGTTCGATGCCGGAGCCGACGGTTACAGTCCGGATGAAAGAAGACGGCGGTCGCACGTTCCCCAGGGAGCGAGCGGCGCCATGCGCCTTGGGGCGTTTTTCGCTCACCACCGCGGGAAACGTTTCATGAAAAACCGACTCTCCATCGCCGCCTCCATCCACGGAGGTCGCTGACATGTTCACCGGCATCATCCAGGCCGTCGGCCGCATCGCGCGGCTGGAGCCGCGTGGCGGTGACGTCCGTCTCGTCGTCGATACCGCTTCCCTCGACATGTCCGATGTCGCCCTCGGCGACAGCATCGCCGTGTCCGGCGTGTGCCTCACCGTGATCGAGTTCGACGCGACGCACTTTGCCGCCGACGTCTCCAACGAGACCCTCGCACACACCACGCTGGGCCAGCACAAGGCCGGCGACCCGGTGAACCTCGAGAAGGCGCTGCGCCTGGCCGACCGCCTCGGCGGTCACCTGGTCTCCGGTCACGTGGATGGCGCCGGCAAGGTCGTCTCCGTCGTCCCGGACGGGCGTTCTCAGCGCTGGACCTTCGAAGTGCCGGCCGACCTCGCTCGCTACATCGCGCACAAGGGTTCGGTTTGCATCGATGGCACCAGCCTCACGGTGAATGAAGTGAGCGGTCACCGTTTCGGGGTGAACCTCATCCCCCATACCGTCGAACATACGGCGTTCTCGGATCGCCGTCCCGGCGACGCCGTGAACATCGAGGTCGACGTGGTCGCCCGTTACGTCGAGCGCCTGCTCGCCAGTGGCGATGCCCCGCGCCTCGACGAGGCCTTTCTGAAACAGCACGGTTTCGCCTGAGGAATCCCGGCATGTCTTTCCATACCATTCCCGAGATCCTCGAGGATCTTCGTCAGGGGCGCATGGTCGTCATCCTCGACGACGAAGACCGTGAGAACGAAGGCGATATCGTGATGGCCGCCGAGAAGGTCCGTCCCGAGGACGTCAACTTCATGGTCCGCGAGGCCCGTGGGCTGCTCTGCCTCACCCTCACGGAGCGGCATACCCGCCAGCTGGGGCTGAAGCCGATGGTCAGCGACAACACGTCGCCCTACCACACCAACTTCACCGTCTCGATCGAGGCCGCGGAAGGCGTCACCACCGGCATCTCGGCGCAGGACCGCGCGCACACGATCCGCGTGGCCGCCGCGAAGGATGCCAAACCGGCCGATATCACCATGCCCGGCCACATCTTTCCGCTCACGGCACAGGCCGGTGGTGTCCTGAGCCGCGCGGGCCACACCGAAGCGGGTTGCGATCTCGCCGCGCTGGCCGGACTCGAGCCATCGTCGGTGCTGATCGAGATCCTCCACGACGACGGTTCGATGGCGCGCCGTCCCGAGCTGGAGATCTTCGCCGCGAAGCACGGGCTGAAGATCGGCACCATCGCCGACCTCATCCGCTACCGCCTTGAAACCGAGAAGACGGTCGAGCGTGTGCACGAAGAAGATGTCGACACGGAGTTCGGTGCTTTCCGCCTGGTCGCTTTCCGCGATGCGATTCGTGACGGTCTGCACTTCGCGCTGGTGCGCGGCGACGTCGCCGATGGCGAGCCGGTGCTGACCCGGGTCCACGTCCGCAACACCTTGTCGGATGTGCTTCACCTGAAGCGGGACGACCTCGGCCAGACGGTCACCGATGCCTTGCGTCGCATCGACGAGGCGGACCGTGGCGTCCTCGTGGTCCTTTCCGGTGGCGACACGGCCGAGTCCTTGCTCGGCCGGCTCAAGCGGGACGTCGCGGCGACGCCCGTCCCCGGGGACGATCAGGAATGGCGACAACTGGGCCTCGGTGCGCAGATCCTGGCGGACCTGGGGGTCAGACAACTGCGTGTCATGGGGACCCCGCGTCGCTTCGTCGGCATCGCGGGTTTCGGGCTCGAGGTGGTGGAACAGGCAGGCTGAGCCCGGCGGGTTGCCATCCCGCCGCCTACCCCTTATTGCTAGGCAGTCCCTGGCAGACCACGCAGACTCCATGCCCCAGACCTACGACATCCGTCTCATCGCCCCGTCCGGCTACCCGCAATCCGCTGAAGCCATGCAGCGAGGCATCGCCCGCCTCGAGGCCGCAGGCCATCGGGTGAGTGGTCTGGAGGTCCTCTCGCGACGCGAACTCCGGTTCGCGGGCAGCGACGCCCAGCGCGCCGCGGACATCAACGCGCTCGCCGATCCGTCGCGGGAGCTGCCGGATATCGCGCTTGCCATCCGTGGCGGCTACGGTGCGCATCCCATCCTTCCCCTGCTCGACTACGACGGCCTGGCAAAGCGGCTGCGCGATGCACCGATCGCCCTGGTGGGGCAGAGCGATTTCACCGCCGTGCAATGCGCTCTGTATGCGAAGTCCGGCCTGATCACGCTCGGCGGCCCCATGCTCGGCGGCGATTTCGGGGCGTTGCATCTCGACGAACTGACCTGGAAAAGCTTCTGGCAGACGCTCTCCTCGGCGGAGGGCTCGGCGACGTGGGCCGCGCCGGCAACCGTCGACCTCGCCGTCGAAGGTCCGGTCTGGGGCGGCAACCTTGCGATGCTCGCCGGCTTGGCGGGCACGCCTTACTTTCCCGCCATCGAAGGCGGCATTCTGGTGGTCGAGGATCTGGCCGAGCCGCCTTATCGCGTGGAGCGCATGCTTTATCAGCTGCTCCATGCCGGTGTCCTGCGTCGACAGGCCGCCCTGGTCATGGGCGACTTCATCAACTACCGCGTGACCGAATACGACAACGGCTATGACGTCGATGTCGCCTTCGACCGGATCGCCGCTGCCAGCGGCATACCAGTGGTGCGCGGCCTGCCTTTCGGCCATGGGCCGAGCAAGTTCACCCTGCCTTTCGGCGCCCCGGCACGGCTTCGCGTCGCCGCCGGCGAGGCCGCTCTCACGTTTACCGGCCACCCCCGGCCGAAAACCCCGTAAAATACCCGGCCGCGCGGCGGCCGATCCGCCACAGGACAACCGAACATGAAGATCATCGAAGGCGATTTCGCCACCCCCAAGGGCCGTTTCGCCATCGTCGCGGGCCGTTTCAACAGCTTCGTCGTCGAGCCGCTGATCCAGGGCGCGCGTGACACCCTCGTCCGTCATGGCGTGAACGACGACGCGATCGACCTCATCCGCGTTCCTGGCGCCTGGGAAATCGCTCAGGCCGCTTATAAGGTAGCCGGCGCCGGCAACTACGCCGCGGTGATCGGCCTGGGCGCGGTCATCCGCGGTTCCACGCCACACTTCGACTACGTGGCCGGCGAAGCCGCCAAGGGTCTCGGTCAGGCCGCCTACGCGTCCGGCGTACCGGTGTCGTTCGGCGTGCTGACCACCGACAGCATCGAGCAGGCCATCGAGCGCGCCGGCACCAAGGCCGGAAACAAGGGCAGCGACGCGGCCATGGTTGCGATCGAAATGGCCAACCTCTACACGAAGCTGGGTAAATGAACACTCCTCCTCACGGTATCGACCTCGCCGCGCGTTCGCGCGCACGCCGCCGCGCGCTGCAGGCGCTATATGCCTGGCAGGTGGGTGGCTCGAAAATGGGCAGCGTGATCGAGCAGTTCCGCCACGAGCAGGACATGGTCGTCGCCGATCTCGAATACTTCGAGGACATCCTGCGCGGCGTCGAGAAGCACGTGAAGGAACTGGACGACGGCATCAAGCCCTTCGTCGACCGTGAGGTGTCGCAGATCGACCCCATCGAGCTGTCGGCCCTGCGCATGGGTGCCTACGAGCTGAAATACCGCCCGGACGTGCCGTATCGCGTGGTGATCAATGAGGCCGTGGAAGCCACCAAGCGGTTCGGCGCCGATCACGGCCACAGCTATGTGAACGGTGTTCTCGACAAACTCGCGACGCACTGGCGTACGGCCGAGAAGCGATCCTGAGCGGACCGCGAATCCTCGCGGGACAAGGAACCTGCATGGAATTCGACCTGATCGATCGTATCCGTCGCCACACAAGCGTCCATCGCGACGATGTGGTGACCGGCATCGGTGACGATGCCGCCGTGGTGGCGGTACCGGCCGGACGTGAGCTCGCGATCGCCGTGGACACCCTCGTCGAGGGTGTCCACTTTCCCGTCGGCACGTCCGCATCCGATATCGGCTGGAAAGCGCTGGCGGTCAATCTGTCGGATCTGGCGGCCATGGGTGCCACGCCCGCGTGGGCGTTGCTCGCGCTGACGACGCCCGATGGCGATGAAGCCTTTTTCGACGGCCTCGCGCAGGGCTTCGCCGAACTGGCGACGCCTTATCGGCTCGCCCTGATCGGTGGCGACACCACGCGCGGCCCGCTTACCGTCACCGTTGCCGTGCATGGCTTTACCGCACCTGGCGAGGCGCTGCTCCGGTCGGGCGCGCGCGTCGGCGACGTGGTGATGGTCACCGGGACGCTCGGTGACGCCGCCGCGGGTCTGCGTTGCCTCGATGAAGCCGACACGACGCCTTACGCCGCCATGATCGAGCGACTGAATCGCCCTGTGCCGCGTGTCGCGGCAGGGCAGGCGCTGCGTGGCGTGGCAACGGCGTGCATCGACGTCTCGGACGGCCTGGTCGCCGACCTTGGCCACATCTGCACGGCGAGCAACGTGGGCGCGTCCATCGATGCCGCCCTGCTGCCCCGTTCGTCGGCGCTGCTGACGCACTTCGCCGAGGCCGACGCACAGGATTTCGCTCTGAGCGGTGGCGACGACTACGAGCTGTGTTTCACCGTACCAGCCGACAAGGCGGCCGAAGTCGGCGCCGTGCTGTCGCGGCTGGGTTGTGGCGCGACACGCATCGGCCGCATAGTCGAAGGTGCCGGTGTGCGCGTGGTCGATGCGGCAGGTGAAACCCTCATGCCCGCTCGCAGCGGCTGGAATCACTTCGCGGCATGAGCACGAAGTACGTCCTCGATCCTGCCGATCGTCGTCGCCTGCTGGCCTCGCCCTGGGGCTGGATCGCGTGCGGCTTCGGCTCCGGACTGACGCCGAAGGCGCAGGGGACGTTCGGGTCGCTGGCGGCGATCGTTCCGTGGCTGTTGCTGCGGGAGCTGTCCGTGCCGGCCTGGCTCGTCATCATCGCCCTGTCGTTCGCGCTGGGCGTATGGGCCTGCGAAGTCGCCGGGCGCCTCCTTGGCGTGGCCGATCATCGCAGCCTCGTCTGGGATGAATTCGTCGGGCAATGGATCGCCTTGCTGCCTGCGCTGCTTGCACCGTGGTGGGCCGTGGCTGCCGGATTCCTCCTGTTCCGTCTGTTCGACGTGTGGAAACCTTGGCCGATCGCCTGGTTCGACCGTCGCGTGAAAGGCGGCTTCGGTGTCATGCTCGATGACGTCATCGCCGGTATCTTCGCCGGTATCGTGCTGTTGTCGATTCTTCACTTCGTTCGCTAGGAACTCGCCATGGAATACCGTCGCCTCGGTTCGACCGGTCTCAAGGTTTCGGCGCTGTCGTACGGCGCGTGGGTCACGTTCGGTCGCCAGGTCGGCCGGTCGGAAGCGCGTGAGCTGATCGCGCTGGCCTACGACCATGGCGTGAATTTCTTCGACAACGCCGAGACGTACAACGCGGGCGATGCCGAGCGCCTGATGGGCGACGTGATCGCCGACCTGCGTCTGCCGCGCGACGCGTACACGGTGTCGAGCAAGGTGTTCTTCGGCGCGGTGAAAGATCCGAAGCCGACGCAGCGCGGCCTCTCGCGCAAGCACGTGTTCGACGCCTGTCATCAGGCGCTCGATCGCCTACGCGTCGATTACCTCGACCTGTATTTCTGCCACCGCGCCGATCCGGATACGCCGATCCTCGAGACGGTGCTGGCGATGGACACGCTGGTCCGGCAGGGCAAGGTCATGTACTGGGGCACCAGCGAATGGGCCGCCAGCGAGATCGAGGAAGCGCACCGGCTTGCGCGCGAACATCATCTCATCGCGCCGTCGATGGAGCAGCCGCAGTACAACCTGTTGCATCGCGAGCGCTTCGAGCAGGAGTACGCACCGCTGTACGAGCGCTACGGCATGGGCACCACGATCTGGTCGCCACTGGCGTCGGGGCTGCTCACGGGCAAGTACAACGACGGTATCCCTGACGACTCACGCATGGGCCACGCCGACTACGCATGGCTGCGTGAGTCGCTGCTCGGTAACGACGGCGCGCGACTGGAAATGGTGCGTTCGCTCGCCCCGATTTCGGCTGATCTCGGCATTCCGCTGGCGCGGTTGTCGCTTGCCTGGTGTCTGAAAAACCCGAACGTTTCGACCGTGATCCTCGGTGCAAGCCGCACCTCTCAGCTCGAAGAAAACCTCAAGGCGCTGGACGCTGTGAAGTTGCTCGACGATGGGGTCATGCGCCGTATCGAAGCAGAGCTGTCGCGCTGAGGCGGGGAGTCGCCGGCTGACATTCTTGTCGCTAGGTCCTCCTACGGCCTTCGCCTTCGTGCGGAAGCGCTCCAAGAACGCCAGCCGGCGACTCCCTTGCAGCGTTACGTTGCAGTGGGGTGCGAGCAGAGCACTCTCCGCTTTCCTGCCTGCAACCTCAGGAGTCGGAGGGTGCTGTTGGGTGCCGTTCTCGGAGCGCTTCCGCACGTAGGCGAAGGCCGAAGGAGGACTTAGCGACGAGAAGGGCACCCAACAGTACCCCTTCGTCAGCGCGTGCTGTGCAAACGTGCGGCTGCGCCCGTCACGGCGATAATGCTCAAATGTCGCCGTAAAGCGCCTGCAAGGCTGCAATCGCCGCCAGACCCGCTGTTTCCGTCCGCAGGATTCGTGGTCCCAGCTTCAGTCCCGCAAACCCGTGCGCCGCCAGCGCCACACGGTCCCTGTCTCCGAACCCGCCTTCGGGGCCAATAGCCAACATCGCCGCACCCGTCAGTCCGAGTTCGCCGGCGCGCTTCGTTCCTTCGGGCAGTAGCGCGAGCCGCATCGGGCCGCCTTCGCCCAGCGAGGAAAGCCAGGTCGCCATCGGTACGGCGGCTTCCACCTGCGGCACCCGGGCGCGTCCCGACTGCTCGCATGCGCTGGCGGCGACCGCGCGCCAGTGGAGCAGGCGTTTCTCGGAGCGCGCCGCGTCCAGCTTCACTTCGGAACGCTCGGTCAGGATCGGCACGATGCGGGCGATGCCCAGTTCGGTGGCCTTCTGCACGATCAGGTCCATTTTCTCGCCGCGCGCCACGCCCTGTACCAGGGTGAGCGACAGCGGGGATTCGTTCTGGAGCTGCCGCCCTTCGCCCACGCTCGCCACCACTTCGCGTTTGCCCACGCTGGTCAGCGTGGCATCGAACTCCGTGTCGTCGTGGCCTGAAAACAGCACGACCGGCGAGCCGGCCTCCATGCGCAGGACGCGGGCGACGTGCTCGCCCGCCTGGGCGGGCAGGGTGATGTCAACTCCGCTGGTCAGCGGCATGTCGACATGGATGCGGATGGTGCGCATGGTGGGGCCTTCTGTCACGGAACATGCATTGTAGCCAGCGATGCGGACGGCTATCGTCGTCCCATCGACGAAGGAGCCGCGTAATGCCGATCGCCTGGTACTTCGATTTCGTCTCCATGTTCAGCTGGCTGCAGTGGCCGGCGGTGCGCGAACTGGCTCAGGAGCGGGAGGTCGTGCTGCGGCCGATCCTGTTCGGCGGCCTGCTGAAGCAGATGGGGCAGCGCGGCCCGGCGGAGATCCCGCGCAAGCGCGAGTTCACCTATCGGTACGCGCTGTGGCGGGCACGGCAGGCGAACGTGCCGCTGAAGTTTCCCCCGACCCATCCGTTCAATCCGCTGGCGGCGCTGCGCCTGTGTGTTGCCGCCGGGTCGACGCCCGAGGCCGTCGGTGCCATCTTCGAGTGGATATGGGTGCATGGCCGTGCGGCGGATACGCCCGAGACGATCCAGCCACTGGCGACGTCGCTGGGCATCGGCGACGTCAGCGCCGCGCTCTCCGCGCCCGACGTCAAAGCCGCCCTGCAGGCGAATTTCGAACAAGCGATGCGCGATCAGGTCTACGGTGTGCCGACGCTGGCGATCGGCAACGAGCTGTTCTGGGGCGCGGATGCGCATGCGTTTGCGATGGATTACCTCGCTCATCCCGAGCTGTTCGATGACAGTGAGATGGCGCGGCTGGGCAATTTGCCTGTCGGGCTTTCGCGCAGTTAGGCAGCCGCTTTTTCGATTCCCGCGATCGCCGTATCCACCATGAAGTCGATCTCGTCTTCCGTGATGCAATACGGCGGCATGAAGTAAACGATGTTGCCGAGCGGCCGCAGCAATGCTCCGTTCTCCAGTCCGTGGCGATACACCCGCAGACCACGTCGATCGGCGGCCGGGAACGGCGTGCGCGAGGCTTTGTCGGCGACCAGTTCGATCGCCGCGATCATGCCGGTCTGACGCACCTGCGCCACATGAGGATGATCCACCAGCGGAGCGATACGCTTAGCCATGTGAGCTGCAAGCACGCGATTGCGCTCCAGCACCGGATCGTCACGGAAGATCTTGAGCGTCGCGGTTGCGGCGCGGCAGGCCAAAGGATTGCCGGTGTAGCTGTGCGAATGCAGGAAGGCCTTGCCCGCCGCATATTCCGCATAGAACGCCTGATACACGTCGTTCGTCGTGACCACGGCGGACAGCGGCAGGAACCCGCCGGTGAGGCCCTTCGACAGGCACATGAAATCCGGCGACACGACTGCCTGCTCGCAG
This sequence comes from Luteibacter sp. 9133, assembly GCF_000800155.1. Lineage (NCBI taxonomy): Bacteria > Pseudomonadati > Pseudomonadota > Gammaproteobacteria > Lysobacterales > Rhodanobacteraceae > Luteibacter > Luteibacter sp. 9133. The sequence goes on along the minus strand of NZ_JUHO01000001.1, from coordinate 3,387,316 downwards.
GCAAACAACGTGCCGGTACGGCCAAAACCCACGGCGATCTCGTCAGCGATGAAGTGCACGTTGAACTCGTCGCACAGGGCGCGCAGCCCGGTGAGGTATGAAGGGTCGTACATACGCATACCGCCGGCGCACTGGACCAGCGGCTCGACGATCACTGCACAGGTTTCGTGCGCGTGGCGTTCGAGGATCGTGCGCATCTCGCCGAGACGCCGGGTGGCTATCTCCCGGGGAGTCTCGCCTGGCTCGCCTTCAAACGTATCCGCGGAGGGCGCCAGTTCCGGTGTGAGCAGCAGCGGCGCGTAGGTCTTGCGGTAAAGCGCCACGTCGCTCACCGACAGAGCGCCCAGCGTCTCACCGTGGTAGCTGCCGGTAAGGGCGATGAAGCGGGTCTTCTCGCCGTGGCCCTGATTCAGCCAGTAATGGAAGCTCATCTTCAGCGCGACTTCGATGGCGGCGGAGCCGTTGTCGGCGAGGAATACCCGGTCGAGGCCCTTCGGCGTGATCCGGACCAGTTCCTCGGCCAGTTCCACGGCGGGCTCGTGGGTGAAGCCGGCGAAGATCACGTGCTCCAGCCGGTCGAGCTGGTCCTTCAGTGCCCCGGCGATGCGCGGCTCGGCGTGGCCGAAGAGATTCGTCCACCAGGAACTGACGGCATCGAGGTAGCGTTTCCCATCCGCACCCACCAGCCATGCCCCTTCGCCGCGTACGACGGGTACCATGGGCAGGGTTTCGTGGTCGTGCATCTGGGTGCACGGGTGCCAGAGGACGGAGAGATCGCGTGCGATAAGGGTGTCGGTCATCCGCCCATGATCGCCCCCGGTCCTTCGTGGCTCAAGTGAGGATGTTGAGGTGATGGTTTGAAATGGCTTCGCCGGGTCGCCCTGATCGTTGTCGTGCTGCTGCTGGTCTCTGGCCTGCTGTACTGGTTCCTGCCGGCCAGTCTGGCCGTGCCGTTCGCCGCGTCCCGCGCGAAAGGGCTGGTGCTGGACGATCTCTCGGGCACCTTGTGGGATGGGCGGGCAGGGCGTGTCACGGGCCGTGACGGCCGCGAACTGGGCAGTGCCACGTGGCGCCTCGGTCGCGACGCCATCCTCGGCCGCATTCATCTCGATCTTCATCTCGAGGGGCGCGCCGGCCGCTTCGACGGCCATCTCGAACGGACCGATCCCGACGCCATGCACTGGACCGGCATCGACTTCCGGCTCGACGCCGCAGCGCTGGCCGGCCCGGCTCTGCCACCCGAACTGATCCCGATGGGCGTCGTCGACGGCCAGATCCCGCGCGCCGACCTGCAGGGTAACTGGCCTGTCGCGCTCGACGCCGATATCCACTGGCGCGCCGCGGCCATACGCACGCCGGAGGGCTACGTCGCCCTGGGAGGTCTCGCTCTGAAGGCGGCCAGCGTCGGCGGCGTGCTTCGCGCCACGCTCGCGGACGACGGCAAGGGCTCGCTGGCGGTCGACGCCGCGCTCGCCGCGTCGCCGCTTGGCTGGCGTCTGGACGGCAAGCTGGTCCCGCGGGTCGCGGACAGTGCGCTGTCGCACCTCATCGCACGTTTCGGCCCCATCGGGCGCAACGGCTCCGTCAATCTGCAACGCAAGGCCGGGTTAGCGCCCGCGAACACGCCATGACCGACACCCTCGACAAGGCGCTTGCCGCCGCCCGTGACGCCGCCGGCGCCGCCGCGGAGATCATCCTTCACTACTGGCGCTCGGGCGTCGACGTGATCGTCAAGGGCGACGACACCCCCGTGACCGTCGCCGACCGCGAGGCCGAGCTGGCCATCCGTGCGATCCTCTCCAAGGCATTGCCGGAGGCCGGTATCTACGGCGAGGAGTACGGCGCCGACGACACGACGCGCGACTACCTGTGGCTGGTAGATCCGCTGGACGGCACGAAGAGCTTTGTCCGCCGCACACCGTTCTTCTCCACGCAGATCGCGCTGATGCACCGGGGCGAGCTGGTGCTCGGCGTCTCCTCCGCCCCGGTGTATGACGAGCGGATGTGGGCCGTACGCGGGCGCGGGGCCTTCCTCGACGGTGAGCCGGTGCGCGTGGCGGCCACCGAGGCCATGTCCCAGGCATCGATCTCCACCGGTAACGTAAAAACGTTGACGAGCGATGCCCGCTGGGATGCGCTGGGCGCGATGATCCGCGACAGTAACCGCATCCGCGGCTACGGCGATTTCTGCCACTACCACCTGCTGGCGCGCGGTGGCCTCGATCTGGTGGTCGAGTCCGACGTCAACATTCTGGATATCGCCGCACTGGCCGTGATCGTCAGCGAAGCCGGTGGCGTCTTCACCGACCTGTCCGGCGCCGCGCCTGGCCTGGAGACGCGCAGCGTACTGGCCGGCACCCCCGCGATCCACGCCGAGGCGCTCGCCCGGCTTACCGGGGCTACAATCGACCGATGAACAAACGCCCGACGATCCTCGCGACGCGCGACGCGTCCAGCAGCTACTTCCGCCATGCGGAAGAAGTCGACCTCGAATTCTCCAACGGAGAACGCCGCACGTTTCAACGGCTGAAGAGCGGCGGCCACGGCGCCGTGCTCATCGTTCCGATGCGGGATGCGGACACCGTGCTGCTGGTGCGCGAATACAGCGTCGGCGTCGAGCGCTACGAGCTCGGCGCACCGAAAGGCCGCATGGATGCCGGCGAAACCGCGGAAGAGGGCGCGAACCGGGAGCTGAAGGAGGAAGTCGGCTTCGGTGCGCGCAAGCTCACCTTCCTCGGCACTCTGTCGCTGTCGCCCGCGTATATGACCCACCAGATCCACATCGTGCTGGCCGAGGATCTGTACCCGGAACGCCTCGCGGGTGACGAGCCCGAGGAACTGGAAGTCCTGCCATGGCGCATGGATAATCTCCACGAGCTCATCGCGCGCGACGACGTGACCGACGGACGTTCCATCGCCGCACTCTTCATGGCCCGCGAGTTCCTCGCCGGGCGCTATACGCCGGCATGAGCGGCGCGCACGCCGCCTGGCTCGACCCGGTCTGCGCGATCGCGCGCGAAGCGGCCGAGGCCATCCTCGCCATCTACGCGCAGGATTTCGAAGTCGTCTGCAAGGACGACAATTCACCGGTGACCGCCGCCGACCTCGCCGCGCAGCGTGTCATCGCGGAAGGCCTGCGGAAGCTCGCGCCGGGCGTGCCGGTGATTTCCGAGGAGGCGCTCGCCGCGCCCTGGGCGGAGCGTCGCACCTGGCGCCGTTACTGGCTGGTCGACCCACTCGACGGTACGCGTGAGTTCGTGAAGCGCAACGGCGAGTTCACCGTGAACATCGCACTGATCGAGGACCATCGCTCGGTGCTGGGTGTCGTGCTGGCGCCGGTTACGGGCGATCTCTACGCCGCGGTGGCTGGCGGTGGCGCGTGGCGCCAGCGCTCGGTCGATGCACCACGCGAAGCCATTCGCACGCGTTCCGCCGACAGTCTGCTGATGGTCACCGGTAGTCGCTCTTACGGCACCGGTGGTCGCACGATGACCTTGCTCGAACGCCTCGGTAAGCACGAGACCTTTGCGCTGGGCTCTTCGCTCAAGTTTTGCGTGATCGCTCGCGGTGAAGCGGACATCTATCTGCGCCTGGGCGCCACGTCCGAGTGGGACACTGCGGCGGCTCAGTGCGTGCTCGAAGAAGCGGGCGGCGCGGTGCTCGATCTGGCTGGTCGTCCGTTCCGGTACAACACGCGCGACTCGTTGATCAATCCCGAGTTCATTGCCTGCGGCGACACCGGCGTCGACTGGACAGCGCGGCTGATCGACCCGGAGAATCCCGCGTGACACGACCTGTCGACGACCTCATCGCGATCATGGCGCGCTTGCGCGATCCGGAGAACGGTTGCCCCTGGGATGTGAAACAGAACTTCGCCACGATCGCGCCATACACGATCGAGGAAGCTTACGAAGTCGCCGACGCGATCGATCGCAACGACATGCGCGATCTTCGTGATGAACTGGGCGACCTTCTCCTTCAGGTGGTCTTTCATTCGCGCATGGCGGAAGAGGCCGGGCACTTCGCATTCGGCGATGTGGTCGACGCGATCTGCGACAAGATGGTGCGCCGCCATCCGCACGTGTTCGAGGATGTGACGCACGCGAATGACACGGCACGTTCGCGTGACTGGGATCGTCTGAAGGCGGAAGAGCGTAAGGCGCGTGGCGTGGAAGACACCAGTGCGCTGGCCGGTATCTCTTCCGGACTGCCGGAGTGGCAGCGTGCGGTGAAATTACAGAAGCGCGCGGCTAACGTCGGCTTCGACTGGCCGGATCACACGCCGGTGCTGGACAAGATGGCGGAAGAGATCGAGGAGGTCCGCCACGAGTTCGAAAACGGTGCCGATGAAGATCGGCTGGCCGACGAGATTGGCGACGTGCTGTTTGTCGCGGCGAATCTGGCGCGGCATGCGAAGGTCGACGTATCGCGCGCGTTGCGCGGGGCGAATGAGAAATTCGAGCGACGCTTTCGCGGGATGGAAGCCATGGCCGCGGCCGAGGGCCGTACGTTGTCGTCGTATTCGCTGGAGGAGCAGGAAGCGCTCTGGGTTCGCGTCAAGCGCGACACCGCCATGTAGGAGCGCGCCTCGCGCGCGAACCCAGAACATCGCGCGCAAGGCGCGCTCCTACAGGCAAGAAACGGGGCCTTGCGACCCCGTCGTGTCTTATTTGCCGTCAGCCGACTTCGAAGCGGCCCGTGCCTGCATGCGCTGCCTGAAAGCCTCCATGTCCTGATGACGCTTCTGGTCCTGCGCGAGGTTCTCGTCGAGGCTCTTGCGCAGTGTCGCGATCGCGGCATCGACGTTCTGCGGCTCCATCTGCGCACGTGCCAGGTGACGGTACGCATAGTCACGCACGCGCGGGTTCTGCGACTTGGCGAGTACCTCGTTGTACAGAGCCGGCAGTTCCTTCTGGCGACCGGTGGTCACGTAAAGGCGCTCGAGCGAACGAAGGTCGCCGATCACGCCACCGTCTTCCGGACCGCCATGGCCATGCTGGCCCCAGCCGCCACGCTCGCCGCGGCCGTGCCCATGATCGCCACCGTGGCCCCATTTCGGACCGTCGGGACCCTGCGGGCCCGGGCCACGCTGCGGGCCGCCGGCCTGGGCGGACGAGGTGGCCGGAGCGGCGGGGGTCTTGGGAGCGGCATCCTGCGCATACGCGAAGGCAGCCGAGCCGGCGAGGAGGAGGGAAGCGGCACTGGCGAGAAGGGTCTTGCGTTGCATAGGTTATCTCCCGGTTGGACTTGCACGGTGAAAAACGTGCCGCCGCGCGACCGGTTGACCGACCCGTTGTGATCCAGTCAGCATTCCGTGCGGGTCGCTTGCAACCTTTTCCGTCCGGCCGGCATCCATCACCGGTACACCGAATCACTCCGGAGGGTTTCCCCCATGCGGCACCTGATCTTCGCGTCACTCCTGCTTCTTCCCGCCATCGCTCTTGCCGATGATGTGCCTTCCTGCCAATTTCATGCGGACCGCAACCTCGATCTCGACCTGTCGGGCGTGCGTTCCGTACATTTCATCGTCAATGCTTACGACCTCTCGGTCGAAGGTGGCGCGGCCGCCGGCAAGGGGGCCATCCGTGGCAAGGCATGCGGTTCGAGCCAGGAACTGGCCGATAACCTCGTCGTGACCCAGGAAAAGCGCGGCGATACGCTCGTGGTCGAACTCACCACCAAGCGCAAGGGCTGGTCGGGCGGCTGGGGAAGCAATTACAGCTACCTCAAGGTCGACGCCAGTATCCCCGTGACGCTGCCGGTGACGGTTGAAGTCGGTTCGGGCGACGCGAAGGTGCGCGGCGTCGCTTCGCTGGACAGCAAGGCAGGTTCCGGCGATATCGAGGTCTACGACGTGAAGGGTGCCGTCAAGACACGCATCGGTTCGGGTGACTTCACCAGCGACGGTACCGGCTCGATCGAGGTCGACTCCGTCGGCTCGGGTGATTTCAAGGCTCGCCATGTCCATGGCGACGTTCGCATCGGCACTGTCGGGTCGGGCGACGCCAAACTGGTCGACGTCGACGGCAACGTTGAAGTCGGCACCATCGGTTCGGGTGACCTCGAGGTCGACGGCGTGAAAGGCAACCTCACCGTCCGGACCAAGGGCAGCGGCGACATCGAGGAGCACGGCGTGAGCGGCAAGGTTGACGTCCCGAATTCGGACCGCTGAGTCCACACGTTCCGGCGACATCGTCTGACGATATGATCCCGCCCTCACCGGCGGGATTTTTTCAGATGGCGTGGCTACCCGAATCGTTGCGCAACCTTCGCCGCGATGTACTTTTTCTCGTACTGCTGGCCGTGGCCGTGGTCTTCGCGGTGGCGAAACCGGCGCATCTGAAGGCGTGGCCTGGCCTGGTCGACTGGCCGACGATCGCGACCCTCACCGGGTTGCTGGTTCTGACCAAGGCCGTCGAGAACAGCGGTGCGCTCAACGTCGCGGGGCGCTGGCTGATCGATCGCACTTCCACACGCCGCATTGCCGCGCTGGGGCTGATCGCGCTCACCGCGCTGTTGTCGATGCTGCTGACCAACGACGTGTCGCTGTTCGTCATGGTGCCGCTGACGCTGAGCATGTGTCGCATCGCACGCATGCCCGCGACGCGTCTGGTCATCTTCGAGGCCCTTGCGGTCAACGCGGGCTCGATGCTCACGCCGATCGGCAATCCGCAGAACCTGTTCCTGTGGCAGCAGTGGAACAACGGATTCGGCGGCTTCGTGTGGGCGATGCTGCCCCTGGTCGCGATCGTACTGGTCTTGCTGCTCGGCCTGACCGCGGTCGCATTCCCCTCCACGGCGCTCGAAGTTCACGAAGACACGGACGATCGTGTCGATCGCGGCATGCTCATCGTTGCCGCGGCCCTCTACGTTCCCTTTCTGGTGCTGGCCGATCTGCACCACGAAATCTGGGCCCTGGCGGGCGTGCTCGTCGTGTTTCTCGCGTACCGCCGCCGCATCGTCGCCGCGATCGACTGGGGCCTGCTGCTTACCTTCGTACTCATGTTCATCGACCTGCGCATGCTCGCGGGGCTCGAAGCGATCAGGTCGTTTATCGGCGGGTTGGGGCTGGACACGCCGCTGCATCTCTATGCGACGGGCGCGCTGGCGTCGCAGGTGGTCAGCAACGTACCGGCGGCGATTCTGCTGGCGGAGTATTCGCATGACTGGCGCACCATCGCGTTCGGCGTGAACGTGGGTGGCTTCGGTTTCGTGCTGGGGTCGCTGGCCAACCTGATCGCGTTGCGGCTGCTGGGGGAGCGCAAGGCCTGGGGCACGTTCCATCTCTGGTCGGTGCCGTTTTTTATCCTGGTCGGTCTGATCGGCTGGGCGTTGTTGTAAGAGCGTGCTCCGCGCGGTCCTGCAGGGCCACGCGCGGAGCGCTCTCAGACCTTCCGGTTGCCCTTGGCGCCCGTGTTGCTATTGCCTCGGTCATGCGCCTTGATGAAATCGCGCACGTCCGGGTAAACGATGTCGCGCCAGCGACGACCGCTGAAGATGCCGTAATGACCGGCGCCTTCCACGGTGATGTGCTTCTTGCGCTTCTTCGCGATGCCCTTGCAAAGGCTATGCGCGACCTCGGTCTGACCGGGGCCGGAGATGTCGTCGAGTTCACCTTCGATGGTGAGCAGGGCGGTGTCCTTGATTTTGTCCGGCTGCACCAGTTCGCCGTGGATCTCCCACGTACCCTTGGGCAGGCGGTGCTCCTGGAACACCGTCTCGATCGTGTCGAGGTAGTACTCGGCCGGCATGTCGAGCACGGCGTTGTATTCGTCGTAGAACTTGCGGTGCTGCTCGGCGTCGTCGAGGTCGCCCTTGCGCAGGTTCTCGTAGAAGTCCCAGTGCGACATGACATGGCGGCTCGGGTTCATCGCCAGGAAGCCCGCGTGCTGCAGAAAGCCCGGGTAGACCTCGCGGCCGGCACCGGGATACTGGTACGGCACCTTGTGGATCAGCTGATTGCGGAACCACGACAGCGGCCGCGTGGTGGCCAGGTTGTCGACACTGGTGGGACTCTTGCGCGTGTCGATCGGGCCGCCCATGAGGGTGAGCGTGGCGGGCGTCGCCTCACCGCGCGCAGCCATCAGCGAGACGGCGGCGAGCACCGGCACGGTCGGCTGGCAGACCGAGACGACGTGCGCGCGATGCACGCCGACGTGACGGATGAATTCCTCGACGTAGGCGACGTAGTCGGCCAGCGAGAACGAGCCTTCGTCCAGCGGGATCATGCGCGCGTCGACCCAGTCGGTGATGTACACCTTGTGGTCGCGTAGCAGGGTGCGCACGGTGTCGCGCAGCAGGGTCGAGTGATGGCCCGACAACGGAGCCACGACCAGCACCGCCGGATCGTTCTTCATCTTGTCGACGGTCGACTGATCGTCGGAAAAGCGTTTGAAACGCTTCAGTGTGCAGAACGGCTTGGCCAGCGCCACCTGCTCGACGATGGCGACGTCGTGCCCGTGCGCGTGCACACTGTGGATATCGAATTCAGGCTTTTCGTAAGCCTTGCCCAGGCGGAACATGAGCTCGTACCCCGCCGCGGCGCGATCGGCGCCGGGCATGCGGGCAAACGGGCTGGCAACGTCGCCAAACATCTTCGCGCTCGCCTCGGCCCAGTAGGTCAGAGGGCTGAGCATCGAGCGTTGCCATTCGTGCATGAGATAGAGCATGCAGGTTCCGGAAGGGGCGGGGAGGGTGGCGCATCATAACCAGTTGCGCCGCGCCATATGTAAAGCCCCTGTTTTTGCTCGATTTAAACGGCGGCCTTGCGGCAGACCAGCAGGACCTCGTCCACGCCCGGGCCCGGCTCGAAGCCCGGCCTGAAGTCCAGGGCCTTCTGGAAACGCACGCCGAGCGGCATGAACACGCGGTTGTACCACCACATGGCGCGGGCGCGCTGGTGGGTCAGGTACCACTGGCCGAGGTCGAGCAGCTTCGAGGATTTGGGCTGCATGCCGTAGACGGCGCTGCGCTCGATGGTGAATCCGTGGCGGGCGAGCAGGTCGCGGATGGCGTCCGGCTCGTAGCGGCGGTAATGCCCGACGAAATCGTCGAAGGCGGTCCAGGCGTCGGGATGCAGCGGCACGGAAATCAGCAGGCGGGCACCCGGCTCGGCGACACGCGCGAGTTCACCGAGCGCGCCTTCATCGTCCACCACGTGCTCGAGGATGTCGAAAGCGCAGACGAAATCGAAGCTGGCGTCGCGGAACGGCAGGGCGCCGATCATGGCGTTGGCGACCCTGGCACCGTTGCGGCCGAGCTCCGCCAGCGCGGGAACGCTGAGATCGACGAACTGGGTGCCTTCGAGCGGCAGGCGCGGACGCAGGCCCGGCGCGACTTCGAGGCGGCGCGACGTCTGGGCCGCCAGTTCGGAAACCAGCGGCCAGGTATTGAAGCGCTTCGGTGAAAACAGCTTCGCTTCGGACCACAGCGCGTCGTAGAAACGCTTATTGCTGCCGATCAGGTCGGCGTCGGTCCGCGAGGCCGTCGAGCCCGAGGTGACTGATGCAGTGGACATACGTTACCTCGGGCGGGACGAAACATCAGCGCAGGCGGGAAAGCTCACGCAACAGGGGCAGGCGGCGGACGCGAACCGCGGTGGCGCGGAACACGGCGTTGGCGAGCGCGGGTGCCGCCGAGGGTACACCGATGACGCTGGCGCCGGTGGGTTCGGCCGTGGAGGGCACGATCACCGTTTCTACCTCGTAGGGCAGCGGCTGCGTCGCCGAGACCGGGTAGTCACGGAATCCCGTCTGCTGCACCTTGCCGTCCTTCACCGTGATGGCGAGGTTGAGGGCGGTCGACAGGGCATCCATGGTGGCGCCCTGCAACTGCGCTTCCAGGCCCAGCGGGTTGATCGCCCGGCCCACATCCGCGACGCAGACCGCGCGGCGGATATCGATGCCGTCCGCCGTGGGCGCCACTTCGATGGCGTGCGCCACGTAGGCGCCGAATACATACGAGCAGGCGATGCCGAGGCCGTTTTCGCTGCGCAGCCAGCGGCTCCAGTCGATCTTCTCGGCAGCCAGTTTCAGCACGTTGGCGAGGCGGGCCGTGTCGAGGGGGCCGCCACGGCCGTTGTATGGCAGCTGGCGCCCTTCGCCGAGCATGGCGAGCCGGAAATCGAGCGGGTTCAGCTTCAGCGAATGGGCGATCTCGTCGATGAAGCTTTCCGTGGCGAACGCGGGTGTGACATGCGGCGAGCCGCGCCATTCACCGCGTGCCAGCTGCGATTCCAGGGGGTACCAGTCGCTGCGGAAGTTCGGTACAAGTCCGGCGGGAAGCGCGTCGGGGACCAGCTCGGACTGCCACAGGCGGTTGTCCGGCGTGGCGCGGCCGACCAGCATCGACGGGCTGGCCATCCGCTGGTGCCAGCCCACGATCGCTTTCTTCCGGTCGATGGACGCGTTCAGTCGATGCACCGCCAGAGGGCGGTAATAGTCGTGTGCGAGATCGTCGTCACGGGTCCACAGCAGCTTGATCGGCCGGTTGCGAACGGTGTCGGCCTTCTTCGCCAGAGCGACGGCGACAGCCTCGGCGATGTAATCCTGCTCGAGACGACGGCCAAAGCCGCCGCCACCGCGGGGCACCTGGATATCGATCTGTTCCGGCTTGAATCCGGTCATGCGCTGCACGACGGCGTAGGCCGCGCGCGGAGATTGGGTAGCCGCGATCACCGTGATGCTGGTATCGGCATCCAGGCGAACCACACAATTCGGTGTCTCCGCCGTGGCATGGGCGATCCAGGGCTGGAAATAGGTGGCTTCGAGCGCGCGTGCGGCCTTCTTGCGCGCGGCGGCGACGTCGCCGTCGTTGCGAACGGTGGAAGGTTCCGCCGCCCCGGCCTCGTCGCCAAACAGCTCCAGTGCCTTCTGCTCGAGCGTGTACGCGGAAGGTTCGACGCTGGGGCCCTGCTTCCAGGTGGCCTTCAACGCGGCACGACCGGCGAGAGCGCTCCAGGTATCCGTGGCGAGCACGGCTATCGAAGGCACCTGTACGGCGGTGCCGGCAAGCTGGCCCTGTTCGGGTGTGATGTCGATGACGTCGTAGACGCCGGCAATCTTCCTGGCCGCTTCGCGATCGGCGGTATCCAGCGAGCCGCCCGGGTAGGGGCAGCGCGCGAGCACGGCGACCACGGCGTCGCCGATACTGTCGTCACCGGCATAACGAAGCTGTCCGGTCACCGCCGCGCGGGCGTCCACGTCACCGGCAGGCTGACCGATCAGGCGGTAGGCGTCGGTGGCCTTCAGCGGCGGCGCCGTCGACGGCGCGTCGATCGAGGCAGCGGCCGATGCGAGATCGGCATAAGAAAGACGACGCCCATCGCTCGCGATGACGACGCCGTTCTCCGTGTGCAGCTGGTCGGCAGGCAGGCCGAGGCGACGCGCGGCCGCCTGCAGGATCAGCCAGCGACCGAGGGCGCCTGCCTGGCGCAGGTCGGCCCAGGCGGCGGGAATGCTCGTCGCGTCGCCGCTGCGCTGCCGGCCATAGGTGAATCTGGGTTCGCCGTTGCCTGCCTGGATGCCAAGCCCGAGCGGCTCGACGATGACACGCGACCAGTCGGCATCGAGTTCTTCGGCGATGATGCGCGCCAGCGACGTCGCGGTGCCCTCGCCGTTGTCCGGATCGCGCACGCCGATGTAGATGCGACCATCGGCTGCGACGCGCAGGTACGAGCCGACCTGGGCCCAGGCGTCGCCCAGCAGGCCGACCGGCGGCGGTCGGTCGAGGGCTTCGGCGCTGCCGATACCGATGACCAGTGCCCCCGCGGTGCCCGCGGCGTACTTGAGAAAGCGGCGGCGGGAGAGTCGGACTTCGCCACTCATGCCTTGCCGTCCTTCATGTTGCCCGCGGCGCGTTTGATCGCCTTGCGGATGCGGCCATAGCTTCCGCAGCGGCAGAGGTTGCCTATCTTGTCGATGTCGGCGTCTGACGGATTTTTCTGCCGCGAGAGCAGCTCCACCGCCGCCATGATCTGGCCGGGCTGGCAGAAGCCGCACATGATCGCGTCCTCGTCGATCCACGCCTGCTGTACCGGATGCAGCTTGCCGTCGGCGCCGGCCAGACCTTCGACGGTGGTGACACGCTTGCCGGTGAGCTTCTCCATCGGCGTCTGACACGAGGCCACGGCCTTACCGTCGACGATGACCGTGCAGAAGCCGCAATCACCCTGATCGCAGCCGTATTTGGCGCCGGTCAGGCGCAGGACGTCGCGCAGGTACCAGAGCAGGGGCATGGTCTTGTCGCCCGAGTGCCGGTACCGCTTGTCGTTGATGATGAGGTCGATGCCTTCGCGTACGGGCTTGGGCGCCGGTTGCGAGGCGTCCTGTCGGGTCGGAACGGGTACGGGAGACGTCGGGCCTTGCTGTGCCATCTGCTTTCCTCAGCTGAACCGGTTCATTGTGGCATCCGTGCCCATGATCAGCGAGCCACTTTACTGAACAGATGTCGCCAGACCGCATACACAGGCAGTCCGGCGAGCACCACTAGGCACACCACGCCGGCGCTCAGCGGCTTGTCCCAGGCGTAGGCGACGACCACCGCGATCACGGTGCCGAGGAAAATCATCGGAAGCAACGGATACGCCGGTGTGGCGAACGCCGGCCGGCTGCCGCCGTGGCGGCGATACCAGAACAGCGTGGCGATGGTCACGGCGTACGCGACCCAGTCGCCGAACGCCGCGAAATCCAGCAACTGCCCGTAATTGGCCGACAGGACCAGCACAATGGCCCACGCCGCGAGCGCCATCAGGGCGATGTTGGGCGTGCGGTAACGCGGATGAAGTCGCGCTACGCTGGAGAAGAACAGACCATCCTCGCCCATCACCTGGAGCACGCGGGCGCCCGCCACGAGGGTGATGTTGCAGAAACCCAGTGTGGAAACGGCGATGCCGATGGCTATGACTTTGGCGCCGGCCGCACCGAACACACGGCTCATGACGTCGGCGGCGGGTGCCTGGCTGGCGGCGAGGCCATCGTGACCCAGCACGGCCATATAAGCGTAGTTGGTGAGCACGTAGGCCGCGATGACCACCAGCATGCCCAGTACCAGCGCGCGTGGCAGCGTTCGCTGCGGGTCACGTACTTCGCCCGCGAGATTGTTGAGGTAGCTGAAGCCGGAAAAGGCGAACAGCACCGGCAGCAGGGCGCCGGCGAGGCTGCCGCTCGTCGGCGCGACGCCCGGTGCCAGTGCATGAGTGGTGCCGACGCCGGCGAAGGCCAGGCCGGTCACCACCAGGGCGGCGATGGCGAGCAGCTTCAGGATGGCGAAGAGATTCTGTACCTGGGCGCCGAAGCGGATCCCGAAAAGATTCAGCCCGGTCACGAAAATCAGCGCGCCCACGGCCAGCGGCTTGACCAGGCCGGGCGACAGACCGAACACCGACGTGGCGTAGCTGCCGAAGATCGTCGCCACCGCGGCGCTGCTGCCGCTGTAGATCACCAGCAGCATGGTCCAGCCGAACAGGAAGCCGGCCAGACGGCCGAACGCCTCACGCAGGTAGACGTAGCTGCCGCCCGCTTCCGGGCGCCGGGCGCCGAGTTCGGCGTAGCAGAGGCAGCCGATCAGGGTCAGCAGGCCCCCGCCCACCCACAACGCCAGCAGTACCCAGCCCGAGGACGTGCGTTGCGCGACGATGCCCGGGTTGAGAAAGATGCCGCCCCCGATGATGCCGCCGACGACGATGAGTGCGGCATCCATGAGGGTGAGACGGCGGGCGTAGCCGGGATTTTCCATGAGACGTGGGTCGTGATCGGGATAAAGGACGGAGAATAGCCCAGATTGCGTTTTCTCCGTTGCGGCGCAACACTTCGGGGGATAGTCAGCCCTGGCTGACCGCTTCTTTCCCCAGCCAACAAAAGAGTCCCGTGAGCGAAAACGCAAACGCGCCGTTGCCTCTCAACGCGCCCTGGATCGTCATGAAGTTCGGCGGCACTTCGGTGGCCACCGCCGCACGCTGGCGCAATATCCTCGAGCTGGCCGCCAGCCGCCGCGCCGAAGGCGCGCGCGTGCTGATCGTGGTCTCGGCCCTGTCCGGCATTACGGACGGCCTGAAACAGCTTTGCACGCACACGGAATCGAAACGCCGCTCGGACGCGGCCGCCGCCCTGGCCGATCGCCACCACGCCCTGCTCGCCGAGATGTCGCTCGCCATGCCGGAGACGCTCGGCGCGCGCCTGGCCGATCTGGCCGGTCTTGCCGACAGCGGTGCCGGCGAGCTCGGTGAACTGGCCTGGCAGGCCCGTGTTCAGGCGCATGGCGAGCTGATGTCCAGCGCGCTCGGTGCGGCATTCCTCAGCGCGAACGGTCTGCCCACCACGTGGGTCGACGCGCGCGAGTGCCTGCATTCGGTGGCCCTGCCAAACCAGAACGAGCGGACCCGCCTGCTCTCGGCGATGGTCGAGCCGCATCACGATGCCGCCCTGACGGCCTCGCTGGCCGAGCGCGGTGAGGTCTTCATCACCCAGGGCTTCATCGCCTGCGACGAGGAAGGCCGCACGGTGCTGCTCGGTCGCGGCGGTTCGGATACGTCGGCGGCTTATTTCGGCGCGCTGCTGGCCGCATCCCGCGTGGAGATCTGGACCGACGTGGCGGGCATGTTCAGTGCCAACCCGCGCCAGGTCGCCGGCGCGCGCCTGCTCCAGCGCCTGGACTACGAAGAAGCCCAGGAAATCGCCTCCACTGGCGCCAAGGTGCTGCACCCGCGCTGCCTGTCTCCGCTGCGCGAGCCCCGCGTCCCCCTGCTGATCAAGGACACCAACCGGCCCGAGCTGGAAGGCACCTTCATCGGTCCCGAGATCCGCGAACACGCACCCAGCATCAAGGCGATCAGTGCGCGCAAGGGCATCACGCTGGTCTCGATGGAGTCGGTGGGCATGTGGCAGCAGGTCGGCTTCCTGGCCGACGTGTTCGATGCCTTCCGCCGGCATGGCCTCTCCGTCGACCTGATCGGCTCGGCGGAAACCAATGTCACGGTCTCGCTCGACCCGACCGAAAACCTGCTCGATTCCGACGCCATCGCCGCGCTTGCCGCGGATCTGGCGCGCGTCTGCAGAGTGAAGGTGATCGCGCCGTGCGCGGCGATCACGCTGGTCGGCCGCGGCATGCGCTCGATGCTGCACAAGCTGTCGGGTGTGCTGGCCGAGTTCGGCCAGCTTCGCGTCCACCTGATCTCGCAGTCGTCCAACAACCTCAACCTGACCTTCGTCGTCGACGAGGACGTGGTGGACGACATGCTGCCGCGTCTGCACGAACTCCTGATCGGTGCGGGCGCTCTGCGCACGGACGACAGCGTGGTGTTCGGGCCGTCGTGGCAGGCCTTGTACGGTGCGGGCGAACAGGTGCTGCCGGCCGCCGCATGGTGGCAGGGCGAGCGCGTGAAGCTCGTCGACCTCGCGAAAGAGCGCACGCCGCGCTACGTCTATCATCTGCCGACCGTGCGTGCGCAGGCACGCCGGGTGAAATCGCTGCAGGCGGTGGACCGCGCGCATTACGCGGTCAAGGCCAATACGCATCCGGGCATCCTCAAGGTGCTGGCGGAAGAAGGCTTTGCCTTCGAGTGCGTCTCGCCGGGCGAGCTCGCCGCCGTCTCGGCGGCGGTGCCCGAGAGCACGCCGCTGCTGTTCACTCCGAACTTCGCCGCGCGTCGGGATTTCGAAGCCGCGTTGCGGACGCGCGCGACCATCACCATCGACGCGCTGTATCCGATCGAGCACTGGAGCGATCTGTTCGCCGGTCGCGAGATCATTCTACGCGTGGACCTCGGTCGCGGGCTGGGGCACCACGACAAGGTGAAAACGGGCGGTACCGGCAGCAAGTTCGGTGTGCCGATCGAGCAGATCGACCGTTTCCTGCGTCTGGCCGATGCCGCGGGCGCACGGGTGATCGGCCTGCATGCGCATCTGGGCTCGGGCATTCTCGATGCCGCGCACTGGGGCGAGGTCTACTCGCAGCTGGCGGCGCTCGCGGAGCGTATCGGCACCATCACCGTGCTGAACATCGGCGGAGGCCTGGGTGTGCCGTCGCATCCGGGCGAGACCGCGCTCGACATGCCCGCGCTCGATCGCGTGCTGACCTCGGTACGTCAGGCCTATCCGCAGTTCCAGCTGTGGATGGAGCCCGGCCGCTATCTGGTGGCCGATGCCGGCGTGCTGCTGGCGCGTGTCACGCAGGAAAAGGAGAAGGGCGCCAACGTGCGTTACCTCGGTCTCGACACGGGCATGAACAGCCTGATCCGTCCCGCGCTCTACGATGCCTGGCACGAGATCGTGAACCTCACGCGCCACGGTGAAGCGGCGACCACGATGTACCAGGTGGTCGGCCCCATCTGCGAGTCCGGTGACATCCTCGGTTCGGACCGGCGCCTGCCGGAATCGAAAGAGGACGATGTGATCCTCGTGGCGCAGGGCGGCGCATACGGTGCCGTCATGTCGTCGCGCTACAACCTTCGTGACGAAGCCGACGAGGTGCTGCTGCCGTGACCGCCAACCTCACCGATCCACGCGGAAGCGAGCGCTTCCGCTTCGTCCGTCACACCTTCGTCGATGGTGTCGCCGAGCTGGTCTACGCCTTCGACGACGGCCTCGAGCTGACCGAGCGCGTTACGTTTCCGGGGGCGCCGACGGTCCCGCCGGAGCGCGAGGCGGCGTTCGCGTCGGCGCTCCGGCTGCTGCATATCGTCGCCGGTGTCAGCTACTACAAGGCGGGCATCCCGCCGTCGATCGTGATCGACGGCGAGCCGCTCGACGAAGAGACGGCGACGCTTGCCGACGCGCTGTATCTGCATGGTCTGGCCGAGTTCGCCTATCGCAACCGGCTGGATCTGCGTGGGCGTATCGCGTTTCCGTTCGAAAGTCGTGATCGCGTCACGGCCCCCGCGATCGGTTTGCCGGCACGCTCGTTGCTGCCGATCGGTGGCGGCAAGGATTCCGTGGTCGCCGTCGAGGCCGTGAAGTCGATCGGTGGTGACGCGACGGCGGCGTGGGTCGGCAATTCACCGCTCATCGCCGAATGTGCGGCGCGAACCGGTCTGTCGACGCTGAACATTTCGCGCGAGCTGGCGCCGGGTCTGTTCGAACTGAACCGCCTGGGCGCGTGGAACGGGCATATCCCCGTGACGGCGATCAACTCGGCCATTCTGACGCTGGCGGCTCTGTTGTACGGCTACGACTCCATCGTATTCGCCAATGAACGTTCGGCATCGGTCGCCACGCTGGAATACGAAGGTCAGGAAGTGAATCACCAGTGGAGCAAGGGCTTCGGTTTCGAGAAGACCTTCCACGACTACCTGCATTCGCATGTCGCCGCCGATCTCGACTACTGCTCGCTCCTGCGGCCGTGGTCGGAGCTGGCGGTGACCAGCGCATTCGCGCGCCTTGGCGCGGCGTATTTCGATGCGTTCTCCAGTTGCAACCGGAACTTCCGTATCCTCGGCCCCAAGCCGGCGGATCGCTGGTGCGGTCAGTGCCCGAAATGCCATTTCGTGTTTCTCGCGCTCGCGCCCTTCATGGCCAAACCGCGGTTGGTGTCGATCTTCGGGCGCAACCTGCTCGACGACGACTCGCTGGCCGACGCGTTCGACGCATTGCTCGAATACAAGAACCACAAGCCGTTCGAGTGCGTCGGCGAGGGCGCCGAAGCGCGCGCCGCGCTCGCGTCGCTGGCGGAGCGTCCGGAGTGGCGCGAAGACGCGCTGGTGTCGCGTTTCCGTCGCGAGATTCTTCCGCAACTTGACTCGTCCGAGCTCGCACTCGAGCCCTGGCTGAAGCCGGGTGCGTCGCACCTCGTGCCATCGCGTCTGCTCGGAGCGCTGGATGCGCTGGGCTGATCTCGAGGGGCGCCGCGTCGCCGTCTGGGGTTTCGGTCGCGAAGGGCGTGCGGCCCTCGACGCGCTGGCCCGGCATCTGCCGGGTCAGCTGGTCGATGTCTACTGTTCGTCCGACGAAGCGGCCGCGGCACGTGCTTCGTTTCCATGGGCGCACGTGCATGACGTGGCCCCCGATGCCGATGCGCTCGCGTCGTACGACATCGTCATCAAGTCCCCCGGTATCTCCGCGTACAAGCCCGAACTGCTCGATGCGCAGTCGCGCGGCACGCGTTTTACATCGGGCACCGCGCTCTGGTTCGCCGCCCATGTAACGGCGAAGACCATCGCAGTGACCGGTACCAAGGGCAAAAGCACCACATCCGCTTTGATCGCGCATCTTGCGCGTTCGTTGGGTGTGCGCACGGCAGTGGCCGGCAACATTGGCTTGCCAATGCTCGAACTCGATGGCGAGAGCGCCGATCTGTGGGTGATCGAACTGTCGAGTTTCCAGACCGGCGAAGCGTTTGGTGTCGGGCTTGGCGTCGTCACCAGTCTCTACGAAGAGCACCTCGACTGGCACGGCTCGCGCGAGCGTTACGTCAGCGACAAACTGAAGTTGCTGGCGTCATCCGCGCAGGTGCTGGTCAATGCGATGCAGCCTGCGCTGATGGCGCGAGCGGCGGGCCATCCGGGTCTGCATACGTTTGGCGACGAGGCGCACTGGCATGTTGCCGATGGCTGGATCCGTCGTGGCAGCGAGGATGTGATCGCGGCGTCCGCCGTGTCCGCGCCGGGTCTGCACAACGCGATCAACGCGTGTGCCGCCCTTGCCGCACTGGAGATCGCCGGCCTCGATGCGCGTGCCGCCGCGCCTGCGTTGTCTACCTTTGTGCCTCTGCCGCATCGGTTGCAGCCGCTGGGCGAGATCCATGGCCTGCGCTGGATCAACGATTCGATCAGCACTACGCCGCTGGCGAGTCTTGCCGCGCTCGAAAGCGTGGGAGTCGAACGTGTCGCGCTGATCGTCGGCGGGCACGATCGCGGTCTCGACTGGACGCCGTTTGTGGAAGCGATGCGCCTGCATGCGCCTGAGGCGATCGTGTGCCAGGGCGCCAGCGGTTCGCGTATCGCGGATGCGCTGGAGGCGGCGGGTGTCGCGAATGTGTATCGGGCAGCGGATCTCGCCGCCGCCGTCGGTGCCGCGCGTAACGCCCTGAGCGGCGAGGGCGTCGTCGTGCTGTCGCCGGGTGCGCCGAGCTTCGACCAGTTCAGGGATTATGCGGAGCGTGGCAAACGCTTTGCCGAGCTGGCGGGGTTTGAAGCCGGCGCGGCCCGTATTCAGGGGCTGGGCGTCAGCTGACGCCGTCGCCGACAGGCTGACGTGAGCCGCGGCGCATCAGGCCTCGACAGCCCCGAGCAAGGTCCCCACCACCGCCGCCAGTGCCGCATACAGCTCCGGCGGCACGTCGTCGCGCAACCGCACGGCCGCCAGCAAGGTGGCGATCTGCGGATCCAGTTGCGGTGCAAGCCCCAGCGCCTGCGCGCGCTCCAGCATGTTTTTGACGCTGTCGGCGTCGACACGCTGGGTTTTCCCATTGCTGGTAGGCGTCGCGAGCCGCAGCGTGACACTGCGGCGCGGGGAGGGCAGGGACGGATTCATGCGCGGGCTTCGAGGAGGACCGCGCTATACGCGCTGGTCGGCACGGGCAGGCCGTGCATGCAGGAGAAATGATCGAGCTGCAGGCCGCTTTTCTCGAGCACGCGCCGCAGCGAGACGAATTCGGTTTCCAGGCGCGACACGGTGTCGGCCTGTTGTACCCACAGCCGCACCGACACGCGCGGTATGCGCAGCTGGATCTCACCCTGTACGGCGCCCAGCGAGGGCGGGTCGATGGCGAAGCCGACCGTCCACAAGCCATCCGGCTCGCCAGGGCCTGGCTTGCCTTCCTCGATCCGCAACTGGAGCACGTCGTAACCGCGCGCGTTCGCCAGCGGCACTTCGATCATCCATAGTCCGGCCTGCGGATGGGATTCCAGCTGACCGATCTCGACACGGGACAGTGCGGCACGCGTGTCGGTCCGTAACTGGCCGACCAGCGCGTCGACGTCGTCTTCGGTGATGGCGAATTCCGCCACGCGCGGCTGGGCAATCAGTGCGCGCTGGGCGAGCGGCGGGGGTGTGTCACCAAGCTGGCGCGGAAGTCCGGGGCCGGTGCTGACGCCCGATGCGCTTCGTGTCGGCGGAAGATCGGCCAGCGTGCGGCGGAGCGCCATCAATGCCGCCTTGAAATCGTCGGCCGCCGGCGTCTCTTTCGTCGGCTCGGCAAGATGGGATTCGAGGAAGCTGCCGCTTTTGGCGATGGCTTCCTTCATGCCCATCGGCGTGCTGACGTCATCGGGTCCGCTGATCGAAGCCTCGAGCGTGGCGAGTGCGGCTCGAAGGGGTGCAGGCAGCGAGCGGGCCACCGGGCTGCGTGCCAGTGAGGCCAGTGCGCCGAGCAGCGGCGCGTAACCATTCTGCAGCGGGAGCCGTTCGCGCAGTCCCTGCATCGTGACGCCTTCCTCGGGGTGGGCGACGAGGACTTCGAGCTGGGGCTGTGCGCCCTGGGTCAGGACGCGCACCTGAAACTGCTGGGGAAGCTGGGTGCCCGTGGTGTCGGCCTCCACCGTGATACCGCCGATGTCCAGCAGCAGCTTGCCGATGTCGTTCTGCCCCATGACGCGTGCCGTCAGCAGCGTACCCACCCGCCAGGCGTCAACGGCCGCGGTGGTGCCCGCTGCCGCGCCGGCCCATAGCTGGGCGGCGATACTGGTCGGCTGGATGATCAAAGGGCAGGTCCTCCGAGGGCCTGGGCGGACCCCGGTCTGGGCTCGCTCCTGTGGCATAGGAATCGGCGGAAACGTGCGGAACTTTAGTTAGGCGCTTGCGGACACCTGTACGCGTAAACGGCGAGCGCGGTGGGCCTCCGCCCCGGCAAGGTAAGGCTCTCCGTCCGCGCAGCGCCCGACCTGCAGGTCCGAAGGGCCGACTCCCGGTACACTACGCGGATGACCCAGCTTCCCTTCGAACTCCTCGCCACCGATGGCGCGGCCCGGCGTGGCCGTCTCCGATTCGGCCGCGGCACCGTCGAAACCCCGGCCTTCATGCCGGTGGGCACCTACGGCTCCGTGAAAGCCATGACCCCGCGCGATGTCCTCGACACCGGCGCGGAGATCATCCTCGGCAATACCTTCCACCTGTTTCTGCGGCCTGGCCTCGAGATCGTCGGCGAATTCGGCGGGCTGCATAAGTTCATCGGCTGGAACAAGCCGATCCTTACGGACTCCGGCGGTTTTCAGGTCTTCTCGCTGGCGCACAAGCGCAAGATCACCGAAGAGGGGGTGACCTTCGCCTCCCCGGTGGATGGGTCGAAGGTGTTCCTCTCGCCCGAGGAGTCGATGCGGATCCAGAAGGTGCTGGACGCCGACGTCGCGATGATTTTCGACGAATGCACGCCGTATCCGGCGACCGAAAAGGTCGCCTCTGACTCGATGGAGCTCAGTCTGCGCTGGGCCGAGCGTTCCCGCCAGGCTTTCGACGACCTGAAAAACCCCAACGCGCTGTTCGGCATCGTCCAGGGCAGTACGTACGAAAAGCTGCGCCACCGTTCGGCGGAGCGGCTGGTGGAGATAGGCTTCGACGGTTACGCCGTGGGTGGTCTGGCCGTCGGCGAGCCGGAGGCGGAGCGCAATCACACGCTCGACCTGACCCTGCCGATGCTGCCAAAGGATCGACCCCGTTATCTGATGGGGGTGGGACGCCCCGAAGACATCGTCGAGGCCGTCCGTCGCGGCATCGACATGTTCGATTGCGTGATGCCTACGCGCAACGCGCGCAACGGTTTCCTCTTCACGTATGAAGGCACGTTGCGCATCCGGAACGCGAAGTTCGCTACCGATACCCGCGTGATCGAAGAAGGTTGCGACTGCTACGCCTGCGCCAACGGCTTCTCGCGCGCCTACCTGCGACATCTCGATCGCTGCAACGAGATCCTGGCCAGCCAGCTGGCGACGATGCACAACCTGCGGCACTACCAGCGCTTGATGGCCGGGCTGCGCGGCGCGATCGAGACGGGTACCCTCGACGACTTCGTCACCGCCTTCTATGCGGCCCGCCAAAAGGCTGTCGTCGACGGCTGACCGGGCTTGAGGGCGCTGTCCGGCGCCCCCAGAAGCCTTGACGAGTCCGGTACATAAGCACCGGGGCGCGTGGCATAATCCACGATCTTTTTACGTGAGCAGCCGCTTTTCCTTGGCTGTTCCATGACTTGCGAGATATCCGATGAGCCTTCCGACGTTCGCCGCCATTGCCCAGGCCACTGCCCCCGCTGCCGCACCCCAGGGCGCTCTGAGCTTCTCGCCGCTGATCATGATGGCGGTGCTGTTCGGTATCTTCTATTTCATGATGATCCGCCCGCAGATGAAGCGTCAGAAGGAGCACCGCAACCTGCTCTCGGCGCTGAGCAAGGGCGACGAGGTCGTGATGAGCGGCGGCATGGCCGGCCGTATCGAAGACGTGGGTGAGGCCTTCGTCCGTGTCGAGATCGCTCCGGGCACCGTCGTCCAGGTCCAGAAGAGCTCGATCACCCAGGTGCTGCCGAAGGGCAGCCTCAAGAAGTCCTGAGCTTCATCTCATCGCGTCAGCTGCGGCCGGCACCCGGCCGCCTCCACGGAATGTAAGGCATGAGTGATTTTCCACGCTGGAAATACGCGCTGGTTGTGATCGTATTGCTGTTCGGCATCGTCTACGCGCTGCCGAACGTCTATACGCCGCAGCCCGCCGTGCAGATCTCGGGTAACCACGGCAGCGCCGTCGACGCCACGCTGAAGACCAAGGTCGAGAGCATTCTTGCCACGGCCCACGTTCCGGCAGCGAGCGTCGACGTGACGTCGTCCGAGAAAGGCAGCCGCCTGCTGGCGCGCTTCGCCAGTGCCGACGCGCAGGCGAAGGCGTCCGACGCGCTTCGCGGTGCGCTCGGTGACGATTACACGGTCGCGCTCAACCTCGCCTCGACCGTGCCGTCGTGGCTGCGTTCGATCAACGCGTTCTCGATGCCGCTGGGTCTCGACCTGCAGGGCGGTGTGCACTTCCTGATGGAAGTCGACCAGAACGCCGTGATCGACGGTCAGGAAACCCGCTACGCGGACGACGTCCGCTCGCTGCTGCGTGACAGGAAGATCTCGTACGACTCGGTGGCGCGCAATCCGCGCGGTCAGGGCATCGGCATCATCCTGCGCAGCGACGCCGATCGCCAGGCCGCCGCGTCGCTCATCGCTACCGAGTTCACCGATCTGACCGTTTCCGATGGTCCGTCCACGGGCAACCGCTTCACGCTCAATGCCGTGGTCAAGCCGGCCAAGCTGCGCGAGCTCGCTCAGAGCGCCATCACCCAGAACGTCACCACGCTGCGCCAGCGTGTGAACGAACTGGGCGTGTCCGAGCCGCTGATCCAGCAGCAGGGCCAGAGCCAGATCATCGTCGAGCTGGCCGGCGTGCAGGACACGGCCGAGGCCAAGCGTCTGATCGGCGCGACCGCCACCCTGGAATACCGCGCCGGCCTGTACACCCCGCAGCAGGCCATGGATGCCGCCCGCAGTGGCAGCGTTCCGCCCGACGCCAAGCTGTATTACGGCCGCGATCGTCGCCCGTACCTGCTCAGCAAGACCGTCATCGCCACGGGCGATCAGCTGACCTCGGCCGTCTCGGGTCGCGACCAGCAGAACGGCACGCCGAACGTCAGCGTCACGCTGAACAGCGCCGCCGCCCGCAAGATGCAGGACTTCACCAACGGTAACGTCGGCAAGCCGATGGCCGTGCTGTACATCACGCGTACCAACGACATCAAGATGGTCGACGGCAAGGAAGTGAAGACGCCGAAGACGACCGAGGAAGTCATCAACTACGCGAACATCAGCTCGCCGTTCGGCAAGCAGTTCTCGACCAACGGCCTGCCCAGCGACGCCGAAGCCTCCGATCTCGCCCTGTTGCTGCGCGGCGGTTCGCTCGCGGCGCCGGTCGACATCGTCGGCGAAAGCGTCATCGGTCCCAGCCTCGGCGCGGACAACATCGACCGCGGTTTCAAGGCGGTGATGCTCGGCCTCGGCCTGGTGCTGATCGCGGCGGCCATCTACTACAAGCTGTTCGGCATCGTCGCGGACATCGCCCTGTTCTTCAACCTCGTCCTGCTCGTCGCGGTGATGTCGCTGATCCACGTGACGCTGACGATGCCCGGCATCGCCGGTATCGTGCTGACGCTGGGTATGGCGATCGATGCCAACGTGCTGATCTGCGAACGTATCCGCGAGGAACTCCGCAACGGCTCGTCCCCGCTCGCGGCTATCCGCACCGGTTACGACAAGGCGTGGGCGACGATTCTCGACGCCAACGTGACCCACCTGCTCGCCGCGCTCGGTCTGATGACCATGGGTTCGGGTCCGATCAAGGGCTTCGGTGTCACGCTCTTCATCGGTATCCTGACCTCGATGTTCACGTCGGTGACGGTGACCCATGCCATCACGGCGCTGATCCACGGCGGCCGCAAGCTCAAGACCCTGTCGGTCTGACGGGAGGACGCCATGGAAATCTTCAATCACAACTCGAACTTCAACTTCCTCGGTCTGCGCAAGTACAGCATCGGCCTCGCCGTGCTGCTTATGCTGGGCTCGATCGGCCTGATCCTGACCAAGGGTTTCAACTACGGCCAGGACTTCCTGGGCGGCGTCTCGGTCATCGTCGACTACGCGCAGCCGATCGAGGTCAACGAGGTCCGCGCCACGCTCGAAAAGGCCGGCATCGAAAACCCGCTGGTGCAGTCGGTCGGCGGCACGCGCGAGTTCAACGTGCGCATGTTGCCCAAGGACGACAAGGGCTCGGTCACGCTGGTCGGTGAGGAGGCGGCAACCAAGGTCTCCTCAGACATCATCGCCGCCCTGAAGACCACCCGCCCCGATGTGACGATGAAGAGCAAGTCCTTCGTCGGCCCGCAGGTGGGTGAGGAGCTCCGCAGCGACGGTATCGTCGCCGTCGCCTTCGTCATCATCGGCATCATGGGTTACCTGTGGATCCGCTTCGAGAAGCGCTTCGCCATCGCCGCGCTCGCCACCGAAGTCCACGACGTTCTCGTGACCCTGGGTATCTTCGCGCTGACCCAGCGTGAGTTCGACCTGACGGTGCTCGCCTCAGTGCTGGCGGTGGTCGGTTACTCGATCAACGATAAGGTCGTCGTCTTCGACCGTGTCCGCGAGCTGTTCCGCTCCAGCCGTAACGCCACGCCGGAAGAAGTGCTCAACCGTTCGATCAACAGCACGCTGTCGCGAACGATCATCACCTCGCTGTTCACCGGCATCACCATGGCCGCGCTGTTCTTCATCGGCGGTCCCGTCGTCCATGCCTTCGCGATCACCATGCTGATCGGTATCGTGGTCGGCACGCTGTCCTCGATCTTCGTCGCCAGCCCGATCCTTCTCTGGCTCGGCGTGTCGAAGCAGGACCTGATGCCCGTCAGCAAGGAAGACCCGGAACTGGCGCGCCGTCCGTAAGGCTGCGCCGTTCCGCTTCGGAAACCCGGGGGCTTCGGTCGCCGGGTTTTTTTTGCCTTTGCAAATGGTGTGAGGGCTCGGCTTGCGCCATCGCGTTTGGCTTTGTCGCGGTGTGTCGTGTCGTGTTGGAGAGACGGCGGGGGTGACCCTCGAGGCCACGCCTGCGGCGACCCCTCAAGGAAAGGCGGCTACCGCCGCCGTGTATCAATGGCCTTCGGCCGGGTCGGGCTTCGCCTGGGGGTTTTCGAGTCGGCTGTCCCTGCCTCCCCGAAAACGGCCGGTCATCCCTGACCGGCCCCGCTTCGCGGCCTTGTCCAGTCGAAGCCCTCGCCTGCGGCTACCGGCCGCGAGGGTCACCCCCGCCGTCTCTTTGGTGTACCGAGGTGGGTTGGTGGTCGAGCGGGGTGTGGCTTCTTCGCTTCGTTGGCTTTTCGCGCGCAGGGCGCGCTCCTACAGGCCGCCATGTATCCCACCATTGCGGTCGCCGTGCGGTAGGAGCGAACCCTGTTCGCGAACCCTCAGCCTCACTAAGGCGAACGAGGCCATGCACCCCAGGCAAGCGAGCGGTCCAGCCAACGAAGCGCACCGCCGCTCGTCCCACCCGCAACCTCAGTCCCCGAAAGAGCCGGCGGGTGCCACCCTCGCGTCCGGTAGCCGCAGGCGAGGGCGCCGACTGGAAGAGGCCCGCAAGGGGCCGGTCAGGGATGACCGGCCGTTTTCGGGGAGGCAGGGACAGCCGACTCGAAAACCCCCAGTTGGAGCCCGACCCGGCCGAAGGCCATTGATACACGGCCGCGGTAGCGGCCTTTCCTTATGGGGTCGCCGCAGGCGTGGACGCGAGGGTGGCACCCGCCGGCTCTTCGACGCGACACCACACGCCGCGGCAACACAAAGGCGAGGGCGCAAGCCGAGCCCTCCCCCAAAAAAAGACGACCACAAAAAAAGGCCCGCCAACCGGCGAGCCCTCAGTTTTCACCCCATCCTTGAGATCAGAAGTCGTCCCTATCCTCGGTGGCGCCTTCGGCATCGTTCGCAAGCGTGACGACGACGTAAGCGGAGCCCACGAGGGAAGCACAGAGCCATGCGTAAACCATCTGGATAGCCGTGCGCGGGATCGCGGCGGCGACCATGGGCGCGAGTGCCAGGCCGGCGATGCCGGCAATGGCGAGTACGGCTGCGACGGCCCACGCAAGGCGCCGCGACGGCGACGTGGTGGTGGTGAGATTCATGCGGTGCTGCCCCTGTTCCCCTGTTTCGCGCCCTTCGTGAAGTCTATGTGAGGACGCTTGATGTAGGAAATACCCTACAAAATTCCGCAAGGCAAGTGACTTTTTCTGAACAATCGGTCGGATTTGCTGAGGGTTTCGATGCAAGAGAACCGGCAACCCTCCGGCTACGTTAGACTTTCCGCCCCATCGAGGTCACGGTACATGGCACAGCGCGAATTCCCCGGCTTCACCCTGAAGAGCAGTGCGATCCGTGAAGGCTCGCGCTACACGGCCCTGATCGCTTCCCATCCGGCGGACGGCAGCTTCCCGTCGTACTTCGCGGTCTACGAGAATCGCAGCTTCCGCTACGAAGACAGCGCCGCTGAGGCGGCGGAGAAGGCCCTCGGCCTGGTGCTGGGCGTGGACGACGACGGCGCGCCTGCGTTTGCCGAAGGCGAGACCGGCTTCGATGACGACCGGACGGACGACGCGGACGACTGATTCGCCGGCTCGCATGCGCACGGGTGACCGCTCCTGCTCTCAATTCGCTTGACACGCCCCGGCGCCGCGGTGCGTCATAGGGGCGGCGGGGCAATGTGATCAGGGGATAACGAGCGGGCCATGACAAGCGAAGACGGGCTGTACAGGCAATTCGTCGAGGCGTCCGCCGACTGCATGAAGGAACTGGATCGGCACGGCGTGATCCGCTTTATCGCCGGCATGGGCAGCTCGGCGCTGACATCCGAGGAGCCGGAGCGCCTGATCGGCACGCGCTGGGTCGATCTGTGGCCGCCGGAAGCGCACGCGATGGTATCCCGGGTACTCGAACGCGCCCTGTCCGGCGAGCGCGTCGACTTCGTCGCGCCG
The DNA here is from genome assembly GCF_000800155.1 of Luteibacter sp. 9133. Lineage (NCBI taxonomy): Bacteria > Pseudomonadati > Pseudomonadota > Gammaproteobacteria > Lysobacterales > Rhodanobacteraceae > Luteibacter > Luteibacter sp. 9133. The sequence goes on along the minus strand of NZ_JUHO01000001.1, from coordinate 3,359,860 downwards.
CGTCCCTCGGCGACCGGGACGTCGCGCTGGTGGGAAGTGACGGTCGCCGGGGTCGTGGCCGACGATCGGCTCGACCATCTGATTGTGATCAGTCGGGACGTGACCGAGAGGGTCGAACTGCAGGCCGCGATCGAGTCCATCAACGAACTGCTTCAGGAACGTCTCAACGAGACAGTCGCCCGCTCGGCCACCGCGTCGAGCCGGTATGGCACCTTGCTGGAGCGATTCGAGTCCGAGCACGGGGCCCGCCGCGACGCCGAAAACCGGCTCGCCGGCGTGAGCGAGCAACTCGCTATGGCGACCCATGCCCGTGACCTCGCCGAGGCGAGCGCTCGTCAGGCGCAGAAACAGCAGGCGGTCGGCCAGCTGGTCAGCGGCATCGCGCACGACTTCAACAACATGCTGCAGACGGTGATCGTCAGCCTCTCGGGGCTGGAGGACGATGCCGCTGACCTGCTGCCCAGGCACCGCCGCATGCTGACTTATGCGATGGAGGGTGCGCGCCATGCGACGGCGCTCACGCGCCGTCTGCTCGCCTTCGCACGCAACCACCCCTACCAGGCGGAACCGGTCGACATCGGTGTGCTGGTGGAGGGCTTCGCGGACTTCGCCCGCCACGCCCTTGGCGGCCGGGTCGGTATCGAGGTGCTTCGCCAGCCGGCCCCCTTGCCCGCGTTGCTCGACCGGCAGGGGCTGGAACAGGCCCTGATGAATGTCTGCCTCAATGCCCGCGACGCCATGGAAGGGTTCGGCACCGTGGTCATCGAAGTGGGCGAGCGGCAGGGCGACGCGGCTTTTGCCAGCGCGATGCGCGATAACGACACCCTGCGTCAGGTCTTCATCACCGTGGCCGATACAGGGGGAGGGATGTCGGAGGAAGTCCGGCATCGCCTGTTCGAGCCGTATTTTACGACGAAGCCCGGTGGCTCAGGCCTGGGCCTGGCGCAGGTATACGGCACGGTGGCGCAGGCCGGCGGCGGGGTGGAGATCGAGAGCGACGCCGGCATCGGTACGCGCATTCGGCTGGTCTTTCCGCACTACGCCGGACCACTCGAATCCGGCGGGTAAAACGTGCGGTAATTGTGACGGAATTCCTCAACTATCGGCCGGTCCGGCCGATACGCACAGGGTTAGGAGGAAGCAAGTCATGCTGGTCATTATCGGGTCCATCGTCGTCCTCGTCTCCGTACTGGGCGGCTACGTTCTTTCACACGGCTCGATCGGTGCGCTCTGGCAGCCGTACGAACTGCTCATCATCTTCGGCGGCGCCATCGGCGCCTTCATCAGCGCCAACTCGATGGACATCGTCAAGGGTTCGGTCCGTGACGGCATCGCGCTGCTCAAGGGCCCGAAGTACCGCCGTCAGGACTATGTCGATCTGCTGTCGCTGCTCTACGACATCTTCATCAAGATGCGTAAGGAAGGGCAGCTCGGCATGGAAGCGCATATCGAGGATCCGGCGAACAGTTCGCTGTTCTCGGCCTATCCGCGTCTCATCGCGGAACATCACCTCATCGACTTCATCACCGACTGCCTGCGCCTCATCGTCGGCGGCAGCATGGATCCGCACGAACTCGAGCAACTGCTCGACGTCGAGCTGGAGACGCATCATCACGAAGCGGCCGCTCCGGCGCATGCCGTGCAGAAAATGGCCGATGCGCTGCCTGGCTTCGGTATCGTGGCGGCGGTGCTCGGCATCGTCATCACCATGAAGTCGATCGACGGCGACGCGGCGGTTATCGGTGAGCATATCGCCGGCGCGCTGGTGGGCACGTTCCTCGGCATCCTGCTGTGCTATGGCTTCATCGGCCCGCTGGCGGCGGCGATGGAAGCGCGCGTCAACACCGATGGCAAGGCGTTCGAGTGCGTCAAGGTGGCGCTGCTCGCCAACCTTCGCGGTTACAACCCGATGGTCTCGGTGGAGTTCGCCCGCAAGTCGCTGCAGTCCGGCACCCGTCCGACCTTCCAGGATCTGGAAGCGCACCTGAAGGCCGCACGGTAAGTCCCGATGAGCGAGTTGAAGCAGGTCATCATTGTCCGCAAGAAAAAGGCGGGCGGCCACGGCCACCACGGTGGAGCGTGGAAGGTCGCGTACGCGGACTTCGTGACCGCGATGATGGCCTTCTTCCTCGTGATGTGGCTCGTCGGTGCGGGGACGAAACAGCAGCGTGCCGCCATCTCGGAATACTTCAAGAATCCGAGCATGACGGCGGGGCAGTCCACCATGGCGCCGTCGGGCAAGATGGGGCCCGGCGGCGCCAGCACCAGCATGATCAAGCTCGGTGGCGCGATGGACCTGCCCAAGGGTCCGGGTGACCAGCAGGCGTTCGCCAGGCCGGCCACGGCCGCCGACGCCGAGAAGCTGGCGAAAGCGCAGGAAAAGCGCCGCCTCGAACAGCTGATGAAGGACCTCAACGAGGCGATCGCCAGGAGTCAGGCGATGGCCCCGTACAAGGACCAGCTGTTGCTCGATATCACGTCGGAAGGCCTGCGCATTCAGATCGTCGACAAACAGAATCGACCGATGTTCGACACGGGCAGCGGTGCGCTGAAACCGTACACCGTGCAGATCCTGCACGAACTGGCCGGCTTCGTGAACCAGGTGCCGAACCAGATCAGCATCTCCGGCCACACGGATAATTCGCCTTACGTGCGCGCGAGTCAGGCTTACGGTAACTGGGAGCTTTCGGCCGACCGTGCCAATGCCGCGCGTCGCACGCTCACGGATGGCGGTATGCAGGCCGACAAGGTAGCGCGTGTCGTCGGCCTCGCGGCATCCGTGCCGTTCGACAAGAACGATCCGTCCTCGCCGATCAACCGGCGCATCAGCATCGTGGTCATGACGCATGACGCGGCCAAGGCCGCGCTGTCGCCTGAGGTCGCATCGGTGCCGCCAGCCACACTGCCGCAGGCGGCGACGCTGCACTCGGCCGAGGAAGAGCACACCGCCGGCGGCGCTGCCGCTGCGGCGCCGCCGGCACCGCAGGCAGCGGTCGCGGGCAACGTCGCGCCTGCGCCTGCGGCGGCGCCGGCTGCGCCAGGCGGTTGACCGGGTGCCTTCGGGACGAAACCGAAGTCACTTGCAACAGTCATCTTCCCCGGTCAGTATCGGAGACGTGACAGGGGGGAGGAGTTGCAGTGGAAAACCAGAGCAAGTTCCGAGTGGTTGCGAAAGCGGTGAAACACAATGGCATCGGCGGTGAGCAGGTCTACCGCGCGAGCTACCGGATTCTCGATCACGTCGGTGAAGAAATAGAAGCCAATACCGGCACGCATGACTTCGTCGATATCACCAGCGCCTTCAATCAGGCGTTCGCGATGGGTCACGAGCGATTGCGTGAACTGAACACCGTCACCGTTCAATAACGTCGTCCGCGACGAAGAGGGTGGCGATGGCCCTCTTCGTTCGCCGGCATCGTCGGTCGGTCAACGTAGCGTGCGCAGTTCGTCGAGTTGCGCCGGTGTGCCGACATTTCGCCAGAATCCCTCGAATTTTTCGCCAGAAAGGCGTCCCTGTGCGATCGCGCGCCGGTACATCGGAAGCAGTTTGAACCTGCCCGGTGTCTCGTCTTCGACGATCTCCCGCCGGTAGACACCTACGTTACCGAACGTCAGGCGCTGCGCCGACGCGGGCGCGTCATCGTCATATAGACGTCCATCCCCGAGGGCGAAATCGCCCGCCGGATGGAAGTCCGGGTTGGGCACCATCACCAGATGCGCGACGCCTTCCGGTTCGGCCGGCAATGCCGCGTAGTCGATATCGCTCCAGATATCCGCACTGACGACGATAAACGGCGCGGTGCCGAGTAAGGGCAGCGCTTTGAGCATGCCACCGCCAGTCTCCAGCGGCGTCGGGCCTTCATACGAATAGCGAAGCCGCACGCCCCACCGTGAACCGTCGCCGAGTGCCTCGGGGAATCGATCCGCCAGATGGGAGGTGTTGATCACGATGTAGCGGACATCCGCCGCCGCCAGCTTCTCGATATGGTGCACGATCAGCGGTTTGCCATGTACGTCGAGCAGGGGCTTCGGCGTGTGATCGGTCAGTGGCCGCATGCGCTCGCCGAGGCCGGCGGCGAGGATGAGTGCGTGCCTCACGCGGGATTCGCCTGACGCAGGTCACGTCCGCCGATCTTCGCTTCGATCAGGTCTGCGAGGGGAGCGACATCCGCATGTCGGCGTGCGGTGTCCAGCACGTAGCGCAGGACGCGGGGCAGGTCGTCGAGATAGCCCGGTTTGCCATCGCGGTAGCAGAGGCGGCAGAACAGGCCCAGGATCTTGATGTGGCGCTGCAGTCCGGCGAGATCGAACCAGCGGCGGAAGCGATCGGTGTCGACGGTCTCATCGAGCAGGCGAGCATCGAGCAGACGAAGGCGGTACGCCTCGACCCAGCCCTCCACGCGTTCGTTGTCCCAGACGATGTAGGCATCGCGCAGCAGCGATGCCAGGTCGTAGGTGATCGGCCCGGACATGGCGCCCTGAAAATCGATAATGCCGGGCGAGCGTTCCGTGGTGACCAGCAGGTTACGGCTGTGATAGTCCCGATGCATGAATGCGCGAGGCTGTTCGGCCAGCGTGCGCAGGATCGCGGTGAAGGCTCCCTCGACGACGTCCCATTCCTCACAGGCCAGCGTGACACCCAGGTGCCGCTCGAGCAGCCACGTCGGCATGATTTCCATTTCCATCGTCTGCCACGCGTGATCGAACGACGGCAGTCCCGATGTATCGACATGCGACTGCATGCGGAGCAGTGCGTCCAGCGCATCCCCGTAGAGCGCGTCGACGGTCGCGTCGCCGAGTTCGGGCAGATACGTACGCGTGCCGAGATCTTCGATGAGCAGGAAGCCTTGCGCGAGGTCCGCGACCATCACCGTGGGCACGTGCAGGCCCGCGTCGGCAAGACGTTTACCGATCTCCACCCATGGTGCGGGGTTCTCTTTTTCCGGTGGGGAGTCCATCACGATCACCGGTTGTCCGTCGACATAACCGCGCCAGTAACTGCGAAAGCTGGCATCGGCGGAAGCGGGTTCGAGCACGAGCGTGGCTTGGCCGGTAACGTGGCGCGCCCAGGTAAGGCGGGCTGCGGAACGGTCATCGGAGACGGTCATGGATGATCTTTGCAGTGGACTGTGCGGGCAGCTTAGAGCCTTTGTGCACACGTGTCATTGCACCGCATTGGTGCGTGACGTTTGACCAGTTGTTGTGCGTCGCAACATGTGGTTATTCTGCGTGAACGGGGTTCCTGCTCGGGGGTGAAACTTGATGGAAGGTGACTGTCGGCCGACGTCCATGACGCGGCGAGATCTCTTGCGAATGATCGGTGTGGCCGGGGGCGGCGCACTGATGTACCAGTCCATGACTCAGCTGGGTTTTGCGAAGGAATCGCCGTATCGGCGACCTTCGCCACTGCAGGGTTCGGGCAAGGGGACGGTGCTGATTCTCGGTGCCGGACTCGCGGGCCTGGTGGCGGCATACGAGCTGGGCAAGGCGGGCTACAAGGTTCAGGTGCTCGAGTACAACGGACGTGCGGGCGGTCGTAACTGGACGATCCGCGGCGGTGATGTCTACACCGAACTGGGTGGCCATATGCAGACCTGCGGGTTCGACAAGGACCAGTACTTCAATCCCGGTCCCTGGCGCATTCCCTACCATCACCATGGCGTGCTCGACTACTGCCGACAGTTCGGCGTTGCGCTCGAACCATTCGTGCAGGTGAATCACAACGCTTATCTGCACAGTACGAAAGCCTACGGCGGCAAGCCGCAACGGCTGCGCGAAGTCCAGGCCGACCTGCACGGCGGCATCGCCGAGCTGCTTGCCAAGGCGACCGGGAAAGGGCGCCTGGACGACATGGTAACGAAGGAGGATCGCGAGATCCTGCTCGAGGCCATGCGTGAGTTCGGCGGCCTCGACAAGGACTTCCGTTACGTCGCCGGCCGTGCGAGCAGCGAGCATCGCGGTTACGCGAAGCACGCCGGTGGTGGTGTCGACGGCAAGCCTGAGTTTTCGACACCCAATGGCCTCTCCGAAGTGCTTCAGGCAAAGCTCTGGGCCGGTCTGGGGATGAATGCGCAGTACGAATACCAGACGACGATGATGCAGCCGGTCGGCGGCATGGATGCGATCGGCAAGGCCTTTACGCAGCGCGTCGGCGAGCACATCGAGTACAACGCCAGGGTCACCGCCATCGCTCAGGACGAGCACGGCGTCACCGTGACCTACGAGGATGCGCGGAAGCCCGGTCAGCCCCGTCAGGCGAAAGCGGACTGGTGCGTGTGCACGATTCCTTTGTCGATCCTCAGTCAGATTCCCGTGCAGGTATCGCCGGCCAAGGCCGCCGCCATCTCGGCCGTGCCGTACTGGTCGTCGTCGAAGATCGGTCTGCAGTTCGATCGTCGATTCTGGGAAGAGGACGAGGCGATCTACGGCGGCATCAGTGTCACCGACACGCCGATCGGCATGATTTCCTATCCGAGCCATGGCATCGGCACGAAGAAGGGCGTGCTGCTCGGCTCGTATACGTTCGCGATGGAGGCCTTCGAATTCACCGCGCTCGATCCCGCCGCGCGTATCCGCAAGGCCGTCGAGTACGGCTCGCAGATCCATCCGCAGTACAAGACGTCATTCGAGAACGGCATGTCGGTCGCCTGGCACCGGGTGCCGTTCACGCTCGGCTGCTTTGGCGGCTGGACCGACGCGACGCGCGAAAAGCACTTCGCCGATCTCTGTTCGCTCGACGGTCGCATCGTGCTCGCCGGTGAGCACGCGTCCTATCTTCCTGCCTGGCAGGAGGGCGCGATCCTGTCGTCGCTCTCGGCCATCGATCAGCTGCATCGCAAGGCGATGGCGGGAGGTCGCGCATGAGAGGCTTCGCTCTGACCACCGCCGTCGCGGCCTTGTTGTCCGCCGGTATCGCGCAGGCAGCGCAGACGACCGATGCCGATTTTCTCGATGCGAAAGACATCTCGCACGTCACCGGTCAGCAGATCTTCACGCACATCTGCCAGGGCTGCCACATGCCCGACGGCAAGGGCGCGGTCGGTGCCGGGCACTACCCGGCGCTGGCTGACAATCCGAAACTCGCCGCCGCCGCGTATCCCACCGTTATGGTCGTGAACGGGCGAGGTGGCATGCCCGCGTTCGGGAAGCAGCTGTCGGACGCCCAGGTCGCCGACGTGGTCAACTACGTGCGCACGCACTTCGGCAATCACTACGCCGATACCCTTAAGCCGGAAGACGTGAAGCCATTCCGTCCACCCGCCGACAACTCCGAGGAAGACTGACGCATGACCAAGACAAGCCGTTTCCTGCCGATCCTGGCCCTTCTTGCCACGACGCCCGCTTTCGCCGCCGACGTGGTCCGGCACAAGATCCCCAACAGCACCTTTCCGATTTCGGCCGCCGTGGAGATCCCGGCGGGCAAGACGCTGGTCTTCCTCAGCGGCGCGGTGGCGCCGGTCGCCGACGCGAGCGCGCCCAAGGACAGCCCGCAGGCCTATGGCGACACCAAGACGCAGACGGTGGGCGTGCTGACCTCGATCGAGAAGCAGCTCAAGGGCATGGGCCTGACCATGGGCGACGTGGTCAAGATGCAGGCGTTCCTGGTCGGTGACCCGGCCAAGGGCGGCAAGATGGACTTCACCGGTTTCATGGCGGGCTACACGCAGTTCTTCGGCACGGCGGCCCAGCCCAACCTGCCGTCGCGTTCGGCGGTGCAGGTGGCGGCCCTCGCCAACCCCAGTTTCCTTGTCGAAATCGAGGTCACCGCCGTTCGTCCGTGACGCACCTGACGGGGCGGTGGTACTAAGCCGCCGCTCCGCCGTGTACGCTTCGTTTCTTTTGGAAGCCCGGGCGCCTCATGGCTCTTACTCCTGATCCGCGGATCGGCATCATCGGTCTCGGTTACGTTGGACTGCCGCTTGCCGTCGAATTCGGCCGGCACTTCGATACCCTCGGTTTCGACATCGCACCGGCACGCCTCGCCGAGCTGCGCGCTGGCCACGACCACACCCTGGAAGTCACCGGCGAAGCCCTGAGCGCCGCCGCGCGGCTCCGCTATACCGGTGACGTGAACGATCTGGCCGACCGCAACGTCTATATCGTCACCGTGCCCACGCCGATCGACGAGGCGCAGCGGCCGGACCTCGAGCCGCTGGAGAAAGCCTGCCGCATGCTCGGTGGACTGCTCACGCGAGGCGACCTGGTCATCTTCGAATCCACCGTCTATCCGGGTACGACCGAAGAAATCTGCGTGCCGATTCTGGAGGAGGGTTCCGGGCTCACCTTCAACGTGGACTTTCACTGCGGCTACAGCCCCGAGCGCATCAATCCCGGCGACCACGCCCGTCGTGTGGTGGATATCCGCAAGCTCACCTCGGGCTCGACGCCGGAAGCCGCCGACCGCGTGGATGCGCTGTACCGCACGATCATCACCGCCGGCACGCACAAGACCTCGTCGGTACGCATCGCGGAAGCGGCCAAGGTGATCGAGAACGTGCAGCGCGACGTCAACATCGCGCTGGTCAACGAACTCGCCCTGATCTTCAATCGTCTGGGCATCGACACGGGCGAAGTGCTCGAGGCGGCGGGGACGAAGTGGAACTTCCTGCCGTTTCGTCCGGGTCTGGTCGGCGGGCATTGCATCGGCGTCGACCCGTACTACCTCACGCACAAGGCGGAGGTCACGGGATATCACCCGGAACTGATCCTCGCCGCGCGGCGGATCAACAGCCGCATGGGCACATACGTGGCCGACCGCGTCATCCGCCTGATGAGCGAGCGGCGCCTGCACATTGTCGATGCACGTGTGCTGGTGCTGGGGTTCGCCTTCAAGGAAAACTGCCCGGACCTGCGCAATACGCGGGTGATCGACATCGTTCGCGATCTGGAGCAGTCGATGGCCCGGGTCGATGTCTACGATCCGTGGGTCGATAACGAAGAGTGCGCCCGCGAATACGGCGTGCGTACGATCGAGGCGATCGAAGAGGGCGTGTACGATGCGGTCATCGTCGCCGTGGCGCATGACGAGTTCCGTGCGTTCGGTCCGGAGAAGATTCGCGCGTTCGGTAAGGTGGGTGCGGTGGTGTACGACGTGAAGTCCGTGCTGCCTCAGAACAGCGTCGACGGGCGCCTGTGAGTGAGCGAAAGAACTTGCGGTTCTTCGCTTCGCATCAACCTTGCTGAATGCCGTCATGGCAGTTTTTACGAACGTATTGACTCGCTCAGCCGGAACGGCGACGTTGTGTTCCCGCCCACTGGAACAGGAACGCAACATGACGCTCACCACCGGAAGCACCAACCGCAAGCGTTCGCGGGCCCTCGGCATTCTCGTGATGGCTGCCGCCTTCATGGCGCCTCTGGCCGCCAACGCTTATGACCATCATCCGGTTCCGCCGCATCGCCCGGCGCATCATCGCCACCAGGTCTGCAAGCCGGTACGCGTGTACGATCATCATCACCACTATCACACCGAGCGTCGCTGCCACTGGGTGAACTGATCGCTCACGGATGTGGAAATGGAAAGGCCAGGCGATTGCCTGGCCTTTCTTCATCCACCGGACGGACAGAACCGCTCAGGAGAGGTTGTAACCACGCTCCTCGTGCAGCGCGATGTCCAGGCCCACCTGTTCCTGTTCTTCATCCACGCGCAGACCCATCGTCACGGCGATGCCCTTGAAGATGACATAGCTCAACACCGCGCTGTAGACGACGGTGAAGCCGACGCCCTTGCACTGGATCCAGAACTGGCCACCGAGGTCGGTGACCGTGCCGAAGCCACCCAGCACCGGCGCCGCCAGCGGACCGGTAAGCAGCGCACCGATGATGCCGGCGATGGCATGCACGCCGAATACGTCCAGCGAATCGTCGTAGCCGAACTTACGCTTCAGCCTGGTCGCGCAGAAGAAACACACCACGCCGGCGACGAGACCGAGTACCAGCGCGCCACCCGGACCGCACGTACCGGCGGCGGGCGTGATGGCGACGAGGCCGGCCACGGCACCCGAGGCGATACCCAGCACGCTTGGACGGCGATGGGTCAGCCATTCGATCGCGGTCCAGCCGATCGCCGCGGCGGCGGTGGCGATCTGCGTCACCAGCATCGCCATGCCCGCGCTGCCGTTAGCCGCGACAGCCGAGCCGGCGTTGAAGCCGAACCAGCCCAGCCAGAGCATGCTCGCGCCGATCAGGGTGTAGCCGAGGTTGTGCGGCGGCATGGGCGTGTTCGGGTAACCGCGGCGCTTGCCGATCACCAGGCAGCCGACGAGACCGGCGATACCCGCGTTGATGTGGACCACCGTGCCACCGGCGAAGTCGAGCACGCCGAGGTCGCCGAGGAACGAACCGGGGCCACCCCAGACCATGTGCGCGACCGGCAGATAGACCAGCGTGAACCACAGGGCGGTGAAGACCAGCAGCGCGGAGAACTTCATGCGCTCGGCGATCGCGCCGACGATGAGCGCGGGAGTGATGATCGCGAATGTCATCTGGAACATCACGAAAACCCCTTCGGGGATCGTGAGGTACAGACCGTCCGGCTTGAGCCCCGCCAGCATCGCGTGGCCGAAGCCGCCGATGAAGGAGTGGATGTTCGTGGAGCCCGCCGCCATGCCCGAGTTGTCGAAGGCCACGGAGTAGCCATAGACGACCCAGAGCACGGTGACCAGCGCCGTGATGGCGAAGCACTGCATCAGAACCGAGAGCAGGTTCTTCGCACGGACCATGCCGCCGTAGAACAGGGCGAGGCCGGGGATGGTCATCAGCAGCACCAGCATCGTCGCCGTGAGCATCCAGGCGGTATCGCCGGAGTCGAGCTTCGCCGGTGCGGCGGCGGCCTGCGCAAAGGCCAGGCCGGGAAGAAGGAGGGCGCTCGCGGCGAGCGCGCGTGGGAGCTTAAAGCGCATCGCCGTCGACCTCCTGCGTGCGGATACGGATGGCCTGCTCGAGGTCGATGACGAAGATCTTGCCGTCGCCGATCTTTCCCGTGCGTGCCGCGGTGCTGATGGCCTCGACGGCGCGCTCGAGCTGCTCGTCGGTGACGGCGATCTCGATCTTCAGCTTGGGCAGGAAGTCCACGACGTATTCGGCGCCGCGGTAGAGTTCGGTGTGGCCGTGCTGGCGGCCGAAGCCTTTGACCTCCGTGACAGTCATGCCCTGTACGCCGACCTCGGCGAGCGCTTCGCGGACGTCGTCCAGCGTAAACGGCTTGATGATGGCGTTGATCCACTTCATGTGCCGCGGTTCCCCTTTGGTTTGGCTGGGGAGAGAAGAGCAGGATGCGTGCCAGCTTGAATCGAACCGCCAACCCGTTGGGCCGCAGCCCATTCAGTCACATGGGAGGTCACAGTCGAAACGCTTTGCCTCAATCGGGGGAAGTGATTTGCACCAGATGGGTGCCTTATGGCATCTGAGCGTCCAGCACAGGCAGCCTGACGCGGGCCTTCAGTCCGCCCTGCGTTCCCTGCTCCAGTGCGATGTCTCCACCGTGCCCGCGCACCGCCGACCGTACGGCCGGCAATCCCAGGCCGACGCCGCCGGTCTGTCGGTTGCGTGAACTCTCGATGCGAAAAAAGGGTTTGAAGACTTCCTCGTGCAGATGCCGGGGGATGCCCGGGCCGTCGTCCTCGACGGCTATCTCGACCCATTCGTCGTTCGACGACAATCGTACGATCGCGCGTCCGCCGTATTTGACGGCGTTGTCGACGAGATTGGCGACGGCGCGACGCAGCGTGAGCGGGCGGCCGACATAAGCCACGCTTTCCGACGACTCAAAGCTCACGTCGTGGCCGGCGTCGCGGAAGTCGTCGAGCACCGTATTCACCAGCTCCGACAGATTGAATCGCGTCGACGGCTCATGCTGACTGTCGTCGCGGAAGAAATTGAGCGATGCATCCACCATCGTCTGCATCTCGTCGACATCGCGGAACAGCTTGCGCTGCTGTTCTTCATCCTCGATGAACTCGCCGCGCAGACGCATGCGGGTCAGCGGTGCGCGGAGGTCGTGCGAGATGGCTGCCAGCATGGTCGTTCGATCCTCGACATAGCGCTGCACACGCGCCTGCATCTCGTTGAACGCCTGTCCGGCGAGCCGGATTTCCACGGGGCCGGTGGCCTCCATGGGCGGTGCGTTCACGTCTGCGCCGAAGCGCTGCGCCTGCCGGGCGAAACGCTCCATCGGACGTGCGAGCCGGCGGCTGGCGAGCGCGGCGACAAACAAGCTGCAGATCAACGCGAAGCCCAGTGTCAGCAGGTTGCGCGTCGATGCGTGCAGACCCCAGCTTCGCTCGGGCGTCATGAAGTGGACCCACGAGCCGTCCGATAGCGCGATGGCGAGACCGTAGGTGGTTTCAGCGCGACCCTGGCGGTCGAGGTCGCCCGGCTCGTAGGCGAGTACGCGTGCGGATGGCCGGTCGAGGAGGGCGCGTACCTTCGCACGGCCGGCGTGGAAGGTCGCATTGGCGATCGGGACGGGCAGGGCGTCGTCGTCCGGGTACCAGCGTGCCTGATAGCCGTCGTTGCTTGCCGCGGCGGCCAGCCTGGAGCGCCAGGCGCGAGGCGACCCGTCGAGGGTGCGGGCCACGGCCACGGCTTCGTCCACCACGCCGCTTTCTTCGATGCCTGGCCTGGCCCACACCCCGGCGAAGGCGGCGAAGGTAGCGTTCATGGCGGCCGCGATGATCACGGTGACGACGATGTTGATCGCGAACCAGCGTCCGATCGTGTCGGCGGACCAGCGCCGCCCGCGCATCACAGTCGCTCCACGCGCGCGTTGAACATGTAGCCGACGTTGCGCACGGTGCGGATGATTTCCGGATCGCCGGGATCTTCCTCGATCTTGCGGCGAAGACGACTGACCTGCACGTCGATGCTGCGGTCGAAGGCCTCGTGTGTCGGCCCGCGCGACATGTCGATCAGCTGCTCGCGGGTGAGGATGCGTTGCGGGTGCTGGGCGAAGACGACGAGCAATTCGAACTCGCCACCGGACAGCGGTGTGAGTGTGAAATCCGACGAGCGAAGTTCACGCCGCACGATGTCGAGACGCCAGCCCGCGAAGCTGAGCATGGGTGAGTGGCTGGTGGGCGGCACAGCCGCTTGCGCGTCGCTGCGGCGGAGGACGGCGCGGACGCGTGCCAGCAGTTCGCGCGCGTCGAACGGTTTGGTGACGTAATCGTCCGCACCCAGTTCGAGGCCGACAATGCGGTCGGTCGGCTCGACGACGCCTGTGACCATGATGATGGCCGTGCGGCCGGTGGCCCGCAGTCGCTTGCAGAGGCTGAACCCGTCCTCGTCGGGGAGCATGACGTCGAGGATGACCATGTCGTACGACGCTTTTGCGAGACGCGCGTCCATCTCCGCACCCGAGGCGGCCGTGTCGGTCTCGAAGCCGTGACGCTGGAAGAACCGCTGCAGAAGCGCGCGGATCTCTTCGTCGTCATCCACGATGAGAAGGTGTTGCATGTGAGGCCGGCATCCGTACTGCGTGGCGCTATTTATAGCGGTTCGGTCCCCGGCCGTGTCATATGTTTCCAGCCCGAAACATTGTTTCCCGCCGGAAGCGAAGTGGAAAAACGGTATACGTAAACGCGCCGCACTCTCGGCGTCAGTCCCCCGCCGAGAGAGCCTCATGACCGCTATTCGTCGTCCCAACCTGTCCGCTTCACCTGCCGCAAGGCGTCACGGAGACCGCCGTTCGACGCACTGGAAGGCGGGTATGGCCGTAACCGCGGCACTTGCCCTCTCGGCCTGCTCGCACGGTGTGAAGAAGGCCGGCGCGGACGCCACGGCGCAGCCCGGCCACGATGAGCCGATCAACCGCAAGGTTTTCGCCTTCAACAAGGTGGTCGACCATGCGGTGATCCGCCCCGTGGCTCGCGGCTACTCGCACCTGCCGCGCCCGGTTCGCAACGGCGTGCGCAACTTCGCCCAGAACATGCGCGAGCCGCTGGTTTTCGCCAACGACCTGCTTCAGGCCAACCTGCTTCGTTCGCTGAATACGGCGGGACGCTTCGTCGTGAACAGCACGGTGGGCGTGGTCGGTCTTTTCGACGTGGCCAACCATTGGGGCATGCCGCACCATGACGCGGATCTGGGCCAGACCTTCGGGGTATGGGGCATGGGTCCGGGACACACCGTGGAGCTGCCGATCTTCGGTTCCTCCAACGTCCGCGATTCGGTCGGTCGCATCCTGACGATGTCGTTCGACCGCCTGGGCGACAACTCGGACACCGTCCAGACGCTGGATACGATCAGGACAGTGGGCGGCATCGTGGATGGACGGGCTCGTGCGCTGCCACTGACCGACCGGCTGGAGCAGTCGCCGGACTACTACGCGGCGTTACGGGACAGTGCGGCCGCACGCCGCGTGGCCCTGGTCGCCGATGGGCGTGAAGGGGCGGTGCGCGAGGCTGTCTCGCCAGACGAGGGGCGAGCCGCCACGGGATTGCCGGTCAACCCCTGAGGGCCTGACGATGTCCGTCCGACTGCTTAGCGATACGGCCAGGGTGCTCGCTGAGGCCCGTCACGTCGAGCCCGACCGGGCCCGGCGGCGGGCCTGGTTCGTGGAGGATCCGATCGCCGAACTCGGCTATCGGACCGCGGAGGATGTGGTGGAGGCGGGGGAGACGTCGAGGCTGATTGCCATGATCCGGGCGATCCGGGCGCATGAGAGGGGCTTTTAAGCCACGCCTCGTTGCATCGAAGGCCGGAAAACAGTACCATTTTGGTCCGGTATTGACTGTGCCCCTTCCCCCATGCTCCGTGTCAGCCGATTGACCGACTACGCGACGGTGGTGATGACTTGCATCGCCGCCCATCCTGCCGACGTTCTGAGCACCGCTCAGATCGCGGAGGAGGCGCGCCTGGAGTTGCCCACGGTGTCCAAGCTGCTCAAGCTGCTGGGACACGCCGGGCTGGTGGAATCGTTTCGCGGCGTCAACGGCGGCTACCGTCTGGCGCGGCCGGCCGAGGCGATCAGCCTGGCCGACATCGTCGAAGCGATGGAAGGGCCGATCGGGATGACGGAGTGCAGCGTGGCCCAGGGCCAGTGCGAACGTCAGTCCCAGTGCGGCGTCAGCGACAGCTGGCGCTCCGTTTCCGGGGCGATCGGTGGCGTGCTGCGCGCCCTGACCCTGGCCCAGATGCTGGCCGACCGCTCCATGGCGTCGGCGAAGAACGCGACCACCGTCGCGCAGGCGAACGCATGAACGAGAGTGAGAACATGACACGCGACGTGGCAGACCCCGTGCGCGACAACGCCGAAGTCGTGGAGGCGCTCAACCGCCGCTACGAAGCCGGTTTCGTCACCGATATCGAATCCGACAGCCTCCCGCCGGGCCTGAGCGAGGACATCGTCCGTCAGCTCTCCGCGATCAAGGGCGAACCGGAGTGGATGACCGAGTGGCGGCTGTCCGCTTACCGGCACTGGCTGACCATGCCCGAGCCGGAATGGGCCAAGCTCGACATCGCGCCGATCGACTACCAGTCGGTCAGCTACTACTCGGCGCCCAAGGCGGGCCCCAGGTCGCTGGACGAAGTCGATCCGAAGTTGCTCGAGACCTACGAGAAGCTCGGCGTCCCGTTGCATGAGCGGGCGAAGCTCGCCGGCGTAGCCGTGGATGCGGTGTTCGATTCCGTATCGGTCGGCACCACCTTCCGCAAGGAGCTGGCCGAAGCCGGCGTGATCTTCTGCTCGATGTCCGAGGCCATCCGCGAGCACGGCGACCTGGTGCGCCAGTACCTGGGCAGCGTGGTGCCGACGGCCGACAACTATTTCGCGGCGCTCAATTCCGCGGTGTTCTCCGACGGCAGTTTCGTCTTCATTCCCAAGGGCGTGCGTTGCCCCATGGAGCTGTCGACGTACTTCCGCATCAACGCGATCAACACCGGGCAGTTCGAGCGCACGCTGATCGTGGTCGAGGACGACGCCTATGTCTCGTACCTCGAAGGCTGTACCGCGCCCATGCGCGACGAGAACCAGCTGCACGCGGCGGTGGTCGAACTGGTCGCGCTCGAGCGCGCACAGATCAAGTACTCCACCGTGCAGAACTGGTATCCCGGCGACGAGAACGGCGTGGGCGGTATCTACAACTTCGTGACCAAGCGCGGCGACTGCCGCGGCGCGGATTCCAAGATCTCCTGGACCCAGGTGGAGACCGGCTCGGCGATCACCTGGAAGTACCCGAGCTGCGTGCTGCGCGGCGACCGTTCGGTGGGCGAGTTCTACTCGGTGGCGCTCACGCACCATCGCCAGCAGGCCGATACCGGTACCAAGATGATTCACATCGGCAAAGGTACCAAGTCGAAGATCGTCGCCAAGGGCATCAGTGCGGGCCGCAGCTCCAACAGCTACCGCGGCCTCGTAAAGATCGAGAAAGGTGCCGACGGCGCGCGCAATTACACGCAGTGCGATTCCCTGCTGATCGGCAAGCAGTGCGGCGCGCACACTTTTCCGTACATGGAAGTGAAGAATCCCTCGGCCATCGTCGAGCACGAGGCCACCACCTCGAAGATTTCGGACGACCAGCTGTTCTACTGCCTGTCGCGCGGCATCGGTGAAGAAGATGCCGTGTCGATGATCGTCGACGGCTTCTGCAAGCAGGTCTTCCGCGAACTGCCGATGGAATTCGCCGTGGAAGCCAAGAAGCTGCTCGAGGTTTCCCTCGAAGGCGCGGTGGGCTGACGATGGGCATCGCCGGTTCCGCTCCGGGCCTGACCGATCTGCGCGCGCTGCTCGCCGCGCTGGATCCGGATATCGACCCGATTCCCAAGCGCTTCCTTCACGTCTCGCACGAGAAGGCGCGCGAGCGCATGGCCGACGCCCTGATGATGTTCCGCGAAGCCGAAGGCACCACGCTGATCGTCGATGTCGACGAGGACAGCGCGGGCAACGAACGCATGCTCTGGGCCCGGATCACGCTGCGCGTGCAGTCCAGCCTCACCGCGGTCGGCATGATGGCCGCCGTATCCGCCGCGCTGGCAAAGCGCGGCATTCCCTGCAACCCGGTTTCCGCGTTCCTGCACGATCATATCTTCGTGCCCTGGGAACGCCGCGACGATGCGCTCGATGCGCTCTCGCACCTCACGCCCTGATGGACAGCCACGCCATGCACATGCTCAAGATCGACAACCTCCATGCCCGCGTCGAAGGCAAGGAGATCCTCAAAGGCCTTTCGCTCGAGGTGAAGCCCGGCGAAGTGCACGCCATCATGGGTCCGAACGGTGCGGGCAAATCCACGCTCGGCAACGTGCTGGCCGGCCGCGAAGGTTACGAAGTGACCGCAGGCTCGGTGCTGTTCAACGGTGTCGACCTGCTGGCACTCGAGCCGGAAGAGCGCGCCGCGACCGGTGTGTTCCTGGCGTTCCAGTATCCCGTCGAGATCCCGGGTGTGAACAACACTTACTTCCTGCGTGCCGCGCTCAATGCGCAGCGGAAGTTCCGGGGTGAGGATGAGCTGGATTCGATGCGCTTCCTCAAGCTGGTACGCGAGAAGCTGAAAGTGATGCAGATCTCCGACGAACTGCTCCACCGCGCCGTCAACGAAGGCTTCTCCGGTGGCGAGAAGAAGCGCAACGAGATCTTCCAGATGGCCGTGCTCGAGCCGAAGCTGGCGATTCTCGATGAAACGGATTCGGGTCTCGACATCGACGCGCTCAAGCAGGTCGCCGAAGGCGTCAATGCGCTGCGTTCGCCGGATCGCTCCTTCCTCGTCGTGACGCACTACCAGCGCCTGCTCGACTACATCGAGCCGGACTTCGTGCACGTGCTGGCCGGTGGCCGCATCGTCGAGAGTGGCGACAAGAACCTCGCGCTGAAGCTGGAAGAGCAGGGCTACGCCTGGCTCGCCGACACGCATCCGGAATTGCGCAAGGTCGACCTGACCGGAGCGCCGGCATGACCCAGGCGCCGTCCCCGTTCGTGCGGGCGGCGCTGGATGCCGCCAGCGCGCTGCCTGAGAGCGGCATCGCTTGGCTCGATGCCGCGCGCCGCGACAACCTGCAGGCGTTCGCCGAAGCCGGTATGCCGGAAGGGCGCAACGAGGCCTGGAAGTACACTCCGCTGCGTGCGCTTTCGCAGCGTGCGTTCGCCGTCGCCGACGCGGCGGTGGCGCGCGACGTAGCCATCGATGCGGCGTCGTTTGCGCTGCCGGGTGTCGACAGTGCGCGCATCGTCTTCGTCGACGGCGTCTTCCGTGCCGACCTGTCCGCTCTGGACCGCGTTGACGGTGTATCGCTCGCGCCGCTGGCGGCCGCCCTGGCGGAGCAGCCGGAACCGCTTCGCTTCGCGCTGGCCAGCCGTTACCGCCGTGGTGCCGCCGACGCATTCGCGCATCTGAATGCCGCATTCGCCACCGATGGCGTGGTGCTGCGGATCGCCGATGGCATCGACGTGGCGAAACCGCTGCATATCGTCCATGTCTGCAGTGGCGGTCAGCCCGACACGGCCTGGCACGTTCGCGTGCTGGTGGAGGCAGGGAAGGGTTCCCGGGCCGACATCGTCGAGCAGTTCGTCTCGGCGGGTGAAGCCAATCAGCTCGGTACCGTCGTCGCCGACTACGTCGTTCGTGAGAGTGCCCGGCTCGGCGTGGTGCTGCTGCAGGCGGCGTCGACGGCGACCACGCTCGTACGTCGCGGTCACGTCCGTCTTGACGCGAACGCGAGCGCAACCGTCCATGCGCTGGAAGTGGGTGGTGCTCTGGTGCGTCATGAACTCACGGCCGAACTGGCGGGCGACCACGCACGCTTCGATTCGCGCGGTGTGTTCGCACTCGACGGTCGCCAGCATATCGATACTCAGCTGGAAGTCCGTCATAACGCACGCGATACGGCGTCGGACGCCTTGTGGCGCGGTATAGCCAACGGTCGCTCGCGCGGCGTATTCCGCGGTGCCATCGTCGTCGCCGAAGGCGCCGACGGCAGCGATGCCTCGCTCAGCAACAAGAACCTTCTGCTCTCTGGCTCGGCCGAGATCGACACCAAGCCGGAGCTCGAGATCTACGCCGACGAGGTCAAGGCCGCGCATGGCGCGACCATCGGCCAGCTCGACGAGCGCTCGCTTTTCTATCTCCGTTCGCGCGGTATCCCGCTCGCCCAGGCGCGCAGCCTGCTGACGCTGGCTTTCTGCCGCGCGGCACTGGAATCGCTGCCGAACGAGGCCCTGCGCGAACACCTCGGCGACCTGCTGGTGGCGCATCTGCCGACCGGTCCGTCCGCCGGCTAACGAAGTACGGAGCCAGCCATGAACGCCAAGCCCGAGTCAGCCATTCTGCCGCTCGACGTCGAGCGCATCCGCGCCGACTTCCCGCTGCTGTCGCGCACCGTCCACGGCAAGCCGCTGATCTATTTCGACAACGCCAACACCGGGCAGAAGCCGGTGTCGGTGATCGAGGCGGTCGATCGTCACTACCGCGAGCACAACGCCAATGTGTCGCGCTCCGTGCACGCGCTGGGCGAGGAAGCCACGGCGTCTTACGAGGCGGCACGCGACGCACTCGCACGTTTCATCAACGCGCCGTCGCGCGACGAAGTCATCCTGACCTCGGGCACCACGCAGGCGATCAACCTGGTGGCGTACAGCTACGCCATGCCGCGCATGAAGCCGGGCGACGCCATCGTCACCACGGTGATGGAGCATCACGCCAACATCGTGCCGTGGCAGCTGGTCGCCGAGCGCACCGGGGCGACGGTGAAGGCCGCGCCGATCGATGCCAGCGGCGAGCTCATCCTCGAGAAGTTTTTCGACCTGCTCACCCCCGAGGTGAAGCTGGCCTGCGTCACCCATGTGTCCAACGTGCTGGGCACGGTCAATCCGATCCGCGAGATCGCCCGTGAATGTCGTAAGCGCGGCATCCCGCTGCTGGTCGACGGCTCGCAGGCGGCACCGCATCGTCCGATCGACGTGCAGGCGCTGGGCTGCGATTTCTACGCGGTTACCGGCCACAAGATGCTGGCGCCCACCGGCACCGGCGCGCTGTGGGCGAAGCGCGAGCACCTGATGGCGATGCCGCCGTTTTTCGGCGGTGGCGAGATGATCCGCGAGGTGCGTTTCGAAGGCACCGTGTTCGCCGATCCGCCGCACCGCTTCGAAGCGGGTACGCCGAATATCGCGGGTTTTGCGGGCGTTACGGCAGCTATCGAGTACATCGAAAACATCGGCTTCGACCGTCTGAAGGCCTATGAGCAGGACTTGCTGGCCTATGCCGTCGACGCACTGGAAACCGTGCCAGGCGTGCGGATCTTCGGCAATGCGAAGGAAAAGGAGCCGGTCATCTCGTTCCTGATCGAAGGGGCGCATGCCAACGACATGGCCACGTTGCTCGATCTGCAGGGTGTCGCCGTGCGCTCAGGTCACCACTGCGCTCACCCGCTGATGCACTTCTTCGGCGTGCCGGCCACGTTGCGCGCGTCGCTGGCTTTCTACAACACGAAGGCGGAAGTGGATGGGTTTATCGAGGCGATCGCCAGGGTCCGCAAGCTCCTGATGTAGGAGCGCGCCCCGCGCGCGATTACAATCCCGCGATGATCTCCCATACCTTCCGCACCGCCACCCCCGCCGACGCGGCCCTGATCGCCTCGCTGGTCGAGTCCGCCTATCGCGGCGAAGCCAGCCGCGCGGGGTGGACCACCGAAGCCGATTTCCTTCACGGCCGCCGTACGGACGTGACCGAGATCGAGGCGCTGCTCACCGGTTCCAACGGCCGCTTCGTGCTGTTCGAGCGCGCTGAGCAGGTGCTTGCCTCCTGCTACATCGAGCGCCAGGGCCCGGTCTGCTATTTCGGCATGTTCTCGGTGCACCCGCCGGCGCAGGGCACCGGCATCGGCCGTCTGGTCATCGAAGAAGTCGAGCGTTTCGCCCGCGACGAATGGGCCAGTGAGCGGATCGAAATGACCGTGATCGACATCCGTGCCGAGCTCATCGCCTGGTACGAGCGACGTGGCTACGTGCGTACCGGCAAGACCAGGCCCTTCCCCTATGGCGACGAGCGCTTCGGCGTCCCGCAGCGCGACGACCTCCGTTTCGAATACCTGGTGAAGGAGCTTCGCGCATGAACGGCTGGGTACGCGTCGGCTCCCGCTCCGAGCTTTTGCCGGGTGAACACAAGGTCGTCTGGGACGGCGATACGGCCATTGCCGTATACAACATCGACGGCCAGCTCTATGCCATCGAGGACGTATGTACGCACGACGGCGGGGAGCTCGCCGGCGGCCCCGTCATCGGCTTCGAGGTCGAATGCATTCGCCATGGAGCCCGTTTCGACGTGCGCACCGGCGAGGTGACCTGCCCGCCGGCGTACGAGCCGGTCACCGTCTTTCCGGTCACGGAAGCCGACGCAGCCATCTGGACCCGCGACGACCGCTGAGCGAGACGCGTAAGGGCAAACCAAAAAGACTATGGCGTGCAACGCTTTCCGGCCCTAAGCTTCCGCCCTGCGTCACCGATCATCCGGGGGGTCCATGTCACTCAACGAACGTCGGCGTGCCGCGATCGCGTTCGCGCTCCTGTTCGTTCTGTACCAGGGCGCTGAAGGCATCGGCGCGCGCCTGCTCGGCAGCTTACCGGTCCAGGCCGCCTTCACGGTGGGCGTGGTGCTGGCGGCGTGGCCGCTCGGCCGCTGGCTGGGGTTCCGCGGATATGACGCGTATGCGCTGGAATGGCGCCGTACCGCCCCGGTGCTCCTGGTCGGTGGACTGGCGTTGGCGCTGCTCACCAAGTACCTCGCTGTCTGTGTCGGCATGGCGCTGAACGTCTATGCGGCCAGGGCACCGCAGGCACCTGCCGTAGCCGCCGTTTCGTTCCTGTCGTCGATTCCCTGGGCGCTCGTGGCGACGTTCGTGCCGGCGCTGGCAGGCGACATCCTCACCCGCGGGTTTCTGTTCCGTGCGCTGCGTATGGCGTGGGCGCCGTGGGTTTTCGTCCTTGCATCCACGCTGCTGCAGACGCTCAATCACCTGTACACACTCGATCAGGGTCCGGTCGAATGGCTGCGGCTGATCTGTTTCGGTCTGGCCTATGCGATGGCCGTGGCCCGCACGGGCTCGCTCTGGCTCGCGGTCGGCGTGCACTGGGGCTGGAATCTCGCCTATGTGCTGGTGGGCGACATCCTGCCGTACGAGACGTTGGCACCGGGCTGGTCGGCACTCCTGTCCGCAGGCGCGCACCTGGTCATGTTCGGTGTGTTGTTCGCCATCCCGACACAGATCGAGCGGGAAGATTTCAACGCGGATCCGGCATGAGCCTGAAGGCTCAGAAGTGATACACGAAGGCCAGTGTTTCGGTGACCTGACGAGGCGATCCGTACGACTTCACCAGCGGACTCGCCGCCGCATCGCCAAATAGCCGTCCATACGATATCGCCAGTGCGAAACCCGTCTGTTTCGACGTAGGAATGAAGGCGTCGTACTCCAGGTTGGCCGACTGCCCGCCGGCCCCGGGACGCCACGATCGCGTGCCGATGCCGGCCGCTTCGGAGGGCGTGACACCGAAGAATCGTCGCATCGCCGGCCCGTTCATGCCTTCGACCTGCAGTTCGACCGAGTGCTGGATGTACCAGACATCCGGTAGCTGGTAGTCGGCATACAGCGCGACATAAGCGCCGGCACCATCGGTGTCGTGCGCGACATGCCCGCCGACGCTGAAGTGTTTGTCGAACGCGTATTCGAGGTATCCGCCGCCCTGGAATCGCGGGGAGAGCGAGGCGACCTTACCGCCGAGCGGACCGAGATCGTCATGCGTACGTCCCCATAGCCAGTTCCCGTAGATCCCGCCATGCCAGTGCTCGCCGGCCAGCAGATCGATGGTCAGGCCATCGGCGGTCGAAAGCTCGCCCTTGCCGGGCAAATCGATGTCGATGTACGGAATCGGCTGGTTGCGTCGGTCTTTTGAGCCCATCCACGCGGGCATGCGCTGAACGCCTGCGCCGAAGGCGTAGGTCGGGCCGTCGTCGTCCTGCGCATGCGCGGAAGCGGCCGCCAGCAACGTGACGAGGAGGGTGAGACAGGTTCGACGCATGGGGGGATGCCGTTCCGCGGTGGACGTGCGCAGGATATCGGCCGACACCTTACGGCATGCTTTGCGCCCGGGAAAGGGCTTCGAAAGGATGTGCGATTAGCCTGCGCTGCAACCTGATCACCGGCCCATCCACGTGTCGAGCCCTTCCTCCTGGAACATCCTCTGCGACTTCGACGGAACGATTGCCGTCGAGGACGTGATCGACTCCCTACTGGACCGGTACGGCCGTCCGGGTTGGGAGATTCTCGAACGCGACTGGCGCGCCGGCGTCATCGGATCCGCCGTGTGCATGGCGGGGCAGGTCGCCCTGCTCGACATGAGCCGTGACGAGCTCGCTCGTCATCTGAACGGTCTTCACATCGACCATGGCTTCGCATCCTTCGTGAGGGCCACCATCGAGTACGGCGTTCCGATGGAAATCGTCAGCGACGGCCTGGACCATGCGATCTACGCGATCCTGGCCAATCACGGCATCGATACGCTGCCGACCGTCGCCAACCATCTGCTGCAGAGCGGTCCGCGCGACTGGAGCCTCACCTCGCCGTTCAGCGTATCCGGTTGCCGTGCGGGTACCTGCAAGTGCGCACGCGTCGAAGCGGCGAATACCCGTGGCGGCAAGACCCTGCTCATCGGCGACGGCGCGTCCGACTTCTGCGCCGCCGATCGCGTCGACTTCGTCTTTGCCAAGAACCGCCTGATCGAACACTGCCGCGCCGCCGGTATCCCGTATGCGCCCATCGCCAGTTTCGACGAGGCGCGCGAACTGCTTCCCGAACTGCTTGCCGGCCGTCTGCCGGCACAGACCGTCATTCCCCTTCACGCGACGAGCTCCCAGGAACTGCCTGCATGAACATCCTTTCCAAGAACCCGCAGCTCGTCATCGACGACGCGACCCTGCTGGCCGACGAAGCGAAGTACTGCTCGTTCGGCGACACCGTGCACTACGTGGATCCGCCGAAGATCTTCCGTCACGCGGAAGGCAGCTACATCTACGACAGCGAGAACATTCCGTTCCTCGATCTGCAGATGTGGTATTCGGCCGTCAACTTCGGCTACGGCAACAAGCGCCTGAACGACACACTGAAGGCGCAGATCGACCTGCTGCCGCAGGTGGCCAGCCAGTACCTCCATCAGGGCAAGATCGAGCTCGCCAAGACCATCGCCGTCGACGCCAGGCAGAAATTCGGCCTCGACGGTCGTTGCCACTTCAACGTGGGTGGCGCGCAGGCGGTCGAAGACTCGCTGAAGCTCGTGCGTAACGCGCGCGGCGGCAAGAGCCTGATGTTCGCCTTCGAAGGCGGTTACCACGGTCGCACGCTCGGCGCTTCGTCGATCACCTCCAGCTACCGGTACCGTCGTCGCTTCGGTCACTTCGGCGAGCGCGCGCAGTTCATCCCGTTCCCGTACCCGTTCCGTCGCCCGAAGGGCATGACGCCGGAAGAATATTCCGATGCGTGCGTGCGTCAGTTCGAGCGCCTGTTCGAAACCGAATACAACGGCGTGTGGGATCCGAAGGTGGGCGAGGCCGAATACGCCGCGTTCTACGTCGAGCCGATCCAGGGCACCGGCGGTTACGTCATCCCGCCGAAGAACTTCTTCATCGATCTCAAGAAGGTGCTCGACAAGTACGGCATCCTGATGGTCGTCGACGAAATCCAGATGGGTTTCTGGCGCACGGGCAAGCTGTGGTCGATCGAGCATTTCGGCGTCAACCCCGACGTGCTGGTCTTCGGCAAGGCGCTGACCAACGGCCTCAATCCGCTGTCCGGCATCTGGGCGCGCGAAGAACTGATCAACCCCGAGATCTTCCCGCCGGGTTCGACGCACTCGACGTTCAACTCCAACCCGCTCGGTACCGCGCTGGGTCTGGAAGTGATCAAGATGGGCTATGAGCTCGACTACGGTACCCGCGTCGCCGAGAAGGGCAAGCACTTCCTGGACGGCCTGCGCGACCTGCAGAAGCGTCACAAGGAGATCGGCGACGTCGACGGCCTCGGCCTCGCCCTGCGCGCCGAGATCTGTACGGACGACGGTTTCACGCCGAACAAGGCGCTGCTCGACCGCATGGTCGACATCGGTCTGGCCGGCGGTCTCACTCACGAAGGCAAGAAGATCGGTCTCGTGCTCGATGTCGGTGGCTGGTACAAGAACGTAATCACGTTCGCCCCGTCGCTCGACATCAGCCACGAAGAAATCGACCTCGCTATCGCGTTGCTCGACCAGTGCCTCACGCTGGCCAAGCGCGGCTGATACCCGGCAGCCACGCGATGGCGTTCGTGAACCAGCTCGAGCCGGATGCCTTGCTCGGGCATTTTGAACGCCATCCACCGCACGGGTTCACCCCGACCCGTGCGGTGGATGGTTCGCCACTTTTCGTGGCTCCGTTCGACCTGCTGACCACCGCCGACGACGAGCTTCGCCGGCGTGTGGCCAGTTTTCCGTTTCAGTCGCTGCTGAAGCGTCTGTTGACGCCGCGTACCTGCTTTGCGGGGACGACGGTCTCCGAATATTCGCTGTTCGATGCATGCAACGACCCTGCCGCGGTGGCCGCCTCGTGGGCGCGCTCGTTCGGTGCCAGCCATCCGCTGCTGATCGTGAAGGATCTCGCGGTGGATTCGCCGCTGACCAGCGTGCGCGATCGTGCCTGGACCGCGCGTTTCGTCGATGCCGCGCGCGATCGCGGTTACATCATCGTCGAAGGGCAGGCACTCGCCTATGTGCCGATCGACTTCGGCTCGGTCGACGAATACCTCGGCCGGCTCTCCGCGTCGCGGCGAAAGAATCTCCGTCGCAAGCTTCGTTCGCGCGACAAGCTCGACATCGCGGTGATCCCCACCGGCGATGCCTTCGCTTCAGACGAGGTGGTCGACGGGTACTATGCGCTGTTCGAAAACGTGCATGCGCAGAGCGAAGTCCACTTCGACAAGCTGTCACGCGATTTCTTCGCCGCCGTGCTGCGCGATCCGGGCGGACAGGTGTTCACCTACCGCGTCGACGGCCGTCTCATCGGCTGGAACCTCTGCTACGAACACGATGGCAAGTTGCTCGACAAGTACGTAGGCTTCGCGTACCCCCAGGCGCGCGAGTTCGATCTGTACTTCGTCAGCTGGTTCGTCAATCTCGAATTCGCCCTGGCGCGCGGCCTCCGGTTCTATGTCGCCGGCTGGACGGATCCCGCGGTCAAGGCGTCGTTGGGTGCGCGTTTCCACCTGACCCGGCATGCCGTGTACATCCGTCATCCGCTGCTGCGCGCCGTGCTTCGGCGTTTCGCCCATCGTTTCGAATCCGACAGCGTATGGGAGGCCTCCGATGCGGACGCCCATCGTACTTGACCTCGATGGGTCGGTCGGCGCATTGCCGGGTCGCCTCGTGCTTCCGCTGAGGGAGTGGGAAGAGCCGATCCGCTTTGGCTGTTCGGTATCCAGCCTTCGTCGCTTCTCGGCCGACCTGGTGGAAACCCTCCCGCGTGAGCACGGCACGGTCTTCATGGGCAGCGGCGATTTCCATCATCTGACCTGGCCGCTGGTCGAGCGCGTCCCCGGTAAGGAAAGTTTTCAGGTCGTCGTGCTCGACAACCATCCGGACAACATGCGTTTTGCGTTCGGTGTCCACTGCGGATCCTGGGTACGCCGCGTCGCGATGATGCGGCGGGTCAGCCATGTCCATGTGATCGGGATCACGTCGGGCGATATCGGACGCGGACATGCCTGGGAGAACTACCTCGGGCCGCTGCGCGCGGGCAAGCTGACGTACTGGTCGACGGGCGTGGACACGAGCTGGGCGCTGAAGCTCGGGCTCGGTGCGCGTTTTCGTTCATTCCTGACCAGCGAAGGCATGGTCGACGCGTTCGTAAAAATGCAGGCGAGCAGCAGCGAGCCTGTGTATCTGTCGATCGACAAGGATGCGTATGCGCCCGATGTCGCCATGACGAACTGGGACCAGGGCACGCTCAGTGAAGCGGGCGGCGAGGCCATCATCCGGGTGGTGCGCGGGCGCGTCATAGCCAGCGACGTGACCGGCGAGATCTCGCGCTATAGGTACCGGAGCTGGTGGAAGCGCAAGCTCAGCGCCATGGATGGTCAGGATGAAATCGACGCCGGAAGGCTGGCGGTGTGGCAGGCGCAGCAGCATGCGTTGAATCTGAGGATCCTTGCAGCGATGTGTCCCTCGTTCTCACCGGCATGATCGCTTGCAAAGGATTTCCTCGATTCCGATACGCGTTTTCGTAAGCAGGGTGCGAGCGACCTTGGTGCATTCGTCGGCGGTAGTTTCCTCAATGGGATCGCCCGAGTAGTCACTCAGATTTCGTTTCTTGCGGAATGCATCGAGAAGAACGATGAGGCTGCTGTCAGTGTCAAGCGTCTTCCCGAGAGACTGAATGGCCGTTTGGTGATGTCCCGGCTGGCTATGGGCAGTTCGATACCCGTTTGCCGCAAGCGCTGCGATCGCACACTGCATGATTGCCTTGTAGGCGACATCGAAGCGTGTGTCCGCGCAGATCTGAGGGTTCACGGCATCGACAAGATTGCGCTCAGCCGCGATTAAAAGTCGGTTTATGGCATCCCTGTCAGAGTGAGCAGGGACGAGTCTCCCTATGGCCACCAGGTTGTCCAAGGTCATCGTCGCTACCTGTTATGAAGATCTTCGGTTGGGCGATGACGTCCTGAATGAATGCATCGCGTAACGAGAGCTTCCGCATGTACTCGTCACGGCTGTAGAGGCAGGGATTGATTTCGCGCTGGAGGCTTGCCTGATAGGGATGAAGGGCAACGACGAGTTCGGAGAACGCGAGCTGGCCGATGACAAACAGATCGACGTCGCTGGTCAAGGTCGCGGTGCCTTTGGCCATAGACCCATACACGAATGCCGTGTCGACTCGTTCCTCAAGTGGCAGCAATGCCTCGCGCAATACACCACACAGTCCGGATGTTTTGCGAAAAATCGAAGCGAGTTCGTTGAAAATCGGAGACGCCCGGTTCGCTTGATAGCGCACCTGGTTTCCGACGAGCGTCCTTGTGATCAGACCGGCCGATGCAAGGCTGGCGAGCTCCCTGTGCAGGGAGCCCGCGTGCGCCCCTGTCCGGCGCGCGAGGTCTCGCACGTGGACGTCGCAATCGGGATTTAGCAGGAGCCAACCGAGCGCTTTCTGGCGCTGGCCGTCGAACAGGGCATTGAGTGCGGCATTCATGTAGCCAATGTTGCTACGAATGTAGCGGGATTGGCTACATCTTGGCAGTCATTCGATCCGACGAGGCGCCAGCACGTATCGAGCGCGCCGAATGCGAATGAGTTGGATAGTGCTTTGCGGAACGGGGCGGGCGACGACGGTGGCGACGTCCAGTGCGACTTTGAGAAAGTTGATTTTCCGGCACAGGTGATTACCAACGGCCGATCATGTGCTGCACGAGCAGGCTGGTGAGCGCCACGGCGGCCCAGACGCCGAGTCCGAGAAGGATCGGGCGGGGGCCGGTGGATGCCATGCGACGCAGGTCGGCCGACAGGCCGATGGCGGTGAGGGCGACCACGATCAGGCATTCCGCGATGAAGTGGATCACCGGCAGGGCGACCTCGGGAACGAGACCCGCGGTGCGGATACCCGAGGCGACCAGAAACCAGAGAATGAACCAGGGAAAGATCTTCGCGAGACTGAAGTCGCTGGCGCCCGAGCGTTTCTGACGCCACGCCACGATGAGGGCGATGCCGAGACTGATGGGAATGATCAGGGTAGCGCGCGTTAGCTTGACGATGGTGGCGTAGTCACCAGCCGCATGACTGAAGCTGTAGCCGGCGGCGACGACGGACGAGGTGTCGTTGATCGCGGTGCCTGCCCAGAGGCCGAAGCCCAGATCCGTCAGGCCCAGCAGATGGCCCAGAAGGGGGAAGAGCAGCACGGCGACCAGATTGAACAGGAAGATCGTCGAGATGGCGAAGGCGGTGTCGTGTTCGTCCGGCCTGATGATCGGCACCACGGCGGCAATGGCGGAGCCGCCGCAGATCGCGGTGCCGATGCCGATCAGTACCTGAAGCTTGTCATGGACATGCAGCATGCGACCGAGCAGCCACGCCGAGAGGCCTGCCACGGCGACGGTGGCCAACGTCACCGAGAGCGATTCCAGGCCGGTATGGGCGACCTGGGTCAGGCTCAGGCCGAAGCCCAGCGCAATGATCGACCACTGCAGTACCTGCTTCGAGGCGAAGCGGATGCCCGGCTGGAAGCGCGCCGCCGGCGGCGCAAAATGGCGGACCAGGATGCCGAGCACGATGCCGAAGACGGCGCCGCCGATGAGCGGTACGGCGCGACCGAGCGCGAAGGCCACGGCCGCCACCGCGAGGGCGAGCAGGAAACCGGGAAGACGTGAGGGAGCGATGGGCGAAGCGACGACGGAGGACATGGCGGGGTTCCTGGCAACGTCCCTATTGTCCTGATCGACCACGTATAAGCATATTGAAAATCCCTTATCGGGTGTATAAGTCGAACTTATGCATGCCATCAGCCCTCGTCAGCTAGAGATTTTCGTCGCCATCGCCACCACCGGAAGTGTCCGCGCGGCGAGCGAACGACTGTTCCTCAGTCAACCGGCCGCGAGCATGGCCCTCGCCGAACTGGAGCGGCAGCTCGGTGCCGAACTGTTTGCTCGCGAGCGGGGGCGGTTGCGGATCAACGACCGGGGGCGCGAGCTGCTGCCGCTGGCGCAGGAACTGATCGAGCGGCATGCCGAGTTCGGTCGCAGGGCCGCCGGTGAACCGGCCGAGCTTGCCGGGGAAATTCGTGTCGGCGCCAGCAATACCGTCGGCAATTACCTGGTGGGCGATCTGCTGGGGACGTTCGCGTCCGCGCATCCGGGCGTTTCCTTGCGCCTGGGTGTCGCCAATACGGCGCGGATCGCCCAGGGCGTGCTCGACCATGACTTCGATATTGGTTGCGTCGAGGGGCCGGTGACGCACCCGTCGATCGAATCGCGCCCGTGGCGCGACGACCGGCTGGTGGTCTGCGCACGGCCGGATCACGTACTGGCCGGAAAGAAGCGATTGCGCCGCGAGGATTTCGCCGGCGAACGCTGGGTGCTGCGCGAGCGAGGCTCGGCGACGCGGGCGCTGAGCGAGCGGGCGTTGGCCGAGTTGCCCGAAGGAAGAACCGTGCTGGAACTCGATCAGTCCGAGTCGATCAAGCAGGCGGTGATCGCCGGGCTGGGTATCGCGTGTCTCCCGGAGGTGGCGATCGGGGACGCGAGGGCGACGGGGCGGCTGGTGGTTCTGCCAACCCCTTTCCTGGATCTCAGGCGGGTGTTGTCGGTGTTGTCGCACCGGCAGCGGTATCGCGGGGCGGTGCTGGAAGCGTTTCTGGCCGGGCTGGGCCGATAAAAGCATCGCCGGCGAGGTTTGCTCCCGCCAGGAGAGCGGGAGCCAGCCTGCCGGCGATACGGTCAGGCCAGAACGCAGCGGTTCTTGCCGCTGCGCTTCGCCTCATACATCGCCCCATCGGCAATCGCCACGATCTCGTCGTACGCCATGCCGTGATGGAACATCGTCACACCGATGCTGGCGCCAACGCGGGCGGGTACGCGAATATCCCCGATCGTCAGCGTATAGGGTTCAGCCACGGCATCGCACAGTGCCTGGCAGCGCGTCAGCGCACCCGCGGCGTCCGCCGTATCGTGCAGCAGCACGGCGAACTCGTCGCCGCCCAGGCGGGCCACCGTATCCGTACCACGCGTGCGGGCGTCGATGCGCAGCGCGATCGCCTTGAGCAGCTCGTCGCCGGCGGCGTGTCCGCTGGCGTCATTGACGCCCTTGAATCCATCGATGTCGATATAGGCCAGCGCGAAGGTCGCGCCGCCCCCGTTACCGAGCGTGATGGCGCCTTCGAGGCGTTCGCGGAACAACAACCGGTTCGGCAGCCCGGTAAGCGCATCATGCGTCGCCTGATGGCGAACCAGCTGCTCCATCCGCGTGCGTTCGGCCACCTCGTTGGTCAGCTGCTCGTTTCGCGTCGACAGTTCGTCGAGCGCGCTCTGTAGCAAAGCGCGGGCGCGATAAAGCTCGAGGAAGATCTTGACCTTCGACTGCAGGATGACGTCGTTGATCGGCTTGGCGATGTAATCGACCGCGCCGGCCGTATAGCCCTTGATGCGGTTGACGTCATCGGCGTAGGCGGCGGTCACGAAGATAATCGGCGTCTCGTTCAGGTGGTCGTTTTCCGAGATGAATTCCGCCACCTCGAAGCCGTCCATCTCGGGCATGTTGACGTCGAGCAGCACCAGTGCGAACTGGTGATCGAGACACAGCGCAAGCGCCTCGTTGCCACTGGATGCTTCGAAAATGTCCGCGTCGGCACGGGCCAGCAAGCGGCGCATGGCGACGAGGTTGGCGGGCGTGTCGTCGACGACGAGGATCTTGGGTCGGATCGGATTCATGTCAGGCATAGTTCGTTGAGTCGCGCGGCGATGGCGTCGAGGGGCAGGCAGGCGTCCGCTCCCGCGCGTTCGAGGCCAGTCAACGGCATCACCTTCGCTTCGGCGGTCTGGGGATCCTGGATCACGGCATAGCCGCCGGCGTGGCGTACGGCGACGAGGCCGTTGGCGCCGTCCGAGTTGGCGCCGGTCATCAGCACGGCGACGAGGGCATCGTGCCAGGCATCCGCGGCGGTTTCGAAAAGTACGTCGATCGATGGCCGTGCATAGGCGACCTTGGCGTCGATGCTCAGGGAGAAGTGCAGGTTCGGTTCGATCAGCAGGTGGTAGCCGGCGGGAGCGACGTGGATCACGCCCGGATCGACGGGTGCGCGCTCCTGGGCTTCGACGACCGGCAGCGGGCTGACGCGCGCCAGCAATTCGACCAGAAGCGATACGTCGGCCGAGCCGGTATGGCAGCAGATGACGACAGGCACGGCGAGCCGTCTGTCCAGTCCGGGGAGGACACGTTGCAGCGCCGACAGGCCACCGGCGCTGCAACCCATCACGATCGCCTGATGCGTGCTCATCGCGTCAGCGGCCTCGCACCGGAACCGCCCACCTGGTAAACGCGCAGCGCGTTGTCGACGTCCGAAAAGCCCGCCGCCGCGGGCGAGAAATCGATGTTCTCCCGGGTGCCGAGGCAGAGAAAACCGCCGCGCACGAGACTGTCGCGGAACAAGCCCAGCGTGCGGTCCTGCAAGGTGTTGGTGAAGTAGATCAGGACGTTGCGACAAAGGATCAGATGCGCCTCGCAGAACACCTCGTCCGTCACCAGGTTGTGATTGAAGAAGGTGACGTTGCGGCGCAGGCGGGTGTCCAGCTTGATGAAGTCGTAGCGCGCGCTGTAGTAGTCGCTGAGCGAGCGCTGCCCGCCGCCTTCGAGATAGTTACGGGACCAGTCCCGCGCTTCGCGGGTCGCGTAGATGCCTTCGCCCGCGATCGCCAGCGCCGCGTCGTTGAAATCCGTGGCGTAGATGCGCGAGCGCTCGTAGAGTCCGGCTTCCTCGAGCAGGATGGCCAGCGAATAGACCTCCTGTCCATGCGCGCAGCCGGCCTGCCAGATGTTGATCTCCGGATAGGAGGCCAGTACCGGAAAGACCTTGTCGCGCAGGACGCGAAAGACCGCGGGGTCCCGGAACATTTCCGACACCGGTACCGACAGACCTTCGATGATCCTGGCGACGAAGCCCGGCTCGTGCAGCAAGCGCCGGGTAAGCTCGCTGACGCTGCCCGCATCGTGCGTGCGCACGAGCTGCTGCACCCGCCGCTTGAGCGAGGCGGGCGCGTATTCACTGAAATCGTGCCCGTGGCGCAGCTGCATCGCGCGCACGAACAACTGGATTTCGATGTCTTCGATATCCATATCAGCCGCGCTGCGGCAGCCACACGCGAATCAGCGAGAGCAGGCGGTCCACGTCGATCGGCTTGGACAGGTAATCGTTGGCACCCGCCTCCAGGCACTTTTCACGATCGCCGCGCATGGCCTTCGCGGTCAACGCGATGATCGGCACCTTCGCGACCGCCGGCTTCGCGCGGATCGCGCGCATGGTCTCGTAGCCGTCCATCACCGGCATCATGATGTCCATCAGCACGAGTTCGATGTCCGCGTCCTTGTCCAGGGTGTCGAGTGCTTTCTGGCCATCCTGTGCCATCACGACGTCGACGCCCTTCGCCCGGAGCACCTTGGACAGGGCGAACAGATTGCGCATGTCGTCGTCCACCAGCAGCAGGCGACGGCCGCGGAGGTCCGCCTCGTCCATGCCGCCGGCAGGAGTGATCGCTTCGTCGCGCGCGCCGCCGCCATGACGGATCGAGTGCAGGAACAGGCTCACCTCGTCGAGCAGGCGGTCGGGCGAGCGGGCGCCCTTGACCACGATGCTGTCGGTGTACTGGCGGATCTTCATGCTTTCCTCGCGACTGAGGTCGCGACCCGAATAGACCACCACCGGCGGCGTATGACCACCGCGCGCGAGCCGCTCGAGCAACTCGATGCCCGACATGCCGGGCAGGCCGAGATCGAGCACGATGCAGTCGTACGGCGTATCGCCGGTCATGGCGAGTGCTTCCTCGCCGGAGGAAGCTTCGTCGATGACGACCGAGTCGTCCTTCAGCAGCGTGCGCACGGCGGCGCGCGCGCTGGCATCGTCGTCCACGACCAGCAGG
Source organism: Luteibacter sp. 9133 (assembly GCF_000800155.1). Lineage (NCBI taxonomy): Bacteria > Pseudomonadati > Pseudomonadota > Gammaproteobacteria > Lysobacterales > Rhodanobacteraceae > Luteibacter > Luteibacter sp. 9133. Next base: position 3,326,242 of record NZ_JUHO01000001.1, on the reverse strand, counting down.
TGGCGCGTGCGTCCTTCCGCGAAATGCAGCAGGCGCTCGAAAGCGTCCGAGATGGATTCGCGGCTGACCGGCTTGGTCAGGAAGCCCACCGCACCCAGCTCGAGGCCGCGGGTGGAATCGTCCGTGGCCGAGATGAAGTGCACGGGGATGTGCCGCGTGGCGGCATCGCCCTTGAGGCGCTCGATCACCGTCCAGCCGTCCATGCCCGGCAGCATCACGTCGAGCAGGATGCCGGTGGGGCGGTAACGATTGGCCAGGGCCAGGCCGGTCTCGCCATCCGCGGCCGCCAGCACACGGTGGCCCTTGCGATGAATCATGTCCGCCAGAATGCGCGCGAAGGCCGGGTCGTCCTCGACGACGAGAATGATCGTATCGCCCGGATTGAGCGAGCCGCGGTCGTCATCGATGCTGTCCACGAGCAGGCCGGGCGACAGCGGGAGCGTCGCTTCGGCAGCCGCCTGCTGGAGCGGGATCGGCTCCGCGATCGAATCGCTCTCGGGCGCCGTCTCCGGCAGGAAAATGGTGAAGGTACTGCCCTTGCCGGGTTCGCTGACGAGGGTGATGTCGCCGCCCAGGAGCATCGCGATGCGCCGGGAGATGGCGAGGCCCAGGCCGGTGCCGCCGTACTGGCGGCTGGTGCTGGCGTCGACCTGCTCGAAAGCGTGGAACACACGCTGGAACTTGTCGGCCGGGATGCCGATGCCCGAGTCGATGACGGCGATCGCGATGGTGTGGGCCGGATCGAGACCGTCCGGCAGCGCCGCCCCGGCGGCGGGCCGAGAGATGCGCAGGGCCACGGTGCCGCTGGAGGTGAACTTGAACGCGTTGCTGAGCAGGTTGTTGGCGACCTGTTCGAGCTTGGCGCCATCGGTGCGGATGGACACGGGAAGCCCGGGGGCGACGGTCACCTCGAAGCCGAGCTTCTTCTCCTGCGCGACATGGTTGAACGTCCGGCTCAGGGTGCGTGAGAGATCGGCCAGCGGGAACGTATCGACCATCAGTTCCATCTTGCCGGCCTCGACCTTGGACAGGTCGAGGATGTCGTTGATCAGCCGGAGCAGATTGGAGCCCGCGTCGTGGATGATCCGGGCCGACTCGACCTGCTCGCCGGTGAGGTTTTCTTCGTCGTTGTCGGCAAGACTGCGCGAGAGGATCAGCAGGCTGTTCAGCGGCGTACGCAGCTCGTGCGACATGTTCGCCAGGAACTCGGACTTGTACTGGCTGGCGCGCGCGAGCTCTTCGGCCTTTTCCTGGGTTTCGTTCTGCAGGGCCTGCAGCGAGTCCTTCTGCTGGTTGAGGGTGAGGCTCTTCTCGCGGAGTTCCTCGTTCGACGCATGCAGTTCTTCCGTCTGCACGCGCAGTTCTTCCTCGGAGGCGACCAGCCGCTGCGACTGCTCCTGCAGCTCGTTCGTCCGGTTCTTGAGTTCTTCGTTGGTCGAACGCAGGTCCTCCTGCTGCGAGCGCAGCGCTTCTTCCGAGGCGCGCAGTTCGTCGGCCTGGCTCTGCGTCTGCTCGAGGAGCGTGCTCGTGCGCAGCGCTCGCGAGAGATTTTCCAGCGACAGGGCGACGATCGGCATCAGTTCGTCGAGCAGGCGTTCCTGGACCGACGACAGGTGATCGAAGCTGGCGATCTCGAGGACGCCGAGCAACGTGTCGCGTGAGAGCACGGGCACCAGGATCACGCTGCGCGGCGACGCTTCGCCGGTGCCCGAGTGGATGCGCGTGTAATCGTCCGGCACGTCCTGCAGCACGATGGGCCGGCGCTCGATGGCGGCCTGGCCGACAAGGCCCTCGCCAAGAGCATAGGACGTGGTGACGTGGCGTCGCTGGCGGAAGCCGTAGCTGCCCAGCATCTCCAGCGTCGAGGTTTCTTCCCGCAACACGTAGAACACCCCGACGCCCGCCTTGAGGGTGGGAACCAGCTCGGAGAGCAGCGTGTCGGCGAACTCGCGGTAGGTCGTCGCGCCCTGCAGGCGGTTCGATACCGCGGTGACGGTCGACTTCAGCCAGTTCTGTCCCGCCGTTTCGATCGCCATCTCCTTGAACACCTGCAGCGCGCGGGCGATCTCGCCGATCTCGTCGCGGCGGCTCAGCTGCCGAACCTCGATGGTGTGGTCATGACCGGCCAGTCGCGTCATCAGCTCGGTCATCCGCACGATGGGCCGGGTGATCAGCTGGGAGGTCATGAGGATCACGGCGATGCCGAACACAAGGCACACCACCAGCGAGATGACATCGATGTACTGGGTTGCCGCGAGTACGTGGTCCAGGGCCCTGGTCCGCTCCTCCAGCAAAACCCGCTCGCTGGCCGACATCTCGTCGATCAGCTTGCGAATGTCGGTCATCAGCACCGTGCGATGGTCGAGGTAGTCGTGACGAACGCGGTCCCGGGCGAACGACGCCTCGGGGGTGGCCGCGTTGCCGATGGCGCGCATCGGCTCCAGTCCGGCTTTGGTGACTTCGGTCTTCCACCGGTCGAGCATTTCCTGGGCACGGTCCAGGCGCGCCTGCTGCAGCGGGTTGTCGACCGTCAGCTGGCGGATCTGGGCGATGTCCTGGGTTATCTTGCGGTCGGCCCGGTCGAAGTCGGCCCACTCGGTTTCCGCCTGGTTGAGCAGGTAACCACGCGCCGCCACCTGCCGGGCCTGCGCGTCGTCGCTCGTATTGGCCAGGGTCAGCAGGACGACGTAGGTATGCGTCGACCAGGCCCGCGTGTCGTTCTCCCGGTAGAGCGACACCAGGTTGGCGACACAGGCCGCCACGAAAAGGGCGAGAAGGGCGCCGATGGCGAAGACGATCTTGCGCTGGAGGGGCTGGTCGGCCAGCCAGTTGCGCTTCTTTTCGTGAGAGGACATGCGAAGACCGGTAGTGGGACAAGGGTGCCGCGTCTGGCCCGTTCAGGTACTACACCCAAACCGGGCCGGGCTTCCATGGCGTCATACTGATTATCGGCGATACGTCACACGACTGGAGCCTGCGGGACGCGACGCCACGGCGGCGGGACCAGTGTGCCGCGGCGGATCGCCACGGCAAGACATACGGCCGTCGCCATCGAGCAGATGCAAAGGGCCGCGACGGAGGCCTCGGCGCCGAACGCGCCGCCGGTGAGCCATTCGGGCCCCTGCATATGTGAGGCCAGCAGGCCGTGCTGTTCGAAGCCCGACACCGGAATGCCGTAGAACGGCCCCTGGGCCATGTTCCACGCGGCGTGGACGCCCATGCAGAGCCAGAGGGAGCGGGTCACGTTGTAGAGCAGCCCGAACAGGAGCCCGGCTTCCAGCGCAATGGCGATGGCGCTCCAGGCGGTGGCGCCGGGGTTCCAGATGTGCACGCCGCCGAAGAAGGCCGCGGAGATGATCAGCGAAGCCCAGGTCCCCAGGCCTTCTTCGACGATGCGGAAGAGCACGCCGCGGCTGATGATTTCCTCTCCCACGCCGGCACCGACTCCCGTGACCAGGATGGGACCGAGCCAGGCCACGTCGTGGTTCACGCCGTCGACGACGAAGACGCCCAGGGCGTAGAGGGTTCCCACGACCAGCGAAAACAACGCGGCGCCGCCGATCAGGCCGAGGGCCAGATGCGGGACAGCCTTGCGTGGCGCGAGCTCGTCGATCCGCCGTCGCTCGATCGTCCGCACCAGCAGCCAGTAGGCGATCACGATGGGCAGCAGCCGGAAGGCCTCGATCAGGGGTGTGACCTGATCGAATGGCAGGCTGCCCCGGGGCAGACCGATGCCGTTGTAGATGCGGCCGGCGATGAAGCCCAGTGCACTGAGCGTCACGGCGAAAACCAGAATGCGACCGACCGGTGAGCGCAGGAGGCGCACAGGCAGCGAGGGACGGGTAACGACAGTGGGCGGCGCGGACATGAACAGTATCCTGATGGGCTTGCGGGCAGAGTCTACGCAGGCATGATGGTGCTCCGATACAAGATCGTCCCGTGCCACTTCGGCTATCTTCCCACGAGGGCATACGGCCCAAACCCCTGGAATCCGCTGCATGGCCATACCGTCAGAAAACGATCCGTCGAGCCCGATGAACCGTCGTGAGCAGACCTTCCCCCACCTTAGCGAAGAGATGGCGGCGCGGCTGGTGAGGTACGGAGTGGAAGAGACGGTCCCGGCCGGTACGCTGCTGTTCGAGCGTGGGCAGCGGCGCGTGGATTATTTCTTCGTGCTGGAGGGCAGTATCGAGGTCTACGACTTCCACGAGAACGGCGCGCCCAACATCTTCGTCGTCCACGGTCCGAACCAGTTCACCGGTGAGGTCGACCTCTTCAGCGAGCGCCAGGTGATGGTCAATGGCCGGACGGCCGTCGATACGCGTCTTGTCCGGCTCAATCCCCTGCAGTTCCGTAAGCTGGTGTCCGGTGAGCCGGATATCGGCGAAATCATCATGCGTGCCTTCATCCTGCGCCGCGTGGGTCTCATTCAGAGCGGGCAGGGCGGCGTGATCCTGGCAGGCTCCGCCCACGCGGCGGACACGGTGCGCCTGCGCAGCTTCCTGATTCGCAATGGCTACCCGTACCGCTTGCTGGACACGGATATCGATGAAGACGCGCGCCACCTGATCGACGGGTTCGGCCTCGATCCGGAGGAGTGTCCGGTCGTCATCCTGCCCGATCGAACGGTACTCAAGTGCCCGACGACTTCCCAGCTGGCCGACGAACTGGGCATCTCCATCCTGCTCGATACCGATCACGTGCACGACGTCGCGGTCATCGGCGCCGGGCCCGCGGGACTCGCCGCGGCCGTGTACGCCGCGTCGGAGGGACTGGACACGCTGGTGCTGGAATCGCTGGCGCCGGGTGGTCAGGCCGGCACCAGCTCGAAGATCGAAAACTACCTCGGCTTTCCCACCGGTATTTCGGGGCAGGCCCTGGCCGGCCGCGCCCAGGTACAGGCCATGAAGTTCGGTGCGCACATGGCCATCGCGCGTGAAGTGCAGGGCCTGGACTGCTCGGCGCACCCGTTCCGTCTCAAGCTCGACAACGGCACCGTCGTCACGGCGAAGTCCGTGGTCATCGCGACGGGTGCGCGCTATCGCAAGCTCGATCACGTCGACTACGAGCGCTTCGAGGGCCAGGGCATCCATTACGCGGCGACGGCGATGGAAGCGACGCTCTGTGCCGGCGAGGAAGTGGTGATCGTCGGCGGCGGCAACAGCGCGGGTCAGGCGGCGGTTTTCCTCGCGCGCACCGTGGCGCACGTACATATCCTCGTGCGTGGCAGCGGGCTCGCCGCGACCATGTCGGATTACCTGGTGCAGCGTATCGACCAGTCGCCGCGCATTACGCTGCATACGCACTGCAAGGTGGATCACCTCGACGGCGATGCCTATCTGCGTGAGGTGGGCTGGATCTGCAACGACGGCACACAGACGCGCAAGAAGATCGGTGCGCTCTTCGTGATGATCGGCGCGGAGCCGAATACGGCCTGGCTGGACGGCTGCCTGGATCTGGATCGAAAGGGTTTCGTGCTTACCGGCCGCGATGCCGATGGTTACGCGACGCCTTCGCCGTTCGCAACGACCCTGCGCGGCGTGTTCGCGGTGGGCGATGTGCGGTCGGGATCGATCAAGCGTGTGGCTTCCGGGGTGGGGGAGGGGTCGGTCGTGGTGCAGGCGATTCACCGGTATCTGCATCCGTCGCCGGTCTGAGGCCGGATGAACGCACGCCTCCTTTTCGCGCCATAAAAAAAAGTCCGGCCAGGCCGGACTTTTTCATTGAGCCTAAGCTTTATTGAGCCTCAGACGTCGACCGACGCCGCATGCTCGCGCGTCGCCGAGAACCGGACTCCCGGCCAGCGCTCCTGTGCCAGCTGCAGATTGACTCGCGTCGGGGCGAGGTAAACCAGCTCGCCCGCCGCATCGATCGCCAGGTTCCCCGCGTTCTTCTCGCGGAATTCCTCGAGCTTTTTCGCGTCGTCGCAATGGATCCAGCGCGCCGTCGCCACGCCGACCTGCTCGAAACTCGAGTCGACGTTGTACTCGTCCTTCAGACGATAGGCGACCACATCGAACTGCAGCACGCCGACCGCGCCGAGAATCAGGTCGTTCGACATCAGCGGGCGGAAGAACTGCGTCGCGCCTTCTTCCGACAGCTGCGCGAGACCCTTCTGCAGCGCTTTCATCTTCATCGGGTCACGCAGACGCGCACGACGGAAGAGCTCCGGCGCGAAGTTCGGGATGCCGGTGAACGACAGTGGCTCCCCTTCGGTGAAGGTATCGCCGATGGTGATCGTGCCATGGTTATGCAGGCCGATGACATCGCCCGGGTACGCCCGCTCCACGATTTCGCGATCGGACGCCATGAAGGTAAGCGCGTTGGCGATGCGCACTTCCTTGCCGGTACGCGTCTGCTGCATTTTCATGCCGGCGGTGTAGGTGCCCGAGCAGACACGCATGAAAGCGACGCGGTCACGATGCGCCGGGTCCATGTTCGCCTGGATCTTGAAAACGAAGCCGGTGAGCTTCTCTTCTTCCGGCTTGACTTCACGCGTCAGCGTCTCGCGGCTGCGCGGCGAGGGTGCGTGCTCGACGAAGAAGTCGAGCAGCAGTTGTACGCCGAAGTTGTTGACCGCCGAACCGAAGAACACCGGTGTCTGTTTACCGGCGAGGTAGGCGTCGATGTCGAAGGGATTCGATGCGCCGAGAACCAGTTCGAGCTCTTCGCGCAGTTCGTCGAGCGCGGCCTGTCCGATCATCGTGGCGAGTGCGGGATCGTCCAGGCCCTTGAAGATCGTCGAGTCCTGGCGGGTGAAGTTCTTGCCCGGCTCGAATACGTGCACTTCGTCGAGCACCACGTGGTAAACGCCCTTCAGGCGGGAACCCATGCCGATCGGCCAGGTCACCGGCGCGCAGGCGATCCCGAGTACGGACTCGACTTCGTCGAGCAGCTCGATCGGCGAGCGGCCTTCACGGTCGAGCTTGTTGATGAAGGTCATGATCGGCGTGTCGCGCAGGCGACAGACTTCCATGAGCTTGATCGTGCGCTCCTCGACGCCCTTGGCGCAGTCGATCACCATCAGCGCCGAGTCGACCGCCGTGAGCACGCGGTAGGTGTCCTCGGAGAAGTCCGCGTGGCCGGGTGTGTCCAGCAGGTTGACGATGGCGTCGTCATAGGGGAACTGCATGACCGACGAGGTCACCGAGATGCCGCGCTCCTTTTCCAGCGCCATCCAGTCGGACGTCGCGTGGCGGGCGGCCTTGCGGCTCTTCACCGAGCCGGCCATCTGGATCGCGCCGCCGAACAGCAGGATCTTCTCGGTCAGGGTCGTTTTGCCCGCGTCGGGGTGGCTGACGATGGCAAAACTGCGCCGCCGGCGGGTTTCGGTGAGGTGTGAGGACATGGGCAGGGTCGCTGTGAAGGCTAACCCCCTATTCTAGCAGGGGTTAGGAGGCTTGGCTGAGGCGGCCCGACACCTCTCCCCACCGGTGACCCGGCCCTGCCGGACGCCAGAGCAAGGCCATCGACCCGGGTCCGATGGGGTCCGGCCCTGCCGGCGACGCTCTTCCGCGTGTGCACGATCCCACGGCCTCGGACCGGTCCCGTTGCCGTCGCCATCCGTCATGCGCTTGCAGTCCGAAGGCCACAGCCCGCCTGTGCCAACGGTTTCCACGATGATTCGCGCATCTCACACATTCGGACATCTGGACATCTGGACGTCTAAACGGCTGTTGACACGTTTTGGATCGAGGCGTATCGTCGGTTTCACTCATCGAGACCGGCTGAGGGACAGGCCCTTTGAAGCCGGGGCAACCTGCGGATTTCCGCGACGGTGCCAACTCCTGCGGGTCGTGCTTTCGCACGTCAGCCGATAGATGGGATGTCCGTTGCGGGCACGCATTCGCGTACCCGTGACCGGCAATCCGCATACCGGTGTTCCCGCAGGGCTCGATCCCGAACGCAGGAATCTGGATATGTCAGCCGAGCCCCTCACCGTGATTTCCCTCCCCGAAACGGCCTGCGTTGCCGCGCCGCGTTGCGCCGCCGACCTCACCGAGCAGCGTGGCGTGCGCCGCGTCTCCTTCGTCCCGAAGTACGGCAGCGAAACGGCCAATGTGGACGTCCGTTACCTGTGGTGCGGCGCGCCTCATGCGCCGACGGTGATCGTGCAGGGCGGCATCTCCGCCGACCGTGACGTCTGCGCCGGACGCGACCGAGCGACTGGCTGGTGGCAGGAGCTGGTGGGGCAGGGCGCCGCGATCGACCTCGCCGAATGCCGCGTGCTGTCGATCGACTGGCTGGTCCCGGGCGACCTGGGCGACGACGTGGCCTCGGTTTCCAGCGAGGATCAGGCATCCGCGCTGGCCGCGCTGGTGGATGAACTGGGCATCGGTCGCGTTCAGGCCTTCGTGGGCTCCTCATACGGCGCGATGACCGGCCTGGCCTTCGCGGCCGCCCATCCGGACAAGCTGCGTTCGCTGGTACTGCTCGCCGGGGCGCACCGTCCGCACCCGCTGTCCACGGCGCAGCGCTCCGTGCAGCGCGGCATCGTCCGCCTCGGCATCGAGTCCGGCCGGGTGGATGAAGCGCTCGCCCTGGCCCGTCAGCTGGCGATGACGACGTACCGCGGCAGCGAGGAATTCTCGCGCCGTTTCGCCGCCGGCCCCGAACTGCGCGACGGCCGCTTCCACTTCCCCGTGGAGGATTACCTGGAGCATGCCGGCCGTCGCTTCGTCGAACGTTTCGACCCGTCGCGTTTTCTCGCCCTTTCCGAGTCCATCGACCTGCATGACATCTCGCCGGAACGGGTTTCCGCACCGACGACGCTGGTCGGCTTCCCTTCCGATCGCCTCGTTCCGCTGTCGGACCTGTGCGAACTGCAGCGCCGTCTCGGCGGCACCGCCACCCTCGAAGTCGTGGACTCGCCGTACGGCCACGACGCCTTCCTCAAAGAAACCGTGCAGCTCGCTCCCGTGCTGCGTCACGCACTCAACGACTGTCGCGGAGACCGCTGAATCATGACCACCCACGAATCCCGTCTGTGTACCCGCGCCGTCCGCGCCGGCATCGAATCCGACACTCAGCACGGCGCCGTCGTGCCGCCGCTGCACCTGTCGACCAACTATGCGTTCGAGGGCTTCGGCCGCAAGCGCGCCTATGACTACTCACGTAGCGGCAATCCCACCCGCGACCTGCTCGGCGAAGCACTGACGGAGCTGGAAGAGGGGGCGGGCGCGGTCGTCACCGGCAGTGGGATGTCCGCCGTGGCGCTGGCGCTGGAGCTCGTACCCTCCGGTGCCCTCGTGCTTGCCGCGCACGATTGCTATGGCGGCACGTGGCGCCTGCTCGATGCCTGGGCGAAGAAGGGGCGCTTCCGTGTGCGTTTCGTCGACTTCACCGATCCGACCGCGCTTGCGGATGGCCTCGCGGAGAAGCCGGCACTGGTCTGGGTGGAAACGCCGTCCAACCCGCTGCTGCGTATCACCGACGTGCGTCACGTCGCGCAGGCCGCGCATGCCGTCGGCGCACTCGTCGTCGTCGATAACACCTTCCTGTCGCCCGCCCTGCAGCAGCCGTTGACACTCGGCGCCGACATCGTCGTTCACTCGACCACCAAGTACATCAACGGACATAGCGACGTGGTCGGCGGTGCGGTGATCGCCGCGGACCAGGCGGTCGCCGAGCAGCTGAAGTGGTGGGGCAACTGCAACGGGCTCACGGGGTCGCCGTTCGACAGCTTCCTCACGCTGCGTGGTGTGCGGACGCTGGCCGTACGCCTTCGTGCCCACGAAGAAAATGCTCGCCGTATCGCCGACCGCCTCGACGCACACGACACCGTGTCGCGTGTGTTCTATCCCGGTCTCGCGTCGCACCCCGGCCACGCGCTGGCACAGCGCCAGCAGAAAGGTTTCGGCGCGATGCTCAGCTTCGAGATCGCCGGCGGTACCGACGCGATCGAAGCCTTCGTCGATGGCCTGCGCTATTTCTCGCTGGCGGAGTCGCTGGGTGGCGTCGAGAGCCTGGTCGCTCATCCCGCCTCCATGACGCACGCGTCGATGGCGCCGGAAGCGCGCAAGGTCGCCGGTATTTCCGACAGCCTGCTGCGTCTCTCGGTCGGCATCGAAGATGGTGACGACCTGCTGGCGGATCTCGAAGCCGCGCTGGCGCGCGCGGCGGCGGTGGCGTCGGTCACCTCGAAACGCAAGGTCGGCGCGTGAGCGCCGTGGTCGCCGCTCCCCTCGTGGACACGGCTCCGCGCACGGCGGTCGTCCTGCTCGGCACCGGCGTGGTGGGGCGTGCCTTGCTGACCCTGCTCGCGACACCGGCGGCGCGTTCCCTGCGCCTCGTTGGCGCCGCGAACTCGAAGCGTCAGCACACGCATGCTGACGGCCTGGTCCCTGCCGATGTCGCGGCGTTTCTCGCCAAGGGCAGGGATGGTCGCGAAAACGCGCCACTTCTGGCCGCGCTCGACGCCACGGGCGCCGAACGCAAGGTGGTCATCGACGCGACGGCGTGTTCGATCGAGGCCAGCCGCCACGCCGAGTGGCTGGCGGCGGGTTACCACGTCGTCACCGCCAACAAGGCGCTGGCCGGGGGCCATCTGTCCGGTTGGCGTGCGCTTCAGGGCGCAACCGAGAACGGCAGCGTTTATGGCGACGCTGCGACGGTGGGCGCCGGTCTTCCGGTGCTGTCCACGCTAAGGCGCCTGCGCAACTGCGGCGACAGCCTGCTGACACTGGAAGGCGTGTTTTCCGGTTCGCTGTCCTGGCTGTTCAACCAGTACGACGGCAGCCGCCCTTTTTCGGCGTTGTTGTCGGACGCGCGGCGGCTGGGCTTTACCGAGCCCGACCCCCGCTCGGACCTTTCGGGCGAGGATGTCGCGCGCAAGCTGCTGATCATCGCGCGCAACGCGGGATTCGCATTGGGTACGGAAGAAGTGGAGGTTGAGAGCCTCGTGCCCGAGGCGCTCCGCGATCTCGATACCGCCACGTTCCTCGAGCGGCTCGGCGAGCTCGATGAACCGCTGCGCATCCGGCACGAGCAGGCGAAAGCCAACGGCAAGGTGCTGCGTTACCTGGCACGCCTCAACCAACGCGGTCGGGCGCGCGTAGGCCTCGTGGAAGTGGGCCCGGAGCATCCCGCGTCCCGCCTGTCCGGCACCGACAACCAGTTCGCGCTGACGACAACGCGCTATCACGCGACGCCTCTGGTGATCCAGGGTCCGGGCGCCGGCCCCGAAATCACGGCGCAGGCGCTGCTGGGCGATGTGCTGGCACTTTAATCCCGTCGGATCGTTTTTCTCCGCCCGGTAGTCGGGATCAAAAAAAACGCCCCGAGGGGCGTTTTTTCGTTACCGGCGACCGGTGACTGCTTCGGCCTCATCCGCGCTGGGCGGAAGGACGGGGCCGCCGCCGGAGTCCTCGTCATGGTGGAAGCGCGCGGCTTCGACCATCGGGGTGCGCCAGCCGGAGGCGACGCCCCAGAAGTAGAAGATCACACCGATGACGGCGACCACGGCCAGGTCGTAGCCGTAGGGAATGAAGTCGCGGCCGCCGAAGGTCTTGCTGCCCGCCCAGGACACCAGCGCCAGGACCGGCAGGTAGACGATGAGCCACCAGGCACCCCTGAGGTGGCGGCTGAAATCTTCCCAGCCCGATTTGGCGGTGTAGTAGAAGTAGATCGGCAGGGCCACGACCATCAGCAGGATGATCTCGCCGGTGAGCGGCCACTTGGCCCAGTACAGCAGCTCGGTCGCGAAGATGAAGGCCAGCGCGGCGAGGATGGGCAGGCCGGCGATGCGCAGCGGACGCTTCAGTTCAGGCGCGGTGCGGCGCAGGGTCATGACGCTGACCGGACCGGTGAGGTACGAAATGATCGTCGACACCGAGATCACCGCGGCCAGAGTGCCCCAGCCGCGGAAGAAGAACAGGAAGATGAAGCTCACGACGAGGTTGAGCCACATCGCCGGGCGCGGGATACCGAAGCGCGGGTTGATATGGCCGAAGATCTTCGGCAGCTGACCGTTGCGCTCCATTGCGTAGATCATGCGTGCGGTGGTGGCGGTGTACGTGGCGCCGGTGCCGCTGGGGCTGACGAACGCATCGGCGTACAGCAGGATAGCCATCCAGTTGATCATCAGCGCCGTGGCGAGCTGGGCGAACGGCGAAGCGTATTCCAGACCCGCCCAGCCCTTGCCGAGCTGATCGGGCGGTACCGCGCCGATGAAGGCGACCTGCAACAGCACGTAGACCACGGTGGCCAGGAGGATCGAGCCGATCACCGCGAACGGCACACTGCGGCCGGGATTGCGGGCTTCACCCGCCAGGTTCACGGGGCTCTGGAAACCGTTGAAGCTGAAGACGATGCCGGAGATGGCCACGGCGGTCAGGATCGAGGAGATGTCGATCGCGTGAGTGCCGCCATGCGCGCCGATGTCGAAGTTGCCGGGGTTGTAGCTCGTGGCGATCAGCGCGATACCGGTCGCGGCCGGGACGACGAGCTTGAATACCGTGATCGCCGTGTTGCTCTTGGCAAACAGCTTCACGCTCCAGAAGTTGAGGAAGAAGTAAACCATCACCAGTACAGCGGCGATCGCCAGGCCAGGCGGTGTCAGCTCACCGTGACCGGCGGTGACCACGTACAGGCCCTTGGTCCACTGCGCCCATTCCCAGGGCCATGACGCCATGTACTGGACCGAGGCTTCGGCTTCGACCGGAATGACCGAGACGATGGCGATCCAGTTGGCCCAGCCGGCGATGAAGCCGACCAGCGAGCCGTGCGAGTAGTGGCCATAGCGAACCATACCGCCGGATTCGGGGAACATCGCACCCAGTTCCGCGTAGGTCAGGGCGATGAAGAGAATGATGACGGCGCCGATGATCCAGGCGTAGACGGCGCCAGGGCCGGCGAGCTGGGCGGCGTGCCAGGCGCCGAAGAGCCAGCCCGAGCCGATGATCGAGCCCAGGCCGGTAAGCATCAGGGCGAAGGCGCCGACATCGCGGCGGATATGGTGATGTGACATACAGACTCCGGTCGGACGGGGCGGCGAGAATCCACCCCGGGGCGGCACAAGGGCCGGATAATGACAGCCCGGGCCGCAACTGTCAGCCATCGTTCCCCTACGTACACGGGGCGCCGCATCGATATACACTGGCCGACGCGGTAGGGCTAAAGGGGTTCGGATGCGTTCGAAGGTGGTCGCCAGCGGCATGTTGTTCTTTGCCTTGACGGTATGTGGCATTGCCGCAGCCGATGAGGCGTGGACCGACAAAGGCCGGCTGATCGATTCCGAGTCCTACGACCGCACCGCCAAGGGTTTTTACTTCACGCTGTACCCCGGTGAAGACCCGGTGGAGTCCGTGCGGCGCTGCGCCATGACCATGCGCGAACTGGGTCATCTGGCGTCGGTGTCGTGCTTTGCGTACACGAGCAAACAGCGCTTCGATACGCGCCGCGGAAAATTGAGAATTTGCTACACCGCCGTCGCCAACTGGTGGGGCGAAGACGAGCCGGTGAGAGTCGAAACGGTCGACCGGCTGCCGCGGGATTGTCCGGTTCGCTAGGGGCCTTTCCGCATTATCGCTTCGTTGGCTTTTCGCGCGCGGGGCGCGCTCCTACGGGGGCCGATCAGCATTCGATGACGTTGACGGCCAGACCGCCGCGCGATGTTTCCTTGTATTTGTCCTTCATGTCGCGTCCCGTGTCGCGCATGGTCGCGATCACCTTGTCCAGCGAAACGTGATGCTTGCCGTCGCTCTTGAGCGCCATACGGCTGGCGTTGATCGCCTTCACCGCGCCCATGGCGTTGCGCTCGATGCAGGGGATCTGGACGAGGCCGCCGATCGGGTCGCAGGTCAGGCCGAGGTTGTGCTCCATGCCGATCTCCGCGGCATTCTCGACCTGGGTCACGCTGCCGCCCAGCGCGGCCGTCAGGCCGCCTGCCGCCATGGAACAGGCCACGCCCACTTCGCCCTGGCAGCCCACTTCGGCGCCGGAAATCGACGCGTTTTCCTTATAGAGGATGCCGATGGCGCCTGCGGTGAGCAGGAACTGGATGACGCCGTCTTCCGATGCGTTGGGGCAGAAGTGGCGGTAGTAATGCAGCACCGCCGGGACGATGCCCGCGGCGCCATTCGTCGGCGCCGTCACCACGCTGCCGCCGGCCGCATTTTCTTCGTTGACCGCCAGTGCGTACAGGTTGACCCAGTCGAGGATGGTGAGCGGATCGCGCAGCGCGGCTTCCGGCTGCGCGCGGAGCTCGGCGGCCATGGCGGGGGCGCGGCGATTGACCTTCAGACCGCCCGGAAGCACACCGGGCGAACGCAGGCCGCGGGAGACGCAGTCCTGCATGGCCTTCCAGATGGTCAGCAGGCCCGCGCGGGTCTCCGCCTCGGGACGCCAGATGCCCTCGTTGCGCATGACCAACTGGGCGATCGTGAGGTTGTGCTCCTTGCACAGCGAGAGCAGCTGGTCGCCGGTGGAATAGGCGAACGGTTGCTCACTGGTGTCGGCGACGATGCGGTCTTCCGCGGCTTCGTCCGGATTGACCACGAAACCGCCACCGACCGAGTAGTAGTCGCGTGTGGCCAGTTCGTTGCCGTCCGCATCGTAGGCCGAGAAGCGCATGCCGTTGGTGTGGAACGGCAGTTTCTGGCGCTTGTTGAAGACCAGATCGACCTTTTCGTCGAAGGGAATCTCATGGCGACCGAGGATCCGGATGCGCCGGGTTCCGCGGATGCGCTCGAGGGTCGCCGGGATGGTGTCCGGATCGACGCGATCGGGCCACTCGCCCTCGAAACCGAGCAATACCGCCTTATCGGTGCCGTGACCGCGTCCGGTCATGGCCAGCGAGCCGAACAGCTCGCAACGCACGCGCGCTACGCGCTCCAGTACGCCCTTTTCCTCCAGCCAGTGTTCGGCGAAACGCGCACCGGCGCGCATGGGGCCCACCGTGTGCGAGGAGGACGGGCCGATGCCGATCTTGAAAAGGTCGAAAACGCTGACTGCCATGGCTGGGGGAGGTTGGCTATGGGGATAGCCGGTTATTCTACGCCGCGACGCCCCTGGCCCCATACACCTGCGCATGTCCGACTTCACCTTGTTCCAGCGAGATGACTGCCACCTCTGCGATCAGGCGCTGGAGGTGTTGGCGCAGGCGCGGTTACCGGATTTTTCGTCGGTGTGGATCGATGAGGACGAGGCGCTGGAGAGCAGGTATGGGACGCGTGTGCCCGTATTGCGCCGGGGCGACGGGATGGAGCTGGACTGGCCGTTCGATGTGGCGCGAGTCAGGGCTTTCGCGGGTTGAATCGCCAGCGGGGCTGGCTCCTACCGGTGCAGGCGCCTGAGAATTTCCTCGCGCGCCTCGCGCAGGATGGAATCGCGGTCGAGTCCGGCCACGATATCCGCGACGGCGCGCTTCGCCCCGTGCTCACCCCATGATTTCCCCGCGATGAGGTAATGCTCAGCCGCCCGGCCGATCAGTACCGTCGCGTACCAGCCGAGCGCGCCCTGCGCCGCGGCGGTGACCACGACGGACACGCCGCCGCTGAGGCCCTTGAGTGCCGAGGCGACCAGCTGCATGCCCCAGACGGCCCCCATCAGTGCGGCCAGCTGCACCGAAATGGTCGCGACGAGTTTTCCGGATTCGCTCCGGGTCAGCGGCAGGCCGTAGACCCGGCCGAGCTGCACGACCATGGCCGCGTCCAGGCCACCCGCCAGCAGAAGGTCGGCCACCGGCACCGGATTCAGGGCCACGGCCACCGCCTTGGCGACGCAATACTGGCGGATGACCCCGGACGCGACCTCACGACGCGTCGCGGCGACGCGCTCGCTGATCTGGTCGGTGAGCCGCCCGGCGAACAGCCCGGCGTTGATCGCCGAGAGCGTCTTGCCTTCCCGTTCGGCGATGGCCAACAAGCGTGATTTCAACGCCGTGACATCGGGCGGGCGCGGCTCGGACGACAGTCGCTCGTGGCCGCTGGCGTCGAGTTCGACGACCGACCGGGAGGACGGCTGGGCCGCCACGGCGATCACGTCCTCGCGCCGGACCAGTGTCGCGGTGTGCTGGCGCAGTCTCTCCAGCAGGCCGTCGCGCTCGTCGTCGCTGTAGCGATCGACCTTGTTCAGTGCGACCAGCAGCGGACGACGGGTGGTCGCGAGCGTGCGCAAGGCATCCCGTTCGTCCCGTGTGAGGTCGCCGTCGACAACGAAGACGATGAGGTCGCTGACCTCGGCGACTTCAAAGGCGAGTTTCTCGCGCGCCTCGCCGCCCAGCTCGTTGATGCCGGGCGTGTCGATGAGAACGAGTCCCGCATTGGCGGCTTCGTCGAGGCGGGCCGCGTCGGCTTCCGTCGTCGTACCGTGCAGCACGCCGACGGTAAACGCCTCGCGGCCAAGCAGTGCGTTGCCCAGCGCCGACTTTCCCGCGGAAACGCGGCCGAACACGGCGACATGCAGTTCGTCGCGTTCCAGACGATCCAGCATGCTTTCGATGCGGCGGAAGTCCGCCGCCATCGCATCGCGCACGCCTGATGGGATCGACGGATCGTCGAGCAGTCCGCGCAGACTGGCCGCGACGGCGCCGCCGCGCTCGTCCGTCGTGGCAGCGCGAGGCACGCCGCGACGGAAGCGGTCGGAGAGACCGCGCAAGCGGTCGCGGAAGCCGCCCACCGTCGCCTTACTTCGGCAGCAGGTTGAGCGAACCGTTGACCAGTACCTCGTCGGCGATGGTCGAGGTGTCCTTGTAATCGCCGCTGCCCACGCCGAAGTCCAGGCGCTTCAGGGTACCGGTGACCGAAAGACGTGCGCCGCCGGCGTTGGGCGAGAACACGACCTTCAGTGCGACCGGCTTCGTCACGCCGTGCAGCGTCAGGTTGCCGTTGGCGATGACGTTGCCCTTGGCGTCCTTGCTGAAGCCGGTCGTGACGTAGTGCGCCGTGGCGAACTTCTTGACGTCCAGGAAATCGGACCCCGGCAGCGCGTTGTCGCGGTCGCTGTCGCCTGTCTTCGCCGTGGCGGTATCGACGGTCACGTCGAATTTCGACGCGGCGAGATTCGCGGCGTCGTAGCTGATCGCCGCATCGAACTTGCCGAACGTGCCGTCGAACTGCTGGCCCTGGAACTTGCCGCTGAAACCGAGCGTGCTGCCGGGGCCGACCTTGTAATCCGCGGCGGACGCGGCGAACGGCAGGGCCAGCGCGACGGTGAGGGCGGACAGGCGGCGGATCATCGGGTTCATGGGGTTTCTCCGGGAGGGGTAGAGGTGTTCCGCTTTGCACGGCCGAACGGCAGCATGCGGCGGAGTGTGTCGTCGCGGTCGATGAGATGGTGCTTGAGCGCTCCGCCGACATGGGCGACGAGCACGGCCAGCAGGAACCAGAACAACCAGACGTGGACGGTGCCGAGCGTGTCGGACAGTCCGGGATTCTTTTCCACCAGCGCCGGCAGGTTGAACTGCTTGAAATACTGCAACGGAAAACCGTGCGCCGAATTGAACGCCCAGCCCGACAGCGGGATGGCGACGATGAGCAGGTAGAGCAAGCCATGTACCGCATGCGCGGCGATCTGCTGCCAGTGCGGTGCCGGCTCATCGGGTGGGCGACGGTCCACCGCGCGCCACATCAGGCGGAGCAGGAACAACGCCA
Organism: Luteibacter sp. 9133; assembly: GCF_000800155.1. NCBI lineage: Bacteria > Pseudomonadati > Pseudomonadota > Gammaproteobacteria > Lysobacterales > Rhodanobacteraceae > Luteibacter > Luteibacter sp. 9133. The sequence goes on along the minus strand of NZ_JUHO01000001.1, from coordinate 3,308,651 downwards.
GCACGGTGAGTCCGATCGACTTGTGCAGGGCGAACATATTGATCTTCTGCAGCGACGGCTTCAGGCCGTCCATCCAGAAAGCGAACGCGCCGTTGCCGAGGATCAGCAGCGCCATGACCCAGTGAAAGGTCTTGGCGACGGTGCTCCAACGGGAGGTGTCACTGCGCAGGGGCATCGGGGGTTTCCTTGTCGGAGCGGGTCTGGGCGTCGCCGCCACGGATGGCTTCGATCTCGAGCCATACACTGACGTCGTTGCCGATGGAATTCTTGTTCGAAGTCATTCCGTACGCCGCGCGATCGAGCGTCACGGTGGACGAGAAGCCGGCCACGGTGTGCAAGCCGTAAATGGTCTTGCCGATACGGTTCACCCGGAACGGAAGGTCGAGGGGCAGCGTCTTGCCACGCAGGGTGAGCTTGCCGTGGACGATGCCATCGTCGTCGGTTTTCTTTTCGACCGAGTCACTGACGTAATGCGCGGTTTTCGCGCGGTCGCTGTCGAGCAGTGACGCACCACGTACCGCCTTGTTCCACTCGGCGTCGCCCATGTCGACGGAGGCGAGATCGATGGTCGCGTCGACCGAGGACTTCGACCAGTCGTCCGGATCGAAGCGCACGGTGCCCTCGGTGACTTTCAGTCGGCCAAAGGATCGCGAGAAGCCGTTGTGCTCGACGTTGAACACGACCTGGCTGTGCACCGGATCGATCCGGTAAGCCGTGGTCGCGCCATGCGCATACAGGGGCGCGATCGCGAAGAGGACAGCTGGCAGGACGCGGGCGTTTCGCATGAGGGGAGCCGGTTCCGGACGAGGGCCGCGCCGCGGCCGATACGAGGCAGTGTGGCCGAGCGGGCGTCGCTTGTCAGCCCGCCCGTCGCGAACGCATCGTTCACTTAACGATCCCGCAAGGCGTCGCCGGTGAGTTCGGCCAGCCGGCGGAGCCGCGAGCCGCTGGCGTCGCCGAGCAACTCACGCATGCGCTCTCCCGCATCGGCCTGGTCGAGGGTATGGCGTTCGGCAAGCGTGGCGGCCAGCGCACGGCCGAGGCTGTCGAAGATCAGGGCATAGGCGAAGGCGTGCAGCACGCCACCGCCCAGCGTTCCCAGCCCCGGAAACGCCTTGAGCGCGTTTCCGGCCACCGCAAGCACGATCGATGTGCCGGTTCGCAAGGTTATGCGGGCCTGTCGCAGGAGATTGTCGACGTCGACGTCGGTGACGTTGACGCCGTACAGGTCCGCCAGGGCCCGCACGAGGCTTGCCGCCAGAGCGCCCTGAATCACGAGGTCGGTGCCGGGTGCGACGGCGGCCATCGCGCCGACGATGGCGCGTCGCGCGTAGCGCGCGACGATACGATCGGCTTCCGCGGCTCGGTGGGCTTTTTCGTACTCACCGGTACGTTCGTGGACACGTGCGAGCACCGCGTTTTCGCGAAGCGCCTCGAGGCCCTGCGCACCCGGCGCGACAAGCCGCGCGATGGCGTCCACGAGGGCATCGACGTCAGGCTTGCGTCGGCGTGTGACGTCCTCGGTCGTGCCATCGGCGAGACGGCGGGTGAAACGCTCCTCGCCCCCCGCACTGATCGCGACGACGGCGTCGGGAATTCCGGTCGTCTGGCTGCGCACCTGCCGCACGATGCGCTCACGGTCTTCCGGCGACCACTGGTCCGCCTTGTTGATCGCAAGCACCAGCGGCTTGCCGAAGTCGCCCAGCCAGCGCAGTTCGTCGCCCTGCGTGCGCGTGAGGTCGCCGGCGCAGACGTACACGACGGCGTGCGCACGCAACGCCTCGTCGCGTGCCATGCGTTCGCGTGCGTCGCCGTCCGCTTCGGCCGAACCGGGGACGTCCGCGAGCGTCCATTCCCCACCGCGAGGCATGGCCCCCTCGAAGTGCGTCACCTCACGTGTCGTGCCGCCGCGCACGTCGCTGTCCGGGCGCGCGTCCGGTATCAGCGCGGCGATGAGCGACGACTTGCCCGTGGATATCTCGCCGAAGACCGCGACGTAGAGTTTCTCGCTGGCGCGACGCCGGTCGAGTTCGCCGAGTTCGCTGCGAATTTCCTCAACCTCGGAGCCGGATTCACGAAGCGTCTGCAGGCGCGCTTCCAGCGATGCACGGTCCGGTGCGACCACCGGTCCACGAGGTCTGCGGGGACGCAGCCACCAGAAGCCGACCGCGATGCCGCCGCCCGCGAGGATCGCGATGGCGATGCCCAGCAGCCAGCGCATGCCCTCCGGCAAACCCATGAAACGCTGGGCCAGCGCCAGTCCGCGGTCGATCGCCGCCAGCAGCAACCAGGCGAGGGCGGCGAAGCCGATGGCGGCGATGAGGAGGCGCAGGCGGCGTGACATGCGGCCATTCTACGGGCAAGCGCAGCGGTTCATGCCTACAGTCCGTCGGGACGTCAAGTCGTGCGGAAAGCTTCAGCCGCATGCCATGATCGGGTTCGAACCAGGAACCCGGCGTATGCACCACACGCTCTTCGCGAGATGGATTCTCGTGGTCACGATCCTCATGGGCGTGGCCATCCCCACATCGGCAGCCCTCACGACGGCGCCGATCCCCACCCCCCAGTTCCGCAGTTACGGCTTGCACGAGGGCTTGCCCAGCAGCAAGGTGCAGGCCGTGGTGCAGGATGCGCGCGGATTCATCTGGGTGGCCACCGCCGCCGGGTTGTCGCGGTTCGACGGCGTGGAATTCACCGTCCCGCGCATCGGGCCTCGCCGGGAACACGCGATGCCGACGGGCGGCTTGTCGGTGCTCTTCGTCGACCATGACGACAGGATCTGGATGGGCGGAGCCGAGACGGGTCTGGGCCGCTACGATCCCGACACCGGCGTCTTCGTGCAGTGGCGCGACGGGTTGACCAGCGACGACGTCCGCGCGATCGCGCAGACGCCCGATGGCGCTATCTGGGTCGGTTCGGCGAAAGGTCTCGATCGCATGCGCGCCGACGGAAGCGCCCCGGAGCGAGTGGGCGACCTCCGGGGCGGCGCGGTCAACGCATTGCATGTCGCCGACGACGGGCGCCTGTGGATTGGCGCAGATACCGGCCTGTTCGTGGCGGACAGCGACGGCAGGGTGTCGCCACGCGCGTTCACGGACGGCAGCCCGGTGCGCGTGCAGGGTATCGGGGGCGGCCCGGCGGAACTGCGGATCGCCACCGATCGCGGCCTGTTTCGTCTGACCGCCGACGCGCGTCCCGTGCGCGAACGCCGTGTCGCCGCAGGCAGAGTGTTCGGCACGCTGGCCGACAGTCACGGCATTCTCTGGATCGCATCGGCGCAGGGTCTCTCGATGCTCGACCGATTCGACCGGATGCATGACGTGGCTGGTTCCTGGACCGCCGCAGGCGGTCTCCCTGGCCGCACCGTGCGCGGCATGCTGGAGGATCGGGAGCACGGCCTCTGGTTCGCGCTGAGCGATGGCGGACTGGCGTATCTGGGTCCCTCGTGGGACGACTTCACCCGTTTTTCCCATGTCGCCACCGACCCGCACACCTTCCCCGGCCGCACGGTGACCGCGGTCGCGGCGCGCGAAGGGGGAGGCCTGTGGGTGGGCGGCTTGCGTGGGTGGATCCGCGGGTTCGATCCGGCGACCGGGCACACATCGCCCGGATTTGAACTCGGTGCGCCGCGCATCCAGTCGCTGCTCGCGCTGCCGGGGCAGCGGCTGCTGATCGGTACCGTGGACGGTCTCACCGTCGGCCGCGGACGAACCGCCCAGCCCGTTCTGCGCAGCACGATCGATCGCCCGGTCACGACCATGGCTTCCGGGCCGGGCGGTGACGTGTTCGTCGCCGCACTGGATGCCGGCCTGTTCCGGGTCGATGCCGACCTCGGCCATGCAGCGCGCGTTCGCTTCGCCGAGACGCCGAGGGGCTGGGCCGATACGCGCCAGATCGAAATGGTCGACGGCGACCTCTGGCAGGCGAGCCTGGCCGGCCTGGCCAGGCAGGACCGCGCGACGGGAGAGATGCGTTTCATCGAAGGCGTCGCGCGCGGGAGGATCAACGCGTTCGAACCTGACGGCGACGGCTTCTGGGTGGTCCGGCCCGACGCGCTCGAGCGGTTCCACTGGCAGGGCGCGAGCGCCGTACGCGACAGACACATCGGTGGCGCCGAAGGCTTCCCCTCCACCGAGATCCTCAACCTGCGTCGTGACCGTGGCGGACGGCTCTGGTTGTACGGTCAGACAGGCGTGTGGCGTTTCGACCCCGAGCATGGCCGCTTCCGCTCGTTCGGCATGGCCGACGGCCTTGCAAGCGGGGAGTTCACTCACGCCACCACGGTGCTGCTCGACGACGGCAGCATGTATGGCGGGACGCTCGCCGGCCTCGTCGGGTTTCGTCCCGACGCGCAGCGCGATCACGTCCGCCGCCCGACCATCACCGTACTGGGCGCGACGGTGTCGCGTCACGGTCGACGTGAAGTCCTGCCCATCGAAAACGGCACCCTGAACCTGGCGTGGGACGATCGCGAGCCGCGTCTCTCCGCGCGCGTCCTCTCGTTCGTCCACCCGGATCGCAACCACGTCAGGTTCGAGGTTCGCCGCGACGATGACGCCTCGCCCGTTCGGGTGGCCAGCGACGGGGAGCGCGTTTTCGAGGGTTTGCCGGCAGGCAGGTATGCCATGTCGATCACGGGCGCCGGCCGCGACGAGCTCAGCCCGGCGCTTCCCGCCGCCTTTGTCGTGGTGATGGAAGCGCCGCCATGGCAGCGCTGGTGGGCATGGGTCGGATACGCGCTGCTCGCGACGGCCGCGGTCGTCGCGGTGCTGCGCGGGACCCGGAGGCGTGTGCGTCAGGCGATGCGCATGCGGCTTGCCGAACATCAGCGACGCATGGCCGAGGAGGCGAGCGCGGCGAAGACGGAATTCATGGCGACCCTGGGTCATGAAATACGCACTCCCATGACCGGCGTGCTCGGCATGGCCGAGCTGCTGGCGCGTACGCCGCTCGATGACGCGCAGCGCGGCTATGTCGATGCGGTGCGGCGCTCGGGCGACACGTTGTTGCGTCTGGTCAACGATGCGCTCGACATCGCCCGCATCGAATCGCGGCGACTGGTGCTCGAGTCGGACTGCGTGTCCATGCGATCGGTCGCGGACGAGGTGGTGGCCCTCGCCGCGACGAGAGCGCGTGAGAAAGGACTCGCACTGACCGTCAGTGTGGACGCCGCCGTGCCCGCGACGCTGCGCGGCGACGCGGTCCGCCTGCGTCAGGTACTGCAGAATCTGGTGAACAACGCGGTGAAGTTCACGGAAGCGGGTGGGGTATCCGTCGCGCTGTCCGCATGCGCCGGCTCGCTCATCATGACGGTGTCCGACACCGGGCCGGGCATGTCGGCTGAACTTCGCGCCCGGCTGTATTCCCGGTTCGAGCAGGGTGCCTCCCCGCGGCGCGCGGAAGGATCGGGACTCGGCCTCGCCATCTGCCAGGAGCTGGTCGCGCTGATGGGTGGATCGATCGAGGTGGCGAGCGAACCGGGCTGCGGCACCCGTTTCACGGTGAGCCTGCCGATGCAGCCGTGCGCCTGCGCGGGTCACACCTGCATGCCCGCGCCCTCGTCGATCGGAACGCCGGGCGGGTGGCGCGTGCTGCTCGTCGAGGACGACCCCGTGGTTTCGGAAGTGATCGCGAACCTGCTCCGGGCGCGCGGCCATCTGGTCGCCGCGGTGAGCGATGGCCTCGCCGCGATGAGCGAATTGTCGGCCGGCCGCTACGACGTCCTTCTGCTCGATCTCGACCTCCCGCTGGTCGATGGCTTTCAGATCGCCCGGATGGTCCGCCGCATCGAAGCGATGGCGAGCCTGCCGATCGTCGCCGTGACGGCACGTTCGGCGGGGGACGAGGTCAGCGCGATACGCGAGGCGGGCATGGATGCGCTCCTACGCAAACCCATGAGTGGCGATGAGATGGACGCCGTGCTCGAGCGTGTGTGCAGGACGCCGCTCGCGGCGGCGTCCTGAGGTGTGGTGCGCTAGCCGAATCGTCTGAAGTAGGCGAGGGCGCCTGCGACCAGCAGCGTCGTCGGTAACAGGTTGGCCAGCAGCGGCGGCATGCCGTAGACGGTGCCGAAGTTGACCATCGCACCCTGCAGGAAGTACCAGCCGATCGCGAGGATGATGCCGATGAAGAGGCGCTTGCCGAGGCCACCGGAACGCAGCGAGCCGAAGGCGAACGGCATGGCGCACAACACCAGCACCAGCGTGTTGAGGGCGAACAGCGCGCGACCCCAGAACGCGACGGCGTACACGCCCGAGTTCTGGCCGTTGTTGTCGAGGTAGCGGATGTTGCGCCGCAGATCGGCCATGGACAGGTACTCGGGGTGGATCACCGACTGCTCCAGCACATGCGGATTCAGGCGCGAGGCCCAGGTCTGCGTGTCCTGGTTGGTCGAGTGCGTACCCTGGTCGTCGAGCGTCGTCGTGCGGACCTTGCTCATGATCCACTTGTTGCCGTCATGCGTGGCGCTGTCGCCATGCGAGAAGACCGACAGCTGCCCGTCCGGCGTGAAGCTGTAGACGCGTACGTCGACGAGTTTCACCGTGGTGCGGTCACCGTCCTGCACGGCGATGGCCGACTTGGCGTTGATGATCCTGCCGCCGTCACGCGCCCACAGGCCGCTGCTGGTCGAGCCGAGATTGCTCGAGCGCATGCGTACCTGGATGGCCTGCGCATGCTGGTCGCCGTAGGGGGCGGCGGTTTCGCCCATCACCACGACGGCGAGAGTCAGCACGGCGATGACGCCCGCCGCCGATCCGGCGATACGCAGCTTGGACATGCCGGCCGCGCGCAGGGCGGTCAGCTCACCGGTGGCGGCAAGTCCGCCCAGGCCGAGCAGGCCGCCGATCAGTGCGGCGTTGCTGAACATCTGATAGAGCCGGCGCGGCAGCGTCAGCATGATGTAGGCGATGGCGTCGTACAGCGAGAAGCCGTTCTTGCCGATGTTGCCCAGCTGGCGCACGAACTGCAGCAGCGAATCGAAACCGGCCAGCACCAGCCAGACCAGCAGCAGCGTGCCGAGCACGCTCATGGCGATCAGGCGGTCGGCGCGCTTGACGGTGAGGGTGGCCATTACGCGGCTCCCTTCACGCGACGCGGCGTGTTCTGCTTCCAGAAGTACCAGGCGGCCACACCGAATACGACCAGGTGCAGGATCCACACGGGAACGGAGGTGTGCAGGTGGCCCTTGATGATCTGGGCGCGGGCGATCAGCTGCCAGATGACGTAGAGGAAGTAGGTGAGCACGGCGATCAGCAGGCGGCCGTAGCGGGCGTCGCGCGGGGCCTGCTTCGACATCGGCAGCACCATCATCATCAGGACGAGGGTGCTGACCGGCGCGGCGAAGCGGGAGACGATCTCGCCGAGGGCGTCCGGCGTGCCCGCCTTGATCAGCTGCGACATGGTGGATTCGTGAGCGGGATCGGTGTCCTCGTCGTCGTCGACGATGGACGACAGCGAGGCGTCGTTACGCTCGTATTTCATGCGGCGCCAGTTGTCGGCCGCCAGCGGCACCTCGAACTGCCAGCCGTCGTACAGGGCGAGGAAACGGTTCTGGCCGTCGCTCTCCTGGTACATGCGACCGCTCTTGGCGCTGACCACACGGACCTGCGGGTTGCCGTCGCTGTCGGTGCGGTCGGTAGCCAGGAAGGTCTTGCCCAGTACCGTGCCGTCACGGCTCAGGGTGTCGACGAAGATGATGCCGCCCTTGCCGGGCAGTTCGGTGAAGCGACCGGCGTCGAGGCCGGCGGCGATCACGGACTTGTTCGCCGCCGCGATGACCTGGTCGGCGGTGCGTGCCGACAGCGGCCCCAGCCAGAGCGAGACCAGGCCGACCACGATGGTGGCGACGACCGCCAGCAGGGTGACCGGGCGCAGCATGCCGCGCGGACCCATGCCGGACGAGGCCAGGACGTGCATCTCGCTCTCGCGGTACATGCGACCCAGGGCTATCAGGGTGCCCAGGAAGGCGGACATCGGTAGCAGCGTGGAGAGCAGGTCCACCATCTGCAGGCCGAGCACCTCGAACATGACGGAGGGCTGGATGCTGCCGTTGGCGACCTTCTGCAGGACGTTGGCAAAGGCGCCGCCGGAGAAGATGACGAGCAGGACCACGGCCGTCGCAATGACACCGTAGGCAAGTTCGCGCAGGAAATAGCGGTCGAGGATGCTGAGCATTTGGTAGAATTGGCGGTTCGTGCCGCGTCAGTCCTGGCCGGCAAACCACAAGTCTAGCCTGTCCGGGCCCCGGCGGGCTTTTGCAGGACCATCAGATATGTCAGTTCAGTTCAGCCTCGGTTCCAGCGCTCCCGAATCGACCGCCACCCCGGTCGCGGTCGTCGGTGTCTACGAGAACGGTGTCCTGACCAGCGCCGCGGCGCGGATCGACACCGCCGGTCAGGGCGCCATCAAACGCCTGGTCGAGGCTGGCGACATCACCGGCAAGGTCGGCAACCTTGTCACGCTGCTGCACCCGGCCGGTGTCGCCGCCGCCCGCGTGCTGGTGGTGGGCCTGGGCGCCCAGAAGACGTTCGACGCCGCCCGCTACCAGCGCGTCACCCTGGAAGCCGCCCGCGCCGTCGGTCGCCTGCCGGTCACCGAGGCCACCAGCTGGCTGCCCGAAATCGACGTGCCGGGTCGCGACGCCGCCTGGCGCGTCCGTGTCGCCGCCCTGGCCACCGACCATGCCGCCTACCGCTATACCGCCACCGTCAAGCCGCGCGACAAGGCGCTGCCGGAGCTCGGCACGGTGAACCTGGTCGGCCCGGCCGATGGCGAGACCGGCCTGGCCGAAGCCCGCGCGATCGCCGAAGGCGTTCGCTACGCCAAGGAACTGGCCAACCTGCCGCCCAACATCTGCAACCCGGTCTACATCGCGGATCAGGCGAGGGCGTTTGCCGAGGCTCATGAAGGCGTCACCTTCGAGGCCCTCGACCGCGCCGACATGGAACGGGAAGGCTTCGGCTCGCTGCTGGCCGTTGCCCGCGGCTCGGCCAATCAGCCGCGCCTGATCATCCTGCAGTGGAACGGCGGCAAGGACGGCGACAAGCCGTATGCCTTCGTCGGCAAGGGCATCACCTTCGACACCGGTGGTATCAGTCTCAAGCCGGGTCCGGGCATGGAAGAAATGAAGTTCGACATGGGCGGCGCCGCCGGCGTGCTCGGCGCCTTCGTCGCCGCGGTGAAGCTCAAGCTCGCGGTCAACCTCGTCTGCGTCGTCCCGGCCGTCGAAAACATGCCGGACGGTGACAGCTATCGCCCGGGCGACGTGCTGACCAGCCTCGCCGGCATCACCATCGAAGTGCTCAACACGGATGCCGAGGGTCGCCTGATCCTCTGCGACGCGTTGACCTACACCGGCAAGCGCTTCGACCCGCATACCATGATCGATGCCGCCACCCTCACCGGCGCCTGCGTCGTCGCGCTGGGCAAGCATGCCAGCGGCCTGATGACCAAGGACGAGTCGCTCTCGGCCGAGCTGCTCGCCGCGGGTGAGTCCACCCTCGACCGCGCCTGGCGCCTGCCGCTCTGGGACGATTACCAGAGCCAGCTCGAGTCGGGCTTCGCCGACGTGGCGAACATCGGCGGCAAGTACGCCGGTGCGATCACGGCGGGCTGCTTCCTGGCGCGCTTCACCGAAGGCCGTCGCTGGGCGCACCTCGACATCGCCGGCACCGCGTGGGACGAAGGCCGCAAGGGCATGGCCACCGGCCGTCCCGTGCCGCTGCTGACCCAGTGGCTGCTCGACCGCGTCGCGTCGGCCGGCTGATCCCGCGACGATGCCGCGCGCCGACTTCTACCTGATCGACAAGCCGCGCTTCCGCGAGGATCCCCTGCTGCTGGTCTGCGAACTCGCCAAGCGCGCGTTCGGCGCCCAGCAGCCGACCCTGATCCTCACGCGGGACTTCGAACAGGCCGAGGCGATCGACGAATACCTCTGGGCTTTCGACGAGGATGCCTTCATCCCCCATCAGCTCGCGGGGGATGACGACGACGCCAACACGGCGGTTCTGATCGTGCCGCCGGGCGTCGAGGCCGCGGACCGGCCGATGGTGATCAACCTGCGCGATGTCTGCGCCCCGGGGCACTTCGACCGCGTGCTGGAAGTCGTGGCGGCGGATCCCGCCGAGCGCGAGGGGTCACGGGCGCGGTGGTCGGAATACAAGAAAGCCGGGTTTGAAGTGAACAAACACGACATGTAAAAGAAGAAACCCGCCGGATGGCGGGTTTTTTTATCGGTGACGTCTCATGTAGGAGCGCGCCCCGCGCGCGAAAAGCCTACAAGGCGGTAATGGGGCGCCCCCTCATCGGGGTGCCGCTTCATCGCTTCGTTGGCTTTTCGCGCGCAGGGCGCGCTCCTACAAAGCTGGGCGCTACGCGCCCAGCTTTTTCGCCTGCTCCCGCATCGCATCCGCCTGGCGCGTCCAGTCAGCAATGCGCTGGCGCTCCTGCTCGACCACTTCAGCCGGTGCGTTGGCGACGAAGTTGGCGTTGCTCAGCTTGCCTTCGCATTTGCGCACTTCACCCTCGATGCGGGCGATTTCCTTCGCGAGGCGTGCCTTCTCGGCGCCGACGTCGATCAGCCCCTCCAGCGGAATCAACGCTCGCATGCCACCGATCACGGCGGCAGCGGCGGCAGGCTCTTCGCCTTCGACCCACACCGGCGTTTCGACGCGGCCGAGGAACGCGATCTGCGCGGCGAACTTGGCCGCACGTGCACGATCGGCCGCGTCGCCGTCGGCGAACAGCAGCGGAATGACTTTGCCCGGCGCGATGTTCATCTCGGCGCGGATACGACGCACGCCGGTCAGCACGTCCTTGACCCATTCGATCTCGGCGGTCGCGGCGTCGTCGCCTTCGACGTCCGCGGCTTCCGGGTAGGGGCGCAGCATGATCGTTTCGCCGTCGATGCCAAGCAGCGGGCGCACGTTCTGCCAGATCTCTTCGGTGACGAAGGGAATCAGCGGATGCAGCGCACGCAGCAGCGTCTCCAGGACGTGCACCAGGGTGTAGCGGGTGGATGCGATGGCGGCTTCGTCGTTGCCGTTCAATGCGGGCTTGGACAACTCGAGGAACCAGTCGCAGAACTCGTTCCAGGTGAACTCGTACAGCGCCTGCGAAGCGAGGTCGAAGCGATAGGCCGCGAGCTGTTCCTTGACCGTGCCCAGCGTGTCGCGCAGGCGGGTGAGGATCCAGCGTTCGGCTTCGGTCGTGGGCTTGACCGGTGCGATGCGCGCTTCTTCACCGAGGTTCATCAGCACGAAGCGCGACGCGTTCCAGAGTTTGTTGACGAAGGCCTTGTAGCCGCCGGCACGCTCCAGGTCGAACTTGATGTCACGACCGTGCGTCGCCAGCGAGGCGAAGGTGAAGCGCAGCGCGTCCGCACCGAACGCGGGAATGCCGTCGCCGAATTCCTTGCGCGTCGACTTCTCGATCTTCTCCGCCATCTTCGGCTGCATCAGGCCGCGCGTGCGCTTGGCCAGCAGGTCGTCGAGGCTGATGCCGTCGATGATGTCGAGCGGGTCGAGTACGTTGCCCTTGGACTTGGACATCTTCTGGCCGTCCTTGTCGCGGATCAGGCCCGTGACGTAGACGTCCTTGAACGGGACTTCGCCCGTGAAGTGGTCGGTCAGCATGATCATGCGGGCGACCCAGAAGAAGATGATGTCGAAGCCGGTGACCAGCACGCTCGACGGCAGGTAACGGTCGAAACCGAGCTCGGCCTGGCGCTCCGGGTTCGGCCACCCCAGCGTGGAGTGGCTCCAGAGGCCGGACGAGAACCAGGTTTCCAGCACGTCGTCGTCGCGGCGCAGTGCACCCTCGTAGCCCTGCGCAACCGCCTTGGCGGCGGCCTCGGCCTCGTCGCGTGCGACGATCACGCTGCCGTTGTCGGTGTACCACGCCGGGATGCGATGGCCCCAGGTCAGCTGGCGGCTGATGCACCAGTCCTGGATGTTGCCGAGCCAGTGGCGGTACGTGCTGATCCAGTTTTCGGGCACGAACTTCACGTGGCCGTGCTCGACCAGTTCGAGGCCGCGCGCCGCCAGGGTGTCCATCTTCACGAACCACTGCCACGTGAGATATGGCTCGATGACCTGGCCGCTGCGATCGCCGCGCGGCACCTGCAGCTTGTGCTTCTTCGTCTCGACCAGCAGCTCGGCCGCTTCGAGATCGGCGAGCACCGCCTTGCGCGCGACATAGCGGTCCAGTCCGCGGTACTTCTCCGGCGCGGCGTCGTTGATCTTCGCTTCGTCGGTGAGGATGTTGATCATCGGCAGGTTGTGGCGCAGGCCGATGGCATAGTCGTTGAAGTCGTGCGCCGGGGTGATCTTCACGCAACCGGTGCCGAAGTCCTTCTCGACGTAGTCGTCGGCGATGATCGGAATCTGCCGGTCGGACAGCGGCAGGTCGAGCATCCTGCCGATGAGATGCGCGTAGCGCTCGTCTTCCGGATGCACGGCCACGGCCACGTCGCCCAGCATCGTCTCCGGACGTGTGGTGGCGACGATCAGTTCACCCGAGCCGTCGGACAGCGGGTAGCGGATCGACCACATCGAACCGTCTTCTTCCTCGCTGACCACTTCGAGGTCGGAAATCGCGGTCTTCAGCACCGGATCCCAGTTGACCAGCTTCTGGCCACGGTAGATCAGGCCTTCCTCCGACAGGCGGACGAAGGTCTCGATCACGGCCTCGGACATGCCCTCGTCCATGGTGAAACGTTCGCGCGACCAGTCGCCTGACACGCCCAGGCGGCGCATCTGGCGGCCGATGATGTCGCCGGATTCCGCCTTCCACTCCCAGATGCGGGCGATGAACGACTCACGGTCGAAATCGGCGCGCTGCTTGCCTTCGGCATTGAGCTGGCGGGTGACCACCATCTCGGTGGCGATGCCCGCATGGTCGGTACCCAGCTGCCACAGCGTGTCGAAGCCACGCATGCGGTGGTAGCGCACCAGCGTGTCCATGATGGTGTGCTGGAAGGCATGGCCCATGTGCAGGGTGCCCGTGACGTTGGGCGGCGGCAGCATGATCGTGTACGGCGTGCCCTTGCCCGACGGCTTGAAATAGCCGTTGGCCTCCCACTGGGCGTACCACTTCGACTCGATCTGGCTGGGCTCGAAACTCTTGTCCATGCGTGGGCTCTCGGATCGCGCCGTGAAGGGGCGCTCTTTGGAAGACGAAAAGACGGCCATTGTAGGCGATACTTGCCGGATGACTGAACCTGAAGTGGCCGCGATCCTCGGCGCCGAAGGGCCTTTCGCCCGTGAAGTACCGGGATTCGCCCCGCGCGAGGCCCAGCAGCGCATGGCGGAGGCCGTGGCCGAAGCCATCGCCGAGCGCGACATCCTGATCGCCGAGGCCGGCACCGGCACCGGCAAAACGTTCGCTTACCTCGTTCCCGCCTTGATGTCGGGGCGCAAGGTGATCGTTTCCACCGGCACCAAGGCGCTGCAGGATCAGCTGTTCTTCCGCGATCTGCCGCGCGTGCACGCCGTGCTGGGCAGCCGGGCCAGAACCAGCCTGCTGAAGGGCCGGGCCAACTATCTGTGCCTGTACCGGCTCGACCAGTCCGTCCGCGAGGGCAACCCGGACCGGCAGCTGGCCTCCCAGCTCTCGGCGATCCGTGCCTGGTCGGCCCGCACCCGCCGTGGCGATCGTATGGAGATGGTCGATATCCCGGAAGATTCGCCGGTCTGGCCGCGGGTCACCTCCACGCCGGAAAACTGCCTTGGCGCGGAGTGTGCGTTCTTCGACGACTGCCATGTGGTGAAAGCCCGCCGCGATGCGATGGAAGCCGACATTGTGGTGGTCAACCATCACCTGCTGATGGCCGATCTGGCGCTGAAGCAGGAAGGCTTCGGTGAAATCCTGCCCGGTGCCGACGCCTTCATTCTCGACGAGGCGCACCAGATCCCCGAACTGGCCGGCCAGTTCTTTTCGCAAAGCGTCAGCGCACGGCAGATGACCGACCTGGCCCACGACGCGCTGGCCGAAGCGCAGGGGGTCACCGGTGCGACCAGTCAGCTGCTGGAACCGGTCGAGGTGGTGCAGGACCTGGTCAGGAGGCTGCGCCTTGCCATGGACTCGTTGCCGCCGAAGGGGCCTTTCGGCGCCCTGGATCGCGACAGCACCGTCCACGATCTGTTGACCGAATTGCGCGATGTCATGGCCGCGCTGTCCGATCTGCTCGGTTCGCTGGGGGAGCGCTCGCGCGGTCTGGCCAATGCTTTCGAACGCGCGCAGATGCTTAGCCTGCGTCTCGACCGCATCGCGGAGGAACATTCGGCCAGCGACGTGCGCTGGTACGAAACATTCCCGCGTGGCTTCGCGTTGCACGCGACGCCGCTGGACCTCGCTTCGCCGCTGCGCGCCATGCGCATGGCCACGGATGCCGCGTGGATCCACACCTCGGCCACGCTGTCGATCGCGGGCGACTTCGGTCATTTCGCCCGCCAGCTGGGTATCGAGGATCCGCAGACCCTGCACGTCGAGAGTCCCTTCGATTACAAGCGCCAGGCGCTGGCCTATCTGCCGAAGGATCTGCCGGATCCCTCCGCGCGTGACTTCACCGACAAGGTGATCGCGGCGATCCGTCCCGTACTGGACGCGTCGGACGGCCGCGCGTTCCTGTTGTTCACCTCGCACCGCGCCCTGCGGCGTGCCGCCGAGTTGCTGGAAGGGCGCGTGCCCTGGCCGCTGTTCGTGCAAGGCAGCGCGCCGCGCCATCGCCTGCTGGAAGAATTCCGCGCCAGCGGTCGTGGCGTATTGCTCGGCGCGGCAAGCTTCTGGGAAGGCGTGGACGTGGCCGGCGAAGCATTGAGTGTCGTCGTCATCGACAAGCTGCCGTTCGCGATGCCGGACGATCCCGTCCTGCAGGCGCGACTCGAGGCGCTCGAGGAAGCGGGCATCAATCCTTTCATGGGCTGGCAGGTGCCGACGGCGGTGATCGCGCTGAAGCAGGGCGCGGGGCGGTTGATCCGCGACGTGAACGATCGAGGCGTTCTGGTGCTTTGCGATCCGCGCCTCAGCACGAAGGGCTACGGCCGACTTTTCCTCGCCAGCTTGCCGCCGATGCCGCGTACGCGTGAGCTGTCGGATGTGACGGCATTTTTCGCTCAGGGCGAATTGGCCGGTCATCCCTGACCGGCCCCGCTTCGCGGCCTTGTCCAGTCGAAGCCCTCGCCTGCGGCTACCGGCCCCGAGTGTCACCCCCGCCGTCTCTTTGGTGTACCGAGGTGGGTTGGTGGTCGAGCGGGGTGTGGCTTCTTCGCTTCGTTGGCTTTTCGCGCGCAGGGCGCGCTCCTACAGGCCGCCATGTATCCCCCCATTGCGGTCGCCGTGCGGTAGGAGCGAACCCTGTTCGCGAACCCTCAGCCTCACTAAGGCGAACGAGGCCATGCACCCCAGGCAAGCGACCGGTCCCAGCCAACGACGCGACACCACACGCCGCGACAAAACAAAGGCGAGGGCGCAAGCCGAGCCCGCGACGGCCAGCCCCAACACCCCGCGCAGTATTTCGCCAGAACTCGCCCCGTCGAAGCCACACGCCAGACGGTGGGTCACCTCACGCGGAGCCCACCATCGCCCTCACTATCGACGAGGGAGACCCCCGATGTTCCGCTGGACTCAGACGATTACCGCCAAGGTGCTTGGCATCGGGCTACTGGCCCTGCTCATGTTGATCCCACTGACCCAGGCCGACGGCCTCGTGCGCGAGCGGCAGTCGATGCGCGACACCGCGTCGGCACGCGTCGCCGATGGATGGGGCGGTGAGCAGACTATCGGCGGCCTCGTGCTCGCCGTTCCCACGCGCAGCGAAACCCACGACGCGGACGGCAAGCTGGTCGCCAGCCATGACGGCACCGAAATCGTACTGGCGGACGACCAGAGCACTGTCGCCGACCTCAGCGTCGAAAAGCGCCGGTTCGGCATGTACGAGGTACCGGTGTACACCGGCGACGTCACGTTGCGCGGTCGTATCCTGCCCGAAGACATCCGTCGTTTCGCCGCGGACAGCGGTTCGACCTGGTTTCCCGGCAAAGCGGAACTGCGTCTGCTGATCGCCGATACGCGCGGCCTGCAACACATCACCTCGGTCACGGTCGACGGCAAGCCCGTGCGCCTGGCGTCGTCGACGGCACGCATGGGGCCGTACACGGTGTTGTCCACACCCATCGCCGTCGACCCGGCCCGCGACACGCCGCTGGACTATGTGATGACCCTGCGCATTGCGGGCACCGAATCGTTTTCCGCGTTGCCGCTGGCCCGCAACAACAGCGTGCGGGTCCGTTCGCCGTGGCCCGATCCGAGCTTTACCGGCGCCCTGCTACCGGGAACGCGCAGCGTGACCGCGAAGGGCTTCGACGCTTCGTGGCAGGTGCTGGATCTCAATCGGGCCTACGGGCAGCACTGGCGTGCCGACGACAAGGATGTCGAGGGGCGGCTCGAGTCGTCGGCGTTCGGCGTGAAGCTTTACCAGCCTGGCGGGGTATACCAGCAGAACGACCGTGCCGGTAAATACGGTCTGCTGTTCATCGCGCTGACCTTCGTCGCCTTCTTCCTGTTCGAAGTACTCAAGGGCCTGCGCCTGCATCCCGTGCAGTACCTGCTGGTGGGCGCCGCCATGACGAGCTTTTACGTCCTGCTGCTGGCTCTTTCCGAGCAGATCGGCTTCGGGCCGGCCTATGCAGTCGCGGCGGGCGCGGTGGTGTCGATCGTGGGCGGTTACGCCGTGGCGGCGCTGCGCGCCCGACGGGCCGGGTTCACCCTCGGCGGCGTCCTCGCGCTGGTTTACGCCATACTGTACGGCCTGATCGGCGCCGAGCAGTACGCGCTGCTGATCGGCGCGGTCGTGCTCGTGGCGGTAGTCGGGCTGCTGATGTACCTGACCCGCCGGATCGACTGGTACGCCCAGGGAACACCGTTCAACCCCACGCCGGATACGCCATGAACTTCCTCGCCATCGAAACCTCCACGGAAGCCTGCTCGGTCGCCCTCGTCCACGGCGACGAGGTGATCGAGCGCAGCGAGATCGCGCCGCGCAGGCATGCGGAACTCGTTCTGCCGATGGCCGACGAGCTGCTCGCCGAAGCGGGCCTGAAGCGCGAGGCGCTCGATGGCATCGCCGTCGGCCGTGGCCCCGGTGCGTTCACCGGGGTGCGCCTGGGCGTATCGCTGGCACAGGGCATGGCGATGGCGCTGGATGTTCCAGTCGTCACCGTGTCGTCGTTGCAGGCGCTCGCACTGGAAGCGCCGGAAGACGATGCGGCCATTCTGTCTGTCATCGACGCGCGCATGGGCGAAATTTATGTCGCGGCGTGGCGTCGCGAGAACGATGGCAGCGTGAGCCTGATGGATCGTGAGCGTGTGGACACGGCGGCCGCGCTGGTGTTGCCTGACGCATCCGCATGGCACGTCGTCGGTACGGGCTGGGCGACATACGAAGCCGTGCTGCGCGAGCGGATCAAGGCACCGGTCCGCTCGGCGGACGGTGCGCTGTTCCCGCAGGCGCGGCATGTCGCGGAAGTCGCGGCGCGCATGTTCCGTGACGGTCAGGCCGTCGCGCCGGAGCTGGCCTTGCCGGTCTATCTGCGGGACAAGGTGGCGCTGACCCTGGTGGAGCAGGGGCGGGCCTGAGGCTCGCCGGATCGTCAGCGCGAAACGATCACCGCCTCGATCACCGCACACACGTGCTCGAAGCACGCGTCGTCCAGCCACAGACTGTTGGTGATCGTCAGCGTGCGCGCGGCGAAATCGCGCGCGTTCGGTACATCGTCGCCGCCCGGCATGGCCTCGAGGTATTCGTAGTCGGGCAGGGCGTGGACGAACATGCGCGCCACGCCATGCCGCGATGACCACAGGCGTTTCAGCACCGCGTCGCGCATGGCTTCGTCGGGCAAACGAAGCATCAGATAGGGCCACGTTCCGCCCTCGTCGGTGAAGACGTGGACGCCGGGAATCGATGCCAGCGCGGGCACACGTGCGGCGGCCTGCGCGCGCGTGGCCTCGATAAACCCGGACAAACGTCCGAACGCGCGCGCCCCCACTGCGCGCCTCCATCGCCCCACGCGGTGCAACGGAAAGTCAGCGCTGAAATCCTCGCCCGCCGCACCGATCAGGTCGCCGCGCCGCAGCGCGCGCCGCAGCGAATTGCCGTAGGCGAAGCCAAGCCCCGACGGTCGGTACAACGCCGCGTAGCCCGCGAGTTCGAGCGAGCGACGGATTTCCCACCCCGGATGCCAGCGCACCACGCGGTGCGAGGCGCGGCGGAAGCGCTCGCGCCAGACGTCGTCCTGGGCCACCAGCAGACCGCCCTCGAAGATCGACAGGCCCTTGCCTGCCGCGAGACTGTAGAAACCGATGTCGCCAAGGGTTCCTGCAAAGCGACCGTCGATGCGCGCACCGAGTGCCTGCGCCGCGTCTTCGATGGTCAGCGCGCCAGCGGAATGCGCGATGGCATTCGCGCTGGCGACATCGGCGGTTCGCCCGCCCAGATGAGTCGGTACGACCGCCAGTGTCTGCGGACCGCAGGCGTCTTCGAGTCGTTGCGGATCCATGTCGAAGCTGCCAGGCAGCAGATCCACCAGTCGCGGCACGAGTCCGGCGCGGCGGATGGCCAGCGGCACCAGCGGGCAGGTAAAGGCGGGGATGGCGACTTCGCGCCGCGAGCGGGCGTACTCGGAGAGCGCCGTCAGCGCGACGGTCAGCGCGGCGGTGCCGGAACACTCCAGCTGCGTTTCTTCCACACCGAGCCACGACGCGGCGAGCGCGGTGAGCGGCGCGCGGACATCGCCACCCAGGTCGGCGATGCCCAGCGGCAGGCCGGCGGTGGGCGGCGATTCGGGCTCAGGCCGGAACCACATCGCTCACCGTCTCATCGCCGCGTTCGGCGAAGGCGAGGCAGACGATGCCGGCGACGATCGCGGCGGCACCGAGTATCTGGGTGAGCGTCACCGGCTCGGCGAAGACCCACCAGGAAAGCAGCATCACGCTCACCACTTCGAGATGGGAGGCGGCGAAGGCGGGACCGATGGGTGCATGCTTGAGCAGGCTCATCCAGGTGAGGAAGGCGCCGATGTAACCGACGATGGCGCCGTAGATCCATGGATGCGAAAACACGCGCGCCAGCCACGCCGTGCTCATTTCCACCGGCAGCGCATGCGTGCCGGCGATCTTGAAGCAGACGAGGTTGAGCGTGTCGAACGCGAGCAGCAGACCGAAGCCGATGAGATAGAAACGCTTCACGAGCCGGCTCCCACGATGGCGACGCCCGCGGCGACGAGCAGGATGCCGGTGACGCGCAGCGGGCTGAGGCGTTCCCTGAACAGGAAACGCCCGGCGATCATGATCGCCACGATATTGATCGAACCGAGCAGCACGCCTTCGGACAGCGGCACCAGCGACAGGAAGGCGATCCAGACCAGAAACTCGGCGACATAACAGCCGATGCCGGTCCAGATCCAGGGCCGCGCCAGCATGTACTTCCAGCGGGCGAGGCCATCGCCTGCACGCTCATCACCGGCGGCGGCTTTGAACGCAAGCTGGCCGCCCGTGTCGAGCACGACATTGGCGATCCACAGCGCGAGCACCAGCCCGTGCATCGATCAGGCCGCCATGCGTGTGGGGCGTGCGTCGCGGGCGATGCGGCCGAAGAAGTCGGCCGTCCGCTCGATCAGCATGCGGCGTTCGCGGTCGATCGTGATCATGTGGTAGCTGTCGCCCAGCAGCAGCATTTCGATCGGGCCGCGTACGCGACGCGCGACCATGTCCGCATTGGCGACGCTGGCCACATCGTCGTCGGTGGCGTGCGCGACGAAGCACGGCGCGACGACATCGGGCAGGCGACGGCGCACGTCGCGCGCCAGCTTCACCATTTCGGCCAGCGCGTGCCACGGGTTGCCAGGCAGGCCGGCCGCGGCGCTGTCCCCGGAGAACATCGCCTGGCTGATCTGCGCGCGCAGCCGCTCGTCGCGGATGCCGAAAGGCGGCTGCTCGATAAAGCTGCGATGACGGCCGATACCGAGACGCTTGAACAGCGGCAGCAGGAACGACAGCTTGCCGGTCCAGCCGATGGACCAGCCGTCATAACGGAAGGTGGCACCGAACACGCCGACGCCGTCGACCCAGCCGGGCTGCACGGCCGCCAGACGCAGCGCGAGTACGGCACCCATGGACAGCCCGGCGACGAACAGGCGATCGACCCGGCCGCGAAGCTCTTCGGCGGCGGATTCGACGCTGGCGTACCAGTCCTCCCACGAGGTGGCGACCAGGTCTTCTTCCGTGCCGCAGTGACCGGCGAGGCGAACACCGACGACCGTGAAGCCGGCGCGGTTGAGTCCCTTGCCGACCATGCGCATCTCGGCCGGCGTACCGGTGAGGCCGTGGATCAGCAGGACGCCGTCGCGACCGCCTTCGAACTGGAATTCCGTCGGGTGGCTCACGCCGGACCTCACTGACTGGTTTCTGAGGGAGGCATGGTGCCGTGGCGTGGTTTCAGCCGGCTTTCTGGCCTGACTGAAGGGGGAAACGCAGTTCCACACGGAGGCCACCGGCCGTTGCATGCAGGAAGGTGACCCGTGCCGCATGCCGTTCGGCGATGCTTTCGACGATGGCCAGGCCGAGACCGGTGCCGTCCTCGTCCACCCCGGGCACGCGAAAGAACCGCTCGCCCAGCTGGGTGAGGAAGACGTCCTCCACGCCGGGACCATCGTCCTCCACGGCCAGTACGGCATCGCCGCCATCGCAGGCGACCGAGACGGTGACGCTGTGACCGCGCCCGGCGTAGTGGAAAGCGTTGTCGATCAGGTTGTCGATGACCTCCTGGACCTGCAGCGCGTCGCCTCGCACGAGGCAGGGCGTCTCCAGTCCTTCGTAGCCAAGGTCCATGCCCAGTCCCAGCGCCTGGTGTACGCGCATGGCGACCGCCTCGGGCACGACGGTCGACAGATCGATCACCGCCATCCCGTCGTGATCCGGAAGGTCGGGCGACTGCGTACGGGTCAGCGCCAGCAGCTGCGCCGAGGTACGGGCGGCGCGGGCGGCGAGGCGGTGCACGTGGCGCAGGGCTTCCTCGCGCTGGCTGGGGTCGGCGATGACCTCGTAGCGCTCGACGTGGAGCTGGATGCCGGCCAGCGGTGTCCGCAACTGGTGCGCGGCATCCGCGATGAAGCGCTCCTGCAGACCCAGCATGTTGCGCATGCGTGCGAAGAGGTCGTCGATGGTGCGAGTCAGCGGCAGGATCTCCACCGGCACGTCTTCCTCGCCGATGGGTCCCAGATCGTGGCCGCGGCGACTCAGTCTCGCCGTCAGCGGCTCGAGCACGCCCAGACCGTGGCTCACGCCGAACCAGACCAGCGAGAGCACGGCGACGATTAGCAGCGCTTCGATCGGCAGGGTGAGCAGCAGGATCTCGCGGGCCCGGGCATGCCGGTCGCGCAGGTTCTCGGCCACCGTGATGGTCAGCACGTCGCCGTCTTCGTGGTGATTGGGCACGCGCATGATCGCGCCGCGCAGCGGGCGATGGCCCAGCGAGGTGTCGTAAAGCAGGGGTGGCGAGTCCGTGGCGACGGGCTCGCCCGGCCCGGCGAGCTCGGCGTTGCCGATCATGCGCCCGTGCCGGTCGCTGACCACCGTGTAGTAGTTGCGACCGTCAGGGTCGTATTCGAGCAGGAAGCGGGCCTGTGCCGTGAGTTCGCCGCGCAGCGCATCGTTGCCGATCATCTCAGACAGCGTCAGCGCCGAGTCGGAGAGATCGGAATCGTGTACGCGGTTGGAATAGGCCAGCGCGGCAAAGTAGACGACCACGGCGTCCAGCAGCAGCACGCCGAGCACCGGGACGAGCAGGAAGGTCAGCAGGCGCCGACGCAGGCTCGGTCGGGCGGAGCGCTGCGCCGCGTGGCGCCGTTCAGGCATCCGCGGCTTCTTCGAGCAGGTAGCCCAGTCCGCGGATGGTGCGGACGTTGGTGCCCGAACCCTGCAACTTGCGGCGCAGGCGGTGCAAGGCGATGTCCAGGCCGTTGTCGGTCAGGTCCTCGTCCCAGTTGCACAGAGCTTCCACCAGCTGCGCGCGGCTGGTCACCTTGTCCGCACGTGAGGCTAGGGCTTCGATCAGGCCGAACTCGCGCGCCGTGAGGTCCAGCGGCGTGTCGTCGATCCAGGCGCGATGGCCGGGGATGTCCAGACGCAGACGACCGATGCGGAATTCCGGCGCACCCTGACTGGTCCGGCGACGGAGCAGGGCGCGGACGCGGGCGTCGAACTCGGCCAGTGCGAACGGTTTCACGAGGTAATCGTCGGCGCCCAGGTCGAGCAC
The DNA here is from genome assembly GCF_000800155.1 of Luteibacter sp. 9133. NCBI lineage: Bacteria > Pseudomonadati > Pseudomonadota > Gammaproteobacteria > Lysobacterales > Rhodanobacteraceae > Luteibacter > Luteibacter sp. 9133. The sequence goes on along the minus strand of NZ_JUHO01000001.1, from coordinate 3,286,342 downwards.
GCGCACGCGCTCTTTCAGGCCCTCGCGTGCGGTCACCACGAGCACGGGAAGGCTGGCGCCACGTTTGCGGGCACGCGCCAGCACGTCGCTGCCGTCGAGCAGCGGCAGGCCGAGGTCGAGTACCAGCAGGTCGTAGTCGTGGTCGCGCAACGCGTGGTCGGCGCTGGCACCGTCGGTTACGTGGTCTACAGCGTGGCCACCCTGTTCAAGGGAGGCTCGCACGGCCGCGGCGATGGCGGCGTCGTCTTCGGCTAGGAGGATGCGCATGGTGGACAAGGATACGCTCCGGAGTGGTTCGGGCGCATGTTGTCGCGGCAGGCTTTCGGATCGCTTTCCTGTCCCAATTGCGAACGATTCGCATTGTGGTTTACCATCCCGGGCCGCTATCGGCGTTTCAGGGGCGATCCACCACATGCGCGATACCGTCGACCGGCAAAGCCGCGCGTTCTGGCTCAAGCACCTGCATCGCTGGCACTGGATCAGCTCCGCGATCTCGCTGGTCGTGCTCCTGCTCTTTTCGGTCACCGGGTTCACGCTCAACCATGCCGGCGCGATCGAAGCATCGCCCCGGGTGGTGCGACACACGGCGACCTTGCCGCCCGGATTGAGGGCGAAACTGGTCGACCCCGGTCGCAGGTCGGCACCGGTGGCGCCCGCGGTGGCCGCCTTTGTCGAATCGAAGACGGGTATGCGCATCGATGGTCGCGACGGCGACTGGAGCGAGGACGAAGTCGAGGTCGCGCTGCCGCGTCCCGGTGGCGACGGCTGGGTGAGCATCGACCGGGAAACCGGCGAGGTGCAGTCCGAAACTACCGATCGCGGCTGGCTGGCGTATGCCAACGACCTGCACAAGGGCCGCAACACCGGTCCGGTCTGGAGCTGGTTCATCGATGTTTTCGCGCTGGCCTGCGTCGTCTTCGCGCTGACCGGCCTGCTGCTGCTCAAGTTGCATGCGGGTCAGCGCCGCATGACCTGGCCGATGGTCGCCCTTGGCTTCGTCCTTCCCGTGGTCATCGCCCTCCTTTTCATTCACTGACGGAATTTCGTATGCGTCGCTTATTGCCGTTCGCCTTCTGCCTCACCGTCGCCGCGCCGGCCTTCGCCGCCGACATGAACCTGACGGTGGAGATCCCGGAGCTCAAGGTCGCCGAATACCACCGGCCTTATGTCGCCGTGTGGATCGAGCGCGAGGACCACACGGTCGCCGCCAATCTCGCCGTCTGGTACGACGTCAGGAAGAAGGACGGCGAAGGCACCAAGTGGCTGAAGGACATGCGCCAGTGGTGGCGTCGTACCGGCCGCGATCAGACCATGCCGATCGACGGCGTATCCGGTGCGACGCGCCCGGCGGGCCAGCACCAGCTGCGCTTCACCGACGGCAAGCCGCCGCTGGGCACGCTCGCCCCGGGACACTACGAAATCGTCGTGGAAGCCGCGCGCGAAGTCGGCGGTCACGAAACCCAGCGCATCGCATTCGACTGGCCCGCGAAGGCCAGCACGCATCTGTCCGCGAAGGGCAGCGCCGAACTCGGTCAGATCAACCTCGACCTCAACCCGTAACGGAGTTACCCGATGATGAAGCACGCATTCGTTCGCGCCGCGCTCGGTGCCGCCCTGGCTCTCGCTCTTCCGATGGCCGCCCAGGCGCACAAGATGTGGATGGTGCCGTCCGCCACGGTGGTTTCCGGTGACGACGCCTGGGTCACCGTCGATGCCGCTGTCTCCAACGATTTGTACTACCCCGATCATTTCCCGGCACAGCTCGACCAGCTGGTGATTACCGCACCGGATGGCAGCACCGTGCAGGCGGAGAACGAAAACAAGGGCAAGTACCGCAGCACGTTCGATCTTGCCGTGCCGCAGAAGGGCACGTATCGCATCGCGCTGGTCAACCAGGGCGTGTTCGCCACGTACGAACTGGACGGCCAGAAGAAGCGCTGGCGCGGTAACGCCACGGACCTCAAGGCGGGCCTGCCCGCGAACGCGAAGAACGTCGAAGTCAACGAAATGGCCTCGCGTGTCGAGACCTTCGTGACCCAGGGTTCGCCGAGCACGGGCGCGCTGAAGCCGACGGGCAAGGGCATGGAACTGGTCCCGGTGACCGCGCCCAACGATCTCGTGTCCGGTGAAAAAGCGACCTTCCAGTTGCTGGTGGACGGTAAGCCGGCCGCGGATGTAAAGGTCGTCGCCATCGACGGTGCGACGCGCTATCGCAATGCGCAGGATGAGATGGATACGACGACGGACAAGGACGGGAAATTCTCGTTCACCTGGCCTGCCGCCGGGATGTACTGGGTGAATGCTTCGGCCGAGGACAAGAAGACCTCGACGAAGGAAGCGAAACAGCGTCGCCTGGGCTATACGGCGACGCTCGAGGTGTTGCCGCAGTGATCCGGGCGGTCGCCCGCAGGGCGGTCGCCCGACCGGCGTTTGTCGTCCCGGCCGTTTTAGTGCTGCTGGCGCTGATGGTCTCGTCCGGGGCGGGCGCGAAGGATGTGCGCCGCTTCGAAGGCGACACGATGGGGACGACCTGGTCGGTGAATGCCGTCTTGCCCGATGGCGCGGACGATCGCGCCATCGAGGCGGGCATCCAGGCCGAGGTGGATCGCGTCGTCGCGCAGATGAGTACGTACGAGCACGACTCCGACCTCAGCCGGTTCAACCGCGCACCGGCGGGCACGTGGCAGACGTTGCCGCCGGAGTTCTACGGCGTGCTGCGCTACGCGCTCGGGCTGGCGAAGGATTCCGGTGGCGCGTACGACCCGACGGTGGGCCCGCTGGTGAACCTGTGGGGATTCGGCCCGGACAAACGCCCCCGCGAGGCGCCGACCGCCGCGGAGATCGCGGCAGCGCGGGCACGCGTCGGATGGGACCGCATCCGTCTCGATGACGCGGGCCATCGCGCGTGGCAGCCGGGTGGCATCTATGTGGATCTGTCGTCGGTGGCCAAGGGCTTCGGTGTCGATCAGGTGGCGCGTTTTCTCGATGCATCCGGAGTCGCGGCCTATCTGGTCGAGGTCGGCGGGGAGTTGCGCGCGCACGGCCGCAAACCCGACGGTACGCCCTGGCACGTCGGTATCGAGCGTCCGGGCGCGGCTTCCGGCGCGCTCGATTCACCGGACGAGGTCGAGCGGATCGTTTCGCTGACCGATCGTGCGATCGCCACCTCGGGCGATTACCGCCACTATTTCGAAACGGGCGGCAAGTTCTACTCGCACCATATCGATCCGCGTACGGGCTTTCCCGTGGCGCATCGCATCGCCTCGGTCAGCATCATCGCGGACGACTGCATGCATGCCGATTCGCTGGGCACCACGATGACCGTGCTGGGGCCGGACGAAGGCATGGCGTACGCCAGGCGCCACGACATCGCCGTGCTCTTCATCCTCTACGGCGAGGATGGAAAATTCATCGAGCGGATGTCGCCGGGTTTTTCGAAGGCGCTGCATCCGTGACGAAGCGGGACCGATTCTTGCGGAGCGATGCGTGAGGGTGCCGATCGGACAGATCGCGATCGGTATCGCGCTGGCCGCCGTGGCCACGTGGTTCGCGACCCTGCACGATTTTACCGGCACGCAGGCGTCGGACTGGCCGCGCACGGGGCTGGCTTCCGCGATGGTCGTCGGGTGGGCTGTCCTCACCGTGACGCTGCACCGGCGACGAGCTCCCGTCGCTGTCGACACCGGTTCGGACAACATCCACGTCGTGTACGCCACGCAGACCGGCTATGCGGCCGAACTCGCGAACCTCACGGTGGCCACCTTGCGTCACGGCGGCGATGCCGTCGCCTTGCAGTCGATCGACACACTGACCCCGGCGACGTTGCAGGGGGCGAAACGCATGCTTTTCATCGCCAGCACGACGGGCGAAGGCGACGCGCCCGATCCCGCTACGGGTTTCCGCCGGGACGTCATGGCCGGTGCGCTGGCTCTGCAAGGCCTGTCGTACGGCTTGCTGGCGCTGGGCGACCACGATTACGAGGACTTCTGCGCCTTCGGGCACGACCTCGATCGCTGGTTGCGCAGCAGTGGCGCCGCACGGGCTTTCGATCTTGTCGAAGTGGATAACGGCGATCCGGGCGCGCTGCGTCACTGGCAACACCACGTCGCCGAGTGGGCCGGTTCACCCGAGGCGCCCGACTGGGTGCGTCCGGCTTATCAGTCGTGGCGGCTGGTCGAACGCCGGTTGCTCAATCCCGGCAGTGCCGGCGGCCCATGCTTCCACATCGCCCTGGCACCGGTGGACGCGGCGCATCTGCGTTGGGATGCGGGGGACGTTGTCGAAATCGGACCGCGTCGTGGGCGCGATGATGAACAGATACATCCTCACCGCGAGTATTCCATCGCCTCGCTGCCCTCCGATAAAACCCTGCATCTGGTGGTCCGTCAGCAGCGGAACGCCACGGGGTCGCTGGGACTCGGCTCGGGCTGGCTGACCGCACTTGCCGATATCGGTGACGCGGTCGATCTGCGCGTCCGCCGTAACGAAGGCTTCCATGCGCCGGGCGACGACCGTCCGATGCTGCTGATCGGCAATGGCACGGGGATCGCGGGTTTGCGTGCCTTGCTGAAAGAACGTGTGGTACGCGGACACGTGCGCAACTGGCTGATCTTCGGTGAGCGGCACGCCAGCGTCGATCGTCTCCACGTGGACGAGCTGGAGCGATGGCGAGAGGACGGCCGGGTGGAACGGCTGGACCTGGTCTGGTCGCGCGAGACGCAGGGCCCGCGTTACGTACAGGACCGTCTGCGTGCCGCGGCCGATGACGTGCGCAGCTACGTCGACGACGGCGCCGCGATCTATGTCTGCGGCAGCCTCGCGGGGATGGCTCCCGGTGTGGATGCGGCCTTGCGAGACATCCTCGGCGAGCGGGCCGTCGACGACATGCTCGCCGACGGCCGCTATCGCCGCGATGTCTACTGACGCTCAGACCACGCGCAGCGTCACGACGCCTTCTTTGTAGCTTTCGAAACGCAGCGCGGTCAGGTCGGCGATCCACTCGACGTCTTCCGCGATTTCTTCCGGATGATCGCCCGCGATAGCGATCACGCGCGAGCCCGCCGCCCGTCCCGCATCGATGCCCGCTTTCGCGTCTTCGAAGACCAGGCAGTCCTCAGGCGCCGCACCCATGCGTTTTGCGCCGAGCAGGTAGCCCTCGGGATGCGGCTTGCCGTCGGTGACGATTTCACCGGTGACCATGAGCGGCGGCGGCACGATCCCGGCCGCGGCCAGACGCCCGGTGGCCAGGGTGGTGTCGGCCGAGGTCACGATGGTCCACGTTTCCTGAGGCAGCGCGGCGAGCAGTTCGAGTGCGCCCGGAATCGGCACGATCCCTTCGACGTCGTTCACTTCCTCGTTGTACAGGCGCTCGTACGCGGCATTCACGTCCACACCCGGCGGGGCGAAACGGCGCACCGAATCCAGCATGCGCACGCCGTGCAGACGGGGGAGGACGTAATGCCAGTCCAGACCGTTCTCGTCACACCAGCGTTTCCAGATCTTCTCGACGAGGACGCGTGAGTCGATCAGCGTGCCGTCCATGTCGAAGAGCAACGCGCGGGTCTGGATGACCGTGTCCGATTCAAGTCGCATGGTGCCTCCGGTAGGGGAAATTCCTTCACCATACCGGAGGTGTGCGGATACGTCAGCGTGCGGCCTGGGCGGCGTGGTTGCGGATCGCCTCGGCCAGGATCGTGCTCACTTCCTCGGAGGCCTTGCGCGATGCGTCGGCCTGCCTGCGGCCCCATTCGGCCATCGTCTTGCCTTGCAGTGCGCGCTGCTGCCCGATCTGTGCCATCTGCCGCGCGATGGCGGCCTGCTCGCGGCCGATGGCGTCGTTACCGGCCACATAAGCGGCTTCATCGCGCGGACCGGTCGACGTCATCTGTTTCGAGATCAGCTCACTCTGTTTCGCGCTCAGCTTCGCCATCTGCTCGCTGAGCACTTCCTGCTTCCGGTCCAGTCCGGCCTGCTGGTCCGCCATGATCGCGGCCATGTCGGCGGGCTTTGACGGCGCCGCGTAGGCCTGGTGAATGCGTTTCACGTACGCGGGGTCGCGGATCACCCAGGCCTGCCTGCCTTGACGGAACCACACAAAGTCTTTGCCGACATCCCGGTAAGCGGCCTCCGCGCGCTGAAAATCGCTGCTGCTGCCACTGGCGACGTGAATGTCGTTGGAGAAGTAGAAGAAGCCGTTGGTGGGCTCACCATGAACGTCTTCCGACCATACCGCGGGCGCCGGCGGGGCTGGCGGTGCCGGCGGTACCGAGGCCTGAACGGGCGCAACGGGTGCCACTGGCGCGACAGGTGCCACGGGCGCGACCAGCGACGTGGCGGACATCGGTGCGGGCGCAGCCGCTGGCGCGGGTGTGGCGGCGGGTGCCGGCGCCGGTGGCGTGGGCGGTGGCGGCATGTAGAAGCGCGACACCGTCGTCTTGCTCTGGTCCGCCGCCACCACGCGCCACGGGAACACACCCACGGCGGCGATCGCGGCGACGAGGCACCAGGTCAGCACACGGGGATGACTATCGTTGGCCTGAGCGAGCATGAGCAGTCTCCTCTTCAGCGAATGAAAGGTGGGCGAGGCACCGGGCAGCGCGTGATGCGGAGGCGGAGTCACGCCGAGCCGCAGCAGCAGGCGGCCGTACGTTTTCGTGATCGTGCCGCCCCGCGATACGACCAGCGCGTCGCACGCGGCTTCACGGCAAAGGGCGTACTCGCGTACGGCGAAGTGAACCACGGGGTGGAAGAAGAACAGGGCGCGGGCGATCGCGGGGATCCAGCCGAGCATCAGATCGCCACGGCGCACGTGCGCGAGTTCGTGCATCAGCGCGAGATCGAGATCTTCGTCGCTGAGGCGTACCTCGAGCGGCAGGAGGATGGTCGGGTGCCGCAGGCCGACGACCTGAGGCGAATCCACTTCGGGCGATACCGCGAGTCGGGGTGACCGGTGAAGGCCCGTCTCGCGGGCGCGACGGGCGCAAAGCGTTTCGATGCGGACGTCGTCGTGAGGCATCGCGCGATGCACCACCCCCGCCAGCCTGCGCCAGCGCAGGGTGGCGACAGCGGCTTGAACCGCGACGGCCAGCAGCCAGATGAACAGCAACGTGGCCGTCCACGAGACGGTGCCATCGCCGGCGGGCATCGTATCCATGGCGCCGGGCAGGGTGAGCGGCGCGATGGTCGTCACGGGCTCGACGGGGGCGATCGTCGCCGCGGGCAACAGCGGGAGGCCGAGCAGCGTCGGCGACACGATGCCTGCGATCAGCTGGGCGCCGAGCAACCACCACAAGGTCGCCTTCGCCGAGGCCGACATCGTGGGAACGAGGCGGCACACGGCGTACACCACGCCGGCCAGCAGCACGGCCTGCACCGAGGCATGGACGAGGCGCGAGAGCAGCGTATCGAAGAGAGCCTCCATGTCAGCGCCCCTTGCGTCGCGACTGCAGGGTATCGACGAGCGCTTCGAGTTCCGCCAGTTCGCTGTCGCTGACCTGGCCGCGTTCGGACATCCAGGCGACGAAGGGCGACACCGAACCCTGCAGCGTCTTCTCGACGAAGCGGGCCACGGCGCCGGTCATCACTTCTCCGCTGCCGTTGGTCACGCTGTAACGGTACATGCCGTCGACGTGCCGGCGCGTGAGATACCCCTTCGCACGCAGGCGTTCCATCATCGTCAGCACCGTGGAGCGAGCCAGGCCACGGCTCTCCCCGAAGGCGGCACACACCTCCGCGACCGACGATTTCGGTGTTTCCTCGATGTGCTGGAGAAGGGCGAGTTCCTGATCGCCCACGGTCTTGTTGCGCATGCCACCGCTCCTGACTACAGATGTAATCAGCCTGCGCCTGACGACACGTGTAGTCAAGCATGACCTTCGGCACGGACCCATGAAAAAAACCTCCGCCGTTAGGGCGGAGGCTTTCGGGTACCTCGTCGGTCGCGAAGGCGAAGGCCTCCGCGAGAGATCAGGCGGCCGCGTCCTTGAGCTTCTTGAGCGGACGGACCTTGACCTTGACCGAGGCGGGCTTGGCGGCGAACCAGCGCTCTTCACCCGTGAACGGGTCCTTACCCTTGCGCTTCGGCTTGGCCGCAACGGCGACGGAGGTGATCTTCAGCAGGCCGGGCAGCGTGAACGTGCCAGCGCCCTTCTTGTGAACCGACGCGTTGATCGCGCCTTCGAGCGAGGCCAGAACAGCCTTGACGCTCTTGCTGTCGACGCCGCTCTGCTCGACGATGTGCGAGACGAGCGTGGACTTCGAAAGCGGATCCTTGATCGGCTTGAGAGCAGCCGGGGCCTTAGCAGCCTTCACGGCGGCCTTGGCGGGAGCCTTGGCAGCCTTCTTCGCCGCCGTTTTTTTGGTCGTGGCCATGGTTATCCTTGTCACTTGAATCGAATGAGGCGGCCTTTCCGGCCGGTGCCCAGCGGGCGACTCACTCTAGCGTTGCTTTCGTCCGCTGAAAATAGGGTCCGCGAAGTTTTTTTGCATTTCGAGCCCTTTTTTTCAGGTTCCGTGTGACGCAGTGCGGAAAATCCCCCGTCAGGAGGATGTCTCCGCCATGCCTGCTAGAACCTTGTCCAGCGTCAGCGGATAGTCGCGGATGCGCACGCCGCACGCGTTGTACACCGCATTGGCGATGCAAGCGCCCGCTCCCGAGATACCGACCTCGCCGAGTCCCTTGATCTTCAGGGGATTGGCCTTGTCATCCAGTTCAGGCAGGAAGATCGCCTCCATCGGGCCGATGTCCGCGTTGACCGGCACGTGGTATTCCGCGAGATCGTGATTGACGAAAGCGCCGTGACGCGGATCGAGCACGATCTCCTCGGACAGTGCGGAGCCGACGCCGAAGATCATGCCCCCCAATGCCTGCGACCGCGCGGTTTTCGCATTGAGTATGCGGCCGGCGGCAAACACGCCGAGCATGCGGCGCAGACGGATCTCGCCCGTATCCATGTCGACGCCCACTTCGGCGAAGAAGGCTCCATACGAGTTCTGGTTGTACTTCTTGTTGTTGCTGCCGGGCTCGATGCCGCCATCGGCGGACAGGCCGTCGACGCCCGCAATGGCCGAGTAGTTCACGCGCTTGTCGCCATGGGAGACGTGTCCGTCTTCGAAGCGTGCATGCGCGGGATCGATGCCTGCCGACTGGCAAAGCCGGGTGCGGAGCTGCATGCACGCGTCATACAGACCTGACCCGGCGCTGGCGGCGCCGAATGAACCGCCTGACCCGGGCGTCTCGGGAAAATCCGAGTCGCCGAGCAAAATGGTGACGCGCTCCATCGGCAAGCCGAGCAGGTCCGCGGCGATCTGCGTGAATACCGTATATGAGCCCGTGCCGATATCCGTCATGGCCATCCGGGCGGTGAGCTGACCGGTGCCATCCAGATGGACGTGCGCTTTCGACGCCTGAAGCATGTTTCCGCGTACGGCGGACGACATGCCCATGCCGATCAGCCAGCGTCCGTCACGGGCCTGCCCGGGTTTGGCGATGCGTTTATCCCAGCCGAAGCGACGTGCGCCTTCACGCATGCATTCGACGACCTGGCGGGACGAAAACGGAACGCCGAGTTCGGGATCCACGGCGGGCTCATTGCGAACGCGCAGTTCGATCGGGTCGATGTCCAGCGAGACAGCCAGCTCATCCATGGCGCCTTCGAGCGCGAGGAGGCCGACCGCCTCGCCCGGCGCGCGCATCGAAATGGCGGGCGGCAGGTCCAGATCGACATGGCGATGCGTATTCCTCCGGTGCTCGCCCGCATAGCGGGAACGCGTGCCGAGCACCGTCGGTTCGAATTCATCGTTGCCGGGCTCGTTACCCGACCACGCTTCATGCGCCTCGGCGAGGATATGGCCCTGTGCATCCGTGCCCAGGCGAACGCGCTGCACGGTGTTGGTACGGTGCCCCACGACGTGAAAGAGCTGCTGGCGGGTGAGGGCAAGCTTGACCTTGCGGCCCGTGGCCCTGGCGGCCAGCGCGGCCAGCACGGCGTCGGGCTGTACATCGAGCTTGCTACCGAAGCCGCCACCGATATACGCCGAGAGAAGCCTGACCTTTTCGGGCTCGATACCGAGCGTGGCCGCGAGCGCCTTGCGCCCCGGCGTAGGCATCTGGTTCGACGTCTGGACCACCAGCCGGTCGCCGTCCCAGCTGGCGATCGTGGCGTGCGGCTCCATCGCGGCATGGAACTGAAACGGCGTGGTGTACGTCACGTCCAGCTGGTGAGGCGACTTGGCGTAGGCGGCGTCGAAGTCGCCCTTGCTGGTATCGGCTTTCGCGAAGGACAGATCCTCCGGCTTGCGCGCACCGTCGATACCGGCTGCGAGATCGAAGCGTCCAGCCTTCCCTTCGTATTCCGGCCGGATCAGTCCGGCGGCGTGACGCGCCTGTTCATAAGACTTTGCAACGACCAGCGCGACGGGTTGGCCGTAGTGCCTGATCTCATCGCCGACGAGCTGAGGAATGGCATCGTCCGACGACGTGTCCTGCGGCGGTACGTTCTTCGCGGTGATCACGTGGATGACGCCCGGCGCACGCTCGGCCGCCGACGTATCCATCCGGATAACGCGTCCGAGCGCGATCGTCGCGAGCACGGGGAACGCGTACGCCACATCGCCGACGCCACCGTGTTCCGCGGCGTACGCAGCCTTGCCCTGAACCTTCAGCGGACCATCCACGCGGTCGACCGGCTTGCCGGTGAAGCCGCCCGGGTTATCGTCCAGCGGCGTGTGCCCCACCACCGTGTCCATGCGAATCGTCATGCGTCGGTCCTCCCGCTGGCTTCGACCAGCACCGCACCCAGGGTGCGGCGGGCAAGCACTGGTTTGAAATCGTTGTGCCCCTGACCACGCGCATCGGCCAGCGCGTTCTCCGCGAGGGTGCGCAGCGACACTTCGTCGCTGCCGACACCCGCGGCGGCGCGCTCGAGCTCATCGTCGCGCCATGGCATGGGGCCGACGCCGCCGAAGGCGATGCGAGCGTCGGCAATCCGGCCATCCTCGAAATTCACGATGGCCGCTACCGAGATCAGTGCGAACGCATACGACGCGCGATCGCGCACCTTGCGATACACCTGCCGTCCCGGCGGCGGAGGGGGCAGGGTGACGTGCGTGATCAGCTCACCGTCCGCCAGCACGTTTTCCACCTGAGGCGTGTCGCCGGGCAGGCGATAGAACTCGCCGATCGGAATTTCACGCACATTGCCATCGGCGGCTACCGTGTGAATCACGGCGTCCAGCACGCGCATCGCCACCGCCATATCGGACGGATGGGTCGCGATGCATGAGTCACTCGCGCCGACGATGGCATGGATGCGGTTGTACCCGCCGATAGCTGCGCAGCCGCTGTCAGGATGGCGCTTGTTGCACGGCATGGCGGTGTCATAGAAGTAGTAGCAGCGGGTACGTTGCAGCAGATTGCCGCCCGTCGTGGCCTTGTTGCGCAGCTGCCCCGACGCACCGGCGAGCAAGGCACGCGACAGGACGGGATAGCGTTCGCGCACGCGGGGATCGGCGGCCAGGTCGCTGTTGCGCACCAGCGTGCCGATGCGCAGGCCGCCGTCCGCGGTTTCTTCGATAGCGTCGAGACCGAGACGGTTGATGTCGATCAGATGTTCGGGCGTCTCCACTTCCAGCTTCATCAGATCAAGCAGGTTCGTGCCGCCGGCGATGAAGCGCGTGCGGCGATGGGCCGCCGCGGACGAGGCGGCATCGGTCGGCGTGGTCGCGCGTGCGTAGGTGAACTGTTTCATGCGTCGGTCTCCGCGGCGTCGGCAATTGCGGCGACGATGTTGGGATACGCACTGCAGCGACAGAGGTTGCCGCTCATGCGTTCACGAATCTCCTCGTCGGTCAGCGTCGGCGAGCCGGCGACGTCCGTGGTGACCACGCTGGGCCATCCGGCGCGCACTTCCTCCAGCATGCCGGTCGCGGAGCAGAGCTGGCCCGGCGTGCAATAGCCGCACTGGAAGCCATCGTGCCGGACGAAGGCGGCCTGCAGCGGACTCAGCACATCCCCCGTGGCCAGGCCTTCGACGGTGGTGACTGATTCGCCGTCGTGCATGACCGCCAGGGTCAGGCAGGCATTGATACGACGGCCTTCGACCAGCACCGTACATGCGCCGCACTGGCCGTGATCGCAGCCCTTCTTCGAGCCGGTGAGCCCGAGATGTTCGCGCAGCGCATCGAGGAGGGTCACCCTGGGGTCGAGGTCGAGCACGTGAGTCGTGCCATTGATCCGCAGGCGGGCCTGGACCGTGTCGATACCGTCGACGCGTTCGGAAGTGTGGTTCATGACGCCGCTGGCTTCTGCGCCGTGGCGCGCCGCGTCGATGGACGAGGTGTTGGTCTTCGGCTGCATGCCGCTGTCTCCGTGGGTGGGCGACGAATATGCGTCGCTGCCTGGGTGAAGCCACGGTTTTATCGCTCGTGCCGTGAACGGCGCGCGGCGGAACGCGCCGTTCGGGTTCCCATGCTCTTTACATGTCGACGCGGTCAGTCGCGATCGAGAAGCCCGGCAGCGATGGCGCGTGCGACATCGTCTTCGGTATCTACGTCGACAGCGAGTGCGTCGGCGCGGATCGCGAGCGGCGCCTCATCCGACCAGAGGGCGCGAAAACCGGTGTCGCCGCGGAGGTGCGCGGCGCGCGCCAGCGTGGCCGCACGCAGCACGGCGGGTACGCCCAGGGTCTCGCCGTACGCGGTTACCGTATCGCGCGCGCCGTCGTGTGCGGCGAGCAGCCTGACGAGATGTGCTTCGTCGAGCGCCAGCTGATCCACGACCACGACGAGCACCGGGTCGTGGCGTCCGGCTAGCGCATCGGCCGCCAGTCGGAGTGACGATGCCATGCCCGTGGCCCATTCCGGATTGAATACGGCCATGGCGCCGTTCAGCTGGCCGCACAGGCGTTCGGCATAAGCGCCAAGCACGGCAATCGTCTTGCCCGGGCCGGTGGCATCGACCAGACGCGATACACGGGCGATGAGGCTTTCGCCGTCGAGGGTCAGAAGCTGTTTCGGTCGCCCCAGCCGCTGGCTGCCGCCCGCTGCCAGGATCACGGCATCGTGGCCGCCGATCACGATGCCCGCGCGCGATCGCGCTGGCAGACCTGAGCGAGGATGGACAGGGCGATGCCGTGCGGGGTTTGTGCGCCGATGGGCAGGCCCGCGGGAAGATGCAGCCGGGTCAGATCGTCGTCGTCCACACCATCGTCCTTCAGTCGCTCGACGCGGGTGCCGATCTTGTTGCGGCTGCCAAGGATACCGACGGCGAACGCCGGGGAGCGCAGCGCATGCGTGGCGACCGCGTGGTCGATCTCGGCGTCGTGGCTGAGCGAGTACACGGCGGTGCGTTCGTCGAGGGCGAGTTCGCCCAGCGACACCGCCAGGCTGCGCGAGTCGTAGCCGGTCAACGCGATGCCGGGCGGCGGTTCGGCCGGCCCATGCGGCCGCAACAGGACGACTTCCACGCCCATCGTCGGCGCAAGCTGCGCGACGGCGAGCGTCACCGGGTCGCCGCCGACGGCGACGAGGCGCAGGGGCGGCATGTGGACGCAGGCGTAATGATGATCGTCGGGCGGGACGTGGCCTTCCACGATATTCCACGCGCCGCTATCGCGGTCGGTCAGTACCGTCACGGTACGCCGCTCGCGGCGGGCGATGCCCAGCGTGTTGGCGTAAGCCGACGGTTCGCGCAGCTCCCGGACGAAGATGCCGATGCGCCCGCCGCAGGTAAGCTGGATGTCCAGGACCGGACTGCCGACACCGTAATCCAGCAGGCGCGGGCGCCCGTCGGCCAACACCATCGCGGCCTCGCTGGCGACGGCGGCCTCGACGCATCCACCGGAAACATAGCCCGCGACGCGCCCGTCCGCAGCGATCAGCATTTCGCTATATAGCGGCCGCGGGGATGGGCCGTCGGTGGAGACCAGCGTCGCGAGGGCGACACGGCCGGCATGGGCGAAGTCGCGCAGGGAAGGCAGCAGGTCGGCGATCAGGGCGTAGTCGGGCCAGGCTGGCCAGACCGGCGCGGCGGATGGGTTCAAGGCGTTCATCGCGGAAGTCTGGCACGATTGCGTGTGAAGGGCCCGGCGCGGCCGCATACGTCCCGCTTACGCCCATTGTGCTTTCCTGAGCCGATATGTCCCCACTCATCGATCGTCACGGCCGTACCAAACGCAAGCTGCGGATCTCGCTGACCGACCGCTGCAATTTCCGCTGCACTTACTGTATGCCCGAGCACCCCGACTGGTTGCCCCGAAGCAGCCTGCTCGACCGGGGCGAGGTGGTGCGCCTTGCGGGATTGTTCGTCGACAGCGGCATCGATCAGATCCGTCTGACCGGCGGTGAACCGCTGTTGCGCCGCGACCTGCTCGAGTGTGTCCGGGAGATCGGCGCCCTGCGCGAACGCGGCCTGCGCCGCCTGTCGATGACCACGAACGCCTCGCGCATCGCACCGAAGGCGCGTGAACTCGTGGCCGCTGGCATCGACGATTTCAACGTGAGCCTGGATGCCATCGACCCGGACACGTTCCGTCGGCTTACCCTGCGAGAGATCGCACCGGTGCTGGACGGTATCGACGCACTGACCGACGCCGGCGCCAACATCAAGCTCAACGCGGTCGTCATCCGCGGAGACAACGAAAAGGACATCGTGCCGCTGCTGGAGTGGGCGATGGCTCGCGGCATTCCCTTGCGGTACATCGAATACATGCCGCTGGATGCACCGGGACACTGGAAACGCGATGCCGTGGTGTCCGAGGCGGACATGCTGGCCGCGATCGGCGTCAGCCATCGTGTCGACCACCAGCCCCGGAGCAGCGATCCGGCGACACCGTACCTTGTCGACGGGCATTACCCGTTAGGCATCATCTCCACCGTTTCCAACCCTTTCTGCTCCACCTGCGATCGCCTGCGCCTCACGGCGACGGGCGAGCTGTTCACCTGCCTGTTCTCGCCGCTCGGTACACCGCTGGGTGCGCGCATGCGCGAAGGCGTCACTGACGAAGTTCTGGGTGAGCAGGTGCGCCGCGCCGTCTGGCTCAAGGATGCGGGCTACGCCGCACGGCCGGGGCCCGTGGACCGGCCGGTGACCATGCATGCGATGGGTGGATAAGTAAGTCATTTTTTCGGATCTGTCATGAAACAAGTCGTTTTCGAACTCTTCGCCAACCTCGAGCGTCTGGCCGGCCAGCATGAGTGCGTCATCGAGGTCACCGACGATGTCGGCACGGTGGGCGACGCGGTGGCGCGCCTGGCATCGGCGCGTCCCGAGCTTGCGGGACCGCTGGATCGCTGCGCCTGCGTGTCTGGCGACACCATCGTCCGCCGTGCGGACGCCTTGCCGGCCGATGGCCGGATCGCCCTGTTGCCGCCGGTCGCGGGAGGCTGAGTCATGAACCGTGACGTTCTCTCGCATCTTCCCGTAGCGGTCGAACCCTTGCTCGAACTCGAGGCGCACCCCGAATGCGGTGGCCTCGCGCTGTTCGTCGGGACGGTCCGCGATCACCACGAAGGCCGTTCCGTCAGGCACCTGGCGTATACCGCGCACGAGCCGCTCGCCGCGAAGATCATCCGTGAGGTGGAGCAGGCGACCCGCGAGCGCTACGGCGTGCCGTATGTGCGGATCGTCCACCGGCTCGGCGATCTGTCCATAGGCGATATCGCCATCGTCTGCGTCGTGCGGGCCCCTCATCGCGCTGAAGCCTTCGACGCGTGCCGCTATGCGGTCGATGCGGTAAAGCATGGCGCGCCCATCTGGAAAGAAGAGTTCTACACGGACGGAAGCAGTGCTTTCGTGGAAGGTTGTTGCATCCGCGACGACCTCGACGAAGAGGCGCCCCGTTCGCATCACCACCATTCGCATACGAGCCACGGATGAAAGACGTCAGCCAGAAACCCGACTCCCTGCGTATCGCGCGCGCCACCGCCACGCTCCACGCGCCGGCGGCATGCATCGACCTGTTGCGCACGGGCGAAACCGAGAAAGGCGACCCGCTGAAAACCGCGCGGGTCGCCGGCATTCTCGCCGCGAAGCGCACGGATGAACTGATTCCGCTGTGCCACCCGCTGCCGATCCATCGCGCGGACGTGCACTACGAACTGTCGGACACCAGTGTCCGCATCGTGGCCGAGGTGCAGACCATCGGCCCGACCGGTGTCGAGATGGAAGCGCTGACCGCGGCCAGCCTGGCCGCCCTGACCATCTACGACATGCTCAAGCCTTATGCGGAGCCCGAAGAGCTGCACATCGAGGATTGCCGGCTCGAGCGCAAGGTCGGCGGCAAGTCACATTACCGCCGCGCGCTGCTGACGTCCCGGAGCGCCGCCGTTGTCGTGCTTTCCGACACGGTGGCCAGCGGCGCGAAGGCGGACACGGCTGGCGCCTACGTGCGCGACGCCCTGATCCGCGCGAACTTCGATCCGGTGGAATACGCGGTCATCGCCGACGACGCGGCCGTGCTGGGCGATCTGCTGCGTTCGCTGGTCGCCGCCGGCACGGCGCTGGTGGTCACCGTCGGTGGCACCGGCCTGAGTCCGCGCGATATCACGGTGGACACCGTCAAGCCGATGCTCGATATCGAGATCCCCGGCATCATGGAAACGGCGCGAGCCTTCGGCCAGCAACGCATGCCGTTCGCCATGCTGTCGCGCGGCGTCGCGGGTTACGTCGGTGAATCGCTGGTGCTGACCTTCCCGGGCAGCCGGGGGGGTGCCAGCGAGTCCCTGGCGGCGACCTTGCCCGGCATCGTGCATCTCCTCGAAACCGGCCGTACCGGCGGAAAGCACGCAGGCGGTTACGGGGAGCCGCACTGATGGCGCTCCTTCCTCTTGGGGAAACCTTCGAGCACTACCGTCGGCACGTGGAGCGACTCCCGACGCATCATGTCGCACTCGAACTCGCGCTGGGCGCGGTGCTTGCGGAGTCCGCCATCGCGCGCATCGCCCTGCCTCGCTTCACGCAGAGTGCGGTGGACGGCTACGCGTTGCGCACCGCCGACGGGCAGGCTGAGCGTTCGCTGGTCGGTACCTCGGCCGCGGGCGATCCCGCCGATGTCGTCGTCGGGTCGGGTCAGGCCGTCCGCATCCTTACCGGAGGCGTGCTCCCGCAAGGCGCCGACGCCGTGGCGCGGCAGGAGATCGTCCAGCGTACCGGCTCCGGCATCGCACTCACCGAGGCGGTGCGCGTGGGCGACGCCATTCGCCACGAGGGTGAGGAACTCGCTGCCGGTGCGACCATCGCCGAGGCGGGGCAGCGTGTCACCGCCGGCCTCATCGCGGCGCTGGCCATGGCCGGCGTGGAGACGGTGGAGGTCTATCGTCGCCCACGCGTCGCCGTCCTGGTGACGGGCGATGAAGTGGTGCGCGCCGGCGAGCCGCTCGGCCCTGGCCTGGTGTATGACGCGAACGGTCCGTTGCTTCGTGCGTGGTTCGTCGAGCACGGGTACGGTGAGCCGGTGGTCGCTTACGTGCGCGACGACGAGGCGGCGCTGGAAGAAGCCATGAGCGCCGCGCTGGACAGCGCCGACCTCGTGGTGACCAGCGGTGGTGTCTCCGTCGGCGACCGCGACTTCGTACCAGCGGTGGCCGACCGTCTGGGGGTGCGCAAGGTGTTCTGGAAGGTCGCGCAGAAGCCCGGCAAGCCGCTGTGGTTCGGCACGCGTGAGGGAAGAGCGCTGCTGGGTATGCCGGGCAATCCGGCGGCCGTGCTGGTGTGCCTGTCGGTGCATGCACGCGCCGTGCTGGCGCAGCTCGAGGGCGAGGCCGTCGATCAGCCGGCGTGGCGGCAGGGTCGGCTCGGGGCGCCTGTCGAGGCCGATGCGGAGCGCGATCGCCTCGTCCGGATGCGTCTGGACATGAGCGACGGTGTGGCGTCGCTCGACGTGTTGCCGCGACAGGAGTCGCACATGCTCAGCAATCTGGCGTCCGCGCACGCGCTGGTGTGGTTACCGTCACGCTCGGAGGCGTTCGTCGCGGGGGAGCGCGTGGCGTGGATCCCGTTGTGACCTTGATGCGACAAGGGCCCGGTATGACCGGGCCCTTCGTTCTTACCAGGCCTTCACGTCCGACACGACGACCGTGTAGTCGGTCATGTCCGGCGAGTAGCGGAAGAGGCGGCCGAGGTCGAAATCGACGCTCTTGCCCGGTTCGATATTGGACGTGCCTGCCGGCCAGCCCTGCTTGCTGGCGACGACCTTGCCCGAGGCATCCTTCGCGTCGATGCGGATCTGCGCGGCGGCGGCTTCGGCGCACTTGTTGACCAGGTTGCCCTTCATGCTGAAGCGCGGCTGGCCCGAACCCTGCTGGAGCTTGACGCCGAAACCTTCGACGGCGAAGTCCTTGGCGGCACAGGCGGCGTGGGCGGACAACGGGGCTGCGACGAACAGCGCGACGGCGATGGCGATCTTCTTCATGGGTGACATTACCTGTCGATAGGGGAAAGGCTGCGCCGCTCGTGAGAGAGGGCGTTAGCTGACGTATCGGCAGGTCGCAGGGGGACTTTAGGCGAAATATGACAGGGGTTTTTTTGGCTCGGCTTGCGCCATCGCGTTTGGCTTTGTCGCGAGCGTGTTGTGTCGCGTTGGAGAGCTGGCGGGGGTGACCCTCGAGGCCACGCCTTCGGCGACCCCTCAGGGAAAGGCCGCTACCGCGGCCGTATATCAATGGCCTTCGGCCGGGTCGGGCTTCGCCTGGGGGTTTTCGAGTCGGCTGTCCCTGCCTCCCCGAAAACGGCCGGTCATCCCTGACCGGCCCCGCGTGCGCGGCCTTGTCCAGTCGAAGCCCTCGCCTGCGGCTACCGGCCTCGAGGGTCACCCCCGCCGTCTCTTTGGTGTGCCGAGGTGGGTTGGTGGTCGAGCGGGGTGTGGCTTCTTCGCTTCGTTGGCTTTTCGCGCGCAGGGCGCGCTCCTACAGGCCGCCATGTATCCCCCCATTGCGGTCGCCGTGCGGTAGGAGCGAACCCTGTTCGCGAACCCTCACCCCGGCTAAGGCGAACGAGGCCATCCGAAACAGGCAGGCGAGCGGTCCCAGCCACGAAGCGAGCCGCGGCTCGGCCGCACGATGCCTCAGTCCCCCAAAGAGCCGGCGGGTGCCACCCTCGCGTCCGGTAGCCGCAGGCGAGGGCTCCGACTGGAAGAGGCCGCGAGAGTGGGGCCGGTCAGGGATGACCGGCCGTTTTCGGGGAGGCAGGGACAGCCGACTCGAAAACCCCCAGTTGGAGCCCGACCCGGCCGAAGGCCATTGATACACGGCCGCGGTAGCGGCCTTTCATTGAGGGGTCGCCGCAGGCGTGGACGCGAGGGTGGCACCCGCCGGCTCTTCCCGAACACACCGCACGCCGCGACAAAGCCAAACGCGATGGCGAAGCCGAGCCGCCCGACAGCCTACCCAGCAACGGCGAACAAATCGGCGATCGGCTGGACCTCAGGCTCGAACCACCGCTTCACCGGCGCAAAACTGCGGCGATGGGCATCGCACGGCCCCAGACGGGAAAGCGCATCGAGATGCTCGGGTACGCCGTAACCCTTGTGCTTCGCAAAGCCATAGCCAGGATGCATCGCATCCAGCGCATGCATGTGCCGGTCGCGGCTGACCTTGGCCAGGATCGAGGCGGCGCTGATGGCCGGCTCGGTGGCGTCGCCGCCGATGACCGCGCGGCCTTCGCAGGGCAGGGTGCGCGGCAGGCGGTTGCCGTCGATCAGCGCGATGTGGGGAGTGTGCGACAAGCCCATCAGGGAACGCGTCATGCCGACCATCGTCGCCTGGAAAATGTTGATCCGGTCGATTTCCTCGCGCTCGACGAAGATCACGGACCAGGCGATCGCGCGTTCGATGATGCGCCCGTAGAGCTTCTCGCGGACGTCCTCGTTCAGCTGCTTGGAGTCGTTGAGGCCACGGATCGGGCGGGCCGGATCCAGGATGACGGCGGATACGACGACCGGCCCGGCCAGCGGACCGCGGCCGGCCTCGTCCACGCCCGCAACGACGAGGTCGCGGGCGAGCTGGGAGCTGACGTTGCGCTTGCGGGGCATGATGCGAAGCCTAGTGTCCGGCGCTGGCCGTCGGCAAGTCCGGTACCGCGATCAGGTCGGCAATGGCGTCCGCCGCATGATCGGCGGCGCGGCCTTCGAGGCCGCCGCGCAGTTCCTGGTGCAGGAACTCGAACGCGGCGACGATGGCGCCGCGGCGTTCGCTGTCGCCGAGGAGCTCCAGCGTCGCGCGGGACAGGTTGTCGGGGGTGCACTCATCCTGCATGAACTCGGGGACCAGCAGGCGTTTGCCGAGGCCACAGGCTCGCGCAAGAATGTTGGGCAGGCTGTAGACGTCCGTTTTCAGCATGCGCAGCGCGACGGCGATCCGGTAGCTGGTGGGCGAGACGCGGTAGCCGACCACCATCGGGCGTTTTGCCAGCATCGCTTCGAGCGTGGCCGTGCCGGAGGCCAGCAGGACCGCGTCCGCGGCCAGCATGACGTCGTGTGCCTGGCCATCGGTGAGTATCGGTGGGGTACCCGGGAAGTTCGCGAGCAGGGCTTGCAGCTGCGCGTGGACGCGCTCGTTGGCCGACGGCACGACGATCCGCACAGCTGGCATGGCTTCGGCGACACGGCGCGCGGCCGCGATGAAGATCGCGCCGACGCGTTCGATCTCGCTGGGGCGACTTCCCGGAAGCACGGCAAGCACCGGGGCGTCGTGTGGCAGACCCAGCGTCTCGCGGGCAGCGGCACGGTCGGAAACCATCGGGAAGCGATCGGCCAGCGGATGGCCCACGAAGCGCGCGTCGATGCCATGCTTCGCATAGATCGGCGGCTCCATGGGGAACAGGCAGAGCACGCGGTCGGCGGAGCGACCGATTTTCTCGGCACGCTTTTCGCGCCAGGCCCAGACCGAAGGGCTGACGTAATGCACGGTGCGCAGACCGGCCGCCTTGAGCTTGCGCTCCACCCCAAGATTGAAGTCCGGCGCGTCGATGCCGACGACGACAGCGGGACGCAGGGAAAGGAGTTTACCGAGCAGCGCCTTGCGAAGGCCGAGCAGGCGGGGCAGGTGTTTCACTACCTCGGCAAAGCCCATGACGGAGAGTTCGCGGATGTCGTACCAGGACTCGAAACCCTGGGCGAGCATGCGCCGGCCGCCGATGCCGACGAAGCGGGCACCGGGATAGCGCGTACGAAGCGCCTCGATGAGCTCGGCACCGAGCTGGTCGCCGGAGTCTTCGCCCGCGATGAGCGCGATGACCGGGGCGTCGGTGGAGGAGGGGGTGTGCTGCATGGTGTACGGGTCTCCCTCGACCGGCGTGCCGGCCTGGCGAAGTGTCGGCGCCCCCTGGCGCCGACGGGCATTACCGGGCGAGCGAGCGCTCGCTGCGATCCAGGAACTCGAGCATCTGGCGGACGTCTTCGCTGTTCTCGGCTTGCGAGAGCAACTGCTCACGCGCTTCGGCCAGAGGCAGGCCGGCCATGTACAGCGTGCGGTAGGCGCGCTTGATGGCGGCGATGCGGGCCGTGTCGAAGCCACGACGCTTGAGGCCTTCGCTGTTGATGCCGCGCGGACGGCCACGGGTCTCGTTGGCCATCATGACGAACGGCGGAACGTCCGAGCCTACGAGGCAGCCCATCCCGATGAACGCGTGCGCGCCCACCTTGCAGAACTGGTGCACGCCCGAATAGCCCGACATGATGGTCCAGTCGCCGATTTCCGCATGTCCGGCCAGCGCCGAATAGTTGGAAAACACCACGTGATTGCCGACCTGGCAATCGTGCGCGATGTGCACGTAGGCGAGCAGCCAGTTGTCGTTACCGATGCGCGTGATGCCGCCACCGTCGCCGGTACCGCGGTTGATCGTGACGAATTCGCGGATGAGGTTGCGGTCGCCGATGATGACCTCGGTGCGCTCACCCTGCCACTTCTTGTCCTGCGGTGCGCCGCCGATGGAGGCGAACTGCGAGATGCGGTTGTCGCGACCGATGACGGTGGGGCCTTCGATCACCACGTGAGGACCGATGGTGGTTCCCTCGCCGACGACGACGTCCGCACCGATCACGCTGAACGCACCGATGCTGACGTTATCCGCGATGCGCGCCGACGGATCGATCTGCGCGGAGGGATGAATCATTTGTCGTTCCTCGCTGCGCACATCAGCTCGCAGCAGGCGACGACCTTGCCATCGACGAGGGCCCTGGCTTCGAACAGGCCCATGCCGCGGATGAGGCGCTTCAGCGAGACTTCCATACGCAGCTGGTCGCCCGGGGCGACCACGGCGGAGAAGCGCGCGTTGTCCACCTTGACCAGGTAGAACAACGGGCTGCCGCTCTGGCCATCCATCTGGCTGGTGATCTGCGTCAGCAGGCCGGCGGTCTGTGCCAGGGCCTCGACGATCAGGACGCCGGGCATGACCGGATGACCCGGGAAATGACCCTGAAAGAACGGCTCGTTGATCGAGACGTTCTTGATCGCCACGATCGACTTGCCCGGCTCGATCTCGATGACGCGATCGACCAGCAGAAACGGATAGCGATGCGGCAGGAGTCGCTGGATCTGCTCCACGTCGACGGGGAGCGTCACGGCGGCTTTCGATTCGGTCATTGCCCTTTTTCCTTTTCCAGCGCCGCGATGCGGCGCACGTATTCGTCGAGATGTTTCATGCGCGCCGCGTTCCGCCGCCATTGGCGGTTTTCCTGCAGCGGGGTGCCGGAGGAGTACTCGCCGGCTTCCCTGATCGATGACGTGACCAGGCTCTTCGCCGTGATGGTAACCCGGTCGGCCAGTTCGAGGTGGCCCAGCACCCCCGCGTTACCGCCGATCAGGCAGTAACGGCCGATCTTCGCGCTGCCGGCGACCGCCGAGCACCCGGCCATGGCCGTGTGGGCACCGATATGCACGTTATGGGCGATCTGGATCTGGTTGTCGAGGCGGACATCCTCCTCCAGCACCGTATCTTCCAGCGCGCCGCGATCGATCGTGGTGTTGCTGCCGATCTCGCAGTCGTCCCCGATCCGGACCCCGCCGAGCTGGGGAAGCTTGATCCAGTGGTCGCGGTCGAAGGCCAGGCCGAAGCCGTCGGAGCCGATCACCGCGCCCGGGTGGATCAGGACGCGCCTGCCCAGGGTCACGCGGATCACCAGGGTGACCCGGGCGACGAGGCGCGAACCCGCGCCGACCACGCAGCCCGGCCCGATCGTGCAATGCGGGCCCAGGATCGCGTTCTCCTCGATGACGGCGTTGTCCTCGACCACGCAGCACGGACCCACCGATGCGGTGGGGTGAACGCGGGCGGACGGTGCCACCACCGCGCTGGGGTGAATGCCGCGCGGTGACGCCGGGTGTTTTTCGAAGAGGGCGGCGATCTTCGCATAGGCCACGTAGGGGTCTTTCGCGACGAGCGCGGCACCGTTGCGCAGTGGCAGCTGATCCGCGCCGAGCACGACGATGCCGGCCTGCGATTCGGCCAGCTGCGAGGTGTATTTCGGGTTGGACAGGAAGGTGAACTGGCTGGCCGTAGCCGCGGCCAGCGTGCCGACGCCGTCGACCGTCGTGGTCGGATCGCCGTGGGCCTCGAGGCCGAAGCGCTCGGCCAGCTCGGCCAGGGTGTACTGCGGATTTCCGCTCACGGGGGGCTCCCAAAGAAAAGGGGTGGCCGGGTTTGCACCGGCCACCCCTCTTATTATCGTACGAAACGGCGATGCCGCTTCGTTGGCTTTTCGCGCGCGGGGCGCGGTCCTGCGGTGTCGCTTAGAACGTGTTGCCGAACGTGAACTGGATGCGTTCGACGAAGCGGTTGTCGGCGTCCTTCTTACGGAACGGCACGGCGAAGTTGATGATCAGCGGGCCGATCGGCGCCTGCCACTGCAGGGACAGACCGGTCGAGGCGCGCAGCTCGCTGGCGTCGAACGAGCCGTAGTCCTTGTAGACGTTACCGACGTCGACGAACCAGGAGACGCGGGCGGTGTTCACGTCCTTGAGGAACGGCAGCGGCAGGAACATCTGCGCCGTGCCGAGCACCTTGAACGCGCCACCGACCGGCTGGCCGTAGCTGTAATAGCCGCCCGTGCACTTGCCCTTGCTGTCCGGCGTGGAGGAGGTGCTCCCGCCGTCGCACAGGCGGGGACCCAGGGTGTTGTCCTGGAAGCCGCGGACGTCACGCACACCGCCGGCGTAGTAGTTCTCCCAGAACGGGAACGCCACCTTGTCGCCCTTCTGGTACTCGACGATCGGGTTGCCGCTGGCATCCTTCGCGATGGTGCCGTCGGCATTCATCTGGTACGACGTGTTGCTGTAGGTCGTGCCGTAGGTCTTGCCGTAACCGACCTGACCGTCGAGGTAGAGCACGAAGCCCTTACCGATCGGCCAGTAGTGGTTGGCTTCGCCGAACAGCTTGTAGTACTGCACGGTCGAACCCGGCAGCGCGCCGGACACCGAGGCCGTCAGCTGGCCGCCGCGGGTCGGAGCCCAGTAGCTGTTACGCGTGTCATGCGTGTAGCCGAGGCTGGACGTCCACGAATGGATCGTCTTGTTGCCCAGCGCGTTCTGGTAGCCGACCAGCGCTTCCGGCGTGTAATACGACGTGTTGATCAGGTTGGAACTGACACCCAGGCTCGTCGACACGGAGTCGAAGTCGGTGATCGGGAACGACAGGGTCGTTTCGAACGACTTGGTGCTGTACGTGTAGTTCGCCAGATCGGTATCGCCGTAATCCAGCTTGCTGTAACCGAGGTTGTAGCCGAGCTGGATGCCGGAATCCGTGAGGTACGGATTGGTGTAGCTGGCGTTGACGCGCTTGTAGTACGTGCTGGTTTCCGCGCCGATCGAGAAGCGGTCGCCGGTGCCCAGGAAGTTGTTCTGCGACACGGAGGCCGAGAGGATGATGCCCGAGTACTGCGAGTAACCGACGCCGAACATCAGCGAGCCGGCGGACTGCTCCTCGACCTTGGCGGTCAGATCGACCTGATCGACGGTGCCCGGCACGAGTGCCTTGTCGATGTCGACGGTCTTGAAGTAGCCGAGGCGCTGCAGACGGGTCTTCGAACGATCGATGGCGCCCTGCGAATACCACGCGCCTTCGAGCTGACGCATTTCACGACGCAGGACCTCGTCTTCCGTGCGGGTGTTGCCCTGGAAGACCACGCGGCGGACGTACACGCGCTTGCCCGGCTCGATGAAGAGCGTGAGGTCGGCGGTGCGCTTGTCCTTGTCGAGCTTGGGAATCGGGGTGACCTTGGCGAACGCGTAACCGATGTTCGCGAGGATGCCCTTGATGGCGTCATCGCTGGCTTCGATCGCGCCGCGGTTGAAGGTGTCGCCCTTCTTGATGAAGACCAGCTTGCGCAGGGTTTCTTCCGGAAGGATCAGTTCGCCGAGGAGCTTCACGTCGGAGACGGTATAGACCTCGCCTTCCTTCACCGACGCATCGACGTACATCGCGCGCTTGTCGGGGCTGATCGCGACCTGGGTCGAATCGATACCGAAGTCGGCGTAACCGCGATTCATGTAGTAGTTGCTGAGCTTCTCCAGATCGCCGGAGAGCTTTTCGCGCGAGTACTGGTCGTCCTTGGAGTACCAGGACAGCCAGTTGCTGGTGTTGGACTCGAAACCTTCGCGGATGGCCTTATCGGTGAAGGCCTTGTTGCCGACGACGTTGATCTCCTTGATCTTCGCCGCCTTGCCTTCGCGGATTTCGATGTCGATCGCCACGCGGTTGCGGTCGAGCTGGGTCACGTGCGGATCGACCGACACGTTGTACTTGCCGCGGTTGTAGTACTGACGGATGAGTTCCTGCTGGACACGGTCGAGCGACAGGCGGTCGAAGGTCTCGCCTTCGGCCAGGCCGATCTCCTTCAGACCCTTGCGCAGGTCGTCTTCCTTGATGTCCTTGTTACCGCGCAGCGTGAGCTTGGCGATAGCCGGGCGTTCGACGACCTTGATCACCAGGATGTCGCCCTGGCGGTCGAGTTCGACGTCGCTGAAGAATTTGGTCTGGTACAGGGCGCGGATGGCGGCCTGGGCCTTGTCGTCGCTAAGGGTTTCACCCTTTTCGATCGGCAGGTAGCTCAGCACCGTGCCTTGCGCGATACGCGTAAGGCCATCGATACGAATGTCGGAAACGACGAACGGCTCGAAAGCGGCAAGCGCATTGGCGGACAGGGAGGCGAGCAAGATCAGGGCGGCGATACGCTTCATCGTCGATTCCGTTGGGTTAATTCCAGTCGCCGGCGGACGAGGCCGGTGACCGAAGAGGAGCACGCGCCGGACTCGTGCCCGGCGTCGTTCGGCTACGGGCGCGGGAGCGTCCGGGGCCTGGGTGATACGGATGTGTCAAGAAACAAGCAGTCGCTGGATGTCGTTGAAGAACGCCAGCCCCATCATGGTGAACAACAGGGCGATGCCTACGTACTGGCCAGCGATCATGGTGCGCTCGCTGACCGGGCTGCCTTTGACCAACTCGATAAGGTAATACAGCAGGTGTCCACCGTCCAAGACCGGGATGGGCAGGAGGTTCAAGATCGCAAGACTCAGCGAGACCAGGGCCAGGAAGCTGAGGAACCAGCCCAGGCCGCGGTTGGCGGAATCGTTGGCGACCTGCGCGATGCCGATGACGCCGGACAGGTTCTTGGTGGACGCCTGACCCGACAACATCTTGCCGATCAGGTTGAAGGTGGAGGTGGTGCCCGCCCAGGTTGCCCGGAGCGACTCGCTGAAAGCCCGTACGGGGCCGTAGCGGAGCGTGGCGGCTTCCATGGCCTGGCTGCTGACGCCGATCAGCCAGCGGCTGGGCTGGCCCTGTTCGGAGCGCATGCGTGCGGTGACGTCGAACGTCTTCGCCTGGCCGTCGCGCACGATACCGATGGCCAGCTTCGGCGAGATGGCGGCCTGCTCGGGGACCAGCGTGGTGAAGTCGGAGAAGTCGGCGACCGGCTTGCCGTTGACGCTGACGATGCGGTCGCCGCTATGAATGCCGGCGGCGGAGGCCGGATCGCCCGGAACCACCTGGCCGACCACGGGCGGCGCCTGCAGGCCGAGGCCAAGCTGGGTCAGGCGCTTGCCGATGTCGTCGCTGTCGGCGAGTTTCTGGATCGGCAGGACGACGTCGCGCTGCGAGCCGTCGGTGCCCTTCACGTGGACAGGCAGTGGTTCGTTGCCGAGCAGGCCGTTGACCACGCCGTTCAGCGCGTCGCTCCAGGTGCCGACGGCCTCGCCGTTGACGGCGAGAAGGCGATCGCCGGGGCGAATGCCGGCCTGTTCGGCGATGCTGCCCTTCTCGGCGGCCACGATGGGAGCGAAGTCGGGCTTGCCGATCATATACATCGCCCAGAAGGCGGCGATGGTGAAAATCAGATTGAATGCCGGACCGGCGGCGACGATGGCGATGCGTTTCCACACGGACTTGCCGGTGAACTCCTGGTCGCGCCAGGCCGGATCGACGTCACCCTCGCGGGCATCGAGCATCTTGACGTAGCCGCCGAGCGGAATGGCCGCCACCTGGTATTCGGTGCCGTCCTTCGCGACGCGACGCCACAGCGGCCGGCCGAAGCCCACGGAAAAGCGGAGCACGCGAACGCCACAGCGGCGTGCGACCCAGTAGTGGCCGAATTCGTGGAAGGTCACCAGCACGCCAAGCGTGACCAGCAGCCAGAACACGGAACCGAGGAAGGGGCTCATCAGGAAAAGAGGGTCTCGAAGATAAAAAACGTTGGAGTGGAGCGAGTTTAGCAGTAAGCGCGGTGGAGCACGCCCCGTGCCGCCCGGCGAGCTTCCCCATCACGCTCCACAAGCGTCTGGACATCGACCACGGGTTTGGCCGGCAGTTCCTCAAGAACGCGTTCGACCACCTCGGAAATACCGAGGAAGGGCAGCGTTCCGGCCAGGAACGCGTCTACCGCGACCTCGTTGGCGGCATTGAGGATGGCGGTGGCGTCGCCTCCGGCCCGGAGGGCGTCGAAGGCCAGGGCCAGGCAGCGGAAGGTGTCCGTGTCGGGTTTTTCGAAGTCGAGACGGGCATGCGTGGCGAGATCGAGCGGTGCGACGCCGGCCTCGATCCGCTCCGGATAGGCGAGGGCGCAGGCGATGGCCGTGCGCATGTCGGGGTTGCCCAGCTGGGCGAGCATCGACCCGTCGACGTAGTCGACCATCGAGTGAACCAGGCTCTGCGGATGCACCACCACGTCGATGGCGTCCGCGGGTGCGCCGAACAGATGATGCGCTTCGATCACCTCCAGGCCCTTGTTCATCAGGGTGGCGGAGTCGACCGAGATCTTCCGGCCCATCGACCACTTGGGGTGCGCACAGGCTTCATCGGGCGTGATGCCGCCCAGTTCCGCCCGGGTACGGCCGCGGAACGGGCCGCCCGAGGCGGTGAGCACCAGCCGGCGCACGCCGGCGCGTGCCAGTTCGGGCCGGCCGCCGGGCAGGCACTGGAAAATGGCGTTGTGCTCGGAGTCGACCGGAATCAGATCGCCGCCACCGGCGCGCAGCGCCTCGAGCAGCAGGGCGCCCCCCATGACGATCGATTCCTTGTTGGCCAGGAGCAGGCGTTTGCCCGCACGTGCGGCGGCCAGCGTCGAGTCGAGTCCCGCGGCACCGACGATGGCGGCCACGACCGTGTCGCAGAGCGGACCCGCGGCCGCCGCACTGACCGCGTCGGCGCCGGATGCGACGTCGCAGCGGACGCCAAGCGCCGCGAGGCGACGGGCGAGGTCCGCTTCCATCGAAGGGTCCGCGACGATGGCGAGGTCGGGACGGAAGCGCGCGCAGAGGGCGGCCAGCGCTTCGGTGCCCCGGTTGGCGACGAGGACGGTGGCGCGGAAGCGATCCGGGTGCCGTGCGACGACGTCGAGCGTGCTGCCCCCGATCGAGCCCGTGGCACCGAGGACGGCGACGTTGCGGATAGCCATGGCCTACAGGCCCAGCAGCATCTTGCCCGCCACGAAGATCGGCAGGGCGGCGAAGACGCTGTCTAGGCGGTCCAGCAGTCCGCCGTGGCCCGGGAAGAGGTTGCCCGAATCCTTGACCTCGGCGTGGCGCTTCATGAGGCTCTCGAAAAGATCCCCGACGACGGCGATCGCGACGGTCAGCACGCCCAGCACGCCCAGCCCGATCAGGTGGGCGGCGTCACTCACGCCAAGCATCCAGCCGCCGAGCACGGCGACCAGGGCGCCGCCGAGCACGGCGCCATAGACGCCCGCCCAGGTCTTCCCCGGGCTGATACGTGGAGCGAGCTTGCGGCGGCCGAACTGGCGGCCGCTGAAATAGGCGCCGGTGTCGGCGGCCCAGACGATCATGAGGGAAAGCAGGGTCCACCAGTGGCCACGGTCGCTGCCGTGCAGGGCCATGGCGGCGGCGAAGGTCGGCACGATGACCAGGACGCCCGTGCCGATCTTCAGCAGGCGGTTCTCGGCGTTGGGCGCCGCGGCGAAGGTGAAGTGTCGCAACCAGAAGCAGCAGCCGATCCACCAGGCCACGCCCACGAGAGTCAGTACGGTGAGCAGGCCCGGCGTGGCGATGAGCAGAACGGCGAGCAGCAGCGCGGCGGCACCCGCCACGACGATGCCGCGGCCGACGGCGGTGCGGCAGCCCGCCAGAAGGCTCCACTCCCACGCGGCACCGACGAACACCAGCGCGATCACCGCGGCGAAGTACACGGTGGGCGGCAGGAGGATCAGCGCGAGAACCAGTGGAAGCAGGATCAGGGCGGTGGTGATGCGTTGTTTCAGCATGGCGGTCCGGCGTCAGCCTTGGGCGACCTGTTCGCCGGTGCGGCCATAGCGGCGCTCCCGGCGGGCATAGTCGTCGAGAGCCTCGGCGAGGCAGGCCTGGTCGACGTCGGGCCACAGGGTGTCTGTGAAATAGAGCTCGGCGTAGGCGATCTGCCAGAGCAGGAAATTGCTGACGCGACGTTCGCCGCCGGTGCGGATGAACAGATCCAGCGGCGGCTGATCGGCGAGACAGGTATACGTGGCGAGGCGGGTCTCGTCGATGTCGCCGGGGGCGAACTCGCCACGGCTTGCCGCTTCGGCGGCCAGTCGTGCGGCGTTGGCGATATCCCAGCGGCCGCCGTAGTTGACGGCGATGTTCAGGTTGAGCGCCTGGTTGCCGCCGGTCCGCTCCATGGCGTCGAGCATCCGCTGGCGGAGTTCCGGCGCGAAACCGTCCAGGTCGCCGACGAAGCGAATGCGGACCCCGTGGCCATGCAGCTCGTCCACTTCCTTGTCGATCGCCTTCAGGAAGAGCTCCATCAGCGCCGACACCTCGGTGGCGGGGCGATTCCAGTTTTCGCTGGAGAAGGCGAACAGGGTGAGCGAGGCGATGCCGCGCTGGAGGCAGAACTCGACGGCCTTGCGCACGGCTTTCTGCCCGGCGTGGTGGCCGAACGTGCGCGGGCGAAGGCGCCGTTTGGCCCAGCGCCCGTTGCCATCCATCACGATGGCGAGATGGCGGGGAACCCTGCCTTCGTCGGGCCTCGCGGTCATGGATGCGGTCTGATGGCGCGTCAGAGCGCCATCAGCTCCTTTTCCTTTTCCTTGACGACGTCGTCGACTTCCTTGACGAACTTGTCCGTCAGCTTCTGGATGTCGTCGTCCGCACGCTTCTGGTCGTCTTCCGTGATTTCCTTGTCCTTGAGCAGCTTGCCGACATGCTGCACGGCGTCGCGGCGCACGTTGCGGATGGCGATCTTGGCGGCTTCGCCTTCCTTCGCGACGCTCTTGGCGAGCTCCTTGCGGCGCTCCTCGGTCGGCGGCGGGAAGTTGAGGCGGATGTCCATGCCCATCGTCGTCGGCGTGATGCCGAGGTCGGAAGCCATGATGGCCTTCTCGATCGGGCCGATCATGCTCTTGTCGAACGGCTTGACCGACAGCGAGCGCGCGTCGGGCGTGCTCACGTTGGCGACCTGCGACAGCGGGGTGGGCGAGCCGTAATAGGGAACGACGATATTGTCGAGGATCGACGCGTTGGCGCGGCCGGTCCGGATCGTCTTAAGGTCGTGCTTGAGGGAGTCGATGCTCTTGCCCATGCGGGTCTCAGCATCTTTCTTGATGTCGTTGATCATGGGCTGGTTTCCGGTCGAACTGGTCAGCAGACGAGTATAGCAGTGAGGGCGCGTGCGGCCGTGCCGCAGCGCGCCAAGGATCGTCGGCGCCCCTCAGGGCGCCGGATAGCGGCGGATTCAGCCGGCGTTGACGAGCGTGCCTACGGGCTCGCCCTGCATGATGCGCATGAGGCTTCCCGGCTGGGTCATGTCGTAGATGCGGAGGGGCAGCTTGTTCTCGCGGCACAGCGCGATGGCGGCGGTGTCCATGACCTCGAGACGGCGCTCGATCACCTGGTTGTAGGTCAGGTGGTCATAGCGCTCGGCGGTCGGGTCGCGCTTCGGATCGGCCGAGTAGATGCCGTCGACCTTGGTCGCCTTGAGCAACAGGTCCGCACCGACTTCGACAGCGCGCAGGGCGGCCGCGGAGTCCGTCGTGAAGAACGGGTTGCCGATACCCGCGGCGAACAGGGCGACGCGGCCCTTCTCGAGGTGGCGAATGGCGCGGCGACGAATGAAGTCTTCGCAGACTTCGTTGATCTTGATGGCGCTCATCGTGCGGGCTTCGCCACCCAGCTTCTCGATGGCGTCCTGCATGGCGAGCGCATTCATCACGGTGGCCAGCATGCCCATGTGATCGCCGGTGACGCGATCCATGCCCGAGGCAGCCAGGCCGGCGCCGCGGAAGATGTTGCCGCCGCCGATGACGACGCCGATCTGTACTCCGGCATCGCGCACTTCGAGGATCTCCTTGGCGAGGCGGCCGATCACCTTGGGATCGATACCGTAGTCCTCGGTTCCCATCAGGGCTTCACCGGAGAGTTTGAGCAGGATGCGGCGGTGTTTCAGCGGATTGCTCATTCGGGGATCTCCAGTTTGTGTGGGGCAAAACGGCCGTAGTTTAACGCGTGGGCGGTTGTTACAGCTATGTGAATTCCTGCGCCGAGGTCACGTTTTCCGGGTTTCGCGTTTTCGCTCCTGCGTTCGTTCAGGGTCGTGGAAACAAAAAAAGAGCCGCGATCGCTCGCGGCTCTTTCAGGTCCTGCCAGGAGGTGAGGCTTACGCCAGACCGGCCTGCTTCATGACTTCGGCGGCGAAGTCGTCGACGACCTTCTCGATGCCTTCGCCAACGGCCAGACGCTGGACCGAGATGATCTCGGCACCGGCCTTCTTGAGGGCTTCAGCGACCGTGACGTCACCGTCCAGCACGTACGGCTGGCCGACGAGGGTCACTTCGGCGAGGATCTTGTTGACCTTGCCGGAGACGATCTTGTCGAGGATGTCGGCCGGCTTGGCCTTGTCCTTGTCAGTCATCTTGGACAGCTCGATTTCCTTTTCCTTCTCGAGGAAATCGGCCGGGACGTCTTCGACCTTGACGAACTTCGGGTTCATCGCAGCAACGTGCATGGCGATACCCTTGGCCAGCTCTTCCGAGCCGCCCTTCAGGTTGACCAGCACGCCGATGCGGCCGCTGTGCGAGTAGGCGCCGATGGTGTCGGTGCTCTCGATCTTAGCCATGCGACGGACGTCGAACTTCTCACCGATGGTGAGCGTCAGTGCCTTGGCGCCTTCCTCGACCGTGGTGTCGCCGAGCTTCGCGGCCTTGAGGGCCGTGATGTCGTTGACGCCCGACTCGAGGGCGGCGTTGGCGACGTCCTTGGTGAACTGGATGAACTGCTCGTTGCGCGAGGAGAAGTCGGTTTCGCTGTTGACTTCGATCAGGGCGGCGACGCCGGGCTTCTGCGCGATGGCGACGAGGCCTTCGGCAGCGACGCGGTCAGCCTTCTTGTCAGCCTTGGCCATGCCGTTCTTGCGCAGCCACTCCATCGCCACTTCGATGTCGCCATTGTTTTCGACGAGCGCCTTCTTGCACTCCATCATGCCGACGCCGGAACGCTGACGCAGTTCATTGACGAGCTTGGCGGAAATCTCAGCCATGGTAGTTCCTCAAAGTTTTGATGGGCGCCGCGGCGGACATGCCGCGGCGCCGGATGAAACGGAAGAGCTGGACGGGGTGGGGCGCTTACGCGCGGCCACGACCACCGTCACGGCCGCCTTCGCGACGCGGAGCACCCTTCTTCGCCGGGGCGCCGCGACGATCGCCGCGAGCGGCCTCGTCCTTGGCGACCGGGTTGCCTTCCTCGTCCATCTCGACGAACTCGTTCGCGTCGCCACGGGCGGCGTTCGGAGCGGCGGCCTTGCCTTCCAGGATGGAGTCGGCAGCGGCGCGGGCGTAGAGCTGGATGGCGCGGATGGCGTCGTCGTTACCCGGGATGGCGTAGTCGACGAGGGCCGGGTCGTAGTTGGTATCGACGACGGCGACGACCGGGATGCCGAGCTTGCGGGCTTCCTGGACGGCGATGTCTTCGTGACCGATGTCGACGATGAACAGGGCGTCCGGCAGACGGTTCATGTCCTTGATGCCGCCCAGCGAGTTCTGCAGCTTCTCGCGCTCACGGCGACGGGCGAGCACTTCGTGCTTGACCAGCTTCTCGAACGAACCGTCGGTTTCGGCGGCTTCGAGTTCCTTCAGGCGGGCGACCGACTGCTTGACCGTGCGGAAGTTGGTCAGCATGCCGCCGAGCCAGCGGGCGGTGACGAACGGCTGGCCGGCGCGCGAAGCTTCTTCGGCGAGCGACTCACGAGCCGAACGCTTGGTGCCGACGAACAGGATGGTGCCGCCCTTCTGGGCCAGGCCCGAGAGGAAGTTCATCGCGTCGGTGAAGAGCGGAAGGGTCTTCTCGAGGTTGATGATGTGGATCTTGCCGCGGGCGCCGAAGATGTACGGAGCCATCTTGGGGTTCCAGTAACGGGTCTGGTGGCCGAAATGGACGCCGGCTTCCAGCATCTCGCGCATGGTGACTTGTGCCATGGAATTACTCCTGGGCGAACCGCATCGAGCGGTTCTATGGGGGTTGGGACCTCCACGCATCCCCGGCTTCGACCCGGTCCTGTCGGACCAGGCACCCCGAAGGCGGTGCCGATGCGTGTGTGGCGTTAAATGCGACGGTTTGGCCGGGCCAAGGATGGCTCCATGCGGTTACAATCGCGCTTCGTATCGCCGCCGTGGCCACGGATAAGTGGCTTCGCCGGACAGCAAAACTCGCTAATTGTAGCCTTCGGAACCGCCCAGCCGCAAGATCGGGGTGGAATTCCATCGGGGACGCCGCCATTTTCCTGGCAGGCCCTACACCCCGAGGGCAAAGGAACAGAGAGAACCGCCATGGCAGTCGTACCGAAGACCCCTGAAGAGATCCAGAGCATGCGCGAGGCGGGCCGTCTGGCCGCCGAGGTTCTGGCCATGCTGGTGCCGCACGTGAAACCGGGTGTGACCACCGAGCACCTGGATCGCCTGGCCCACGACCACATCGTGAACGTCCAGAAGGCGATCCCCGCCAACGTCGGCTACCGGGGCTTCCCGAAAACGGTCTGCACCTCGGTCAACCATGTGATCTGCCACGGTATTCCGACCGAAACCAAGGTCCTCAAGGACGGCGACATCGTCAATATCGACGTCACGGTCATCAAGGATGGCTGGCACGGCGATACCAGCCGCATGTATTTCGTCGGCACGCCCAGCGTGCTGGCCAGACGGCTGGTCGATACCACCTTCGAGGCCATGATGAAGGGCATCGAGGCGGTCAGGCCGGGCGCCACGCTGGGCGACGTCGGTGCGGCCATCCAGAAGCACGCCGAGGCCGCCGGTTTCTCGGTGGTCCGCGAGTACTGCGGCCACGGCATCGGCAAGGTCTATCACGACGAGCCGCAGGTGCTGCATTACGGCCGCAACGGCACCGGGCTGGAACTGAAGCCGGGCATGACCTTCACCATCGAACCGATGATCAACGCTGGCAAACCGCAGACCAAGTCGCTGCCGGACGGCTGGACCGTGGTCACGAAGGATCATTCGCTGTCCGCGCAGTGGGAGCACACGATCGCCGTGACCGACGACGGTTTCGAGATCCTGACGCCCTGGCCGGACGCCGCCTGACACACGTTTTTCGTTTTACTCCACCGAGGGCTTCGACGTGACGCTTCCACCGCTTCCACGCCTGCCCGCCGTGGTCCCCCGCTCGGGCGTGTCGCCCGACGCGCGGCGCGCCCTCCGTCAGTTGATGGGCGACGTCGATCGTGCGCTCACCGTCGCCTTCAACGACGGTGAGGATGCTTCCGCGCTGGCCCGTCGCCGGGCCGAGATCGTGGAGCGCGTGGTCGTCCACGCATGGGGCGCCTGCCTGGGCGATATCGCCGCCGCCGCGCTGTTCGCGGTGGGCGGGTTCGGTCGGGGCATGCTGTTTCCCGCGTCCGATGTCGACCTTCTGGCTCTGGTCGGCGAGAGCTCGCCGGCCCTCTACCGCGCGCTGGAAAACTTCTTCAGCTGCCTGTGGGATATCGGCCTGAAGCCGGGCCACGCCGTGCGGACGGTCGCGCAATGCCGCGAACTGGCCGCGCAGGACGCCAGCGTCTTCACCAGCCTGCTCGACGCGAAGCGTCTGGCCGGCTGGCCGATCCTGGGCCAGGAGCTCCGCGGCATCCTCGACGATCCCGCCCTGTGGTCACCGCGCGCCTACCTGGCCGCGCGCCTGGCGGAGCGCGACGCGCGTCATGCGCGCTACGACGATACCGCCCAGAATCTCGAGCCGAACCTCAAGGACGGGCCGGGTGGTCTGCGCACGCTCGACTCGTTGCGCTGGCTTGGCCGTCGGCTGGCCGATGCCCCGGACTTCGATGCCATGGTCGCCGAGGGTCTGCTGGAACCCGTGGAGGCTGCCCGGCTGACCCGCGCCGAGGAAACCCTGCGTCGTTATCGCTATGCGCTGCATCTGGAGGCAGGGCGTGCCGAAGAGCGCCTCCTGTTCGATTACCAGCGGGCGCTCGCTACCCGGCTTGGCTTCGAGGACGAGCACGCGAAGAACCTCGGCGTCGAGCAGTTCATGCAGGGCTATTACCGCGCCGCCACGCAGATCGAGCGCTCGGGCACGCAGCTGGTCGAACGTTTCGAGGAAATGCTGGATCCGCAGAGCGAGCCCGAGAGCGTGGGCACCGACTACCTGCGCTACGGTTCACGCATCACCGTGCGCGATCCCGAGCTGTTCGTCCGCCGCCCGGCGGCTCTGGTGGAGATTTTCATCGCGCGGCTCGACGAGCCGGGTATCACGGGATTCACCGCCGAAACGATGCGGCGTATCCAGCACGCGGTATCGTCGCATGGCGAACTGCTTGCCGATGATCCGAGGGTGCTCGAAGCGTTCCTCACGCTGCTGAAGCGCGGGGCGCCGGCCGTCGAGGCGCTCTGGCGGATGAATCGCCATGGCCTGCTCGCGGCGATTCTTCCCGCGTTCGGCAAGGTGGTCGGGCGCATGCAATACGACCTGTTCCACGTGTACACGGTCGACGAACACACGCTGCGCGTCCTGCGCAACGTCGCGCGCTTCGCGGATCCGGCGGCGCGCCGCGACTTCCCGATCGCGTGCGAGATCTGGCCGCACATCGACAAGCCCGAACTCATGTTGCTGGCGGCGTTGTTCCATGACATCGCCAAGGGGCGCGGCGGCGATCACTCCGTTCTCGGTGAGGAAGATGCCCGCGCCTTCTGCGCACGCCTCGGTCTTCCGGGCGACGACATCGATCTCGTCGCCTGGCTGGTGCGCCATCACCTGCTGATGAGCACGACGGCGCAGCGTCAGGACATTACCGATCCCGATGTCGTGCATCGATTCGCGGCAACGGTCGGCGACTGGGAGCATCTCGATCATCTTTACCTGCTGACCATCGCCGACATCATCGGCACCAGCCCGAAACTGTGGAATGCCTGGAAGGATCGCCTGCTGGCCGACCTGTACACGGCGACCCGTTTTGCCTTGCGCAGCGATCTCACACCGCCGTCGCACTCGGGCATGCGCGTGCGTGAGTGCCGCGAGCGTGCGCTGGGCATTCTGGTGGGCGAACATGTCGCCGCCGACGAGGTCGCGCGGATCTGGTCCGAATTCCCGGATAGCAGTTTCCTTCGACACCGCCCGGAGCAGATCGCCTGGCAGACCTCGGCCATCCTGCGATCGCGCGGAGCCACGCCGCTGGTGGAGGTGCATCCGTTCTCCGTCCGCGGCAGCACCGAGCTGTTCATCTACACCAGCGACAGGGACGGCCTGTTCGCCACCGTCACCGCGGTCCTCGATCGTCTCCGCTTCTCGGTCGTCGAGGCGCGCGTGCTCGTGTCGAACACGGGCATGGCGCTGGATACCTTCCTGTTGCTGGAGTCGGACTCGCAGGCGCCGGCATCGCTGCAGCGCGCGGAAGAGTTGCGCGCGCGCCTGCGTCACGCGCTTGAGCAACCTGCCGGGCAGGGGCCGCCCAAGCGGAGCATCTCCCGCCACCTTCGCCATTTCCAGATGACGCCACGCATCGAGTTCGTCGATGCGGGCGAGCGCACCCAGCTCGCGCTGGTATGCACCGATCGCCCCGGCCTGCTCGCCGCCGTGGCGCAGGCGCTGGCCGAAGCCGAGGTGCGCGTGCATGATGCGCGGATTGCGACCTTCGGTGAGCGCGTCGAAGATTTCTTCCAACTTACCGATCGCGGCAATGCGCCGTTGTCTTCCGAGCACCGGGAGATCCTGCGCGCCTGCCTGCTTCGCCATATCGGTTTCGAAACCCCCAGGACTGTCGTAAATGCAGATGCAGACGCTTGAATCCGTAATCGATGACGCCTTCGAGCGTCGCGCCGACCTCACCCAGAACGAAATCGAGGGTGGCCTCCGCGACACCGTGAGCCAGGTGCTCGATCTGCTCGAATCGGGTGAGCACCGCGTCGCCGAGCCCGACGGCAACGGCGGCTGGAAGGTCAACCAGTGGCTGAAAAAAGCCGTGCTGCTGTATTTCCGCATGAACGGCAACGTCGTCGTCGACGGCGGTCCGTCCAGCGCGTTCGACAAGGTGCCGTTGCGTTTCACCGATGGCGATGCCACTGAATACGGACGGCTCGGTGCGCGCGTGGTGCCCGGTGCGCTGGTCCGTCGCGGCGCGCACATCGCGAAAGACGTCGTGCTCATGCCCAGCTACACCAACATCGGCGCCTTCGTCGGTGCCGGCACCATGGTCGATACGTGGGCGACGGTCGGATCGTGCGCGCAGATCGGCGCGGGTGTACACCTGTCCGGCGGCGTCGGCATCGGTGGCGTGCTCGAGCCACTGCAGGCCAATCCGACCATCATCGAAGACAACTGCTTCATCGGTGCCCGCTCCGAAGTCGTCGAGGGTGTCGTGGTCGAGAAGGGCTCGGTGATCGGCATGGGCGTGTTCCTCGGCCAGTCGACGCGTATCTACAACCGCGCCACGGGCGAGATTTCCTACGGCCGCGTGCCGGCGGGCAGCGTCGTCGTCTCCGGCAGTCTGCCGTCGAAGGACGGGAGCCATAGCCTGTATGCGGCGATCATCGTCAAGCAGGTCGATGAAAAGACCCGTTCGAAGACCGGCATCAACGAACTCCTGCGCAGCGGCGACTGAGTCATGGCGATCATCGTTTACGGCTTGCCCAACTGCGATACGTGCAAGAAAGCGCGCAACTGGCTCAGCCGGTTCGAGGTGGAGCACGAGTTCGTCGATTACCGGGCTAACCCGGTGCCTGCGTCGACGCTGAAAGCGTGGTCGGAGAAGCTCGGTGGCTGGGACAAGCTGATCAACAAGGCGTCGACCACGTGGCGCACGTTGTTGCCGCAGCGCAAGGATCCGCGCAGCGACCCGGAGTGGACGCTGCTGCTCAAGGAATATCCGGCGTTGATCAAGCGTCCCGTGGTGGTCGACGGCGACGAGGTCAGCGTCGGCTTCACGGACAATGCCTTCAAAAAACGCTTCGGAAAATAAATGTCCGCCGTCCTCGACCTGACCTGTGACCTCATCCATCGCCGTTCGGTCACGCCGGACGATGCCGGCTGTCTGCCGCTGATCGCCGGGCGTCTTGCGGCTGTGGGTTTTCGCATCGAGCATCTGCGTTTTGGCGATGTCGACAATCTCTGGGCGACGCATGGCGACGGCGGTCCGGTGCTGGCCTTTCTCGGCCACACCGACGTCGTGCCGACCGGTCCGGAAGGCGCATGGGCATCGCCACCGTTCGAGCCGACGGAACGCGACGGCGTTCTCTACGGTCGTGGCGCCGCGGACATGAAGGGCTCGGTCGCGGCGATGGTGGTCGCGCTCGAGCGCTTCGTGTCGGCGCATCCCGCGCACGCCGGCACGGTCGGCTTGCTGCTGACCAGCGACGAGGAAGGTGTGGCCTTGCACGGCGTCCGTGAGGTGGTCGAGCACTTCGGGAGAACCGGGCAGCGGATCGATGCGTGCGTCGTGGGCGAGCCTTCGGCGAAAGAGCGCCTGGGCGATCTCATCCGCGTCGGTCGCCGGGGTTCGTTGTCGGGGACGCTTACGGTGCGTGGCGTGCAAGGCCACGTGGCCTATCCCGAGAAGGCGAAGAATCCGATCCATGTCTTCGCACCCGCACTCGCCGCTCTGGCGGCGGAACGCTGGGACGAAGGCAACGCCGACTTCCCGCCGACCTCGTTCCAGGTTTCCAACATCAACGCGGGTA
This sequence comes from Luteibacter sp. 9133, assembly GCF_000800155.1. Taxonomy (NCBI): domain Bacteria; kingdom Pseudomonadati; phylum Pseudomonadota; class Gammaproteobacteria; order Lysobacterales; family Rhodanobacteraceae; genus Luteibacter; species Luteibacter sp. 9133. The sequence continues at coordinate 3,246,758 of NZ_JUHO01000001.1, read as the reverse complement.
CGGGGGCGAACAACGTCATCCCCGGCGAGCTTGTGGCCCTCGTCAACTTTCGCTTTTCCACGGCGAGTACCGCTGACGGCCTGCGCGAGCGGGCGGAAACGATCCTGCGCGCCCATGGCGTCGACTTCTCCATCGACTGGCAGCTCTCGGGGCATCCGTTTCTGGCCACGCCGGGAGGGCGCTTGCGTGAGGTCGTCGTCGGCGTCTGTCGCGATGTGTGCGGCATCGATCCCGAGCAGAGCACGGGCGGCGGTACCAGCGACGGCCGGTTCGTCGCGCCGATGGGTGCGGAGGTGATCGAGCTCGGCCCGGTGAACGCGACGATCCACAAGGTCGACGAGTGCGTGTCGGTGACGGACCTGGAGCGTTTGCCGGACCTCTACGAGGCCATTTGCGCACGTATGCTTTCGTAAGCTGAGGCCTCTCGCCGACACCCGGATGTGTCGGTCGCGGGCAGCGTGTGCGCCTTTCGGGTGCGAGCATTCGCCACCCAACCGTTCAAGGAAGAACAGCATGAGGCACTGCTTCGTGGCATCCGCGCTGCTATGCGCCCTGGCGCCACTCCCCGGATTCGCCCTCTCGGTCGATGAGGTCAGCGTTCCATCCGTGACGATCCTGACCGTCGAGGCGACCGATACGCCGGACGTCGTGCGAGGTCACCTGGACAGGCTCGTCGGCGAGGGCGGTCGGATCGCGCTGGCCGGGTCTCCGGACGTCCTCGCGCTCATGCGGCCATCGTTCGTCCGCGTATGGCCGGAAACGAACACGATCCTCCTCGACGCCGCCACGGGGCTGGGCATCTTCGGTCTGAACAGTGAGGACGATGCGGCGCGCAAGGCCGCACTCTCGCGCTGGCCGTGGGACGATCCCCTGCCTGCCGCCCGTCGGACCCCGCGCGCTGCCGCCCCGCTCGCTGCCGCCCCGCGCGAAGGACGACACGTCGACTTCCGCGTCCTCGCCACATCGCCTTCATCGGTGTGCCGCAGCTTCAGTCGCGAAATGCTGCGCGTCCTGTTCGACGGGCGCCTGCCCAGCTCGGAGGAGCGTCACGATTTCCGCCGCGAGGTCCGTCGCTGGTGCCAGTACGGGACGTTGTCGCTGCACCGTGCGGAGGCACCGCAGTTCACCATCGAACCGTTCGCCTCGTCCGATGTGCCCCGTCTGACGCTGGCGACCGAATGGGCGCTGATCCGTCGTGAGGATCAGACGCAGGGCGGCACGGCAAGCTACCTGCTATGGGCCAAGACGCTGGGCGATGGCGCCGGAACCGGGTTCACCCGGCGCGACGGTTTCCACGCCTTCCTCGACCCGTCGCGGAACGAACTCCGTTACCTGATGGACGTGGCGATCCATTCGGGCTGGGGCAGCATCGAACACCGCGATGTCGTCACCGCATGGCCGCTGAACTCGACGTTTCCGGCGACCGGCGATACCCATGTCTTCCGGTGTGACGCGCCACGCGCCTTCCGGCCGGACGACTGCCCGGTGTCTCCGGTACTCCGCAAGCTTTATCCGCAGGATTCGTCGGGCGGTAACGTCAACGTGTCCTTCGGCGAAAGCTGGGCATTCGGCGGCGAGGTCAAATTCTCGCGCTCGATGGATTCGGAGGGCAAGCAGGGCATCTCCATGACCTTCGGTTTCAACCTGATGCGGACCGAAGCCACGTCGGCGGGCATCGACCTGCCTCTCGTACGCGTGCGGAGCAGCGCCGTCAACGAGTCCTATCGCAGCACGTGGTGGACGCCCGACGTACCGGCGCTGTTCCAGTGGATACTGGCGCGCCGATACCATGGAAGCCTGGCCGACGTCACCGCTCTGGCCTCGACGCTCAATCCCCGGCACGAAATCGTCTGGGAGATTCCGCTGACCGGCAACGAAGGGCGCCAGCTCCCGTACCACGTGGTGTACGAGGCCGGACTGAACACCTGCGCCAATGGGCCGGCCTGCACCTCGTATCAGCTGTCGTACGACCCGACCTACCGTGCGAAGGCGCGTGTCGGGTGGTCGGACGGCATGACCGTCAGTCTGCCTTATCGCTAGGGTTATCGGCCCTTGGGGAACACCGCGACCATGCCCGCGTAGGGCTTGGTCATGAAGGCGGGCGCGCCGGCGTAGCCGTCATCCGGGGTGAACGCCTGCGAGATGGTTCCATCGAAAAACAGCGCGTCCCGGCAGCCCAGTTCGTCGCGGAACAGCCGGGCGAAACTGTGGAAGTTCACGGGCGCCCGGCTGACGACGAAGACGGCCTCATGCGATGACTTCGCGCAGACGCCGCTACGCCACTTCATGCTGTCCGATCCGTTGTCGAACTGCGTGTTGACCTCGCCGTCGATCACCAGCATCGGTCCCGACTGCGTCGCCCAGCGCGGTTTGCGCGCGGCGGCCCTGAAGGCTTCCGTCGTGCGCACCTCGACACTGCCGTCGTCATAGACGGCGAAGACACCGTTGGGCAGCAGCGAAAAGTTGCCGGAGCGCGGATTGCCATGAGCGAGGTTGAGCGGGACCAGCGCCTTGCCGTCTTCGACGTAGAGGCCCAGCGGCTTGTAGTCGCGATCGTAGATGCCCGCGTTGGTCGCGAACGACAGCGGCCGGCCCTTACTCGTGGTCCAGGTCTTCAGTGCCTCGATGCTGCCGAAGGGCTGGGCGGTGTCGGGGTTGCGCCAGTGCAGTTCGATGTCTTCCTGCCGGGTGTCGACGGTGACGGCGAAGTACGACTGGCTGTCGAACACCACCTCGCGGCTGTCGACGGCATCGGCGGCCGGCGCACAGCCCATGGCTGACGCGGTGACGGCGGCGGCGACCATGGCGCGGAGGAGGAAAGCGGGGGTCACGCGGGGAAGAGGCGGGTGGGGCATGCGCCGATGGTCGCCGGGTCGGACGGGCGGCGCAAGGGGCCAGACGGCGTCTTCGCGCCTGGAGGGCGTAAACTCCCGGGTTTTTCCCCGGTAGCGTCATCGCCATGCCCTATACGCCCATCGTCGCCACGCTCGGCTACGTGCTCTCGCCAGACGGCCAGCGTGTGCTCATGATCCATCGCAATGCCCGCAAGGACGATCACCACCTGGGCAAGTACAACGGCCTCGGCGGAAAGATGGAACCCGGCGAGGATATCGCCGCCTGCATGCGCCGCGAAATCCTCGAGGAGGCGGGCATCGAGTGCCTGGAAATGCGTCTGCGCGGCACGCTGAACTGGCCGGGCTTCGGCAAGCATGGTGAGGACTGGCTGGGTTTCATCTTCATCATCGACCGTTACAGCGGCACGCCGATGGAGTCCAACCCCGAGGGTGCGCTCGAGTGGGTGCCGGTGGATGGGCTGGACGCCCTGCCGATGTGGGAAGGCGACCGTCACTTCCTGCCACTGGTCTTCGATGGCGACCCGAGGCCGTTTCACGGGGTGATGCCGTACAAGGACGGGCGGATGGTGTCCTGGAGCGTCACCCGGCTGTAGAGCCGTATCGCCGGCCCTGACGGCGATGGCCCCGGCAGGGCGGCATTCAAGCGCGGCCTGCCGGGTTCACGAAATCAACCGATCAACCGGTGGTTTCGATCCGCTCCACGCGACGCAACCCGCGCGGCAGCACGCCGCCGCGAGTGGCACGGCTGCCGCCGTACTCGACCAGATCGGCCCACTTCAGCGTCAGCTTGCGTTGTCCCGCATACAGAGTGACCTCGCCCTTGCCTTCGGTGACGACGGCCACGCCAACGACGCGCTCCTCGCCCGAGGCCAGCTTGGCCTTCGGAATCTCGATCAGCTTGTTGCCCTTGCCCTTGTCCAGTTCCGGCAGCTCGGCCACCGAGAACATGAGCAGGTGGCCTTCGCCGGTGACGACCACGATACGGTCGCGCGACGGGTCCGCAGTGATCGCCGGGGCGAGCACGCGCGCGCCATCGCTCAGGCTGATGATCTGCTTGCCCGCCTTCTGGCGACCCGTGAGCGCCTCGAAACGCGTCACGAAGCCGTAGCCGAAGTCCGTGGCAAGGACGATGCGGGTGTCGTTGTCGGCGGTGATCACCGCGTCGAAGCGGGCGCCGGCAGGTGGACTGAAACGGCCGGTCAGCGGCTCGCCGTTTCCGCGTGCGGAAGGCAGCGTATGTGCCGCCGTGGCGTAAGCGCGACCGGTCGAGTCGATGAAGGCGACCTGCTGCGTGGTGCGCGCACGCGAGATCGCCAGCAGGCTGTCGCCGTCACGGTAGGACAACGCTTCGCCATCGATCTCGTGGCCCTTGCCGGCACGTACCCAGCCCTTCTGCGACAGGACGACGGTGACCGGCTCGGAGGCGACCAGCGCGCTCTCGTCCAGGGCCTGGGCCACGCTGCGCTCGATCAGGGGCGAGCGGCGCTCATCGCCGAACTTCTCGGCGTCGCCGCGCAGTTCTTCCTTGATCAGGCTCTTCAGCTTGGCCGGCGACTTCAGCAGCACGTTGATGCGCGCGCGCTCTTCTTCGAGCTTGTCGCGCTCTTCGTTGAGTTTGAATTCTTCCAGGCGGGCCAGCTGGCGCAGCTTGGTTTCGAGGATGTAGTCGGCCTGTTCGTCATCGAGACGGAAGCGCTCCATGAGCACCGGCTTCGGCTCGTCCTCCGTACGGACGATGCGGATGACTTCGTCGATGTTGAGATAAGCGATGCGCAGCGCTTCGAGCAGGTGAAGGCGACGCTCGACGCGGCCCAGACGATGAGTGAGCCGGCGCGTGACCGTATCGGTACGGAAACGCAGCCACTCGCTCAGGATCATTTTCAGATCCTTCACCTGCGGCCGGCCGTCGAGGCCGATCATGTTCATGTTGACGCGGAAGCTCTTCTCCAGATCCGTCGTGGCGAAGAGGTGCTGCATCATTTCTTCGACGTCGACACGGCTGGAGCGCGGCACGAGGACGAGGCGGATCGGGTTCTCGTGATCGGACTCGTCGCGCAGGTCTTCGATCATCGGCAGTTTCTTCGCGCGCATCTGCGCGGCGATCTGCTCGAGGATCTTGGAAGGCGACACCTGGTGCGGCAGCGCCGTGATGACGATGTTGCCCTCGTCACGCACGTAGACGGCACGCGCGCGCACCGAGCCGGTACCGTTCTGGTACATGGCGGCGAGTTCACGGCGTGGCGTAATGATCTCGGCGTCGGTCGGGTAGTCCGGCCCCTGTACGTGCTCGCAGAGGTCGGCAATCGTCGCGTCGGGGTCGTCGAGCAGGCGGATACAGGCGCTGGCTACCTCGCGCAGGTTGTGCGGAGGGATGTCGGTGGCCATGCCGACCGCGATGCCCATGGAGCCGTTGAGCAGCACGTGCGGGACGCGAGCCGGGAGCCACGAGGGCTCGTTCATGGTGCCGTCGAAGTTCGGTACCCAGTCGACTGTGCCGTGGCCCAGCTCGGAGAGCAGGACCTCGGCGATAGGCGTCAGGCGCGACTCCGTGTACCGCATGGCGGCGAAGCTCTTCGGATCGTCCGGCGAGCCGAAGTTGCCGTGGCCGTCGACCAGCGGGTAGCGATACGAGAACGGCTGGGCCATGAGGACCATCGCCTCGTAGCACGCCGAGTCGCCATGGGGATGGAACTTGCCGATGACGTCGCCGATGGTGCGGGCCGACTTCTTCGGCTTGGCGGTGGCGCCCAGCGCCAGTTCGCTCATGGCGTAGATGATGCGGCGCTGGACCGGCTTCAGGCCGTCGCCCACGAAGGGCAGGGCGCGATCCAGCACCACATACATGGAATAGTCGAGATAGGCCCGCTCGGCGTAGTCCTTGAGCGGGATCTGTTCGTAATTGGCTTGCAGATTCATGGGTTTGGCTGTCCGGCTGGCGCGCATCAGCGCGTCGTTAACCGGGTGATGTTGCCAGAAAGCCGTCTCAGGAGCGAAGACTGCGGAAGGACCAGGTCCTCAGCGAAGGGGTTTACCCGCGTCCACGTCCTTCAGGAATCCGATCAGCCCCGTGAAGTACGTGGTCTGGTCGTCGTACATCGCCATATGCGCGCCCCTGGGGCAGAGGAGGAAGCGCGCGTCCGGCATCTTCTTCGCCATGGCTTCCATGTACCTGGGGTCCATCGTGTCGTAACGGGCGCCGATGACCAGCGTGGGCACCCTGATGTTCTTCAGGTCCTTGCTGCGGTCCCAGTGCAGCAGCTTGCCACTGGCACCGAGTTCGCTGGGGCCCTGCATCGACACGTAGATCTGCTCGTTGATGTGGCCGAACGCGCGCTCCACGGGCTCGGGCCACTGGTCGGCCGGCATGCGCAGCATGTGCTGCTCATAGTGCATCGGCATCAGCAGTGCCATGTAGGCGGGGTCGGCGGTCTTCTTCTCCGCCTCCATGCGCTTGACCTGGGCGAGCTTCTTCTGGTCCATGGCGGGCATGAGCACCTTGTTCGCGTACTCGTTGTAAGCGGGGATGCTGTCGACCATGTTGGAGATGATCAGGCCCTTGAGGTGCTGCGGGTACTTCAGCGCGTACTCGATCGCGAGCACGCCGCCCCAGGAATGGCCGAGGAGGTAGAAGTTATCCTTGTCCAGGTGAAGCGCCCGGCGGACCTGCTCCACTTCGTCGACGAAACGGGGAATTTCCCACAGTGATTCATCGGTGGGTTTGTCGCTGAAGGCCGAACCCAGCTGGTCGTAGTAGTAATACTCGATGCCGGCGCCGGGGAAGTAGCTGTCGAACGCCTCGAAATACTCGTGCGTGGCGCCCGGCCCGCCGTGCAGGAGCAGAACCTTGATCGTCGGATTGTTGCCGACGCGCTTGGTCCAGACCTTGAACTTGCCTTTGGGCGTATCGATGACGATCGACTTCTGACCGCCCGAGAGCACGTCGTCGCGTCCGGTGTTGTCGAAATACGAAGCTGGCGCGGTCTGTGAGGCCGGCGAGTCGGCACAGGCGAAGAGCGCGGCAAACGTGAAAGTCACGGCGGCTATCAGGCGGCGCATGGTCTATCCCCCGGCATCGATGGCCGATTCTTGCCGGGCGTCGGCCTGCTCCGCAAGTCCTCACGCGACCGTCATCTTCCCAAAGCCAGCCCGAACGGAAGAACCTGCGTTCACCGTACGGCCAACCGGGGCTTGTTTCCATGACCTTTTTGCAGCGGGAAGGTCGATGCGTAAAGACATCTCAGCCGACGGCCTGCGCGGTCTCGCCGCGGTGAACGTGCTCTTGTGCCATCTCTTCCTGGCTTTCCTGCCGGGCGGCTTTGCCTGGATCTACCCGGATACCACCACGCCGGACGCCATGCGTGGCGTGGTCGATCATGTGATCGCCTTCCAGCCGCTTTCGGTGCTTTGGAACGGCCAGTTCGCGGTATGCATCTTCTTCGTGCTCAGCGGGTATGTGCTGACCAAGTCGTTCATCGAGACCGGCGATACGGGCTCGTTCCGGTTGCGCGCGTCGCGTCGCTACCTGCGCCTCGGCGTACCGATCTTCGGGTCGGTGATGTTCGCCTGGTTCGTCATGGCGATGGGGTGGAGTCACGCGGTCGAGGCGGGCCACCTGTCCGGATCGACCTGGCTGGCCGATTTCTGGAAGAAGCCGCCGGACTTCATCGAGGCGCTGCGCGATGGCACTTACGGCACGATTCTCGGTGGATGGTCGCGTTTCAATCCGACCCTCTGGACGATGAAGATCGAGCTGCTCGGCTCGATGTTCGTCTTCGCCTATCGCTCATTGACGCTGCCGGGGCGTGCGGCGCCGCTCAACTTCGCGTTCGCGGTGGCATTGCTCGCGTGGTTCTTTCCCCATGACTGGCCGTACTACACGGCGTTTCTTGCCGGCAGCCATGTTGGCGAGGCACGCCTCACGACGTCGAAACCGCTGCTGGCCCTGGCCGTCGTCGGAGCGATTATCTGCGGTGGCTTCGACGTATCGCCCTGGTACGACTGGACGCACGCGCTGCCGCTTGCGGACAACGAGCGCAAAGCACTCTTCAACGTCGTCGGCGGGATTCTGTTGCTATACGTCGTCCGGTGCGGCAGCTTCGACCGTGTCTTGCAGAGTCGGCCCGCGCAGTTCATGGGGCGCATCTCTTATGCGTTCTACCTTGTCCACCTGCCGATTCTGCTGAGCTTCTCGGCCTGGTTTTTCACCGTCATGGCGGGGCGGCTGGCCCTCGATCCGGTCACCGCGGCGATGCTCACCGTCCCGGCGACCTTCGCGGTCGTCATCGCCGCCGCGATGGTGTTCGATCGCACGTTCGATCGCTGGGGCATCCAGCTGGCAGGCCGCGTCTTTCGGGCACCGCGCTCGTCCGCGAAGACGGTGGCGCTTCGGAGTGTCGACGGTTTCCGCCGTCGCGTTCGCTACCACCGTCGTCGCGTGATTGAAAAAGACGTGTCGCGTCACTCAGGCCATCAGTGACTGGTGCGCGCCGACGCCCGCGGTGACACCGGAGGCGACCGCAAAGCTGGCGTTGTGCATGGCGGTCGATACGTCGCCAGCGGAATAGACGCCCGGGACCGACGTCTGCTTCCACTCGTCGACGCGCACGTAAGGTCCAAGCGGGCCTTCCTCCGTCGCGCAGCCCAGTTGCTCGAACATCGGGCTCGACGGCCGCACGCGCGGTGCGACGAACAACGCCCCGATCGGCAGCCGTCTTCCGTCTGCCAGATCCACCGCGGTCAGGCCCGGCGCGTCCCCGTGCAGGGCGACGACGGGGCTGCGCTCGATCGTGACACCTCGCGCCTGCAGGCGAGTGAGCTGATCTTCGTCGGGCTCGAACTCACCCTGGGTGAAGTACGTGGTGGGGCCCCAGTCGGGCAGCATGGCGGCTTGATGAGCGGACAGCGGCGACGTTGCCAATGAGCCGAGCAGGCGGTCGCCTACCTCATAGCCGTGGCAATAAGGGCAATGAATCACTGTGCTACCCCAGCGTTCCCACAAGCCCCTCAGCGGAGGCAGTTCATCGATGACGCCGGTGGCGAGGATCAGCCACTTAGCCGTTTCGCAGGTCCCATCGGCAAGCGCGATCTCGAAGATGTCACCGATGCGCCTGGCGCTCACGGCTTCGCCGTCGACGAAACCGGCCGTAGGGTAGGTCAGGAGCTGGCGCGTCGCCTCCTGAACGATGGCGCGCGGTGGCTTGCCATCGTGGCCGACGATACCGTGCGCGGCCTTTGCAAAACGGTTTCTTGGCTTTGCCGCGTCAATGACAAGTACCCGACGGCGTGCGCGTGCGAGCTGGATGGCAGCGGCTTGCCCCGCAAAGCTGCCGCCGATAACGATCACGTCATACGACATGGTGGTTGGCTCCGAATGAGTGGCCGGTGGCTTTGGCGATTCGCCGGACATCTTTTGCCAGGTCGGCCAGGGTGATCTTCGCCAGACGGGCTTCAACGACGCGCTCTGCTTCGAGCAACGCATCGTCGACCGCGTCGACTACCCCGCGTTCGACCAGGCAGCCGGGCGATTCCTCGCGGGCGGCGACGGCTACGATGTGGCCGCCGAGTGCCTGCTGTACGTCCATGAGCGAGACCTCGCGCGGTGCTCGCGCCAGCCGCCAGCCGCCACCGTGGCCTTTGTCCGACTGGACGATACCGGCTTCACGCAGGCCGGCGAAGCTTCGCCGGATGACGACGGGGTTGGTATCCACACACGCCGCCATTTCGGCGGACGTCATGGGCTCGCCGTCGCGCTCGACCATGTGCAGCAGGACGTGCAGGGCGACGGAAAGGCGCTCGTTTCGTTTCATGTAACAAAAACTATTACATGAAACGAAACGACGTCAAGTCGTGCCTAAGTCAGAGGGTGAAGTCGGCCTGCACCGGGAAGTGATCCGAGGGATAACGGCCGTCCTTCGACACCGTAATCGTCCGTACCGAGTTCGCCTCGACACCGCGATAAAGGATCCAGTCGATCCGCTTGGTCGCCTTGCCGGTGAAGTCGTGGAAGGTCTCGGCCGGACCCTCGTGCTTCGGCGCCGCGATCCATGCGTCCTTGAACGTGGCGGTCAACGCCTTATGCGTTTCGCTGTCCGGGCCCGTGTTGAAGTCGCCGGTGAGAATGATGGGAACATTCGCCGGGAGCTTCGCGATCCACGCGGCGATCTCATGCGCGCTGCGCGAACGCGCATCTTCATCCTGATCGCGGTAAGGGAAGTGCGTGTCGAGCAGATAGAACCGCTTGTGATCGGAGGTCCGCTCGAAAAGCGCCCAGTTGACCATGCGCGGGAAGATATTGCCCCACGTGATGCTGGCCACTTTGTCCGGAGTGTCGGAAAGCCAGAAGTCGCCCGATTCGACGATCTTCAGGCGATCCTTGCGATAGAAGATGCCCATGTGCTCGTCGCGATGATCGCCATAGCGATCGCGGCCGAACCACGTGTACTCCGGCAGGCGTTCGATCGTGTCGTCGCCTTGCGCCTTATACAGCTCCTGGGTGCCGATCACGTCGGGATGCAGCTGACGGATGGTGTCGGCGAAGAGGTCGCGGCGATGCGTCCATCCATTGAGGCCATCGTTGCCGGTCATGGTGCGCACGTTGAAGGACATGACCTTGAGGTCTTCCGCCATGGCGGGTGTGGCAAGGATGGCAGCGAGGCCGGCAATCAGCGCGAGTTGACGGAAACGAGGCATGGCGGGCGGGGTCCTTCGGTTCGGAATGAGCACCCGACTATAGCCACGTAAACACGTCATTGCCGTGACCGGGTCACAGGGTCGAGGCGCGACATTGCGTCGTGACGCAGCGGTGCCGGCAATGGGGCAAACTACGGCGCTGTCATCGACAGCCATCCGGAAACCGACATGACCGAGCTCGATCCCCAGGCGGAGCCTTCGAAGGCGAACGGGCGCCGCACGGCACTCATCGTCATTCTGGTGGCGTTTGTGGCGTCGGCGACGACAGCGATCCTGGCGATCAGTGAATCGCACCGGGCCCGCAAATCCGATGCGGCCGCCCTCAGCGCCGATGTCAGCGATCTTCGCGGCATGGCCGCGGACTGGACCGCGCGCGTCGACGACCTCGCACACGCCCCCGTCGACGCACAGCCCGCTCGCCTCGAGGCGCTGAAGCCGCGTATCGACCAGCTTGCGTCGTGGAAGGCGCGTACCCCGTGCGGCCACGACGCCCGTGATGCACTCCGGGCGTCGGTCGACACGCGCGTACTGTACCTGCGGCGCGTGCTGGCGAAGGAAACCGTACCGGAGGCGCGGATCGACGAGAGGCGCGCCCTCGAAGAGAGCCTGAAGCGCTGTGCCAGCGAGCAGGGCGCTGACGTCAACATCTGAGACGGGTGGGGACCAGAGGAGGGGAGGCAGGTTTCGCTTGCCAAGTCCTTGACCGGGTCCCGCTTTCGGAGAAATACCTGTCTAGGAATATTTCTTACGAAAAATCTCAAATTTTTGTTTGACAGGGCTGCTGCCAGTCCCTAAGTTCATACGTGCCTCATGTATGAAACACCGTCATTTCATCGGCGGCGAGGTGAACGCGTCGCACGGACTCGCGATGGGAAAGCTTGAAGTCGCGTCGGCTCGGGGGAGCATGCGCGACTGGCGGGACGTACCAGGTTTCTTTATTTGCGGGTTCGCGCGAAGCGCAACTTTTTAATGGCCCTTGCTCAGGGTCGTTTTTTCGGGGAGACACCAATGCAGCACCAGATCATCCGCCGTCGCGGAGGCCTTCGGCCGTCCTCGCTGGCGCTAGCGCTCGCCCTTGGCGTGGGTGTGACCGCACCGGCGTTTGCACAGTCCACGACCGGTGACATCTTCGGTCAGGTACCCGCGGCCGCAGGCGAAACCGTATCGGTCACCGGCAGCACGGGTTTTACACGCGAAGTGCCGGTCGACGCACAGGGCCGGTATCGCATCGGCAACCTTCCCCTCGGGTCGTACACCGTCAGCCTCAAGCGCGATGGCGCCGTCGTCGATTCGCGCAAAGATGTTGCGCTGAAGGTCGGTGGCGCCACCGATGTGTCGTTCCAGGCCCCGGCCACCGCAGCCAGCGCTCAGGCACTGGACTCGGTGACGGTGACGGCCAACAGCCTGCCGCCCATCGACACCACCGCGGTCGATTCGCGCACCGTCGTCACCGCGCAGACGCTGGCGCGTCTTCCGCTGGGACGCAATGCCGAGGCGATCGCCCTGCTGGCGCCGGGTGCCGTCCCGGGCTCGAGCAACCTGGGTAACGGTCGCTACCGCACCGTGTCGTTCGGCGGCTCCGGTGCCTCCGAGAACGCCTACTACATCAACGGCTACAACTCGTCCGACCCGTACCGCAACCTTGGCGGCGTCGGTCTGCCGTACGGCGCGATCGATCAGCAGGAAGTCTATACGGGCGGTTACAGCGCCAAGTACGGTCGCTCGGATGGCGGCGTCATCAGCCAGGTCGGCAAGCGCGGTACCAACGACTGGCACTTCGGCGCACAGGTGCTGTGGGAGCCGAAGTTCGCCTCGTCGACGCCGGGCAGCATCTATTACTCGAACAAAGCCCTCCCGGCCGGTTACGGCTACGCCGACGACACCCTTCCGGGCTCGATCTACCGCAATCGTCAGGACAACACCAAGTGGACGACCACTTACAGCGCGTACGTCGGTGGTCCGCTGATTAAGGACAAGCTGTTCTTCTTCGTGGCCGCGGAAGCCGAGAAGTCCGAAGGCACGAGCACGGCGTCGGTCGAAGCCAACCCGGTGGCCAACAACCACTACACGTACAACCTGCCGAAGTACTACGCCAAGCTCGACTGGAACATCAACGACTCGAACATCCTCGAGTTGACGGGTATCCATTCCACCGACGAGCAGCGCGGCAAGTATTACGGCTACGACTACGACACGCGCACTGTGGGTGGCCCGCTCGGTTCGGATGCCGACACCAGCAAGATCACCACGAAGTACGCCATCGCCAAGTACACCAGCTACATCACCGACGACATCACGCTGACCGCGACCTACGGCAAGGGCTGGACCGACGACTATCTGCAGAACCCGACACCGGGGCTTGCGCAGCAGCCGTATATCGACAGCCCGTACCTGCAGAACCCGGCTCTGAACGGCGGCACGCCGATCACCAATCTCAACTCGTCGTCGACCGCGCAGGATCCGAACGCCGGCAGCAAGACGCACGGCCTTCGCCTCGACCTCGAGTGGCAGGTCGGCGATCACCATCTCGCCGGCGGTATCGACAACATGAGCTACGACGCGAGCAATGAAGGCTCGTCGACCAGCGGTCCGGGTTACTACCTGCGCTATCGCAAGGTGGCGGCTGGCAACGAGAACATTCCGATCAGCACGTCGCTCGGCGTCGGCGCTCCGGGTGGTGACGGCTACTACGTCACCCAGCGAGTGTTCAGCACCGTCACCAGCATGTCCGTGGACCAGAGGGCTCAGTACCTGGAAGACCGCTGGCAGGTGACCGACCGCTGGCTGCTTAGCCTCGGCGTACGCAACGACCGCTTCAAGAACTTCAACGACAAGAACCGTCCGTACGTCAACAATGCGGCGCAGTGGGCACCGCGTCTGGGCGCCAGCTGGGACGTCTACGGCGACTCGTCGCTGAAGCTGTACGCCAACTTCGGCCGCTACTACCTCGCGCTGCCGAACAACGTGGCCGTGCGCGGTGCCTCGCCCTCGACCTATACCGACATCTACTACACCTACACCGGCATCGATCAGCTCGGTCGTCCCACGGGTCTGACCGAGATCTCGCCGGGCGCCGTGTCGTCGGACGGCGAGTACGGGCAGGCGGTCGACCCGATCGCGGTCAGCGCGCGTGACCTGAAATCACAGTATCAGGACGAAGGCATCATCGGCTTCGACAAGACCCTGGGTGACGGCTGGGTCACCGGTGCCAAGGTGACGTTGCGCAGGCTGCGTACCGCCATCGACGACGTCTGCGACACCGGCCTGCTGGCAGACAAGATCACCGCGCAGGGTGGCGATCCCAACTCCGTGGTCATTCCTGGCTGCGTGATCTTCAACCCGGGCTCATCCAACACCTTCAGCCTCGCCAACGTCGACGGTTCGGGTCGCACCGAAGTCAAGATGAGCAAGGACGACTGGGGCTTCTCCACCGGCGCCAAGCGTGCCTACTACGCGCTCGACATGTACCTCGAGCACCCGTTCGACGGTAAGTGGCAGGGGCGCCTGGACTACACGTTCTCGCGCAGCTATGGCAACACCGAAGGCCAGACCAAGTCCGACATCGGCCAGACCGATATCTCGAAGACGGAAGACTGGGATTCGGCTGAGCTGATGCGTTACGCCAATGGTCTGCTGTCGAATGACCGTACCCATCAGATCAAGGCTTACGGCGCGTATCAGCTGACGCCGGAATGGCTGGTCTCGGGCAACCTTCGTCTCGCTTCCGGTGCGCCGAAGTCGTGCCTTGGTTATGAAGACGGTGAGGAAGATCCGGATCCGATCGGCTACGGCTCGGCTTATCACAACTGCAACGGTCAGCCGTCGCATCCCGGCGAGAAGCGCAACCCGTGGTACCGCCAGGTCGATCTGGCCGTTACCTATCGTCCGGGCTACTTCGACGGCAAGATGGCGTTCGGCCTGAGCGTGTTCAACGTGACCAACGAACGCAAGCCGCTGAACAGCTTCTCGACGTACGAGTCGGCACCGACCACGGTCAACAACAATTACGACCTGGGTCAGTACTACCAGACGCCGCGTTATGCCCGCCTCACGGCGACATACGACTTCTGATCAGCGCCACTTCAGTGATCGCGTAACCAGACAAACGGTCCAGGGAAGGACCCGCTGCAAATCCTCGGATCGCCGCCCGCTCCCACGGGCGGCTTTTTTTGTTTGCGTTGGGTGGCGAAGGCGCGTGAGAGGGCGGCGCCATCACTGGTTCTCTGCCGCTCACGTGACGCCCGGTTGTTTAGAGCAAAGCGGCTCACGGCCGCTTCGAGGGCCGACGTTGGCGTGCCCAAGGAAAGCTCCTGTTCTCTTAGAGACTATCGTCGGTCTGCAGGCTCATAATGCACAAGCGCTCACCTCGGCCCCGCACTACATCACGGCCGGTAACGGTGAGCCAGACGTCGTTCCTGACGAAATTAACTCAATCGATGCCGCCGATCTCCGATGGTGTCGACTTCTCGACGAAGCCATGGGCCACCAGGTTTTGTCTACACCGTCACTGACGCCAACGGTCAGCTCATCGATGCCACACAGGGGCCGTCCTTCACGTCGGCCACGGCACTCAGCCCAATTCTTGTCCCGATGACGGCATCCATCGCGGGAGGCCACAGGCTCCCGGATGGGGACTACCGCGGCAGCTTAACCCTCACCGTCGATTTTTGATTCCCCACAGCCACCCAAGGAGGTATTCCGGCCCCGCGAGGGCCCCTTCCTGTAGGGGTTCGCCTACAGACGGGGCGTCGCGGCAGGGTGACAATCGGGCAACGCAATAATCAGGGGACGATGATGAAAGGCGCGTCCAGATTCCAACGCTGGTGGGGCACCCTCGCACTTATTTTTCTTATCGCCACCCAAGCCAATGCGGCAGGGCAAACCGAGACCGTAACTTACTACTACACCGACCCCAATGGTACGGTGCTTGCCACATCGGATGCGGCCGGAAATGTCGCCCGCGCGATCGATTACCGCCCCTACGGCACGCAGGCGCTCGGGACTCCTTCACCGGGTCCTGGTTACACGGGCCACGTTAATGACCCGGATTCCGGGCTTGTCTACATGCAAGCCCGGTACTACGACCCGTCCATTGGGCGGTTTCTGAGTACGGACCCGGCGAGAACCGGTGAAGGCAGCCTCGACCAGTTCAACCGCTTCGCTTATGCCAAAAACAATCCGGTATCAAACATTGACCCGGACGGCCGACAGACGGTGCCGAGGGATGCGTATTCGCAATATTGGTCCTCCGCACCAGCGAATGACCTGTTTACGCAGCAAAATGGCAACGCCGCGTTTGTCGTGTCGATGATAACGCAGTCGGATGTTTTGGATGTTGCGCCAGCCGGAAGCGGAAGCGGTGCAGTCGCCTCCAGCGGGTTCCCCGGAGAATTCCTTGCTGCCGGGGCGCTGACGAGGGGAGCCGGCATGCTGGCGTCTGCGACGCGGAGCGCGTTGGCAGGTGGGTCGGAAGTGGCAGCCCTTCCGCGCATGAGGCTGACGGACGTCACAGCAAAGGGGGCCCGCATGCAAAACTACGCGATGAACTGGACGAAGGGGCAATTCGAGGGCCATTTGCAGGCCAACGGATATACTTCCAGGGCCGCTGGTCCCGTGACATTGTGGTCGGACAGGAGCGGGGTCAAAGTTTTCACAACGCGCGACTTTTCAAAGAGCGGTGGTCCCACGGGCGAGCTCTTTCACAGCGGACAGGACTCTCCCGTCGCAAAATTTCGTTTCGATCAAAACCCGGGGCCGTGACGATGCTCAAACCGTTGGTAATGAGGGATCCAGAATTGTTGGGCTGGACGACCTTGTCAGGGGACGACCCGGAGCAGCCATTTGAGCGCACGGTGGGGCGCGCGTGCCACTATTTTTCTTTTTCCGACTACACGTCGCTTTTTTTGCCGGAAACCATTCGGGAAGCATGCGACTGGTCGACAAGGTATGACGCTCGGCCGTTCGCTATGTTCTTCACGATTCCCGACGCCAACGACTGCTCGGATTGGGGTGTGTCTTTCAGCGGGCTCGTGGCAACAGGGGCCGACAAAGGAGATGGTATAGAGTCGTTTCTGATGCAAACCGGTCACACCGGGCCATCCCTGTCTTTGTACGACATCTCTCATCGTTTCATTATCGTGCCCGATGACCGCTCCTGGTTGTGGATGGGCGACAGGGATGCGGACCTTGCCATTTTCGGTTTCACCTTGGAAGCGGAGCAGCAGCGGTTCGCGTCTACGGCCGGGTTTCAGATGTTTGCATCGGTCGACGAGGCGGCTTCCCATGCAAAGTCTTTCATGAATTATTCGTTGGATAAGACGAGCCTTTTACAGCGTTGAGACCGATCGCTTCGGCCGGATGGCGATCCGATCATCGGTCCGAATTGGCAAACCTTCCGCGTAAAGTGAAAAAGAAGGCCCCACTCGGAGCCTGCTTCCCGGCCTTCCCACAGGCCTGCCCGCCTTGCGCAGGAGTGACGGGCTACGAGGGCAGGATTGCGCTGGGCGATGACCAAAGAGGCGCACTGGCGGGCGTCCGGAAAAGGGCTGGGCGTCCAGTCGGGCGCACATGCCGCCGAGGGAGGCGGCGTCTTCGACCAGCAGCCAGCGCACCGTGTCGTCCCACGCGGCGCCTGCGGCCGCAGAGCGGCCATAAACGAAAAAGGCCACCCGGAAGGTGGCCTAAGTCACTGAATAAATGGTGGCTCGGGACGGAATCGAACCGCCGACACGGGGATTTTCAATCCCCTGCTCTACCAACTGAGCTACCGAGCCACAGGTGCCTGCAACGATCGTTGCGGCGAGTGGAGCCGCGTATTAAATCGGGTGCGGGCTCCGGCGTCAAGCCTCTTGTTCAGGCGGGACGTAACCGGCGGGCTGAACCACATCGCCGCCGAAGAAATACTTCTCCATTTCGCCGCTGAGGAACGTGCGCGTCTTCGGGTCGAGGGGCGACAGGCGCATCTCGTTGATCAGCATGGTCTGGTGGGACAGCCACTGGGCCCACGCTTCTTTCGAGACGCTGTCGTAGACGCGTTTGCCCAGGTCGCCGGGCCAGGGGGCGAAGTCGAGGCCTTCGGCGTCGCGGCCGAGCTTTACGCAGTGGACCATGCGCGTCATGGGGATATCTCCGGAAGGTTGTCGAGCAGCGTGCGGACGGGCGCCGGCAGGCCGAGCGTGGTGAGCTCGTCGCGTGCGCACCAGCGCTGATCGTCGCGATCTGCGACGGCCGTCAGCGGGGCCGCATGGTCGAACAGGATGGGCGAAACGTCCAGCCGGTAGTGGCTGAAGACGTGGGTAAAGGCGGGCAGGGGATCGGCGGAGCCGACGCGTGCCAGACTGAGCGCGACCGTGGGTGCGGCGTCAACATCGGGTGCCTCGGGCAGACTCCACAGGCCGGACCACACGCCCTGCGGGCCACGCTTCTCCAGCAGCACCCGGCCCTGCGCGTCGCGCAACAACAGCATCGCTAGGGCGCGCGTGGGTACCTTTTTGCCGGGCTTGGCGGTGGGCAGTACGGCGGTCAGTCCGTCACGATGCGCGACGCAGGTGGCCGCCTGCGGGCAGAGCATGCAGGCCGGCTTGCTGCGCACACAGACGGTGGCGCCGAGATCCATGATCGCCTGCGTGTAGTCGGCGGTACGGGTCGCCGGTGTGTGCTCATCCGCATGAATCCACAGGCGCTTCTCGACCGCGCTTTCGCCCGGGTGCCCGGCGATGCCGTGATAGCGGGTCAGCACGCGCTTGACGTTGCCATCGAGGATGGGGAAGCGCAGCCCATAGGCCTGCGCCAGGATCGCGCCGGCGGTGGAGCGGCCGATGCCGGGCAGGGCGATCAGCGCATCGAGATCGCGCGGCAGCTCACCGGCGTGACGTTCGACGCACAGCTGCGCGGCACGGTGCAGAAACCGTGCTCGCCGGTAGTAGCCGAGCCCCGACCAGAGTGCGAGGACGGTGTCCTCGTCGGCTTCGGCAAGTGAGGTCAGCGTAGGCAGCCGCTCGACGAACCGCTGGAAGTAACCGATGACGGTGATCACCTGGGTCTGCTGCAGCATGATCTCGGACAGCCACACGCGGTAGGCATCGCGCGGATGCTGCCAGGGCAGGTCCTTGCGCCCGTGGTGGTCGTACCAGCGCAGCAGTTCACGGGCGAACGGATTCACGGCGTGAGCCCGGTGGCCGGGCGCGAAGCGGTGCTCGCTGACGCTGGCGCGGTTGCCGGCGTGACGTCCGGCGTCGCGCGGATACGCAAGCCCTTGATGTGCACGCTGTCGGTGTCGATGGCCGCCGCGTCGACGCTGCCAAGCAGGGGCGGAAGCGTCGGTGCGCCGCCCGCGTTGATGCCGCTCCACCATTCGGCTACGGCCAGCGGTGGCACACGCAGGTCGGCATGGTCGGTCGGACCGTCGAGCTTCAGCGCGACGAACAGGGGATCCTGCTGATTCGCGGGTGTGACGTTGAGGACCACGTCGAAAGGCGACGCATCGTGCCGTGTCATGCGCCCGGCCAGTGAGGCACCGACGTCCGCACCGCCGCGCCAGGTGGCTTCGCCGCGCAGGCTCGCGGCGAAGCGATCCTGGCTGGCGAGATCGAGCGTGAGCTCGTTGAGCGTGAGCACGCCACGCGAAAGGACCGGGCGCGTGCGAAGCGTCATCGAGTACGGCTTTTCGCTGGACGATGCCGCGAGTCTGAGGTCGAACACACGGCCATCGGCCAGGCGGCCCGCATCGATGTCCACGTTGGACAGGAGAAGACGGTTGCCCCGGGTCAGGGTGCCACGGGTGACGCGGAACCCCGCGTCGATACCCGGCAGGATCGCGCCCGCGGTCGACGGTCGCGAGGGGAGCGTGTCGATATACGCGGACACGGCGTCCATGTCGATGCGCGCGCCTTCCACTTCGAGTCGCGACACCGTGGTGTCCTGACCGAGCAACGTGCGCCACGGCAGTACCAGCTTGCCGCGCGAAGCGACGATCAGAGGTGTGCCCGAGCCACGGGCGCGCAAGGTCAGTCCCTCGAGCTCGAGCGCCGGCTTGGGCCAGAGCGTCGGACTGGCCGGGCTGGCCAGCCCGAGGTCGAGACCCGCCTCCTCGGCACGCGATTGCAGCATCGCCGTGAACCGCTCCGGCTGCAGAACCACATAAGTGGCGACCAGTGCCGCGACGAGGATGCCCATGAGCAGCCCGCCGACGGCGAGCAATCCGATGCGTAGTCGCCGGTTCACGGCAGCGACCTGTCAGGCATGCGCGTCACTCAGCCGCCAAGGTTGGCAGGGAGCAGGCCGTCCACGAAAGCGGCGGCGTCGAACACGCGCAGATCGGTCGCGGTTTCGCCCAGTCCGACGTAGCGGATCGGCAAGTTAAACTCGCGGGCGAGAGCGAACATCACGCCGCCCTTGGCCGTGCCGTCGAGCTTGGTCACCACGAGTCCCGTGACACCCGCCGTATCGCGGAACTGGCGGAGCTGGCTGATGGCGTTCTGACCGGTGGTGCCGTCGATCACCATGAGGACTTCATGTGGCGCAGCGGCGTCGAGCTTCTTCATAACGCGGACGATCTTGCCCAGTTCATCCATCAGCCCGCCCTGCGTGTGCAGACGACCGGCGGTGTCGGCGATAAGCACCTGCGTGCCGCGCGAGCGCGCCGCCTGCAGGGCATCGAAGATGACGCTGGCGGAGTCGGCGTCCTGGCCCTGCGAGACGACCGGGACCTTGTTGCGCTCGCCCCAGGTTTTCAGCTGTTCGACGGCGGCGGCGCGGAAGGTGTCGCCCGCCGCGAGCATTACGCCGCGGCCTTCGTCGACGTAGCGGCGCGCGAGCTTGCCGATGGTCGTGGTCTTGCCCACACCGTTGATGCCGACGGTGAGGATGACGAACGGGCTGTGCGTCGAGACGTCGAGCGGCTTTTCCACCGGCTTGAGCAGCGCGACCAGTTCGTCGCGCAGCACCTTGAGCATCGCGCCGGCGTCGGCGAACTCGCGCTTGTGCATGCGTTTGCGCAGGCCCTCGACCAGCTGGGTGCTGGCTTCGACGCCGACATCGGCGGTGATCAGGGCGGTTTCCAGCTCGTCGAGCAGATCGTCGTCGAGCTTGGGGTGGCGGACAAACAGCGCGCCCAGACTCCTGGCGAAGCCACTGCCGGACAGCCGGTCGCGCCAGCTGCGCTTTGCGGACGCCTCGGGCGCGGGTGTGGCCTCATGCGCGGCCTCGGCCACGAGGGTGTCTTCCGCCTCGGGCTCGACCTCGGGAGCCTCGGGCTCGGGGGCTACCGTTTCCGCCAGTGCCTCGGCGACCAGGCTGCCCAGGTCGGTGGCGGCGGGGTCGGCGGCGCGATCGATGCGCTCGTCCGTTGCCGGGGCCTCGGTCGTCGCCGGTTCGGCGGGCTTCTTCTTCCAGAACTTGAGCATTGCGGGAGGGATTCAAAGACAATAGGCGAATGCTAGCACTCCCGCCCACACTGGCCGCTGAGCGATGACCGCCTCCGGCCGCATCCGCGTCATCGGCGGAAACCTGCGCAACTCCCGGCTCGACGTGCCCGATCTGCCGGGGCTGCGGCCCACGGCCGAGCGCGTGCGGGAAACCCTGTTCAACTGGCTGCAGCCGGTGGTGGCGGGCTCCCGCTGCCTCGACGCCTTCGCCGGCACCGGTGCCCTCGGCATCGAGGCCCTGTCGCGCGGCGCGGGCAGCGTCACCTTCGTCGAGCGGGAGCCCCGGCTGGCGGCGGCGCTCAAGGCGAACCTGTCGCGGCTGAAGACCGACGGAGAGGTGGTCGGCGATGACGCGGCTCGCTGGCTGAATGGGTCCGGCAAGCCGTTCGATCTGGTTTTTCTCGATCCGCCTTTCGCGCTGGATGCCTGGGCCGGGATCGCCGCACAGCTCGAAAGCGGGGGCTGGCTGACGCCGACGGCCTGGATCTACGTGGAGTCGCCGCGTGGCGCGGTCTTCACCTTGCCCCCGACCTGGCTCGCGCACCGGCAGGGACAGGCGGGAGAGGTGACGTACACCCTCTATCGCCGCGCCCCGGCCGATCCGCTAAGCTAGCCCGCGTTTTCCCTGACCCCAGTGTCCATGACTCATCCGCCGGCCAATCCCCGACTTGCCGTTTATCCGGGCACGTTCGATCCCATCACGAACGGTCACGCCGACCTCGTGTCGCGTGCCGCGCCGCTGTTCGACCGGATCGTGGTCGCGGTGGCGGAGAGTCGTAACAAGGGCCCCGGTTTCAGCCTGGGCGAGCGCATCGCGCTGGCCCGTCTGGCGCTGGCCGACCTGCCGAACGTGGAAGTGCGCGGTTTCGACTGCCTGCTCGCCCACTTCGTGACGGAAATCGGCGCGGGTGTGATCCTTCGCGGCCTGCGCGCCGTGTCGGACTTCGAATACGAATTCCAGCTCGCCAGCATGAACCGTCACCTGATTCCTCAGGCCGAGACGCTGTTCCTGACCCCGGCGGAGCAATACAGCTTTATCTCTTCCTCGCTCGTGCGTGAAATCGGTCGCCTGGGTGGCGATATCTCCGGCTTCGTGCATCCGGCGGTGCAGCAGGCCATGCGCCAACGCTGGCGCAACTCTTGAAATCAAAGGTGATCATCATGCGTAAGTTCGTCCTCGCCGCGTCCGTGGCCCTGACCGCCGCCCTGGCCCTCTCGGCCTGCAACAAGTCCGAAGATGCCGATCAGGCCGCCACGACTCAGGAAGCTGCCGTCGCCAAGCCGTCCAACCCGACCGACACCAAGGCCTGGAGCCAGTATTTCGGCCAGATCGTGCGGAAGAACATGCAGGGCATGACGGCTGACCGTCCGTTCCCGTACTTCGTTCCGGCCGGTGACGACCAGAACGGCCAGGACGGTCGCGCGCGTCAGCTCGAGAACGTGCAGGGCACCGTCGCCCGCGGCGTCACGCCGGGCAACATGCTCGTCTTCGGTGGCCCGGAGTCGGCCAAGACCGCCGACCTCATCGTCGAAGCCTTCAAGAGCGCCAACGCGGGTTCGTTCAAGGGCGTGATCATCCTGTTCATCGGCGACCAGGCCGACCAGCAGCGCGTCACCGACGCCCTGACGCCGACCGGCGCCACGGTCCGCTTCGTCGCGATGTAATCGTTTCGGACGCGAATCGCGTAAACGAAGGGCGCCTCAGGGCGCCCTTCTCGTAAACGCGCTAAAATGCGCGCATGTCCCTGATCATCCTCGACACCTGCGTCAACTGCGACGTCTGCGAACCGGTGTGCCCGAACAAGGCCATTTCGCTCGGCGAGCAGTACTACGTGATCGATCCCGCCCTCTGCACCGAGTGTGTCGGCCATTTCGACAACCCGCAGTGCGTGGAGGTCTGCCCGGTGGAGTGCATCCCGCACGATCCCGACCGCGTGGAAACGCACGATCAGCTGATGCTGAAGTACGAGCATCTGATGGCCCGCGCGGCCTCGTAAGCGCCCCGCGCGCGTCCATGGGTTAATCTCGCGGGTAGCGATATTCCCACCCGGAGAAATTTCATGGTCCATGCCCCGTCGTGGCGCGTGCTCGCCGCGAGCCTTGTCGTTGTCTTCAGTGCCGGCGCGCTCAACGCGCAGAACGCCCCGGCCGCTCCCGGTGGCCCCGGACACGCCGCCATCGCCAGTGCCAATTTCATGGCGACCAACGCGGGCTTCGAGGTCCTGGGCAAGGGCGGTAACGCCTTCGACGCCGCGGTGGCCGTGTCGTCCACGCTCGCCGTGGTCGAGCAGCAGAGTTCAGGCATCGGCGGTGGCTTCATGGCCCTGCTGCATCGTGCATCGGACAACCGCGATGTCTTCATCGACGCGCGCGAAACCGCGCCGAAGGCCGTCGACATGAAGGTCTACGTCGGCAAGGACGGCAAGCCCAACCGCGACACGTCGACCAACGGCCCGCTCTCGTCCGGCATTCCCGGCGAGCCCGCCGGTATCGTCTGGATGGCGGAGCATTACGGCAAACTGCCTTTGTCGGTATCGCTGGCGCCTGCCATCCGCATCGCGAAAGAGGGCTTTCAGCCCGATTCGCGGTTTCTCGGCACCATCGAGGATCGCAAGGACGTGCTGGCGCGCTATCCCGCCTCGTCGGCCATCTTCCTGCCCGGCGGCAAGGTCCCCTCTCCCGGCTGGACGCTGCGCCAGCCCGACCTGGCGAAGACGCTGGAACGCATCGCCGCCAGGGGTCACGACGGCTTTTACAAAGGCGAGACCGCGAAGCTGATGGTTTCGGCATCGCGTGCCGCCGGCGGCAACTGGACCGCCGCCGATCTGGACGCCTACAAGGTCAAGGAGCGCGAGCCGCTCAGCGTCGACTACAAGGGCTACCGCATCGTGACCGCGCCGCCGCCGTCGTCGGGAGGTGTCGCGATCGCCGAGGTGCTGAACATCCTCTCCGGCTTCGACCTGAGCAAGGCGGACCTGGCTCATTCGACGCATCTCACCATCGAGGCCATGCGTCGGGCGTTCCGCGATCACAACGAATACCTGGGTGACCCGGACTTCGTGAAGATGCCGCTCGACATGCTTCTGTCGAAGTACTACGCGGACGGCCTGCGCGCGACGATCTCGCCCGACAAGGCCACCCCGTCGGATCTGCTGCCCACCTCGATGGCGCCCGAGCCGGGCATGCACACCACGCATTTCTCGGTGATCGACGCGGACGGCAACATGGTGGCGTCCACCCTGACGGTGAACCTCGAGTTCGGTTCGGCCTTCGTGGCGAAGGGTACCGGCGTCGTGCTCAACGACGAGATGGATGACTTCGCCCTGGTGCCGGGACAGCCGAATGCGTTTGGCCTGCGTGGGGCGCTGGCCAATGCGCCGGAGCCGGGCAAGCGCATGCTTTCATCGATGTCGCCGAGCTTCGTGTTCGGTGCGGATCGCACGGCGGTGCTCGGTTCGCCGGGTGGTTCGACCATCATCACGCAGGTCCTCGAGGGCATCCTCGCCTTTATCGATGGCAAGAGCGCCTCGGAAATCACCGCGCAGAAGCGTTACCACCACCAGTACCTGCCGGACCGCGTCGACGTGGAAGCCGGCGTCTTCGACGATGCCACGGCCAGGGCGCTGACCGACATGGGCCACGTGTTGAAGAATCGCTCGCCGTGGGGTTTCATGAACGTCGTCACCTGGGATCACCGTACCGGTAAGCTTGACGCCGCCAGCGATCCGCGTCGTCCGTCCGGTCTCGGCAAGGTGCAGTAAGTTGCGTTACGGGGGCAGGATGAGGTCGAAGCAAAAAGTGAAACACACCGGGATGGCCTGGGGAACGCGTCTGTCCGGTGCGGTCCTGCTTCTGGTCGGGCTCGGCCTGATCGCCTGGAACGAGCGCCGTGTGATGGATTACGGCGCCGCCCTTGCGCGTCACGGTGGCTCACCTGTGCTCGATCTCGGCGCCGAAGGCCGGCCCGCGGCGGGCCAGTTCGGTGCGCTGACCCGCGTCAGTGGCATGCCGAAGATCATGGATGCGCCGCGCGACCGCGAATTCAACGTCCGCGCCGAATCGCCCGTCCTCATTCGCCATGTCGAGATGTACCAGTGGCGCGAGATCACCGTGGGCGGCAACACGCACTATGAGGTGGACTGGGTCGACCGGCCGATCGATGCGACGAATTTCGCCAGGCCCGCGGGCCACGTGAACCCGGGTGCGTTTCCGATCCAGGGGCGGCAGTTCGAGGCCGGCGAGGTCAAGCTCGGTAACTTCAAGCTGTCGGCACCCATCCTGCGCGCGTTCCCGGGGCAGGTCGACGTCACGCCGGACGAAAAAGCGTTGCCCTCCAATTTCGCGGCGACCTTCCAGCGTGTCGGCGACGCGCTGGTGACCAGTGCGAAGCCGTCCAATCCGCGACTGGGCGACCTCCGCATCACATGGCAGGCCGTGCCGTTGCAGGCGATGACCGTACTTGCCCGGATCGAGGGCGACACGCTGGTGCCGGGCACGCCCGCGCGCGAGGGCGACGCCGGTTTCGATGTGCAGGTAGGCGACCGTAGCTTGCTGGACGTCATGCCCGCGCTCCCCGAACCTCCGGGCGCGGTGTTGCCGGTGCGCATCGCGGCGTTCCTTGCCGCTTCGCTGGGTGCGCTTTTGCTCGCCTGGACCAGCCGCCTGCGGCGCGACGTTCTCTTCGCCGCCGGCACCGGCGCGGTCATCATCGCGGCGGTCGCCGGGGTGATGTGGATGGCTGGCGACGCGATGGCGGCAAGCGTATGGTTGCTCGTCGCTGTGCTGGGGGCAGGCCTGGCCATCTGGCGCGTGCAGCAACGAACTTCATCGGCATCGAACTGAAGCGGGAAATCGCGCCATGCGTATTACTGGACTATATGCGGCCCTGGTCGCGCTGCTGATGATCTTCCTCGGCGCGCGCGTGATGCTCTTACGTCGTCGTACGAGCATCGGACTGGGCGACGGCGGCAACCGTGCCGTGGCCTGCGCCGCGCGGGCACACGGCAACGCGACGGAGTACGTGCCGATCGCGTTGATCCTGCTGCTGATACTGGAACTCAACCAGACGTTGCCGATGCTGCTACACGTGTTCGGCATCGTGCTGGTGATCGCGCGCGTGCTGCATGCGATCGGGCTGTCGAAGACACCCGGGACATCGCCCGGGCGTCTTTTCGGCGCCGGGCTGACCTTGCTGGTGATCGCCGCGATGGCGGCGATGCTCATCTGGCAATACGTGGTGATTCACGTGATCGCGCCCTCGCTGGTCTGAGGGCGGGCTGGCTCAGGCCGCGGCGGACCCATCGGCGAAGGCGTAGACGTGATCGGCCCAGCTCGTGGCTTCGACGTACATCGTGGCCATGGTCGCCATGTGCTGGTCGTGCAGCGCGTTATCGCTTTCCACTTCGCCCTGTTCCCAGTGGCGCACCTGATCCAGGATGCCGGCGAACGGACCGGTTCCGTCGAGCAGCGCTTCGCGGATTTCGATAGCCAGGGGCAGATGCTCGAGCACGTACGCCATCGACACGTTCATCAGCGTGTCCAGTAGCGAGAACAGGCCGGCGGTGAACGCCATCTCCTGCAACTCCGGCTTGATGCTGCGCGCAAGCTTCTCGCACATGTGCGCACGGACCAGCGCAAGACGCAGCAGCTCCGGCGGACGCTCATCCATGCCCGATACGGCCATGGTGAAGATCCAGTTGCGCATGCGGTTGACGCCGAAGAACACCGCGGCCTGTTCCACCGACTTCAGCTGGCGGGGCAGGGCGAAATAAGCGGAATTCACGCAACCCAGCAGCTTGTAGCTGAGGATGGCGTCGTCGCGGACGATCTTGCCGAGCTCGACGGGGCCGTTTTCCGGATCCTGCAGCGCGCCCATCAGGCGCAGCACGCCGAGTTTGCTGGGGGTGAGTCGCGGCATGTCGACGCGCTCGGGGCGGAGCAGGTATTTACCCTGGAAGCCGTCGACGTCCTGATCGGCGTAATCCACGAAGGTTTCGTGGGTATCGATGCCGGTGACGATGACTTTGACCCCGAACGCCTGGACGTAGTCCATGTGCGCGCGGGCGGCGACCGGATGGCGATGATCGACGGCGACCTTGGCGAACTGGACGATGCGCAGCAAGGCGTCGACGCCGGCGCGGTGTTCCGGATCGGCGGGGAGGTTGAAGTCTTCGAGCATGAACAGGCAGCCGTGGCTCTTGAGCTCACGCAGCTTGATCAGCAGTTGTTCGTCGCTGCCCACGTCGGCGCTGATGCTCGCGCCCAGGCGTGCGTTGTGACGCAGGATGTCGGCATGTTCGAGCAGCAGCTCGCGCGACATGTGCAGGAAGGCACGGTTGTCGCGCACGAGGCGCTTGAGGCTGCCATCCGCGATCGCGCTGAGCGTGGCCTGCGTA
The DNA here is from genome assembly GCF_000800155.1 of Luteibacter sp. 9133. NCBI lineage: Bacteria > Pseudomonadati > Pseudomonadota > Gammaproteobacteria > Lysobacterales > Rhodanobacteraceae > Luteibacter > Luteibacter sp. 9133. The sequence continues at coordinate 3,219,395 of NZ_JUHO01000001.1, read as the reverse complement.
TGCGCCACGGCGGCCGCTTCGATATCGGTACCGACCGGCCGCGGAAAAATCAGTTCGTAAGCGAACAGCGACTGTTTCTTGTCGAGGATGGGGACGCGGACGATGGGGAGGATGCCGTCGTCGTTCACCGCTGTCGGCTGGGGGGATGCTGCCATTGCTTTCTCTTACGCCGTCTGGGTGAGCCTGCAGTATCGCGTGTTCCGTTGCGTCAGACCTGTGCAAGCGTCCCGGAACGGAGTCTTACTTTTGAAACGCCGTTCGGTCCGTAAGTGGAGCCGCCCGGCGCATCGCCCGAAAGGAGCGAGAGCGCGTGACGCACATGATTCATGCGCTGCGCCACGATGCGCCCGTTGACGTCGTTGAGCCGACGGCATTCGAGCAGGCGCTCGATGGTCGGCGACCAGCGTTCGTCCTGCAGGCTGTCGACGCCCGCGGCATCGCTGAGCTGACGGCGCTCGACATCGAGTTTCTCGATGCGATCGAGCAGCCTGCTCTTGGTCCGGCCTGCGACTTCCAGTGCGGGCATGTTCGCCTGATCGAGCGCCATGCGCTCGTCGATCAGGCTGGCGTGCAGCGCATCGACGTCACGGGCGAGGTCGCCCATGACGGCGCCGAGCGCCGCGTCGAAGTCGGAGGCGGATGCCGCGGTCATGCGCTGCCTGCGCCTCCGATCTGGCTTTCCATCGAAAGAAATTTGCTGGCGATCGCCTGCGAGTCCGGCTTGTAGGTACCGGACTCGATGTCCGCACGCAGCTTCTCGAGCTTCGCGGCGCGGCCAGGATCGTCGGCGCGGCTGGCGGCGTCGAGCGCCTTGGCCGAGTCGGTGATATTGACGCTGTCGTCGCTGGCGCGGACCGGGCTGGCGGTCTGCGTCGAGGCGGTCGAGCCGGCGGCCGCGTTCTGGGTGCGAAGCTGCACCGGCGGCTGCTGGTTCGGAATACCGGGCTTGATGGTCGTGGTCATGATCTTTCCTCGGATCTGATGTCCTTCAGAATCCTTATCGGCGGTCCATCGGGGAACTTTAACTGGCGCGGCGCCAGAAATGTGACGCGATTGGTATTTCGTTCACGGAAGCACCGCGACGACCCCCGGCCCGCGTACCACGGCGTCCAGCACCTTCCCGGAAGACGCATTGCGGACCTTGAGGCGTGATCCCATGTCACCGGCGCCCATGGCCACCCCGTCCGCACGGATGACCACGCCGTCGACGCTGGCTTCCATGCTCACGGCATCGCCGATGCGCACGGCCTGTCGCCCGGCGAGCATGCCTGGGGTGAGTACGGTACCTGCGTTGAGCGGCCGGGCCAGCGCACGGCCTCCGACCTGGTCCAGGGCGGCGATGTAGCCGTAGGCGAGGGTGGCGACGTCGCGTTCTTCCGTGTGGACATCCGCGGGGCCGAGGCCGTCGCCGCGAGTCAGCGGCCGGCTGGTGACCAGCACGGGCGCGAAGAGCTGGACCTTGACCGGTACCCGCACCGTCCAGCCCCCCGGCATGGGGCAATGGACCGTCACGCTGACGCGCGCGCCCAGAGCCCGGTTACCCGGCAACGACGCATCGAGTGGCGCGGCACAGTCGGCCAGCTTCAGGCGGCTGTCGAGCGGCACGGCCTCGAGCACCATGCGGGAGCCCGGCGGGGCGCGGTTCGCCCGCAACCAGTTCACCGCGGCGTCGCGCACCCCGTCGACGGACTGCGTGGCCGCCGCCGGAAGCGGGCAGCCGAGCAGGGCCGCGAGGGCGAGTCCGCCAGCGACGAACCGGTGAATCATGCAGCGCGCTCCGCGAGGGACGCCGAGAGGCCCTGCGTGACGGCGTCGAGTTCCTTGTTGAGCCCAGGGACCATGTGGCTGGCGTCGGCGTGACGGCCTTCGCCAAGGGTGATGGCATACGTCGAGGCCAGCGCGGTGAAACGCTCGCCCGCCGCGCGGATACCGTCGGCGGCCGCATCGGGGCGGCGTTCGCGGAACTGGTCGATGCAGCGCATGAGTGGCGTCGTGTCGAGCCAGCGGCGATCGAGGCTGGCCGGATCGCGCGACGCCAGTTCGACGGCGTAGCGCAGGCCCTGGCAAGCTTCGCGGATCATCTGGCTGAGGCTGGCCGCGTCGAGCGCGCCCTCGGTCTCCAGGCGCGCCAGGCTGAGGCGGTGAGCGAGCACGGCGGCGCGCGCGGCGGCATCGGCCTGGCGGCGCGATTCATTGCCGATGCGGCCGAGCGAGGTCTGCGTGGTCTGGATCGCGGTGATCCGACCGGCCAGCGCGGTCATGCCTTCGCGTGCCGCGTCGAGGCTGCCGCGGGCGCCGCGCACGGCGTCATCCACGCGACCCAGCGATGCCTGCATACCGGCGATGCCGGACTGGGTCTGGTCGAGGCGACGCAGGCTGTTCTGCACGGCGTCGTCGAGCTGGCCCGAGAATTCACCGACCGTCTGCGTGACCTGGTCGATTTCCGCGGTGGCCTGGGTGGTCTTCTCGGCCAGCTGCTTCACTTCGTCGGCGACGACGGCGAAACCGCGACCGGCTTCGCCGGCGCGCGCGGCTTCGATCGCGGCGTTGAGCGCGACGAGATTGGTCTGATGGGCGATGTCCTGCACGGCCGCGGTGAGCTTGCGGATCGCCGTGAAATATTCGGAGAACTGAGCGTGGTTGCGGCTCATGCCCGAGAGGGCGCTGCGCAGGAGGCGCAGCTGGCCGTCGAGGTCGCCCGCGGTCGCCTGGCCCTGACTGCCGGATTCCGCCATGCCGGTGACGCTGCCGTGGGCATGGTCGATCGCCGTCGAGATCCTGGCGCTGGCTTCCGTCAATCGACCGGCGGTATCGCGCGCGCCTTCGAGGTTGCCGACCAGTTCCTGCAGGCTGACGCCGAGCGCCTGCGCATTGGTCAGGACCATGCCTTGCTGCTCGATGGCCTGGATCGTCGTCGCCGGTGCGGTGCGCGGCGCCTCCGCAGGCTTGAGCAGTGCGCCCAGGGCGCTGGCGGCCGCCGGGTACTGCGCGGAGAGGGCGCGGACTCGTGCGGCGTCACCGGTGGCGGCGGCGCTGGCGAGAAGGCGTACGTGCTGGCTCCAGAGGAGGGTCATGATTTCGCTTTCGCTTGTTCGGATGGTCGCCCCTAGTAATCGTCCAGGAGCCGTCGTTCTTGAGCCAAGCAATCCGTGTGCCAGTCGGGTACCTCAAGGTATGGGTGACCGCGCCGATACGTTCCGCGACACCTTATGCAGATGCCCAGGCACGACATGGCCCGCCCGTTGCTCGACACCGTGGAAACCTTCACCCGCCTGGCGGGACACAACCGCGTGGCCATGCTGCTGTTCCGTCTCGGCGACCGCCAGGCGTTCGGCATCAATGTCTTCAAGGTACGTGAGGTGCTCCGCCGGCCGCGTCTGGAGCGTATGCCCAGCATGCACGCGCTGGTGTCGGGCAGCTTCGACTACCGGGGCAGCACCATCCCCGTGATCGACCTGGCCGCCGCCATGGGCTACCCGCCGCTGGCCACCGTGGACAGCGCGCACCTCATCGTGACCGAGTTCAACCGCTCCGTGCAGGGTTTCCTGGTATCCGACGTGGATCGGATCGTCCACGTCGACGGCACGAATATGGCCGCGCCGCCGCCGGCGCTCGGCTATGGGGCGCGGGTCAACGCCGTGACGCGTCTCGACGGCGACCTGCTCGCCGTGGTCGACGTCGAGCAGGTGCTGGCCCATGTGGATCCCCGGGCGGTGGAGCTGTCCGACCGCGTGCAGCAGGCCGCCCATGTCCAGCACGCCGGCAGTCGCCGTGTCCTCGTGGTGGACGACTCGCTGGTCGCCCGCACGCAGATCGTCGACCTGTTCCGCAAGATGGACCTGGAATGTGTCGTGGCCAAAGACGGCAAGGAAGGCCTGGAAAAGCTGCGCGAACTCGCGGCAGGTCCGGTCGCCGACCGGGTCGCCCTGGTCGTGTCCGATATCGAGATGCCGCTGATGGACGGTTACGCGTTGACGCGTGCCATCCGTGAAGAGGCCGGCCTGCGTCATCACAAGGTCCTGCTGCACAGCTCGCTGAGCGGTGTGTTCAACGAGGCGATGGTCGAGCGCGTAGGCGCCGACCGGTTCATCGCCAAGTTCCAGCCCGACGTGCTTGCTACGGCGGTGCTCGAGCTGCTCCCGGCCTGACGTCGCCCTGACGCGGCACCCCGGCAGGCGCGTCGGAATTCCGGCGCTGGCGGCTTGGGGATCATCGCAAGACCTTGCAAACGGCGCTGCGGCGCCGTTTCGTCGTTAGTCCCCAGCCGTGGCACGGCTCTTGCTCAACCCCTCGGGCCAAGGTCACGAGAGGGGACGAGCCCATGATCGATTCATCCGACAAGCTGTTCGGCGTACACGCCCAGGCCCTTGGCCTGTGGCAGCGCCGTGCCGAGGTCATTTCATCCAACCTCGCCAACGCCGACACCCCGGGCTTCCTCGCCCGCGACCTCGATTTCAAGAAAGCGATGACCGCCGCGACCGGGGCCACCGATGGCCACACCTTGCAGATGGCGTCGACCGAAGACGGTCACATCGGCGGCAACCCCGCCGTGGCGCTCGACCAGGCCAACAAGCTGGCCTACCGCGCCGAGACCCAGCCGACCATGGATGGCAACACCGTCGACACCCAGGTCGAGCAGTCGCAGTTCGCCGCCAACGCGATCCATTACCAGGCATCGCTCAGCTTCATCAACGCGCAGATCCACACCATGCGCCTCGCCATCACCGGGACCGCCTCATGAGTCTCCTGAAGATTTTCGACGTCGCCGGTTCCGGCATGGCCGCGCAGTCCGCGCGACTGAACACCACCGCCAGCAACATGGCCAACGCGGACAGCCTGTCCAGCAGCGAGGCCACCGCCTACCGCGCCAGGCAGCCGACCTTCGCGGCCGTGCAGCAGCAGGTGGACGGCCAGATGGAAAACGGCGGTGTTCGCGCGCTCGGCGTGACCGAGAGCCAGGCACCGATCCAGTCGCGTTACGAGCCGGCCAATCCGCTCGCCGACACGAACGGCTACGTCTATTCGAGCAACGTCAATCCGGTCGACGAGCTGGTCAACATGATCTCCGCGTCGCGCTCCTACCAGAACAACGTCGAAGTCATGAACAGCGCCAAGCAGCTCATGCAGAAGACGCTGGACCTCGGCAAATAAGGCACTCCCATGGTCGCTTCCGTCAGCACTACCAGTTCCACGTCCTCGACGTCTTCCAGCAGCCAGCTGAAGGAACAGACCCTCAGCCAGTCGGATTTCCTGAAACTCATGGTCACCCAGATGACCAACCAGGACCCGACCAAGCCGATGGATTCCACCCAGATGGTGGCGCAGATGGCGCAGTTTTCTCAGGTGGCCGCGACGCAGGAGCTGCAGAGCTCGTTCGACACGCTGGCGACCAACCTCACCGGCGATCAGTTCGTCCGTGCCGCCAGTCTGGTCGGCCAGGAGGTGCTCGTGCCGTCCACCGCGGGACAGCTGACCAACAGCGAGATGGATGGCGCCGTCAACGTCGGTACTTCCGGCACCTACGTCAACGTGCAGATCAAGGACGCCTCCGGCAACGTTGTCCGCACGATTTCCCTGGGCCAGCCCGATGCGGGCCTCACCAAGTTTTCCTGGGACGGTAAATCCGACGACGGCACGCAGCTGACCGACGGTGTCTACCAGATGACCGCTACTTCCGGCGGCAACGCGATCGATACGTTCGTTCGCGGAAAGGTGGAAGGCGTCGGTGCCTCGGGCACGGACGGAACCTATGTGCAGGTGGCCGGCTACGGCGGCGCCCTGCTGAGCCAGATCGCGCAAATCATGTAATTCCAGCGAGGAAACACACCCATGCCTTTCGATATCGCCCTCAGCGGCATCAACGCGGCGTCTTCCGACCTGGAAGTCACCGCCAACAACATCGCCAACGTCAACACGGTCGGCTTCAAGGGCTCGCGCGCCGAGTTCTCGCAGGTGTATTCCGTGGCCGGTGAAAACCTGTCCGCCACGGCGGCTGGCAGCGGCGTCCGCCTGACCAACATCGCGCAGCAGTTCGGCGACGGCAACGTCACCCAGACCGGTAACTCCTACGACTTCGCCCTCAGCGGCGCGGGCTTCTTCACCTTGCGTGATTCTTCGGGTTATTCGTACTCGCGCGCCGGCAACTTTCACCCCGACGACAACGGAAACATCGTCAACGCGACCGGTCAGAACCTGCAGGTGTACCCGCCGACCGCGACCGGCGGCTTCGACATCAGCGCCCTGAAGGACCTGAAGATCAGCACGGGTACCAGCGCGGCCAAGGCCAGCGGCACGATCGGCCTGACCGCCAACCTGTCCTCGTCGGACACGGCCAAGACGGTCGCCTTCGATCCGACCAACGACCAGAGCTACAACTACGTGTCGACCTTCCAGTCGTACGACTCGCTGGGTGCCACGCACACCACCAACGTCTACTACGCCAAGGACGCGACCAATCCCAATACGTGGAACGCGTACATGACGGTGGACGGCACCCAGGTGGGTACCGCTCAGCAGATGGTGTTCAGCTCGGGCGGCTCGCTCACCACGCCGGCCAACGGCAAGCTCAACTTCGGTGCCGCGTCGCCCAACCCCGGCGCCGCGCCGATCAACCTCACGGTCGACATGACCAAGGTGACCCAGTTCGGCGACTCGTACACCACCTCGGCCGTGACCAATGACGGCTTTGCAGCCGGTAAGTTCTCCAAGATCGACGTCTCGACGGACGGCACGGTGTCGGCGGTCTACACCAACGGCGTGTCGACGCCGCTGGGGCAGCTGGCCATCGCGACGTTCGCCAACAACCAGGGTCTGCGCCAGCAGAACGACACCAACTGGGTGGCCTCGACGGATTCGGGTCAGCCGATCCGTGGCGTGGCGGGCTCGGGTGAGGTCGGCACGGTGCAGGCCGGCTCGCTGGAGGCGTCCAACACGGCCGACCTCACCGCCCAGCTGGTCAACATGATCAAGGCGCAGCGTAACTACCAGGCCAACGCGCAGGTCATCTCGACCGACAACACGCTGACCCAGACGATCATCAACATCCGCAACTAAGCCTGACGCGGGTGCGGCTCGGGCCGCACCCGCGACCGGCCGCTAAGGACCGAAGCCATGGACCGTTCCGTATATGTCGCCATGACCGGCGCCTCGCAGATCATGCGGGCGCAGGCCGAAGTGGCACACAACCTCGCCAACGCCAACACGGCCGGCTTCAAGGCCGAGCTGTCGGCGTTTCAGAGCATGCCGGTTCAGGGCGACGGCCTGCAGACGCGTATCAACGGTGTCGCGCAGGGGACCGGCTGGGACACGACGTCCGGTCAGCAGATGCATACCGGCAACGACCTCGATATCTCCGTGCAGGGTGACGGCTGGATCGCGGTGCAGACTCCCGACGGCACCGAAGGCTACACGCGTGCCGGTAACCTGCGCGTCGACGCCGACGGTTTGTTGACGGACATGCGTGGCAATGCCGTGCTCGGCGGCGGCGGTCCGATCACGATCCCGCAGTCGACCAGCGTGAAGATCGGCGAGGACGGCACGATTTCCACCGTTCCGCTGGGTGAAAGTCCGGCCACCGTGGCCACCACCGACCGGATCAAGCTGGTCAACCCCGGCAACGACCAGCTGACGTATGCCAGCGACGGTCTGATGCACATGAAAGACGGATCCCAGGCGCCGGCCGACGCGGACGTGAAAGTGGTCAACGGCACCCTGGAATCCAGCAACGTCAACCCTTCCGACGTGCTCGTGAAGATGATTTCGCTGTCCCGCGAATTCGAAATGCAGGTCCGTTCGATCAAAGCCGCGGACGAAAACGCCCAGTCGGCATCGAAATTGCTACAGGTGGGATAACCACCGCCGCGCGACGCAAAACCGTCGCGGGCTCGTAAAGCGCCAACGCGCAGGAGTCAACGATGTTCACGTCCCTCTGGATCGCCAAGACCGGCCTCGATGCGCAGCAGACGCGCATGGACGTCGTCTCGAACAACCTGGCCAACACGAACACCACGGGCTTCAAACGCGCCCGCGCCGAGTTCGAGGACCTGTCCTACCAGAACCGTGGGCAGGCGGGCGCCCAGACCACCGAGCAGACGCAGTCGCCCACCGGCTTCATGATGGGTACCGGCGTCCGCGTGGTCGGCACGCAGAAGATGTTCGAGCAGGGCGGCGTGCAGCAGACCGACAATCCGCTCGATGTGCGCATCGACGGTCGCGGCTTCCTCCAGGTGACCATGCCGGACGGCACCGTCGGCTACACGCGTGACGGCTCGCTCAAGCGTGACCAGGATGGCCAGATGGTCACCAACGACGGCTACCCGCTGGAACCGTCGATCACCATTCCCGCCAACGCGTCGACGGTCACCATCGGTACCGATGGCACCGTCAGCGTTACCGTGCAGGGTTCGGCCGCCGCGCAGAACGTCGGCACGATCCAGCTGGCCGACTTCGTCAATCCCGCCGGCCTCCAGCCGAAGGGCGACAACCTTTACCTGGAGACCGCCTCGAGCGGCGCTCCGCAGACGGGCACCGCCGGCCTCAACGGTCTCGGCACCCTCAACCAGAACAGCCTCGAAACGTCGAACGTCAACGTGGTCGAGGAAATGGTCAACATGATCGAAACGCAGCGCGCCTACGAGATGAATTCGAAGGCGATCACGGCGTCCGATCAGATGCTCCAGACCATCACCAACAAGACCTGAGACACGTCATGAATCGCATTTACGCCCGTGCTGTTCTCGCTGTGCTGCCGTTCGCGCTCCTCAACGGTTGCGCGATGGTGCCGCCTACGCCCAGGCCGATGTATACCGCCACGCTGCCGGAAGAACCGACGCAGCAGGCGCGCGCCACCGGGTCGCTCTATGCCGATCAGCAGTCGCTGGAGCTCTTCGCGGACCCGCGCGCGCATCGCGTCGGCGACATTTTGACGATCACCCTGGTCGAGTCGACCCAGGCCAGCAAGAAAGCGGCGACCAGCACCAGCAAGAAGAACGGCAACACCATCACCTCGCCCACGGTGCTCGGTCAGGGCCTGCGCATCGGCGGAAAGACCGCCGACAGCTCGCTGGCCAGCAACAACGCTTTCGACGGCGACGGTTCGAGCCAGCAGAGCAATCAGCTTTCCGGCGAGATCACCGTCACCGTCGCGCAGCGCCTGTCCAACGGTGCGCTGGTGGTGCGTGGCGAAAAATGGCTGACGATCAACCAGGGCGACGAGCTGGTCCGCATCTCGGGCATCGTCCGTCCGCAGGATATCGGTAACGACAACATCGTCGCCTCGAGCCGCGTCGCCGACGCGCGCATCGAGTACGTGGGCAAGGGTACGCTCGCGGATTCGAACACGCGTGGCTGGCTCTCGCGCTTCTTCGATTCCAAGTGGATGCCGTTCTGATGAACGTCTCGCTTCGTTTTCGCACTCTTTTTCACGCCGCCGTGGCCGTCTTCGCGGTCGCCGCCGTCCTTCCGGCGCACGCGGATCGCATCCGCGACCTCGCGCAGGTCGGCGGTGTCCGCAGCAACCAGCTGATCGGTTACGGCCTGGTCGTCGGTCTCGACGGCAGCGGTGACCAGACCAGCCAGGCACCGTTCACCACGCAGAGCCTGGAGAACATGCTTCAGCAGTTCGGCGTCAACGTGCCGGCCAACGTGCGTCCGCAGCTGAAGAACGCGGCCGCGGTCACGATCACCGCCGAGATTCCGCCGTTCGCGAAGCCGGGTCAGCGCATCGACGTGACGGTCGCCTCGATCGCCAATGCCAAGAGCATTCGCGGTGGCGAGTTGCTGATGTCGCCGCTCAAGGGTGCGGACGGGCAGGTCTACGCCATCGCCCAGGGCAGCGTCATCGTCGGTGGTGTCAGCGCGCAGGGTAAGAGCGGTTCGAGCGTGCAGGTGAATATTTCCTCGAGCGGCCGCATCCCTGGCGGCGCGAGCATCGAGCGCAGCGTCGCGACGTCGTTCGACAAGGGCGGCGATCTGATGCTCAACCTCAACACCGCCGATTTCACGACGGCCAACCGTATCGCGCAGGCCGTCAACCAGAACTTCGGCGCCGGCACGGCCAACGCCCTGGATTCCGGCTCGGTAGCGGTCCGCGCGCCGCTCGACCCGTCCCAGCGTGTGGCCTGGCTGTCGACCATCCAGGCACTGGATGTCACGCCGGGCGATGCCCCGGCACGCATCATCGTCAACTCGCGCACCGGCACCGTGGTGATCGGTTCCGACGTCAAGGTCGGCGCCGCCGCGGTGGCACACGGCGCGATCCAGGTCACGATCAGCGAGCAGCCGCAGGTGAGTCAGCCGGGCGCGTTCAGCCGCGGCCAGACGGCCGTCGTGCCGAGCAGCCAGGTCGCCGTGAGCGAAGAGGGCGGCCACATGTTCAAGTTCGGTCCGGGCACCAGCCTCGACGCCATCGTGCGCGCCGTAAACCAGGTGGGCGCCTCTCCGAGCGACCTGATCTCCATTCTGCAGGCGCTGAAGCAGTCGGGCGCCCTGCGCGCCGAACTGGTGGTGATCTGACATGGTGACCGCGGTCGACAACCAGAAGCTTGGCACCTACACGGACATGTCCGGGTTCGCCGGCCTGCGTTCGGCCGCGCAAAAGGACCAGGCGTCCGCCCTTCCCGCCGTCGCCAAGCAGTTCGAATCGATCTTCACGCAGATGATGCTGAAGTCCATGCGTGACGCCAGCGCCGCCATGGGTGACGACATCATGGGTTCGCAGGCGTCGAACGCCTACCGCGACATGTTCGACAAACAGCTCTCCGTGACGTTGTCGCAGGGCAAGGGTATCGGCATCGCCGATATGCTCATCCGCCAGCTTGGCGGCGCGTCGTCGGCGCAGGGCGCTTCGTCCGGCAACGGCCTCTTCGCCGGCGTCACGGGCGATGCGAGTACGGTAGACGCGGTCTCGTCCAAGTCGGACCAGGACAGCGGGCTGATGGATTCGCTCGAGCGCATGCTCGGTCGCGCCGGGCAGGCCGTCGGTGACGGCGCCAATGCCGTGGCGAGCGCGGTCGGCAAGCTGTCGATCTCCTCCCCTGAGGAATTCGTCCAGAAGCTGGCGCCGCACGCGATCGAAGCAGCGAAGAAGCTTGGCGTCTCGGTGCGCGCGTTGCTCGCTCAGGCGGCACTGGAGACCGGCTGGGGCAAGCACATGCCGGCGCAGGGCAGCACCACCAGTTTCAACATGTTCGGCATCAAGGCCGGCAGCAGCTGGGACGGCAAGCGCGTCAACGTACCGACTCTCGAATACGAAAACGGGGTCGCCGTGCGCAAGAAGGACAGCTTCCGCGCTTATGACTCACCGTCCGACTCGTTCAAGGACTACGCCGACATGGTCGCGAGTAGCCCACGCTACGCGGATGCGGTGGGTCGCGGTGATGACGTGAAGGGTTTCGCCAAGGCGCTGGTCAACGGTGGTTACGCCACCGATCCCAGCTACGCACAGAAGCTGGCCGACATCGCCAATGGTCCGGTGATGAAACAGGCGCTGGCCGCGCTCGAACGCGTCGCGGCCGACCTGTAATCCACGGGCTGACGAAAGGACAGAAGGAACGTAACGATGGCCGATCTGCTCTCTACAGGTGTCTCGGGTCTGCTTGCCTCGCAAGTGGGTCTGTCCACCGTCGGACACAACATCAGCAACGTCAACACCGCGGGGTATACGCGGCAGACGACGACGTTCAATGCGCGCACGCCTGAATACAACGGCGGCTACTACGTCGGTCAGGGTGCCGATGCGGTCAGCGTGCAGCGGGCGTACAGTCAGTTCCTCACGCAGTCGATGTGGTCGGCCAACTCGGGACAGTCGCGCGCGTCGCAGTACGCCACGCTGACGGCGTCGGTGAATAACATCGTGAGCGGGTCGGCCAATCTGCAGACGGCGCTCGACGGTTTCTTCGGGGCGGTCAGCGACGTGGCCAACGCTCCCGTGGATACCGCCAGTCGTCAGGCCCTGCTGGGCAAGGCCAGTACGCTGGTGTCGACCTTCAAGTCGCTGTCATCGCAGTTTCAGCAGCTGGACCAGTCCACCAACACGCAGATCAGCACCGCGGTCGATTCGATCAATGCGCTGACCAAGACGATCTCCGACCTCAACGGACAGATCCAGCAGGGTTACGCGGGCGGGGCGGTGCCGAACGACCTGCTCGACTCGCGCGATCAGGCGATCTCGCAGCTTTCGCAGCTGGTCGGCGTCAACGTCACCCAGAACGACAATCACATGGTCACCGTCACGGTGGGCAATGGCCTTTCGCTCGTCAATGGCACCGATTCGGCGAAGCTTTCGACGGCCCCCAATCAGTACGATTCGTCCCGGCTCGAAGTGACCGGCCCCGGTGGCTCGGTCATCAGCAGCCAGCTGGGATCGGGTTCGCTCGGCGCGACGTTCGATTTCCGCACCAACGTGCTCGATCCGGCACGCAACCAGCTGGGTCGCGCCGCGATCGCGATGACGGACGCGTTCAATCAGCAGCACGCACAGGGTATCGACCTCAACGGCGACGCGGGCGGAAACTTCTTCACTATCGCCAACCCCGCCGTGTTCAACAGCACGGCCAACAAAGGCACGGGTTCGATCGCGGCCACGGTGTCCGACGTCTCCAGGCTCGATGCATCCGACTACGTCATGCGCTTCGATGGCACGAACTGGAGCGCGACGACCACGGCCGGTGTCACCGTACCGATGACCGGTACGGGCACCGCCACGGACCCGTTCAAGGTCGGCGGTCTGTCCATGGTGGTGAGCGCGGGCGCGGTGGCGGGCGACTCGTTCCAGATCCAGGCGACGCGCAACGCGGCATCGTCCATGAGCGTTGCGATCAGCGATACCAACAAGATCGCCGCGTCGGGTCCGCTGGCGGCCACGAAGGGCTCGGCGAACACGGGTAAGGCCACGCTGGGCGGCCTTACCGTCACCAACGTGGCCGATCCCGCTTTCAATACGCCGGCCAGCATCGTCTTCACGTCCCCGACGACCTACACGATCAATGGGGTGGGTCCGAATACCTACGCCGATGGCGACACCATCACCGGCAACGGCTGGACATTAAAGCTTTCCGGCGTGCCGGCCGCTAACGACACATTCACCGTGAAACCCGCCGGCACCGCCAGCGGTGACAACGGAAATGCGCTGGCGCTGGCCAACGTGGCCAGCAAGGGCGTGCTCGACAACGGTGTGACCACGGTGGGCAAGTCGTACAGCCAGCTGATCGCGCAAGTGGGTACGGCGGGCGCGCAGGCCAACACGGCACTCGATGCGCAGCAGAGCATCCTCGACCAGGCCACGGCGGCGCAGCAAAGCCTGTCCGGTGTGAACATGGATGAAGAAGCGGCCAATCTGTTGCGTTTTCAGCAGGCCTACTCGGCATCCGCCCAGGTCATCACCACGGCGAACACCATCTTTCAGTCCCTCCTGAGCGCGGTACACGGATAACTCATGCGTATTTCGACTTCATGGGGTGCACAGCAAGCGGTCAACCAGATGCTGGACCGCCAGTATCAGCTGTCGCAGACCCAGCTTGCCCTGGGCAACGGCAAGGCCATCCAGACACCGTCCGACAATCCGGCGGCCGCCGCGCGCGCCGTCGACGTCAGCTCGGCCAGCACGCAGAACGATCAGTACACGCGCAACATCAACTCGGCGACGACGCGACTGTCGACGGAAGAAACCGCACTCACCTCGGCCGGCAATATCCTCGACCGGATCCGGTCCATCACGCTGGAAGGCGTGAACGGCACGCAGACCGACGAATCCCGCCAGTCCATCGCCACCGAGCTGCGACAGACGCTGAATCAGCTTGTCGCGCTCGGCAACAGCAAGGACGGCCAGGGCGAATACATCTTCGCCGGTAGCCGCACCACCACGCAGCCGTTCACGATCGACGGCCTGTCGGTGAGCTACGGTGGCGACCAGACCCAGCGGATGGTCGCAGCGGCCGCCGGCCTCCAGGTTGCGACGGGCGACAGTGGCGATGACGTCTTCATGTCGATCCGTGGCGGCAATGGCACGTTCGTGACGACCGCGGGTGCAACGAACACGGGTAGCGCCGTTGTCGGCGGAACCTCGGTCACGGATGCCACGCAGTGGGACGGCGGCAATTACACCGTCAACTTCACCTCGGCGACCACCTACGAGATTCACGACGCGGCCGACCCGACGGGCACGCCTCTGTCGACCGGCACGTATACCGGTACCAGCGGCACGATCAGCTTCAAGGGCGCGCAGCTCAATGTCACCGGTACCCCTGCGGCGGGCGATTCGTTCAGCGTGGGTCCGTCATCGTCACAGGACGTGTTCTCGACCATCGCCGGCATCATCAATGCTTTCGAAGCGCCCGGCGGCGGCGCGGCCATGAACAACCAGGTCAACGCCCAGCTGCAGAATCTCGACCAGGCGGCCACCAGCCTGCTGAATACGCGTACCAAGATCGGCGCACGCATGAACACGCTCGATCAGCAGTCGGACATCGGTTCCGACGTGAAGCTCTCTTATGACAGCACCTTGTCGGATCTGACCGAGCTGGACTACGCGAGCGCAGCCAGTAAATACACCCAGCAGCAGACGGCGCTCGATGCCGCACAGCAGGCCTACGTGAAGATGCAGAATCTGTCGCTCTTCAATTACCTGAAATAGAACGCGCCTCGACGTTCGCATTCGCGACATTTCAAGGCGGCCGCAAGGTCGCCTTTTTTGTGCGTGAAATCCGGCCCCATCTTCCTCCGGGCCCCACGTGGAACTCATCCACCGCCGTCACTAGCCCGCCAGCGAACCGCCGATCACCTCTTACGGCGAATTCCCTTTTAGCGGGCACGCGACGCCGTCGCGTAAGCGGCGTGCCCGCCACGAGAGAAGGACATTCTCATGGCTCTCACTATCAGTACCAACATGGCGTCGCTCAACGCGCAGCGACACCTCGGCATGACCCAGAGCAGGCTGGCCGAGGCCATGCAGCGCATCACCTCGGGCAAACGCATCAACAGCGCAAAGGACGACGCCGCCGGTCTCGCTATCGCGACACGCTTCACCACGCAGATCAACGGTCTCGCACAAGCCCGTCGTAACGCCAGCGACGGCATCTCGCTGTCGCAGACCAGTGAGGCGGCGCTCGACGAGGTAACGGCCAACCGGCAGCGCATCCGCGAACTGGCGTTGCAGTCGGCCAACGGCTCCAACTCCGGTGTGGACCGGCGCGCCCTGAACAACGAGGTGGTCGAGCGCCTCGAAGAAATCACCCGCATCGCCACGCAAACCAATTTCAATGGCATGAAAGTACTGGACGGAAGCGGCTCGCGCTTCACCTTCCAGGTCGGCGCCAACGTGGGCGAAGTGATTCAGGTGGGCCTTGGGCAGGGTATGCGTGCGGATCAGGTCGGTCAGGTGGCGTGTGGCTCGGTGGATATCGCGTCGGCGTTCGTCTCCAAGCCTTACGCGTTCACGCAGGATCCTGCGAAGGACTGGAGCAATGCCAACGGGAAGAGCCTGGGTACGGTGGACTACGATGGCGTCAGGGTGGACTGGTCGCTCTATAAAGGCGACACCGTCGACACTGCGCGTGGCTTTCTCGAAGGCAAGCTCGGTCGTGACTTCAGGGTTGCCGCCAACGGCGACAAACTCGACATCGTGAGGGTAGGGGGCGACCGCCTCAGCCTGGCTAAAGGCGATCTTTCATTTACCAATGGCAGCGGCGAGAGCGTCGACATCATCGGATCGTTCCGGGACACGCAAAGCGTCGCCGATGCCATCAATGCCAACGGACGAAGCGGTCTCTCGGCCTTTGTCGGTGAAAACGGATCGTTACGCTTCGATTCGCGGTCGGCCGTCAGCGTGTCGGGGGCTCTGGCAGGCAAGCTCGGATTTTCCAGTGATTACGCCATGGACACCGCGACATCCCTGGCCGATGGCTCGGTGCTTACGCGAGATGCGGCATACGCCCTGGTGGCACGCGTCGACGCGTCACTGGAATCGGTCAGCTCGACCCGGTCCACGCTGGGTGCCGTGCAGAATCGCCTGGAGTCCACCATTCGCAACCTCGACAGCATCCGGCAGAACATGACGGAGTCACGCAGCACCATCATGGACTCGGACATCGCGGAGGAGACCGCAAAGAAGACGATGGCCATGATCCTTCAGCAATCGGGTGTCTCGGTGCTCGCACAGGCCAATTCGTCTCAACAGCTCATCCTCAAATTGCTGGAGTAATTCCACGGCCAGACGGCACAGGCTCAGGCGCCCCCGCGAGTCCGCCGGGGCGCGTACTTCCGCTGCCGAATCGACGTATCTGGCGTTATGAAATTGACCCTAAACCCGGAGCCGACCCTGCCGATAAATTGACTGACGGAGCCTGGGCGTCACCGCCTACACGGTTTCGATCAAGAAAGTTGTTGACAGGTAGAAAAAGTTCTCAAGTTTCCTCCCGGCGTGCCGTAAACCTCTCTGAGGCGGAAGGCTTCCTTCACGGAACCCCGCCGGACTACGCCGCACAACCTCCGGCATTTCGGTTCCGCTTAAAAAGGATCAATCCCATGGCACTGACCATCAACACCAACATCATGTCGCTGAATGCTCAGCGTAACCTGAGCACCTCGCAGACGAAGCTCTCGTCCGCGATCGAGCGCCTGTCGTCGGGTAACCGCATCAACAGCGCGAAGGACGACGCCGCCGGCCTCGCGATCTCGACCCGCATGACCACCCAGATCAACGGCCTGAACCGCGCGGTTCAGAACGCCAACGACGGCATCTCGCTGTCGCAGACGACCGAGTCGGCCCTCGACGAAGTCACGAACAACCTTCAGCGCATCCGCGAACTGGCCGTTCAGTCGACCAACGCCTCCAACTCTTCTTCGGACCGCGCCGCGCTCGACGCCGAAGTTCAGCAGCGTCTGTCGGAAGTCACCCGTATCGCCACGCAGACCAACTTCAACGGCATGAAGGTCCTGGACGGTTCCGCCCAGAACCTCAGCTTCCAGGTCGGTGCAAACGTCGGTGAAGTCATCAACGTCAGCCTGAACCAGGGCATGAAGTCCAACCAGGTCGGTCAGCTCGCCACCGGTTCCGCCACCCCGTCCCTCGTCGCTACGGCCGCCGTTGCCGGCAGCAAGGGCACGACGGTCGCCGGTCAGGCTACGACCAACTTCGACTTCTCGACCACCGCGTCGTCGTTCACGGTCAACGGCCAGACGGTCACGCTGGACCAGAACTACACCAACGCCGCTGGCCTCGCCACCGCGATCAACAACCAGCTGTCGGCCAACGGCGCCGGCGCCTCGGTGACGCAGAACGCTGGCACGTTCACCTTCACCAACTCGGCCAACGGTGCAACCTCGCCGACCGTCGGCGGCGCAGGCGCGGCCGCGCTGTTCGGTACCACGACGTCGACGGCCGGTACGGCCGACGTCGCCGTCGGCGACGCCACGCCGATCACGCTGGCTGCGGGCGACCTGACCCTGCAGGTCGGCAGCAATGCCGCTTTCAGCGTCACCGGTACCTTCAAGACCACGCAGGACATGGCCGACGCCATCAATGCTAAGTCGGGCGAAGGCATCAACGCCTATGTCGCCACCGACGGCTCGCTGAAGTTCTCGTCGTCTTCGGCCATCACGGTCGGCGGCACCAAGGCGGCGGCGTCGGGCTTCACCGCTGGTGCGATCGCTGTATCCACCACTTCCACCCTGGCAGATTCCAGCGTGAAGACGGTCGATGGCGCCAACGACACGATCAACCGTATCGATGCCGCCCTGCAGTCGGTCTCCGACCTGCGCTCCACCCTCGGCGCGGTGCAGAACCGCTTCGAGTCCACCATCTCCAACCTGCAGAACATCTCGCAGAACCTGACCTCGTCGAAGTCGGCCATCACCGACGCCGACTTCGCTCAGGAAACGGCGAACATGTCCTCGGCTCAGATCCTGCAGCAGGCCGGCGTCTCGGTCCTCGCCCAGGCCAACCAGAGCCAGCAGATCGTCACCAAGCTCCTCCAGTAATGGTGACACCGCCATCCCAGGGCTTGCCCGGGTTGGCAGGGTAATTGCTTAGTTGTCCACGGCTGGCTCCCACTGGGGGCCAGCCGTCGACAAATTGGCGCCCCGGGCAGTGAGGCGTCTTCACGGAGAGTCTCATGGCCACCAGTAGCAGCACCGTTACGCTCGGATCCAGCTCCATCGACGTCGCATCCATCGTTACGAACCTTGTGAACAACAAGCGTGCGGCGAAGGACAGTCAGATCTCGACGGCTCAGACCAGCACCAGCACGCAGATTTCGGCGATCGGCAATTTCACCTCGTCCCTGACGAGCTTGCAGGCCGCCATCAAGTCCCTGACCGACGGCACCGCGTTCTCCACGCTGAAGACCTCGATCGGCGACTCCACCGTCCTCTCGGCGACGACGGATTCCACGGCCAAGGCCAACGTCTACAACATCGCCGTTACCCAGCTCGCTACCTCGCAGAAGACCACCTCGGGTGCGTTCGCCAGCGCGAAGACGACCGAGGTCGGCACGGGCACCCTGAGCATCGCGGTGGGTGACAAGTCCATGAGCGTCGATATCGCCTCGCCGGCGAACACGCTGCAGGACGTGCGCGACGCGATCAACAACTCAAAGTCCAATCCCGGCGTCACCGCCAGCATCGTCACCGGTACCGACGGCGCGCATCTGGTGCTGACCTCGCAGACCACCGGCGCGGCCAACGCGTTCACGGTCACCTCCAGTGGCGGCGACGGCGGCCTGGCGCAGCTGGATTTCGATCCCGCGACGGATACCCCGACCATCAAGGCGCAGGACGCCTTGTTCACGGTCGACGGCACGGCGGCCAGCAGCCCCACCAATACGACCTCGACGGCGATCGACGGCGTGACACTGTCGCTTGCCAAGACCGGCTCGAGCAGCATCACCATCAGCAACGACACCAGCTCGGTCAGCACGGCGATGCAGTCGCTGGTCACCGCCTATAACTCCTTCGTTTCGACCTACAGCACGCTGACCAAGTACGACGCGACCAACCAGCAGGTCGGCGCCCTGATCGGCGATGCCACGGTCAATTCGATCAAGAGTCAGGTCTCCCAGCTGCTGGGTTCGCAACTGACCGGCGCCACCGCCAGCCCGCGCTCGCTCAGCGACCTGGGTGTGTCTTTCCAGGTCGACGGCACGCTGAAGTTCGACACCACGAAGCTGACCTCCGCGCTGAGCTCGAACCCGAGTGGCGTGAAGGACCTGCTGAGCGGCACCAACGGTATCGCGCCGAAACTCGACAAGCTGGTCACCGGCTGGACCTCGTCCAGCGGCATCCTGACCCAGCGCACCACCAATCTGAATGCCAAGCTCAAGGACCTGGCCGATCAGCAGACCGCCTGGGACTCGACCATGACCGACTACACGAAGCGCCTGACCACGCAGTACACGGCGCTCGACACCATGATGACCAAACTCAGCAGCACCAGCAGCTACCTCACGCAGCAGTTCGACGCGCTGACCAAATCGTCCTGATCGCAGGACAGGAAACCCACATGGCACTTGGATACTCCCGCGGCGCTGGCGCCTACCAGCAGGTCCGCACCGGTGGCGGCCTCGAGCAGGCCGACTCGCACGGTCTCATCACCATGCTCATGGATGGCGGTCTGGAACGCATTCGCCTGGCGCTGGCGTGCATGGCTACGGGCAACGTCGCGGGCAAGGGCGAGGCCATCTCGAAGACGATCGAAATCGTCGGCGGTCTCCAGTCGGGCCTCAATCACGACGTGGCCACGCCGCTGGTTTCCCAGCTGGACGCCCTGTACGACTATATGAGCCGCCGTCTCGTACACGCCAATCTGCATAACGACGCCGAAGCCCTCGAAGAAGTCGCGCGCCTGCTCGGGCAGATCCGCGACAGCTGGGTGGCCATCCCGGTCGAGGCTCGTCAGCTCGCCGGAGCAGGCGCATGAACGACACCCTCTGGTGCGACCTCCCGCGCGTCCTCGACCTGACCGAGTCCATGCATGCGGCCGCCAGCGAAGGTCGCTGGGATGAGCTCACTGAACTCGAAGCCCAGCGCGAGCCTGTCCTGCGGCAGGGCAGCATGCGTCCGGCCCCCGAAACGCTCGAGTCGCTGAAGTCCATCATGTTGCTGGATGGCCTGATCAAGGATCTCGTCTCGGCCGCTCGCGACGAGACCGCGGCGCAGTGGGACACGTCCCGTCGGGTTCGCCGCGCCGTCGCCGCGTATAATTCGTTCTGATCGACACATCCTTTGGCGGGGACGGACGGATGACTGACGAAGCGTGGAAGGCATTCTCCGATCGCGTAGCCTGGGATTCCCGGTTTCACGCCACCTGTGAGATCACCGAGCGTCCCGATCCGGCCGGCCTGGCCTTGATCAACGACCGCAACACCAATGTCCTGGTCGCCGTGTCCGCCCTCATGGACCGGCGCAGCGACACTGGCGAGGACGACAGCCCCCTGACCCAGGAAGTGGCCCGTCTGGACGCCAAGCTCAACGTCCTGATGGAGATCGTCAACCGGCTCCTTCTGCCTCAGTCCGTCCTGCCACCCCGCATTCCGGTCCGCGTGAACGCCGCCGGCGCCGCCTTGCCATGGGACGGCCTGCCCGCCGTGGGCACCCCGGTGATGCTGAAGCTGCATTTCGACGTGTGCCGGGCCCTCCCGCTGGAGCTGCCGGGCGTTCGCCTCGCCGGTCCCACGGACGGCAAGGGCTTCATCGCCTTCGAGGGCCTGACGGAGTCCGTCCGCGACGGTATCGAGCGACTGGTGTTCCGCCAGCACCGCCGCCAGGTCGCCGAAGCACGAGCTCACGCACGGCCTCAGGACGGCTCGGGCGAGTGAAGTGACCTTTTACGTCACGTGACGTAGGAACGTCGCGTGGCGTCCTGCGTCACATTCGTGACGCGTGTTGTCAGTGCTGACACCAAGGGGCGCCCTCACGCCGTCATCACTTGCCGAAAAGGTTTTCCTCACACCTCCGCAAGCCCCGTACTTACGTGACTCTCGGCCTTGTGGCGCCAGAATTCCGGCGTTGGCACGCTCCTTGATTGATACCTTGCAACGAAGGCGACGGGATTCCATCGCGAACCCGCTCACGGGCCTTCGATCACACGCAACGTGAGGTATCTCAGGATGAAGTCTTCCAACTTTCTCGTCGTCGAATCCGACGCATCGCGCGCTGAAACCGTCGCTTCCGCGCTGGCTTTCCTGGGTTACCGTCCCGTGCTCGCTCATCGCATGCAGGCTGCGGACGCCGCCGAAGGCTGGCGCGCCGCTTATGTCGGTACGGTGGAAGACGAAGCCGAACTCGAAGGCTATCTGGCCGCCCTGGGTCGCCACGGCCGCAACCTGCCGCTCCTGGTCTCGGCCGATTCCCCGGTCGCCAGCGCGCTGATCGCCGGCGACGACGCGCAGAGCCTCAACGTCGAGCTGATCGACATGCCGCTCCGCTACGAGCGTCTGTCCGAGGCCCTGCGCACCCTGCAGTCGCGCATGCAGCCGGTTCAGAACCACCTGCGCTTCGTCGGCCAGTCCGGTCCCATGCAGCGCGTCAACGCGCTGATCCGCCAGGTGGCGCCGTTCGATTCGAGCGTCCTCGTGCTGGGTGAGTCCGGCAGCGGTAAGGAGCTGGTCGCCCGCACCATTCACGACTGCTCGCCGCGTCGCGACAAGCCGTTCGTCGCGATCAACTGCGGCGCCATTCCGGCGGAACTGCTCGAAAGCGAACTGTTCGGTCACGAGAAGGGCGCGTTCACCGGCGCGATCAGCACCCGCAAGGGTCGTTTCGAAATGGCCGAGGGCGGCACGCTGTTCCTCGACGAAATCGGCGACATGAGCCTTCCGATGCAGGTGAAGCTGTTGCGCGTCCTGCAGGAGCGCGTTTTCGAGCGCGTCGGCGGTAACCGCCCGCAGCGCTGCGACGTGCGCATCATCGCCGCGACCCATCGCGACCTCGAAGGTGCCATCGAGCGCGGCGGTTTCCGCGAAGACCTGTTCTATCGCCTGAGCGTGTTCCCGCTGGAAATGCCGGCCCTGCGCCAGCGTCTCGAAGACCTGCCTGCGCTGATCGCCGAGTTCAACCAGCGCCTGCTGCAGCGTGGTCTGACCTCGGTGCGCTTCGCGCCGAGCGCCATGACCGCGTTGTGCCGTCACCCGTGGCCGGGCAACGTGCGTGAGCTGTCCAATCTGGTCGAGCGTATGGCCATCCTCATGCCGCAGGGCGAGGTCCGTGCGGCCGACCTGCCGGAAAAGTACCGGGGCGCACTTCCGATCGAGGAAGTATCGGGTGCGGCACTCATCGCGATGATGGAAGCCGAGCCGGAGCCGGTGGTCGAGACCTTCGGTTTCTCCAACGACAGCGATCCGGCGGTGCTGCCGCTCGGTGGCCTCGACCTGAAGGACCACCTGGCGGGTATCGAGATCGGCCTGATCCGTCAGGCGCTGAACTCGGCCAACGGTGTCGTCGCCCATGCGGCCAAGCTGCTGCGCGTCCAGCGCACCACGCTGGTCGAGAAGCTGCGCAAGTACGGCCTGTCGGAAACCGTGCAGGCCGGTTGAGTCGCGTCGGTTTGGCACACCTCGTGCATCGGGTGTCGGTAAGCCGATAACGCGTTGGAAAACCGTCATGACCACGATCGATGTGAACAGCCTGCTGCTCCAGATGCGCCGCATCAGCGCGCAGACCGAGATGCCCGCGATCCGGGGTGTCGGTGAAACGGGGCAGGCGGCGAAAGGTTCCTTCGGTGACGTGCTCAAACAGTCGATCGACGGTGTCGCGCAGTCGCAGGCCAAGGCATCGCAGATGGCGTCGGCATTCGAGCGCGGGGACCCGGGTATCGATCTGGCGCAAGTGATGATTCAGGGCCAGAAGGCGGATCTCTCCTTCCGTGCCATGACCGAAGTGCGCAACAAGATGGTCGATGCGTACAAAGAAATCATGAACATGTCGATCTGATCGCGTTGATCCGATCCGGCATGAGCAACCTCACAGGATTCGAGTTTCCCCATGGCAGATAACGGCGTCGCCACCACGGATAGCAGCACGGCCTCGCGCATGGACTCTTTGAAGTCCCTGTCGCAGACGCCGGCCGCCCGTCAGCTCTTCATGCTTGCCGGTATCGCGGGTGCGGTGGCGATCGGTATCGCTGCGGTCATGTGGTCGCGCGCACCGAACTACGGTCTGCTTTACGGCGGCCTCGAGCAGAAGGACGCCGCCGCGGTCACGCAGGCGCTGCAGGCCGGCAATACCCCTTACACGCTCAGCACGGACGGCAGTTCCATCTTCGTCCCGGCCGCCGACGTCGCCGGCGTGCGCCTCAAGCTGGCGGGCCAGGGTCTTCCGCAGGGCAGTGCCGCCGCCGCGCTGCCGCAGGCCGATTCGCCGTTCGGCATGAGCGATATGGCTGAGCGCTCGCGCTACCAGTCGCTGCTCGAAACGGATCTCTCCAACACCATCGCGGGCCTGCAGTCGGTACGTGGCGCGCGCGTGCACCTCGCGCTGCCGAAGCCTTCCGCCTTCGTGCGCGACAACAAGCCGGCTTCGGCGTCGGTGGTCGTGTCGCTCTATCCCGGTCGCCAGCTGGATCAGGGCCAGGTGGCCGCCATCGTTCATCTCGTGGCTGCCAGCGTGCCGGACCTCGATACGCGCCAGGTGTCGGTGATCGATCAGACCGGCAACCTGCTCACCGTCAGCGACCCGGACAGCGCCTCCGCGATCGGCGACAGCCGCCTTCGCCTGTCCAATCGCATCGAAGCCACCTACACGCAGCGCGTCGAGGACCTGCTCACGCCGCTCGTCGGTGCGGGTAAGGTGCGTGCCCAGGTCTTCGCCGACCTGGACTTCTCGCAGACGGAGAAGGCCAGCGAGGTGTTCAACCACGAGAACCCGGCGCTGCGCAGCGAACAGACCAGCAGCGACACGCGTACGGAGCCGAACGGCAACGCGGGTGTCCCTGGTGCGCTGAGCAACCAGCCGCCGAACACCGGCGGTAATCCGACGGCGGCCAACCCGGCCGCCGGCAACGGCAAGCCCGCCGCCGGCCAGAACGCCAGCACGCAGACCGCCGCCACGCCGACGCAGCAGTCGCAGAACGCGACGCGCAACTACGAACTCGATCGCACCGTCAGCCATGTCACGGACCCCGCCGGCAAGGTGGCGCGTCTGTCGGTGGCCGTGGTCGTGGACAACAAGCAGGTGCCGGACAAAGACGGCAAGATGAAGAGCGTGTCGTTCACGCCGGAAGAGCTGACCCGCCTGACCGAACTGACCAAGAACGCGGTGGGTTTCAGCGCGGACCGGGGCGACAGCGTCAGTGTCATCAACGAGCCGTTCCGTGCCGCCGTCGCCGAGGAAGAGCCGCAGGGCATGCCGTTCTACGAGCGTCCCGGCATGCTCGATCTGATCAAGCAGGGGCTGGGCGTGATGATCGCGCTGATCGTCGGCTTCTTCGTCCTGCGCCCGATTCTCAAGGGGCTGCTCAAGCCCGCGCCGATCGCCATGAACAACGTCGCGCTCGCCGGTCCGATGCCTTCGGTGTCGGTCATGGTGGACGACGACGACATGTCGCCGGATCGTGTCAGCACGTCCTCGCCGCAGCTGGGCTCGCCCGCGCTGCTGGCTTACGAACAGAAGGTGGGTCTCGCCAAGCGTATGGCCGCCGAAAATCCGAAGCAGATCGCGCAGGTCGTGAAGAGCTGGGTATCCGACGATGGCAGCTGAGTCGAAAGAGGCCCTGACGGGCGCACAAAAAGCGGCGATCCTGCTTCTCACCCTGGGTGAAGAAGACGCCGCGTCCATCCTCAAACACCTCGGCGCACGCGACGTGCAGGCCGTGGGCTCGGCGATGGCCGCGCTGAAGAACGTCAGCAAGGAGCAGGTCGAGCTGGTGCTCACCAAGCTTCAGGAAGACGTCGGTCAGCATACGTCGATCGGCGTGGGCACCGAGGAATACATCCGCCGCATCCTCGTCAACGCACTGGGTGAGAACAAGGCCGGCGGTCTCATCGACCGCATCCTGCTCGGTCGCAGCAGCAAGGGTCTCGAATCGCTGAAGTGGATGGAAAGCCGTGCCATCGCCGAGATGATCGGGCAGGAACATCCGCAGATCATCGCGCTGGTGATGGCGCATCTCGAGTCCGATCAGGCCGCCGAAGTCATCGGCTACCTGCCAGGCCGTACGCGCAGCGACGTGGTGATGCGTATCGCCACACTCGACGGTGTGCAGCCGCACGCGCTCAACGAACTCGACGAAATCATGGAACGCCAGTTCTCCGGCAATTCCAACAAGCTGAAGTCGGCGACCGTCGGTGGCCTCAAGGCGGCCGCGGATATCCTCAACGCGATGGAAACCTCGCGTGAGGCCGAACTCATGGCGTCGATCCGCGGCATCGATTCGGGCCTGGGTGAGCGCATCGAAGAACTGATGTTCGTCTTCGACGACCTCGCCGACCTCGACGATCGCAGCATGCAGACGCTGCTGCGCGAAGTACCTTCGGCGCGCCTCATCACGGCCCTCAAGGGTGCCGAGGTGGCCATTCGCGAGAAGATCTTCGCCAACATGTCCAAGCGTGCGGCCGACATGCTGCGCGACGACCTGGAGGTCAAGGGTCCGGTCCGTCTCTCCGAGGTGGATGCGGCACAGAAGGAAGTGCTGGCTACCGCGCGCCGCCTGGCTGACGCGGGCCAGATCAATCTCGCCGGTGGCGGGGAAGAGTTCGTCTGATGAGCCTTACCTCGATCCTCGCCCGCGAGCGCGTCGACCAGTTCGAACGCTGGGAGCTGCCCGTCGTGGGTGGTCCCGATCCGCGCGAGGTCGTCGAGCAGGAGGACGATGGTCCGCACCGGCCCACCGTGGCCGAGATCGAAGCGATCGAGCGCCAGGCTCGCGAAGAGGGTTTCCATGCCGGCCTGAGCGAAGGTCGTGCGATGGCGAAGCGCGAACTGGATGCACAGGTCGCGCGTCTCGACGCCTTGTTCGCCGCCGTGGAGCGCCCGTTCGCGGATCTCGACGCCGACGTGGCCGGCGACCTCGCCGTGCTCGCCACCGTCATCGCCGAGCGCGTGCTGGGATATGAGATCGCGACGCGCCCCGAAAAGATCGTCGACGTGGTTCGTCAGGCCGTCGACGTGCTGCCGGCTGGCAGCCGTCAGCTGAAGATTCACCTCAACCCGGCGGATGCGGCGATCGTGCGTGAGCACCGGTCGTCGGTCGATCACGAGGGTTCGATCGTCGACGACGCCGCGCTCGAGCGCGGTGACGTGCGCCTGGAGAGCGAGCACTCGCGCCTGGACGCGCGCCTCCGGACGCGACTGGCCGCGGTGATCGACAGCGTGCTGGAAGGCCGTGTCGAAGAGGCGGAAGCCGATGCGCTGGACGAACCGGCATGAACGCCGAATCGCATACCGCCGGACGCGTCGCGCACTGGCGTCAATCGCTGGCGGCGCAGCGCGCAAGCGCCGAGGGCGTCAGCCCGATGCAGGCCGAAGGCAAGCTTCGCCGCGTCGTCGGGCTTACGCTCGAGGCCGTCGGCTGCGAAGCGCCGGTCGGTGCCCGCTGCATGGTGACCTCGGCGAACGGCAAACAGCTCGAAACGGAAGTGGTCGGCTTTTCCGATGGCCGGCTTCTGCTGATGCCCACCGGTGAAATGCACGGTGTGCTGCCCAATGCGCGCGTCACGCCGGTGGCCGCCGTGTCGGGCATTCCCGTCGGCGATTCGCTGCTCGGTCGTGTCATCGGCCCCGACGGCGTCCCGCTCGACGGTCAGGGTCCGTTGCTGGCGCGCGAACGGGTACCGCTGCGCCGCGACCCGATCAACCCGATGCTGCGCCAGCCGATCGATACGCCGCTCGATGTCGGCGTGCGTGCGATCAATTCGTTGTTGACCGTCGGTCGCGGCCAGCGTATCGGCCTGTTCGCCGGTTCCGGCGTCGGCAAGTCGACGCTGATGGGCATGATGACCCGTTTCACCGACGCCGACGTCGTCGTGGTCGGCCTGATCGGCGAACGAGGCCGCGAAGTAAAGGAATTCGTCGACCATACGCTGGGCGAGGAAGGTCGCCGTCGCGCGGTGGTCGTCGCCGCACCCGCGGACGCGCCGCCGCTCAGTCGCCTGCGCGGCGCTCAGGTCGCGACCGCCGTGGCCGAGCATTTTCGGGACCAGGGCAAACGCGTCCTGCTGCTGATGGATTCGCTCACCCGTTATGCCCAGGCGCAGCGCGAGATCGCGCTCGCGATCGGCGAACCGCCGGCCACCAAGGGTTATCCGCCGTCCGTATTCGCGATGTTGCCGGCGCTGGTGGAGCGCGCGGGCAACGACGCGGAAGGTCGCGGCTCGATCACGGCGTTCTACACCGTGCTCACCGAAGGCGACGATTACCGCCACGATCCGATCGCCGACTCCGCGCGCGCCATTCTCGACGGTCATATCGTCTTGTCGCGCGACATGGCGGAAGCCGGTCATTACCCGGCGATCGACATCGAAGCGTCGATCAGCCGCGTCATGCCGGCGGTCGTCAGCAAGGATCACATGCGTTCCGCCCAGCGCTTCCGCCAGGTGTATTCGGCGTATCGCCAGCAGCGCGACCTCATCGCGGTGGGGGCGTACCAGAAGGGCAGCGATCCGCGTACGGACGAAGCGATTGCCTTGTATCCGCGTCTTTCGGCCTTCCTGCAGCAGGAAACCGATGTGCCGGTGGATCTGGCCGATGCGGAAGCCGGCCTCGTCGATGTCGCGAGGACTAACTGATGGCCTCGCGTGCCGACCGCCTGCAACCCGTTGTCGATATCGCCGCCGAGAAGGCGGAGGACGCGACGCGTGCGCTCGCCACGCACCAGCGGACGCTTGCCGAGAGCGAACAGCAGCTGGCCGAGCTACGTCGCTATCGCAACGAGTACGCGGCGATGCCCGATGGCATCGGCGTCAGCGCGTTGCTCAACCGGCAGCAGTTCCTGCAGAAGATCGACATGGCCATCGTGCAGCAGATGAGCGAAGTCCAGCGTCGTGAGCAGGGGCTCGAACGAGCGCGCCAGTCGTGGGCGGAGGCCCGCGGCCGTGCCAAGGCGCTCGAGTCGGTGACCACCAGGTATCGCGACCAGGAACGTAAGTCACAGGATCGTCGGGAGCAGGAACAGGCCGACGAGCGCTCGCAGTACCGCCGTAACCCGAGGGGTTCGGCATGATCTCACCGGAAGCACCGCATGAATAACGCTACTGTCGCCCTCAACCTCGCCCGCCCGGTCAGCCAGGCACCCACGTCCGCGTCGAACGCGACGGCCAGGGCGAACGACGACACGACCCCGTCGAAGCGCTTCGACGCGGTGCTCGACAGCGCGCATGCCCAGGCGCACGCCGGCGCCGGCGGCACGGTCAGGCCGCATGCGGCTGACGCCCATGCCAGCAGCCGCGGCAACGCACCGTCCGACACGCACAAGGCGAAGGACGACAGCGCCGACAATCGCGACGACAAGAGCACGACGTCTGCCAAAGCCGATGACGGCAAGGTTACGAGCACGAAAGCGGATAAGACCGCCAATCAGGATGACGCGAAGAAGGACGACACGTCCGACAACGACGACACGCCCATTGCCAGCACGATGCTCGCCCTGATCGGCGTACCGCCCAAGGTGACCGAACTGGCGTCGAAGACGCTGGGTGCCCTGAAGGGCGCCGCCGGGAAGACGGGCGATCTCAGCGCTGGCGCGTTGGCCATGGGTCTGCCGAACGCTGCCGCCGTGACCGGTGGCGACGGCAAGGGTGCGATGCTGGCGTCTACCGAGGGCGCCGGTGCCCTTGCCGATGCGACCGCGTCGACGGCCGCCGGATCCCCGCTGGCTGCGCTTCTGGCCGCGCGCACGGTGACCGTGGGCACGGGAAAGGAGGACGCGGCGTCGCCTTCCGATCCGACGACCAGCCCGATGCCGCTGACCCACACGCCCGGTCTGGCACCGGTGGACGGCGCGGCCTTGCAGGTACAGGCCACACAGGCCGCCACCTCGCCGCAGTTCGCCCAGGAACTGGGCGAGCAGATCGCCTGGATGGGCGGTGGTGACGTCAAGGAAGCGCGGATCAAGTTGCACCCCGAAGAGCTGGGCAGCATGGACGTCCGCGTGAATGTCGACGGCGGCAAGGTCAATGTCGCGATCATGGCGCAGCACCCGGCAGCGGTGCATGCCGTCCAGCAGACGCTCTCGCAGCTCGACACGATGCTGGCGCATCACGGCCTGTCGCTCGGCCAGACCGACGTGGGTCAGCGCCAGAACGGGCAGGATGACGGGCATGCCGGCAACGGCGGCGCGGGGCAGGGTGGCGCGGACGATGCACAGGGCGCGACGGTCACACTGGCGACCTCGCGCGTATCCCGCGGTCTGGTCGACGAAGTGGCCTGACGATCGATTGGGTGACGACGAATTGGCGCGCGTCAATTCGTCGTCGCGGCGACAACGCGTATTCGGGGCGACGACGGTGCGACGCGAGGCGGGATGCGCATCGCGCTACATGTACGCAGATGGCACGTCGCTTGCAACAATACCCGTGAGCCCATCGGGCAACGACGATATCGCATTCGCATCACAGAGGTTTTTCACGCATGGCCGCAGCACAGATGGACGCGCCCGAAGGCGCTCCCCTAAAGAAGAAGGGCAAGGGCAAGTTGCTGATCATCGGCGCGGTCATCGTGCTGGCGGTGGGCGGTGCGGGCGGCTGGTTTCTGATGAAGGGCGGCCACGGCAAGACGAGTGCGGCCGATGCCGCCGCGGCGGCCAAGGCCAAACCGGCGGTTTATCTGCAGCTGGATCCGGCCTTCGTGGTCAATTTCCAGGACGAGGCGGCGCTGCGTTTCCTTCAGGTCGGTGTGAACGTCATGTCTCACGACCCGGAGGCGATCGCCGCGGCGAAGGAAGCCGATCCCGAGATCCGCAATGCCTTGCTGATGCTGTTCTCCGCGCAGGACGTGAAGTCCCTGTCCGACGTCAAGGGCAAGCAGAAGCTGCAGGCCGCCGCGCTCGCCGAGATTCAGCGCGTGCTGAAGGAAAAGATCGGTCGCCCCGGGGTGGACGCGGTCTATTTCACCAGCTTCATCATGCAGTGACGGGACACCCGCAGCCATGAGCGACATTCTCACCCAAGAAGAAATCGACGCCCTGCTCGCGGGTGTGGAAGGCGGTGCCGTCGAAACCGAGGTCGAGCTGCCGCCACCGGGCGGTGTTCACGACTACGATTTCACCCAGCAGGACCGTATCGTGCGCGGGCGGCTGCCCACGCTGGAGATGGTCAACGACCGTTTCGCCCGGTATTTCCGTGCCAACCTGTTCAACGTCCTGCGCAAGTCCTGCGAAGTGTCGGTGCTTGGCGTGAAGATGACCAAGTTCAACGAGTACGTTCACTCGCTGGCGGTGCCGAGCAATCTCAACCTCATTCGCATCAAGCCGCTGCGCGGTACCGCGCTGATGGTGTTCGAGCCGCGCCTGGTGTTCACGGTGATCGACAACTTCTTCGGTGGTGACGGCCGGTACCACGCGCGTATCGAGGGCCGAGACTTCACGCCGACCGAGAACCGCGTGATCCAGATCGTGCTGGCGGAGGCCTTTTCGGCCATGGCGGAAGCATGGGCGCCGGTCCTCAAGATGCAGTTCGAGTTCCTCAATTCCGAGATCAACCCGCAGTTCGCCAACATCGTCAGCCCGACCGAGACGGTGGTGGTGTCGCGCTTCCATATCGAGCTCGACGGCGGCGGCGGTGAAGTCCATCTCACGCTGCCGTATTCCATGGTCGAGCCGATCCGTGAACTGCTCGATGCTGGCGTGCAGAGCGACCGGGCCGAGCGCGATGAGCGCTGGATCCAGAACCTGCACGAGGAAATTCTCGATGCGGAAGTGGAGATCACCTCGATGCTGGCCGAAGCGCGCCTGACCATCGGCGACTTCCTGCACCTGCGCAAGGGCGACATCATCCCGATCAGCCTGCCCGAAACGGCAACGGTCTTTGCCGAAGACGTGCCTATTTTCCGGGGCCGCATGGCCAACTCCGGCGGCAACAAGGCGGTGCAGTTCGATTCTCTGATGCGCAAGCGCGGCGAGGGCAGGGCGATGCCGGTGACCACGACGGAGCCGATGCCCGTACTGGCGTGAAGTGCCGTCAATGGACCGGCTCGGTGACTAACTGCCGTCGAGCGTCAGGTTTCCGCCGAGCGTCACTTTCCGGGCGCGAGACGTGACCGGAAAGCGTCGTTCAAAGCACTGAAAAAACACGGTAAATTTACAGTCTCCAGCGTTTCGACAGCGTGGCACGCGGATTGCTTCATAGCTCCCGTAACCCGGTAACGACACTCTGGAACGGACATGAACGAATCCACGCTCGACAATATCGAAGGCACCGATGCCGCCCTGGCCCGGACCATGGGGCTCGGCAGCGAGGTCAACCTCGACGTCATTCTCGATGTGCCGGTCACCATGGCCATGGAAGTGGGCCGGACCAGGATCAGCATCCGCAACCTGCTGCAGCTCAACCAGGGCTCCGTCGTCGAGCTCGACCGCGCCGCCGGTGAGCCGCTGGACGTCTTCGTCAACGGTACGCTGGTCGCCCACGGCGAAGTCGTGGTCATCAACGAGAAGTTCGGTATCCGGCTGACCGACGTGATCAGCCCGGCCGAGCGCGTCCGCAAGCTGCGGTGATTCCCATGCGCCGTACTGTCGCCGCCTTCGCCGGTGGCTCCCTTCCCTGCGCCCTGATGGCGGCTCCGGTCGCCGCTCCGGCGGTCGATTCGGGCGCGGAACTGGTCCGCGTCCTGATCAGCCTGCTCGGCGTCGTGGCGCTCATTTTCTTCGTCGGCTGGATGGCTCGTCGTGCTCAGGCACGGGTGAGTCCGGGTGGCCGGAAGATCCGCGTCATCGAATCGATGCCCGTGGGCATCAAGGAAAAAGTGATGTTGCTGGAGGTTGGCGGCACGCAGATCCTGGTGGGTGCGTCGCCTGCGGGCGGGCTGCGTACGTTGCATGTGCTGGAGACGCCGGTGTCGGACGATCCTTCCGTGCCCGCGGCCCCTGCGATGCGTGGGTTTCGGGACGTGCTTGCTCAGTGGAAGCGGTCGTGAGGGGGGCTCGCGTCGCCCGCGGGGCGGGCTCCTTCAGGCGCTGCTGCCTGTGGATGGCTTTTTTTGTGTCGCTGCTGTTGCCGCTGGCTTCGTTCGCGGCGGATCCGCCGGGCATTCAGCTGCTGAACGTGCAGCCGGGCGCCAATGGCGGCCAGACCTGGTCGCTGTCGATCCAGATGCTGGCGCTGATGACGGCGCTCACCGCGCTGCCGGCGATCCTGCTGATGATGACCTCGTTTACGCGGATCATCATCGTCCTGGGTTTCCTGCGCCAGGCGCTGGGTACCAACAGCACGCCACCCAACCAGGTGATCCTGGGGCTGTCGCTGTTCCTCACCCTGTTCGTGATGACGCCGGTGATCAACAAGGCGTATGACGCCGGGATCAGGCCGTACATGGACGGTCAGATGACCGTGCAGGACGCGCTGCCGCTGGCCGCCGCACCGTTCCGTCACTTCATGCTCGAGCAGACGCGTGAGCCCGACCTGCAGCTGTTCACCAGGCTGGCCGGCGAGCAGCCGTACGCCGACAAGGACGCCGTGCCGTATCGCGTGGCGCTGCCCGCCTTCGTCACCAGCGAGCTGAAAACCGCCTTCCAGATGGGCTTCCTGCTGTTCATCCCGTTCCTGATCATCGACCTCGTCGTGGCCTCCGTCCTGATGTCGATGGGCATGATGATGGTCTCGCCGATGATCATCTCGCTGCCGTTCAAGATCATGCTGTTCGTGCTGGTCGACGGCTGGACACTGCTGCTCGGCACGCTGGCGGGGAGCTTCTTCCAGTGACGCCGGAATCGGTCATCGCGTTCGGCCAGCAGGCGCTGCACGTCGCCATGCTGATCGGTGCCCCGCTGTTGCTCACCGCGCTGGCGGTGGGCTTGCTGGTGGGCATGATCCAGGCCGCGACCCAGATCAACGAGCAGACCCTGAGCTTCATCCCGAAGCTGATCTGCATGGCGCTGGTGATGATCATCACCGGCCCGTGGATGCTGCGTACGCTGGTGCAGTTCACCCGCACGCTCATCGAGAGCCTGCCTCAGGCGGTGCGCTGATGCCGATCGACCTGGGCCAGCTCGAGGGGTGGGTCGGCGGCGCCATGTGGGCGCTGGCCCGCATCTCCGGGCTCATGCTGGTCGCGCCGGTACTTGGCTCGACGATGATCCCGATGCGTATCCGCCTCGGTCTGACCGTGCTGCTGACCATGGTGCTGGCCCCGCTGGCGCCGCTGGATATCCGGCCGCTGTCGGCCGCGGGCGTGGCCGTGCTGTCGCAGCAGGTGCTGATCGGCGCGGCGCTGGGCTTCATTCTCAAGCTGGTCTTCGAGGCCGTGGCGTTTGGCGGCCAGTTCCTTTCACAGGCCATGAGCCTGGGTTTCGCCGAGACGGTGAACCCGGGTGTCGGCGGCACCACGCCGGTCATCAGCCAGTTCTACACGATGCTCGTCACCCTGATGTTCCTGGTGATGAACGGCCATCTCCAGCTCATCTCGCTGCTGGCCGACAGCTTTCGCAGCATGCCCGTGGGCGACGTTGGCATCGGCGCCGATGGCCTGTGGGGCGTCCTGAGCTTCGCGTCGCATCTGTTCTCCGGCGCCGTGCGCGTCGCCCTGCCGGCCCTGACCGCGGTGCTGGTGGTCAACCTCGGTTTCGGCGCCATCAGCCGGTCGGCGCCATCGATGAATCTCTTCGCGGTCGGCTTTCCGATCACGATCTGCCTCGGCGTCCTCGCCGTATGGCTCTCGCTGCGCGCCCTTCCCGGTGCGTTCGACTCGTTGCAGACGGCCGCGTGGGACACCATGCGCCAGTTGATCGGGAGGTAACCGGCCATGGCCGAGGGCGCCGACAACGAGGACAAAACCGAATCACCCAGTGACAAACGCCTTCGCGAAGCCCGCGAAAAGGGCGATCTGCCGCGCTCGCGCGACCTGTCGACCGCCGTGGTGGTGCTGGCGGGTGTCGCCACGCTGATCGCCTCGCGCGACCAGATGTCCATGCACGCGGCCAACATCATGCATGTCGGCCTGCGTTACGGGCGCGACGACCTGTTCGCCGCCAATGGCCTGTACCACGCGCTGATGACCGCCGTGATGGAAGGTTTCTGGATGCTGGCGCCCGTGTTCATCGCGACGATGATCGCGTCGGTAGCCGCGCCGACCCTCATGGGCGGCCTGAACTTTTCCTTCGAGGCGCTCGTTCCGAAGTTCGACCGTCTGGACCCGATCAAGGGCTTCGGCCGGCTGGTGTCCCTCAACGGCCTGGTCGAGCTGGGCAAGTCGGTGCTCAAGCTCATCCTGATCGGCGGCACGCTGGTCTGGTTCCTGCGGAAAAGCACGACCGAGATGTACATGGGCGGCACGGGTCCGGTGGCCGAAGGCATCGCCCGCGCCTTCGGGATTTTCGGCCACGCCTCGCTGATCTTCGCGGTGGCGCTGGGCGCCGTGGCCCTGGTCGACGCGCCCTGGCAGAAGTACAGCTTCACCAAGAAGATGAAGATGACCAAGCAGGAGGTGAAGGACGAGCACAAGGAAAGCGAGGGAAGTCCCGAGCTGAAGTCAAAAGTCCGGCAGATGCAGCATCAGATGGCACGCCGCCGGATGATGGAAGACGTGCCCACCGCGGACGTCATCGTGACCAACCCGACGCACTTCGCCGTGGCCCTGAAATACGACGAAAACCGCATGGGAGCGCCCCGCGTGGTGGCCAAGGGTGTCGACGTCCTGGCCCAGCAGATCCGCGATGTGGCGGGTGGGGCGAAGATTCCTGTGGTGGAAGCGCCTCCGTTGGCACGAGCCTTGTATGCAACTACGGAAATCGGACGCGAAATCCCGTCGGCGCTGTATGTCGCGGTGGCCCAGATTCTGGCCTACGTGTTCCGGCTGAAGCAGGCGATCGCCATGGGCGATCTCCCGCCGGAGCTACCGAAGCAGGAGATCGACCCGGACCTGCTCGGCCCCTACCGCATGGATAACTGACGAATGGCCGCTTCCACCAACCTGATGGGTACGTTCCGGCAGATCGGCCGCCGAGGCGTGGCGGCGCCGGTCGCCATGCTGATCATGCTCGGCATGATGATGCTGCCGCTGCCGCCCTTCATGCTGGACCTGCTGTTCACCTTCAACATCGCGTTGTCGCTGGTGATCCTGCTCGCCACCATGTACGTGATGCGCCCGCTGGAGCTGGCCTCGTTCCCGACGGTGGTGCTGTTCGCCACCTTGCTGCGCCTGGCGCTGAACATCGCTTCCACCCGCGTGGTGCTGCTGCACGGTCATAACGGCCCGGGCGCCGCGGGCAAGGTCATCGAGGCCTTCGCCGAGTTCGTCATCGGCGGCAACTTCGCCGTCGGTTTCGTCGTCTTCGCCATCCTCACCATCATCAACTTCGTGGTCGTCACCAAGGGCGCCACCCGCGTGTCCGAAGTGACCGCCCGCTTCACCCTCGACGCCATGCCCGGCAAGCAGATGGCGATCGACGCCGATCTCAACGCCGGTCTGCTGACCCAGGAACAGGCGCGCGAGCGCCGCCAGGAAGTGCGTGAGGAAGCCGACTTCTACGGCTCGATGGACGGTGCGTCCAAGTTCGTCCGCGGCGATGCCACGGCGGGCATGCTCATCCTCGCCATCAACATGCTGGGTGGTTTCTTCATCGGCATGTTCCAGCATGGCCTGTCGGCCGGCGAAGCCGCGCGTACCTACACGCTGCTGACCATTGGTGACGGCCTCGTCGCCCAGGTCCCCGGCCTGATGCTCTCGATCGCCACGGCGGTCATCGTCACCCGCGTGTCCAAGTCGCAGGAGATGGGCAAGCACGTGATGGGCCAGCTGTTCGGTCAGCCCAAGGCGCTGGGCGTGGCCGCCGCCGTGCTCGGCACGATGGGTCTGATCCCCGGGATGCCGAACATTCCGTTCCTTCTGCTGGCCGGTGGCGCCGGCTTTGCCGCGTGGAAGCTGCAGCAGCGCAAGAACCTCGTTGCCGAGGGTGGCGCCACCGGCACGCCGGGCGCCCCGGGTACCGATCTGGCGCTGGAGTCCGCGCCGCCGGCCGAGCGTCTCGAACTCTCGTGGGAAGACGTGGCGCAGGTCGACACCATCGGCCTGGAAGTCGGCTATCGCCTGATTCCGCTGGTGGACAAGGCGCAGGGCGGCGAGCTCATGGCGCGGATCAAATCCGTGCGTCGCAAGCTGTCGCAGGAGCTCGGCTTTCTCGTCCCGTCCGTCCACATTCGCGACAACCTCGATCTCGCACCGCACGGCTATCGCATTTCGCTGATGGGCGTGCCGATGGGCGAGGCCGAAATCCATACCGAGCGCATGCTCGCGATCGATCCGGGCCGCGTGCACGGGACGATCAATGGCATCGCCACGCGCGATCCCGCCTTCGGCCTCGATGCCGTGTGGATCGAGCCGGGCATGCGCGAGCACGCGCAGACGCTGGGCTACACCGTGGTCGACCCGGCCACCGTCATCGCCACGCACCTGTCGCACATTCTGCAGAACCACGCCCACGAACTCATCGGCCACCAGGACGTACAGCAGCTGCTCGACCGTCTGGCCCAGCAGACGCCGAAGCTGGTCGAAGATCTCGTGCCCAAGCGGCTGTCGCTGGGCGCGGTGGTCAAGGTGCTGCAGAACCTGCTCGCCGAGCGCGTGCCCATCCGCAACTTCCGCGGCATCGTCGAGTCGCTGGCGGAGCACGCGGGTCAGAGTCAGGATCCCGGCGTGCTCGCCGCCGCCGTACGCGTCACGCTCGGTCGTCAGATCGTGCAGGAGATCGCCGGCCTGGGTTCGGAAGTGCCCGTCATTACTTTGGCGCCGGAACTCGAGCAGATCCTGCTGCAGTCGCTGCAGGGTGGCGGTCCGACCGGCGCGGCCGTGGAGCCGGGTCTGGCCGATCGTCTTCAGCAGAACGTCGCCGAGGCCGCACGACGTCAGGAAGCGGCCGGCGAACCGGCGGTATTGCTGGTCTCTCCCGCGCTTCGTCCATGGCTTTCGCGCTTCACGCGTCATGTGGCCCAAAACCTGCATGTACTCGCTTACAACGAAGTTCCGGATAACCGACGCGTCAAGCTGGTGACGGCGCTCGGCAGGTAAGTGGGGAATGAACATGGACACAGGATCGAACGCATGAAAATCAAACGCTTCGTAGCCCCCGACATGCGCCAGGCCATGCGCCAGGTGCGCGACGAGCAGGGCCCGGATGCCGTGATCCTGTCGACCCGTCGGCTGGACGACGGTATCGAGATCATCGCGGCGCTGGATTACGACGAAGCGCTGGTGCGTGAAGCCGGCTTCGGTGTCGATCTTCCGCCGCGCGAGCGCGAGGAAGCGCCGATCCGCGCGCGCCGCGACAACGACTTCGCCGCCCGCATCGATCAGGCCAAGGCCGCGACCGCCGCCGCTGTCGAACGTGTGACGCGCGGTGCTCCGGCGCCCGCCGCTCCGCAGGTCGCGAATCCGAATGCGCCACAGCGTCAGTCGAGCGCCGCGCTCGCCGCCAGCGTCGCCGATGTGGTGCGCGCCGCGACGGTCGCCCCGAACCACAACGCGAACAGCGACGCCGCCGTCAATGGCGTGCGTGCCGAGATCAACAGCCTGCGTGAGATGCTGGAAGTGCAGTTGTCCACGCTCGCCTGGAATCAGATGGACCGCGACCAGCCGCTGCGCGCCCGCGTGCTCCGCGAGATGACCCGCCTGGGCATCGACGGCGACGTGGCTCGCGCGCTCTGCGCCGAGCTGCCGCCGGGCATGACCGCCGAGCAGGCCCGCTACCTGCCGCTGGGCATCCTCTCGCGCAACATCCGTACCAGCGGCCGCAACGCCGATACCGCCGGTAGCGCCGTCACCGCTCTGGTCGGCACGACGGGCGTTGGCAAGACCACCACCATCGCCAAGCTCGCGGCGCGTGCGGTGCTCCGCCACGGCGCCTCGAACGTCGCGCTGATCAGTGCCGACCAGTACCGCATCGGTGCGGGCGCCCAGCTGGAACATTACGGCCGCCTGCTCGGCGTGCGCGTCTACAACGCCCACGATGCACAGAGCCTCCGCAACGTGCTGCTCCAGCTGCGTGGCAAGCACACCGTGCTGATCGACACCGCCGGCCTGGCCGGTAACGACCCCAAGCTCCAGCAGCAGTTCGACACCCTGCGCGCGATGACCGAGGTGCGTGTCTGCCTCGTGCTTGCCGCGAACGCGCAGGCGCAGGCCATCGACAACGCGATCCGTGCCTACGCGCCGCTGGCGCCGCAGACCGCGATTCTGACCAAGCTCGACGAGGCCCCGCTGATCGGCGGTGCCCTGTCGGCCGTCATCCGCCACGGACTGCCGCTGGACTACACCACGGATGGCCAGCGCGTGCCGGAAGACATCGCCTCCGCGGATGCGCGCAAACTCGTCTGCCTGGCCGCTCAACTCGTCAAGCAGCGCACCGACGAACCGGACGACGCGATTCTCGCCGACCGTTTCGGCTTCTCCACCGCGCCAGCCATCGCCTGACACCGGGAACTGAAGTAACGTGACCACGGCATCCGCATCCGCACACCCCTTCACGGCAGTGAATTCCTTCATGAACACACACGTCGATTCCACCCAGGCTGCTGGGCTCAACTGGCTCGCCGACCGTCGTCCCACGCGCAGCATCGCGGTGGCGGGCGGCAAGGGCGGCGTGGGCAAGACCACGGTGGCGGTCAACCTCGGCATGGCGCTCGCGATGGGTGGCCGTGACGTGGTCCTGCTGGACGCGGATCTGGCCATGGCGAACATCGACGTGCTGCTGGGCCTGCAGCCCACGCGCCATCTGGGCCACATGCTCGAAGGCGAGTGCCGCATCGAGGACCTGATCCTCCACGCCAACCACGGCCTGAAGGTGATCCCGGCGACCTCGGGCGCGCGCCGCATGGCGCAGCTGCCGAATATCGAGCACGCCGCCGTGATCCGCGCCTTCGACGAATACCCGGTCGCCCCCGAATATCTGATCGTCGACACCGCCGCCGGCATCTCCGACAGCGTGTCGATGTTCGCGGCAGCCTCCGACGAAGTGGTGGTCGTGGTCTGCGACGAGCCGGCCTCGCTGACCGACGCCTACGCGCTGATCAAGGTGATGAGCCGCGAGTTCGACGTGAACCGCTTCCGCATCGTCGCCAACATGGTCCGCCATGCGCAGGAAGGCCGTCAGCTGTTCGAGAAGCTGGCCCGCGTGACCAACCGCTTCCTGGACGTGTCCCTGGATTTCATGGGCATGGTTCCGCACGACGAGTACCTGCGTCAGGCCATCCGCCGTCAGGCGGCCGTGGTCGACGCCTGGCCGAGCAGCCGCTCGGCGGTGGGATTCAAGAATCTGGCCCGGTCGGTCGATACATGGGGTGAACCCGAACCCCGGGTGCAGGGTCGCATCGGCTTTTTCGCCGAACGGAACCACATGGGGGGAGGGCTGCCGCTGTGAGTGTCGCTAGCGAATACCTTGAAATCACTAGAGTTCCAGCGGATCAACTGGTTAAAACGCATGCACCCCTGGTGCGCCGGATCGCCTATCACCTGATGGGCCGCCTGCCGCCAAGCGTGGACGCGAATGACCTCATGCAGGCCGGAATGATCGGACTGCTCGAGGCCGCAAGAAATTACTCGCCGACTCGCGCGGCCAGCTTCGAGACCTATGCGGGCATCCGCATTCGTGGCGCCATGCTGGACGAACTGCGCAAGACGGACTGGACCCCGCGCTCCGTCCACCGGAAGTTGCGCGAGGTGGCTGAAGTAACGAGGCAGATCGAGAACGAAACGGGTGGCGACGCCGAAGACGCGGAAGTGATGAAGCGGCTGGGCATCGACGCCATGGAGTACAACCAGATTCTGGCCGACGCGGCGAGCGCGCGGTTGCTGAGCCTCACGGCGCCGGAAGGCGACGAAGGCGCGGCGATCGACGTCGCGGACCCCGACGCCTCGGGCCCGGAAGGCAACTTCGAGAAGAACGGCCTGCGCGACGCGCTGGCGCAATCGATCGACGGCCTGCCGGAACGCGAGAAGCTGGTGATGTCGCTGTACTACGATGAAGAGCTCAACCTGAAAGAAATCGGTGTGGTACTGGGTGTGAGCGAGTCGCGCGTGTGCCAGATCCATGGTCAGGCCCTGATTCGCCTGCGTGCACGCATGACGGGTTGGAAAGACAAGCAGTGACGGCATCGCGGTGCCGTCGCCGGTAAAGAAAAAGCACGTGGCGGAGAGCAGTTTTGGACAAGAACATGAAGATCCTCGTGGTGGACGACTTTTCCACCATGCGGCGCATCGTCAGGAATCTCCTGGTCGAGTTGGGTTTCACCAACACGCTCATCCAGGAAGCCGAAGACGGTAACGCGGCGCTCGCGTTGCTGCGCTCGCAGCCGATCGACCTCGTCGTCACCGACTGGAACATGCCCAACATGACGGGCATCGACCTGCTTCGCGCTATCCGCGCCGATGCCGGTCTGAAGTCCTTGCCGGTGCTGATGGTGACCGCGGAAAACAACCGCGATCAGATCATCGCCGCCGCGCAGAGCGGTGTTAACGGCTACGTCGTCAAGCCTTTCACGGCGGTCACGCTGAAGGAAAAGCTCGACAAGATCTTCGAACGACTCGCCGCGGCTGCGGGCTAAGGGAATAACGATGAATACGATGCTCTCCCCCGGCCAAGAGGTCGTCCCCGAACTGCGCGAGCTGCTCGAGGCCGACGACGGCGCCGCCTTCGAAAAGGCACTCGACAACCTGATCCGCAGCCGCGAGCAGCACCTGTTCCTGGCGCTGGGCCACCTTGCGCGCGACCTGCACGAATCCGTGCGCCGCCTCGCTTCCGACATTTCGACCGACGGCGTGCCGGGCAACATGAGCGATGCGCGCAAGCATCTGCGTGACGTGCTGGAAATGAGCTCGACCGCCGCGCACCGCACGCTGGACTTCAGCGAAAAGCTGCGTCCGCAGGCCCAGGCGCTGGCGAAGCAGGCCGACGAAGTGCTCGTGCTCGATCACGCCGATCCGGCGTTCGGCGCCAATGCCACGGCGCTTGCCGTGCGCGTGGGCGATTTCGCGCAGAGCTGCGACATCGGCCTGGGCGAAATGGTCGAAGCCCAGTCGTGGCAGGATCTTTCCGGTCAGCGCGTGGCGCAGGTCGAAGCGTTCATGGCCAAGGTCGAGTCGTCGCTGGTCGAGCTGGTCCGTCTGACCGGCTCGCTCGCGGGCGGCAATGCGCCGGCCGCGGACAAGGTCAGCCAGGACGAGGTGGATCGCCTCCTCAGCGAATTCGGATTCTGAGCCCGCTATGAGCGTGGAGCTGGACAACGAGCTGCTCAACGTCTTCCTGATCGAAGCGCGCGAACTGCTCGAGAGCCTGGGCGAGCAGCTCGTGGATCTCGAAGCGTCGCCGAACGACACGGAGCTGCTGAACGCGGTCTTCCGTGCGTTCCACACCGTGAAGGGCGGTGCGGGCTTTCTTGGGCTCAATCCCATGGTGGAGCTGTGCCACCGTGGCGAAGATCTTCTGAACGAAGCGCGTAACGGCACGATCGTGCTCAACGCCGCCTTCATGGATGCGCTGCTCGAGTCGCTCGACCTGCTCAACGACATGATGCGCGCCGCCGATGGCGGCGTGCCGATCGAGCCCGCGCCGCGTTCGCTGCTCGACCGGCTGCTGATTCCCGGTCGTGCCGTATCCGCGGCTCCCGTTGCCTTGGCGGTACCGATCTCTTCGCCGGTCGCGGCACCTTCCGCGCCGAAAGCGTACGACCCGATCGAAGATGAATTCGAGGCGATGCTCGACGCCGCGCGCACCGACCGTGCGCCGGCACCGGCCTCGTCCGCGACGATCAACGATGACGAGTTCGAAGCGCTGCTCGATTCGTTGTACGGCACGGGGGCGCCAGGCGCGGACAGCGCAGCTGTTTCCGCATCGGCACCGACGCCCGCACCCGTGGTCGCTGCCGCACCGTTGCCGTCGAACAACGACGCGATCAGCGACGACGAATTCGAAGCCTTGCTGGATTCCCTTCACGGCACGGCAGCGCCGGGTGCGGTCGGTGGTGCGGCGCCTGTTGTCGCATCCACGCCTGCGCTCGCCGTGGTTCCCGTCGCTGCACCCGCACCGCCGGCAGTGGCTGCTCCCGCAGCGAAGGCCGCGCCCGCCGCGGCTGGCGAAAAGCGCGCCGCGTCCGCCGCCGACACGACGGTTCGCGTCGACACGCATCGTCTCGACAGCCTGGTCGACGCCGCGGGCGAGCTCGTGCTCGTACGCAACCGCCTCACCAGCCTCGCACCGCGCGGCGGCAACGATCCGATGGAACGTGCCATCGGCGAGCTGGAGCGCGTCGCGGAAGACTTGCAGAACGCCGTGCTGCGCATGCGCATGCAGCCCGTCGGCAAACTGTTCTCCCGTTTCCCACGCATCATTCGTGACCTCGCCCGCCAGCTCGGTAAAGAGATCGAGCTCGTCACGGAAGGCGAAGAAACCGATATCGATCGCACCGTGGTCGAGGCGCTCGCCGATCCGCTCGTGCATTTGCTGCGTAACGCGGTGGATCACGGCATCGAGATGCCTGACGTGCGCGCGGCCGAAGGCAAGTCGCGTCTGGGCACGGTGCGCCTCGCCGCTGGCCAGTACGGCGACCGCATCGTCATTACCGTCACCGACGACGGCAAGGGCATGGATCCCGAGGTCCTGCGCCGCAAGGCCGTCGAAAAGGGCCTGATGGACGCCGAGCAGGCCGCGCGTCTGGACGAGCGCGAATGCTACGAAATCGTCTTCCGCCCGGGCTTCTCGACCGCCAGCACGGTGTCCGACATTTCCGGCCGCGGCGTCGGCATGGACGTGGTCAAGACCAAGATCGTCGAACTGGGCGGCACGCTGTCCATCGACTCGCGTGTCGGTCATGGCAGCACGGTACGCCTGTCAGTGCCGCTGACGCTGGCGATCATGCGCGTGCTGATGGTTCGCGTCGGTCATCGTCTGCTTTCGCTCCCGCTGTCCAATGTCACCGAAGTGTTCGAGCTCGTTCCCGGTCAGATCCAGGAGCTCGACGGCCGCATCGTCGCGTCGCACCGTCAGCGCGCCTTGCCGCTCGCCGACCTCGGTCACTGGGCCGGGGTGAGCGGGAAGGGCGGCCATGTCGTCGTCGTGCAGATCGGTCACCAGACGCTGGGTTGTCTGGTCGACGAAGTGCTCGGCCGCGAAGACGTCATGGCCAAGCCGCTGGGCCCGTTCCTCAAGGACGTTCCAGGTGTCGCCGGCGCGACCATCACCGGTGACGGGCGTATCTCCCTCGTGCTCGACCTTGCCGGTCTGGCCGATGACAGTGGGCAGGTGCTGCCTTCATTGAGGATGGCTGTCTGACATGGATATCGTGAGCGTCGTCGGCACGATCCTGGCCTTCGTGGTCATCATCGTGGGGACCATCCTCAAAGGCTCGAGTCTCGATGCCCTGTGGAACCCGGCGGCGTTCGTCATCGTCTTCCTCGGCACCCTGGCCGCGCTACTGGTGCAGACGCCGGGGCCGGTACTCAAGCGTGCGTGGAGCATGCTGCCGTGGGTGTATCGCCCGCCGGATATCGAATCGGAAAACCTCGTCAGCCGCATCGTCGGCTGGAGCGAGATATCCCGGCGCACCGGCCTGCTCGGGCTGGAACCCGCCATCGAGCGCGAATCGGACCCCTTCATCCGTAAGGGGCTTCAGCTTTTGGTGGATGGCACCGAGCCGGACGCCATGCGCTCCGTGCTCGAAGTGGAAGTGCTCGCACGCGAGCACAACGACATCGAAGCCGCCAAGGTCTACGAAAACGCCGGTGCGTACTCGCCGACGATGGGCATCATCGGTGCCGTCATGGGCCTCATGTCGGTCATGCAGAACCTTGCCGAGCCCAGCAAGCTCGGCCACGGCATCGCGGCCGCCTTCGTCGCCACCATTTACGGTATCGGCCTGGCCAACCTGCTGGCGCTGCCCATGGCGTCACGCCTGAAAGGCCTGGCCCGCCAGCGTTCGCAGATGCGCGAGATCCTCGTCGAAGGCCTCGTCTCGATCGCTCAGGGCGACAACCCGCGGCACATCGAGAGCAAGCTGCAGGGGTTTCTCTCGTGAAGCGCCGCCACCACGAAGAGCACATCAATCACGAGCGCTGGGCGATCCCCTATGGCGATCTGATCACGTTGCTGCTCGCGTTGTTCGTGGTGATGTACGCGGTATCGGCCGTCAACGAAACCAAGTTCAAGGTGATGG
This sequence comes from Luteibacter sp. 9133, assembly GCF_000800155.1. NCBI lineage: Bacteria > Pseudomonadati > Pseudomonadota > Gammaproteobacteria > Lysobacterales > Rhodanobacteraceae > Luteibacter > Luteibacter sp. 9133. The sequence goes on along the minus strand of NZ_JUHO01000001.1, from coordinate 3,175,125 downwards.
CGCAGTCCATCAACGAAGCCTTCAACGGCACGGGCAAGGTGATCGAGCCGATCCGCGAGGCGACGCCCGCCGCGCAGGTGCCGCTGCCGAATCAGTCGCGTGCGCCGGCCGCCGCGCCCATCGCCCGCATCGACGTGCCCGTTCCGCCGCGCAACCTGCCGTTGCCCGGTCACGAAGGCGCCGCCGCCGAGCGTCAGGAAGCGGCCAGCACGAATACCGCGACGGCGGCGAACACCACGGTCGGCAAGACCGAGGACGCCAGCCTCAGCCAGATTTCCGACGAAGTGAAGCGGGCGATGAAGCCGCTGATCGACAAGAGTCTGGTCAACGTGCGGCAGACGCCGGACTGGCTCGAGATCGAGGTCAAGACCGACATGCTGTTCCCGGTCGGTGTCGCCAGACTGCAGGCGCCGGCCGATGACGTGCTGCGCAAGCTGGCCGGCATCCTCGCGCCGTTTCCGAACCCGATGCGTATCGAGGGCTATACGGATAACACGCCGATCGCCACGCCGACGTTCCCGTCCAACTGGGAGCTGTCCGCGGCACGCGCCGCTACCGTGGCGCGTCTGCTGACGACGACGGGTGTGGATCCGCATCGCGTGGGTATCGTCGGCTGGGGCGAGTTTCGTCCGATCGTGGCGAACGATACCGACGACGGACGCAACCGGAACCGCCGCGTGCTGATTGTCGTGATGAGCGACAAGGCGGCCCCGTCGCGTTTCTACAGCGATGCCGCGGCCGCGCCGGCCGGGGGAAATCGCTGATGATCACCTGGGCGGTCTCCAACCAGAAGGGCGGCGTCGGAAAAACCACGACCACGGTCGCGCTGGGCAGTCTGCTCGCCGCGTCCGGCAAGCGCACGCTGCTCATCGACATGGATCCGCATGCCTCGCTGTCCGGTTACATCGGCGTCGAAGGCGGGGCGCATGGCAGCGTCTACGATCTGTTCGGCATCGGTAACAGTGCGATGCCGCTGCCGGTGCGCACGCTGGTGCACGCCACGCAGTGGGACCGGTTGAGTGTGCTGCCTGCGTCGCCCGCGATGATCACGCTGGACCGTCAGCTGGGTACGCGTCCGGGTATGGGGCTGGTGCTTACCCAGGCGCTCGCCGAGCTCGCGCCCGACTTCGACCATGTGCTGCTCGATTGCCCGCCCACGCTCGGCGTGCTGATGGTCAACGCACTGGCGGCGAGCGATCGTCTGCTGGTGCCGACACAGACCGAAGCATTGGCGCTGGCCGGTCTCGAGCGCATGCTGCGCAGCCTGTCGATGATCGAGCGCTCGCGCGGTCGTCCGCTGCCACGCACGATTGTGCCGACGATGTTCGATTCGCGGACGCACGCCTCGCGCGTCTGCCTGGATCAGTTGCGCGAGCAATACGGCGACAGCGTCAGTCAGGCCGTCATTCCTACCGATACGCAGATCCGCGAAGCCAGTGCGGCCGGTGTGCCGCTCGCCTCGTGGCCGGCCGCACGTCGCGGCGGTCTGGCGTATCGCCAGTTGCTCGATGAATTGCTGGCGCCTCCCGCGGTTGATGCCGCTTCCACCGTTGCGTCGGCCACCGCGCCCGCGACGGATGCCGCCGCGTGATGCGCGCCATGCAGGACGCCGAGCAGATCGTCGCCGACTATCTTGCCGAGCTGCTGACTCCTGCGGCGGTGCCGGCCGTGGTGACCCCGAACGAAGTCAAAGTGGTGGCCATCGAGACCTGGCGCAACGCGCCGTCCGAGTCCGCTGCGCCGGCCGTCGACAACCGTTACCTGCTTTGCGTTGCCGCCGGCGTCAAGCTGGCCGTGCCGATGGCCGACGTGAGTCACGTCCTGCCGATACCGCCTTTGTCGCCGCCCAATGTACCGAACCCGGTATGCCTCGGGCGCTGGCGTCATCCCAGCGGTGAAGCGCGGGTCGCGGATCTGGCGGCGATCATCTCGCCGGATATGGCGGGAGCGCTGTCGTCATCGGTCGTTCTGCTCGGCCATCGCCGCTGGGCGATCGCCTGCATCGTCGTCGACGAACCGGTGGAACTCGATGCCGACGCCATCCAGTGGCGCACCGGCGCGACCACGCGGCCCTGGCTGGCCGGCATGTCGCAAGAACCCAAGTGCGGCGTGGTCAACACCACGGCGCTGATCGAATGGCTGGAAAAGGAGCTGGGTCCGTGACCGACTCGCAACACAACGCGCAGGGCGCCTGGCTGGGCTTTTCACTCAAGGGGCAGCGTTACGCCGTGGCGCTGAACAGCGTGCGCGAAGTCATCCGTCCGGGTGACATCACGCCGGTACCGGGTGGTCCTGAAGACGTTCTCGGCATCGTCAACCTGCGCGGTCAGATCGTACCCGTGCTGGACGGCCGTCGCCGCTTCGGCCTCGACGGCGCACTCGAACCGGGCGCGGAAGACGCGCGCCGCGTCATCGTCTTCGAAGACAGCGGAACGGCGGTCGGCATGCTCATCGACGTGATCGGAGAGATGCTTCAGTTCGACGCCGACGAAGTCGACCCGCCACCGCCCGGCCGCGCGAACCGCCGCGACGACCCCGTCACCGGCGTCATCACCCGCGACGACGGCTTCATCGCCCTCGTCGACGTCCCCCGCCTCTGCCGCGCCTGACAGCGGCAGAGGTTACCGCCCCCGCTCTGTGTAGGAGCCAGCCCTGCTGGCGATCCCACCCGCACCAACCTGCATCTTCAGAATTCCCCCCCACTGAGTTACCGTGTCCCCGCTAACCCCGGAAGCCACCCCGCATGAACCCGATCGTCGGATACATCCTCATCGCACTCGCCGCCCTGAACCTGGTCGGCCTGCTGCTGGTGTTCCGCCGCCTCGGTAACGCGCCCGCGAAACCGGCACCCGCGCCCGTCGCCGAACCCGAGCAGACGCCCGCACCGCTCGCCGAACCCGCCATCGATCCGACGGCACTCAACACGATGCTTCGTCGCCTCGAGAACCGCCTTGGCGATATTGAAGAGCAGGTGCGTCGTGCGCCGACGGTGACGATTGCTTCCGAGCCGGGTAGCACGAGTGACCGCTCGCTGGCACTCGCGCAGCGCCTTGCCCGGCAGGGGGCTTCGCCGAAGGACATTGCGGAGACATGTGGGATTTCGTTGACTGAGGCTGAGTTGCTGCATCGGTTGCATTCGGGGCGCTGATTTCAATCGCGTCACCGGGCGATCTGCGAACCTTGCAGATGCGGCTGTAAAACAATTCACCGCCGGCATATTGCTCTCGCAGCCGGAGGCGTTGCGTGATACTTGAACGACAGCCTCTTCTGCGATGTGACCCAACTTGAGTGAGCTCAAATCGATGCCTGGCATTTTGAGATTCCTGACGGCTATCTCCTTGGCGTCGGGCGCTTTCGTGATCGCCACGATTCTGCCCGGGGGTGCCGTGATAGCAGATCGAAGGATAAGTGCTCATGAGTGGTGGACGAACGGAAGCGGCGAGCTGTTCACACTGGCGATCAGCACCTTGGTCGGATCCGGAGTGATGATCCTCAAGCGTGCCCGGTTCAGCCGAGAGTGCTACCTGCTGGGATTTTTGCTTCTGTACCCATGCGCGTTCGCTGTGCAGGCCATCAACAAGATTCCCTTCGATGAGTGGGAAGTCGTTTCATCTCTATTGTTTGGCGTAGCGCAGCTGACGGCGATTGCTCTCTATTTCTACGTCAACCGGCGGGCGAAAGAGTATTTTTCTCGGCACGCTTGACCCGCACATTTTCCGCGTTCGTCCACCCATCGGCATTTCAATAAGGACGGAGACGCACGCGTGCGCTGATCCCGCGTCCTCCGCTCATGTGGGTTTTTTTCCGGCGGAGATTCGCACCGGCACGCCCTTCGCCGCGGGCGTCTTCGAATCCACGTCGTGGTACCACAAGGGCATAAGCGGGTTCATCTCCGGGTAGTACCCGCCGACGCAGCCCGAAGGCAGATTGAACGCCGTAACGGTGAGGCCTCCCACCGACCGTTCGGCGCCATCGCCAGCATCGCCAACCAGCGACACCACATCGCCTACGTGAAGGCCATCGCGCTCGATATCCTGCGGATTCATCAGCAACACGGCTCGTGAGCCCTCGAGACCGCGCAACCGGTCACTATGTCCGTAGATCGTCGTGTTGAACTGATCGTTGGACCGCATCGTGATCAGGTGATACCGGCCAGGCGCGTCACCGACGCCGACGGCCGAGAGAACGGTCGGCGTGGTGAACCTTGCCTTGCCGGTCTCTGTTTTCCAGTCACGTTCACGCGCCGGATTCCCGCGATAGAAGCCGCCGGCATCGAACATGCGCGCGTTGTAATCCTTGAACTGGTCCGGGTACGTCGCCTCGATCAGATCGCGGATCTTGCCGTAGTCAGCGGTCCACTCATCCCAGCGCCATGTCGGGTTGGGAGGCAGCGTCGCCTTGGCGATGCCGGCGACGATGGCGACCTCGGATCGCAGGTGCTCACTGGCCGGTTTCCGCTTGCCGACGGAGCCATGGATGTGGCTGAAGCTGTCCTCCATCGATACGGACTGGCTTCCCGACGCCTGCACGTCGTCCTCGGAACGCGCGAGGCAGGGCAGGAGATAGGAGGCCTTGCCATGCACGAGATGGCTGCGATTGAGCTTGGTCGCGATATAGACCGTGATCGCCTGCGCGGACCACGCGGTCTCCACGACCTCCTGGTCGGGAATGGCTCGGACGAAATTGCCCCCAAGGCTGATAAATCCTTTCACCGTGCCGGCGAGAATGCCTTCGCAGGTTTCCACCGTACCCATACCCTTGTCGCGCGGCGGCTCGAAGTCGAACTGCCTGGCGAGGACATCGAGCGGTACCAGTTCCGGCTTCTCGGAGATGCCGACCGTACGCTGGCCCTGAACGTTGGAATGACCACGCACCGGGCATGCGCCCGCCCCGTCGCGGCCGATATGACCGCCAAGCAGCAGCATGTTCACCAGCATGCCGATCGACTGAGTTCCGTGGACATGCTGCGTCAGTCCCATGCCGTAGACGGCGATGACGTTCTTCGCGGTGGCGTAGATGTCCGCGGCGGCTTCGAGGTCCGCACGCGTAAGACCGGATTCGCGCTCGATATCGTGCCACGTGGTCGCATGCACCTTCGCGGCGAAGTCGTCGAACTCGCTGGTGTGCTGGGCGATGAAGTCACGGTCGAAGACACCGTCTTCGCCGCCTTCGCGACGGGCCGCATCGAGGGCGAACGCATGCTTGCACATACCCATCATTGCCGCGATGTCGCCGCCCGGGCGCACCTGCAGATACATGTGCGACAGCTCGGTGGCGTGGCCGCTCAGCATCTGCATAGGGTTCTGCGGATTGATGAAGCGAACCAAGCCTTGTTCGCGTACGGGATTGAACGTGAGGATCTTGCAGCCCCGCTTAACGGCTTCCTGCAACGGGTGGAGAAAGCGCGGGCTGTTGGTACCCGGGTTCTGGCCGAAGTAGAGGATCACGTCGCACGTCTCGAAGTCTTCGAGTACGCAGGTCCCGACCGGCGACCCGATGACCTGCTTCAGGCCGACCGAGGTCGTTTCGTGACACATGTTCGAGCTGTCGGGCAGGTTGTTGTTGCCGTAGAAGCGCGCGGTAAGTCCGTAGAGGTAGGACTGTTCGAGTGCGGACTTGCCGGAGGCGTAGAAAATAACGGACTTCGGGTCCAGCGTCCTGAGTGTCGCTCCGATGCCTGTGAAAGCTTCGTCCCAGGTGCAGGCGAGGTATTTATCCGTCGCCGCGTCGTAGCGCATGGGCTCCGTCAGGCGACCCTGCATTTCGAGGTCGTAGTCCTGCCAGCCGAGCAACTCCGTAACCGTATGGGCGGCGAAGAAGTCGGGCGTGCAGCGATCCGATGTCAGCTCCCATAGGGTCGACTTGGCGCCGTTCTCGCAGAATTCGAATTTGTGCGGATGTTTTGGCTTGCCCCAGGCGCACGACGTACACATGAAGCCGTGGGGTTTGTTCTGGTGAAGCAGGGTGTCGAGGGAGGCCGGCGTTGGCTTTTCTCGCAGGAGCACCTTGGCCATACCGGAGACGGAGCCCCAGCCACCGGAAGCGCCTTCGTGCTGGATCTCTTCGGCTTTGCGGGATGTCATGACTCGTCTCCGATATCTGTATCTATCGGGACGAGGGAATCATGTGGATCGTGATGGGGGTGGGAACCACGTGTGAGGCATCGCCTCGTCGGCTTTAGCGGCGTTGAGGCTTCGCCAGCAGGCTGGCTCCTACCTTTGGGTGCCGCGGCCTGGGGGACGCGGCACCATGAGTCAGCGTTCGAGGCGGTAGTTGAGGCTGGCGCGGCTGAAGTCTGTCGCGTTCTGCGCTTCGAAGTTCCAGCGGTGGCTGAAGAGGTAGCGCAGGGTGATGACCTGACCCGGGTCGAACAGGCCCACGCCGTAGCTGAGGTAGAGCCGGGGCGAGAGGTACTTGCCCACGGTGAATGCCGAGGTGCCACCTAGCGCATCGTTGTTCGATACGCCGATGTCGTCGACGCCGATCTTCGAGCCGACACTCTTCGCCAGCAGGTCGCCAGCGGCTGATCCAAGTGCCTGTGCCGCCGCGCCGACCATGTTCCCTTCGCCACCTTTCACCTGCGACAGCGGCTTGCCGGTGACGAGGTAGGAGAGGGCGTCGGACTGTTCCATCACGGGATTCGAGAAGACCGTGAGGATGGGACGCTGCGCGGTGCCGGAGACGTACAGGCCGACCTTCTGCCCGTCGTCGATCGTGGCATTGGGGTTGAGCGTACGCGCCGCGCGGATATTGAGGCCGGGATTGTCGATGGGCGTGCTGGCGAACAACAGCTGGCCCTGTTCGATCTTCAGGTCCTGACCGTAGGCCTTATAGGTACCGTCGACGCCGATCTGGCCCTGACCCGTCGTCGCACGACCCGGGCGCTCACGTACATCGAGCTGACCGGTGATACGACCATCGATGCCGAAACCGACCAGGTGAACCTTCTGCCCCAGATCGACGCGGATATCCGCGCTGATCGGCGTCGCTTCAGCGGCGGCCTCCTGCTGTTTGTCATCGACGACCACGACGTCGGCCGACGCCTTGGTCGCGCCGGAACCGGGCAGTCGCTCGACGTTGACGTCCGCCAGATCGATACCGACCTTGCCGGTGACGTTCATGCCCTTCGCATCCTGCACGATCGTCAGGTTGGGCGAAATGATCGCCTTCGCCGCGGGGATGTCGACGGCGGTGAATTTGGAGCCTTCCACGCCGATGCGCATTGTCGCGCCGGTACCGATCAGCGCGGTGCCCTTGATGCCGAGCGTGCCGTCGCCGGAGCGCACCGTACCGTCGACAGCGAAGTTCTTCGCATCGGTGGTGTTTACGCTGAAGCGGCCGTCCTTCAGCTTGAGGCCGGCGCTCGGTACTTCCGCCGCGAAGCTATCGACCACGGCCTGGCCGGTGACGGCAGGATTGGCAACGGTGCCGCCGAGGTTGAAGTTCGCATCGAGGCCGCCCTTCACTTCGGCGAGTTCCGTCGTGAACAGCTCGATGAGGCCAAGGTTCTTCAGATGCAGCGCAACGTGGCCGCCGAGCGCCTGCTGCGCGCCGGTGAGCGATACGTTGCCGGCCAGCGTACCGCCGTCATTGAGGTTTGCGCTGAGCGTCAAACGCTGATTATCGGGCGCAAGCTGCGCATTGGCCGTCAGGTTGTCGTATACCAGCAGAGGCTGGTCGGCGTGGTCGGCATAAGCGACCGTGCCATGCGCGGAGTGAACATTCGCCTGGCCTGACAGGGCGCCGGCGGCGGTGCGCCGAATGCTGCCGTCACCTTCGATGATGCCGTCGGCACGCATCGGGCTGTCCGACGCCTCGGCGGCGGTCATCAGCAAGGCCAGCGGCACCTGACGCAGGCGATAGCTGGCGTCGAGGTTGCCACCCTTGTCCTGCTTGGCAGCCACACAGAGGAGCGGATCGCCGGCCGTGAGGCACAGATCGCTCATGCTCATCGCGCCGTCCTCGTACGCGAGCTGGCTCGCGTTCTGCAGGCGCCAGCGCGGCAGATTCTGGTAGTCGATATTGAGCGTGGACAGCGTGCCGTTCCAGGCACCGTCGCGCAGGCCTCCCGACAGCTGCAGGTCGGCGGTGAGCGGGCGACCCTTCGCGTCGATGCTGAGCTGGTGCTTCTCTTGCGTGCCGTTGGCGTTGACGGCAAGGCGCTCGAACAGCAACCCACCCGCATTGACGCCGGTACCGACAACGGCGAGCTTGCCGCCCGGCGCGCTCACGTCGGGCACATCGGCATCGACGGTCAGCGCGTCGATCTTCTGCCCCGCGTAGACGATGGCGCTGCCGCGCACGTTCGCTTTCACCGCAAGCTTCGGCACATTGCCCTTCGCCGAAATGTCACCCTGCACGCGTCCACCCGCGTCAGGCAGCCAGTCCCCGAGCGAGGCGATGGCGAGCTTCAGCGTCGCGTCGTTCGAAGTGTCGCCCCTGGCATCCAGACGGATCGTGCTGCCGCCGGAGGCAACGTCGAGCGTGCCGTTGACGACTTCGCTGGGTTTCAGTGTGAGCTCGCCGTTGCCGCGCAGCGGACGCTGGCGCAGTGTGCCGTCGAGCTTGCGCAGCGTGAGCGTGCCCAGCGGCTGGTTGTCGACCAGACGACCTTCGGTCGACATGTCGAGATTCAGCGCACCCGGCCATTCGGCAAGCAACTGGCCGGGGTCGAAGCGGTCGCCCTTGACGTCGAGTTTCCACGCGAGCGCGGGCTGCAGCGTCAGCGTGCCGCTGGCGCCGAGGCTGCCGTTGGCCTGCTTGAGCTGCACGGTATGCATCGTGATGAGGTCGGGCTTGCCGTCGACATCGAGCGTGAACTTGCCGACGTGACCGGGCGGGCCGATGTCGATATCGCCCGCGGCGTGGTACGCCTCGGCGCTGCCCTTGAACCCGAGCTGGCCGGTGCTGGCGAGATCCTGGCCGGCGACGCTGGCCGGGACCAGTGCGTCCTTCCAGTTGAGCGCGAGATCCGCCGACAACGGCGTGGCGGCAATTTCCACGGTGCCCTTTGCCGTGAGCGACCCCTTGACCTGCGGCGAGCCGACCGTGAGCTCGTCCAGCGTCAGGCGCTTGTACTCGTGGTCGAACGCGGCCTTCAGCGGGGCGAGATGCACCCTGTAATCGTTGAGGTCGAGATCGCCGGTGAGGTTGGCGCCGTAGCGGTCGCCGCTGCCTTTCACGGCCAGGCCGAGCGAGGTCAGGCTGCTGTCACCGATCAGCGGCTTGGGATCGAAGCGGGGTGCGTCGATGGACGCGGTCCACGGGAAGTCGCCGCTCTGCGTCAGATTTGCATCGACCTGCGCGACGAGCGGGAGCGTGAGCTTGACGATGGTGTGGGCCTTGTCGCCGTCGCTATGCGCTTCGACATTGCCCGCGTAATCGATATCGCCGACTTTCCAGCGGAAGCTGGCCTTGCCGTCACCCTGATAGTTCTTGCCTACCGCCAGCGTGCCACCGAGGTCGGCCTGACCATCCGGCGCGCGCAGCGCGAGCGTCTTCAGCGCAATGCCTTTCGCGGTCCAGGAGCCGGCGAGATCAAGCGAGTTGGACTCGAACAGCGGCTGGCCCTGCCGGGTCACGTGGACGTGCCCGACCTTGACCTTGTCCAGCACGATGTCGAGCGGCGGCTCGAGCGAGAACGGTTCGGACGGCTGCGTGTCGGGCTCGCTGGGCCCGAGCGCCACGTCGATCCCGTCGGCGGTCAGCGTGTACACGTGCGCCGTCTTGCGCAGCAGTGCGCCAAACGAGAAGTCGAGGTGCGCCGACGCGACGCGCACGTCCATGCCCTTGCCGTCGCGGTAGCGGACGCCAGCGAGATCGAGCGGGCCGGCGAGACGACCTTCGGCTTTGTCGACGGTCAGGGCGTTGTCGGTGAAACCCTGTGCACGGGCCAGCGCAAAGCGCAGGCCGGATGCCGTGCCGACCAGCCACCACACGGCCAGCACGACGACGAGCAGCAGCGCACCGAGCGCGATACCGATACGGAGAAACCATTTCATGCCGGTGCTGCTCACAGGTCGGGCCCGATGACGACGTGAAGGTGAATGCCGTGTTCGTTCTTGTCGCCGACCGGCACGCCGACATCCGCGCGGATCATGCCGACCGGTGACAGCCAGCGAACGCCCAGGCCGGCACCGATGCGCGGGCTGTAATCGGTGCCCGTGAACGCATTGCCGGCATCGACGAAGGCGGCCATGCCCCAGTTGCGGGTGAAGTAGTGCTCGACCTCGGTGCTGCCGACCAGCAGACCTTCGCCACCGATCACGCGACCGTAGCTGTTACGCGGACCGATGCTCTCGAAGTCGTAACCGCGCACGGAGCGATCGCCACCGGCGAAGAAGCGCAGCTGCGGCGGCAGGTCGCTGAAGTTGTCGGTCCAGATCTTGCCGGCGGTGCCGCGCAGGATCAGACGGTTGCGGCCCCAGAACGACTGAATCCATTTCACGTCGCCGATCACCTGCGAGAAGCTGGCGTCGGAGAGCAGACCGCCCACGGTGCTGCGTCCGGTGACGGTGATCGACCAGCCGCTGCGCACGAAGGTCGGGTTGTCGCCCTTCTTCCTGCTCAGCGTCACCTCGGGGTAGAGCAGGGTGCTGCGACCGTGTTCGAGGCCCGCGGCGCTGTCGGCTTCATCGCCACGCTTGCCGACGGTGAAGGTGCCGGACAAGGCGCTGACGCCGAGCGTGCGCGTCCAGCCATGCCACAGGCGCGTCTCGTTGGCGACCAGCTGCAACGTGCGCGACTGCGAGGTCACGGTGTTGGCGTCGCGGTAATTCGCGCCGAAGTTGAAGCTGCGCTGGTTGGGGCCGGGCATGGGGATCTGGTACAGCGTGGAGATCGTCTTCAGGCGTGTGGCGACGACCAGCTCATTCTTCCACTTGTGACCGCGATCGTTGATCCAGCGCTTCTCGATACCGCCGCGCAGGCCGGGGCCGGTATCCGTGCCGAAGAACGGACCGCCGGTGTAGATGGTCCGCTTGGCCGGCGCCAGTTCGACGTCGATGTCGATCGTGCCTTCCTTCGCGTTGTCCGTATCGGGGATGACGTTGACGACGGCGAAATAGTCGGCGCCGTTCAACGCCTGCTGCAGTTCCAGCAGCTGGCTCTGCGAGAAGTAGTCGCCGCTCTTGAAGGGCACGTAGCGATCGAGGAAACCGTCGCGGAACTGCGAGTTCTTGAAGACGACGTGGCCGTACCGATACCGCTGGCCGGCTTCCCACTTCAGGTTAACCGTGGCGCTGTGCTCGGCCCGGTTCACTTCCACGCTGTGCGTGACGAGCCTGGCGTCCAGGTAACCCGTGGCGGTCAGCGCGCCGCTGACCGCGTCGCGCGCGCCGTCGTAGGCGCCGTCGTTCATGGGCTGGTCTTTGAGGTTTTCGACACCGCGGACGGCGCGACGGATCGTCGGCACCTTCTTCGCGTCGTCATCGACCGTGACATTCACCTTCGTGATCTTCACCGGCGTACCGGGGACCACATGCAGCGTCACCTGCCAGTCGTTGCCGACCTGGTTGAGGTCGCCCGTCGCCGTCGCTTCGTAGTAGCCGTAGGGGCGAAGCGCGGTCTGCACCTGGTCGGGCGCCTTCTCGTAAAGGCGGCGAACCTGCGCGGCGGTGACGTCGCGTTTGGCGTACTGGGAGAGGTCGACGCCGGCGACCACGGCGTTCTTCAGGTTCTCGTCGACACCGTCGACACGGAGAACGATGCCGGCATGCGCGAGCGTGGGCAGGAGGAACCACGGCAGAAGCAGCAGTCCATGGCGTCTGGTAAGGCGCATGAGCGTCCTGTTCCGATCGTGATTCACAAACGCCGTCGCGAGGACGGCAGCCAGGCGGGGTCGCATCCAGCGTCCCCTGACGTCAGGTCTTGGCGTAACTTACCGCGACGGGCGTGTAAGGTCGATACACAAACGTGAACGAGGCTGAATCAACCGGCCTCGTCACCCGAGGTATGCGCGATCCACGCGCCGACCAGAGCGGACACGTACGGAATCGACTGCGCAGCCAGGATGAACATCCACAGCTCGCTTTCCGTATAGGCCGTGCCGTAATGCATGGCCATGCCGATCACGGCGCAGAGCAGGGCGATGGCCATGAGGCCTTCTTCGCGCACCGGTGCGAAGGCGGCGAAGCTGCTGCCACCCATGCGCCGGCTCTTGGCCGTCACCACGAATGCGGTCTTCTCACGCGTCAGGCCATGCAGGATGCCGCGCGCGATGGCGTGCGACAGGCCCATGCTGGCCACCGATGCCATGATGGTGTCGTACCAGCCGCACGGGACACGTGCCCGGTACAGCACCACACCGAAGATGGCCTTGGCGAAGAAGAAGCCGATCACGGGGATCATGAACAGCTGCATCGGCAGGTTGAAGTACTCCGGCGCGTAGATCATGCCCGCGGTCCAGAGCAGACCCATCATCGTGAAGATGAAATGCAGCGCGTCGGCGAACCAGCTGAACCAGCCGGTGAGGAAGTGGAAACGCTGACCGGCGGAGAGCGGACCCTTGCGGGTCATCCAGTTCCAGCGGCCCTTGAGGATCTGCATGGCGCCGAACGCCCAGCGGTAGCGCTGGCTCTTGTACGCCTTGAAGTCCGCCGGGGTGAGGCCCTTGCCCATCAGCTCGTCGACGTAGACCAGCTCGTAACCCGAATGCATCAGGCGCAGGCCGAGTTCGGCGTCTTCGCAGATGGTCCATTCGGACCAGCCGCCGGTGCCTTCCAGCGCCGAGCGACGGACCATGGTCATGGTGCCATGCTGGATGATCGCGTTGCGCTCGTTGCGGTGGTGCATGCCGATGCGGAAGAAGCCGTCGAATTCCCAGGCGGTCATGCGGCGGAAGCGGTTCTTCTCGAAGTCGCGGTGGGCCTGCGGGCACTGCACCACGGCGACCTTCGAGTCGTGGAAGTAACCTGTGAGGGAGGCGAGCCAGTCTTCACGCACCACGTAATCGGCATCGATGACGGCCACCACATCGGCGCGCTCGTCGGTCGCGGTCAGGCCGAAGTTCAGCGCGCCGGCCTTGTAGCCGGGCCACGGTTCGAGGTGGAAGAAGCGGAACTTCGGGCCGAGCTGCTCGCAGTACGCCTTGACCGGCTCCCAGACCGCCGGGTCCTTGGTGTTGTTGTCCAGCACCAGGACTTCGTAGTTCTCGTAGTCCAGCGCGGCCAGCGAGTCCAGGGTCATCTGGACCATCTCCGGCGGCTCGTTGTGGCAGGCCAGGTGGATGGAAACGAAGGGCTGACGCTCGACCGGGTCCTTGGGCAGCATGCCCGCATGACGGATCCAGCTGCGGGCCCAGAGGACCTCGGTGAACTCGAAGCCGTTGATCAGCAGGATGCCGAGGATGGCGATCTGCGCGGGGAACAGCAGGATCAGCATCGCCCAGTCGAACGGGCTGAGGTAGAAATTGAACGGCAGGGTCGCCGACCAGACGATCAGGCCGCAGGCCAGCTGGATCAGCGCCATGAAGAACAGGCGCCCCATCAGCTTGAAGCGGCTGAAGCGCAGGCCGAACCACAGCATCGGGAAGAACGCGATGACCGACGCGGCGAGCGCCTTCCAGGGCCAGCCCACGTCCTCGGTGACCGGGCCGGTGAAGGGGAACTTCAGCTGGCGGTCGGCGTTGAACATGCCCCAGTAGGCGCCGGTGCGGCCTTCGCCCAGGTTTTCCTTCCACGGCTGATCGATGGCTTCGAGGACGTAGTAGTCGTCGATGCCCTTGCGCTTGGCCACGTTGAAGAATTCACGGAGGAAGATCGCCTCGTTGGAGACGCTGGGGTACGCGTACTTGTTGCGATCGCCGTTGGACGGCCAGCCGATCTCGCCGATGACGATGTGCTTGCCGGGGAAGGTCTTCTGCAGGGCCTGGTAGCTGCCGTCGGTGTTGTTGCTGCCGTCCTCGTTGCGGGTGCCGATGGAGTCGGCGACGCCGGCACGGGTCTCGATGCCGTTCCAGTAGGGGAAAAGGTGGACCGTGATGAAGTCGACGTGGTTGGCCAGCTCCGGGTTCTGGATCCAGACGTGGAACGGCTCGGCCACGGAAACCGGTTGGTGCACCGCGGCACGGACCCGGTCGAGGTACGCCATGATCTGCTCGGGCTTCATGTCGCCACGGAACAGCGACTCGTTGCCCACGATGACCCGGGTGATCGTCTTGGGATAGCGGTTGGCCTGGGCGATCAGCGCTTCGATCTCGCGCTCGTTGTTTTCGAGGCGCGTGTCGATGTTGGCACCCGCCATGACGTCCAGACCTTCCTTCGCGGCCAGGCGAACCGTCTGCGGGTTCTCCAGCATCGAGTAGGTGCGGATGCGGGGCGAATACTTCCGGACCAGCCTTAGATCGCTGTCGATCTCCGGATCCGTGGCGAAGTCGCCCTTCATCGGGTTCTGGTAGCGCTGGTAGGCGGTGAACGCGAAGCCCGGGATCGGGCCGTGCCAGTCGGTCGGCCCGTTGGGCAGATTGGCTACCAGCCAGAGGCCGAAGTTAAGGCCCGCGACGAGGATCGCGAGGATCAGCGCGGCGAGAATCGGATGGCTTCGTTCGGTCTTGGTGGCTGAGCTCAAAACAATCCCCGGACCGGTCGGCCCCCAAATGGAGTCAGAAGGTAACCGGGGGAGCTTAACCAACGCGAGGGACCGGCTCAACGCATTGCAGCAAAGCCGGTCAGGCTGGCCTCAGAGAAAAAGCCGAAACCGGGGGCCGCAAGCGGGTAGGAGCGCACCCCGCGCGCGAAAAGCCAACAGGGCGGGGATGCGGAAAACCCATCGCGCGCAAGGCGCGCTCCTACAGGGGTGTGCCGCTTATTTCAGGAGGGAGCGCAGCATCCAGGCGGTCTTCTCGTGTTCCTTGAGGCGCCCGGTGACCATGTCGGCGGTGCCTTCGTCACCTGCGGCCTCGGCAGCCTTGATCGTGTCACGCGAGGTGGCGGCGGCGATCTCGTGACCTTCGACCAGCTGGGCCACCATGTCCTTCCACTCGGGCACGCCCGATTCTTCCTTGATCGAGGTGAGCTTGCCGAACTGGCTGTAGGAGCCCGGAGCGAACACGTCGAGGATGCGGATCCGCTCGGCGACCTCGTCGGCGGCCAGCCACAGGGCGTTGTACTGCACCTCGAACATGGCGTGGAGGCTGTTGAACTGCGGCCCGGTCACGTTCCAATGGAAGTTGTGGGTCTTCAGATACAGCGAATACGTGTCCGCCAGCAGCTTGGACAGGTGCTTCGCGACCGCTTCACGGTCTTTCTTGGCAATACCGATATCGATGGCCATCTTACGACTCTCCTTGGAATGATCTTGCTTTGGATTGAAATCTTAACGTTCGGACCGGACGAGGTGAAATGAAACGTTCCGATGCCGTCCATAGGCGCACGCTATTATTGGCGTCCCCATGAGTACAACCACACCTCCCGCCCGTTCCCCGTCGCCCGATCCGCGCCTGCGCGCGATGCGCGATGCGCTCAATCACGTGGCCAGCCGCGATTTCGGTCGCCTGCTCGGGCGCTGGCGCGGTCTCCAGCGCAAGCCGGATCCGTCCCGCGTGGACGCCCTCGCCGCCGATATCGAGGTGTCGCGCGCGCGGCGCGCGGCACGAGCCGCGTCCAAGCCGGCGATCACGGTGGATGCCTCGCTGCCCATCGCGGCGCGCGCGGAAGACATCATCAAGCTGATTCGCGAAAACCAGGTCGTCGTGCTGGCCGGTGAGACCGGCTCGGGCAAGACCACGCAGTTGCCGAAGCTGTGCCTTGCGGCCGGGCGCGGCGAGGCGGGGCTGATCGGTTGCACGCAGCCGCGGCGTCTTGCCGCACGTTCGGTCGCCACGCGCGTCGCCGAGGAGCTGGGCACGCCGCTAGGCGACAAGGTCGGCTTCCAGGTGCGCTTCACCGAGAAGGTGTCCGATCAGGCGCTGGTCAAGTTCATGACCGACGGCATCCTCCTGGCCGAGACCCAGTCGGATCCCTGGCTGTCCGCCTACGACACGATCATCATCGACGAGGCGCACGAGCGCAGCCTCAACATCGACTTTCTGTTGGGCTACCTCCGGCGGCTGGCCGAGCGCCGGCCGGACCTGAAGATCATCGTGACCTCGGCGACGATCGACACCGAGCGCTTCGCCACGCATTTCGGCAATGCGCCGGTGGTCGAGGTCGAGGGGCGTACCTACCCGGTCGAGGTTCGCTACCGGCCGCCCGGTGAGCGCGGCGAAGGCAATGTCGCGCAGCAGATCGCGGACGCGATGGACGACATCACGCGTGAGGATCCGCGTGGTGACGTGCTGGTATTCCTGCCCGGCGAGCGCGAAATTCGCGACACCCATCTGTTGTTGTCGCGCAAGCAGTACCGTGAGACCGAGGTGGTGGCGCTCTACGCGCGACTCTCCGCCAGCGAGCAGGATCGTGTGTTCCGCCCCGGGCCGAAGCGGCGCATCGTGCTGGCGACCAACGTGGCCGAAACCTCGTTGACCGTGCCGCGCATCAGGTACGTCGTGGATCCCGGTACGGCGCGCGTCAAACGCTACAGCCAGCGGGGACAGCTGGAGCGGCTGCATATCGAGCCCATTTCGCAGGCCGCCGCCAACCAGCGCAAGGGCCGCTGCGGACGCGTGGGACCGGGCATCTGCTATCGGCTTTACGAAGAAGCCGACTTCAGTCTCCGCCCGGAATTCACGGACCCGGAACTGCTCCGATCCTCGCTCGCCAACGTGATCCTGCGCATGCTGGCGCTGGATCTGGGCGAGGTGGAGGACTTTCCGTTCCTCGAAGCGCCGGATCCCCGCATCGTGGCCGATGGCTACCGCCGCCTCGCCGAGATCGGTGCGATCGACAACGACCGCCGTCTTACGGCGACCGGGCGTACCGTCGCGCGTCTGCCGATCGATGTGCAGCTGGCGCGCATGCTGGTGGAAGCGCGTCGGCTTGGTTCGCTGGCCGAACTGACCACGATCGTCGCGTTCCTCAGCATCCAGGACCCACGCGAGCGTCCGCCGGAAGCGCGCGGCCAGGCCGATGCGGCTCATGCACAGTTTGCCGATCCGAAATCCGACTTCGTCGGCGTGCTGAATCTGTGGCGCGGCTATCTGTCCGCGGCCGAGGAACTCACCTCGTCGAAGCTGCGCGACTGGTGCTCACGTCACTTTCTGAGCTTCATGCGCATGCGCGAGTGGCGCGAGCTGCACCGGCAGCTCGTGCTGGTGACGCGCGACCTCGGCTGGTCGGACCGGGATAAGTCCGAGGACAAGGCAGGCCAGGGCAAGCCGGCTGTGGCAGGAGCCAGCCCTGCTGGCGATAAGCGCCGCCGCAACCGTGCGGTCGCCAACAGGGTCAGCTCCCACCAAAGCGGGGAGATCGCCAACAGGGTTGGCTCCCACCAGGGAGAGGGCAGCGCGGACGCGCTCTTCGAAGCCGTGCACCGCAGCCTCCTCGCGGGCCTGCCGACCCAGGTCGGCCACAAGGACGAGAAGGGCATCTTCCGCGGGACGCGCGAGCGCCGCTTCCAGGTCTTCCCCGGTTCCGCGCTGGCCAAGTCGCCGCCGGCATGGATCTTCGCCGCGCAGATCCTGGATATCGGGGGGCGCATCTGGGCGATGATGAACGCGCGGGTCGATCCGGCGTGGATCGAAACACAGGCCAGTCACCTCGTCCGCGCCACGGCGCGCGACGCCCACTGGTCGCGCAAGCGCGGTACCGTCGTGGCGTACGAACAGGTCACGCTGTTCGGCCTGGTGCTGGTCGAGCGTCGTCCGGTGACCTTCCACCGGCAGGATCCCAGGCTGGCGCACGAGATCTTTCTGCGCGAGGCGCTGGTGCGTGCGGATATCGACAGTCGCGCCGACTTCGTCCGTGCCAATGCGCGCGTGCTCGAGCAGGCGCATGACATCGAAGCCAAGCAGCGCCGCGCCGGGCTGCTGCGTTCCGACGACGACCTCGTCGCCTTCTTCGACGGTAAGCTGCCTGAGGAGATCGCCGACGTACGCGCGCTCGACGCGTGGTACCGGAAGGCATCGCCGGGTGAACAGGCCGCCTTGCGCTGGACGCTCGCCGATGTGATGGACACGGGCAGCGGGCTCGATCCGAAGGCGTTCCCCGCCTCCCTCGATATCGGTCAGCACCGCTACCGGCTCGAATACCGCTTCGTCCCCGGCGATCACGCCGATGGCGTCACCGTGAATGTGCCGCTGGCTTTCCTCAATGCGTTGCCGACGGCGCGGGGCGAGTGGCTGGTCGCTGGCCTGCTCGCCGACAAGGTGGCCGAGCTGATCCGTGCATTGCCGAAGGCGCTGCGGCGCAACTTCGTGCCCGCGCCGGATTTCGCACGCGCGTTCGCCGAAGCCGAGTCGCCGCGTGACGAATCCCTGCCGCTGGCGCTGGCCCGTTTTCTGAAGAAAACCACGGGTGTCGACGTCGACGCCGCGGCGTTCGCCGATGCGGAGCTTCCGCCGCACCTGCTCATGCGCTACCGCGTGCACGACGAAAACGGTCGCACCGTGGCCGAAGGCCGTGACCTCGCGGCGATTCGTGCCCAGTGGGAAGGCAAGGCGCGCGAAGCGTTCTCGCGCAAGACCGACATCGAACTCACGCGCGAGGACATCGTCACGTGGGACTTCGAATCGATCCCTGCGGAAGTGACGTCCGAAGCCGGCCTGAAGGCCTACCCCGCGCTGGTCGACCTTGGCGAGGCGGTGGCGTTGCGTGTCTTCGAGCGCGCCGACGAGGCCGCTGAAGCGCATGCGGGTGGTGTGGAGCGGCTGCTGCGTGAAGCGCTCGGGCCTGAATTCAAGCGCGCGAAACGGCAGTTGCCGATCGCCAATCCGCTGTCGCTCAAATACGCGCCGATGGGCAGTGTCGACGGTCTGCGCGAGGACCTCGTGGAGGGTGGCTTCAGCGACTTACTCGAAGGTCGCAGGCTCGACATGCGCACCCAGGGTGCCTTCGAAGCCTTGCGCACGGAATTCGCCCAGAAACTGTTCGGCGCCGCGATGGCGCGGCAGAAGCTCGCCGAGCCGATTATCGAGGCACAGGCCGAACTCAAGCCGTGGATGGAGCCGCCACTGATGGGCTTCGCCAGGGCCAGCTACGACGACCTGCGCGAGCAACTCGCGGCCTTGTTGCAGCCAGGGTTTCTGCGGGAACTGCCGACCACCCGGCTCGCGCATATCCCTAGGTACCTGAAAGCCATGCGTCTGCGTGGCGAGCGTCTCCGCCAGGATCCGGCGCGTGACCAGTCGCGTATGCTGCAGGTGCTGCCGTACTGGCGCGCGCTGCTGCAGGGCGGCGGCACCGCGCTGGATGCGACGGACTGGAGCGAGCTACGCTGGTTGCTCGAAGAATGGCGCGTGTCCCTGTTTGCCCAGGAGCTGAAAACGGCCGAGCCGGTTTCAGCCAAACGGCTGGCGAAGGCACTGGAAACCGCGCAGGCGGCGTCACGATGAAAACCCGCGAGGATGAAGCCATGAGCGAGATGCGCTCCCCGGAGGCGAAAGGCAACGCGATGCCGCTGACCGAGCGTGCCCGCGAGGCCTGTGCCGTGCTGCCCGTGGCGGCGCGGGCCGAAGGCGAGACCGTCATCGAGCTGTTGCGCCTGCTCGGCTGCGATGACGAAACCTGCGCCTCGGCACTGTGGTTCTCGCTGGTCAACGGGCTGCCCGGCGCGGCCGACGAGGCGGCGAAGACATGGGCGCCCACACTGCGCCGCCTGGTCGAAGGGCAGGGCGAAGCGGAAAAGGTCTGGGCACTGCATGCGCAGCGCGGTCCGGCCAGCGGCGCGGAAGGCCTGCGCCGCCTGTTGCTGGCGATCATCCGCGATCTCCGCGTCGTCTTCGTCCTGCTCGCGCGCCAGCTCGCCGCGATGCGCACCGCCATGGCCTTGCCGGATCACGAACGTCGTGAACTGGCCCAGCTCACGTCCGACATCCATGCGCCGCTCGCCAATCGCCTCGGTATCTGGCAGCTGAAATGGGAGCTGGAGGATCTCGCCTTCCGTTACCTGGAGCCGGACACCTACCGCCGTATCGCGCGGCTGCTCGACGAGCGCCGCACCGATCGCGAGACGTTTATCGCCGCGAGCCTGACGACGCTGCGCGAGACGCTCGACGGTGCCGGCGTGCATGCCGATCTCGCCGGTCGTCCGAAGCACATTTTCTCCATCTGGAAGAAGATGAAGAAGAAGGGGCTGGAGTTCTCCGACCTCTACGACATCCGCGCGGTGCGCATCCTCGTCGACAGCGTCGCCGACTGTTACGCGGCGCTGGGTCTCGTCCACAGCCTGTGGCCGCATCTGCCGGGCGAGTTCGACGACTACGTCGCGCGACCCAAGGGCAACGGTTACCGGTCGCTGCACACCGCCGTGCTGGGCCCGCAGGGCAAGACACTCGAAGTGCAGATCCGGACGCACGAGATGCACCGGGCGAACGAGCTCGGCGTGGCCGCCCACTGGCGGTACAAGGAAGGCGGCGGTGCCGATGCGGAATTCGAGGCGAAGATCGCCTGGATGCGCAAGCTGCTCGAGCCGCGCGGTGAAGACGAGGCCGAACTCGCCGCGGGCTTCGAAACCGAGCTGATGGAAGACCGCGTGTATGTGCTGTCGCCCAAGGGCGAGGTCATCGACATGCCGCGGGGTGCGACCGTGCTCGATTTCGCGTACCACATCCATACCGAGGTCGGTCATCGCTGCCGTGGCGCGAAGCTCAACGGCCGCATCGTGCCGCTGACCACGCAGCCGCGTAGCGGCGACCGCATCGAGATCCTCACCACCAAGGTGTCGGAGCCGAGCCGTGACTGGCTCTCGGCCCATCACGGTTACCTGCATACGTCGCGCGCGAAGGAAAAGGTGCGCGGCTGGTTCCGGCGCGAGGCGCACGACGCCAACATCGTGACGGGCAAGATCACTCTCGAGAAGGAGCTGCGCCGGCTGGCGCTCGACGACGTCGATCTGGCCAAGCTGGCGACGCACTTCCGCCTGAAGTCGGTCGACGAGCTCTACGTCACCATCGCACTCGGCGAGGTCACGCTGGGGCAGGTGGCGCGTTCACTGCAGGAGCCGGTGGAACCGGAGATCACGCAGTCGGGCAACCCCGTCGCGTCGCGCGCCGCCCAGCACGACCGCGGGGCGCTGTCGATCGAGGGCCTGGGCAATCTGCTCACGACGCTTGCGCGCTGCTGCCAGCCGCTGCCGGGCGACCCGGTGCGTGGCTTCATCACCCGCGGACGTGGCGTATCGGTTCATCGCTCCGATTGCGCCAGCCTGGCACGGCTCGCACGCCGCAGCCCCGAACGCGTCATCGACGTGAGCTGGGGCCGCGTGGAGGTGCAGAGTTACGAGATCGACATCGAGCTGCGCGGTTACGACCGGAAGGGTCTGCAGAAGGATGTCGCCACCACGATCAGCAACACCGGACCGCATATCGTCGCGTCCTCCAGCCGCGTGCATGTGCGGACGGGCGAGGTCGACATGCGCTTTACGCTGCGAGTGAAGGACTATGAGCA
Organism: Luteibacter sp. 9133; assembly: GCF_000800155.1. Taxonomy (NCBI): domain Bacteria; kingdom Pseudomonadati; phylum Pseudomonadota; class Gammaproteobacteria; order Lysobacterales; family Rhodanobacteraceae; genus Luteibacter; species Luteibacter sp. 9133. The sequence goes on along the minus strand of NZ_JUHO01000001.1, from coordinate 3,153,646 downwards.
GCTCTCGACGCTGCTCGGTCGGTTGAGCGCGCTGTCCAACGTGACGGATGCGCGGAGGGTGGGAGGCAGGTAGGAGCGCGCCGGGCGCGCTCCTGCCTTCAGCCTGCCGCCCCCATCATCATGGACACGCCCCAGTCCTTGATCGGTGCGGCAATCAGCATCCGCGCCAGGATCAGGCCGAGAATCACCACGGTCGGCGAGAAATCCAGCCCGCCGATCGTCATGCGCCCACGCAGCGGCCTCACCAGTGGCTCGGCCAGGCTCGTGACCAGACGCGCCACCGGGTGGTAGCGATCGGTCGATAGCATGCTCATGATCGACCAGGCGAAGACCAGAACCACCCAGGTCAGCAGGAAGATATCCAGCGTCTCGCCCAGGCCGGTGATCGCCAGGCCGAGGACGTTCGGCGCGATGCCCGCCATGGCGGCGATCAGCAGCCACTTGACGCACTCGAGCAGGTACACGATCACGATGCCGCCGGTGTTCACCCGTCGCACGGGCGGCAGCACCTTGCGCAGCGGTCGCAGCACCGGGTTGGTGAACCGGTAGAGGAACTGGCAGATCGGGTTGTGGAAGTCGGCCCGGTACGCTTCGGCGAGGATGCGCAGGATGAAGAGCGTGACGAGTGCACCGAAAGCGACTTCAAGGAGCAGGCCGCCGGCGTTGGTCAGGTAGTTCACGTGTTCGATTCCATGTCTTCGGATAGTTGAAAGCCGCGTCGGCGCGCCGCGTCGACCGCCCGCGCCACGATGGCAGGGAAATGATCGTCGCGAAAGCTCTCCAGCGCAGCCTGGGTGGTGCCGTTGGGGGAGGTGACGCGTTGCCGCAGCGTGGCGGCGCTCTCGCCGGATTCGACCAGCATGCGCCCGGCGCCGAACGCCGTCTGCGCCGCGAGGGCCCGGGCCGTCTCACGGGACAGCCCTTGAGAAAATGCCGCGTTTTCCAGTGCCTCGACCATCAGGAAGAAATACGCCGGGCCCGAGCCGGAGAGCGCGGTGACGATATCCAGCTGGTCCTCGTCAGGCACCCACACGGTCAGGCCGCCCGCGTCCAGCACGTGCTGCGCCTCGGCCCGCTGCGGTGCGCTCACCCGCCCGTTGGCGAACAGCCCGGTGGCGCCGGCGCCGAACATGGCGGGCGTATTGGGCATGCAGCGCACCACGGGCAGGGCGGCATCGAACCAGCGCTCGAGCTGGGCGATGCGGATGCCCGCCGCGATGGAGATGATCACCGGCCGGTATTTTTGTACCGCCGGACGGAGGCCACGGCAGACCTCGGCCATCATCTGCGGCTTGACCGCCAGCACGAGGATCGACGCGCCTTCGGCGGCGTCGAGGTTGTCGGTGTAGGTGGCCACGCCGTATTCGCGGGAGAGCTCCTGCAGTGCCTCGGCGCGGGGCTCGGCCACCGCGATGCCGCCGGGCTGGGCGCCGTGGCGAAGCATGCCGGCGATCAAGGCCGTGGCCATGTTGCCGCCGCCGATAAAGGCGATCCGATTCATGGGGTGGTCCGCTCCGTTCGCGATGGTTTTCACAGTCACCGAAGCATATATGGTGCCGCGCCTTGCCGCCGACCCTCCGGCGTGTTTACCTATGCCCCACATCGAAAGGGGACCCTCATGGATATCGCCGAACTCCTTGCCTTCTCAGTGAAGAACAAGGCCTCCGACCTGCACCTCTCCGCGGGCCTGCCGCCCATGATCCGCGTCGATGGTGACGTGCGGCGTATCAATATCCCCGCGCTGGAGCACAAGCAGGTCCATTCGCTGATCTACGACATCATGTCGGACAAGCAGCGCCGCGACTTCGAAGAGTTCCTCGAGACCGACTTCTCGTTCGAGATCCCCGGGCTGGCGCGCTTCCGCGTCAACGCCTTCAACCACAACCGTGGTGCCGGCGCGGTGTTCCGTACCATTCCTTCCGAGGTGCTCACGCTGGAAGACCTCGGCGCACCGAAGATCTTCCGCGAGCTGATCGAACAGCCGCAGGGCCTGATCCTGGTCACCGGGCCGACCGGTTCGGGCAAGTCCACGACGCTGGCGGCGATGGTCGATCACATCAACAAGAACGAATACGGTCACCTGCTCACCGTCGAGGATCCGATCGAGTTCGTGCATACCTCGCAGAAGTGCCTGGTGAACCAGCGTGAAGTGCACCGCGACACCCATGGCTTCAACGAGGCCCTGCGTTCGGCACTGCGTGAGGATCCCGACTACATCCTGGTCGGCGAGCTTCGCGATCTGGAGACCATCCGCCTGGCGCTGACCGCCGCGGAAACCGGCCATCTGGTGTTCGGTACGCTGCATACCTCGTCGGCCGCCAAGACCATCGACCGCATCATCGACGTGTTCCCGGCAGGCGAAAAGCCGATGGTCCGCTCGATGCTGTCCGAGTCGTTGCGCGCGGTCATTTCGCAGTCCCTGCTGAAGAAGGTGGGTGGCGGTCGTCTGGCGGCCCACGAGATCATGGTCGGCATCCCGGCCATCCGTAACCTGATCCGCGAGGATAAGGTCGCCCAGATGTACTCGGCGATCCAGACCGGTCAGCAGTACGGCATGCAGACCCTCGACCAGAACCTGCTCGATCTGGTCAAGCGCGGCCAGATCACCCGCCAGGAAGGCATGATGTACGCCAAGAACAAGGAATCGTTCCGCTAAGGCGTGAAACAGTCCGCTGCAAGCGCCCCCGTCGCCGGTATATGATCGCGACAGGGGCGCCGGCCCGGTCCGGCACACGGGGACCAGACCGCCATGAGCGAATTCGATTTCACCTCTTTTCTGAAGCTGATGGTGCATAAGCAGGCATCCGACCTGTTCATCACCGCCGGCGTCGCACCTTCCATGAAGGTCCAGGGACGCATCGTTCCCATCACGCAGAGCCCGCTGTCCGCGCAGCAGTCGCGAGACATGGTGCTGAACGTGATGACGCCCGCCCAGCGCGAAGAGTTCGAAAAGACCCACGAGTGCCAGTTCGCCATCAGCGCCTCGGGTGTCGGACGTTTCCGCGTGTCGTGCTTCTACCAGCGCAACTGCGTCGGTATGGTGCTGCGCCGGATCGAGTCGAAGATCCCCACGCCGGAAGAACTGAGTCTGCCGCCGATCATCAAGCAGCTGGCGATGACCAAGCGCGGCATCATCATCTTCGTCGGTGGTACCGGTACCGGTAAGTCCACGTCGCTCGCGTCGATGATCGGCTACCGCAACCAGAACTCCACGGGTCACATCATCACGATCGAGGACCCGATCGAATACGTGCACAAGCACGAAGGCTGCATCATCACCCAGCGCGAACTCGGCATCGATACCGACAACTGGGATAACGCGCTGAAAAACACGCTGCGTCAGGCGCCCGACGTCATCATGATCGGCGAAGTGCGTACGCGCGAGACGATGGAGCACGCGATCAACTTCTCGGAAACGGGCCACCTGTGCCTGTGCACGCTGCATGCGAACAATGCCAACCAGGCGCTGGACCGTATCCTCCACTTCTTCCCGGAGGATCGTCGCAGCGCGTTGTTCATGGATCTCTCGCTGAACCTCAAGGGCATCGTCGCGCAGCAGCTGATCCCGACACCGGACGGCAAGTCGCGCCGCGTCGCGGTGGAAGTGCTTCTGGGCACGCCGCTCGCGCAGGATTACATCCGCCAGGGTGAGGTGCATAAGCTCAAGGAGCTGATGCGCGACTCGAATCAGCTCGGCATGCGGACGTTCGACCAGAGCCTGGTCGAGCTGTACCACGCTGGTGAGATCTCTTACGAAGACGCGCTGCGTCACGCGGACAGCTCGAACGAAGTGCGCCTGCGAATCAAGCTGGCCCAGGGCGGCGATGCGCATACGCTGTCGCAGGGGCTGGAAGGTGTCGAGATCGACTCGACGAACGACAAGCAGACGTTCGGCGGGATGCTGAGCCGGTAGGGGGGCGCGTCGCCAGCAGGACTGGCTGGCGGCCATCGGATCAGGCGAGCGCGAAGGCTGCCCGGGACTGCATAAAAAAAGGGAGCCTTTCGGCTCCCTTTTCGATCCCGCCGAAGCGAAGTCTTACTGTGCGGCAGCCGACACGGTCAGGCCGCTCGCGTCGACGCTCTTCACGCCCTTGATCTTCTTGGCGATCATCTCGGCGTGGCTCTTTTCCTTCGCCGTGGCGACCGTACCGGTCAGGGTGACGACGCCGTCAGCGGTCGAGACCGAAATGTCGGTGGCCTTGACGCTCTTGTTGGCGGCGAATTCGGACTTCACCTTGGTGGTGATCCACGTGTCGTCCGCCTTGCCGGCGACCGTCTGGTTGTCGCCCTTGCTCGTGGCCGCCGCGGAGTCCTGTGCATTGACCTGAGCGAACGGGACCGTGCCGAGACCGGCAACGAGAGCGGCGGCGAACAGGGCCTTACGGAGGTTCGAATGGTTCATGGGGAACTCCTTTATACGAATCTGTGATGGGACTGGCGACGGCGCCGCGCACTGTGGCTGCCGTGTCGCGGGGCCTATGGAAACAGCGCATCCGTGAACGATTCGTGCCCGAAAAACCGCTCCGTTCAGCTTTGCCGAAAGGGTGATCAGTGTCTGCTCAGCGCATAAAAAAGGCGGCCCCGGAGGGCCGCCTTCATCTTTGGCGCCGTAACGCGGCTTACTTGTATTCGACCGCGCCCGAGATCACCAGGCCCTTCTCGTCGACATGCGACTCGCCCGAGACCTGCACGACGCGGGCGGCCTGAGCCTTCATCGCATCGAACTGGGCCTTGGAGCGCTGAGCCGCCGCGGCGGTGTCGGCCTGGCCGTCCGGAGCGCCATCGGCACCGGCGGCTTCGGTCATGTTGCTGGCGAAGGCCTGAGCCTTATCGGCCATCACGTCGACCCACGAGCGGTACATGTCGCCGTTGAGATGCAGGCGGGAGACGCGGCCCGCGTCACCCGTGCTGCCCATGAGGACGTCGTCGAGCTTGGCGTCTTCGCCGGCACCCAGGCCGATGGCGATGGCCTGGCCGTTCATGGCGGCCCAGCCCGGCATACCGAGCATGCCGCTGATGTTCGGCGGCAGAGCGACCGGCTTGCCGTCGCCGGCCAGCTTGAAGTCGCCGCCGAGCATCGCCTGACCCATGGCCAGCAGGCCCGCCGGGTTACGCGTCGCGATCACGACACGGCCGGTGAGCTGCGGCATCTGCTGCGCGTTGGCGGCAGGCTTGAACGAGTCGATGAGCACGCGAAGCCCGCGCAGGTCGCCGATCGGCGGGATGGCCGCCTGCTGCATGGTCGAACCCATTTTGGCGAAGCTGTCGTTCATGCTGGCGAAGGCCGGGCATTCGAACGGCTTGGCCGCTACGGCTTCCGCCTGCGCGGTGAAGAACGTGCGCAGCTGTTCGACGGGCAGCGCGAGGCTGATGTCGAACGCGCCGGTCGCGTCGCTACCCAGGCCCGGGACTTCGACCTTGAGACCGGAGAAGGCCTTGGTGATGTCGTCGGCCAGCGCGATGTCCACGCGCTGCTCCTGGTGGTGCAGGTCGAGGCGGGTGTAGCCGAAGCTGACGGAGGGCACGCGCGCGGCGATGCGCGACGCTTCGCTCTGGCAGCTCGGCGGCAGCGTGGGCACAGGCTCGCCGGTCTTGGCCGACTGGTGCTTGAGGAAGGTCGCGAACAGCGGATCCTTGCCCGTGGCGATCAGGGGCAGCAGACGGGTCAGGTCGACCTGGCCGACGGCGTAGTCCTTGTAACCCTTGTCCTTGGCCAGATCGGCAAGGCGGCCGTCTTCCTGGATGCTCTTTTCCGGGCGATCGGCACCGAGCGCCTGACGGATCAGCGGCTGGGCCGCGTCGGCCGGCAGCAGCGAAACGACGGCCTGCTTGCCGACGGTGGCGATGATCAGCTGGATGCCCGAGTCGGACAGGGCGACGTGGCGGTACGGCTGGCCACCGGCATCGGCGGTCTCGAGCTTCTTGCCATAGGCGGTTTCCAGGCGACCGACGAAGGCGTCCCACGCGGCGGTATCGGCCAGCGTGATGCGCGCGACCGGAGCGAGACCGAGGCCGTAGAAGGCCGTGCCGTTCTTCGCATCCAGGCCCATGTTCTTCAGGGCGGCCTCGGCGGTCTTGCCGTCGAACTCGGCGGCCAGCGCATTGACGAGGTTGGCGCCGTCCTTGTTGCCCTTGCTCTCGAGGTCCGAGGCGAAGGCCTTCATCTGACCCACCTGGCCCGGCAGCTCGCTGTTGGCCTGGGCCAGCATCGCCTCGTAGGCGTCGTCGTCGAGCTTGTCGAGGCTTGCGACCACGTACGGCGTATCCGCCGGCACGAAGGCCAGAGGGGCATCCTTGTCTTTGTGGCCGCAGGCCGCCAGCAGCAAGCTGGCGACGCCGAGCGCGAGAAGTCGCTTGGTCGGTCGCATTCTGTATCCCATTGTTTGGTCCCTAGGTCCCGGCATTATGCCGGAACGCAAGGCGCGGTGCCGGTTAGCGGCCGAGCACTTCGCAAAGAACCGCCATCCGCACGAACACCCCGTTGCCGACCTGCTCGAGGATCCGCGACTGGGCGCCATCGGCGACGTCGGAGGCGATCTCGATGCCACGGTTGATCGGGCCCGGGTGCATCACCAGGCACCCCTTCGCCGCCCGGGCGAGGCGCCTGGTGTCAAGGCCATAGCGCTCGAAGTAGGCCGCTTCGTCCGGGAGGTCCGTCGAGGCCATGCGCTCTTTCTGCAGGCGCAGCATGATCACGGCGTCGACACCGGCGATCGCCTCGTCGAAATCCTCGTGGTACGTGACGCCGTTCAACTCGCCTTCGGTGGGCAGCAGCGCGGTCGGCCCCACGATACGGACGTCCTTCACGCCGAGTGCGCTCAGCACATGGACGTCGGAGCGGGCGACACGCGAGTGGCGCACGTCGCCGCAGATGGCAACCTTGACCTTGCGCATGTCCGGGTGGTGGTTGCGGATGGTCAGCGCATCTAGCAGGCCCTGCGTCGGGTGGGCGCGGTTGCCGTCGCCGGCATTCACCACGGACACGCCGCTCATCGCGTGCCTGACCAGTTCCTCGGGCGTTCCGGAGACCTTGTGGCGGACGACGATGGCGTCGAGATGCATGGCTTCGAGCGTGTGCAGGGTGTCGAACAGTTCTTCGCCCTTGCTGGTCGAGGACAGCCCGATGTCGAAATTGACGACATCGGCGCCGAGGCGACGCGCGGCCAGTTCGAACGACGTACGCGTGCGCGTCGAGGGCTCGAAGAACAGGTTGAGCACGGTACGACCGCCGAGCAGGTCCAGCTTGCGCGTGCCATGGGCGCTGGCGTCGCGCATGGCGTTCGCGCGGTCGAGCAGGCGCTCGATCGTTTCGCGCGGCAGGTTCTCGAGGGTGGTCAGATGGCGCAGGCGTTGGGACATGACGGCCTCAAGGTGGGGGATGGATCATGACTGCAGAAGATAAGACTCGAGGATGACCGCGGCGGCCTCGGCATCGATCGAGCGGACATCGGAGCGCTTGCGCGTGCCCGCGGCGCGTCCGGCGGCGAAGCGGCGCGCGGCCTCCTGCGAGCTCATGCGCTCGTCGGCGAAGGTCACGGGCAGGGCGTAGCGCTCGCCGATGCGCTCGGCGAAACGGCGGGCAGTGCGGGTCATCGGTTGTTCCTTGCCCTCGTTGTCGAGTGGCAGGCCGACGATCAGCGCCTCGGGCAGCCACTCGCGGCGAAGCGTGTCGAGCGCCTGCCAGTCGGGCTGGCCGTCGCGCACCGGCACCGCGGCGATGCCGCGGGCCGTTCCGGTAAGGCGGTTGCCGACGGCGACGCCGACGACCTTGGTGCCGACATCGAAACCGAACAGGCAACTCATCGCGAACGGATGCTCAGGCGTGACCGGCGTAGCCGGTCAGCTGGGAGGGGTCCTGCATGCCCAGCTTGCGGGCCGCGGCGACCCAGCGCTCGTCGAGCGGTGTGTCGAAAATGATGTGCTCGTCAGCGCGCGTGGTGAGCCAGGCGTTGTCCATGACTTCCTGTTCGAGCTGGCCGGCTTCCCAGCCCGCGTAGCCAAGCGTGACCACCGCGCGGCGGGGGCCTTCGCCTTTGGCCATGGCGACCAGGATGTCGCGCGAGGTGGTGACGGACCAGTCCTCGTTGACGCGGTAGCTGGAGTCCCAGTTGCCCGGCTCGCGATGGAGGACGAATCCGCGTTCCTGCTGCACCGGCCCGCCGATGAGTACCGGGTAGTCGGCAATCTCGGGGTCCTCGCACTCCAGCTTCATCTGCGCGAGCACGTCGCCCAGGCGGTATTCGGAGATCTGGTTGATCAGCAGCCCGACCGCTCCGTCTTCGCCGTGCTGGCAAAGAAAGGCGACGCCGCGCGCGAACGGCGGTTCGGCCAGCGAGGGCATCGCGATGAGGAATTGACCCGCGAATGTGTTGGCGATCGTCATGGCCGCATTGTAGCCGCTGTTAGCCCGGGCGTGCGGATGGGTTCAGCGCGCCGGAGGTACCGTGTGCGCGCGGTCACAAGGAGGCAAACTCGTGAAGAAGATGATGTTCGCAAAGGGTTTTATAGCGGCGACCGGCGCGCTCGCCGCTTCGCTGACGCAGGCTTCGACGCCGTCGGCGTGGAAGGACTATGACCAGCGGCTGACGCAGGCCTGCGTCGCGGCAAGCGGCCTGAAGGATGTGAAGCCGGTGGGGCGGCCTATCGCGTATGACGACCGGGTGCCGGTGACGGCGCTGGTGCTGGCGGGGCGTTATCCGCAGAAGCACATGAAGAACCGGCCGGGGCGGGAGCTGTGTGTCTGGGACAGGAAGGCGCAGAAGGCCTACGTGAGTGAGGCGGATCAGCTGCTGCCGGCATCGTGAATCGCGTTGGCGTGAATCGCGCGCAGGGCGCGCTCCTACAAGGCGCCTCGCCCCGTAGCAGCGCGTCCCGCGCGCGACCCGGCCCCTGTAGGAGCGCGCCCTGCGCGCGATAAGGTCCCTGTAGGAGCGCGCCCCGCGCGCGACCCGGGCGTCAGCCCGGCCCCCCGCCTCAATAATTCCTCAAAACGTTCCCCGGCAAAAACTGCCAGGTCCGGGTGATGTACAACTCATCCACCCTCGTCTTGTCAGCCGGCAGCGAGGGGAAGGGTGCCGCCAGCCGGACGATGCGCTGGGCGGCGTCATCGAGCAGCTTATGGCCTGAACTCTTGATCACGTCCATGCTCTTGATCGAGCCGTCCTTGTTCAGACCGACGGTGAGGACCAGCTCGCCATACAGCCCCTGGCGGCGGGCCTCGTCCGGGTAGTTGAGGTTGCCCACCCGCTCCACGCGTCCCACCCAGCCCTTCATGTAAGCGGCGTAGACGTACTCGCGCGTGTTGGACGAAATGAATTTCTTCTTCGGTCGCTTGGCGTAGGCCTGCGACTGTTCGCGCACCTCGGCCGACAGGCGAGCCATCTCCAGCTTGCGCTGGATCTCCTCGTCCGACACGGGCAGCGGGTGCTCCTGGTGCTCGGTCTGCTGTTTCGTCGTATCGACCGCGAACGCGGTTTCACCGGAACTGGTCAGCAACTGCTGCGGCGTGCGGTCCTGAGGCGCGGGTGCCTGCGCTTCTTTCGGCTCGGGCGTGACGCCGCGCACGGGAGTCGGCAGCGGGCCGGACACCGGTTCCGACGGACGCGCCGCCTTGTCCTTGTCACCGCCGCCCGCGTTGTTCGCCTGGGCCAGGAAGTCGGCCTTGTCAGGCGGCTCCTGGTTGGCGACGTCCACGAGGGTGACGTCGAGCGTGGGAACGCTCGGTTTGGGCTTCTCCGCGTCGAAGGTGATGCCGAGGATGACGACACCGTGCAGCAGCAGCGAGAACAGCAGGGTCGCGCCGAACAGGTCGGCGCCGGTGGTGCGGGTCGTCATCGGGCCTCGATTGCGTCGAACATCAGCCCCGCGATGTTAATGCCGAACTGGGCATCCAGTTCCCGGATACAGGTCGGAGATGTGACGTTGATCTCGGTCAGGTAGTCGCCGATGACGTCCAGACCGACGAAGCGGAGGCCGCGACGCAGCAACTCGGGCGCCACCTGGGCGGCGATCCAGCGGTCACGCTCGGACAGCGGCACGCCTTCGCCACGGCCACCGGCCGCCAGGTTGCCGCGGAATTCGTCGCCCTGGGGAATGCGTGCGAGGGCATAAGGCACCGGTTCGCCGTCGATCAGCAGGATGCGCTTGTCGCCCGACGTGATCTCCGGGATGTACTTCTGCGCGATGACGAAGTCGTGCCCTGCCGGACCCAGGAGGGTCTCCAGCATCGAGTTGAGATTGCTGTCGCCGGCCCGGACGCGGAAGATCCCGCGACCGCCCATCCCGTCCAGCGGCTTCAGGACCGCCTCGCCGTGAAGGGCGACGAAGGCCTTGAGGTCGCCACGGTCGCGCGAGACCAGCGTCGGGGCGATGCACTGCGGGAAATCCAGCGCGAACAGCTTCTCGTTGCAGTCGCGCAGGCTGCGCGGGTCGTTGACGACCCTGGCGCCCGCCCGCTGGGCGCGCTCCAGCACCATGGTGTCGTAGACGAACTGGGCATCGACCGGCGGATCCTTGCGGGCCAGCACGATGTCTATCTCGCCAAGGGGGCGCCAGGCGGCTTCGCCCAGCGTGTACCAACCGGCGGGATCGTCTTTCACGGTGAGCGGCCGCAGGCGTGCCCAGGCCTCGCCGTCGCGCAGGGCCAGGTCGCCCTGCTCCATGTAAAACAGCGTGTGGCCGCGGCGGGAAGCCTCCAGCAACATGGCGAAGGTGGAGTCCTTGGCGATCTTGATGGCGCGGATCGGGTCCATCAGGACGGCGACGGTGAGGGACATGGCGGGTCCGGCGAGCAGGAAAGGTGCCAAGTCTAGTGGAGCGGGAGGGTCCATTTCACAAGCCCGTCCCCCTTTTAAGAACAATTCATCTTGACGTAACTCTCACCAACCATTAAACAGCGGTCGGGAGGAACGCCGAAGAGCGGGCCGCCGGGACGCAGGTTTCCGGACGACGACCCAGCGCACGGAACACGCCCCGGAAAGGGGCTATCCTGCGCGGGGATTTGCGGTTTTTTTTGCGTGGCACGGGGGCGCAGTGAACGAAAGCGGACGCGGTACCGACCTGACCGGTTTGAAGGTCATGGTCATCGACGATTCGAAAACCATCCGGCGCACGGCGGAAACGCTGTTGAAGAAGGAAGGCTGCGACGTCCTCACCGCCGTCGACGGCTTCGAGGCGCTGGCGAAAATCTCGGACCAGAAGCCGAACATCATCTTCGTCGACATCATGATGCCGCGCCTGGACGGGTATCAGACCTGCGCGCTGATCAAGAACAACGCCCAGTTCCGCGGTACGCCGGTAATCATGCTGTCCTCCAAGGACGGTCTGTTCGACAAGGCGCGAGGCCGGATCGTCGGGGCCGAGCAGTACCTCACCAAGCCATTCACCCGCGACGAACTTCTCGGCGCGATTCACCGCTATGCGACGGCGAGCTGACCGACCTGATCTCGCTTAACGACGTCCAGGGGGACGTGTGGCAAATATCCTAATCATCGACGACTCGCCCACCGACGTACGCGTGTTCACCACGCTGCTCGAAAAGGCGGGTTTTTCCGTTTCCAGCGTGGACAATGCCGAAGCAGGCATCGCGCGGATCCAGGAGAACAAGCCCGATCTGGTCATCATGGACGTCATCATGCCCGGCATGAACGGCTTCCAGGCCACCCGTTCGCTGAGCCGCGACCCGGCCACGGCGGACGTGCCCGTGGTGATGATCACGACCAAATCGATGGAGACCGACCGCGTGTGGGGCCTGCGCCAGGGCGCGAAGGCCTTCATCACCAAGCCGGTAAACGAGAAGGAGCTTCTCTCGACCATCGCCAGCCTGCTCCCGAACAAGACGCACTGAGGGCGATATGAGCGAGAACGTTGCAACGTCGCCCTTCGAACTGCTCGCCTTCTACGAACGCGCCTGTCTGGCGCATTCGGCCGATGCGCCGGCGCACGTCGACTCGACGGGCCTGTGGCGTGGCATCGGGTTCCGCGTGGGTCGGCGCGCCTTCGTCAGCGGCATCGAGGAAATCAACGAACTGCTGGCGGTTCCCTCGCTGACCAACGTCCCGGGCACGCAGCCCTGGCTGATGGGCGTGGCGAACGTGCGAGGCAACCTGGTGCCGGCGATCGATCTGGGCCGGTTCCTGTTCGACGAACGTACGCCGTCTTCCGAACGTACGCGTCTGCTTCTCGTACGCCAGCACGGCGGCACGGTGGGGCTGCTGGTCGACGAGGTTTTCGGCCAGCGGACGATGGACGACGCCCAGCGCGGTTCGGGCGAAGACGAACGCGATCCGCGCCTGACGCGGTTCGTGGCTGAAAACGTGACACTTGGCGAGCAATCGTTCGGGCTGTTCAGCATGAGCCGTCTGGTTCGTGCGCCGGATTTCCGGCAGGCGGCGCTGTAAGGCGTCTCCAGGGGGACGGGGCGGCCTCTTGGCCGGCCCGTTACAGGATGGGCGGAGGTGGCTTGGCCGCTTTCGCATTGGGAACGGGGGGGCGATCACTTCGGTCGCTTCGTCTTGCCGGCAGCCTCGAGGCGCCGGTGGCTAGCTTTGCCAGGTTTGGGTGAGGTAGATATGAGCACGACAGCAGGCGGCGCAGGCCGGGAACGTGGCTACACGATCGTTATCGTGTTTCTTCTCCTGGCGATCGGTTTGGCGTCGGTCGACTTCTGGTGGCTGAACACCAGGAACGGTGAGGATCGCGAAGCCATCGCGTTGACGACCCAGGTTCAGGTGCTTTCGCAGCAGACCGCGAAGTACGCGCTCGAGGCATCCGACGGCAACCGCGACTCCTTCCGCGAACTGTCGGCCACCCGGAATACGATCGATTCGGCGGTGCAACGCCTGGTCAAGGGCGACGACAAGACCGGCATGCCGGCTTACGCGGACGACAACGGCTCGCAGGCCGGTCGCTCGGTGGGCGCGCTGGCCAACGCCTGGCACCAGCTCGACGCGGACATCGGCAAGATTCTCTCCAATAAAGACCTCGTCCTGTCGTCGGGTGAGCGCGCCGATCTGTTCTCCAGGCAGATGCCGCTGCTGAACGCGCGTACCGACGAGGTGCTCAACATCGTCCAGCAGAAAAACGCCTCGGTGGAGCAGACTTTCACCATCGCGCGCTGGATGCTCATGGCTGACCGCATGATCCGCCGCGTGCAGGAAATCCTGCAGGGTGGCGACGGTGCGCAGTCCGCCGCTGACGGCCTGTCGCGCGATGCGCAGCTGTACGGTTCGGTGCTCAAGGGCCTGATCGATGGCAACCCGGACGGCGGTGTCCGTGCCATCTCCGACAGCAATGCACACAAGATCCTGACCGACATGCAGACGTCGTGGGGCGACCTGGTCGATCCCGTCACCCAGCTGGTCTCGGCGTCGCCGAACCTGCAGGACGTGAAGCGCGCCGGTAACCAGGCGTCGCTGGATTCGCAGACCGTGTTGCTGCGTGCGAACGAGTCCGCCGACCAGATCGCCAGGTTGCCGCTGACCCGCCTGTTCCCGAACGTATGGTGGGGCCTGATCGGCGCCATCGGCGCGGTGGCGTTCGCCCTGTTGCTGGTCTACAACCTCGTGCGCGATCAGCGTCGCCGCCTGGAAACCACGTCCGAACTCAATCAGCGTAACCAGACCGCGATTATGCGGCTGCTGGACGAGATGGGCTCGCTCGCCGAAGGCGACCTGACCATCAAGGCCACGGTGACCGAGGACATCACGGGCGCCATCGCGGACGCCATGAACTCCGCGGTCGACGAGATGCGCAACCTCGTCACCACGATTAACGAAACGGCGGTGCGGGTCTCGGCGGCAGCGCAGGAAACCCAGGCCACCGCGATGCACCTCGCCGACGCGGCGGAACAGCAGGCGCAGCAGATCACCTCGGCGACCTCCGCCATCAACCAGATCGCCACCTCGATGGATACGGTGTCGAAGGACTCGGCCGAGTCGGCCGACGTGGCGCAGCGCTCGGTGCAGATCGCATCGCGTGGCGCGGAAGTGGTGCGGGAAACGATTCAGGGCATGGACTCGATCCGTGACCAGATTCAGGAAACCTCGAAGCGAATCAAGCGACTGGGCGAGTCTTCGCAGGAAATCGGCTCGATCGTCGAACTGATCAACGACATTGCCGAGCAGACCAACATCCTCGCGTTGAACGCAGCCATCCAGGCGGCGTCGGCCGGTGAAGCGGGTCGCGGTTTCGCGGTCGTCGCGGACGAAGTCCAGCGCCTCGCCGAACGTTCCGCCAGCGCCACGAAGCGAATCGAAACCCTGGTCCAGACCATTCAGTCCGATACCAACGAGGCGGTCAGCTCCATGGAGCAGACCACCGCCGAGGTGGTGGCCGGTGCACGACTGGCCGAGGACGCGGGTACCGCGCTGGGCGACATCGAGCGCGTCTCGAACGATCTGTCCGCACTGATTCAGAACATCTCCGCCGCTGCCCGCCAGCAGTCGGCCGCGGCAACGGACACCTCGGCGACGATGAACGTCATTCAGGAGATCACCTCGCAGACCTCGCTGGGTGCAAGTCAGACGGCCGAGTCGATCGGAAACCTGGCACAGCTGGCGAACGACCTGCGACTGTCCGTCGCGAACTTCAAGCTGCCGGGCTAATGCAGTGAGACTTCAAGACCATACCGATTTCACTACGCTGCACTGGGTCAAGGCGGAGCTCGACGACGCCTTGTCCAAGGCACGCCAGGCCCTCGAGTCCTACGTCGAGGACTCCCGCGACGCCTACGTCATGCACACCTGTGCCGCGGACCTTCACCAGGTCCACGGCACGCTGCGTATGGTCGAGTTGTACGGCGCCGCGATGGTCGTCGGCGAAATGGAGCAGCTGGTCGCCGCGCTGATCGACGATCGCGTGGCCCATCGCGACGACGCCTATGCCGCGCTCATGCGCGGCATGATGCAGATGCCCGACTACCTCGAGCGTCTGCAGAGTGGCCACCGCGACGTGCCCATCGTGCTCCTGCCGCTGCTCAACGACCTTCGCTCGAGCCGTGGCGAGCAGTCGCTGCACGAGTCGGCACTGTTCACGCCCAACCTCGACACCATGCTGCCGGCCATTGCGCCGGGTGCAAACGATCCCGCGGCAGCCGAAAGCCATCGCGCCGAGATCGCGGAACTGCGCGTGCGTTTCCAGCAGCAGTTGCTGGCCTGGTTCCGCGGGCAGGGCAACGAACGTCAGCTGCTCGGCATGCGTGCGACGCTCGACGGCATCGCCGCGCGTTGCTACACCATCGCCGGCCGTCGCCTGTGGTGGATCGCCGCCGGTGTCCTCGAAGGCCTCGAGCGTGGCGTGCTTCGCGCCCACGAAAAGGACGTGCGCCAGCTGATCGGCCGCGTCGACCGTTCCATCCGTGAACTGGTGGAGGGTGGCGAAGACGCGTTGCTCAACGGCGATGCGGACGAGCTCGCACGCAAGCTGCTGTACTACGTCGCCCAGGCCAAACCGGGCAGCGAACGCCTCGAAGAACTGCGCCAGACCTACCGGCTCGACGGCTTGCTGCCGCAGGCGGCCGAGGTCGAGCATGCCCGTGGCTCGATGTCCGGTCACAACCGCGCGCTGCTCGACACCGTGTCGGTGGCGATCAAGGAAGACCTGCTGCGGGTGAAGGAATCGCTCGACCTGTTCCTCCGTCGCCCCGATGGCGATCCCGCTCAGCTCGGCCCGCAGGCTGACGTACTCGATCGTGTCGGTGACACGCTGGGCATGCTTGCGCTCGGTGTGCCGCGCCGCGTGGTGGGCGAACAGCGCCGGATCCTCGGCGAAATCGCCACCGGTGCGCGCGATCCCGACGAAGAGTCGTTGCTCGATGTCGCGGGTGCGCTGCTCTACGTCGAAGCCTCGCTCGACGACCACATCGAACGCCTCGGTGCCGAGGGTGAGGAGCAGGTCGTTTCCGACCTCGGTCCGTCGCCGCTTCCGCGCAGCGAAGCACGCCACATTCTCGCCACGCTGATGCGCGAAGCCACGGGCAACACGTCGAAGGTCAAGGACGCGATCGTCGCCTTCGTCGAGTCGTCCTGGGATCACGCCCAGCTGGACGGTACGCCGGAGCTGATGGCCGAAATCGGCGGCGCGATGCGCATGCTGGGCGCTCCGCGCCCCGGCGAACTCGCCGACGGCATTGGCCTGTTCATTCATCGTGAACTGCTCGGCGACCGCCGCGTGCCGAACGGCGCGCAGATGGATCGCCTTGCCGATGCACTGGCGGCGCTCGAGTATTACCTCGAAGCCGCCCGCGAACACCGCGGTGGCCTCGAGCACATACTGGACGTGACGCAGCAGAGCCTGGCCGAGCTCGGCTACTGGCCGCTGCCGACCGCTGAGGAAGACGTAGCCGAGCCGCTGGGCGAAGCCGCGATCGAGCGCATCGAAAGCGAGGCGATCGAGCACATCGCCGTGCCGTCGACCAGCGTCGATGCGGGCGAAACGGTATCGACGTTTGCGGAATCGTTCGATCTGGTCGACGAGCCTCCGACCGAGGCGGAAATCGCCGCGGCCGCCGCGCCCGAAGCGACGGCGCCTGAAGCGACGTCGCCGGTCGCGGCCGCTGCGGAGCCCGCCGCTGCCGCGGGCGAGGAAGACTGGGTCGAGATCGAGGAAGAAATCGAGCAGGAAGTGGGCGGCGCAGGCCATGCCGAGTTCGCCGGCTTCCAGATCACGGTCGACGGTATCGACGACGAAATCCGCGAGATCTTCCTCGAAGAAACCGAGGAAGAGATCAACAATCTCCGTGCCGCGCAGAGCGCGTGGCTGGCCAATCCGGAAAGAAGCGAGTCGCTCGTTCCGATCCGTCGCTCGTTCCATACGCTGAAGGGCTCCGGTCGTCTGGTCGGCGCCCGTCTTCTGGGCGAGTTCGCCTGGAAGGTCGAGAACACGCTCAACCGCGTGCTCGACAAGAGCATCGAACCGCATCCGGGCGTGCAGGCGCTGGTCCGTCATGCCATCGATGCGCTGCCGCAGCTGAAGGCCGCTCTCGAAGGCGAGAGCACGCCGGGTGCGCCGATCGCCGCGATCATGGAAACCGCGGATCGCCTCGCGATGGGCGACATGGCCTTCGTGGAAGATGTCGCGAAGAGCTCCGTACAGAAGGTCCGCACCAAGGTGAAGCGTCGCGTGCCCCGCGACACCATCGCCGCCGTGCCGACCGCCGCTTTCGCCAGCTACGGGCAGACGCCCGCCGAGCCCGTCGAAGCCGCGCCGAGCGAGCCGGTGTATGTCGCGCCGCCGCTGCCGCCGGTCGACGCCGTGCTGCTCGACATCCTGCGTACCGAGGTGGCCCAGTACCTCACGATCATTCGTGCCAACCTGGCCCGCGCCGGCGACGGCGAACTGTTTGTCGACGACGCGCTGCTGCGTGCCGTGCATACGTTGCACGGTGCCATCGGTATGGTCGACATCCCGGTGCTCATCCAGGTGCTCGCACCGCTGGAAGGCCTGATCAAGCGCGTTCGTGCCAGCGGCCTGCCGCTGCGTGTCGAAGGCGTGGACGCGCTGACCGATACGGCCGATCTCGTCGATCACGTGATGGACCAGTTCGACACCCCGGATCCGCGCGTACCGGACGTGGCCGCGCTGGCGGCACATATCATCGCCATGCGCGACGAACAGCCCGAAGCGACGGTCGCGCACATTCTGTACGAGCCCGATCCGCTGCCGCTGGACGAGGCGCCGCTCGACGTGGCGTCCTCGACGCCGTTCGTCGCCGACATCGACAACGTCGTGCCCCACGTTGCGAACGTCGTCGACGACGTCCCGTCGCCGGCCGTGGACGAGGTCTTGCCGGAAGACGACGCGGCCCCCGTGTCGTCGTTCGACACGGAAACCCTCGCCGACGACAGCGTGGAAGAGGATGCTGCCGCGCCGGGCGATCTTGAAGCCGAGCTGGAAGCGATGCTGGCCCGTGAGCTGGCCGAGCTCGAGGCTGCCGCTCCGCCCGCGGTCGAAACGAAAGCCGACGTCGTCGCCGACGTGGCGCCTGAATCCGAAACGTCCGAAGAGCAGGAGCCGACGCTCGCCGAGCTTCAGGCCGAAATCGACGCCGAGACGGACAGTCAGGCCATTCCCGGGATCGAGCTGGCGCCCGTCGAGCCGATCGACAGCACTGACGATCTCACGGCCGAGCTGCTCGCTTCGTTCGAACGTTTCGAGGTCGACAAACCGGAAGGCGTGGTCGAGCCGATCGCGAAGTACGACGTGGACGAAGCGGCTGCCTGGCGCGCTCTGGTGGAGGGTTTCGATGCCGCCGCGACGACGCCGGCCGGCCCGTCGGTCGACGCGGCAGCGGAAGCCAACGCCGAAGCCAACGCCGAAGCCGAAGCCGAAGCCGAAGCCGAAGCCGAAGCCGAAGCCGAAGCATTGCCGCAGCCGATGTCGCACGATGGTGACGTGCTGCATACCGACGATGGCCTCGTCGAACCGCGGGTCGAGGATTCGCGTGTCGATGAGATCGTTTCCGCCGACGACGAAGTCATCGACGAGACGCCGTCGGAAGAGGATTCGTTTGTCGATCCCGATCCGCTGGCGTCGGTGGGTCCCGAAGCGCCGGCAGAGTCGGCTCCCACCGAGCCCGTCTTCGAGCCGGTGGCCGAGGAAATACCTGTCGACCAGGCCGAGGCTCCGGAAGTAGCGCCGTACGCCGCTGACATGGCGGAGTCCGAAGCATCGTTCGAGCTGGCTGAGCCGGAAGAAGCCGCTGACCCGCGAGCAGTGGCCGAGCCGGACGAAGTGGCCGAGCCGGAAGACGTGGCTCAGCCGGAAGACGTGGCCGAGCCCGCCGTGGACGAGCCCGTTCTCATCGAAGACCAGTCGCATGAACCGGTCGCCGCGCCGGTGCATACGCCGGTGGACGAGCCGGCACCGGCCCTGGTGCCGGAGCTTTCGCCGTATGCCGATATCGATCCCGATCTGCTCGAGGTGTTCGTCGAGGAAGGCCGCGAGATTCTGGATCACGCCGACGGCGCGCTCGCCGCATGGCGCATCGAGCCGCAGGTGGCGGAACACGTCACCTCGCTGCAGCGCGATCTGCACACGCTGAAGGGCAGTGCGCGCATGGCTGGCCTGGCGCCGGTCGGCGATTTCGCGCATGCGATGGAAGCCCTGCTCGACGCGGTGGCCACGGGCCAGCGCGACAGCGACCGCGCCTCCATCGAAGCGATGGAAGTCGGTTTCGATCGTCTGCACGGCATGATCCAGAGCATCGCGCAGAACCGCGCGATCGCGCTCAGCGATGCCGACATCGAGCCGTTCGCACGCCTGGCCGGCGCGCCCATCGCACCGGATACGCTGACCGCCGAGGCGTACCGCGAAGAGCGCGAGGCCGCCGAGTACATCCCGGCGACCGAGCCCCTGCCGGAACCGGAAGTCATTCCTGTCCTCGACCACGAACTGCCGGACCTGCTGCCGGAATTCGAGGAAGAAGAACTGCAGCGCGCGTCGCAGGAACAGATCCGTGTCCGCGCGGACATGCTCGACACGCTGGTGAACCACGCCGGCGAAGTGTCGATCTACCGCTCGCGCCTGGAACAGCAGACGGCCAGCTTCCGCTCGACGCTCACCGAGCACGAGCAGACGGTCAGCCGTCTGCGCAGCCAGCTGCGCATGCTCGAAATCGAAACCGAAGCGCAGATCATCGCGCGTTACCACCAGGAACACCGCGATACCGGATCAGCGACGTTCGATCCGCTCGAACTCGATCGCTTCTCGCAGCTTCAGCAGTACTCGCGAGCGCTGGCCGAGTCGGTATCCGATCTGGTCTCGCTGCAGACGATCCTCGATGAGCTGACCCGTCAGTCCGAAAACCTCCTGCTCCAGCAGCAGCGGGTCAACGCGGAACTGCAGGAAGGTCTCATGCAGACGCGCATGTTGCCGTTCGACGCGATGGTGCCCAACCTTCGCCGCACGCTCCGCCAGGCCGCCAACGACGTTGGCAAGCGGGCGCAGCTGGTCGTGGAAGGCGCCAACGGCGAAATGGACCGCAACATGCTCGACCGTATCAAGGCGCCGTTCGAGCACATGCTGCGTAACGCGGTCGCCCACGGTATCGAGACACCGGACACTCGCGAAGCCAACGGTAAGCATCCGGAAGGCACGGTGCGTATCCAGGTGGCGCGCGAAGCCACCGAGGTCGTGGTACGCCTGTCCGACGACGGTGCCGGCATGGACCGCGACGCCATTCGCGCCAAGGCGATCGAGCGCGGCCTGCTGCGTCCGGATGCCCGCGTCTCCGACGACCAGATCCTTCAGCTCACCCAGGTACCGGGCTTTTCCACCGCGGAGAAGGTCACCCAGGTAGCCGGTCGTGGCGTCGGTATGGACGTCGTCGCCAACGAGATCAAGCAGCTCGGCGGCACGCTGGCGATCGAATCGGAGAAGGGCAGCGGCACGACCTTCGTGATGCGCCTGCCGTTCACCCTCGCGGTGACCCAGGCCCTGATCGTGCGTATCGGTGAAACGAACTTCGCCATCCCGATGACCTCGGTCAACGGCGTGGCGCGTGTGGAGCCGAACGAGCTTGCCCACCGCATGGCCGACGAGCAGCCCGCGTTCGACTATCTGGGTGAAGAGTTCGCCATCCACGACCTGCCGCAGCTGCTGGGCGTGCATATCGTCGCGTCGCCGGACGAGGGCGATATTCCGCTGCTGCTCGCTCGCTCGGGCGACCTGCGTGCCGCGATCCGTGTCGATGCCGTGCTCGGCTCGCGCGAAATCGTGGTCAAGCCGGTCGGTCCGCAGGTCAGCTCGGTGCCGGGTATCCTCGGCGCGACGATCATGGGCGACGGTTCGGTGCTGATGATTCTCGACCTCGCGCCCCTGGTGCGTCATGGCATGGCTCGCCGCGCCTTCGAAGCCGAAGCGGCCATCCCGCACGCACCGCGCGCGCAGGACGAGATCCGCGTGAAGCCGCTGGTCATGGTGGTCGACGATTCGATCACCATGCGCAAGGTCACCGGCCGCGTGCTGGAGCGTCACGAGTTCGAGGTGATGACGGCGAAGGACGGTATCGACGCGCTCGAAAAGCTCAATGAGCGCGTGCCCGACCTGATGCTGCTCGACATCGAGATGCCACGCATGGACGGCTATGAACTGGCGACGCAGATGAAGGCCGATGAGCGTCTGGCGGGCGTGCCCATCATCATGATCACCTCGCGTACCGGCGACAAACATCGACAGCGCGCGTTCGACATCGGCGTGGACCGTTACATCGGCAAGCCGTATCAGGAAAACGATCTGGTCATCCAGATCAACGATGTGCTCGGAGTTCACCATGGGTGATCGTGCGCCCCTGGTGGCGTTACTGTTCGACGACTCAGCGCTGTCCGGACACCTGCGCGACGCGCTGGTCGAGCAGGGCGCGACGATCGTCTATGAATCGGACCTTCGTGCCTTCGCGCCCGCCGAACTGGTCGGTTCGTCGGCCGATGTGGTCGTGGTCGACCTCGACGACCCCAGCGATGACGACCTCGACCGTCTGTACGACACGGTCGAAGGCGGACATCCGCGCCTGGTGTTCAACGATGCGGACGTGAGCCGCACGCTGGAAGGCTGGGACCGCGCCCGCTGGGCCCGGCATCTCGCGGCAAAGCTGGTCGGCGTGTCACCGATGGATCCGCCACGCCCCGAAGACGCCCGAGCCATCGAACCGCGTGTGGTCGCGATGGCCGGCGTTGCCGCACCGGCCGAAGAGACCTTCAACGAACCCCTGGTCGATGACCTGGCCATCACGGGTACGCACGGTTATCCCGAGGAGCCGATGGCATCCATCGACAAGCCTGCGCCTGTGTCGATGGATGCCGTGCCGGGTGTCGAGCACGATGTGCCCGACGAACTGGCGTTTTCGACCACGCTGTCCGCCACCGGCGAACACGATGGTGAGGGGGCCGATCCGACGGAGCTCGCCGCCGAACTCGAAGCCCTGCTGGCCGACACCGATGCCTCCGCGATCAGCACGGACGGTCTGGACGAGGTGCCGTCCGCACCGGTCGAACTGACCGAGCTGGCGTCGCTCGATCTGTCCGGCTTCGAGGTCATCGACGAAACGCCGCCGCCACCGCCCGCACCGGAACGCGAATTCGACCTGAGCCAGTTCTCGCTCGCATCTGAGGACGATGCGCCGCCGGGTACCGCGCAGGCGGGCACGCCGAAGCTCGAGATCGAAGGCCGCGCTACCGAATACGTACCGCCGCCGGCGCCCGAATGGGACCTGATCGACCACGACGCCGTCGTGCCCGAAACGGTGGCTCGCCCGCCCGCTTCGGAGTTCGGTATCGAAACGCTGACGGCCGCGGAATACCTCGCACAGGACATCGTCGACGACGGGACGCACGGCATCGAGGCTGGCTTCACGCTCGAACTGGTCTCGATGGAAGAAGCCATCGCGCCGCGCACCGACGGCGAGTTCTCTCACGAGATGTTCCTCGAAGGCAGCTCGCGTGCCGTGCGCCGGGTGATCGCCCTCGGCGGCGCAGGCGAAAGCGAAGCATCGATCGCCGCGTTCCTGGCCGCGGTCCCCGCACGTCTTCCCGCGGTGCTTCTCGTCGTCGCGCATCATGACGACACCCAGGCATTCGCGCGTCGCCTGGGCGATCTGCGAATCGCCGGCGAGCAGGACCATACGGCCCACGGCGAGCGCCTGGTGGTGCCGCGCGGGTCGCACGTACAGATCCGCCGCGACGGCAGCGTCACGGTGCGCGAGGACGCCAGCGCGACCGGCAGTGCGGGCCCGTCGATCGACGGTGTCCTGAGCACGCTGGCCGGCGGGTTCGGTGGCGACGCGCTGGCCATCGTGTTCGCCGGTCGCGGGAACGATGCCGTGGCGGGAGCGCAGGCGGTTTATGACGCCGGCGGTCGCGTCTGGGTGGAAAGCGTGCCGGTGGAAGAGGCGCATGGCCACATGGTCGCGGGCATCCGCGAAGAGCGTGTGGCGGCCTATGCCGGCGACGTCGCGGCGCTGGCGCAGAAACTGATCGAGGAATTCCCATGAGTGAGCCGTTACCGCGAGAGATCCGCTGCGTTCTGATCCCCAGCGCGGGCGTGCGCCTGCTGCTGCCGAACGCCGCGGTGGCGGAAGTCATTACCCTGGCCGGCGTCGAGCCGGTCGCCGATGCGCCCGATTGGCTGCTGGGGCGCATCGCCTGGCGTGGCTGGAGCATTCCGCTGGTGCGCTTCGACCATGTGGCCCGGCTGCCCGACGACGCACCGCCGCAGGCGGCCCGCGTCGCCGTGCTGAAGGCGCTCGGCAATACGGCGGGGCTGCCGTACATCGCCGTGGTGACCCACGGCTTCCCGCGCCTGACCACGCTCAATGCCGAGCTTCTGTTGCCGACCCACGACGGGCATGACCTGCCGTTCGGTGTGCGTGCGCGGGTGCTCGTCCGGGACGACACCGCGATCATTCCGGACCTCGAAGAACTGGAGCGGACGCTGGCCGGGATGCTTGCCGACGCCCCGCGGCTGGCCGGCGAGGGCTGAAACGACGCCGCCGTCGGGCGGCGTTTTCTCAGCAGAGACCCCATTGCCTGTTGACAGGTAATTGAGAATCATTATCATCAACTCCGCACCCTCAACCGCGGAGCTGACCATGTTGCTGAGAACGCTTCCCCTGACCGACAACGGCGGCCGAGACAAGGTCGTACCCCTTCGCATGGCGACCCCCGTCGCGACGCGGCGCATCGAGAGCAAGAACCTCCTCGACGGTTCGCGTGAGCTCGTCATCGAGCACCAGGGCAGCGAGTACCACCTGCGCCTGACTCGCAACGACAAGCTGATCCTTACCAAGTAAGCGCACTTCTCCCCGACGCCAAGCCACGCGGGACCTCCCCGGACCGCGCAAGCCAGGCCTCCGTTCCTCGTCCCAGACCGGGAGGCGACATGTTCGGCTGGCTATCGTCCTTCGGCGTGCTCTCGCGCGCCCGTACCACCTCGACCACGCGCTGGCTGGCGCTGGCACCGCGGACCCTGTTCGAGGGCCTGGGGCAGCTGGGCGGTGTGCTGTACCTGGCACCGCCGCTGTCCGGCTGTGCGCTCAGCGCGCCGGCCGCCGACGGCTGCCTCGTGGAATCGGCCGATCTGGCGCCACTGCTGGTCGCCCGCTACGTGGGCCTGACCTGCGCCATCACGGCGGAAGGGCCGCGCGAGTGGATCGACTGCGTCAGCGCCGAAGGCGACACCGTCGCCCGCATCTATCTGCTGCCCGACACGGACTACCTCGCCTGGGATGGCCTGTTCGCCGACGCCTCACCGATCGCGGCGCCGGCGCGGCGATCGCCGAACCGCGAATGGTTGCGTGCATCGCGTGCGCGCGTGCTCACCTTCACCCGCCGACGGATGAGTGGCTTCACGGTGCTTGGTGCGCGCGACGCATGCATATCCACGCTGGGCCACGGCGTGGCGCGGGATATCGCGATGTCCGAATCCGTGGGCATCGCTGGCTGATGCCTCGCGCGGACGTGTCCGCCACCCGCGGGTGTCCGGACACTTTGTCCGCGGACACACGTCTCACACGCCGGATTCCTTGCAAGGCTATGATCTGATTTAGTATTTCCTGTTGGCACGCTGCTTGCTGCTACTCCCTGGAAATCACCAGGGATACCCAACATGATCCGCGACACCTCCGCACAGGACCGCCTCGTCGAAGTCCGCCCGAGCCATCGGCGCAAACTGCTGCTCGGTGGCGCGGGCGTGGTGGTCCTGGTCGCACTCGTTTTCGCGGCGCCGAAGGTCGCGACGATGTTTTCGGCGGATTCCTCGGTCAGCGCCTCGCGCCTCTCGTTCGGTACGGTCACCCGTGGACCGTTCGTTCGCGACATCGCGGCGGAAGGCAAAGTGGTCGCCGCCGTGAGCCCGACGATGTATGCCGCGTCCGCCGGTGCGGTCGTGCTGAAAGTGCATGCGGGCGACGTGGTGACGAAGAATCAGCCGCTCGCCGTCATCACCAGCCCCGAACTCACCAGCAAGCTCGCGCAGGAGCAGTCGGCGGCGGATGCGATGGAAGTGGAGTTCCTGCGCGCGCAGATCGACGCGACGAAGAAGCGCTCCGAGCTTCAGAAGGCGTTCGATAACGCGACCATCGATCAGACCGCCGCCGAGCGCGATCTCAAGCGCTACCAGAGCGCGTTCGACAAGGGTGCCGTGCCGGCCGCCGAAGTGGAGAAGGCCAAGTCCACGCTGGACAAGGCGGCGATCACCACGAAGCACGCGAAGTCCGATCTGGCGACGGATAACGACAGCCTGACCTTCGACGTGCAGTCGAAGAAGCTGGCCCACGACCGTCAGCTGCTGCTGGTGAAAGACCTCGAGCGCCAGGTCGACGACCTGAACGTGAAGTCGCCCGTCGACGGGCAGGTCGGTCAGCTGTTCATCGCCGAGCGCGCGACGGTCGCCAAGGATGCCCAGCTGCTGAGCGTCATCGATCTTTCCGCCCTCGAAGTCGAGATGAAAGTGCCGGAGAGCTTCGCGCGCGACCTCGCGATCGGCATGCCCGGTGAGATCACCGGTAACGGCAAGGTGTGGGACGGGAAGGTGAGCGCGATCTCGCCCGAGGTGGTCAATGGCGAAGTCGCGGCGCGACTGCGTTTCGACGGCGATACACCCAAGCAGCTGCGCCAGAGCCAGCGCATGTCCGTGCGTATCCTGCTCGACAAACGCGACAACGTACTGACCGTCGAGCGCGGCTCGTTCGTGGACGAAAGCGCCGGCCGCTACGCTTACGTCGTGGCCGACGGCATGGCCGATCGTCGCGACATCCGTGTCGGTGCCAGCAGCATCGACAAGGTCGAGATTCTGGACGGCCTGAAGGAGGGCGACAAGATCGTCATCTCCGGGGCGGACACCTTTGGCACCGCCAAGCACATCGCCATCAGCCGTTAACCGTTCCAACCATTCATCCACCGAGGGAAACGTCATGCTCAAGATGAACCATCTCGCCAAGGTCTACCGCACGGAAGTCGTCGAGACCTACGCCCTGCGCGACTTCAACATCGATGTGAAGGAAGGCGAGTTCGTGGCCGTCACCGGACCGTCCGGCTCGGGCAAGACCACCTTCCTCACCATCGCCGGCCTGCTCGAGACGTTCACCGGTGGCGAATACCACCTGGACGGCGTCGAAGTGAGCAAGCTCGACGATAACGCCCGCTCGAAGATCCGCAACGAGAAGATCGGCTTCATCTTCCAGGCGTTCAACCTGATCCCCGATCTCAACGTGTTCGACAACGTCGAAGTGCCGCTGCGCTATCGCGGGATGAAAGCCGCCGAGCGCAAGCAGCGCATCATGGATGCGCTCGAGCGTGTCGGCCTGGCCTCGCGCGCGAGGCATTACCCGGCCGAACTCTCCGGCGGTCAGCAGCAGCGTGTCGCCATCGCCCGCGCACTCGCCGGCTCACCGCGTCTTCTTCTGGCCGACGAACCGACCGGTAACCTCGATACGCAGATGGCCCGCGGCGTGATGGAACTGCTGGAAGAGATCCACCGTGAAGGTGCCACCATCGTCATGGTGACTCACGATCCGGAACTCGCCGCACGCGCGCAGCGCAACGTCCACGTGATCGACGGCCAGGTGGTCGACCTCGCTGAAGAACCGCGCTTCCACTCGCATCCCAACGTCGCCCACTCCTGATCGTACCGCCGCTTCTCCGGGGGAATCCGTCCATGTTCAGTTACTACCTCCATCTCGGTATGCGCAGCCTGCGGCGCAACCCGGTCCTCACCGCACTGATGGTGATGGCCATCGGCTTCGGCGTGGCCGCGTCGATGACGACGTACTCGGTGTTCCGCGCGACGTCGCGGGATCCGATTCCACAGAAGTCGGCCGTGCTCTACAACGTGCAGGTCGACAACTGGGGTCCCGAGAATACGGAGAAGGGCGAGCCACCCCCGGCATTGTCGTACCAGGACGCGATGGCGCTGCTGCGGGCACACAAGGCCGAACGGCAGACGGTGACCTATCCGATCGGCATTTCCGTGATTCCGGAAGACCCGAGCCGTTTACCGGTGCGCGAAGGTGCGTACGCGACAGGTGCCGACTTCTTCCCGATGTTCGATGTGCCCTTCATCCAGGGACAGGCATGGACGCCGGACGACGACGAGCGCCATGCCAGCGTCGCTGTGATCTCGAAGACGCTGAACGACAAGCTGTTCGACGGCGGCCAGAGCGTCGGCAAGCAGATCAACATCGATGGCCATCTGTTCCGCATCAGCGGCGTGATCCAGGACTGGGCGCCGCAGCCGCTGTTCTTCGACGTGCCCAATACGAGCGGGTTCAACGATGGCGCCTCGGTGTATGTGCCGTTCAACCGGGCTGTCGATCTCAAACTGCCCAATAGTGGCAACAACAACTGTGTCGCCGATCCCGGTGAAGGCTGGGACAACTATCTGCGTTCCGAGTGCATCTGGCTGTCGCTCTGGGCGGAGCTGCCGACCCGTGCCGCGGCGGAGTCCTACCGTCAGTACATCGCCGGCTATGGCGCCGAACAACAACGTGCTGGCCGTTTTCGCTGGGCACCCAACGGGCGCGTGCGTGACGTGATGGACTGGTTGTCGGTGCAGAACGTCGTTCCGCCGGAGTCGCAGGTGTCGCTGGTCGTATCGCTGGGCTTCCTGGTGATCTGCCTGGTCAACACGGTCGGCCTGCTGCTGGCGAAGTTCATGCGTCGGGCACCTGAAATCGGCGTTCGCCGGGCGCTGGGCGCGTCACGGCTGCATATCTACGCGCAGTTCCTGATCGAGGCGGGCACGATCGGCGTCGCAGGGGGCGTCCTGGGTCTGATCCTTACCGGGCTGGGCGTGCTCGGCGTGGGGCTGGTCTTCCCCGAGCCCATCGCACGGCTGGCGACACTGGACCCGATGCTCGTGTTGCTCACGCTCGTGGTGTCGATCGCCGCGTCGATCATCGCCGCTTTCTATCCGACCTGGCGCGCCGCTCAAGTGCAGCCCGCCTGGCAGCTGAAGTCGAACTGAGGATTTCATCGTGCAGATACTTCCCATCCTCGCCGCGCTGCGTCGGCATAAGGCCGGCACCATCCTCATCGCGCTGCAGATCGCGTTGACCCTGGCCATCGTCTGCAATGCCCTGTTCATCGTGC
This sequence comes from Luteibacter sp. 9133, assembly GCF_000800155.1. Lineage (NCBI taxonomy): Bacteria > Pseudomonadati > Pseudomonadota > Gammaproteobacteria > Lysobacterales > Rhodanobacteraceae > Luteibacter > Luteibacter sp. 9133. The sequence goes on along the minus strand of NZ_JUHO01000001.1, from coordinate 3,125,567 downwards.
ATGAGCGCGTCGAGCGGGCGAACCGTCCGACAGGCATGAACGAGTCGAACCTGATCGCCGTGCAGAACCGGTATGTAGGCGCGCCCTCGACCTACCTTCCGATCATCAGGACGGACATCCAGGCCATTCGCGCCATGCCCGGCGTGGAAGATGCGTATGTCACCAATACGTATCCGCTGCGCCGGGGTGGCTGGTCATTGACGGCGCGCACGGCACCGGATGCGACCAAGGGCGGCGCGCAGACCGCGCTCTACTTCGGCGACGAGCACACGCTCAAGACGCTGGGCGTGCAGCTCATCGCCGGCCGGAATTTCACGGCTTCCGAGATCGGCTCGTTCGAGCGCCAGGAGTCGCCGTCCCCGCCGCAGGTGATCGTGACCAAGACGCTGGCCGACAAACTTTTCCCCAACGGCGATGCGCTGGGCAAGGTTATCTATTACCGCGGCGGGAAGCCGTCGACCATCATTGGCATCGTGGCGAAGCTGACCGTTCCGTGGATCGACATGGACTTCATGGACAGCGTGACGATCATGCCGCTGACGTTCAACGACGGCGGACAGAGTTTCATGATCCGTACCAAGCCGGGTCAGCAGGACGCCGTATTCAAGAGCGTTCCCAAAGTCCTGTTCGACGTCAACCGCATGCGTGTCCTTCCCGAAAAATACGGCATCCGTACCTTCGAAACGGTACGTGCGAACGCCTATGAGGCGGATCGCGGCATGGCGATCCTGATGAGCGTCGTCTGCGGCGTGCTGCTGGCCATCACGGCGGCGGGCATCGTGGGCCTGTCCAGCTTCTGGGTCGGGCAGCGGCGTAAGCAGATCGGTGTGCGGCGCGCATTGGGGGCGAAGCGCAGCGATATCCTCAGTTACTTCATGACCGAGAACTTCCTGATCGCGCTCGCCGGCGTGGTCGTCGGCACGATGCTCGCGCTGGGGCTGAGCCAGTGGATGTTCACGCATTTCGAGATGAAGCGGCTTTCGTTCACGTACGTCATGGTCGGTGTGGTCGCGCTGCTCGGCCTCGGTCAGGCGGCGGTGTTCGCGCCGGCGTTGCGCGCCTCGCGGGTGTCGCCCGTCGAAGCGACGCGGAGCGTATGACGCGTGGGTGTATCGATGTTCGCCTACTATCTGGAACTCGCCTTTCGCAGCCTGAGGCGGAGCAGGGCGCTGACGGCGCTCATGATTCTCGCCGTCGCGCTGGGGATCGGCGCGAGCATGACCACCCTGACCGTCCTGCACGTGCTGTCGGGGGATCCGCTGCCGGAACGCAGTGGATCGATCTACATGCCCCGGATGGACCCTCGCGATCTGAGCCACGCGGAGGATACGAAGCTCCCCGTGCAGGTGACCTGGATCGACGGCATGCGCTTGCTGAAGGACCGTCGGGCGGACCGGCAAGCCCTGATGGTGGGTGGCACGGTACCGGTCCAGTCCGACGACCAGGCCATGGATCCGTTTATCGAGCACGCGCGCTATACGACGGCGGACTTCTTCCCGATGTTCGCTGTGCCATTCCGCTACGGGCAGCCGTGGAGCGATGCGGAGGACGAGTCCAGGGCACACGTGGCCGTGATCGGAGCCGATCTGAACGACCGGCTGTTCGGCGGCACCAACAGCGTCGGCCGGACGATACGCGCTAACGGGGCGGATCTTCGCATCATCGGCGTGCTCGATGTCTGGCGACCCGTGCCGCATTTCTACGATATCTACACCGGCAGCTTTTCAGGCAGCGAAGGCGTGTTCGTCCCGCTCTCGACGGCCCGTGCGCTGGAGATGGGCCGCGACGGTGGGATCAGCTGCTGGGGCGAGGGATCGACCGCCGAAAACGAGATGGAACGTGCCTCGTGCACCTGGCTGCAGTACTGGGTACAGCTCGACAGTGCGGCGCACCTCGAAGCGTATCGTCGCTACCTCGACGGCTACGCGCACGAGCAGGCGGCGCTTGGCCGTTTTCAGCGTCCCCAGCACCCGGAGGTGATTGGCCTGCTCGCTTTCCTGGAAGAGCAGAAGGTCGTTCCGAGTGATGTCCGCCTGCAGGTGTGGCTTGCCCTCGGCTTTTTTGTCGTGTGCCTGGTCAACACCGTGGGGCTGATGCTGGCCAAGTTCATGCGACGCGCCGGCGAAGTCGGTGTGCGGCGGGCACTGGGCGCGTCACGGCGCAGCGTGTTTGCGCAATTGCTTACCGAGGCCGGCCTGATCGGTGTGGCCGGAGGGGTGGGCGGACTGATCCTCGCGTGGGCCGGACTCGCCCTGGTGCGAAGGCAGCCCGATGCGTTCGCCCGGCTGGCTCACCTCGATCTGGCCATGCTCGTCGCCACGTTGCTGCTTTCGGTGATCGCTACGTTGATCGCCGGCCTGCTTCCCGCCTGGCGCGCGTGCAGCATCACGCCCGCGCTGCAGCTGAAGAGTCAATGACATGAACATGCAGATCGGACCTATCCTCTCGACACTGCGACGCCATCGCTTCACCTGCACGCTGCTCATCCTGCAGATCGCGCTGACGTGCGCGATCGTCTGCAACGCGGTTTTCCTGGTGCGCGACCGGCTGGCGTGGATGGACACGCCCAGTGGTGTCGACGAAGACCGTCTGGTGCGTATCGAAGTGGGTGACATCGGTATCCACACCGACATGCATGCACGCACCCTCGCGGATCTGGCCGCTCTTCGCGAGATCCCGGGTGTGGAAGACGCCACCGTGGCCAACTCGGTGCCTTTCGGCGACCGTAGCTGGAACAGTGGTCTCGGTCTTCAGCGCGATCAGCATGTGTCGAGCCTGAATACCGGCAATTTCTACGGCGAGCGCATCGGCGAGATCATGGGTGTGCAGCTGGCCGAAGGCCGGTGGTTCCGCCCTGACGAGTATCGCTGGATGGACGATGTCGTCAGCGCGAAGGTCAAGGTGGCCCCGTCGATCATCCTTTCGAAAGACGCCGCCGACCGGCTTTTCCCCGACGGGCATCCGATCGGTCGAAGCGTGTTCGTCGGCGATAACGATATGCGTGTGGTCGGTGTCGTGAAACGCCTGTCGCGCGCCGGGGGCGGCGACCGTGGGCAGGCCGCCTTCAGCACGATGGTGCCGCTCCGGGAATATCCGGCGATGGGCGCGGCCTTCTTACTGCGAGTGAAACCGGGGGAGGCGGACCGCGTACTGACGGCCGCCGCGGCCAAACTTCGCCAGCTCGACCCGCGACGGGTGGTCACCGGCAAACAGCGTTACGGCGACATCCGCGACGCGTATTTCGCCAGCGATCGTGCCATGGCCGTCTTGCTGGTCGGTGTGTGTATCGCACTGCTCACGGTGACCGCGCTGGGCATCGTCGGTCTAGCCAGCTTCTGGGTGGGCCAGCGGCGTCGGCAGATCGGCGTACGGCGGGCACTGGGCGCGCGCCGGGTCGACGTGCTGCGTTACTTTCAGACCGAAAACTTCCTGCTGGCCAGCATCGGGATCGGCCTAGGCATGGTGATGGCTTACGGGATGAACCTGCTGCTGATGTGGCAATACGAAGTGCCGAGACTTCCGCTGGTCTATCTGCCGGCCGGGGCGATCATCCTCTGGCTGCTCGGGCAGGTCGCCGTGCTGGCACCGGCCCTGCGCGCGGCGGCCGTCCCCCCGGTGGTCGCGACACGTGGTTAGAATGAAGATTCATGCGAAAGGCTTTCAACCTTTTGGTCATCGAGAAGCATCCATGCCTGCATGCCAAAGGTTCACATGCGCTGCGTACTGATCATTGACGACAACCCCGCCGTCGGCGAGGCCCTTTCCCTGGCTCTCAGCCTGCGCGAGATCCGGCCCCTTGTCGCGCTCACACCCGAAGAAGGCCTGGCGATGCTTGGCCGTGAACGGATCGATGTCGTCATTCAGGACATGAACTTCACCGCCGACACCACGTCGGGGGAGGAGGGCATCGCGCTGTTCAAGGCCATCCGCGCGCGTTACACCGACCTGCCGGTGATCCTGCTCACGGCGTGGACGCACCTCGAAGCCGCGGTGGAACTGGTCAAGGCCGGCGCTTCCGATTATCTGGCCAAGCCGTGGGATGACAACAAGCTGCTGGCGACGGTGGAAAACCTGCTGGAACTGGCCGAAGCCAACCGCGAGGCCACGCGCGTCCATGTCGAACGCCGTCGCCGGCGTGAAGCTCTGGAAAGCCGCTACGAACTCGATGGGCTGGTATTCGCTTCCGAGGCCATGAGCCGCACGATCGAGCTCGCATGTCAGGTCGCGCGTTCCGACGTATCCGTGCTGGTGACCGGCCCCAACGGTGCCGGCAAGGAACGCATAGCCGCGATCGTGCACGCCAATTCCGCCGTGCGGCATGGGCCGTTCGTCGCGGTCAATTGCGGTGCGCTTCCCGGGGAGCTGATCGAGGCCGAGCTGTTCGGTGCCGACGCCGGCGCGTATACGGGCGCCAACAAGGCGCGCGAGGGCCGCTTCGAGATGGCTCATGGCGGCACGTTGTTCCTCGACGAGATCGGCAACCTGCCGCTGCCGGGGCAGATGAAGCTGCTGCGCGTGCTCGAGACGGGCCAGTTCGAGCGACTGGGTTCGGGGCGGACGCGACAGGTGAAGGTGCGCCTGGTCAGCGCGACCAATGCCGACCTCAAGGCGATGATCGCCGCGGGCACGTTCCGCGAAGACCTCTATTACCGCCTCAACGTCATCGACGTGAACCTGCCGCCGCTCTCCGAGCGCAGCGACGATATCCTGCCGCTGGCCGGGCATTTCCTGGACGGCAAGGCCACATTGACCGAAGACGCTCGCGAAGCGCTGCTGGCACACACATGGCCGGGCAACGTACGTGAGCTGAAAAACGCCATCGCGCGTGCGGCGCTGCTGGCACCGGACGGTCGCATCGAGCCGGTACACCTCAACCTGCCGCCGCCGTCGGCGAACGCCACGCGCAACCTCGACGAACCCAGCCGCGAGTCGGTCGAAGCAGCCCTGGCCTCGGCGGGCGGGGTCATCAGTCGCGCCGCGAACAGCCTGGGCCTGTCACGGCAAGCGCTCTACCGGCGGATGGAGCGATACGGGCTGGCTGTCTGACGCGCCGCCGATGAGGACGCTCACGCTAGAGGGACGGATGACGATCGTGGTGGCCGCATCGGCCATCGTCGGCGCGCTGGTGTTCGCGGGCGTCTCCATCTGGCCTTTCCCGCAGGTGCTGGCGTGGATGCGCGCGGTGCCTGACAAGACTGGTAAATTGCCCGCGCCGGGGCCGATCGAGGCCTTCGACGGCACCACGGCCCTGGTCATCTGTCTTCTCGTGTTGCTGCCGCTGTCGGCCTGGGTGGCGCACCTTCTGGTCGAGCCCCTGCGTCGCCTGATGCGTGCCCTGGAAAGCGCACTGGCCAGTTATCGCGATGGCGACTTCAGCATCTCGATCGGATCCGGGCGCAACGACGAACTCGGCGACCTGATCCACATGCACAACGCGCTTGGCCAGACGCTGCGCGAACAACGCCAGCATCTCGCCCAGCGCGAGTTGCTGCTGGACACCGTGGTACAGAACACGCCCGTCGCCCTCGTGTTGACCGATGCGACAGGCAAGGTCACCTACGCGAACATCGCGGCGAGGCATCTCTTCAACGAAGGCCGGGCGTTGGCGGGTCTCGACTTCGCGACGGTGCTCGAAGCCATGCCCGCCAACCTTCGCGATGCCGCCGGCGCCGGGGAGGACGCGTTGTTCAACGTCGAGATGGATGGCAGCGAAGAGACCTTCCACCTTTCGCAGCGGGGCTTCCGTCTGCAGGGACGGCCTCACCGGCTTCAGCTGTACCGTCGCATGACGCGTGAGCTTTCCCGCCAGGAAGTACACACGTGGAAACGGGTCATCCGCGTCATCAGTCACGAACTCAACAATTCCCTGGCGCCCATCTCGTCGCTGTCGCATTCCGGTGCCGAACTCGCACGTCGCGGCGATCTCGCCCGCTTGCCCGGCGTATTCGCCTCCATCGGCGACCGTGCGAAACACCTGCACAGTTTCATTGCCGGCTACGCCAGCTTCGCCAAACTGCCTGCGCCGCAAGCGCGCGAGGTCCCCTGGGCGCCGTTTCTCGACGATCTGGCTCTGCACGCAGAATTTCGCCTTGCGGCGCCCTTGCCCGAGCATCCGGGGTGGTTCGATCGCACCCAGGTCGAGCAGGTGCTGATCAATCTGATCAAGAACGCGCACGAGGCCGGCGGGGAGGCCACGGAGGTCAGCCTGGCGGTCCACCACATCGGCCGCGAGACCCTGATCGAGGTGGCCGACCGCGGCCCGGGCATGAGCGATACCGTCCTGGCGCAGGCGTTATTGCCTTTTTATTCGACCAAGCGCTCGGGTACCGGTCTTGGGCTGGCGCTTGCCCGAGAAATTTCGGAAGCCCATGGCGGCCGTATCGCGCTGTCCAACCGCGACGGCGGCGGCCTTCGCGTCACCCTGTTGCTTCCCGCCGGTCCGGCCTGAGTCGCTTCGCCTATACTCCGGGCAAGACACCGGAAATAGGGAGCGAAGGGCCATGGGAAATATCGTCGTCGCGTTCGTCGTCGTGGTGGTTGCCGTCACCGTGCTGGCGAAGCTGATCCGCATCGTGCCTCAGGGCTACGAGTGGACGGTCGAGATGTTCGGCAAGTACACCGGCACGCTGACACCGGGTCTGCATTTTCTGATTCCCTTCGTCTACGCGATCGGTCGCAAGATGAACATGATGGAGCAGGTCCTCGAGGTTCCCTCGCAGGACGTCATCACCAAGGACAACGCGGTGGTCCGCGTGGATGGCGTCGTCTTCTACCAGGTGCTGGATGCCGCCAAGGCCGCGTATGAAGTCGCGAACCTCGAAGGCGCGGCGCTGGCGCTGATCATGACCAATATCCGTACCGTGCTCGGTTCGATGGATCTCGACGAGAGCCTCAGCCAGCGCGACGCGATCAATGCCAAGCTGCTGGGCGTGATCGACGAGGCCACGCATCCGTGGGGCGTCAAGGTCACCCGTATCGAAATCAAGGACATCTCGCCGCCGCGCGATCTGGTCGACGCGATGGCCCGGCAGATGAAGGCCGAGCGCGAGAAGCGCGCCAACATCCTCGATGCCGAGGGCTTCCGTCAGGCGGCCATCCTCAAGGCGGAAGGCGAAAAGCAGTCCGCCATCCTGAGCGCCGAGGGCAAAAAAGAGGCCGCTTTCCGCGAAGCCGAAGCACGCGAGCGCCTCGCCGAGGCCGAAGCCAAGGCGACGACGATGGTCTCCAACGCCATCTCGCATGGCGACGTCAACGCGCTGAATTACTTCGTGGCCAACAACTACGTCGAGGCACTGAAGGAAATGGCCAAGTCGCCCAACCAGAAGACGTTGCTGTTGCCGATGGAAGCCACGGGCATCCTCGGTTCGCTGGCGGGCATCGCCGAGCTGGCCAAATCCTCGCTGGCCACGCAGCAACAGTCGCGTCCGCCGCAGGGCGACGGCACCGTCAACCGCACCCCGCCACTGCCGCGCTGACGCCATGAGCCAGATCGCGCTGCATTACCTGTGGTGGATCGCCGCCTTGCTGCTGCTCGGCGGCCAGGTGCTGTTGCCGGGTTACTTCATGCTGTGGATCGGTCTCGCCGCGGCGGTCATGGGCGTCGTGCTCCTGGCCGTCCCCGGTCTGACCGCGCTTGCGCAGGCCGTGATTTTCGTCGTCCTCGCATTCGCGTCCTGCTTCCTTTACTGGAAATGGGTGCGGCCGCGGCTCAACCACGTTCCGGCAGGCAACGAACGCCTCAACCGTCGTGGCGAACAGCTGATCGGTCAGCGCTACACGCTGTGCGAGCCGATCGTGCAGGGGCGCGGCAAGGCGAGGGTGGGCGACGGCATGTGGCTGGTCACCGGGCCGGATCTCCCCCTGGGTGCCACCGTCGAGGTCATCGGCATCGACGGCACCACCCTGCGCGTGAAGGCGGTGGACGTTGCCTGAGGTCGCACCGCTGACCGTTCCGGTGAGCTTCGCCACCACGGCGATCAACACCCGCATTGCGTTCCTCACCGAGCTGGCGCGTCGCCTGCACCAGTACGGCACCACCGCACCACGCCTGGAGACCGCCATCGGTCGCTCCGCGCAGCGTCTGGGGCTCTCCGCCGAGGTCTGGTCCAGCCCCACCGCGATCATCGTGTCGTTCGCCGATCTGGGGCAGGGCGACGACGGCGTCGCCCAGGTCACGCAGGTCATGCGCCTGCCGCCCGGCGACGTCAACCTCGCGCGCCTCTGCGAGGCCGACCGCATCGCCGACGTCGTGATCGATGGCCGGATGGAACTGCGCGAAGGCTTTCACCTGTTACGTAAGCTGGGTGCGCCGGAAACCTTCCGTGCCGAGCTCGGCGTGATCGCGAGCTATGGCCTCTGCGCGGCCACCGTCGTCGGCCTGCTGTTGCACAGTGCGTGGCCCGATCTGGTCACCGCGGGTTTCATCGGCGTTCTCATAGGCTCGATTACCGTCGCGTCGGGCAGCCGACCGCGGCTTGCCGCCGCCAGCGATGCGATCAGCGCCATGGTGGCCACAGCCATCGCGATCGTCGTCAGCGCTTACCTGGTGCCGCTGGCGGTCAAGTCGGTGATCCTCGGCAGCATGATCGTGCTGATGCCCGGCATGGCGCTGACCACGGCCGTGCGCGAAATTTCCAGTCAACATCTCGTGGCCGGTGTCGCGCGCATGGGTGGCGCGGTAGCCACGCTGCTGAAGCTGACCTTCGGTACCGTGGCCGCCAGCCAGCTGTGCGAGGCCTTCGGTATCGTGTCGCGCGATTATTCGCTGCCGCCACTTCCCGGCTGGGCCGACTGGCCGATGCTCGCGGTCGGCGCGTTCTCGTTCGCCATCCTGTTCCGCACCGCCCGGCGCGACTGGCTGGTCGTGATGGGGGCCGTCATTCTCGGTTACCTCGCCACACGCTGGGGCGGCAGCATTTCGGGCTCATTGCCGGGCGCGCCGTTCGGCGTGTTTGTCGGCGGTCTTCTGCTGGGCTCGCTCAGCAATGTCTATGCGCGCTACGCCCAGCAACCGGGCGCCGTCGTACGCGAGCCCGGCATCATTTTGCTGGTGCCGGGCTCGGTAAGCTTCCGCAGCGTGTCCTATCTGCTGGATCGCGATGCCTCACTGGGCATGGATACGGGTCTGCTCGGCGTCACGCTGCTGGTGTCACTGGTGGCGGGCCTGTTGTTCGGCGACCTGATCGTCGCGCCGCGCCGTTCTCTCTGAGCCGTCAGCTGGCGTACTGCGCCACGCCGTTGCCAAACGACCAGTTTTCCTTCTTCACCTCGACGAGACTGACGAAAACGTCGCCCGCTTTCACGCCTGGTGACTTGCCCAGGTTTTCCGCGATCGCCTGATACAGCGCTTTCTTCTGGTCGAGGGTGCGCGTGTCGTTGAAGGTGATCTGCACGATGACGATGTCGTCGGTGCGCTCGATACCGAGGTAGTGCGCGTCGTAGACGAGACCTTCCGCATCGTGTTCGGCGATGACCTGGAAACGGTCATCGTGCGGCACGCCGATGCTGACCAGAGCGTCATGAACGGCTTTGCCGAGCGCGCTGCGATAGGCGGCATCCTTGCCACGGCGGACATCGATTCGGACGAGGGGCATGTGGTTGACTCCGAGGATAATCCGCCCGGTTTACGCCCGGGGCGGGGGAGCGTCAAGGGTGCGCTTTCGATCTCGCGGGCTCGGCTCGGCTCGGCTTGCGCCATCGCGTTTGGCTTTGTCGCGAGCGTGTTGTGTCGCGTTGGAGAGCCGGCGGGGGTGACCCTCGAGGCCACGCCTGCGGCGACCCCTCAGGGAAGGGCCGCTCCGCGGCCGTGTATCAATGGCCTTCGGCCGGGTCGGGCTCCGACTGGGGGTTTTCGAGTCGGCTGTCCCTGCCTCCCCGAAAACGGCCGGTCATCCCTGACCGGCCCCGCGTGCGCGGCCTTGTCCAGTCGAAGCCCTCGCCTGCGGCTACCGGCCTCGAGGGTCACCCCCGCCGTCTCTTTGGTGTACCGAGGTGGGTTGGTGGTCGAGCGGGGTGTGGCTTCTTCGCTTCGTTGGCTTTTCGCGCGCAGGGCGCGCTCCTACAGGCCGCCATGTATCCCCCCATTGCGGTCGCCGTGCGGTAGGAGCGAACCCTGTTCGCGAACCCTCACCCCGGCTAAGGCGAACGAGGCCATCGGAAACAGGCAGGCGAGCGGTCCCAGCCACGAAGCGAGCCGCGGCTCGACCCCACGCTGCCTCAGTCCCCGAAAGAGCCGGCGGGTGCCACCCTCGCGTCCGGTAGCCGCAGGCGAGGGCTCCGACTGGAAGAGGCCGCGAGAGCGGGGCCGGTCAGGGATGACCGGCCGTTTTCGGGGAGGCAGGGACAGCCGACTCGAAAACCCCCAGTCGGAGCCCGACCCGGCCGAAGGCCATTGAAAGACGGCCGCGGAGCGGCCCTTCCTTGAGGGGTCGCCGCAGGCGTGGACGCGAGGGTGGCGCCCGCCGGCTCTTCAACGCGACACTACACGCCGCGACAAAACCAAACGCGAAGGCGCAAGCCGAGCCCCCGCTCCAACAAACATCTCGCCAACTCGCCAAAAAAAAGGCCTCGCATTCGCAAGGCCATTTTTCTGGTTTATGTCGGCATGTAAATCACACCAGCAGATCGCTTTCCTTTTTACCGGCCTTCAGCGCGTCATTGAACCAGCGCGGACGCTTGCCGCGTCCCGACCAGGTCTGTTCCTCGTTATCCGGATTACGGTATTTGGCAGCAACCACCGTGCCGGCGCGTTTGGATTTCGGGGCGCGGGCGCCGAAGACGTCGTCGAAGGTGAAACCTTCGGCGCGGATCAATTCATTGATTTTGTCGCGCAGTGCGGAAACTTTTTCCCTGCGCAGCTCGGTTTGGCGGGACTGGGCCTTGGCGATCAGCTCGTTGAGCTGATTGTGGCTGAGGTTCTTGATATCGACGGCCATGGGCATTCTCCCTGTTCTGGTTTCACAGTAAATCGACGTATTAATCGATGCGATTAATTTCACACACGCTCGGGTCGGAATTGTGAACCAAGTGGCGGAATAATGGCAGCTTACCGTGGGACTCTCAGCGCAATCGGAGCCGATTATCGGAATAACCCTACAGCGGCGCCGTTCACTGGAATGGAATAACTCATGTCCATCATTAGCATTGGCGTACGACGTGTTGCCCTCGCGGTCGCCCTGGCCGGCGGTATGAGCCTTTCCGCGCCGGGTATGGCGGAATCCGCCGTGTACGGCGGCGGCCCGTTTTACAGCGGCGGTACGCCCGTCATGGATGATCTCCGGGCATCGGGATTCACGACAGTCATGCTGTGGAGCGTGCATGTGGATACCAACGGCGACCTGCACCTCAACGATGAGCCCCTCATCAGTGACGGCAACTACGTTGGCCCGAACACGGGCTGGTCAGCCGAGCTGGCGACGCTCAAGCAGGCGCCGACGTCGGTGAACCGGATCGAGGTGTCGATCGGTGCCGGTGGTACGACGGACTTCGAGAGTATCCAGGCGCTGGTCAACGGTACCGGAGCGGGAGCGGGTACGGGGCCGGACAGCATCCTTTACCGTAACTTCCAGTTGCTGAAACAGATCACGGGCGCGGACGCGGCGAATTTCGACGATGAGAGCGCCTACGATCTGGCGTCGGCGACAGCCTTCGGTCAGATGCTGGCGGGGCTCGGTTACAAGATCACGTTCGCGCCTTATACCAATCGCAGCTTCTGGGTTTCGCTCAAAGCCAACCTGGGCAGTGCCGTGGACAAGATCTACCTGCAGGACTACGCGGGTGGCACGGGCAACGATCCGGCGCAGTGGACGAGCGCGCTCGGCATGCCGGTGATTCCGGGGCTCTGGTCGAAGAACGGCACGGGCTGCAGCACTGGCGATTCGCCGGCGACCGTGCAGTCGAAGATGACTGCCTGGAAACAGAGCGCCGGTATCCCGGGCGGCTTCATGTGGCTGTACGACGATATCCAGAAATGCTCGGCGCCGGGCCGTACGACGGCGGACTACGCCAACGCGATCAATGCCGCCGTCCAGTAGAGGCGGCCGGTAACCGCGACGGGAGCGCGGCTCGTGCGCTCCCGTCGCGCCTGTCACGCAGGGACCATCACGCCTCGAGCAGGGCGAGCAGTTCTTCGCGCGTGATGTTGCGCGATTCGGCTTCTGTGCGGGCGCGATACTCGAACGTCCCGGCCTCGAGGCCGCGGCCGCTCACGACGATGCGGTGCGGAATACCGATCAGTTCCATGTCGGCAAGCATCGGACCGGTACGGAGACCGCGGTCGTCGAATGCGGTGTCGATGCCGGCCTGCGACAGTTCCTGATAAAGCGACTCGGCCGCCTCGGTGACGACGGGATCGTTCTTCGGATTGATGACGCAGACCACCACGCGCCACGGCGCCATGGCGTCGGTCCAGATCATGCCGGCGTCGTCGTGGCGCTGCTCGATGGCGGCGGCGACGATGCGGCTGACGCCGACGCCGTAGCAACCCATGTACATGGTGGCCATCTTGCCGTTGTTGTCGAGCACGCGCGCGCCCATGGCTTCCGCGTACTTCTGGCCGAGCTGGAAGATATGACCGACCTCGATGCCGCGGGCCAGACGGATCGTGCCCTTGCCGTCCGGGGATGCGTCGCCTTCCACCACCTTGCGGATGTCGGCTACGCGGTTGATGCGGGCATCGCGCTGCCAGTTGGCGCCGGTGAAATGGGTGCCGTCCTGATTGCCACCGCACACGAAGTCGGCGAGCACGGCGGCGCTGCGGTCGACGATGACCGGAATGGAGTCGGGCAGGCCGACAGGGCCGATGAAGCCCGGGCGTGTGCCGGTGGCGGCGAGAATCTCCGCTTCGCTGGCCAGTTCGGAATCGTCCGGCAGCTCCGGCAGGTGGGCGGCCTTCACTTCATTGATGTCGTGATCGCCGCGCACGACGAGCGCGACCAGGCCTTCCAGGCCGCGAACGAGGATGGTCTTCACCGTCTGCGAAGCGGGCACGCCGAGGAATGCGGTGATCTCGTCGATCGTGCGCTGCGTGGGCGTATCCACGCGGGTGAGCTCGGCCGACGGCGCGGGACGCTCGATGGCCGGTGCCAGCGCTTCGGCTTTTTCGATGTTGGCCGCGTACGACGAACCGTCGGAGAACGCGATGGCGTCTTCGCCCGAGTCGGCGATGACCTGGAACTCGTGGCTGGCGCTGCCGCCGATGGCGCCGGTGTCGGCGTCGACGGCGCGGAATTCCAGGCCCAGGCGGGTGAAGATGCGCGAATACGCGTCATACATGACCTGGTAGGTTTCGCCAAGCGATTCCGGGGTCAGGTGGAACGAGTAGGCGTCCTTCATCAGGAACTCGCGCGCACGCATCACGCCGAAGCGCGGGCGGATCTCGTCGCGGAACTTGGTCTGGATCTGGAAGAAGTTGAGCGGCAGCTGCTTGTAGCTCTTCAGCTCGTTACGCGCGAAGTCGGTGATGACTTCTTCGTGCGTGGGGCCGTAGCAGAACTCCTGCTCCTTGCGATCCTTGATCTTCAGCAACTGGCCGCCGAATTTCTCCCAGCGGCCGGTTTCTTCCCACAGCTCGCGCGGCTGCACCGAAGGCATGAGCACTTCGATCGCGCCGGCGCGGACCATTTCCTCGCGGACCACGGCCTCGACCTTGCGCATCACGCGCAGGCCCAGCGGCGACCAGGTGTAAAGGCCGGACGCCAGCTTGCGGATCATGCCCGCGCGCAGCATCAGCTGATGGCTGGCGATTTCCGCGTCGGCGGGGACTTCCTTGACGGTGGCGAGATGAAACTGGCTGAGGCGCATGCGGGCGATTCGTCGGGAGTAAGACGTCGATTATAGGTGCAAGCCCCAGCCAGCGCCGATCACTTGCAGTAAAGCGTCATCTGCGCCTGCGTGGTTTCGATCTGGCGTTTCTTCCCGGCGTCGTCGAGCTGCTGGGAACCGCCCTTGCCGTCATCGACGGAGATGACCTGTTCCTTGCCCAGCACGTCCATGTTCTTCCGCAGCTGGTCGCAGAGCCTGGCGCGGTTGGCCGGGTTGTCGGCGACCTGGGTGCCGGGTGCGGGAGGCGCGGCTTCCGGCTTCGCCGGTGCGGCGGGGGCCGGTGCCGGTGCCTCGACCGTGCCGCTGGTCTTCACCTTCTCGTATCTGGCGTTGTTCGGCGGCGGCGTGTCCGCGTAATGGGTGACGCCCTGAGCGTCCTTCCACTTGTATGCCTGGGCCAGCGCGAGGGGGCAGGCCGTGACGAGGAGTGCGAGGACAAGGCAGCGGCGCATGCGTGATTCCGGCAGGTGGTTGGAAGGCGCAAGAAGTATCACCGGGCCCCGTGCCACGCAAGCGACCCCTGTCCCGGTTTCACGCACCGCGGCACCGGCGGCGGCCTGACGCATCACGGCGCCTGGGCTACACTGGCGGCCCATGTCACGGAATGGCCCATGAGCGATCCGATCCAACCCCGGGGGCCGCGTCACCGCGGCATCTATCTGCTGCCGAACCTTTTCACCACGGGCGCGATGTTCTCGGGGTTCTACGCGATCGTCTCCGCGATCGGCGGGGACTACCAGACGGCCGCTCTGGCCGTGTTCGTCGCGGCGATCCTCGACGGCATGGACGGCCGCGTCGCCCGCATGACCAACACGCAGAGCGAGTTCGGCGTGCAGTACGACTCGCTGTCCGATCTCGTCAGCTTCGGGCTGGCGCCCGCGCTGGTGCTGTATACCTGGTCATTGTCATCCCTGGCTGATTACGGACAGGTCTGGGGCAAGATCGGCTGGGCCGGTGCCTTCATTTACGCCGTCTGCGCGGCGCTGCGTCTTGCCCGCTTCAATACCCAGGTGGGCGTGGCGGACAAGCTCTACTTCCAGGGACTGGCCAGCCCGGCGGCGGCCGCCCTGTGCATGTCCTTCGTCTGGACCATGGTCAAGTTCGACGTGCCGGGGCCGACGGTAGCGTTCTTCGCGTTGCCCATGGCGGTGATCGCCGGACTGCTGATGGTCAGCAACGTGCGCTATTACAGCTTCAAGGCGTGGCCCAAGGGTGACCGCGTGCCCTTCATCTGGCTGATCGCCGCGGTGCTCATCGTGGTGCTGTTGCTCATCGACACCGCGCGCGTGCTCTTCGCCGTCGCGGTGATCTACACGATATCGGGTCCGGTGATGACGCTGTGGGGCCGTGCGGCCCACCGTCGTCGGGTGGGTCGCCATGCCCGGGCGCCGGGAGGCAGCTGATGGCCGCGATGCCCGCCCGTCACGCGCGACTGCTCAAGGTCATGGGTGTGACCCCATGGCGCCTGCGTGTCACGGAAGCCGTGGAGCCGTCGCCGTTCGAGCCGGCCAACGACCCGGTCGATGGTGGGCGCGTGGCCTGCGTCGTCGTCCTGCCGGCGGGATGCAGCGAGCGCGAAATGGAACTGCTCGGTCGCGCCCTGCGCGCCTTCGGCGCCGTTACCGCGCGTGCGGCGCGGCTGGAGGTCGGGCCCAACGGCCTCGAGCACGTGCCGGTCGCCTCCGCGTATCTTGTTTTCGGCGATGCTCAGGCGCGAGCCCTGGGCCATCAGTTGCCGGCCGCCGCGCTCGCCGCGGCACAGATCGTCCTCGTCGACCCACCGTCAGCCATCGTGTCCGATGCGGCCGCCAAACGCCGTCTCTGGAACGGCCTGCGCGCTCTGGGCCGCGCGTTCGCACGGAGCTGAGCCCGCCATGGTCGCCGTCGCCCGCCCGTCCACCGAAGTCCGCGCGATGCGTCGCGACGACCTCGATGCCGTCGTGGCGATCGAGCACGCGTCCTACCCCTTTCCCTGGAGTGCGGGCATCTTCCGCGACTGCCTGCAGGCCGGTCATAACTGCTGGGTGATCGTCCACGAGGGCGACATCGCCGGGTACGGCATTCTCTCGGTGGCCGCAGGCGAAGCGCATGTACTCAACGTCTGCATCGGTGACGCCTGGCGCGGCCTCGGTTACGGCCGCCGCATGATGCGACGGCTGCTCGATCTGGCCCGCTGGTACGGCGTGGAGCGAGTGTTCCTCGAGGTACGCCCCTCCAACCCCGTCGCCAGGGCGCTTTACGACTCGCTGGATTTCCACGAGATCGGACGTCGGCCCGGTTACTACCCTGCGGAAAACGGGCGCGAAGAGGCCATCGTGATGGCCTTCGACATGCACCGCCCGGACTGAGCCGACTCAGCCTTCCCGCAGCAGCGCCATCGGCGATGTGTTGAGCACGCGTCGCGTCCCGTACAGGCCGATCAGCATGACCACCAGCGCCGCCAGCGCGGCGGCGCCGATGAGCGGCCACAGCGGCGGCACGAAGTTTTCGATACGGAACACCGCCTGGCCGAGCCAGATGCCCGCGCCCGTGGCACCCAGCGCCGCCGTCAGGCCGGCGACCAGACCCAGCAACGCGAACTCGCAGGCCGCGGCCGCCCTCAGTTGCAGGCGGGTGGCGCCGAGCGTGCGCAGCAGAGCGGCTTCCTTCCGCCGCTCCTGTGCGCTCGCCGCCAAGGCGGCCGTCAGCACGAGCGCGCCCGCCAGCAGGCTGAAACCGAGTACCCAGCGCACGGCACCACCGACGCGGTCGACGATCTCGCGGACGCGGTCGAGCAGCGCATCCACGTCGATCAGGCTGAGGTTGCCGTAGTCGCGCGACAGCTTCGACAACTCATCCGCGTGGCCGCGGGGCAGATAGAAACTGGTCAGCCACGTGTGCGGAAGATCGGCCGCGTGGGCCGGATCGAGCATCAGGAAGAAGTTGACCCGGAACGAGCTCCAGTCGACCTTGCGGATGCTGGTGATGCGCGCGTCGAGGCTGCCTTCGCCCACCTCGAAACGAAGGGTGTCGCCGAGCTTCAGCTGGAAACGGTCACGCCACGACGTATCGACGGACACTTCGGCCTGCGCCGGCGAGGCGCCGGGCCATGCGCCAGCGACGATCTGATTCGACGGCGGGAGCTCCGCGCTCCACGAGAGGCGCAACTGCTGATCGGCCGAATCGCGGCCCTGCTGGTCGTCGAAGGTGAGTGTGTCGATCGACTTGCCGTTGATCGCGGTGAGCTTGCCCACGGCGAGCGGCATCATGTTGGTCCGGCTCGCACCCATGTGAGTCAGCGCGTTGGTGAAAGCGTCTCGCTGGTCGTCCTGCAGGTTGAGCGCGAACCAGTTGGGTGTATCGGCAGGCAGTTCGCGTCGCCAGCCGTCGAGCAGCGACGGAGCGATCACGGCGAGCAGGAGGAGGGCGCACAGGCCGAGCGACAGCGCGGTGGCCTGGATCAGCGACAGCCCGCGTCGGCGTGCCAGCGCCGCAAGGCCCAGACGAAGCGCGGGGTGCGCGCCGGGGGCGACGCGGCGTGCGATGACCAGCAGCAAGGCCGAAAGCAGCGCGGCGACGACGGCGACGCCGCTCAGGCTCGCCGCGAGGATGCCGGCCAGTCTGGCCGAATCGCTTTGCACCCACACCAGCGCGATCGCGGTCAGCAGCGGGATGAGGTACAGCACGTCGAAGCGGCGGACGCGTCGCTGCATCGACTCGCGGAACACGGCGACCGGCGGCACTTCAGCGAGGCGCACGAGCGGCGGCAGCGCGAAGCCGGCGAGCACGGCCAGGCCCATCGCGGCGGCGGCAAAGACCGGTCCCAGCGGCAGGGTGGTCGGAATGTTGTCGAACAGCTGGCGCGCGAAGTACCACGCGCCCTGGGCGAGGCCGACCGCAATCAGCATGCCCACGGCGGCGGCGGGCAGCGCCAGCGCGGTCAGCGTGCTGACCAGCAGCGCGACCACGCGTCGGCGCGGCGTGCCGAGCGCGCGCAACAGCGCGACTTCGGACGCCTTGCGTCGTGCATAGCGCGACGATGCCAGCGCGATAGCGACACCCGCGAGCAGGGCGGAGAGCAGGGCGGTCAGGCGCAGGAAGGCGCTGGCGCGATCGAATGCCGAGCGCATGCGCTCCTGCATTTTCTCCGGTGTGATCAGGTCGGCGCCCTGGGGCAGGGCGTTCGCTTCCAGCGATGTGCGCCATGTGGCGACCGCCGCCGGCGGACCCGAGACCAGCAGCCGGTGACGGGCGCGACTGCCGACGGACAGGAGCCCGGCCTCCGTCGCGTCGTCGAGATTCATCAGCGCACGCGGCGCGAGAGCGAACAGTTCACCGCCGTCGGGCTGGCGGACGAGTTCGGCGCTGACGCGAAGGTCGCGTCCGCCCACCTGGACGGTCTGGCCGGCGTGGATGCCGAGGCCGACCATGGCCCGGTGATCGAGGAAGAGTTCGCCGCGTCCGGGGCCGTGGGCACTGCGGCCCTTGCCGTCGGCACCACGGACTTCCAGCGTGCCGCGCAGCGGGTAAGCCGCATCCGTCGCCTGGACATCGAGCAACTGGCTGTGTTCGCCCACAAAAGCCACGCTGCGAAAGGCCGCGCCGCGCGATGCCGTGAGGCCATCGTCCTGCGCCGAACGGAGCATGGGCTCAGGCAATGGCGCCGGCGCGGATACGCCCAGATCGCCACCGATCAGTTCGGCGGCGCTCGCGAGGATGCCCCGCTCGATGCGGGTGGACAGCGTGGCGACCACGCCGAGCGCGATGACGGCAAGCACCAGCGACGCGGCGAGCGTGCGCAGTTCGACCAGATGCCACTCGCGGCGCAGCGTACGCAGGGCGAGCCGTGCGACGTTCATGCAGGAACTCCGAGGCGGCCTTCATGCAGTTCCGCCGAGCGGGCGCAGCGCGCCGCCAGGCGGGGGTCGTGGGTGACCAGGATGAGCGTGGTCGCATGCTGCCGGTTCATTTCGAAGAGCAGGTCGCCGATGTGTTCGCCCGTGTGCTGGTCGAGATTGCCGGTAGGCTCGTCGGCAAACAGGATTCGCGGCCGGTGGACGAACGCGCGTGCGAGCGCCACGCGCTGCTGCTCGCCACCTGACAGCTGCGCGGGATAGTGCCGGCGCCGTGCGGCCAGGCCGACCGAGTCGAGTGCGGCGTGGGCGCGTTCCCGCGCCGAGTCGTCGCCTTCGAGCTCCAGCGGCAGCATCACGTTCTCTTCGGCCGTCAGCGCCGGGAGCAGATGGAACGACTGGAACACGAAACCGACCAGACGTCGGCGGATGGCGGCGCGAGCTTCTTCGTCGACCGCCTCCAGTGCCTGCCCGTCGATCCTCACACTGCCGGATGTCGCCACATCGAGACCGGCCAGCAGGCCGAGCAGGGTTGTCTTTCCGGAACCGGATGCGCCCACGATGGCGAAGCTCTCACCGGCGGCCACGCGGAGGTTGACCCCGGAGAGGATGTCGAGTCGTCCCTCCGGGCCGAAAACCGACTTGCTAACATCGGCCACTTCGAGAAGAACACGGGAAGAATCGCTCATGCGTCGTTGCCTGGTCCTGTTGCTATGGGTTTGCTGCGCCATCGCCTCCGCGGCGGATGCGCCACGTAAGGTGCTGGTGCTCGGGGACTCGTTGTCGGCGGCACACAACATTCCGGTGGATGCCGGATGGGTGCGCCTCCTCGACGCTCGCACATCGAAGATGGCGACGCCGTGGACGATGGTCAATGCCAGCATCAGCGGCGAAACCTCACTGAGCGGCCGGAATCGCCTGCCTGGCCTGCTCAAGGCGCAGCATCCCGGCGTGGTGGTGATCGAACTGGGCGCGAACGATGGACTGCAGGGCTTACCCCTGGGGCAGCTGGCGGCCAACCTCGACGCCATGATCGATGCGGCGAAGGGGGCGGGCGCCAAAGTCCTCCTGCTGGGGATCGAACTGCCGGTCAACTATGGCCCGCAATACCGCGACGGCTTGCGCAAGGTGTATGCGGACGCCGCGGCGAAGCACAAAGTGCCTCTGCTTCCCTTCCTGCTCGACGGCGTGGCGCTGGACCCCGGCCTGATGCAGGACGATGGCCTTCATCCGACGGCGAAGGGCGAGCCTCGCGTCGCGGAGAATGTGTGGAAAATGCTTACGCCGCTACTTAGGTAGACGACGCCACGTGCACGTCCTCGTACGCAAAATGAATGCTCATTTTCGGTCTTCACACGGTACTCACTGGTCCGGCCGTTAACTCTTCACATTTGTGAATCAGCGTAGGAGTGGAGCGATGAGCAACCGCGATGAACAGGCAGGCCTGATCCTTCTGGTCGAAGACAACCGCCAGATCGCCGAGATGGTCGGCGAGTTCCTCGAGCGCAGGGGCTATTCGGTCGACTACGCCGCGGATGGCGTCAGTGGCCTGCACCTCGCTGTTTCGAACAGCTACGACGTCATCGTGCTGGACCTGATGCTCCCGGGCATGGACGGTCTGGATGTGTGCCGTAAATTGCGCAAGGACGGCAAGAAGTCGACGCCGGTCCTGATGCTGACGGCACGCGATACCCTGGAAGACAAGCTGGTCGGCCTCGAGGCTGGCGCGGACGATTATCTGGTCAAGCCGTTCGAGGTTCGCGAACTGGAGGCCCGCCTTCGCGCACTGATCCGTCGCGACCGCCGTCAGGTCTCGTCCGAGGTGCTCAACGTGGGCGACATGACACTGGACACGGCCACGCTGCGCCTTACCCGCGGCGGGCAGGAACTGACCGTCTCTCCGATCGGCCTCAAGCTGCTCGCCATCCTCATGCGCGAATCGCCGCGCGTGGTCAGCCGCCGTGATATCGAGCGCGAGATCAGGGGCGACACGCTGCCCGATTCCGACACCCTGCGTTCGCACCTGTACAACCTGCGCCGCGTGATCGACAAACCGTTCGACCGTCCTCTGCTGCACACGATCCATTCGGCTGGCTACCGCCTGGCCGACCTGGATTCCGAAGTCGCCGCGTCGCAGACGGCATGAGGAACGTGCAGGACCAGGCATAGTCGATGGAAGGCAGCAAATCGCGGGGGACCACCCGGCGGGGCTCGTTCAAGGCCCGTATCGCGGTGGTCTTCACTCTGCAGACCCTCGTCGTGGTCATCGCTTCGGTGATGGCTGCGAACAACGTCGCGCCGATCGGCGCCGCGATCGCCATCATGCTCTCTTCGGGCGGCCTGGCGTGGCTGGCCGTGTCCCGCGAATGGCTTCCGGTCGCGGCCCTTGCCAAACTGCTCGATGGCTGGGATTCGGAACGGCCCGACATGGCGGCGCTGGATGAGCAGAAGGGCAGGAAGTCGGACGGCGACGTCTCCAAGCTCCTGCGCGGACTGCACGGTCTTGCTTCACGGCTCGAAGGCTACAGTGAACGCGAGCGCAACTTCACCCGTGACGCCAGCCACGAACTGCGCAGCCCGCTGACCGTCATCAAGATGTCCTCGGACATGCTGGCCGACGAAACCGATCTGTCGGATTTCGGCCACCGGTCACTGGAACGCATCCGCCGTTCGACCCGCGAACTCGAAGCGCTGGTCGAGGCTTTCCTGATCCTCTCGCGTGAGTCGGATCAGGGTCTGGCCGAGGAAGACTTCATCGTCAACACCGTGCTTCGCCAGGAAGTGGACTACGCGCGGGAGCTCATCGCGGGCCGTCCGGTGGAGCTGATCCTCGACGAACCGGCGACGTTCGCCCTGCATGCGTCGCCGCGGGTATTCGCGGTGCTCTGCGGACAGCTGATCCGGCATGCGCTTCAGCAGACCGACCAGGGCACGATCGTGGTCACCGTCATGCCGGGCAGCGTCAGCGTGATCAACCCCGCCGTCGACACGACGCCCGATCCGGGTACGCGTCGACATGCTTCGGTGAATCCGCACGGTTTCGACCTGGCGATCGCCCGGCGTCTTTCCGACCGCTTCGAATGGCCCCTCGAAACCCGATCGTTGCCGGGTGCGAGCCGTGTCTCGAGTGTCCGCTTCCCTAATCCACAAGCGGTCGAAGCGTAAGGCGTCGGCACGCGTTCCTGCCGCGCCACGATCGTCCCGCGTTAAATCACGTCTCGTCCGGCCGCTCGCGCACGGGGTGTTTGCTCAGCTTGCGCTGCAGCGTGCGTCGATGCATGCCCAGACGACGCGCCGTTTCAGAGATGTTGCCTTCGCATTCGGTCAGCACGCGCTGGATGTGTTCCCACTCCAGACGACGCAGCGGCAGCGGCGCGTCCGGCGCGTCGACCAGATCGTCGGCATCCATCGGACCCGAATCACCGTCCAGCAACGCGCGAACGACGGCGTCCGCATCCACCGGCTTGGCAAGGTAGTCGTGCGCGCCCCGCTTGATCGCCTCGACCGCCGTGGCGATGGACGCGTAGCCGGTCAGCAACAGCACGCGGATGTCCGGAACCAGCGACTGCAGTTCGGGAATCAGGCGCAGGCCGTTCTCGTCACCCAGCTTGAGGTCGAGAACGCAGTAGCGAGGCTGGTGGCGGCGGGTGAGCGCGCGCGCATCGTCCACGTTGTCCGTGGCGATGACCTCGAAGCCGCGCGAGGTGAGCGCACGCCCGAGCACGCGGGCGAACGTCGCGTCGTCATCGACGATCAGCAGGGGGCGGCCGCCGGGTTGGGCGATGTCGTTCATGTATGGTCTCCGATGACCGAAAGGGGAAGGCGCAGGCGCATCTGCGCGCCGTGGCCAGTGTTGCTTGCGGCAAGCTCGCCGTCGAGGCGTTCCGCGGTGGCTTCCGCCAGCGCGAGCCCGATGCCGAGGCCGGTATCCTTCTGCGACAGGCCGAGCGTACCCAGTTCGTCGAACTCGTCAAATCCCGGACCCTCGTCCGTGACGACCAGCTCCAGCCAGGGGCCGACGATGCCGATCGCCAGCGAGACCGCCGTACTCTCGTTCATGGCGGAGGCGTCCGCGGCGTTGTTGAGCAGGTTGATCAGGGCGTGGCGCAGCCCGGGCGGCGAGCGCAGCGCGACACGTCCGGCCCCGGGTTCGACGGACAGGCTGACTTCGGCCTCCGGCCGGAGCAGCTGAAAACGCTCCATGACGCCGTGGATGAACTGGTCGAGGGTGATCCGTTCGGGCACCTGGGACAGCTGCGCCTGGCCGAAAGCGACCATTTCGCGAAGGATGGTACGGCAGCGTTCTACCTGGCCGTCGAGCAGGTCGAGGTCGTCACCCAGCGCGTTGTCGCCCGCATGCTCGCGGCGGATCTCGGGAAGCAGGGTGCGCATGGTCGACAGCGGCGTATTGAGTTCGTGCGCGGCACCCGCGGCCTGCGTGGCGATGGCGAGGATGCCCTCGTCGCGCAGGGCACGTTCGCGCACGCGCTGCACTTCGCCTTGCTGCACGCGGATCGCCTTGGCCAGATTGCTGATGAAGACGCCGAGCAGGACCGCCATGATCACGAAGTTGACGCCCATACCCGCGACGTACAGGTCGAAATCCTGGGCTTTATCGCCCAGCGTCGGCAGCGGCAGGTGATAGGGCACCAGCAGCACATAGGCTACACCGGTCAGGATCGCCACCAGCGACACGCCGGCGATGGACAGGGCGGCCGCGGACAGCGCGATCGGTACCAGCAGCAGCGCGACGAACGGATTCGAGGCGCCACCGGTGAAAAAGAGCAGGTAACCCAGCACCAGCGTATCGGCGGCGATGTGCACGATGGCCTCGCCCTCGCTCACCTTCCACGGCATACCGAGGCGGAACGCGGCGGTGGCGGCGAAGACGGCCAGAATGCAGACACCGATCATCAGCGGCAGCAGCGGCACGTCGAGGCGGAGCAGGGTGACGCAGGAGAGGATGGCTACGCTCTGACCCGCGATGGCGCAAAGGCGGAGCCAGGCGAGCGTACGCGCTAGTGCGAAGGGACCGGAGCGGGACGATGGCGAATGCAGGGTGTCGCTCACGGGTTATCGATCTCGTTGCAGGAAGGAGGGCCGCCCGCGTGGGGCGGCCCTCACCGTTTTACAGGTCTTCGTTGTGAACCGGCGGAACCGGCGGCACGTTGGCCAGCGCGTGGTTCAACGACAGCTTTTTCATCAGCGGCAGCATGGCCACGGCGATGGCGACGCAACCCACGCCTACGAAGCCCAGCTTGTTGAACAGGCTGGTGTAGATGCGCAGCGATTCCAGTGGGTCGGTGATGTTGTCCGGGATGGCGGCATAGTTGGCCACCACGCTGCCCATGTACTGGGCCACGCCGGAGGCGACGTAGTAGGCGCCCATCATGAAACCGCCCATGCGTGCCGGCACGTAGCGCGCGATCATGGCGAGGCCGAGGCCGCTGACCAGGATCTCGCCCAGCGAATAGAAGCCGTAGCCCCACACCATGTACCAGGACGAGATCTTGCCGGCGATCGCGGTGGTGGCGCCCAGACCGTACATGAAGAAGCCGACGGCCACGGCGACGAAACCCAGGGCGAACTTGGCGGCGACCGGAAAGTCCTTCCCGCGACGACCGAGGGCGTTGTAGATCCAGACCAGGATCGGCGACAGAACCACGATCCAGATGGCGTTGAGCGACTGGAACTGCTCGGGGATCCACGTGAGGATGTGCAGGCCGAACAGGCTGAAGTCGAGGTCGACGTTGCGCTGCGCGAACAGGTTCAGCGAGGTCGACATCTGCTGGTAGAAGATGAAGAAGAAAATCGTCTGAATGGTCAGCACCAGTGCGGCGATGAGGCCGGCGCGCTCGCCGGTTTCGCTGGCGTAGATGAGGTACGCGAAAATGCCGAGGATGACGACGCCCGCGATATAGACACAGGCCTGCGCGACGCTCTGGTTCTGCAGGATGTACGACGACGCGGCGATGATCAGGATGCCCGCGCCGATGATGCCGAGCACGTTCTTCGCCACCGGCGGGTGTTCGTCCGGTGCCGAGCCGACGTGGGCCAGGGTGCGGCGCATGAAGAAGTAATTGATCAGACCGAGGATCAGGCCGATGGAGCAGACGCCGAACGCGGTGTGCCAGCCCAGTGCGTCGCCGTAGTGCTCGCCGACGTAGTCGCGGATCCAGGGCGTCAGGATCATGGAGATGGTCGAGCCGACGTTCACCGCCATGTAGTAGATGGTGAACGCGCTGTCGATCTTGACCTCGTCGCCTTCGTAGATCTTGCGCACGAGGTTGCCGGCGTTGGGCTTGAACAGGCCGTTGCCGAGGATGATCACGCCGAGAGCGACGTACAGGAAATAGGTGTTGTTGGTCGGAATCCACAGCAGCGCGTAGCCGACCATGAGCACGACGGCACCGGTCAGCATGGTGCGGCGGGTGCCGAGGAATTTGTCGCCGATCCAGCCGCCGATGGCGGGGGTCGCGTAGATCAGGGCGGAAGCCGCGCCCCAGACGAGATTGGCGTCGACATCGGGGAAGCCGAGCTTCTTCACCATGTAGGTGACCATCAGCACCTGCATGCCGTAGAAGCCGAAGCGCTCCCACATCTCGATGAGGAAGACCGTGCTGAAAGACTTGGTCTGTGAAACGGGCGGGTTCTGGGTTGCCATGTATTTTCCGGACGCATTGGAAACAGCGAACGGGCCCGTAAGCCCGCTCCCATCGCCGTGACCCTGAACGGAGTCACAACCGTTCAAGCGTAATACAAATGGTCCGCCCCGTTGTGTTGCAGCGCCAGAGGGGCGCGGCGATTCGCCACGGACAAGTCGGCCCCCGCCCCATCTAAGTCGGGCCGAAGCCGGGCTGTGGCATCATATGGGACTGACTCACAGCCCCAGGCCGGCTCCGTGCTCCCGACCCTCATCCTTCCGTCCGTTTTCGGAGCCTGACCCGTCATGGCGACCACCGTCCCGCGCGGGCCGCGGCAGATCTTCGCGGCTTTCCAGTGGTCCATGAAAGGCCTGAAAGCCTGCTACAAGCACGAGGCTTCGTTTCGGCTTGAGGTTTTTCTCGCCGTCGTGGTCATCCCGCTGGGCCTGTGGCTGGGGCAGGGCGGCGTGGAAAAGATCGTCCTGATCACCTTCCCGATCCTCGTCCTGTCGGCGGAGCTGCTCAATTCGGCGATCGAGGCCGTGGTCGACAAGGTCAGCCCGGAATTCCACGAACTGGCCGGGCGAGCCAAGGATATGGGGTCGGCGGCCGTGTTCCTGCTGCTGGTCATGGTCGCCGTCAGCTGGGCTCTGGTCCTGGTACCGCGCTACCTGGGCTGACTCGTCCACGCTTTTTCTTGCGGCTTTGGGTTAAGTTGTGCCCCGCACACCCCAAGGAATCCACCGCCATGAAAAACATCCTCCGCGCTTTCGCCCTCGTCACCCTGGCCGGATTCCTGTCCGGGTGCGGCTACAACGCTATCCAGCGTGAAGACGAAGGCGTCAAGGCGGCCTGGTCCGAGGTACTCAACCAGTACCAGCGTCGCGCCGACCTCGTCCCCAACCTCGTCAACACCGTGAAGGGCTACGCCCAGCACGAAGAACGCGTACTCACCGAGGTGACCAACGCCCGCGCGAAGGTCGGCTCGACCCAGATCACGCCCGAACTGGCCAACGATCCGGAAGCTCTGGCCAAGTTCCAGGCGGCGCAGGGCCAGCTCTCCGGCGCGCTCTCGCGCCTGATGGTCGTCAGCGAAAACTACCCGCAGCTCAAGGCGGACGGTTCGTTCCGCGATCTGCAGGCCCAGCTGGAAGGCACCGAGAACCGGATCACCGTGGCGCGCAACCGCTACGTGCAGGCGGTGCAGTCCTATAACGTGCTGATCCGTTCGTTCCCGAACAACCTCACGGCCAAGGTCATGGGTTACAAGGTCAAGCCGAACTTCAGCGTCGAGAACGAGAAGGCCATTTCCACAGCGCCGACGGTCGACTTCAACGCGGCACCGGCTCCCACGCCCGCCCAGCAGAACCCGGCCCCGGCAGCCTCGGCCGCTCACTGATGCGGCGGTTCGCGGCGCGGCTCCTGCTCGCCGTCTCCCTGCTGGCGCCGGCTGTCGCGGCACTGGCGGCGGACGACCCCGCGGTGCCTACCCTGTCGAAGCACGTCACGGACCTGACTGGCACACTTTCCGCCGATCAGGTCTCGCAACTCGATGCGCGTCTGACCGACCTCGAAAAACAGAAGGGCGCGCAGGTCGTCGTGCTGATGGTGCCGACGACCCAGCCGGACGACCTCGAGAGTTATTCGCTCAAGGTCGCCGAGACGAACAAGGTCGGTCGCAAGGGCACCGACGACGGCGTCCTGCTCCTGCTCGCCAAGAACGACCGGCGCGTGCGCATCGAAGTCGGCTACGGCCTCGAGGGCGCGCTGCCCGATGCCATCGCATCGCGGATCATCCGCGAGTACATGGCGCCGAAGTTGCGCACGAACGATTACTACGGTGGCATCACCGAAGCGCTCAACGCGATCACGCAGATCGTGCAGGGCGAAGCGTTGCCCGCGCCGGTCGCGCCGGACGAAAGCCACGAGCGACGTCGCGGCGGAGGCGGCAGCTTGTTGCTGCCATTGCTGTTCGGCGTACTGTTTCTTCGCGGCATCCTGGGCCGCGCGTCAATCGGCGTGCGCGCACCGGTGGGCGGCGTGATCACGGGTGGCCTCGCGTGGCTGTTGCTTGGCTCACTCCTTGGCGGCGTCATCGGTCTCGTCGCCGGCGCGCTGTTCATGGCCGTGCCCCTCGGTGGCGGCCGTGACATCGGCGGCGGTGGGTGGGGCGGTTTCGGCGGCTGGGGCGGTGGCGGTGGATTTGGCGGTGGCGGCTTCGGCGGGGGTGGCGGCGGAGGCGGCTTCAGCGGAGGCGGCGGCAGTTTCGGTGGCGGCGGCTCATCGGGGAGTTGGTGATGGACATGCAACGTATCGTTACCAACCTCTTCGGCGCGTGGTTCCAGATCGGGCGGCAGTTTCCGGCGTCGGCACTGGATGCGATCGCTAAGACGGTCGCGGCAGGTGAGGGCACGCATCGCGGTGAGTTGCGCGTGGTGATCGAGTCGCGTTTGCCGGTTTCCGCAGTCGCCTCGGGCGTCACCGCGCGCCATCGTGCCGCGATGTTGTTTTCGCATCTGCGTGTGTGGGACACCGAGGACAATTCGGGCGTGCTGCTTTACGTGCTGCTGGCGGAACACCGCATCGAGATCGTCGCCGACCGTGGTATCTCGCGCGTCGTCGCTCCGGCCGAATGGGACGCCATCACCGCGCACATGCGCGACGAGTTCGCCAACGGCCACTACCGCGAAGCCGTACAAACCGGCGTCGCCGAAGCCGGCGCACTCCTCACCCGTCACTTTCCCAGCGACGGCAAACCCCGCGAAAACCAGCTCCCCGACCGCCCGTTGGTCCTGTGACCAAACGTTCGAAGATGCCGTACCTGTAGGAGCCCGCCCTGCGGGCGAATAGCCAACGAAGCGACGAGAGGGTGCCTACGGGCTGGCTCGGCTCCGCCTTCGCGTTCGCTTCAAAGCCCGGCCTCGCGGCAGGGGGCGTCGCCGCCTGCCATTCCTGTCGCTAGGTCCTCCTACGGCCTTCGCCTTCGTGCGGAAACGCTCCAGGAACGCCAGACGCCGACGCCCCTCCCATCGGTGAGGTCGTTCGAGCGAAGGGCAACCGCGGGTACGTCCTCGCACCTTGTCCCATTCCAGCCGCCGTTTCTGTGATCCAAACGGTTGGGAACGCCGTACTTGTAGGAGCCCGCCCTGCGGGCGAAAAGCTTGCCTCGCGGCAGGGGGCGTCGCCGCCTGCCATTCCTGTCGCTAAGTCCTCCTCCGGCCTTCGCCTCCGTGCGGAATCGCTCCAGGAACGCCAGACGCCAACGCCCCTCCGAACGCTGACGCACCCCGGCTCGTTGTAGGAGCGAGCCCGCTCGCGAACCCTCAGCGCTCAACATGGCGAACGAAGCGTTGCATCCACCCGCGCCGGCGGTTCCAACATCACACCTTGTCCCACGCCATCTTCGCGTGCGCCCGCGCAGCGCACTGCACACCCATCGTAATCAACGCACCGACACCTCCCAGCGCAAGCAACGTGCGCTGACGCTCGGGAATTTCGTCCTCCTGCAGCGACTCCACGAGCAAATCCGTGATGCCCCGCGCGTACTGCAACAACTCGTTAGCGTCATTCAACAATGCGTTGACGCTCGCCTCGGGGTCGATACAAAAACTTCCTTCGCCTACCGTTCCAAACTTTTCCATAGTCATCTCCATGCATGCCGCACAAAGCCCCGCTCTGGTAGGAGCCAGCCCTGTTGGCGATTCACCCCGCCCCGAGTTGTGGCACGCCAAAACGCAAAGGCGTGCCACCATCGCTCGCACGATGAGCCTCATCGGCCTGTCCGTGACCGGACGCCGGGCGGTGTGTTCAAGAAGTGGTTCGCAACGCCAGTCGCTGTCTTGCGGCCACACGGCAACGCGCCGGATAGCTACGGCAAGAAAAAACTCAACCAGCAACGGCCGGCGCCGCGGTTCTTCAACCGTGTCTGCGAGATCGGCAGACGGCCCGGTAACCGTTGAGGGGAGTGCCGCCGGGAAGCGGCACGCGTGAGAATGCCTTAGTATTTGGCATAGCCATGGTCAACCTTCTGCGTTGATTAGGGTCAGCGGACCTTGTGGTGGTGGTACACCCCTGGTCCGCGCTCACCGCTTTGAGCGATGGTTGCCTGCGATGCGTGGATTGCGATCCCGCAGGCAACAGATACAAGCTAGCAAAAAAATCGACGTTGCGTCATGAGAATATCGGCCAATTTACTGCCGCGTCAGCGGCCGGCGGGCAAGGCGTACGATGATCGGGTGGTATTGAAGGGCACGTCGAATGCCTCGACCTTCGCACCTTTCGTGGTCTTGACGACATGCAGCGGAAAGAAGCCTTTTGCGGCCGGATCTTCCTTCACGCTGACGTCGTATCTGACACCTTGCGCGTCTTCGGTCACCTGCGGAATCTTGCTGACATCGGTCATACGACCCTTGATGGCAGTAACGATGCTGTAGAACCCCACAGTCATGTCCTGCCACGTGCCACCGCTGACGAAAATCCAGCCGTAATCACCCGCATTGCTCAGCTTGATCAGTCGCGCCTGTGAGCACCCGCAATCACCCATGCTGCCGTAATCGGTTCCGCTGTCGTAGGCCTCATACGTCCATCCCTGAGCACCTCCGACATGGATCTTGAAAGCGCCCATCAGGCCGGGTTGGACATGGGCGTAGCGGTACGGGCTGTCGCCTTGCATGACGATAACGCTGAACGCATTCAGGTACAGGGTCTTTCCACGAGGGCCATCGACGATCTGCGGCGTGCCGGGACGCATGCAGTAGTCCGTTGATTCACCCTGATCGTTCTTCCACGCAAATGCCCAACAGTTGCTCTGTGCGTCATAGGTCTGGCCATAGGTTTCATTCATCACGGCTTTGACCAGGCCATCGACGTCGTCGCGAGTCGCCTGTGCCGACGCGGGTACCTCAACAACGAGCATGCCCAGCGCGAGCGCGCCAGCGATCATCGTGTTCGCATTCATCCAGCTATCGCCCCTCTCCGTGTTCTTCGAAATGTGGAACTCGTTTCCGCCAGCAACCAACACAAGCTACCAAAATATCTATCGGTCATGCTGCGCACTTCGGTCACCTCACGTCTCGTTCGAGCCGTGCTTCCGCTCTTCCGTGAACCCAGCGCACCGTCGGAAGGGAGCCGTCGGCTGCCGTGCCTGGAGCGTTTCCGCACGAAGGCGAAGGCCGTAGGAGGACCTAGCGACAGGCATGGCAGCCGACGGCTCCCTCGCTACAGCGCGCAAAAGCAAAAGCGACGGCGAAGCCGAGCCCGCCAGACCACAAAAAAAGGGCCGCCCAACCGGACGGCCCTTCTTCATAACGCGTCACCGAAGCGGCGACGCAACCCAACCCTTACAGGCTGAAGTCGTACTGCACCATCAGACGGAAGTAACGCGGCGTCTGGTAGTAGCTCGGCACACGATAGGTCGACGAATAGAACGTCTGACCCGCGCTCTCGCCGATCTCGTTGATCGCCGTCGGCTTGTCGTTGTTGAGCAGGTTGATCATGTCCAGCTGAACCGTCAGACCCTTGGCCGCGGCCGGGGTGTAGACGACGTTCGGGCTGAGCGTCCAGGTCCACGGCAGACGCTTGGCGCGGCCGCGGCCCGAGATCTTGCCTTCGCAGTAGAAGAACTCGGAGTTGTAGCCCGGGATGCCGCCGACGGTTTCATCGCCGCCGCCGAAGCAGCTGGTCGGACGACCGGACTCGAGCAGACCGTTCACGCCCACCGACCATTCCGGGGTGATCTTGTAGCCGCCGTAGATCTTGAAGCTGTGGCGACGATCGTTCGGCAGGTAACCGGTGGCGCCGGTCATCAGTTCCGGGTAATCGAACGCGCTGGTCGTGCCCGTGTCCATCTGGCCGTTGTCCGAGTTAACCAGACCTTCGGTGTTGCCACGGTTCTTCGACCAGGTGTACGACGCGTTGACGTACCACTTGTCCGACGCCTTCTCGGCCGACAGGGTCACCGACTCGTACGTGCGCTTCGCCTTCGTGCCGAACGCCGTGCCCGGGAGCGTGACGTTACGCAGCTGGCCGCTGCCGTCGAGATCGACGTCCACGGAGACCTTGCTGCCCGGGTTGTAGATGAAGCAGCCCGGCATCGTCGACGGCGGGGTGAACTGGTCGCCGTTGGCGTCCATGTTCAGGCCGAGCGACTGACCGTACGCGTAGAACGGACGCCAGTCGCACGTGTCGTCGATCGCGTTGTTGAGCTTGCGCCACGTCGCCTTCGCGCCGACCACCCAGTCGTTGAAGAAGTCGTTGTCGCTGGTGATGCGGTGCTGGAAGCCGAGGATGTACTCATCCTGCGAGTACGGCTTCAGGTCCTTCGTGGCGACCGAGCGCGGGTCCGGCGTGCTGCCGTTCTCGCCATTGACGATCTGCTGCGGGCCGAGGGCGGCACCCAGGGTCGGCACACCCGTCACGCTGTCGACACCCGAATAAGCGAACGGCTGCGAGGTGTAGTACGAGGCGGTAGCGGCGCGCAGGGCGACGTTGGCGGCGATCGGCAGCGAGTAGCGACCGGCGGTACCGAACACCTTGGTGGTCGAATCGCCGAAGACGTCCCACGAGAAGCCGAGGCGCGGCTGCCAGATGTTGCCCTGACGGACGAAGTTTTCACCGGCGCCGTTCTTGTTGTTGAACGAGTCGTTGCGCACGCCGATGTACGCGAGGACCTTGTCGCTCACCTGCCAGTTGTCCTGCAGGAACCAGGACTTCTGGTCGATCGCGACGGAACCGCCGGTGCGGTAGTTGTACACCGAGACGTAGTCGTTACCGGCCGGGCCGAGGTTGCCGGCGGTGTCGGTGCGGTAGTAGTACAGCGCGCCGCCCGCGTAGCTCTGGCCGGAGTCGGACTTCCACTTCTCGCGCGAGAAACCGCCGGAAAGGTCGTGGTCGCCGATCTTCCAGTCGAGGTCGACGCGATAGGCCGTGCGCTGGTCTTCGCCGTTGAACCGGTCGATGGTGCTGGACAGATAGCACGACGCGTACGGATCGGTGACGCCGCTGGCTGTGCTGGTGCGACGGTCGATGACGTACGGGCAGCCGGTATTGGCGCCGTTGATGTTGCCGTCATAGGTGGTGCGGGTGCCGTCGGCGCTGACATAGTCCGAAGAGTTCTTGCTCTTCATCTTGCCCCACTGCGCGGACAGCGTCAGGTCGTCGGTGAGGTAGCTGGTGTACTTGAAGACGTTGACCGCACCGCCGGTCTTGACGTTGCGACGACCGAGGAAATCCGTGGTGGACGGCTTGCCGTCGTCACCGATGGCCTGGTTGTAGTACTGGTTCGTCGTGTGCTTCGTGTTGTTCATCCCCGTCCACTCGAGGATGTTCGAATCATTGATGTTCCAGTCCATCTTGATCAGATAGAACGGATCGCTGTACGTGTTGCGCTCGGCGGGCTTGGTCGAGGTGGTCGCCTGGTAATTGGTTTCCGTCTCGCGATGCGACTGGAAAATGCCGTAGAAGAACAGCTTGTCCTTGATCAGCGCGCCGCCCAGCCATGCCGAGTAGACGTTGTCGTTGTCGCTGTTCTTCTGGTACGTGCGATACAGCGCACCGTCCTTGGTGTACGTGGTCGGCTGCTGCTCGCGGCCGAACGCGGGTGTGTAAACCCAGCTGGCGCCGCCCTTCCACTCGTTGGTGCCACGCTTGGTGATCACCGAGGTGACGCCGCCGGTCGAGAAGCCGTACTGCGCGCCGTAGCCACCGGTCTGCACGTCGAGCTGCTGGATGGCCTGGAACGGCACTTCCGAGAACGACAGGTTGTTGTACAGGTTGGTGACGTTGAAGCCGTTGACGTAGTAGCTGTTCTCGGCGACCGAGGCGCCGCCGAACGACGGCAGGTTGCCGAACGCGGAGTCGCCCTTGACGGTGCCCGGGGTCAGCGCGGCCACGTCGACGACGTTGCGCGGGACCGGGAGCGAGTTCAGCTGGTCGGCCGTGAAGCTGGTGCGCGACTCGACCGAGGCCACGTCGATGGCCGACAGGGCGTTAGCGGACACGGTGACCGTGTCCAGCGCGGCGGCGCTGGTGTCGGCCGACGGCGCGTTGAAGTTCACCTGCGCGGACTGGCCGGCGACGACGTTGATGTCGCGCGTCGAAACGGTCTGGCCGTTCTGCTGCACGTTGATACGGTAGCTGCCGATCGGCAGCGACGACGCGCGATAGCGGCCGTCTTCGCCCACGACGACGGTGCGCGAGGCACCGGAGCCGAGGTTCTGGATCTGGATGGTCTGCGAGGCCGCGGCGCTGCCGTAGATGTCGCCGACGGTGCTCTGCGCGTGGACCGAACCGGCCAGCAGGCAGGCGCCGAGCGCCGAGACAAGCGCCGTGCGCTTCAGCACGCCGGAGCGCGCGAACAGGGTGTTGCTTTTCATGAGGTAAAACTCTCCCTGGCCCTGCTTTGCGGCAAGGCTGAACAGCTTGTAGAAGCGCCGCTGACGGCACTCGTTGATGGGGGTATCGAAGGGCCTGGAGTGTGGGGACACTCACGTCGCGCCGACCCTGGGCGCTATGCGACGTAACGGGAACATAACGCGGCTGTCATATGACCGCAAGGATTTGAGAACGATTCCTATCCGAAATTACGGATGCGATTGGATCGTTCGAAATGCGGTGGATCTTGCGAGTGGCTCAGAACCGCTGCTGGTAACCCACGTAGAAATAACGGTCGACATCGTATGCCGGGTTGTACGGCGGGCTGCCGCCGCCGGCCGCGGAGACGTTGTAGAACAACGGTCCCTTGCGGGCGAAAACGTTATTGATGCCGACGCGGAAACTGCCATTCCACGGTGCCTGCCAGCGTAGCTGCGCATCGTGGAACGCGACGCCGCCCTTATGGCTGATTCCGGTGGCGCCCGTCAGTGCGTTGACCTTCTCGGGGTGATTGCACTCGACATCGGCCGACCAGCAACTGTCGTTGAGTCCGGAGAAATATCGCACCGTCCACGTGGCGCCGAAGCGCTTCAGCGACCAGTCCAGCGACAGGTTGGAACGCACACGGTACAGGCCCTGCACCCCATTCATGTACCCGGCCAGGTGGCGCGGCGCGGCGCCGGGGCTGCTGACCTGCGTGTAGTCCTTCAGATAGGTGCTGTCCGAAAGCAGTGCGAATTCGCCAAAGTGGGTGACGGGGAACCGGTAGTGCAGGCCCAGATCGTAGCCTTCCGTGCGCAGCGAGCCGAGGTTGGCCAGGCTTTCGTCGAGCGAGGTGATGGTCCCGTTCGTCGCCCTCGTGAAGCGGCCGCAGTACGCCGGGTCGTTACCGACGTAGCAGAAATTGAGGATGTCACCGGCCAGGATCGGGGTGATGACGTCCTCGATGTCGACCTTGTAGTAATCGAGCGTGACATCCAGACCGTCGATCTGGCTGGGGCTGTAGACCAGTCCGGCGGTGCGGGTGATCGACGACTCGGGCTTGAGCGCGGGATTGGCGCCAGCGCTGAACGCGTTCGGGTTCTGCCCGCCGGTCGCCGAGTTGATCTGCGCGCCTGACTGATCGGTCTGGCGATAGCTGGCCGGGACGCCCGAGGCGACACAACGCGCGGCGACGGCGGCGTTGCCCGCGGCGGCACCGTACGCGCTGTCGCACGGATCGAGGAAGCTCTCGAAGCTCTCGCTGGTGCCGGCGTAGAGATCGGCCACCGTCGGCGCACGGAATCCTTCCGCATACGTCCCGCGCAGCAGGAGATCGTCGAACGGCTTCCAGCGGAAGCTGTACTTGTCGTTGGTCCGGCCGCCGAACGCGGAGTAATGCGAGTAGCGCGACGACACGTTAATCGCCAGCTCATGGGCAAGCGGCAGGTCGGCGAGCAGCGGCACGTCGAGCTCGACGTAGGCTTCGTTGGCGATGTAGCCGCCCGCCGTGGGAGCGCTGGCCAGTTGCGTGGTCAGCCCGGCGGAGTCGGCGGGGTAGGGCGTGTACCGGCCGGTCTCGTTGCGGTGCTCGATGCCGCCCGCGACACGCAGCGTGCCTGCCGGAAGGTCGAGTACGCCACCGGTGAGGTTGGCGATGACGTCGTTGGTGCGAGTGGTCTGGTGTGACGTGCCGGTGGAGGTTACGTAGTTCCATACGGCGTCCGGTGTGCCGCCGGGCCCTGCCAGAATGTTCCAGGGCACGCAGCCGGCCGCGCGATCGGCGGCGTCCGCGCAGGCGAGCCGACCATCGACCGTCGTCGTCGCGCCGAGTGCCTTGCGCGCATGGTCGAGGTCGATGTTGCCGCTGGTGGTCCGGCTGGCACGCGCTTCGGAATAGGCATAGGTCACGTCCCAGTTCCAGGTGTGCTCACCCCATTGGAACGTGCCTTCGGCGCCACCGTCCAGGTGCATCGTCTTGCTTTTCGCCCAGGTGATCCGGGGAATTTCCGTCAGGCGGCGAAAGAAAGACGTGTCGTAGCCCGGAAACGGGTTATAGGCGTTGTTCGCGTCGATCACCAGCGGGTCGCCGCGTCCCGAGCCGCTTTCCAGCGGATAGCCCGCAGCCTGCCAATGCGTGTCGCGCACGCCGTAGCTGGCCATGCCGCGCAGGGTGATGTCGTCGGTCAGGTTGTATCGACCCGTGCCGAACAGGTTGCGCAACTTGCTGCCGGCCCGGAACGTCATGTCGCGCGTGGTGGCGTATTTGTCCGCATTGCTGTCGACGTCGTACGGATGGTAGTTGGCCAGGTTCGCGGTATCGCCGACCACGCCGCCGGCGTGGTTGATCACATACGCGGTGCCGGGCGAACGCGGGTCGATCACGCCTCCATAGGGACCCATGCCGAAGCCGCTGTCGGCATGGCGGGGGCCGTCCGGCGAGGCGGTGAGCGAACGCTTGGCATCTCTGAGATCGTCGCCGTCTTCGTAGCTGGCGCCGAGGATGATCGAAGCGTTCTGCGTGCTCTTGCCCCAGGTGAAGGTGCCGTTCTTCTGCGCGCCGTCGCCATGACCGTTGACGCCGTACTGCACGTCGGCCGTGGCGCCTTCGAAGCGGTCCGTGGTGATGATGTTGACCACGCCACCGATCGCGTCGGACCCGTAGATCGACGACGCGCCGTCCTTGAGCACTTCGATGCGCTCGACGATCGACACCGGGATGGTGGAGATGTCGGTGAGGCCACCGAGGCTGGTCGTCCAGCGCCGGCCGTTGACGAGCACCAGGGTGCGCACGGCGCCGAGGTTGCGCAGGTTTGCATAGCGACCACCGGCGTCACCGCTGGAGGACAGGGTGTCCTGCGGGGTGACTTCGGGGGTGCCCGCCGAGGGCAGCCGGGCGATGATGTCGCTGAGGCTGGTGAGCCCCGTGGCACGGATGGCCTGGCGGTCGAGGGTGAAGACAGGTTGCGCGGTCTCGACGTCGGTACCGCGGATACGCGAGCCGGTCACCGTCACATTGACCGGTGCCAGCAGTTCCGCCGAGGACGGCGAGCTTTGTTGTGCGCTGGCGGCCGGAGCGAGCAGGCAGGCCCCGAGCGCGATGGCGAGCGCCGCGTGTCGACCTGCGACGTGGCGCCTCTGCCCGGAACTCACTTGCATACCCTGAAGCCTCCCAAGCCCCCGTCACACCCCACTCGGGCCGGACGATCACGCGAAGATAACGCGTGCGACGTGACGGGGGCAACCGGCGGAAGTCACGGCCCTATGTTCTTCGCCAGGAACGCCTGCAGGCGGTTGTAGAACTCCTCGATGTTCTCGGGCTTGACGAAACCATGCTTCTCGTCCGGCTTGGTCAGCGTTTCATACGGTTTGTGTGCCGCGTCGAGGGCGGCCTTCATGGCCTTGAACTGGGCGAAAGGCGCGCGTTCGTCGTCTTCGCCGTGGACGAGGAAGACGGGCACGTCGATCTTGTCGGCCAGGTGCGTCGGCGAATTGGCGGCAAGGTCGGCCTGATCGCGGCCGATCACCGTGGTGAGGTAGCTGCGGCCGGATTTTTCGGTTTTGATGTCGCCCTTGTTGTACATCATGTCGAGGTCGTAGACGCCGTCGTAGGCGACCGCGCACTTGAAGACCCCCGGCGCGCGTATGGGCGTCATCAGGGCCGAATAGCCGCCGAAGCTGGCGCCGAACACGCAGACGCGGGCGGGGTCGGCGAAGTGCTGGCCGATCGCCCACTTCACGCCGTCGATCAGATCTTCCTGAATGCGGGTGCCCCACTTCAGGAAGCCGGCTTTTTCGAAGTCGCTGCCGCGCCCGCCCGAGCCGCGATAGTTGACCTGCAGGACCAGGTAGCCCCGGTTGGCGAGAAACTGCGCGTCCGTATCGTAATACCAGTCGTCCGAGATGCCGTGCGGGCCGCCGTGGGGCAGCAGGACCATCGGCAGGTTCGCTTCCGGGCGGCCCTTGGGAAAGGTGAGGATCGCCTCGAGTTCCATGCCGTCGCTGGCCTTGAAGCGCAACGGGCGGCGTTCCGCCATCTGCGCGGGATCGATCCACGGCTTGGCGTCGAACAGCTTGCTGACCTTGTACGTCTTCGTGTCGATCAGCATGTAGCGGCCGGGCTCGCGATCGCTGACGACGGCAAACATCAGCTGGCCGCCGTCGCGGCTGAAGTCGACGAACTTGACGAAGCTGCCGGGGAATTTCTGCGACAGGGCCAGATGGAGCTTGGCGATGGGCGCCTGCGGATCGATGTATTCGGCCTTCGGGATGCCGGTGTCGGTCACGGTACCGAAGGGGCGGAGCGGGGCGGGCGTCCACAGGCCATTGGCGGAGACCCAGCCGAAGTCGTCCTTGCGGATCACCTTCAGGTTGCCGCCGTCCTCGTCCTGCTCGACGAATTCACCGCCCTGGCCACCGGGGCTGTACTCGGCATAGATGCGGTTGCTGCTGTTCGCGACGGATGCGACGGGCAGGAACGCGTGATGGTCCGGGTTACGGGCCACTTTCGCCCAGCCCGTGCCCTCGCGGTGATACACGGTCCACTTGAAGTCGTCGCCCGTGCCGAAGGCGTAGTGTGCCGTGCCATCGGGCGCGATCATGAAACGCATGTCGCGGTCGCCGATGTCGGCCATCAGCCGGCGTGCGCTCGATTGCGCGTCCACGTCGTAAAGCGTGCTGTGGCCCTGATCGTTCCAGAGGGTGGCGCGCATGTAGAAATGGCCGTTCGCTTCGATGGGCGCACCTTCGATGGTGCCCCAGCCGCGATCCAGCGAGCGCGTGCCGGCGCGCTTTCCGTAATTCTCGTAGCCGAACAGATAGTCGGCGTTCTTGCCGTCGACGTCGATCGCCATCAGTTCGCCCGTGTACGAGGCGGCGCCGATGGAACCGTCGACCTTGCCCCGCGCCACCACGAGCCGGGTGTTGCTTGCCCAGATCATGCCGGCGGGCATTTCGTACGGCGGCATGCGGATCAGCGTGACGGGCTTGCCCATCTCGCCCACGCGATAGATCGCCAGGCCATGATTCTTGCCATCGGGATCGTGATACGCCATCGAGACATACTGCCCGTCCGGAGACAGGCTGGGCTCGGTCAGCGGCATGCGGCGCGCGAAGTCCGCTACCGGAATCAGATTCGCGGCGCTGGCGGCGGTCGTGGCGAGGCAAAGCGCGGCCAGCAGCGGCCGCACGAAACGGTGGTTCATCGGAATCTCCCCTGGTGATGCATCCATGTCGGCACCATCCCCCCGGACGATGCCCCGCGCCGGGATATAGCCCATTCGCGCCGGTACGGCAAGGCGGTACACTTGGCGTCTGCGTTTGACCCAGGCCGTCCATGAGCACTCCGTTCGTCGTCAATTTCGATCCCGTCGCCCTCTCGCTGGGCCCTCTTCAGGTCCACTGGTACGGCCTGATGTACCTGGGAGGCTTTCTCGGTGGCTGGTCGCTGGGTGAGTACCGCCGTCGCCAGGGCCGTCTGCCGGTCAGCTCGGAGCGCCTGGGCGACCTCATGTTCTATCTGATGATGGGCGTGGTGCTGGGCGGGCGCGTCGGCTACATGCTGTTCTACACGCCGATCAACTGGATCTGGACCGATCCGGTGGCGCTGTTCCGCGTCTGGGACGGCGGTATGTCGTTCCACGGCGGTCTGATCGGTGTAGTGCTGGCCGGTCTTTTCTGGTCGCGACGCAACGGCATCAAGCTCTTCGACACCATCGACTTCGTGGCGCCGCTGGTGCCGCTGGGTCTGGGTCTCGGCCGCCTGGGCAACTTCATCAACGGTGAGTTGTGGGGCAAGCCGACCGACCTGCCGATCGGCATGATCTTCCCGCATGCGCCCGACGCCTTGCCGCGGCATCCGAATCCGCTGTACGAATTCGCGCTCGAGGGCGTGGTGATGTTCGTGGTGCTGTGGATCTTCTCGATGAAGCCGCGCCCGCGCTACGCGGTCTCCGGCATGTTCGGCCTGCTTTACGGTTGCTTCCGCTTCATCATCGAATTCGTGCGCGTACCGGACGCACAGCTGGGTTACCTCGCCTTCGGCTGGGTGACCATGGGCCAGATCCTCTCGCTGCCGCTGATCGCGCTCGGCATCCTGCTGCTGGCGCTCTCGCGCCGCGCACCGTACGCGCCTGTCGCGCCGGTGGCGGCGACAGCCACCTGATACCCTCGACGCCATGCAGCCTTACCTCGAACTCCTCCGCCATGTCCTCGACCACGGCGCCGAGAAAGCCGACCGTACCGGCACAGGCACGCGCAGCGTGTTCGGCTGGCAGATGCGCTACGACCTGTCGAAGGGCTTTCCCCTCGTCACGACGAAGAAACTGCACATCAAGTCGATCGTCCACGAGCTGATCTGGTTCCTGCAGGGCGATACCAATATCGGTTACCTGAAGGACAACGGCGTCCGCATCTGGGACGAATGGGCGGATGCCAACGGCGACCTCGGTCCCGTCTACGGACGCCAGTGGCGCGCGTGGCCGACGGCCGACGGCACGGTGGTCGACCAGATCGCCTGGGTCGTGGAAGAGATCAAGCGCAATCCCGACTCGCGCCGGCTGATCGTCTCGGCGTGGAACGTCGGCGAATTGCCGAATATGGCGCTGATGCCGTGCCACACGATGTTTCAGTTCTACGTGGCCAATGGCAGGTTGTCGTGCCAGCTGTATCAGCGTTCGGGCGATATCTTTCTTGGTATCCCGTTCAATATCGCGAGCTATGCGTTGCTGACGCACATGATCGCCCAGGTCACCGGGCTGGAAGTGGGCGACTTCGTGCATACGCTGGGCGACGCGCATCTGTATTCGAATCATCTGGAGCAGGCGACGACGCAGCTGGCGCGTGAGCCGCGTGCGTTGCCGAAGCTGGTGCTGAACCCGGAGGTGAAGTCGATCTTCGACTTTCGCTTCGAGGATGTCGCGATTGCGGATTACGATCCGCATCCGGCGATCAAGGCGCCTGTGGCGGTCTGAGCGGTTTGCCGATCGCGTGTCGCCGCAGGGGTCTAGCGCTTCGCGGGCGGTAGCTTCGCGATCAGCCTGGCGCGGAAGATTCCGGCGAGCCGGTGAAAGCCGGCCTCGGTCGGATGCATTTCGTCGTGCCACAACGCGGGATCCGTCAGGTTGCCTCGCAGGTCTACATAGTCGAAGGCGCCGCCCAGCGCCGCATCCTGTTTCACCGGCTCCAGTACCTGCTCGACGAAGCCGTCGATCAGCAATCGCGCGAACTGCTGCCATGCGGGTAATCCACCGACGATGACGTTGGCGACGTTCGGCCCGATCCACGGTCCGATCGATTTCTTCAGGACGCCCGCCGCGCCGATATCCAGTCCGAGCCTGGCCTCGACGCCGATTTTTATCGGGTAATCGTAGGTGTGCGCGAGGATCGGAATGTTCGGGCGTGCGGCGTGGAACGCTCCGACGAAGTACGCATAGGCCTTGCGCACCTCCTCGAAACGGCCGGTCTGTACGATGACGTCGAACGCGGCTTCGGCGGTCAGGTTGCTCTTGCCGGCGAGCGCGGCATGCAGCCAGGTGTCGACGAAGTCGTTGCCTCCCGCGCTGAGCAGCACCATGTCGAATTCATAGTGCCTGAACCATCCGAGCAGATCGCTGACGTTGTCCTCGGTGAACATCGAGCGTCCTGGATGCGCCGTCTGCGGTGCCGCCTGATCGCCACTGCGCTCCACCCGGAAGAACAGGCCGCCCCGGCCCAGCAGCGGTACGCCATTCTCTGCGTCCGCCGGGGCCGGTGAGACGATCCAGTCCAGCAGATTCATGGCCAGCGGCGTGGAAAACCAGGAGTCTCCCTCGCACAGGATGACCGGGATCCTGTCGAGGCGATGCTGGGCCTTGAGTCCCATGTACATCTGGCGGAACTGACCCCGTTGGGACAGTGCGGACGACTGCGACATGGTGGATGTCTCGGGCAAGGGTGCCTGCATTTATACGCCGCTCGTTCCTGTGTAGCGGTGCTGCACCGCAGCGGTTGCCCTGACGCCACGGTTTACATATGCTATTGCGACTTATTCGCATTTAGAGATTGCCGTGACTTGTTACCGCCTGGCGCCCCGTCGCGCCCGTTTCCTGCTGGGCGCGTTTTGCCTCACCACGGCGTTTCAGGCAAGCGCCGCGCCGGACAAGGACACGCCAGATACGTCTTCAGACAAGACGACCACCCAACTCACCGCCGTGAGCGTCGTGGGCCAGTCAGGGGGCTTTCGCAACCAATTGCCGCCCGGGATCGACAAATCGTCGCTCACCATCGAGCAGACGCCGCGTACGGTGACGGTCGTCACGCGCGAACTGCTCGACGTACAACAGGCGCAGACGCTGGCCGACGCGCTTCACAACGTTCCCGGTGTCGTCAGCAACAACTTCGGTCGCCGGGGCTGGGACGACCTGATCATTCGTGGCCAGACCGCGTCGGACTCCCTGTTCGTCGACGGGCTGCGCACGGCGGCCTCCAATCGCGTGGCCGAGCAGCTGTTCGGGTACGAACAGGTTGAAGTCCTCAAAGGCCCCGCATCGCTGATGTATGGCCTCGTGCTTCCCGGCGGCGTGGTGAACATGGTCAGCAGACGACCGCAGCCGGATGCCTTTGGCAGCGTCGACGTCACCGCAGGGAGCGACGGGCTGCGGCAGGCCAGCTTCGACGTCGGAGCGCCACTATCCGCCAACGGACGTAGCGCCGTGCGCGTGAATGGCCTTGCGATGAACTCCGACGATGCCACGCAGCATGTGTGGTTCCGGAATCGATGGATCGCGCCATCGCTGTCTCTCGATCTGGGCGAGGACACCGACTTCGTGCTTCTGACGAGTCTGCAGGAGCGCCATTATGTCCGGCAGCAGGGGCTTCCGCTCGTGGGCTCGATAAAGGCCGATAAGTACGGCGCCATCCCGCGCGACACCTTCATGGGCGAGCCCGGTCAGGAGCCTTACGACGGGCGTCAGACGCGGGTCGGCTACGCATTGACGCACCGCTTCAGCGACGGATGGACATTGACCAACAACCTGCGCGTGCAGGACTTCACGCTTGATGGCCAGCTCGTGGCCAACGGCGCGATGAACGCCGACCAGCGCTCGGTGAAACGGACGGGCACGGACCAGCATTACAGCGGCAGGACACTCGTGGTCGATTCCCGTCTGATGCGGTCCTTCGAAACGGCACATGTGTCGCACGAGGTCACTCTGGGCGTGGATTACATGGACTCTCGCGAGGACGCTGTATCGCGCACCTGCACGGTCGCCGCCCTCGATGCCTACCTGCCTGTCTACGGTGCCGCCATCGTCTGCCCGGCGAAACCGCGTACCGACACGCGTACCGACGTCAACATGGTCGGCGTGTATGCACGGGATCAGCTCACGGTGGGCGAGGCGTGGCACGTTACCGCGGGTCTGCGTCGCGACCGCACATGGACGGCGACCGACAACCATCTCACCGGTACGCACGAGAACGACCCCGCGAGTGCCAACACCGGCTCACTCGCCGTGATGTATGACCTGGCCTCGTCCGTCCATCCGTATCTGAGCTACGCCACGTCGTTTTATCCGAACACCGGCACGAACGTGCAGGCTCGGCCCTTCGCTCCTGAGAAAGGCAAGCAGTGGGAGCTGGGCCTGAAGTTCGACCTGATGCAGGGCCGGATGCTCGTGACGACGGCGCTATACGATCTCCGCCGCCAGAATGTCCTGCAGGACGACCCGGTGAACGAAGGCTATTCCATCGCCATCGGGGAGCAGCGCA
The DNA here is from genome assembly GCF_000800155.1 of Luteibacter sp. 9133. Taxonomy (NCBI): domain Bacteria; kingdom Pseudomonadati; phylum Pseudomonadota; class Gammaproteobacteria; order Lysobacterales; family Rhodanobacteraceae; genus Luteibacter; species Luteibacter sp. 9133. Next base: position 3,082,177 of record NZ_JUHO01000001.1, on the reverse strand, counting down.
CGCGCGGCGCTGAACTCGGCGTCACGGCCGATCTGGGCGGTGGCCTCAGCCTCAACGGCGGATATGCGTATACGCAGGGGCTGATTACGGACGACGGCGGCGAAGTGCCTTCGACCGACGGGCAGCGCATCAACAATGTGCCCCGTCATAGCGCCACGTTGTTCGCGCGGTACCAGTCGCCCGGCTCGCCCTGGTCCTTCAACGGAGGCTTCCGGGGTGAAAGCTCACGGTTCGCCTACTCGTACACGCTGCCGGGCTATGTCGTTGCCGATGCCGGCATCGCCTGGGATGCGCAGCGCTGGCATCTCGCCTTGTCGCTGAAGAACGTCTTCGACAAGCATTATTACGCCGGCGGTCTTGCGGCCGCGGTCGCGCTGGGCGACGACCGCAGCACGATGTTCAATGTGGGCTATCGGTTCTGACGTTTCAGGCATAAATCATGGCGTGATGACGCGCAATCCACACGGCCGCGGGGATCGTTGTCGCACCCAACCGATCAGGAGTGGCGCATGGCTTCTCTCAAGCGTGGCGACAACGTGCAGTGGGACACCTCGCAGGGTAAGACAAAAGGCAAAATCGTTCGCAAACTGACGAGCCCCTCGACCATCAAGGGGCATAAAGTTGCCGCCTCACCCGATAATCCGGAATACCTGGTAGCAAGCGACAAAACGGGTGCGAAGGCGGCGCATAAACCGGGCGCGCTGAAGAAGGTGCGCGGTTCCTGAGCGAGCCCTGCTCACGTTACTTCTGTCGTCATACGATCCTCCCGCGCGGCGATGCGACGATGTATCGCCACCGTCGACGCGGGAGGTTGAGGGCCGTCGCACACGGGGCTCAGGGAATGAACCGCTCCGCCCGTAACCGCGCGAACGCATCGAAGAACGCGTCGTCGGTCGGCTGATAGTCCAGAAAGCCCATGCGTCGGCTCTTCGACATATCCGTGACCACTTCGATGGGACGACCCAGGTCGGCGTCGCTGTGCCACGCGGACACGAGACGATGCATGTCCGGTTCGGCGAGGCCGTGCTCAGCCACGATGCGCTCCCAGTCCGGCGCATCCGCTTCCATCTGCTGTTCGAGCGGAACGACGGTGCCGTCGAACGGTGCCGCCTCGATGCCGAACCATGCCGCGATCCGCGACCACATCCAGCTCCAGCGGAACACGTCGCCGTTGACCACGTTGAAGGCTTCGTCGGCGGCGGCAGGCGTCGTCGACGCCCACCGCAGGTGCCGGGCCAACTGGCGCGCGTCGGTCATGTCGGTGAGGCTCTGCCACTGCGCGGCCGAGCCGGGGAAGCGGAACGGGCGACCGGTGGCTTTGCAGATCGACGCGTAGACGGCAAGCGTGGTGGCCATGTTCATGGCATTGCCGACGGCGACGCCGATCACGGTATGTGGACGGTGCACGCTCCAGTGGAAGCCGTCGCGCTTCGCGGCGGTAAATACCTCGTCTTCCTGGGCGTAGTAGAAATTGTCGACATCGAGACGGCCCTGCTCCTCACGGAACGGCGTCTCGGGCAGCACGCCCTTGCCGTAGGCCTCGAACGGTCCGAGATAGTGCTTCAGGCCGGTCACGAGGGCGACGTGCTTCACGCTTCCGGCCGGACGCAGTCCGTCGAGCAGATGGCGGACCATCGCGCTGTTGACCCGGATGTTCTCCAGTTCGTTGGCCTGACGTGCCCAGGTGGCGATGAATACATGCGTGGGTGTCACGCCTTCCAGCGCGGCGCGCGTCGCGTCCGCATCGGTCAGGTCGGCCGCGATGGGCGTGACACCGTCGCGAGCGCCCGGGCGGCGGGCGAGGGCGGAGACCTTCCAGCCGTTCGCCACGAGGAGTTCGGTCAGGGCGCTGCCGATGATGCCGCTGGCGCCGACGACGAGTGCATGGTTCATGGGGTTACTCTATGCAGGGACATCCCCCAACCATAAAGGCGCGGATGTCCCCTTCCAAGAAGGCACCAAAAGGTAACCCGCTGATGAAACCCGGCTCCCCCGACAGTGAGTGGCTCGAAGACTGCGCGCCCCGGCGCGTACTGGAGCTTTTCGCGACCAAGTGGACCAGTATGATTCTGCATGCGCTGCACGCAAGGCACGGCGGCAGCGCACGTTCGGGGGTGTTGCTGCGCAGCCTGCCCGGCATCTCGAAGAAGATGCTCACGCAAACGTTGCGCGAGCTGGCCGATAGTGGGCTGGTCAACCGTGAGGTTGAGGAGGCGGTCGTGCCGCCCAGTGTGATGTATTCGCTGACGCCGCTTGGCCAGCGGCTGGTCGAGCCGATCGAAATGATCTACGACTGGGCCCGGGCCAACGAAGGCGCCCTCGACGCGCTGCGGCCCCGGGCCACGTCCCGGCGCCGTTAGCCTCGCGGAATCAAACGAGCGTTAGTTCCCCCCTTCGCCGGGGAGGACTACCATTCGCACCGCACGGGCGCCGTCGCCCGCCGTTTCCCCATTTTTGAAGGATGCTCCATGGCTGTTCACCTGGTTGCCGCGCTCGACGAAAACTTTGCCATCGGCAAGCAGGGAGGCCTTCCCTGGCACCTCCCCGACGACCTGCGCTATTTCAAGAAGCTGACGACGGACAAGGCTGTCCTGATGGGTCGCAAGACGGCGGAATCCATCGGCAAGGCGCTGCCGGATCGCGTCAATTACGTGCTGTCGCGCAAGGGCGAGGCGCCGTTCCCCGGCCAGATCACCGTGCGCTCCGTCGCCGAAGCCCAGGCCAGCTGCAACCATTCCGGTCTGATGGTGATCGGCGGCGGTGAAGTGTTCCGCGAGGCGCTGCCGTACGCGCGCACGCTGTACCTGACCTGGGTCTACGCCGCCGTGGACGGCGCCGATGTGTTCTTCCCGGGTATCGATTTCAAGGAATGGGCTGAAGTGTCCCGCGTGCACCACGCCGCGGACAAGGAGCATGCGTTCCCCTTCGACATGGTCGAATACGTCAGGAACGTCTGATGCACGTCGTTGCCGGCGTCCTCGTCGATGGCGCCGGACGGATCCTCATCGCCCAGCGTCCGCCGGGTAAGCATCTGGCGGGCATGTGGGAGTTTCCCGGCGGCAAGCTGGAAGCCGGCGAAACGCCCGCGGTCGCCCTGGCGCGGGAGCTGGACGAGGAGCTGGGTATCGCGGCGGATCCGCTGTCCTTCGAGGCGCTGATCCGCGTTCCCTGGCGCTATGGCGATCGAGACATGCTGCTGGAAGCGATTTGCGTTTACGCCTGGACGGGTGAGCCGCAGGCGCTGGATGCCTCCGCGATCGAGTGGGTCGATCCGCATCGGCTGGACGAGGCGCGTCTGGCGCCCGCCGATCGTCCTATCCTCGCGGCCGTCCGGTTGCCCGCCCACTATCCGATCACGTCGGCGGATGCATCGGCGGCCGTCGCGTCCGCGGCGCTGCATGCCGCCCTAGCGCGCGGAGAGCGGCTGTTGCAGCTCCGGTTGCCAGACGAGTCTGTCGAGGTGACGCGCGGGCTGGCTGCATCGATACAGGACGATCTGCGCCGCTTCGGCGCCACGCTGCTGCTCAACCGCGATATCGAGGGTGCGCTAGGGCTGGGATCGGGCGTGGGTGTACACCTCTCGTCCGCCCAGTTGCGCTCGCTGCCCGAGCGACCGTTGCCGCTCGGGCAGGCGGTCGGTGCTTCCTGCCACGACGCCGAAGAGCTGACGCTGGCCTCCCGGCTGGGATGCGACTTCGCGACGCTGTCGCCGGTCTTGCCGACGCGCAGTCATCCGGATGCCGAACCGATGGGCTGGCCGCGGTTTGCGCGGCTCGCGGAAGCCGCTTCGTTACCGGTTTATGCCTTGGGTGGGCTGGGGCCGGATGATGTGGCCGACGCGCGGATGCATGCGGGGCAGGGTGTAGCGGGGATTCGCGGGTTTTTGTGATCGCGGCATCGCGCGTTTGTACATGCCACCGCATCGCGCGCAGGGCGCGCTCCTACAGGTAGGAGCGCGCCCTGCGCGCGATGCGGTCATTTCGACTTCAGCCGAGCCACCAGGGCCTGCAGCACCGCCTGCGTCTCATCACCGAAGAAGTCGTCGATAAACCCCGGATCGAGCAGATCGGTGGTGTCGCCCCATACCTCCAGCAGATCCGCCCGCGCAATGGCACGCGTGCGCAGCATCGCCTTTGGTGGCAGCTTCAATAGCTCGCCAAGCCAGATCACGGCACGCTGCACGACCTGCTCGACCGCGGAAAGCTCGTCCACCAGGCCGATCGCATGGGCCTGCTCCGCATCCACCATCGTGCCGGATACCAGCAAGCGCTCCGCACGATACGTGCCGACGATGCGCCGCATCGCGAACTGAATCGGCTCGGGCACGGACAGGCCGACCTGAACCTCGTTCAGACCGATCTTGTAGATGCCATGCGCCATGATCCGGTAGTCGCAGAACAGCGCGAGCACCGCGCCGCCCGCCGGGCTGTGGCCGGTGATCGCCGCCACGGTCGGCACCGGCGAGGACGCGATGGCGCCGCAGAGGGCGAAAAACGCGTTCCAGAAATCGGTGACACCCGCGCGATCGCGCTGAAGCAGGGAAGGGACGTCGACGCCCGCCGAAAAGATGCCCTGCGCGCCGGACAGCACGATGCCGCGCGCACCGTTGCCGGGCGCGGCGGCGACGGCCTCGTGCAAGGCCTGCACGAGGCCGGTGTCGAGCGCATTGACCGGCGCGCGCGCCAGGCGGATCTCGTGGATACCGCCGTCGTGCGGAAGAATATCGAGCATCGTCGTATCTCCTCTTACTTCACGTCGCCGGGCGACCAGGTGTAGCGCAGCGTGTAATCGAGCGTGGCTGAACCGTTCGCCGGCACGTCCACGTCGAACTCGAGCCCGTCGGGCGTGTTCTTCGTCGGCTTGACGGACGACGATACGACCGTCCATGCGCGCCAGCGGGCGGGGTGCTCGCGCAGAGTCACGGTGCGTTTCGTATCGCCCGCATTGGTCAGGACAATCCGTGTGCCCTCGTCGATCCGACGCTCCGTGTCACTCGCGGTGAAGGAGGTCTGTTCGCGCTTTGCCGTCAGGTCGAAGGCATTGCCTAGCGTGATCGTCGCGTCCTTGTTCTTTGGCGTGTCATCCAGACGACCTTCGCCAAGCAGCTCGGCGTTGCCGTCGCGGTCGACGGTCAGCACGCGCACATAGCCGGCCGGCAGCGCGTCGAAGGCCTTGAAGCCCACGGTTGATACGATCGGCGTGCCTTCCGGCGGCTGGCCGATATCGCGTTCCAGGCGAGGACGCGAGTTGTAGTAGCGGATGCCCGTGTCGTAGACCGCCTTGCGCTCGCACGCCAGCGTGCGACTGTTGTAGAGCGGGGTCTGCGTGACGCTGCCATCGGGCAGATCCACCGTCGCCTGCAGCGTGTACGTGCGCAGATCGCCGAGCGTAGCCTGCTGGGGCGCGGCATCCTTCATGGCCATGGGGGCCGGTGCCGCGGCGGCGCGGGCCATGAACATCTTCGGCTGAGGCGCGGATTTCGCCCGGTTGGCGTCGCCGGCGACGAGCTTGAGCGAGACGTCCTTCCAGTCGCGTCCGCTTCGGTTCGCGATGCTGGCGGCGGCGTCGAAAGTCATCTTGCAGGTGTCGCCCGGTGCCAGGGTCGCGACATAGGCGCCGCGCCAGCCCAGTCCGGAGGTGGGGTAGTCGAGATGGGCGGTGCTGCTGCCCGCCGCCGACCCCGCAACGCGCACCTGCAGGGTCGAGCCGCGGGCGAAGTCGGTAGCGTCGGCGGCGCGCAGTGCGGCGTAGTTCCGGATCAGGCTGGCCTGCCCGCTGGCTTCGCGGATGACCAGCGGATCGCCGCCGCGGACGAGGACGCCGCTGGCGATGGTCTGGCCGCCGTCACCGATGGCGGTGACGTTGCGTCCCACGAGGCCGGCGACCGCACCGTCGAAACCCTGACCCAGGAGCAGGCGCTGCGAGACCACGCGGGTGTCCTTGTCGGGGAAGCGCAGGGAAAGCGCTTCGCTGTCGAGGGCGGAGGGCAGCCCGTCGATGGCGAGATCCTGCGTGCCACCCTTCAGGTCGAAGACGCGACGTTCGTGGACGACGGCATAGCCTTCGGCGGACACGGCATCGCCGTTGGTCGCGAACAGCTGGTCGCCATCGGCGCGGTACAGCGTGAGCGAGGTGCGCTCACCCGCGGCGAAGGCGGGGAAGGCGACAGCACTGGCGATCGCCAGGACAAGGATGCGACGCGACATGATTCATTCTCTCCATGATTGCCCACGCGGATCATACCGGGGAGAAGTGAACCAGGGCTGCTACATCACCCCGCGGCATCCCGGACCGTCTGCGGAATCGGCACGGGCCGACCGGTCTTCGGATTGATCCAGACCATGGTGACGCTGCCGTCGCAATGGATCTTCGTCGCGTCGTCGCTGGTCACGATGCGGTGCCCCACCGTCATGGAACTGGTACCGATCCGGTTGACGTACAGCTCGACCTGGATGTCCGCCGGCCATTCGATCGGCAGGCGGTAGTTGAGTTCGCTGTGTGCCATCACCGGCGCGCCGTCCTCGCCGTACCACTTATCAGGGAGCTGCTGCAGCCACTTGATGCGGGCCTCCTGCAGATAGACCAGATAATTGGCGTTGTTGACGTGGTTGTACGCGTCCAGATCCTGCCAACGGACTTCCATCGGTGTGATGAAGAGTGGCGTCGGTGCGGGCGGGTTCGAGGCTTCGGTGGTCATGCGCGTTTCTTCTTTTTCGCGGCCGGGGCGGTCTTTGCCGTAGAGGTCTTGGCAGGTGCTTTCGTGGCGGCGGTTTTCGCAGGGGCCTTGGCGGGCGCCTTGCCGGCAGGAACCTTGCCGGCCGTTGGCTTCGCCGTGGCTGGTTTCGCCGTGGTGCGCGCCGGTTTGAGGTGTGTCTTGAGGAACCGTCCCGTGTGCGACTCCGCTGTCGCGGCCACCGTTTCAGGCGTGCCGCTCACCAGGATGCGTCCACCGCCGGCACCCCCTTCGGGACCGAGGTCAACCAGCCAGTCGGCCGTCTTGATCACGTCGAGGTTGTGCTCGATGACCACCACGGTGTTGCCGTGGTCGACCAGCTTGTGCAGCACGTCGAGCAGCTGTTCGATGTCGTGGAAATGCAGGCCCGTGGTCGGTTCGTCGAGGATGTACAGCGTGCTGCCCGTGTCGCGCTTGGACAGCTCCTTCGACAGTTTGACGCGCTGCGCTTCGCCGCCGGAGAGCGTGGTCGCGCTCTGGCCGAGCTTGATGTAATCCAGGCCCACCGCGCGCAGGGTTTCGAGCTTGCGCGCGATCACCGGCACGTTCTCGAACAGCTTGAACGCGTCTTCCACCGTCATGCCGAGAACGTCGGCGATGGTGTGGCCCTTGTAGAGGACCTCCAGCGTCTCGCGGTTGTAGCGCTTGCCGTGGCAGACGTCGCAGGGCACATACACGTCCGGCAGGAAGTGCATCTCGACCTTGATCATGCCGTCGCCTTCGCAGGCTTCGCAGCGGCCACCGCGGACATTGAAGCTGAAACGGCCCGCCTGGTAACCGCGCTGACGCGACTCCGGCACCTGCGCATAGAGCTCGCGCAGCGGCGTGAACAGCCCGGTATACGTCGCCGGGTTGGACCGCGGCGTGCGGCCGATCGGTGACTGGTCGATATCGACGACCTTGTCGAACAGCTCCAGGCCCTCGATGGACTCGTGCGCTGCCGGCTGCTCGCCCGCACCGTTGAGTTCCATCGCGGCAAGGCGATAGAGCGTGTCGTTGATCAGCGTCGACTTGCCCGAGCCGGACACGCCTGTAACGCACGTAAACGTACCGACGGGGATGCGCACATCCACGTCCTTGAGGTTGTTACCGGTCGCGCCCTTGAGTTCGAGCCACTTGTCGTCGCGCGCTTCGCGGCGCTTCTTAGGGACGTCGATACCGCGCTCGCCCGTGAGGTACTTCGCCGTCACCGACGCCGGGTTGGCGAGCACCTGCTCGAGCGTGCCTTCGGCGACGATGTGACCGCCATGCACGCCGGCACCGGGGCCGATGTCGAGCAGGTGGTCGGCCGCGCGGATCGCGTCCTCGTCATGTTCGACGACGATCACGGTATTGCCCAGGTCGCGGAGGCGGGTCAGGGTGCCCAGCAGGCGTTCGTTGTCGCGCTGATGCAGACCGATCGACGGCTCGTCGAGCACGTACATCACGCCCACGAGACCGGCGCCGATCTGGCTGGCCAGTCGGATGCGCTGGGCTTCACCGCCGGACAGGGAATCGGCCTGACGGTCGAGCGTGAGGTAATTGAGCCCGACATCGTTGAGGAAGGTCAGCCGCTCACGGATTTCCTTCACGATCTTGACCGCGATCTCGCCGCGCCAGCCGGGCAGCTTGAGGCCTTCGAAAAAGGCCAGCGCACGGTCGATCGCGAGCGAGGTCAGCTCGGGAATGGCGTGGTCCGCGACGAACACGTTGCGCGCCGACGGATTCAGACGCTGTCCGCCGCAATCCGGGCAGGGGTGATCGGCGATGTAACGCGCCAGTTCCTCGCGGACGGCGGCGGACTCGGTCTCGCGATAACGGCGCTCGAGATTCGGCAGGATGCCCTCGAACTTGTGCTCGCGGGTGACCTTGCCGCCACGCTCGGTGATATAGCGGAACGGAATGACTTCCTTGCCCGAGCCGTTGAGTACGGCGTTCTGCACCGACTTCGGCAGCTCGCGCCACGGCGTTTCGGGATCGAAACCGTAGTGCTTGGCGAGCGAGACGATCAGCTGAAAATAATGCGCATTGCGGCGGTCCCAGCCGCGCACGGCGCCGCCGGCCAGGCTGAGCTCCGGATGGCCGACCACGCGCGTGCCGTCGAACACCTGGGTCACGCCCAGGCCGTCGCAGGTCGGGCAGGCGCCGACGGGCGAATTGAACGAGAACAGGCGTGGCTCGAGCTCCGGCAGCGAGTAGTCGCACATCGGGCAGGAGAAGCGCGACGAGAACAGCTGCTCGTCGGCTTTCTTGTCGTCCATGTCGACGAGGACGACGATGCCATCGCCGAGGCGCAGGGCGGTCTCGAACGACTCCGCGAGGCGCTGCTTGATGTCGTCGCGCGGACGGAAGCGGTCGATCACGGCTTCGATGGTGTGCTTCTGGCGCAGCGTCAGCGGCGGCACGGCGTCGAGGTCATAGACCTCGCCGTCCACGCGGGCACGGACGAAGCCCTGGGCGCGCAACTGGTCGAAGACCTGCACATGCTCGCCCTTGCGCTCGCGGATGACCGGCGCCAGCAACATCCAGCGCTTCTCGGGATCGAGCGCCATGGCCGTGTCCACCATCTGGCTGACCGTCTGGGCCTCCAGCGGAATGCCGTGATTCGGACAACGGGGCGTGCCGACCCGCGCGTAGAGCAGGCGCAGATAGTCGTATACCTCGGTGATCGTACCGACGGTGGATCGGGGGTTGTGGGAGGTCGACTTCTGCTCGATCGAGATGGCCGGAGAGAGGCCTTCGATCGTGTCCACGTCGGGCTTTTCCATCATCGAGAGGAACTGCCGCGCGTAGGCGGACAGTGACTCGACGTAGCGACGCTGGCCTTCGGCATAGATCGTGTCGAAAGCCAGCGAGGATTTGCCCGAACCGGACAGCCCCGTAATGACAATGAGCTTGTCACGGGGCAGGTCGAGGTCGATGTTCTTGAGATTGTGCGTGCGGGCGCCGCGGATGCGTATGCTGTCCATGTGCCGACATAAATGGGGGAAGCCCCCGACTATACCAAGGGTTTTTCGCCTTCATTCCGCGTCGACTTTTGACGGTTCATCACATTTGTTGTTCCCAACGGGTCGGGGCTGCCGAAGGTGGGTCTGCACGATGGCGGAGGTCGGCTACCATGGCCGCCACCCCGGGGAGGGGCGAGTCACCCATCCGAAGAGGAAACACGCATGCGTAAGTGGACAGGGATCGCGGCCGGCCTGATGCTGGCGGCTTGTACGGGTCAGGCGTTCGCCGCGGCGCCGACCGAGCAGCAGGTGCGCCAGCTGATGGACGTGGTCGGCATGGGCCGGATGCTCAGCCAGATGAACAGCCAGATGGCGGGCGTGATGCAGAGCGCCCTTCCGTGCGTGCCGGCCAGCTACTGGCAGGGCTTTGTCGACGCCAACGCGACCAACCAGCTGATCGGCCGCATGGTGCCGGTCTATCAGAAGCACTTCACGTCCGAAGATATCGACGGCCTGTTGAAGTTCTACCGTTCGCCGCTTGGCCAGAAGGTGATCACGCAGATGCCGGCGACCATGGCCGAGGGTATGCAGATCGGTAAGCAGTGGGGTCAGGAGCGCGGTCAGCAGATGATCGCCCAGCTGCAGACGCAGGGCACCCTGAATCCGCAGGGTCAGTGCCCGGCCAGCGGTGCGGCGGCCAAGCCGGCTCCCGCACCGCCCGCCGCCACAAAGAAAAAATAACCGCCCTAAGCCGTCGGAGCGCGCCCCGCTAAGCCGTCGGAGCGCGCCCCCCTAAGCCGTCGGAGCGCGCCCCGCTAAGCGGTAGGAGCGCGCCCCGCGCGCGAACCCTCAGCCCCACCCCGGCGAACGATGCCTTGCACACCATCAAGCCGGCTGTCCGGTCTCACGAAGCGGCTCAGGCTTCGAGCCGGACGTTCCCGGCGGGTCGCGCACGGGGTGCGCTCCTACAGTAAGTCTATGCCAGGCAAGGTTTTTTCGATTTTGCTGCCGATCAGGCCCTGCGGCACCCTTTCTCCCTTAACCACCTGATTGACCTTGCCTTTTCCCCTTGGCTATAATTCGCAGTTCGCACGACCCGTAACACCCTAAAAAGAACTACATAAACAGCAACAGGAAATAACCATGAGCTACGCAGTCATCAAGACCGGTGGCAAGCAGTATCGTGTGATGGCGGGCGAAATCCTGCGCGTCGAACTGCTCACCGCTGAAGTCGATTCCACCGTCCAGTTCGACCAGGTCCTCCTGGTGGGCGAAGGCGAGTCGATCACCGTCGGCGCCCCGCTGGTCGCCGGTGCCACCGTCAGCGCGAAGATTCGCGCCCACGGCCGCGCGGATAAGATCCGCATCGTCAAGTTCCGTCGTCGTAAGCACTACAAGCGTACGCAGGGACATCGTCAGCATTACACCGAAATCGAGATCACGGGCATCAACGCCTGATCTGCCGGAGGATATGAGTCATGGCACATAAAAAAGGCGTAGGTTCCAGCCGTAACGGTCGCGATTCGAACCCGAAGTATCTCGGTGTGAAGATCTATGGCGGCCAGGCTGTTGAAGCCGGCAACATCATCGTTCGTCAGCGCGGCACCAAGTTCCACGCTGGCGTGGGCGTCGGCCTCGGCCGCGACCACACCCTGTTCGCGCTGGTCGATGGCACGGTTGCCTTCAAGACCCGTGGCGATAAGGGTCGCAAGTTCGTCGACGTCGTCCAGGCGTAAGCCTTCCCCGACGCGATAACGAAGGCCCCGCCCACGGCGGGGCTTTTCGTTTGTAAAGCGGCATCACTTCTTCACCCAGGTTCCCCTTCCATGAAATTTGTCGACGAAGCGCAAATCAGAGTCTCGGCCGGTGACGGCGGCAACGGCTGCGTCAGCTTCCGTCGAGAGAAATTCATTCCCTTCGGTGGGCCGGATGGCGGTGACGGTGGCAGCGGTGGTTCCGTCTGGCTGGTGGCCGACGAGGGCCTCAACACCCTGGTCGACTTCCGTCACATGCGTTCGTTCAAGGCCAAGCGCGGCCAGGCGGGCATGGGTAGTCAGATGTACGGTAAGGGCGCCGACGATGTCGATGTCCGCGTGCCTGTCGGCACCATCATCATCAACGTCGACACCGACGAAGTCATTGGCGATCTTACGGCTCATGGCCAGCGTCTGAAGGTGGCGCAGGGTGGTCGTGGCGGTCTGGGCAATATCCATTTCAAGAGCTCGGTCAACCGTGCTCCGCGCAAGTTCACGCCGGGTACGCCGGGTGAGGTTCGCGACATCAAGCTCGAGCTGCGTCTGCTCGCGGATGTCGGCCTGCTGGGCTTCCCCAACGCAGGCAAGAGCACCTTCATCCGTGCGGTATCGGCGGCTACGCCGCGCGTGGCGGATTATCCGTTCACGACGCTGCACCCGAACCTGGGTGTCGTGCGCATCGGCACCGACCAGAGCTTCGTGATCGCCGATATTCCCGGCATCATCGAGGGTGCGGCCGACGGCGCCGGCCTCGGTATCCAGTTCCTGCGTCACGTATCGCGTACCAGCCTGCTCCTGCATGTGGTCGACATCCAGCCGATCGACGGCTCGGATCCGGTGGAGCAGGTGCGTACGATCGAAAAAGAACTCGCCAATTTCGATGCCGAGCTGGTCGAGCGTCCGCGCTGGCTGGTGATCAACAAGTCGGACGTCATTGATGACGAGGACGAGCTGAAGGCGAAAGTCGATGAGATCATCGCGCGTCTGGAATGGACGGCGCCGTGGTTCGTGGTCTCGGCAGCTGGCGAGATCGGTACGCGTGATGTGTGCCTGCAGGTGCAGCAGTTCTTCGATGCCGAGCGGGCGAAGCAGCGCGATCGCAGCGAAGAGCGCGATGACGTGAGGCTGCGCGGGGAATAAAAGGCATGCGGGCTCATGAGCCCGCCCGACCTGTAGGGGCGCGCCCTGCGCGCGAGCTCTTCACCGGGCGCCGGAAGATTGCACGCCAGCGCCCGGCGCTCGGCCTCAAAAGATGTCGCGCGCGGGGCGCGCTCCTACAGGAAGCAAGAAACGGGGAAACAAAAAAGCCGGCGTAAGCCGGCTTTTCTGCAAACAGCGATGTCGCGCAGGCTTTACGCCAGGTCGCGGATCTTCGCGTTCAGGCGGCTCTTGTGGCGAGCAGCCTTGTTCTTGTGGATCAGGCCGCGGGCAGCGTAACGATCCATCACCGGCACGGCGATGGCGTACGCGCTGACTGCGCCAGCCTTATCCTTGGCGTCGATCGCCTTGACGACCTTCTTCAGTGCGGAACGCACCATGGAACGCGCGCTGACGTTGCGCAGACGGCGCTGCTCCGACTGACGCGCACGCTTCTTCGCGGACTTGATGTTGGCCAAGGTGAAGCTCCAGAGTTCGGTTGGTTTTAAGAAAGACGCCCATTTTGATGCCAAACGCCGGGCGCGTCAATAGCTTAGAGCCCGCACGGGCGTACCCGACGGTTGATCGGGCGAGGGCCCGGGAATTTCCAGATGGCGGACTGTCCTCCGCCGGGGGCTCGCTGTCAAACTAGGGGTTTGATCCAGCCTCCAAGGCAGCCCCTCCCCGGATGAAAACCCCCAGCCTTCTTCGCGGCATGCTCTCCTTCAGCAGCATGACCATGGTGTCCCGCGTGCTCGGCCTGGTGCGGGACATGGCGATCAGCCACTCCTTCGGTGCCAATGCCGCGACCGACGCCTTCTGGGTCGCATTTCGCATTCCGAACTTCATGCGCCGCCTGTTCGCCGAGGGCTCCTTCTCGACCGCGTTCGTGCCGGTTTTCACCGAGGTCAAGGAAACACGTACGCATGAGGACCTGAAAGACCTTATGGCGAAAACCTCCGGCACGCTGGGCGGCATCCTGCTCATCGTGGTGGCGCTGGGTGTGATCTTCGCGCCCCAGGTGACGGCGCTGTTTTCGCCGGGCGCGGTGGATGACCCCGCGAAATTCGGCCTCACCGTCGACCTCCTGCGGCTGACGTTTCCGTTTCTCCTGTTCGTCTCGCTGACGGCGTTGAGCGGCGGCGCGCTCAACAGCTTCCATCGCTTCGGCCTGCCGGCCCTGACGCCGGTGATCCTCAACCTGTGCATGATCGGCGGCGCCCTCTGGCTGGCGCCGCATCTGCATACGCCGATCATGGCGATGGGCTGGGCTATTCTGATCGCGGGCTTCCTGCAGCTGGTGTTCCAGTTGCCGACGCTGCGCCGCCTGAATCTGTTGTCCATGCCGCGGTGGGGCTGGAAGTCGCCGGATGTGCGCCGGATCATGACCCTGATGGTGCCGACGCTGTTCGGCTCGTCGGTGGCGCAGATCAATCTTCTGCTGGACACCGTGATCGCGTCGCTGCTGATCGCCGGTTCGCAGAGCTGGCTGTCCCAGGCCGACCGGTTTCTCGAGCTTCCCCTGGGCGTTTTCGGCGTGGCGCTGGGCACGGTCATCCTGCCTTCGCTGTCACGCCACCATGTGGCCACCGACAAGGATGGCTTCTCCCGGGCACTGGACTGGGGTCTGCGTACGACGCTGCTGATCGCGGTGCCGGCCATGTTCGCGTTGATGCTCCTGTCGTTCCCACTCGTGGCGACGCTGTTCCAGAACGGCCGTTTCACCGCCTTCGACACCAAGATGGCCTCGATGTCGATCACCGCGCTGAGCTTCGGCCTGCCGGCCTTCGCGCTGGTCAAGGTGGTGCTGCCCGCGTTCTACGCGCGCAAGGACACGAAGACACCCGTCCGCGCGGGCGTCGCGTCGCTCGTTGCCAACATGGTCTTCAATGTCGGCTTCCTGGCCCTCCTGTTCTTCCTCTGGGCCACGCCGGAGCAGAAGGCCGGGTCGTGGATGGCGGCGCTCGCCGCCATCCCGGGTCTGCACATGGCGCTGGGCATGGCCAGCGCTCTGGCCAGCTACCTCAACCTTGCGCTGCTCTGGCGCTGGCTGGGTAAGGCCGGCGTATACACCCGCCAGTCGGGATGGGGCCGGCATATCGCGCGGCTGGCCCTCGCCTGCGGGGTGATGATCGCGGTGCTGCTGACCGGCCTGCATATCTGGCCGGAATGGAGTGGCGTGGAGAAGTGGGTGCGCGTCTGGCGCCTGGCCATCCTGGTGGTGGCAGGGGGCGGGGCCTACGTGGCGGCCTTGTTCGCCCTCGGATTCCGTCTGCGCGACCTGCGCGCGCGTTGAGCGGTTCGTCCGGGGTCTCCGCGTCGCATTGTGCGGCGCAATGGGGCCGCTATACTGGCCCGATGGCTTTTATTCCGCATCGATTCCAGGGCGCTCACGCATGACGCTGCGACTGCACCGCGACGTCGACGGACCGTGCCTCGCCCCCCAGGGCAGCGTGGTGGCGATCGGCGCGTTCGACGGCCTTCATCTGGGCCACCAGGCCATTCTCGCCGAGGTCCGGACACGGGCGGAGGCGAAGGGCCTCACGCCAGCCGTCATCTCGTTCGAGCCGCTGCCGCGCGCCTTCTTTTCGAAGGAGCCGGTGCCACGTCTGTCCGGCGTCCGCGAAAAAGCGGAGGGCATGACCGCCGCCGGCATCGCCGAACTTCTGTCCCTTCGCTTTGACGAAGCGCTGACCCAGATGTCCGCCGAGGATTTTGTCCGCCGCGTCATCGTCGGCCGGCTGGCTGCCCGTGAAGTCTGGGTGGGCGAAGACTTCCGCTTCGGTCACCGCCGCGGCGGCGACTTCGCCCTCCTGCGGTCGATGGGTGACGAACTCGGCTTTACCGCGCACGCGGTCTCGCCGGTGATGGTCGAGGGCGAACGCGTGTCTTCCAGCAAGGTGCGCACCCTGCTGGCGGAAAGCCGCTTCGCCGACGCCGCGACTCTGCTCGGACGGCCCTTCATCATCGAAGGCCATGTCGAGCACGGTAAGCAGCTGGGCCGTACGCTCGGTTATCCCACCGCCAACGTGCACCTGCCCGAGCGGGTCAGTCCCGTGCGCGGCATTTTTGCCGTGCGTATCGGGGTGGGCGAGGGCCCTTGCAGCTGGCCCGGCGTGGCCAGCCTGGGTGTCCGCCCGACCGTGAACGAGGTGGCGGAGCCGTTGCTCGAAGCGCATCTGTTCGACTTTTCCGGCGACCTCTACGGTATGCGCATCGCGGTGGAGTTCGTCCGGAAACTGCGTGACGAAGAAAAATTCGACGGCCTTGACGCCCTGATCGCGCAAATGCGCCAGGACGAGATCGCCGCCCGGCAGGCCCTTGGCATGAACCCCATACTTGTCGATGCATGACGGAACGCGCCTGACGCGCGTCCGCCCCGAAACCCACGGTTGCCAGCGATGACCCAGGATTACAAAAACACCATCAATCTGCCGCAGACGGACTTCCCGATGCGCGGCGACCTTCCCAAGCGCGAGCCGACCTGGCTCGCCACGTGGGAGCGTGTGGGCCGCTATGCGCAGATCCAGGCGAAGGCCGCGGGTCGCGACAAGGTGTTCGTGCTGCACGACGGCCCGCCCTATGCCAACGGCGCCATTCACCTGGGCCACGCGGTCAACAAGGTGCTGAAGGACGTCGTCGTCAAGTCGAAGCTGATGGCCGGTTACCGCGCCCCGTACGTGCCGGGCTGGGATTGCCACGGCCTGCCGATCGAAATCGCCATCGAAAAGAAGTTCGGCAAGGCGGGCGACAAGCTCGACGCCGCCGCGTTCCGGCAGAAATGCCGCGAGTACGCGATGGCGCAGATCGACCTGCAGCGCGCCGACTTCAAGCGTCTCGGTGTGCTCGGCGACTGGGAAAAGCCCTATCGCACCCTCGACTTCACCTATGAGGCCGACATGATCCGCGCGCTGGCGCGGATCGTCGATAACGGCCATGTCGTGCGCGGCGCCAAGCCCGTGTACTGGTGCTTCGACTGCGGTTCCGCACTGGCCGAGGCGGAGATCGAATACGCCGAGCGCACGTCGCCGGCCGTCGATGTCGCCTACGACGCCGTGTATCCGAAAGACCTCGGTGCCGAGTTTGGCGTCGACGTGGGCGACGCCATCGTCGCCGTGCCCATCTGGACGACGACGCCGTGGACGCTGCCGTCCAGCCAGGCCGTGTCGCTGGGTGGTGAGATCGAATACTCGCTGGTCGAAGGCCCGTCGCGCGATGGCAAGCGTGTGCTGCTGGTGATCGCCTCGGCGCTCGCCGCGAAGGCGCTCGCCCGTTATGGCGTCGAAACCGCCACCGTGCTCGGCCACGTCCAGGGCGCCGTGCTCGAGAACAAGCCGCTGCGTCATCCGTTCTATGACAAGCAGGTGCCGGTCATCCTCGGCGATCACGTGTCGGACGAAGACGGTACCGGTGCGGTGCACACCTCGCCCGATCACGGCGCGGAGGATTTCGCCGTTGGCCAGAACTACGGCATCGGTACGCTCAATTACGTCGACGGTCGCGGCGTCTATCGCGCCGACCTGCCGCTGATCGGCGACGTGTCGCTCGCCGGCACGCACATCTGGAAGGCCAACGACCAGATCGTCGAGCTGCTGCGCGGCCATGGCGTCCTGCTCGCTTTCGCCAAACTCACGCACAGCTATCCGCATTGCTGGCGCCACAAGACGCCGGTGATCTATCGCGCCACTCCGCAGTGGTTCATCGGCATGGAAACGGCCGGCCTGCGCAAGACCGCGCTGAGCTCGATCAAGTCCGTGCGCTGGGTGCCGGGCTGGGGCGAAGAGCGCATCGCCGGTATGGTCGATGGGCGTCCCGACTGGTGCATCTCCCGTCAGCGCACGTGGGGCGTGCCGATCACGCTGTTCATCGACAAGAACACGCATGAGCCGCATCCGGACTCCGTCGCGCTGATGGAGAAAGTCGCGAAGAAGGTCGCGCAGGAGGGCATCGACTGCTGGTTCACGCTGGATCCGCGCGAGCTGATCGGCGACGACGCGGACAACTACGAGAAAGTGACCGACGTGCTCGACGTCTGGTTCGACTCGGGTACGAGCCACTTCGCCGTGATCGGCGCGCGTCCCGAACTGCAGGCGGGTGACGCGAGCGAATACAAGGTCATGTATCTCGAGGGCTCGGATCAGCATCGCGGCTGGTTCCAGTCGTCGCTGCTCACGTCGGCCGCCATCCACGGCCGCGCGCCATACGACCATGTGCTCACCCACGGCTTCACCGTGGACGCGCAGGGCCGCAAGATGTCCAAGTCGCTGGGCAACGGCATCGAGCCACAGGACATCATGAAGACCCTCGGCGCGGACATCCTGCGTCTGTGGATCTGCTCGACCGATTACCGCAACGAGATGTCGCTGTCGGACGAGATCCTGAAGCGCGTGGCGGACACGTATCGTCGCATCCGCAACACGGTCCGTTTTCTGCTCGGCAACCTCGATGGCTTCGATCCGGACAAGCACCTGCTTGCCACGGACGCGTGCCTCGATCTGGATCGCTGGGCGGTGCAGCAGGCGGCCGATACGCAGGCGGCGATCGTCGCCGCGTACGAGCGCTACGACTTCCCGGAGATCGTGCAGCGCGTGCAGAACTTCTGCACCACCGAACTGGGCGCGCTTTATCTGGACATCACCAAGGACCGGCTCTACACGATGCCGACCGACAGCCGCGGTCGCCGCAGCGCGCAGAGTGCGATGTATCGCATCGCCGAGGCGATGGTCCGCTGGCTGGCACCGATAATGACCTTCACGGCGGAAGAGGCGTGGGTCCTGCTGCCCGGCACGCGTGACGAATCGCCGCTGTTCGAGACCTGGTACGAGGGTCTGGACACGCATCAGGACGGTGAAACGCGCGGCTGGTGGGGCAAGCTGCTCGCCATTCGCGAGACCGCGTCGCGCGCGCTCGAGGGCATGCGTAAAGCCGGCCAGATCGGCGCGTCGCTGGACGCGACCCTGACGCTGCACGCGGACAAGGAAACCCAGGTCGCTCTGGCCGCGTCCGCTCCGGAGCTGCGGTTCTTCTTCATCACCTCGGCGGTCACGCTGGCGGACCTCGAGGGTCGGCCGGCCTCGGCCGAGCGCGTCGAGCTCGAGGGGGCGGAGGTGTACGTCGCCGCCGCCGTCAGCGAGGACGTGAAGTGCATCCGTTGCTGGCACCATCGTCCCGACGTCGGAGTCGACCCGGCTCACCCCGAGATCTGCGGTCGCTGCGTCGAGAACGTCACGGGGCAGGGCGAAGACCGCCGCTGGTTCTGACGAGTCCGCCCGACCCGAACCACCCGTGCCGCCGCTCCGGCGGCACGGGACGCTCCGTTTCACATGGCTGAATGCATGACTGTACGTCCCAAACCGAACGCCTTGTCCTGGCTCTGGCTCGCCGCCGCCATGATCGTGCTCGACCAGCTGAGCAAGTGGTGGGCCCTGACGGCCCTGCAGCCGGCCGAGACGCCGCATCCGGTGATCCCCGGCATCCTGAACTGGACGCTGACCTTCAACACCGGCGCCGCGTTCAGTTTCCTGGCGGACAGCGCCGGGTGGCAACGCTGGTTCTTCGTCGTCCTGGCCGCCGTCATCAGCGGCACGCTGGGGGTCTGGTTGTCGCGTACGCCGCGGAACGACTGGCGCACGGCGCTGCCGCTGGCCCTGATCGTCGGTGGGGCGCTCGGTAACGTCATCGACCGCCTCCATGCGGCCAAGGTCACCGATTTCATCCAGGTATTCATCGGCAGCTACCCCTTTCCGGTCTTCAACGTCGCGGATTCGTCCATCTGCGTGGGCGCGGCGGCCCTGATCGTGTTCAGCCTGTTCAGCGGTCCGCAGAAGCCCGACGTGCGATAATCGCGGGGTCCGGCGGCTTCGGCCGCCACCGCTCATCTCGAGGTCCCCTTGGACATCCTTCTCGCCAATCCCCGTGGTTTCTGCGCCGGCGTCGACCGTGCCATCGCGATCGTGGAGCGCGCCCTGGAGTCATACGGCGCCCCGATCTACGTCCGCCATGAAGTCGTCCACAATCGGTTCGTGGTCGAGCGCCTGCGCGCCGATGGCGCCGTGTTCGTGGAAGAGCTGGACGAAGTGCCCGACGGCTCCACGGTGATCTTCAGCGCGCACGGCGTGCCCAAGGCCGTCCGCGAGGAAGCCGACCGCCGCGCCCTGAATGTCTTCGACGCCACATGCCCCCTGGTTACCAAGGTGCATATGGAGGTCGCCCGGCTCGGCCGTGCCGGTCACGACGTCATCCTGATCGGTCACGCCGGTCACCCGGAAGTGCAGGGCACGATGGGTCAGTGGAACCGCGCAAACGCGGGTCGTATCTATCTGGTCGAATCGGTCGAGGACGTCGCCGATCTCTCGCCGTCGCAGCCCGACAAGCTCGCCTTCGTCACGCAGACCACGCTGTCGGTGGACGACACCATCGCCATCATCGCGGCGCTGCGTGCGAAGTTCGTCGCCATCGAAGGTCCGCGCAAGGACGACATCTGTTACGCGACGCAGAACCGGCAGGACGCCGTGCGCCGTCTCGCCGACGCCGTGGACCTGGTGCTGGTGGTCGGTTCGATCAACAGCTCCAACTCCAATCGGCTGAAAGAGCTGGCGGAGAAGCAGGGCGTCACCTCCTACCTGATCGACGGCGCCGAGCACATCGATCGCCAGTGGCTCGAGGGCACGACCCGCATCGGTGTCACCGCGGGCGCGTCCGCGCCCGAGAAACTGGTGCAGGAAGTGATCGCGCGGCTGCAGTCGTGGGGCGCGGGCAGCGTGCGTGAGCTGGACGGTGAAGCCGAAAACATCACCTTCGCGCTGCCGAAGGAACTGCGTCTGGCCAGTTGAGGGCTTGCGCCTCGGGCCAAGCTTCCCTAGAATTCCGCTTCTCGCCGGAATAGCTCAGTTGGTAGAGCGCGTCATTCGTAATGATGAGGTCGTAGGTTCGATTCCTATTTCCGGCACCATGATTTCTCCCGAACTGCCGCCGAGCGGTTCCGGGGACAGCAAAAAACCCGCTGATGCGGGTTTTTTTGTGCCTGCGTGACCCGCGTCGCCTGCGCGGGGCCTATGCGGCGAGGCGCGATTCGTTCGAGAGATAGCGCAGACCGATCGCCAGCGCCATGTCATAGCTGGCCATGGTGTCGCCCGGTACCACGACACTTGCCAGGCAGGGATGGCCGGGGACGAGTTCCGACGCGTCCGATGCATCGCTGTCGTCGTGCACTTCGATGTAGGGCACGGGCAACGCGGCGAGCGCATCGCGCAGCTGAGCGACATCGCCGTCGGGTACATCGTTGGCGTCGACATCGATCAGCACGAGGTCCGCATGGTCGGACGACGATCGCCCGATATGACCCGTCAGCTCGGGAAAGTCACTGCACGGACGCCACAGAAGGTCGACGCCCGATGCCTGAGCACGCTCCCACAAACGCCACATGGCGTGCTCGGCGCATGTGGCGTTGGTGGGCCCGTGACGCGGTGCGGTGATCACGACGATCGACATCGGTGGCGACTCCATGGAGGGGAAGCCAGTATCCGGGCGTCGTGCGTAAAAACGCTGCGCGAGCGGGGCGCTTTTCGGGTAACGACGTCGTAAATATTACGTCCGCTGCCTGACCATCTCGTCGTTGAACTGCTTGAAGAAGCCGTCGAACTTGCCGCTTGCTTCAGCGAACCGCAACGGCTTGACCCGCTCGACCAGGATCTCGTGCGCCTCCGGCTGCGATTCGATCAGCGTCATGACTTCGGCGATGAATTCGTCCAGCGGCATCGCGTGCGGGTCGTTCTTCTGGTGTTCGCCCATTAGTTCGGTCTGGACATAAGGCGGCACGATCTCCAGCACCTTCACGCTCGTGTCTTTCAGCTGATATCGCAAGGAATTCGTATACGAATGGATCGCGGCCTTCGTGGCGCAGTACGTCGGCGTCAGCGACAGGGGCATGAACGCGAGGCCCGACGACACGGTGACGACGGTCGCTTTCGGCTGCGCCAGCAGGTGGTCGATCAGCGCGGCGTTGAGCCGGATGGGCCCGAGCAGGTTGGTGGCGATCGTCGACTCGGCGGTATCCGTCGCACCGGACTTCGTGTCCTCGGGACGCATGATGCCGGCGTTGTGGATGACGACATTGAGGGCCGGATGCTCGCGCTTCACCTGTTCGGCGAAACGCACGATCGCCGCGGGGTCCTCGATGTCGAGCAGGGCGGATGCCATGCCCGGGTTCGCCGCCGTGGTCTCGTCGAGTACCGACTGGCGCCGCCCGGCGATGATGACCTGATTGCCATGCGCGTGGAACGCCTCCGCCAGCGCTCGGCCAATGCCCGAGCCGCCGCCGGTGATGAGGATCGTATTGCCCTTGATGTCCATGAGTTTCTCGCTGGTGGGAAGGGAGTTGGCAGGCTAGACTCGTTACGAACCAATGGAAAGTAGGCTCCCGAAAGTTCCATACTTACCATCCGGTAACCATGAGGAATGGCGCCATGTCCGCGACATCGAAATCGAAGCCACGCTACGACGAGCCCTGTCGTGCGTTGGGTGAAGAGCGCACCGAGCCCGAACTCGATGCATTGGTGAGGGACATCATCGGTCGGGTCGCCGACCGCTGGACCATGGTCTGCCTCGAGGTGCTGGCGGACCATGGCCGCCTGCGGTTTGGCCGGCTGGCCGACCTCATGGGTGACGTCAGCCAGAAAATGCTGACCAAGACCTTGCGCCAGATGGAGGCCGATGGCTTGGTAACCCGCACCGTCTACCCCGTCGTGCCGCCACGCGTCGAATACGAGCTGACGCCGATCGGTCTGAGCCTGGGCGCCGCGTTCTGCAGCGTCTGGTTATGGGCCGAAGAGCATCACGACGCGATCGTCGCGTCGCGCGCCGCTTTCCAGGCGCGCGAATCGGACGACTGATCGGCTACGCTTGGCTTTCCACACAGGGAGTGAGTCATGGAAGGCAGGTTCGAAACCGCGCGGTTGTACGTCGATGGCCTGACATCCGGCGATGCCGCCCTACTGTTTGCCTACCGGGGCGACGAGGCCGTCGCGCGTTACCAGGGCTGGCGGCCTGCGGACGAAGCCGAGGCGGCGGACTTCATCCGCAGGCAAGCGGCTCAGGTGTTCGGTGAGCCCGGCAGCTGGTGCCAGCTGGCCATCCGCGATCGTGTCACCCGGGAGCTTCTTGGCGACCTCGGCGTGCATTTTCCCGCGGGAACGGACGATCCGATCGAGTTCGGTATATCGCTCCGGCCCGAGAAACAGGGCATGGGCTACGCACGCGAAGCCATGGCGGCCGCCCTCGATCGTGCTTTCCGGGAGTGGGGCTACCGCCGTGCCGTCGGCTCGGTCGATCCCCGTAACGTCAGCAGCATTGCCTTGCTGCGGTCACTGGGATTCCGCCAGGAGGCCCATCACGTGGAGAGCTACCGTTTCCGCGGCGAGTGGGTCGACGACGTCATCTATGCGCTGCTGGCGCGCGAGTGGTCCGGACGTCCCTGACCCGGCGCTCAGTCGCGCATGAGGCCGAGCAGGTCGTTTTGGTCCCTGGGCGGGCCGCGCGTCTACCGTTCTATAGCCGGAGGCCATGCATTTTTGCGCCCAAACGGCAGTGCGATATGCACTTTCGGGCGCCGTGGGCTCTCATGACGCGGCGGATGACTCAGGCAGCGGCCAGGCGAGCCAGCACGGCGGCGCTGGGGGGCGCGAGGTGGCCCAGGGCGGCAGGCGGGAGGAAACGCCAGTCCGTCAGGCGGCGGGGCAGGCGTGCGTCCCGCCAGGCGTCTCGCAGGCTGAGCGCGGCCGCCTCCGCCGTGTCGAAGCGACCGATTTCCGTCGTATCGCGCAGGGCACGCCAACGGTGTCCATGGCGGACGATGCGAAAGACGGCATTGGCGGCGGTAAATACGTATTGCGCGAGCACAGGAACACTCCAGGTGGACCGGCGCTATTGTGGCCGCCGGTCCGTGACCGCTTTGTTATCCCGAGGCTACGTCGCGGTGTCGGCGCGCACCCCGTTGTGAACCCTGGTCGGGCCTACTTCGGTGCCTTCGCGGGGACGAACGGGGAAACCGGATCGCTGCCATCCATACTTTCCTCGAGGGCGTGGTCGAGGTTGTCGCTGGCCTTGTCCTTGCGCGACTGCTTTTCCGCCGCGGTTTCCTTGTGGTCAG
Organism: Luteibacter sp. 9133; assembly: GCF_000800155.1. NCBI lineage: Bacteria > Pseudomonadati > Pseudomonadota > Gammaproteobacteria > Lysobacterales > Rhodanobacteraceae > Luteibacter > Luteibacter sp. 9133. The sequence continues at coordinate 3,058,480 of NZ_JUHO01000001.1, read as the reverse complement.
GCTGGCCGTGGTCGGGATGGGTGACGTCCTGGCGGTCGTGGGTCATGGCGAATCTCCGGTAAGTGAGTGCCATGGAGCCTCGGCAGGCGTGAAGGAGAAGTTCGTGTTCTGTGGCGACGCTATCGCGTGACGGAGATGTCCTTGAGCAAGGCCGTCACCTCCGGGCAACGGCCGGCCCGCATTTCGCTGAAATCAGGTACGGACGAGTCCCGGATGTCCTGGATCGAACGGGTGGCCTGCGCCTGTCCCTTGGCGAAATCCGCACTCGTGCTTCCGCCGGCGACGAAGCGATCGACGTTGGTCTTCATCTCGTCAATGGAAGAGGGCGGCAGACCACAGACGAAAACTCCGATCACCGATGCCTCGCCTGCTTCGCCCAGAGTGTGACCCGGTAACCCGTCCGACTGCGCCAAGGTGGCGGAGGGAGCCGCGATTAGCGCGGCTAGCAGGATGGTGGCGAGACGCATACGACTTCCCCTTGCATAGCGAATGACTCCGGCAGCGGCCGGGTACGGCAAAACAGATGGTGCCCCAGACCCGCACTCAGGAACAGGCCGCTTGTCAGGAAAGTGTGACCGCTTGTCGGCAGAATCTGGCTCTGTGTCAGGGATCGCCGTAGCCTGCGACAGTCGGCAATGGGGGAGAACACGTGGCCCAGGTATATCGCCGCCGCGCGCAGCGCGGCGTGTCGCTAGTGGAAGTATTGATGGCAGTCCTGATCTTCTCGATCGGACTGATCGGTCTGGCCGGTTTGCTGGTCATGTCTACGCGCTCCAACCAGACGGCTTTCGTCCGGACCCAGCTCACCTTCCTGGCCAGCAGCATGGCCGACCGGATGCGCGCCAACCCGGTCGGAATCTGGAACAAGAGTTACGACGCGGCCTATCCCGTGACCGGCACGGTGCCGACCTGCAATAAGACTGCGGCCTGTTCGCCGGCCGATGTGGCGCTGCGCGACAAGATCATCTGGAGCACCCAGCTGGCGGCTTTCCTGCCCGGCCTGGGCGCTTCCAAGATAGCTTGCGACACCTCGTCTGCAGGGTACGACCCGACCGCCCAGTTCAATATGCGGCCCCCTTATGGCGGTCGCTGCACGATGACCGTCACGTATGCCGAGCGAGGTCTGAGTGCCTCCGGGTCGGACGACAACACCGATTCGAGCAGCCTGCAATCCTTTACCTGGGTATTCGAGCCATGATGCGGCAGTCATTCCGGCGTGCGTTTCAGCGAGGTGTGACCCTGGTTGAGTTGATGGTCGCCATGGTGCTTGGCCTGCTCGTAGCGGGCGGCATCATCACCGTGTTTCTCTCGACCTCCAGCAGCAATCGCGTGCAGACGCAGATGGCGCACATGCAGGAAGATGGCCGTTTCGCGATCGGACAGCTGACCGACGACCTGTCGATGGCCAATGGCGTGTACTGCAACAACACGGGCGGCATTGCCAACCAGAGCACGCTGGGCGTGTATCTTGACGGGCTGCGTACGCCCAAGATCTACGCTAAGAAATTCATCACGGGTCTGTTCGATAACACCAGCGCCTGGGGCACCACCTCGGGTACGGTGACCTATCCGACCGAACCGACGGCGACGTATCAGATGCCGTCATTCATGTTCATGCGCGGGTACAACTGTACGGGCTCCGCCGCCTGCACCCCGATCCAACCGACCTTCCTGGCCGGCAATGCGGCCACTGCGGGAACCGCCATCGGCAACCGCGTTATCGGTACCGACGTGCTGACTGTGCGTTATCTCGATTCTTCGCGCGGGTGGCGCATCGGCAAGACGAGTCAGGTCACGGCGAACCCCGACGGCACCATCGCATCGGTGTCGATCGTGCCGGACGCTACGCTGAAGGAGCCGCCGGTCACGGACTTCAAGGGGAACCTGGCTCTTCTGTCGGATTGTTCAAGCGCGCAGGTGTTCGCGGTCACGGGTTTCGGGACCTCCACGGTCGTGCCCGACAGTACCAACAACTTCAGTGCACCGCTTGCGCTGCAGCCGCAGTCGGCGCCGCGGATCTTCGACTTTACCAACGACATGCGCAACGTCACCTACTACGTGCAGGTCGTCAGTGACAACGGCACGGCTAGTGGCGTGAAGACCGGCGCGCTGATGCGTCGCGTGAATGGCCCTTCGTCCACCGTACCTGACCAGGAACTGATCCGTGGCGTCGAGCGCCTGACTTTCCGTTACGGCGTGGAAGATGCCAGCGGCGGGATTCGCTTCCTGACCGCCGATGAGGTCGATGCCGCGAAATCCTCCTCCGGCAGCATCACCTGTCCGCCGACCGCGGCCGGCCTGACCACCAGCGATGCGGGCTGCCTCTGGCGCGCCGTGAAGAGCATCGAGGTATCGATCCTGCTCGCCGGCCAGGACGTAATGCCGACGCTGACCACGCCTGAGCTGTCGTTCGTGTACACGCCCGACGCATCCAGCGGTGTCTACGCGCCGGTAGATCCAAGCGTTACGGACACATCGAAGCTGTCGATCCGCCCGACGACGCAGGGCTTCCAGGACAAGCGGTTACGCCGCCAGTTCACGGCGCTCGTCATGCTTCGCAACTACAACCCGTGAGACCCGTGACCATGCGTACTTCTTCCATGCGACGTTTCACGGCTACCCGCGGGCGACAGGGCGGCGTCGTTCTCGTCCTCGCGCTGATTTTTCTCCTGCTGATGACTGTGCTCGCGATCGCGGCCTCTGGCACATCGCTGATCCAGCTGAGGCTGGTCGGAGGCCTGCGCAGTTCGCAGATAGCCGACTTCGGTGCGGAATCGGCCCTGCGTGGCGCGGAGTGGAAGTTGTGGACCGCCAGCAACGGCACGCCGATGACCTGCACCTCTTCCGGACCGGATTGCTACATGTACGACGCGACCACGCCGAACACGACCGTGGACGCCTTCCGTGCCGCTCCCGGCTGGCTGGCGACCGGGGCCACGACGTATGCCGCCGGTGTCCTCACCGCGGCAAGTTCGGACAAGAGCTTCAGGCTCAGCAAAGATCCGGTGTACGTGATTGAGGACCTCGGCGTGGAGTTGCCGTCCGGGTTCGGCTCGCAACACGAATCGGGGCAGACCGCGCCAGGCACGGGGAATACGAGCACCGACAGCCATATCTATCGCATCACCGCGCGCTCGACCGGTTCCAACGACAACACGGTCCGGGTGATCGAGACCACGTTTGCGGCCAAGGCCAATTGACGGGAAGCATGACGATGACTTTCGTGAATACGACTTCTCGCACCTGCAGCCTGCTGGCTGCCATGCTTCTTACTGGCTTCGGCGGATGGTCCGGCCTCGCGACCGCGAAGACGACCGACCTGGTAACAACGCCGCCGGATCTGACGACCAGCGTGCCGCCCAACCTCGCGGTGACATTCGATGACTCCGGTTCAATGGCCAGCTATTTCATGGGCGACTCCCGTCCTTTCGATGGCGGCGGCTGGAATACCGGGCAGCCGTGGATGTGCGCGGGCGTAATCGATCCCCGCGTTACCGACGCGAGCGATCGCCGCTCGGGGGCCATGAACGGCGTCTACTACAACCCTAATATCGTGTACACACCGCCGGTATACGCCGACGGCACGTCCTTTCCGAACGCCGACGCGACACTGAAATACGTCTGGCTCGATGGCGTCGACGTGAATCGCCCTTCCTCCGCCAACCCCACCACGCCTGCCAGCAGCGCGAGTTACCTCGGCAACCGAAACGGCGAAACCGACGCCGACGATTCGCGCGTTACGGACATGACGGGGACCTGGTCCCAGACGACGACAACGGACAAGAAGGGTAACGTGACGACCACGACCACCGACAACCGGTGGTCTTGCACAACCAACCTGCGCAGCGCGTATACGGGTACGACCGCGGATCCGAACGGCCTTATCCGTAATGGTGGACCGTTCTATTACCGCCTCAAGGCCGGCGTGTCCATTACGAATACCGACGGGACGGTGAACACCTCGACGCTCTACACCGCCAACAACTGGGAAGCCATCCAGGTTCCCACTACGCAATACCAGAATTTCGCCAACTGGTTCGCCTACTACCGCACCCGTAATTTGATGACACGTACTACGATGTCGCAGGCTTTCGCGAAGATCGGCAACTCGATCCGTGTGGTGTGGCAGAGTATGAATCGCAGCGGATCTCCGGGTGTGGTCATTACGGCGAAGAGCTACATGCAGGACCTCGGCAATCTCGACAGCGATGTTCGTCGTGCCATGTATGACTGGATTTTCCAGACCGCGGGAGGCTACAGCACACCCGCACGTGCTGCGACCATCCGAGCCAATAACATCTTCCGCCGGGCGCTTAGTAAGGATCAGCTCGATCCTTACTGGAATGGCAACACCGCGGCCGCGGATTCGGCCGACCTCGTCTGTCGAAAGAACTTCCATATGCTGATTACCGACGGCTACTGGAACGAGGGCGATCCCGCCGCTCCCGCAGGCAGCAACAGCGTACCGCCGCTGACCGACAGCAACGTAAGCGACACGGGGCAGACCTTACCCGATGCGACCGTTTACAGCCCGACCGCGGCGGTGTCGAGGATTTTCGGCAACGTCACCGGTGGTGAGTACCTTACGTCCATGGCGAATATCGCTTGGTATTACTGGTCGAACGATATGCAGCCGACGCTCAAAAACGGTGTCAAGCCGTATTGGGCGGATTTGTCCGCACCGACCGGGGTCAAGGTCGATCCGGCAAATCCGGGCGCCACGCCGTCCGTTTATTGGAATCCCGCCAATGACCCCGCCACGTGGCAGCATGTCTCGCAGTTCTTCGTGACGCTGGGTGTGGCAGGCACACTCGACTATCCCGGCGACCTGTCCGCGCTGCGTGCCGGCACAAAGGCATGGCCGTATCCGGTCAACAATTCTCGCCAGGCCGTCGACGACACCTGGCACGGTGCAATCAACAGCCGCGGCGGCTTCTTCAACGCATCGGACCCGCAGACGCTGGTCAACGGGCTGGTCAACATCATCAATTCGGTGGTCACAGCGTCGTCGAGTTCAGTGTCCGCCGCGCTCAGCAGCGGTGTACTCAACGACGGGTCGATCACCTACATCCCCGGTTTCACATCGTCCGACTGGACTGGCACGCTCGACGCTTACCCCATCACCACGACCGGTGCGACAGGTACGAAGCTGTGGTCCGCCAACTCGCTGCTGGACGCGCGGGCCTATACCGATCGCTTCATCGCCACCACGTCGGGCCCAGGCCAGTCGACGGGTATCGTCTTCTCGCCAACGGCATTGAAAGCATCGGCGTCGGCGAGCTGGGCGATTATGCATTCGTCGGATGGGAGCGGTAGCGCCGCGGCGCAGGAATCAACGGATACCAACGCGACGGCCCGCATCAACTGGGTGGCCGGCAATCGTACGGATGAAGGCGCCCTGTTGCGCACGCGTTTAACGACGCTGGGGGCGATCATCAATTCGCAGCCGGTTTACGTCAGCTACCCGAGCAGCGGCTATCGCGACGCCTTCCCCAAGTCGGCGGCTGGCACGACGGCACCGGAAACCGCCGCATATGCGGCAAACCCGGCCAAGTCATATTCCCAGTACGTCGCCGACAATAAGGCGCGCAAGCCCACGGTCTACGTAGGCGGCAATGACGGCATGCTCCACGCGTTCGATGCAACCACGGTGACGTCGGGTTTGGATTCGCCGGGGCGTGAGCGCTGGGCGTTCATCCCGTCAGCGGTCATGTCCAACCTCTACCAGATGAGTAAGAAGGACAACTTCCAGTACGCGCCGACCGTCGATGCGACGCCGATCTATCGCGATGTGTATTTCAGTCAGGGCGCGGCATCGGTGCAAGGCTGGCACACCATCCTCGTCGGTGGCCTGCGTCTGGGCGGTCGCGGGGTCTACGCCCTCGACATCACCGACCCCACGGCGACGACCGCTGCGGGCGTGGCGTCGAAAGTGCTCTGGGAGTTTACCAGCGACAGCAAGGATTCGATGGGTAACGCCGTCGGCACCAATCTCGGCTTCACCTACGGTACGCCTAACGTGGGCCGCCTTTCCAACGGGCGTTGGGTGGTGCTGGTCCCGGCCGGGTATTTTCCGAGTTCAAACACGAGCCCTCCCGCCGCATCGAAGAACACCTATAGTTCGCTTTTCGTGCTCGACGCGCAGACTGGTGCGCTTTTAAAGGAGTTCAAGACGCCGACCAGCTACGCCGGCCAGACCATCACGAGTTACGGCCTGGCATCGCCCGTGCTGGGCGATTACAACAATGACCAGATCGACGATGTCGCCTTTGCGGGTGACCTTGTCGGCAATATGTGGCGTTTCGACCTGAGAGATCTTTCGACGGGGCAGGTGGATCTGCTGTTCAAGCCGGCGACCAACGAGGCTCAGCCGATCACGGTGATGCCGCGCCTGCTTCCGGATCCGACATCGCAGTATTTCATGGTGGTCTTCGGTACGGGCAAGTTCCTTGGCCTGGAAGATCGCACCACGACAGGTGCCGTGACGCAGTCGGTTTACGGCATCCGCGATCCGGGTCCCACGCCGACCGGCCTCCCTGTGGTGCGCGCGTCTCTGCTGGCACAGACCTTGGCCGAGGATGCCAGCGGGGCGCGTTCGCTCACCAGCAACGCGATCTCCAATACGCAGAAGGGCTGGTACTTCGACCTCAACATTTCGGGGATCAAGGGTGAGCGTGTCGTCGCGACGCCAACGGCATTGTTCGATACCAATCGCGTGATCGTCTCTACGCTCATTCCCACCACGGCTGATCCGTGCGATCCCGGCCGCGATGGTGCGATCATGGTCGTCGACGCGGCTTCCGGTGGCGCGGGTGCGGGCGTTAACGTAGGTTTCGGTTCCGTAGGTACCGGTTTCACTACCGTGGGCGCACGCGTGAAGAATCCGCCAGCATCTGGTGGCCTGCCGGCCGCCACGGTCATCGGTGGTGGCAGTGTCATCATCCCGGGCACCACGGTGTCCAAGACGGGCACCCCCTTCACCGTGGGCTCGCCGATCTGGCGTCGACGCTCCTGGAGGATTCTCAATGACCAGTAACTCGCGACGTTATGCGGGCTATACGCTGATCGAGCTGATGATCGTAGTGGCTGTCATCGCGGTCCTCGCAATGATCGCCATCCCGTCCTATACGCGTTACGCGTATCGTGCACGCCGATCCGACGGCCAGCAGCTGCTCATGCGCGTCGCCAACGCGCAGGAGCGCTACTACTCGACATTCAATACCTACGGCGGTGAGCCGGTGACGGGTGACCTGAAACTGGGCTCGGTGACATCGGAGAAGGGTTACTACACGGTGGTCATCACCTCGACCGACCTGACAAAAAACTATACGGCCACGGTGAACCCGACCAACGCCCAGCAGAGGGATGTTTGTGGTGCGCTCAGTATCGACTCGCGCGGCAATAAACTGCCGGCGGCATCCGATACTGCAAAAAACAGCAACGGGAACTGCTGGTGATGGCGAATCATGCGGAAAGGGTACCAATGCCGCGGCGGGTGGTGGGTTTTACCGTGGTCGAACTAATGGTGACCGTACTGGTGCTGGCTATTCTTCTGGCCGTCGCGGTGCCGAGCTTCCGTTCCACCATGCGTCGAGGAAGTGTCGCTAATGCGATGAATACGATCTCGGGGGACATGCAGTTTGCTCGCGGGCAGGCCGCAAGCCAGCATCGTTTCGTCTCGCTGTGCCGGAGCGCCGATGGCGCGACTTGCGCCGTGACCAGCACGTCGCCGTACAACTACGACGTTGGCTGGATTGTGTACTCCTACGATGTGACCGCCGCGGGAGCCAATCAGGTTTACTCGGCTACCTCAGGCAATATGGACATTCTGCGCACCCAGGCAGCGTTGAAAGGCGTATCGCTGCGGGCTACCGACACCGCTGTCATTACCTTCAACCAGACAGGTGGCTTCGTTACCACGGGCGCCACCCGTACCCAGCTCACGTTCGTGGCGTGTAGCCGGCCGAAGGGGAGCGAGACTGTCGACAGCGCAGCGGGAACAAGCGATTCGGGCACCCAAGGCACCACAATGACACTGCGGGCGTCGGGATCGATCATCGTCAACCCGCTACCGGTGGGATCGTCCTGCGTTCCCTAATCCGGCTTGACCCGCCGGGAGGCAACACGTAGAATGCCGCGCTCGATGGGCGGTTAGCTCAGCGGTAGAGCACTGCCTTCACACGGCAGGTGTCACAAGTTCGATCCTTGTACCGCCCACCATCGGATACTGAAAAACCCGGCCTCGCGCCGGGTTTTTTTTGGCTTTCTATGTGCTTCCCGCCGGTACAATGCGCCGGTTGCCGCCCCTGGATCCCGCCATGCACGAAGCCCTCGCCGATCTGCACCTGCTGACCCTGACGCCCTGGAAGATCATCGGCCTTCTGGGCACGATCCTGTTCACGGCCCGGTGGTTCGTCCAGTTTTACGCCACCAGGAAGAACAAGCAGGTCACCGTGCCCATGTCCTTCTGGTACCTGTCGGTCAGCGGCAGCATCCTTACCCTGGCGTACTTCATCTGGGGCAAAAACGACTCCGTCGGTATCATCCAGACCGCGTTCCCCATGCTCGTCTCGTTCTACAACGTCTTCGCGCATCTCAGGAACCGCGATACGAAGGAACGGGTCAAGCCCGGCGGCGCCGAGGACAACTGACGCGGCGGCGGTCGCGCCGCCCTTTCAGTCGGGGTCGTAGTCCAGGTACGGGGCCAGCCAGCGCTCCGCTTCGGTCCGGTCCCAGCCCTTGCGCTTCGCATAGTCGTCGACCTGCTCGCGGGTCAGGCGGCCCACCACGAAGTACTGGCTGGCCGGATGCGAGAAGTACCAGCCCGATACCGCCGCGGTGGGATACATCGCAAAGCTGTCGGTGAGCTGCACGGTGGTGTGCGTCGTCGCGTCCAGCAGGTCGAACAGGGTGCGCTTCTCGCTGTGCTCGGGGCACGCGGGATAGCCGGGGGCAGGGCGGATGCCCCGGTAGGCTTCGGCGATCAGGGAGTCGTTGTCCAGCGACTCCTCGGGCTCGTAGCCCCAGAACTCCTTGCGGACGCGTTCATGCAGGCGTTCGGCGAAGGCTTCCGCCAGCCGGTCGGCCAGCGCCTTGAGCAGGATCGACGAATAGTCGTCGTGACTGGCCTCGAAGCGCGCCACGTGCTCATCGATGCCGATGCCGGCCGTGACGGCGAAGCCGCCGACCCAGTCCTGTACGCCGCTGTCCTTCGGTGCGACGAAGTCGGCCAGACAGAAGTCGGGACGCTCCACCGGCTTGTCGACCTGCTGGCGCAGGTGGTGCAGCATCGCTACCGGCTTGCGCTTGCCCACGCCGGGATCGGCGTAAACCTCGATGCTGTCGCCGCTCTGCGCCGCCGGCCAGAAACCGATGACGCCCTTGGCGGTGAGCCATTTCTCAGCGATGAGCCTATCGAGCATCGCCTGCGCGTCTTCGTAGAGCTCCGTCGCCTGGGTGCCGACGATCTCGTCGGTGAGGATGGCGGGGAACTTGCCGGCGAGTTCCCATGCGTTGAAGAACGGCGACCAGTCGATGTAGCGACGCAACTCGGCCAGGTCGTAGTCGTCGAAGACGGTGATACCGGGCGCACGCGGCGTCGGTGGCGTGTACGCCTCCCAGTCGCCCTGAAAGCGTTGCGCGCGTGCCTTGGTCAGGGGTACCAGCTGCTTACCCGTCCCACGGCCCCTGTGGCGCTCACGCACCTCGGCGTATTCGGAGCGCACCTTGGCCATGAAATCGTCGACGAGGTCCTTGCTGACCAGCGACTGCGCGACGCCGACGGCGCGCGAGGCGTCTTTCACCCACACGGTGGGCGATTTGTAGTGCGGCTCGATACGCAACGCCGTGTGGGCGCGCGAGGTCGTGGCACCGCCGATCATCAGCGGCACATGAAAATCCTGGCGCTGCATCTCGCGCGCGACCTGGCTCATCTCTTCAAGCGACGGCGTAATCAGTCCTGAGAGGCCGATGATGTCGGCATTCTCGGCACGCGCGACGTCGAGAATTTTCTGCGTCGGCACCATCACGCCAAGGTCGATGACCTCGAAGTTGTTGCACTGGAGCACCACGCCGACGATGTTCTTGCCGATGTCGTGGACATCGCCCTTGACCGTCGCCAGCACGATCTTGCCGTTGTTCTTCGTCGCGTTCCCCGAGATCTTCTTTTCTTCTTCGATGTACGGGATGAGGTGAGCCACCGCGCGCTTCATGACACGGGCCGACTTCACGACCTGGGGCAGGAACATCTTGCCCGCACCGAACAGGTCGCCGACGACGTTCATGCCGGTCATCAGGGGACCTTCGATGACGTCGAGCGGACGTGCCGACAGCTGCCGCGCCTCTTCGGTGTCCTCCACGACGTACTGGTCGATGCCATGCACGAGGGCATGGGTCAGGCGTTCGATGACGGGCTTTTCGCGCCAGGCTGCCGTCTCCACGGCGACTTCCCCCTTGCCGCCCTTGTACTTGTCGGCAACCTCGAGCAGGCGCTCCGTGGCATCGGCGCGGCGATTGAGTACGACGTCCTCGACGCGCTCACGCAACTCTTCCGGCAGGTCGTCGTAGATCGACAGGCCGCCGGCGTTGACGATACCCATGTCCATGCCCGCGGCGATCGCGTGATACAGGAACACGGAGTGGATGGCTTCACGGACCGGGTTGTTGCCGCGGAACGAGAACGAGACATTGGAGACGCCGCCGGAAATATGCGACGCGGGAAACCGTTTTTTCAGTTCGCGCGTGGCCTCGATGAAGTCCACCGCGTAGTTGTTGTGTTCCTCGATGCCGGTCGCCACGGCGAAGATATTGGGATCGAAAATGATGTCTTCCGGCGGGAAGTTCACCTCGTTCACCAGCAACTCGTAGGCGCGCGAGCAGATCTCGATCTTGCGCTCCTTCGTATCGGCCTGGCCGACTTCGTCGAAAGCCATGACCACCACGGCGGCGCCGTACTGGCGCACCTTGCGCGCATGCTCGAGAAACGCGTCGACACCTTCCTTCATCGAGATGGAATTGACGATGCCCTTGCCCTGCATGCAGCGCAGGCCGGCCTCGATGACGCTCCACTTGGAGGAGTCGACCATGATCGGTACGCGTGCGATGTCCGGCTCGGAAGAGATCAGGTTCACGAAGCGCGTCATCGCGGCTTCGGAATCGATCAGGCCTTCGTCCATGTTGATGTCGATGATCTGCGCACCGTTTTCGACCTGCTGGCGCGCGACATCCACCGCTTCTTCGTAGCGGCCCTCCTTGATCAGCTTGCGAAACTGCGCCGAACCGGTGACGTTGGTACGTTCACCGACGTTGATGAAGTTCAGGTCCGGCGTGAGGACCAGCGGTTCGAGGCCGGAAAGGCGGGTGTATCGAATGCTCATGCGGCTTGCGCGGTGTCCCTGGGCTGACGCGGCGGATACGGCGCGACAGCGGCTGCGATGGCGGCGATATGCGCCGGCGTGGTGCCACAACAGCCACCGACGATGTTGATCAGGCCTTCCTCGGCGAACCCGCGGATCGTCTCGGCCATGCTCTCGGGGCTTTCGTCGTACTCGCCGAAGGCATTGGGCAGGCCCGCGTTCGGGTGGGTGCTGATGGCGCTGCCGGCAATGCGCGAGAGCATCTGCACATGCGGGCGCAGATCTTCCGCGCCGAGTGCGCAGTTCAGGCCGACGGACAGCGGCTGGATGTGTTCGACCGAGTAGAAGAACGCCTCCGCCGTCTGTCCCGACAGCGTGCGGCCGGAGCGGTCGGTGATGGTGCCCGAGATCATGACGGGGACGCGCGCGCCGAGCGTGTCGAACAATTCGCTCAGGGCGAACAGCGCGGCTTTCGCGTTGAGCGTGTCGAAGATCGTCTCGACCATGATCGTATCGGCGCCGCCTTCGATGAGCGCGCGCGCGGCTTCCACGTAGTTGGCCTTGAGCGACTCGAAGTCGATGTTGCGAAAGCCCGGGTCGTTCACGTCGGGAGAGATCGACGCGGTACGGCTGGTCGGCCCGAGTACGCCGATGACGAAGCGCGGACGGTCCGGCGTGATCGCGGTCATCGCGTCGCATGCTTCGCGGGCGATCCGCGCGCCCTCGCGGTTCAGTTCGGGCACGAGGTGTTCGAGATGATAGTCGGCCTGACTCACGCGCGTGGCGTTGAACGTGTTGGTCTCGACGAAGTCCGCTCCCGCTTCGAGATACGCGGTGTGTACGCCGCGGATGATGTCCGGCTGCGTCAGCAGGAGCAGGTCGTTGTTGCCCTTCAGATCGCATTCGCCCGGGTGGTCGTGCTCGTGCGTGTGCGTGCTGTCGAGGCCGCCGGCGAAGCGATCGCCGCGATAGCCGGCCTCGTCGAGCCGGTGGCCCTGCAACATGGTGCCCATGCCGCCGTCGAGGATCATGATGCGTTCGGCGAGTCCCTTCTGGATCAGGGCGACACGATCGGGATGGAGCCAGGGCAGGGTGCTCATGGGGTGCCTCCGGGCTTGCGGGCAAGCAGACTGATGACTTCGAAATGGGGTGAACGGCGCTCGCGGCTCAGGCGCTCGCAGCTGACCACGTCCAGACCGGCGTTCCGCGCCAGGGCGGTCAGGGCATCGCAGGTGAAGCCGAGGTTGCGATGATCGAACGGCTCGACCACCGCGCGGTGGTCGTGTTCGCCAAGGGTGGACGCCAGCACGCGACCTCCGGGCTTCAGCACCCGCGCCACCTCGCTGAACACGGCTTCGGGACGCTCCGAATACGTGAGGGCGTGCAGCAGCAGGACAAGGTCGAAACGGCCGTCCTCGAGGTCCAGCGCGTGCATGTCGCCCGTACGTACGTCGACATTGCGGAAGGTGCTCAGCCGCTGCCGCGCCGCGTCGACGACGCGTTCCGAACTGTCGATGCAGACGATCGAGTGGGCATGCGGTGCGAGCAGTTCCGCCGTAACGCCATCGCCGGAGGCGATATCCAGGACATCGCCGGTCGCCAGCAACTGCAACAGCGAGCGCGCCAGCGTTTCCCAGGTGCGACCCGGCGAATAATGACGCTCCATGTCGCCGGCGACGGTATCCGCCCAGCCCTCGGCCCGGGCCCGTTGGGCGAGAACCGCGGGAAGCCGTTCGGCATCCTCCTTGAGCAGGGCGTCGCTGAGCGTGTCACGCAGGGAGGCCACCAGGGCGGCGAGCGTAGGATCCGCCTCGGCGTTGGCCCGATAATAGGCCGACACGCCGGCCCGGCGATCGCGCACCAGCTCGGCCTCCTTGAGCTTGGCCAGATGGGTCGACACGCGCGGCTGGGCCAGATGCAGCACGGCCGCCAGCTCGGCGACGGTCAGTTCCTCGCGGTCCAGAAGGGCGAGCAGGCGGACGCGGGTCGGGTCGGCCAGGAGTCGGAGCACCGTGGAGGCCGTCGACAGGTCCATCCTGCATCCTTATATCGCGATAGAAAGATGCGTAAGGATGAGGCCCGCCCCGGCCAGCGTCAAGGCCGCATGTTGCAGTGCAGAGCGGCAAGCTCTCGAACGACCGTTAGAATGACCGGCTAGTCCCCACCCCAAGACTTGCCGTCCTTCCGGCCGGCGCGAGGAATATCCATGGATTTCCGCTTTACCGACGACCAGCTGTCGATTCAGTCCATTGCCCGCGACTTCGCCCAGAAGCGCATCGCCCCGGTCGCCGCCGAGTTCGACGCGAAGGGTGAGTTTCCCCTGGAAAACATCCAGGAAATGGGTCAGCTGGGCCTGATGGGCATCGAAGTGCCCGAGGAATACGGCGGCGCAGGCATGGATCCCGTGTCCTACGTGCTGGCCATGGTGGAGATCGCCGCGGCCGATGCCGCCACCTCGACGATCATGTCGGTGAACAATTCGCTGTTCTGCAACGGCATCCTCAAGAACGGCACGGAAGACCAGAAGCAGAAGTACGTGCGCGCCATCGCCTCCGGCGAGGCCATTGGCGCCTATGCCCTGACCGAACCGCAGTCCGGCTCCGACGCGTCCAACATGCACACGCGCGCGGTGAAGAATGCCGACGGCGACTGGGTCATCAACGGCAAGAAGAGCTGGATCACCTCCGGTCCGGTCGCTCGCTACATCGTGCTGTTCGCGGTGACGACGCCCGGCATGGGTGCGCGTGGCGTGTCGGCCTTCATCATCGACACGAAGCGGACGGGTTTTCTCGCCGGCAAGACGGAGCCGAAGCTCGGCATCCGCGCCTCGGCCACCTGCGAGATCGAGTTCCACGACTACATCTGTCCGCAGGAAGACATTCTCGGTGAAGAGGGCAAGGGTTTCGGTATCGCCATGGGCGTGCTGGATGCCGGTCGTATCGGTATCGCGTCGCAGGCGGTGGGCATCGCGCGTGCCGCCTACGAAGCCACGCTTCAGTGGTCGCGGGACCGCAAGGCGTTCGGTCACCCGATCGGCACGTTCCAGATGACTCAGGCCAAGATCGCCGACATGAAGTGCAAGCTGGATGCGGCGCTGCTGCTGACCCTGCGTGCCGCGTGGACCAAGGCCCAGACCGATAAGAACGGCGGCCGTTTCGGTACCGAGGCTTCTATGGCCAAGCTGGTGGCGTCGGAGGCGGCGATGTGGATCACGCACCAGGCCGTGCAGATCCACGGTGGCATGGGCTACTCGAAAGAAATGCCGCTGGAGCGTTATTTCCGCGATGCCAAGATCACGGAAATCTACGAGGGTACGAGTGAGATTCAGCGGCTGGTGATTGCGCGCTCGGAGACGGGGTTGCGCTGAGCAATCATCGACTCGAGCGGACACGAACGGGCCCCGGTTATGCCGGGGCCTTTTTGTTGAGGCCGCTGCGGCGACGAAAAAAAGCCCGGCTTTCGCCGGGCTTTTTCTTTCGTACTTGCCTTCCGACCTTAAGGTCGATCGGTGCCGCGTCGCGGATCCGAATCGAAGGCCCGGACATCGCCGACGTTCGGAGCATGCGGATGGAGGTTGGTCGGGCCGTTCGGGCCGTCGCCACCACCGTTGCCACCGCCGTGCGGATCGTGGTCGTCGTCATGACCGACGTGCGGCATCTTGTGGGACACCTCATCCAGCTTGTCACCCAGCATGCGGCGAACCGAGGTGTAGAACACCGGGATCAGCAGCAGGCCGAGGATGGTGGCGAACAGCATGCCGCCGATCACGCCGGTACCGATGGCGTGGCGGGAGTTGGCGCCCGCACCGGTGGAAATGGCCAGCGGCAACACGCCGAGGATGAAGGCCAGCGAGGTCATCAGGATGGGGCGCAGTCGCAGGCGGGAGGCTTCCACCACCGCGTCGCGAAGCGTCTTGCCGGCCTGCTGCTGTTCGACCGCGAACTCGACGATCAGGATGGCGTTCTTCGCGGCCAGGCCGATCACGGTGATCATGCCGATCTTGAAGAAGATGTCGTTCGGCAGGCCGCGCAACATCGAGAATACCACCACACCCAGAAGGCCAAGCGGCACCACCAGCAGCACGGCCACCGGAATGGACCAGCTTTCGTACAGGGCGGCAAGGCAGAGGAACACGATGACGATGGACAGCACCATCAGCGCGGTGGCCGAATTACCCGCCAGGATTTCCTGGTAGGACTGGCCGCTCCAGTCGTAACCGATGCCCTTGCCGAGCTTGTCGTTGACGATTTTCTCCATGGTCGCCATGGCCTGACCCGTCGACGAGCCCGGCGCGTTGTTACCTACGATTTCCACGGCCGAGTACCCGTTGTAGCGGGTCAGCGTCGGTGCGGCCATCGTCCACTTCGAATGAACCACGGTGGACAGCGGGATCATCCTGCTGTCGGTGGCCGTCGATGCGCTGGCGACCGTGCTCGTCGTCGAGGACGTGCTGCTGGTGGAGGAGGTCAGCGTGCTCGGGGTGTAGATGTGTGCGAACGCGTCCGTACCCATGCGGTAGGGGGCGTCGGCCTGCATCATCACGCGCTTCACGCGGCCGCCGTACTGGAAGTCGTTGACATAGACCGGCGCCAGCGTGAGCTGGATGGCCGTGTAGATGTCGCTGACCGACAGACCCATCGTCTGAGCCTGCGTACGGTCCACGTTGAGCTGCAGCAGCGGAGCGTCTTCCAGCGTGTTCGGACGGACACCCACCAGGGATTTGTCCTGCGCCGCGGCACCGAGCAGCTGGTTACGCGCCTGGGTCAGCTCGGCACGATCCTGACCGGCACGGGCCTGCAGGAACATGTCGACGCCGCCGAACTGCGACAGACCGCGGATGGTGGGCAGGTTGACCACGAAGATCGTGGCATCGCTCACCGCCTGCATCTGGCCGTTCGCCTTGCCGAGGAACTCCGGCACGGTGATGTCGCGATCGGCCCAGTCCTTCATGCGAATGAAGACCATGCCGACGTTTTCACCCTGACCCACGAAGCTGAAGCCGGAAATCTGGAAGACACCCTCGACTTCCGGGTTCTTCAGCATGATGTTGCGGATCTGCTCCTGCACCTTCTGCGTACGGGCAAGACTCGAGCCCGGCGGGAGCTGCACGATCGCCAGCGCATAACCCTGGTCTTCGTCGGGGACGAAGCTCGACGGCAGCCTGGTGAACAGGAAGCCGGCCAGCGCCGCGATCAGCACGAACACGATCATCCAGCGCGGACCATGGCGTACGGCGGAGTCGATGTGACCCGAGTACGTATGCGTGGTCCAGTCGAAGACCTGGTTGAACTTGCGGTAGACGACGTTCTTGCGCTTGTCCGGCTCATGCTTGAGCAGGGTGGCGCAGAGGGCCGGCGTGAAGGTGACGGCGAGGAACGCCGAGAAGCCCATCGAGACCGCGATGGTCAGTGCGAACTGCTTGTAGATGATGCCGGAAGCGCCGGGCTGCAGCGCGGACGGAATGAACACCGCCGCCAGCACCACGGTGATCGCCACGATGGCGCCGGTGATCTGGCCCATCGCCTTGCGCGTGGCTTCCTTCGGAGGCAGGTGCTCCTCCGTCATGATGCGCTCGACGTTCTCGATCACGACGATCGCGTCGTCGACCACGATGCCGATGGCCAGCACCATGCCGAACAGGGTCAGCTGGTTGATCGTGAAGCCCAGCGGCGAGAGGCCGATGAACGTACCGAGCAGGGCGACCGGGATGACCAGGGTGGGGATGATCGTCGCGCGGAAGTTCTGCAGGAAGATCAGCATCACCAGGAAGACGAGGATGATCGCCTCGACCAGGGTATGCACGACTTCCTCGATCGAGATCACCACGAACTTGGTGGACTCGTACGGGGCGAACCACGTCACGCCGTCCGGGAAGCTCTTGGACAGGTCGTCCATCTTCGCGCGAACCGCCTTGGCGACGTCCAGCGCGTTGGCGCCGGGCAGCAGCTGCACACCGAAGGCGCCGGTGGGGATGCCGTTGTAGTCGGTGGCGAATCCGTAGGTCTGCGGTCCGAGCTCCACGCGCGCCACGTCCTTCAGGCGGACGACGGTACCGTCGTTGTTCGCACGGAGGATGACGTTGGAGAACTCTTCGGCCGAGGTGAAACGGCCTTCCGCCGAGACGGTGGCACTGAAGCCCTGACCGTCGGTCGCCGGATCGGTACCGAGCGAACCCGCCGCGAACTGCACGTTCTGCGCGGCCAGTGCCGACTGCAGGTCGGTGGCCGACATGCCGTAGCCGCGGAGCTTGTCGGGGTTGAGCCAGACGCGCATGCCGTACTCGGCACCCAGCTGGCGGGTGCTGCCCACGCCGGGAATACGAGCGACCTGGTCGAGCACCTGCGAGGACACGATATCCATCAGGCGATGGCTGTCGATGGCCTTGTTGGTCGAGGTCAGGGCGATGAACATCAGGAAGTCGGGGTTGGCCTTGGCCACCACGACACCCTGCTGTGTCACTTCCGACGGGAGGCGCGGCGTCGCCAGCGACACCTTGTTCTGCACCTGGACCTGCGCGATGTCAGGGTCGGTACCGGTGTCGAAGGTCAGCGTGACCGTGGCGGTGCCCGACGAGCTGGACTGCGAGCTGAAGTAGATCAGGTGGTCGATACCCGTCAGCTGCTGCTCGATCACCTGCGTCACGGTTTTTTCGGTCGTATCCGCGCTCGCACCCGGGTAGGTCGCCGTGACGGTGACCTGCGGCGGTGCGATGTTCGGATACGACTCGATACCCATGTTCAACAGGGAGATCGTGCCGCAAAGGCTGATCAGGATCGCCAGCACCCATGCGAAAATGGGGCGGTCGATGAAGAAACTCGGCATGACGAAACTCCCTTACTGCTGGCCGGCCGGCGCGGCGGGGGCGCCTGCCTGAGCCGGTGCAGCAGCTTGCTGGGCGGGGCTGGCCTTCACGGGCGAGTTTTCCTTCGCCTTCGGCACGCCCTGAACGATGATCCTGTCACCCGGCTTCAGTCCGCCGGTGACGACCCAGTTGCTGCCCGAGATGCGATCGGTCTGGACCGGGCGACGGACGGCGGCGGAGTCGATGGTCTGCTCCTTGCCGTTCGCGTCCTTCACCGTGGCCTTGTCGACGACCATCACATAGGCCGAATTGGCGTCGCGCAACACGCCGGCCTGAGGCACCAGGTAGACGTTGTGCAGGCTGCCGAGGTTGGCCTTGACCGTCACGAACTGGCCCGGGAGCAGGCGCGTGCCGGTGTTGTTGACCAGAGCGCGCAGGTCGACGGTGCCGGTCTGCGGGTTCACGGTGGCGGACGAGAAGTCCATCGCGCCCTGCTCGCCGAAATCGGAACCGTCCGGGAGCTGGATGCGGACCGTGGACTGGCTGGTGTCGCTGAGCGTGACATTGCCCTTGGCGGCGGCCCCGCGCATGGTGTCCAGGTCGCTGACGGACATGTTGAAATTCACGTAGACCTTGTCGATTTCGTCGACCTGGGTCAGCAGCGTGGTATCGCTCTGGCCGACGAGTGCGCCTTCCGTGACCTGCTGGCGGCCGGCACGACCGTCGATCGGGGAGACCACATCGGTGAAGCCGAGGTTGATCCGGGCCGACTGGACGTTGGCTTCGGCCTGCTTGACCGAGGCGTTACCGGTGCGCTCGTTGGCTTCGGCCGTATCCAGATCCTGGCGGGAGATGTAGTTCTTGCCGATCAGCCCGCGCGAACGGTCGGCCGTGGCCTTGTAGTTGGCCGCGGCGGCCTTGGCGGAAGCCAGGGCGGCAAGCTGGGCGTTGAGTTCGGCGGTCAGCGGCTGCGGATCGATCTGAAACAGCTTCTGGCCGGCCTTCACGTCCGTGCCCTCGTCATACAGACGCTTCAGCAGGATGCCCGGCACGCGAGCGCGCACATCGGCGGTGCGGAAGGACGAGACGCGACCGACCTGATCCTGGACGAGGGGAACGTCCTGAGGCTGGACGGTGATGACGCCGACTTCGGGCGGAGGCGGCTGCTGGGGCGCCTCCTGCTTGTGGCAGGCGGCAAGCGCCGCGGTGAGGCCGAGGGCCATCAGGGACGTGCGCAGAGG
This sequence comes from Luteibacter sp. 9133, assembly GCF_000800155.1. Lineage (NCBI taxonomy): Bacteria > Pseudomonadati > Pseudomonadota > Gammaproteobacteria > Lysobacterales > Rhodanobacteraceae > Luteibacter > Luteibacter sp. 9133. Next base: position 3,039,083 of record NZ_JUHO01000001.1, on the reverse strand, counting down.
CAGGGGATTCATGAAAACTCCGTTCCTATTCCAGGTTTCTTAATCTTTCGCGGCCGGCCATCCGTGGGGATGTCGTACGCGTGCATAAATACGGTTACCGCATGTCTCGCCCAGTCGTCCTGTGCCTTCTGGCTCCTCGCCCGCATGCCGAAGAGGCGACGATCCCCCTCGAGCCCATGCAACATGGCCAGGAACAGCTCGGCGGCCACCTCCGGGTCGTCCCGGCGCATCTCTCCCGCATCCATCGCTTCAGCCATGCAACGCGACAAACGCACCGCGACCGTGCCGATCGCCGTGCGGAAGAACGTCTTCGCAGCGGCCGGGAAGCGCGGTGCTTCCGCGATCAGCATCCGGCCCAGCGCGACGTGCTCGTGATCCATCACGTAGGTATGGTGCGCCTTTGCCAACGCATACAGCGTGTCGGCCAGACCGCGGCTCTCGGGTGCGAGGCTCGCGTGCAAAGGGTGGGCGAGTTGTTGGACGGCGGCGTGAAACAGGGTGTCCTTGTTCTCGAAATGCGCGTACACGGTCTGCTTGGACACGCCCGCCTCGCGTGCCACCGCCACCATGCTGACGCGGTAACCGTCGCGCAGGAAAAGGGCGCACGCCGCCTGAAGCACCCGCTGCTGGTGATCCGAAGCGGGGCGTGACTCCAGGTGCGACATTAACTTTACCTGCTGGACTATACCGTCCGGTTTAGAATCTCCCTCGGACCAGCGTCAACGGGCAATAGCGCCATTCGCACGCGAATTGTTGCGTTGCAGCTTGGCCCGAGTCCGAAGCCATGCTGTCCGTTTCCCGAAACAGTGCACGGATAATGTCGCGGCGCAGTGAAAAAGCACCTTATCCGTTATGTCTGACGGTGTGGCTACATGCCACGTGTGGGAGCTATGCTTTCACGGATTTCTTTCCCGTCCCCACATCGATATCCGCCCATGAATGCGATTCGCACCGCCGAAAGCGGCCAGTTCGAAGCCCTCGTCTTCGATGAACTGAAAAAGATCGACTACCCCGCGGAGCGCCTCAACGAGGCGCGCTTTTTTATCCAGGCCTTCTTCGAGCGCATCGCGCCGGCCGATCACGCGCTGCACGCCCCCGACCGCTGGGCCGCCCTGATCGCCGACCTGCTGACCTTCGCGCGTGAGCGCACGCCGGGCAAAGCGAAGGTCCGCGTCTACAACCCGGGCCTGTCCGGCACCCGCGCCGTGGTCGAGGTCGTCACCGACGACATGCCCTTTCTGGTCGACACCGTCTCGATGGTGGCCGCCGCGCACGCCGACGTGCACGCGATCATCCACCCGGTCGTGCCGGTCGTCCGGTCCGCCGCCGGCGTGCTGGAGTCGATCGGCGCCGGTGAGAAGACCGAGTCGCTCATGCGTTTCGAAATCGACCGCATCGACGACACCGAACTGGAGAACCTCAGGGCCAACGTAGAGACCGCGCTCCACGACGTGCGCGAGGCCGTCGACGACTGGCGTGCCATGCGCGGCAAGATGAACGAGATCGCCGACGATCTTGGCAGGCGCTCCCTGCCGTACACCGCCGAGGAGGTCCGCGAGGCCAGCGACTTCCTGCGCTGGGTCGCCGACGACCATTTCACCTTCATGGGCTACCGCGAGTACGAAGTGGCGCCGGGGCAGGGCGACGAGGTGCTCAAGACCGTCGAGGGCTCGGGCCTGGGCATTCTTCGTGCCGCGGAGCGCTCGCTGGCGCCGCGATCGCTGCGCACTCTGGTGGCCAGCGAACTGCCGCGCTCGGGTTCCACCGACGCCATCATCCTGACCAAGACCAATGCCCGTTCGCCGATTCATCGCGCGGGCTACATGGATTACATCGGCGTCCTCAAGTTCGACGACAAGGGGCGCCCGGTCGCCGAGCAGCGTTTCCTCGGTCTGTTCTCGTCCAACGCGTACATGGCCCACCCGCAGCATGTGCCCCTGGTGCGCGACAAGTGCGAAGCGGTGATGAACCGTTCGGGCCTGAAGCGCGATTCGCATTCGGGCAAGGCGCTGCGGCACATCCTCGATACCCTGCCGCGCGAGGAGCTTTTCCAGTGCAGCACGGACGAGCTCTACGCGTTGGCCACCGGGCTGCTCGAGCTGGCACAGCGCACGCGCACGCGCCTCTTCATCCGCCGCGACAGCTACGGCCGGTTCTTCTCGTGCCTGGTGTTCATCCCGCGCGACCGGTTCAACACGACGGTTCGCGAACGTGTCGAGAACGTCCTGCGCGACGCGTTCCACGGCGAACACGTGGATTCCGCCGTACTCATGGGTGAAGCCGCGCTGGTTCGCCTGCACGTGGTGGTTCGTCCGCGCATCGGCGACCACCCGGTTTACGACGCCGTGAGCATCGAGTCGCAGATCGCGTCGATCGCGCGCAACTGGTACGACGACCTGCGCGATCGTCTGATCGCGACGGTGGGCGAGCAGGAAGGGATCATCCTGGCCAACCGTTACGGCAAGCTGCTGCCGGCCGGGTACGTGGACGAGGTGTCGCCGCAGGTCGCCGCCGCCGACGTGCGCGCCCTGGCCGGCCTCGACGGCCCCGATGCCATCAGCATGTCGTTCTACCATCCGTCGCACCGTCCGGAAGAACTCCGTTTCAAGGTGTATCGCTCGGGTTCGGATATCGCGCTGTCGGAGGTCCTCCCGCAGCTGGAAAACCTCGGCCTGCGCGTGCTCACCGAGCACATGTATGAAGTGAAGGCCGGCGACAGCCGCCTCTACATCCAGGATTTCGAAGTGCAGCCGGTGGGTCGTCTCGCCTTCGAGGTCGAGCAGGTCGGCACCTTGTTCGAAGACGCCTTCGAACAGATCTGGCGCGGCAACGCGGAGAACGACGGCTTCAACCGTCTCGTCCTGGGCGCGAAGCTCGGCTGGCGTCAGGTCGCGGTGCTGCGCAGCTACACCAAGTACCTCCAGCAGGCGGGTGTCGCGTTCTCGCAGGCGTACATGGAAGACGCACTCAATCGCTATCCAGCCATCGCGGGCCTGATCGTCGAGCTGTTCAACGCACGCTTCGACCCACGCCGCGAAAGCCTCGACGCCACGGAGCGCGCGTGGGCCGAGAGCATGTTGTCGCACGAGATGCACACGCTGATCGGCGCGGAGATCCTGTCGGCCCAGCCAGGTCTCATCGGCAACCTCATCGCATCGCTGTCGCGTCCGCGCGACGAGCAGGTGGCGGCGGTCGAAGAAGCGATCAACGCGCTGCTCGACAACGTGTCCAGCCTCGACGAAGACCGCATCCTGCGCAGTTACATCGCGCTGGTGCACGCCACGCTGCGTACCAGCTTTTTCCAGGCCTGGGATGGCGTGTTCCGCCCGTACATCAGCTTCAAGTTCGATTCGCACCAGGTGCCCGATCTGCCCAAGCCGGTGCCGTTCCGCGAGATCTTCGTCTACGCGCCGCGTGTCGAGGGTATCCATCTGCGCTTCGGTGCGGTGGCACGTGGTGGCCTGCGCTGGTCCGACCGTCGCGAGGATTTCCGTACCGAAGTCCTCGGTCTGGTGAAAGCCCAGATGGTGAAGAACACGGTCATCGTGCCGGTGGGTTCCAAGGGTGGCTTCTTCGTGAAGCGTCCGCCCGTCGGTGGCGATCGCGATGCGCAGCTCGCCGAGGGCATCGCGTGCTATCGCATGTTCATCAACGGCCTGCTCGACATCACCGACAACCTCGTCGAGGGTGCGGTGGTACCGCCGCATGACGTGATCCGCCACGACAACGACGATCCGTATCTGGTCGTCGCCGCGGACAAGGGCACGGCCACGTTCTCCGATATCGCCAACGCGATCTCGACCGAACACGGCTTCTGGCTCGATGACGCCTTCGCCTCGGGCGGCTCCAACGGCTATGACCACAAAGGCATGGGCATCACGGCGAAGGGTGCGTGGGAGTCGGTCAAGCGCCACTTCCGTGCGCTGGGTCGTGACTGCCAGACCGAAGATTTCACGGTGGTCGGCGTGGGCGACATGTCGGGCGACGTGTTCGGCAACGGTATGCTGCTCTCGGAAAAGATCCGCCTGCTGGCCGCCTTCGACCATCGCCATATCTTCCTCGACCCCAACCCGGACTCGGCGACGTCCTTCGTCGAGCGTGCGCGCATGTTCGCGCTGCCGCGCTCATCGTGGGAGGACTATGACAAGTCGCTGATCTCGGCCGGTGGCGGCATCTGGCCGCGTACGGCGAAGTCGATCCCGGTGTCGCCGGAAATCAAGGCCGTGCTGGGTATTCGCAGCGACGCCACGCACATGGCGCCGACCGACCTCCTCTCGGCGATCCTTAAGGCGCCGGTGGATCTGCTCTGGAACGGCGGTATCGGCACGTACGTCAAGGCGACCAGCGAGACGCACGCGGACGTCGGTGACCGCGCCAACAACGCGCTGCGCGTGAACGGCAACGAGCTGCGCTGCAAGGTGGTGGGCGAGGGCGGCAACCTTGGTATGACGCAGAAGGGTCGCATCGAAGCCGGCCAGGCCGGGGTGCTCCTCAATACCGATTTCATCGACAACTCCGCCGGCGTGGATACCTCGGATCACGAGGTCAACATCAAGATCCTGCTCAACGACGCCGTCCAGCGCGGCGAGCTGACCTTCGAGGGCCGCAACAAGCAGCTGGCCGAGATGACCGATGAAGTCGGCCGCCTCGTGCTGTGGGATAACTATCGTCAGAACCAGGCCATCACCGTGATGGAGCACCAGTCGGTGCGTCGTCTCGGTTCGATGGCTCACTTCATCAGCACGCTCGAAGCCGAAGGCATGCTCGACCGTGCGGTGGAATCGCTGCCGACGGCCGCCGAACTGGCGGAGCGCAAGCTGCGCGGTCAGGGCCTGACCCGCCCGGAACTGTCCGTGCTGCTGTCGTACGACAAGATCCGGCTGTTCCAGCAGCTGCTGGATTCGGACGTGCCGGAAGATCCGTATCTGTCGCGCGAACTGGTCCGCTACTTCCCCGTGCCGCTGCACGAGAAGTACGCCGAGCACATGCAGCGCCATCGCCTGAAGCGCGAGATCATCGCCACCGCGGTGACCAACTCGACGATCAACCGCATGGGCGCGACGTTCATGATGCGCATGCAGGAGGACACGGGCCACGGCCCGGCGTCGATCGCCAAGGCGTACACCGCCGCACGCGAGATCCTCGATGCGCGCGAACTGTGGGCCGAGATTGAGAAGCTCGACGGCAAGGTCGCGGAAGACACCCAGATCGACGCGATCCTGCAGATCTGGTCGTTGCTGCGTCACCTGACCCGCTGGCTGCTCAACCGTCCGGGCGGCACACTCGACATCGCCGCCAACGTCGATCGTTTCGCCAGCGAAGTGACCGTCTTGCGCAAGGCGCTGCCCGATGCCCTGACCGATACCGGCCGTGGCGACTTCGGCGCGAGCCAGGAGAAGTGGGAAGGCCTCGGCGTCCCCGGTGAGCTGGCGGTTCGTCTTGCCCGCGTACCGGTGCTGCGTGCGGCGCTGGACATGGTCGAAGTGTCGAAGCAGAGCGGCAAGGACATGGCGACGGTCGCCCGTGTGTTCTACGAGCTGGCCGAGGCACTGGACCTCGACTGGCTGCGTGGGCAGATCGAGGCCCTGCCGGTAGAAGGTGCCTGGCACGCGCAGGCGCGTGGTTCGCTGCTGGACGAGCTCAACGCCCAGCATCGTGCCCTCGCCCTGCAGGTGCTTTCGGTCGCCGGCGACCGCACGGACATCAGCCCGGTCAAGGCCTGGCTGGAGCGGGACGATGCCACGCTGAAGTACACCCGCGCGATGCTGGCCGAGATCCTGACCCAGAATGCGGACTACCCGATCGCCTCCGTTGCGGTTCGTCGTCTGGCGCAGCTGGCGCAGATTCCGGTGTAAAAAGGCGGGCTCCCATCGGGGCGAGGCATCGCCTTCCTGGTGGGAGCCACATCGCCGGGGGACAACCCCGGTCCGGTGGGAGCCCGCCTGCTGGCGATCCCGCGGCAGCGGGAAACCCCACAGGAACCTGCGGCAACTTCAGCCTATCCGACCCCGCCATTTAAGGACTAAGCTCCGGACTGGATCCGGAAGCCCACACCTCATGCGCCTAGCCTTTGTCGCCAGCGAAACCGAAGTGGCCCAGCGCGCCCGTGCGGCGCTCGTCAAACGCTACAAGGGCGTCGAACCCGAAGACGCCGAGATCGTCGTGTCGCTCGGGGGCGACGGCTTCATGCTTCGCACCCTCCACGCCCACCGCACCCTCGGCCTGCCGTTCTACGGCATGAAGCTGGGTCGCCTGGGTTTCCTGATGAACCAGCACGACCTCGACCACCTGCCCGAGCGTATCGAGCGGGCCCACCCAGCCGTTTTGCATCCGCTGGAGATGCACAGCGTCTGCTGCGATGGCGTCGAGCATCGCGCGCTGGCCTTCAACGAAGTCGCCCTGCTGCGCCAGAGCAACCAGGCGGCTCATCTGACGGTCAGCCTCAACGGCGAGATGAAACTCGACGAGCTCGTCTGCGATGGCGTCCTGGTTTGCACCCCGGCCGGCTCCACCGCGTATAACCTGTCCGCCCATGGTCCCATCCTCCCCCTGGACGCCAACGTGCTGGCCATGACGCCGATCAGCCCGTTCCGTCCGCGGCGCTGGCGCGGCGCGATCCTGCCCCACGCCACCCGCGTCACGTTGCACACCAAGGATCCGAACAAGCGGCCGATCAGCGCCACCGCGGATTTCCACGAAGTGCGCGACGTCCGCTCGGTCGAGATCAAGCAGTCGCGCCGGAACGCGGTCCGCCTCCTGTTCGATCCGGAGCACAATCTCCAGCAACGCATCCTCGACGAGCAGTTCGCCCCCTAACCGGAGGCGAACCTGTAGGAGCGCGCCTTGCGCGCGATGGTCTTTAGCCCCAACCTCCATCCCATGAACGCCCCCGAAGAAAGCCAGAACGCCCACAACGACGCCTCAGTCAGCGACAACCGCCTCGTCGTCGCCATCTCCTCGCGCGCGCTCTTCGACATGGAAGACAGCCACGACCTGTTCGAGCGCGACGGCCTCGATGCCTACCGTGCCTTCCAGATCGAGCACGAAAACGACCTGCTGAAGCCCGGCGTCGCCTTTCCGCTGGTGCAGAAACTGCTGGGCCTGAACGCATTGTCCGGCGACGTCCCGCCGGTCGAGGTGATCCTCCTGTCGCGCAACTCCGGCGACACGGGTCTGCGGATCTTCAACGCGATACAGCATTACAAGCTGGGTATCTCGCGGGCGGCGTTCACCAGCGGAGCGCCGACGTCCGATTACATCGCCCCGTTCCGGGCCGATCTGTTCCTCTCAGCCAATGCGGAAGATGTGGGCCGCGCGTTGCGGGCGGGCGTCGCCGCCGCGACGATCCTCCCGTCGACGGCGCCGCAGCGCTCCAGCGAACAGCTTCGCATTGCCTTCGATGGTGACGCCGTGATCTTCGGCGATGAAGGTGAGCGTGTCTCGAAAGAGCAGGGCCTGGATGCGTTTCATCGCAGTGAGTCGGAGCTTTGGGCCGAGCCACTGTCGGGCGGCCCGTTCCGTGGTTTCCTGGCCGCGCTGCATCGCCTGCAGGCGGCGTTCCCCGCGGAGACCTCGCCGATTCGTACGGCGCTGGTGACGGCGCGTTCCGCACCGGCGCATAAGCGCGTGATTCTTACGCTTCGCCGCTGGGGTGTGCGTATCGACGAGGCGTTGTTCCTCGGTGGGCGTGACAAGGGGCCGTTCCTCGATGCCTTTGGCGCCGATATCTTTTTCGACGATTCCCCGGCCAATGTGGAGTCGGCGCGTCGGCACGTAGCGACGGGGCATGTGCCGCACGGCGTGTCGAACAACTGAGTCCGCTTCTCCCGCGATGCCGGGATCAGAAACCCATCACGGGCCCTGTCCGGGTAACGGACGTTTGCTGACTCGCTTGCTGCATGGAGGCATCGCGGGCTTGCTGTTGTAAGGCGGCATCCCTTTGCTGTCCTTGGGCGAGACTCCGCTCCATAGGCGGTGCGGGTGAGGCCAGGTCGAGTGTGGCGACGGACCCCGGGCGGATCCCCGTGCACACGATGCTCCGCCCCTGAACCTCGACGTCACACAACTCACTTGCGTCGCGTATGTTCGATTGACGCGCGACAAGCGCCATCTGTGCCGCTTTATCGTTTGAAATCTCCATGGGGAGCTGCATGCGAAGTGACGCGTAGAGCGGGTCCGAGTGGGCGCTCGGTAGACTCGTTCGCGGGTGGGCGTCTGCCATCGGATGAGGCGATCCGATCAGCCGGCCGGGGTCGTCGGGATGGAAGTCCTTACGAGCGGCCTCCCTTTCCAGGCGAAGACTCCGCGTATCCTCCAGCTCCCGCAGCAGCCTGGGATCGGTAACGTCCTTCATCTCGGTAAACGACACGGTCGTGGTCGGTTGCGCACTGGTGAATTCGCTCCAGTCGCCGTTGCGGTCGCGCCCGAAGAAATGATCGTTTCGCCCGATGACGTTGGGGTCCATGTGAGACCTGTCGCCGATGGCCGAGGTCCAGGCAGCGGCCATGTCTGCGCCGTATGAGGCGCGCTCCGCTGTTGACATGCCTGCCGCGCGCGCCATGTCACCTAGTGTGGCTGCGCCACGGCGGGTCCCCATGAGATCGTTGTCCAGCATGGTCTTCCAGATCTTCTCGGACTCTTCCGGCCCATTCGCGCCGTGATGGCGAGCGGCTTCGAGAAGTTTTCGGGGCGTCCAGGCGTTGGGATCCACTTTCAGATGATTGAATGCCTCGTCGTGCGCCATTTGCACCATCTTTCCAGGCAGATTCAGAGCGCGATCAGCGTGACCGTCGGCGAGGGCGGTCTCGCGCATGGCAAGGTCCTGCACGATAAGGTCGACCCCGAACTTGTCCCACTCCCTTTCGGTGAGCACCCGACCGTTATGATCGCGAACGTAGCTTTGCGCATATGCGTTCGCTGTGGCGCCGGGCATGTTGTCATTCCTCACAACACCAAGTGCCAGCCGTCCGTACCCGTCATTTCCGGGAAGCTCGGCCAGATAATTCCAATAAAGTTCGCGGTTCTCGGTACTGGCATAGTATCTGAGTACTTCGATATCTCGACTTAGCAGTTTTCCAGGGGCGGCATCCGTCATTTGACTCTCCGTGTTTCGAGCATGGCGCGCACCTCACTTTCTATGCGCTGCCAGTCATAAATAATCACGCGTAGATACGTGGCGTGCACAACCAGCCGAAGCTCAGGAACGAGAAAGGAGTGCTGGCAACTCGATCGGCGGGCGTCAGTACCGTCGACAATCACCCCGCTCTGAATGCTTGCCCCGTCTGGTATGAGTCGCGATGAGCAGGTAATGACCGTCGTGGGGACCCCATCGGTTCCCCATCTGACAAACCAATCATCGTTGTGCTCGGGCCTGCTTGCAGGACTTCCTGGTTTGTAAAGGTTGTCGAAATACGGCTTCAGTTTGTCGAAGTCGGCAAAGTAGGGAATGAGTCCGAACCTGGGTTCACCTTTGATTCGCAAGTCGAGGTTCCGGCTTGGGTCAGCGCGGGCTGCTTTGTCGTCCGGATTCAACGGTTCGATATACCGCCGCAGCAGCGTTCGATATTCGGCATCGGACAGGTTTGGCTCGGAGATATCGATGCTGATATGGCTGATGAAGTCGAGGTTGTCGTGGTGGTAGTCCACGCCTGGCGGATAAGGCCGCAGAGTGGGCCATCGCACGATGAGCATCACCCCTCCATCCCGGTCGGGACCGGCTTGTTGGTAATACATGTTTTTTGGAAACATGAAGCGATGCTTCCCGATCTTCGCCTCGACCAGCGGTACGTGCGCCGCTGGACTTGCCGCCGTGGAAACGGGTGGGGGGGCGGATGTGCCTGAGATGGACTCGGCATTTGGCGCTCCCGCCGCCAGCGCCGAGAAAAACGCAATCAAAGACTTGGAAACAGGCATGGCCTCTCCTTGGTCGATCGTCTGGGGCGGCGGCGTGTTCGGCTTCCGCGATGAGGTCAAGGTACGGCAAATGACGGGTGTCGGCACCGACGGGGTCACCACGATCTGCTCGCCCGCCCGCAGGGACATGAGGCTGGTCGGCGATGCGGGTGTCGACGCGAGGTGGCCGTCGTAGCGATGGGCGGCAACGAACTGCTTCAATGCGTCGGACTCACGCCTTGCCAGCGCTTCATCGCGTGGCGCATGGACGACGCAAGCCGTGAAACGGCGGTCGAGCGTGATGGCGTTGTTGCCGTAGCGGTCGTGCAGGGCGCTCAGGCCCCGCGTCGTGGCAAGACATCGCCACGGCGATTCCGCGTCGGTCAGCGCGGCGATGGGCGGCAGCGTGTCGAGGGCATGGGCCAGCAGTAACGACGACTCGCCCTCGTCCAGCGCCGCCTGCCACTGGCGTATGGCCGATTCGATAAAGGGGCCGGACGCGGTGCGCCACCGATCGGGCACATCCAGGTACACAGTCGCTCGCCGCCAGGATGCCGGTGCCAGCCTTTCGCTCCGCGTGGCGGCATCCACGATCGGGTCCGCAAAAGGCGCCAGAACGTCGGAGACACGCTTCCAGACGATATCGATACCGGCATCATCAAGCCCCAGCCACCCACGAAGTCCTCCCCTGGCCTGGAAACCGACTTCAGGACGCTCTGCCAGCGTCTGCAGGAAGGCGCGTCGGGATACGTAGTGGACGGCCTGTGCGCAAAGCCGGTGGATATCGCCCGGGGCGGCGGGCGGCGCCTCGTTGTGCGCAGACCGCAGCACGTCGGCGACCACATGCGCCAGGCTGACGAATGCGTTGCGCGTGTGACTGACGATGAATCGTTCGTGTCGGTTCGCTTCGGGGAACCACGCCGCAGCAAGGTGTCGAAGCTCATCGGCCGACAAACCTTGCGGTCCCCACGCGCCGGCCAACGGATTCCAGGCAGGGCCGCCTCCGAAAGGGTTCAGCCGAAGGACGGTCCTCCCGGGTGCCGCGTGTGCGAAGGCAAGGCTGCGGGAGCCGCAGTCGATGACGAGGGTGGACCCGTCTGCGTGTCGCAGCGACGCAAGGACGACGGCGTGCGCCTCAGGGTAATACGGAGCGGATACGATGACTGACGCGGCATCGGGTGCGCCCAGCGTGCGCCCACGCTCTTTCGTTACGTGAATTACACCGGGCTTGATCGCGGTAAGCGGGAGGGACGAGGCTGATAAGCGGTCGAATGGGCCGGACACCGGGACCGAGGGAGCCCGGCGCCGCAAAAACACGATACCCAGGCACCACAGCAATAGCGGCAGCACCAGCCCCGCGCCCGCGCAGATCGCGATGCGCGTTGCATCCGGCCGGTAAGCCGGCTGATCGAGCACCTGCCAATAGTCGTGCCACAGGCCGGGTGCGAAGGCCGACATCGGCAGGCCTAGTGAGAAAAGGATCAATCCGCTCGCGAGGGAGGGGGCGATCGCACACGCGCCGAGGGCCGAAGCAGCCGCGCCGACGCGCCAGAACCATGGCTCCATGCCATTCCTTGGTGATTGTTTTCCGGGTCGAATTATCGCATGGGTGCGGCCACGGCCAACCTGCCGAGGCGACTCAGACGATGTTCGTCCACCGCCACCAGTCGGTCTTCTTCTCTTCGCGCACGAAGGTGAAAAGCCCCGCGCCGAGAATCAGCACGATGCCCACGAGCATCGGCCAGTCGAGATGATCGTGGAAGATCAGATACCCGAACAGGATCGCCCACAACATCTGGCTGTACTGGGTCGGTGCCACGCGCGCCGCCGGGGCGTTCTGCGTGGCAAGCATCAGCAGGACCGCGCCCGCCGCCGCGAGCAGCCCGTAGCCAAGCACCAGGAACCACTGGTGCAGGTCCGGCCAAACGAAGTGCGGCAGCATCATGATGAAGCCGGCGATCATCGGCCCGATCACGCCCGCGCCGTAGAGGGTGATGCGCTTCTCGGTGGCTCCGGCCATGCGTAACGCGATGATCGACAAGGCGCCGGTGATTCCGCAGATGATCGCCGCGACGTGGCCCTGGCCCAGGTGACGGAAGCCGGGCCGCAGAACGACCAGCACGCCGAGAAATCCCACGACCACCGCGGACCAGCGTCGCCAGCCCACGTGCTCGCGGAGGAAGACCACCGAGAGAATCGTCACGAAGATTGGCAGCAGGAAGATCAGCGAGAACGCCTCGGCCATCGGCAGGGCCGTAAAAGCCATGACGGCGGTGATGTTGCCGATGGCGCCGGCCATGGCGCGCAGCAGCCAGAGGCCGGGCATCTTCGACACCACGACCTCGCTCCAGCGGTCCCCCGGCTTCTTCAGGAACGGAAACGCCGCCATGGCGAGCACGGCGCCGAAGAACACCGCTTCGTACGGCGGCAGGGAGCCCTCGAGGGACTTCACGAAGGCATCGCTCCACGCGTAGGCCGCGTAGCAGGCGAAACCGAGCAGGACGCCTTTGAACATGGGGAAAATCCTGAAGGCGGGGGCATCCCATTATGCAAACGTTTGCAGCCCTTGTATGCATGTTGCGGGACGCCATGACCCCGACCCCGCGCGGGTCTACAATCGAGGGCTTTCCGGCTGCCCACGTACGAGTACCCGCATGGCTCACCGTCTCGACCCGCTCGATCTTTACGACGTCCGCTCGCTGCTTACCGATGAGGAGCGGGCCGTGCAGGACGCCGTTGGCCGTTTTGTCGACGAAAAGGTGTTGCCGATCATCGGCGACGCGTTCGAGCAGGGGCGTTTCCCGGCGGAACTGGTCTCCGAGATCGCCTCGCTGGGCCTGCTCGGCGCCACGCTGCCCGAGGAATACGGCTGCGCCGGCATGAACGCCGTGAGCTATGGCCTGATCTGCCAGGAGCTGGAGCGAGGCGATTCCGGTCTGCGCAGCTTCGCCTCGGTGCAGAGCTCGCTGTGCATGTATCCGATCTTCGCCTACGGTTCCGAGGAACAGAAACGCGAGTACCTGCCGCGCATGGCCGCGGGCGAGGTGATCGGGTGCTTCGGTCTGACCGAGCCGCACGGCGGGTCGGACCCTGCCAACATGAAAACCGTGGCCCGCCAGGACGGCGGCGACTGGGTGATCAACGGTGCCAAGATGTGGATCACCAACGGCAACCTGGCGCACATCGCCATCGTCTGGGCGCAGACCGACGACGGCATCCAGGGCTTCATCGTGCCGACGGACACCAGGGGTTTCGCCGCGCAGGAAGTCCACAAGAAGATGAGTCTGCGCGCCTCGGTGACGTCGGGCCTGTTCTTCGACGACGTACGTGTTCCCGATAGCGCGCGGCTGCCCAACGTCAAGGGTCTGAAGGGCCCGTTGGGCTGCCTCAACCAGGCGCGCTACGGCATCACCTGGGGCCCGATCGGCGCCGCGCAGGCCTGCCTGAAGGAAGTGCTCGACTACGCCTCGCAGCGCATTCTGTTCGGCCGCCCGCTGGCGGCCAACCAGGCCGTGCAGATCCGCGTCTCCGACATGGCACGCCGCATCACGACGGCGCAGCTGCTTTCGTTGCAGCTCGGTCGCCTGAAAGATGCCGGCCGGCTTCAGCCGACGCAGGTGTCGCTGGCGAAGTGGAACAACGTGCGCATGGCGATCGATATCGCGCGTGACTGCCGCGACATCCTCGGTGGCGCGGGTATCACGACCGAGCATTCGGCAATCCGCCACGCGCTGAACCTGGAATCGGTCATCACCTATGAAGGCACCGAGACCGTTCACCAGCTGGTGGTCGGTCGGGAGCTCACCGGCATCAACGCATTCTGAGGCACGTGCCATGCACGGCCCGCGTATCGAGACCGATCGGCTGATCCTGCGCCCCACCGCGGCGGAGGATTTCGAGGCGTGGGCCGCATGCATGGGCGATCCGGAAGTGAATCGCTTCCTGGGCGGCCCGCAGCCACGCGCCGTGGCCTGGCGCAACTTCATGACCATGGCCGGCTGCTGGAGCATCAACGGCTTCGGCATGTTCTCCGTCATCGAGCGCGCGAGCGGTCGCTGGATCGGTCGTCTGGGTCCCTGGCAGCCCGAGGGCTGGCCGGGCCATGAGATCGGCTGGGGCATGGCGCGGGATACCTGGGGCAAGGGCTACGCGACCGAAGGCGCCGCCGCGTCGATGGACTGGGCGTTCGACCATCTCGGCTGGAGCCAGGTGATTCATTCGATCGCGCCGACGAATATCGCGTCCATCGCCGTGGCGAAGAAGCTCGGTTCTCACTGGCAGGGGCCCGGCGCGCTGCCGGCGCCGTCCACGGACGTTGTCGTCGACCTCTGGGGCCAGACGCGCGAGCAGTGGCTCGCCAGGCGTCGCTGACGTATACGCCGGGCGGGCTCGTGTGTGGCCTCGCCCGGCTCTCTCTCTTACGAGTATTTCGCCATGTCCGTCCCACATCCCATCCCCGCCCGGCACAAGGGCTTCAACCGCGCCGAGATCGTCGACCAGAACTTCGTCGAGTACGTGCAGTTCTGGCAGGGCGACGTCGCGCGCGCGCCGCAGGACGATGAACCGGTATTGCCGGGCAGCGCGCTGGATGCACGCGGTTTTCGCGAACTGCTCGAGTCGCAGCTGATCAGCCGGCATCTCGATCTGATGGCGCGCGTGCTGCGCGTGCAGAACAAGGTGTTCTATACGATCGGCTCGTCGGGGCACGAGGGTAACGCGATGGTGGCGCGGCTGACGCGGCACACCGATCCGGCCTTTCTGCATTACCGCAGCGGTGGTTTCATGGCTGAGCGGTTCCGCAAGCTGCCGGGCATGGATCCGGTGATGGATTCCGCGTTGTCGTTCGCGGCGAGCCGCGAAGACCCCGCCTCGGGTGGGCGGCACAAGGTGTGGGGCAGCAAGCCGTTATGGGTGTTGCCGCAGACCTCCACCATCGCATCGCACCTGCCCAAGGCGCTGGGTACGGCCATTGCGATCGAGCAAGGACGCCGCATCGGGCATGCCCTGCCGATCCCTCAGGATTCGATCGCGGTGTGTTCGTTCGGCGATGCATCCTCGAACCACGCGACCGCGCAGACGGCCTTCAATGCGGCGGCGTGGACCGCGTACCAGAAGCTGCCCGCCCCGGTGCTGTTCGTCTGCGAGGACAACGGCATCGGCATCTCGGTGAAGACGCCGGGCGGCTGGGTCGCCAACAACTTCCGTCACCGCCCCGACCTGGATTACTTCCATGCCGACGGGCTGGACCTGGCGGGCGGTTACGCCGATGTCCAGCGCGCCGTCGAACACTGCCGACGCACGCGGCGTCCGACCTTCCTGCACCTGACCACCACGCGCGTCATGGGCCATGCCGGCACCGACTTCGAGATCGAGTGGCGCTCGATCGACGAGCTGGTGGCTCTCGAAGCGACCGATCCGTTGCTACGCAGCGCGGCGATCGCGCTGGCCTCGGGTCTGTACGACAAAGACAGCTTGCTCAATCTTTACAACGCCACGCGCAACCGCTGTTTCGAAGCGGCCGAGGACGCCGATAGCCGCCCGCGGCTCGCGTCGCTCGAGGAAGTCATGGCGCCGCTGGCGCCGTACACGCCGGACGCGGTTCGTGCGGAAGCGGAACGCGCCGCCGATGCCGCCGAGCGGGAGCGTGTGTTCGGCGGCGCCGACAAGCTCCCCGAGGCGCAGCCGCCGAAGCATCTGGCCGTCCAGATCGGTCAGGCCCTGCACGATCTCATGGCGAAGTATCCGGAAAGCCTGCTGTTCGGCGAGGACGTCGCGCAGAAGGGTGGTGTGTACACGGTCACCAAGGGTCTTCATAAGGCGTTCCGCAACACGCGGGTGTTCAACACGCTGCTCGACGAAACGATGATCCTCGGCCTCGCGCAGGGCTATGCCAACATGGGCATGCTGCCGCTGCCGGAGATCCAGTACCTGGCGTACTTCCATAACGCCTGCGATCAGATCCGCGGTGAAGCGGCTTCCCTGCAGTTCTTCTCGAACGACCAGTACCGGAACCCGATGTTGATGCGCGTGGCCTCGCTGGGTTATCAGCGCGGTTTCGGCGGTCACTTCCACAACGACAATTCGATCACCGCGCTGCGCGACATCCCCGGCCTTGTCGTAGGCTGCCCGAGTCGCGGGGACGATGCCGCGACGATGCTGCGCACGATGGCGGCGCTGGCGAAGGTGGATGGCCGCGTGACGGCCTTCCTCGAACCGATCGCGCTGTACATGACCAAGGACCTCCACGAGGCTGGCGACGGTCGGTGGCAGTTTTCCTACCCGGCACCCGGTGAGGCCATGCCGCTGGGCGAGGGGCGGGTTTATGGCGACGACGCCGACGACCTCGTGGTGTTCACGTTCGGCAACGGCGTGCCGATGAGTCTGCGTGCCGCGAAGCGTATCGAGGCGGAGCAGGGCTGGAAGGTACGCGTGGTCGATCTGCGCTGGCTGGTGCCGCTGAACGATGGCTTCATCGCGACGCAGGCGGCGAAGGCGAAGCGCATCCTCGTCGTGGACGAGGGGCGCAAGAGCGCGGGCGTCGGCGAGGGAGTGATCACGGCGATCGTCGAGGCAGGCCTCGGACACGTGCCGTTGCGCCGGGTCGTGGGTGCGGACACGTTCACACCGCTGGCGGGGGCGGCGTTTCTGGTATTGCCGGGGGACGACGATATCGTGGCCGCGGCGGAATCGATGCGGGAGCGCACGTAGACCGCAGCGCGGCCTAGTTGGCGACCTTACCCTCGCGCCGCACCAGGGCCGGCCCCGCCGGCCCCGAGCACACCACCCGGTTGCGGCCCGCCAGCTTGGCCGCATACATCGCCGCGTCGGCACGTTCGATCAACGACTGCAACGTATCCGCCGGCGTGCGCAAAGCCACGCCGATGGACACCGTGAGCGGTTCGCTGTTCTCGCCCAGGTGAGCATCCAGTCGTGTGATGCGGCGGCACAACCGTGTGGCAACCTGCATGGCGTTCTCGCGATCCACGCCCTGCAGCATGGCGACGAACTCCTCACCGCCGAAGCGACCCAGCAGATCCGAAGGCCTCAGTTCGTCTCGCAATGCCGCCGCCACCGCCACGAGCGCGCGGTCGCCCGCGGCGTGACCGAAGCGGTCGTTGAGTTCCTTGAAATGGTCCAGGTCGAGGAAGAGCAGGGCGATCGGACGCGACATGCCTTGCTCCAGACGCTCCAGCGCGGCATCCGTCCAGGCGCGGCGGTTGTGCACCCCGGTCAGCGGATCGCTGTCGGCCAGCTGCCGCGCGCGATCGCGATCGTGGCGGATGGTGAGTGCGCGGTCCGACAAGCCGATCGACAGCACGATGGCCTCGAAGGCCCCGAAGGCGATCGCCGCGTTGGGCAGCCACGGCGCGTCGGCAAGCATGCCCTGTGCCTGCGCGCCGCATAACGCGGTCAGCAACAGCAACGGTGTCCAGCCCACGAGGAAGAACCATGCGTGTCGCGAGCCGCGGGCCGCGGCGATGGCGCCGGCGACCAGCAGCAACGATGCGCCGATCAGAAGCAACGGCTGTAGCAGCAAGGCCGCCGTCTGCACGAGCACGTCGATACTCGTCGCACGCAGCACGATCAGCACGGGCATGCCGACGGCGAACGCCAGTACCGGCATGCGCAACAGCGGTGCGTAGTCATCGATCTTGGCGAAGCGAAGCACGAACAGCGCCGAGAACGAGACGGAGAGCGACGTCGCCGCGGCGCCGAGCGTATCGCCCATGCCCGCCAGCGACTCGAACTCCAGGGGATGGAAGATGTAGCCCGTCTTTACGCCCTGGATGAGCGCGTAGCAGACGAGATAAGCCGCGTACCAGCCGAAAGTCATGTCACGCAGGATGGCGGCGAAGCACATCGCCATCAGTGCCATGGTCAGGATGACCGCGAAACAGGCCGTCGCGAAAGCGACCCAGCCACTGTCTTCGCGAAGATAGTCGGCCCACGAGCTGGTCGACATGGTGACCGCTCCGGCGGGCATCGTCGTCGGTTCGAACTTGAGCAGGATCGTGTGCGACGCGGGCATCGACGCGGGCAGGCTGAACATCAGGCGCCCATGTCCATGCACGCCGGGGCCGAAGTCTTCGAGCGAAGTGGACACCGCCCGCCCGTGTTCGTCGTAGAGGGACACGGCGCCGAGCCCGGGCGTGTTGATGCTGAGCACGCGTTCGCCGGCGGTCCAGGGCGGAAGTTGCCGCAGAATGACCCAGGTGCCGTTGGCCGAGGCCGGGAAGACCTGCATGCGCGCCGGGTCGAACGAGGCGAGCGGCCGGTTGTAGGCTTCGAGCAGGACGTCCGACGGGACATCGCCGGGATGGGCCTCACGCCAGTTACCGGTGAGGGTGGCCGCGGGTGTCGCCATGACGGTGAAGAGCAGGCAGGTGACGACCGCCTGGATCAGGCGATGTAACCACTGCCACTGTCTTTCCCTCGAGCTCATGCCAGTCCTGCATCCGACGTACGGCGGCGCGCCAGCCGGGCGCGCGACGTGGATCCGGCGGCATTCCAAGGAAAGCCCGTCTCCCTTACCAGCAGCCACATTGTGCCGCTATTCGGCAAGCATGTCGCCTTGGCCGTTGGGGGTAGGTGAAGGGCCTAGGCGGCCGCCGGAGCGGCCAGACCGCCGAATCGCTCGAGCAGCTGGGTCTGCGCGTCCCGCACCGGCTGCCCGGTTGCCGGCTGGAGCAGCGTGTAACCGCCATCGGCCTGCTGGACCCACGCCGAATGGTTGTCGGTCAGGTAGAGGTCGAGCTCGCGGCGCACACGCTGGCGCAGCTTCTTGCCCTCGATGGGGAAGCACGTCTCGACGCGGCGGTCGAGATTGCGCTCCATCAGGTCGGCACTGGCCAGGAAAAGTTCGGGCTCGCCATCGTTGTGGAACCAGTAGACGCGGCTGTGTTCCAGGAACCGGCCGACCACCGAGCGCACGCGGATGTTCTGCGACACACCCGGAATGCCGGGCCTCAGGCAGCACATGCCGCGAACGATGAGCTCGACGCGGACGCCCGCCTGGCTCGCCCGGTACAGCGCGCGAATGAGCTTGGGGTCCGTGACCGCGTTGATCTTGAAGACGAGCTCCGCCTTTTTACCGGCGGCGGCGTTCGTCGCCTCGCGGGCGATCAGGTCGAGCAGGCCCTTCTTCAGGGTGAACGGCGCATACAGCATGCGCTTCATCTTCAGTGCCTTGCCCATGCCCGTGAGCAGACGGAACAGGCGATGCACGTCGTCGCACAAGGCCTCGTCCGAGGTCAGCAGGCTGTAGTCGGTGTAGAGGCGCGCGTTGCCCGAGTGATAGTTGCCCGTGCCGAGGTGGGCGTAGCTCACCAGTTTTCCGTTCTCGCGACGCTGCACGAGCATGAGCTTGGCATGTGTCTTCACGCCGACGACGCCATAGGTCACCACCGCACCGGCCTGCTGCAGGCGCGAAGCGAGGCTGAGGTTGGATTCCTCGTCGAAGCGCGCACGCAGCTCGACCACGGCGGTGACCTCCTTGCCTGAGCGCGCGGCTTCCACCAGCGCGTCGACGATTTCCGAATTGGCTCCGCTCCGGTACAGCGTCTGCTTGATCGTCAGCACCTGCGGGTCCTTCGCCGCCTGGCGCAGGAAGTCGACGACGGGCGAGAACGACTCGAACGGGTGGTGCAGCAATACGTCCTGTTTGCCGATGACCGCGAACATGTCTTCGGCCTCGGCCAGCACCTTGGGCAGTGCCGGGATGAAAGTCGGGAACTGCAGGCGCGCGTACTGCGGCTGCAGGGTCATCTCGAAAAGGCGAGCCAGGTTGACCGGGCCGTTGACTTCGTAAAGGGAGTCAGCCTCGAGCGAATACTGTTTCAGCAGATAGTCGACCAGCGGCTTGGGACAGTTATCCGCGACTTCCAGACGCACGGCGTCGCCGTAGCGCCGCGAAAAGAGCTCACCGCGCAGCGTGCGCGCGAGATCTTCCACGTCTTCCGGATCGATCGTGAGATCCGCGTTGCGGGTCAGACGGAACTGATACGAGCCCAGAACGCGCATGCCGGGGAAAAGATCGTCCGCGTGCGCATGGATGATCGAGGAGAGCAGGACGTAGTTGTCGCCGCCCTCACAGATCTCCGGGGGCATGCGGATCAGACGCGGAAGGATACGCGGGGCGGGAACGATGGCGAGGCCCGAATCCCGGCCGAACGCATCGGTGCCTTCCAGCTGCACGATGAAGTTGAGGCTCTTGTTGACCAGCCGGGGGAACGGATGGGTCGGATCGAGGCCGATCGGCGTGACCAGAGGCGCCACTTCATGGCGGAAATAGCGGCGTACCCAGAGCTTCTGCTTATGCGTCCACTGGTTGCGCCGGACGATGGCGATGCCCTCGGCGGCCAGGGCCGGAAGGATCTTCTCGTTGAGGATCTGGTACTGCCGGTCGATCTGGCGGTGAGCGACCTCGGCGATCTCGGCGAGCACGCGCCGTGGCGGAATGCCGTCGGCGCCGATCACTTCGTGGTCGAACGCGATCTGCTGCTTCAGGCCGGCGACGCGGATCTCGAAGAACTCGTCCATGTTGGACGAAAAGATCAGCAGGAACTTGAGGCGTTCGATCAGCGGTTTGGATTCGTCCAGCGCCTGATCGAGGACGCGGATGTTGAAATGCAGCTGCGACAGTTCGCGATGGACATAGAGGCTGCTGTCGCCGAGGTCGACTTCCGGCAGATCCGGCGGCGCCACCGCTTTGCTGGCGGGGCTCTTGGGTGCCGTCGGCGTCTCGTTGGGTGGCGTCATCGTGTCCAGGGCGTCGTCCTCGTCGCGAATTACGACGACCCCATGGTACGCCGCCCGGGAAGGATATGACCGGGCTCTTACATCACCGTGACACGAGGTCAGATCACGAGCGGCTCGGGCTCGAGGGTGACGCCGAACATCGCCTCGACGCCTGCGATCACTTTCTGCGCGAAGCTCCACAGCTGGGGGCCGCTGGCCTTGCCGTGATTCACGAGAACCAGTGCGTGGCGGTTGGACATGCCGGCATCGCCATCGCGTGCGCCCTTGAAGCCAGCCGCTTCGATCAGCCATCCGGCGGAAAGCTTGGCCGTGCCGCCCGCATGCGGCCACACCGGCAGGCCTGGGTGGGCGAGCGCCAGAGCGTCGGCCTGATGGGCGCCGACGATGGGGTTCTTGAAGAAGCTGCCCGCATTGCCGATCACGGCCGGGTCGGGAAGTTTGCGCGAGCGCAGCCTGACGACGGCCTCGGCCACGTGATACGGGGTTGCGCGCTGCGCGACCATCTTTTCCATTTCTTCGCGGATGCCCGCGTAGTCGAGCGACAGCGGCCTTTCACGCGGGAGATCGAAGGTCACTGCCACGACGATCCAGCGTCCCGGTTGCCGCTTGAACGCGGAGTCGCGGTAGGAGAACGCGCAGGCGGCCTTGTCGAGCAGGACGAACTCGCCCTTGTGCGTATCCCAGGCCTCGACCGTGTCGATGAACTCCGCCACTTCGACGCCGTACGCACCGATATTCTGAATGGGCGACGCACCCACGGTGCCGGGGATCAGGATCAGATTCTCGAGGCCGGCGTAGCCCTGGCCCAGCGACCACCGCACGAAGTCATCCCAGCGTTCACCGGCGGCGACACGGATCAGTACGCGATCGTCGCGCTGAAACGTTTCGACGCCGCGGTTGGCGATGGCAACGACGGTCGCGTCGATGTCGCCCCTGATCAGCATGTTGCTGCCCTCGCCCAGGACCAGCACCTTGCCGTCGCGAATGGCAGGGTAGGCGAGCAGCCCGGGCAGCTTGCCGACGTCGTGCACCTCGGCCAGCAGCCGCGCCCGGGCATCCACGCGTAGCGTGTTCCGTCCGGCGAGCGGTGCGTCGCTGGTGAGCAGGAAGCCACCCATGTCGATGGGATCGTTGTTCATGCCACGATCCCGCGGCGACGGATTTCGGTGACGGCTTCGGCGATCAGCTTCGGGCCGCGGTAGACCAGGCCCGAATAGACCTGCACCAGGGATGCGCCGGCCTCGATCTTTTCGGCGGCGGTGTCGCCGTCGAGAATGCCGCCCACGCCGATGATGGGCAGCCGGTCTCCCACGCGGGCCTTCATGCCGCGCAGGACGCGCGTGGACTTCTCGAACAAAGGCCGCCCCGACAGGCCGCCCACTTCGCCGGCATGCGGATCGCCGGCGACGGTGTCGCGGTCGATCGTGGTGTTGGTGCAGATGACGCCGTCGATACCGGAAGCGAGCAATACGTCGGCGATGGCGTCGAGTTCGCCTTCCGAGAGATCGGGAGCGATCTTCAGCAGCATCGGCTTACGGGCCCCGTGTCTCGCGGCAAGGCTCTCCTGCGACTCGCGCAGCGTGCCGATGAATCGGCGCAGCGTCTCTTCCTCCTGAAGGTCGCGCAGGCCCTGTGTATTCGGGGAGGAAATGTTGACCGTGATGTAGCTGGCCAGCGGGTAGGCGCGATCGAGGCAGATCAGGTAATCGTCGATGGCACGCTCGTTGGGCGTGTCCTTGTTCTTGCCGATGTTGATGCCGAGCACGCCGCGGAAGGATGCCTTCCGTACGTTGCGCACCAGCGCATCGATGCCGCCGTTGTTGAAGCCGAGCCGGTTGATCACCGCCTCGTGATTCGGCAGCCGGAACATGCGCGGCTTGTCGTTGCCGGCCTGCGGACGTGGCGTCACGGTGCCGATCTCGACGAAGCCGAAGCCCATGGCCGCAAGGCCGTCGAGGTGCTCGCCGTTCTTGTCGAGGCCGGCCGCGAGACCGACGGGGTTCGGGAAGTCGATACCGAACACCTTCACCGGCAAGTCAGCCGGCGGCTTGGCTATCAGGCCGGAAAAGCCGCTGCGTTGCGCGACATCGGACGCGTAGAGCGTAAGGCCGTGCGCGGTCTCGGCGTCGAGGGCGAAGAGCAGGGGGCGGATCAGGTCGTACATGAGGCGTCCGGGTGTCCCGCGAAAATACGGGTGTCGTAATCGAAATCGATGGTACCGCCGTCCTGCGTGGCGTCGAACAGCGAGCGCAGGGCGAACAACAGCGGTTCGTGGTTGGGGTGGCCGGGTTTCGGCATGTACGACGACGACATGGTCCGGCCGAGCAACGCCTCGTAGTCCAGCTTCTGGCCGTGCGGAAACGACGCCATGCCGCGATAGCCATGACCGAACCACTGCGCCATGGCTTCGTCATCGGCGTAGCGCCCGGCCACGCTGACATAGTCGATGCCGTACTCGTGCAGCAGACGCTCGTAGCCTTCGAGGAACGGCGTGCCGGTGAGCCGGCGCGTGTTCCAGAACACCGCCACCAGACCGCGGTCACTGAGCACGCGGGTGAACTCGGTGCGTACCTTTTCCTTGTCGAACCAGTGAAACGCCTGCCCGGCGATGATCAGGTCGACCGACCCGTCGGGCAGGCCGGTCGCTTCCGCGGCCCCGTCATGCGACCGGAAGCGCCCTTTGGTGCCCAGCCATTGCTCGGCCGCGGCGCGCATGGGTGCGTTCGGTTCGACGCCGGTCACGCGGTGCCCGGCGTCGAGGAACAGCTTGCTGGAGATGCCGGTACCGGCGCCGATATCGGCGACGGTCCAGTCCGGCCGCACGCCCTGCTCGTGAAGCCAGCTGACGAGCGCCCGGGGGTAGTCCGGCCGGAAGCGGACATAGTCCGCCACGCGGTCGGAGAAGCGATCCGTGGAGCGCAGGTCGGTCATGTCGTTGTCCGTGGGTCAGAACTCGAACTTGATGCCCTGGGCCAGCGGCAGCGAATCGGAGTAGTTGATGGTGTTGGTCTGGCGGCGCATATAGACCTTCCAGGCATCCGAACCCGACTCGCGACCGCCGCCGGTCTCCTTCTCACCACCGAAGGCGCCGCCGATTTCCGCGCCGGAGGTGCCGATGTTGATGTTGGCGATGCCGCAATCCGAGCCGGCGGCCGACAGATACTGTTCGGCGGCTTTCAAATCCTGCGTGAACAGCGCCGAGGACAGGCCCTGCGGCACGGCGTTCTGCTCCGCGATCGCCTCGTCCAGCGTGTCGAACGGCATCACGTAGAGGATCGGCGCGAAGGTCTCGGTCTGCACGACCTCGTCGGTATTGCTCAGGCCGGTGATGATCGTCGGCAGGACGAAGTTGCCCTTGCGGTCGGTGAGTGCCTTGCCGCCCGTACGCACCGTGCCGCCGGAGGCTTTGGCCTTCTCGACCGCGGCGACGAAGGTCTGCACGGCCTCGGGGCTGTTCAGCGGACCCATCAGGGTGGTCGCCAGCGTGGGGTCGCCGATCTTCTGCTCGACCTGGCCGTAGGCCTTGACGAGGGTGTCGACGACCTGGTCGTGGATGGAACGATGCACCAGGACCCGGCGCGTGCTGGTGCAGCGCTGACCGGCGGTGCCCACGGCGCCGAAGACGATGCCGGGAATGGCCAGCTTCAGATCGGCCGACTGGTCGAGGATGATGGCGTTGTTTCCGCCCAGTTCCAGCAGGCTGCGGCCCATGCGCTTCGCGACGCGCTCGCCGACCATGCGACCGACCCGGGTCGAACCGGTGAAGCTGATCAGCGGAACGCGCTTGTCGTCGACGAAAGTCTGCGCCAGATCGGTGCCCGCATCGTTGAACAGGAAGAAAATGTCCGGGAAGCCGGCTTCCTTGAGCGCCGCGTTGCAGATCTTCATGGTGGCGATGGCCGAGAGCGGCGTCTTCGGCGACGGCTTCCAGATGCTGATGTCGCCGCAGATAGCCGCCAGGAAGGCGTTCCAGGCCCAGACGGCCACCGGAAAGTTGAACGCGCTGACGATGCCGACCAGGCCGATCGGGTGCCACTGCTCGTACATGCGATGGCCCGGGCGCTCCGAATGCATCGTGTAGCCGTAGAGCATGCGGCTCTGACCCACCGCGAAATCGGCGATGTCGATCATTTCCTGAACTTCGCCGTCGCCTTCCGGCTTGATCTTGCCCATCTCGAGTGCGACCAGCGAACCCAGGGCGTCTTTATGCTGGCGCAGGGCCTCGCCGCAAAGGCGCACGGCCTCGCCACGGCGCGGGGCCGGCGTGGTCCGCCAGATCGCGAAGGCTTCCTGCGCGCGCTGCACGATCGTCTCGTAATCCGTGGCGCTCGTGGCCTGTACCGTCGCAATCCGCTCGCCGGTGGCCGGGTTCACCGGCGTGATGGTGCCGGCATCCGTGGTGGCGGCCCACTCGCCGCGACCGAGGTAGGTGCCCGATTCCGTGGCGTTGAGATCGAGCGCTGCGAGGATCTTCGAGGACATGACGAACTCCGGGAGCTAAAACCGCGATTCTAGCAAACGAGTCCTTCACACCCTGTTGTGCGGCGCGGGACGGATGTCGCGGGCGCGTCACGGTCGTCCGAACTTGCGAGCACCCTGCAAAGACACCGGCAAGTCTATGGTCTCTCTCACAATCCTTTAAGGGTCGGAGGCCGCACATGCCGCATATTTATGAGGTTCCCTATCTGCCCGACGCGTCCGGTGCCTGGACCCTCCGCACCCATGGGCGCGTCATGGAGCGCTTCAACTCGCGCGTTGAGGCCCTGCGGGCGGCGGTCGATCACGCGTCGGCCGACGGTGGCGACACCGCCATCGCCGTGGAGGGGGCCGACGGCATCTGGCGACCGTTCGGAGCCGATTTCAAACGCCCCGTAACGATCCCCAGACTGCCGACCCAGAGGCATCTTTTCGCCGTGCGATGACCTGCGCGGCTTCAGTGCTCGGGAGGTACGTTGATGATCATGCACGACACCTTGCCGTCGAGACCGTTGTCTTTGTGGTAGACCTTCGAGTAGACCACCTGGCCGTTACCGAAGTCCGTGTCCTCTAGGCTGTATTCGAAACCCCAGGCCCAGGTGCGGGGTACCAGCTGCCGGAAAGTGAAGGACACCCAGTCGTCGCCTTTGCCGCACTTCGGGTCGTCGTACAGTTCGACAACGGTTCCGGCGGGCACGTGTTCGAACTCGATCGACTTCGCTTCATCGTTGGCGCAATGGCCTTCCTTATTCTGGAAGTGGTACTGCGCGTGTGTCCCCATGGTGAGTGGGACGGAACAAACGGTATCCTGCGTGAGCTTGTGTCCCTCGTAAAGTCGAACGTAAGGCGGCATGACCCTGGTGTCGCCCGTGCCGTCGGCTTCCTGTTGCGCTGACACGAACCTTCTGGCCTGTTGGACTGGATCCGCACAACCGGCACTCGCGGCTAAAAGCATCGACAAAGCGATCGGCAAGCGGGCGAGCAACGTCGTGTTGTTATATTTCATGGCACTTCCCCTACATTTTGGCAATGGTGAGTTCATTGACCTTCGCAACGAACGACAGGGTAAGTGCGTGATCGTTGCCGTAAGCGTCCACGATGTGGATCGGCGTGCTTCTCACGGGGGCGACTGGCTTCTTCTCCTTGTCAAGGAGTCGGCCTGCCAAATTGCCCATGAGTAGCCCGACGACCACGCGCGCCGGCGATGCGCCTTCGATCCTGCCCACGCATCGGTTGAACATCTCCAGAGGCGTGTACGACGCGGGCGGCTCTGCATTCCCGCCGCTTTCGACGGAAGGCGACGGTACCTCGATGGTCGCAAGGGGAGGAAGCGGAAAGTTTTCCGGTTTGTCGGCGCCAGGCTGGGCGTAATAGGCGACGCTCCATTGCACATGGTCGTTGAGGCTGCCGTTACCGTAGATCGAAAAACCCTCTTGCTTACCGGCGCTTCTGCTGACGGATCGGAGGCCCAGTTCGCGGCCGTTGTAAGAGACGTAAATGTAATGCTCGTTGACCCAGTAGAAGTAATCCGAGCTGCCGACTTTCACCGGCGCAAGGCGGCCGTCGCCCGAGGTGGCCCCGTAGCTGGTGATGGGCAGCGTCGGAAAAGCGGAAGGCCTGACGTTCACCCAGGAATTGAACTGGCCATCTTCGCCTTCGCCCACCGGGTCGTCGGCCCCGATGCTGTTCGTGGTGATGTAGACCGGCGTCGCGGTGCGTGTGTCCGATGACGGGATCGGAATGCGCGCGGCGATCTGGCGCGACGACAGCGCCGAGGTGGACACATAAAGTGTGACGACACTCTGGTGAGGCGCGGGGTGCTGGACGTCCGCCGATGGCGGACGGGTGCTCTCCGGGGACGCAGCCGTGTCGTGCTGCACCGCGCCGATAAGCGACTCGTCCCAGAGGTAGCCGTCATCGTGGGTCGAAAACGCCCAGTCAGGGTGCGGCTGGCCCGCATCGCGTCGGGGCAGGGGTTCGCCGCTGCTGTAGTCGATCAGTTCGATCGTATCGAGGTCCGCTTGCGTGAGATCGACCGGCTTGCGGTCGCTGTCGACCGCCTGCAGCATGACCCTCACGGCGCATTGCTGTCGCGTATTGTTGAACAGCTTCAGTGTGGGGCCTGTGTCGTTAAACGTATCCTTGTAAATCCTGAACAGCACGAGCTCCACCCAGCGACCCGCCTCTGGTGTCGTGACGTGTTTTTTCATCGGAACACTCCTGTTGTGGTGGCAAAGCCGAGCGGGTTGCAGCCGGCCCGGTGATCCATATGCATCCGAAAACCGCTAGTAGGTAAAGACATCGACGCTCCGCAAGTTGAGCGCGTCCATAACAAGCGGGTCAGCGATGGAGTAGCAGTGCGCGACGATGGTGTCGCCCTCCTTGTTAAGCCACTTTCGAATCGTACCTGGGCTTCTGCCAGCGAAATTTTTGGTTCGAATTTTCAGGCCGGCGCCCTGAAATTCGAAGGAAGTTTTAGCTGCCGCGAAGTTGTCTTCCGGTTGAAAACGGCTGTCATCATGGACCCTGATTCCATTTTTATAGTTGTCCCCGAGCGCGTCTCCGTGACCGCCATCCAGCATGCGTATTTTATGAGGGCCCTTTTGCGCTGCTCTTTGTTTCGCGACCACGCGTAACCGGTCGGCGACGATTGAGCCGGTCGTCATGGTGTCCGTGACATGAACAGTGCCCCCAGCGGCGTTCGTAAATGAGAACCAGCGGGGGGTGATGTTTATTTTGGCCGGATCGACAGGCATGATCCGGTTCGGTATTTGAGCACTTACTGCGGGCGCGCCCACGTAGTGGTTAACCTTTCTCCCCGAGGGATGGACGGCCTCAATCAAGCCTGAGTCGGTAGTTCCTGGATGAAGGGTGGTCGCTGTCACGGTCGGTGTTCGCCCGGTCGCCCCTTGCGTCGCTGACCGCCGGGCGCCCACGAATCTCCCACGCGGCGCTCCCATTTTTGGTGCTGCCGACATCGCACCCGACGCCAGCCCCGTTCCGAACGCTATCCATCCCAGGATGCCGGCCGTCTCTTCGTCGCCGGTCGCCGCCGAGGCCAGGGCGCCGACCTCCACGGCCACGGACGTGACCTCGAGTACCGCGGCGGCAGCCATGACCATCATGGTCGGTGTCGATACCGCCGCGGTAAGGCTTCCAGCGGCAGCCGCGGCGACGACGCCGAGCAGGGCGCCGCCGGTCGCAACCACCGCGACGGCGGCACCGATGGCGCCCAGCGCGAGGCCGAGCCAGTCCCACCACGCGCCCCCCGTGGGATCGATGCGGTTGATCGGATCGCCCGCGCAATAGGCGTAGCGATTGACGCCGCCCGCGCCGAAGGGGCTCGCGCGGTCGGGGCTGAGGAAACGCCGCAGTGCTGGCGAATACGGGCGCTCACCCAGCAGATACCAGCCGGTATCCGCGTCGCAGACCTCCCCGGCGAAACCGGACCGCGCCGCGTCGGAGGTCGTCTTGCGATCGCCGTAGGCCCCGTAGGTGCGCGTCGCGACGGCATCGCCGGCCTCGAGAATCACCGAACCCTGCGGGTCGTTACCCAGCAGCCATGTCCTGCGCAGGTCACGGCTGAGGACGGACTCGGCGACGACCGTGCCGCCGGATCGCAGGAAACGCCTCTGCTCATCGTCGTCGAATTCGCCGTAAAGTTGTCCGTCGTCGTGATAGCGGAGGGTGCTGCGTTCCTGCTGGACGACCTGTCCTATCCGGCCGTCGGGACCGTAGGCGTAGTCGGTGCGAACGTTGCTGGCCGATGTGACCGAGGCGAGCCGACTCGCCGCATCCCACGTCAGCACATTGCCCAGCCCGTCTTCGATCACGTTGCCGTTGTCGTCGTAGCGGACGACCAGCGGGGTGCCGTAGCCCGGGTAACTCGCGAGGCTGCTTTCCACGCTGACGAGGCGGTCGAGGTCGATGGCGTCGTAGCCGTAGGCGGTCCGGTTGAAGCGGCCATCGACGAGCGTGGTCTCGACGCTGAGCAGATTGTCGATGCTGTCGTAGTCGAAGCGTTGCGTGCGATAGGCATGACCTGCTTCGTCGACGGGATATTCCCCGTCGATGGCGTCGATAGTGTGGACGACGAGCCGGCCCCGGGTGTCGTATTCCATGCTTTCTTCGCGCAGGGGCGACACATCGTCGTTACCGAACCACCGCTTGCCGGTCACCTTGCCGTCCCTGCGCCACTCCAGGACCAGTTTCCGCCGTGTGCGCTTGCCGGCGCGCTCGGCCAGCCAGGTAGTGCCGGCCACACGGCCGAGATCGTCGTATTCAAGGCTCTCGGTCACCGACCCGCCCGCGTCGGTCGTCGCGGTGCGTGAGGTCGGGCGTGAAAGACCGTCGTAGGCAAAGGTCACATCGACGAGCCCAAGACCTTCTTTTGTCACGTGCTCGAGGCGCTCGGTACGCCCGCATTTGTCATAGTGAAAAACCTGGGTGGCTCCGTCGATCCCGCTTTTGACCAGTTCGACCCCACACGGTGAAACGATCACTTCGCTCGAGCGGGACGTGCCGCCCATGGTCACCGTCTGCTTGGTCATCCGGCCCAGGTAGTCGGTCTCAATCCCCATCTCGCCGCTGTCGCTCTTGATCGACTTAGGCATGCCGCCGATCGGATAGTAGGCAGCCGTTCTCAGCACGACCGGCGGGTCGGATGCGAGCGTTTCCGTCACTACCGCCTCGTTGAGCCAGGGCTCGTAAGTCCGGCGGATCTCTCCGCCCGCGGGCAAGTGCTCGCTGGCGGCGTTGAACTGGTCGGGCCCGTAGTCGTAACGTCGCGTCAGGCTGCCGGAGGTTTCGCTGAGGAGACGGCCCACGCCGTCCCAGTCCTGGCGGCCGAGGCGCAGGGCAGGGGCCCCGTCCGCGGGCGTCACGGACATGCTGGTCGGTAGTGCCTCTTCGTGCCCGGCCGCGAAGGTGTACGCGACCGCCGTTCCGTCGGGAAGCGTCACCTCGGTCAACCTTCCGAGAACGTCCCAGTGCTGCGCCGTCACCTGGCCCAGCGGATCGACGATCTCGATGCAACGACCCAGGCCGTCGTAGCGCCATTGGGTCATGGCCACTTCGCGGGCCGCGCCTTCGTCGTCCCAGATACCGGATGCCGCCCGCCGTTGTCGGCCGGCCGCGTCGGTGTCGGTCGACTGCCAGCCACCGATGCGCCGTTCATCGGCCTCCTGCCACGCTGTCGTGCGGGTGACGACCTCACCGTTCACCTCGACGAGAGCCGTTTCGCTCCGGGCATGACTTCCGTCCGGTGCCGTCCGGTCGCTGCATCGGCCCCAGTCGTCGTACTTGAATTCCGTGCGAAGCCGTAGTGGCGCATCGCTCGCCAGACGATCGTAAAGGACCTCGGCCAGCACCTGACCGAAGTGGTCGTAACTCACCTCGCGGACGGTCATCATGCTCCCGTCGGGCAGCGGCTCTTCCTCGGTGGTGACCCGTCCCTGTTCGTCCAGCCTCGTCCGGTGTGGCAGGCCGGTCACTCCCCTGCGTTGCACCCAGCGGCTGGTCGTCGACACATGGTATTGCCACTCGCTTGTGATCACTTCCTGTTCCCGACCGCGTGCGCGGCTTTGTGTTTTCGGCCGGGAGAGGTTGTCGTAGATGGTGTAGGTGTGATTGCCCAGCGCGTCCATGCTGCCCCGCAGCTGACCGCCGACAAGGGCGACCTCTTCTTCCGTGGTACTGGTCACGCCGTCAAAGGTGGTTTCGGTGACCGTTGTGACGATGGTCTGCCTGCCTGTGTCGGTTCGGTATGTGAACTCGCGGGTCAGGGTCAGGCCGTCCTGCGTGCGCGATTCCTTCGACAACGCGCCGTGACGATCGCTGTGATCCAGGATGAAATGCTGCTCGCTGCGGGTCAGCGGGTCGTCGCGGTCTTTTTCAACGAGGGTTTCCTCGCAAGCCTGCACGTAGAACGTCGGCGCGCGAGGGGATGCCACGGCGCGCGCTGCGCCGGCCGCGACCCGTACAGGCACGTCACGGTACCGGTAACGCGTCGTGAGCACCGGACCGCCGCCCGGTCCCGGCTCGACGGTTTCGCTCTTCAGCCGATACGCCAGTCCGAGCGGATCCGGTGGGCAGAGACCGCTCTCACCGGCCAGGGGGAAATACGCCGAGCGCTCCACGATACCGGTGGCGCCGTCCCGGTGCGCGATCAGGTTGCCGTCGTCATCGTAGGTGTTATCGGCGATGGTCACTTGTTTTACGGTCGGGTTGCGCTTGTCGTACAGCGTGGTAGTGATCGAATGCGGTAGCTGGAAGCTCGTCTTCTGTCGGACGAACGGGACGCCGCGCTCCTCGCCATAGACCGTCTTCACCTCCTGGACCACCGTGCCCCGGGTCGTGGTTTCGCGGACGATCAGATGGAAATGGTTGTAGGTTCGTTCGATCGTGCAAAGCGTGTCGCCGTTACTGGCGACCTGGGTTTCCCGCGACCCGTATACGAATCCTTCGGCGTCGCCGTGATGCAGCAACTGATCGTTTCGGTTTTCCCATGCCGTGACCAGGGGATGGCCGAGGTAATTGTTGGCACCATGCGTGTTGTAGGCATACCGGCTGGTTTGCAGCACCGTCGTGCGATCGGCGTCGAGTACGCGGCGGCGTTCGGCGACGGCGGGCATGTAGCGTCGCCCCGCCCCCGGTGGAAGCTGAATGGACTCCTCCGCATACTCCACGACATCGAGGATGCCATCGGGCGATGTGACCGAACGCAGCAGTGCGAGATAGGGCGGTTCCAGGCTGTTCTTGTAACCGAAAGCCCACACGGCTTCTTCTTCGTCGCGAACGGGCTCAGCGTTGAGTTCCGTGAGCGCGGGGATGCGAACGCGCTGCAAGGTGTCGCCCACGCGCGAAAAATGCAGTTCCACCGGCGCTGTCAGCCCGGTGAAGATGGTCAGGTGGATGTTGCCGCGATCCGGGTAGGAGAGTATGAGCAAGGGCTGACCCTCGTCATCCACGACCCGTGTCAGAACAGGCGTGCCGTGTGGCCCGCTTTCCCATGTCAGGTGAATGGCGTCGCCACTGGGGTTGGCGATACGCTGGGGACGCAGACTACTGGAGGAGCCGGCGGCGGGGGCGAGATATTCGATGACACCCGTGGCGTGCTCGAGTACCGCGGTACTGTTATCGCCAGCGGTGAGCCGAAAGCTCTTTAGCTTACGGTCGGGAAAGCCCGAAGGAGTGCCGGGGAACAGACGGTCGAAACGGTGACTGTCGCCGCTGCCGAGCACCAGCATGCCGACGTCGCGTTCCAGCCGGGTGACACCCAGATGCCAGCCCGTGCCGAAACCATCATCATTGCTGCTCAGCGCATCGTAGTTCAGGCGGAACTCGAACGAGGGACCGCGTAGCTGGTTGCCCTTGCCGGTGGTCAGATCGATGCCTGCCGAGTACATCCCGGTGCGAGGA
Source organism: Luteibacter sp. 9133 (assembly GCF_000800155.1). Classification (NCBI taxonomy): domain Bacteria; kingdom Pseudomonadati; phylum Pseudomonadota; class Gammaproteobacteria; order Lysobacterales; family Rhodanobacteraceae; genus Luteibacter; species Luteibacter sp. 9133. The sequence goes on along the minus strand of NZ_JUHO01000001.1, from coordinate 3,006,539 downwards.
TCGACGTCACCACTGACGTGACTGTAGAAGCTGAAGGCACCGGAGTAGAAGTCGTCATTGGCGAGGGCGCCTTGTGTTTCGGGAGACCGACCGGTCATGAGCGTGCACTCCTTCGCGTCAGAGGAACCTCAGTTGATCGCGCGTTCCCGTGACGAATCCGAGTCGGCACGTATGCTTGTTGCCGTACATGTCGGTCACCTCTATGTCCACCGGGCCACGCGGCACGAGCTCGTCGTCGGCTTGCGGCACATCGTCGTCGCTGGGTTGCGGGATATCGATGCGTCCACAAAGCATGATGACCCCTTGTTCGGGATACACCTTATCGAGCAGGGGAAGCGGCTGGCCTCCCACAGGTACTCTGTCGTCCCAGTGAATTTCGCTTTCTCCCGGACTTGCATAGCCGGTGAAACACGGGTTCTCCGTGAAAGGGAGTTCGTTTTTCCAGTGGATCATTCCCGCCGGGCTGCAACGCATGGACCTGATGGTCGGACCAGGCGAGGCGGTGGGCTGCAGGAACAGCAGGTGGACCTCATTGAAGATGCCCGCCCGCGAGGACCCGGTCCCACGGGTACCGGACGGGCCGAGGCGGAACTCGGCTGGCGTATAAACGGGTGGGGTCACGGCTCGGACCAGCTTGTCCGCACCCGTGTCGAGTCTGCTGTTGTACGGGCCTTCCTGGCCGTCCGGGTCCAACACGTAGCCATCGGTCCGATACGTCCACTTGTTGTCGCCGGTAACGCGGAAAGCGGGTGCAAGAGGCGCGCGCAAGGCGTCGGCCGCCGCATCGACGTAGAATTCCAGGTAGTCCCCGCCCGCGAATGTCGTGTCGGGTCGGCGACCAAGACCGGGGTGAGGCTCGTAGCCTCGGAAATCGCGTTGTGCTGACCAGCCCCGATGTCGCTCGCCGCCATCTTCCGAGATGGGGATTTCGACTTCCGGCTTCGCGTAATCGATCAGGCGTACGCTGTCCTTTTCGCTCTGCGTCAGCTTCACCGGTTCGAAATTGTACTCGGCCTCGATGTAGAGACGGACGTAGGCTTGTTGCCGGCCGTTGGTGTAGACAAGGCTGTCGACATGGAGCGAAACCCGGGCGATTCTCCAGCTGTCATCCGCGGCGTTGGGTGTCTGCGCGTTCATTGCTACTCCCTTTGCAATTCAATCCCTGGTGGTCGCGTCATACGGTAACGAGCGAGTGCCTTGTCACAGTTGACGGCTTACTGGCCGTGTTGTCGATATGGCATGGGTTGTAAGCCTGCCCGGCGCTTAACCGGCAGGATCGATGCAAGTCGCCGTCGGCATGGCGTCAGTGGTATCCACGGAGCGCGAGGTACACCCTCACACGGCGTAGAGGGTGATTGAAAAGATGTTGAACCGCTTCATCAGGTGCCGGTCGGCGCCGCTGAAGCAGTACGCGTTGATGATGTGTGCATCTTTCATGTTCCAGTACTTTTCGACTTCGGATTTCGACATCCCCGATATATCGACGACCGAGATGTTGCTCTGGTTTTTTCTCGAGTAAAGCGACATTCTCGGTATGCTGGCTCTGTCGTGCAAAAAAAATTTCTTTTCCCTCCAGAGGCGCCAGCCGGCGAGCCAGTTGAATCCCGCGAAGTCGCCATGGACTCCGGTCAATACGATGATTTTCTTCGAGTCGTTCAGTTTGCCGATGTCCCGTATGACGCCATCGACGAGGTCGTCGCCATCAATGGGGGTGTCGTTGAAATGCACGATGCCACCGTTGCCGTTCGGTCTGCTCGACCATCGAGGTACGACTTCAGGGCGTCCTTTATAGCCCCTCCGGATGACTCGACCGTCAGGCAACTGGCCCCTGGGTCCTTTTTTTGCGTGGTGAAGCGTGACCGAGCGTCCACCGTAATCGAATTGAAAGGTCGAGTGCCCGGCGCCGCTCCTTCGCCATGTGGGGAGAGGCAAGCGACGTGCGCCTGGCGCTCCCGCGGCATGCTTCGTGCCGACAAATCGAGTCGCGGCGCGTCCCGCCGCAGGTCCCACGGACATTGCGCCGGAGGCCACGCCGGTGCCGAAGGCGACCCAGCCCAGAATGGAGGCGGTTTCCTCGTCGCCGGCGGCGACCGCGGCGAGCGAGGCGATCTCGACAGCGGCCGAGGTAACCTCCAGGATCGTGGCGGTGGCCATGACGACCATCGTTGGGGTGGACACGGCAGCGGTGAGGCTTCCGGCGGCGGCTGCTCCGACCACGCCTAGCAGTGCGCCGCCGGTGGCGACGGTGGCTACGACCGCGCCGATGATACCCAGGGCCGCGCCCAGCCAGTCCCACCAGGCGTTGCCACCGGGATCGATCCGGTTGACCGGGTCACCCGCGCAATAGGCGTAGCGATTGAGGCCGCCGGCGCCGAAGGGGCTGGCCCGGTCGGGGCAGAGGAAGCGTTGCAGCCTGGGCGAATACGGTCGGTCGCCGAGCATGTACCCGTCGATGTCATCGTCGCGGGCTTCGCCCGCGAAGCCGGTGCGCGCACCGTCGTCGGTCGTATCCCGATAGCCAAACGCGCCATAGGTACGCATCGTCGTCGCGTTCGCGCCGCTCTCGACGATGGCCGAGCCTTGCGGATCGCTGCCGACGAGCCAGGTGGTGCGCAGGGCACCCGCGAGCACGCTCTCGGCGACCACGGTACCTCCGGCACGCAGGTAGCGACGTTGATCCGTGTCATTGAACTCGCCATAGACCAGGCCGTCGTCGAAGTACCGGTAGGTGGTTTGCCCCGCCCGTCGTATCCGCCCGATCCGGGCGTCAGGCCCATAGCCGTAGTCGGTCCGGACGCCGTCGGCCTGGCGTACGCCGATCAGCCGGCCGGCGCCATCCCAGTCGATGCTGCGCCCCATGCCATCGTCGACGAGGTGACCGTTGGCGTCGTAGCCAAGGCGGAGCGCCGTGCCGTATCCGGGATACCCGGCGAGCGTGCTGTGGACACCGACCAGACGATCGCGGTCGATCGTGTCGTAAGCGTAACCGGTGCGGTTGACGCGTCCGTCGACGAGCGTGGTCTCCACCGCAAGCAGGTTGTCGATGTCGTCGTGAGTGAAACGTTGGGTGCGATACGCGTTGCCTGCCTCGTCGACCGGGTATTCACCGGCGAGGGCCATGGCGATGGTATGGGTCTCGAGCCGGCCCCGGAGGTCATAGTCCATGGTTTCCTCGCGCAGCAGTCGATCCTCGGCGTCGTACCACCGTCGGCCCGCCAGTTTGTCGTCGTCGCGCCAGTGCAGGGTGAGCGCTCGTCGCGTCGCTCCGGCCTCGTTGTCGATGAGCCAGGTCGTGCCCGACACGCGGCCGCGTCCGTCGTAGGTCACGCGCTCGGTCAGCGAGCCGCGGGCATCGGCGATCGTGCACGTCGACGGTCGTGACAGCGCGTCGTAGTCGAAGGTGATTCCGACGATCCGCAGGTCGTCGTCGGCAAGGTGGTCCACGCGGACGACGCGCCCCAGATCGTCGTAGACGGACACCCGACGCACGCCGTCGACGCCGGTCCTGGCCAGCTCCAGGCCACCCGGGGATACCTCGACGTTGCAGAAACGCGTGGAGTCGTCCATGCGTATGTCCTGTCCGGTCATGCGACCGAGATAGTCAGTCCGGATGTCCATGACGCCGATGTCGCTGCTGAGCGACACCGGCACGCCGACGCGTGGATGGTAATTGGCCTTTTTCAGCGGCACGGGTGGATCGGTCAGGAGCGTTTCGGTCAGCAGGGCCTCGTTGAGCCAGGGTTCGTAGGTACGCTGGATCTCGCCGCCGGCTGGCAGGTACTCCCGCTCGGGGTTGAACTGACCCGGCACATAGGCATACCGACGGGTCAGGCTGCCGGCGGTTTCGTGGGTGAGCCGACCCCATCCGTCCCAGTACCGGCTGCCCAGCGGGATCGTATCGCCGCCCCCGGCAGGTACGAGGCCGATCGTGGCGAGCAATTCACCCTCGTGCCCGGGAGCATAGGTGCGCCGGACGACCGCGCCATCGGGCAGCGTGGTGTCGAGCTGGCGGTCGAAGGCATCCCAGCTTTGCCCGGTGATCCGGCCGAGCGCGTCGACCGTCCGGACACAGCGGCCCAGGCCGTCATACTGCCATTGCGCGAAGGGCCCCTCGACGGCGTTGCCGAGCCCGTCCCACTCGCCGACCTGGCTACGGCGTTGCCGCCCGGCGGCGTCGGTGTCGGTCGACTGCCAGCCACCTATGCGCTCGCCGTTCGCTTCCCGCCACACGGTTGTCCGGGTGAATACCTCGCCGTCGAGCCGGACCAGTACGGTCTCGCTCCGGACATGACTGCCATCGGGGGATGTCACCCTGGCGCACTGGCCCCAGTCGTCGTAGGCGTAGCACGTGGTCAGCTTCAGCGTCCTGTCGTCCGCGAGGCGATCGAAACGTGTCTCCCCGGCGACCTCGCCGAGGGGGTCGTAGGTCAGCGTGCGCACCGTCACCAGCTGATCGTCGGCCAGCGGTTCGTCTTCTCTGACGACGCGCCCCAGCTCGTCCAGCCACGACCTGTGCGGCAGGTCGGTGGTGCCGATGCGCTCAACCCAGCGCTCCCGCGTCGACAGCTGGAACCGCCAGCGCGTCACCGAGAATTCGTTGGACCTGTCCCGGTATCGGAGCGCTTCGGTCATGCGTCCCAGCCGGTCGTAGCGGAAGTTCGTGTAGATGCCGTTGCCTTCCATGTTGCTCACAACGAAGCCGCTGAGCAGCATGCGGGTTTCCCGCTCGATCTGGACGATGCCGTCGTGTGTGGTCCGCTTCGTCTGGGTGGTCAGCGTCCTCATGGCCGTGTCGAGTTCATAGCTGTAGTCGACGCGTGCCATCAGGTTGTCCTGAACGCGCGTTTCCCAGAGGATTGCGCCATGCTGTTCGCCCTGGTCGACAATGAACGCCTGCTCGCTTTCCCATAGCGGCTCGGCGACGCCCTCGATATGCACGGCTTCGGCGCACGCTTGCACGTAGACCTCTGGCGTGTACGCCGGCACGGCGTTCCTTCGGCGGACGGGCAGCGCCGTATACCGGTATCGCGTGATCAGCGTGGGGCCGGCGCCCGGCCCAGGTATCGCGACCTCGCTCGCGATCCGGCGCGTGAGCCGTAAGGGATCGGGTGGACAACGGTCGCCATCGCCGTCGAGCGGGTAATACTCGAATCGCTCCGTAACGCCCGTGCCATCGTCATGACGGTAAACGACGTCGCCTTCGGTGTCGTAACGGCTTTCGACAGCGACGGTCCGGCGGACGTCATCGTGGCGCGCGTCGTAAAGCGTGGTGACGACCTTGTGCGGCAGCTGAAAGCTTTTGGGCTGGCGCGCGAACGGCTCGCCCGGGACCTCGCCGTATTCCGTGGCAACGTCCTGCACCACATGGCCCCGGGTGGTCACCTCGTTTACTAACAGGTGGAAATGGTTATAGGTGCGCTCGATGGTACACAGGGCAACGCCATGATCGTCCAGTTGCGTTTCCTTCGAGCCGTAAAAGAAGGAACTGGCAGCGCCATGGTGCAGTAGCTGGTCGTTACGGTTCTCCCATACCGACACCAGCCCGAAGCCGTAAAAATTTTTGTCGCCATGCACGTCGTAGGTGTAGCGACTGGTCTGCAACACGCGGCTGCGATCGGCGTCGAGCACGCGGCTGCGTTCGGAGACAGCGGGCATATAAGTCATGGGTGCGCCTGTCGGCAGGCGCAGCGCGGTTTCCGTATATGCCACCTGATCGCGTACGCCATCGGGCGAGGTCACCGCGGCGAGCAGGGGCAGGTAGGGCGGATCGAGACTGTTGCGATACTCGAACGCCCAGACCGGCTCTTCCTCCTCACGGACAGGCGTCGCGTTCAACTCCATGAGTGCGGGAATGCGAACGCGATCCAGCTGGCTGCCGGTGCGCTCGAAGTTCATCTCCAGCGGCGCCGAGGGTCCGGTAGCGATAACGAGCTGGACGCGCGAGGGATCCGGATAGATCAGACGAAGCAGGTCGACACCATCGTCGTCGACGACCCGGGACAGTACGGGCGTGCCGTTGGGTCCGAGTAGCCAGACGAAATGGATGGCGTTGCCGCCAGGATTGACGATGTGGGCGGGACGCAGGACCGACGGGCGGTCGTCCAGTGGCCTGAGGTACTCCACCACGCCGGTCGCGTGTTCGAGCACGGCCGAGCCGTCCCAGGCCGGGGTCAGCCGGAAACTGTCGAGTTTGCGGTCGGGAAAGGTGGTCTCATGCCCAGGGTAATACCATTCGATGCGGTGACTGTCGCCGCTGCCCAGCGTCAGTATGCCGCTGTCCGTATCGAGCTCGGTGATAGCCAGCCGCCAGCCGACACCGAAGCCATCGTCGTTCGTGCCGAGCGCGTCGTAGTGGAGACGAAATTCGAAATGCGGGCCGCGCAGGAGGTTGCCCTTACCGGTGGGCAGATCGATCGCGGCCGAGTACATGCCGGTGCGGGGATCGACATCCCCGCTGACATGGCTGTAGAAGCTGAAGGCGCTGGAGTAGAAGTCACCGCTGGCGAACGGCGAGGCATCGCGGTTGGTTCCGTTCCCTTCCTGCATGACGAGACTTCCTGTTGAACGTGCCGCGCAAGTGCCGAGCGTGCCGCCGCGCTTTCAGCTGACCTTCAACGTGTCGCGCTCGCCGGCGACGAACCCGATATGGCAATGTTGTTCGCTGCCGTAGGTATCGCGCAGCGTCACCTTGACGGGCTCCTGCGGCGCGCCGCCATGGTCGGCGCGCCGGATGTCGTTCCGGCCACACAGCATGATCGTTCCCTTGCCGGGTATGGCGACGCTGAGTGTCGGCCTCGGGAGGCTGCCCACAGGTACCTTGTCATCCCATGTGATCGCGGTGCTGCCCGGCTCGGCATAGCCCGTGTAGCATGGGTTGTGGGTGTCCGGAAGCTCATCGATCCAGTGGATCATCCCCGCCCGCTTACATTGCATGCTGCGCAACTCCACGACGCGCCCACCGTTGACGATGGACACGGTGACGATGTCGTCGAAAATGGTGACATCGGGCGCGTCGCCGTGTCGGTAGCCCGCCTGTCTGTCGAGGACGAATTCCGAAGTCGCGTAAACGATCGGCGGCTCGGCGCGAACGGCCTTATCCGGTCCGGTGTCGTAAAGGGTGTTGAATGCGCCTTCGTCACTGCCGGGCTCGAAGACATAACCGTCCGTGCGATACCGCCAGCCATTATCCCCGGTGATGGTGAAGCCAAGCATCAGTGGGCCGGCCAGTGCTTCGGCGTCAGCCGAAAGATAGAGTTCGACGTAATCGCCTCCCGCGCTGGGCGTGGAAGGCGAATGGCCGTTCCGCGCGGCGGCCGGGTGATAGGCGTATTTATTGTAGACGCGCTGCGCCGACCAGCCTTTCCAGGCCGTGGCACGAGCCTGCGTCGAGAACGGTATGGCGTTCCGCGGCGAGTTGTAATCGATGAGACTGACGCTCGCTATTTCGGCGGGGGTGAGGGGCACGGGATTGCCGTTGTTTTTTGCCTCGATATAGGCGCGAACACGCACCTGCTGGTGCTCGTTGGCATAGAGCAGATCGTGATCGACGTAGAGGGCGACACGGGTGACTTTCCAGTCGGGAGCAGCGGTGGTCGAGGTGGCTTTGCTGCGTTTCATGGCACATCCTTGTGCAGAGCTGCGTGCTTCGGTCACATTCAACGACCTGGCCCTCCTGATGTCGATAGGACGTGTGTCGTAGGCGCATGTGGCACCTAATCGGCAGGTGGGGCGCACATCGTTCTTCCGATACGGTGTTTCGGTGTGGGCGTGCGGGCGCTTTCGCTGGAAGGGCGGCCTCAGGTATCCTGACGAATGTTGGCCCCGTAGCTCAGCTGGATAGAGCGTCCCCCTCCTAAGGGGAAGGTCGCCCGTTCGAATCGGGCCGGGGTCACCATCATTCTCAGCGCCCCCGGAGTTCCCCATGAGCCGTTCCTTCGACGCCATCATCGTGGGGGCCGGTCAGGCCGGACCCGCGCTCGCCGCCCGCCTGACCGCCGCCGGCAAGACCGTCGCCATCATCGAACGGCATCTGGTCGGCGGAACCTGCGTCAATACCGGCTGCAAACCGACCAAGACCCTCGTCGCCAGCGCCTATGCCGCGCATCTGGCGCGTCGCGGTGCCGAATATGGCGTGGGCGTGGGCGTGGGCCAGGTCAGCATCGACATGCCGGTGGTCGCGGCACGGGCGCGCAAGGTGATCCTGGACTCGCGCAAAGGCAACGAGGACTGGCTGGCCTCCATGCCGGGGCTCGAACTCATCCGTGGGCACGCACGTTTTGTCGGGCCGCGCCGGATCGAGGTCAACGGTGAAACCCTCGAAGCGCCCCAGGTTTTCCTCAACGTCGGCGGTCGGGCAAGGGTGCCTGACTTCCCCGGTCTGGACGAGGTCGACTACCTGACCAACAGCACGATCATCCCGCTGGAATCGCTGCCGAGCCACCTGGTCGTGGTCGGCGGCAGCTACATCGGTCTGGAGTTCGCGCAGATGTACCGTCGCTTCGGTTGCGAGGTGACGGTCGTCGAGATGGGCCCGCGGTTGATCGGTCGCGAAGACGAAGACGTTTCGGCTGAAGTCCGGTCGTTCCTGGAGGACGAAGGCATCACGGTGCGCACGGGCGCATGCTGCATCACCGTGCATAAGGACCCCGCCGGCGTGCGCGTGGGCGTCGACTGTTCGGAAGGCGCGCCTCAGGTCGTCGGCAGCCACGTGCTGCTCGCCGTGGGTCGTCGCCCCAACACCGACGATCTCGGTCTCGATGCGGCGGGCATCGCAACGGATGAGCACGGCTACATCGAGGTCGACGATCACCTGAAAACCAGCGCCGACGGCGTCTGGGCGATGGGCGACTGCAATGGCAAGGGCGCCTTTACCCACACGGCATGGAACGATTACGAGATCGTCGCCGCGAATCTGCTTGACGGGGAAGAGCGCAAGGTCAGCGACCGCATCCCCGGATATGCGCTCTACGTCGATCCGCCGCTGGGTCGGGTGGGTATGACGGAGACGCAGGCCCGTCAGTCGGGCCGGCCCTTGCTGGTGTCGAAACGCATGATGACCCGCGTCGGGCGTGCCGTGGAGAAGGGCGAAACGCGCGGCTTCATGAAGATCGTCGCCGATGCTGAAACGAAGCAGATCCTTGGCGCGGCGATCCTCGGCGTCGGCGGGGATGAGGTGGTGCACGGTGTGCTGGACATGATGAATGCGAAGGCGGACATCGGTACCTATCGGTGGGCCGTGCCGATTCATCCGACGGTGTCGGAATTGATTCCGACCCTGATCGGGGATCTCAAGGCGGCGGACTGAGGCGCTTACACGATATCCATGCCGGATACCGGCTGGCTGAAATCCACAGCCTGCAGATTCTGCGTCAGCCGAAACACGCCTTCCGCCACGCGGCGCGACAGCACCACATCGAGGATCGTCGTCTCATGCGGCCCCAGCGCGTCGAGCAGGTCGTCGTCAGACGCCGTGGCGGCGACGATGTGCCGGATCAGCCCGGTGACATCGGCGGGCTGGATGCGCACGCCATAGGGCCGGTGCGACGGCTGCGCCGGGCGCAGGACGCCGCCGGGCTGGCGCGGATCGGGCACGGGGGCGTCACCGGCGAACAAGGCGTAATTGAGGAACATCGTGACCGTCGCCGCGCTGCGCGAACTGGCCTGGCGGTCGGTCGAGAAGCCCGGTGGCAGATCGTTTGGCGACGCGGTGGGCCCGGCGGTCAGGAGGAACCGCGCATCGCGCAGCGGTTCACCGCGATCGTCCAGCAGGCGGAATATGAGCAGGCTCCGCGGATCGTGGATGTGCGTGCGCGAGGTGAGAAGCTTTTTTTCCGTCTCGACCTTGTCGCGGTCGCGCTGCGCGTTCTCCGTGGCGAAGGCGTCGCACAATGCCGCGTACGATGCCGCCGAACTGACGGCGAGACAGCGCAGGATCGCGTCGATCGTCACGGCGGAAGGCGGCTCCGACGCCATGATGCCGTGCTCGTCGCCGGAATGAGCGAGCCCGGGCAACAGCTTGAACGCACTGCGCGGCGCCTTGCTGATCGTCATGTCGAGCGTCGCCGTGTGGCCTCGCTGCGTAAGCACGCAGTGCCGCGCGTTGAGATTGGCCGCCGCCATGCGCACCACACCGTCCGACCCGTCTTCTCCGGTGTATGAGTTGACGAAGTCGTAGAACTTGCGGTCCGGTCGATCGCCTGTCAGGTTGAACAACCACGTGCCGTGCGCGGCCGGGTCCGGACCATGGATTACGTCGAGCGCCTGCGCTACGGATTCCGGACTGCCGTGCTCCAGCCAGTCGAGGATGCGCTGCCCCGGCTCGACACCGTCGAACCAGGCCTTGAGGTGGCCGACGACGCTCTTCCCCAGCGTTGCCAGCGCGGACCCGAAGTGTGCCGGCGCCAGCATCACCAGATGCCGCAACCGGATCGGAGCGAACAGGGTCGGGCGGTCACGCTGGGCATGCAGCCAGGCCATGGCGACCGGCCCACCGGTGGAATGGGTGATGCAGTCGAACGTGCCGTCAGGCAGGGAAAGCCCGCGTAACGCGTGATCGAAGGCGCGGACGATATCGTCCATCGTCACGCTGTCGTCGAACGTGACGTATTCGGACAGGTAAATGTCGAGAACGCGGAGCGTCGACCCCGCCTGGGCGGCGCGGTCAGCCAGTGCCTTCGGCAGGCTGCCGTAGGTGGACGTGTTGGTAACGCTCCAGCCATGCACGAAAACCAGCGCGCTCATGCCCCGTTCCTCGATTACCGGATCAGCTGAGCATAGCCGGGGTCGCCGGGCGAATCAGTCCTCGCGACGGACTTTGAGCTCGCCATCGCCGAGCATCACGCGCAGACGGTCGCCGACGGCGACGTCTCCCGCGCGGCGCACCACCGCGTCGCGCTCGTCGAAGACGATCGCGTAGCCACGTTCGAGCGTCGCCAGAGGACTGACCGCGTGCAGCGTGCGCGCCTGCTCGGTGACGCGTGCGCGATCGCGTTCGATGCGACGTGCCATCGATGTCCTCAGGCGCAGGCGCAGATCCGCGATGCGGCGCTGCGAGGGGGCGAGGCGAAGCCGCGGATGCTGGGCGGCCAGGCGCGCCTGCAGGCGGTCGAGGCGGGCACGGCGAAGCGCGTTCGACTGGGCGGTCGCCGTGACGAGGCGGCGACGAAGTGCCTCGAGCCGCTGGCCATCCCGCGCGAGGCGCGCCTGCGGACGTTGCGCATTGAGGCGTGCCTGCCAGTGATCCGCACGCTGGGCGGCCGCCTGAAGGCGACGAGCGATCAACGTGGCCATGCGCTGGCGCAGGCGATCGAGCCGACGTTCGAGGTCGCCGGCGTCCGGTACCAGGAGCTCGGCGGCAGCCGATGGCGTGGCGGCGCGCAGATCGGCGACGAAGTCCGCGATGGTGAAGTCCACCTCGTGGCCGACGGCCGAAACGACCGGAACGGCACTGGCATGGATGGCGCGAGCCACGGCTTCGTCATTGAAGGCCCAGAGATCCTCCAGCGAACCGCCGCCACGGGTCACCAGCAGCACATCGTAGCGTCCGCTGGCCGACGCCCGCCGCAGCATGGCGGCAATGGCGGGCGGTGCTTCACGGCCCTGCACGGGCACGGGCAACACGTCCACGTCGGCGAGGCCGAAGCGACGGCCGAGTACGCTGAGGACGTCGCGGACCGCCGCGCCCGAGGGCGAGGTGATGACGCCGATACGCTTCGGATAGGCAGGCAGCGCGCGCTTGCGCTCCGCGTCGAACAGACCTTCGGCGCCGAGACGCGCCTTCAGCTGCTCGAACTCACGCTGCAGGGCGCCTTCGCCTGCCGGCTCCATGTGGTCGGCCACCAGCTGGAACTCGCCGCGCGCCTCATACAGCCCGACCTTGGCCCGCATCAGCACGTGCATGCCGTCCGTGGGACGAAAGCGGAGCCGCGATGCGGCCGTGCGGAACATGGCGCAGCGCACCTGGGCGCCCGCGTCTTTCAGCGTGAAATAGACATGGCCCGACGCGGGGCGCGCGACATTCGACAGCTCGCCCTCGATCCAGACGCCCATGGGCAGGGCGTCTTCCAGCAGATCGCGCACCAGCCGGTTCAGGCCGGAGGGCGTGAATATCTCGGGAGGGGAGCGGTCGTCGAAGGCGGGCATGGACCGGGAAGCGTAAAGCGTAACGGGCCACCCGTAAACCCGGAATCGTGAACAGGAATGCCTTTTCGGTTAGCGCCTTACGTGTAACGGTTAACCCATTACATGCGGAACACGCCGAACCGGCCCTGTTCGATCGGCGCATTGAGCGAGGCGGAGATGGCCAGGCCCAGTACCCGACGGGTGTCGGCCGGATCGATGATGCCGTCGTCCCAGAGCCGCGCGCTGGCGTAATACGGGTGACCCTGACGTTCGTACTGGTCACGCACGGGCGCCTTGAACGCCTCTTCGTCGTCGGCGCTCCACGAGCCACCGCCGGCCTCGATGCCATCGCGGCGCACGGTGGCGAGCACGGACGCCGCCTGTTCGCCACCCATCACGCTGATGCGCGCGTTCGGCCACATCCAGAGGAAACGCGCGCCGTACGCGCGACCGCACATCGCGTAATTGCCCGCGCCGAAGCTGCCGCCGATGACCACGGTGAACTTGGGCACGTGCGAGCAGGCCACCGCGGTCACCATCTTCGCGCCGTCTTTGGCGATACCTGCGTTCTCGTACTTGCGGCCCACCATGAATCCGGTGATGTTCTGCAGGAACACGAGAGGTATGTTGCGTTGGTTGCACAGTTCGATGAAGTGCGCACCCTTCTGCGCGGACTCGCCGAACAGAATGCCGTTGTTGGCGATGATGCCCACGGGATAACCGTGGATATGTGCGAAGCCCGTGACGAGCGTCTTGCCGTAGCGTGCCTTGAATTCGTGGAATTCGGAATCGTCCACGATGCGTGCGATAACTTCATGGATATCGAACGGGCGCCGCGTGTCCTCCGGAATGACCCCATACAGTTCGTCCGCGGCGAAGCGCGGTTCGACAGGCGCGCGCACGGCCAGCGGCTGCTTCTTGACCCGGTTCAGCGATCCGACGATGTCGCGGGCGATAGCCAGGGCGTGCGCGTCGTTCTCCGCGAAGTGATCCGCGACGCCGGACACCGCGGTGTGTACGTCCGCGCCGCCCAGCGCCTCGGCGTCGACCACTTCACCGGTGGCGGCTTTGACCAGCGGCGGGCCGCCGAGGAAGATGGTGCCCTGCTCGCGAACGATGATGGTCTCGTCGCTCATCGCGGGCACGTAGGCGCCACCCGCGGTGCATGAGCCCATGACGACGGCGATCTGCGGGATACCCTGCGCGCTCATGCGCGCCTGGTTGTAGAAGATGCGGCCGAAGTGCTCGCGGTCGGGAAAGACTTCGTCCTGCAGCGGCAGGAACGCGCCGCCGGAATCGACGAGGTAAATGCATGGAAGGCGATTCTCCATCGCGATTTCCTGGGCGCGCAGGTGTTTTTTCACCGTCATCGGGAAGTACGTGCCGCCTTTGACCGTAGCGTCGTTGGCCAGTACGACGACTTCCTGTCCCATGACCCGGCCGATACCTGCGATGACGCCCGCCGCCGGTGCGGCATCGTCGTACATGCCGTGCGCCGCGAGCGGAGCGATTTCGAGAAACGGAGAGCCGGGGTCGAGCAGGGCGCGGATGCGCTCCCGGGGCAGCAGTTTGCCGCGCGCCACGTGTTTTTCGCGCGCCTTCGCGCCGCCGCCTTCCGCCGTCCGCTTCAGCGTGTCACGCAGGTCGTCGGTGAGTGCGCGCAGGCGAAGGCTTGCCGCCTGGAACTCGGAAGAACGGGTATCGAGCTGCGAATCGAGAATAGGCATGGGGACATTCGCGCGAGGACTAAACGAACATCATAACGGGGCGGACCCGAAGGAAAACGCTGCAACGCGCCAAGAAAAAAGGGCCGCCCGAAGGCGACCCTCTTTCGTCCGTAAGCCGTGAGGCTTACTTCTTGGTGCTGTCGTCCTTAGCGCTGTCAGCGTTGGAAGCAGCGTCCTTCGCCTGGTCAGCCGACTTGTCGGCCTGATCAGCAGCGTTGGAAGCGGCGTCCTTGGCAGCCTCGGAAGCGCCACCGGCGGTCGAGGCCGAAGCGGCCTGCGAAGCCTGAGCAGCAGCGTCCTTGGCCTGGTCAGCGGACTGCTGAGCCTGGTCGGCAGCCTGCGACGTGGCGGCATTGGCCGACTGGTCGGCGGCCTGCTGGGCCTTGTCAGCCTGCTGCTGGGCGTCGGAAGCCGACTTCTGGGCGTCCTGCGCGGAATCCTGCGCGCCGTTGCTGCAAGCTGCCAGAAGCGCGACGAGCGCAGAGGCGAGAAGGGTACGCGTAAAATTCATTGTGTTTCTCCTTAGCCGTGGAATGCCGTGAGGCGGGCGTATTAATAGCCTAGTTGTCGTGACATAGCTATAAACCTCATCGTGCCGCTTCAGTGGGCATTAAAGCCCATGTATTTGGCGTGATCACGTTCCGGTACCAGCTTTATCCCTTCGACCCCGGTTTCACACCAGTTCGATGGCGATTGCCGTTGCCTCGCCGCCACCGATACACAGCGCGGCGACACCCCTTTTTGCGCCACGGGCCGTCAACGCATTGAGAAGGGTGACCACGATGCGGGCGCCGCTTGCGCCGATCGGGTGGCCCAGTGCGCATGCGCCGCCGTGGACGTTGACCTTGTCGTGCGGCACGTCCAGCTCGCGCATGACCGCCATCGGCACCACGGCGAACGCCTCGTTGATTTCAAACAGATCGACGTCGCCGACGGACCAGCCCGCCTTCGCGAGCACCTTCGAAATGGCGCCGACCGGCGCCGTGGTGAACCACTCCGGCTCCTGCGAATGCGTGGCGTGGGCGACGATACGAGCCAGCGCGGTGACGCCACGCGCCTTTGCCTCATCGGCGGAAAGCAGCACGAGCGCGGCGGCGCCGTCGGAGATGCTGGAGGAGCTGGCGGCGGTGATCGTACCGTTTTCCTTGCGGAAGGCGGCGCGCAGGGTCGGGATTTTAGCGGTATCGGAGCGGCCCGGCTGTTCGTCCTCGGCGAAGTCCTGCGGGCCCTTGCGACCCTGCACGGTGACCGGAACGATCTCGCCAGCGAACGCGTCGGCCTTCTGCGCCGCCTGCGCGCGCTCGACCGAAGCGATCGCGAAGGCGTCCTGCTCTTCGCGGGTGAAGTGGTACTTGTCCGCGCACCGTTCGCCGAACACGCCCATCGACTGACCGTCGTACGGGTTGGTCAGCCCGTCCCACGCCATGTGGTCGACCAGCTGACCGTCGCCATAGCGGATGCCTGTGCGCGCGTTGACCATGTGCGGCGCGTTGGTCATGGACTCCATGCCACCCGCGACGACGATGGAAGCCGACCCGGCCTTGATCAGGTCGTGGGCCAGCATCATGGCCTTCATGCCGGAACCGCACACCTTGTTGATGGTGGTGCAGCCCGCCGAGGTCGGCAGGCCGGCCTGGAGAGACGCCTGGCGCGCGGGCGCCTGGCCGAGATTCGCGGGCAGCACGCAGCCCATGATCACTTCACTGACATCGGCCGGCGCGATGCCGGACTGTTCGAGCGCCGCCTTGATGGCGACCGAGCCGAGCGTGGGCGAGGGGACGCCGGTGAACTGACCGAGGAAAGAACCGATGGCGGTGCGCTTGGCACCCGCGATGACGATCTCAGACATGGGGACTCCGTGGGACATCGTATGGCCGCCCTGGGGAGGACGGAAACCGGTCGAGTATCGCAGTGGCGGCAGGGGAGGGGCAATCTGCGCTGCGACACGCCCCTGGGCGGCCCCGCGATGCCGTGCCGGCGGCAGTTTTCACGGACGGGTTCAACATTTTGCCGACTGGATGAGATTTTTCGCAAAGTCGTGTGGCACCATCCGTGCCACACGTCCGCCAGAGTCGGCGTGGGACATTGACGTCTGAAATCAGGGGTATAACGTGAATACGACGAATCTGCTGCGTCAGCGCGAGCTTGCGCTGGCCGTGTGCGTGAGCCTGGGTTTGACCGCCTGCGGTGGCGGCGGCAGCAGTGCGCCGAGCCGCAACATTCCACAGGTGGTGGCGCCCCAGACGCCGCAGACGCCAAGCCCTCCGGTCGACCAGCCACCGGTGGATATCCAGCTGACCGCGACAGGTGCGAACGCCGCGCATGCCGCGGGCCTGACCGGTTCGGGCGTCGCCATCGGCATCGTCGACAGCGGCGTCACGGCGGCGAGCCCGGCGCTTTCCGGCCGGGTGACCAACAAGTTCACTTACGTCGATCCGGGCACCAACAACCTCAAGGTCGACGATGTTGTCGGACACGGCACCGCCGTGGCCGAAATCGCCGCGGGCAAGCCGTTCGGCCAGTTCGCCGGGGGCATCGCTCCCGATGCGACGATCGTCTCCGCGCGTATCGTCAGCGATACGACGCCGAAGGACGACGGTTCGGGCAAGGGCAACAAGGTGACTTCGGCGGATCCGCTCGGCACGGTCAACGAAGCCGTGTTCCAGGCGGGAGCGCGTATCTCCAACAACTCGTGGGGCGGCTTGTACTGGGACGCGTCCGATGCGGCCACCACGGCCAGCTTTGCCGATGCGTATAAACACGCTGCGCTTTCCTCCAGCGGAACGGTCTACGTATTCGCGGCCGGAAACGATGGCGCGGCGAATCCGTCCGATATCGCGGCGCTGCCGCTTCGCGCGCCTTCCGTGGCGGGCGGCTGGATCGCCGTCGTCGCTCTGAACAGCCACGACACGAGCCAGATCGCCTCGTATTCGAACCGTTGCGGAGACGCGAAGGCGTTCTGCATCGCGGCGCCGGGTGAGGTGCTGACACTGGCCGCGTCGTCGACGGCCGCCAAGCCGGCCTACCAGGTGTGGACCGGTACGTCGCTCGCCGCCCCCCAGGTCGCCGGCGCGGCGGCCGTCCTCTTGCAGACCTTTCCGCATTTCGACAACGAAGCGCTGGCCGACCTCATGTTCAGCACGGCCGACGATCTGGGCGATCCCGGTGTCGACGCCATTTATGGGCACGGCCGGCTCAACCTCGGCAAGGCGATGCTTGGCCCGGCGAGGCTCGATCATGCGTTCCGCGCGGACATCGGCTCGGCCAACGTGACGTTTTCGAACGACATCTCCGGCGATGGCCTCAACGTCTACGGTAGCGGCAAGCTGACGATTACCGGCACGAATACGTTCTCCGCGTTGAACGCCGAAGACACGACGACCGTAGAGGTCATGAAAGACCTTCCCGCGGCGCGAATCATCGTGCAGGACGTGGGAGCGAAGCTCATCGTTCACGGCGATCTCGGGCAGGGTCAGACCAACGGCCTCCGCGACAGCGTGGACGTCAACGGCACTCTGGAGCTGACGGCGCATCCCACCCAGATAAAGGCGGATCTCGGGCTTTACGGGCCATCGCGTCTTTCGCTGCTCCTCGGCGCTCCCGTGAACGTCGCCGGCGCCGTACGGATTTTTGGCGGCGACCTGTACATCGCCGGCGCCGTGCCCGGCTACACGGTGACCAGTCACCAGTCACTGGTCACCGCTGATTCGGTGACCGGCACGTTCACCAGCACGACGTTCGCGCAAGGCGTCTTCCTGTCGTCGACGGTCCAGTACGCACCCAAGGAAATCTGGCTCGACACGACCAGCCTGAGCGTGACCGCCGTGGCGAACTCGAATGCGGTGATGGCGCGCTCGGCCGCGGCGACGACCTCGGCGACGCGCCTTGACGGAGCCTTCCAGCAGATCGAGGGCTCGCTGGCTGGCCCGGTCGCGGCGGCATCCGCGCCGCCCGTGACGACGCTGGTCGCCGCCGGCCAGATCCAGCAGTCGCGCACGGACGCGGTGGCGAGGGCCTCGCTGGAGTCGCTCTCCGGCCAGCTGTATGCCGCGGGCACCGCCGTGACGCTCGCCGGTATCGACGCCAGCAACGATGCGCTGATCTCACACCTGGACCAGCAAGGCTCCGGTGCGTGGACGCAGTCCCTCGATTCACGCGGGGGCATGAGCCGCGGCGGGTTCGGCAACGTCGGTTTCAACCTCAACGGTGGCCTGGTCGGCAACGACATCCGTCTCGGCCTCAACGGCTTCGCCGGCGTCGCCGTCGCGCAGATGTCGAGCCACGGCCAGCTCGACGGCAGCTTCGATCACCAGCGCAGCCGTTCCACCGCCGGCATGTTCTATGCCGGCTCGCGTGGCGCCAACTGGTACGGGGTGGGGCAGTTCGGCTTCGGCAGTTTCCGTGGCGACATGCGCCGCCTGCTGCGTTTCGGCGACCAGGCCGCGTTCGCGGGCAGCGACCAGAACGGCAGCTACCAGTCCGCTTACGGCGAGGTCGGCTTCCGCAGCCATGCGGGCGCGTTCGCGCTCACGCCGTTCGCCAACGTCGAGTACGCGAGCATCCGCCGCGATGGTTTCTCGGAAACCGGTGGCGACGGCTTTGGACTGACCGCCGATGGCCACACCACCTCGCGCTGGCAGGCGGGGTTCGGGCTTCGCGCGGGCGGTTCGTGGCTCACCACGCGCGGTGCGCTGCACCTGGATGCGAAGCTGGGTTGGCAGAATGCGTTCGCGACCAAGGGCGAGGTCTTCGCGGCACGCTACACGGGCTTTTCGCAGTGGGCGCCGGTCGACGGCATCGGCCTGTCGCGCCGGGCCGGCACGGCAGGCGTGTCACTCGGCTGGGACATGACGGCCAGCACCCAGCTGGGCTTCAACGTCGACCAGCGGTTCGCGGACCGCGATCACTCGCGTTCGGCGAACGCGAGTTTCCGGATGAACTGGTAGGCCGGCGGATTACGACTTGCCGTGGAACAGTTCACGGCCGATCAGCATGCGACGGATCTCGTTGGTGCCGGCGCCGATCTCGTAGAGCTTGGCGTCGCGCAGCAACCGGCCCGCCGGGAATTCGTTGATGTAGCCGTTTCCGCCCAGTGACTGGATCGCTTCCAGCGCGACCTTCACCGCGTTGGTCGAGGCGTTGAGCAGGCAGGCGGCGGGGTCGATGCGCGACTTCACCCCGTTATCGAACTGCTGGGCCACCATGTAAGCGAACCCGCGTGACGACTGCAGCGCGGTGTACATGTCCGCGACCTTGCCCTGCATCATGCCGAACGTACCGATGGGCGCGTTGAACTGCTTGCGCTCGCGGACATAGGGCAGCACGAGATCGACCGCCGCCTGCATGATGCCGATGGGACCGCCGGACAGCACCAGGCGCTCGGTGTCCAGGCCGCCCATCAGCACGCGCACGCCTTCGTTTACTTCGCCGACGATGTTTTCCGCGGGAATCTCGCAGTTGTCGAACACCAGTTCGCAGGTGTTGGAACCGCGCATGCCCAGCTTGTCGAGTTTCTGCGCCGTCGAGAAACCCTTCATGCCCTTCTCGACGATGAACGCGGTCATGCAGCGGCTGCCCGCGGGGCGCGGGGCGGTGCGCATGTGGACCAGCAACACGTCGGCGTCGGGACCGTTGGTGATCCACATCTTGGTGCCGTTGGCCACCCACTTGCCGTCGATCAGTTCGGCCTTGCAGCTCATCGAGCCGACGACGTCCGAACCGGCGCCCGGCTCGCTCATCGCCAGCGCGCCGACCCACTCGCCGCTCGCAAGTTTCGGAAGGTACTTGCGACGCTGTTCGTCGTTGCCGTTGTGGTAGATGTTCTGCACGCAGAGATTGGAATGCGCACCGTAGGACAGACCGACCGAGGCCGACGCGCGCGAGATCTCCTCCATCGCGATCATGTGCGCAAGAAAGCCCAGGCCGGAGCCGCCGTATTCCTCGGGAATGGTGATACCGAGCAGGCCCATCTCGCCGAACTTGCGCCAGAGGTCTTCCGGAAACACGTTTTCGCGATCGATGCGATCCGCGCGCGGTGCGATTTCCTTGTCGGCGAACGCGCGGACGCTTTCACGCAGGAGGTCGAGGTCGTCGCCGAGGGAGAACGGGCGCATGGTGCAACTCCGGAAAAGGGATGGGGAAACCTGCCCATCGTAGCGTGCGCACGCCGTCAAGCCACGGCGCGACGCAGCAATCAAGCCTTCGGAATGGCCGCGATACGGTCGTGTACTCGGATCAGCAGCAGGCACTGGCGATCGACCAGGCGTACCGTTTCGGCGCCCAACGTGACCCGCATCGACGTGCCGACCAGGAGCGCTGGCGTGCCCAGCGGCGGTGCGACCGTGCCGGTGCGGATGTGCCCCGCCAGGGCGTCGAAGCCGTGGGTAATGTGGCGAGCCAGCGCCTGCAGCGCCAGCGCGTCGTCCGCCGGCAGGGATTGCCGGTGTGCACCCAGGGTCGACAGGTGGGACAGTCCCGCCTGAAGTGCCGTGAGCAGGCGAAGGGCACGCTCACCGAGATCGCGCGAATGGCCGGGTTCGCCCAGTAGTTCCGTGACATTCCCGGCCACGGCGGCCTGTGCCGCGTGCGCATCCCGTCGGGCGATGCGATAGGGCAGGTCGTCCACCTTGCCGTGAGCGTACTGGTCGGCGATCCGCTCCAGGTAGCGTCCATAGGCCAGCAAGGCATCGGCCACGATGTCGTCGAGCCGGCGCACCCGCCAGTCGGGCAGCACGAAGCGAATGGCCGCGGCGGCGACCACCGCGCCGAGCAGGGTATCGAGCAGTCGCGGACCGATGGCGTCGTACCCGGCACCGACGCGATCGAAGCAGAGCAGCACGAACAGCGTGATGACGCCGGTCGCCAGCGCATAACGGCGCAGCCGGAAGGCGAAGAACGCGGCACCTGTCGCGACGAGCACCGGCAGTCGCCAGTCGCCCGGCGGCAACAGACGCAGCAGCGCCCAGCCGACGACCAGCCCGGCCGTGGTGCCGGCGATACGCTGGACCATGCGACGTCGCGTGGCGCCATAGCTGGGCTGGCAGACGAACAGCGTCGTCAGGAGAATCCAGTAGCCGTGGGTCGGGTGCAGGCCAAGCATCAACGCGTAACCTGCGAGCATACCGATCGCCAGGCGCATGGCATGACGAAAATGCATCGAGCGGCGGTTCAGACGGAGGCGCACCCTGGCCAATGCTTCGCGGATCGACGCGGGCTCGTTGCCCTGCAACGAAATGTCGGCGTCCTCGCGCAGGCTGCCTTCGTCTTCGATGCCGGCTTGGAGACGGTCCATGTTGCTCAGCAAGGCCGACAACGCGTCGTCGATCGCTTCGTCCGGCGGGTCGCTGCGGCGGCGGTACGCCAGCGCCTCGCGCAGGTCGTCCAGTGCGGCGCGCGGCAGGGCGATGGATCGCAGCGGAGCGACCTCGCGAATCGCATCGGCGCGCTCGCGACAGGCGATGGCCTGCAATCGCAGAAGTCGTCCGAAGCGGAACATGAGGTCGCTGTGGTAGAGCGCGCCTGCCAGTTCGTCGTACGGGTAGTGCGACGAGCTGATCCGCTCGTGGATGTCCTGGGCGACGAAGAACATGCCCAGACGAGCCGCGGAACGCCCGCGTGGCTGGCGGCGTCCGATGCGATCGAGCAGCGCGATGCGCGCAGCGGTCAGCGCTTCCACCGTGCGCAGGTTGCGCTTCGAGAACTCGATGTGCAGCGCGTCGCGATCGAGGCCGCGTACGGGTTCGAACAGCGCCGCCTTCGCCTCGATCAACGCGGCCAGCGATTCGAACAGCCGGGCGAGTGCATGACGGACCGCACGCTGAGGTGCGAGCGCACTCCACAGCAGTGAGAGCGATCCGTACCATGCCGCGCCGGCGAGGATCGCCAGCGTGCCATGCCAGCCGCCAGCTGCCGCGCCTGCGCTGTCGGTGGCGATCATGGTGTAGACCGAGAGGATCAGCGTGGCCGTGGCGATCGTGGCGTATCGCCCGCTGGCGGCACCGAGCATGACCAGAAGAAACGTGCCCACCGGCAGTAGTATCGCGAACAGCGGTGGCGTGCCGATGCAGGCCTTCACCGCGGCCGCGGCGAGCGCGAAGCACAGCAAGGTCACGATCAGCCCGCGCAGGCGGCCCCGCCAGGCGTCATCGGTTTCGGCCAGAGCGCAGGCGATGGCGCCGAGCAGCGCGGGGACGATCGCCTCGGCCGGGCCGGCGAGCGTGCACCATAAGGCGATGCCGGTCAGTGCGAGGAGCACCCGCATGACATCGGCGAAGCGGTCGGATTCTGCCAGGTGACGTAAGGAGAGCATGGCCTTAGCTTAGCCCGCTACCGCGCCGGCGCGAGCCGGTCCTCCTGGCGATATTTTGTCGCGGAGCTCCTCAGCAAAGCCCGCCATTCACCGCCAGCACCTGTCGCGTGATGTAACCCGCTTCCGGACTGACCAGAAAGCGTACCGCCGCCGCCACTTCTTCCGGCGTACCCGTACGCTCCATGGGAATCACCTTGAGAATCTGCTCCACCGGCACCTCGGGGTCGAGCATGTCCGTGTCGATCAGGCCCGGCGCCACACAGTTCACCGTGATCTTGCGCTTGGCCAGCTCGACGGCCAGTGCCTTCGCCGCGCCGATGACACCGGCCTTGGACGCGCTGTAGTTCACCTGTCCCCGGTTGCCGATGATGCCCGAGACCGACGTGATGCAGACGATACGGCCCGGCTTGCGCCGACGGATCATCGGCATCACCAGCGGGTGCAACACGTTGTAGAAGCCATCGAGGTTGGTCCGCAGCACCTGGTCCCAGTCGTCGGAGGTCAGTCCGGGGAACGCGCCGTCACGGGTGAGGCCGGCGTTGCAGACCACGCCGTAATACGCACCGTTTCCGGCGACGTCCGCCTCGAGAGCGGCGGCGGATGCCGCGCGGTCCGAGATGTCGAACTGCACGACGCGGGCGTTGCGGCCCCTGGCGACGATCTCCGCGACGACGGCGTCGGCTTCCTCGCGGCGTGAGCGGCAATGCACCACGAGGTCGTAACCGGCGTCCGCGAGATTCAACGCGATCGCGCGGCCGATGCCACGGCTGGAGCCTGTGACGAAGATGGTGTCGGTCATGGTGGAGCACCTCTGGAGTCGAGACGATTATGGCGAGGATCGAGAAAGGGTGTCGGGTCCGGCGGGCTGAACACGGTCAGGCGTGCCTCGGCATGCAGACCTTCCGCGTCGATACGGCAGGCGAACGCACCCATGCCTTCCTCATCATGAAAGTGGCGTACGGCTTCGATGCGCAGCAGTGCCCCGGTCGCGAACGTATCGACATCCGCGCGGTAGGCCCGTGTGCCCAGGAGAAAGCCGGGCCTGACCTGACCGCCCGCCGTCAGCACCTGGCAGCCGTTCCACGCGGCGATGGTCTGGGCCATCAACTCGACGCCCGCCCACGCGGGGAGACCGGTCGCTTCGACAAAGGCATCCCCGCGTCGGACGAGACGTTCGCAGACGACACGATCGGCATCCCATTCCACGACACGGTCGAGCAGGATCATGCGACCGGCATGCGGCAGCAGGGTTTCGACAGGCCAGATCGTCATGTCGCGTCCGCCAGGATCAGGCTCGCGTTGTTACCGCCGAACGCGAAGGAGTTGCTCATCAGGTGACGTGTGCCCGTGGGTGACCGGTCACCGACCGTTGTGAAATGCAACGGGGGCAGGGCGGGATCCGTCCCGCCATCCCATACGTGCGGTGGCAGCCGGCGTCCCGCATCGGTGAGCGCCAGCCAGCAGAAGGCGGCTTCCAGGGCGCCGGCCGCGCCGAGCGTGTGGCCGGTCAGGGCTTTGGTCGAGGAACACGGAACCGGCCGCGCGAAGGTATGCGCGACGGCGTGGCTCTCCATCGCGTCGTTATGTTCTGTCGCCGTGCCGTGCAGGTTGACGTAATCGATGGCGCTCGCCTCGATGCCGGCCGACGCGAGCGCGCGACGCATCGCTTCGGCCGCGCCACGGCCGTCAGGTGCCGGTGAGGACATGTGGTATGCATCCGAGCTCGCGCCACCGCCGACGAATTCGACCTCGGCGGCGTCCCGGGTCATGAGAAACAGCGCGGCGGCCTCACCGATGTTGATACCGCGCCGTGAAAGCGAGAAGGGCACGCAACGCTGTCCGTCGGTGGCTTCGAGCGCATGGAAGCCGTGCGTCGCCAGACGGCACAGCGTGTCGGCACCGCCGCAGATCACGGCGTCGCACAGGCCGAGGCGCAACAGACGTCGCGCGCTGAGCAGCGCGCGGGCGCCTGACGTACATGCCGTCGAAATGCCGTAGGCGGGACCGGCGATGCCGAGCCATTCGGCGAGAAAGGCCGCGGGTGCGCCCAGTTCCTGATCGGAATAACGGTAAGCGTGCGGCCATGTGCCGGTCTGCGCGCGGGTGGCGATATGGCCGGTCGCCTCCTCGATCCCCGTGGTACTGGTGCCGATCACGACGCCCACGCGGTCGGCACCGTAGCGGGCGATCGCGTCACGCAGTTCGGTTTCGATTTCATGTGCGGCGAGCAGCAGAAGGCGATTGTTGCGCGTGTCACGCGCTCCCATGCCCTGCGGCATCGACGGCAGAGGATCGACGACCTCGCCGAGGGGAAGCGTCCGGCCGGGCGCCCAGCCATCGATATCGCGCAGCCCGCGCGTGTCTCCGGCAAACAGCGCCTCCGCGACGGCGGCCTTGCCCGCGCCCAGCGAGCAGGTCACGCCCAGTGCGTTGAGATAGGTCTTCATACGGCGTCGAGCGGCTTCCACGCGGCCACGTTGACCAGCGTTTCCTCGCGCTTGCCCGGCGGTGGCGGATTCCTGATACCCCAGCGCTCCAGCAGGCCGAAGTCCTTCGACCGGCTCCACCACAGATACGGCAGAGAGACGTTGCGCGGCTCGAAGCGGAAGCCGCGCCCGCGGATCATCGCAAGGTATTCGTCGGCGGTTTTCTGCACGTGCATCGGGTGGCGGAAGAACCAGCGAATCACCCACGTATCGATGTACGCCTTGGTCGACTCCGCGAACAGCAGCAGGCCGCCGGGCTTCAGTACGCGCCAGAATTCATCGAGGGCGCGTTCCTGCTCCACCAGGTGATGAAACGTCTGATGACAGAACAGCACGTCCACGCTGGCGTCGGGCAGATCGATGCGCGCGCAGTCGGCGACCATCAGCGTGACGTCGATGTCTTCGCGTCGGGCCTCCGCCCTCGACAGCTCGATGCTGTGCGGGTCGGCGTCGAGGCCCAGCATGCGCGCCGGGCGGAACGCGTCGCGCAGATATCGGAACGAGCGCCCCTGGCCGCAGCCGACGTCGAGCAATGTGCCGCCTTGCGGCAGCGGCTCACCGATCAGGCGCTTGTGGTCGTTGATGGCGACACGCAGCACGTGGTGCTGCCAGGTATGGGTGCGCAGGAAGACGAAACCGATCCGGGTTTCTTCGACGTACGTGGCGCTGGCGTATTTCATGACAGGCATTCCATTCGATCAGGGTGACGACGTGCGGGCCAGCCGGCGTTCGACGTCGTCGGTGAAGACGCGGGGCGAGACGAGCTGCATTTCGCCATCGGGGACGCTGACCGCGACCTGGATGGTGCTGGCGCGTGTGAGCCGTGCGCCGGTGATGGCGTCGCTGAGCGTGTAGTGGATCTTGAGCCGGTTCTGCCACTCGATCAGGTCGGCGCGCACGGTGAGCTTCTGGCCGAAGCGTGCGGCCTGCGCGTAGCGCAGCTGGAGGTCGATGATGGGCCAGGCGAAGCCTGTTTCCTTCATGCGCACGTAATTGTGGCCGACGTCGTCGAGCAGGGCGCAGCGCGCCACCTCGAGGTACTTCACGTAGTGGCCGTGCCAGACCACTTCCATCGAATCGACGTCGAAGAAGGGCACGATGACCTCGATCTCGGTCGCGAGCACACCGTTAGCGCGCATGGGGAGCTCCGTTCGTACCTTGCCAGTACGGGTGAAAATTGAACCATTGAAGCGGCGCATCGAGGCAACGGGCGGCCAGCCAGTCGGCATAGCGCGCGACCGCCTCCTGAATGAGGCCGGCGCGGCGGGTACGATCCCAAGCGGCGGCATCCTCGAAGCGACGCAGATGAATGCGATAACGCGAGCCGTGCTTGAGACAGCAGACCACGTTGACCGGGCAGCGCAGCATGGCGGCCATCAGCCACGGGCCCTGAGGAAAGCGGGCTGGCGCGCCGAGGAAATCGGCCTCGACCGTGCGGGCACCGTGTGGGGGCACGCGGTCGCCGGCGATGGCGATCCACTCACCGCGATCCAGCCGTTGCGACAGATCCATCATGGTGGCGGTGTCCAGGTCGCCCACATGCATCAGCCGCAGTCGCCGATCGCCGGACTCACCGAGCAGCCGGTTGAAGTGCGCCGCGTTGGGCAGGTACATCAGCACGTTGAGCGCCACGCCCTCTCCGATCTCGGCCATGGCGCGGCACACGTCGAGGTTGCCCAGATGGGTGCAGATGAGGATCTGGCCGCGCCCGCCGCCGATCAGCGCGTTGCGTACGCCGTCCGGATCGTCCATGTCCACGGATGACAGGCGGAGCTTGCCGCGCCAGACGTCGAAACGGTCGAGCATGCAGTCGCCGAAAGCACGGTACTGTGCGAAGGCCGCGCGTCGACGCGGGAAGAGATCCGTACGACCGCTCCAGGCGGCGAGGCGCCGCTGGTAGTCGGCCACGTTGCGTCGCGTGGTTCGCCCCGTCACGTAGAAATAAAGCACCACCAGCCAGATGACCGGCGTGGCGAGGCCACGACCCAGCAGGCGCACCGCGATCGCGGTGAGCTTGAGGCCGAGGAAACTGCCGCGCTCCTTCTGCGCGGTCCAGTGTCCGCTCGCAGCTGAATCAGACATGCGCGCCGTCCAGGCGCAGATACGCGGATGAGACGGGCTCCCCGTTCATGCGATACACGAACTGCAGGCGACCGCGCTCCTTATCGTGGCGGAGCAGCAGTTGTGGCCGGTCGCCCGGTCGAAGCAGCCGCTGGAACTTCAGTGCGTCCATGCCACGACACGTCGTCGGCGTACCCAGACGGACAGCGGCGAAAGACAATGCCCAGCCGACCTGCAGCACGCCCGGCACGACCGGCGCCTCGGGAAAGTGCTCGGCGAAGCAGGCCAGATCGAGCGGCAGCTCCAGATCGATGACTACGCCCTCATCGTCGCGATGCTCGCCGAGCACGACGGGCTCCGTCGGAAGCTCGGCCCGCAGTGCGTCGTCGATGTGCTGCGTGCCCGGCAAGTCGGCGACGAAACGCCAGACCAGCGGCGTCGACAGGGCGTCGTCGCCGGCGGCCTGTTGGCCCAGTTCGTTGAGCAGGCCGGTGCGTCCGTGGCGAAGCAGGGCGGTGCGGCCCGCGGCACTCAGCGCGACAACCATGCCCGGGCCCTTCTTGCCGGCGTAGCCACCCGCCGCACCGGCAACCCAGGGATGGGAACGCAGCCGTGAGGCGGCGGCGTCCATGGGCGCCTTGTTGATCCGCCGACGCAGACGCTGGCGCAGGATCCACTCGCCGAGGAAAAGCACGCCCATGACCGAGTAAGCCAGGATGCCGTTGTAGAAGGTCCACCACGACAGCGGCCCCCATCCCGCCAGCAGCGCGGAGGCGGTGCCATTGAGAAAGAAAAAACCCACCCACACCCAGGTGACCTTGCGTGTATACGCGACAGCCACCGGAGGCAGGTCGGGCTCGGTGACGCGCGCGATCCGCTCGATCATCGGCGGCCCGAACTTCAGGCTGAGGCCGAACGCGCCGAAGAGCAGCGCGCAGATCAGGCTCGGGTACCAGCGGAGCAGGCGCTCTTCGCCTCCGAAGGCGAGGACGGTGCAATAGATCAGCGTGATGCCGAGCATCCATCCGCCGCCGGGCTGACGCAGGAGCGCAGGCGCGCGGATCAGCCACAAGCCGCCCAGGATCAGGCCGAATACCGGTGTGGACACGTGGTCCATGCCGAAATAGACGATGAACGGAAAGAGGATGCCGACGATGACCAGCACCATGTCGCTCAGTTTACGCATGACTCGCCGTTCGCTTTGACGTAGAGGGCCAGACGGTGGACCGTTTCGAAATGTCGGCGTGCATCGCGCGATTCCGAGGCGATCTTCAGTCCATATCGGGTCTGCAGGGCGAGTGCGAGTTCGAGCGCATCGACGGAATCCAGGCCGAGCCCTTGCCCGAACAGGGGCTGGTCCGCTGCGATGTCGTCCACCGTCAGGTGATCGAGTGCGAGTGTCTCGATGATGAGGCGGGCGATATCCCGCTCCAGGTCGTTCATGGCTTCCGTTCCCTGGCGTAGAGGCTGTGGAGGTGTTCGTTGAGACGGCGCGAGGCTATCGGCGCCGGGGTGCCTTCGCTGAAGGCTCGCACATCGAGGTCGTCACCGACGCGTATACGCACGTGCACGCGCCGGTCCGGCACGTGATACCAGCGATCCGCCTTGGTCAGCGTGGTCGGCTCGACGGTGATGTAGACGGGCGTGACGATCCGCGCGCCACGTACGGCGATGGCCGCCGCGCCGCGATGGAAGACCGGATCCTGCCCGGGCGTGGTACGCGTGCCCTCGGGAAAGACGATGAGCGTCTGGCCCTCACGTAACACGCCCGCCGCCCTTTCCAGCATCTCGGCGCTGCCGTCGTTGCTGATGTACTGGGCAACCGTCACCGGTCCGCGCATGTACGGGTTCTTCCACAAGCTGTGTTTCACGATGCAGTTGGCATCGGGCACGTGACCGAGCAGATACACGACGTCGATCAGCGATGGATGGTTGGCGACGATCATCTGGCCGGGCTTCCCCAGCCGCTCGCAGCCCTCGAAGTGCAAATCGACGACGCCCATGCGGCACATGAACCGCGAGTGGAGCCAGAAGGCGCGGCCGACGGCACGCCGCGCACGACGGCGTCGCACCGATGCTTCGCCGGGCCAGCGCAGAACCACGGGCAGGACGATCCCGCGGAGCAGGAGGCCGCCGATGCCGAACAACGCGAAGCTGAGCGCGGTGCCGATGAAGCGCCAGGCCCAGGCGTCGCGGCGTCGTTTCACGCTATGGGCTGCCAGGTCCATCGTCGTGTCTTCCACGGGTGGTCGAGGGAAGCGCCATGGTGCAGCGCACGGATAAAGCGCAGGGCATGCTGGCCGTCCACTGGCGCGGTCGCGTCGGTGTTGCCGCGCAGGGACAGCTGCCAGCGCGCGCCGTCCCCGGGCATACCCGCCCGGGACACGCGCAACGCGACGGCGTATGAGAACGGCACGTCGTCGATCCAGCCGTCGTAAGCGACCGGCGGCCGCTCCTCCGCGACGACGACGATGACCGTCGGGGCACCGTCATCGAGCAGCGCCGCGGCTTCCACCATGGCGTGCTCGAAGGTATCGCCCTCACCCGCGATGGCGACGGATTCGTCGCGCTGGCCGCGCAGGATCGACCACTGCCCGGCGATCGCGTTGTGGACGGAAAGTCCGAAGCGGGTCGGTGACAGGGGGGCGTCGCGGCCGATCTCCTCGAGCATGGCGAAGGTATGCGTGGTTTCGCCGTGCCGCGAGGCGTAGACGAAGGGCAGCTGCTCGTCCTCGGCGCATAACGGCCACGCGGTGTGCATGACGATGCGCGCAAGGCGGCTGAGTCGCCGGCGCTGCATCGGCGGCACGAAATCGCAGGCGGGCTGCTGGCCCGTATCGGCGGGCACATGCGGGGCCGAGGCCCAGTGCGCCCACGCATCGGCATCCTCGATGCCGGGCGCCCACGCGCGCCAGTCGTCGATGCGCAGGGCGATCATGCGCCAGCCCCGTCGAACCGGCGCACGACCAGCGCCGCACAGCTGCCGCCGAAGCCGAACGTGTTCGACAGGAAGCTGCCGATGCGCGCGGGGCGCTCTCCTTCGATCAGGGGCGCGTCGGCGAAGGCCTCGTCGAGTTCGCGCACGGGAGCGCCGCCCAGCAACACGCCGGCTTCCATCATCGCGATGCCCGCGATCGTGTCGAGCGCACCCGCCGCGGCCGGCGCGTGCCCGATCAGCCCCTTGATCGAGGACATCCACGGCACGGCGAACCCGCGGTCGCCGAACACGCGGCACAGCGCGTGCCATTCGGCGAGGTCGCCCTGGATCGTGGCACAGGCATGGGTGTTGATGTAGTCGGGGATCGTTCCCGCCAGGTCGATGGCCTGGTGCATGGCCTCGGCCATGCCACCGGCCTCCGGGCTGATCATCCCGTCAGGATCGGAGGCGGCACCGTAGCCCGCCATTTCGGCGAGGATCGTGGCGCCACGCGCCTGCGCATGCTCCAGCGATTCGAGCACGAGTACACCCGCGCCACCACCCAGCAGGATGCCGTCGCGGTCGGCCTCGTAAGGGGCGGACACGCGCTCGCCCGGAGCACTCGTCGTCGACAGCGCATTCATGACGTCGAAGCACATCGCGGCTTTGTCGTGCAGTTCTTCCGCGCCACCGCAGATGACGACGTCCTGCCGGCCCAGCTGAATCAACTCCATCGCCTGGCCGATCGCATGCGTGGCGCTGGTGCACGCCGAGCTGACGGTAAAGGCACGACCGCCGAACCCGAACGCGTGCGTGAGGGTTGCCGCGACCGCGCTGCCCATGCTGCGCGGAACGATGAAGGGCGACAGACGCGAGATGCCGCGCGCGTGGAACATGTCGAGACCGGCTTCGTATTCGCTCAGCGCGGCGGAGCCGCCCATGACGATACCGACATCGCGTTCGCGCAGCCGGTCCTCGTCGAGGCCGGCTTCGGCAAGGGCTTCGCGCGCCGCATGCCACGCGTACTCGGCCGCTTGCGGCAGATAACGACGCAGCTTGCGGTGCGGTGGTTCCAGCGCGGCGATATCCGCCGGCGCGGCCACCCGACAGCGCATGCCCAGCGTCGCGAAGTCGGGCATCTCGCGGAAACCCGCGCGCTGCGCGCGCAACCCGTCGAACAGCGCGCGACGGTCCGGTCCCAGACAGGACACCGCGCCCATGCCGGTGACGACGACGCGTCTCATCAATCGACCGCCCTGAAGATCAGCGAGGTGTTGATGCCGCCGAAGGCAAAGTTGTTGTTCATCACGTAACCCGTGCGGATCTCGCGACCCTGGCCCGTGACGAAATCGAGCGCCGCGCAGTCGGGGTCCGGGGTGTCGAGATTGATGGTCGGCGCGAACCAGCCGCGACGCATCATCTCGATCGCCCACCAGGATTCGAGCGCGCCGCACGCGCCGAGCGTGTGGCCGACATAGCTCTTCATCGAGCTGATCGGCACGCCGCCGCCCAGCACGTCGGCGGTGGCATGGGTTTCGGCCACGTCGCCGCGATCGGTGGCGGTGCCGTGCGCGCTGACGTAGCCGATCGCGTCGGGCGTGAGGCCCGCATCGGCCAGTGCCATGCGCATGGCGGCGGCCATCGTTTCGCGCGTGGGCTGCGTGATGTGCTGGCCGTCGGAATTGGTGCCGAAGCCGACCACCTCGGCGTAGATCGTCGCGCCGCGAGCCATCGCGTGTTCGTATTCTTCGAGGATCAGCGTCGTCGCACCTTCACCGACCACCAGGCCGTCGCGCTTGGCATCGAACGGGCGAGGCGTGAGTTCGGGTGAATCGTTGCGCGTGCTCGTCGCGAACAGGGTGTCGAACACCGCCGCCCCGGGGCCGGAGAGTTCCTCGGCACCGCCACAGAGCATCAGCGTCTGCTTGCCCTGCTGGATCGCCTCGTAACCGTAGCCGATGGCCTGGCTGCCGGAGGTGCATGCGCTGGAGGTGGTGATGATGCGACCGCGCAGGCCGAAGAACACGCCCACGTTGACCGCGGTGGTGTGCGCCATCATCTGGATGTAGCTGGTCGCGGTGACGCCCTGCATCGAACCGGTCTCGAGCATGCGCCCGATGGTCTTGGCCGGCGCGATGCTGCCGCCCGACGAGCCATACGCCACACCCATGCGGCCGTCGGTGATGGAGGGATCGTTGATCAGTCCCGCGTCGATCAGTGCGCGCTCGCTGGCGGCGACGGCCAGCTGGGCCACGCGGCCCATCGAGCGCACGTGCTTGCGCGACCAGTGCACGGGCATCGCGAAGTCATCGACCGGGCAACCCAGACGACCGTTGAGCGCGTCGAAATAATCCCATTCGCCCATGCGGCGAACGGCATTGTGGAAACCGCGAAGCCGCGCCTCGATGGCATGCCAGTCGTGGCCCAGCGGCGTGATGCCACCGAAACCGGTGACGACGACGCGTTTGAGGGTGCGCGCTACCGGTGCGTGTGCGGCGGTGTTCATGCGGATGACTTCTTCGGTGCGGGGACGCTCACCGGCGCGATCAACGCCGTGAAGCCGATCCCGAGGAGCAGGGTGAGGCCGAAATGTTGCAGCGCCGGCATCGTGCTGAGCGCGAGCAGACCGAACGAGAGCAGGGCGGTCACGGCGGACAGCAGGACACCGGCATAGGCGGCGCCGGGGATGTGCGCGGCATGCGGTTCGCCTTCGCGCAGGAACACCGCGTAGTTGGCACCGACGCCGAGGACGAGCATCAGCGCCATGATGTGGAACAGCGTCAGCGGCTGGCCCAGGTAGCCCAGTGCCGCGACGCTGAAGACGATGCCGGCCAGCGGCGGCAGCAAGACGCGGCCGACCGCGCGTGGCCCGTAGCGCCACAGGAAAGCGAGACCGACGAGGGCGAGCGCGCCCCCGAGCCACACGTCCGCATAACCACGGTAGCGACCGAACAGGGCGGAAATGCTGGCCGGCTTGTCGACCAGCGACACGCCGGGCAGGCCCTCGGACGCCTGGCGCAGCAGCGTGACGTCGTCCTGGCCTTGCGGCACGACGATACTGCCGGTGCCGTGTGAGCCGCTCAGCCACAGGTAGCGGAAGGGTGTGTACGCCGGCATCGCAAGCCAGTCATCGAGCGTGAAGGCGCGTCCGGGGTACGCGGTGACGAACGATGCCATGCCCTGGGGCCTGAACCCGGCAGCGGCGAGCCACGCGTTCATACGGTCGGCCGGTGTGAACAGCGGGGCGAGCGCCGCGATGTTCTCGGCCTGCCGCTTGGCCGACGGCAGCATGGCGGTGATGCCCGTGAAGCCGGTGAGCTTGCCGTCCGCGATCCATGTCCGCAGTCGATCGGTCAGCGCTTCTTCGCGCTGGAGTACTTCCTCGGCGCTCGCACCCTCGACCAGCCAGAACTGCGTCCCGCCGCCGAAGCCGGCGACGTCACGGATCGAGGCCGTCTGTGCTTCGAGTGTCTTCGGCGGGGAGATCAGCAGATGGATATCGTCGTCGTGGCCGAGGCGCAGCCAGCCGGGTATCGCCGCGACAGCGAGCACCGCGAGCACGACCAGGGCGCGCCGGCCGGACGCGGCGCGCTGCCAGCCCAGTGCCAGCCGGACCAGCGCGGGCGACAGCGGCGCACGCGCGGGTTTCTGCGCCAGCGCGGGAAGCAGCCAGAAGACGCTGGCGCATGCCACCGCCATACCGGCCATGGCGAACACGGCCATCTGTTGCAGGGCAGGGAAGGGCACGATGCCGAGCAAGGCATAGCCCAGCAGCGACGTGGCCAGCGCGAGCAACAACGCAGGGCGCACCTGGCGCACGCCACGCTCCGCGTTCCACGCGGCGCCGGTGTTGGCCCGCGCACACAGGTACTGGATCGAATAATCGACGGCCTCACCCAGCAAAGCGGCGCCGAAGACCAGCGTCAGCAGGTGCAGCTGACCGAACACCAGCACGGTGGCGACGATCGCACCGACCACGCCCAGCGCGGTGGAAAGAAAGGCGATCAGCAGCGGACGCAGCGAGCGGAACACGAGCAGCAACAGCACCGCGATGCCCACCGACGAGGCGATGCCGACCACGTGCGTGTCGCGCTCGGCCCCCGCACGGGCGGCGGCGGCGTAGAAGATCGCACCCGTGCGCTGCAGCGTGGTGCCGGGGTGCTTCGCGAGCATGGCGGACTCCGCCGTCGCCAGCGTGGCCAGGGCCTTCCGCTGCACCACGTCGTCGTACGAGGAGCCCTTCAGCGTGGCAATCACCAGCACATAGGTGGTGTCACCCTGGTGTGCCGTGAGCATGTCGTCCTCGGGGACGAGGGTGGAGCGGTTCCACGGCTGGCGATCGAGCCAGTGCTGCATCCAGCCGAACGGATCGTCGGTCAGTTTCGCGCCGACGTTCGCGCCGAACGGCTCGTTGAGCCGGCGCCTGAGCGCGGCGACCGCATCGAAGCCCGGGCTGGTAAGGGCGGCCCGGTCTTCGGGGGTGAGCAGGTGGAAGCGGAACGGGAGGAACGGCGTGACCAGCTGATCGAGATCGAACGGCGGCAGTTCGGCGATCACCGAGGCGAATACCGGATCCTTGCCCAGCGCCTCACCGAGTTCGCGCGCCGCGGTCTTGGCCGCGTCGTCGTCATCGTTCGACACCAGCAGGATCATGCGGTCGCCGCTGGCGCGGGCCAGTCGCTCGACGGCGTCCTCCGCCAGCGGGTGGCGTTCCGTCGCGGGCAGGATCGTCATGATGTCGGTCTGCAGCGGCGAGGTGCCGCGACCGAAGAGGAGCCACGCGCAGAACAGGCAGATGCCCAGCGCTACGAGCGTGAAGAGCCCGGCCCGCAGCGTTGTCGGGGACGGCCTCATGGAACGCCGAGGACCTTCGCTTCGACCGGGGTCAGCGAGTCGGCGTCCCGCGTATTCGTGAACGTGATCAGGGTGCGCTCGCCGCTCGCGAGGTTCACTTCGATGGACTCGAGGAACGCGTCGCCCTTCAGTGTGATGCCGGCCAGGACGCGTGCCACGCGTGCCTGCCGCGGCACGAAGGTCAGGGTCCAGCGGTCGATGCTGCCGTCGGCCGTGATGGTGAACTGGCGAGCGGCTTCCTCGGACTTACCGGCGAGCAGCGACTGCAGCATGCCCGAGACCTGGCTCACGCCACGGTTGCCGTCACGGACCCGCTCCAGCTTGCCCTGCGCGTTCAGGCGGCGCGTATCGCCGGACGTGAGTACCAGGGTGTCCTCGAACGGATCGCGCGTGTGCCAGACCATGCCGTGTCCGATGACGAACAGCAGGTCGCCCTTGCTGACCTGCGGCTCCGCAAGGGCGGGGTTTTCGCGGCTCTGGCTGAATTCGGCGCGCACCTGGGGGTGTTTGGCCAGACTGCCGAGGATCTCGTTGGCGAGCGATGGCGCCTGGGCATGGACGGAGGTGACGAAGAGCAGGGCGATCAGGGTAAGCAGACGGTGCATCAGGGGAATCCGTGGCGGAACTTGCGAATGAGGAGGCGCGGTGCACGTGGCAGCATGCCGAGAAGGAGTCGCGTGTGCATCGCCGTGATACGCGCGTTGTCGCGCCACATGCGGAAATGCGAGAGTCCGTTCTCGGGGTAGATTACCCGCGTTGGCAGGTTGCGTACCGGCACGCCCCGCCAGTACAGGCGCACCGCGATCTCGGTATCGAAGTCCATCCGCGTCGGCAGCGGCTTGCGGGCGATTTCGGCACGCGTCTCGGCAAGCGGATACAGGCGGTAGCCGCACATCGAGTCCTGAATGTCGAAGGACAGCGTTTCCGCCCAGACACAGACGTGTGTGAGGTATCGACCGTAAAGGCGCGCGCGGGGCACCGAATCGTCGTAGATCGGCTTGCCGCAGATCATGGCTTCGGGTGCGGCTTCCGCCGCCGCGAGAAAACGAGGCACATCGGCCGTGTCGTGCTGACCGTCGGCGTCGATCTGCAGCACATGGCTGTAGCCCGCGTCGTACGCGGCAACGAAACCCGCCGTCAATGCGGCGCCTTTGCCGCCGTTCTCCGGCAGGCGGATGAGGCGAAGGTCGTCGCGACCGCCGACAAGCGCGTCGAGGATGATCCGCGTCTCTTCGTTCGAACCATCGTCCACGATCAGCACGGGCACGCCATGGGCCGCGAGCGCATTGGCCGTCGCGGCGATGGTGTGGCCGTGGTTGTAGATCGGTACGACCGCGCAGGGCGCGAAGGATCGCGCCGCGTCGTCGCGCGGTCCGGGCCTGCCCCCCATC
Source organism: Luteibacter sp. 9133 (assembly GCF_000800155.1). Taxonomy (NCBI): domain Bacteria; kingdom Pseudomonadati; phylum Pseudomonadota; class Gammaproteobacteria; order Lysobacterales; family Rhodanobacteraceae; genus Luteibacter; species Luteibacter sp. 9133. The sequence continues at coordinate 2,970,675 of NZ_JUHO01000001.1, read as the reverse complement.
GGTCGGCTCAGCGAGCGACCAGCGTCTGCACGGTGGCGACCACGTCGCCGACCGTACGCACGCTCTTGAAGTCCTCGGGCTTGATCCGGGTGCCGGTCATGTCCTGCACCTGGATCGCCAGATCGATCGCGTCGATGCTGTCCAGTTCCAGGTCGGTGAAGAGGTTGGCGTCGGGCGTCACCTTGGCCGGGTCGATCTCGAACGTCTCCTGCAGCACGGTGCGCAGGCGATCGAGTACATCGTCGAAGGTGAAGGTTTCAGCTGGGATCGCGCTCATAGCTCGGTAAGTCCATTTCATCCCCGGACGGGCGATCCACCGGTTGCGCGGGCAAGCGGGAGGCGGCGCCATCACCGAGGCGATGAAGGTGATCGGAAGTCTCTGGTTGTCGCCGTCTCTCGGACGGCATCCCCTGGGCCCCAAAAGCGCCGTGTAGGCAAAGCCTTACAAGATCCCCAGGGGCGACAAAAGTGTAACAGATCGCGCCCCTGAGCCAAGGCCGATCGTGTGAAATCGTGGGAATCGGCGGGCGCGTCGCGCCGATTCCCCGGCAGCCGTTGGCGCAGGCCCTTCGCGACGTATAGGCGGGTGGCGTCCGCCGCGTCCGCCCGGACACGGCGCCGGCGGACACCACGCGTCCGCGGACACGGAAATTTTTCCGTCACATCGCGCGGAATGGCGCCGCAGGGCGGTCTGGCAGGTAAATCGGCCGTTGGCACGACCGATGCACTCTCCCTGGTGAAAGCACTTCCCATCGTCCAAGGAGAACGACCATGAAATTCGAAACGATCCTGCTCAAGGGCTTTTTTGTCGCCGCCGTCCTGACCTGCCTGCTGACCTTCGGCGCCATGGTCGGCACCAGCACCCCGATCGCCAGCCCGACGCTGGTGGCCACTGGGCGCTGATGCCCGGGCATCGCTCCCTCAGGGCGTCTGCACCACGCAAATGTCGCAGGGTCCAACGTCGTCCGACCGGCGACGTGTGGAATCGTCGCAAGGTCGTAGTCCGCAAAAAAAAGCCACCGGATTGCTCGCGGTGGCTTTCTTGGGCTCGCAGATAAACGCTTACTGACCGCGCATGCGGCCCTGGAAACGCGGCGCGCCGTTGCCCATGTGGGGCAGACGGATCTTGCCGATGGCGCTGATGCGCTCTTCCGCCATGCGGTCCGCGGCCTTGTAGGTCGGGATGTTGTCGCGCGAGGAGATTTCGAAGATGCGACCGACGTTGTAGTAGATCGTGCGCATCATGCGCATGGCGCGCTCGCGGTTGTAACCGTCGATCTCGAGCGAGACGTTCATCACGCCGCCGGCGTTGACCGCGTAGTCCGGTGCGTAGACGATACCGCGACGGGCGAGTTCGTCACCGATCGCGTCGGTTGCCAGCTGGTTGTTGGCCGCGCCGCAGATGATCTTCGCCTTGATGCGGTCGATGGTCTGCTCGTTGACCGTGCCGCCCAGCGCGCAGGGGCTGTACACGTCGGCGTCGACGTCGTAGATCTCGTCGAGACCCACGGCTTCGCAGCCCAGTTCGTCGACGCAACGCTGCACGGCATCCTTGTTGATGTCGGTGACGAACACCTTGGCGCCCTGCTCGCGGAGCAGCTTGATGAACTCGCTGCCGACGTGGCCGCAGCCCTGCACGGCGTAGCTGTACTTACCCACGTCTTCGTTGCCGTGCTTGGACTGCAGCGCGGCCATCAGGCCCTGCAGCGTACCGAACGCGGTGAACGGCGAAGGGTCGCCCGAACCGCCGTGCACCTGATGCACGCCGGTGACGTACTCGGTTTCACGGTAGACGTATTCCATGTCGTTGACGTCGATGCCCACGTCTTCGGCCGTGATGTAGCGACCGTTGAGCGAGTTGACGAAGCGGCCGAAGGCGCGGAACAGCGCTTCGGACTTGTCCCTGGAGGGATCGCCGATGATCACGGCCTTGCCGCCGCCGAGGTTCAGGCCGGCCACGGCATTCTTGTACGTCATGCCGCGCGACAGGCGCAGCACGTCGTTGACGGCATCCTGCTCGGTCTTGTACGGCCACATGCGCAGGCCGCCGAGGGAAGGACCCAGCACGGTATTGTGGATCGCGATGATGGCCTTCAGGCCCGCGTCCTTGTTATGGCAGAAGACGACTTCTTCGTGGCCCGTGTTGGCGATGGTTTCGAAAATCATCGAACGCAAACTCCAGTGACAAGCGGCAGCAGCACCGCCTCTAGGTGATGACCGGCGGCGGGGACCACCGGTCGATAATGACGTTCCAAAAAAATCGCCCCGGCCTGGAAGGGCGGGGGCGATCTGTCGTGTCAGGTGCCTAGTTTAAACCGTTGTGAGCGTCCGTGTAGGTGCGGCGCAGCAGATGAGGCTCAGCGGTGCCAGTGAGGGTCGCGGACCCAGGTCTCACGCTCGACGCGCCAGCCCCGGCCGTAGGGGTGCCACACCGGCGGGCGGTAGACGTAGCCGGGACGTACCGTGGCCCAGCGGCCGCCGACCCAGACGTAGCGGCCGCCGTACCAGTTCCAGTAGCCAGGCGCCCAGACATAGCCGGCGCGCGGGGGCGGGACGCGCTCGAAGCGCGGCGGCGGCGGACGGGTGCCGACGGTGACCTCGACATATTCCCGTGCCGCGACCGGCGGGGTGTAGCTTGCGGCGCCGGCGGCCAGGCCCATGACGGCGACGGCGGCGAGGGTACGGGTCAGCTTGGTCATCGGTGTTCTCCTTCGCGAGGTTCCGCGGATGCGGATTCGGGGGCCAGAACGCGGGTTCCTTCGAGCGGGTTGACCCGCCGGGGCGCGTAATGTTCAGCTTCGCGAAAGCTTCCCGTGGGGGAACCTTGCGACGCTCCGCTGCTCCAAGACCCACATGCCCACTCTTACCGCCACCGGCCCGTTCCCGCCCATGAAGCCTCCCCGCCGTTTTGGCGTGCGCACCATCGCGACCCTGCTGGGCATCCGTTTCGCATACCGGCTGGGCAGTCGCCTGGCACCTGCGCGCACGGTGGCCCACGCGGCGCGGACCTTCCAGACGCCGCTGCCGAGCAGCCGGGTTCGCGCCGCCTACGCCGCGACCACGATGTCGGCGCGGCGTGAGACGGTGCGACTGGGCGGGGAGTCGATCGAAACCTACATCTGGGGCGACCCTGCGACGCAGCCTTACATCCTGCTGGCTCATGGCTGGTCGAGTCTGGGCTTGCGCTGGGAGTCCTGGGCACCGTGGCTCCTCGCCAAGGGCTGGGCCGCGGTGTCCTTCGACCAGCCCGGTCACGGTCACAGCGGCGGCGATCTGTGCACGCTGCCCGATTTCGTCCGGACGCTGGCTGCGGTGGGCTGTCACTACGGTGACGCGCACGGCGTCGTCGCCCATTCACTGGGCGGCGCGGCCGCGACGCTGGCGCTGGAGGACGGGTGGACGGCGAAGCGGGTGGTGCTGATCGCTCCCGCGGCGGACCCCCAGGGCGCCACGCGGCGCTTCTCGCGCTTCGTCCGCCTCGCCGAGCATCTGCGTCCGTCGCTGCATGCGGCGCTGACCGAGCGCACCGGCATACTTATCGACGATCTGCATATCGCGCATCACGCGCCGAAGCGGACCCAGCCCGCATTGATCTTCCACGACTTCTTCGACCGCGATGTCCCGGTGGAAGAGGGGGAGCTCTACGCGCGGCTGTGGCCCGATGCCACCTTGCTGAAAACCCGCCGGCTGGGCCATCGCCGGATCGTCGATGACGAAAGCGTCATGACCGCGGCGATAGCCTTTCTGGATGGCGTGGAGCTTCGCTGAGCCCGCCACATAGTCCCCCCTTCGAGGAGCGAGCCATGACGACCACCTGTGCGGTGTGTGGAACGGAGCACGACGAAGAGGCACTGGAACTGGGCTACCGCCGGCCGGACGCCGTGATCGATCTCGATGCCGCGACGCGAGCCGCGGGCGTATTCGAGAACGACGACCTCTGTGTCATCGATGCGAAGCGTTTTTTCGTCCGCGCGACGTTGCCGCTGCCGGTTAACGGACGTAACGGAAATTACCAGATCGGTGTCTGGGTCGAAGTCGCTTCTTCCGACTTCGACCGGATCGGCAAACTCTGGACCGACCCGGGTCAGGGGGCCGAGCCTCCCATGTCGGCGACCCTGGCGAACGAGGTGCGTCTGCATCCGGAAAGCCTCGGGCAGGCCTTGCTGCTGCAGCTCACGGGACCGAAGACACGCCCCCAGGTGTTCGTGCGTGACGCGACGTATTCGCTGGGTGCCGAGCAGCGGCACGGCATCAGCGCGCACCGGGCGAGCGAATACTCGGTCGGACTCAGGGCGGCGTGAGGCGTTACGCAGTGCGGCGGCGTATCGCTGCACTGCGTCAGAGGTCCCGGCACGGGCGGGGATAGAATCGACCGGTTCCCTCCCCAGACGTCGCGTTTTCCCGGAGTTTTCATGAGCTCGCAGCCCAAGCACATCCCCGCCAGCCACACCGACGCGGAGGCCACGCCGCTGCGCTTCGTCACGGCGGCCAGCCTGTTCGACGGCCATGACGCGGCGATCAACATCATGCGCCGGATCATCCAGAGCCAGGGCGCCGAGGTGATTCATCTCGGCCACAACCGCTCGGTGGAAGACGTGGTGCGGGCCGCTCTGCAGGAAGACGCGGATGCCATCGCGCTGTCCTCTTACCAGGGCGGGCACGTCGAGTATTTCAAATACATGGTCGACATGCTGCGCGAGCGTGGCGCGGGTCATGTACGCGTGTTCGGCGGCGGTGGCGGGACGATCACGCCGGAAGAGATCCGCGAGCTGCAGGATTACGGCGTCGAGCGCATCTATCACCCGAACGACGGTATGAAGCTCGGTCTCACCGAGATGATCGAGGACGTGATGGCGCGAACGCGCAGCGCCGTTCAGTCGCGCGTCGAAGCGGCGCCGGCCGACGTTGCCGTCGAGAACGAGATTTCCATCGGCGCGATGCTTTCGGCCATCGAAGAAGATTCGCTTCCCGAAGCCGAACTCGCCCGCCTGCGCAAGGAATGGCAGCTGGCGGGTAACAAGACCCCGGTGCTTGGCCTGACCGGTACGGGCGGCGCGGGTAAGTCGTCCGTGGTGGACGAACTGTTGCTGCGGTTCCTGCACGCGTTTCCGCAGATGCGGATCGCCGTGCTCGCGGTCGATCCGACCCGTCGCCGCAGCGGCGGCGCGTTGCTGGGCGACCGCATCCGAATGAACTCGCTGCGCAGCCCGCGCGTGTATATGCGCTCGATGGCCACGCGTCGCCAGCACGCCGCCACCTCGATCGTGCTGCACGACTGCATCGACTTTCTCAAGGCCCAGGCTTACGACCTGGTGATCGTCGAAACGGCGGGTATCGGCCAGAGCGACTCCGAGATCGTCGACCTCGTCGATTTCCCGGTCTACGTGATGACCAGCGAATACGGCGCCGCCAGCCAGCTGGAGAAGATCGACATGCTGGACTTCGCCGAACTGGTCGTGCTCAACAAATACGACAAGCGCGGTGCCGAGGACGCCCTGCGCGACGTGCGCAAGCAGTGGAAGCGCAACCGCACCGCGTTCCAGATGGCCGACGAGAACGTGCCGGTCTATCCGACCATCGCCAGCCAGTTCAACGATCCGGGCGTCACCTGGATGTTCGACAACCTGTGCCGTCTGCTGCGCGAGAAGCTCTCGTTGCCCGACGCGGTCTGGATGCCCGATGTCGACACGACATTGCGCGAACCGCGTGCCACGGTGCTGATTCCGGGGAATCGCGTGCGTTATCTGGCGGAGATCGCGGAGCAGGGGAGAGGCGTCAACGACGGCATCGCGAAGCAGGCCGAGGCGGCCAGCAAAGCGCAGCACTACTATGAATCGCTGAAGGATATCGGCGACGACGCCCTGCCGCGTGCGTTCGATCTTTACGACCATGCCTTGCTCGCGGTCGACGGCGACCGTTCGCTGGCCACCCTGCGTCAGCGCTACAACGAGGCCGTGCGCGAGCTCACCAGCGAAGCGATCCACCTGCTGCGCGAGTGGCCGTCGCGCTTTGAAGCCGTCACCGCGGAGTTCAACGAATACCAGGTGCGCGACAAGGTCATTCGCGTCGAGAACTACCGCGAGTCGCTCAGCCACCAGAAGATTCCGAAGGTCTCTCCGCCGAAGACGAAAGACTGGGGCGAGCTGCTTTCGTTCCTCATGCGCGAGAACCTGCCGGGGCACTATCCGTACACGGGGGGCGTGTTCCCATACCGGCGCGCCGGCGAGGATCCGACCCGCATGTTCGCGGGCGAGGGTACGCCGGAGCGCACCAATCGTCGCTTCCACTACCTCTCGCTGGGTGGCGCGGCCGCGCGTCTTTCGACCGCCTTCGACTCGGTGACGCTGTATGGTGAAGATCCCGCGCCGCGTCCCGATATCTACGGCAAGATCGGCAATTCCGGCGTCTCCATCGCCACGCTCGACGACATGAAGAAGCTTTATTCCGGCTTCGACCTGTCCGCGCCTTCGACGTCGGTGTCGATGACGATCAACGGTCCGGCCCCGATCATCCTCGCCATGTTCATGAACACGGCGATCGACCAGAACATCGAGAAGTACCTCAACGAGGACGTCTCCCGCTGGGAGGCCGCCAACGCGCACATCGCCCGGCTGTATCCGGACGGCGACCGGCCGCGGTACCACGGCGAGCTGCCCCAGGGTAACGACGGCCTCGGTCTCGGCCTGCTTGGCGTGTCCGGCGAAGAAGTGGTCGATGCCGAGACCTACGCGCGGATCAAGGCCTGGACCCTGGCCAACGTGCGCGGCACCGTGCAGGCGGACATCCTCAAGGAGGACCAGGCCCAGAACACCTGCATCTTCAGCACGGAGTTCGCCCTGCGCATGATGGGCGACATCCAGCAATACTTCGTCGATCACAAGGTGCGCAATTTCTACTCGGTGTCGATCTCCGGGTACCACATCGCGGAAGCGGGTGCGAACCCGATCAGCCAGCTCGCCTTCACGCTGTCCAACGGCTTCACCATCGTCGAGTACTACCTCGCCCGTGGTATGAAGATCGATGACTTCGCGCCCAACCTGTCGTTTTTCTTCTCCAACGGCATGGACCCGGAATACACGGTGATCGGCCGCGTCGCCCGTCGCATCTGGGCCCGCGCGATGCGCGAGCGTTACGGTGCAAGTGCGCGCAGCCAGATGCTGAAGTATCACATTCAGACGTCGGGGCGTTCGCTGCACGCGCAGGAGATCCAGTTCAACGACATTCGCACGACTTTGCAGGCGCTGTATGCGCTGTTCGACAACTGCAACAGCCTGCATACCAATGCGTACGACGAGGCGATCACCACACCGACGGAAGAGAGCGTTCGTCGGGCGGTCGCCATCCAGTTGATCATCAACCGCGAGCTCGGCCTCAACTTCAACGAAAATCCGTGGCAGGGCAGCTACGTCGTGGACGAGCTCACCGATCTGGTGGAAGAGGCGGTCTACAAGGAATTCGAGGCGATCAGCGAACGCGGCGGCGTGCTTGGCGCGATGGACACGATGTACCAGCGCGGGAAGATTCAGGAAGAATCGATGTACTACGAGCACAAGAAGCACGACGGCTCGCTTCCCCTCATCGGCGTCAACACCTTTCTGCCCCGGGATCACGGCGGCGAGATCGCCACGGAGATTGAACTCATCCGCTCGACGGAAGAAGAAAAGGGCCAGCAGATCGACAACGTGCTGCTCTACGGCAAGGCCCGCAACGGCCTGGCCCCGGACAGCCTGACCACCTTGCAGAAGACCGCCCGCGATCGCCGTAACGTCTTCGAACAGTTGATGGACGCGGTGAAGAACAACTCCCTTGGCCAGATCAGCCACGCGTTGTACGACGTGGGCGGCGAGTATCGGCGGAATATGTAAGGCGGGCACCCATCGCCAACCGGATCGGCTCCCACCCGAGCCGCTCTGCGGTTAAGCTCCGGGTTCTCCCAGGGAGCTTTTCATGCGTCGGATCCTCTTCTTTCTCAGTCTGGTCGTACTCGCCTTCCAGGCGCGCGCGGCGGACGATGTCCCTCCGCACGACAGTTTCACCATGCCCGGCGTAACTGCCGCCGAAACGCGACACATCAACGTCTACACGCCTCCCGGCTACGGCACCTCGAAAGCCCGCTACCCCGTTCTCTACATGCCCGATGGTGGCCTGGAAGAAGATTTTCCGCACGTGGCCAGGGCACTCGACGAGGGTATCCGCAAGGGCGAGATCCAGCCGCTGATCCTCGTCGGCATCGAAAACACCGAACGTCGCCGCGACATGACCGGACCGACCTCGGTCGCGTCGGACAGGCGGATCGCACCCCGCGTGGGTGGATCGGCCGGCTTTCGAGCCTTCATCGCGACGAAGCTGGTGTCCGAAGTCGGCAAGCGATATCGCGTCGACGGCCACAGAGGTGTCATCGGTGAATCGCTGGCCGGACTTTTCGCGCTGGAGTCGCTTCAGCGGGAGCCGAAGCTGTTCGACACGGTGATCGCCATCAGCCCCAGTGTATGGTGGAACGCGGGTGCCTTGATTCGTGATCTGCCGGTTGCGATGGCGGAGGGCGATCCATCGCCCCACCGCATCTACCTGACGTCAGCCGACGAGGAAAACATCGCTCCCGGTGTGGAGCAACTCGTCAGGACGTTGCGTTCCAGCTTGCCCAGGCGCGCGGCGACGATCGAATACGTGCCTCGTCCTTCAGCGCATCACGATACGATCTACCGCGAGTCGGAGGCGCAGGCGTTGCGCTGGGCGTATCCGCCGATGGATAACTAGTCCGTCGCCTGGCGGCTTCCGAAGTCGATCTTCGTAAGACCACGAACTTTTGCTTCCGTCAGTACCTTGGTGACGTCCTCGTAGCTTGCGTTGTCAGCCGCGGCGATGACAAGGCGGGGCGGCTGCGCCGAGGCGGCGGCGATATCGATCTGCCTTTCGAGTGCCGCATCGGTGACGAGGGCCCCGTTCCAGAAAATCGAACCGTCGGCGTCGATCGCGACGCGTGCCGGGTCGGGCTCGACGTCCGTCGATGACCCGGGAGCGGGGAGGTCGACCCGTGCCTTATGCGCGACCACTGGCGCGGAGATCATGAAAATGATCAGCAGTACGAGAAGCACGTCGACGAGCGGGGTGACATTGATGCCCGAAATCGGGGCGGCGTCGTTCCTTGCAGAGAAAGCCATGGTTCTTCCTCCAAACGTTATCGATGTGGGTGTGCCCTGGTGCCGGGCCATAGGGGGATGCCCGGCAGGGCCAGACTAGGTGTCGGATGGGGCTTCCCACAAGACCGCCGTCGGGTTCATGATGGCCGGATCGCCGACGATCGCCGCCATTCCGGTTCGAGGCTTGAACCAACCGCACCGTTCGTAGTCCCATGGAGACGTTTTTTCGTGGGAGCGTTACGTTGAGCAGTCAGTCGTCGGGTTCGAAGTGGGTCGCAGGTTTGTTGATCGTCGCGATCCTCGTGGTAGCGGGTATTTTCGTCTGGCGCGAGAAGCAGGCGCGCGATGCCGTCACCGCGCCACCTTTCGCCTCCGCGTCCTCGACGGCATCCGCTCCCGCTACGTCCGTGCACGACGCCGCGCTGCCGGAGCATCCGATCGATCCCGCCCGTGGTTCGACGTCCGCGCTTCCAGCGCTCGATCAGAGCGACGACGAGGTGCTGGCCGGGTTGCTCGCGCTCACCGGCGACGAAGCGTTGAAGTCGCTGCTGAAGTCGGATGCGATCGTGTCGCGGATGGTGTCCACCATCGATGCGTTACCGAAGCAGACTGTCGGTATGAACGTCCTTCCCTTGCGTACGCCGACAGGCCGGTTTCAGGTCGTTTCCGACGACGGCAATTTCGTCGCGTCGAAAAAGAATGCGGATCGCTATGCGACCTACATGTATGTGGCCGACCGTGTGAGCCCGAAGGCCGCTGCCGCCTGGTACAAACGCAACTACCCGTTATTCCAGCAGGCGTATCGCGATCTCGGAACGGGCGGCTATTTCAACGATCGCCTCGTCGAGGTGATTGACCACCTGTTGGCCGCGCGGGAGCCGAAGGGCAATCAGCAGCTGCTTCCGGAGAAGGTGGGGTATGTCTACGCCAATCCCGCGCTGGAGCAGCTGTCGGTCGGACAGAAGTTCATGATTCGCGTCGGCCCGGAGAATGAGGCGAAGTTGAAGGCTAAGCTGCGGGCGTTGCGAGCTGAAGTGGTGAGTCAGAAGGACGAGGCGAGGGATTCGGCCGCTCAGGACTGAGGCGGGTTGAATCGCCAGCAGGCTGGCTCGTACCCGAGCCAGCCCTGCCTGCTCGAGTGGGAGCCAACCCTCTCGGCGATGCTCGTCGATCAGACCTGCAGATCGGTCAAGGCGCCTTCTGCGTCGGATCCCGCACCGGCACGCTGATATTGCAGAGATCGATCTTCCCCGCCGGGCGCGTGTAGAAATCGTCCTTACGATTGCGCTTGGCCTCGATCACCGCCGAGAACGTCTTGCTGTCGGTACGCAGCACCTGGATCGGCGTGCGCTCGGCTTCGGGAACGTCCGCCGCGAGGCGAACGCTCTTGATGGTCACGCGCTGCCCGGGCTTGTCGTAGAAGCCCATCGGCTCGCCGCCACGCGGGTAGGCGGCCAGCAGATCCATTCCCTTGATGACCTTGCCCGCTACCGCGAGGTTGCGGTCGAGGTTGCGCGGGGCCTGGCCGATGATCGCGTAGAGCGAGCTGCCGTTACCCGTCTCGGCGCCGACGTCGCGTGCGACGCCCACGGTGCCGTAGCAGTGCGTGATCCATGCCTCGCCCTTGTCGCGAGCGACCGGGAAGCCTTCGGAGAAACCGACTTCCGGTGCGTAGACATCGCCATCGGGAAGCTTCGTAAACGGAAACGCCTTGCCGTCCTTGCGGGTGAACTCGGGTGGCAGGGTTTCCTTCGCCGTACCGAGCGATTTGGCCTTCTTCTTGTCGTCGCCGTCGGGATCGCCCCACTGGGTGACGAAGTTGTCCTGAACGCGGATCACCTGGGTGCCGTCGAAATAGTGTTCGCGAATCAGCGTGCGGATGTTCGCGGCATGCAGCGGCGACCAGTCCTGGGCCAGTTCAATGACCACGCGGCCCTGCGGCAGGTCCATGTAGACCAGATTCTCGGGGTCGGGCGTGCGCCATTCCGCCGGGGTGGACTTCGCCAGGAGCTCCTTCGGCGTGGGGGTATGGGCCTTCTTGGCCTCATCGGCAGCCATCGCGGGCAGGGCGATGGTGAGGGCGAGCGCGAGGCAGGTACGAGCGAGCATGGGTTCCCCGTCAGTGAATGCTAACGGGGTGAAAGTAGCAGAGCCCGGCGAGTTCCGCTTATCGCCGTCGATATCGGGGAAAAGGGCTTTAGCCCGACAATCCCAACAGGGCCTTCGGCTCCAGATAGGCCTCCAGTCCGAGCACGCCGTATTCCCGTCCCCAGCCCGATTGCTTGAACCCACCGAACGGCGCCTTCGGATCGTGCTTCAGCGAATTGATCGCGACACGACCCGCGTCGATGCGTTCCGCCACGCGGCGTGCGCGTGCCTCATCCGCGGAAAAGACGTATGCCTGCAATCCATACGGCGTGTCATTGGCGATGGCGATTGCGTCCTCGTCGCCGTCATACGAGATGATCGAGAGCACCGGTCCGAAGATCTCCTCGCGGGCAATGGCCATGTCGTTGCGGACACCGGCGAACACGGTCGGTTTCACCAGCCAGCCACGCGCGTAGCCGTCCGGCCGTCCCTCACCGCCGGCGATCAGGCGCGCACCGTCGTCGATACCGCGGCGTATATAGCCTTGCACACGATCCCACTGCTTGCGGCTGACCATGGGTCCGACCGTCGTGGCCGGATCGGACGGATCGCCTGACACGATATCGTCGATTGCCGCTACGACCATTGCTTCAAACTCGGCAAGACGCGCCCGGGGCACCAGCAGACGTGTACCAGCGATACACGCCTGCCCGCTGTTGTTGAAACCCGCCATGACGGCGAGCGGCAACGCGACCGCGAAGTCCGCGTCATCGAGGAAGATCGACGGCGACTTGCCACCGAGTTCCAGCGTGACGCGCTTCAGCGTATCCGCCGCCGCCCGGACGATGCCTTTGCCGACGGCGGTCGAACCGGTGAACGACACCTTGGCGATATCCGGGCTGCCGACGATCTCGGCGCCGACCGTGTCGCCGCGTCCCGTGACGATGTTGAACACGCCCGCTGGCGCGCCGGCTTCATGCAGCGCTTCGGTGACGATGCGTGTCTGCAGCGCGCTCATCTCGCTGGGTTTGATGACGGCGGTGCAACCTGCGGCGAGCGCAGACGCCAGCTTGCCGCAGATGAAACCCGCATTGCTGTTCCAGGGCGTGATCAGTCCCGCCACACCGACAGGCTGCATGCGCACGGTGGCGCTGCCCATGCGCGGTTCGAAGTCATACTCCCGGAGCGTCGCAATGACGTCCAGAAAGACGCCGGACGCGTGCCCGGTCATCCAGCGTCCGCGCGATACGGGTGCGCCGTACTCCTCGACGATCGCGGCGAAGAGGTCGTCCTCCCGCGCCACGATCGCGTCATGCATGCGCTGAAGCAGGGCGATGCGCTCCTCGATCGTCGTCCGCGAGAACGCGGGGAAAGCCCGCTTCGCCGCCGCAATGGCCTGTCGGGCGTCTTCGGCATCGGCCAGACGTACCGTCCCGATGACTTCCTCGGTCGCCGGATTGAACAGGTCGAAACGTTCCTCACCGTGGGGAGTGACAAACGCGCCATCGATATAAATGTGGTCGATCGTGTGCATGAGAGGCTTCCGTCGTAGGGACGGTTCCCAGCATGCGCCTGACCCATTAGTCTGATAAGACGGACAACGGTGGACGGGTCATTAAGCGGGAGAGGACAATGCGTACCGGTCTTACGGAATTCGAAGCCGTGCTGGCGGTCGCGCGGCACGGTAGCTTTCGCGCCGCGGCGGGTGAGCTGAATCTCTCCACCTCAGCCCTTAGCCAGTCCGTCGCCTCGCTGGAGGCCCGGCTCGGCACGCGGCTTTTTCACCGGACGACACGCAGCGTCCGGCTGACCGAAGCCGGCGAGCGCTTCGTGGCCGATGTGGCCCCCGCCATCGCAAGCCTCGGTGTGGCGATCGAGCGGGCCAGCGACGAGGGCGATGCACCGCGCGGGACGCTGAGGATCAATACGTCTACCGGGGCCGCCCGGCGTGTGATGGCGCCGCTGCTGGTGCCCTATCTGACGCGCTATCCCGACGTGCGGCTCGATCTGGTCACCGACGACAGGCTTGTCGACATCGTGCGTGATGGGTTCGATGCGGGCTTCCGCACCGCGGACATCGTGCCGGCCGACATGATCGCCGTCCCTTTCGGTGAGCCGATCCGGTTCGCCGTGGTCGGCTCACCCGGCTACCTCGCGGCGAACGGCACGCCGCGCAATCCGTCGGATCTCGCCCGCCACCGCTGTATCCGGGCGCGTATGCGCTCCGGCCATATCTACCACTGGGAATTCGAGCGGCACGGTGAAGTGATCGAGGTCGACGTGCCGGGCGTGCTGACGCTCGACGAGCCGAACCTGATGCTCGAAGCGGCCCGCGCCGGCCTGGGCCTGACCTACCTCACCGAGTTCAACGTGGCGGAAGATCTTGCGTCCGGCAGCCTGGTGAGGGTGCTCGAGGACTGGACCCCGCCGTTCGACCGGCTGTGCCTGTATTACTCCGGCAGGCGCCACGTACCCGGCGCGCTGCGCGCGCTGATCGACCTCATCAGGGAAACCGGCTGAGCGCATGGGCCAGGGGTCACGGCAAACGTTTGCGACGCGGGCGGCATCCTATGCCGCAAGATGTCACGATCCGGACCCCGCATGCACCGTCGCCTCGCCCTGTTTGCCACGCTCCTCTTCGCTGCGGCGGCCGCCCATGCCGAGGTGACGATCGACGGTCATATCGACCCGGCCGAATGGGCGGGGGCGAAGCGGATCACGGATTTCCGCGACACCCAGCCGATGAACGGCAAGCCGGGTAGCCAGCCGACCGAGGCCTGGGTGATGTCGACGCCCAAAGGACTGGCCGTGGCTATCCGGGTCACCCAGTCCGCCGACATCCCACGCTCGCGTCAGCAGACCCGGCGCGACGAGGATGCGATGGTCGATCGCGTCAATGTCATGGTCGACTTCGACGCGGACGGCCGTGTCGGTTACGACTTCGAGGTGCGGTCGCAGGGCGGCGTGGCCGACGAGGTGATCACCAACGAATCCGATTTCAGTTACGACTGGGACGGGCGCTGGGATCACGCGGTCAGTGAGGACGCGGACGGTTATTCGGTGGAGATCCTCATCCCCTGGTACATCGCGCCGATGCGCAAGGCGAGCGGCGATACGCGCACGATCGGTCTGTATGTCGACCGTGTGATCGCCGCCACGGGAGAGCGCATGGCATGGCCGGCGATCGCGTTCGATCGCGGCAGGTTCCTCTCCAGTTTTCAGCGCATCGAGGTGCCGGCATATTCGCAGTCGCTGTTCGCCATCACGCCTTACGTGGTCGGCAAGGTGGATCGCGCGCACGGCGGCACGTCGTTCGAGCAGGGCGCGGACATCCTCTGGAAACCCAATGGGCAGACGCAGCTCACGGCCACGATCAACCCCGATTTCGGCCAGGTCGAGAGCGACGACCTGGTGGTCAACTTCTCGCCCGAAGAAACCTTCTTTACCGACAAACGCCCGTTCTTCACCGAGAACCAGGGCATCTTCGACTTCAGCCTGCTCGACGACTATTCGCAGTTGGTCTACACGCGCCGGGTGGGTGGTGCGGCGGATGACGGCAACGGTGCGGCCGATATTTCCACGGCGGTGAAGGTGAACGGCAGCGTGGGTTCGACCAGTTACGGCATCCTCGCCGCGCAGGAAAAAGGCGACGCGGGCCGCACGTTCGGTGCTTTCCGTCTGCTGCAGAACGCGGGCACCCAGTCATTCGGTCTGCTCGCCACGCGAGTCAACCACCCGTATCTCGACCGCGACGCCAACGTGCTTGGCCTGGATCATCGCTGGCAGCCGAACGAGCGTTTCACCATCACCAGCAACGTGGTCGGCAGCAAGATCGACCAGCCGCGCAACAACAGCGACGGCCTGGGCGCGACCAGTATCGCGTTCTGGGAAATGAACGATGTCTGGAGCCAGCAGTGGCTCGGTATGTACTTCGGCAAGCGACTGGACATCGACGACTTCGGCTACCTGCCTCGCAGCGACATGGAGTATCTGCATTGGGAAGTGAGGCAGCGTCAGGCCAATCTGCCGGCCGACTCGGCCTACGCCTCGCATCTGTGGCGGTATCGCATCTCCGAGCAGAAAAACACCGAGGGCGTGGTCGTGCGGCAGCGTCTTCGCATTCAGCGCAACAGCCAGCGTCGCGATGGCGGCGACGAACTGTGGCGGCTCGATGCCTTCACGGCCGCGTATGACGACCTGCTTACCCGCGGTGGCAACAACCAGCACACGCCACCGACCGCGAAGCTGACCTACGATCGCACCCGCCCGCGTATCGGCCGCTGGGCGTGGGAAGCGGAGGGCTTCGTCAGCGGCAACCAGCTCACCGGCTATCACCGGCTGGGCTATTACTTCAAGTTCACGTCGACGTACTTCGTCACCGATGCGTTCAGCGTCTTCGCGGGCGCGAGTTACGAATGGGACCCGAACTGGCTGATCTGGCAACACGACAACCTCGTCGGCGCGTATGACGGCCGTACCGTCGGCCTCGACAGCGGCCTCAACTGGAATCTCGGTAACAAGCAGGAGCTCCGCGTCAAACTGCAGACCCTGGCGGTGGGCGCCAAGCTTCGTCGTCGCCTGGAGATCACGCCCACCGGCGCGGCGGTCGACAGTGATGAACCGGTCGACGGTCTCGGCGTGGCCAACCTCGGCTTCCAGATCCGCTATCGCTACGAGATCGCGCCGCTGTCGAACCTCTACGTCGTCTATAACCGCGGCGGCTACGCCGAGGATACGGATGACGAACTCGACGGGCAGTTTCGTCGTGGTTTTGGCCTCAAGGACGTCGAGGAAGGGCTGATCAAGGTGGCTTACCGCCTCGAGTTCTGAGCCTCGCCTTCACATGGGTTGTGGCCTCCTCCTGCTATGCCACGACACACGACCCCATCCGAGTCACTCAATCCCGTGCCCGGCCGGACCATCGGCGAGCACGGTATCGTCGGGAACCTCGATACCACCGCGCTGGTCGCCAGCGACGGCACCATCGACTTCATGTGCTGGCCGCATATGGACAGTCCCACGGTGTTCGCCGGACTGCTCGATCCGGAGAAAGGTGGCGAGTTCACCGTGACGCCCGACCTTTCCGATGCGCGCACGATTCAGCTCTATGTCCCGGAAACGAACATCCTTATTACGCGCTGGATGGCGGAAGCGGGAAGCGTCGAGCTTACGGATTTCATGCCGCACCCGGACACGCAACCGCGCGTGGCCAACTGCCTCCTCCGATGCGTCCGTGTGCCTCGGGGCAAGGTAGTGATCCGTGTGCGCTGCCGGCCGCGCCTTGCGTATGCGAGGCATGTCCCGGAGGTCTCGGAATACGGTGATTCGGTGGTATTTCACGATGGGCCTCAGTCGCTGCGCCTCGCCGCGAGCGTGCCGCTTCTGATCGAAGAAGGCGAGGGCGCCGTGCACGCCGAGTTCGAGCTGAACCCCGGCGAAGAAGTCTGGTTCATGCTGGGCGACGAAGCCCATGACCCCTACGATGAAGCCGAGTGCCGCGCCGCCTTCGACAGCACGGCGGAGGCCTGGCGCCGATGGACGCGTCGCTCGACCTATCGCGGCCGCTGGCGCGAGCGTGTCGACCGTTCAGCGCTGGTGCTCAAGTTGCTGACGTCGCACCGGCATGGTTCCGTTGCCGCCGCGGCCACGTTCGGTCTGCCGGAAGCCACCGGCGCCGGGCGCAACTGGGACTACCGCGCGACGTGGATACGCGACGCGTCTTTCACCGTGTACGCCTTCATGCGTCTCGGCTACATCGACGAGGCCGAACACTTCCGCCGCTGGATGGAAGCGCGGCTGGCCGATCTGGATCGGCATTCGGCGTTGCGCATCATGTATGCCATCGACGGTGAGGAAGCCGAGGACGAGGACGTGCTCGACCACCTCGCGGGGTATGCGGGGTCGCAACCGGTGCGCATCGGCAACGCCGCGCGCACGCAGACCCAGCTGGATATCTTCGGCGAGCTGATGGACAGCCTGTATCTGGCCAACAAGTACGGCCGAGCCATCAGCCGTGCCGGCTGGCTGCACGTCGTCCGCATGGTCGACCATGTCAGTCGTCACTGGAAGGATGCCGACGAGGGCATCTGGGAAATGCGTGGCGGCAAGCAGCATTTCCTGCACTCGCGGCTGATGTGCTGGGTGGCGCTGGATCGCGCGGTGCGCCTTGCCGGTAAACGATCCCTGCCAGGGCCCATGGTCGAATGGGCGACGGAGCGGGACCGTATCGCCGAGGATATCTGGAACAATTTCCGGCATCCCGAGCATGGCTACTTCGTGCAGACCAAGGGCGGTAAGGATCTCGATGCGGCGCTACTGATGATGCCGCTGGTCCGCTTCGTCTCGGCGACGGACCCGGTATGGCTGGCGACACTGGATGCGATTCGCGATCAGCTGACCGACGATGGTCTGGTCTTCCGCTATCGCAATGCCGATGGCCTGGAAGGCGGCGAGGGCGCCTTCACGACCTGCACGTTCTGGTACGTCGAGTGCCTCGCACGTGCCGGCCGTCTGCACGAAGCGCGCGAGGTCATGGCGCGCGGGGTGCTGTACTCGAATCACCTCGGACTGTTCTCGGAAGAACTGAGCCTCCGCGCGGAGCAGCTGGGCAATTTTCCTCAGGCGCTCACGCATCTGGCCTTCATCAGCGCGGCTTATTATCTCGATCGCCAGCTGACCGATCCGGAGGGGCAGGTCTGGCAGCCTTAGACCAGCTGCAGATCGCGCGGCTTCGCACCGGGGAAGACCCGTGCGAGGTCGGCGTCGGATAAGGCGTACATGCGACGCAGCATGCCGCCGAGTACGTCGCGATAGTTGTTGAGCACCGGGTAGTCGCGATTCTGCAGGAGGTTCTGCGCATTGACCGCCACTTGCTGGCCGGTGATCCGGCCACCGTGCACCTTTCCGCCAAGCACCCAGTACGTCGTACCGTGGCCGTGATCGGTACCCTTGTTGCCGTTCTCGCGAAACGTGCGGCCGAACTCCGACACGACCACGACGACGGTGTTGTTCCATTCCGCCTCGCCCAGTCCCTCGGCGAATGCCGCCAGACCCTGGCCCAGGTTGTCGAGATTGTTGGCGAGCTGGCCATCCGCGCCGCCCTGGTTGACATGCGTGTCCCAGCCGCCGACATCGACGAAGCCGAGTCGGTAGCGGTCACGCATCAGCGTGGCCATTCGCTGGCCCTGCTGCGCGAACCCGCGTGCGTTCACGGCGCCCCGGCTCGCCGCGACCATCTCCGATTGCAGGTCCTGGGCCACCTGCTGGCGCAGCTGCAGCCCGTCCGTCGCGGCGGCTTGCAGAGGTGTGCCCTGATACATGCCGGCGAGGATCTTCGACTGCCTGTCGTCGAACACCGCCTTGCTGTCGCCCTTGAGCGAGATGTTGGGCACGTCGCCCGCGCCGCGGAACGACAGGGGAAGGGCGTCAGTGAACGCGATGGGCGGTACGCCGCGCAGGACGGACGAGAGCCGGCCCATGAATCCGGAGCCGTAGTCCCGGGCGTCGCCCGATTCGCCGGATTCGATGTTGTCCTGCGTTTCAAAGTGGCTTCGCGAAAGATCGTCGGTGCCGGCGAACGGAATGAAAGCCAGCTGGCGCTGGTCCCACAGCGGTCCCATGCTCTGCGCGACAGCGGGTGCGAGGCCCCAGTTCGCGTCCAGGGCACGCACCGACTTCGGATCGCCCGCCGTGGGTCGTGCCAGCGCGATGGTCGCGCGCGACTCGTAGTAAAAGTCGCTGCAATACGGCACGAGAAGATTGTTGGCGTCGTACCCGCCGCGTAGAAACACGAGCAGAAAGCGTGGTGAACTGGCCGGAGCCGCGAAAACCTTGCCGCCCAGCGTAAGCGCGGGCGCGGTGGCGGCGAGAGCGAGGAGGAACTGGCGGCGATCCATGGGAGGCCTCAGCGGTAGTTGAAATCGGGGGAGGAGAGCAGGAAGGTATTCCACTCCTGTTGCGAGGTGGCCTGGGCCAGCGCGTCGCGTGTCTTCTGACCGAGCCACGGCTCAATCGTGGCGTAGTACGTCGGCGTCGTCAGCTGGGGGAAGCCACCGCGCTGCACCTTGCCATCCTCGTCGACGTCGAACAGATGGTTGGCGCCACTGCCGATCGAACGCGCGATCTCGAAACGCTTCGCCAGCTGACCGGAACTGGACCATTCGGAATCCGAGGTGGGCCAGCCATCGGGGGTGATGCGGCCGAACGGTGCCTGGCCCAGCTGGGTGATCCAGTTCACCAGCGGGCGCGGATTGGCCACCGGTTTTCCGTCATAGGCGAGACGCATCGTGGAGACGAGGAACTGTGTGGGGTCCTTGTAGCGTTTGCCCAGCGACGCGTTGAACTCCTTCGACTCGAGCATGGTTTTCATCACCGCGGCAATGTCGCCATCGGTATGGCTGAACGTCTTCGCCATGGCCTTGACCAGCGCGGGCGGCGGGTCGTCGGCGACGAAATATCTGGCCAGCTTCGTCGATACAAAGGTCGCGCAGGCCGGCTGGCTGACGATCAGGTCGACGGCTCTCTCCACTTCGTCGAAACCGCCGCCCGCTATGTTCCTGCCGAGCAGCCTCTGGTCGCTGAGGTCGTGTCGGTTTGGATTGAATTCGAACACACCGTCCTGGACGTAATACCGCTGCAGGTCCTGCTTTATCTTGCGCGGCTGTCCGTCGAAATTGACACCCACGCCGGTCAGGACGCGGGCGAGGTTCTGTACGTCGTCCTGCGTGTACCCCGAACCCACACCCAGGGTATGCAGCTCCATCAGCTCGCGCGCATAGTTCTCGTTGATCTTGTCGCGGGCGTTCTGCGCATTGTCGAGGTATTCGAGCATCGCCGGGCTCTTCAGTGTGGCAATGACCAGATCGCGGAACTTGCCCAGCGCATGCGGACGGATCGTGTCCTGTTCATAGCTGGCCACCAGCCAGCGCACGCGTCCCTTGTTCTGGAATACGCTGAAGTGGTTCATCCAGAACCACACGAGTTGCTCGCGCAGCTGGTTTTCGTCATAGACCGCGCGCAGCAACTCGGCGGCCTGGGCCTGCTGGGCGTACTGGTTACCCTGCTTCTGGAGCGCTTTCTTGGCGGTCTCCTTCGCATCGCCATCGGGCAGGTCCTTGATATCGCGATACTGATCGCGAACCTGCGCCAGCAGCGCGGGGGCAGGGGTTTTCATGACGTCGAATGAGGCGATCTGCGCCGCGATGGCGGGCGGCAGACTATCGGCCTTCGGATGTAGTTGTTCGTCGAGGAAGCGGCGTCTGCCGACATCGCGAAAGTGCGCCACCGTCGCGGAATCCACGCCGAAGGTCACCCGGTTCAGCCAGGCGACATCGTCCTTCGAGAGCGTGTCGTCACGTGCCATGGCAGGCAGCGTGACGAGAGCGAGCAGGGCGGCCGCGGCCATGGATCGCATGAAACCTCCGTTCTCGGTGCGCATGTCACCTTAAACGGCGAGCCTTTCATGGGGTTTACGCATGAACGTCGCGGTGTCGTGCAACGTTCATGTTCGTGATTCAGATCTCGCTTTCGTCCGGACCGATGAACTCGATGGCCGCTTCGCGGGTTCCCGCGGTTTCTTCGGCGATCTCACGCACGCGCTCACCGACCTTCTCATTGGGCACTTCCACTTCCAGAGTGAAGGTGCGCGAGCCGACGTCGTCCGACAACTCGCTGGAACTGGAATCATCGCGGACGCCCATCATCAGGTCGTCGATTTCCTCGACGCGCTCGACGCGGTCGACGCCATGGATGGCGTTCATCACGTCGTCGAAGATGTCGCGGTCGCCGGTAATGCGAAGCTGGATACGGGGCATGAGAGTCTCCTTTTCGATAAGGTCCGATGCTGCGGTGAGGCATGTATGCCCGAAGTGTACGGCGGGCTACCATGGGCGTTTTCCGCGGCGCCTCGCCCATGACCAAGACCTACGACCAGGCCTATTTCGACAAGTGGTACCGCAGCGCGGAGCACGCCGTGCGCTCGCCGGCCGAGCTCACGCGCAAGGTGTCGATGGTGCTGGGGCAGGCGGAGTTCTACCTGGGGCGGCCGGTGCGCAACGTCCTCGACGTCGGTTGCGGCGAGGCCCCCTGGCGGGCGGTCCTGCGGCGCCTGCGTCCAGGCATCGAGTACCGGGGGCTGGAGGCCAGCGAATACGCCGTGGCCCGTTATGGCCGGACCCGCAATATCGGGCTGGCGCGATTCGGCCAGCTTGCCGAGTTGCGCTTCGACACGCGTTTCGACCTGATCGTCTGCACCGACGTGCTGCACTACCTGAAGCCCGCCGAGATCCGCGCGGGGCTGACCGGCATCGGTGAGATGGCCGAAGGGCTCGTCTTCCTCGAGGTCTATACCCGCGAGGACGATCCCGGCGGTGACCGGGTCGGCTTCCATGGGCGTCCCGCCCGCTTCTACAGGGAGGCGTTCAACGAGGTCGGGCTGATTCCGGTCGGCTCGCAGTGCTACGCCAGCCCGCGTCTGGCCCGGCACGTGGCGGCTCTGGAGACGCTTTAACTACCGGTCGAGGCCGAAAACCAGGCCATGACGGCCAGCCCGTTGTTGGCCGCATGCGCGATATAGGACGGCCAGATCGAGCCGCTGCGCACGCGCAGCCACGCGCAGAAAATGCCCACGAGCACGAGGTTGGGCACGGCATACCAGAGCCAGCCCAGGTCGGGCAGGTGCACGGCGCCGAAAAGGACACCGGAGATGCCGATAGCCCAGCCGTCGCCTGTCAGGTGGCGCAGCCGGGCAAGCAATGCGCCACGGAACAGCACTTCCTCGACCAGAGGGCCGACAAGGACCGCGACGGGAACGAGGGCGACGCGCATGCCGAAGTGCGCCTTGTCCGCGATCTCGGAAACGGTCTGCGAGACGGCATGATCGCCTGCCAGCCACTGGGTGAGCAGCCCGCCCAGCAGCGGCGCGACGAGGCCCAGTACGGTGCCCGCGGCGATAAAGCGCCCGGCTGGCTCGGTGAAGCCCAGCCCGAGTACACCGCCTGATCGCGTGAGGCTGCCCCAGCGGCGTACCACCACATGAATCGTCAGCCAGGCCGAGGCGACGACGGTGAGCATCACCACCACGATGATCCGGTCGGCAGCGTCGGGGACGCCGTCCGGGAACCAGCGGGCCAGGGCATCGGACAGCAGCTTGAAGCCCATCCCGAAGCCCAGCTGCAGGATGAAATAACCGAGGATCGTGAGAACCGCCTCAAGCAGGCCGGGGGCCTGGGCGGGACTGGCGGGAAGGACGGCCGGGGCGGCGGACGAGGGGGAGTCGTGAGGCATGCGGCACCCTAGCGGACGCCCCGCGACAAAAGCAACGGCGCTTCCGGCACAGACCGTCACGTGGCACCTGTATAGTGTTTCGTCCCTAAAGGAGGAAAACTGGCGCCTCGACGCGCCGTCCCATGTTCGCATTCGACTGGCTTGCCGACCCTTCGGCCTGGGCGGGTCTTCTCACGTTGATCGTGCTGGAGATCGTGCTCGGTATCGACAACCTCGTCTTTGTCGCGATCCTCGCCGACAAACTGCCCGCCCGCCAGCGCGACCACGCGCGGCTGTTGGGTCTTGGCCTCGCGCTGGTGATGCGCCTGTGCCTGCTCGCCGCCATGTCCTGGCTGGTGACGCTGACGACACCCCTCTTCAACTGGAACGGTTTCGGCCTGTCCTGGCGGGATCTGATCCTGGTGATCGGCGGCGCCTTCCTGTTGTTCAAGGCGACGCTGGAGCTGCATGAACGGCTCGAAGCCGACGACGACGATGGCGGCAAGGCCGGCCGCCGGGCGAGCTTCTGGCTGGTCGTGGCGCAGATCGTCATCCTCGACGCCGTGTTCTCACTGGATTCCGTGATCACCGCCGTCGGCATGGTCGACCATCTGTCGATCATGATGGTCGGCGTGGTCATCGCCATGGCCCTGATGATCACCGCCAGCAAGCCGCTGACCACCTTCGTCAACGCGCGTCCGACGGTGGTGATCCTGTGCCTGTCCTTCCTGTTGATGATCGGTTTCAGCCTGATCGCGGAAGGTTTCGGCTTCCACATCCCCAAGGGTTACCTGTACGCCGCGATCGGCTTCTCGATCATGATCGAGGTGTTCAACCAGACGATGCGGCGTAATCGTCATCGTTCCCTCCTGGTCGGCGGGCGCGCCATGCGCGACCGTACCGCCAAGGCCGTCCTGCGCCTGCTCGGGGGCCGGTCGGACGAGGAGGGCGAGAACGGCAAGCACGAGGCGCGCACGGAGGCGTCCGAGGCGGCGGTGTTCGGTCAGGACGAACTGGAAATGGTCCAGGGGGTACTCGACCTGTCCCAGCGACCGGTGCGTTCGATCATGACGCCGCGCACCGAGATCGTCTGGGTCGACCCGGGCGAAGACCTGACGACACTGCTGACCGAGGCGCGCGAGTCCGCGCACCACTGGATGCTGGTGGCGGAGGGCGATCTCGACCAGCTCGTGGGCGTGGTTTCATCCCGCGACCTGCTGGCCAGCCTGGCCGATCACGGGCGACTGGAGACGGCGCAGTTCGTCCGCAAGCCGATCACGGTGCTGGAATCGCTGAGCGTGCTCCGCCTGATCGACGAGTTCCGTCGCGCGCCGCTCCAGATGGCGCTGGTGGTCGATGAGTACGGCAGCATCCTCGGCCTCGTGACCCCGGCCGACGTCCTCGAGGTGATCGCCGGTGAATTCCCGGACGAGACCCGCGAGGGCGATCCTTCCGCGGTGAGCGAGCCGGACGGGGCGTGGCTGCTCGATGCCAGTCTCGACGTGCGTCGGGTCGAGCACCTGCTCAGCCATCGCTTGCCGGGCTCGGCCGACGGCAACTTCTCCACGCTGGCCGGCTTCGTGCTGTCGCAGCTGGGCCGCCTGCCGGCCGCCGGCGACCGCTTCGAGGTCGACGGCTTCGAGTTCGAGGTGACCGCGATGGAAGGTGCCCGCATCCAGCGCGTCCGGGTGCTGGCGCTGGCGCGGGACGACGAAGACTGAGCAGCGCGTCCGGGGACGGATCGTCCCTTCCCGGATTTGCCGTTTATGCGCCCGTCGTATCGTTCACCGGCGGCGACGCGTTGTTTTCCATGATCGCCATGCCCATGCCACCGGCCGCCATCAGCATCAGCGCGGCCCAGGCGACCATCGAGACCAGGTATCCCGGGCCGCGGCGCGAGGCATCGCGTACGTAAGCCAGCGCATACCACACACGCCCCGCGAGCCAGACCAGGCCGGCGATGCCCGCCCACAGCGGATCGACGTACTGGGCGGCAAGCCACAGCGCCGGGATGAACATCACGGCGTTCTCGAGCGTGTTCATCTGGACCCGCCAGGCCCGCTCGAACGCCGGGTCGCCGGAGATGGACGGCGCCTTGATGCCATAGCGTTCACGCGCACGGCCTACCATCCATACCGTATAGAACATCAGTAGCAGGGTGAGCAGGGTGACGACGGCAGGAAGCTGGCTTGTCATGAAGCGATCCGGGGACTGAATAACCCGCAAGTTTACCGGCAATGGTCCATGCGATCATGCCGACCGCGTCTCGCTGGAGACGCTTTCAACCGAGGAGATGCCCATGCTCTGGCAAAAAGGCCGTAGAAGCGACAACGTGGAAGACGCTGGCCAGGGCAGTGGTGGCGGTGGAGGTGGCTTCGGAGGCCGCGGCCTGGGTATCGGCGGCATCATCATCCTGGCCATCATCGGCATGGTGTTCTTCAAGGATCCGACGGCCTTGCTCGGCGGCCAGGGCGACCCGGGGACGACGTCGCAGCAGCAGACCCGGCAGGAACCGGCCCGTCAGGTGGGCGACCAGGCCGCGGCCAATGACCCGCAGGTGGACTTCGTCCGCGCCATTCTGGGCGAGACCGAGGACACCTGGGGCGAGGTTTTCGCCGCCAACGGTCAGCAGTACGAGCGGCCGAAGCTGGTGCTGTTCCGCGATGGCGTGCGCACGGCCTGCGGTTCGGCGTCATCGGCGGTGGGACCGTTCTATTGCCCCGGTGACCATAAGGTCTATCTGGATCTCGGGTTCTTCCAGACGATGCAACAGCGCTTTCATTCGGCCGGCGACTTCGCCCGGGCCTATGTCATCGCGCACGAAGTCGGCCACCACGTGCAGAACCTCGTGGGCGTGTTCGACAAGGTCAGCGACGCACGCCGCCGCGGTGCTGCCATGGAAGGGGCCAACGGCCTGTCCGTTCGTCAGGAGCTGCAGGCCGATTGCTTCGCCGGTGTCTGGGCGAACCGGTCCAACCAGCGTCAGCAGTGGCTGCAGCCGGGCGATGTGGAGTCGGCGATCAACGCGGCCTCGGCCATCGGTGACGACACCTTGCAGGAACAGTCGCAGGGGCGCGTCGTGCCCGATTCGTTCACGCACGGCACCTCGGCGCAGCGTGTGAAGTGGTTCAGGACGGGCCTCGAATCCGGTGACATCGGCAAGTGCAACACCTTCTCCGGAACGATCTGACCGTCCTCACATGACGCACCCCTGTCTTCTCTGCGGCGCCTGCTGCGCGACCTTCCGCGTGGCCTTCCATTGGATGGAAACCGATCTCGCCGGCGGCATCGTGCCGTCGGCGCTGACCGAGCATCTCGATCCGCACCGGGTGAACATGCACGGCACGAACGCGTACGAGCCGCGCTGCAAATCGCTCGTGGGTGAGGTCGGCATTGCCGCGCATTGCGGTGTATACGAAGTTCGCCCCTCGCCATGCCACGACCTGCAGCCGGCGTGGGAAAACGGACAGCCCAGTCCGCAATGCGACAAGGCACGGGTGAAGCACGGGATGTCGCCGCTGACGCCCGCGGACTTCGGGCACTGAACGATTCGCTGAAGCAGTCGCTGGAGAAACACCATAAAAAAGGCCCCGTCTCCGGGGCCTTTTTTCCATTCATCAGAAATCGCGCTTCTTCCGTGGCGGCTTACCGCCGCTGGGCCGGTTGCCCTGCGGACGGAAGTTGCCACCACGCGGCGGCGGGCGCGAAGCGCCACCGGCGCCGGCGCCGGCGCCGCTCTGCGGGGTTTCCTTGCCGTCCCACTCGGCGATCTTCAGCTGCTGCTGGGCGACCCACACCTTCTTGAGGTGCGTGAAGGTCTCGGCCGGCATGCCGTCCGGGAGGTCGATCAGGCTGTAGTCGTCACGGATGCTGACGCGGCCGATGAACCTGGCCTCGACACCACCCTCGTTGGCGATGGCACCGACGATGTTGCCCGGCTTCACGCCGTGCTCGTGGCCCACTTCGATGCGGTACGTACGCTTGCCGGCTTCCGTGGTATGCGGACGTGGCTGGCGCATGCCTTCGCGGACCGGGCGACGGTCGCTGAAGTCGCCGCCGTCGCGGGGCGGACGATCGTCGCGCGAGGGACGCTCACGATCGAAGTCGCGGGGCGGGCGCTCGGTGTATTCGCGTTTGGCGGGCGGCTCGAGCAGCAGCGGCTGGTCGCCCTGGGCGATCTTGGCCAGCGCGGCGGCGATCTCGATCGCCGGCACGTTGTGCTCCTGCTCGTATTTTTCTACGAGCTGCTGAAACAGGCCGAGGTCGCCGGTGGCCAGCGTGTCGGAGATCTTCTGGTTGAACTTGTTGACGCGCGTGTCGTTGACCGCCTCGATGGTCGGAAGCTGCATCTGCTCGATCGGCTGGCGCGTGGCGCGCTCGATCTGGCGGAGCAGGTTCTTCTCACGGGGGGTGACGAACAGGATCGCCTCGCCGCTGCGACCGGCACGGCCGGTGCGGCCGATGCGGTGCACGTACGACTCGGTGTCGTGCGGGATGTCGTAGTTCAGCACGTGGCTGATGCGTTCGACGTCGAGACCGCGCGCCGCGACGTCGGTCGCGATGAGGATGTCGAGCTTGCCGGTCTTGAGCTGGTCGATCACGCGCTCACGCTGGGCCTGCGCGATATCGCCGTTGATCGCCGCCGCGGCGAAGCCACGCGCCTGCAGCTTGCTGGCGAGTTCTTCGGTGGCCGACTTGGTACGGGTGAACACGATCATGGCGTCGAAGCTTTCGGCTTCGAGGATGCGGGTGAGCGCATCCAGCTTGTGCACGCCGCTGACCCACCAGTAACGCTGGCGGATGTTGGCCGCGGTGGTGGTCTTGTTCTTGATCGTGACTTCGACCGGGTCTTTCAGATAGGTCTGCGCGATGCGGCGGATGGGCGCCGGCATGGTCGCGGAGAACAGGGCTACCTGACGGCCCTCCGGGGTCGCCTGGAGCAGCTTCTCGACGTCGTCGATGAAGCCCATGCGGAGCATTTCGTCCGCTTCGTCCAGCACGAGGAAGCGCAGCGCGGAAAGATCCAGCGTGCCCTTGTCGAGATGGTCGATGACGCGGCCGGGGGTACCGACGACGATCTGGGCACCGCGCTTGAGACCCTGCAGCTGCGGCCCGTAGCTCTGGCCGCCGTAGATCGGCAGGACCTGGAAGCCAGGCAGGTAGGTGGCGTACTTCTGGAACGCCTCGGCCACCTGGATGGCCAGCTCGCGCGTGGGCGCGAGCACCAGGGCCTGCGGCTTGTTGCCCGCCCGCAGATCGATGCGCGACAGCACCGGCAGCGCGAACGCCGCGGTCTTGCCGGTACCGGTCTGTGCCTGGCCGATGACATCGCGGCCTTCGAGCAGGGCCGGAATGGTCGCGGCCTGGATGGGGGAGGGGGTTTCATAACCCACCTCGGTCAGGGCGCGCACGACGTTAGCGTCGAGCGCGAGCGCGCTGAAGCCGGGCGATGCCGGAGCGTTGTCTGTTTCAGGGGATGACATGGCGACCTCGAAGAGGGGGCGCGACGGCGACATTCGCGCGCCGGCAGTAGCGTTATTGTAGCAGCGATGTGCGCTGTTCGTTGTGGTATGTGGCCACTTGTCACGCCGGCGTTACACTTCCCGGTCAGTTTTCGGATAGGAGAGATGCATGTCGGCGATCGAAACGGTGTCGGAGCAGCGCTGCTTCGGTGGATTGCAGGGCTTCTATTCGCATGAATCCGAGGCGTGCGGCGGCCCCATGCGCTTTGCGGTGTATCTGCCGCCGGCTGCGGAAAACGGGCCGGTGCCGGTGGTCTGTTTTCTTGCCGGGCTCACGTGCACGGCCGAAACCTTCACGATCAAGGCCGGCGCCCAGCGCATCGCCGCGGAACTCGGCCTTGCGCTGGTCATGCCCGATACCAGTCCGCGCGATACCGGCATCGCCGGCGCCACCGGCGACTGGGAGTTCGGCGAAGGCGCAGGCTTCTATCTCGATGCGACGGAGGCGCCCTGGTCGTCCCGCTTCCGCATGTACACCTATGTCGTGGACGAATTGCCGCGCCTTCTGGCGGAACGATTCGCATTCGACATGGGCAGGCAAGGCATCTTCGGTCATTCCATGGGTGGTCACGGCGCGCTGACCATCGCGCTGCGCAATCCGGGCCGTTATCGCTCGGTTTCCGCATTCGCTCCGATCGTCGCCCCGGGCTCCGTGCCCTGGGGTGAGAAGGCGTTTCCTCGCTACCTCGGCGCCGACTGCAAGGCCTGGGCGAAGCACGATGCCACCGAACTGGTCGCCGCCGGCGCGCGCATCGACGGCACGATCCTCATCGACCAGGGTGAAGCCGATGGCTTCCTCGTCAGCCAGCTCCAGCCGCAGCGCTTTGAAGCCGCGTGCGAAGAGGCCGGTCAGAAACTGAAGCTGCGCATGCAGCCGGGTTACGACCACAGCTACTACTTCATTCAGAGCTTCGTCGAAGACCACCTCCGTCACCACGCGAAAGCACTGACCGCATGAGCGAGCCGATCCGCATGCGCACGTCGCGTACGGTGATCCGCCTGCTCGATGTCGAGGAGGCTGACGTCTTGCGACGTTACCGGACCGAGAACCGCGAGCACCTGGCTCCCTGGGAGCCCCTGCGCACGGAGTCGCATTACACGCTCGACGGATGCCGGCTGGCGATCGAAGCCGGACTGGAAGCGGCCCGTGCCGACCGCGGTTATCCCTTCGCGGTACTGACCCCGGATAGCGCGGAGATGATCGCGAGTTTCACGTTCGCGAACGTCGTCCGTGGCGTGTTTCAGGCGTGTCACCTGGGGTATGGCATCGCCCGGCGCCACGAGGGGCAGGGCCTGATGTTCGAAGCGCTGGATGCGGCTATCCGCTATGCGTTTGGCCCTCTGGACTTCCATCGGGTGATGGCCAACCACATGCCGCGCAACGAGCGAAGCGGACGCCTTCTGCAGCGCCTGGGTTTCGAGAAAGAGGGTTATGCGAAGCGTTACCTGAAGATCGATGGCCTGTGGGAAGACCATGTCCTGACCGCGAAGGTCAGGGCGCAGGGATAAGCAGAACCGGCTGTCCGGCCAGGCTTATCCCCGCGCGACCGGTCAGGCCTTGTTGGTCGCCGGACGGCCACCGCGGCCCTGACGGCGACGCTTGTGGCTGCCGGTGTTCTCACCGGTGCCGGCAGCCGAATGACCATGCGGACGATGCGACGGCGGACGACCGCCACCGTTGCCACCACCCGTACCGCCGCCGCCCTGACGTGCCTGGCCGTTGCCGGCCGGGCGACCATTACCGTTGCCGCCGCTCTGCGCACGCGGCTGGCGCTGCTGGCCGCCACCCTGCTTCGGACGCGGCGCACCGGCGTCGAGGCGAAGCGGGGTGCTCGGCTCGAAGCCGGCGATATTGGCGATCTCGAGATCCGTCTTGAGCAGGCGACCGATATCGCGCAGCAGGCCCGACTCATCGTGGCTCACCAGCGAGATGGCTTCGCCCGTCGCGCCGGCGCGGCCGGTACGGCCGATGCGGTGCACGTAATCCTCGGCGACCATGGGCAGGTCGAAGTTGATCACGACCGGCAACTGATCGATGTCGATACCGCGGGCGGCGATGTCCGTCGCGACCAGCACCGTGATGCGGTTGGTCTTGAAGTCGGACAGGGCGCGGGTGCGGGCATTCTGGCTCTTGTTGCCGTGGATCGCGGCGGACTTGATGCCGAACTGCTCCAGGTGACGGACCAGCTTGTCGGCGCCGTGCTTGGTGCGGCTGAAGACCAGCGTCTGTCGACGGCTGTCCTGCGAGAGGATGTGCAGGAGCAGGTCGCGCTTCTTCGCGGCGTCGACCGGGTGCACACGGTGCGTGACCGTGTTGGCGACGGTGTTGGCCGGAGCGGTCGAAATCTCGCGCGGGTTGCGCATGAACTGCTGGGCGAGCGCCTTGATCTCCGGCGCGAAGGTGGCCGAGAACAGCAGCGTCTGACGCTCCTTCGGCACGGCGGCGAGGATGCGCTTGAGCGCCGGCAGGAAGCCCATGTCGAGCATGCGGTCGGCTTCGTCGAGCACCAGCACGTCGACCTTGGACAGGTTCACCGAGCGCTGCTGCATGTGGTCGATCAGGCGGCCGGGCGTGGCCACGACGATGTCGACGCCGCGACGCAGGGCGTGCAGCTGGTTGCCCATGCCGACGCCGCCGAAGATGACGGTGCTGGAGAGCGGAAGATATTTGCCGTAGTCACGCAGGTTGTCCTGCACCTGGGCGGCCAGCTCGCGGGTCGGGGTGAGGATCAGCGCGCGGATCGGGCGCGCCTTCTCGCCACGCACTTCGTTGGCGATGCGCTGCAGAAGCGGCAGAGCGAACGCGGCGGTCTTGCCGGTACCCGTCTGGGCGGCGGCCATGAGGTCGTGGCCGGCGATGACCTGGGGAATGGCGGCCGCCTGGATCGGCGTCGGCTTCTCGTAGCCGGCTTCGGAAAGGGCACGCAGCAACGCGGGCGCAAGGCCCAGCGAATCGAAAGACATGGGGTGGAGCTCCTGCTTGACTCGAGCGTTCCCTGGAACCGCGCTGCGAGTTATGGATTGGCGGCCGCTAACCATGACGAAGACAGCAGGCTGGCCGGTGTCGAGCGCGCTTCCGGGGGTGGGGGAACGGGCGGGAGAATCTCCACGCCGGGGGTCCGCAAGGGAGTCGGAGCGCTTCTCGACTCGCGCAGTATACCTTATTGCGGTGCACAAATGGGGATCGGCGATTCAGCTCCGCCGCGAGGCCGTCATCAGGTAGCTGTTGTAGGGCGTCCGCCCGAACAAGGGGCGGAAATCCACCCGGATCCCCCTGGGCTCCAGCACCCCGCGAATATCCGCCTCGGTCGGGAAGTACTGAGCCCCACCGGGAATCCAGCCGACCGCCTTGATGAATTTTTCCTCCAGCACGGTAGCCCGGTACCGCCACGTACCGTCCCGGATGACGTTGCGCAGGATCAGCACGCCATCTTCGGCGAGGTGGTCGACGGCGAACGACAAAAGGTCCGCCTGACGTTCCCTGGGCAGGTAGTGCAGCACGTCGAGCATGGCGACATGTCCGCGCAGGGGATGTGCCGCCGTGGCGTCGGCTTCGCGCAGCGCGATGGCGTCGCCAAGTCCGGCCCGTTCCGCCGCGTCCCGACCCGTGGCGATCTTGCGCGGGTCGTGGTCGATGCCGACATAACCATCGAGCGCGTCACAGGCATGGAGATAGTGGCCGAGGAGACCGAGCCCGCAACCGATATCCAGCAACGGCAGGCGACGTCCCGAAATGGCCTGGGCGGTGGCCGCATAGACGGGATCGCTGGCCAGCTTGCCGTGGATGTAGAGGCGGTCGCCACGGCGGCTGAAGCGTGAAGCGATCCGGCGTCGGATCCGGGTGTCGGAACTCATGCGGCGAGGTGTCCTTTCCTGAAGGAGGACCGGGCACCATACGCGGCACCCGGTCGTGACGGCTAGTTCTGCTGAGGTCGCTGGCTGCCCTTGGCGATGTAGGCGTCGTACTCGCCCTTATCGACCTTGCCGTCATGGTTGGTGTCGGCCTCGTTGAAATGGGCGCGCATTTCCTTCAGCGCATCGTTGTCCTTGGGCAGGTCGCTGCGTTTGATGGATTTGCCGTCTTTCGAGAGATCGGCGAACGAGGGCGCGCCGCTGTCGCTCTGGGCCATGGCGGTACCGGCACAGAACGCGGTCAGAACGGCAAATGAAACGATGGATCGCGAGTACTTCATGAGTCCTCCGTCTGTCGTGGCGAGAGCACCAGTTTTAGCGATGACCCGTCGCCGGATCGTGAGGTGCCCGTTGGATTTTCGCGCTGTGCTAGCCTCGGCGCGGCCCGAATCTCGTTGAGGAAATTCTCATGCTGCTCCCCGCCGCCCTGCGCGATCTGGACCATACACAGCGACACACCGTGTTGGCCAGCTTCCTGGGCTGGACGCTCGATGCGTTCGATTATTTCCTGCTGACCTTCGTGATCCTTGCCGTGGCTCACGAGTTCAACGTGCCCAAGCAGGAGGTCACGTACGGCTTGTTCCTTACGCTGGCCGCGCGTCCGATCGGCGCTCTGATCTTCGGACGACTGGCCGACCGTTACGGTCGCCGTCCTGTCCTGATGTTCGACATCGTCCTGTTTTCGGTGCTCGAGGTCGCCTGCGCCTTCGCGCCCAGTCTGGGCATCCTGCTTGGCCTGCGCTTTCTGTTCGGAATCGCCATGGGCGGTGAGTGGGGCATCGGCGCCTCGCTGGCCATGGAGTCCATTCCCGCCAGGTCGCGAGGCTTCGTGTCAGGGCTGCTGCAAAGTGGCTACCCGTGCGGGTTCTTTCTCGCCGCTCTGGTCAACTGGCTGCTGGTCGACCATATCGGCTGGCGCGGGCTGTTCATCGT
This sequence comes from Luteibacter sp. 9133, assembly GCF_000800155.1. Classification (NCBI taxonomy): domain Bacteria; kingdom Pseudomonadati; phylum Pseudomonadota; class Gammaproteobacteria; order Lysobacterales; family Rhodanobacteraceae; genus Luteibacter; species Luteibacter sp. 9133. The sequence continues at coordinate 2,937,818 of NZ_JUHO01000001.1, read as the reverse complement.
AGGTGCCCTCCCGGCTTTCCTCGTGCTGTACATCCGCCGCAAGGTGCCCGAGTCCCCGGTCTGGGAAGGTCGCCGGTCCAAGGCCAGGGAGAGCGTGTTCGTCTCGATGCGCGGTCACTGGAAGCTCTTCATCTATCTGATGCTGCTGATGGCGGCGTTCAACATGTTCAGCCACGGCTCGCAGGACATGTATCCGACCTTCGTGCAGGAGACGCTGAGGATTCCGGCCGGCTCCGGCACCGCCTTCATGCTCACGGCGCTGCTCAACCTCGGCGCTTTGTTTGGCGGTCTGACCTTTGGCTCGCTCTCGGAGCGGATCGGGCGGCGCAAGGCGATCATCATCGCGGCGGTGCTGGCCATCCCGGTCATTCCGTTGTGGACCTACGGCGGCTCGTTGCTGCTGCTCGGCCTCGGCGCGTTCCTTATCCAGGTGATGGTGCAGGGCGCCTGGGGTGTCGTTCCGACTCATCTCAACGAGCTCTCGCCCGACGCCGTCCGCGGGACCTTGCCGGGCTTCGCCTATCAGATGGGCAACCTGCTCGCGGCGATCACCGCCACCGCGCAGACCTGGCTGGCCGAGCAGCGCGGGGGCGATTTCGCCTTCGCCATGTCGACCTGGATCGCCGTCGTGGCGGCCGTGCTGGCCCTGCTGACCTGGCTGGGACCCGAAGCGCGCGGTGTCGGCTTCGGCAAGGACCGTGACGCCGCGTGACGCCGGGGCCCGCGGCCGGTAAAATGCCGCGTTTTCATCCGGTAGAAACCAACATGCAGGCTGGTAAGGACAAGGTCATCTCGTTCCACTACACGCTCACCGTCGACGGCGAGAAAGTCGAAAGCTCGGTCGAGGGCGGCGAACCGTTGTGGATCCTGCTGGGCCATGGCCAGCTCATCCCGGGCCTGGAAGCGGGCCTCGAGGGCAAGTCGGTGGGTGATACGTTCGACATCGAAATCGCCCCGGAGCAGGGTTACGGCCCGCGTCAGGAAGGCATGACCCAGCGCGTGCCGAAGAAGTACTTCCCTCAGCAGGGCAAGGGCCTCAAGGTCGGCGACTCGACCGTGCTCTCCCTCAAGGAAGGCGGCAACCGCGTTGTCGTGGTGCAGAAGATCGGCTCCAGCGTGGTCGACATCGACCTCAACCATCCGATGGCCGGCAAGCACCTGACCTTCAACGTCGACGTGCAGGTCGTCCGTGACGCGACCGAAGAAGAACTGGCCCATGGCCACGCCCACCCGAAGGGTGACGGCGAGCACTGAGCTTTTGCTTCAGTGCGTTACGACGAAAGCGCCTTCGGGCGCTTTTTTCTTGCCCCCGGGGCAAGGCCGGATCAGCCGGAGAACAAAAAAAGACGGCGCCCTCTGGAGGCGCCGTCTTTTCTCGATCACGTCCGCGCGGCGATTACGCCAGCGACTTGCCATTCACCGACACGTCCACATCGACGTTGCCGCGCGTAGCGTGGGAGTACGGGCAGACATCTTCGTGCGCGGTCTTCACGATGTCCTGCGCGGTGGCGTCGTCGACACCGGGCAGGGTGACCTCGAGCTTGACCTGGATGGCGAAGCCGGAGCCTTCACGCGGGCCGATACCGACGCTGCTGGCGACCGACGCGCCGTCGACCTTGACCTTCTTCTGGCCGGCGACGAAGCGGACCGCGCCCTCGAAGCAGGCGGCATAGCCGGCTGCGAACAGCTGCTCCGGATTGCTGCCACCACCGCTGCCGCCCATTTCCTTCGGCAGGCGGAGGTCGAGCTTGATCAGGCCATCGTCGCTCTCGACGTGGCCTTCGCGGCCGCCGGCGACCTTGGCATGGGCGGTGTAGACGATCTTCTGCACTTTCGAGAGGTTGCTCATGGCGTGTTCCTTTGTCGTGTAAGGGAATCGGGTGCCCGGGGTTGCCGGGCGTGGAACGTATATAAGCACGCAATTAAATCGTGCGCAATCTAATTGATGCGGCTTTGCCAGGCTTGTTGTCGTTCGTTCAGTTAAGGACGCGGCGTCCGTAGACGAAGTTCTGCTTCCAGTAAGTGCCGTCCAGGTCGTCCAACCGCACGGTGCCGCCGGAGTTCGGTGCGTGGACGAAACGCCCCTTGCCGACGTAGACGCCCACATGGGTGACATGGCCACGGCCGAAGAACACGAGGTCACCGCTTGCGAGAGCCGACTCATCGACCTTGGGCTTGTCCAGCGCCGCCATTTCCTGGGAGGTGCGTGGCAGGCGAAGGCCGGTCGAGGTCAGATAGATGTAGTTGATCAGTCCGCTGCAGTCGAAGCCGCCCTGCGGGGTGTTTCCGCCCCAGCGGTAAGGCGTGCCGACGAGCCCGATCGCACGGAACAGCACATCGTTGGCGGCATCGGCCGGCGGCGCATCGGCGGGACGCGTCGACCATTCGAGGTTCTTCGCCAGCGGAACCGCCGACGCGGGATTGCGCTGCTGGGAGGACGAGCGCTTCGGCGGGGCGCTGCCGCACGCGGCCAGCAGGCTGAGGCAAACGCCAAGCACGACCGGGCCAAGAAAGCGCGACAGGCGAGGTGATGTAGGTAAAGCGGGATGCACGGGCATATCCCCTGTAAGGATCGGCATGGATCAGACTAGCAAAACCAATGGGTTACAGGGAATACCTGTTAAAGCGCACGAGTTTATGTTCCGGACAGGCCGGCCGCGGCCATTCACACCGTTAAACTACGTGCATGGATAGATCCCGAAGCGATGTGCTGGTCATGGGCGGCGGCGTGATCGGCCTGGCCTGCGCGCTGTACCTGCTGAAGGCCGGAGCCAGCGTGCGGGTGCTGGAACAGGGGCTGCCGGGCAACGGCAGCTCCCACGGCAACTGCGGCACGATCACCCCCAGCCATGCGGGCCCTTTGACCATGCCGGGCATGGTCGGCACCGCGTTGCGTTCGCTCTGGCACCGCGATGCGCCGCTCTACGTGAGCCCCCGGCCGGACATCGCGCGCGCGCGGTGGCTGCTGGGCTTCGCGCGGCGCTGCACGTGGCGTGACTATCAGCAGGCCGGCGAAGCGCGTGGCGCCATCCTGGCCCGATCGCGCGCCCTGCTGGCCGATCTGGTCGCAGGCGACGGCATGGCCTGCGAGTTCGAAGAGGTCGGTGAGCTCTATGTCTATCGCCACGAGCGGAGCGTGCAGGCTGACCGGCCCCATGTGGAACTGCTGCGGCGCCTGGGCATGGACGTCCGCGTGCTGTTGGGTGACGACGTGCTTGCGCTGGAGCCTTCCCTGCGTGACGGCGTGGTGGGCGGCCTGCTGCATCCGGGCGATGCGCGTCTGCGACCCGACCGCTTCGTCGCCGAACTCGCACGGCGCGTGCGCGAACTCGGCGGCGCGATCGAGACGGGCGCGCGCGTGGACGAGTTCGGCTTCGATGGGGCCCGCATTTCACACGTCAGGACCACGCGTGGTGTTTTCTACGCGGATCGCGTGGTGATGGCGCTGGGCGCGTGGTCGCCGTTGCTCGGCAGACTGCTCGACATCCGTCTGCCGATGCAGCCCGGCAAGGGATACTCGCTGACCTGGGACACGCCGCCCGCGCAGTCGCCCACGCATTCGCTCGTGCTACGTGAGGCGGCGGTGTGCGTCACCCCCTGGGCGACCGGTTTCCGGCTCGGCAGCACCATGGAGTTTTCGGGCTTCGACGAAGGGCTCAATCCGGTTCGCCTCGACGCCCTGCGTCGTGGCGCGGCCACCTACCTGCGCGAGCCAGAAGGGCGCGGCGAAGTCACCCCCTGGTGGGGCTGGCGGCCCATGAGCGTCGACGAGCTGCCGATCATCGGTCCGAGCTCGCGCTGGTCCAATCTGGTTTACGCCACGGGGCACGGCATGCTTGGAATCAGCATGTCGGCCGCCACAGGCGAGCTGGTGGCGAACCTCCTTTCCGGGCCCGCGCCGTCACTCGATCCGACCCCCTATGCGCCCTCGCGTTTCGACCTGTGAACCGACGCGCAGTCGTCAACTTCACTCCCGCGGCGCTAGCCTCGCCGTTTGATTTCTGGGAGCTCTTATGACTGTGGAAGCCTTCGACCTCATCGTGATCGGCGGCGGATCGGGCGGCCTCGCGGCGGCGATACGCGCGGCGAAACATGGCGCGAAGGTGGCGCTCGTCGAGCCGTCGGAACTGGGCGGCACGTGCGTTAATGCGGGCTGCGTGCCCAAAAAGGCCATGTGGTACGCGGCGCAGATGTCCGAGGCCCAGTACATCGCTGTGGACTACGGCTTCCATGAGAGGCCCGGCAGTCTCGACTGGCCTCGCTTCATCGACCGACGCGATGACTATATCGAGCATATCCACGCCAGTTACCGTCAGTCGCTCGACAAGGCACACGTCACGCTGGTCCACGAGCGCGCACGCTTCGTCGCGCCGGATCGCGTCCGCGCGGGCGAACGGGAACTCACCGCGCCGCACATCGTTATCGCCACAGGCTCGACACCGAAGAAGCTCGATAAGCCCGGCTTCGACCTCGGTGTGACATCGGACGGGTTCTTCCAGCTGCGCGAATGCCCGAAACGCACGGCGATCGTCGGCGGTGGCTATGTCGCCGTCGAGCTCGCGGGTGTGCTTCGCGCCCTGGGCAGCGAGGTCGACCTGTTCGTCCGCGGGAGGCTGATGAGTGGCTTCGATGAGGAAATCTCGTACCAGCTGGGTGAGGAGATGCAGAAGCATGGCATCGGTATCCATTACACGTGCCAGATCGACGCCGTGCATGAAAAGGACGGCGTTCTTTTGCTCGACTGCGACAAGGGCAGTCATCCCGGTCCCTACGATCTGCTGGTCTGGGCGGTGGGTCGCGAGGCGAATACCGAGTCGCTCGATATCGGCGTCATCGGTCTGGCGACCGATGACGAGGGTCACATCGAAGTCGACGATTTCCAGAACACCAACGTACCCGGGATCTATGCGGTCGGCGACGTGACCCAGCGGCTGGCGCTGACCCCGGTGGCCGTGTCCGCCGGGCGCAAGCTGGCCGACCGGTTGTTTGGAGGAAAACCGAACGCGCGTCTCGACTACCGGAACGTACCTACCGTCGTGTTCTCGCATCCGCCACTGGGCACCGTCGGCATGTCCGAGGAACAGGCCCGGGAGGCCTATGGCGCGGACGTGCACCTGTACAAGCAATCGTTCGTGCCCATGCAGCTCGCCCTGGCGCAGCGGCCGATGAAGGTCCGCTTCAAGCTGATCTGCACCGGCGAGGACTCGCGCATCGTCGGCATGCAGATGCTGGGTCCCGGCGTGGACGAGATCCTCCAGGGCTTCGCCGTGGCCATCAAGATGGGCGCCACCAAGGACGATTTCGACGCGACCCTGGCCGTCCATCCGACCTCGGCCGAAGAGATGGTGACCATGGGCGATCGCGTGCCCGGTTGAGCGCTACACTGAGCCCATGATTCCGTACACCCTTCATCGCGGCAACGCGCCGCTCCTGATCAGCCTGCCGCACAACGGCAGCGCCATTCCCGACGATATCGGCGCCCGCATGAAGCGCCGGGCACGCCGTTCGGTGGACACCGACTGGCACGTGGCCGAGCTTTATGACTTCGCCCGGAGCATGGGCGCCAGCGTCATCAAGCCCTTCGCGTCCCGCTACGTGGTCGATCTCAACCGTCCTTCTGACGGGCATGCCCTGTATCCCGGGCAGGCCGAGACCGGCCTGGCGCCGACGGTCATGTTCGACGGCAGCCCGATCTACCGGCCGGGTGCCGAGCCCGACGCGGCCGAGATCGCCGATCGCGTGACGCGTTGGTGGAAGCCCTATCACCAGGCTCTGGGCGACGAGATCGCCCGCCTGCGCAAGCAGTTCGGACGTGTCGTGCTGTGGGAAGGCCATTCGATCCGCAGTGAAGTGCCGATGCTGTTCGACGGGCGTCTGCCGGATTTCAACATCGGTACGGCGGATGGCGCCAGTTGCTCGCCCGGGTTGCAGGAGGCGCTGGTCGGCGTGCTCGAGGGGCAGGGCGACTACAGCTTTGCCGTCAACGGGCGCTTCAAGGGTGGGCACATCACCCGTCATTACGGACGACCCGACAAGGGTATCGACGCGATCCAGCTCGAGCTGTCGCAGATCAACTACATGGACGAGGAGTCGTTCGAGTATCTGCCCAGGAAGGCGGCCGGGGTGCAGGCGTTGATCGGCGACATGCTGAAGGTGTGTCTGGCTTCGGTTCCGGTGGTTTCCTGAGCCTTTTGGCGAGCGCCTACGAAGCGAATGCGGCCACACACTTCAGCTCGATCGCGATCGCCGTAGGCAGCGCATTCACCTCCACGGTGGTGCGACACGCTTCCACTCCCTCGAACGCCTCCGCGTAAAGCCGGTTATACGTTTCAAAATCGCCCGCCATATCGGTCAGGTAAACCGTCACATCGACCAGGTCCTCGAACCGGGCGCCGCTGGCTTCGAGCACCGCGCGAACATTGGCGAACACCTGGCGGCACTGCGCTTCGATGTCGTGGCTGACGAGCGTTCCGTCCGCATCGACCACGTTGCCGGGGATCGAATTGTCCGCGGGTACACGCGGGCCGATGCCTGAGAGGAACAGCAGCGAGCCCACACGCCGGGCGTGCGGATAAGCGCCGACGGGCTTCGGTGCGCCCCCGACACGGATGACGTCATGACCCATGGTCGATGCAGACATTTCTGGCCTCGGTGAAAAAACGCATGGCTTCGATGCCGCCTTCGCGGCCGATACCCGACTGACCCGAGCCGCCGAAAGGCGTGCGCAGATCGCGCAGCATCCAGCAGTTGACCCAGACGATGCCGAACCGCAGCCGCGCCGAAAACCGGTGTGCCCGCGAAACATCCTGCGTCCACACCGAGGCGGCCAGCCCATAAGGCGTACCGTTGGCGATCGCCAGGGCGTCGTCCTCGCTGTCGAAGGGGATCAGCGTGACGACCGGGCCGAAGATTTCGTCCTGGTTGGTCGCCGCCTCCGGCGCCAGCCCTTCGATGACCGTGGGTGCGACGAACCAGCCCTCTGCGCAGCGACCGTCCACCTGCACGCGCTCTCCCCCTGTCAGCAGACGTCCGCCTTCCTGGCGCGCACGTTCGATGCATCCCATGACCTTGTCGAAGTGCGCCCGCGAGACCAGTGCGCCGAGATCGCTCGTCGCGTCGTTCGGATCGCCGGTACGCAGTGCGCCGACACGCTCCAGGTAGGCCGAGCGAAAACGCTCGTAGATGCTTCGCTGCACCAGCAGGCGCGATCCGCAGAGGCAGATTTCACCCTGGTTCGCGAAGCCCGAGCGGACGATCGTGCTCATCGCCGCGTCGGAGAAATCGAAATCGTCGAAGACGACGGTGGGATTCTTGCCGCCGAGCTCCAGCGACACCTTCTTGAGCTGCGCCGCCGCCGCGGAGGCGATGGCGACACCGGTGCGCGTGCTGCCCGTGAACGAGACGGCCTTGACGCCCTCGTGCGTGACGACCGCCTCGCCGACGGCGGGCCCCGTTCCGTGGACGATGTTGAGGACGCCAGGCGGGAAGCCCGCGTCGCAGGCAAGTGTGCCGAGCAGCCACGCGGTATACGGCGTCACTTCCGAAGGCTTGGCCACCACGGTGTTGCCGGCGGCCAGCGCGGGGGCGATCTTCCACGTGAACAGATAGAGCGGAAGATTCCACGGACTGATGCAGCCGACGACGCCCAGGGGAAGCCGTAGCGTGTAATTGATGGCGCCGCGCTCCATCGCGTGCGACTCGCTGCTCCATTGCGTCGCGGCGGCCGCGAAGAAACGAAGGTTGGCGATCGCACGAGGGATATCCAGTGTGCGTGCGAGAGCGACCGGCTTGCCGCTGTCTTGCGACTCCGCCGCGGCGAAGGCGGCGAGGCGCGCTTCGATCCGATCGGCAAGACGGGACAGGCACGCGGCGCGCGCGTCGGCCGGGGTCGACGCCCATCCGGCGGCGGCCTGTGAGGCGGCGCTCACGGCGTCCGCGACGTCGGCCGCATCGGAATCGGGGCACCGGGCAAAGACGTGGCTCGTGGCCGGGTCGATGACGTCGAGATAGCGATCGCCCCGCGGCGCGCGTGCCTTCCCGTCGATGAGGTTGGCGAGAACGATCATGGCTGCCTCAGTTGAGGTTTCGGGTGCGCCCGCCGTCGACAGCCAGGCTCACGCCATTGACGTAGCCGGCGGCCGGACTGGCCAGGAAGGCGATCGCGGCGGCCACCTCGGCCGGTTCGCCGAAGCGCGCCGCGGGAACGCTGGCGAGCAGATCGCGCTCCACGTCCTCGCGGCTGCGACCGTTCCCGCGCCTGGCCTCGATCAGTTCCTCGGTGCGCGAGGTGCGCGTATAGCCCGGCAGCACGTTGTTCACCGTGATGCCGTCGGCGGCCACTTCCGATGCGAGCGTCTTGGCCCAGCCGGCCGTGGCGGCACGTACGGTATTGGACACGCCCAGGTTCGGGATCGGCGCCTTGACCGAGGTGGAGACGACATTGATCACGCGGCCGTAGTGCGCCTCGCGCATGCCGGGCAGGCAGGCCTGGGTAATGACCTGGGCCGCCAGCACGTGCTGGCGAAAGGCCGTCAGGTAGTCGTCCGGCGCGGCGGACCATGCGGGGCCTGGCGGTGGCCCGCCACTGTTGTTCACCACGATATGCACGGCATGCAGGCTGACCACTCGCGCGATAGCCGTGGTCAGGCCGGCGGTGTCGAGCATGTCGACGGCGAGGTGGTCGTGGGACTGGCCGGCATACCGGGCGGGCAGCTCGCGGGCGAGGGCGGCGAGCGCATCCGCGGAGCGGGAGAGCAGGGTGACGCTGGCGCCCAGTTCGGCCAGCTCGAAGGCGGTGGCGCGGCCGATGCCTTGCGATGCGCCGCAGATCAGCGCGTGTCGACCGGTGAGGCGAAGATCCATGCGAACTCCCTGCGGCGGGTGAAGGGAATTAGTGTTGCTTCATCGCCCACCACTGTAACGCCATCGCGGCCAACCAGCACGGCCACGCGAGCCAGGGGGCACGTCGCCACAAGGCCTGCCAGCGGTTGAGCTGGTCATCGTTGAACAGGGCGGGAGCGTCCGAGCGCAGGACGCGGCGCACGCGCAGCCAGTTGGACAAGCCGTTCGGGCGACCGGAGTCGGCCTCGACGATGGTTTTCCACTGGTCCGGATAGCGCTTGCGCAGTGTCGCCGTGAAGCGCCACTGCGCAACGATGTGCAGGACAAAGAACGCGACGGCGCCCAGCAAGAGAAGAAGATAGAAGAGAACCGCGGTCTGCATGATCGGGTCAGCTGTCCTTGTCTTTTTTCTTCGCGTCGGTGCCGAGAAGATCGGTGGTCACCACATCGCGAATGGTCGATATGACGCCGTTACCCTGCGACGCCTTCGAGCAGACGGCGTTGCCGATCGCCTTCTTGTACGTATCGTTCTGCATGCCCAGGAACAGCACGCCGTCCGGGCCGTGCGGGATCTTGAAGCTTCCCGCCGAGCTCATCTTGACGGGCGCTTCCGCCGAGAAGCTGCTGGGCGACTGCTCCCAGTAGGTCTGGCTCTTCTGCTGCTTGGCCGACGAATACACGACCAGGTAGCGCGCCTTGTCGTCTTCGACCTTGAACTTGCCGAAGGCGCCCGTCGTCTCGTTGGTCCAGCCCATGTATTCGCAGAGCTGGATGTCTTCCGCGTGCAGCGGCTGGAAGGCGTCGTCCAGCAGCACCATGGTCGGGGCGAAGAGGTAGCTGGAGCTGAGCCAGCGGCCGTTGAGTTCGGCTTTCAGCGCGATCGTGTACGGAATCTGCGCGCCCGCCGGCAGGCGGAACGCGAGGAAGTAGCTGCGGTCGCCGTTGAGATTGGCGACCGGGCTGTCCTTCGTCAGTTCGAACCGCTGCGGCTGCCAGGGCAGCATGTCCTGGTAGGAGAGGTCGGCGAAGCTGCCACAGCACGGCGAGGCGTCTTCGAGCGACTTGCGTGCGGCGTCGATCGCGGCCGTCGTTTTTTCCGGCGGACGGAAGTTCGGCGGCACGATCGCGCCCATCGTATGGCAGGCGGCGAGGCCCAGCAGGGCCACGGCGATCAACAGGGGACGTACGACGTGTGGGGGCATGGTCTTCAGTCGGGGAATGATCAGAACTCGGCGCTCCCTGCCGCGCGAGGGTAGGGGATGGCGTCACGGATGTTGGCCAGACCGCAGACGTAGACCAGCAGGCGCTCGAAGCCCAGACCGAAGCCGGCATGCGGCACGGTGCCGTAGCGGCGCAGGTCGCGGTACCAGTTGTAGGTGTCCTTATCGAGCTTGAACTGGTCCATGCGGCGGTCGAGGTAGTCCAGGCGTTCCTCGCGCTGAGCACCGCCGATGATCTCGCCGATGCCGGGTGCGAGGACGTCCATGGCCGCCACGGTCTTGCCGTCGTCGTTGAGGCGCATATAGAACGCCTTGATCTCTTCGGGGTAGTTCATGACGACCACGGGACGGCCGATATGTTCCTCGGCGAGGTAGCGCTCGTGCTCGGTCTGCAGGTCGATACCCCAGGCGACCGGGTGTTCGAATTTTTTTCCGGACTTCTGCAGGATCTCGACGGCCTCGGTGTACTGGATGCGCTCGAACGGCTTGGCGATGAACGCTTCCAGGCGCGTGATGGCGTCCGGCTGCACGCGCTCGGCGAAGAACGCCATATCGTCCTGGCGCTCGTCCAGCACGGCCTTGAAGATGCCCTTGAGGAACAGCTCGGCCAGATCGGCGTTGTCGTTCAGGTCGGCGAAGGCCACTTCGGGCTCGACCATCCAGAACTCGGCCAGATGGCGCGTGGTGTTGGAGTTTTCGGCGCGGAAGGTGGGGCCGAACGTGTACACCTTGCTCATCGCCATGGCATAGCCTTCGACGTTGAGCTGGCCGGACACGGTGAGGAAGGCCTCGCGACCGAAGAAGTCCTTCTTCCAGTCGATGCCGCCCTTGTCGTCGCGCGGCAGGTTGGCCAGGTCGAGCGTGGAAAGGCGGAACATGTCACCGGCGCCTTCGGCGTCGGAGGTGGTGATGATCGGCGTGTTGATCCAGAAGAAGCCCTGCTCCGTCAGGATCCGGTGGATCGCCATCATCATGGTGTGGCGGACGCGGGTGACGGCCCCGAACAGGTTGGTGCGCGGGCGCAGGTGGGCGACCTCGCGCAGGAACTCCATCGAGTGCTGCTTTGGCTGAATGGGGTAGGTGAGCGGGTTCTCGACGAAACCGGTGACCTCGATGCGGGTGGCCTGGATCTCGAACGCCTGGCCCTTGCCCTGCGAAGGCACGAGCCTGCCGGTGGCGATCACGCCGGCGCCGGCGGAAAGATGCTTAACGTCGGTCTCGTAGTTGGCGAGATCCGAGGTGGCGACCACCTGGATGGGGGCGAAGCAGGAGCCATCGCTCACGTTAACGAAGGAGAGGCCACCCTTGGACTCGCGCAGGGTGCGCACCCAGCCGCGGACCGTGACTTCGTGTTCGCCTGCGGTCGTACCGCCGGCGAGGGCCTGCTTGACGCTTACCACCGTCATCGATTGAAACTCCAGAAAAGGCGCCGCACATAGGGAGGGCGCGTGGGACGCGACCTTGCATGATAATGTAAGGGTCACGTGAACGGCACCGTTCCCGGGTATATCACGGTAATAAAACGATTTCATGAGCATCCAGATCACTCCCGCCGCCTCCGACCGCATGCGAGCCTTCCTGTCCCGGGCGCCTGAGGCCGCGGGCGTGCGTTTTTCCGTCAAGCGAATGGGCTGCTCGGGCTTCGGCTACGTGGTCGACCTGGCCGGCGCCATCGCCGCCGAGGACCAGGTGCTCGATATCGATGGGATCCGCGTCGTGGTCGACCCGAAGAGCCTGCCCCTGGTCGACGGCACTCTGATCGACTTCCAGCGCCAGGGCCTGAACGCCTCGTTCGTCTTCCACAACCCCAACGCCACCGGCGAATGCGGCTGCGGCGAAAGCTTCACCGTCTCGTAAGCCTCGCCGGTAGGAGCGCGCCCCGCGCGCGATGCCTCATGCCAAGCCGTCCGCGCCAGCTCCCGGGCCCGGGGACGGGATTTTCGCGAGCAGGGCTCGCTCCTGCCCAGCGGCGGCTGCGCCTCCGCTTGCGGTAGCCCCCTGAATCTCCTTACAATGCGCGGCTGGCCCTCCCCAAAGGAGGGTCTTCTTGCCTCACCGCACGTCGCGGGAGGCTGCCATCCCCGGAAGGGGTGCATCCACAAGGAGTCACCATGCGTCATTACGAAGTCGTGTTCCTGGTCCATCCGGACCAGAGCGAACAGGTGCCCGCCATGATCGAGCGCTACAAGGCGCTGATCGAAGGCGACAACGGCACGATCCACCGTCTGGAAGACTGGGGCCGCCGTCAGCTGGCTTACCCGATCGCCAACCTCGCCAAGGCTCACTACGTGATGCTGAACATCGAGGTTTCGCAGAACGCCCTGAACGAGCTCGAGACGGGCTTCCGTTTCAACGACGCTGTCCTGCGCCACCTCGTGGTCCGCCGCGACGAAGCCGACACCGAGCCGTCCTTCATCCTGAAGAGCAAGGAAAAGGATGAGCAGAAGGGTTCGCGTCGCCGTGACGACGACAGCGACGGCGACGACCGCCGTGGTGGTCGCGACAACGACAACGATCGCGACAGCGACGACTAATCGGGGATCACAGACATGTCCAAGTTCTTCCGCCGCCGTAAGTTCTGCCGCTTCACCGCTGAAGGCGTGAAAGAGATCGATTACAAGGATCTCAACACCCTGCGTCAGTACGTGACCGAGAACGGCAAGATCGTCCCGAGCCGCATCACCGGCACGAAGGCCCGCTACCAGCGTCAGCTGGCGACCGCGATCAAGCGCGCTCGCTTCCTCTCGCTGCTGCCGTACACCGACAACCACGACGTCTGATTTTTCAGGCGTCTCATTTCGGACAACCGTCCTGGCTGCATGGGGCCCAACCCGTGCTAACGAAAGTAAGGAATATTTATGGAACTCATTCTCCTCGAGAAGGTGAAGAACCTCGGCAACCTCGGCGACAAGGTCAGCGTCAAGCCGGGTTACGGTCGTAACTTCCTCCTCCCGACCGGCAAGGCCGCTCGCGCGACCGCCGCCAACCTCGAAGCGTTCGAAGCACGTCGTGCCGAGTACGAAGCCAAGGCCAAGGAACAGCTGGCCGGCGCCGAGGGTCGTGCCGCCAAGCTCGACGGCGCGGAAGTCACCATCGAAGTCAACGCTTCGCCGGAAGGCAAGCTGTTCGGCTCGGTGACCCCGCGTGACGTGGCCGAGGCATTTGTCGCCAAGGGCTACGAAGTCGACAAGAGCGAAGTGATCCAGGCCGAAGGCCCGTTCCGCAACACCGGCGAATACGATGTCACCATCGTGCTCCACGCCGATATCCAGCAGACGGTCAAGGTCAAGGTCGTCGGCGCGTAAGCACCGGCTACCGGCAACACCGAAGCGGGCGCCCTTGTGGCGCCCGTTTTTTTTGCCTCGCGCCGATGGACTCGGACATGCCGCGCTCCGGCAGGAGCCAGCCCTTCCGCGCTCCGGCAGGAGCCAGCCCTTCCGTGCTCCGGCAGGAGCCGCCGTTCCTTGCTCCGGTAGGAGCCAGCCCTGCTGGCGACAGCCAACGAAGCGGCGAAGCGGCAACCCTCAATTTGCGTAACATCTCACAAGCCAACGCAGCATCCGTCATCGCCAGGCGTCCGCCTCCCCCAGCCAAAGCCCCACCCAGCGCGGCTTCCGTCAAATCCCGTCCGCCTCCCATTGGCTCCCGCCAACTCCCCCACCTAAAGTCACGCCTTTTGCGCAGTCAGCAAGCGAGCGGTCATGGGCAAGTGGTGGTGGCGGTCATGCATGGGCGTGGCTGGCGGTTCGATCATGGGAATGTCGGCCTGGGCTGCCGATGCGCCGGTCGAGGCGGAAAGCGCGCCCTACATCGAGGCACGCTACCGTTACAGCAATCTCCATTCCGACGGTGCGCCTAAGCGAGGTCACGCCAACACGTTGCGCACGCAGCTTGGCTATCACTGGGTGATCGGCAACGGCTGGAGCGTTTACGGCGAAGGCACCCGCACGTGGGCGCTGTTCGGTCAGCAATACGATGATGGCTCGGCCCGTATCACCCCCTATCCCACCGAAGCGGATCCCGCCTCCACCGGCGTGTCCAATGCGTGGGCGGAGTACCGCGACGATGCTTTCGCCGCGCGCGCTGGACGCCAGTACGTGCTTCTCGATGCCGGCCGTTTCATAAGCAACAACCCATGGCGGCAGAACCTGCAATCCTACGACGGTGTGCAGCTGTCCTGGAAAGCGTGGCAGGGAGCCGACCTGCGCTACTACTGGCTCGGCCGCGCGAACCGTACGCCTGGGTTCGATTTTCACGACCGTGACCAGCGTCGGTGGAAGCTCGCAGCGCACCTGCTGCACCTGGATCAGGCGTTGCCGGTAGGTAAGCTGGCCGCCTACGGTTATTTCATCCGCAACGACACGGTGGCCGCCAACTCCACGAAGACGGTCGGCGCGCGCTGGACGGGCTCCTACCAGCCCGCTGCCAGCGCGGCGAAACTGGGCTGGACAGTGGACGTGGCCCGTCAGTACGACTACGCGAATAACCCCGCGCGGTTCAGTCTGGGCTACCACCTGTTCGAGGTGAGCTACGGCCGGCCAGCACTTTCCGGGCGCGCCGGTGAGGAGAAGCTTGACGGCAACGGGCGCAACGCGGTCAACGTCGCCTACGGCGCGGCTCGCGCCTTCAACGGCTGGGTGGTGGCCTTCCGCATTCCCCGCACCGGCTTACGCGAACGCTACGTCGGTGTTCTCGGCAGCGTCGATGCGGGCCGCCGGATAAGCTGGCAGGTCACGTCGCGCCATTTCCGGGCAGAGAAGGGCGGTGCGCTGCTGGGCCGTGAACTGGATGCGGGCGTGCTGGTGGGGCTGGCCAGGGGCCTGACGCTGGACATCCAATACGGCGACTACCGTGCCGCGACGCACGGCGTCGACGAGCGAAAACTCTGGCTCATCGGTGAATACCGCTTTGGCCAGGCGCCGCGCTGATCGGATAACCCACAAGTTATCCACAGACTTATCCTCTCAAGGTTTGCGACCGGGGCGCGTATCATGGCGTCACGGCGACCCGGGCCCGGGTCATCAGCCGACGGCATGACGAGGTAAACGATGTCCTTCAATCCAGAGCGTGGCGAGCGCGGTGAGCGCGGCGACCGCAAGCGCCGCCGCGAGCGCGAGCCCAGCGCTTTCGAGTCCCTTCGCATCCCGCCACACTCCATCGAGGCGGAACAGGCCGTCCTGGGCGGCCTGATGTTGTCTCCGGACTCGCTGGACAAGGTGGCCGACAAGCTGACCGACGACGACTTCTACCGCAAGGACCATCGTCTGATCTGGCGCGCCATCAACGAGCTGGCCAACAAGGGCATGCCCTGCGACGCCATCACGCTGGGCGACTGGTTCGTCGCCAACGAAATGGCCGAGATGGTCGGCGGTGCCAGCTACCTGATGGAACTGGCCAACTCCACGCCCAGCGCAGCCAATATCGCCGCTTATGGCGATATCGTGCGCGAAAAGTCGGTACTGCGCATGCTGATCGACGCGGGTACGTCGATCACCGAGGACGGTTTCCGTCCCGAAGGCAAAAGCGTTCAGGAGGTGATGGAGCTCGCCGAGCAGCGCGTGTTCCGTATCGCGGAATCGGGCGCGCGCGGCAAGAAAGACATCGTCTCCGTACGCGAAGCCGTGGGCGAGGCCTTCCGCATGCTGACCGAGCGCTATGAAAAGCGCGGCCAGCTCACCGGTCTGTCCACTGGTTTCACCGATCTCGACGAACTGACCTCGGGCTTGCAGCCGTCCGACCTGGTCATCATCGCGGCTCGTCCGTCGATGGGTAAGACGGCGTTCGCACTCAACCTCGCCGAAGCGGCGGCGATGCGCGGCAAGAAGGCCGTCGCGGTGTTCTCGATGGAAATGTCGGCCTCACAGCTGGCCTTCCGTCTGATCTCGTCGCTCGGTCGCGTGCACGCGCAGCACCTGCGAAACGGCGATCTGGCCGAAGAAGACTGGCCGCGCGTCACGTCGGCGATCACCATGCTCTCCGATGCGAAGATCTTCATCGACGACACGCCAGCCATGTCGCCGGTGGAAATGCGCTCGCGTTCGCGTCGTCTGCAGCGCGAACACGGGCTGGGCCTGATCGTGATCGATTACCTGCAGCTGATGCAGGTGCCCGGCAACAGCGAAAACCGCGCGACGGAAATCTCGGAAATTTCCCGCGGCCTCAAGGCGCTGGCGAAGGAACTCAACGTGCCGGTGATCGCGTTGTCGCAGCTGAACCGCTCATTGGAGCAGCGCGCCGACAAGCGTCCGATGATGTCCGATCTTCGCGAGTCCGGCGCTATCGAGCAGGATGCGGACGTCATCATGTTCATCTACCGCGACGAGTACTACAACAAGGAATCGCCCGATAAGGGCCTGGCCGAAATCATCATCGGCAAGCAGCGTAACGGTCCGACGGACACGGTGAAGCTGGCCTTCCTCGGTCACTACACCAAGTTCGAGAACTGGACGCCGGAATCCTACGTGGGGTCGTTCGACTAGCTTGCTGCTTTGGTTGTCTTTCATGCGTCGGGGTGGGGTCATGAGGCTCAGGTTGTGGGGAATGTCGCTGCTCATGCTCGCCACCGACGTGTCGGCGGCCGAACGTATCGCACTGCCCGACCACCCCACGGCCGACCAGCGCGCGGACATCGAGCAGCGCCTCAACGACTGGCCGCTGCTGGCGCGGTTCGCGAAGGACAACGCAACTTATCCGCCGCCCCGGGCCGGGGAGAAGCGCGTCATCTTCTTCGGCGACTCGATCACCGATTTCTGGGGGCGGCCCATCGGCGAGTTTTTCCCGGGCCGTGGCTACATCAACCGCGGGATCAGCGGCCAGACGACGGCGCAGATGCTGGTTCGCTTTCGCGCCGACGTGATCGCCCTGAAGCCGGCGGTCGTGGTGATCCTCGCCGGGACGAACGACATCGCGGGAAACACCGGCGCGTCGTCGCTGGGCATGATCGAGGACAATCTGTCGTCGATGACCGAGCTGGCCCGGGCGCATGGTATCCATGTCGTCCTCGCTTCGTTGCTGCCCGTCAGCGATGCGGTCATCAAGGATCAGACGGTGCGCCGGCCGCCCTCGGCGATTCGTGCCCTGAATGCATGGATCCGTCAGTACGCGGGAGCGGAGCATCTCGTGTTGCTCGATTACGCGCCAGCGATGTCGGACGGCGCGGGCGCCCTGAAGGTCGACTTGACGGACGATGGGTTGCATCCGAACGCGAAGGGCTATGCCGTGATGGCGCCGCTTGCTCAGAAAGCCGTCGATGCCGCTTTGGCGGCGGCGATTGATTAACGCGTTGGCAAATTCCTACAGCATTTTAGGACAACGCCCAACAGACGCACGCCTGCCTGATCGCTAGCATCGTCCGCTCATTCGACGGCCTTTTCCCGCGTGCGTCCGGGCAGGGTCAAGGTCGTTCAGGGCCGGACGCATCAGGACAGAATCCATCATGGAAATTACCTTCAGGCACGCCGGTGTGGCGTCGCTTGCGCTTGGCCTCACCCTTACGCTTTCCGCGTGCGCCGCCACCAACCCGCTCGTCGCCAAAACGCAGAAGGAGCACGAAGCAAAGGTCGCCGCCATTCCCAAATGCGCACGCAAGCTCGGAAGCATCTCGGTGCTCGAGCCCGAGGGCGACGTGCACTGGTGGACGCAGCAGCAGCTGCCGTCGCCGACCAAACTCATCAAGGTGTTCGTCAACAAGTCCGGCTGCTTCACACTGGTGGATCGCGGCACGGGCATGAGCGCGGCGATGCGCGAGCGTGCGCTTGCGGCCGGAGGTGAACTCCGTGGTGGCGCCAACGTCGGCAAGGGGCAGGTCAAGGCGGCGGACTATGTCATGGTCCCCGATCTGGTCTCGGCCAACGGCAATGCCGGCGGCAGCGCGCTCGGCGCGCTGGCAGGTGGTCTTATCGGAGGTGGTGCCGGGCGCCTCGTCGGTTCCATCAACATCAGTTCCAAGACGTCGGACGTGGTGCTCACCGTCACCGATGTGCGCTCGTC
Source organism: Luteibacter sp. 9133 (assembly GCF_000800155.1). NCBI lineage: Bacteria > Pseudomonadati > Pseudomonadota > Gammaproteobacteria > Lysobacterales > Rhodanobacteraceae > Luteibacter > Luteibacter sp. 9133. The sequence continues at coordinate 2,919,768 of NZ_JUHO01000001.1, read as the reverse complement.
CGAGCAGGTCGCGATGGCGGAAGGCCATGGCGAGAAGAATGACATCGGCCTCGGGGCCCGCGGCTCGTTCTTCGGCAGTCAGGGTATGGGCGGCGCCGGCATCGGTGGCTACGCCAACACCACGATCGGCCAGGTCATCACCATGGCCTATCTCGATGCCTACACCAAGCTGGTCAACGAAATGGGCGGCATGCCGGGCAACGCGTCCGCAGCGAATGCGCGGCAGTCCGGCACGGTTCGCGTGGCGACGCGCATGTTCGCCACCTCCAGCATGAAGGGCAAGGCCGTGCGCTCGCTCGAGCCCGGCATGACGGTCTATCCGACGGGCGACAAGGTCGGAGTCATCTGGGAGGTCGAGGACGAGCACGGCAACCGTGGCTGGATCTCGTCGGAAAACTTCGACCTGGCGCGCTGACCGGCCGGTAACCGCCACCCTCGCGCCACACGGCTGCCCGGTCGATCCGGCTAGACTGGGCAGTCTTCTTCGTCAGCGTTGCCGCATTCAAGCCCATGAGCCGTACCACCGTCGCCACTATCCATCTCGGTGCCTTGCGCCATAACCTCGCTCGCGTGAGGTCGCTGGCGGGTACCGCGAAAGTCATGGCGGTGGTGAAGGCCGACGCGTACGGGCATGGCCTCGAGCGCGTGGCCCGCGCACTGGACGGCGAAGCCGAGGCCTTTGCGGTCGCGGCCATTGCGGATGGTCTGCGGCTTCGCGCGGCCGGTCACCGGCAGCGCATCGTCGTTCTCTCCGGCCCCGACACCTCGTCCGATATCGCGGAAATGCAGCGCCTCCGGCTGGACGCGCTGATCCATCACGATGCCCAGCTGCCCTGGCTGGCGAAGGCCGATCCTTCGCGAGGTCCGCTGCGGGTCTGGATCAAGGTCGACACGGGCATGCACCGGCTCGGTTTCGATCCGGTGCGTGCACGTGAGGTGCATGCGGCTTTGTCGGCCATGCCAGCCATCGACCCTGAGCTGGGACTGATGACGCATTTCGCGTCGTCGGAGGAATTCGAGGGGCGCGAGACCGCCTTGCAGATCGCCCGGTTCCGCGCGGCGACCGAAGGACTCGACGGCCCGCGAGCGCTGTCCAACTCCGCCGCGGTGCTCGGCTGGCCGGATGCGCGCGCCGACTGGGTTCGCACAGGCGGCCTGCTCTACGGACTTTCCGTGGTCGAGGGCAAATCCGGTAGCGATTTCGGCTTCCGTCCCGTCATGACCCTCGCCACCCGTCTCGTAGCGATCAATCGCCTCGCAAAGGGGGAGCGTGTCGGCTACAACGGCACCTACGAGTGCCCTGAAGACATGCCGGTCGGCGTGGCCGCCATCGGCTACGGGGATGGTTATCCACGCAGTGCCGCCCCCGGCACGCCGGTGTCGATCCATGGCCGCCTGGCGCCGCTGATCGGCCGGGTCTCCATGGATCTCATCACGATCGACCTGCGCGGCATACCCGAAGCGCGTACCGGCGACCGCGTGACGTTGTGGGGTGACGAGCTTCCGGTCGAGACGGTGGCGGCGTCGGCGGGTACGATCTCGTATGACCTGACCTGTGGCATGACCCGTCGGGTACTGTTCGTCGAAGACGAAACCTGAGCGAGCGTCACCCGCGTATCGGTCCCTGCGACAGCGCTGTGCGATACAGCCTCATCCACTTCACGGAATTCCCCGACGATGGCCAAGGCCAAGACCGCTTACGTGTGCACCCAGTGCGGTGCCGAGCACAGCAAATGGCAGGGCCAGTGCGCTGAATGCAACGAATGGAACGTCCTCACCGAATTCGTCGTGCAGCCCGCCAAGCCCGCGGCGGTGTCATCGCCGGGTGCCCGGCGCGGCGGTTATGCGGGGGATGCCGCGGGCGCGCCGAGGATCACGCCACTCACCGAGGTCCTGCTGACGGCCGAAGCCCGCACGAATACCGGCATAGGCGAGCTCGATCGCGTGCTCGGCGGCGGTCTGGTCGATGGCTCGGTGGTGCTTATCGGCGGCGATCCGGGGATCGGCAAGTCGACCCTGCTGCTGCAGATGCTCGGCACGCTGGGTGCCGTGTTGCCAAGCCTGTATGTCACGGGCGAAGAATCGCTGAGTCAGGTGGCGAGCCGCGCGCAGCGCCTCGATTTACCGCTGGCGCCTTTGCATGCGCTGGCGGAAACCTGCATCGAGCGGATTCTCGAGCAGGCGGTGACTGCGCGGCCGCGCGTCCTGGTGATCGACTCGATCCAGACGATCTGGACCGAGATGCTCACCGCCGCACCGGGGTCCGTCAGCCAGGTGCGCGAGTCCGCCGCTAAGCTCACGCGGTTCGCCAAGGAAACCGGCACCTCGGTCTTTCTGGTCGGCCATGTGACGAAAGAGGGCGGCATCGCCGGACCGCGCGTGCTTGAGCATATGGTCGACGCCGTCCTGTATTTCGAAGGCGAGTCGGGCAGCCGTTTCCGCGTGCTGCGCGCGTTCAAGAACCGCTTCGGCGCCGTCAACGAGCTGGGCGTGTTCGCCATGTCCGAGAAAGGTCTGCGCGAAGTCCCGAACCCCTCGGCCATTTTTCTTTCCTCCCATGCGGGCCCCACGCCCGGCAGTGCGGTCATGGTGACCCGCGAAGGCACACGGCCGTTGCTGGTCGAGGTCCAGGCGCTGGTCGATCAGTCGTCGCTGGGTAACCCCCGGCGCGTGGTGCTGGGGCTGGAGCAGAACCGTCTGGCCATGTTGCTCGCCGTCCTTCATCGCCACGGCGGTGTGGCGGCATATGACCAGGACGTCTTCGTCAACGTGGTTGGCGGTATTCGTGTTCAGGAGACGGCATCCGATGTTCCGGTGATCATGGCGGTGCTGTCCAGCCTGCGCGATCGTCCCCTGCCCGAAAAGACCATCGCCTTTGGTGAAGTCGGTCTGTCCGGTGAGATCCGCCCGGTGCCCAATGGCGAGGAGCGGCTGAAGGAAGCGGCGACGCACGGTTTTCGTCGTGCCATCGTGCCGGCCGCCAACGCGCCCAGGCGCGGTCGCGTGGGCGACATGGAAGTCATCGGGGTTGAGCGGTTGTCACAGGCGCTGGACGCGAGCCGGGACGCGTAAGCCGCGAGGGCGCAAGGACGCGCGCGCTTATGCCGTGCGGTGCAGGATGAGCTCCAGCACCGCCTTGGTGCCGAAGAACGCCAGCAGCAGGAACGCCATGCCGGCCAGCGTCCAGTACACGGCACGAATGCCGCGCCAGCCGTAGCGCCACCGTCCCCAGAGCAGGACCCCGAAGACGATCCAGGCGATGATCGAGAGCACCGTCTTATGGACGAGGTGCTGCCCGAACAGGTCGCCGACGAACAGGGCGCCGGTCACCAGGGTCAGCGTGAGCAGCACGAAGCCGACCGCGATCAGACGGAACAGCAGTACTTCGGTCAGCGTGAGCGGGGGCAGGGCGCGCAGCCAGTGGCCGAACTTGCTCCGGCGCAGTGCGCGCTCCTGAATCGCCAGCAGGATGGCCAGGGCGGCGGCGATCGACAGGATGCCGAAGGCCAGCACGGCGATGGTGACGTGCAGCTCGATCTGCCAGGTCATGATGCCGGGCGCGGTGTGAGGCGCCAGAAACGTATCGACCGCCAGGAAGATCGCGGAGAGCGGGAAGATCAGGATGCCCAGCCCCGCGACCGGCCGGGACAGGTTGACCGCCAGCGTCAGTGCCGAGGCGATCCAGGCGACCAGCGACAGGGCGGCGAAGAAATGCAGATCCAGCGTGCCGCGGTGGGCACTGAGCAGGACGGCGCCGTGGGCGAGGGCGGCGACGGTCGCCAGCAGGGCGCCCGCACGGGCGAGCGGCTGCCCGCCCGTGACCAGTGGCCGCGCGAGGACACCGGCGGCGGACAGGTAGAGGGCGATGGCGGCCAGCGTAAGGGCGGTGACGATCATGACTGCGGAGTGTGGCATAGCCGCCCGGGGTCGTGAATGCGACACAGTGGCATTTGCTCGTCCAAGCCCTTTGCGCGTCCCGCGTCAGCTATAATTCGTCGTTTACAGAATCGCCGACCCGACTCGCCATGTTCGAATCGCTCAGTAATCGCCTCTCCGATACCGTCAACCGCCTGCGTGGTCGCGGCCGGCTGACCGAGGAAAACATTCGCGAAACCCTGCGCGAAGTCCGCATCGCCCTGCTCGAGGCCGACGTGGCCCTGCCGGTGGTGAAGGCGCTGATCGAGCGGGTAAAGGTCCGCGCCGTCGGGCAGGACGTTCTGAAGAGCCTGTCGCCGGGCCAGGCGCTGATCAAGGTCGTCAGCGACGAACTGACCGCGGTCATGGGTCAGGCCAACACCGAGCTGAATCTCGCCGCCACGCCTCCCGCCATCGTTCTGATGGCCGGTCTGCAGGGTGCGGGTAAGACCACCACGGTCGGCAAGCTGGCCCGTTTCCTCAGGGAGCGGAAGAAGAAGCGCGTCATGGTGGTCAGCTGCGACGTGTATCGTCCCGCCGCCATCGAGCAGCTGCGCACGCTGGCCGAGCAGGTCGACGTCACCTTCTTCCCGTCGGAAGCCGGCCAGAATCCGGTCGATATCGCGAAGGCCGCGGTTGCCGCCGCCCGTCGCGAAGTGATGGACGTGCTGCTGGTCGATACCGCGGGCCGTCTGCATATCGACGACGCGATGATGGACGAGATCACGGCGCTGCACGGTGCCCTGAACCCCATCGAGACCCTGTTCGTGGTCGACTCGATGACCGGTCAGGATGCGGCCAATGTGGCCAAGGCGTTCTCGGACGCCTTGCCGCTGACCGGTGTGATCCTGACCAAAACGGACGGTGACGCCCGTGGCGGCGCCGCCCTGTCGGTGCGCTACATCACGGGTCGCCCGATCAAGTTCCTCGGTGCGGGCGAGAAGTCCGACGCCCTCGAGCCGTTCCATCCCGATCGCCTCGCGCAGCGTATCCTCGGCATGGGCGACGTCCTGTCGCTGGTCGAGGAAGTCGAGCGCAAGGTCGACCAGGAAAAAGCCCAGAAGCTGGCCGAGAAGGTCATCAAGGGCAAGCGTTTCGATCTGAACGACATGCGCGACCAGCTCGAGCAGATGTCGAACATGGGCGGCCTGGCCGGTCTCATGGACAAACTGCCCGGCATGGGCAACATCCCGGACAGCGTCAAGTCCAAGGTCAACGACAACGAGCTGAAGCGCATGGTCGCTATCATCGGCTCGATGACGAAGAAGGAGCGTCGGCACCCCGATCTCCTGAACGGATCGCGCAAAGCCCGTGTGGCGCGTGGTTCGGGCACGCAGCCGGCGGACGTCAACCGCCTGCTGAAGCAGTACATGCAGATGGAAAAGATGATGTCCAAGCTGTCCAAGGGCGGCAGCAAGGGTCTCCTCCGTCAGATGCGTGGGGCGATGAAGGGTATGGGCGGTATGGGCGGCGGTTTGCCGCCGATGCGCTAAGCCCCTTCCATTTTCTACAACTTTCGCTAAAATGCCGGGTTTACCGCGCCCGCTTCTCGCGCGCGCCTTGCCGGCACACGGCATTCTGGAGCTCGTAATATGGTTAAGATTCGTCTTTCGCGCGGTGGCGCCAAGGGCCGTCCGTTTTATCACATCGTTGTGACCGACCAGCGCAGCCCGCGCGACGGTCGTAACATCGAGCGTGTCGGCTACTACAACCCGGTCGCCTCGGGCGCTGATAAGCGTCTCGAGCTCGACGTCGCCAAGGTCCAGGCCTGGGTCGGCAAGGGTGCGCAGCTGACCGACAAGGTCCGTGCCCTCGTGAAGGAAGCCGGCAAGCTGGCTGCTTGATGTCGACGGAGTCCGGTAAGCGCGTCCGTCTGGGGCGCATTGTCGGGCTCTACGGTGTGCAGGGCCAGGTCAAGCTCGAAAGCTGGACCGAGCCCCGCATCCAGATCTTCCGCTACCAGCCATGGCTGCTCACCGCGCCGGGTGTGGAAAAGGAAATCGGCGGAGTCCGTGGACGCGCGCAGGGCAAAGGTCTCGTGGCCAGCCTTCCGGGCGTCGAGGATCGCGATCAGGCGACAGCCCTCATCGGTTGTGAGATCACGGTCTCGCGCGATGTGCTGCCGCCTCCCGCTCCGGGCGAGTTCTACTGGACCGACCTCGAAGGCCTCGAGGTCGTTACCACGGAAAACGTCGTTCTCGGTCGGGTGAATCATCTGTTCGCCACCGGCGCCAACGACGTCATGGTGGTGAAGGATGGTGACAAGGAACGCCTGATTCCGTTCGTCCAGGGCCCCTACGTGCACGCTATCGACTTCGACAGCGCCCGCATCGTGGTGGACTGGGACCCCGAGTTCTAAGGCGACGAATCCAGGTCATGCGTATCGATGTGGTTTCGTTGTTTCCCGATTTCGTCCGCCAGTCGGCCGCGGTCGGGGTGGTCGGAAGGGCGCAGCAACGCGAGTTGTTACAGGTGGAAACCTGGAACCCCCGCGATTTCGCTCCCGACAGGCATCGCACCGTGGACGGCCGCCCTTTTGGCGGTGGGCCGGGCATGGTGATGCTGATCGATCCTTTGCGAGCGGCGCTCGCAGCGGTTCGTGAGGCGGCACCGGAACCGGTGCACGTGATTTATCTCAGCCCGCAAGGTGCGCGGCTGACGCAGAAGAGGACCGAGGCGCTGGCAAACATGCCGCGAATCGCCCTGATCTGCGGACGTTACGAGGGCGTGGACGAGCGCCTGCTGGAGCACGAGGTCGACGAAGAGCTTTCAATCGGCGATTATGTGCTGTCTGGCGGGGAGCTTGCCGCAGCGGTGGTTATCGACGCGGTGGGTCGTCTTCAGGAAGGTGCGTTGAACGACGCGCAATCCGCCCAGCAGGACTCCTTCTCGGATGGTCTGCTGGATTGCCCGCATTACACCCGTCCCGAGCATCACGATGCCTGGGGCGGCGTGCCGGAGGTGCTGCTTTCCGGCGATCACGCGGCTATTCGCCGCTGGCGTCGAAAACAGTCGCTGGGTCGTACCTGGCTGCGCCGGCCGGATCTGCTAACGCAGCGTGCGCTCGATGATGAATCGAGGGCATTGCTTGATGAATTCCGCCGTGAATACGAACGGCCAAACGGTGCGGCCGGAAACGACCGCCGTAACAAAAATTGACAGGTGTGCCATGAACAAACTCCTCCAACAGTTCGAAGCCGAGCAGATCACCCGCCAGCTGCCGGATTTCGGTCCTGGCGACACCGTGATCGTCAACGTCAAGGTGAAGGAAGGTAACCGCGAGCGCGTACAGGCGTTCGAAGGTATCGTCATCGCCAAGCGCAGCCGCGGCCTGCACTCCGCCTTCACCGTGCGCAAGATCTCGCACGGCACCGGCGTGGAGCGCGTGTTCCAGTCGCACAGCCGCGCCATCGACTCGGTCGAAGTGAAGCGCAAGGGTAAGGTCCGCGGCGCCAAGCTGTACTACCTGCGTGGTCTCGAAGGTAAGGCTGCCCGCATCAAGGAAGACATCGCCGCCGCCGCCGCTGCGAAGGTCGCCAAGAAGGCCGCTGCCGCCGCTGCCGCCGCCGAGTAATCGGCTGCCGCAAGGCACACGAAAAAGCCCGCGAGCGATCGCGGGCTTTTTCGTTGTCAGACCGGCATGTATTCCTCGGCCAGCACCTTGGCGGGCTCCTGCAGGAAGTTGCCCTGCACGAAGTCCACGCCGCAGGCGAACAGCAGTGAGGTGCTCACCGCGTCCTCGACCCATTCGGCGATGGTCTGCTTGCCCGAAGTGTGGCCTTCCTTGCAGATCTCCGCGATCTTCTTCTGATTTTCCGGATGCTGCGGGAGATCCGTCATGAAGCTGCGGTCGATCTTGAGGAAGTCGGCTTCGATGTGATTGAGCATCTGGAATGAGTTGAGGCCGGAGCCGAACTGTTCGATGCCGAACTTGCCGCCCGCCTTGCGCCACGTCGAGACGAATTCCTGGGTCGGGCGCAGGCTGGTGAGCACCTTGGATTCCGGCATCTCGATGACCAGCGTGCTGCGACGTAGCCTGGCCGTATCCAGACGCCGACAGAGCCAGGGCAGCAGATCGCGGTCTTCCAGCGACTGCTGGGTCATCTTCACGAAATACGTGGTCGTCAGACCGTCGTTTTCGCGATGCACCAGCGCGTCGATCGCGTGCCCCAGAACCCAGCGGTCGATCGCGGGCAGCAGGCCGTTACGCTCCGCCACCGGGAAGAAATACGACGGCAGGACATCGCCCTTGGGCCCGCGCATGCGGACCAGGATCTCGTAGAACTCGCCGGCGGCATCCTGCAGGCTGATGATCTGCTGGTGATAGAGGCGCAGGCCGTCTTTCGCCAGCGCGTCGCGGACGAGGTCCAGCCAGTACTGCTCGCGCTCGGCGTCGGCCTTCTCGCGTGCGCTCGGGTCGTGCAGTTCGACCCGGTTGCCGCCCTGGTTCTGGGCGTTGCGAAGCGCTGCGCTGGCCTGGTCGAGCACGGTGTCGCTGTTGGCGTTCTTCTCGGCCAGCAGGGTGCCGCCGATGGTGATCGTGACGGTCAGCGAGCGGGAGCCCGCATCGAAGATGTGCTCGGAGATCGCGGTGCGCAGGCGCTCGGTGAGAGCCGCGTGTTCCAGATCGCCGCGCGGCCCGAGGATCAGGCCGAGCGTATGGTCGCCAAGGACGCCGGCGACATCCTCGTCGTCGATGGATTCCGCGATGCGCGTGGCGATGGCCGCCAGCAGGGAATCCGCGTTGCCGATGCCGGCGCTGGTGACGATGTCCTTCCAGTTGTCCGGCTCGATGAGCAGGACGGCCTGGCCCTCGCGGCCGGCGGCCGCGGCAGCCACGGCTTCATCCACGTGCTCCAGGGTGCGCGCGCGATTGAACAGGCCGGTGACCGGGTCGCGTTGCAGCTGGGCGACCAGTGCGGCGTCGACGATCTGCTGACGGAAGACGATCTGCAGGCAGGCTTCGCTTTCGAAGGTGGCGTGGGCGAATTCCACCATCGCGGTGAAGGTGCTGCCGTCATCGCGGCGCGCCAGCAGTTCGATCGGCGGGGGCGACTTGTCGCCCCTGGAAAGGCCGCGCAGCGTCGTCTTGAAGTCGTCCGCGTGCGTACCGGCGATCAGGTCGAGGATGGGCAGGCCCAGGATATCGTCGAAGTCGGCAAAGCCGAAGGCATCGAGGTAGGCCTGATTCACACGCACGTGCATGCCTTCGTGCACGTAGGCGATGGCATCGCGCGACGAATCGAGCAGGGAGTCGCAGCGTCGCTCGGTCTCGCGCAGCGACGTCTCGAGGCGACGCACCTGGCGCCGCGTCGAGAGCGACTCGAACTCGCGCAGGACGATCGCAAGGATCTGGTCCGGGCGCTTGCGCAACGCCACGCCGCGGCAGCCGTTGGCGAAGAGATCGGCGACCGCATCGTCCTGCAGGCCATCGACGATGGCGATGAGCGCGAGGTCGCGGCCGCTGGCATCGAGCTGGCGCATGACGGCACCGGCATCGATGCCGGGCACGTTCGGATTCAGAAGCACCAGGTCGGGCACGAGCTCGTCGAGCGAGGCCTGGATGCCCGCCGCGTCGACCGCCCGGGCGGGGCGCACGGCGATGCCGCCATTGCGCAGTACGTTGATCAAAAGCTCGGCGTCTTCCACCGAGTCTTCGATGAAGAGGATCCTGATGACGTTGTCGTGTTTCATGCCGTTCCGCTTACCGCTGTTCCACCCGACGAACCCGTGAACCGGCCCGCTCCCCCCTTGTCGCGGCCCGGTCACTCTCGTACCGGGTAGGGGACATACTAGCGCGCGAAATCGGCAATGGGGCGCTTCGAAGGGTCGCCCTGCAATTCACGCACGAGTTTTGGGACGAGGTACCCGGGGAGCCTTGCACGCAGGGCGTCGACGAGGCGCAGAGCCGTCTCATCGTCGACCTCGAAATGGGCGGCCCCCGCCACCTTGTCCAGCTGGTGCAGGTAATAGGGCAGCACCCCGGCGGCGAAGGACCGCTCACACAGGTCAGTGAGAATATCCGCATCGTCATTGATGCCGCGAAGCAGGACCGACTGGTTGAGCAGGGTGGTGCCAGCATCGCGAAGGCGCGCGCAGGCGGCATCGACCGAGGCGTCGAACTCGTTGGCGTGGTTGGCGTGCAGGACCACGACCTTCTGTAGCGGCAGGCTGGACAGCCAGGTCGTGAACTCGTCGTCCACCCGCTCCGGCAACACGACCGGCAGGCGCGTGTGGATGCGCAGGCGGATGACGTGAGGCATTTCCGCCAGGCCCCGGGTGAGTTCGGCGAGCTTGTGCGTGGCCAGTGACAGGGGATCGCCGCCGGACAGGATCAGCTCCCGGATCGACGGGTCGGCCTTCACATGCGTGAGCGCCTCCCGCCACTGGGCGGCGGCGGCGATTTCTTCTCCGTACGGGAAGTGCCGGCGAAAGCAGTACCGGCAATTGACCGCGCAGCTGCCGCTGGCGATCAGCAGGGCCCGTCCATCGTACTTGTGCAGCACCCCGTGGCCCGTCCGCGAGGCCATGTCGCCCACGGCGTCCACGGTAAAGCCCTCGGCCATATCGTGCTCGGCGCGGCGCGGGAGCACCTGGAGCAGGAGGGGGTCGCTGGCGTCCCCCTGACGCATCCGGGCCGCGAAACCGCGGGGCACACGCAGGGGAAACCCGGCGTCGTCGGGGGGCAGGAGGTCGGTGCGTGCGTCCAGGCCGACGGCCCGCAGGAGCTCGCCGGCGTCCGTGATGGCGTCCCGCCACAGCTCGCGCCAGCCCGGGGAAGGCGACGATAGGCGGGAAGTGGGGCTTGCGGTTATCATTGTGGACCTTGGATCGGGCGCTGTGGCCCGTGACAGACCCTATTTTAGCCGCCCAGCGGGGCGGATATAACTCTGGAGCAGATACAGATGGGCATGCTGGGCCTCAACGACGTCAAAACGGGCAAGAAGATCATCCACAACGGCGATCCCTGGATCATCACCGAAGCGGACTTCATCAAGCCGGGTAAGGGCCAGGCGTTTACCCGTATCCGTATCCGCAACCTCAAGGACGGTCGCACGACCGAGCAGACGCTCAAGTCGAGCGACTCGTACGAAGAGGCCGATGCCGTCGATACGGATGCCAGCTTCTCGTACGTCGAGGGCACCGGCAACGATCGCGAATGGATCTTCATGCAGAGCGAGACCTACGACCAGCACCGCGCCAGCCTGGCGGCGATGGGCGACGCGTGGAAGTGGCTCAAGGGCGACGAAGAGTGCGTCATCACCCTCTTCAACGGCAATATCATCGCCGTGCAGGCGCCGAAGTTCGTCGAGCTGAAGATCACCGAGACCGATCCGGGCGTCCGTGGCGATACCTCGGGCGGCGGCGGCAAGCCGGCCACGCTCGAGACCGGTGCCGTGGTCCGCGTGCCGCTGTTCGTCAATCAGGACGAAATCATCAAGGTCGATACCCGCACCGGCGAGTACGACAGCCGCGTCAAGTAAGGCACGGCGTCTGTTGGTCGAATCGGCACGGCTGCCTTCCAGGCGCCGTGCCGATTTGTTTATGGGGTTTGCGCCCGATATGTTCCAAGAGTCCTGGTACCCCGCATCCCTGAGGCAGAAATGACTTCCAGCCCCACACCGATCGACCTTCTTATCGAAGCCCGCTGGGTCGTTCCCATCGAGCCGCATGGCGTGGTCCTCGACGACCATGCCGTCGCAGTGCACGGCGGCGAGATCGTCGCGATCCTACCTGCCGACGAGGCCCGCGCGGCGTACGCGCCCGAAGAGCGCGTCATCCTCGAAGAACACGCGCTGATCCCCGGCCTGATCAACGCCCACACGCACAACCCCATGACTCTGCTGCGCGGTCTGGCCGACGACCTGCCGCTGATGACCTGGCTGCAGGAGCACATCTGGCCGGCCGAAGCGCGCGTGATGGGACACGACTTCATCCGTGACGGCGTGGAACTGGCCGTGGCCGAGATGATCCGCGGCGGCACCACCTGCGCCAACGAAAACTATTTCTTCCCCGACGTGATCGCCGCGACCTATCGCAAGATGGGCTTTCGCGCCGTCATCGGCCTGCCGGTCATCGATTTCCCGACGCCCTGGGCGAAGACCTCCGATGAATACTTCAGTCGCGCGGTCGAGGTCCACGATTCCCTGCAAGGCGAGCCGCTGCTGACCACGGCCTTCGTGCCGCACGCGCCGTATACGGTGTCGGACGAGAATTTCGAGCGCATCCGCGTGCTGTCCGACCAACTCGATATTCCGGTGCATCTGCATACGCACGAGACCGCGCAGGAAGTGGAGGAGGCCGTCGCGAAGGACGGCATGCGTCCGTTCGAACGCCTGCGTAAGCTCGGCATCGTCAACGAGCGGCTGGTCGCCGTGCACATGACCCAGCTCACCGATGGCGAGATCGCGGCGTGTGCCGCGGCGGGCGTGTCGGTCGTGCATTGTCCGGAGTCCAACCTCAAGCTGGCATCCGGCTTCTGCCCGGCGGAGAAGCTGCGCACCGCGGGCGTCAACGTCTGCATCGGCACCGATGGCTGCGCGTCCAACAACGATCTCGACATGTTCGGCGAGATGCGCACGGCGGCGATGCTGGCCAAGGCCGTCGCGCAGGACGCCGCGGCGTTCGACGCCGCCTTCGCGCTTCGCGCCGCGACGCTCAACGGCGCAAAGGCCATCGGCCTCGGCGACCGCGTCGGCTCCATCGAGCCGGGCAAGCGCGCCGACCTGACCGCGGTTCGCCTGGATGCCCTCGAGACGCAGCCGCTCTACCACGTGGCCTCGCAGCTCGTGTACGCCACCGGCCGTCATCAGGTGAGCGACGTGTGGATCGACGGCCAGCGCAAGCTCGTCGCCGGCGAGCTCGTCGGCATCGATACCGCCGCGATCCGCGAAAAAGCGCGTTTCTGGCGCCAGCGTATCGCCGCCGGGGATCAGCCCGATGAGTGAGGCGACCCACCTCTACCTCGTGATGGCGATGCGCAACCCGACCTTCCAGGCCGAGGCGGGGCAGGCGCACCAGACGTTCCTCGCCGGACTGATCGAGCGCGGCGAACTCGACATGACCGGCCCGTTCACGGACGGGTCCGGCGGAGCCTACCTGCTGCGTGCCGCCAGCCTCGACGAGGCGACACGCATCGCGCACGCCGACCCGTTGCACATCACCGGTTCTTCCACGCTCACCGTCCACGAATGGCGTTTCCGCCGTTTTCCGGAGGCTTGAATCATGCAAACCGAAACCACCGCCAACGTCAGTCCGGAAGAGATCGCCCGCTTCGAAAAGCTCGCTGCGCGCTGGTGGGATCCCGATGGTGAATCGCGCCCGCTGCACGACCTCAACCCGGTGCGTGCCGCGTATGTCGGTGGCCGTGCGAACCTGCGCGGCGCTAAGGTCGCCGACGTGGGCTGCGGTGGCGGATTGCTCAGCGAAGCGCTGGCGCGCGCGGGAGCCCATGTCACCGCGATCGATCTCGGCGCGAAGCTGATCGAGATTGCGAAGCTGCACCTCTTCGAGTCCAACCTTCAGGTCGATTATCGCGTGCAGTCGTCCGATGCCCTGGCCGCGGCCGAACCTGCCTCGTTCGACGTGGTCTGCTGCATGGAGATGATCGAGCACGTGCCCGATCCGCTGGTGCTGATCCGGGACCTCGCCGGCATGCTCAAGCCGGGCGGCCAGCTCTTTCTGTCGACGCTCAATCGCACGCCGGCCGCATTCGGCGCGGCGATCGTCGGCGCGGAATACCTCATGCGTCTGCTGCCGCGCGGTACGCATCACTACGCGCAGTTCCTCAAGCCGTCGGAAGTCGCGGGCATGCTGCGCCGCTTCGACCTCGAGCTCGAAGACCTGCGTGGCCTCGCTTACAACCCGCTCACGCGCAACGCGAGCCTGTCGTCCAATACGTCGGTGAACTACGTGCTGGCGGCGAGGAAGGTCGCGTGAGCGGACTGCCGTTCAAGCCGGAAGGTGTGTTCTTCGATCTGGATGGCACCTTGCTCGACAGCGCGCGCGATCTGTACGCCGCCGCCGTCGATCTGTGTGCGGAGCAGGGCGTGACGCCACCGTCTTACGACGACGTCCGCCCGGTGGTGTCGCGTGGATCGCGCGCGATCATCGCGGTGGCTTTTCCGGAGCTCGACGCCGACGCGATCATGCGGCTCGTGCCGCGTTACCTCGCGATCTACGAAGCGAACATGGCCCGCCACACGATTCCGTTCGACGGCGTCGAACCGCTGCTCGCCGGTATCGACGCGGCCGGTATCCGCTGGGGCGTCGTGACCAACAAGCCCGGGTTCCTGACGGATGCGCTGCTGCCTCAGGCGGTACCGCACTGGAAGCCCGCCGCGGTGGTCTCCGGCGATACGCTGCCGGTGAAGAAGCCCGACCCGGCGCCCGTATTGCACGCGTATGCGATCGCCGGCTGCGATCCCGCCCGTTCGGTGTTCGTCGGCGACGATCGTCGCGACATCCTCGCCGGCAGGGCGGCCGGGTCGTTCACCGTGGCGGTGCGCTGGGGCTACCTCGATGGTGGCGATCCCGACAGCTGGGGTGCGGACGCGGTCATCGATCACCCGGGCGAACTGGCCGCGCTGCTGGGCGTCGGGGAGGCGGTGGCGTGAGCGACGGCGCGACCCAGAGCTATATCGACAAGTGGCTGGCGGTGCAGCCGCAGCAGCGCATCGCGCTCGGTTTCGTCGACGAGCGCGTGCGGGATGAGCACGTGGCGCTTGCCGCCTTCGAACAGGAACTGATCGCGTCCGCTTACGGCATCCGCGAGCCGCAGGTGGCTGCGGCCAAGCTGCAGTGGTGGGCCGAAGAACTCTCCGGCGCGCCCGCCAGTGGCGGCCGGCATCCGCTGACCAAGCAACTGTTTGCGAGCGAGCGCGCGCGTCGTATACCTGCGTCGGTCTGGATTGCTCCCGTGCTGGCCGCGATGGCCCAGCTCGAGCAGGGCACCTCGTCGGACTTCGGCGCCCAGGTGACGGCGGCCAGCGGTCTGCATGGCGCGCTGGCGACGCTCGAAACCGCGTGGTGGTTCGGCCCTGATGCATCTGCCGAGGCGGCGTCACGGGTGGCCACGCTGTCGCACCTGGTCTTCGCGCTCTCGCGCCTGGAACTCGATGCGGAGCGCGAGCGCCTGCCGTTGCCGATGTCGCGCCTGGCGCGGCACAGCCTGTCGCGAGGTCAGCTGAAAGCCGATACGCCGGCCCGGCGCGACGCCATCCGCGCCCAGCTGACCGAACTCGCCGCCGGTCTGAAGGCCGCGCTGGCGCTGAATCAGCCGCTGAGCACCTTCCGCGGACTCGAGGGCCGTACGGCCCTGGCGACGGCCCGAGGCGCGGCCAAAGCCGCCGAACCGTTCGCCGAACTGCACCGTCGGCAGTCGCGCACGGGACCGGCGACGGCTCTGCGGGCCTGGCGCTCGGCCCGTCGCGCAGGTCGGTTGGGCTGAACGCACCGTTTCCCGGCACCCACCATTGAGCCCGTGAGTCGGGCCCCCATCTCGGCACGGTAGGCCGGATACGACTGGCCCCCTAGGATATTCCCCGATGTACATCCACGATTCCCCCACTCGCCTGCTGCCTGACGTCGCCTCTCAGGAACACGCGCTCGCCCTCGGTACGCTCGACTGGGTGGGTATGGACGGCATGGAAATGCCGGTCGCGTTCGATGCCGGCGACGGCGACGTGCGGTCCACCGGCGCCCGCGTCGGTGCCTTCGTCAATCTCACCAAAGCGGAGGCGCGCGGCATCCACATGTCACGCCTCTACCTGCTGGTCTCCGAGGCGCTATCGGCCGGACCGCTGACGATCGACGGCATCAGGCGTCTGCTGAACGACTTCCTGAGTTCGCATGAGGGGCTGTCGGACCACGCGCGGATCACGATCGGCTTCGACCACCTCGTCCGTCGCCATGCGTTGCGCAGCGACAACAGCGGCTGGCGCTCCTATCCGATCACGATCGATGCGACGCTCACGGGAGAGACCTTCCGCCTCGAGATCGTCACCGACGTGGTCTACTCGTCGACCTGTCCCGCCTCCGCCGCGCTGTCACGCCAGCTTATCCAGGACAATTTCGCCAGCACGTTCGCGGCCGGTCAGCCGCTGGACCGGGAAACGATCCTCGCCTGGCTGGGCACGGAGAAGGGCATCGTGGCGACCCCGCATGCCCAGCGCAGCACGGCTACGATCCGCGTGCGTCCCACCGGCGACGGCGTCTTCCCGCTGATCACGCTGATCGACAACGTGGAGGCCGCGCTCGGGACTCCCGTCCAGACGGCGGTCAAGCGTGCGGACGAGCAGGCGTTCGCACTGGCCAATGGCCAGAACCTGATGTTCTGCGAAGACGCCGCCCGTCGTATCCAGAAGACGCTGGAGGCCGACCGCAATGTCGCCGACTTCCACGTCCGCGTGGCCCATCATGAGAGCCTGCACCCGCACGACGCCGTGGCGTTTGCCAGCAAGGCGCGCTAGCGCCTTGCGTTGTAGGAGCGAGCCCTGCTCGCGAAGCTCTTTGCCCCGCCCGCGCAGACGCGCGCGAACGTCGGTCGCGAGCAGGGCTCGCTCCTACAATGGACGCGGCTACAGGCGACCTGTCAGTGAATCCCAGGCAGCAGCAACGGATCCAGCCGCGTCCCGAACCAGTTGAAGCCCCAGTGCACATGGGGTCCCGTCGCGCGTCCGGTCTTCCCGGCCGCACCGATGATCTGCCCCTGACGCACATGCTCACCGACCCGCACGTCGATCCGTGACAGGTGCAGGAAGTTCGACGACAGGCCGAAGCCGTGGTCGAGCAGCACGGTGCCGCCGGTGAGATAGAGATCCGGGCTGGCGAACGTGATGATGCCGTCCGCGGGTGCTTTCACCGGCGTGCCTTCAGGTACGGCGATGTCCATGCCCGAGTGCGGCGCCTTCGGGTCGCCGTTGTAGATGCGCTGATTGCCGAAACGCCCGCTGATACGACCCGTCACCGGCCAGATGAAGCCGTGGGCGAAGTCCTCGCGCGTATCGTCACGGTTACGTGCCGCGACCACCCCGGCCTGCTCGCGTTCGATGCGCGCCGCGATGTCCGGCGGCGGGTTCACCGTCTTCGGCGGCACACCCTCGACGCGCTCGATCGGCCAGTCGCGAGGGGTGACCTCGACCACCCGTTTCTCCGTGCCGACAGTGACGACGATGGGACCTTTCTCATCCCGTCCGGCACCGAAGACGAAGATGCCGTCGTCGCCGACATGCACGGGCTTGCCGGCGACGGTGACGTGAGAGCCCCGGGGCGCGTGGCCGATGACCAGCCCGCCCTGCGACACCGTCGAGGGCAGGTCGGGGACCGCGGCCGCGGCGGCCGCGGTCATCCACAGAGCGAGTGCAGCGCTTGCGATTTTCCTCATGCCTTGGCCGCACCACTCGCCGGTCGGTCGAACGTCAGGCGCTGGCCACGGACATCGCCGTCGACGGTCTTGCCGTCGAAAACACGCTGTCCATTGACGAAGGTCGACACGATGCTGCTCGAGAACGTCTCACCCTCGAACGGCGACCAGCCGCACTTCGAGAGAACTTCCTCGCGTGTCACCGTGTGCTTTTTCTTCGGGTCGACCAGGACCAGATCGGCCGCGTAGCCCTCGCGCAGGAAGCCGCGCTTCTCGACGTCGAACAGCTTGGCCGGTGCGTGACAAACCGCCTCGACCACACGCTCGAGCGTGAGCTTGCCTTCATGCACGCGCTCGAGAGCGGCCTGCAGCGCGAACTGCACGAGCGGCAGGCCCGACGGCGCCTTGTCGTACTTCTGTGCCTTTTCTTCCAGCAGATGCGGCGCGTGGTCGGTGGCCAGGACGTCGAGTCGGCCTTCGGCGAGAGCTTTGGTAATCGCGTCGCGATCGGCCTCGTCCTTGATCGCGGGGTTGCACTTGATGAAAGAACCCTTCGCGTCATAGTCGGCCTTGCCGCCGAAGTGCAGGAAGTGCACGCAGGTTTCCGCCGTGATGCGCTTGCCCTCGATCGGGCCCGGCTCGAACAGCGCCAGTTCGTCGGCCGTGGAGATATGCAGCACGTGCAGGCGGGTGTTGTGCTTTTTCGCCAGGGAAATCGCCAGACGGGTGGACTTGATGCAAGCCTCACGCGAGCGGATGTGCGGGTGCTCCCACATCGGGATATCGTCGCCGTACTGTTCGTGCGCCATGGCGAGGTTCTCGTCGATCATCGGCGTGTCTTCGCAGTGCGTGATGATCGGCACCGGGGTGTCGCGAAAGATACCGTCGAGGGTCTCCGGGTTATCCACCAGCATGTTGCCGGTCGACGCACCCATGAAAACCTTCACGCCGGGTGCGGCCTTCGGATCGAGCGCGCGGATCGCCTCGAGGTTGTCGTTACTGGCGCCCATGTAGAAGGCGTAGTTGACCACGGAGGACTTGGCGGCGAGCTCGTACTTGTATTCCAGCGAATCGCGGTCCAGTGCGGGCGGCTTGGTATTGGGCATTTCCATGAAGCTGGTGATGCCGCCTGCCGCGCAGGCGCGCGACTCGTGCGCCAGGTCAGCCTTCTGCGTGAGACCCGGCTCACGGAAGTGCACCTGATCGTCGATCATTCCGGGCAGCAGCCAGAGGCCCGTGGCGTCGATAACCTGTTCGTCACGTTCCGTTGCCAGATGCTGCGCAATCGTCGCGATTTTTCCGTCACGGACACGTAAGTCGGCGGTGAACCGGCGGCCTTCGTTGATCAGTTCGGCGTTCTTGATGAGCCAGGCATCAGTCATGGGTATCAGCTCCTTGGGCGCCACATCGGCGCAGGACGAATTGGTCGGGGACGGGGTCGTGGCCGCCTTCACACAGCGGCTGGCAGCGCAGGATGCGCCAGGTTCCCAGAACCGTGCCACGTGCCGGCCCGAAACGGGCTATGGCGACGCGGGCATAATCGGAACAGGATGGATGGAAGCGGCATCGGGCCCCAAGGAGGGGACTGAGCCACCGTTTGTAGAAGGAAATCAGGATTAAGAGGAGGCGGGTCACTATGAGTCCGGTGTCGACCGGCGTAAGCCAGAAGACAGTATCCCAGAAGAGAGGTTGCTGGGGTAACGCTTCTGGGCTATAACACCCCGCCGCCACGGCCACCGAGGTGAAGGATTATGGCGAAAAACGCTAGCAGTTCCGCAGCCGCCAAGGGCGCCGCCAAGAAGGGCGGCGCGGGCGACGTGAAGACGGCCAAAACGGTTGTGGCCGGGGTAAAGGCGGCCAAGGCGCCGGCGAAGAAGGCAGCGGTCAAGGCCGCGCCGGTGAAATCCGCCGCGCCCGCGAAAAAGGCCGTGGCGAAGACACCCGCCAAGGCCGCGCCCGTCAATAACGCCAAGCCGGCGGCAAAGGCGCCCGTTAAAACGGCGACAAAACCAGCGGCTTCCCATGCGGCTCCCGCCGCGACGAAATCCACCGCTCCCGCCGTAAGTAAGGCGGCAGCGGCCAAGACCAAGCCGACGCCGGCCAAGGCCGCGCCGGCTCCCGCTCCAACGCCGGCGGCGAAGTCATCCGCCCCGGCCCACGATGTACCGACGCCCGCCCAGGGCAGGACGGCATCGGCCGTTGCCGCTACACCGCCGCGGAGTGCCTCCGCGGTGGGTAGCGCTACCTCATCCAGTAACGAGAATTCCACGCACTCCAGCATGAACAGCACCACTTCCCACACCGCCGACAACGGCATCACGCGCGAAGACGGCCGCTATGCGCTGCCGGCTTCGACTGTCATCGACCTTCCGAAGGGTTACAAGCCGGGTCCCGACGAGGAGTACATGAGTCCTCGTCACCTGGCCTATTTCCGCAACAAGCTGAAGGACTGGCGCGACCAGCTGGTCGAAGAATCCCGCCAGACCATGGACAACCTCCGTGAGGAAGTCCGCGACGTGGGTGACGAAGCGGAGCGCGCCACGCGCGAGACCGAGAACTCGCTCGAGCTGCGCACCCGCGACCGCTACCGCAAGCTGATCTCCAAGATCGACAAGGCCCTGCGCCGGATCGAGGAAGGCCGCTACGGTTTCTGCGAAGAGACCGACGAGGAAATCGGCGTGGAGCGTCTCGACGCCCGCCCGATCGCCACGCTGACGCTCGATGCACAGGAGCGCCGCGAGCACCTGCAGAAGCAGATGGGCGACTGATCGCCTGTTTTGCCGCGGTCTAAAAAAACCCTCGCGAGCGATCGCGAGGGTTTTTTCTTGCCTGCTGTCGTAGGAGCGCGCCCTGCGCGTGAAAGGCATCGCGCGCAGGGCGCGCTCCTTCCGGTGACGTCAGCGCCGCGCGGCCGCGTGCAAGTCACGTCAGCGTCGCGCGGACGCGTACAGGTCACCCCAGCGTTGCGGCCGCGTAGGCCTTCAGTTTGACCAGCATCGCCGCCAGGCCATTCGACCGGGTGGGCGACAGATGCTTGGCCAGCCCGATGTCCTGGATGAAGCTCGGCTCGGTGTCCACGATCTCGCGGGCCGACCGGTCGGAGTACACGCGCAGCACCAGCGCGATGAGGCCCGAGACGATCGCCGAATCGCTGGCGGCGTCGAAATGCATCTTCGAGGCATCGCCCGAGGGAATCAGCCAGACCATGGACTGGCAGCCGTGGACCCGGTTCTCTTCCGTCTTGCGCTCATCGGGAAAGGCGGGCAGCTGGCGACCGAGGTCGATCAGGTACTGGTAGCGTTCCGTCCAGTCGCTGAAAAAGGCGAACTCTTCGGCGATGGCCGCCTGGGCCTCGAGGGCGGTGGATTCGATCGGCTCGCTCATGCTTTCACCACACTCCAGCGCGTGCCCTGTGCGCCGTCTTCAATGGCGATGCCCAGCTCCCTGAGCTGGTCGCGGATGGCGTCCGAGCGCGCGAAGTCCTTCGCGGCACGAGCCGCCCGGCGCTCCTCGAGCAAGGCCTCGATGGCGGCCTCGTCGATGCATTCACCCGGGTTGCCCTGACGGAACCAGGTTTCCGGGTCTTCCTGCAGCAAGCCGAGCAGGCCGGCGCCGCCCAGCAGCGCCGCCTTGGCGGCGGCACGCTCGCCGCCCGTGGCGCGGCGCGCCGCGTCGGCCAGCTGGGAGATCTCGGCCAGGGCCTGCGGGGTGTTGAGGTCGTCGCACAGGGCCGCTTCGACGGCCGCCGGCACGACCGCATCGCCGGCGTCGACATCCGCCATGTCGCGCAGGGCGCCGTACCAGCCGTCCAGCGTACGCACGGACTGGGTGAGTGCGCTTTCCGACCAGTCCAGCGGCTGGCGGTAGTGCCCGCGCAGGAGCATCAGGCGCAGCGCTTCGCCGGGGTGTCTGCCCAGCAGTTCGTGTAGCTGAAGCACGTTACCCAGCGACTTCGACATCTTGCGACCGTCGAAGGTCAGCATGCCGTTATGCAGCCAGTAGCGCGCAAAGGTCTTGCCGCCGTGCGCGCAGACGCTCTGGGCGATTTCGTTTTCGTGGTGCGGGAACGTCAGGTCGACGCCGCCGGCATGGATGTCGATGGTCTCACCCAGATGGGCTTCGCTCATGGCCGAGCACTCGATGTGCCAGCCCGGACGGCCACGGCCCCAGGGACTGTCCCAGCCGGGCAGGGTAGCGTCGGAGGGCTTCCAGAGCACGAAGTCACCGGGGCTCTTCTTGTAAGGGGCCACCTCGACGCGGGCGCCGGCGATCAGGTCCTCCGGGTCGCGACCGGAAAGGGCGCCATACTCGGCATACGACTCCACATGGAAGAGGACATGGCCCTCGGCCTCGTAGGCGTGGCCGGAGGCGATCAGGCGCTCGATCATCGCCACGATCTGTGGAATGTGGTCCGTGGCGTGGGGTTCGACGTCCGGCGCCGCGACGCCCAGCCGGGCCATGTCCTCACGATAGGCCTGAGTGAATCGCTCGGTGATCTGACCGATCGGCACGCCCGCGGCGGACGCGGCGGCGTTGATCTTGTCGTCGACGTCGGTGATGTTCCGCGCGTACACGAGATTCGGGTAGTGGCGGCGGATCAGCCGCGCCAGCACGTCGAACACGACCGGCGGCCGGGCATTGCCGATATGGATGTAGTTGTAGACGGTCGGCCCACAGACGTACATCGTCACCCGGTTCGGATCGATCGGGGTGAACGCCTCCGTGCGGCGCGACAAGGTGTTGTAGAGCGAGATCGGCATCTTGGATCCGTGGACGGGCGCGGCGGGCGGCCGGTCGCAGATAGTAACAAGCCCGCCGCCTTCCCGGGCGCACGCACGTGCCGCGAATCGGTTGACATCGTGCGTGAATTCGCCCGCGCGAGGTTCTAAGCGTGGATTCAGCGTGAACTTGATGAAATGCGTACCAGTAGGCGCGCCCGTGCGCCTGGCTGGAGGTTTTCCTACATGTCTCGCCTGCTTATCCCTGCGCTCATCCTCGCCGTTTTCGCCTCTGGCGCCAGCGCCCAGGACGGCCGCTATGCGCCACCGCCGCCACCCCCGGGTGCCGTGGGTCCGGATGACAACACCCATTTCGGCTGGGCCGACGTGCTGCGCGTGGACCCCGTCTACGGCGTCGCCCGTGTCGAGACGCCGCGTCAGGAGTGCTACGACCAGCCAGTCGTCCGTCGTGAGTCCAGTGGCAACAGCACCGCCGGCACCATCCTCGGCGCAGTGGTCGGTGGTGTCCTGGGCAACACCGTCGGCAAGGGCGACGGCCGCAAGGCCGCCACCGTGGTCGGCGCGGTGGCCGGCGGCGCCGTGGGCAACAACATCTCCCACAACGGCGACCGCACTTACGAGAGCACCGAAACCCGCTGCCGCGACGTGAGCTCGGTCTCCGAGCAGCGCCGCATCGCCGGCTACGATGTCGAATACCGCTACCGCGGTGAGGTCTACGTCTCGCGCCTGAACTACGACCCGGGCGAGCGCCTGCGGGTCCGCGTCAACGTGGCGCCAGCGGACTGACCGCCTCGCCATGATGTCGAGAAAGGCCGCGAGCGATCGCGGCCTTTTTTTGGGCGCGCGTCGGGGCACGGGCGGGGGGCTGGGGCGGGGGCGGGGGCGGGTGCCATTCTCGTCGCTAAGTCCTCCTTCGGCCTTCGCCTACGTGCGGAAGCGCTCCGAGAACGACACCCGCCCCCGCCCTCCCAACCAAGAGGTTGCGGGTGGGGAAAGCGGCGAGCGGCATGAGGTGTGATCCGTGCGTGCGGTGCTGCCCACGATGTCGATCACCGCGGCGCGCGCAGGTTCCGCGATTTGCTCGTCTTCCACGTGCCCCGTCGCGTTGGAAGGGAGTGGTCGGCTGCCGTTCTTGGAGCGCTTCCGCACGAAGGCGAAGGCCGTAGGAGGACTTAGCGACAAGAATGGCAGCCGACCGCTCCCGTGCCTCAGCGCAAGCACCCCCATGCGATGGCGAAGCCGAGCCCGAGCCGGAGCCCGAGCCCATGTTGCGCAACGCACCAAATCCCGGCATGATCGGGGTTCCACCTTTGCCGACCCTGCCGTGTCCCATACTGTCTACACCGCCGTTGTCTTCACTAGCGCCCGTATGGCCGCTGGGATGACGTCGCGTGCTCGTCGACCGTACATCGGACATTCGGCCGGGTAGGCTGTCGCGCGCATTTCATTCGCATCGACTAAAAAACCCGGCCCCGTGCCGGGTTTTTTCGTTTCCGATTCCTGATATTCCACCCACGGCCCCCGGGCCACCGACCGATCTGGACCGCCATGACCGTTCGCCACTTCCTCAATACCCAGGACTACAGCCGCGCCGAGATCGACGCCCTGCTCGAGCAGGCCGCCGAATTCAAGCGCTCGCCGCAGGGTCAGCAGCTGGCTGGCAAGTCGATCGCGCTGATGTTCTTCAACCCATCCATGCGGACCCGGACCAGCTTCGAGCTGGGCGCGTTCCAGCTGGGCGGGCACGCCGTGGTGCTGTCCCCGGGCAAGGACGCGTGGCCGATCGAGTTCGAGGTCGGTACGGTGATGGACGGCGATACGGAAGAGCACATCGCCGAGGTCGCCCAGGTGCTGTCGCGCTACGCGGACATCATCGCCGTGCGCGCCTTCCCCAAATTCGTCGACTGGCAGGTGGATCGTCAGGACATCGTCCTTAAGGCGTTCGCGCGCTACGCCTCCGTGCCGGTGATCAATATGGAGACGATCACCCACCCCTGCCAGGAGCTGGCCCATGCGCTGGCCATGAAGGAGCATCTGGGGGATCTCCAGAACAAGAAATACGTGCTGACCTGGACCTATCATCCGAAGCCGCTGAACACGGCGGTGGCCAACTCGGCGCTGATGATCGCGACCAGGATGGGCATGGACGTGACCCTGCTGTGCCCGACCCCGGAATACATTCTCGACGAGCGCTACATGGAGTTCGCGAAGCGGAACGCGGCCGAGAACGGCGGCTCGCTGCAGGTGTCCCATGACATCGAATCGGCGTACAGCGGCGCGCACGTGATCTACGCGAAGAGCTGGGGCGCGATTCCTTACTTCGGTCGCTGGGACGAAGAAAAGGCCATTCGTGACGCCAACAAGCACTTCATCGTCGACGAGGCCAAGATGGCGCTCACCGACAACGGCCTGTTCAGTCACTGCCTCCCGCTGCGCCGGAACATCAAGGCGACGGACGCGGTGATGGACTCGCCGGCGTGCATCGCCATCGACGAAGCCGAAAACCGCCTGCACGTGCAGAAGGCGGTGATGGCTTCGCTCATCTCGCACGCGTCGGGCGCGAAGTCCGGCCTCGGTTTCTGATTCGCTCTTTCCCTTTTCCCTTATTTTGGAGCCAGCATGTCCAGCAAAGATATCGTTCTCGCGTTTTCCGGCGGCCTCGACACCAGCTTCTGCGTCCCGTACCTGATGGAGCGCGGCTATGCCGTGCACACCGTGTTCGTCGACACCGGCGGCGTTTCGGCGGAAGAGCGTGAGTACATCGAGCAGCGTGCGACCGAACTGGGCGCCGCCTCGCACCGCACCGTCGACGCCTCGCAGGCGATCTGGGACACCTTCGTCACCCCGCTGATCTGGGCCGGCGAGTTCTATCAGGGCCAGTACCCGCTGCTGGTGTCCGATCGCTACCTCATCGTGAAGGCCTCGCTGGAGCGTTGCGACGAGCTCGGCACCAAGCTGTTCGCCCACGGCTGCACGGGTATGGGCAACGACCAGGTGCGCTTCGACCTGACCGTTCGCGCCCTTGGCGATTACACGATCGTCGCGCCGATCCGCGAGATCCAGCGCGAGCACACCCAGGTCCGCGCTTACGAGCAGAAGTACCTGGAAGACAAGGGCTTCGAAGTCCGCGCCAAGACCAAGCACTACACGATCAACGAGAACGTGCTGGGCGTCACCATCTCCGGCGGCGAGATCGACGCCTGGGAAATTCCTGGCGAAGGCGCGATCGGCTGGTGCGCGCCGCGTGCCGAATGGCCGTCCGAACCGCTGCGTATCGAACTCGGCTTCGAGAAGGGTATAGCCACCTCGCTCAACGGTAAGGCCGCCACCGGTCCCGAGATCCTCGCCTTCCTCAATCGCGAACTGGCGAAGTACGGCGTGGGTCGGAGCCTGTACACCGGCGACACCAACATCGGCCTGAAGGGCCGCATCGTGTTCGAGGCGCCGGCACTGACCGCGCTGCTCACCGCGCACCGCGCGCTGGAAGAAACCGTGCTGTCGAAGCAGCAGAACCGCTTCAAGCCGGAGATCGGTCGCAAGTGGACGGAAGTCGCCTATGAAGGCTTCTTCAACGATCCGATCAAGGCCGACCTCGAGGCCTACCTCGTGTCGACGCAGCGCAAGGTCGACGGCAAGGTCATCGTCGAGACCCGCGGCGGTTCCATCTACGCCGTGAAGGTCGAATCGAAGAACCTGCTGCATTCGTCCAAGGCGACGTACGCGCAGGCTGCCGACTGGGGCGTCGCCGAAGCCGAGGGCTTCATCAAGCTCTACGGCATGAGCTCGACGATCTGGGCGGAAGTCGACCGCGCCAACGGGAACTGATCCAGGCTCATGGAAAAGCTTCTCGAAGACACCCTGACCCATCTGCGTGCGCTGGTCGGTTTCGACACGCGCAATCCGCCACGAACCATCGGTACCGACGGTATTTTTGATTACCTGCGCGCGAACCTTCCCGGGTTCGACGTGCAGGTGACCGACTTCGGCGCCGGTGCCGTCAATCTGTACGCCGTGCGCGGTAAGCCGAAGTACCTGTTCAACGTGCACATCGACACCGTGCCCGATTCCCCGCACTGGACCGCCAACCCGCACGAACTGCGGGTGACGGAAGACCGTGCGATCGGCCTCGGTGCCTGCGACATCAAGGGTGCCGCGGCGGCGCTCGTCGCCGTGGCCAATGCGACGCAGGGCGACATGGCGTTGCTGCTGTCGACCGACGAAGAGGCCAACGACGCGCGTTGCATCGACGGTTTTCTCAAGACGCCGCGCGACTACGAGGCGATCATCGTCGCCGAGCCGACCAGGGGTGAGGCGGTGCTGGCGCATCGCGGCATCCACTCGGTGCAGATGCGTTTCCTTGGCCGGGCAGGGCATGCCTCGGGTGAGCAGAAGCCGTCCGACAGCGCGGTGCACCAGTCCATTCGCTGGGGTGCCGCGGCGCTCGATCACGTGCAGGCGCTGTCGCATGAGCGTTTCGGTGGTCTGACCGGTCTGCGCTTCAACATCGGCAAGGTCGAAGGCGGGATCAAGGCCAACATGGTCGCGCCCACCGCGGATGTCCGTTTCGGCTTCCGTCCGCTGCCGTCGATGGACGCGGATCAGCTGCTGGAGACGTTCCGCACGCTGGTCGAGCCGGCACCGGTCGAGTACGGCGAAACCTTCCGTGGCGATTCGCTGCCGGCGGGCGACACCGCCACGGCGGAAACGCGTCGCCTTGCCGCGCGCGACCTCGCCGATGAACTCGGTATCCCGGTGGGCAACGCCGTGGACTTCTGGACCGAAGCGGCGCTGTTCTCCAAGGCGGGCTACAACACCTTCGTCTACGGCCCCGGTGACATCGCTCAGGCGCACAGCGCCGACGAGTGGGTCCTTCTCGAACAACTGGCGGATTACGCCAGGACCATCCATCGGATCGTCGACAGTGGAATCTAACAAGCACACCCGCAAGACCATCGTGCGACTGCTGTCTTCGATGGGCAGCGCGCGCGAAATTCAGCAATACCTCAAGCGCTTCTCGCAGCTCGACGCCGCGCGCTTCGCCGTGGTCAAGGTCGGCGGCGCCGTGCTGCGCGACGACCTGCCGGCACTGACCTCGTCGCTATCTTTCCTGCAGCAGGTCGGCCTGACGCCCATCGTGCTGCACGGCGCGGGTCCGCAGTTGGACGAAGAGCTCTCGGCCGCCGGTATCGAGAAGAAGACGGTGAACGGCCTGCGCGTGACCTCGCCGGAAGCCCTGGCGATCGTCCGCAAGGTGTTCCAGGCACAGAACCTGCGTCTGGTCGAAGCCCTGCAGGAAGCCGATACGCGTGCCACGTCGGTGCCCTCGGGCGTGTTCACCGCCGAATTCCTCGATCAGGAAGTCTTCGGTCTCGTCGGCCGCGTGCGCGAAATCAACCTCGCTCCGATCGAAGCCAGCCTGCGCGCGGGATCGATCCCGGTCATCGCCAGCCTGGGCGAGACCGACTCGGGTCAGATCCTCAACATCAACGCCGACTTCGCCGCGAACGAACTGGTTCGCGTGCTGCAGCCGTACAAGATCGTGTTCCTTACCGGCACGGGCGGTCTGCTCGATGGCGACGGCAAGGTCATCGACTCGATCAACCTGTCGACCGAGTTCGACCAGCTGCTTAAGCAGCCGTGGCTGCATTCGGGCATGCGGCTGAAAATCGAGCAGATCAAGGATCTGCTGGACGACCTGCCGCTCACTTCGTCGGTCTCGATCACGCGCCCTTCGGAACTTGCCAAGGAGCTGTTTACCCACAAGGGTTCGGGCACGCTCGTTCGTCGCGGCGAGCGCGTGCTGCGGTTCGATTCGTGGGAAGGCGTCGACAAGGAGCGCCTGCGTGAGCTGATCGAGTCCAGCTTCGGCCGCAAGACCGTACCGGACTACTTCGACCGTACCGACCTTTATCGCTTGTACGTGTCGGAGAACTATCGTGCCGCGATGGTGCTCACGCAGGAAGAAGGCTTCGCGTACCTCGACAAGTTCGCCGTGCTGGACGACGCCCAGGGCGAAGGCCTCGGGCGTGCGGTGTGGCAGGTGATGCGCGACGAGAATCCGAAACTGTTCTGGCGGTCGCGCCACGGCAACGTCATCAATCATTTCTATTACGCGGAGTCGGACGGCTGCTTCAAGCAGTCGCTCTGGAAGGTGTTCTGGTACGGCCTGGACAACTTCGCGGATATCGAACGCTGCGTCACGCATAGCGCGTCGCGCTTTCCCACCCTGCAGGACTGAGCGGTCATGGCAAGCAAGACCATCGGCATCGTCGGCGCACGTGGACACACGGGCGCCGAACTGATCAAACTCATCGCCGGTCATCCGGACCTGGAACTGGCGTTCGTTTCGTCGCGTGAGCTCGACGGCCAGCGACTGGCCGATCACAGCGACGCGTACAGCGGCGACCTGACGTACAGCAACCTCGATCCGTCCGCCGTGGCGGAGCAGGGTGCCGACGTCGTGATCCTCGCCTTGCCCAACGGCAAGGCGGCACCGTACGTCGAAGCGATCGACAAGGCGGCCGGATCGACGGTGATCGTCGACCTCTCGGCCGACTACCGTTTCGACGAGCGCTGGTACTACGGCCTGCCCGAGCTCTATCGCGATCGCTGGCGCGGTGAGAAGCGCATCAGCAATCCGGGCTGCTATGCGACGGCCATCCAGGTGTCGATCGCGCCGATCAAGGACCTGCTGGCGGCGCCGCCGGTGTCGTTCGGTGTGTCCGGTTACTCGGGCGCGGGCACGACGCCGTCCGACCGCAACAACCCGGAAAAGCTGCGCGACAACCTCATGCCGTATTCCCTCACCGGGCATATGCACGAGAAGGAAGCCAGCCGTCATCTGGGCATGCCCGTGGAATTCATGCCGCATGTCGCGCCGCATTTCCGTGGCCTGACGGTGACCACGAATCTCTATCTGGCCAAGCAGGCGAAGCGCGAGGACATCGTCCGTCGCTTTGAAGCCCGCTTCGAGAAAGAGAAGCTCATCCATGTCGTGGACGAAGCGCCGTGGGTCAGCCAGATCGCCAACCAGCATCATCTGGACGTGGGTGGCTTCGCGCTGTCCGTGGACGGTCGTCGCGTGGTGGTTGTCGCTACGCTGGACAACCTGCTTAAGGGCGCGGCCACCCAGGCCATGCAGAACGTCAACCGTGCGCTCGGCTTCGACGAGCTGACCGCCATCCCGCTTTAAGGACCTGACGATGACCCAGCCGCTCTGGCAGAAATCCGGTATTCAGGTCGACGCGAAAATCATGCGTTTCCTCGCCGGGAACGACGTGGTGCTCGACCGCGAATTCTTCCTGCACGACATCACCGCCAGCAAGGCGCACGTCGAAGGCCTCGCCAATATCGGCGTGGTGTCCATCGATGAGCGCGACGCGCTGTTGCGCGAACTCGATGCGCTGGCCGCTGACTTTTCGGCCGGTGCGTTCGTGCTCGACGATCGCTTCGAAGATGGCCACTCGGCGATCGAAGCACGTCTCACCGAGCGTCTCGGCGATGCCGGTCGTCGCGTGCACACGGGGCGTAGCCGCAACGACCAGATCCTCGTGGCGACGCGTCTGTGGCTGAAGGAAAAGCTTTCGACGCTCGAGACGCTGTGCCGCGAGATTGCCGAGGTCTGCCTGCAGCGTGCGGCCAGCGACGCATTGCCGATGCCGGGCTACACGCACATTCAGCGTGCCGTCGTGTCCTCGACGGGCATGTGGTTCGCGGCGTTCGCCGAGGCCTTCATCGACAACACGCTGCGTGCGCGCCAGGCGCTCGAGCTGATCGATGCGAATCCGCTCGGTACGGCCGCGGGCTATGGCGTCAATATCCCACTCGACCGTGCGCATACGACAGCGGCACTCGGCTTTTCGCGCATGCAGGTATCGCCGATCTACGCGCAGCTGTCGCGCGGCAAGTTCGAGATGGCGGCGCTGGATGCCGTCGGTACCGCGCTGCTCGATACGCGTCGTCTGGCGTGGGATCTCTCGTTGTTCACCACGGCCGAATTCGACTTCGTGAAGCTGCCGGCGGAGTACACCACCGGTTCGTCGATCATGCCGAACAAGCGCAACCCGGACGTCGTCGAGTTGCTCCGCGCGAGCTACGCCAGTGTCGCCGCCGCGCGCACCGAGATCGAGCAGCTGCTGTCGCTGCCGTCGGGTTATCAGCGCGATCTGCAGTTCTCGAAGGGTTCGCTGTTCCATGGCTTCTCCATGGGTCTCGGTGCGCTTGAACTGCTGCCTGACATGCTCGCCCGTTTCGAGTGGAAGGCCGAGAAGATGCGCGCCGCCATCGAGCCGGCGATGTATGCCACGGACGTGGCGATCGAGCAGGCCGTCGCGGGCGTGCCGTTCCGTGACGCGTACCGTGCGGCGGCGGAGACGGCGGCCTCGGCGGGTGAGGGGCGTTCGCCGGAGTCGAGCCTGGCTGCTCGTACATCGCCGGGATCGGGCCACGATCTGATGCTGGATACGTTGCGGGCCAGGCTCACAGCCCTGACCTGACCATCGCCGGCAAGGCTGGCTCCTACACGAGTGCGGACACCGTAATGCTTCCGCTCCTGTAGGAGCCAGCCCTGCTGGCGACCCCAGATGCACGAAAGCCAGGGGTAACACCAATGCACTTCACGCCCCAACCGCTCCCAGACTGGCACCGCGCCGTCCTCAAAGTCGGCAGCAGCCTCCTCACTACCGCCACAGGCGCCCTGACCGACGAACACGCCGATGGCCTCGCCGCCTTCGTCCGCGCGAGCCGCAGCGCCGGCCGTGAAGTCATCATCGTTTCCTCGGGCGCCGTCGCCGCCGGCAGGGGCTTCGCCGCCCCCGAGCGCGCCGCCGGCCTCACCGGTCGCCAGGCCCTCGCCGCGCTCGGCCAGACCCGTCTCATCGCCCTCTGGCAGAGCTTCTTCGACTCCCCGGTCGCCCAGGTGCTGCTCACCCACGACGACCTCCGCAACCGCCGTCGCTACCTCAACGCACGCTCGACGCTGCGAGAGCTGCTGGCACTCGGTGCCATCCCGGTCATCAACGAAAACGACACCGTCGCCGTCGACGAACTGAAGCTCGGCGACAACGACAACCTCGCCGCCATCGTCGCGGCGGTGGTCGATGCCGACGTTCTGTTCATCGCCTCGGATATCGGGGGCCTCTATACGGCCAATCCGCGTACCGATCCGCAGGCACGGCCCCTCGATACCGTCGATGTCGTCACGCCCGAACATCTGGCCAGCGCGGGCGGGGCGGGCACCGCCGCCGGCACGGGCGGCATGCGCACGAAGCTCGAAGCGGCAAGCAAGGCGGCCGCCGCGGGTATCGAAACCGTACTGTTCGACGGTCGCGACAGCGCCTGCGTCGCCCGGTTGGGCGAGGGCGGCCTGACCGGCACGCGCCTCAAGGCCCCCAGCACGCGCCTCGCCGCCCGTAAGTACTGGCTCCGACACGCGCCGCCGGCAGGCCGCATCGTCGTCGACGACGGCGCCGCCAACGCGGTGCGCGGCAAGGGTGCCTCGCTGCTTCCCGGCGGCGTGTCGGCGGCCGAAGGCGACTTCGCCCGCGGCGACGTCATCGAGATCGCCGATGGCGACGCCGTCTTCGCACGAGGCATCGCGCAATACGCCGCCGTCGACGTCCGCCGGATAGCGCGCCGTCATACGCGCGATATCGAGGCGGCGCTGGGCTACAGTTATGGCGAAAACGTCGTCCACCGCGACGACCTGGTCGTCCTTCCCGAATAAACGAGGCCACGATGACGGTTACCCTGCGCGAACGTGCCCTGGCCTGCCGCGACGCATCGGCGGCCGTGTCCTCTCTCGATACAGCGGCGAAGCAACGCCTGCTGCGTGCCATGGCCGACGCGCTGGATGCCGACGTCTCCGCTGTGCTCGAAGCGAACGCCGTCGATATGGCGGCAGCGCGGGATAACGGCACCAGCGCCGCCATGCTCGACCGCCTTCGTCTGGACGACGCGCGTGTCGCGGCGATCGCCAACGCCATCCGCGAGGTCGCCACGTTGCCGGATCCCGTGGGCATCGTTACGCGGCGCGAGGTCCGGCCCAACGGCATCGACGTGGAGCGCGTACGCATCCCGCTCGGCGTCATCGCGATGATCTACGAGGCACGCCCGAACGTCACCGCCGATGCGGCTGCGTTGTGTCTGATGGCCGGCAATGCCGTGATCCTGCGTGGAGGTTCCGATGCTATGCATTCGAACGTTGCCATCGCGACGGCGCTGCGTCGTGCGATGCGTGAGCAGGGCGTGCCCGAAGCGGCGTTGACGCTGATCGACGATCCGCGTCGCGACACGATGGTCGAGCTGCTGCAGCTGGTCGATATCGTCGATCTAGCCATTCCTCGCGGCGGGGAGGGGCTGATTCGCTTTGTCACTGAAAATGCGCGCGTGCCGGTGATCAAACACTACAAGGGTGTCTGCCACCTCTACGTGGATCGTGACGCCGATCATGATCTCGCGTTGCGCCTGCTGATCGACGGCAAGACCAGTCGTCCGGGTGTGTGCAATGCGCTCGAGACGTTGCTTGTTCATCGGGATGCTTCAGCCGCCTTTCTTCCACGGGCCATTGCACGCCTGCGAGAACTTGGGGTCGACGTGCGCGGTGATGAAGGGACGCGTGCGCTGGTCGGTGATGTGACGCTTGCGAGTGAAGATGACTATGCGGCGGAGTTTCTCGATCTTGTGATCGCGGTGCGCGTGGTCCACGACATCGACGTGGCAATTGCTCATATTCGGCGGTTTGGTTCTGACCATACTGAGGTCATCGCGACGCGTGACGCGGCTGCTGCGGATCGGTTCATCCGCGCGATCCGCTCCGCCGTGGTCATGGTGAATGCCTCATCGCGCTTCAGCGATGGCGGTGAACTGGGTCTTGGCACTGAAATCGGGATATCGACGACGCGACTGCATGCCTACGGGCCGATGGGCGCCGAGTCGCTGACGGTGGAGCGCTTCGTCGTGCGTGGCGACGGTCAGGTGCGTCATCCTCTCGGTAAGTGATAGCTGATAGAGCGCCGTTATCGCTCGTTCACGATGAGAGTCGCTCGGAATCCGAAAGTCTTGCGTGTGCAGTGTCGTAGCGATATTCCGAGATTGATAGTCGCGGTCAATAGATGTCTTTGCGTGTAATCTCATCTCCAGATAATTCACGAAGCGAGCCATCCGCAAGATTGAAGATTCGGTCAGCAGTGGCGACAGTTGCTGGACGATGCGCAATGAATAATCGAGTTAAGGAGAGCGTTCTCAAATTTTTCGCGATGCGCTCTTCACAAGCCGCATCAAGATGACTTGTCGCCTCGTCCATGATCAAGATCTGGGGGTGTCGGCATAGCGCACGGGCTATAGCAATCCTTTGTATTTGGCCTCCGGACAGTGAAATTCCGCCGTCACCGATACGGCTTTGGTACCCAAACGGTAACGACAAAATGTCCTCGTGGATGTCTGCAGCCCGGGCGGAGTCGTAAATTCGCGCCATTGGTATCTCGTCGTTTCCCATGCATATGTTATCGAGAATTGTTCCCGAGAACATCATATCTCCCTGCAGAACTACTCCAACCTGGTCGCGAAGGGCAGGGTGACCAATTGCTGCCAAATCATACCCGCCGATCCGGACGGTGCCGGAGTTAGGCGGTATCAGGCCAAGAATAATTTTAAGAAGCGTACTTTTTCCGCAGCCGGACGGGCCGACGATGGCAACACACTCGCCCTTGCCCACGCTGAGCGAGGCATTCTTGATCAGCCACGCGTCGTTTGGTCCATGGCGAAAGCTGATGCTCTCTAACGCAAGTTGATTTCCGACGATTGGTCCCTGAAAGTCGCGGTGATTGTTAGGTTCATTGGGCGACTCCATGATGTCACTGATTCTATCCAGCTGTACTCGTAGGAGACGAAGTCGCGCGACGAAATCAACTAAGGACACACCTCTCTGTGCGAATTGATCCGCATATGCGCAAAATGCCATCAGCATGCCGAGTGATAACTCGTTACGCAGTACGAGATTTGCGCCGAAGAAAAGTATTGATATTTTCTGGGCGCCTAGAAGTGTTTCGCTAAGTGCGCTGAGTAGGATTCGGAAATTCCCCATGCGGAGGTCGACCGCCGACCATGCCCGTGATAGCCCGATCGATCGCGCTATACGGATCTCCTCAAGACCATTCAAGCGGATGGATGTTATGCCCTTTATTGATTCGATGAGGTCTGAGTGAATTTCAGCCTCTGCCGCAACCGAGGTGCGCTCTAAAGAGCGCATATGTCCGATTGACAGCGATTTGACGGTTAGGTAGATCAGCAGTCCGCCTACTGCGAAACATGTGAGGAGGGGGTCGTAGGTGCACATGATGGTTAGGACGGCTATTCCCATGACGCCGTCAAGAAAGAAGGCAATGGCGTCCGACGTGAGCGCTTGATGTATATCGTGGACAGATGTGGATTTTGAAAGGACGTCACCTACCGTTCGTTTCTCAAAGTAGGAACTCTGTAATCTCATGATTTTTCGATATATCGTCCCCGACCACATCACTATCCCGTGTGAGCGTATCAACCCGACGATCAGTGCTCGAAGCGATGTCAGTGCGGCGTTGAAGCATGTGATCAATGCGAAGCCTATGCAGATGACCACAAGAAGGTTGGTATCGGCAGTGCTTGCAACCTGATCCACTACGATTTGGACGGTTTGAGGTATGAAGAGAGAAGTGATTTCAATTAACAGTGAGATCGCAGCCGCGAGGCCCAAAGCTGGCCAATACTGTTTAATTCTTCGAAGATAAGGGAGGCTTTTGGTGGTTGACGATTTTCTTTCAAATCCCTTTTCTGGATAGGCTTCGATAGCCACTCCGGTGAAAAGTGAAGATGCTTCAATCATGGAAATTTTAGTCCGGTCACTAGCCGGGTCGATAATTGTTATCGAGCGGCGGCCGACGCTAACAAGTACGACAAAGTGATCCAGCGACCAATGTAAGATGCAAGGAAGGGATAGCTGGCTCAGCTCATTCATGTCAAGGCGAACAGCTCTGCACGAAAGTTTCAGTCCCGATCCATAACGAATCATGTCCGCTGCAGAAAGGCCGTCCTGGCCAACGTGGAACCTATCGCGAAGATCGCGGATCGCCGTGTGATATCCGTGATAGCTTGCGATCATCGCCAGGCATGCCAGCCCACACTCATCTTTTTCCATTTGTCGAAGGATCGGTGTCTTCGTTTTTGCTACCCAGTCACTCCATAGTCTGCTCATTTTGCGATTTCTTCCTTGTTTTCCGCCGGAGCGGCCTTCCTTATATAGGCGATCAGTGGCTCAAGGATCCATTCAATTAAGGTTCTGGTGTCGACCTGGACGTCCGCGGTGAAATCCATGCCGGTTACGAGCGGGTGGTCGATGCCTTCAGCGACGAAGCTCTGCGATGGTAGTTCGATATCGATCTCGAATTTCGATTGTTCACCCCCAGCATTTGATCGCGAAAAATTTGTTACGTCGTGCGCGCTCGCGCTAGGTACGCGGGCGACTTTCCCGACGTGAGTTCCAAATTTTTGGTATGGGAACGAGGCGTAGCGAATGCGAACCTCGGACCCAAGCTTGATGAGGCCCGCAGCCGTGCTTCCGAAGCGGGCTTTCGCATGTATTCCACCTTCAGACGGAGCCATTATCAATACATGCTGAGATGCACTGACGTCGCTTCCCATGCTGCTTAGCACGTTGGTGACGATTCCAGTTGCAGGAGATGAAACTATCGAAGTCGGGCTGGATTCGCGGCCAGCAAGTAATCGATTCAGCCGAGATAGTTCATTCAGTAAGTCGTCTTCCTTGTTTTGGAAATCATCTGGCAGGCGCTTTCGTCGGGCCCGCGCATCGTCGAGGATTTGTGCGTGCGCGGTTTGCCTCTCTGCGAGTGCCTCTCTTTCATCGCTGAGTCGAAGAAGGTCATCTCTTTTATCTTGAAGGTAGACGCGGCTTATTAGACCTTTTCTTTCGGCGGCACCGAGGGAGTGAATCGTGGCTTTTAGTTCTTCGGTTCGCGCGCGCGCGAGAATTAGTCGCTTAGAGATATGACTTGCCGCTTTGATATGCGTACTAATCTGACGGTTGGAGCTCAAAATGTCTTGTTCATGCGTCTTTCGTAGGCGAATCAACGCCATCTCAGTTCGAAAAAGATCAGTGGCGAGGAGGTCCGCGGTTAAGCGACTTCTGCTTTCAAGTTCTGGGGATCTATCTCGCGGCTGGACGTGAAAGAGTACGTCTCCTTCGCGAACCAAGTCTCCTTCTTTCACGGGTGAATCCGTGAGCGTTCCATCCGTCGGCGCATTGATGACGAGA
Organism: Luteibacter sp. 9133; assembly: GCF_000800155.1. Taxonomy (NCBI): domain Bacteria; kingdom Pseudomonadati; phylum Pseudomonadota; class Gammaproteobacteria; order Lysobacterales; family Rhodanobacteraceae; genus Luteibacter; species Luteibacter sp. 9133. Next base: position 2,883,446 of record NZ_JUHO01000001.1, on the reverse strand, counting down.
TATCCACGCCGGGGTTCAATTTTTCCGTATATGGTTACGGTGCGCGTATAGGTCCCTGTGCACAGGTAAGTGATGGCGAGTGCTGATATTGCGAGTGCGGCGAAACCGGTCCACCAGTGAAGTTGCGGTAAGCTTAGTTTTGGTTCGCGACTATGTCGCAGCGCACATGACATCGTTTCCGGCCTGAACAGGCATTCGTCGTCCATGATCGGCTCTGCTTGATCTTTACTAAGTCGCGGTGGTCGAGTTGCACCGCTTCAAAAAAGCGATGCAACCGATGGCTTAACTCAAAGATTGGCTAGCTATTTCGATGGGAATAGGTGCTTTTCAAGCTTGATTAGGCTTGGTTCTTCCCGATCGCTCAGCCTCGTATTTCATCGCCCCACGTACGATCGGGTATCCCGCCAATCCAGCTAGCAAGCCAAACGATAGGGCGGTGATTAGTGACGTGGTCAGCGAGTAATCTTCTCGGCGGCCTAACTGAGAATCCATGATGCAGTTGCCTGCGAACATGATGGGTGCGAACCAGAGTATGCCGAAACGCGTGGTAAAAGAAGCTATGCCGTTTGTAGGTAAGAAATACCATTGCATGACTTTTCTTAATTGACGCATAGATTGCTTCCTTATCTACCTGGTTCGTTTCAGTTTCCTCGAAGTTCTTGTGCGCAGTTCCAAAGCGCAGACATTCCGCCGACGGATCCGCCGAACAGTACGGTCGATGCGCCGACAATCGGTCCGCCGGCGAACCCGGGAATGCCGGCAAGTGCGCCGAAGCCAATAGCGCCCACCATTCTCTGTACGGAGCATGCTCCGGGAACTTTTTGCCGGCCGCCGATCACCTTGGCGGCTTCGCTCATGTTGAGGGTCTTCATTGATATCTAGCCTGTCGGTTGGAAGGTCCGCATATTGACGTACGCCGAGTGAGGTAAGAAGGCACTCTGTGCGCTAGGTCCCGTCAGGTTATGCCGACGCGAGCCGAAGGCGATGGCATACGTCACGCGACTGGCATGCGGCTTGATCCGATCCGAGCGGCTGGCATCCGGGAAGTGGTCGTTATCCCTGCATCACGATCCGAGTTGCGCGAACGGCGGTGGGAGAGTGTTTGGTACTTGACCGATCTTTAGGCCGGACGTGCCGGTGGAGTATTCCGCGAACCCGGACGGCTGGGGTCTAGTCTAGACACGTTGCGAAGGACTACGACTGCGTCGGAGAGAACCTACTCCGGCGCGGCATTTTCGCATGGATCATGCAGGGCTCTTTCCTGGCAGGATAAAGATGTCCGATGAAGTTCCTGACTTTCGTTGCTGCTGCCATGCTCGCCGCTTGTTCCTGCTCTATAGCGGCGGCAACGTCTACCCGGTTTTCGTTCACCTATACCTGCGCGCACGAACACACCAGCCGATCCGTCGCGGAGTCAGTCGTGCGCGCCGGCTACAGGTCCACATGCGAGGAGGAGGGTGGTGAAGTCGCCGACGTGGACTTTTAGACCAAGAGGGCGAGCGGGCGCTACATCGCTCAGGCCCGAGTGACTTGTCGGTACGAGTCGGCAGAGTAAGTCGATCCGGTCAATTGTGAGCAGGTACGCAATTAGGTTCGAGTCAAGCTGGCCGCGCGAGTCCCCTGCGGATTTCCTCGGCCACGTGGATCATCGCGTACCACGCGCGTTCGATCGCATCGGCGAGCGCGTCCCGGCCCAGCGCGACGGTTTCGCTTCGGCCGCCTTCGTCCGGTTCGTACTCGATCAACACCCGGTTCCCGTCGATCCAGGCCTGGTTTCCTGCAAGGAAGAGAGGATCCTCAAAACTTCCCATCCCCGGCTCGGGTGGCATCGCGAACGGCGTGCGGCCATCGCGCGGCGCGTGACGAAGTAGCTCGATCACCCGCTCGTAAGACCCGTCCTCATCATCGAGTTCGAAATCCACGGCGTCCATCGCAGGCCCCGCATACAGCTCAACAGAACCCGTAAAAATGACCTGCGTAGCGTAGCCATCGAGACGGGCACGCGGATTCTTCAGCACGTCGCGCAACGAGGCGACATAGCGCGATGTGACCTCCGGATGCTCACGCAGCCACACACTGCTGACATCCTCAACCGCCGTAACGTGCCCATCGGTTCTTGCTTCGACACCACGATGCGAAACGGTCGCCGGGCGATCGGGCAGGACCACAGGCAGTCCGCCAGCCTTGAGGCCGAACATCACGCGGCCCGGCGCGGTCCGCAGCCAGTGCGTAACGGCCTGCACGACGAACCCGTCGCCGCGTTCGCTATACGGCACGGGAAATAGCTCCTGCGTGCTCATGCCTGCGCCCCGGGCCAGGTTTCGATCGCCTCGACGGCACCGAAACAATCGGCGAAGCGGTTGTAGAGCGGCGTCGGCGAAAGGCGGATCACATCGGGCTCGCGCCAGTCGCCGATCACGCCGTGCTGCTCCAGATGAGCGAACAGCGCGCGCCCCGCATCGCGACCGGCGCGCACGCGGATCGACAACTGCGCGCCACGTTGTAGCGGATCGTTGGGCGTGACGATATCCAGTGCGTCGTCGAGCCGCGTGCGGATCAGCCAGTCGAGATAGCCGGTAAGGCGGCGGCTCTTCGCCACGAGAGAAGGCATGCCAGCCTGGGTAAAGATATCGAGCGACGCACGTAACGGAGCCAGCGCGAGGATCGGCGGATTGGAAAGCTGCCAGCCATCCGCGCCGGGCGTCGGCACGAACTCCGGACCCATCTGAAACCGCGTGCTCTTGTCGTGGCCCCACCAGCCGGCGAAGCGCGGCACGTCGGCGCGCGCGTGACGGTCGTGCACGAAACAACCGGCAACGGCGCCAGGGCCGGCATTGAGATATTTGTATGTGCACCAGACCGCGAAGTCCGCGCCGCTGTCGTGCAGCGCGAGAGGCAGGTTGCCGACGGCGTGGGCGAGGTCGAAGCCGACCAGGGAGCCCTGCGCATGGCCGAGACGGACGATCTCCGCCAGGTCGAACACTTGTCCGGTGCGGTATTGCACGCCCGGCAGCATGATCAGCGCCAGGCGATGGCCGTGTTCGGCGATGGCCCGTTCGATGGCAGCCATCGACAACGTGCCGCCCGGACCGTCCGGCTGAAGTTCGATCAAATCGGTCGCCGGATCGAAGCCATGGAAACGCACCTGCGACTCGAGGGCATAACGGTCGGTGGGAAAGGCGCCGGCTTCCATCAGGATGGCCGGGCGCTCGGCGGTCGGGCGGTAGAAGCTGACCATCATCAGGTGCAGGTTCACGCCCAGCGTGTTCATCGCCACCACTTCGTGCGGCTCGGCGCCGACGACCAGCGCCATCGCGTCCCGGACGTACTCGTGGTAGTGCATCCATGGTGAGCGGCCGCGGAAGTGGGCCTCCACCGCGAGGTCGGACCAGTCGGCCAGTTCGGCTTCGATCGCCGCGCGCACGCTCGTCGGTTGCAGGCCGAGCGAGTTACCGCAGAAATACAGGCTGTCACGGCCCCCGTGCGGGGGGATGTGGAATGCATTGCGGAACGCGCGCAGCGGATCCACGGCGTCCTGAGCTTCGGCCCATGCGCGCGTCGCTTCGAAACCGGTCATACATAGAGCCTTGCGAAATCAGGAGGGCATGCGGGCCGCCAGATCCGCGCAGCCCTTGTCGAACGCCGCGCTCCACTTCGCGTCACCGCCGGGGCGGATGCAGCGCAGCTGGATCGCATACCCGCCACTGTAGAAATAACGCTCGTAGTAGTCGAGCGTTACCGTACCTTCCTTGGCCTTGTAGACGTTTTCGGTCGGGCTGTTCGCCTTGCCGGCCGCGTATTCCGTCAGGCCCGAAGCGCGGCTGCGCATGTTGCCGGAGAACTGCTGGAAGCCGTTGAGATTGGGCACTTTCTGCAGCGTGACGGATACGCGGGCGAGGGTGGCATTGGCCGCGTTGGCGCCCGGTACCTGAAAGATCTGCGTTTCCGTTTCGCCCTGCGACTGCATGATCGGCACCCAGTTGTCGGGCACCGGGAAGCGGATCGCGCCATCGGCCATGGAAATATCGGCAGCGCCAGCGACAGGGCTGGCCAGCAGAAGGCCGAGCAGAAAGGCATGCACAGAGCGGTTCACGATTCGGATTCCCCTGGTCCAGCGGCGGTGCCGCGCTATCCCGCCATTTTTGCACAGTGCCGGTGCGCTTATGACGAGGGCCGCTGTGCGCTGCGTCACGTCACGCCACGGCAGCGACCGCCTGGAAACGGGACAGCGGCACGCCGAGCCATTCCAAGGCCGTACCGTGGAACAGGCGTGCCCGCTCGGTGTCGCCGAGGCCAAGCGCGTCGATGCCGCTGCCGGGTTCCTGCTCTCCCAGGGGGAACGGGTAGTCCGTGCCTAGCATGACGCGGTCCGTGCCTGCGGTTGCCAGCAGATAGCGGAGTGCCGCGTCGTCGTGCACGCAGGAATCGAAGAACAGACGGGAGAGGTATTCGCGCGGGTTTCGCGCGTTGTCGGTCGCGACAAGGTCCGGGCGCATGCGGAAGCCGTGCTCGATACGACCGATGGAGTAGGGAAAGCTGCCGCCACCGTGCGCCAGCATTACCCTTAACGCGGGCAGTCGTTCGAGCACTCCGCCGAAGATCAGGGCGCAGGCCGCGCGCGCCTGCTCGGCCGGCATGCCGACCAGCCAGGGCAGCCAGTACTTGGGCATGCTCTCGCTGCCCATCATGTCCCAGGGGTGCACCAGCACGGCGGCGCCGAGGTCGGCGGCGGCCTCGAAAAACGGGAACAGTTCCGGGGCGTCGAGATTCCAGGCGTTGCAGTGCGAGCCGATCTGCACGCCCTGAAGGCCGAGTTCGTCGATGCAGCGTTCGAGTTCACGTACCGCCAGGTCGGGCGCTTGCAGGGGGACGGTACCGATGCCGGCGTAGTGGCGACGATGGGTTTCGCACACGCGTGCCATGTCGTCGTTCAGGTGGGTATGCAGCTCCAGCGCCTGATGCCCCTTGGCCCAGTACGAGAACATCACCGGCACGGTGGAGACGACCTGCACACCGACGCCGAAGCGGGCGTAGTCGGCGATGCGTACCTCGGGGTCGAAAGCCGAGTCCCAGACTTCGCGGAAGAATTTGCCGTCTTTGTAGATGCGGTGGTGGCCGCTGCTATGGGTCATGACCGGGAAACGGTCATCGCCGTAGCGGGCCGCCAGATCGGGCCAGTCACGAGGCAGGATATGCGCGTGCGTGTCGATCTTGAGCATGGCCCGAGTGTAGCGCCGGGCGTTCTCCGGGGCTTCTGGCGGTGCAGCAAGGGTGCCGCGCTGCCGCGCGGTAGGAGCGCGCCCTGCGCGCGAAAAGCCTATGGAGCGGCGACGCGGAAAGGAGAGGTGTTGCCCGCTGCAGGCTTTTCGCGCGCAGGGCGCGCTCCTACAGGCGGTGTGGGGTCAGGCGGGCGTCACCGACCGTCTCGTCACCACGTGCGCGATCGTATCCACGTTGTCGGTCAGGCGGTCGGTCAGGCGCTCCACCGCCTCGGCCAGCTCGCGATCGGTCGACCGCGCCAGCGACGCCATCAAGCCGCGCTGGTGGTCGCGCAGCAACGGCGGTACGGCGATGCCTTCGGTCCGGGTGAGTGCCTCGGCCTGGGCCCGCAACGCGACCGCCGCCTCGTGAATGAACGGTCCCACGTGCGTCCATGCCTGAGGCACCTCATCGACATCGATCAACGACTCCAGCGCCATCGCCGTGCGGGCTAGGCGGTTGCCGTTGGCGAACAGGGTCTCCGCGAGCTCGAGGAGGATGGCGGGCGTGCCCGGTTCGGCGCGCATGCGGTCGACCGAGGCCTGCGCGTTGGTCCGCGCCGTACGCGTGGCGGTGCGTACCTCGTGTCGCGTGCGACGGTCGGCCGGCGCGACCAGGGCATCGAGGTAATCCGCGTACGCGCAGAGCATCGTGGACAGGGCGTTGCGTGCCTGGTGGCGTTCCCACGACGGCCATAGCAGATACGCCAGCAGGGCGAGCCCGCTGCCCAGCGCCGTGTTGAGCACGCGGTCGGTCATGGCCGCGTTCGGGTCCACGCCCTCGAACGACAGCAGGACGACGACCGTGCCGGTCAGTGCGGCGACGGCGATACCGTAGTGCGCCACGGCGAGGTAACGGAAGGCGACGCACAGCACGCCCATCACGGCCAGGTGCGCCCACGGCACGTCGGGCGTCAGGCGCAGCACGAAGGTCGTCAGCAACAGGCCGAGCACGGTACCGACCACGCGTAACAAACCGAAATTGAACGTGGCGGCGAAGTCGGGGCGCAGCACGATCGCCGCCGTCATCGGCAGCCAGTAACCGTGGGGCAGGGCGAAGTAGCGCGAGAGCGCGAAGGCGAGGGTGAGGACGACGGCGCAGCGCACCGCGTGGCGGAACGCGACCGAGCCAGGCGTCAGGTTGGCGCGAAGGGTGGACAGCGCGGAGCTGCTGCGCAGCGTTTCGGGCAGCGCGGTTTCGGCGCGCTGGGCGCGTTCTTCACCGCGCGAGCCGGCCCAGTTCGTGTTGCGGACGACGGCCGCCAGCTGACCGGACAGGGCGCGGATATGACCGCTCAGGCCCATGCCACTGGAGCCGGCAAGCAACGCGCGCTCGCTGGCCTGCAAGGTGGCCAGCGCACGCTCGGCCCGCTGCGGCGGTTCGGCGGCGTCGAGTGCGTCGGCCGTCGCATCGAGCACGCGCGCGGCATCGGCGCGGAACATCTCGCTCATGCCGTCCTTCCGTGTGTCGAGCTCGGCCATGGCGATCAGTTCGAGACGCAGTCGTTCGGCCAGTTCGAGCAACACGCGGAACGCTTCCATGGCGCGGCCACGCGCGTGATGACGGCCGAGCAGGGTGATCTGCAACGTGTTCATCGCGTCGGCGAGGCCGGGGGCTTCGCCATCCTTCTGCGGCTTGCGTGCGAGGTCCGCCAGCCCGCGGTAGACGACCGCGAGCGCCAGGCGCTCCGGGCGATAACGTTGCAGCGGCCACGCCGCGACCGAGAAGGCGGCCAGCAGCATGCCGCCGGCAAAGATGAGGGCGCCACCGCTCAGGGCGTCGACCAGCCCTTTCGGCGTCGCCGCCGTAATCACGAGCAGCAGCATGCTGGTCATGCCCACGCGCGCGATATCGGGGCCGAACACCACGAGCATGCCGCCGAAGAAACCGCAGACCAGGCAGGCGACGCACATCGGCAGGATCCAGTCGCCGATAAGGAACCCGACGAGCGATGCGGCACCGGCGGCCAGCGCGGCGAGAAACAAACGGCTGAGTCGCTGCTGATAGGGCCCGGGCTGGTCGGAGAACATCGTGTCGAGCGCGCCGGCCGCGATGCCGAGGCCGATCTGCGGATAGCCCAGCAAAATGCCGAGCGCCATCGGCAGCACCACGGCCGCGGTATTGCGCAGGGCGACGCGCACGGGCACGTCGGGTCGCTTCGTCCGGATCAGCGTGTCGATGACGCTGGCGCGAAGCGAGTAGCCGTTGTTCATGGGGTGGGTTTGCTCATCCGTTGAGCGGGCGATTGTGCCGCAGCCTTGCTGACTGGACGGCGAGCGAAAACGCGGAACGGCATCGATACCGCGCGATGCCGCTCCGCGACGCGCATTAAGCGCGGCCGGCGAATTCGCCGGTCAGCGTGTTGACGGTGACCTTTTCGCCCGTCGTGATGTACTCGGGCACCTGGATCTCGATGCCGGTCTGCAGCGTGGCGGGCTTCGACCGCTTGGTCGCGCTGGCGCCCTTCATTTCAGGGGCGGTGTCCGTGACGGTCAGCACGACCGACGTGGGCACCTGCAGGCCGACCGGTGCATCGTCGATCACCTGGATGTAGTAACCCTCGAGGTCCTCCACGACGTAGCCGGCGTTGTCGCCGACCACGCTCGCGTCCAGCGTGTACTGGGTGTAGTCCTCGTCGTCCATGAAGACGAACGCGTCGCCGTCCATGTACGAAAACTTCGCCTGGCGGCGCTCGAGGGCCACTTCCTTGATTTCGTCATCGGCGCGCACGCTGAGATCGAACTTGCGGTTGCCCGGGATCGAGTACAGGGTGAAACGATAGGTGACGTTGCCGCCGCGCGCGGAAGGCGCGCTGCGTTCGATATCGCGGACCTGGTAGACGGTGCCGTCGTTTTCGACGACGTTACCCTTTTTGACTTCGGATGCTTTCATGGCGTTCGGTGTCGTGGCTTGGATTACTTGGGAGCGAGACGGACGCCGCCGTCGAGGCGGATCGTCTCGCCGTTGATATATCGGCTGGTGAGGAGGAAGGCCACCGTGTCGGCGAACTCCTCGGGCTTGCCCAGGCGCGACGGGAAGGGAATCGACGCGGACAGCGATTCCTGAACCTGCGGTGGCATGCCGTCGACCATCGGCGTCCAGAAGATGCCCGGCGCGATCGTGTTCACGCGGATGCCGAAGCGCGCGAGCTCGCGCGCCATCGGCAGCGTCATGCCGACCACGCCGCCCTTGGACGCGGAGTAGGCGGCCTGTCCGATCTGGCCTTCATAGGCGGCGACCGATGCGGTGTTGATGATGACGCCGCGCTCGCCGTCCTCGCCCGCGGCGTTGCCCTGCATCAGCTGGGCACCGGCCTTGGCGACGTTGAAGCTGCCGACCAGGTTGACCAGCACGGTGGTGCTGAAGTTGGCCAGCGGCATCGGGCCTTCCTTGCCCAGCACGCGACCCGCGCCAAGGATGCCGGCGCAGTTGATCACGGCGTTGAGGCCACCCATGGCGTCCTGCGCGGCGGTGACGTTGGCGGTCACGCCTTCTTCGGAAGTGACGTCGGTGCGGTAAAACGAAGCGTGCGAGCCGAGGGCGGCCACGGCGGCCTGGCCCTTCTCTTCGTTGACGTCGAAGAGCGCGACTTTCGCGCCGGCGGCGACGAGTCGCCCGGCGACGGCGTGACCGAGACCGGATGCGCCGCCGGTGATGACGGCCCTGACCTGTTCGAGCTGCATGGAAACTCCGCGGTGCGACTGGCAAAGAGGCCCATCTTAGCCGAGGCATCGGGGATTGGCTTTGTGCGGGAGCACACGCTCCCGCGTCGCCGACGCTCAGGCCTCGGCGAGGAAGGCCTGAATACGACCGGACGCGACCAGCTGCGCGAACGGAATGACGGCGGTCGGTGGATTCTGCGGCTCACTCAGGAACCGGCTGAAGACGCCGACGTCCCACCACTCGCCCAGTTTGTAGCCGGCCTTGGGCCACACGCCGGCGGCCCGGAAGCCCATGGCTTCGTGCATGGCGACGCTGGTCGCGCCCGGCAGCGTGATGACGCCGACCGCCTGATTGATTCCCTGCAGACGCAGCGCCTCCAGCAGTACGCCATAGAGTCGCCGGGCGATGCCGCGACGGCGCGCTTTTTCGTGCACGTAGATCGACGTCTCGGCGACCCAGTCATACGCGGCGCGCTCGCGGAAGCGCCCCGCATACGCATACGCCAGAACGTCGCCGTTTTCTTCCCACACCAGCCACGGATGGTGCGCCATGCGCGCGACGATGCGCTCACGCATGACGTCGTCACCCGGCAGGTCGGTCTCGAAGGTGATCGCGCTGGTTTTCACCACGGGCGCGTAGATGGCGTGGCAGGCGGCGGCGTCGGCCTCGACGGCGATACGGATCACAGGGGTTTTTCCATGAAGATGCTGGACGGATTGGCGTGATGATCGCCGAAGGGCGGGCAGCGGTGGTAGCCCGATCGCTCGTAGAGTTCGATCGACTCCGTCTGTGCGGTGCCGGTCTCCAGTCTCACCTTCGTCCCACCGCCCGCGCGCACCTGGCGTTCGAGGGCCTCCAGCATCTGCTTGCCCAGGCCCATGCCGCGGCAGGCGGGCACGACGTACATGTATTTCAGCTCGACGTAATCGCCGTGGTCGACACCGGCACCGCAGGCCAGCGGCTGGCCGTCCACACGGGCCGTCATGAAGGTGGTGTCGGATCGGCGCAGGTTCTCCACGCCGATCGCCTGCGGCAGGGGATGGCGGTAGAGGTCGGACAGGTACCCGTGCAGCTGCTCGATCAGCGGCAGGACGTCTTCCTTGCCGGGGTCGTCGATGCCGAACACCAGCGAGGGCGGTTTGGGCGCGACGATCAGGTCGCCGTCATTGAGGCTGCGCAGGAAAAAGCGATCGCAGCTGAAATGGCCCGTGCCACCCATCGGAGCGTCGATCCGGGTGAAGCCATGCCGGAAGTACACGGCCTGCGCCGCGTCCATCCCCGTCAGCGTCTCCAGGTAGCAACGTGAGAAACCGGCGCGCCGGGCCGCGTACAGACAGGCACGCATCACCTTCGAGGCGGCGCCGATGCCACGGGCCTCGGGCAGGAAATACATCTTGCGAAGTTCGCAGGTCTCGTCGTCGCCGCCGTCCAGCGGCGCGATGCCCGCCCCGCCGATGGCGCGGCCGTCCTTCTCGACGACGAAATACGCCGCGCGTGGGCGGGCGTAGGCCGATGACATGGCGTCGACTTCGGCGTCGTGGATCGCGAAGCCCGGGCCGTCGGCGCCGAACTCCGGCATCACATGGCGTATGACCGCGGCGATGTGGGCATCGTCGCGGGGCTCGATGGGGCGGATCAGATAATCGGCAGGCATACGCCTGATGCTGCCAGCTTGGATGGGGAATGGCCAACTGCCCGGGCAGGAGCCAGCCCTGCTGGCGATGGGAGCCGCCTCAGCCCGCCATACGCGCCCGCGTCACCCGGCTTGCCGTTTCCTTCCCCAACTGCCCGGCCAGCCAGGCTCCCGTCTCCACCAGACGGTCCAGATCGACGCCGGTCTCCATGCCCATGCCGTGCAACATGTACACCACGTCCTCGCTGGCCACGTTGCCCGTGGCCCCCGTGGCATACGGGCAGCCACCCGTCCCCGAGACGGCGCTGTCGACGACGCGGACGCCTTCTTCCAGACAGGCGAGGATGTTCGCCAGCGCCTGGCCGTACGTGTCGTGGAAATGCACGGCCAGCGCAGGCATCGGCACTTCCGACGCGACGGCGCGGAGCATCGCGCGCGCCTTCGCGGGCGTACCGACCCCGATCGTGTCGCCAAGCGAAATCTCGTGACAGCCCAGTTCATGCAGGCGGCGGGCGACACGCACCACGTCGGCCACCGGCACCTCGCCCTGATAAGGGCATCCGAGCACGGTCGACACATAGCCGCGTACCGCGACGCCATCGGCCCGCGCACGTTCCATCACCGGCACGAAACGATCGATCGACGCGTCGATGGAGGCATTGATGTTCTTCTGGTTGAACGCTTCCGACGCGGCCGTGAACACGGCGACCTCGGTGGCGCCGACCTCGCGCGCACGCTCGTAGCCCTGCAGGTTGGGCACCAGCACGGGGTAGACCACGCCGGCCGCCTTGCGGATACCGAGGAAGACCTCGGCGGCATCGGCGAGCTGCGGTACCCATTTCGGGCTGACGAAGCTGGTCGCTTCGATCGTCGCCAGGCCGGTCGCCGACAGCCGGTCGATCAGTTCGATCTTCACGACGGCGGGGAGCATGGCCTTCTCGTTCTGCAAGCCGTCGCGTGGGCCGACCTCGACGATGCGAACGTGGTTCGATGCGTTCATGGAAGCTCCGGTCAGGCGGTTTCGGCGAAGCGGACGAGGATCGCATCCGCGTCGACGAAATCGCCCTGTACCGCGGATACGCTCTCGATGGTGCCGCCGCGAGGTGCCTTCAAGGCGAGCTCCATCTTCATCGCTTCCATCACCATCAGTTCCTGCCCTTCTTCGACCACATCGCCCGCCGCAACGCGCACCAGCACGACGCGGCCCGGCATGGGGGCGGCGAGGTGACGTGCGTTGCCCGACTCGACGCCGGCCCACGCGTAAGCGGGAGCGCGGGTGAACGACCAGCGACGTCCCAGAGCGTCGTGTACACGGACGAACCGCCCGTCGATCGCCAGCGGCAAGCGGCGTGCCTCGTCGTCGACACGGGCGGACAACGCGCCGTCGACGAGACGCGCCCCGGCCACGGTGCAGGACATGTCACCTTCGCGGAGAACGTAGGCGCCGCCGTGTCCATGCGCATCGATCTCATGGCGGACGTCGCCCTGCATCAGCGCGACGACGCGTTTGCCGTGATGACCGATGCGCCACGCGTCGGCACCGGCCCAGGGTGAATGCGGGTCGCCGGGCACGCCACGGTCCTGCGCTTCATCGGCGAGAAGCACCGCCACGGCGGCGGCGAAGCGCTCCACGTGGCCCGCCTGCGTGTCGCCGGCCAGAAACTCGTCAAGGTGACGATCGAGGTAGCCCGTATCGATGCGGCCTTCCACCACCGCCGGGTGGCGTGCGAGGCGTTCGAGAAACGCGACATTGGATTTCGGGCCGACGATATCGGTCCGCGCCAGGGCTTCGCGCAACCGCTCCAGCGCCTGCGCGCGGTTCCGGTCGTGGACGATGAGCTTGGCGATCATCGGATCGTAGAAGATGGTCACGGTGTCGCCGGCAATCACACCGCCGTCGAGGCGGACATGCCGGGACGGCGGCGGCAAGGTCAGCGACACCAGCTTGCCGGAACCCGGCAGGAAGTTCGCCTCCGGATCTTCCGCATACAGGCGGACCTCGATGGCGTGACCGGTGGCGCGGATGTCGTCCTGTGTCAGAGGCAAGGTCTCGCCACTGGCCACCCGCAGCTGCCACTCGACCAGATCCAGTCCGAGCGTCTCTTCGGTGACCGGGTGCTCGACCTGCAGGCGCGTGTTCATCTCCATGAAGAAGAATTCGCCGTCCTGGGCGACGATGAATTCCACGGTGCCCGCACCGACGTAATCCACGGCGCGCGCGGCAGCGACGGCTGCGGCGCCCATGCGGGCGCGTCGGGCCTCGTCGAGGAAGGGGGAGGGCGTTTCTTCCAGCACCTTCTGGTAACGACGCTGCGCGGAACACTCGCGCTCGTTCAGATGGATGATGTTGCCGTGGGTGTCGCCGAAGACCTGGAACTCGATATGGCGCGGATGCTCGACGTAACGCTCGAGGATCACCCGCGTATCGCCGAAGGCATTCGCGGCCTCCCGTTGCGCGGAAGCCAGGGCTTCGGCAAAGGCGCCCGCGTCGCGCACGATACGCATGCCCTTGCCGCCGCCGCCCGAGGCCGCCTTGATCATCAGCGGAAAGCCCGTGCGGGTGGCTTCGGTTGCCAGATGGGTGGGATCCTGGTCGGCGCCGTGATAGCCGGGCACCAACGGGACCGCATGGCGCTCCATCAGCGCCTTGGCGGCCGCTTTGGAGCCCATCGCGTCGATGCTTTCCGGGCGCGGCCCGATGAAGACGATGCCGGCCGCGGCGCAGGCGCGCGCGAAATCCGTATTTTCGGAGAGGAAGCCGTAACCCGGGTGGATCGCCTGGGCGCCGCTGCGCCGGGCCACTTCGATGATCGCGTCGCCACGCAGATAGGACTCGGCCGGGCGTGGGCCGCCGATGGGCCAGGCTTCGTCGGCCAGGCGTACGTGCTGGGCGTCGGCGTCCGCGCTGGAGTAGACGGCGACCGTGCGGATGCCCAGACGGCGGCAGGTCCGGATCACGCGGCAGGCGATCTCACCACGGTTGGCGATCAGAATGCAGTCGAACATGCGGCTCCCGGCGGGGTCTGGATGGGGTGGGGAAAACCCGAAAAACTAGCAGATCGCGACGACCCGGAGGGTTGCGGCGCAGCATGCCCGGTTCCGCCGATTTGCACCGCGGCGGCGTGTCGCCTAGCCTTGTGGGTCCGGGAAGGCGCCTTCATGTCTTTCCATTCCCCCTCCCAGCGAGAGAATTTCATGCAGATCGCCAACCGCCACGCCGTTTCCTTCCATTACACGCTGACCGACGACCAGGGCAACGTCATCGACAGCTCGGACGGTCGCGAGCCGCTGGCTTACATCCATGGCGAAGGCCACATCGTCCCGGGTCTGGAGAAGGCGCTCGAAGGCCGCTCGGTGGGTGACCAGTTCAAGGTCGACGTCGCCGCCGAAGAGGGCTACGGCCCGCGTCACGAAGAACTGATCCAGGTGGTGCCGCGCGCCGCGTTCCAGGGCGTGGAAGACCTCCAGCCGGGCATGCAGTTCCAAGGTCGTAACGACCAGGGCAGCATCAACGTCACCGTCAGCAAGATCGAAGGCGACAACGTCACCGTCGACGGCAACCACCCGCTGGCCGGTCAGACCCTGCACTTCGCCGTCGAGATTACCGACGTGCGTGACGCCACCGAAGAAGAGCTGGCGCACGGCCACGTGCACGGCGCCGGCGGTCATCATCATTAAGCGTTCGGCTTCGCCGACGTGACCTTATTCGCGCGCAGGGCGCGCTCCTACGACGCCGCTGTGGTAGGAGCGCGCCCCGCGCGCGAAAAGCCAACGCAGCGGTGATGGTGCTGCGCAGGTTCCTAAGAGATCAATACCAATCCAGCAACGACACACCGATGCCCAGATACGTTGCACGGTGGTTGTAGTCGATCATGCTCTCGCCATAACCGTTGAACGCTTCCACGTAGCCACGCAGGTTGTTGACCACCGGGAAGCTCCAGGTGCCACGCAGCGAGCCATGCGAGCGGTCACCCGTACGGAACGAATGACGCCCCGTCAGTGAGAACTCCTGGCGCCCCACTTCGTGCACGACCGTGATTTCGCCACGGCCCATATAGTCCTTGATGTCCGGATTGTCGTCGTCCTTCCGCGCTTCCGGGATACGCCACCACGGACGCAGCATGATGGTCCAGCCTTCGCGTTCCAGGCCGATATCCGCGACCACGCGGTTCCAGCTGCGCGACAGGGGATCGGCGCGTCCATTGGACTGATGGTTGATGCCGATGCTGGCCAGACGGCCGTTCCAGCCGAAGATGTTGTAGTTGGTGTTGAACACCAGCAACGCTTCCGGCTCGTAGTTGGTCTCGCGGAACGGACGCGAGTTGTCCTTGTTGTACACCTGCCAGCGGGACGACTGCGTATAGCCGACCCACACGTCGCCGTTGTCGCCGAAGAGGTTCTCGGCGACCTTCGTCTTCAGGCTGATCTGGAACTTCGCCTCGACGTTGTCGAGATCCTGCGGCGTCGTGACGGTGTGGTCCGGCGCGGGCGTGTGCGGCGTCGTGTTCTGTTTGTTGGTGCCGAAGAACGGCAATACGTAGGTCGGCTTGTAACCGCGCAGATTGAACGTACCGAGTTTGCTCTCGGGCGAGAGCTCCCAGCGGCTGTCGAGCAGCGACAGCGGACGCCCCACGTCGGCCGAGTTGCGGGTCGCCAGATCGACGCTGAGCGAATTGCCCTTCGGGTCTTCTTTCTTCGCCGCCGTCATCATGTTCGGGCGACCGACGGCCTTGTCATAGCAAAGCAGTCGCTGCGAGTCGGTTTCGATCGCCGAGCAGGCACGGATGTCGATCGGGCTCGGATTCTGCGCGAGCGCGAGGCCCGCATGCAGACAGGCGTAGACGCCGAAGGCGCCGGCGGCGTGGATTCGTTTCATGGCACGGACACTCCCTGAGCCGGCGACTGTCCGGCAGGCGCGAAGTGTATCCGTGACAAATGTGAAGACCCTGCATGGAAACTTGCGAACGTATGCACGATCTCGTCGTCCTCCCCGGGGAGTGGGGCGGTTCGCGCATGACGCCGGGATCCGGGTAAGGTCGCGCTAAAAAAAGACGGCCCGCGAATGCGGGCCGTCGAGAGACATCGGAGCGAACGCCTTACTGACCGCTGGCGCCGGACTTGGTCACCCACTTCTGGTACTCGGCCTTCGAAATATGGCCATCGCGGTTCGAGTCGGCGTACTGGAAGTCGTTCGCCAGCAGCGGAAACGCCGAGGCCTGTTCCGGCGTGATCGACTTCTTACCGCCCGAGAGCGTCGTGAAATCCGGTGCGGGACCGGACGGCTTGGCCGGGGCCGGGCCGCTGTTGACCGTGACGTGACCACCCGGGGCTGGCGTCGATGCGCCCGGCATCCCCGGTGCGCCACCCGGCGGCGGGGGCGGAGGCGGTGCATCGGCGGCCGGCGGCGGCATGGCCGGATCCGGCGCCTGCTGCATCGAACCCGGTGCCGTGTCCGACGGCGGCGGAGGCGGCGGAGGCGTGGCCTCACCCGGCGGCGGAGGCGGGACGCGAGCGGGCGGTGGAACGTCCTGGGCGAATGCGGCGCCAGCCAGCAGCAGGGATGCGCCAAGCGCGGCAGCGCGAATGTGCTTCTTCATGTAAGCCTCCGTGGTCGGGGGTGGCAGGGGTCGCAAGCCCTCGGCTTGCGACATCGTTGCCGACGCTAGCAAGGCACGATTTAATGGCGGCCCAACTGCGGAAAGGCCTTTACCGTGCCGTCACGCGTATCCGACAGGTCCTCCACGGACGCCGTGATGGAGCTGTCCCATCGCTCGGCGCAGCTGCTGCATCTGGCCGCGCAGGGCCTCGCTAAACGTGTGACGCGGCGAGCGCGCAAGGCGGACGTCCTGACCGCGATCTCACGTATGGGCATGCTGCAGATCGATACGATCAGCGTCGTCGCGCGAAGCCCTTACATGGTGCTTTTCTCGCGACTGGGTGCCTATCGCACCGAGTGGCTCGACGAATCGCTTGCCGACGGCCTGCTCGCCGAATGCTGGGCGCACGAGGCCTGTTTCGTGCCAGCGCAGGACTATCGCTTCCACCGCGACTATCGCAGTGGGCGGGCGGGGCACTGGGCGCATAAAAACGCGCTGCGCGTACACGCCGAGGCCCGTGGCGACATGGATGCTCTGATCGACCGCATCCGTAAGGAAGGCCCCTTGCGCGCGGCGGACTTCGAGCGTGAAGCGACCGGAACGAAGGGCTGGTGGGGCTGGAAACCCGAAAAGCGCTGGCTGGAGGCGTGGTTTGCCCTCGGCGACCTGATGATCGCCCGGCGCGATCGTTTCCAGCGCGTCTACGATCTCGCCGAGCGGGTCACGGCACGCTGGTCGGAGCCGCCGCCAGCGGACTCCCTCGACGAATCGGCGGTGCGCCGTCATTTCATCCTGCGCAGCGTGGCGGCGCTGGGCATCGCCCGCGCGCGCTGGATCGCCGACTACTACCGCCTGCGTCCGCGCGTGACCGACGAGGAGCTGGCGTCGCTGGTGGCGGAGGGAGTGCTCATCGAGGTTGCCGTCACCGGGTGGAGCGACAGGGCATACGTCCACCGCGAGCACGCGGGATCGCTCGCCGACGCCGCACGCAACGGTTTGAGGGCCACGCGTACCGTTCTCCTGTCGCCTTTCGATCCCGTCGTCTGGGATCGGGCACGCGCGCTGGAACTGTTCGGTTTCGAATACACCATCGAGTGCTACACGCCCGCGCCCCGACGAAAGTACGGCTACTACGCGCTGCCGATCCTGCATCGCGGTCGCCTGGTCGGCCGGCTCGACGCCAAGGCTCATCGTCAGGAAGGGTTTTTCCAGGTACTCGGCGTCTGGCTGGAGGAGGGTGTCGTCCTGTCTCCGGCGCTGGTCGGGGACCTGGCGGAGGCCCTGCATGAGTGCGCGGCGTGGCATGGCACGCCGCGTATCGTCATAGAAAAAGGCCAGCCGCGAGGGCTGGCCGGTCTGCTGCGCGAAGCGCTCGCGGATTGATCAGCGCGTGGATGCCGGTGCCGGGGTATCGGCACACGACTTTCCGTGCAACGCATCCTTCAGCTGACCCGCAAGCGACGCGCAACGGGCGCCGAGCTGGCCACGCATATCCGGATCCTGCGACTGGCGGAGCAGACTGGTGCGCATCATGTCGTAGCGGCTGTCGATCTGGTCGCGGGCGAAGATACCCGCCGCGAGGTGGCAGCTCTTGTAGCTCGCCAGGTATTCATCGCATGCCGCGATGCCGGTGCTGTCCGGCAGCGGGCCCGCGGCAGCGGCGGCGCGGCTGCCCGCCTTGCTCGCGGGAACATTGGTCACGGTCGTGGTCGCGGTGCGCTGCTTGACGACGCTCTTGCCCGTCGCCGTGGAAGAACTCGTCGTCCGGGTGGTGCTGGGCTGCGGCTTGGTGTTGTGGTCCGCGCACGCGGCGAGGGCGAGGGCGCCCATGAGAAGCGGAACGAGTCGGAAGCTGGAGCGGTTCATGAGGCGGTCCCCCTTGGGCTGAGCGTGGATCGGATGGTAGGTCAATTCGCATGAACGTTGCGACGGGGCGCAAGCATGTGCGCGGACTGAGTGAACGCGGCGTCAGTGGCGACGGGGCGAGGCGGCGTATCGCGCCATCGCAATTTGGTTTCCGGGCCTGTATAGTCGCCGGACTGTGTTTGCCGGGGTCATAGAGTTAGTTTGACCCGATGCAGCTGATCACGTATCCGCAACATCGCTTCGCTCCTCGCGTTTCCTTGCACACCAGTTAGGCGGCAACTATTTAAGTTGCTGGTTTTATTCGTAAAAAATCGTATTGGAGTGTTTCTATGTCGGATCGTGAAATCGGCACCGTCAAGTGGTTCAACGACGCCAAGGGCTTTGGCTTCATCTCGCGCGAGAATGGCCCGGACGTGTTCGTGCACTTCCGCGCCATCCAGGGCAACGGCTTCAAGTCGCTCGCCGAAGGCGAGAAGGTCTCCTTCAAGGTCGTGAACGGCCAGAAGGGCCTGCAGGCTGAGGAAGTCCAGAAGGCCTAAGCCTTCGGACTGACCGAGCTTCGAAAAGGCCGGGCGGCGACGCCCGGCCTTTTTTTTTGCTCGTCATTTCCGATTTTTCTGTCCGAATCGCGTGATCCGTGTCAAAAAAACGGCTGATGTAGGGGATCCCCTACAGAACTTCCGGAAAATACGGTTATGATCGACCCTACTGTGTCTGCGCGGTCACGCGAGTGACCCGATGTAAGCGCGAAGTTAACGCTCCATCGCCTCACCCGGTCCTGCAAGCTCAGTAAGTCGCCGGCTCGTCGAGCCGGGTTTTTAGTGTGTTGGATAGAGGTGTGTGTGATGGCAACTGGTACTGTGAAGTGGTTCAACGACGCCAAGGGCTTTGGCTTCATCACTCAGGATGAGGGTGGTCCGGACGTGTTCGTGCATTTCCGTTCCATCCAGGGCAACGGCTTCAAGTCGCTTGCCGAGGGTCAGAAGGTGGAATACACCGTGACCCAGGGCCAGAAAGGTCCGCAGGCTGACAACGTCGTTCCGAAGTAATGCCCCAGGGCTGGCTCGCGCCGCCCGTTTTGCATGACTTTAGCCCTCCCGGCGCCCTGTGCCGGGAGGGTTTTTGCGTTTCGGGGAAGCTGAATCGATGACGGAACCCACGCGCGATGCGATCGTGCGCAGCGCAGCGCCACTGCGCATGGCGGACGGGGCATCGTCGGATCTGCTGCTTTACCTGCCGGCGGGCGAGATCGCCGCCACACTGCTCTGGCTGCCCGCCATGGGCGTCGGCGCCCGTCACTATGAATCGCTTGCTCTCGCGCTGAGCGCGCAAGGTATCGCCGTCGCCATCCATGAATGGCGAGGCATCGGCTCCAGCGACCGGCGCGCATCGCGTCGACTCAACTGGGGTTATCGCGAACTCCTGCATGACGACCTCCCGGTCAGCCTTCACCGCCTTCGTGAGGCCGCGCCAGACGCCCCCCTGTATATCGGAGGGCACAGTCTCGGCGGACAACTCGCCTCCTTGCTCGCGGCGACGACGGCGATTCCGGTTTCCGGTCTGGTGCTGGTCGCCAGTGGGGCACCGTACTGGCGCCGCTTCAGTCCCTGGGTCGGTCTCGCCTATGTGGTGGCTCCGTTACTCGCGGCTGTGGCCGGTCGGCTTCCCGGTCGCCGGATCGGCTTCGGTGGCAATGAGGCCCGTGGCGTGATCGCCGACTGGTCGCGCAGCGGTCGCACCGGGCGTTACGCCGCCCGTGGCATGGACGTCGACCTGGAGGCCGCACTGCGCCACCAGAAAGCACCCGTCCTGGCCCAGCGTCTACGGGACGACTGGTTGGGGCCCGCGCCTTCGCTGGCATTCCTGCTGGATAAGATGCCCGACGCGCCGCGCGAGGTCTCGGTCGTCGTGCCTGACGACCTCGACGGGGCGCCCGCGGATCATTTCGCGTGGATGAAAGCGCCCGGCGCAATCGCCAGACGCATCGCGGATTGGGTGCACGCGCGCTAGTCTGTGCGCCATGACCATCACGCCCATCGACGGCAAGCAGCGCGACCTCGGCGACGGATTCGTCGTACGGCGCATGCTGCCGCATCTCAAGGCCCGACACGTCGGCCCCTTCGTCTTCTTCGATCAGATGGGACCTGCCTCCTTCGGTGAGGACAAGGGCATGGATGTCCGCCCGCATCCGCACATCGGCCTCGCCACGGTGACCTGGCTGTTTCAGGGGGCGATCCGCCATCGCGACAGTCTCGGCAGCGCGGTGGATATCCATCCCGGTGACGTCAACTGGATGACGGCCGGGCGCGGTATCGCGCATTCCGAACGCACCCCGCCGGACGAACGTCACAGCGGACAGGATCTCCACGGCATACAGGTCTGGGTGGCGTTGCCGAAGACCCATGAACGCATCGATCCCGAATTTCACCACCATCCGGCGAGCACGTTGCCCGTGGTGGAGCGCGACGGTGCGCGACTGGTCGTCATCGCCGGTGAGGCTTTCGGTGTGTCGTCGCCCGTACGCGTGTTCGCACCCATGTTTTTCGTCGAGGCGCGGCTGGAAGCGGGCGCACGTGTGACGATGCCTGAGCAGCACGCGGAGTGGGGCGCCTACGTGGTGGAAGGCGCCGCGCGCTTCGGCGACCTTCCGCTGGGGGCGCTGGACATGGCCGTGGCCCACGAAGGCGAAGCTCCGGTACTCGAGGCCACGCAACCGTCGTTGATCATGTTGTTCGGCGGCGCCCCACTCGATGGGGAGCGCCACCTCTGGTGGAATTTCGTCGCCAGTTCGAAAGAGCTGATCGAAGCGGCAAAGGTCGAGTGGGCCGAAGGACGTTTCCCACTCGTACCGGGGGACGAAAGCGAGCGAATCCCGCTGCCGTCCTACTGAGCCGGAGCCCTCACGCCACTTCGGCGGCCTCCGATTCCCGCTCGCCATCGCGGCGCGCCCGACGCGTGGCGCTCCATGACGGCAACGCCATGGCGTCACGCGCGACGCGGCACACGTCGATCAGTCGTGTCACGTCATCGTCGCTCATGCCCGCGTTCAGTGTCAGGCGCAGCAACGAGCGGTTGACCGTGGTGGCAGGTGCGCTGAACACGGAACCGAAGACGCCGTGCTGTTCCATCACGTCACGTACCTTGCCGGTGAGGATCTCCTGGCCGGCTTCGAAGGCGATGATCTGCTCGGTCCCATCCGCGATCGGGTAGCCCAGTTCCGTCAGTTCCGCGCGTACCCGGCGCGTCACCTGGCGCAGGCGCTGGCGCCTCCAGCCCTCGGTCTGGATGACCCGATGGGCCGCCGACATGCCCGCGAGTTCGTGTGGCAGCAAGGACGAGCTGAAGATGGCGGGCAGGGCTTCGCAACCGAAATAATCCTTGAAACGTGTGGTGCACGCGATGAAGCCCGCGCGCGAGCAATACGCCTTGGCCAGGCTCGCCGTGATGAAATGCACGCGGTCGTTGAGGCCCAGGCTGGCAACCAGTCCTTCCCCGCGCACGCCGTGCGTACCCAGCGAGTGCGACTCGTCGACAACGAGGACGCAGCCGTGCTCCCGGGACAGGTTGGCGATGGCCTCGAGGGGAGCGAGGCTGCCGTTGGTGCTGTAGACCGCATCCACGACGATCACGCCCGGGCCGTTGCGCAGCACCTGTCGCTCCAGATGCGTCACGTCGTTGTGCAATACGGACACCGCTCTGGCCCCGGCGCTGCGAATGCCTTCCCATAACGACGCGTGCGCGAGCATGTCGACGTAGACGGGGATGCGATCGCCGGCGATGGACTGGATGAGGCCGACGTTGGCGGCGAAACCGGATTGCGCGAGGATGCCGTCCTCACTCCCTACCGCGCGCGCCAGCTCGGCCTCCACACGATGCAGCGGCTGATCCGCGTCCTGCTGAAACAGCGCCGACATCATCATGCCAAGGCCGCCTTCGGCCAGTGCCTCACGCTGTGCTTCGACGATGGCGGGATGTCCCGCGATCGCAAGGTAATCGTTGCTCTGGAGCATCAGGTCGCCGCCGGCGGGGCGACGCCCGCGCAAAATGTGACGGCCACCCCAGTCGATCGCCACGCGTTCGTTGTGGAATCGATCGACGCGGGTCGCGACGAAGCCAGGCAGCGCAGGGGCGGTAACGACACGGTGCAGAACGGAAACGTTTTCCATGGACATCTCTCTCTCGATGGCATGGGCGATGGACACGTTGCCGTTCACCACGAACGGCACGCGCGCGCCAACCTCGCCCGGGCGGGCGCGAAAACGGGAAAGGCCAGGGGTGGGTCGCGAACGACCCTGCGGCCTTACGCAATACCTGGAGAGAAGCGTCGGCGGGTCGGAAGACCCGCGAGCGCACCGCATGTTTTGGGCAATACAACGCCACGCGCCGGGTGCCGGGCGCGATGGCGTTTCCGGAAGGGCGAAGGTAACCCGTTTAGATGAATCGTGGTCGGCTGTCGGCGGCCAGACTCAGATCCTGCTCCCGGAGCCAGGTGCGGTACGACTTGACGTGCTGAAGCCGGAAGCGCTCAACGTCGTCGATCAGGGCGTAGTAGTACCACTGCTCGCCGGAAACGGCGGTGGCGGCATACATGTGTTCTTCAGGCCGCTCCACGCCTTTGTGATAGAAGCCGTCACGCGAGTTGAACCAGGGCAGGGCTTCGCCACTCCGCAGGGACTCCAGAACGGCGCCGGGCGCCCCCAGATCTGCCGCAATTTCATAGTGGGTGCGCAGGTCCTCGTCCGTCTGGACCAGCAGGAACCGGCCGATCCCCCAGGCGTCGACCAGCAACAGGCCCGTCGGATTGCAGTGCACGTAGCACTCCACGGGCTGGAACGTGGCGGTGACGCTCTGCAGGACCTCGCGGAAGGCGGGGTCGCGCAGGAAGCGGAAGTTGCCCAGGGCCAGCGTTTCGGCGACGAAAGCGCTGGCGCGGTCGAAGTACCGGCGCTGCAGCTCGGAGATGGCGGTCTGCAGTTTCTCGATGGCCAGCGGGTCGTTCTTGCGGATGAAGCGGTCGATCACGCCCGAATTGAAGGCATCGATCGCCGTGGCGTCATCGGCCCGGCCGGTCAGCAGGATCTTGCCGATATGCGGATTCGGCAGGCGCTTGCAGAACGTGATGCCGTCCATCTCGGGCATGGCCTGATCCACCACCACCACCGAAATCTCCGCGAAGCGCTCCGGGTCGTAGACCACCCGATGGATCGAATCGATATCGAGGGCCACCAGCTCCTGAGTCTCCGAGGGGCGGTCTTTCCAGCGGTAGAGCCAGCCGCCGCCCGGCACCGGACGGCTGCCGTTGTTGCCCAGCGTGGCCAGCGCGCTGCGCGGTGAACTGAAGGTGCGGACCCGGACCATGGGATCGAGCAGCAACGGGACGACGTCGAGGTATTCCTCGTGGTCGTCGACCAGTACCGTGGTGGTCGGGAAGTGGAAAGGCTGGATGTCGCCCTGCGCGTTCAACGTCGTCACTGCCGGCCCCCGGTGTTCGAATGCGGGAAGGTCAGAGTGAATTCGGTGAATTCACCCAGGTCGGTACGGCATGCGATGCCACCGCCCATATGCTCCATCGCCGCGCGGCAAAAAGCGAGTCCTATTCCCAGTCCGGTGATGGTGCCGGTGCCGGCGCTGTCGCTGGAATAGGAATAAAACCGGTTGAAAATGCGGGGCAGGACATCCGCGGGAATGCCCGGACCGGTGTCGTGGACCCGGATCCGGTTGCCACCGTCGGCGGGCTCGATGAAGACCCGGATCTCGCCCTTGCCCGCGCGATCTGTATGAAAAAGTGCATTGCGCAGAAGATTGAACAGCACGTGGACCACCAGGCTTTCCTCGCCCATGAGCGAAAAGTCGCCGGTCGGTGACAGGGTGATGCGGTCTCGTTCGGCGCGCGAGCCATAGGGAAAGCGGCGTAGCGCCTGCTCCACGCACTCGCGGGCCTGGAGCAGGGAGAGCGGCACCTCGCCGATCGGACGCGCCGAGAGCAGCAGCATGTCGATGATCGTGTTGGCGTAGGTGACCTCGCGCTCCATCACACCGATGCTGCGCTCCAGGGCATGCAGGTTCTGCGCGCGCATTTCGGGGACGGCCAGGCCCTCGCTTTCGGCGAGCCGGTGACTGCGGATCAGATCGGGCATGAAGCGGGCGACGGCGCGCGCGGCGATGCGCAGCGACCCCAGTGGCGTGCGCAGTTCGTGGGCGATGTTGTTGGATGCCGCGGTCAGGGCGTCGATCCGCGATTGCTCGGCCATGTTCGACGACACCGTGCAGGTGGCGCCACCGACCATGCCGAACATCAACAAGGGGATGTACTCCAGCATCGTCCGGGTATGCAGGTGGGCTTCCGGGGACAGCACGAACACCAGACCCGCGAGCAGGCTGCCCAGCGAGAACACCAGCAGGAAGCTGACCAGGTCGAACAGCATCATCAGCAGCATGACGCAGGCAAGATGGGTCATCAGCCACGCGGGCGTGGCGTTGCGTAAGGTCATGTAGCCGACGAAAAACGGCATCGCGACCGTCATCGCGAAATACCAGTATGTCGGCAGATGCGTCCGCAGGCGGCGCGGCCACCAGGGCAGCAGGGCGAGCGGGATGAAGGTCGCGCTACAGACCAGCCGCATGGGCAGGTTCTCGTAGGGCTGCGGGAACAGGTAGGCCCAGACCGGGTAATACACCGCCAGGCAGAAGCTGCCGACGACGCCGATCGCCACCATCTTCGGCTGCGAGTAGCGCGTGCGCAGGAACATGGTCGTTTCAAAGCGCGCCATGGCGCGCACCAGCAGCCACCAGCGCATGCGCAGGAAGCCGAGCGGACCGGTGGGCTTGTCCGAAGGCGAGGCGACAGAGGGGCCGGCGTCGTTCATGGGTCAGCGGTACTGCTGATGGCAGGACTGGCAGGCATCGCCTACGGGTTTCAGCGCGACGGCAAGGGCGTCGCAGCTGGCGGGCGCCGCCGCGACGGCCGCATCCAGTGCGGCATCCAGCGTGGCGCCGGCTCTGGCGAACCCCGCGTCCATATCCGGGAACGCCTCACGAATGTCGCCGGCCGTCAGGCGCAGGCGCGTTAGCCGCTCGGCCGAGACCTTGGCATCGCACTGTTTCGCCCGCACGTTGGCTCGCAGCGCGCCCATGTGGTGCTGCATCACGGCCATCACGCCGTCATGGAACGGCGTGCCCTGACGCAGGGCGGACAGCGCGAAAGTCGCGCCCATCGCGCCGACCGCGAGGCCGAGGATGACGAAGAGCAGCGCACGCATTGGTGTTCCATGGCTTGGCACGGCCGTCAGCATAGCGGACGGCCCCATTCTTTCAATATGAGACAATGAGCACAGTCCTTTCCTCCGAGAGTCATGTGAGCACCGCACAGGCGGAACGCTTCGCCGGTATCGAGCGCCTGTACGGGCGCGGCAGCCTGGACCGCCTCGCCCATGCGCATGTCTGCGTCATCGGCGTCGGTGGCGTCGGCTCGTGGGCGGCGGAAGCCCTGGCGCGCAGCGGTGTGGGGCGCCTGACCCTGATCGATGGCGACGACGTCTGCCTGTCCAATACCAACCGTCAGCTGCATGCACTCGACGGTCAGTACGGCAAACCCAAGGTCGGCGTCATCGCCGAGCGGGCTCATGCGATCAGTCCGACCATCCGGCTCGAGGCCATGGAACGCTTCCTTACGCCGTCCACGCTCGATGAACTGCTCGACCGCAACTACGATGTGGTGATCGACGCGTGCGACGCGCTCAAGGTCAAGCTGGAGACGATCGTCTG
This sequence comes from Luteibacter sp. 9133, assembly GCF_000800155.1. NCBI lineage: Bacteria > Pseudomonadati > Pseudomonadota > Gammaproteobacteria > Lysobacterales > Rhodanobacteraceae > Luteibacter > Luteibacter sp. 9133. The sequence continues at coordinate 2,857,664 of NZ_JUHO01000001.1, read as the reverse complement.
GTGTCGTCGGCGAAAGGTCCCGCTGGTCACGGTAGGCGCGGCGGGCGGTCGCACCGATCCGACTCAGGTCCGCGTGCGCGACCTGTCGCGTACCGAGCACGACGCCATGCTCAGCATGATCCGGAAAAAGCTTCGCCAGGAGCACGGTTTTCCCCGCAACCCCGATCGCTTCTTCGGCGTTTCGGCGGTGTACTCGTTGCAGAACGTCCAGTACCCGCAGGCGGACGGCAGCGTGTGTGGCGTGCGCCCGCCCGGTAGCGATGCGCTCAAGCTCGACTGCGGCGGTGGGCTTGGTGCGGCCACGCACGTCACCGGCGCGTTCGCGTTCGCCGCCGTGGGTAAGGCACTCGAAAAACTGACGGCGCTAGCAAAGGCGGGCTGATCCTGCGTGTCGCCCGTCACGGGGCGGCGGGTTACGCTACGTCCATGTGGTGCGTCTATCTCATCGAATGTCGGAACGGCGCCTGGTACGCGGGGATCACCAACGACCTCGACGCACGCTATGCGGCTCATGTGGCGGGGAAGGGGGCGCGCTATACGCGGGCCAATCCGCCGGTACGGTTGCTGGGCTCACGGCCATTCGCGGACCGGTCGGAGGCGTCGCGGGCCGAGTGGGCGGTGAAGCGGCTGCCTAAGGCGAAGAAGCTGGCGTGGTTGTTGGCCACCTAAGGCAGCGTATACGCCAGGTCGTAGGCGTGCCCACCCGCGTTATCGATCGTGATCGAAAAGGTTCCGGTGATGCCCGTTAGTTCGCGGCTGCCGGTATCCGGGACGATCGTGATGAGCAGTTCCTGTCCGGCCGCGGACATCACTCCCCGGTGGACGAGCGCAAAGCTGCCGGCTCGCCCGTTGACCGAGCCCGTGAATCGCTCCACGGCCGCGTAGGCAGCCGAACCCTGCACGCTCGTACTTCCGGCGGTGAGCATGGTTCCTTTGGAGGTACCCTCCATCCCTCCGTAAAACGTCTTCTCCAGACTCATCCGGCCGAGTGCCGAACCATCATCCGCGTCAACGGCCCCGTCGGGAGCGATCTTTACTTCGAAACTGCCATGTGCGTGCTGCGTCATGCGGCCTCCCCGGGCGTTTCAGTGACTCACCGTGTCGGTGTAGGATGTCAATTAGTACGGTTCAATGCCCCGGAGCGAGGCTAGCGCATATGGATACGCGACGGCATACCAGGATCACCCCCGAATGGCACACGTGGATCGGTGAGGCGCTGGCGGCAGGGTCGGCGCCGGCCAAGCTGCTCACCACGATGCGGGAAAACGATTTCGACGAGGCCGCCGCGCGTACGGCCATCGCCGATGCGCTGTTCGGCGGGCCCGCGACCCGCGCCGCGCCAGCCTGGCATACCCCGGGCTCCCGCCTGGCGGAGGGGCATGTACTGCGGACCTCCGACCGTGACGTCCGCGTTCTTCTGCGTATCGCCAGGCCGACGATCGCCGTTCTCGATGGTGTCCTCGACGACGCCGAGTGCGAGGGTATGATCGAGCAGGCCAGATCGCGACTGGCACGCTCGGCCGTGGTGTCGCCCGAGTCGGGCGCCAATACCGTCATGGGTATCCGTACGAGCGAAGGCGCGTTTTTCCAGCGGGGCGAGAACCCGCTCGTACTACGCATCGACCGGCGGGCCGCCGAGATCATGCGGTTACCCCATGAGCACGGCGAAGGCCTGCAGGTGATGCGCTATGGCGTCGGCGGCGAGTACGTACCGCACTTCGATTACTTCCCGCCCGACCAGAAAGGCAGCGAGCCCCATCTGGCCCAGGGCGGTCAGCGTGTCTCCACGCTGATCATGTACCTGGCCGATGTCGAGGCCGGCGGCGAAACCATCTTTCCCCGCATCGATTTCAGCTACGTGCCGCGCAAGGGGCAGGCGCTGTACTTCGAATACACCGACGCCGACGGCTCGCTGGACGTGCTTTCTCTGCATGGCGGGGCGCCCGTCACCCAGGGTGAGAAGTGGATTGTCACGAAATGGATGCGCCAGCGATCCTTCGTGGGATAAGTCATGGCAGGCGGGACGTGACCTCTGGCCTATATCGGCGTGAAGTCTGAGCCAGCAATCATCGCCGGATGACAGGGGGAGGGGGTTCGATGCGCCGAGAGGCAGGCAGGATGGTTCGTTTCGTCGCCGCGGGGTTGCTGCTTTGCGTCGGTAGTGTGTGGGGGCAAGCGGTCGCGCCCGCTCTTCCCGCACCGGCAGGGGCCAGCACCGTGGCACCGCCTGTGGTCCCTGTCGAAATCCCCTTCGCCTCGCCGCATGCCGGCTCGGTACGCACACCCAGTGCGCCGGACGCCTGGGGCGGCCCGCGTAACGGTCAGGAAGCGACCCTCTCGGATCGCGTGGTGTCGTATCGCATCCAGGCGCGCCTCGATCCCGACAAGCACACCGTGGACGGCCAGCAGCAGCTGACCTGGCATAACCGCAGCGACCGTCCCGTGTCGGCGGTCTTCCTGCACATGTACCTCAACGCGTTCGAAGGCGAGGGCAGCACCTTTTTCACCGAGCGCGCGCTGCTCGCCGCCGCCGGTGGCGCACGCGGCACCGCCGAGGTGAAGAAGGGCGAATGGGGCTACATCGACCTTGGTAACGTCGAGCAGGACGGCGCCGCCCTGAAGTGGAGTTACGTCCATCCCGACGGCGGCCCTGCGACGGATCACACCGTGATTCGCGTGGATCTGGCGCAGCCCGTGCCGGCCGGCGGCAACGTGACCCTGGATATGAATTTTCACAGCCAGCTACCGCGCGTGATCGAGCGCACGGGCTACGTGGGCCAGTTCCATCTGGTCGCCCAGTGGTTCCCGAAGATCGGCGTGCTCGAGCTTCCGGGTGAGCGCGGTGCGACCGAGCCGCGGTGGAACGTGCACGAGTTCCACTTCAGCAGCGAGTTCTATGCCGACTTCGCCGAGTACGACGTGCGCATGACCGTGCCGAAAGGCTACGTCGTCGGCGCGGTCGGCGAGCAGCAGGGTGAGCCGGTTCCGGAAGGAAATGAGCTGACCTGGCATTTCATCCAGGGTGACGTACACGATTTTGCGTGGATGGCCGCCCCCGGCTACAAGACACTGGACAGTGACTGGAACGGGCCCGGCAGCCCGAAGGTCAGGGTGCGGGTGATCTATCCGCCCGAATACGCGGCCAGCGCGAAGCCCGTGCTCAAGGCGACGCTCGATTCGCTGCGCTACTTTTCCGACACGCTGGGTCCGTACCCGTATAAGACGGTGACCGCGGTCGTGCCGCCGTTCAACGCGTCCGAAGCCGGCGGGATGGAGTACCCGACGTTCTTCACGGCCGAGGCATACGACAGCGTCAAGCCGAAGACGATGGACGAGTACATGCTCGACTTCGTCACGATCCACGAATTCGGCCATGGTTATTTCTACGGACTGCTGGCCTCGAACGAGTTTGAAGAGCCCATGCTGGACGAGGGCCTCAACGAGTACTGGGACGAACGCATGCTGCGCGAGCGCGGCCAGCCGTTGTATCTCACGCAGCCGCTCTGGCAGTTCTTTGGCGTGCAACCGGCGATGCCTGTCTTCATGCTCGAACGCATGTTCGCCACGCTTTCCCGTCCATCCGACCCGCTCGGACAAAACGCATGGGATCGCCTGTCGAGCGGCGATTACGTGACGGTCTATACGCGTACCGCGACGGCGATGCACGATCTGGAGGAGCGTCTCGGCAAGGAAGTGATGGAAAAGGCCTTCAAGGACTACTACGCCCGGTGGCACTTCCGTCATCCGTCCATTGCCGACCTTCAGGCCTCGCTTTCCGAATCGTCCGGCAAGCCTGACGTCGTCGCGCAGGTGTTCAACCAATACGTCTTCGGCACCGATCGTATCGATGACCGTGTCAGCGACATAACCAGTGACGAAGTGCTGCCGCTGGCCGGTAGCGTCATGAAGGACGGCAGGCGGGTCGAGACGAGCAGCGACGAGAACGAGGCGGCGATCGACAAGCAACGTGAGGCCTGGAACAAGGCGCATCCGGATGCGAAGAAAGGTACGGGGCCGTTTCCGTGGAAGACCGTGGTCACGATCTGGCGTGATGGTTCGTCGGTGCCGCAGACGCTGAAGGTGAGCTTCGCCGACGGCTCAACGGAAACCGTGCGCTGGGACGACCAGCGACGCTGGGCGCGCTTCGCGTTCACGAAGCCTGCGAAGGGCGTTTCCGCCGAACTCGATCCGGCGCAGAAGATTTATCTGGATGCGAACAAGCTCAACGACAGTCGCACCGTCGAGTCGAATCACGCCGCTTCCAATCGCTGGGGCGCCGACTTCGCTGCGCTGATCCAGGGTATCTACGCTTTCCTGGGGACGCTATGAACGCGCGCACCAAACGTTCGGCCGCTTCGGCTCTGGGTCTCGGCATGCTCGGAGGCCTGCAATGGCGGCTGATGCTGCTGTGGGTGTTCATCACGCTGCTGCCGACCCTCGTCGTGGCGTTGCCGCTCTGGCGCGTGCTCGACGGCCTTTTGGGTCACTCCGTGCACGCGGAGGAATGGGCGCGTCACTTCAACGGTCTTTTCCTGGGCGATGTGTCGTCCGCGTTGCAAGCCAGCCCGTGGATCGGTTCGGCCTTCGTCGCGGGGGCGGTGCTGACGCTTGCCATCTCGCCGTTTCTTTCCGGCATGGCCGTTGCCGGCGGCCGGGCGAATCGCGCCCTGAGCTTTGGCGGGCTGTTGCAAGGCGGCGCGACCGAGTACGGACGCATGCTGCGCCTGCTCCCGCTCTCGCTGATTCCCTACGGCCTCGTCGTCCTTGCCGCGAAAGGTGTTTCGTCCCTCGTCGACGATAAGGTCGACGCCGCCTTGCTGCCGTCGACCGCCGACATGTACCAGCATGGGTCGCTCGTGGTGATCGCACTGTGCTTCGTCGTCGCCCAGGCGATCGTGGAGTCGGCGCGTGCACAGTTCATCGCGGACATCACCTTGCGCTCGGCATGGCGTGCGTTCGGACGCGGCGTGGTGCAGGTGGTGCGTCGACCCGTCGCCAGCCTGTTCGCCTATGTCGTCATTACGGCGGTCGGCCTGGGTCTGACCGTGTTGATCGCATCCTGGCGCGGTCATTCGGTCGCGGTCGGCGGCGAATGGTTCGCCGCGTTTCTGATCGTGCAGCTTGGCGTGGCGATCGTGGCATGGATGCGCACCGCACGGCTGCTGGCGCTCGCCGGTCTCAGCGGCGCGACACAGCAGCGCCGGCGCCGCTCGGATTTCGCGCCGGCGATGTAAGCCCTGTGAGTCAGCCCGCCCGGCGGACTTCGCGGTGCGGCGGGTAATAGGCGAACAGATGCGTCGCGCCGCCAAGGAAGTCGATGTTGTCGATGTGCTCGCCGCCCAGGCGCTCGGCAACGTGGTCGGAGGCTTCGTTGCCGATGCGCACGAGACTGATCACACGCTGCGCGTGCATCTCTTTCCAGGCGAAGGCGAGGATGGCCTCACCGGCTTCGGTGGCATAACCGTGGTGGCGGTGTTCGGGCTTCAGCATCCAGCCCAGTTCGAGGTCGGGCCAGCCCTCGGGTTTCATGAGGCCGGCACGGCCGATGAATTCACCGGTGTCCTTCAGTTCCATGGCCCACATGCCGCAGCCACGTAACGCCCAGTGGCCAAGCAGCATGGCCATGGATCGCCAGGCATTCATGCGGTCGAGCGGCTGGCCGTCACCGATCCAGCGCGTGCTCTCCGCGTCCGCGAGCATCCTCGCGTAGTCGTCGAAGTGATGTTCGGTAAGAGCGGTGAGCCGCAGGCGCGGCGTTTCCAGAACGGGGATATCGGATAGTGACATCGAGGTGACCAAGGGTTCAGCCGAGCAGAGCTGCCAGGGCGCGCGTGGACTGCGCGAGGCTTTCCTGCCAGGGCAAGCCGGTTATTTTCTCACCACTTGCCGCGTCATTAAAGCTCTCTTCCTGGCCCGGCGCGAGAAGGTGTCGGTAATCGACAGTGATTTCAGTGCCTTGCGCGAGATCCTTCGCCGCAAAGATGAAGCCCAGGTGCCAGAGGCCGGTGGGCTCGAAGCTGTGATTCACGTAGCACTCGTCCGGCCAGTCGGGCGACACCGTGTAGCGGTCCTCGAACCAGCGCGCGGCGGCGTGAAGGTCGGCGGACAGGGCGGGGGACGCCATGATGTCGTCCCAGCGGTGCGTCTGGTCGATCGCGTCAGGCGCGGTGACGATACGGCCCGCGGCGACGAATTCATCGACGAACAGACCTTTGCCTGCGCCGGGGATGGCGGAAGCGGCGATGCGGTAACGCGGCAGGATCATTGCTTTCGTCTGGCCCCTGGTCACGTCGGCAGGGCAGAAGCGCCGCCGGCATGGGGCGCGAGTGTAGCGCGTTCCGCCGGCGGCGAAAGGGGGAGGGGTCACTCGTCCGCGTCGGCCGCCTTCGCCCTGGCCTTCGCTTTGGCGGCGCGGGGCGGCTTGGCGCTCTTTGCGGTTTTGGCACCTCCGTCCACCTGGATGGCGTCCCGGTTGCGGTCGACGAGGGACTGGCCGATGCCCTTGACCTCGACGAGCTGGTCGGCGGATTCGAAGCTGCCATTGGCTTCCCGCCACGCCACGATCGCCTGAGCCTTGGCGAGGCCGACGCCATCGAGTGACTGCGCGAGCGTAGAGGCATCGGCCGTGTTCACGTTGACGGGGGTGGAGGCGAAGGCGGGCAGGCAGGCGAGAAGGCCGGCGAGGGCGAACAGACGGTAGTTCACGGTGAAATCTCCTGGGTAGGCGCGTCGGATGACGCCCGGGCACTCTGCGCTGCGCAACCGGCGTCGCATACCGGCGCGGCGGCGTTGTCAGCGTGCGTCGCCCGCATCACGGCGCGACGGAGCCGGACCACGGTGTGAAGGTCACCCCTGTCGGCGCTGTTACAATCGTCCTTTGTCCCACAGAGTCGTGCCCGCCATGGATACCTCGCGCATTTCTTCCTTCGTCAGCGGCCTCTGGGACGCGGAAATCGTCCCGCAGCTGGTCGAGTACATCCGCATTCCGAACAAGTCGCCCATGTTCGATGCGCAGTGGCGCGAGCACGGGTACATGGATCAGGCCGTGACACTGATGGAAACGTGGGCGCGCTCCAAGCTGCCGGCGTTCGAGGGCGCCACGCTCGAGGTGGTCCGCCTCGAGGGCCGTACGCCGCTGATCTACATCGACGTGCCCGCGCAGGGCGTGACCGGCAAGGGCACGGACGAGACCGTCGTGCTCTACGGCCACCTCGACAAGCAGCCGGAGATGACGGGCTGGGCCGAGGACCTCGGCCCGTGGACGCCGGTGCTCAAGGGCGACAAGCTTTACGGTCGTGGCGGCGCGGATGACGGCTACGCGATCTTCGGCTCGCTGGCGGCGCTGCTGGCGCTGCGCGAGCAGGGCGTGCCGCACGCGCGCTGCGTGATCATGATCGAGGCCTGCGAAGAGTCGGGCAGCTACGACCTGCCTTACTACGTGGACCACCTGGCCGACCGCATCGGCAACCCGGCCCTCGTGGTCTGCCTCGACTCCGGTTGCGGCAACTACGACCAGCTCTGGCTGACCACGTCGCTGCGCGGCATGACCGGCGGTAACCTGACCGTACAGGTGCTCGAAGAGGGTGTGCATTCCGGCGACGCGTCGGGCGTCGTGCCTTCCAGCTTCCGTATTTTGCGCGACATCCTCAGCCGTCTGGAGAACCCGCAGACCGGTGAGATCGTGCCGAAGGAGCTGTACGCCGATATCCCCGCGCAGCGTATCGAGCAGGCGCGTCGCTCGGCCGACGTGCTCGGCACGGACATTTACGACAAGTTCCCGTTTGTCGAAGGCATGAAGCCCACCACCAGCGATCTGACCGAGCTCGTGCTCAACCGCACCTGGCGTCCGCAGCTGGCCGTGACCGGTGTGGGCGGCATGCCGCCGCTGGACAGCGCCGGCAACGTGCTGCGCCCGAAGACCGCGGTCAAGCTCAGCCTGCGCGTACCGCCGACACTGTCGGGTGCCGAAGCCGGCAAGTTCCTCAAGGAACTGCTCGAGAAGGATCCCCCGTACGGCGCGAAGGTCAGCTTTGCGCTCGAGAAGGATGGTAGCGGCTGGAACGCGCCAGCGCTCTCGCCGTGGCTGGAAGAGGCCGTCGCGAAGGCATCCGAGCACTACTTCGGTGCTCCGGCCGCCTACATGGGTGAGGGCGGCAGCATTCCTTTCATGGGCATGCTGGGCGAGAAATTCCCGCAGGCCCAGTTCCTCATCACCGGCGTGCTGGGGCCGCATTCCAACGCGCACGGCCCGAATGAGTTCCTGCACATCCCGACGGGCAAGCGCGTAAGCATGGTGGTGGCCGACGTCGTCGCCCGGCACTTTCAGGAAGCGTCCAGGGCATGACCGCTGGTGCCGGTACGACCGCAGGTGCCGATACGCTCGCCGGTCGCCTCGCGATCGTGCGGGGCCGGATCGCCGCGGCCTGCGTCAGCGTGGGGCGCGATCCCTCCGAAGTGACGTTGTTACCGGTCAGCAAGACCTTCGGCAGTGACGTGGTCCGTGAGGCCGTCGGCCTCGGCCTGCGACGTTTCGGCGAGAACAAGGTGCAGGAGATTCAGGCCAAGGCCGCCGACCTGGCGGCCGAGGCGCTGGACTGGGTGGTCATCGGGCACCTGCAGACGAACAAGGCCAGGCCCGTTGCCCGGCTCGCGTCCGAGGTCCAGTCGCTGGACCGCCTGGATCTGGCCGTCGCGCTGGACAAGGCGCTGCAGGCCGAAGGCAGGGCGATCGATGTCCTCATCCAGGTCAAGACCTCCCGCGAGGACAGCAAGTTCGGGCTCGCCCCGGACATGCTTCCCGCGTTCCTCGATCAGCTCCGTGCGTTCTCGTCGCTGCGGGTGCGTGGGTTGATGACGCTGGCTGAGGCATCCGAAGACGAGGGCATCGTCAGCGGCTGCTTCCGGACCCTGTATCAATGTCGTAACACCGCCCGCGAGGCCGGCCACAAGGTCGATCGCCTGTCGATGGGCATGAGCGGTGACTTCGCCCTGGCCATCGCCGAGGGCAGCACTGAGGTGAGGGTAGGCAGCGCCTTGTTTGGCGCCAGGGCGTACAACGCCTGACGTGACCGGATGCACGTTTTCGGCTCCCCGCCGCCCGCGAGGGGCCGTCCGGGCCATCACATATGTGAATCCAAGTGCTTATATCGGTTCAGGTTTCCGGCCTGTTTTCCGCGCTTTCCTGCGACTTGTATGAATGTTTCCTAGGACAGGCGTTTTTTAACTTTATGCCAACAACTAGGGCGAGGGGGTTTGGTAACTTCACCACTCGTTCACGGTCGTCTCACCTTCACGGCGGCTTAACTTCACGATGAATAGGCCTTCTCGCTCATGCATTTAAAGCGACTGACCGCTCTCGCGTTAGCCTCCTGCTGTTTCGCTGCTGTCACACCCGTTATCGCCGACACGGTCACCGCTCCACAGGGTCTTGACCAGTCCGCGACGCTTCTTCTCACTGATCTTCCGGTCTTCGCCCCGGCGAATGCCCTGGCCCAGTCGGCCATCCCTGACGTCGCTTCCCTGGTTGCCCCTAAGGCGCCGGTTGCCGCCGCCAAGGTTGCCGCTCCGGCCGCCAGCGACGACGACACACTGGGTGACGATGACGACGACAGCCTCGTCGCCGCCGCCACCGACAAGCTGGCCGGTCACGTCGACGGTCATGCCCGCGAGGCCCTCCTGGCCTTCGCCATGAAGCTCCGCGATATCCGTTACCACCGCGGTGGCCGCGCCCCGTCCACCGGCTTCGACTGCAGCGGTTTTGTCCGCTACGTCTTCTCGCACAGCATCGGCCTCGACCTCCCGACCAACTCGGCCAGCCAGTTCCTCGCCGGCCTGAAGGTCAAGCGCAACGAGATGAAGACGGGTGACCTGGTCTTCTTCCGCACCCGCGGCAAGGCCATCTCGCACGTCGGCATCTACATCGACAACGGCCAGTTCATCCATTCTCCGTCGGCAGGCAAGACGGTGCGCGTGGATAACCTCAACGAGGCTTACTGGTCCAAGCACTTCGCCGGCGCCAAGCGCCCCGAAGGTATCGCGAAGATCTGACGGGAACCCTTCAACGTATTTTCCGAAACGGCATGCTCCGGCATGCCGTTTTTTTTGCGTTTTTTGGGGAGGTGTTGGGCTCGGCTGCGCCATCGCGTTTGGTTTTGTCGCGGCGTGTCGTGTCGTGTTGGAGAGCCGGCGGGGGTGACCCTCGCGGCCACGCCTGCGGCGACCCCTCAAGGAAGGGCCGCTATCGCGGCCGTATGCTTATTGCCCTACGGGCGGGGTCGGGCTTCGCCTGGGGGTTTTCGAGTCGGCTGTCCCTGCCTCCCCGAAAACGGCCGGTCATCCCTGACCGGCCCCGCCTGCGCGGCCTTGTCCAGTCGAAGCCCTCGCCTGCGGCTACCGGCCGCGAGGGTCACCCCCGCCGTCTCTTTGGTGTACCGAGGTGGGTTGGTGGTCGAGCGGGGTGTGGCTTCTTCGCTCCGTTGGCTTTTCGCGCGCAGGGCGCGCTCCTACAGGCCGCCATGTATCCCCCCATTGCGGTCGCCGTGCGGTAGGAGCGAACCCCGTTCGCGAACCCTCAGCCCCACTAAGGCGAACGAGGCCATGCACCCCAGGCAAGCGAGCGGTCCCAGCCAACGAAGCGCACCGCCGCTCGACCCCACGCTGCCTCAGTCCCCGAAAGAGCCGGCGGGTGCCACCCTCGCGTCCGGTAGCCGCAGGCGAGGGCTCCGACTGGAAGAGGCCCGCAGGGGGCCGGTCAGGGATGACCGGCCGTTTTCGGGGAGGCAGGGACAGCCGACTCGAAAACCCCCAGTCGGAGCCCGACCCGGCCGAAGGCCATTGAAATACGGCCGCGGAGCGGCCCTTCCCTGAGGGGTCGCCGCAGGCGTGGACGCGAGGGTGGCACCCGCCGGCTCTTCAACGCGCCACGACACGCCGCGACAAAGCCAAGGTGCGATGGCGCAAGCCGAGCCCGCCAAGGCGATCCTCCCGCCAGAAGAACCGCTTCCACTATCCTAGACATATGCCTCGCCCTCCTGTCAGAACGCCGACGCCGCTGCGCGCCAGACGGCCATCTCAGCCCACCTTCGGGGTCGCGCGCGTGTTGTCCAAACGCGGTGTCTGCTCGCGTAGCCAGGCGGAAAAGGCCGCGCGCGAGGGGCGGGTTAAAGTGGATGGAAAGATCGTGCGCGATCCCGAGTTCCGGATCACGGGGAGCGAGCGGATCGAGCTGGATGGTGCGGGGGCGGTCGCCGCCGCGCCCGTGTATCTCGTCATGAACAAGCCCCGAGGCGTGGTGGTCTCCGCGTCCGACGATCGCGGGCGGGATACGGTCTATGGGCTGCTCGAAGGTGCCGGGTTGCCCTGGGTCGGGCCGGTGGGTCGGCTCGACAAGGCGAGCGAAGGCTTGCTGCTTCTGTCGAACGACACCGTCTGGGCGGCTGGTATCACCGAGCCGGCGACGCACGTGCCGAAGACCTATCACGTGCAGGTGGCGGGACAACCGGACGCGTCGACCATCGCGGCGATGCTCGGCGGCGTCATCGATGAAGGCGAGCCGCTGCGTGCGGGTGCGGCGGCGTTGTTGCGGCAGGGCGAGAAGACGGCCTGGCTCGAGGTCACGCTCGACGAGGGACGCAACCGGCATATCCGCCGGTTGATGGCGGCGCTGGGGTTCGAGGTGCAGCGACTGGTGCGGGTGGCGATCGGTGACTTGCTCCTTGGCGAACTGGCCAAGGGGCAGTGGCGGCATTTGAGTGAGGCTGAGGTGTCCGGCCTGCGGAGGCGGTGAGGCCAGCGCCCATCGTGAGCGGGCTGGCTCTCACCGGTTGAGGAAGACCCTCAGCCCTTCAACACGCCCAGCTTCTTTCCCACCCGGGTGAACGCCGTGATCGCGTGATCCAGATGTTCCCTTGTATGCGCCGCGCTCATCTGGGTGCGGATACGTGCCTTGCCTTGCGGCACGACGGGGAAGAAGAAGCCCGTGACGTAGATGCCTTCCTCCAGCAACTCCGTAGCCATGGCCTGCGCCTGCTTCGCGTCGTAAATCATCACCGGCACGATCGGATGCTGACCCGGACGGATGTCGAAACCGGCTTCGGTCATCTTCTCGCGGAAATAGCGGGTGTTTTCCTTTACCTTCTCGCGCAGGTCGCCGGCGGCATCCAGCATGTCGAAGACCTTGGTACCGGCGGCGACGACGTGCGGCGGCAACGAGTTGGAGAACAGGTACGGACGCGAGCGCTGGCGCAGCAGTTCGATGACTTCACGGCGGCCGGTGGTGAAACCGCCCAGGGCGCCACCGAGTGCCTTGCCCAGCGTGCCGGTGATGATGTCGATCTTGTCGAGCACGCCGTGCAGTTCGGCCGAGCCGCGGCCGGTATCGCCCAGGAAGCCGGTGCAGTGGCACTCGTCGATGTGGACCAGCGCGTCGTACTTCTTCGCCAGGGCGGTGATCTCGGCCAGCGGGGCGACGAAGCCGTCCATCGAAAACGCGCCGTCGGTGGTGATCAGCTTGGTGCGTGCGCCCGCCGCATCGGCGGCCTGCAGCTGGGCCTCGAGATCGGCCATGTCGCAGTTGGCGTAGCGGAAACGCTTTGCCTTGCACAGGCGGATGCCATCGATGATCGAGGCGTGGTTGAGCGAGTCGGAAATGACCGCGTCTTCCTCGCCCAGCAGCGGCTCGAACAGACCGCCGTTGGCGTCGAAGCAGGCGGCGTAGAGGATCGTGTCCTCCTTGCCGAAGAACGTGGCGATCTTCGCCTCCAGTTCCTTGTGCAGATCCTGCGTGCCGCAGATGAAGCGCACACTGGCCATGCCGAAGCCGTGCGTGTCGAGCGCGTCCTTGGCCGCCTGGATCACGTCGGGGTGATCGGCCAGGCCGAGGTAGTTGTTCGCACAGAAATTGAGGACCTTGCGGCCACCTTCCAGTTCGATCTCGGCCGACTGCGGCGAGACGATGATGCGCTCCTTCTTGAACAGACCCTGTTCGCGGATGGCGTCGAGCTCGCTGGCGAAACGGGTCTGGCCGGGGTAGGTCACGTCCATGAGCAGACCACCTTGCCGCAGTGACCGGCGTCCATCAGGTCGAAGCCCTTCTGGAAATCGTCGATCGCGATCTGATGCGTCAGCACCTTCTGCAACGGGAAGCCGGTGAGCACCATCTGGGTCATCTTGTACCAGGTCTCGTACATCTTCCGGCCGTAGATGCCCTGCAGGGTGAGCCCCTTGAAGATGACCTTGTCCCAGTCGATACCGGCGCCACGCGGCATGATGCCGAGCATGGCGATCTTGCCGCCGTGGTACATACAGTCGAGCATGTCGCCGAAGGCGCGGGGGTTGCCGCTCATCTCCAGACCTACGTCGAAGCCTTCGATGTGCAGGTCCTTCACGGTGTCCTTGAGCGACTGCTTGGACACGTTGACCACGCGCGTGGCGCCCATGTCGGCGGCGAGCTTCAGGCGGTAGTCGTTGACATCGGTGACGACCACGTTGCGCGCACCGACGTGCTTGGCGATACCTGCGGCGATGATGCCGATCGGACCGGCGCCGGTGATCAGGACATCTTCACCGATCAGGTCGAACTCGAGTGCGCAGTGCGCGGCGTTGCCATAAGGGTCGAAGAAAGCGGCCAGCTCGGACGGAATCTGGTCCGGGATCGGCCACAGGTTGGAGGCCGGCATGGTCATGTATTCGGCGAAGGCACCGTTGCGGTTCACGCCGATACCCGTGGTGTTCGGGCACAGGTGCTGACGGCCGGCGCGACAGTTGCGGCAATGGCCGCAGACGATGTGGCCTTCGGCCGAGACGCGGTCGCCGATGTTGTAGCCGGTGACGCCCGGGCCGATCTCGGCGATGCGACCGACGAACTCGTGGCCGATGGTGAGGCCAGGCGTGATGGTGCGCTGGGACCACTCGTCCCACTTGTAGATGTGCAGGTCCGTTCCGCAGATGGCTGTCTTTTCGATCTTGATCAGGACTTCGTTCGGGCCGACCTGCGGCACCGGCACTTCTTCCATCCAGATGCCTTGCTCGGGCTTGCGCTTCACGAGCGCTTTCATCGTCTGCTGCATGGGCTCAAAGGTTCCGTGCGGGGAAGGTCCGGGGCTGGACCCAAACCGCCATTATAGGCCCGTCCATCCCCCGTTCGTGATGCGGCGCGGCATTGCCAGCGAGGGCCCGGGGCCTCTATGGTCGGGACCGCTTTGCAAGACCGACAGGGGCAACGAAAATGCGAATCCGATCGATGATGCTGGGAGCCGCCATGGCGCTGGCGCTGGATGCGAAGGCCGACGAAGGCATGTGGCTGCCGTCGCAGCTGCCTTCGATTGCGAAGAATCTCAAGGATGCCGGCTTTGGGGGCGATCCCAAGGACCTCGCCGACCTGACGAAAGCGCCCCTGAATGCGGTCGTCCGCATTGGCGGTGGCACGGGCTCGTTCGTGTCATCCGATGGTCTCGTGGTGACCAATCACCACGTCGCCTTCGGTGTCATCCAGTACAACACCCGGCCGGACCGCGATCTCATCAACGAGGGCTTCGTGGCGCCGGACCGCGCTGGCGAGCTGCCGGCCAACCCGGATTACCGCCTGCGCGTGACCGTAGGTTTCGACAAGGTCACCGACCGCATCCTGGCGGACGCGAGGGGCAAGACGGGAAGGGCTTACTACGATGCCGTCGATGCGGCGAGCAAGGCACTGGTCGCGGAGTGCGAGAAGGAGCCCGGCATCCGGTGCAGTGTCGCCAACATGTTCTACGGTCGCGACTTCTACCTGGTGCGTCAGCTGGAACTGCGCGACATCCGTCTGGTGTATGCACCGCCCCGGGCGATCGGTAACTACGGCGACGAAATCGACAACTTCGTCTGGCCGCGCCACGCGGGTGACTTCACCATCCTTCGCGCCTATGTCGGCAAGGACGGCAAGCCGGCCGACTTCTCACCGGACAACGTGCCCTATCACCCGCCTTCGCATCTGAAGCTGGCGACGGAAGGCGTGGCCGAGGGCGACTTCGTCATGTTGGCCGGTTACCCGGGCACCACCTACCGTCATCGCACGGCGGCGGAGTTCGCCGACCAGATCGAGTGGCGCCTGCCGACGTCGGTCGCCGTGCTCAAGGGCTTGCAGGACGTGATCGAGGCCCAGGGCAAGGCGGACAAGGAAGCCGGCATCCGCTACGCCTCGCAGCTGCAGTCGCTCAAAAACAACATCAAACGGTTCAGCGGTGAGCTGGAAGGTCTGAAGCGCAGCGACGCCGTGGCGGTTCGCCGTGAGGACGAGGCGGCAATGCTGGCGTGGCTGGCGACCCAGTCCGACGCCGCTGCGCTCAAACCGTCGATCGATCAGGCCATGGCACTGATCGCGCAGGGCAAGGACGTGCGCGACCGCGACCTGCTCGTGGGCCTCCTGACGTCGCAGACTCAGCTGATGCGCGGCGCGCTGTCGATCGATCGTCTGTCGGTGGAACGCCTGAAGGCCGACGCCGAGCGCGAATCCGGCTACCAGAAACGTGACGAGGAACTGATCCAGAGTCAGCTGAAACAGATTCAGCGCCGCTACGACCCGCGCGTGGAGAAAGCGCTGGTGACCTCGGTGCTCACGCGCTACCAGCAGTTGCCAGACGCGCAGCGTCTGCCGGAAGTCGACAAGGTGTTCGGTCGTACACCGGCCGAGCTGACCAGGGCGCTCGACGGCATCTACGGCGCGACGACGTTCGCCGGGGAGGCGGAACGCACGCGTCTGTTCGCCGCCGCGCCTGCCGACGTTGCGAAAAGCAACGACGCCCTGCTGGTCGCCGCCCGCATGCTTCGGCCTGCGCTGCTGCGCATCGAGGAAGAAAAGAAGGCGCGGGAAGGCGATCTCCTTCGCCTGCGCCCGGCTTACATGCAGGCGCTGATCGCTTACCGCGAAAAGCAGGGAAAGGCGGTCTATCCCGACGCGAACTCCACGCTGCGTGTCAGCTACGGCAAGGTCACGCCACTGGCCGCACGCGACGCGGTCAGCTACGCGCCACTGACCACGGTGCAGGGCATCGTCGAGAAGAACACGGGGGCGTTCCCGTTCGATGCGCCCGTACCGCTGATCGATGCGATCCACAAGGGCGACTTCGCGGGCTACACCGATGCGAAGACCGGCGCGATGCCGGTCGACTTCCTTAGCAATCTGGATACGACCGGCGGTAACTCGGGCTCGCCGGTGCTTAACGCCAGGGGCGAACTCGTCGGCCTCAACTTCGACAGCAACTGGGAGGCCGTCAGCGCCAGCTGGATGTACGACCCCCGCTACAAGCGGGCCATCCATGTGGACATGCGCTACATGCGCTGGCTGATGGACAAGGTCTATCCGTCGCACGCCCTGCTGCGTGAACTCGGCGTTCCCGCAAAGTAAGGCGTTCCATGACCTCCGGCACATACCGCCGGAGGTCGCCTCGGTCATTGTTACTTTATAACATCTTCAGGGAGCATCACCTCATGCGTCGTCTCGCCCTTGCTGCCGCCCTCGCGGCCGGTTTCGTCCCCGCCGCTCACGCCGTCGAAGGCATGTGGCAGCCGGCCCAGCTGCCGAAGATCGCAGGCATCCTCAAGCAGCACGGGCTCAAGCTCGATCCGGCCTCGCTGACGGATCTGACCGCTTATCCGATGGGCGCCATCGTCAGTCTCGGCGGCTGCACGGCGTCATTCGTGTCGACGGACGGCCTGGTCGTGACCAACCACCACTGTGGTTACGGCGCGCTCCAGTACAACTCGACCAAGGACAAGAACCTCATCGAGCAGGGCTTCCTGGCGAAGAACTTCGGCGAAGAGCTGCCGGGCTCGCCCGACATGCGCGTCTTCGTCACCGAGGAGATCCGGGATGTCACGAAGGATGTCACGGGCAAGCTGACGGCGACGATGACCGGCCAGCAGCGCTACGACGCGATCGACCGCGCGAAGAAGGAGCTGGTGAAGGCGTGCGAGACCGACGGGTATCGCTGCGACGTCTATACCTTCCACGGCGGCTACAGCTATCAGCTGATCCGACAGCTCGAGATCAAGGACGTACGTCTGGTTTACGCGCCGCCCGAGTCGATCGGTAAGTTCGGCGGTGACGTCGACAACTGGATGTGGCCGCGCCACACCGGCGACTTCAGCTACCTGCGTGCGTATGTGTCGAAGGACGGTAAGTCGGCCACGTATTCGAAGGACAACGTGCCGTACCACCCGAAGCACGTGATCAAGGTGAATCCGCAGGGTGTGGAGGAGGGCGACTACGTGATGGTCGTCGGCTACCCGGGTCGTACCAACCGTTATCGGCTGGCCCAGGAGGTGCAGAGTGCCATCGACTGGAGCTACCCGACGCAGATCAAGCTTTATCAGGAGCAGCTCGACACGATCGCCGCCAACGGCAAGCGCGATCCCGAGGTCACGGTGAAGTACGCCAGTCTCGTCGCAGGCCTCAACAACTATCTGAAGAACTTCGGTGGCCAGCTCGAAGGGCTGCGTCGTGCGGACGCGGTAGCGGTGAAGCAGAAGCAGGAAGCCGATCTCACCGCCTGGCTCGCAAAGCAGGGCGGCGCGGAAAATCAGGTGCTCGCCGGAGACATCGCCCAGCTCAAAGCAAAGCTCGCCGAATACCAGGCCACGCGCGAGCGCGATCTCGACCTGATGCTGATCCAGCGGACACAGCTGTTTTCCGCAGGCGTGCGTCTTGCGCGCCTCGCCGAGGAGCGCGCCAAGCCGGACATGGAGCGTGAGACCGGCTTCCAGCAGCGTGACGAGGTGCGTATCGAAGGCGCGCTGAAGCAGATGGAGCGTCGCTACGACGCGCAGACCGATCAGGATCTGCTGACGAACGCCCTCGTCCGTTATGCCGCGCTGCCGAAGGATCAGCATCTCGCCGGTCTCGACACCTGGCTCGCTGGCGCGAACACGCGACCGGCCATCCAGGCGAAGGTCGCTTCGCTCTACAAGGGCAGCAAGCTGGGCGACACCGCAGAGCGGATGAAATGGTTCAAGGTCGATGCGAAGGCCGTCGCCGCCAGCGACGACAGCATGCTCAAGCTGGCGCATGCCCTGCTGCCGGAACTGAAGGCGAATCAGGATCAGGACGATGCCCGCGACGGTGAACTGGCGAAGCTTCGTCCGCGCTACATGCAGGCGATCATCGCGTGGAAGGAATCGCAGGGCCTGCCGGTGTATCCCGATGCCAACAGCTCGCTTCGCGTCACCTTCGGCAATGTGCAGGGCGTCGCGCCGCGCGACGGCGTGAGCTACGCGCCGTTCACCACCGCCGAGGGCATCGTGCAGAAGGATACGGGTATCGAGCCGTTCAATGCGCCCAAGGCTGAGACCGACGCGATCAGGGCAAAGGCCTACGACGGCTACGCGTCGAAGAAGCTGGGTACGTTGCCAGTCGACTTTCTCGCCGATCTCGACATCACCGGTGGCAATTCGGGTTCACCGGCACTGGATGCGAAGGGCCAGCTCGTGGGCCTCGCGTTTGACGGTAACTGGGAGTCGGTGAGTGGCGACTGGCTGTTCAACCCGAAACTCAATCGCTCCATCCAGGTGGATGTGCGCTACATGCTGTGGGTAATGCATCACCTGGACCATGCCGACAATCTGCTCAAGGAGATGGGCGTGCCGGCGAAGTGACGTCGGCGGTTCGTCGCTTCAGGCGAGAAGCTTCAGCAGGCCGAGAGCCGCTGCGAAAACACCCGCCGCTGTAACGAAGGGATACCACCGTGCCTCAGCGTTGATCTTCGCGGACTCGGCCATGAGCTTGCCGATCTCGGCGCGGACTTTTTCCAGCTCGTCGGGTGACATGCTTCCGGTCTCGGCTTTCTTTGGGGACGGGGGCGGCATGGGTTGTCCACAGGGTATGTGGATACGGGTTGCATAACCGTGTGGATAAGTCGGCATATCGCTTTGCCGACAAACACTTCGGTTTGTCTGATCACTTAATGATCAGCGCGGTGCTCAGTGCTCCACCGTCGATGCTGCTTTTTCGTCTGAGGTGCTGATGCCTGGTTGAAGAGCCTAGCCCACCCTGCGAAGAAAGCCAGGTCGGATGTTCCCGATTCTCAATGCAGTCTTATCCACACCTTGTGTGGATACCGACTGCATAACCGTGTGGACAAGTCTGATTCAGGCTTACATAGCAACGACTTGGGTTGTGCTGGTCAATCGTTGCTCACCGCCGCCGGAAGCCACTCGCGATATCCACAGCCAATGTGGATACCGCATGCATAACCGTGTGGATAAGTCGCGTTTGGTGTTGCGCGACAGTCACTTGTCTTGCGCTGGTCAATAAACAGCCGGTGGCGACGCCTTGCATCGCCCGATGCACTCGAGCCATGCGGTTCCGTTGCCGTAGTCCAGGGTCATGCGAAACGGCGAGAGCGCGTTTCCGCCGAGTGCGCCATGAACGGGCCTGTCCATCATGTCGGACATCCACGTGAACGCGCTGTCCGGGCGTTCCGTGAACCAGATGGGGCCTACGATAAAGGAGCCGATCGTGATCTCGGGGACGCGGATGGCGCGCGTGGTTTGCTTGGGGCCGAACAGATCATCGGCGCCGGCGACGACTGGCCAGTCAGGGTGGCTATCGTGCCAGGCCTCGAAAACCAGGTGATCGACGTAGCTGGTCACCCCTTCGCCATTGACGACAGGCGTGTGCATTTCCGCAAGACCTTTCTTTGTCGGGTGGGCTGTAGCTCCCGTATCGAGGAGCAGATCCACGGTTTCGCCCGGGACACCGATGGTCACTCGCGGGAAGGCCTGGTAGACGGCGCCCTTCCTTCGGGCAGGCAGTCCCATGACTAACGGGTGTGCGTCCCGGGCGGGCTTCCAGTCAGCTCCCTGGATCGTCAGCGTTTCTGCCGGGTAGTCGAATGTCCACACGTATTCGGGGAAGAACGATGAGCCGATCATGCCGTCGTACCCGAGGCGGCCCTCCTCTGGAGCGATGGCCCCCACGCCGCCACAATACCTGGTGGGCCGGGGAAGGCCGTGCCCTGGCGCATAGACCGGAGGCGTCACCAGCGCCGCGTCTGGGGCCGATGGACAACTGATGGGTTTCAGGCCCAGGCGGGTGGTGACGTCCTTGAGCAACCAATAACTGACGCCGCCGCCGCCCGTGTCCACCAGCAAGCGCAGCTTTGTTCCGTCGGCCAGCGTGGGTGTGGCAACAAAATGGCCGGCTTCATATGTTGTGGGCACAACCGTCGCGGCATCCGCCGCAGTGATAACCCCCATCATGGCGGCAAGCGCCAGCGCAACACGCAACATGCTTCCGTTCTCCCTTTGAGTGCCCGCCGATCTTACCGGCTGCGGTACCCTTGCGATCGTTTGCTTCGTCGTACCCTGGCATGACCCTCGATCACCGTCCTCTCGCCGTTTTTCTGATGGGCCCGACCGCCTCGGGCAAGACGGCGCTTGCCTGTTCGCTGGCCGACCGCTACCCGATGGGCCTGATCAGCGTCGATTCGGCCCTCGTCTACCGCGGGCTGGATATCGGTTCGGCGAAACCCGACGCGGCGACGCTGGCGCGTTACCCGCACGAGCTCGTCGACATTCGCGATCCGGCTCAGCCGTATTCCGCGGCAGACTTTCGCTCCGACGCCCTGGCGGCGATGGACCGGGTGCGAAAAGCGGGCAGGGTGCCGCTGCTCGTCGGCGGCACGGGCCTTTACTTCCGGGCGCTGCAGCAGGGGCTGTCGGATCTGCCCGAGGCCGATCCGGCCGTGCGGGAGCGGATCGGCGCCGAGGCGGCGCGGGTCGGCTGGGCCACCATGCACGAGCGGATGGCGGAACGCGACCCGGTGGCCGGTGCACGTATCCGGCCGGGCGATGCCCAGCGCGTCCAGCGCGCCCTCGAGGTCATGGAGCTGACCGGCCGGACACTCACCGAGCTCCAGCAGGGCGGTAGCCGCGAGCCGTTTCCCTGGCGGGTGCTCAAGCTGGCGTTGCTGCCGGATGACCGCAAGCTGCTTCACGAGCGGATAGCCGCCCGCTTCGACACCATGATCGCGGGTGGTTTTCTCGATGAGGTGAAGCGGCTCCGCGCCCGCGGCGACCTGCATGCCGAGCTTCCGGCCATCCGTGCGGTGGGTTACCGCCAGGCCTGGGAGTACCTCGATGGTCAGGGAGACGCCACGAACTTCCGTGACCGTGGTATCTATGCAACGCGGCAACTCGCCAAGCGCCAGATCACCTGGTTGCGCGGCGAGCTCGACGCACGCACGTTCGACCCGGACCGGGGGGATCCGCTGCCGGGGGCCGACGTGGCACTTCAGCAGTTCCTGGGGATGCCGCGGGCTTCACGCACGGCGCTTCCAGCCGGTATTTAAAAGCAGTTAAGATTCAAATCACTTGGACCGGGGCGCCGTCAGGCGTTCTTTTTACCCGGTCCCGTACGAAGGCGTAGGGGAGAAGAAGAAATGTCCAAAGGGCAATCGTTGCAGGATCCGTTTCTCAATGCGCTTCGTCGCGAACGTGTGCCGGTCGCCATCTATCTGGTGAACGGCATCAAGCTGCAGGGCACGATCGAGTCGTTCGATCAGTTCGTGGTGCTGCTGCGCAATCAGGTGAGCCAGATGGTGTACAAGCACGCCATCTCCACGGTCGTGCCCAGCCGCAACGTGCGGGTCGGTGGCCACGAGAACCACGCGGAAGCCGGCGCGGGCGACGTCGAGGGTTGAGGGGCCCCCGTCGGCGACCCATATGTAAAAGAGCGGGTGCGCGTATCCTTGGGGTACGCGCACCCCTTCCTTTTTTGATGAGGTCATCCCCCTAAGTGTTCGACAGGCAAAAGAAAGGCGATCGCGCGGTGCTGGTGCTGCCGCATTCCCGCGGCGAAGGCGACGCCATTCGTCGCGGCGAGGAATTCGCCGAGCTGGTGGCTTCCGCCGGTGCCGAGGTCCTTGCGACCATCTCCGCCCGCGTAGAGAAGCCCAACCCCCGTTTCTATATCGGTACCGGTAAGGCCGAAGAGGTCGCCGAAGCCGTGCGCGCGCTGGAGGCGGACGTGGTCCTCGTCGACCACGAGCTGACCCCGGTGCAGGAGCGCAACCTCGAAAAACAGCTGCAGACCCGCGTGGTCGACCGCGCCGGCCTGATCCTGGACATCTTCGCCCAGCGTGCCCGCTCCCACGAAGGCAAGCTCGAGGTCGAGCTGGCTCAGCTCAAGCATCTGGCGACCCGGCTGGTCCGGGGCTGGACCCATCTTGACGCCCAGCGTGGCGGTGCCATCGGCAACCGCGGCCCGGGTGAAACCCAGCTCGAGACCGATCGCCGGCTGCTGGCCGAGCGCGTGAAGATGCTGAGCAAGCGTCTCGAGAAAGTAGGGACCCAGCGCGACCAGCAGCGCCGCTCGCGGCTGCGAAATACGGTGCCCCGGGTCGCCCTGGTGGGCTATACCAACGCCGGCAAATCCACGCTGTTCAACGCGCTGACCACCGGGGGCGTCTACGCGGCGGATCAGCTGTTCGCCACGCTGGACCCGACGGTGCGCAAGATCGACGGCCTCGCGTGCGGGCCCGCGGTGATCGCCGACACGGTGGGTTTCATCCGCGAGCTCCCGCATGACCTCGTGGCGGCTTTCCGCGCCACGCTGGCCGAGGCGCGCGACGCCGACCTGCTCATTCACCTAAGTGACGCCGCGGACGAAGAGCGCGAGCTGCTCCGTCGCGTCGTCGACGAGGTGCTGGACGAGATCGGGGCCGGGGATGTGCCCCAGCTGTCGGTGATGAACAAGGTCGACCTGATCGACGTCGAGCCACGGGTGGATCGCGGGGACGACGGCAAGCCGCGTCAGGTCTGGCTCTCCGCCGCCACGGGGCAGGGTATCGAAGGGCTGCGAGAGGCGTTGGGCGAACTGCTCGGCGGCGACCGCATCCGCACGGGTCTTGAGCTTCCGCTCACGGCGGGCCGGCTGCATGCCCGCCTCAAGGCGGCGGGCGCGATCGCCGGCGAGGCCATCGACGAGCATGGCTGGCATCTGGATATCGACGCGCCGCGATCCGTTCTGGCGCCGTTGCTGGGCGACGATGTGCATGCCGGGCCGCTCCGCGAGCTGATCGATCCGCCGCATCCCGCGTTCTGAGCGAGCACCCGCCTTACCCTATCTGATAGAATTCACGTCGTTTGCGTGCCCGATCGGCGTGGCGACGGGCCTTCGCGTGCCCGGCGCCGCTTCCCCACCGCCCGGGCCACCTCATGGCTTGCCAGCCGCCCACCCTCGGTCCCCGAAGGAGACTGTCGCCCATGGCTTGGAACGAACCCGGTAACGGCCAGAAGGATCCCTGGAACCGCAACCGGTCGAGCGGGCGGAAGCCCGATCTCGACGGTGCGCTGAAGAGCCTGAAGGCACGCTTTGGCAAGTTCGGCGCCGGCAGCGGCGGCGTAACCGCCATCGTGCTGGTGTTCATCGTGGCCTGGCTGCTGGTCAGCAGCTACACGGTCATCGATGCGCGTCAGGTCGGCGTGGTGCTGCGCTTCGGCCAGTTCTCGCGCATTCTGCCGCCCGGCTTTCATCTGAAGGCGCCCAGCCCGGTCGAGACGGTGACCAAGGTCGAGACGACCCAGATCCGCTCGGTCTCGGACAATGTGTCGATGCTGACGCGGGACGAGAACATCATCGCGATCGACTTCAACGTGCAGTATCAGGTCTCCGATGCGCGCAAGTTCCTGTATTCGAACGCTGATCGCGAAGAAAACACCATCCACAACGCGGCCGAGGCGGCCGTGCGTTCCGTGGTCGGCGCCAACATCATGGATAACATCCTGACCACGCCGGGCGTCGACACGCCAGCGCCGGATCAGGCGCCGGCCGCCGGTGTCGCGCCCGCCGCGAAGGAAACCCTGCAGCAGCAGACCCGCGACATCCTCCAGGCCACGCTCGACAAGTACGACGCCGGCATCCTGGTGACGGGGGTCAGCTTCCAGAACGTTTCGCCGCCCAAGGAAGTGAAGGACGCCTTCGACGACGTCAACGCCGCGCGCGAAGACAAGCAGAGCGAAGAGAACAACGCCCGCGCCTACGAGAGCCGCGTCGTGCCACTGGCCCGTGGCGACGCCGGTCGTATCTCGGCCGTCGCGGAAGGCGATCGCGTGGAGCGCATCGCACGCGCCAACGGCGAGGCCGAGCGCTTCAATCTGTTGCTCAAGGAATACCGCGCCGCTCCCGAAGTGACGCGCCGCCGCCTGTGGCTGGAAACGGTCGAAGAGGTCATGGCCGGCAATCCCAAGATCGTCGACGGCAGCAACGGCAAGAACATCATCCAGTTGCCGGTGGAAGCGCCGAACAGCTCGATTCGCAACGTACCCGGTGTCGGTACTGTCGTGCAGTCGGCCACCACCGACGCCAACCCGACGCCGAACCAGCCGCAGCAGGGGAGCGCCCAGTGAAGATCGTTTCCGGCCTCATCGTCGTCCTCATCGTCCTGCTGGGCTTCAACAGCGCCTTTGTCGTCAGGGAAGGCGAAAACGCCTTGCTGTTGCAGTTCGGCCGTATCGTCCGCGCGGATTACCAGCCGGGTCTGCACTTCAAGATTCCCGTCGTGCAGCAGGTCATGCGTTTCGATAACCGCATCCTGGGGCTCGATGCCCAGCCCGAGCGTTATTTCACGCTCGAGAAGAAGAGTGTCAACGTCGACTTCTACGTGAAGTGGCGTATCGCCGATAACGCGGCGTATTACCGCGCCACGTCGGGCGACGACACCCAGGCGATCCAGCGCCTCACGCCCATCGTCAAGGACGCCCTGCGTCACGAGTTCAACTCGCGCAAGCTGGAAGACCTGATCGCCGGCGGCCGTGAAGACATCACCGGCCAGGTGCGTAAGGACACCGACGCCGCCGCACGCCAGAACCTCGGCATTTCGGTGGTCGACGTACGCATCAAGCGCATCGACCTTCCCGACGAAGTCAGTGGCTCGGTCTACAAGCGTATGCGCGCCGAGCGCCTGCAGCTGGCCAACGAGCTCCGTTATACCGGCCAGGAAAGCGCGGCGAAGATCCGCGCCGACGCCGACCGTCAGAAGTCGGTGCTGGTGGCCGATGCGGAGCGTGACGCGACCAAGGTCAAGGGTGATGGCGACGCTCAGGCAGCCGCTATCTACGCCCAGGCGTACAGCCAGGATCCCGAGTTCTTCGCTTTCTATCGCAGCCTGGCGGCTTATCGTAAGTCGTTCGCCGATGGCAAGGGCGTGCTCGTCCTCAAGCCCGATTCCGAATTCCTGCGCTATCTCAACGACGGCCCCGGCCGTCAGCGCTGATCCCTATACACATCGCCCATCCGGGCAACGTCACTTAGAGAGAACCGTCAACATGGGTAAGTCAGTCGTTATTCTGGGCGCGCAATGGGGCGACGAGGGCAAGGGCAAGATCGTCGATCTTCTCACCGAGCGCGTCGGTGCCGTCGCACGTTTCCAGGGTGGCCACAACGCCGGCCATACGCTGGTGATCAAGGGCAAGAAGACCGTCCTTCACCTGATCCCCTCGGGCATCCTGCGCGACGACGCGCTCTGCCTGATCGGTAACGGCGTCGTGCTGTCGCCGGCCGCGCTGATGAGCGAAGTCGCCGAGCTCGAGGCTCAGGGCGTCGACGTGCGTCCGCGCCTGAAGATCTCGCCGGCGACCCCGCTGATCATGCCGTACCACATCGCCGTCGATAAGGCGCGCGAAGTCGCCTCCGGCGCCAAGGCCATCGGCACGACCGGTCGTGGCATCGGCCCCGCGTACGAGGACAAGGTCGCGCGTCGCTCCATCCGCGTCGCCGATCTGATGTACCCGCACGAGCTGCCGGAGAAAGTGCAGGCCGCCGTCGAGTATCACAACTTCGTGCTGACCCAGTGGCTGAAGGCCGAGCCGGTCGACTATCAGACCGTCCTCGACGAAGCCCTGACGTGGGGCGAATACCTGCGTCCGATGGTCGACGACGTCGCCACCATCCTGCACGACGTGCGTAAGGAAGGCGGCAATATCCTGTTCGAAGGTGCGCAGGGCGCGTTGCTCGACATCGACCATGGCACCTATCCGTACGTCACTTCGTCGAACACGACGGTGGGCGGCGCGCTCGCCGGCACCGGCGTCGGCGCACGTGACATCGATTACGTGCTCGGTATCTGCAAGGCCTACGCCACGCGCGTCGGCGGCGGTCCGTTCCCGACCGAGCTCAACGACGAGATGGGCGAGTTGCTGCGCAAGAAGGGCAACGAGTTCGGCGCCAGCACGGGTCGTCCGCGTCGCTGCGGCTGGATCGATCTGGTCGCGCTCAAGCGCGCCGTGCAGATCAACGGCATCGACGGCCTGGCGATCACCAAGCTCGACGTGCTCGACGGCCTGGAAAGCATCAAGGTCTGCATCGCGTACGAATACCGCGGCAAGCGCCGCGAGCTCGCACCGCTGGACGCGGACGGCTGGGCCGAGTGCAAGCCGGTCTACCTCGAGTTCCCGGGCTGGGAAGAGTCCACCGCGGGTATCCGCGACTGGAACAAGCTGCCGCCCGCCGCTCGCGCCTACCTGCGCGCGGTCGAGGAACTCTCGGGCTGCAAGCTGGCGCTGGTCGCCACGGGCGCCGATCGCGATGACACGATCATCCTCGACGACCCGTTCGGCGGTGCCGACAACTGCTGATCCGATGCAGTGATGCGATACGAAAAACGCCAGCCGTGAGGCTGGCGTTTTTCGTGGACGGCTACCGATGCTCGCCCGGGCGCCCCGCTTCCAGGGCATGCAGATCGATGTCCTTCACCGACACCGGCCGATACCGCTCATCGAACGCCACATCGCCCAGCGTCCATCCGGCCTTGCAGCGCACCGCGCCCCAGAACCGCCGGAAGGCGTTCCAGTGCAGCCCCACGAGGCCCTTCCCGTTATCGGCATCCACCATCGGATCGCCCACGCCGGTCGGCCGGATCGGCTCGCCGTACAGGGCCGTGCCAAACACCACGTCCCATACTGAAAACACCTGCCCGAAGTTGCAGTTATGCAGCGTCGGCCGATCCGGATCCACCAGCATGTGATGCAGGCGATGGAACACCGGTGACACGAACAGCCGGTCGAACACCGGCCCGAAGCGCACGCGCACATTCGCATGCGAAAAATTCTGCACGAGCTCACCCAGCAGCATCAGCCAGGCGAAATCGGTCGGCGCCACGCCGATCACCAGGCCGACACCGGCCAGTACCATCGACTGCAGAAAACCGTCGACGAGGCTGCCGCGATCGTTGGTCCAGCAGCTCATCTGTCGGGTGCTGTGATGCATGCTGTGCAGCGCCCACCACCAGGGCAGCGCGTGCTGCAGGCGATGCATCCAGTAATAGACCAGGTCGTAGATGACGTAATAGACCAGGAACAGCGCCAGCGGATGTCCGTCGAGTGCCGGGATCCAGTGCGTGATGCCCAGCAGTGAGTCGTCGCCTGCCTGACCGTTGTCCGAACCGCCGAAGGCATTGCCGATCGGTGTCAGCACCAGATAGCTGAACATCGGGAAGATGCCGAGCAGCATCATCAGCGTGTACTGCCGGTCGACCCGTGTCAGCCTGCGGTCCGTCCAGCGCTCGGCCGGAATCACCGACTCCAGCGGACGGAACAGGAAGCCGATGATCGCCACTTGCAGGATGGATATGAGGATGGCCTCGGCGATCTCACGCGGGTCGCCGGCCAGGCCGTTCAGATGGAGAAAGGTCAGGAACGGGACGATGGCGTGGAGACTCGTCCAGTCGACCAGTGAGGACCAAAGCGCGAACATGCCGCCTACCTTCGCCGGTGCCGCGGAGGTGCACGCGGCCGATCGGGCCATTAAGCTTCACGCCTCTTTCGTCGGGCTTTCCGCATGCGTGACATTCCCGGTATCCGTCTCGACGTCCATGTGGGGCAGGGCATCCTGCCAGTCGTGGACGAGCTGGCCGGCCTCCGTATCGCCGTGTTTCGTGACTGGCCCTATCTGTACGAGGGCGACCGCGATTACGAGCGTGGCTACCTTGCCTCGTACGCCGCGTCGCCGCGCAGTGTGTGCGTCGTGGCTCGCGAGGCGTCGGGGCGGGTGATCGGTGCGTCAACCGGGGTGCCGCTCGCCGATGATGGCGAAGCGTTTCATTCGGCTTTCCTGGCGCGTGGCATTCCGCTCGACGATGTTTTCTATTTCGGTGAGTCCGTTTTGCTGTCACCGTGGCGCGGGCGTGGGATCGGGCACGCATTCTTCGACGCTCGTGAGGCGCATGCCCGGACCGTCGGCGAATTTCGCTGGACGGCCTTCTGTTCGGTCCGGCGCGAGGCGACCGATCCGCGTGCGCCGGATGACCACCGCGGCAATGAGGCGTTCTGGCGGGGTCGCGGCTACGCGCCTGTGGACGCTATGTTCTGCACGCTCTCGTGGAAGGAGCGGGGCGATGACGTCGCGACACCGCACACTCTCGACTTCTGGATGCGCGAACTCGATCGTGCAAAGGTTTCCCAATGACTCGTTCGCTCGCCGACTGGCTCACCTATCAGGAAAGCACGCACCCGCGTGACATCGCACTGGGACTCGATCGCGTCCGCGCCGTCTGGACCGCGATGGGCTCGCCGCGCCCCGCGCCGAAGGTGATCACCGTGGGGGGCACCAACGGCAAAGGCTCGACGGTCGCACTCATCGAGGGCATGCTCCGGGCCGCCGGCTATCGCGTGGGTTGCTACACGTCGCCGCATCTCATCCGCTACAACGAGCGCATCCGCATCGATGGCATCGACGCCGGCGACGAGGCCATCGTCGCATCTTTCGAGCGGATCGAACGCGCGCGAGGCACCATCCCGCAGACGTACTTCGAGTTCGGCACGCTGGCGGCGATCGACCTGATGTCCCGCGCGTCGCTGGATGTCGCGGTGCTCGAAGTCGGGCTCGGCGGACGACTGGATGCCGTGAACATCATCGACGCCGATGTGGCGGCGATCACCACGATCGATCTCGATCACCAGGACTGGCTGGGCGGGGACCGCGACAGCATCGGCCGCGAAAAGGCGGGGATCGCCCGCGCCGGGCGCCCGGCGATCGTGGGCGAGTACGCACCTCCCGAGGGCCTGCTCACCGCCCTGGCAGGCCTCGGCGCGCGCGTGATGCGAGCCGGCGACAGCTTCCGGGTCAGCCGGCACCCGGGCGCCGGGACACGCGGCTGGACCTGGACCCACGCCGACGGCACCGTCCTCGATCTGCCGCTTCCCGCACTGGATGCGCCCGTCCAGATCGATAACGCGGCCACCGCTATCGCGGCCATTCACGCCCTCGGCCCCACACGGGATGTCCCGCCCGGAGCGATACGCCACGCGCTGGCCAGTGTGCGGGTACCGGGGCGCTTGCAGAAAATCGCCGACCGACCTGCGACGCTGGTCGACGTCGGACACAATCCACAGGCGGCCAGGGCGCTGGCCGAGTGGATCGACGCGCAGCCGGGTCGCGTGAGGGTGCTCGCTGTCTACGGCGCGCTGTCGGACAAGGACACCCATGGGGTGATCGCTGCACTGGGGGATCGCGTCAACCGTTGGTACGTCGCCGGACTGGACCGCGATACGCCTCGCGGGCTGACAGCCGACGCACTGGCGGCGAGCCTTGTCGCGACTTTGCCGGGCGCGGTACATGCCAGTTTCGCCAGCGTGGAAGCGGCCTGGGCCGCGGCGCGCGCCGATGCGGGTGAAGACGACATCGTGCTGTTATTCGGCTCGTTCTTCGTCGCGAGCGTCGCCCTGGCCGCCGCGAGGTGAACGCCGCGAGGGGAAGGGCGTCGGGGGCACCCCTTTGCCGGTTATAATCGCCGCGATTCGCTTTGCGCCGGTCGTATGGAGCCTTCCTTGAAAACACGCCTGCTGGGTGCCGCGGTACTGATCGCGTTGCTGGTCCTGTTCGTGCCGATGATGTTCTCCAGCGCGCCGCCGAAGTCCGACGCCGACCAGACGGTCAGCCTCGAGATTCCGCCGGCCCCGGATCGCGAGCTGCAGACCCGTACGCTCGATGTGGCGCCGAATGGCTCGCCGGCGTCCGCCAGCGGCTCGCAGCCCGCCGTCGGCGCCCCGGCCTCGGGCACGCCGTCGGCTGTCGCTGCTCCCGCGCCCAGCCCCGCCGCGGTCACGCCGGGTGGCGGAAGCAAGCTGGCTTCGGTGGACATCGCCTCGCGCAAGCCTGCCGATGCACTGCCCGAAGACTTCGCGCCAGCGAGCAAGCCCGCGACCACCCCGGCCGCTCCCGCGCCGGCCACCCGGCCACCGAAGCCGGTGGCCGCGACCGCGCCGCCTGCCGCCGAGGCCCTGCCCGCCGGTACGGCCGGGCGTGGCAGCTACACGATCAACCTCAGTGCCTACGCCGATCATGCCAAGGCCGACGCCCTGGTCCAGAAGGTGAAGGCCCTGGGTTACCCGGTCAGCACATCCGCGTCCAATCAGGCGGGCAAGGCGCTGACGCGCGTCTCCGCCGGCCCGTTCGAGACGCGCGCCGCCGCCGAGGCCGCTCGTCTCAAGATCACGGCCGCCGTACCGGGCGCTCCCGCGTCGCTGTCCTCCAGGCCGGAGACGCAGACGGCTGACGCACCCGCCCCGGTGCGGGCTGCCGCCGCTCCCGCGCCCGCCGCACCCGCCGCCGTGCCGGCCGCTGTGCCGACCCCGTCGCCACGAGCCGGCGGTTTCGCCGTTCAGGTTGCCGCGGTCAGCAGCGAGGCGGAAGCCACGCGACTGCGCGACAAGCTGCGTGGTGCGGGCATCGCCGGCTACATCGACAGCGTCGCCTCCAGCTCGGGTGCGAAGCTCTGGCGCGTGCGCGCTGGCCCGCAGACGCAGCGTGACGATGCGGCGCGTCTCAAAGATCAGATCAAGGCCAAGGTCGGCCTCGATGGCGTCATCGTACCGGCCCCGTAACGGGCACTCCCGGATGACCACGACAGCAGGGGGCGGCCGGTGAGCTGGGTGGACTACGTCATCATCGGCGTGCTGTTCATCTCGGCCTTGATCGGCCTGGTGCGCGGCCTCATTTCCGAGGTGTTGTCGCTCGTGGTGTGGGTTTGCGCGTTCTGGGCGGCCTGGACGTTCGGGCCGCTTATCGCACAGCGGCTCGAAAGCAGCATTTCGCTGCCGATGGCGCGGATCGGCATCGGTTACGGCGTGTGTTTCATGGGGGTCCTGCTCGTGGGCGGGATCTTTCGCTTCCTGATTTCCCGACTGGTCGCCAGCACCGGCGTGGGTGGACCGGATCGGCTGTTCGGCATGGTGTTCGGCGCCGTGCGCGGCGTGCTGATTGTCAGCCTGGTGGTGTTCGCGCTCGGTTTCACGCCGCTGCCGAACGAACCCATCTGGCGGGAATCGGCCCTGCTGCCGCAGTTCGCCGCGCCTGCCGCATGGCTCGGTCAGCAGGTGCCGGCCAATGTCCGTCAGTACCTGCATCCGCCAGCGGCGCTGCAGGACATGAAAATGCCCAACGTCTCCTTGCCGAGCAAGGATGAACTGATGAAACTTCGCGACCTGACGATGCCAGGGCAGGCCTCGAAGAACGATAATGCTCACCCTGCCGCCGCGACCAC
The DNA here is from genome assembly GCF_000800155.1 of Luteibacter sp. 9133. Classification (NCBI taxonomy): domain Bacteria; kingdom Pseudomonadati; phylum Pseudomonadota; class Gammaproteobacteria; order Lysobacterales; family Rhodanobacteraceae; genus Luteibacter; species Luteibacter sp. 9133. Next base: position 2,826,156 of record NZ_JUHO01000001.1, on the reverse strand, counting down.
GACGGCCACTCAGTAGAAGGCAACACCATGTGCGGAATCATCGGCATCGTCGGTACCACGGAAGTGGCATCGGCCCTGTATGACGGCCTGACCGTCCTGCAACATCGCGGGCAGGATGCCGCCGGTATCGCCACCGTGGACGGCGCGCGCCTGCGCCTGCACAAGGGCAACGGCCTGGTGCGCGATGTCTTCAACTCCGCCGGCGTCAGCAAGCTGCGCGGCCGTATCGGGATCGGCCACTGCCGTTACCCCACCGCCGGCTCCGAAGGCACGGAGGAGGCGCAGCCTTTCTACGTGAATTCGCCTTACGGCATCGCCTTCGCGCACAACGGTAACCTCGTCAACACCGAGGCGCTGCGCAAGGAAATGTTCGAAGACGACCGCCGTCACATCGACACGGACTCCGACTCCGAGGTTCTGCTCAACGTCCTCGCCCACGAGCTGCAGGTCGACGACCGCGGCGCGCTCACGCCGGAGCATGTGTTCAAGGCGATCACCAACGTGCACGCCCGTGCGCGCGGTGGTTACGCCTGTATCGCGCTGGTGCTGGGCTACGGCCTGATCGCCTTCCGCGACCCCAACGGCATCCGTCCGCTCGTTCTCGGCGAGCGCGTCTCGGCGGAAGGCCGCGAATACGCGGTCGCTTCCGAGTCGGTCGCGCTCGACGTGCTCGGTTTCAAGCGCGTGCGCGATATCGAGCCGGGCGAAGCCGTCATCATCACCGAGGGCGGTGAACTCCACGCCCAGCGTTGCGCTGAGGGCGCGGTGCATGCCCCGTGCATCTTCGAGTACGTCTATCTGGCCCGTCCGGACTCGATGATCGAAGACGTCTCGGTCTACAAGGCGCGCCTGCGCATGGGCGAGAAACTCGCCGAGAAGATCCTGCGCGAGCGCGGCCCGGATCACGGTATCGACGCGGTCATCCCGATTCCCGACACCTCGCGCACGGCGGCCAGCTCGCTGGCGCAGGCGCTGGGCGTGCCGATGCGCGAAGGCCTGGTCAAAAACCACTACATCGGCCGCACCTTCATCATGCCGGGCCAGGGCGAGCGCGTGAAATCCGTGCGCCGCAAGCTCAATACGGTCGAGCTCGAATTCCGCAAGAAGAACGTGCTGCTGGTGGATGACTCGATCGTCCGCGGTACGACCTCGCGCCAGATCATCCAGATGGCGCGCGACGCCGGGGCGAAGAACGTCTATTTCGCGTCCGCGGCGCCGCCCGTGCGTTACCCGAACATCTATGGCATCGACATGCCGGCCGCTTCCGAGCTGGTCGCCGCCGGCCGTACGGTGGAGGAAGTCGAGAAGGCACTGGGTGCCGACTGGTTGATCTATCAGGACCTCGAAGACCTCGTCTGGGCGGTCAACGACGGCAACGAAGACCTCAAGCAGTTCGACACGTCGTGCTTCTCGGGCGAGTACGTGACCGGCGTGGACGAGGGCTTCCTCGAGCAGCAGGAAGCGATGCGCTCGGACTCGGCCAAGAACGAACGCCGTACCGCCTGACGACTGATGGCGGCACGGGATCGTGCCGCCAGTCCCGCGATGAACGACGCCCACGATCTGCACGCTGCCGCGCGGCGCTGCCTTGACGCCGCCGCCCCCGCGGAAAAGTTGCGACTCAGCTTCGAGACGTTCGCCGCGCTCGATCGCGGTGAACTGCGTCCTGATGCGGGATCGCCGCCGCCGCTGCCCATCGGCCTGCCCGGGCGTCCCGAGCGTCCGCGCCTCGTCCCGTCGCGCGAGCTTTCACAGCGTGGCCTGGGTTCCGCGGAAGGACGCGCCGCGCTGGTTCACGCCATCGCGCACATCGAGTTCAATGCGATCGATCTCGCCTGGGACGCGGTCTATCGCTTTCGTGGCAAACCCGACGCGTACTACCGCGACTGGGCGTCCTGCGCCAACGACGAGGCACGTCATTTCACGATGCTGTCGGGTCGTCTGGCCGAACTCGGCTACGCCTACGGCGATTTCGACGCGCACAACGGTTTGTGGGAAATGGCGGAGAAGACCGCCCACAGCGATACGGCGCGCATGGCTCTTGTACCGCGTGTGCTCGAGGCGCGTGGGCTCGACGTCACGCCGGGGATGATGGAGCGTCTTCGTCGGCAGCAGGACGAACGCACCGTCGCCATCCTCGAGGTCATCCTTCGCGAGGAAGTGGCGCACGTCGCTGCCGGCACGCGTTGGTTTCACTGGTGCTGCGAGCGCGACGGTATCGAGCCGGAGGCGACGTTCGCGCGGTTGCTCGATGACTACATGAACGGGTCACTGCGCGGGCCGTTCAATCTGGATGCGCGGCGAGCGGCGGGGTTTTCCGAGAGCGAGCTGGTCTGGCTGGTGACGCTGGGCTGACCGATTTTCGGCAGTCAGCCCCCTTGGCGATTCAACCCGCCGACAAGCCGCGGAGTTCGATGCGATCCCCATCGATCGCCAGCACCGACCCATGGTCGTACCAGTCGCCCAGCACAATCCGCTGCGCGGCGTCTCCATCGAGCGTGAAGTCGTGAACGGCGGGACGATGCGTATGTCCATGCACGAGCCGACGCACGCCGGCGTCGCGCATCGCGCTTTCCACGGCGTTCTGATTCACGTCCATGATCGTCTCGTCGATACGTCCCGTGCGTGACTTGCTGTCGCTGCGCGCCTGCGCGGCGAACGCACGGCGTGCGGCAAGCGGCATCGACAGCACCTGGGCCTTCCACGCCTCCGTACGAACCTGCGCACGCACCGTCTGGTATTCGACGTCGTCGGTGCACAGCACGTCACCGTGCATCAGCAGCGTCCGCGTACCTTCGATGTCGTGAACGGTGCCATCCTCGAGCAGGGTCATGCCTGCACGCGCCGCGAAGGTCTCTCCCAGCAGGAAATCGCGATTGCCCGCCATGAAATAGACGGGCACACCGGCGTCGCGCAGCGCGCGGGTGGCGTTGGCGATGCGGTCCGGGAGCCCGGCATCGTCGTCGTCGCCGATCCAAGCCTCGACCAGATCCCCGAGGATGTAGAAGGCCGACGCCGATCGCGCTTCGTCCGACGCCAGAAACTGTTCGAAAAGGGTGGTGATACCGGGGCGTGCGTCGTCCAGATGCAGGTCGGCGATGAACAGCGTGCTCATGCGGCCTTCGGCGTTGCGGACTTCTTTTCGGTTTTCTTCGTCGCGGGCCTGGCCGGCTCAGCGGCGGCAGGCTTGGCTGCCGCCGCGGCGGGAGCCGATGACGACGCGGCCGGGGCGGCTTTCTCCTCGCCCACCACGCTGGCCGTATCGATGATCACCAGCGGGTTGGGCACGTCGCCGACGAAGGGGCCCTGCGCGCGGGTAGGCAGTCCGGCGATCTTGTCGACGACGTCCATGCCGCTCACGATCTTGCCGAACACGGCGAAGCCCCAGGTCAGGCCGCTCTGGTTGCTGACGTAGTCGAGCCGGCGATTGTCGACCAGGTTGACGAAGAACTGCGACGTACCCGAATTGGCGTCCGCACCGCGGGCGACCGCGACGGTGCCGCGCAGATTGGACAGACCGTTGTCGGCCTCGCTGGGAATGGCCGCGCGCGTGCGACGCTGGGTCAGGTCGCGGCTGTAAAGGCCGCCCTGGATCAGATAGCCGTTGACCACGCGATGGAACACGGTGCCGTCATAGAAGCCGTCACGCACGTACTGCAGGAAGTTGGCGACGCTCTTGGGCGCCTTTTCCGGATACAGCTCGAGTGTGAAGTCACCTTGCGTCGTGTGCATCACGACCCTGGGATGCTCCGCCGAGCCGGCGGGCGGAGCCGACGGTTTGGCAGGCTGCTGGGCCAGCGCCGCGACGGGCAGGGCGAGAAGGACGCTGGCGAGGACGGCTTTGAGCATGGGTGACCGGTCGTGGCGGTGGAACAAGCTGGTCATGATACGCCCCTTGGTCATTCCGTCACGATTTCCAGTTCGAGGCCGAGCTCGGCCAGCGGCTCCCGCTCCTGGTCGAGATCGGCCTCGGTCAGTGGATGCTGGTCCAGCCAGTCGGCGGGCAGGGTGAGACGGAGGCGCTGGCGCGTGGCGACGGCGCGGATGCGCGGCAGGGCCTCGGCACGCCGGGCGCGTCGGAACAGCACGCCCAGGCGGAGGATGGCGGTGATGTGCCGCGCGAGAACCCGGTAACGCACCGGGAGCGCCGTGATGACGGACTTCTCCGGCTTGCGCCGGTGCGATTCGACGATGGCCGCCAGCAACTGCTGCTCCTGGCGCGAGAAACCCGCCAGGTCGGCATGGCGCAGGATGTAAGCGCCGTGGCGCTGATGCTGGCTGTGGGCGATGGCGAGACCCAGCTCGTGCACACGGGCCGCCCACGACAGCCATTCGCGGGCATCGTCGTCCAGCTTCCAGACCTTGGCCAGCTGATCGAACAGGCTCAGCGCGGTGGTTTCCACGCGACGCGACTGCGCCTTGTCGACACCATAGCGCGCGGCCAGCGAATCGATGCTCGCCATGCGGGGATCGGTACCGGCCGAACGGCCGATCAGGTCCCAGAGCAGGCCCTCGCGCATCGAGCTTTCCGATACGCGCAGGCGTTCGATACCCAGAGCCTCGAAGGCGGCTTCGAAGATGGCGACGCCGCCGGCGAACACTTCCGCACGGTCGTCGGCCAGGCCGGGCAGCTTGAGCGTGGCCGAGGAGCCTTGCTCGATGATCGCCTCGCGCACGGCGGCCAGGGCCTCCGGCGTGACGCCGTCGTCGGAGAGTTTCATCGCGCGCACGACGGAACCGATGGCTTTGGAGGTGCCCGACGAGCCATAGGCGTCGGCCCAGCCGGCTTCGCGGTAATCCTCGGAAAACTGCTGAAGGAGGACGCCGATTTCACGGCGCGCCTTCTGCCAGCGCTTGCGGGTGATCTTGCCGCCGGGGAAAAACCGCAGCGTGCTCGCGATACAGCCAACCTGCACGCTCTCGGTCAGCAGCGGCGCGTTGCCCCGGCCGATGATGAACTCCGTACTGCCACCGCCGATATCGATCACCAGCCGGTGGTCGCGCGATGCCGGCAGATCGTGGGAGGCGCCAAGAAAAATCAGGCGACCTTCTTCACGGCCCGAAACGATCTCCACCGGATGCCCGAGTGCGGCTTCCGCCGCCGACAGGAACGCGTGCGGCGACGCGAGACGACGCACGGTGTTGGTGGCGACCGCGCGCACATGCAGCGCCGGAATGCCGGCGATGCGCTGACCGAAGCGCGCCAGGCTGGCGAGCGCGGCGGCGCGGTGTCCCGCGTCGAGCGTGCCGTCCGGACGCAGGCCGATCGCCATGCGCACGGAATCGCGCAGGCGGTCGATCACGCGGGGCTCACCGTGTTCGTACCGCGCTACCACCATGTGGAAGCTGTTGGAGCCCAGGTCGACGGCGGCAAGCAGTTCACCGTCGTTGATCTGCGATTTACCTGTAGAGGCCAAAGGTGCATTCCGCAGTGGCGTATCGGTGGATTCTGGCATGGTGCTGCGCGCGAGGGTAGGAGCGCGCCCTGCGCGCGACATGGAAATCGCGCGCAGACCGCGCTCCTACGCGGTTTTCGCCTCACGCGATTTCGGCAGCGCGGAGAGGATGAACAGCACAACGCAGAGAAAACCGAACACCCAGTAGTCGGTTGGCGCGGGGCCCCACCAATGCCGGTGCCACGGCACGTCCACGGGGTCGAAGCGCGCCAGACCGAACGCGGGGTTCAGCACGAACCAGAGGCCGTCCTCGGCCACCCAGAACAGCATCACACAGGCGATCGTCCGCACCTGCGCACGCCAGCTCCAGTACCCCTGGAAGATCATCGGAAAATGAAAGAACAACGCGATGAACGGAAACACGTAAGCGTGGTAACCCGTCATCGCGCGGCCGCCCCAGAACAGGTCGAGCAACCAGTGGTTCTCGATGCGCCACGTGGGCAGGCTGGTCGCCCAGCCATGCGAGCCTTCGATTTCGATCTCGACATGGGCGAACAGAAAGGCGAGCAGAAGGGTGAACAGCGCGGTCGTCAGCACGGCGACGACGCGACGGCGGGGCGAATGACTCATGGATCGTCCGGATGGGAGAGCACGGCGGCGATCACGTCGCGCGCCGCATGCGGGCGTCCGATGGCGCGTGCGGAAGCCGCCATGGCGGCGAGACGATCTGGCTCGTCACTCAGCAGGCGGACACGCCACGCGAGCGCGACGGCGTCGATCGCCTTCCACGCGGCGCCCTGTTCGAGCAGGTAATCGGCATTGCGTTCTTCCTGACCGGGGATGGGCGCATTCACGATCATCGGCAGGCCCATGGCCAGGCACTCCGAGCTGGTCAGTCCCCCGGGTTTGGTAATCGCGAGATCGCAGCAGGCCATGACGTCCTCGACCTGACGCGTGAAACCCAGCGGAATGAGGCGCCCGGCGTGCTTCGATGCCGCGATGCCGCGCAGCCGCTCCAGTGTCACGGCGTTGCGGCCGGCGAGCACCACCAGCTGGAAGTCGCCACCGGTGGACAGCAGCGTGTCGGCCAGCTGGTCCAGATCGCCGACTCCGGCACCGCCACCCATCACCAGGTAGGCCGGCCGGTCGGGGTCGATACCGAGCGTGGCACTCAGGGCCTGTCTGTCGTGCGCGCGCGCAAAGGCGGGCATGATCGGGATACCGGTCGTATGCACGCGCGACGCCGGCAGGCCGACAGCGCGCATGCGATGCGCGATTTCCGGACTGGCGGCGAAATAGCCGGCCATGCCCTGCACCACCCAGAGCCGGTGCAGGTCGAAGTCGGTCACCTGCAGCCAGACGGGCACGCTGACGCGACCCTTGCGGATCTGTCGTGCCAGCATCTCGGCCGGGAGGAAATGCGTACACACGATGGCGTCGGGCGCGAATGCCGTGATGGCCGCACGCAGCCGTCGCGTATTCAGGCGCTCGATCGTACGCCGCATGCGCTCGGTCACCGCGTCGGGATGGGTGTCGTCGGTGATGCGATAGAGCATGCCCCACAGCCGCGGGTAGCGGGTGATCAGGCTGAGATAGAAGTCCGCGTAGATCCGCCGGAACGTGGACGGCACGTAGTTCATGACATCGAGGTGCTTCGCCTCGACATCGTGTCCCTCGGCGGCGAACGCGGCCACCGTGGCTTCGAGCGCCTCCGCGGCGCGCACATGTCCCGCTCCCGCGGACACCGACAGGAGCAGGACGCGCCGCGTCACCCGCAATACGCCGAGAGCAGCGCCTGCTGCGCGCTGTGCGGCGCTTCGCCCTGCGACGGGTGGCTGCGCGTGTAGCGGCCATCGGTGCCGAGCAGCCACGCCTGCGTGTTGTCGCGCAGATAATTGTCCAGTGTCTCGGCATAGACACGCGAGGCGAGGTCGGGTTCCATGATCGGCACGGCGACTTCGATGCGGCGCATGAGGTTGCGTTCCATCCAGTCCGCGCTGGCGCAGTAGAGCTCCGGCTCGCCATCGTTACCGAACCAGTACACGCGGCTGTGCTCGAGGAAACGGCCGATGATCGAGCGCACGCGGATGTTCTCCGACACGCCCGGGATGCCCGGACGCAACGTGCAGGCGCCGCGGATGATCAGGTCGATGCTGACGCCGGCGATCGAGGCGCGATACAGCGCCTCGACCACATGCGCTTCGTTGAGCGCGTTGAGTTTGGCGACGATGCGTGCGGGACGGCCGTTGCGCGCGTGCTCGATTTCGCGCTCGATCTTGCCCATGACGCTGCTGTACAGCGTGAACGGCGAATGCAGCAGACGCTTCAGCTGGATCATCGGCCCCAGACCGGACAACTGCTGGAAGACCTTGTGGATGTCTTCGCCGATGTCCGCGTTCGAGGTCATCAGGCCGATGTCGGTGTAGCCGCGGCTGTTGCCCTGGTGGTAGTTACCGGTGGAAAGATGCACGTAACGACGCAAGCCGCCGGCTTCGCGCCGCACGATCAACAGCATCTTGGCGTGCGTCTTGTAGCCGACCACGCCGTAAACGACCTGCACACCCGCTTCCTGAAGACGCGTCGCGAGGCCGATGTTGGCTTCCTCGTCGAAACGCGCGCGGAGCTCGATCACCACGGTGACGTCCTTGCCGTTGCGTGCCGCCTCGACCAGCAGGTCGACCAGCGGGGAATCCTTGCCGGCCCGGTAAAGCGTCTGCTTGATCGCCAGTACGCCCGCATCCTGGGAGGCGCGGCGAAGCAGTTCGACCACGGCGGCGAACGATTCGTACGGGTGATGCAGCAGCACGTCGCGCACACCGAGGACGTCGAATTCGTTGACGCCCTTGCCGAAGGCCGGCGAAAGGCGCGGTGTGAAGCGCGGAAATTTCAGCTCCGGACGGTCGACCTGATCGTAGATCAGGCCCGAGCGGATGATGTTGACCGGACCGTCGCAACGGTACACGTCGGCATCCTCGAGCTGGAAGTTCGCGATCAGCATTTCCGTGATCGCGCGCGGACAGTCCGCGCCGACTTCGAGGCGCACGGGCCGGGCATAACCGCGACCGACCAGCTCTTCGCTCAGGGCGCGGGCGAGGTTCTCGACCTCCGCTTCCTCGACCACCAGCTCGCTGTTGCGCGTGACGCGGAACTGATACGCCGCACACACGCGAAAGCCCGGGAAGATCTCGTCCGCGAAGGCCTGGAGTACCTCGGCCAGGAAGACGAAGTCGCCCTCGGTGCCGTCCACCTCGCCCGGGATATGGATGATGCGCGGCAGGGAACGGGGCGCACGCACCAGCGCCATGTGGCCTTCGCGACCGAAGGCGTCGCGGCCTTCGAGCACGACGGCGAGGTTGAGGGTCTTGTTGAGGATGCGCGGGAAGGGGTGCGCGGGGTCGAGACCCAGCGGCGACAGCACCGGCATGATCTCGTTCTGGAAATACCCCTGCAGCCAGCGTCGCTGGCGATCGCTCCAGGCGCCGCGGGTCAGGAAGCGGATGCCTTCGGCTTCCAGCGATGGCAGCAGTTCTTCGTGCCAGATGGCGTAGAGCTCGCTGACCAGCTCGAGCGTGCGCTGGCGGATCCGCGCGAGGATCTCGGTCGACGACAGCCCATCGGCGCCCGGCATCGCCGCGCCCAGCGCGTGCTTATGCTTGAGCACGGCGACGCGAACCTCGAAGTATTCGTCGAGGTTGTTGCTGACGATGGTCAGGTAGCGCAGTCGCTCCAAAGCCGGAACGTCCGGGTCGCGGGCCTGGGCGAGCACGCGGAAGTTGAACTCCAGCGCCGCCAGCTCGCGGTTGATGTAGAGGTCGGGGTTGCCGAGGTCGACGGGATCGCTCATTCGTTCCGGTAATCCTTTCATGACGTCCGATGGTGGCGCATGGACGATCATGCCGGAAAGCGGCGTCGCAGCAACCCGTCTACGCTTGCCTGCCATCGATCAGCCGTGCAGGCCGGCCGTTTCGTGCACACGGGTGCTGTCCAGCAGCCGGTCGCTGACGAACACACACGCGAACACGGAGCCCTTGCCCGTCTCACTCTCGATCACCAGGCGCGCCTGGTGCAGGTTGAGCACGTGCTTGACGATCGACAGGCCCAGGCCGGTGCCGCCGGAGTCGCGCGAGCGGCTCGACGATACGCGGTAGAAGCGTTCGGTCAGCCGTGCGATGTGCGCGGCGGGAATACCGAAGCCGGAGTCGTGCACCGAGAAGCGCGCGCCGTCTTCCGTGTCGGCCCAGCGGATGGCGATCTTGCCGCCCGTGGGCGTATAGCGAACCGCGTTGCTGACCAGATTGGAGAACGCGCTGTGCAGATCCTTGGGCGAGCCCAGCAGGTCGTGTGCCGTGGCGACGTCCAGGGAGATGGTATGGCGACCCTGGCTCAGGGCCTCGGCTTCCTTGCGCAGGCTGGCGAGCAGCGGGGCCATCTGCACCTGCTCGTCGGCCACATGCTCCTGGGTTTCCAGGCGCGACAGGGTCAGCAGGTCTTCCACGATCTGGCCCATGCGCTTGGACTGCGCTCGCATCTCGTCCAGCACCGGCGCGAGTTCGGGCACATCTTCCGGATCGAGCAATTCGAGGTAGCCGTGGATCACCGTCAACGGCGTGCGCAACTCGTGCGAGACGTTGGCCACGAAATCGCGACGGATCTGTTCGAGGCGGGTGAGGTGGCTGGTGTCGCGGGCCAGCAGCAGGCGCTGGCGGCTGCCGAACGGCAGCAGCGTCGCCGTGACATGGCGGTTAGGGTGGCCCGGTGCGGTCACGTCGTTGAGCGGCTCGCGGGCGCCCTCGGCCAGCCAGTCCGACAGGTCGGTGTTGCGCATCAGATCGGCCAGCACGCGGCCACGATCGCGCGGTCGCTTCAGACCGAGCAGATCCTCCGCCGCGTGATTGAACCAGCGCACATGGTGCGAGTGATCCAGCAGGACCACGGCGTCGGGCAGGGTTCCCGCCGCGCTGCGCAGGTCACGCAGGCGGGAGGCGATTCGGCGGGTGCGAGTCATGAGACGGTCATGGTCAGGATGGGGCGTGGCGGACGATTGCAACATTGGCCCCGACTTGTGACGGAACAGCGACAACAGCACGACGGTTTCCCCCAGCGCGACCACCGTCACGCAAGGCCATACCGCACCCGTCAGCCAGCCCACCGCGCCACCCAGCAGAAGCAGGGCGGCGCAGCTGGCAGGCAATCGCCAGGAAGTCAGGAAGCGTTGTGGCATGGCGGGCACGGCCGGTGTCGGTCTCAGGAAGGGACCATAGCGCGGCTACCCACGCAAGCCTAGGTATTCGCGGAGAAGCGGTAGCCCGCGCCGCGCACGGTCTGCACCATGTCGTCGAGCTTCCACGGCTCCAGTGTCTTGCGCAGGCGGCGGATATGCACGTCGACCGTGCGCTCCTCCACGTACACGCTGCCGCCCCAGACATGGTCCAGCAGCTGGGCGCGCGAGTAGACGCGCTCAGGATGGGTCATGAAGAAGAACAGCAGGCGGTATTCGGTCGGGCCGATCGGCACGGCTTCCTCGCCGGCGAACACGCGATGCGCGGGCCCATCGATGCGCAGGCCGCCGAGTTCCACCACGCCGGAGCCGTCGTCGCCCTGACTGCGGCGGAGCACCGCCTTGATCCGGGCGATCAGCTCACGGGTGGAGAACGGCTTGATGACGTAGTCGTCCACGCCGGCCTCGAGCCCGTTGACCCGGTCCATCTCCTCACCGCGCGCGGTGAGCATGATGATCGGGATCTCGCGCGAGAGCTCTTCCCGGCGGAGGCGACGGGCCAGTTCCAGTCCACTGGTGCCCGGGAGCATCCAGTCGAGCAGGATCAGGTCCGGTACCCGCTCCGAGATCGCCATCTGTGCGGCGCGGGCGTCGGCGGCGTGAGCCGCGTCCATACCCGCCTTACGAAGCGCGAATGCGACCATGTCGCGGATCGATGCTTCGTCTTCTACGATGAGAATGCGCTTATGCACGCGTGGGCCGCTCGTTGGCTATGACGGTCATATTGCAGCCATGCTGTGTTACACGCTAATGACAACGGTCACAATTCGGTTCTCAGACCGAACTGAGACCGCACGTATTGACTGCGTCCGTCCGGATTGTCGTCGGTCGTGATGCGTCGTTTACGCAATTCCAGCAGCAGTGGGGTGAGGTCGCCGATCCGGGCCTGGATGCGCGACCGCTGGTAATAATCGAGGTCGTCCCGTTTCAGCAGCCGCTTGAGCTGCTCCATGGCGTCGAACGGCCGGCCGGCGAGGTAGGCGCTGTCCGCGTACGCCTCCGCGGCCCGGATCCCGTCGCCGGACCGCTCGCTGGCCCGTGCGAAGGTAAGGAAGATGTCCGGATCGTCGCTGTCGTCGAGCATCGGCTTCAACATGGTCGACGCCATCCGGGCGTCCTCCACGCGCCCGCTGTTGGCCAGCGCCCGCGCGTAGCCCAGAGCCACGGCGCGGTTGCGCGGCGAGTTGTCGTGCAGGGCCTTGTAGATCGCCATGGCGTCGCCGTGACGGCCGGCGTTCTCGTAGGCGTCGGCCATGGCCAGGCGCAGCACCACGCTGGAGGGCAGGCTGGCCAGCAGGGGCTGCAGTTGCTCGACCGCCTGGGCGCCGTGGTCCGTGCGCAGCAGGCACAGCGCGTAGCCGTACCGGTTGGCCGCGGTGTCGAAATCCTTGCGCTTGAGGTTCGTGGCATAGAAGGACGTCAGCTGACGGGCATCCCCGGAGAGGACGCGCACCCGTTCGCGCATCAGCGCATAGGTGTCGCTGACGCTGTCCTTAGCGACCTTGCCGGCGGGGGTGATCAGCGCGGTGGGGTCCTTCACGTAGAGCACCGGCGCCGTGCTCTTCTCCCAGCTGGCTTTGTCCAGCGTGGGCTGGCGCGGCTTGTTGGCCTGGGCCTCCTCGAGCGTACGGGCGCGCGCCTTGGCCTCGCTGATGCGGGCCAGGGTCACGGGGTGGGTCTGCAGGAGGGCGGGCAGCGCCTCTTCGCCCTGGCCGACGCGCAGCGTGTCCTGCATGCGGCCGAAGAAATCGCCCATCGCCTCGGGGTCGTAACCGGCCCGCGACAGGGTCTGGATGCCGACGCGGTCGGCTTCGACCTCGTCCTTACGGGTGAAGTTGATCTGCCGCTGCATGAGCAGCCCCTGGCCACCCATGAGCACGGCGGGCGCGGCGTCGCCCGCGCCGCCACCGGCACCGGCGGCGATCGCGCCCAGCAGCACGAGCGCCATCAGCGGGGCGTTCTTCTTCGAATCCTCGAAGGCGCGGTACAGGTGGTTCTGGGTGATGTGGCCGATCTCGTGGGCCATGACGCCCGCGAGTTCGCTCTCGTTGTCGGTGATGTTGATCAGGCCGGCGTTGACGCCGATGTAGCCGCCGGGGGCCGCGAACGCGTTGATCTGCGTGTCGCGCACGATGAAGAACTGGAAGTGGTCCTTCGGCCGGTCGCTGGCCGCCACCAGGCGGTAGCCGAGGTCGTTGATGTACTGGTCCAGCAGGGCGTCGTCCACCGTGAGGTCGAGCGCATGCATCTGGCGCAGCATCATGGCCCCGTACTCGTCGGCCTCGCGCGGGCTGATCAGGGCGTTGGCCGAGCTGCCCAGATCCGGCAGGCGGACGTTGTCCTGCGCGCCCACGGCGAAGGTGGCGAGGGCGCTGGCGGCGATCAGGGACAGGCGGAGAAATGGGGTGCGCATAAGTGCGAGGACGATACCATCACCAAACGACGAAGGACCCGCCACGCCGCGCGCGGTGGGGCCGGTTTGACCCCGGAGACCGCGCGGGGTTCGATTGCCTTGTAAAATGGGCGCCAGATCGCCATTTTGTAGTCATTCCGGTTCGGAGCCCAACCTCCCATGTCCACCCCCGATATCACCATCTACTCGACCGCCGTCTGCCCGTACTGCGTCGCCGCCAAGAACCTGCTCAAGGCCAAGGGCCTGGCGTGGGAAGAGGTGCGCATCGACACCGATCCGGCGCAGCGCGACATCATGCTGGAGAAGAGCGGCGGTCGCCGCACGGTCCCGCAGATCTTCATCAACGGCACCCACGTGGGTGGTTTCGACGACCTCGCCGCCGCCGACCGCAGCGGCCGGCTGGCCGACATCCTCGGGGCGACGAACTGATGTCCGGCACGCCGACCGAAGGTAACCGCGTCGAGGAGTTCGCCGCGTTCCGCAAGCGGATGAACGAGCGCATCCTCGGCGAGGACAACCAGGTCGTCCGTCGCTTTTTCGCGCTGGACACCCAGACCTACCGAGCTGGCGCGCTGGATGTGAAGACCAAGGAAATGCTTGGCCTGGTCGCCTCGATGGTGCTGCGCTGCGACGACTGCATCAGCTATCACGTCGCCCAGTGCAAGGAAGCCGGGGTCAATCGCGACGAGTTCTTCGAGGTCTTCAGCGTCGGCCTCGTTGTCGGCGGCTCCATCGTGATTCCGCACCTGCGCCGCGCCGTGGACTTCCTCGACTCGCTCGAGACCGAGGCCCCGGCCGAGGCGGAGGCCTGCGCGGACCATCCCGCGGCCTGACGAGGGCATGGCGCCCCACCCGGGGCGCCAAACTTGAAGGAAGAGGGCGAGATCGCCGATAATTGGGCGATTTTTCTCCCCACACGCGCCCTCGTGCGTGTGTCATGCGACGCATCCTTCAGGAGTAACCCCATGAGCAAGACGATTGCCGTGATCCCCGGCGACGGCATCGGCCCCGAGATCATGGACGCGACCATCCGCGTCCTCGATGCTCTCGACTGCGGTCTGTCCTACGACTACGTGGACGCGGGCGTGGTCGCGCTCGAGAAGCACGGCGATCTGCTCCCGCAGGCCACGCTGGATGCGATCGAGAAGCACAAGGTCGCTCTGAAGGGTCCGCTGACCACCCCGATCGGCGGTGGCTTCACCTCGATCAACGTCACCCTGCGTCGCAAGTTCGACCTGTACGCCAACGTGCGTCCGGCGATCAGCTTCCCGGGCACCAAGGCGCGCTTCGAGAACATCGACATCATCACGGTGCGTGAAAACACCATGGGTGCGTACATGGCCGAAGGCCAGACGCGCGAAGGCACCGGCGAGAACGAGGTCGCTGTCTCGGTCATCCGCAACACGCGTCCGGGCATGGAGCGGATCTGCCGCTACGGCTTCGAGATGGCGAAGCAGAAGGGCCGCAAGAAGGTCACGGCCGTGCACAAGGCCAACATCATGAAGACTTCGTCGGGCCTGTTCCTCGACGTGGCGCGTGAAGTCGCGAAGGATTACCCGGAGCTCGAATTCCAGGAAATGATCGTCGACAACGCCTGCATGCAGCTGGTGATGAACCCGTACCAGTTCGATGTGATCGTCACCACCAATCTCTTCGGTGACATCCTGTCCGACCTGTGCGCAGGCCTCGTCGGCGGCCTGGGCCTCGCCCCGGGTGCGAACATCGGCAAGGACGCGGCGATCTTCGAAGCCGTCCACGGTTCGGCGCCGGATATCGCGGGTCAGAAGAAGGCCAACCCGTGTGCGCTGCTGCTCGCGGCGGCCGACATGCTCGATCACCTCGACATGGTCGCCAAGGCGACGCGTCTGCGCGCCGCCATCAGCGACGTGATGAACGCGCGTGATCGTACGACGCCGGATGTCGGTGGTACGGGCACGACGGATACGTTTGGCGATGCGATCGTCGAGCGGATTCGCGCTACGGCTTAAGCGTTACGGTTCGATCTGATTGTCGCTTTTAGAAAGACCTCGCGAGTGATCGTGGGGTCTTTTTCTTTGTGGTGGCGTTGGAGGGCTCGGCTGCGCCATCGCTTTTGTTCTTGGGCGTCGTAGCGAGGGAGCCGTCGGCTGCCATGCCTGTCGCTAAGTCCTCCTACGGCCTTCGCCTTCGTGCGGAAGCGCTCCATGCACGGCAGCCGACGGCTCCCTTCGGACGGTGCGGTTCGTTGTGTGGAGAGCGGAGAGCAGAGCGGGAGCGGCGTCTGGGTAAGCTTGCGGTGACGCGCGAATGGGTCGCGAATTGACGCAGATTCTCATGACACGACGTCACGTTTTTTGCTAGCTTGTGTTCGTTGCCTGCGGGATCGCATTCCACGCATCGCAGGCAACCATCGCTCAAAGCGGTGAGAAGCGCGGACCAGGGGTGTTGACGCACCACAAGGTCCGCTGACCCTAATCAACGACGAAGGTTGACCATGGCTATGCCAAATACTAAGGCATTCTCACGCGTGTCGCTTCCCGGCGACACTCCACTCAACGGTTACCGGGCCGTCTGCCGATCTCGCAGACACGGTTGAAGAACCGCGGCGCTGGCCGTTGTCAGTTGAGTTTTTTCTTGCCGTAGCTATCCGGCGCGTTGCCGTGTGGCCGCAAGACAGCGACTGGCGTTGCGAACCACTTCTTGAACACACCGCCCGGCGTCCGGTCACGGACAGGCCGATGAGGCTCATCGTGCGAGCGATGGTGGCACGCCTTTGCGTTTTGGCGTGCCACAACTCGGGGCGGAGTGAATCGCCCGCAGGGCTGGCCCCTACGAGAGCGGGGCTACGTGCGGCACGCATGGAGATGACTATGGAAAAGTTTGGAACGGTTGGCGACGGGAGTTTTTGTATCGACCCCGAAGCGAGCGTCAATGTGTTGTTGAATGACGCTACCGAGTTGTTGCAATACGCGCGGAGCATCACCGATTTGCTCGTGGAGTCGCTGCAGGAAGACGAAATTCCCGAGCGTCAGCGCACGTTACTTGCGCTGGGAGGTGTCGGTGCATTGATTACGATGGGTGTGCAGTGCGCGGCGCGGGCGCATGCGAAGATGGAGTGGGACAAGGTTTGATGTTGGAACCGCCGGCGTCGGTGGATGCAGTGCTTCGTTCGCCTTGTTGAGCGCTGAGGGGTCGCGAGCAGGCTCGCTCCTACATGAGCCAGGTGGCGTCAGCGTTCCGGAGGGGCGTCGGCGTCTGGCGTTCCTGGAGCGATTCCGCACGGAGGCGAAGGCCGGAGGAGGACTTAGCGACAGGAATGGCAGGCGGCGGCGCCCTTGCCCCGAGGCGAGGCTTCAAGACAAATGCGATGGCGAAGCCGAGCCCGGACGCGGCGCTTTGACCTGAGCAGCGAACGCCGTCGATTAGTCGCGTGAGCCGCTCCGGCAAACCGAAGCCTGCGCCGGATAATGATCGACACACCACGCCACCCACTTGCGTGTGTTCTTCTCACGCTGACTCGGCAACAGATGCCCGTTCTGCGGACCGAACGCACGTCCCGTCACCACCTTCAGCACGAACTCGAGCCCGTCATGGACGTACCAGGGCTGCCCTTGCCGATCGCGTGAGCCCTGACGGCGCACCCAGATCGACTGCTCGGGAAGGCGACGACCGTCGCCCAGGTGACTGACGATATACGGCACGCCCGCGCTGCCGAGATTCATCAGCGCATCGAACGCACGACGTTCGCTGTCCGAATCCCTTGCCGTGTCGTCCACGAGCCTGGAGACCAGAGGCGCCAGGTCGGGCGCGGGCGGTGGCGCGGCAGAGGCCGCCGCGGCGATGGGCATCAATAACGCAAGGCAGAACGCTCGCTGGCTCATAACCTGTACTCCGTTCAGGCTCACCCCGCCCGGAGTATCGCGCCACGCGCGCGGCGCGATGTTAAGACCCGATCAGCGGTAGAACGGGTAGGGCGCCAGGAAGATCAGCCAGATCATCAGCACGATGCCGATGTACTTGATCAGGCGGAACAGCTTCGGGTTCGCCTTCTTGAATTTGCGCGTGCGCTCGCGGCCACGCTTGTTCAGGGCGAACATGCGATTGACGAAGCCGACCTGCTCGTTGCCGTCGTCGCTGTTGGGCGAGGCGGTGATCGAACCCATGAAAGCGCCGACGCGCTTGTTGATGCCCGTCATCAGGCGGCTCTTCAGCGGACGCTCGACGTCGGCGAAGAGGATCACGCGGGTCTGGTCCGTGCGGTTCTCGGCCCAGTGCACGTAAGTCTCGTCGAAGACGACGTCCTTGCCGTCGCGCCAGGCGTGCATTTCACCGTCGACGAAGATGCGGCAGTCGTCGGAGTTGGGCGTGATCAGGCCGAGGTGGTAGCGCAGCGAACCCGCGAACGGGTCGCGGTGCGCATTGAGCTTGCTGCCCGGCGGGAGCAGGGCGAACATCGCGGCCTTGACGCTCGGGATCGAGTTGAGCAGCTTGACCGTCTCGGGGCAGAGCGCCTCGGCCGAGGACAGCGGCTCGCCGTACCACTTGAGGTAGAAACGCTTCCAGCCCTGCTTGAAGAACGAGTTGAACGAAGCGTCGTTGTGCTTCTCCGCCGAGCGGATGAAGCCCTCGTCGAACAGATGCATCGCCTCCGCGCGGATCGCCTGCCAGTTGTTCTGCAGCAGGTCGAGCTGCGGAAAGCCGCGACGATCGAGGATCGGCCGCGCCGGCACGGCCGAGAAGGCGTACATCAGCAGGTTGTACGGCGCGAAGATCGCCGAGTGATCCACCAGCTGGCGATCGAAGCGCAGGCGCGAACGGCCGCGCAGATGCACCAGCAGCACGCACAGCGTGAACAGGATCAGGAGGTACAGGACGATGAAGCGTGGCCCGAGGAAATTCATGCGCGTGGACTCGACAAGGACGAGCGATACATGCGGCCGGAGCGGCCCGTATCAACGCGCATAGGATACTCCGCCCTCAGTGCCCCAGCACGTGGACAGTGCCCCGGCCCGGTCGCCAGGACCGCTGGAAGGCCTTGTTTACCCATGCAATTGCCTCGCGGACAGCCGATTGCGGCGATTTGCCCCGAGCCAGCCCCGCCGCCACCGCCGAAGCCAGCGTGCAGCCGCTCCCATGCCCCTCGAAGGGGAGGCGCGGATTCCGGACCTCGATAACCCCACTGGCGTCGTAATAGCGATCGACGACTTCGCGGCCCTTGCCGTGGCCGCCTTTGAGCAGCACCCCAGCAGCTCCCAGGGCCAACAAGTCGGCCCCCACCGCGTCCATATCGCGCCCCAGCGGCCGACCCAGCAGGGCCTCGGCCTCAGGAAGATTCGGCGTCAGCACGTCGGCAAGAGGAATCAGCCGCGTCACCAGCGCCTCAAGCGCATCCTCATCCAGCAGTCGTGCCCCGCTGGTGGCAATCATCACCGGATCCACCACCAGCCACGCCGGCTGACGCCGCCGCATCTCCTTTGCCACCAGCCGTGTCACGGCCGCACTACCCAGCATCCCGGTCTTCACCGCCGCGATGTCAAAGTCGTCGAACACCGCATCGATCTGGCTACGCACATGCGCCAACG
Source organism: Luteibacter sp. 9133 (assembly GCF_000800155.1). NCBI lineage: Bacteria > Pseudomonadati > Pseudomonadota > Gammaproteobacteria > Lysobacterales > Rhodanobacteraceae > Luteibacter > Luteibacter sp. 9133. Next base: position 2,807,508 of record NZ_JUHO01000001.1, on the reverse strand, counting down.
GCAACGTGTGCACCGCCGTCACCCCACGCGTGTTCTGCGACGTCACCGCGGTAATCGCCGTCAGGCCGTGCGTACCCCGCGCGTGGAATGTCTTCAGGTCAGCCTGAATGCCAGCGCCACCCCCGGAGTCGGAGCCAGCAATGGTGAGAGTGTTAGGACGCATCGTCATAACCGAAGGATAGCGGCGCATCCAGGCTTGCGGGTATCGCTCGGCCCACAACCCGACGTCACGTTCGTGGGGAGCCGCCGGTTGCCATTATTGGAGCGCTTCCGCACGTAGGCGACGGCCGAAGGAGGACTTAGCGACAAGAATGGCAACCGGCGGCTCCCCTGCCGAAACGCGGCAAGAGCCCGCGATGGCGAAGCCGAGCCCACCACCAGGCCCAAACGAAAAAAGGCGCGGTACAAGCCCGCGCCTTTTCTTCATAGCAGCGCGCTTAAAGCGCTTCAGAAGCGAAGTCAGCCAACCTCGACCTCTCACCGCGTTTCAGCGTGATGTGCCCCGAATGAGCCCACATCTTGAACCGGTCAACGGCATAAGTAAGTCCCGACGTCGTCTCCGTCAGATACGGCGTATCGATCTGCTCGACGTTACCCAGGCAGACGATCTTCGTCCCCGGCCCCGCACGCGTAATCAACGTCTTCATCTGCTTCGGCGTCAGATTCTGCGCCTCGTCGATGATCAGATAGCGGCTGAGAAACGTACGACCGCGCATGAAGTTCAGCGAGCGGATCTTCACGCGCGACGCGAGCAGATCGTTAGTGGCCTGACGTCCCCACGACCCACCCTCCTCAGGATTGGCCAGCACCTCGAGGTTATCGGTCAGTGCACCCATCCACGGGGTCATCTTCTCCTCCTCCGTACCGGGAAGGAAGCCGATGTCCTCGCCGACGGAAACCGTCGCGCGGGTCATGATGATCTCGCGGTAGCGCTGCTGGTCCATGACCTGGGCCAGGCCGGCGGCAAGCGCGAGGAGCGTCTTACCCGTACCGGCGGTGCCGAGCAGGGTGACGAAGTCGACGTCCGGATCCATCAGCAGGTTGAGCGCGAAGTTCTGCTCACGGTTGCGGGCCGCGATGCCCCAGACGCCATGCGCGGCATGCGTGTGGTCGTCCAGCAGTACGAGCTTTGCCTTGCGATCGTCCTCGTCGCCGGTGATTTCCAGGACGCGCAGTTCGACGTCGTTCTCACCCGGCATGTAGAGGCATTCGTTGGCGTACCACGCCTCGTCCTCGTGCATGCTCACTTCGTAGAACGTGCGACCGCGCTCGTTCCACGAACGAAGCTCCGGGTGCCGGCTCCAGAAGTCTTCCGGCAGTGCGTCGGAGCCCGTGAAGAGCAGGGCGAAATCGTCCAGCGCACGGTCGTTCTCGTAGTCTTCCGCGTCGATCCCGTAGATCGACGCCTTGATCCGGAGGTTGATGTCCTTGCTGACGAGAATGACCGGGCGATCGGGGTACTGATCGCGCAGGTCGAGCACCGCGGCGAGGATCTGGTTGTCGGCCTTGCCGTTCCCGTGCCCGGCGCGCTGCTGGAAGAACAGCCGGCCGACCGCGGTGCGCTTGAGCTTGACGCCCTGAGGATTGGAAAGCTCGATGCCTCCGCGGATGCCTTCGCCGCCGCCGCGTTCGATGAGCTCGTTGATGAATCGACTGACCTGCCGTCCGTTACGCGAGACTTCCGAACCGCCTTTCTTTTTCTCGTCCAGTTCCTCCAGCACCGTCATCGGTATGAAGACATCGTGTTCCTCGAAGCGGAACAGCGAGGTTGGATCGTGCAGCAGCACGTTGGTGTCGAGGGCGTAGATGCGCTTGCTTCCGGTCATACGGAAGTCACCTCATGTGGAGGTTGCGAAGACCGGCCGCACGGCGACGGCCGGGGATGGGAGCCGCGTGACGCGGAATCCGTCACGCGGTGGGAACACGCTCTAGCACGGCCTGCGCATGACCCGGGATTTTCACCCCGCGCCACTCGGCCGCGATCTTGCCGTTGGGATCGATCAGGAAGGTGCTGCGGACCACGCCGAGATAGCGCTTACCGTAAAGCACCTTTTCGTGGATGACGTCGAACGCGTTGCACCAGGTTTCGTCGGCGTCGGAAACGAGGGGGTAGGGCAGTTCCTGCCTGGCCGCGAAGTTCGCGTGCGAGCGCACCGAGTCGCGGGATACGCCGATCACTTCGGCGCCGCGTGCCTGGAATTCGCTGTAAAGGTCGCGGAAGTCTTTCGCTTCGTTGGTGCAGCCGGGCGTGCTGTCCTTCGGGTAGAAGAACACCACGACCCACTTGCCTTTCAACGAGGCCAGCGAGAGCGACGAGCCGTCGCCGAGGGTGCCTTCGAGTCTGGGAAGTTTCGTGGTCTTGCCAGTCATGCGTGGGTCTTCAATCCTTCGGTCAGAACTTCACGGGATCCATGATGGCGTCGAGATTGAGGCCATCGCACAACTCGAGGAAGTCGTCGCGCAGGGCGGCGATGTGGGTTTCGGACGGAATGCCGATGGTGATCTGGGCCTGGAACATCTCGGCGCCGGTCTGCATCGCCTGGTAGCGCATGGAGGACAGCTGCTCGACGCTGATGTCGCGCCTGGAGAAGAACTCGATGATCTTGACCAGGATGCCCGGACGATCGGCGGCGATCACTTCGACCAGGTAGGGCAGCAGGTGCGCCGTCGGTTCGCGCGGCGTGGTGCGGTAATGGACGATCTGCAGTTCTTCGTCGCGGGCCAGCTTGCCCAGCGAGGTCTCCAGCTTGGCCACGGCGTCCCAGGCGCCCGAAGCCAGCAGCATGACGGAGGTGTCGTTGCCGATCGTGGAGACGCGGGCGTCGGCGAGATTGCAGCCGGAATCCGCGATGCGCTTGGCCAGCGCGAGGATCGGGGCGCGGTGCGCCGGCGACAGCGTCGAGATGAGGAGCTGGTTATCGGTGGTGGCGCTACGTGCTGCGGAACGATTCAAGGCGGAATTTACCCGTGGCGCGTCCCGCGGGGCGCGGAACCATCGCTTTGGGAGCAGCTTACTTGGCCCTGTCGCACGCTAGCAAGACACGCTGCGTCGTTCAGGCGGGGATTGGCTGAATGGACTCGCCGGAAACGCCCCGGTAACATGCGAAGGGCTGATTACTCAACGGGTTCCACCTTGGACATCTCAGGAAGCATCACCGCGCTGGCGACGCCCTTTGCCGCCGACGGTTCCCTCGACCTCGACGCTTTCGGTCGCCTGCTCGACCAGCAGATCGCGGGCGGCACGCAGGGCGTGGTCGTGGCCGGCTCCACGGGCGAGTCGCATTTCCTCGAGCATGACGAATTCGAGCGCCTGCTCGCCTTCGCGGTGAAACACGTCGACAAACGCATCCCCGTCATCGCCGGCACCGGCGAAGCGGGTACGGCCAGAACCATCGCCACCACGCGCCGCGCGAAGGCGCTGGGCGCGGACGCGGCGCTGGTCGTGGCGCCGTTCTACGTGCGGCCCACCCAGGAAGGCCTCCGTCAGCATTTCCTTGCGGTAGCCGATCAGGGCGGCCTGCCGGTCATCCTTTACAACGTGCCGCCGCGCACCGGCTGCGATATCGCGCCGGCCACCGTGGCGGTGCTGCGCGACCACCCGGGCATCATCGGGATCAAGGAAGCCCGGGGCGATGCGGAACGCATTCGCGCGCTGGCGGAACTTATCCGCCCGGATTTCGTCTACCTCAGCGGCGACGACGGTTCGGCTCACGAGGCCATGCTGGCGGGCGCCGCGGGGACGATCTCGGTCGTGGCGAACCTCGTGCCGGACGCTTTCCGTGCCTTCTGCGACGCCGCCCGTTCGGGCGATGCCACGCGGGCCGCGAAAGAAACCGCGCGTCTGGCACCACTGATCGACGCGCTTAACTGCGCACCGAACCCGATCCCGGTCAAGGCGGGGCTGAGCGCGCTGGGGCTCGGTTCCGCCGCGCCGCGGCTCCCGCTGGTCGAGCTGGAATCCGGCCCCGAACTGGCGAAGCTGCGCGAAACGCTCTCCGCTCTGGCACCATTGGCGTCTGCCGCCTGAAGCATCTCATTTCAACGGAACCCCGATTCATGAAGAAAACCTCGTACGCGCTGGTCGTCCCGGCACTGCTCCTGTCCGCCCTGCTGGTATCGGGCTGTGGCGCGTTCCGCTCCACCAAGGAGTGGCAGAAGGCCCAGCAGGAAGCCCCGCTCGAGATCCCGCCGGGTCTCGATACGCCGTCGACGAGCGCTGCGCTGGTTGTGCCGGACGTCGGTTCGGGCGCTGCGGATGCCAAGGCGGCCGCGATCGCCGCACCGGTCTCCGACGGCTTCATCCTCTCGGATGATCCGGAAGCCGCCTACCGCCGCATCGGCGAGCTGCTGAGCGTGGGTGACCTGGGCAAGGTCGTGTCGCATGACGATGCGAACCACACCTATCAGATCGCCGCGACCACCAGCGCCCCGGAGAACCGCCCGGGTCTGTTCAAGCGCATGTTCGGTGGCGGCAAGAAGGACGACGCGCAGGACGCTCCGGCGTCGGCGCAGGGTGGTAGCCACACGGTCGTGCTGGCGGTGACCGCCAGCGGCACCGGCAGCGAAGTCCGCGCGCAGGGCGACGCCGGTGGCGTTCGCCGCGTGGTCGACTCGCTGAAATCGCGGATGGGCAGCAAATAACCTCGCTCATCAGCGTATTCCGCAAAACGCCGCCTTCGGGCGGCGTTTTGCGTTGGGGCGGCACCTGTTATCCGTCGACGTGCCGAAAATGGCCTCACCGCGCCTACAGCGAAAGGCGGATGGCCCCGGATCGACACCCGCATTAGCGTATCGGGTGAGGGCGAGGCAGCCCGCCACGATGGCGATCGATCCAGGGAAGGACGGGGACATGAAGCACGGGAAAACGTTGCTGCGTACAGTTTTGGTGACGAGTTGGCTGGTCCTGCTCCTCGCGTGTGCACCGGCCGTGCGGCAGCCTCCGCCGCCGGAGGCGTCCCGGACCCGTGCGGGCATGGTGGTCCAGGGAGCGCATGACAGCGACGGGCAGGCCGTCGCGCGCCATCTGCAAGACCGCTACGACGACACGGCGGCGGACTGCCGCAAAAACGCGAGCGATCCCAATCCGCTTCCAGCGGTGCTCTGCTCGGGCATTCTGCTGCGCACCACCGTGCGCGGGAACTACGATGTCTGGAATCCCAACCTCGGGTCGCCTCTGAAGTACGGGGTATCGTTCTCCTGGCTACGCAGGGACTCCGCGTTCGGCGGCCTGGTTTTCAACTACGACAACGGCTTCATCATCCTGCCGCACTTCTTCGCGGATTCGCCGTCGGATGGTTATACCCAGCTCGCCGTGTTGTGCATCTTTCCTTTTGACGCGGATACGCTGAATCGGATAGGGGATAAAAACGACGGCTGCGGTCAGCATGGGACGACGGCGGGTACGGGTCCCTGCCAGGCGCAGAAGATTGAAACAGCGGCCCAATGGCTGGCTAAGTTTGGCGCGGCGCCAAACCGCTATCGCGATCAATGCGGCTTCACGCTGACGGCCGGGACGCCTGGCGCTTCTCTCTCGTTTCAGGCGCAGGCGAGCATTCGGACACAGCTGACGCAGTTCTTCGGGATACATAACGAAGTCATGGTGGAGAGGTGGGCGCAAAACGATGCACACATCCCTCTAGAGGCCTTCTTTTACGACGACCGGGGCGCAGGGCTGGCCAGTGCGCGACTGAATCAATGGGACTTCCAGGCCGCCACTCGTCGGTGGGTGCCGATCATCAAGGTAACGATGCCGACGGCCGTCAATGGGCCGGCTGCATTCACGTACGTGGTTGCCGATCAGCAGATTCCCTGAGCCTTGGGGGTGTAGTCAAAACGAGGCGGAGCGAGTCGGCCGCCATGGATAACGGATCGTCGGGAAGGAGACCGTCATGACCCAAGGAAGCGATGCGACCGAGCGGTTGCGGGTAGCGCTGTTAGGCCTGCTCGATGAGCTGGATGCGCGAACGGATGTGGGTGGCGCGCAGGTCAGTGCTGCCGGACCGGTAAACGACGAAGTGGGGGAGGACGCCGATGCGGAATCGCATCCGGAGGTCAGTGCCGCCCGTTGGGGGCAGTATCTTCTGAAAAGGCAGCACGATCTGCTCGCCACGTCGCGGGACCGGAACGTGGTCGATGAGGCTCGCGGCCCGCTTGCGCGGCGGCATGCCTTGTTGGCATCGGAATACCTCCAGACGATCCTGGAGGGGCAGATCGAGCATTTTTCCGGTGGCATCTCGACCAATCAGGTCTGGATCCCGTGTCCGTGTTTTGGGACGGTGCCGCCACCGCCACCGCCACCGCCTCCGCCTCCGCCACCGCCACCGCCACCGCCACCGCCACCGCCACCGCCATCGCCACCGCCACCGCCACCGCCACCGCCTCCTCCTGTGCCGGTGCCGCCGCCCCCGGGGCCGTATCCTCCGCCTCCGTCACCGCCGCCACCGCCGCCACCGCCGCCGGGAGGTGGGAGCGCCTGCAGGACGTGTGGGAGCACGGTAAATCCTCAGGGTGCGCGTTACTGCATGGACTGCGGTAACGCGTTATGAGGTAGCGCGGCACCGCACAGCGATCCGCGGTTTTTGCGGTTTGTGCGGTGTCGCCTTTAGCGGTTCCGGGTTGTCAGGGAAGGATTCGTCATGGAGCGGCGTGTTTCGGAAGGGTTGCGTGCCGGTGGGCTGGGGCTGTGTTGCCTCCTGGCCTCCTGTAGTCACACCGTTCGCCATCCTGCGCCGATGGCGCATGACGGCGACGGTCTCAGGGTCGCCCGCGCTATCCAGGCCAGGTACGACGACTCGACGAATGTCCGCTGCAACGGTTCGGCCACCGCTCCCTCGTTTCTCTGCTCCGGCGTCATGCTCCGCAGTACGAGCTACCCGGCCAGCGGTCACGCCTGGGACCCCAAGGGCGCAACGAATCCCAAGCCGGGGGGTATCTCGTTCTCCTGGATGCGACGTGACGCGCAGTTCAACAAAGTGGCACACGGGTACACGCAGGGTTTCGTGCTGATTCCCGTGCTGCTTTATGACGGACGGCCGTTCCGGAACATGGAAGTCCTCTGTGCGTATGCCATCGACGGTGCGTCCGATGAGCGCGCCAGTCGCGGGTGTGGGGCCCACCGCAAGTACCTTTCCGACAGTGGACCGTGCCAGTCGCAAGGCGTCGTGACGGCAGCGGCGTGGCTGCTTCACTACGTCAAGGTGTCGGGCGAATACGAGCAGCGCAACCATCAGTGCGGCTTTGCCGTGATGTCCGCCACACCGAACTCGTCGGCCATCTTTCAGGAAGTTCTCGGCGCCATGCGTGTCATCAAGCAGCAGTCGTTCCGTGAGCAGAACGAACTGGTTGTGGAGGAGTGGTCGTTTGGCGATGACGCCCGGTTGCCGATCGAGGCGTTCTTTTACATCTCGGGGCAGGACGGTCCGCGCGGGGCGATGGCCTACCAGCGTGATTTTCAGGCAGTCGCGGGCCGTTGGGTGCCAGTGATTCGCCTGACGCTGGCGGCGTCGGCGGGAGACCGAGCCACGTTCACGTATCGCCCGCAGGATCAGGCCATTCCCTGATCGGAGCTATTCAGCCAAGGAAGGTGAGTCATGAAGCATGTATGGATTCGACGCTACCACGCGTGGGGTGTGGCTTTCGCGATCGCGATGTTGGCCGCCTGCTCCAGTGTCCCCAGCACTCGTCCGGCCTCCCCTGAGCAGGCGACACTGGTCGCGTCACGTCCGGCGGACGTCTCGCCGCTGGGTGCTCATGACAATCAGGGAGCCGGGCCCGGGACGACGTACTCCGTCGGTGTCCAGGACGCTGACGGACCCTCGGTGGCGGCGGCCCTGCAGGCGCGCTACGCCAGCGCCGTCACGGCGTGTCCTGGCGGCCTGCCGGCCGTGTCATGTTCCGGTGTGCTGATGCGGGCGACGGTGCGCGGTGCCTATCGCGTCTGGAATCCCAATCCGGTAAGCCGCACGCCGCGGGGAGTGCCTTTCTCCTGGCTGCGCCGGGACGCGGCGTTCAGCGGGATGGTCTTCAATTACACCAACGGCTTCATCGTGGTGCCCTATCAGACGGCCCTGGGTTTGCCAGGCCGATACACGGCACTGGAAGTGCAGTGCGTCTATGCCTATGACGCCGATACGTACAACCGCACAACCGGCCTGCGCGACGGATGCTCGCCCCATGACACTGAGACAAGCACCAACACGGCGCCGTGCCAGTCGCAGGACATTTTCAATGCCGACCAGTGGCTCCGCCGGTTTGAATACGCCGCCAATCGCTACACCATGCAATGCGGCTTCCGGGTCAGCGCCGGCACGCCGAACGCGGCTGCCGTTTTCATGGCGCTGCCAGCGATACGAGCGAAGCTGCCGAACGAGATGTGGCTGCATGACGAGCTGATGGTCGCCACGTGGGGTCAGAACGACCCCCGCGTTCCTGTCGAAGCGTTCTTCTTTCTTGCTGGCAGCGCGGCCGGTCTGGCGGAGGCGCGCGCGAATCAGGCCGACTTCCAGGCCGCCACCGGGCATTGGGTGCCGGTCATTCAGTTGACCCTGCCGACCAGTCCGAATGGTCCGGCCTCATTCGTCTACACGCCCTGAGGCGGGCGTGGGATCACTGCGACGGAGGTCTCATCGGGAGACTCCGCGCATCAACGCGGGAGAGCGGATATGAGTGATCGATGGAGCGAGCTGGCGACGAAGCTGGCAGAGGTGGTGAAGCTGATCGAGCTGCTTCAGCAGCCGGTTGCGTCGGAGGGTGGCATTGAGCCTCTTCGTGTCATCCCTCCAGGGCCTGGGGGAGGGACGCCCCCGCCTCCGCCGCCGCCACCGCCAGGTCCGGCACCGACCCCGCCAGGAGGTGGCGGAATCTACTGCAAGGCATGCGGAACGTATAACGTCTTCTGACAGTTCTGGCGGGGCGGGACGGACACGTCCGCCCGTCCCTTGCCAGGAGACTCAGCGCTCGATCAGATCGATCTTGCCCGGCTTACCTTCCCAGTCCTTCGCGTCGGGGAGGCCGTCCTTGCGCTCGGTGATCACCTTCCACTCTTTCGAGAGTTCGGCATTCAGCGCCACGAACGCTTCCTGGCCCGCGGGGACGTCGTCCTCGGGGTAGATGGCGTTGATCGGGCATTCCGGCTCGCAGAGGGTGCAGTCGATGCACTCGTCCGGATTGATCACGAGGAAATTCGGGCCCTCATGGAAGGCATCCACGGGGCAGACTTCGACGCAGTCCGTATACTTGCACTTGATGCAGTTGTCGGTAACGACAAAGGTCATGCGGACTATTTATGCGCCGAAGAGGAAAGTGGTGCTCCCTACGAGGTTCGAACTCGTGTTCCCGCCTTGAGAGGGCAGTGTCCTAGACCACTAGACGAAGGGAGCAGGTCGTACCCGGGGTACGAAGCGCGCTAGTATAGCCAAAATCCGGTGGCCAGCAACGCTTTTTTTGCCCGCTCGTCGGATCGGGTCAGATTCGTTACATTTGACCCATTCATCCCGACACCGGCTGCCGGTGGGGGCAGCCACTTGAACGGACGCGGACGCGCCCGCCAGGACCAAGACCGCTTGAATCCCGAAACCAGGAATGAGGTTCCGCCGACGCTCCGCGTCATCCCGCGCGAACAGCACTCCATTTCCCGCAAGAACATCAGTAAAGCCGCCCTGCGCGTGCTGTACCGGCTGCACGACGCCGGCTTCGCCGCCTACCTGGTCGGGGGCGCGGTACGCGACCTGCTGCTGGGCGGCCATCCCAAGGACTTCGACGTGGCGACGGACGCCACCCCCGACGAAGTCAAGGCGCTGTTCCGCAACTGCCGCCTGATCGGCCGACGCTTCCGTCTGGCCCACGTCGTGTTCGGCCCCGAGATCATCGAGGTAGCGACCTTCCGTGGCACGGGCGAGGAAGGCGGCGAGGGCGACAGGCACATCGCCACCGACGGCCGCATCGTCCGCGACAACATATGGGGCACGATCGAGGAAGACGCCGTGCGCCGCGACTTCAGGGTCAACGCGCTTTATTACGACATCGCCGATTTCAGCGTGCGCGATTTCGTCGGCGGCATGCAGGACCTCGAAGACCGCACCATGCGGCTGATCGGCGACCCCGATCAGCGCTATCGCGAAGACCCGGTGCGCATGCTGCGCGCCGCCCGCCTTGCCGCGAAGCTCGGCTTCACCATCGATGCCGCCGCGTCCGCGCCCTTCGCGACGCTGGGCCATCTGCTGACCGAGGCGGCACCCGCCCGCCTGTTCGACGAGTCGCTCAAGCTTTTCCTGGGCGGTCACGGCCTGAAGAGCTTCAAGATGCTCGAGGCGTGCGGCCTGCTGAAATTCCTCTTTCCCGCCACGGCGCGGGCGCTCGAGCGGGGCGACAACGCCCTGCGTGCGCTCGTCGAGCAGGGGCTCGCCAACACCGATGCACGCATCGCCGAGGGTAAGTCGGTTACGCCGGCCTTCCTGTATGCGGTGCTGCTGTGGGGCGAAGTGCGCGACCAGGCCCAGGGCTGGATCGCCCAGGGCTATGACGTCAACGAAGCATGGCAGCACGCCGCGGTGCGTGTCGTCGGCGAGCAGTGCCAGCGTGTGGCGATCCCGCGTCGTTTCACCTTCACGATGGAAGAGATCTGGTCGCTGCAGCCACGGTTCGAGCAGATCCACCGCAAGCGGGTGTTCCGTCTGATGTCGCACCCGCGCTTCCGGGCCGCGTTCGATTTCCTTCTCCTGCGTGCCCCGGAATCGGATGGCATGCGCGAGCTGGGCGAGTGGTGGGCGCATGCCCAGCAGTTGCCGCCCGAGATGCTCGCCGCCGCCCTCGGTGGCGGTGGCGTGCCGGTGCACGAGCCTTCCACCTCGTCGTCGGCGCCCGCGCGCAAGCGTCGCCGTCGCCGCAAGCCGACGGGTCGCGGTAAGGGCGGTTCGGGCGACGCGTGAGCGTGACCGCGCTGATCGGCCTGGGTGGCAACCTGGGTGACGTGCGTGCGCGGCTCGCGGCCGCGATCGACGCGCTCGGCCGGGTGCCGGGCGTTTCGGTGGGGGCTCGCTCGCGGTTTTACCGTACGCCGCCCTGGGGCAACGTCGACCAGCCGGACTTCGTCAATGCGGCGGTCGCGGTCGATACCGCCATGGGCCCGCATGACCTCCTCGATGTCCTGCTCGCCACCGAGCGCGACTTCGGGCGTGTTCGCGATGGCGAGCGCTGGGGGCCGCGCACGCTCGATCTGGACCTGCTGGCTTACGGCGATCGCACGATCGACGACGAGCGGCTTACCGTGCCACATCCCCGCATCGCTGAACGAGCCTTCGTGCTGTTGCCCCTCGCGGACATCGCTCCCACGCTGACCCTGCCCGGGATCGGACGGGTCGACGCGTTGCTTGGTCACGTCGACGCGGCCGGCTGCGTCTTGCTGGGCTGATGTCATCTCCTTGAGATGCCGCTCGTGTAGGCGGACAATTCCCGTTTCACCCAATCTGGCGAGAAGAGCGTGTACGTCGAAAAAACGAGTGCGCCGGCGCGTAAGCCGGTGACCGTGCCGGGCCTCAAGGCGATGAAAGCCGACGGCCGGAAGATCGTGATGCTCACCGCCTACGATGCGAGTTTCGCCGCGCAGCTGGAGTTCGCCGGGGTCGACATCGCTCTGGTCGGCGATTCGCTGGGCATGGTGGTGCAGGGTCGTTCCAGCACGCTGCCGGTCACGGTCGACGAGATGGTCTATCACACCGCCGCGACCGCGCGCGGGCTGTCGGCGACCCTGCTGGTGGCCGACCTGCCGTTCATGAGCGATCGCGACGTGGCGACCGCCATGGACGCCGCCGCGCGACTGGTGGGGCAGGCGGGTGCCGCCATGGTCAAGATCGAGGGCGCCGGGCGTATCTGCGAGGTCATCGCCGCGCTGGCCGAACGCGACATTCCGGTCTGCAGCCATCTGGGTCTGACGCCGCAGTCGGTCAACAAGTTCGGCGGCTACAAGGTGCAGGGCAAGACGCAGGACGCCGCCGACAAGCTGCTGGCCGACGCGAAGGCGGTGGAAGCCGCCGGTGCCGACCTGCTGGTGCTCGAGTGCGTGCCGTCCGCGCTGGCAAAACGCATCACCGCCGAGCTGTCCATTCCCGTGATCGGGATCGGCGCGGGCGTCGATTGCGACGGTCAGGTACTGGTCGTCTACGACCTGCTCGGCCTCACCCCAGGCAAGCGCCCGAAATTCTCGAAGGACTTCCTCGCCGGCCGTGATTCCATTCAGGGCGCGATCGCCGCCTATGTCGAGGACGTGCGCGAACAGCGCTTCCCCGGCGCCGAACACAGCTTCACCTGAGGACCACCCGATGCAGACCGTTACCGATGCCGCCGCGCTCCGCGCCACCGTCCGTGGCTGGCGCGCCGCCGGCCACAACGTCGGCTTCGTGCCCACGATGGGCAACCTGCACGCCGGCCACCATTCGCTGCTGAAGCTGGCGCGTGCCCGCGCTGACCGCGTGGTCGCCAGCGTGTTCGTCAACCCGACCCAGTTCGGTCCGGGCGAGGACTTCGAGCGCTACCCGCGTACCCTGGCTCAGGATCAGGCTGGCCTGGCCGAGGCAGGGTGCGACATCCTCTTCGCCCCCGAGGTGTCGACGATGTATCCGTTCGGCCCGGCCGCCAGTGTCAGCATCCACGTGCCGGTCATCACCGACACGCTCGAGGGTGCGCATCGCCCGGGGCACTTCGACGGCGTCGCCACCGTGGTGGCCAAGCTGTTCAGCCTGGTCCAGCCGGATCTCGCCGTGTTCGGCCAGAAAGACTTTCAGCAGCTCAAGGTGATCGAGCGGATGGTCGCCGACCTCTCGCTGTCGGTGAAGGTCATGTCCGCGCCGACCCTGCGTGACGAGGACGGCCTGGCCAAGAGCTCGCGCAACCAGTATCTGTCGACCCAGGAGCGCGCCCGCGCGCCGCAGATCTACGCCACCCTGACCCAGATGCGCGATTTGTTCGGTCAGGGTCACAGCTGGCAGGCGCTGGAACAGGCCGCCAGGGCGCGTCTGGAGCGGGCCGGCTTCGTGCCCGACTACGTGGCGATTCGCCGTGCGGACGACCTTACGGAGCCGACGGCGGAGCAGCGCGACGGCCTCGTCGCCCTCGTGGCTGCCCGGCTGGGCAATACCCGCCTGATCGACAACCTGCCGTTCGACTGAATCCCTTCACAAACGGGGACTTGCGTTTCGAGGCGCTGTCCCCCATAAAGCGCACCGACAGAGGAAGCCCACGCGACGGACGGGCAACCCTCCGTTAGAATGGGCGTTTTTGTAACCGCCAATACCCAGAGACCGCCATGCAGCTCAACATGCTCAAGTGCAAGATCCACCGCGCCACGGTGACTCACGCCGAGCTGAACTACGAAGGTTCGATCGCCATCGACGGCAACCTGCTCGACGCCGCGGGTATCCGCGAGTACGAGCAGATCCATGCCTGGAACATCAGCAACGGCGAACGCTTCGTCACCTACGCGCTGCGCGCGGATGAGGGCTCGGGCATCATTTCCGTCAACGGCAGCGCCGCCCGTCGCGTCTCCGTAGGCGACCTCGTGATCATCGCCGCGTTCGCCACCCTCTCCGAGGCCGAGATGGCCAAGTATCAGCCGGACCTGGTGTACGTCGACGCGAACAACCGCATCACGCATACGAATCATTCGATTCCGAAGCAGGCGGCGTAGCCGCCTGCTGGGTAGGAGCGCGCCCCGCGCGCGAAAAGCCAACAAAGCGATGAAGCGGCACCCCATCATCGCCCTGCAGGCTTTTCGCGCGCAGGGCGCGCTCCTACATCAGCGGGGTGGCCGCAGCCGCGGGGCGGCCACATCATCGGGCTGGCCACACGATCTCGCGAGTCCCCGGAGCGACATCCATACAATCCACTTACGCTGCACTGCGGTAACATCGGGATTCCCTATCCGTTGCAGCCAAGTGGAAGCCATGGAATCACAGCACGACCGTCTGCCCTCGTTCGAGGAGCACGCCTCCCGCCTTGCCAGGACCACGCTTCGCGAACTCGTCCAGGACGATGCCCGCGGTGAGCGCCTGCGTCGCCGCATGGGCCCCATCCTTCTCGACGTGTCCCGCCAGAAGCTCGACGTCGCGGCGCTCGACGCCGTCGGCGAGTACATCGAAAGCACCGGCTGGAAAGCCGCGCGCGACGCGATGTACGAAGGCAAACACATCAACACCTCCGAAGACCGCGCGGTGCTGCATACCGCGTTGCGCGGCGGTGCCTCGCGACATCCTGCGGCGCCCGCCGACGTGCGCAAGGAAGTCGCCGACGCGCTCGACAAGATGGAAACCCTGGTCAATGCCGTCCACAAGGGCGAAGGCGAGTCGGTCGGCCTGATCGGTCGCGTCACCGACGTGGTCAACATCGGTATCGGCGGTTCGGACCTCGGTCCCCGTCTGGCCGTGCACGCGCTGGAGCAGTTCCATGTCGACGGCATCCGCAGCCACTTCCTGACCAATGTCGACGGCCAGGCAGCGACGGACCTGATGAAGGTGCTGGACCCGGCGCACACGCTGGTGATTCTCGTCTCCAAGAGCTTCAACACGCAGGAGACGCTGCTCAACGGTGGCGTGTTCCGCAACTGGATTCTCAAGGCCAACAACGGCGACGAGGCGAAGACCACCAGGCACTTCATCGCCGTGAGTTCCAACGACGAAGCCGTGCACAAGTGGGGTGCCTCTCAGGTGCTCCCGATGTGGGACTACGTCGGCGGCCGTTTCTCGCTCTGGTCTGCGGTCGGCGCGTCGATTGCCTTCGCCATCGGCATGAAGGGCTTCCGCGATTTGCTCGCGGGCGCTGCCGAGGCCGACGATCATTTCCGCAGCGCGGATTGGAAGGACAACCTTCCGGTCCTGCTGACCATCGCCGAAGTCTGGAACCGCAACGTCCTCGGCCGCACTAGCCGTGCCGTCGTGCCGTACGTGGATTCCCTCGCCGACCTGCCGTCCTACCTGCAGCAGCTCGAGATGGAAAGCCTCGGCAAGCACGTGCATCCGGGCGACGGCAGCGAAGTGACGGGCAAGACCGTCCCGGTGGTCTGGGGCAGCATCGGCACCAACGCGCAGCACGCCTATTTCCAGGCGCTGCACCAGGGCACCGATATCGTGCCGCTGGAGTTCATCGGTCTGGTCAAGCCGGCGCACCCGCTGCGCGAGAACCACGACGTGCTGCTGTCCAACCTGCTGGCGCAGGCCGCTGCGCTGTCGCTGGGCAAGACCTTCGAAGAGGCCCTGGCCGAAGCGAAGACCGGCACGGAAGAAGAGCGTCGCGCGCTGGCTGCGCAGCGCACCTTCAAGGGAGACCGTCCGAGCACCGTGTTCATGCTCGACTCGCTCACCCCGCATTCGCTGGGTGCGCTGATCGCGCTGTACGAGCACAAGGTGTTCCTGCTCGGCCACCTGTGGGGCGTCAACGCGTTCGACCAGTGGGGCGTGGAGCTGGGCAAGGTGATTGCGAAGCAGATCTATCCGTCGCTCGCCAGCGATAAGGACGTCGGTGATCTGTCGCAGTTCGATGGCGCGACACGTGCATTGATCGGGGCGATTCGCGGGCGTCGGTAACGAGCATCGCTAACACACGAAGAGCCCGGCATATGCCGGGCTTTTCGTTTTTACATGCCGGAAAAACACAGGTCGCGCCTACAGCCAATGGCCTATCGCGGTGCTGTTGCCATCGGGCGCACAGTGAGCGCGAAGTTCCCAGGGATGGAGACGCGTCATGACGACACGACACACTGGAATGTGGAAGGTTTTCGCCCTTCTGCTGTTGCTTGCCGGCTGCGCCACGGAGTCGCCCCGCCGACTCACGCCACATGCCTCGACGCAGGAAGACGGTGCCACGGTGGCGCAGCACATCCAGGATCGGTACGACCAGCTCTACACGGAATGTCGGCCCAGCTATACGCCCGCGGTGCTGTGCACGGGCGTCCTGATGCGTGGGACGGTATGGTCCACGGGCTACCATTCGTGGATTCCGAACCCGGCAAACGCGAATGGTGGCGTGTCCTTCTCGTGGCTGCGGCAGGACTCGAATTTCGGCCTCTCGGCCTATCCGAACGGGTTTATCGTGTATCCGCATTTCTACTCGGACACACCCAACTTCTACCAGCTGACGGTGAACTGCGGCTACGTCATTAACGCGGGAACGAACGGCCTCGCCGACAAGTGCCGGTCGCCGTGTCACGCGCAAAAGGTGTACACCGCCGCCCAGTGGCAGGCAAAGTACGGCGCGGGGTCTTATGGCTGTGCATTCAAGATCGCCCCCGGGGACGCCGCTCCGGATGCCGCCGTCGCATGGATGCAGATCGTCGAGGTCCGCAAGGCGCTGAGCATCTTTACGTGGAACGAAATCCTGGTGGAGGCATGGCCCCAGAACACCTACGCAAACATGCCCCTCGAGGCGTTTTTCTATATCTCAGGGAATGCATCCGGCCTCGCCAGCGCGAAGCTGGATCAGCAGGATTTCAGGACGACAGCGGGTCGCTGGGTTCCGGTGATCCGGTGGACACCCGCGACGTCGATCGGTGGCCGCGCGACCTTTGCGTACAACGCGGCCGACCAGGCCATCCTCAACTGAAGCAAGGCGACGCTCAAACCTCGAGCGTCGCCATATCACCCTTTTCTTCCAGCCACTGCTTGCGATCGCTCGCACGCTTCTTGGCCAGCAGCATATCCATCAGCTTCGCCGTCCCGTCTTCCGCTTCGATGGTCAGCTGCACCAGACGACGCGTATCGGGATGCACGGTCGACTCGCGCAGCTGCGCCGGGTTCATCTCGCCCAGGCCCTTGAAGCGCGTCACGCTGACGGCACCCTTCATCTTCTCGCGCTCGACCTTCTCCAGCATCAGACGCTTCTCTTCCTCGTCCAGGCAATAGAACACCTGCTTGCCCACGTCGACACGGAACAGCGGCGGCATGGCGACGAAGACGTGGCCCTGGCTGACCAGGGTTGGAAAGTGACGCAGGAACAGGGCGGCGAGCAGGGTGGCGATGTGCAGGCCGTCGGAATCCGCGTCGGCCAGGATCACCACCTTGCCGTAGCGCAGGCCGGACAGGTCGTCCTTGCCGGGATCGCAACCGATGGCGACCGCCAGGTCGTGCACTTCCTGCGAGGCGAGCACGGCGGTCGACTCGACTTCCCAGGTGTTCAGGATCTTGCCGCGCAACGGCATGATCGCCTGGAAGTCCTTGTCGCGCGCCTGCTTGGCCGAGCCACCCGCCGAGTCACCCTCGACCAGGAAGATCTCGGTGCGGGTGAGGTCGGTGGAGGCGCAGTCGGCCAGCTTGCCGGGCAGGGCGGGACCTGCGGTGATCTTCTTGCGGACGACCTGCTTGGCCGCCTTGAGGCGCGCGCTGGCGCGTTCGATGGCGAGCTGGGCGATCTTCTCGCCGAGGTCCACATGCTGGTTCAGCCAGAGACTGAAAGCGTCGTGCACTACACCTTCGACGATGCCGGCGGCGGCACGCGAGGACAGGCGCTCCTTGGTCTGGCCGGCGAACTGGGCGTCCTGCAGCTTGACGCTGAGCACGAAGGCCAGCCGCTCCCAGACGTCTTCCGGTGCCAGCTTGACGCCACGCGGCAGCAGGTTGCGCAGGTCGCAGAACTCGCGGATGGCGTTGGTCAGGCCCGAACGCAGACCGTTGACGTGCGTGCCGCCCTGCGCGGTCGGAATCAGGTTGACGTAGCTTTCCTGCACGAGGTCGCCTTCCGGCAGCCAGGCCAGGGCGACGTCGAGTGCATCGGTCTCGCGTGAGAAATGCTTGACGAACAGCTCCGACGGCAGCGCTTCGGCGCCCTGCAGTTCGGCGCGCAGGTAATCGGACAGGCCATCCTCGAAGTACCACTCGGTGGTTTCGCCGGAGCTTTCGTCCGTCAGGCGCACGGTAAGGCCGGCGCACAGCACCGCCTTGGCGCGCAGCAGGTGCTTGAGCTTGGAAACGAGGATCTTCGGCGTGTCGAAGTACTTCGGGTCGGGCCAGAAGCGCAGCGTCGTGCCGGTCTTCTTCTTGGGCACCGTGCCGATGACTTCGAGGTCGCTCGCACGGTCGCCGTCGGCGAAGCTCATGCGGTATTCCTGACCCTCGCGGCGGATCGTGACGTCCACGCGCGTCGACAGCGCATTGACCACCGACACGCCCACGCCATGCAGGCCGCCCGAGAACGCGTAATTCTTGTTCGAGAACTTGCCGCCCGCATGGAGGCGGGTAAGGATCAGTTCGATACCCGGCACCTTCTCTTCCGGGTGGATGTCCACGGGCATACCGCGGCCGTCGTCGGTGACTTCGACCGAGCCGTCCTCGAAGACGGTGACATCGATGGTTTTCGCATGGCCGGCGAGGGCTTCGTCGACCGAGTTGTCGATGACTTCCTGGGCCAGATGATTCGGCCGCGAGGTGTCGGTGTACATGCCGGGACGGCGCTTGACGGGATCGAGACCGCTGAGGACTTCGATGTCTGAGGCGTTGTAGCGAGTATTCATTAGGTATCGAGGCCGTTCGTAGCCGGGCAGGATGGGGTGAGTGCCCCGGAATGGTCAAGCGTGGGACCGCCGTGTATCAGAGCATGAGATCGGCCTTGCGAAAGCACACGCTGTGGGCGATGACTCACAACGGCGCGCAATGCCACTCCAGCCATTCGCGATCCGCCCCGTCCAGCAACGGTGACAGCGCCGCGCGTACGGTGGCGTGATAGTCGTCGAGCCAGGCGCGCTCCGAGGGCTCCAGCAGGCGCGGTTCCAGCCCCCGACGATCGAACGGACAGAGTGTCAGCGTCTCGAAGGCGAAGAATTCGCCGAACTCGGTGCTGTCCGCCTGCGTCACCACCGCCAGGTTTTCGTGGCGGATACCGTAACGGCCGGGCTTGTAAAGGCCCGGCTCGATCGAGGTGATCATCCCGGTCTCCAGCGGTACCAGCGCGCCACCGGTCACCGGTGGGCGGATACCGTGCGGGCCCTCGTGCACATTCAGGAAATACCCGACGCCGTGGCCGGTGCCGTGCCCGAAGTCCATGCCGGCTGCCCACAGCGGCGCACGGGCGAGTGCGTCCAGCTGCGGGCCGCTGGCGCCTTTGGGGAAACGGGCGCGGGACAGGCCGATCATCCCCTTTAGCACGAGGGTCGAGTCGCGACGCTGCTCGTCGGTCACGGGTCCCAGCGCAATGACGCGGGTGATGTCGGTCGTGCCGCCCAGGTACTGGCCGCCGGAATCGATCAGCAGGAGGCCTTTGGCGGCCAGCGGGCTGAACTGGTCTTCGGTGGCCCGGTAATGGGGCAGGGCGCCGTTGGCCTGATACCCGGCGATGGTCGAGAAGCTCTCGCCGACGAAGCCGGTCTGGGCGCTGCGTGCGTCGCGGACGATCGTGTCGACATCGAGTTCAGTCAGCGGCTCACCGGCGGCGAGACCGGTCTCGATACGGCGGAAGGCACGGGCCAGCGCGGCACCGTCGCGACGCATGACGTCGCGGATGTGGTCGAGTTCCTCGGGTGTCTTGCGCGCTTTCTGCGCCGTGGACGGCGCGGCGGCATGAACCTGCTTCACCGTCGGGGGCAGACCCTCCAGAACGGAGACGACGACACGGGCCGGATCGATCAGCAGCACGGCCTCGTCGGGCAGGGCGGCCAGCGCGGAGGCGGCCGTGGCGTAATCGGCGATTGAAATGCCATCCGCGGCGAGCGCCGCTTTGACCTCGCCCGGCACCTTGGCCGCATCGACGAACAGGGTGGCCCGATCCTCCGCGATCAGCAGATGCGCCAGGAACACCGGGTTGTAGTCGACGTCCGCACCGCGGAGGTTGGTCAGCCAGGCGATGTCGTCCAGGCTGGACAGGAAGTGGTGCGTGGCGCCCGCGCGGCGCATCGCCGTGCGCACATGGCGCAGCTTGTCCGCGCGATCGACCGCGGCAAACGGAGCCAGATGGGCGAACACCGGTGCATCGGGCCTGCCCGGACGATCCGGCCAGGCGGCGGCGGGAAGGTCGAGGTCGGTGCGCAGCGAGGCGCCGGCGGCGGCCAGCCGTTTGCCCAGGCTTTCGGCACCCGAGAGCGACACGCTGTCGCCGGCGACGGCGACGGTATCGCCTTCACCGACCTGGCCGACCAGCCAGCTGACGTGCTCCGCCGTGTGCGCGACGTTCAGTTTCATCAGGGGCAGGCCACTGCCCGCGAGCTCGGTTTCCGCCTGCGAGAAGTAGCGGGAATCGGTCCACAGCCCGCCGCCGGTCGCCGTCACGATCAGCGTGCCGGACGAGCCGGTGAAGCCGGAAAACCACTCGCGGCCCTGCCAGCGGGGCGGCAGGTACTCGGAAAGGTGGGGATCGGCCGTGGGAACGACGACGGCGGCGATGCCTTCGCGGGCCATGGCGGCGCGAAGGGCCTGGAGACGGGCGGGGATGGAGGTAGCGGTCATTTCACCATGGTAAAACGAAGGCGCCCGTCCGGCACGTTCATCATGCCCCTCGCGAGTAGGGATGCACTCGGGTAAAATACCGATTTCCAGCACTGGCTGCTCGCATGACTCCCCTGATTTTCGTCACCGGCGGTGTGGTGTCTTCCCTCGGGAAGGGCATCGCAGCGGCGTCGCTCGCGTCCATTCTCGAGGCGCGGGGTCTCTCCGTCACCATGATGAAGCTCGATCCGTACATCAACGTGGATCCGGGCACCATGAGTCCCTTCCAGCACGGCGAGGTCTACGTCACCGACGACGGTGCCGAGACCGACCTCGACCTGGGCCATTACGAGCGCTTCGTCCGCACGCGCCTCACCGGCAAAAATTCGATCACCGCCGGCAAGATCTACGAGTCGGTGATCCGCAAGGAGCGCCGCGGCGACTACCTCGGCGCCACCGTGCAGGTCATCCCGCACATCACCGACGAGATCAAGCACTCCATCCACGAAGCGACGCGCGGTTACGACGTGGCGCTCGTGGAAGTCGGCGGCACCGTGGGCGATATCGAATCCCTGCCGTTCCTCGAGGCCATCCGCCAGCTGCGTATCGAGCACGGCGCCGAGAAGTGCATGTTCGTGCATCTCACGCTGGTGCCGTATATCAAGGCCGCGGGCGAGATCAAAACCAAGCCGACCCAGCACTCGGTGAAGGAGCTTCGCTCCATCGGTATCCAGGCCGACGTGCTGCTGTGCCGCTGCGAGGAGCCGCTGCCGGACGCCGAGCGCCACAAGATCGCCCTGTTCACCAACGTGCCGAAGAACGCCGTCATCAGCACGATCGACGTCGACGTCATCTACAAGCTGCCGATGTGGCTGCACGAGCAGGGTCTGGACGAACTGGTCATCAAGCGGCTCGGCCTCGACGCCGGCCCGGCGGACCTCTCCAGCTGGGTGCGCACGGTCGAAGCCGTCGAGCACCCGCGCGACGAGATCAACATCGCCATCGTCGGCAAGTACGTCGAGCACAAGGACGCCTACAAGTCCCTGGCCGAAGCGCTGCGTCACGGCGGCATCAACCAGTCCACGCGGGTCAACCTGCACTGGGTCGATTCCGAAGACGTGGAAGCGCGTGGCGCGCGCACCGTGCTGGGCGACTCGGACGCCATCCTCGTGCCCGGCGGCTTCGGCAAGCGCGGGTTCGAGGGCAAGATCCTGGCCGCGCAGTTCGCCCGCGAAGCCGGTGTGCCGTACTTCGGCATCTGCTACGGCATGCATGCGGCGGTGGTCGAGTTCGCCCGTAATACGGCGGGCCTCACCCAGGCCGACTCCAGCGAGAACGACCGCAACACGCCGGATCCGGTCATCGGGCTGATTACCGAGTGGACCACCGCCACCGGCGAAATCGAGCAGCGCAGCGAGCGCTCCGACCTGGGCGGCACCATGCGCCTGGGCGCGCAGGAGTGCCGCCTCAAGGCCGGAACGCTGGCCCGCGAACTCTATGGCGAAGACGTGGTGCGCGAGCGCCATCGTCACCGTTACGAGTTCAACAACCGCTACCGCCAGTCGTTCGAAGACCTCGGCCTGGTGATCTCGGGCAAGTCGATGGACGATCTCCTGGTCGAAATCGTCGAGCTTCCGCGCCATGTGCATCCGTGGTTCCTGGGCTGCCAGGCGCACCCGGAATTCACCTCGACGCCGCGCGAAGGCCATCCGCTGTTCATCGGATTCGTCCGCGCCGCCCGCGAGTACAAGGCTGTCCGTGAGGGTGAAAAGCTCGCCGTCCGTTCCGAGGCGCCGGCGGCATCGAGCCACGCCTGATCGTTTCCCTGAAACGGTATGATTGACGGGATGCCGGCGCGAGGTGCGCCGGCGATGCCAACGCTGGGGCCGCAAAGGGTCCGGGGAGACAGGCTGGATGACTGAGGACAACGGGATCCCTACCGCCGGTGAAGGTCGCCAGCGTGCGGCACGTCTGCCGCAGTCGGGTCACGGCATCGCCTCGTTCGTCCTAGCCATCGTCTCCGGTCTTGCCATCGCTTTCGGCATCTCGCTCGCCGCCTCCCTGATGATGGCCGGTAACCCGGAAGAGCACCTCGCGGTGTTCGGCACCATCGGCTTCATCCTCATCGCCTTTCTCGTCCTCGCCCTCGTCGGCGTCGTGCTCGGCTTCATCGCCTTGCGCCGCCAGGACCGCCGCCGCACGTTCGGCGCGATCGGGCTCGGACTCAACGTTTTCATCCTGATCGGTACCGGCGGCCTCATGCTGCTCGGTACTGTCCTGCGTCATTCCAACTCGTAACGGGAACAGCATGAGCACTTCGATCACCAAAATTCACGCCCGCGAAATCCTCGACTCCCGCGGCAACCCGACCCTCGAAGCCGAAGTCACCCTGGCCGACGGTTCGTTCGGCCGCGCGGCCGTGCCCAGCGGCGCCTCCACCGGCACCCGCGAAGCCGTGGAACTGCGTGACGGCGACACCTCCCGTTACGGCGGCAAAGGCGTCACGAAGGCCGTCGCCAACGTCAATGGCGACATCGCCAGGGCGCTGGCTGGCTACGACGCGCTCGACCAGAAAGGTCTCGACGACAAGCTGATCGCACTCGACGGTACCGACAACAAGGGCAAGCTGGGCGCCAACGCGCTGCTCGGCGTTTCCATGGCCGCCGCTCACGCCGCTGCCGCCTCGAAGAAGCAGGCCCTGTGGCAGTACCTGATGGTCGACGGCGGCGGCACGCTGCCGGTGCCGATGATGAACATCATCAACGGTGGCGCCCACGCCGACAACAACGTCGACGTGCAGGAGTTCATGGTTCTGCCGGTCGGCGCGCCCAGCTTCGCCGAAGCCCTGCGTTACGGCGCCGAGATCTTCCACGCGCTGAAGTCGGTGCTGAAGGGTCGCGGCCTGAACACGTCGGTGGGCGACGAGGGTGGCTTCGCGCCGAACCTCAAGTCCAACGTCGAAGCGCTCGACACGATCCTGGAAGCCGTCAACAAGACCGGCTTCAAGGTCGGCAGCGAGATCCTCCTCGGCCTCGACGTCGCCAGCTCGGAGTTCTTCAAGAACGGCAAATACGACCTCGAAGGCGAAGGCAAGGTGTTCACGCCGGAGCAGTGGGTCGACACGCTGGCCTCGTGGTCGAAGCAGTACCCGATCGTCACCATCGAAGACGGCATGGGTGAAGGCGACTGGGAAGGCTGGGCACACCTGACGCGCGCGATCGGAGAGGGCATCCAGCTGGTCGGTGACGACCTGTTCGTGACCAACCCGAAGATCTTCCAGGAAGGCATCGACAAGAAGATCGCCAACGCCATCCTGATCAAGGTCAACCAGATCGGTACGCTGTCCGAGACGCTCGAAGCCATCGCCATGGCCGACCGCGCGAAGTATGCGGCCATCGTCTCGCACCGTTCGGGTGAAACCGAAGACACCACGATCTCCGACATCGCCGTGGCCACCACGGCGACGCAGATCAAGACCGGTTCGCTGTGCCGCACGGATCGCGTGGCCAAGTACAACCAGCTGCTGCGTATCGAGGAAGCCCTCGGCGCATCGGCGAAGTACGCGGGTCGCCATGCGTTCCCGAGCCTGTCCAAGCTGCCGGGCTGAGTCGTCACTTGAGCAATGCGGCAATCCTGCGGTGGATCGGCCTGATCCTCGTCATCATCCTCATCGCGCTGCAGCTGAAGCTGTGGGTCGGCGGTGGGGGGATGGCCGAGGTCGATTCACTGCGCGCGTCGGTCGCCAAACAGACCGAAGACAATGCCGCCTTGCAGAAGCGCAACCAGGCGCTGGCGGCGGACGTGGAAGACCTCAAGCACGGCGAGCAGGCCACCGAGGCGCGTGCGCGTCAGGAACTGGGTCTGGTCAAGCCGGGCGAAACGTTCTACCAGGTCGTCGAGCCGGGGGCCGCGACCAGCGCGCCGCCGGCTCCGCCGCCCGTCGCGCCTGGCGGCCAGTAATGGACGCGCTGTGGTGTGTGATTCCCGCCGCCGGTAAGGGCGTCCGGGCCGGCGGTGATCGACCCAAGCAATACCAGCCTATCGCCGGCAGACCGATGCTCGACCGCACCCTCGAACGCCTCGCTGCGCATCCGCGCATCGCTGGCTTCGTGGTGGTCATCGCAGCCGGCGATGGGCACTTTTCTTCCGTGGACACGGTGGGCGGCAAGCCGCTGATCGTGGCCACGGGTGGCGGCGAACGCAGCGATTCCGTCCTCGCGGGCCTGCTGGCCTTGCCGCCGTCGGTCGGTGAGGGTGACTTCGTGCTCGTGCATGACGCGGCCCGGCCGTGCGTGCGCGCCACCGACATCTCCCGCCTGATCGAGCTCGCCTCGACGGGTGAGGGTGGCCTGCTTGCCGCCCCCCTGCGTGACACGCTGAAACGGGCGGATGGACAGGATCGCAGCGTGGCGACCGAACCGCGCGACGGCCGCTGGCGTGCGTTCACCCCGCAGATGTTCCGGCGCGGCGCGCTGGCGCGTGCACTTCGCCTTGCCGCCGACGCGGGTATCGTCGTCAGCGATGAGGCGATGGCGATGGAGCGGACCGGTGTTTCGCCGCTGTTGGTCGAAGGTTCGGAAGACAATATCAAGGTAACGACGCCGGCCGACTTCGCCCTGGCGGAATTCCTGTCAGGGAGAACTCGGTGATGCGTATTGGCCAGGGCTTCGACGTCCACGCGTTTGGCGACGGCGACCATGTGATGCTCGGTGGCGTGCGCGTGCCGCATAGCCAGGGCGTGCTTGCGCATTCCGATGGCGATGTCGTGCTGCATGCGCTCTGCGATGCCTTGCTCGGTGCGCTGGCGCTCGGCGATATCGGTAAGCATTTTCCGCCGTCCGACGAGAAGTGGCGGGGCGCGGACAGCCGTTCGTTCGTCCGCGCCGTACGCGATCTTCTCGCCGAGCGCGGCTACGAGCTCGGGAACGCCGACATGACCGTGATCTGCGAGGCGCCGAAGGTCGGTCCGCACGCGCAGGCCATGCGGGCGATCATTGCCGAGGATCTCGGTGTCGACATCGACCGCATCAGCATCAAGGCGACGACGACGGAAACCCTCGGTTTCACCGGTCGTCGCGAAGGCATCGCGGCGCTGGCCACCGTGCTGGTGCTGCGCGCATGAGCGAGGCCGAACCGCGCACCTCGACGCCGCGCCTGCACGACAGGCTCGAGGCGATCACCGAGTTGCTGCGGCGCCGGGAAGGCCTGCTCGAGTACGCGGGTGCGGCACCCAACGACGACGAGACCGCGCTCGGCGCGACCGATGCGGAGCTCCAGTCACGCCTGGATGAACTGCATCCGGCGGATCTCGCCGACGTGCTCGAATCGCTGCCGCTGGAAGATCGCCTCGCGGTCTGGCAGCGCGTGCGTTCGGACCGGGATGGCGAGATCCTGCTGGAAGTCTCCGACTCGGTGCGCGAAGCGCTGATCGCGGACATGGACGACAGCGAGATTCTCGCCGCCGTCGAGCCGCTCGACGCGGACGAGCTCGCCGACCTCGTCGACGACCTGCCGACCGACGTGCTGCCCGAGCTCATGGCCAGCCTCGACGCGCAGGAGCGCGAACGCGTGCAGGCTGCCATGTCCTTCGAGGACGACCAGGTCGGCGCGTTGATGGACTTCGACATGGTCACCATCCGCGAGGACATCAGCCTCGAGGTGGTGCTGCGCTACCTGCGTCGGTTCGAAGAACTGCCCGCGCAGACGGACAAGCTGTTCGTCGTCAATTCGGAGAACGTGCTCACCGGCGTGCTGCCCTTGCACTGGCTGCTGGTGAACTCGCCGGACAAGATGGTTCACGAGATCATGGCGCCCGACGTCAATACGTTCCGTCCGGAAGACGACGCTTACGACGTCGCCCAGGCGTTCGAGCGCTACGACCTCGTCACGGCGCCCGTGATCGATCACCAGCAGCGCCTGATCGGCCGTATCGCCGTTGACGCGATGCTCGACTTCATCCGCGAGGAAAGCGAGACCGAAGCCCTGTCGCGTGGCGGTCTGCGCGAAGAAGAAGACATCTTCGCCTCGGTATGGAAGTCCGTGCGCAATCGCTGGGCGTGGCTGGCGATCAACCTGATCACGGCCTTCATCGCCTCCCGGGTGATCGGCCTGTTCGAACACTCGATCGAAAAGCTCGTCGCGCTCGCGGCACTGATGCCGATCGTCGCGGGCATCGGCGGCAATTCCGGCAACCAGACCATCACCATGATCGTCCGCGCCATGGCGCTGGAGCAGGTGGGTCCGTCTCAGGCCAAGCGTCTGTGGCGCAAGGAGCTCGGCGTCTCGCTGATCAATGGTGTCGTCTGGGGCGGTTGCATCGGCGTGGTCGCATGGCTGCTCTACGGCAGCGTGTCGCTCGGTCTGGTGATGACCTCGGCCATGACACTCAATCTTCTTCTCGCCGCGTTCATGGGAGTCGGTATTCCGATGCTCATGACCAAGCTCGGCCGCGATCCGGCGCTGGGCTCCAGCGTGCTGATCACGGCGGTGACCGACAGCGGCGGCTTTTTCATTTTCCTGGGGCTGGCGACGATTTTCCTGCTCTGAAGGCCCGAACATGACAGACCATAACGAACTTCCCTACGCCTACGGCGAACCGCCGTTGCGCGGTCGCCTGCGCTCCGCGCCCGAGGATTTCTTCGTCGAGGAAATCCTCGGTTACGAAGCCGACGGTGCGGGCGAGCATGCGTTTCTCGTCGTCGAGAAACGCGGTCAGAACACCGAGTGGGTGGCCCGCGAGCTGGCGAAGTTCGCCGGTATCCAGGCGATGAACGTCGGCTATGCGGGCATGAAGGACCGTCACGCCGTGACGCGCCAGGTGTTCACGGCACATCTGCCGGGCAAGGCCGATCCGGACTGGTCGGCGTTTCCGCACGAGGACGTGACGATCGTCTCGGCCGCGCGTCACTCGCGCAAGATCAAGCGCGGTGCCCTGCGTGGAAACCGCTTCGTCCTGGTGCTGCGCGAGATCGAGGGCGATCGCGCGGCCGCCGATGCGCGTCTGACGGAGATCGCCGCGCGTGGCGTGCCCAATTACTTCGGTGAGCAGCGTTTCGGCCTGGGTGGCAACAACGTCGAGCAGGCGAAGGCGATGTTCGGCGGTCGCCGCGTGGATCGCGACAAACGGTCGATCCTGCTTTCCGCCGCACGCTCGCACATCTATAACGGCGTGCTCGCCGAGCGTGTCCGCAACGGGCAGTGGGACACGCCGATGGACGGCGAGATCTGGTCCCTCGATGGCTCGCGCTCGTGGTTCGGGCCGGAGCCGTTCAACGAGACGCTGGCCGAGCGGTTGGGCCGTTTCGACATCCATCCGTCCGGACCGTTGTGGGGCGATGGTGAGCCGCCGACCACCGAGGCGGTCGGTGAGCTGGAGCGTTCGGTCGCCGCGCGGGATGACGTCCTCGTCAGGGGACTTGCGGGTGCGCGCATGGACCAGGAGCGCCGGGCGCTGCGTCTGATGCCGCGCGACCTGGCGTGGCGCTGGCTGGACGACGGCGCGCTGGAAGTGTCGTTCGGGCTGCCGGCCGGGGCGTATGCGACCACCGTGCTTCGGGAAGTGGCGGTGACCTCGTAACCCGGGTCACCCCTTCAACAACACCACCACCGCGCCGGTCCCACCCTGTGCCGGCCTCGCCGAAGCGAACGCCACCACATCGTCCCGTCGCCGCAGCAGCCGGTCGGTCAGCCCTTTGAGCACCGGCCCCGCCGCCTTCGACCGCAGTCCCTTCCCATGAATGATCCGCACACAGCGGATTCCGTCATGCCGGCACTCGGCCAGAAACTCGGCAATGGTCAGCTGCGCGGCGGCGGCGTTCATCTGGTGCAGGTCCACCTCCGCCTGGATGCTGAATTGCCCGCGCTTCAGTTGCTTCAGCAGTTTCGGCGGATAGCCGTCGCGAAGGTAGGAGAGTTCCTCACCCACCTCCAGGTCCGCCGGGTCGTAATCGAACAGCATCGAATCCGCGGGCACCGCGGCTTCGTCCGCGTCGCGCATGTGCGGGTGCGGCGCCGGCCGGGGGCGCTCCGGCACGGGCTCGACGGGCGCCATGGGCCGAACGTCGCCGATCGCCTCGCGAAACAGCTGGCTGTCGTCCTCATTGACCGTGGGCGAGCGTCGCTTCATGCCTCACATCCTAGCGGCCTTTCGTGAATCCCGCTGCCCGGTCCGGTAGACTTGGGCGGTCGGGCGGCTCTCGTTTCAGCTGTGGCCGCCGTACCCGTTTTTCGATCTGGATCAGCATGCAAGTTCTGGTTAGCAACGACGACGGCGTGGAGGCTCCGGGCATCCGGGTCCTCGCCGGGCGTCTGGGCGAGTTCGGCGCGGTGACGGTCGTCGCGCCCGACCGCGATCGCTCCGGGGCGAGCAATTCGCTCACCCTCGATGCGCCGATCCGTGCGCAGCGTCTCGAAAATGGCTTTTACCGTGTCGCCGGCACGCCGACCGATTGCGTGCATCTGGCGCTCTCGGGTCTGCTCGATCATGAGACCGACATCGTCGTCTCGGGCATCAACAACGTCGCCAATCTGGGCGACGACGTCATCTACTCCGGTACCGTCTCCGCGGCGATGGAGGGGCGCTTCCTTGGCTTGCCCGCCATCGCGGTCTCCCTGGTGACGGGCGAGGGCACCGGCCGGCATTTCGATTCGGCCGCGAGCGCCGTGCTCATGCTGATGCAGCGCCTGATCGTCGATCCGCTGCCTGCCGACACCATTCTCAACGTCAACGTCCCCGATCTCCCCTGGGAAGCCATCCGGGGTTTCGAAGTGACCCGCCTCGGCCGTCGCCATCGCGCCGCTCCGGCGATCCGCAGCGAGGATCCGCGTGGTCGCACCCTGTGGTGGATCGGTCCGCCGGGAGAAATCGACGATGCCGGTCCGGGCACCGATTTCGACGCCGTGCGCCGGGGCTTCGTTTCGGTGACGCCGATCCACACCGACCTGACGCGCTTTCAGGCACTGGAGAAAGTGAGCAGCTGGATGCTGTCGCTCTCCTCGGTGATGGACAGCGAGGAGGCGGCCTGATGGTGAACCTGCACGCCCTTCCTCCTTCCGCGCTGCGCGGCGAAGGCATGACCTCGCAACGGGCGCGCGATCGCCTCGTCGCCAGGCTGGTGGAGGAGGGCATTCGCGACGAGCGCGTCCTGGAAGTAATCCGCCAGCTCCCGCGTCATCACTTCATCGATCAGGCCTTGCACTCGCGCGCCTATGAGAACACCGCGCTGCCCATCGGCCACGGCCAGACGATTTCGCAGCCGTGGATCGTCGCGCGCATGACGGAAGCGCTGATCGAGCACGGCGTCCCCGAACGCGTGCTCGAGATCGGCACCGGCTCGGGTTACCAGGCCGCCGTGCTCGCCGGCATCGTGCCGACCGTTTACACCGTCGAGCGGATCGAAGAGCTGCTGCGTCAGGCGCGCCGCCGGTTCCGCCAGCTGGGTATCGAGAACCTCCGCTCGCGCCACGACGACGGCAAGCTGGGCTGGGAGTCCGACGCACCGTTCGACGCCATCATCCTGACCGCCGCGGGCGATCGCGTACCGGCGAAGCTGCTCGATCAGCTCAAGCCGGGCGGGGTACTGGTCGCGCCGGTCGGTAGTCCGAGCCAGCAGCTGCTGCTCCGCCTGCGCAAGGGCGACGACGGTGAGGTCGTGCGCGAAGAACTCGGCGCGGTGAGTTTCGTTCCGCTGCTCGGCGGCATCGGCTGATGCCCTCACACCATAAGGGAAACCGCTGAATGCGGATGTTTTCATCGCTCTACGAGCGCGCCATCGTCTGGGCACGCCATCGTCACGCGGTCCGCTACCTCGCGGGACTTTCGTTCGTCGAGGCCTTCATCTTTCCGGTGATGCCCGAGGTGATGCTCGCGCCGATGATGCTGGCCGAGCCGCGCAAGGCTTTCCGCCTCGCTAACTGGAGCCTGCTGTTTTCGCTGCTGGGTTCGCTGGTCGGCTACATGCTCGGCCACTACGCCTTCGAAGCGCTGAAGCCGCTGCTCGAGTCGATGCACCTCCTGGCGCCCATCATGACGGGCGTGGGCAACCTGCAGAAGGACATGGAGGCGCACTCGTTCGGGCTGTACATCGTGCTCGCCATGGCCGCGTTGCAGCCCGTGGTGCCGATGAAGTTCGTCACCTGGGCCTCGGGCATCGTCGGCGTGCCCCTGCTGCCTTTTCTGCTGTGCATGCTGATCGGTCGCGGCAAGCGCGTCTGGCTGCTGGCGCTGCTGATCCGCATCTTCGGCGAGCGTGCCGAAAAGATGCTCCGCAAACACATCGAGTGGATAGGTTGGGCTGTTATCGTGGCGGTCGTCCTCCTGGCCGTCTGGTGGTTCCTGTTGCGATGAGTGACCGAGAAAGGAAATCCGCGATGCTCATGACCCGTCCGCTGGCCCTGGCCGTCGTGCTGGGCATGGCTGTGGCTCTTTCCGCCTGCGCGCCGACCCGTACCGTGGTCGTGACCCGCTCACCGGGTGGTTACGGTCCGGCGCACGCCGCCACGTCGCCGTCGCCGCCTCCGGGTGGGAGCTACCGCGTCGTCAAGGGCGATACGCTTTACAGCATCGCATTCCGGAACAAGGTCGATTTCCGCGATCTGGCCGGCTGGAACGGTATCGCCTCGCCGTACACCATCTGGCCGGGGCAGGATCTTCGCCTGTCGCCGCCAGGCCATGAGAATGCACCGGCTCCGTCGCACGCCGCTCCGCCGGTGGTCGTTGCCGTGCCGCCGCCTGCCGGGCATCCGGCGCCGGCTTCACCGCCACCGCCCGTGCAGCCGACCAGGCCCGCCTTCGAGAATGTGACCGCCGCCGAGTCGGCTCCGCCGTCCGTGCCGGCGCCGGCGACGACCACCAATACGCCGGTGGTCGTGGCGGGTAAGCCTGGTGAGTCGCTCGTGCCTCCGGCGCCGACGCCTTCCGCTCCCGCTGCCGCTCCGGCGCCGGTCGAAAACCCGCCGGCGGCCACGCCGATCGTCACCAGCGGCGCGACGCGCAGTGCGGGCGGCATCAACTGGCGCTGGCCGGCCGACGGTACGCTGATCAAGAAATTCGCGTCGGGCGATGCCATCCCCGGCATCGAGGTCGCCGGCAAGTCGGGCGATCCGGTGCGCGCGGCCGCCGACGGTGTCGTGGTGTATAGCGGCAACGGACTGGTCGGTTACGGCGAGCTCGTCATCATCAAACACAGCGACAGCTTCCTCTCCGCCTATGGGCACAACCGGAAGCGGTTGGTGAAGGAAGGCGAGAAGGTGAAGGCGGGGCAGTCGGTGGCCGAGATGGGCTCGTCGGGTGCGACGCGCGACGAACTGCAGTTCCAGATCCGGCGGGATGGCAATCCGGTCGATCCGTTGCAGTATCTGCCGGCTAAGTAGGGCGCCTTACCTCGTACGCCTGGAGGTGCGCGAACGCCACCTCCAGCATCGGCGCGGCGATACCCGCATCCCGCGCCCGCGTCAGCATGTCGCCGACGATGTGATCGGCTTCCACCTGCTGCCCCGACTCCAGGTCGCGCAGCATCGAGGCCGTCAGCGGTGAGCCCTCCTGCGTGAGCGTCTTCCAGGCGAACGAGCGTGCGGTGTCGGGCACGGCATGGCCCGAGGCGCGCGCCACCATCAGGCACTCCTCGTACATGCGCTCGATCAGCTGGCGGCCGTCGTTGGTGGCGACGATGTCGCCGATGCTTGCGCGGAACAGACAGGTCGCGCCGGCGAGCGTCGTCAGGAAGGAGAACTTCGCCCACATGTCACGGTGGATGTCCGTCGAGTGAGCGTGGTCGACCCCGGCCGCGGTAAAGGCCTGTGCCAGGGCCGCGCAACGGTTGTCATGCGCCTGGCCGTCACGTTCGCCGAATGTGACCGAGGCGGCGTTGCCGAAGTGCAGAACCTCGCCGTGCGGACCCTTCGCCGCGCTGATGAAGCAAAGTCCGCCAATGACGGCGTCCGGCCCGAAGCGCCGGTCGAGCGTCGGGTAATGCGCCAGACCGTTCAGGATCGGAAGGAGGGCGGTCCGGGGACCCACGGCCGGATCGATGGCCTCGATGGCGGAATGCAGGTCGTACGCCTTGCAGGAAAGCAGGACGATATCGAACGCGCCCGCGTTGCCGACCGTTTCGGCGGTGACCGTTGCGACGTTCACCGTCGCGTCGCCGAGCGGGCTGCGAATCACCAGTCCCTGTTCGCCCAGTACGCGCTCGCGCTCGGGGCGGACGAGAAAAGTGACATCGGCGCCGGCCTGTGCGAGCCGGCCCCCGAAGTAACCGCCGGTCCCGCCGGCGCCGAGGACCAGGAGTCGCATGGGGTTCAGACCTTGGGAAGGATGAAGGCGGCCAGGACCTTGCGGCCCTCGCCAGCCAGCAGGCTGTAAGTTCGGGCGGCCGATCCGTTGGTCATGGCTTCGACGCCGATACCTTTCTTCAGCAGTCCCGCCATGAAGGCGGCCGGCGGAAACACCTGCCGCTCGCCGGTACCGAGCAGGACGAGTTCGGGGCCGAGGGCGACGAAGGTCTCGACATCGTCGGCGGTGAGCTGGCTCGCGTCGCTCACGGCCCAGTCCTCGACCACCCGTTCTGGCGTCAGCAGGAGGCTCGTACGGAAGTCGCGGTCGACCACGGTGACCGTGCCGGGGCCAACCCGGCGCACGAACAGGTACTCACCCGGGTGTTCGAACGAGAGATCCATGGGCTTTACCGGGGCAGGGCGAGCTTCGGATCCTGTTCGTTACGGCGGAACAGGACGACGATGTGGCCGATTTCCTGGACGTTCTCGGCGCCAGTCTGGCCCGACAGGAAGGCGATCTGAGCCTGGCGCTCGTCCTTGTCGCCGCCGGAAAGCTTCACTTTCACGAGCTCGTGGATATCCAGGGCCTGGGCGAGCTCCTTGGCGACGGCTTCGGTCGCGCCCTTGTTGCCGAGCAGGATGACCGGCCGCAGGTCGTGGGCGAGGCTACGGAGATATCGGCGCTGTGTAGGGGAAAGCGACATTGCGTTCAGGTTCGATGTGCGGCGGATAGGCGGCAAAGGGTATCATGCAAGGCCCGCTCCTTATTAAGAATCCGGCAAAAGCCCATGGCACGCAGCAAGACCAGCTCCCGTTGGCTTAAAGAGCACTTCGACGATCCTTACGTCAAGAAGGCTCAGGCCGAGGGGGCGCGTTCGCGCGCCATCTACAAGCTCGAAGAACTGATCGAGCGCGACCGCCTGATCAAGCCCGGCATGACCGTGGTCGATCTGGGCGCCGCCCCGGGCGGCTGGTCGCAGCTGGCCCGGCAGCGCCTGGGCGACACCGGCAAGGTCATCGCCATGGACATCCTGCCGATGGCCAGCCTGGCCGGGGTCGAGTTCATGCAGGGCGATTTCCGTGAGGAATCGGTCCTGCGCGAGTTGGAATCCATGCTTGGCGGCCAGAAGGTCGATCTTGTCCTGTCGGACATGGCCCCCAATATGTCCGGTGTGGCACTGGCGGATCAGATCCGCGCGATGGACCTTTGCGATCTCGCCCGTGAGTTCAGCCTCGAATGGCTGAAGCCGGGCGGGTCGTTTCTCGTGAAGCTGTTCCAGGGCGTGGGATTCGACGAGTACCTCAAGACCTTGCGCGCTGACTTCAGTCGCGTGACGATGCGTAAACCGAAAGCCTCCCGCGCACGTTCGCCGGAGGTGTATGCACTGGCGACCGGACTGAAGTCCGCGACCCGGCAACCAGGCGAGAACCGCGCATGAATGAGATGGCAAAAAATCTGTTGCTCTGGCTGATCATCGCGGTGGTCCTCCTGACCGTGTTCCAGACCTTCAACCCGCACGGCGGATCGTCACAGGACATGTCCTACACGACCTTCGCCCAGCAGGTCGATAACGGGAACGTCGCCAGCGGCACCATTACGTCGACGGCACCTCCGACCATCACCGGCAAACTGAAAGACGGCGGTTCCTACCGCACCGTCGTGCCGGTGGTCGGCCTGTCGACCAGCGACCTGGTCAAGCAGATGCGCGACAAGGGCGTCGAGCTGCGCCAGGAGCCAGCCGATAACGGCTTCTCCCTTCTGGGGCTGGTCTTCAACTGGCTGCCCATCATCATCTTCGTCGCCGTCCTGATCTGGTTCATGCGACAGATGCAGGCCGGCTCGGGCGGTCGCGGTGCCATGAGCTTCGGACGCTCCCGCGCCAAGCTTCAGGGCGAGGACCAGGTCAAGGTCAACTTCACCGACGTCGCTGGCTGCGACGAGGCAAAAGAAGAGGTGGGCGAGCTGGTCGAGTTCCTCCGCGACCCCGGCAAGTTCCAGAAGCTGGGCGGCAAGATCCCCCGCGGCGTGCTGATGGTGGGTCCGCCCGGTACCGGTAAGACGTTGCTGGCCAAGGCCATCGCGGGCGAAGCCAAGGTGCCGTTCTTCTCGATTTCCGGTTCGGACTTCGTCGAGATGTTCGTCGGCGTGGGCGCGAGCCGCGTGCGCGACATGTTCGAGCAGGCGAAGAAGCACGCTCCCTGCATCATCTTCATCGACGAAATCGACGCCGTCGGTCGCCATCGCGGCGCCGGCATGGGCGGCGGTCACGACGAGCGCGAGCAGACCCTCAACCAGCTGCTTGTCGAGATGGACGGCTTCGAGGGTACCGAAGGCATCATCGTCATCGCCGCCACGAACCGTCCCGACGTCCTCGATCCCGCGCTGCTGCGTCCGGGCCGTTTCGACCGCCAGGTGGTGGTCGGCCTGCCGGACGTGAAGGGTCGTGAGCAGATCCTCAAGGTCCACATGCGCAAGGTGCCGACAGCGGCCGATGTCGAAGCGATGGTCATCGCGCGCGGCACGCCCGGGTTCTCCGGCGCGGACCTGGCCAACCTGGTCAACGAGGCCGCCCTGTTCGCGGCGCGCGAGAATGCCCGCGAAGTCCGCATGAGCCACCTCGATCGTGCGCGCGACAAGATCCTCATGGGCTCCGAGCGCCGCTCGATGGCCATGAACGACGAAGAGAAGAAGCTGACCGCTTACCACGAGGCCGGCCACGCCATCATCGGCCGCCTGGTGCCCGAGCACGATCCTGTCTACAAGGTCACCATCATTCCGCGCGGTCGCGCGCTCGGTGTGACCATGTATCTGCCGGAAGGCGATCGCTACAGCATGAACAAGGTCGCGATCGAATCGCAGCTCTGCTCTCTGTACGGCGGTCGCGTCGCGGAAGAGGTCATCTTCGGCCACGACAAGATCACCACCGGTGCTTCCAACGACATCGAACGCGCCACCAAGATGGCCCGCAACATGGCCACCAAGTGGGGCTTGTCGGACGAACTCGGTCCGGTGATGTACGGCGAGGAAGAGGACGAGGTCTTCATCGGTCGCTCCGTCACGCAGCACAAGAGCGTCTCCAACGAGACCGCGCGCAAGATCGACGAAGTGGTCAGGACGATCCTGGATCGCGCTTACGCGCGCAGCAAGGACCTCCTGACGACGAACATCGACAAGCTGCACCGTATGGCCGAAGCACTGTTGCTCTACGAGACCATCGATGCGCGCCAGATCGACGACATCATGAATGGTCGTGAGCCGGGTCCGCCGGCCGACTGGCAGAAGCCGGGTTCGACCCCGCCGCCACCGCCGCGCGACGCGGGTCCGGCACCGGACAAAGTCGGTAAACCGGCGACGCAGCTGTAAAAGAGAAGGGCGGCCCATGGCCGCCCTTCTTCATTCGGACGGCTATTTGAACTGCGTGTTACCGATTCGAGAAAAAAAGATGCAGAAAAGGGTTGACGCACAGCTCCGATATCTGAATAATTCCGCTTCTCGACACGGCGCCAACGCTTCGCAGCGGAAGTCGCCGGGTTAAAGGTTTAAAGTGTGCGCCCGTAGCTCAGTTGGATAGAGTACCAGGCTACGAACTTGGTGGTCGGGAGTTCGAATCTCTCCGGGCGCACCATCTTTAAGCGGTAAGCCGGCGCGGTACATGCGCGACGGTAGCGGTAGTTGAAAGTGTGGTGTGTTCATACGGATTGACGGGCTTGAGTTAGACCCGTAACATTTGAAGGCTTCACCCCGGGTCATCGGGATGCAGCTTAGAAGTTCGGGGTATAGCTCAGTCTGGTAGAGCGCCAGCTTTGGGAGCTGGATGTCGGGGGTTCGAATCCCTCTGCCCCGACCAATTGGCGTTCTACGTACAGTGCCTGCGCCTGTAGCTCAACCGGATAGAGCATCGGCCTTCTAAGCCGACGGTTGCAGGTTCGATTCCTGTCGGGCGCGCCAGATCGTGTTTTATGGTGGGCGTAGCTCAGCTGGTTAGAGTACCGGATTGTGATTCCGGATGTCGTGGGTTCGAGTCCCATCGTCCACCCCACTTTTAGTGTGGTTTGCAAGTTTAAAACGGGCCGTTAGCTCAGTTGGTAGAGCAGTTGACTCTTAATCAATTGGTCGTAAGTTCGAATCTTACACGGCCCACCAATTTGAATCAGGCACTTAGAGAAATCTAGGTGCCTTTTTCTTATGTGCGATATTTCATGTGCTCGCGACTGTCTCGGGCCAGGATGGATACCCGATGATCATTCAAGACCAGCCGTCTCAGCGCCGGGCTCGGCGAGCGCTACCGGCATGGGCGCTCGGCGCCGTGGTCGCCGTGTACATCCTCGCCGTGCTGAATCGTGGCTTGTGGACGGAGCTGCACGCGGCTCTGGCAGCATCGCAGGGCATACAAGGATTCTGGGGTCTCAGTGTGACAGTTTGCTGTCGGCTGGTTGGCAATCTGGTTCTGACGCTCGCCCTGGTCATGTGGCCGCGTATCGGTAAAGCGCTGCTTGCGCTGCTGATCGTTATCTCCGCCGCGAGCGCCTTTTACGCCGACACCTTCGGCGTGCGGCTCAACGAAGAAATCATCCAAAGCATTTTCGAGACGCAGCGCGCCGAAGCGATGGCGATGATCACAACTGGATCGGTGACATGGATCGCGCTGTTCGGCGTGCTGCCCGCCGTCCTCGTTCTGCTCGTGCCCGTGCGTTTCATGCCAGTCTGGCGAAGCCTCAGCTGGCGTGCCGTCATCGTGCTGGTCGCCGCCGCGCTGATGCTCGTGCCGCCCATGTTGATGGGTCGCACCTACGTCTACTTCGAGCGTAATCACCGCACGATGTACGAGGTCTTCAATCCCTACGCGGCACTCAGCGGCACGTTTCACTACCTGCAGCGCGATGTGTTCCGTCGCAAGAGGGTGATGGTGCCGATCGGCACCGACGCGACGCTGCCGCCAACGGATGCGTCCGTCGCTCCGCGCAAGCGTGTTGTCGTGCTGGTGGTGGGTGAGACGGCGCGCGCGGAGAATCAGTCGCTGCAGGGTTATGCGCGCGACACCAATCCCGAGATGAAGCGGGCGGGCGCGATCTATTTCAGCGATGCGTGGTCGTGCGGCACGGCGACGACAGTGTCGGTCCCCTGCATGTTCTCGGACATGACGCGCGCGAAGTTCGATAAGCCGGTCGCCAAGTCGCACTGGAACGCGCTGGATGTGCTGCAGCATGCCGGCGTGGACGTGTTCTGGCGCGACAACGATGAAGGCTGCAAGGACGTCTGCGCCCGAGTGCCCAACGATGACCTGACCAATGCCAGGGTCGCGGGTCTGTGCGACGCGGATGGTTGCGTCGACGAAGTGTTGCTGGCGGACCTGCCTGAGCGTCTGGCGAAGATGCGCTCACCCGCGTTGCTGGTGCTGCACATCAAGGGTAGCCACGGACCGTCTTACTTCCAGCGTTATCCGGCCGCGTTCAATGTCTTCAAACCCGGCTGCGAGACCGCCGAAGTGCAGACGTGCACCTATGCGCAGACCGTGGCCAGCTACGACAACACCATTCTCTACACCGACCATATCCTTGGCCGGGTCGTGGACACGCTGAAAGCCGCGCCCGACATCGACAGCGCGATGATGTACCTGTCCGATCACGGCGAGTCGCTGGGTGAGCACGACATCTATCTCCATGGCGCGGACTGGGATACGGCCCCCACACAGCAGAAGCACATCCCGATGCTGATGTGGTTCTCACCCGGCTGGGTAAGCGACACGGGCATGCGGCTGGAGTGCCTCAACCAGCGACGCGTGCAGCCGGCAAGTCAGGACAACCTGTTCCATACCTTGCTGGGCTTCTTCGGCACGCGCACGTCGGTGTACAAGCCGGAGCTCGACCTGCTTGCCGGCTGCCGTGGCTGAGTCGGTAGACCTGCGTCCTGCGGGCGCCTAGAATGGCGCCGCGAGCGAGAGTGGCGGAATTGGTAGACGCACCAGATTTAGGTTCTGACGGGGTAACCCGTGGGGGTTCGAGTCCCCCCTCTCGCACCAGTCCGAAATTCGTTGATTCACCGGCTGGCACGATGATGGGCGATGGTTCCGCACCGATCAATGACGCCCGGGTTCACGCGTCGGCGCGCGTACGCCGCGCAACCACCGTTCCCAGCATCGCCAACACCACCGTCATCGCGAAGTTCGCCGCAAACGCCGCCACGTGCGAGACGTTGAGCAGCGCCGCGAACAGCGTACCTCCGACCGCCAGCGTCGTCGCCACCATCAACGACTCGCACAGTTGCAACGCCGAACTGTTCTTTCCCTGCTCGTGCTCCGCGGACATCGACAACGCGAGTACGGAAACCGTCCCGTAAAGCATTCCCATGCCCAGCCCGGTAATCAGCCAGCCGGCAACGGCGGCAGGCACAGGCATCCATTCGAAGATACCGAGCGACGCGACGATGCTGCCGATCACCATCAGCGCAGTGCCGCGAGTGAGTAAAGTCTGCCGTGCAATCTTCGCGTAGTGGCCCTGGTACCACGATCCGGAAAACCAGCCGATCGCGCCGACACTGATCGCAAGCCCGGACCACATCGGTGACAGCCCATGCTGCTGCGAGAACACGAGCGGAAGAAATGCCTCGGCGCCGAAGAACGCCGAAGCGGCAATGCCACGCAAGGCGACGACCGCAGGCAACCCTCTCGCAGCCCACAAGGTGCCGGGTGGCAGCAACCGGCGCCCGCAGAAGAAGAGCAGTGCGAGTGACGGCAACATCAGCGCGACAGCGAGCAGGCCGTGCTCCTGACCCGACACGAACAGCAGGCACGCTCCCAGGGACGCCCCGACCGCATTGAGCATGCGTCCCGAGGTATCCGACGGTGTGCCGGACGGCGCCGGCAGCGAGCGCAAGGCACCGCGTAACCCGAGGGCGGCCGGTAACGCGAGCAGCGGCACGGCGAGGAACACCCAGCGCCAGCCGATGTGCTCGACGATCGCTCCGCTCACCGCCGGACCGATGAGCGCAGGCACGACCCAGCCAGCTGAGAACGAGGCAAACACCTGCGGCCGCATAGACTCCGGGTAAAGGCGGCCGACGATGACGTAGAGGGCAGGGGACAGGCAGCCGGCACCCAGGCCCTGGACGAGTCGTCCGACGAGGAGCATCGGCATGTTCTGCGCCGATCCGGCGATAAGCAGCCCGATCACGAAGCCGACCAGTCCCGTCCACATGGCGGGCGCCGGCCCACGCCGATCGCTCCAGCGGCCCGACAGCGTCATGCCGATGACGCTGGTCGCCAGAACGCCACCGAAGGCGAGGGCATAGGCGCGCAGTCCGTCCAGTTCGCGGGCGACAGTCGGCATCGCGGTGGTGACGGCCAGCGCCTCGAAGGCGATCAGCGAAATCAGACAGACCATGCCGAGCGTGGCGGCGCGGTATCGCGGGCTGAGGATGCCGTCGACCTGGGGAAGGGTTTCGGCGGGAGTGAGATGGGGGTCGGAGGTTCCCACGTGCATGCTGGCTTCCTTGGGGGTGGGGAGTGTCGCATGCTTGCGCGGCGGTCCCGGAGAGGCGCAGGATGCGACCTCAACTAACGTTTAGGTCAAGTGGATGCGCGAGCTGAGTGTGGGGGAGGTGGCCAGGCGCGGCGGTGTCGCGGTGTCGGCCCTGCATTTCTATGAGCGGAAAGGGCTGATCCGGAGCCTGCGTACCTCAGGCAACCAGCGCCGGTTTTCCGCGGACGTCCTGCGCCGGATCGCGGTCATCCGGGTCGCCCAGCGGGTAGGCATCCCCCTGGAGGCCGTCCGTCAGGCCTTTGCGACACTCCCGGATGAGCGAACGCCGACGCGCGACGAGTGGGCGACGATGTCGGCGGCCTGGCGTGAGGAGCTGGAGGGAAGAATCTCGCAACTGCTTAATCTGAAAGACAAACTGGCGGACTGTATCGGCTGCGGCTGTCTTTCGCTGACGGCATGCGCTCTCGCCAATCCGGGAGACTCGCTCGCCTCCGAAGGCGGCGGCCCGAGGCGCTGGAGCCCCGGCTGATGCAGGTTGCGGCGGTGTAAGGGCAAAACGTAGAATGGGCAGTCATTTGCGGGGTTTTTCGCCGCCGGGGATCAAGGTCGCGGCGACGAGCCCGACATTCGCGGTGAATCCCATATCGTTTTAGTGGTTTCAGGAGAGGTCATGCAGGTTTCGGTTGAGAATGTCGGCAAGCTCGGGCGCAAGCTCACGGTGAAGTTCCCGGCGGAGCGCCTCGAGTCGCAGGTCAGCGAGCGCATCGCGGAGATGGGTCGCACGGTGCGTCTGAAGGGCTTCCGTCCGGGCAAGGTGCCCACCAACGTGATCAAGCAGCGCTTCGGCGCGCAGGTCCGTGGTGAGGCGCTGTCCGAGCTGATCGGCAGCACCCTGCGCCAGGCCGTCGAGCAGGAGAAGCTCCAGCCGATCGCCAATCCGTCGGTCGACACCACGGGCAACCCCGAGAACGGCGAGATCGCCTACACGGCCACGTTCGAAGTGATGCCGGAGTTCCCGGCCATCGACGTCTCGACGATCGAAATCGCCCGCCCCAAGGCGGAGGTCAAGGACGCCGACATCGACAAGATGATCGAAACCCTGCGCACCCAGCGTCGCAGCTTCGACGAAGTATCGCGCGCCTCGAAAGACGGCGACTTCGTGATGTTCGAATACGCCGCCGAAGCCGGTGACTACCGCTTCCCGGCCGAAGGTCTCGAGCGTGCCGGCAGCGTGCTGGGCTCGGGCACCCTGTTCAAGGCGCTCGACGAAGCGCTGACCGGCCGTTCGGCTGACGAAGAGCTGGTCCAGGACGTCGCCTTCCCGGAAGACTTCCGCAACCCGGAACTCGCTGGCAAGACCGCGAAGGTCACCTTCAAGATCATCAAGGTGCAGGAAGCCAACCTGCCGGCCGTCGACGCCGACTTCGTCAAGCTGTTCGGCGTGGCCGACGGCGACCTGGAAACCTTCCGCAAGGAAGTTCGCGCCAACCTCGAGCGCGAGCTCAAGGCCACGCTCATGGCCCGCCTCAAGTCCGAAGTGGCCGAGAAGCTGGCCGGCGCCTATCCGGACCTCGACGTGCCGGAACTGATGTCCGACGCCGAAGCCCGCAGCCTCGCCGCCGGCAACCTGCCGCGTGGCCAGGAGCCGAGCCCGCAGATGGTCGCCGAGGCCACTCCGTTTGCCCGCAAGCGCGTCGCCGCCGCCCTGCTCATGGGCGAAATCGCACGCAAGAACGAGATCCGGATCGATCGCAAGCGCATGGCTGAAATGCTCACGGCGATTGCCTCGACCTATGAAGAACCGGAAAAGGTCATTGAACTGTATAACGGTGATCCCCAACTGATGTCGGGACTGCAGAACCGCGTGATGGAAGATCAGGTGGCCGAGTGGGTGGCTGACAACGCCAAGTCCACCGACCAGGAACTGAGCTTCGACGAGGTGATGCGACCGATCGGCGCGTAAGCACCGATCTTCTTGCAACAGCCGGGCCCCACACGTTAGGAGAGACCACATGTCCATGGCTCCGATCCAGAATCTCAACCTGGTGCCCATCGTTGTCGAGCAGACCTCGCGTGGCGAGCGTTCGTACGACATCTATTCGCGTCTCCTCAAGGAGCGCATCATCTTCGCGGTCGGCCCGGTCGACGACTACATGGCCAATGTCATCGTCGCCCAGTTGCTGTTCCTGGAGTCCGAAAACCCGGACAAGGACATCAACCTGTACATCAACAGCCCCGGTGGCTCTGTCACCGCGGGTATGGCGATCTACGACACGATGCAGTTCGTGAAGCCGGACGTCAGCACCATGTGCATCGGCCAGGCCGCCTCCATGGGCGCCCTGTTGCTGGCGGCGGGCGCGGCGGGCAAGCGTTACTCGCTGCCGCATTCGCGCATCATGATCCACCAGCCCTGGGCTGGCGGCATCTCGGGGCAGGCCACGGACATCGAGATTCACGCCCGTGAAATCCTGACCATGCGCGAGCGTCTCAACGCCATCCTTGCCCACCACAGTGGCAAGACGGTCGAAGAGATCGCCCGCGACACCGAGCGCGACCGCTTCATGAGCGGCGCCGAAGCCCAGGCCTATGGCCTGATCGACTCGGTGCCCGATAAGCGTACCGTCGACACCGTCCGTTCGGCTTGATTTGAACGTATACGC
Source organism: Luteibacter sp. 9133 (assembly GCF_000800155.1). Taxonomy (NCBI): domain Bacteria; kingdom Pseudomonadati; phylum Pseudomonadota; class Gammaproteobacteria; order Lysobacterales; family Rhodanobacteraceae; genus Luteibacter; species Luteibacter sp. 9133. The sequence goes on along the minus strand of NZ_JUHO01000001.1, from coordinate 2,764,706 downwards.
TTGTGAAAACCGGCACTTCGCCCCTGATTCCAGGGGCGGAGTGCTGTGCTATTCTCAAAGCGCACCTGGATTCTCAGTAGGGCCCCAAGCATGAGCGACGAGCGGCAGAGCCGTTCCAACGACGGCGGAAAGATTCTTTATTGCTCCTTCTGCGGAAAGAGCCAGCATGAAGTGCGCAAGTTGATCGCCGGCCCCAGCGTGTTCATCTGCGACGAATGCGTTGAGCTGTGCAACGACATCATTCGCGAGGAACTGGAAGAAAAGGCGGCCTCCGGCCGGACCCAGCTTCCCAAGCCCCGCGAAATCATGGAAGCCCTCGACCAGTACGTGGTCGGCCAGACGCGCGCCAAGAAAGCGCTCTCCGTCGCGGTTTACAACCACTACAAGCGCATGGAATCGCGCCAGAAGAACGACGATGTCGAGCTGGGCAAGTCCAACATCCTCCTGATCGGTCCGACCGGTTCGGGCAAGACGCTGCTGGCGGAAACGCTGGCTCGCCTGCTCAACGTGCCGTTCACCATCGCGGATGCCACGACGCTGACCGAAGCCGGCTATGTCGGTGAAGATGTCGAAAACATCATCCAGAAGCTCCTGCAGAAGTGCGATTACGACGTCGAAAAGGCGCAGAGCGGTATCGTCTACATCGACGAAATCGACAAGATCTCGCGTAAGAGCGAGAACCCGTCGATCACCCGCGACGTGTCCGGCGAGGGCGTCCAGCAGGCTCTGCTCAAGCTCATCGAGGGCACGCTCGCCTCGGTGCCGCCGCAGGGTGGTCGCAAGCATCCGCAGCAGGAATTCCTGCAGGTCGACACGCGCAATATCCTGTTCATCTGCGGCGGCGCCTTCGCCGGGCTGGACAAGGTGATCCAGCAGCGTTCGGAGACCACGGGCATCGGCTTCAAGGCCGAAGTCCGCTCCAAGGAGCGCACCGAGAACGTCGGCAAGACGCTGTCGGAAGTCGAGCCGGCGGATCTGGTCCGTTTCGGTCTGATTCCCGAATTCGTCGGTCGCCTTCCGGTCGTGGCAACGCTCGACGAACTCGATGAGGCTGCCCTGGTGCAGATTCTCACCGAGCCGAAGAACGCGGTCACCAAGCAGTTCCGCAAGCTGTTCGACATGGAAGGCGCCGAGCTCGAGTTCCGCCCGGAAGCCTTGTCCGCCATTGCTCGTCGCGCGCTCAAGCGCAAGACCGGCGCACGTGGACTGCGAACCATTCTCGAACAGGTGCTGCTCGACACGATGTTCGAACTGCCGTCGCTGGAGCACGTCAGCAAGGTGGTGGTCGACGACGCCGTGATCGATGGCCAGGCCGAGCCGTACCTTATCTACCGCGGGAACCTGCAGCAGCAGAGGATCGCGGGCGAGGGTGGCGACGCCGCCTGACGTAACGGGCGTTACGTATACCGACGGCCCCGGCGTCACTGACGCCGGGGCCGTTTTTCTTTCGGCGTGCCGCTCTTGATCGGTCCTTCGCGAACCACCACTTGACGTGTATGGCGGCTCCGGCGCAGTGTCGGGGCGAGCCCAAAAAACTCTGAGGGAAACCCTAAGCACATGGCGAAGAATCGCAACCAGACCACGAGCGGATCCGAGCTGGACCTATTGCCGGTCCTGCCCTTGCGTGACGTTGTCGTCTACCCGCACATGGTCATCCCGCTCTTCGTGGGACGCGACAAATCGATGCGTGCGCTCGAGCGGGCAATGGAAGGCGAGCGGCAGATCCTGCTCGTCGCCCAGAAGAGCCCCGACATCGACGATCCCTCGATCGGCGACCTGCATCAGGTCGGTACGCTCGCGGGCGTCCTGCAGCTGCTGAAGCTCCCCGACGGCACCGTGAAGGTGCTGGTCGAAGGGCAGTCGCGCGTGCAGATCGACGCCTTCGAGGACGAGGCCGGGATGATGAGCGGCCGCGCCCGCGTCATCGAGCCGATCTACAGCAAGAACGAGCGCGAGCTCGACGTCGTGTCGCGCTCGCTGGTCTCGCTGTTCGAACAGCTGGTCAAACAGAGCCGCAAGCTGCCGCCGGAGATTCTGGCGACGCTCTCGGGCATCGACGATCCGTCGCGTCTGGCCGACTCCATCGCCGCGCATCTTTCCGTGCGCATGGCGGACAAGCAGCGTGTGCTCGAAACGTCCGATGTCGGTGAGCGTCTCGAACTCCTCATCGGCCTCGTCGATGGTGAGATGGACTTGCAGCAGGTCGAAAAGCGCATCCGCGGTCGCGTCAAGTCGCAGATGGAAAAGAGCCAGCGCGAGTACTACCTCAACGAACAGATGAAGGCCATCCAGAAGGAACTGGGTGAAGGCGACGAGGGCGTCAACGAAATCGAAGAGCTGCAGAAGAAGATCGACGCGGCGGGCATGCCCAAGGCCGTGCTCGCGAAAGCGCGCCAGGAATTCAACAAGCTCAAACAGATGTCGCCGATGTCGGCCGAGGCCACCGTGGTGCGCAACTACCTCGACTGGGTGGTGGGCGTGCCGTGGAAGAAGCGCAGCAAGGTCCTCAAGGATCTGGCGCTCGCGCAGGAAACGCTCGACGCCGATCACTTCGGTCTGGAGAAGGTCAAGGACCGCATCCTCGAGTATCTCGCGGTGCAGCAGCGCGTGAACACGATGAAGGGCCCGATTCTCTGCCTCGTCGGTCCGCCCGGCGTCGGCAAGACCTCGCTCGGCCAGTCCATCGCCAAGGCGACGAACCGCAAGTTCGTGCGCATGAGCCTGGGTGGCGTTCGCGACGAAGCCGAGATTCGCGGCCATCGTCGTACGTACATCGGTTCGATGCCGGGGCGCATCGTGCAGAACCTCAACAAGGTCGGCACGAAGAATCCGCTGTTCGTCCTCGACGAAATCGACAAGATGTCGATGGACTTCCGCGGCGATCCGTCGTCGGCGTTGCTCGAAGTGCTCGATCCGGAGCAGAACAGCGCGTTCAACGATCACTACCTCGAAGTCGATCTCGACCTCTCGGAAGTCATGTGGATCGCGACCGCGAACTCGCTGAATATCCCGGGTCCGCTGCTCGATCGTATGGAGGTGATCCGTATTCCCGGTTACACCGAAGACGAGAAGCTCAACATCGCGCAGAAGTACCTGCTGCCGAAGCAGCTGAAGGCGAACGGCCTGAAGTCCGAGGAGCTGGGTATCGATGAAAGCGCACTGCGCGGCATCGTGCGTTACTACACGCGCGAGTCGGGCGTGCGTAATCTGGAGAGAGAGATCTCCAAGATCTGCCGCAAGGTGGTGAAGGAAATCGCGCTGGGTACGGTCCCGGCCAAGGCGAAGGCCAAGGTGCAGAAGGCGGCCGGCAAGGCGGCGAAGGGTAAGGCGCTCGCGCCGGATCTGGTCTGCGTCGATGCAGAAAACCTCGACCATTACCTCGGTGTGCGTCGCTTCGACTTCGGTCGCGCCGAACAGCAGAACGAAGTCGGTCTGGTCACGGGTCTGGCCTGGACGCAGGTAGGCGGCGACCTGCTCAGCATCGAAGCATCCGTGGTGCCGGGTAAGGGCCGTCTGGTCCATACCGGTCAGCTCGGTGACGTGATGAAGGAATCGATCCAGGCCGCGCTCAGCGTCGTGCGCGCACGCGTCGCGGGTCTCGGCATCGAACCCGACTTCCACGAGAAGCTCGACATCCACATCCACGTTCCCGAAGGCGCGACGCCCAAGGACGGTCCGAGTGCGGGTATCGCCATGGCCACGTCGCTCGTATCGGCGCTGACCAAGGTGCCTGTGCGCTCCGAAGTGGCGATGACCGGTGAGATCACGCTGCGCGGTCGCGTGCTGCCCATCGGTGGACTCAAGGAGAAACTGCTTGCGGCGCATCGCGGCGGTATCACCACGGTGATCATTCCGGACGAGAACAAGAAAGATCTTGTCGACCTGCCGGAAAACATCACGAGCTCGCTGGACATTCACGCCGTCAAGTGGATCGACGAAGTGCTCGATCTCGCACTCGAGCGTCCGATCGGGCCCAGCAAGAAGGGCGCGGGCGAGGCCGGTGTCGACGTGGCGCCCGCGCCGGGTCGCAAGGGTAAGGGCAAGGGTTCGCCGTCGCTTACTCACTGATCGCCGGAGTGTTTCATCGCGTACGAAAAGGGGGCGCGGGTCACCGTGCTCCCTTTTCGTTTTCGTCGTCCTGTCACGATCGCTTCGCGATAATCTTTTTTATGCATACCCGCTGAAAGCGTTGGTATTGCTCGTATTGCGGTAGGGGTAGGGCACTGGTATAAAGTCCGCTCCGCCATCGCCCGCGCCGCAAGGGCGCCCTGGATCGCGGGGTTGCTGAGTCATGCCACATGGTGAGATTCGTAACCTGACGTCTTCTCGCCAAGGATCGCCGTCCGGCGATTCGAATTACCTTTGAAGGGAGTTACGTAATGAATAAAACCGACCTGATCGCCGCCATTGCTGAAAAGGCTGAACTGTCGAAGGCCGACGCCGGCAAGGCGCTCGAAGGCCTGATCGAAGCGGTAAAGGACACCCTCAAGAAGGGTGAAGACGTTGCCCTCGTCGGCTTCGGCACCTTCAAGCTGCGCAGCCGCGCCGCTCGCACGGGCCGCAACCCGCGCACGAACGAAGAGATCAAGATCCCGGCGTCGAAGGTCCCGGCCTTCACCGCTGGCAAGGCGCTCAAGGATCACGTAAACTAAGCAGTCTTCCCCGTAAGGGGGTGCTTAGCTCAGCGGTAGAGCGTCGCCTTTACACGGCGCTGGTCGGGGGTTCGATCCCCTCAGCACCCACCAACGGGAAGTGGAGTGGTAGTTCAGTCGGTTAGAATGCTGGCCTGTCACGCCGGAGGTCGCGGGTTCGAGTCCCGTCCACTCCGCCATTGTCCGCAAAGGCGCCCGCGTGGCGCCTTTGCTTTATCTATCCGCCGGTGAGGACTTTTCCGGCGTAAACCTTGCGAGTCGCATCATGCTGCAAGCCCTCCGTAACAAGATCCATGGCTGGCCCGCCGCCATCGTCCTCGGTGTCTGCGTCTTCGCCGTCGCGTTCTTCGGTATCGAGTCGTACTTCGTCTCGCGCGTCGATACGTACGTCGCGAAGGTCGGTGACCACGAGATCTCGCAGCAGGAGTGGCAGGACCGCCTCAATGGTCTTCGCCAGCAGGCCGCACAGGATCCGAACTCGCCGTTCACCGCAGCGGATCTCGAGAAGCCCGAGCTCAAGCAGAAGGTGCTCGACGGCATGATCAGTCAGGCGCTGCTGCAGCAGTCCAACACCGATCTCGGTCTGACGGTCTCCGACGCCGCCGTGCGCACCACCATCGCCACCGATCCCGGCTTTCAGGTCAACGGGCAGTTCAGTCCCGAAGCCTATCGCGCGATCCTCTCCATGCAGGGCATGAGCCCCGCCATGTACGAGACCAAGGTCCGTACGTCGCTCGCCACGCAGATGATCCCGGAAGCGATTTCGGCAACCACGATCGTCAGCGAAGCCGACGTCGACAACTTCTTCCGTCTGCACGGCCAGCAGCGCGATCTGCGCTACGCCGTACTGCCGCGTCCTTCCCTGACCGACGCCACCGTCGCGGATGCGGACATCGACGCGTTCTACAAGTCGCACATCGCCGACTACACCACGCCCGAGCAGGTCTCGGTGCAGTACATCGAAGTGAAGCAGGCCGACCTCAAGATCGGCGAGCCGACCGACGAGCAGCTTCACGAGCAGTACGACAAGAACAAGCAGCGTTACGCGCAGCCGGAGCAGCGCGAAGCGTCGCACATTCTCATCGACGTCCCGAAGAACGCCACGCCCGAGCAGCAGAAGGCCGCGCTCGACAAGGCGAAGAAGATCGCCGCCGAAGCCACCCCGGAAAACTTCGCCAGGCTTGCCGCAGAGAACTCGGACGATCTGGGCTCGAAGCGCACCGGTGGCGATCTGGGCTGGCTGGAAAAGGGCGTCGCCAACGCGGCGTTCGATACCGCCCTGTTCGGCCTGAAGAAGGGCGAGATCACCAAAGAGCCGATTCTCTCACCGGAAGAGGGCTATCACATCATCTGGGTGCGCGATGCGCGCGAGGGTGATGCCAAGCCGTTCGCCGAGGTTCGCGGGCAGCTGGCCGGCGACTGGGCCAAGAGCGAAGGCGAGCGCCTCTACAATGAGCGCGCGGGTAAGCTGGCCGATCTGGCTGAGCGCAACCCGGGTTCGCTCGAGCCGGCCGCGAAGGAACTCGGCGTCGAGATCAAGACGACCCCGATGTTCGGTCGCCAGGGTGGTGAAGGCGTCGCCGCGGACCCGAAGTTCGTCACGGCCGCCTTCGGCGACGACGTGGTGAACCAGGGCAACAACTCCTCGCTGGTACAGGTGCAGCAGGGCGATGCGGTCGTCATGCATCTGGACAAGCATGCGGCAGCGGCGCCCAGGGCGCTGGCCGACGTGACCGATGCGGTGCGTCAGCGCATCCTCGACGAGCGCGTCGATGCCGCCGCGAAGAAGCAGGCCGATGACCTCGCCGCGCAGCTGAGCAAGGGTGGCGATGCCTCCAGCCTCGTGAAGGCACCGGTGCAGACCCTGACCGGGCTGGAGCGCAGCAAGCTCGCGACGATCAAGGACGCGCCGCCGGCCGTTCTGCAACAGGCGTTTTCGCTGCCGCATCCGGTCGATGGCAAGAGCGCCTGGAGCAGCGTGGCGACCGGTAACGGCACCTACGCGCTCGTAGCGGTCGACAAGGTCACCGATGGCGACCCGTCCAAGGTCGAGAAGGCACAGCGCGTCGCGCTGCGCGGTCAGATGATGGACGCGATGGCTCAGGCCGCCACGATCGAATACATCGACGCCCTGAAGGCGAAGGGCGAGATCAAGGTCGCCACCGACCGGATGTAACGCTTACGGCTATCCCAAGGAAGGCCTCTCTCCGGAGAGGCCTTTTTTTTTGTTTCTCGCCGACCGGGCTGGCTGCCGTCCATGCGGAAGCGCATGGTGGGTCGCCCGATTTACAATGGGCGCCTTATCGCGTCAAAGGGACAACCCGTGATCATTCAACCCAAGGTTCGTGGCTTCATCTGCACTACCGCCCACCCGGTCGGCTGTGCGAAGAATGTGGAAGAGCAAATCGCCATCACCAGGGCCAGCGGCGCGTTCGCCGACGGCCCGAAGCGTGTGCTGGTCATCGGTGCTTCCACCGGTTATGGCCTGGCCTCGCGGATCACCGCGGCCTTCGGTCATGGCGCCGCCACGCTGGGTGTGTTTTTCGAAAAGCCGTCGAGCGACACCAAGACCGGCACCGCCGGCTGGTACAACTCGGCCGCGTTCGACAAGCTCGCCGCCGATGCAGGCCTTTACAGCCGCTCGGTCAACGGTGACGCCTTCGCTGACGAAACCCGCGCGAAGGTCATCGAGCTGATCCGGGCCGAGATGGGCGGCACCGTCGACCTTGTCGTCTATTCGCTCGCGTCGCCCGTGCGCAAGCTGCCGAAGACCGGTGAAGTGGTGCGCTCCGCGTTGAAGACCATCGGCGAGACGTTCACCGCCTCGTCAGTGGATACCAATAAGGACGCCGTGATCCAGGCATCCGTCGAGCCCGCCACCGAGCAGGAGATCAAGGACACGGTCACGGTCATGGGTGGCGAGGACTGGGCGCTCTGGATCGATGCACTGAGCGAAGCCGGCGTGCTCGCCGACAACGCCACCACGGTGGCATACAGCTATGTGGGCACCGAGATCACCTGGCCGATCTACTGGCACGGCACGCTGGGTCAGGCCAAGCAGCATCTCGATCGCACGGCGAAGGAGCTCGGCACGCGCTATGCGTCGAAGGGGCTGCGTTCGTACGTCGGTGTGATGAAGTCGGTGGTAACGCAGGCGAGTTCGGCAATTCCGGTGATTCCGCTCTACGTGTCGATGGTCTTCAAGATCATGAAGGCGAAGGGCATTCACGAAGGCACGATCGAACAGATCAACCGTTTGTTTCACGACCGTCTGTACCGCGCGGATGGTCAGGCGGCGGAGACGGATGCCGAGGGTCGTCTGCGTCTGGACGACTGGGAACTGCGCGATGACGTGCAGACCGAGTGCAAGGCGCTCTGGCCGAACGTCACGACCGAGAATCTGCGTGAGGTGACCGACTATGCCGGTTACAAGCACGACTTCATCAAGCTGTTCGGCTTCGAGGTGAAGGGTGTCGATTACGACGCCGAGACCCATCCGGACGTGCAGTGGGATGTCGTGCAGCTTTGAGGTCTGGCCGGGACCTCGGGCTTGTCTGAGTCCGAGGTCCGCTCTCCGTCCGGTTTATTTGGAAGCCGTAAGCCGCAACACCTGGCCCGGCTTCACGGCCTGCGTCTGCAGCCCGTTCCACTTCATCAGCTGGTCGACGCTCACCTGATGACGGCGCGCGATCGTCCAGAGCGACTCGCCGTTATCCACTTTGTGGATCACGACATCGTTCTTTGCGGATGCATCGGACGGTGCCTTCGTCTTCGTGTTCTTCGAAGCCTTCGCCGTAGCCGTTTTCGACACTTTCGCCGCCGCCTTGCCCTTGCGTGAGCTTTTCGCCGGCGCATCCGCCGCAGCCACGTCCGCGTCATCCGCTGTCGGGTCCGGCACATCGGCCACCGGATCCACCGGGCCTAGCTTGTACTGATCCGCCGCCGATTTCGGCAGCAGCAGCGACGACGACACCGTAGCCTTCGTCGTGCGGAACGCCGGATTGAAGTCGCGCAGATCGCCCATCGACAGCCCGGACTGCTTCGCCGCCTGCGCGAGGGATTGCGGGTTCGATACCTGGACGACCTGCAAGCTGTCCTGGTTGTCCTGCCTGGGCAACTGCACGTTGAAGCGCGCCGGGTCACGCACGATGCACGCGATCGCCATCAGCTTGACCAGATGCTCGCGCGTGTTCGCCTTCATCGGGACGTCGGGGATACCGTCGTCATCGCTCGGGCCGCCGTGCTTGTCGATGGTCTTCTTCAGACCGAACTCGCCGGCGTTGTAAGCGACATCCACGAGACGCCAGTCGCCCAGGTCGTCGTAGTAGCGGCGCATCATCGACATCACCGACTCGGTGGACTTGGTGATGTCCAGTCGCTCGTCGTAATTCTTGTCCACGCGCAGGCCCAGCGTATGCGCCGTCTGCGGCATGATCTGCCACATGCCAGCCGGGCGGTTCTTCGCGCCGGGCACGTGGCGATACTGGCTCTCGACCCAGGGCAGCAGCGCGAACTCGCCGGCCACGCTGTGCTGCATCGCCGACTTGTGTGCGTATACGATCAGCGGCAGCACTTCGTTGACCTGCTGCTCGAAGCGGTTGGGCATTTTCGTATACGTGCGAGCCCAGGCCATCACCTGCGGGTCCGCTTCACAGCCGGGCATGGCGAAGCTGTCGCGCATGCTGCCCCAGAAGTCCGCGGGCGGGGCGGGGCGCATCAGCTTCGGCGACATCGTCACGTCATTCACCGGCGCCGTCTGCGGTGCCGCCGCCAGTGGCGTGGTCGGCACACGCGGCGTCATGGTCGATGCGCATGCCGTGAGAAACAAGGGCATGAGCGAAGGTAACAGGCGCCGGCGTAGGGAATTCATGCTCAGAAGCTGTCCTTGGCACGTCTCAGAGCGGCGAACCGCTCTATCCGTGTGTCGTGGGCCCCACCTTGCGCTTCGGACCAGCGGGCGACGGCCTCGCTGTCCACGCGCAGGAAGGGATTGGTGGCGTACTCGTCGGCGAGGCGGCTCGGCACACTCGGCCGGCCTTCCTCGCGCAGGCGCGCTACCTCGTCACGACGGAGGCGCAAGGGTGTGTTGTCCGGTTCCACCGTGAGGGCGAAACGGATATTGGACGCGGTGTACTCATGCGCGCAGCAGACCAGGGTCTCCGGCGGCAGATCGGCGAACTTGTCCAGCGACGCGAGCATCTGCTCCGGCGTGCCTTCGAACAGCCGGCCGCAGCCGACGCTGAAGAGGGTGTCGCCACAGAACAGAAAGCCCTCACCGAAGTACGCCACGTGCGAGCTGGTGTGCCCCGGCACGGCGATGACCTTGAAGGTCGCCTTCGGCGCATCCAAAGTGATGGTGTCGCCGTCTTCCACGAAGTGGTTCTTCGGCTGGATGCGGGGATCCGCCGTGGCGTACACCTCCACGTCGTGATTGCGCACGAGGTCCGATACGCCGCCGATGTGATCGTTATGGTGGTGGGTCAGCAGGATGGCCGTCAGCGTCCAGCCTCGCTCTTTCAGCGCGGCTTCGACGGGGGCGGCTTCACCGGGATCCACGACGAAGGCATTGCCCTCGTCATCGGCGACCAGCCAGATGTAGTTGTCGCTCAGAGCCGCGACGGGAACCCAATGCATCGGGCGAACTCCCAGAAAATGGCCGCCCGGGCGATGGACTGTCGGGCGGGGAGGCCGGAATATATCAGCCGGGTATATCCTGCTCGTTAGCCATTTGTTAACCGGTGCGAGCCTCGAACAACCCCACTACACTCGATACCCATGGCTCCATTCGCCCCCGACATCTACGCGACGCCGCAGGTCCGCAAGCTGCTGGCCGACGAAGCGCGCGTGCTGGCGCCCCTGCTGGCGCGCTGCACGGGCGACCACGGGCTGCACCTGACGACCTCGGCGAAGGCCGAGCCGCCCGCGATCCCCCTGCTGGGCCACTGGGCGACCGTGCGGGTCGCCGGGGCGGAACTGGGTGGGGACATCCGCGCGAGCGGCCTGGAGGCCCTCCCGTTCGCCGACGAGGCATTCGGGGTGGTGCTGCTGCGCCATGCCCTCGAGACCACCGCCCGGCAGGACAACCTGCTCGACGAAGCGATCCGCGTCCTCGCCCCGGGCGGCATGCTGGCGATCACCGGCATCCATCCGCTGGGACTGTGGTCGCCATGGGTGGCCCGGCAGAGCCGCGGCCCCAGGCCGCGCCTCACCTGGCCGTGGTGGTGGAGCCAGCGTCTGGTACGCGACGAGTTCGAGCTGTCGATGCCACGCCGCCTCGGCAGCGCCTGGCCACGTGCTGGCGGCGCCCCCGCGCACGGCTCGTTCGTCGGCGGCGGATATTTCCTGGTGGCGCGCAAAAAGCGGCCGTCGGCTGTACCCTTGCGCCCCCGCATGGCGGCGGTGCCCGCACCGATGCCTGGCACGCTCGCCTCCGGCGCGCGTCGCAACGCCCGTGAATCCATAAGCTGAGTTCCATGACCGATACCGTGACCGACATCGACAGAGTTGAAGCCTTCACCGATGGCGCCTGCCTGGGTAATCCCGGCCCGGGTGGCTGGGCCGCGCTGCTGCGCGCCAAGGGCATCGAGAAGATGCTTTCCGGCGGCGAGCGCGACACCACCAACAACCGCATGGAAATGATGGGCGCGATCGCCGCGTTCGAAGCGCTGACCCGTCGTTGCAACGTGCACCTGATGACGGACTCCAAGTACGTCATGCAGGGCGTACAGGAGTGGGTGCCGAAGTGGCGCCGCAACGGCTGGAAAACCGCCGACAAGAAGCCGGTGAAAAACCAGGATCTCTGGATTCGTCTGGACGCCGCCGCCGCCGCGCACAACGTCACCTGGGAATGGGTGAAGGGGCATAACGGCCATGTGGAAAACGAGCGCGTCGACGTCGCCGCCCGCGATCAGGCCATTCTCTACAAGGAAGGGAAGGTCGCATGAGGCAGGTCGTTCTCGATACGGAAACCACCGGCCTCGAAGCCCACCTCGGTCACCGCCTGGTGGAAATCGGTGCGGTCGAGATGATCGGCCGCCGCCCGACCGGTCGCAACTTCCATACGTATCTCAACCCTGAGCGGAAGATCGACGAAGAGGCGAGCAAGGTCACGGGCATCAAGGACGAAGATCTCGTCGACCAGCCGCTCTTCCGCGACAAGGTGGACGAGTTTTTGGAATTCATCCGCGGCGCGGAACTGATCATCCACAACGCGGTGTTCGACGTCGGATTCATCGACGCGGAGCTGAAGCGCCTCGGGCCGAATTACGGCAGCACCACTGACTACGCCAGTGTGCTCGATACGCTGACCATGGCGCGCACCATGTACCCGGGCCAGCGCAACAGCCTCGATGCGCTGTGTAAGCGCCTCGGCGTCGACAACTCGCGCCGCGATGTCCACGGCGGCCTGCTCGATGCCCAGCTGCTCGCCGACGTCTACGTCGCGATGACCTCCGGCCAGGTCGTGCTCGATCTCGCCTTCGACGCTTCCGCCGATCACGGCCGCACCAACGTCCTCGGCGACATCGTGATCACCCGTCGCCCGGTCGTCCGCCGCGCCACCGCCGAAGAACTCGAGCTGCACACCAGCCGCCTCGACGCCCTCGACAAAGCCGCCGGCGGCCAAAGCGTCTGGCGCAAACTAGAGTCCGAAACGATCCACTAAACAGTCAAGCCACGTCAGGCGCGCTGGGTAGGAGCGCGCCCCGCGCGCGACAAACCCGCCCCCTCAGCGCCCAAGGTGCGAGCTCTACCCGGCAGCCCGCAACAAAATAGCCGTCACATTGTCCCGCCCCGTCCCACCCAGCGCCTCGAGAATCAGGTGATCCACCGCCTCCTGAGCCGCGATATCCGTCCGCCCGACGATCCCTCCGATCCGCGCGTCGACGACTTCGTCAGTCAGGCCGTCGGTACACAGCAGCAACCGCGCCCCCGACGAAAGCTCGCCGCGAGCCAGTCCGATATGCAACTGCTCCGGCGCCGTAATTCCCAGCGCCTGCGTCAGCACGCTGCGCTGCGGATGTGTCCGCGCCTGCGCCTCGGTCAGCTCGCCCGCCTCGACCAGCGCTTCGACGATGGAATGGTCATGCGAGAGGCGCTCCAGCGAGCCGTGCTGCCAGCGATAGATCCGGCTGTCGCCGACCCAGGCGGCCTCATAGGACCGCCCGACGATCCTGATCGCGGCGATGGTCGTCCCCATCGGCCGCGACTCCGACAGCCCGCTGGAGCGAGCGATCAGCGCCTCATTCACCCGCTGGATCGCGTCGACCAGCGACTGACCGGCCGTCACCTGAGCGACCACGCCATCGCGCGCCGTGGCCGACGCCACCTCGCCATGCTGATGACCGCCCATGCCATCCACGACCAGGAACAACCCCAGGCCGGCATCGGCGTAATAGGTGTCCTCGTTGCGCGTGCGGCGCAGTCCCGTGTGGGTGCCGTGTCCAAACTCGATCATGTGGGCCTTGGGAAAGCGGAGGAGGGGGCCTTGGGGGCCCAGGTTTCTCAGGCAGGATGCCGCATGAAAAGGCTGTTGTCACGGCGGGGAAGAGCCACTATCATTGCGGGCCCGGCAGAGCGAAAGCCCTGCCGTCGACCGTTCACGGAGAGGTGGCAGAGTGGTCGAATGTACCTGACTCGAAATCAGGCGTACGTGTAAGCGTACCGAGGGTTCGAATCCCTCCCTCTCCGCCAGTAAAGTAAGTCGTTGAACGCCCAGGACCCTCGTGGTTACTGGGCGTTTTTCGTTAGGGCACTGGGGTAGGTCAGAAGCCATGCGTCTACCCACCATCTGCTCCATCATAAGAACAACAGTTACAACGGCATCTTTCAGTTCATCAAGGGCGATCAGAACGAGACAACCATCGCCTTTTCATTCCGGATAACCCGCAATGAGTCTTCCATCACCGTTTCTTAATTGGGTTAGGCACCGCGGCGTTTCCATGATGGACGCGTTCGGCACGGAGGACGTCGCTCTCGATGCCGAGGACGCCATCGAAGCAGCGCAGTTGCTCGCCGACACCGGGGTAGCGGTCCTGGGCGGAGATGTATTCTTTCGGACGGCGCAAGGCTTCGAGCTGGCCTACGCCAACTGGTGCAGCAATCCAAGACCCGGCGAGAATGCGGCCGCCTACGCGGCTCGGTCCATCCAGGAAACCTGTGACTATATCCGAGACTTTCCGATACGTCCCGACCGGACAGCGATCTTCGCTCTAGTCGTTTCCGAGGTCTTTTAAGGCTGCCTTGGCTACGTCGATGAAGACGTCGACGGGCATGATCTCGCTGGGTTCGGATCCGATTCGGCCGACGGATTCACGTCCGCCCTTGACCCATACCGTGCCTCAGCAAGTCAGCGTGCTGAGCGGCCAGCGCGTTGAGATCGGGGGCTAAGGGACTGTCCGGAAACGTATCCCTGAACAGGACGCCGAGCAGCATCGGGCCCATGATGGAAAAGAGCATCAGCGCAGGATCTCCTTCCCGGATGCTTCCGGTCGACTGGCCCCGCTGGATGTTCGCCGTCAAAAACGCTGCGACCTTGCCGATGACCTCGTCATGCCAAACCGCCGCAAGGTCGGGAAACGTCCGGCCCTCGACCAGAACCATGCGCACGATACCGGGAACGCGCGGATCGCTCATCCTGGCGGCGACCTGCGAGAGGATCATTGGCAGGACGGTGTTGACGTCGTTGTCGGCGCTGCTGGACGCGTTTTCGATGGTGCTGAGGTGCTCCGTCACGAGATGCCGGGCGACCGCCCGGAAGACATCCGCTTTCGTTTCGAAATATCGGTAAATCGTCCCTTTCACCACGCCGGCGCGTCGGGCTACGTCGGCCAGCTTTGCATTGGCGTAACCCTTGGCCACGAACTCATCAATAGCGGCTTCGATGATTTCCTGTGGGCGGGCGTCTTTGCGCCGGCTCCATTTAGGTTCCTGTTCTGTCACAAATCCTGCCTGTCGGTTACTCCTGGACGATAAGAACGCGAAGCGAAGTAGGAGTCCAGCGTTTCGACCGAGCCTGTGGGGTCGGCGAGGGCAACCCAGGTGTCGGGACGGAGCAGATAGAGCGCGTCCTGCCGGAGACCCGCTTTTTCATACGCGGATGTCCAGGTGAATTCCCGTAGCACGACCCCGCGCTCGCCACACCATGCTTTGAGGTCTTCCTTCGCGGTGCCGTACACGTGCACCTGCCATCCAATCCTGGCCAATGATTCGAAATTATCGCGTCCATCGATGCTGACCCAGGGGAGGCGCTCGCCGGCGTCGACGTCTCCTGCCGTCCCCTCGCTTAGCGTGCTGTCTTTGTAGGTCAGGGCCGTCTGCGACACCATCTTGAACAGGAGTTCGCGTGCAGGGCCGACCTTGTACACAGCACTGGCAATCAACGGCACGCCGTAGCTGCGCATGATGTCGGCAAGCCCACCATCCGCCGTGATCAGGCTGAAGACTCGGTCGGTGGTCTTGACCAGCTCGCGTGCAAAGGCCTGCCGCTCGTCGGCGTACGTGTCGAGCAGCGCGTCCGGCGCCCGGCCGTGGATGACCTCGGCGAGTTTCCAGGCGAGGTTGATGGCATCGAGAATTCCGGTATTCATGCCCTGTCCACCCGCCGGGCTATGGACGTGACCCGCGTCGCCCATCAGAAACACGCGGCCTTCGCGGAAACGGTCGGCAACACGGTGATGTACGCGGTAATGAGAAAACCAGTTGACCTTCTCGACCTTGATACCGACGCTCGCGATGGCCTCTTGCCCGACATCTTCGAAGGTCAGGCTTTCCGGGTGCTGTGCGCGCTCGTCCTGAACGGTCCCAATGAGCCGCGCCTTCCCGTCATCGCTGTAGGAGAGCACCGCAACGAAGTCCGATCCGTTGAGCGCGATATGCGCCTCGCCCATGTGTTCGAGGCCTGACAACTCGACGTCGGCAACATAAAAAACCTGCCGGTACGTGCCCCCCTCGAAACCTATGCCGAGCTGTTTGCGGACGGTGGAGCTTGCCCCGTCGCAGGCTGACAGATACATGGCCGATGCCGTTTCCTCCGTACCGTCTGCGCTACGAAGACGCGCTTCGACGTGGTCTCCCTTGTCCTGAAAGTCGACCAGCTCAGTCTCCCGTTCGACGTTTACGCCGAGGGAGGCGAGCTTGGCCACCAGCGTCTTTTCGTGGAGGTCCTGGGGATAGACGAGGATGTAGGGGTAGGGGGACAGACCGCTGCCGATGTCTTGCAATGCAACCCGGGCGCGACGCTTTCCGCGCGCCCAGATATTCATGGCCCGGTTCTGGAAACCCGCGGCAACCACTTCGTCGCTGAGATCCAGCTGCCGGTAGAGCTCCAGTGTCCGGGCCTGCACGGCCATGGCCCGGGACGTGGTCCCTGGCCCGGCTGTTCGGTCGATGATTCGGACCTTCACACCCTGGGCCGTCAGCCAGAGTGCATGCGCCAGGCCAGTGGGGCCTGCACCAACGATAAGAACGTCCGACATGGCACACCTCGACCGATTAATGACTTTCAGGTCATTTTGGCAGGAACGGAGGTGGCGTCAAGCCCAGAGCCGGGCAGACCGCCGAGCTTCGCTGCCGGGCGGGTGGCGAAGATTCTCAGCGACAGGCGAAACGAAGGATGGGAGGTCGCCCGCGTCCACGGTGATATTTACCGACGACCCCTGGCCGAGCGCGACAACGTCGATGCCCGATGTTTCGAGCGGGGCGAGTACCCGCTCCATGGCTTTTCGCACGCCGACATCTCTCAACAGATCCACGGTCGCGCCCTCGGTGTCGTAGAAATCGTTCCCGACATAGATGCGAGCCCGCGGGCGGTCCCGGCCCGCAGGATCGGTCAGTTCAACTCGAGTGATTGGCCTGGCTCGCAGCCATTTCAGCAATGGAATGAGCCCCGTCTTTCCGAGCACGCCCAGTGCGCCAAGAATCGCCGAAGCATTCGCGATGGCGGTTGCCTCGGAGCCCGCGAAGATGTCGCGAACCGACTGCAGCCACTTGACGCCTGTTACGAAGTCGACGTTGAAGCTGCCCGTCTTGAACGAACCTTTGACGTTGACGTTCACCTTGGCCTTGTCGCCATAGAGAACCTTGGCCGAGGCATCCAGCAGGTCCGCCATGGCAAGAAGTGCCGGCGCGAGTTCGCGCGGATCCATCTCATGGTTTTCGAGAGCCGGGCCATCGTAAGTAACGCGAAACTCGGTCGTGTCGCTCATCGTACCTCCGTGTATTCCACCATCTGAAATGCCGGGGGATTGTATCTCCGCATCCGCTGGCGAGGGCGCCGGTACCGTCCTGGACGAAGCGAAAGGGGTGGAAACCTTCCGAGAGTCGTGGGTGGCACCACGCCCCTTCACACAATCGCCGTCCCAACAGAGCAGTATCACGTCTGAAGGGAGGGTCGCACATGCGAGGTATGGTTGCCTGGTACCACCACGAGCTTCGTGTCGCACTCATCGAGCGAATCGCGGGGTTTACCGTAGGTACGCTGGAAGAAGGCCTTATTTCGCCGGGCGACGTCCTGTCAGGCGACCTGCGCACGTTTGGCTGCAGCCGTCTCAACAACGAAACAACCGGAAAATCCCTGCTTTTCGACGTCGAGGCCGAAGCGCTGACGGAAGAGGAAGCGACCGATCTCCTTGCCTTCATCCGCTGAACTTTCGCGCCAGATCCACAAACGCTCGACGTTTCGTCTGCCACGTTTGGCCACCTTCAACGAGGCGCAGGCTATGAGCGACGACACCAGCAAGCGCGGCCCCGGCGATGCGCAGCGCATTAATGTCCATGAGGATTACGAGGTCGAATACTGGACCCGGATTCTCGGCGTGTCGGAAGACAAGCTTCGGGAGACAGTGAAGCGCGTCGGCATCATGACGGACGATGTCCGGAAGGCATTGGGCAAGGCATGACGGAAGAAGTGCTGATCTACATCTCGCCGCCGTCGACGGCGCGAGGCCCATGGCGTGTCCGCTCGGATCATCGTCCGGTCGACGAGGTCCGCTCCGAACGTGAAGCGATCGAGCTTGCCGGCAATTACGCGCGGATGGTCGAGCGCGCCGGTGGCACGGTAGTGGTCAAGGTCGAGCGCCAGGATGGCTGCTGGGAAACGTACAAGGCCTAGCCCTACAGCCAACCGCAAGTTGTTTTTTAGCGTTTACCCGGTTTGCCAGCGCGTTGCACTCGCACTGGAAGCGATCAGCGCAAAGGCCGGACACTCTCCTGTGTCCGGCACGTTTGCTGTGATGGCGCTTAAGGCTCGACCAGCGCCGTCGACCCATATGCCTCGCCGATAGCACGCTGAAACGCATCGATCTGACTGGACGACTCCGGCGAGAGGCGCGTCTTGTCGTTGATCGCCATCGCGCCTCTGGAGAACGCCATGCTCAGCGTGAAATTTTCTTTCTGCAGGGCTTCCTGGTCTGACGCATCTTTGGCCTTCAGATACTTCGCGTAGTTTTCGCGCAGCGGTTCCGCCAGCTTCTCCAGAGCCGGATCGTCGATCGGCGGCAGAGTCGGGGAGAGGACGGTCAGCTTGTGAACGACAGGCGACGGGTTCTTCGGACGATTCGCTTCGAAGTAGCCTTTCGCGTCCGCATTCTTTTCGAAGAATGCGATGAAGTCCTTCGCACGAAAGACCTTGTTATGCACCGTGTTATTCAGACCGTTGTCGTGCTCGGTCACACTGTCGGGAAGCTCTTCGTCCACGCCATACGTCCAGTCCTTGTCGATGAAAAGAGCGTTCGACTGCTTCATGGTGCCTTCGAACGTCACGCCGTCGAGTACGATGGTGTCGAGCTTGCCCTGGTAGCCAGGCGACTTGGTATTCACCTTCTCGAAGCTCTGGCGATAAATCACATAGTCACTCAGCGTCGGGTTGATGATGCCGCCCCGACCGCGATAGTACGAGATGAACCGGATGTCGCCGACGACGTCCCCTTTCATGGTGTGTTCTCCCGCGCTGAGCGACACGCTCTCGGCGTCATTCGCGGGGACCTCGTATGCCTTACCGTCGATGGTCAGCGATAGCGGCTTATCCGTCGGGTTGTCGATGGAGTAGCTGGCGCTGCGGTCGCCGCAACCGGCGAGAAGGGCAACGAGGAGCAACGGGATAAGTCTTTTTTTCACGGAGTTCACTATGGGGACGATCTTTCGATGGGCCGGCGAGGCTAACAAACGTCGCAGGATTTCGCGAGGTCGTCGATACGGTACCAGCAGGGTGCTTCATCCAAATTCGATACGGGGAGCGTCGTTGACCTAACGGCAGGCGACGATGCGTGGAGCTGGCCAGCGCGGCTTTGCGGTCAGTCGTGCGCGAAGCGAGGCGAGCCGTGTAACCCTCGCGCTTCGAGCATGCGACACTTGTCCCTGATCCGAGGGGGATATTCAGTGACGAAAATGCTAGCAGGGCTTCTGTGCGTGGCTGCGGCGATGGGGTGCGCAGCGTCGGGCACAGCTGCGGGGAGTGTCATCACCGACCCCGTCTACACCCATGCCGCGCGTCTTGTGGACATCGGCAGCGGCCAGAGGCTGAACCTATACTGCACCGGGCAGGGCTCGCCCACTGTGGTGATGGATGCCGGGATGGGCGACTCGACGGTGTCCTGGGCGCTGGTGCAGCCTGAGCTGTCGAAGCGCGGCCGGGTATGTTCCTTCGATCGCGCCGGCCTCGGGTTCAGCGATGCCGCGCGTCGGCCTGGCACGCCAGTGAACGCCTCGGAAGATCTGCACGCTCTGCTAAATGCCGCAGGTGAGAAACCGCCGTTCATCCTGGTGGGCCACTCGCTGGCTGGCTTGAACGTGCGTGTCTACGCGGACAAGTATCGCGACCAGGTGATCGCCTTGGTCATCGTGGAAGGCTCGCACGAGGATCAGTCAGAGGAGGGCTGGGCCATCGGTGCGCCGGATCAGAAGGCGAAATACGACGCCTATCTGAAGGACGCACACGGATGCATCGACGCCGCTCGAAAAGGTCTTAAGAAAGGAACGCCGGAGTATGCGAAGTGCGTCGGCACGACCGACGATCCACGCTTCAGCCCGGCAATCGACAACGCTCAGGCAGCGTATGGAAGCACCGAGCGCTGGCAGGCAGCGATCGCGTCGGAGCGGGAAAACGTCTACTACACCAGCGCCGACGAGACCCGGGCTACCCGGAAGGACTTCGGCGACATGCCTCTCATCGTGCTGACGCATTCGCCGTATCCGAAGCGCGATGACGAAACGCAGGAGGAACGCTATCGCCGGACCCTTTCATGGGAGGGGATGCACACGCGCGTCGCGGCGATGTCCACGCGTGGTATCAACATCATCGTCCCGGACGCCGGGCACTACATCCAGTACGACAAGCCACAAGTCGTGATCGACGCGGTCGATCAGGCACGCTGGCTCAGTCAGCGGCACTAGATCGACGAGACGGATTTCGCTCACGCCTCTAGCGGATCGTCCTCATGCAGTTCGTCCATCCAGCCTTTTCGTCGGTGCAGCACCCACTCGACATGCTGGGAGAACAGCACATCGATGGTGCCGCCCTGGTGCATCGAGGCGAGACGGTGCTCGGTGACGTTGCCGAGGTGCTCGGCCTGTTCGGCATAGCCAACGATACCCTCGCGTTCGAGCTGGGCGAGGACGGCAGTCAGATTGGTGTGGCGGGCGTGCTGGACGGGCATGGTTGGTCGGCTCAGCGTGTTTGTTAGTGAATCGGCGCGGGTCGGCCAGGCTTTAGGGTGCAATTGTGAAAGAGGTGGCGCCGACGTTCCGCTACCCTGCGCACGGATTGCGGTATCGATCCCCTCACATCGCACCCATCCGCGCCCGGAACCCGCCCATGACATTGCAAGAAGACAAGGATTACGACAGCCAGTCCGTCTATTCCCCGTTGACCCTGGCCATTTACGACACGCTCGTCCTGCGTATCTCCAACCCCGCCGTGTGGCGCTGTCCGACCTCACGGATCCTCGGGATCTACGACAGTTACGTAAGTTCTAACCATCTGGATGTAGGTGTCGGCACGGGGTGGTACCTGGATCATTGCCGCTTCCCGGCCGCGCCGCGGCTGGCGCTGATGGACCTCAACCACAATGCCCTGCGCTCGGCGGCGAAGCGGGTGGAGCGCTACGCGCCCGAGAGCCACGTGGCCGACGTGTTGCAGCCGGTGCGACCGGTCGGCGAGCCGTTCGCGTCCATCGGCCTGACCTATCTGCTGCACTGCCTGCCGGGCAACATGCCCGGGAAGGCCCGTGTTTTCGACCACATGCTGCCGTTGCTCGCTCCGGGTGGCGTGATCTTCGGTGCGACCATCCTGGCGGAAGGTGTGGTGCGTAGCGGTGCGGCCGTGCGGCTGATGGCGTTCTATAACCGCAAGGGTATCTTCGGTAACGCGACGGACAGCCTGGATGATCTGCGGGCCGAACTCACGAAGCGTTTCGACAAGGTCGACATCACCGTCGTCGGCTGCGTGGCGCTGTTCGTAGCCTCGGCGCCGCGATCTTTCCGGCCCGTCCTGCAACAGGTGCCGGCTCAGAAGACGACCTGAGCCCGCACCGCCACCGAATTACCGGCGTCAGGCCCGGTAAAACTGCCCACCTGGTTATCCGTATTCCAGTGGACATAGTTGAGCATCAGCCGCGACCAGTCGTTGAGGTACCAGTTCACGCCGAGCGTATAGCTCTTGCCGATACCGCCGCGCGGTGCGTCCGCGTAGTCGTAATGGTCGACACGCCCGGCGAGCTCGAAGGCACCCCAGCCGCCCGACGTCACCGGGTTGTTCACCTTCACCGCTTTCCAGCTGCCCGAACGGCTGGAGAACCCTGGCGCTTCGCCGGTAATCATCCAGCCGGCGGCGAAACTGGACCCGTGCCGCGTGACCGAGTCGGCGGTGCTCGAATCGATGGTTCGCTTGCCGTACTCGGTCATCAGCCAGAAGTTGCGCAGTACCCCGCCCAGTTCATAGCCCTTGCCACGATCCTGCGTGGGATTGGCGATGGAGCTGGCCGATACCGCGAGGTTGTCATTGTAGTCGAGCGCGATGGCCGGCGTGTTGTTGATGCTGGTGACGCCGTCGCTGATCTTCTCGTAGTAGTACCAGCCACCCACATGCAGGAAGCCGTTTTCGGTCTTCCACGGATTCCAGTGCGCGCGGGTGAGGTACGTGGTCGAGTCGGTGCGCGTGCCCGACGTGGAACTGTTCGGGGCGTTGCCGTTGATCGACAGGCTGTAATGCCAGTTGTTGCCGTACATCCGCATCTGTGCGCCCATGCCGAAGTAGCTGACGACGGGCTGGCCCACCGCGGTCGCGGCGTTGCGCAGCATGAAGGGCACGCGCGCTAATTCGGACGAGCCTTCGGTGCCGAGATCCTTGAGGAAGTTGCCGAGATAGAACTTCGTCGTGTTGCCGAACAGCTTCGCGGTGTACGTGAGGTAGGTCTGGCGCAGGGCGACGACGTTATCGGCGAAGTCCGCTTCGACGTGGTAACCGAGTGCGCCGACGGTGCCTTCGCCGCCGAGGCGCGCGCTGGTGATCTGCGCCCCGTTGATGTTGCGTGTGTCGTAATTCGATCCGCTGGTACGGGTGAAGTCGATCAGGAGGCGACCGTCGGGCTTGAAGGTGAAGAAGCCATCGTCGCTGCGAAACAGTGGGCCGGCTTCGCCACCGAGGCCCCAGCGCGTGCTGCCACCGGAGGATTTCGTTGCGCCACCGCGCGCCATGGCGACGGCGATCTCGCTCTCGCGCGTATCGGCGATGGCCGCGTCGACCTGCGCCTGGCGGCGGTCGTCCTCGCTGGCAACTGGCTGCGTGTTGGTGGGCGTGACGGGAGTACCGACACCGGCGGAGGCCACGGCGGGAGCATGCGTCTGGCCTTCCACCACGGCAAGGCGCTGCTTCAACGCATCGATCTGCGCGGCCTGCTGTTGGATCAGTTTCAACAACTCGGCGTTGGTCACCTTGTCGGCGGCCATCGACGGCGCGGACATGCCGCTGGCAAAGAGTACGGCGGCGATCGCCGGATAGAGGCGGGACTGGCTTGTCTTCATGGCATGCGTCTCGTCGTCGGTGGCGATCAGTTGTCGTCCGGAATCGCATCGCTGGCCGCGGGCGCGGCATTCGACGGCGATGTGGCGGGCACGGCGAACGGGGCGGTGTCGACGGCGTTGAAGAAGCCTGCGCGACGTGCCCAGGCGGCGAACAAGCGAGGCCATTGCGCCGGCGCCGAGCCGGGATCGCCGAGACCCCACCCATGACCACCCTTGTCGAACACATGCATTTCGGTGTCGACATCGTTCTTGTGCAGGGCGTCGAACATCACCAGGCTGTTACCGATGTTGGCGATCGGGTCGTCGGCGGCCTGCGCGAGAAAGGTCGGAGGCGTGTCGTGCGTCACGTGGAGCTCGACCGAATAGGCCTGCACCGCATCGGACTGCGTGGACAGTTCGCGGCTGGACCGTGTGGTATCGAAGGGCTTCTGCAACGAGATCACTGGGTAGATCAGCCCGGCGAAATCCGGTCGTGCCGACTGTTGGTCCGCCGCGTCGACGGCGGGATAGAACGCATCGGCAAAGCGCGTCTCGGCGATACCGGCAAGATTGCCACCCGCCGAGAACCCGACCACACCCACGCGCTTCGGATCGATGCCGAGCTCGCTGGCATGCGCACGCAAAACGCGGATCGCGCGCTGCGCATCCTGGAATGGCGCGACGGCCGGCCAGTGATCGGTGGGCAGGCGGTAATAAAGCACCACCGGTGTGACGCCCAGCGCCGCCAGCCATTTCGCCGTCGGGATCACCTCATGCCCGATCCCGATACGGAAATAGCCGCCGCCGCCGATGAGGATCACCGCCGCGCCATTTGGGCGGGCGGGGCGATATACCTCGATACGCGGGCGGCTGACGTTGGAGACCGCGCCGACACCGGTACCGCTCTGGCCGATACGCTCCGGCCCCTTCGGACCGCTGCCGCCGCCCGGCGGACTGCCGGGCCACAGATCGATGGAGGTAGGTTTACCGGCATCCGGCGCGGCCTGCGCGGCCACCTGGCCGGTGCACGCGAGACCGATGGCCGCGGCGAGTAGCGCGACGCGAAGCAAGCTCATGACTGTTTCCCCTGTGAAGCGACGAGCGTGGGCGCGCGGTTCTCCGCGCGAGACGACAGGGCAGCGTCCAGAGCCTTGCGATCCAGCGCGCCTTCCCAGCGTGCGACGACCACGGTAGCCACGGCGTTGCCGATGAAATTGGTGAGCGAGCGGCACTCGCTCATGAACCGATCGACGCCGAGGATCAGCGCCATGCCCGCAACCGGCAGCGAGGGCACCACGGACAGGGTCGCCGCGAGCGTGACGAATCCCGCACCGGTGACGCCCGCCGCGCCCTTCGAGCTGACCATCGCCACCAGCAACAGGGCGACCTGTTCACCGAGCGTCAGCGGTGTGTTGGTCGCCTGCGCGATGAACAACGCGGCCAGGGTCATGTAGATGTTGGTGCCATCCAGATTGAACGAGTAACCGGTGGGCACGACCAGGCCGACGACGGACTTGTCGCAACCGGCACGCTCCATCTTCTCCATCAGCGAGGGAAGTGCGGCCTCCGACGACGAGGTGCCGAGTACCAGCAACAGCTCCGCCTTGAGATAGCGCAGCAGCCGGAAAATCGAGAATCCGGCCAGCCTGGCGACCGTGCCCAGCACCACCACGATGAACAGGATCGCCGTGCCGTAGAACGTGGCGACCAGAAACAACAGGTTCGACAGCGACTCGATGCCATAGCGCCCGATGGTGAACGCGATGGCACCGAAGGCACCGATGGGTGCGGCCTTCATCAGCAGATGCACCAGCGTGAACACCGGCGCGGTCAGCGACTCGAAGAAGGAGACGACCGGCTTCGCGCGCTCGCCGGCCATCGTCAGCGAGATGCCGAACAGCACCGCGAACAGCAGCACCTGCAGGATATTGCCCGAGGTGAACGCGCCGACCACCGTGTCCGGAATGATGTCGAGCAGGAAGCCGGTCAGCGAGATATCGTGCGCCTTGGACGCATAGGTCGCGATTTCCTTCGTCGACAGGGTCGCGGGATCGATGTTCAGACCCGCACCCGGCTGCACCACGTTGGCCACGATCAGGCCGACGATCAGCGCGAGGGTCGAGAAGACCAGAAAGTAGATCATCGCCTTCAGCACGACGCGGCCGACGGCGTTGAGGTGCGGCATGCCGGCGATGCCGGTGACCACGGTGAGGAAGATCACGGGCGCGATGATCATCTTCACCAGCTTGATGAAGGCATCGCCCAGAGGCTTCAGCGACTGGCCGAACGTCGGCCAGAAGTGGCCGAGCAGGGCGCCGAGTGCGATGGCCAGCAGCACCTGGACGTAGGTCTGGCGATAGAAGGGGACAGGTACGACGGGCGAGGCGGAGCGCAGGGACATGGCACGACAACGGCAGCTGCCCTTTTGAGGGCGGGTGCCGTTTTGTACTCCCTGCGGCCGGAACGACCCATAGCACATTCCGGCTAGAGGTCCCGCGCCTGTGCGAGCATGTCGCATGCCCCGATCGCGTCTTGCCCGCCTCGTTACCCTGCTGATCCTGTTGCTGGCCATGGCCGGGAGCGTGGCGCTGGGCGGCTGGTGGGCCTGGCGGCGGGCGCTCGGCGGCATCGCCGCGCAGTCGGCTGACCGGCTCAATCTGCATGCGCTGGCGGTGCAGCGCCTGATCGATCGCTTTACCGTGCTGCCTGACGTGCTGGCGCTGGATCCCGAGCTCAGGGCCGCGTTGTCCGGTCCGACCGCATCCATCGATACGCCGGCGCTCAACCGCAAACTGGAACAGGCCAACGGCGCGGTGCATGCTTCGACGCTGACTCTGCTGGACCGTGACGGCCACGCCGTGGCCGCCAACAACTGGAACACGCCGGAAAGTAACGTCGGTCTGGATTACCGTTTCCGGCCGTACTTTCAGGACGCGATGCGTGACGGCCACTCCACGTTCTACGCGCTGGGCGTATCCACCAACGTGCCTGGCTACTTCATCACCCGCACGGTCGACGACGATACGGGCCGTCATATCGGTGTGGTCGTGGTCAAGATCACGCTGGACGATGTGCGCCAAGACTGGGCGCGCGAAGAGGACATCGTGTTGCTGGCCGACCGGCACGGCGTGGTCTTCCTGGCCAACCGTGGCCCCGAATGGATGTACCGCGCCTTGCATGCGCTCGATCCACGGGACGCCTTGTCCATCGATCGCACGCGCCAGTACGGCGGTCGCACGCTTCCCCTGATCGTACGCACCCGGGTGGGAACCGCCGGGGACGGTGCGGATCAGGTGAGGGTGTCGTCGCCCGAGCTGCCTCATGAGGTCATCTGGCGCAGCCTGCCATTACCGCAGCAGGCCTGGACACTGCACCTGCTGGCCGATGCGCGCCCGGCGACCGTGGCGGCACGTAACGCGGCGCTGATCGTACTGGCAGGCTGGCTGCCTGTGATCCTCTTCGGTCTGTTCCTGCAACAGCGGATCCGCCTTGCACGTCTGCGTCTGCGCAGCCGCGAGGAACTGGAGCGCATGGTGGCGCATCATGCCGCCGCGCTGCGGTCGGCGCAGGACAGCATCGTAGCCGCCGCGCATGAGGCGACCCAGGGGGTGCACGGCAACCTGGAGCACCTGCCGCAAGGCGTGAGCGTCGTCGATGCCTCGCTGCGTCTGGTGGCGTGGAATTCGCGTTACCAGCAGATTTTCGGTTTTCCCGACGACTACATGCGGGTGGGGCGGCCCATCGAGGACATGTTCCGCTTCAACGCACGTCGAGGCCTTCTGGGTCCGGGCGATCCCGAGGAAGCGATTCAGCGTCGTCTCGCCTACCTGCGTGCGGGTAGCCCGCACATGTATGAGCGCGAGCGTCCGGACGGCACGACGTTCGAGATTCGTGGCAACCCGCTGCCGGATGGTGGCTTCGTTACCAGTTATGCCGACATCACCGCGTACAAGGCGGCGGCGCGCGAGTTGCGCTCGCTGGCGACGAGCCTCGAGCAACGCGTCGACGAGCGCACGCGCGATCTCCACGAGGCCAAGGCGGAGGCCGAGCGCGCCAACCGATCCAAGACGCGTTTCATCGCCGCCGCCGTGCATGACCTTCTCCAGCCGTTGAATGCCGCGCGTCTTTTCATAGGTACGCTGGCGGAGGGCCGGCTCGACGCGAACGAGCGCGAGCTGGCAGAGCGTGTGCGCAGCGCCCTCGACACGCAGGACGAACTGCTTGCCAGCTTGCTGGACGTGTCCCGTCTGGAGGGCGGTGCGGTCGAGCCCCGTTTCACGGCGGTGGCCCTGGGCCCGATGCTTGCCGATCTGGCCCGCCAGTTTGCCGTGCTGGCCGATTCGCGGGGCCTGCGCCTGCGTTGGGTCGACAGTGCTTTCGTCGTGCGTGCCGATGCCTTGCTGCTTCGCCGCGTGCTACAGAACTTCCTCTCCAACGCGATCCACTACACACCGCGCGGTGGCGTGCTGATTGGTGCGCGGCGGCAGGACGATGCGGTGCGCATCGAGGTCTGGGATACGGGGCTCGGTATTCCGGAGGCGAAAACACGCGCGATCTTCGACGAGTTTCTTCGCCTCGATAACGGGATGGATCGCGATCGCCGCAGTTCGGGGCTCGGTCTCTCCATTGTCGATCGCATCGGTCGGCTGCTTGGAGCGCGTGTCGGCGTGCGCTCCCGGCTGGGGCGCGGCAGCGTGTTCTCCATCGCCGTTCCGGTGTATCGCGGCGATGCCGATGCGGTCGCGCCGGGTGCGAGTGCCGAAGACGAGTCGCCCTTTACGGGGGCGCGTGTGATGCTCGTCGATGCCGACGCCGTCACGCGACAGGCGACGGCCCGGCTGTTGTCTTCGTGGGGCTGCGATGTCGTGGCCGTCCCCGGGGCCAGCGCAGCCATGCGTTATGCCGAGACCGACGAGGCACCGTCGATCGTGTTGCTCGAGGATCCGATCGATGGCATGGCTACCGAAGAGCTTCGCGTAGCGCTCGGTTCGCGATGGGGCAGCCTGCCGCCGGTCGTGCTCATCGCGGAGGCGCCCTCGGCATCGGATGTCGAGCGCGCCGCGGCGGCCGGGCTGCGCTACCTGACCAAGCCGCTGGCGCCCGCACGTCTGCGTGCGGTGATGAGCCGGCTGCTGATGCTCGCCGGCTAGCGGGTCGCGTCAGCCGGGATGCGAGCCATCGACACCCTCGTCGATGTCGAGCGACTTCACCAGCACAGCGGCCTGCGTGCGCGAGCGGCATTCGAGCTTGGACAGCACGGCCGTGACGTGAATCTTCACGGTGTTCTCGGCGAGGCCGAGCTCTGCGGCGATCTGCTTGTTGAGCAGACCTTCGGCCATCAGCATGAGCACGCGGAACTGCGCGGGCGTGAGCCGCGCCAGCCGCGCGGCCAGTTGCGCGTCGTCGTCGCTGCGCTCGGCGCGCGCACCCACGAAAGCCGTGCCGCCCTGCATGACCTCGGCCACCGCCTCGCGCAATACCTCGGCGGGTGCGGACTTGGAGACGAATCCCGCCGCGCCGAACTGCTGGGCCCGGCGCACGTTGCGCGGGTGGTCGTTCGAGGAAACCACCAGCACGGGGACGTCGGGGTGCTCGCCGCGCAACCAGAGCAGGGAGGAGAACCCCATGGCGCCCGGCATGGTCAGGTCGAGCAGGACCAGGTCGACGGATTCCCCGGAGGCGAGCACGGTCTCCATGGCGCTGTGGCTGGCAGCTTCCAGCGCACGGCCGCCGCGGAGGGGTTCGGCCAGCGCGTGCAGCAGGGCGCCGCGGAACATCGGGTGGTCGTCGGCGATCAGCAGGGTCAGAGGCATACGCCGATTCTAGGGCCTTGCTTCCACGTTCACATCACGTGCGCTCGCCCTCCCTGAAGGTATGTCTCTGGTGGAAACGCGTAGAACGATCAGGAGAAGGGCATGACCGGCGGCGCTCTCAAACGAACCATCGTCTCGGCGGTGGACGGTTTCAGCGACGATGAGCTGATGACGCGCGCCGCGGCGCTGGCGTTCTACGCGGCGCTGTCGTTCGCGCCGCTCCTGCTCCTGCTGGTCTGGGTCATTTCGCTGCTTCACCCCGAATGGCGTGACCAGCTGACCGAGGCCCTGTCGGCGGTCGTCGGCAGCCGCGCGGCTGGCGCGATCGATTCGGTGATCAACAGCGCCAGGGCGCATCCGCGGATCGGCGACATCGCGGGCGTTATCGGCATCGGCGTGACCCTGTTCGCGGCTTCGGCGGTGTTCGCCCAGTTGCAGGGCACCCTCGATCGGGTGTGGCGGGTGAAGGCCCGGCCGGGCGAGGCCGTGGGTGCCTGGCTGCGCGCGCGCGGCCGCGCCTTCGCGCTGCTCGGCGGCATGGCCTTCATGATGATCGTTTCGTTCATCGTCAGCGCGATCATCCAGACCATGATCCGCGGTGACTCCACTGCCTGGAAGGCGGTGGAATTCGGTATCTCCGTGGTGGTTTTCGTGGTGGCCTTCGGCGCGATGTACAAGGTGCTCCCCGATGCGGTGATCGACTGGAGCGAGGCGCTGATCGGCGCGGTGCTCACCACGGTGCTGTTCATGGTTGGCAAGTACGCTATCGGCCTCTATATCCAGTATTCGGATGTCGGCGGCGCGTACGGACCGGCCGGTGCCTTCGTGGTGTTGCTCACGTGGACCTATTACTCATCGATCATCGTCCTGCTCGGCGCGGAGCTGACCCGTGGCGTTGCCGATGCCCGCGGCAAGCCGATCCGGCCCAGCACGCACGCGGTCGAGATCGAGGCGGCGCCGGCCGAGGTGCAGCACGGGCCGAAGCGGCCGGTGCGCCAGGTCCGGACGCTGAAGGTCTCCTCGCCCGCCGTCGCGGGCTCGCTTATCGCGGCCGGTGTGATCGCCGGACTCGTCTTCGCACCGGGCTCGCGTCGCAAGGCGCGCGGCCGCGGCGTATAACGGGGCATGCATCCCACGCAGCCTCGCCGCGCGTTCACCGCGCGGCGCTCTCTTTTTGTCGTAAGTCCCGCGGATTCATCGCATGCTTGATCAGGTAAGACAGCAGAATCCCGACCCGGCGATGGTCGACGTCCTTTCCGGACGCCGCCGTGGCCTGTCCGCGCTGCTGCCGTTCGCGGGGCCGGCGATGGTGGTCTCGGTCGCGTATATCGATCCGGGCAACTTCGCCACGAATATCCAGGCGGGCGCTCGCTACGGCTATGCGTTGCTCTGGGTGGTGCTCCTGGCCAATCTGGTCGCGATGTTGTTCCAGAGCCTCTCCGCCCGGCTGGGAATCGTCACGGGCCGCAATCTCGCGGAGCTCTGTCGGGATCGCCTGCCGAGACCGCTGGTCTATCTGATGTGGGTGGTGAGCGAACTGGCGGCGATGGCTACCGATCTCGCCGAATTCCTCGGCGGGGCGATCGGCCTGAGCCTGTTGTTCCACATGCCGCTGCTGGTGGGCATGGGAATCACCGGGATCGTCACGTACGCGCTGCTGATGCTGGAAGGCAAAGGCTACCGACGGCTCGAACTGACCATCGGTGCGCTGGTCGGCGTGGTCGGACTGTCGTATCTCGTGGAGCTGTTCATCGCGCCGGTGGGCTGGAAGTCGCTGGGCCAGCAGATTTTCGTGCCGAACATTCCGGACAGCGCCGCCATCGCCATCGCCGTGGGCATCATCGGCGCCACGGTGATGCCGCATGCGCTGTTTCTCCACTCGGGGCTGACCGAGCGTCGGGCGCAGCCGAAGAACGACAGCGAGCGCCGGCGGATCATCCGCCTGTCCAACCTCGAGGTGATCCTGGCGCTGGCCGTCGCGGGCCTGATCAACCTCGCCATGGTGGTGATGGCGGCCGGCGCGTTCCACGGAAGCCATCCGGATGTGGCGAAGATCGAAACCGCTTATCAGACACTGGTACCGCTGCTTGGCGGCGCTGCCGCGACGATCTTCCTGGTCTCGCTGGTCGCCTCCGGATTCTCCAGCTCCGTCGTCGGCACCATGGCGGGGCAGATGATCATGCAGGGCTTCGTCGATTTTCGCATCCCGATCTGGCTGCGACGGGCGATCACGATGTTGCCCAGCTTCGCGGTGGTGCTGGCCGGCGTCGATGCGACGCGCGCGCTCGTGCTCAGTCAGGTCGCGCTGAGCATCGCGTTGCCGTTCCCGATGATCGCACTGGTGTGGTTCACCAGTCGGCGCGACGTCATGGGTGCCTTCCGCAACGGGATGCTCGTGGTGGGTCTCGCCGCGCTCGCCGCACTGGTGGTGCTCGGGCTCAACGTACTGCTGCTTATGGACGCGTTCGGCGCCGTCTCGCTCTGAATCGGCGGTCCGAATCAGCGCGTCAGAACACCGAGCGCGTCGAGCGTGACCTTCATCGCCACATCGGGCGGCGTGTCACGGTGTTCCGGCAGGAAGGCGCGCAGGCGCTTACCGTCCATCAGCACTTCCTCATTCCACAGGTAGCGCATCTTGCGCACCTCGCGCATCGTCTCGTGAAACGGTGCGATGAGGTTCACCATCCACCAGGCAAACGGACGCATCCGCAGCGACGGCTTACCGGACGCACGACGGATAGCGGCGTGCAGCTCGTCACCGGTGAGGGTGTGTCCCCCGAAGTGGAAGCGTGCAAAGGTCTCGAGTTCGTCCTCGCGATCCAGCAACGCCACCAGGGTCGATGCGACGTCGGGCAGATAGGCCCACGCATGCCGCAGCGCCGGCGGACCGGGATAGCGGATCGCGCGCAGCGGTTTGCCGGGCGTCACGATGCCCTGAGCCAGCCAGTTGTTGCCGCCACCCGGCCCATAGAAGTCACCGCAACGAAGCACGAGGCTGCGTACGCCGTCGCGGGCCGCGCGTTGCAGGTGTCGTTCGACGTCGACGCGGATCTCTCCTTTGCGTGACGGCGGATGCTGCGCGGCGTCCTCGGCGATCATGGGATACACGTCGGGCCCGTAGTTGTAGACCGAGCCGGGCAGCACGATGCGCGCTCCGACGGCATGCGCCGCCGCGATGGTGTTGTCGATCATCGGCAGAACGACGCGCTCCCAGTCCTTGTAGCCGGGCGGGTTCACGGCATGGACGATGACTTGCACTCCGTCGGCCGCGCGAAGCACGTCGGCGGCGACCATGGCGTCGCCTTCGATCCACCGGATGCCATCTCCGGTCTTTCCCATGTGGCGGGTCAGGGCGTTGACGTTCCAGCCCGCGGCGATCAGGGCGCGGGCCGTTTCGCCGCCGACCCCGCCGGTCGCGCCGAGGACGAGGGCAGTGCGCGGGTGCTGGGTCATGGCGGTGCTCCGTTGGGATGGGCAAAGTCTGATGGGTGTGCCCCTGTTCGGGAATTGCGTATCAGTGAACATCTGCTATACGTTTATGTATGGCCAACACCGAGCCCGCCTGGGATCTTTTCCGGTCCTTTCTCGCCGTATTGCGCGAAGGCAGCCTGTCCGGCGCCGCGCGGTCGCTGGACATGACCCAGCCGAGCCTCGGCCGGCATGTGCGGGAGCTGGAGGCGTCGCTTGGCGTTCCGCTGTTCTCCCGCGCATCCCACGGACTCATTCCGACCGATGCGGCGCTGGAGTTGCAGCCTCATGCGGAGGCCATGGCTTCCGCGGCCGCCTCCGTGCTCCGGGTCGCTTCGGGCACGCGTGAGGCATTGCACGGCGTGGTGCGCATCACGGCCAGTGAGGTGGTCGGCGTCGAGATCCTGCCGCCGATGCTTGCAACGTTCCGGCGCGCGCATCCCGGCATCGTCATCGAGCTGTCGACCACCAATCGCATCGAAAATCTGCTGCGTCGGGACGCCGATATCGCCGTTCGCAGCGCGATGCCCGAGCAGGACGCGATGGTCGCCAGGCATGTCTGCGACATACCGCTGGGCTTATACGGTCACCCTGACTACCTCGCTGTGGCTGGCGCGCCCGAACGCGTCGCCGATATCGTCACGCACGCGCTGATCGGTTACGACGAGGAAAAACCGTACATCCGCGCATTGCGGCCGGCCGGTGTCCCGTATTCGCGCGAGCATTTCGCGCTGCGCACGGATAACGATCTGGCCGCGATGGCGGCGATCCGCGCCGGCTTCGGTATCGGCTTCTGTCAGGTGCCGTTGGCGCACCGCATGGGCCTGGTACGCCTACTGCCCGACGAGCTCGAGGTGCGCCTCCCGATCTGGGTCGTCATGCACGAGGACCAGCGCAAGAGCCGTCGTGTCCGGGCCGTATTCGATCATCTCGCCGCCAGCCTCGCCGCCTTCGGGGGCGGCCCTGCGGATGCAAAACTGCTAACCTCCGGCGCCTGACCGACCGGAGATTTGCCATGAGCCTTATCCAGACCCCCGTTTCTTACGGTGAGCTGATCGACAAGATCACGATCCTCCAGATCAAACTGCAGCAGATCAAGGACGCGGCCAAGCTGGCCAATGTGCGAAACGAGCTCGAACTGCTCGAGGCCACGTGGAAGAACGACAGGGCCTCCGGGACCGACATCGCCGACGAGACGTCGCGCCTGCTGGCCGTCAACCAGCGCCTGTGGAAGATCGAAGACGACATCCGCATGAAGGAGCGTGCTCAGGCGTTCGACGACGAATTCATCCAGCTCGCCCGTTCGGTGTACATCGAAAACGACGAGCGCGCGGCGATCAAGCGCGAGATCAACACGAAGCTGGGCTCGACGCTGGTCGAAGAGAAGTCGTATCAGGACTACCGCGCGCCGCAGGCCTGATCAGGCGAGCGGCAGTTTCAGGAACGCCGCGCAGGCCTCGAAGCGGTCTTTCATGTCGGCGACCTCGACCAGGTCCATGACGCCGGCTTTCTCGATCTTGGTGCCCCAGGGTATTTCGGACGCCGGCTTGCCGAGGAACTTGCGCGACGCCGCGTCGTATCTGTCCACGCACCAGCGACGGTCCGAGTAGGGGCCGGAGCGGTGCGGGTTGCTGGCGGCGTGCAACCCCAGGACCTTCGTGCCCACCGCGTTGGCCATGTGCATCGGGCCCGAATCCGGCGTGAGGATCATGGCGCTGCGTGCCAGCAGGGCCATGAAACGCTTCAGCGTGTCCTTGCCGGTCAGGTCCAGCGGGGCCGCCTCGGTCGCCGCCAGGATGCTGTCCGCCAGCGCGCGCTCGGGGTCCGACGGACCGCCGACCAGTGCGACACGCATGCCGCGCGCCATCGCGTGGTCGATCAGGGCCGCGTAGCGGTCGACCCGCCAGTTACGCACCGTGTGGCTCGACATCGGACTGACCAGCAGGGTCGGCGCGTCGCCGGGCAGCTGTTCGGCGGCCCACTCGTGGGCGTCGGCGGGCACGGGAATGTCCCAGCGCACCTCCGTCTGCTTCAGGCCCAGCGGCTCGATGAAGCTGGCCATGGCGTCCAGGACGTGCTCCCCCGTGCGGGCTTCGATGCGTTCGTTGACGAAGAGCCCGTGCAGGTCCTTGGAGCGGGCGTGGTCGTAGCCGATGCGGCGATCGGCTTTTACGGCCAGGCTCAGCAGATTCGAGCGCAATGCCACCTGCATGTGCAGCAGGGCGTCGAACCGGCGTCCGGCCAGCGCCTGGCGTACCTCGCGCATGCCTTCCCGGCCCTTGCCCTTATCGAAGGTAATGAACTCGACGCCCGGAAAATCGCCCACGAGCTTGCGCTCGAGCTTGCCGACGAGCCACGTCAGGCGCGTGCCGGGCGACTTTTCCTGCAGTGTGCGGACCAGCGGAATCACGTGCGTCACGTCGCCGATGGCGGAGGTACGCAGGATGCAGAGGCTGGAATCTCCCGACGGGAGTGGGCGGCTTGGTAGACTGGACACGATCGGAGTACCGGATGAGTGGCTGCGTAAGGGCGGCCGACGAATGACAGAGCAACGAGTCAAGGAGAGCGCGGGCGGGACGATTCTGTTCGACGCCACCCGTGTATCTCAAGTCGACGCACCCTGGTTCTCGCCCGACTACTGGCGCGAGCGGGGTGCGCTGCGCACGCAATCGGGTGGGCGGGGCGGTGTCGCGGTAATCGATACCCCGGCCGGCGAAGCCGTGCTTCGGCATTATCGCCGCGGTGGTATGGTCGCCCGTCTGCTCGGCGATCGCTACCTCTTTACCGGCCGCCGCCGCACACGCAGTGACCGCGAGTTCCGTCTGCTGGCCGAACTGGAGCGCCGGGGCCTGCCCGTGTCGCCGCCGGTGGCCTCACGCTTCGTTCGTCAGGGCTTCCGTTACTCGGCTGACCTGATCACCTTGCGCATTCCTGCCGCCGCCACGCTGGCCGAGCGCCTTCAGGATGGCGCCTTCAATGCGGCGCTGGCGGGACGGGTCGGCGAGCTGATCGCCCGGTTCCACCGGGAGGGCGCCTGGCATGCCGACCTCAACGCGCACAACATCCTGGTCAATGCCGATGGTCTCTACCTGATCGATTTTGACCGGGGGCGTCTGCGCCGTCCGTCCCGCGGCTGGCGCCATGCCAATCTGTCCCGCCTGAAGCGCTCGCTGGTGAAGCTCGGCGCGCGCGACGCGGCCGGGGACACCTTCGACGCCGAGCTATGGCCGGCCCTGATCGAACACTACGAACGGAGCCTGCGCGCATGACCTGGGACCTGCATTTCCTCGGAACCGGCGCGGCGCACGCGGTCGAGCTGGGTTCGTCGGCCGTGGTCGTCGAGCGGGACGGCAAACCGCTGCTGCTGGTCGACTGCGGCCCCGATACCCTCGATCGCTACGTCGCCGCCTACGGCACGCCGCCACCGGCGCTCTACGTCACGCATGTGCATATGGACCATGTCGCGGGCATGGAAAGGTTGTTCTTCCGCCTGTGGTTCGACGAAGCCCTGCGCGGCCGCACCCGGGTTTACCTGCACGCCGCACTTTTGCCGTGGTTGCAGGGAAGGGTGGCCGACTACCCGGGCGCACTGGCCGAGGGCGGCGTGAATTACTGGGAGGCCTTCCATCTGCTGCCCTGCACCCGTGGGTTCTGGCACGAAGGCCATTGGTTCGACGTCTTTCCCACCCGGCATCATGTGCAGGGCACCTCGTACGGCCTGGCGCTGCGTGGCAGCTTCGTCTACACGGGCGATACGCGGCCGGTGCCGGAGGCCCTGGCGCTCCACGGTGCGGCTGGCGAACTGATCGCCCACGACTGCGGCGTCATCGGCAACCCGTCGCATACCGGCGTGGACGATCTGGAGCGCGAGTACGCGCCCGAGGTCACCGCGCGCATGGCCCTGTACCACTACGGCAGCGCCGAAGACGGTGAAACGCTGGTCTCACGCGGCTACCGGATCGCTCATCCGGGAGAACGCCTGGCTCTGCCCGAACCGGAGCCGCCGCGTCCCGGTGCCGGCTGAGGCTTGCCCCGCCGCGGCGGGAACGTTATCCTTCCGCTTCTTTGCCGGACAGGACGCCGGGGAAGAGGATGTGCAAGTGCGGAGAGGTGTCCGAGTGGTTGAAGGAGCACGCCTGGAAAGTGTGTATACCCTAATAAGGTATCGCGGGTTCGAATCCCGCTCTCTCCGCCAAATCTGAAATGCGACACCGTTAAAGGTGGCGCAGAGACAAACGAAGCGACACCGTGGGAGCGGGATTTGAACCCGCGCGGGTTCGACAAATTTGTCTGGAACAAATTTGGACGGCGCGTAGCGTCGGCCCCGTAGCGAAGCGGAGGGGTGAGGGCAGGAGCCCGAACAATCCCGCCCGCACGGTTGCAACACCCTGCTTTTAAATTGATTTACCGTCTTTATGGTGACCCTGTCGGTCCCCCCGCGACGATAGTCCGTAAACTCCGCCAGGTCCGGAAGGAAGCAACGGTAGCGGACGACTCGGGTGCCGGGGTGTGGCTGGCAGGGTCATCGCCTTTTCGGGGCTGGGGTGCGCCCGACGCGTGTCCTTGGCACAATCCACTGTCGCCCCAAGGTAATACGCATGTCCTATCAGGTCCTCGCACGCAAGTGGCGCCCGCGCAAGTTCGCTGAACTCGTGGGACAGGAGCACGTGGTCCGCGCGCTTACCAACGCGCTCGACTCCGGTCGCATGCATCACGCCTATCTGTTCACCGGCACCCGTGGTGTCGGCAAGACCACGATCGCCCGCATCTTCGCCAAGTCGCTCAACTGCGAGCGCGGCGAGTCGGCAGACCCGTGCGGCGAATGCGCGGTCTGCACGGCGGTGGATGCGGGTCGCTTCGTCGACCTGCTCGAGATCGACGCGGCCAGCAACACCGGCGTGGACGATGTCCGCGAGGTGATCGAGAACGCGCAGTACGCACCGTCCCGGGGGCGCTTCAAGGTGTACCTGGTGGACGAGGTGCACATGCTCTCGAAGCCGGCGTTCAATGCGCTGCTGAAAACGCTGGAAGAACCGCCCCCGCACGTCAAATTCCTGCTCGCGACCACGGATCCGCAGAAGCTGCCGGTGACCGTGCTGTCCCGCTGCCTCAAGTTCAACCTGAAGCGGCTGCTGCCGGATCAGATCACGGGCCAGATGCGCCACATCCTCGGTGCCGAAGGTATCGAGTACGACGACGAAGCCATCGGCGAACTCGCGCACGGCGCGGACGGCTCGCTGCGCGACGGTCTGTCGCTGCTCGACCAGGCGATCGCCTACGGCGGCGGCGCGGTGCGTGCGGACGATGTGCGCGCCATGCTCGGCAGCGTCGAGCGCGGCCAGGTGCTGGGTGTCCTCGAAGCGCTGGCGGCCGGCGACGGCGCCGCGTTGATGGGCGAAGCCGAGCGCATCGCGTCGTTCTCTCCGGATTTCGCCGGCGTGCTCGACGATCTGGCGACGGTGCTTCATCGCATTCAGCTGATCCAGCTGGTGCCTGGTTATCGCGAAGAAGAGAGCGATGCCGGCCTCGCCGATATCGCCTCGCGCCTCGCGCCTGAAGACGTCCAGCTGTATTACCAGATCGCCACCACCAGTCGCCGCGAGTTGCCGATGGCGCCCGACGCGCGCATCGGTTTCGAGATGGCCTTGCTGCGCATGTTCGCCTTCCGTCCGACCGACGGCGGTGGAACCGTGGCGGCGGCCGCCATGGCACGTGCACCCGTTTCCGCGCCCGCGGCGCGCCCGTCCGCACCAGCGGCGGCAGCGGGAGCGGCACGCCCTGCGGCTCCGGTGCCTCCGGCTGCCGCTCCGGCCACCGCGCGGGCTCCGTCGCGTCCGGCCGCAGCGCCAGCGCCTCCGACGCCGGAACTCGCCGCGCCCCCCCGGCCGATCAGCATCGGCGCCGATGGTCTGCCGGACTGGCACGACATCGTCGAGCGGGCGAACCTGCGTGGTCCGATCGGCCAGCTGGCGCAAAACTGCTCACTGCGTGAGGTGGACGGCGAGAGCATGGTGCTCGCGCTGCAGCCCCAGCACATGCATCTGGCGGTCGAGCCACTGACCAGCCAGATGGAAGAAAAGGTCTCGCGCGCGCTCGATCGCCGCGTGCGCTTCCGCTTCGTCGCCGACCGGGGCAACCTGGGCACGCCGGCGGAGCGCAGGGCGCAGGCGGCCAGCGACGCGCAGGCCAGGGCGGAAGCCTCGATGGATGCCGACCCCCTTGTACAGGCGCTCAAGCGCGACTTCGACGCGCGCGTCATTCCGCAATCGATCAAACCCGTGGAGCCAGGAACGTGAAAGGTCAAATTGGTCAGCTGATGCAGCAAGCGCAGCGCATGCAGGACGAAATGAAGCGTGCACAGGACGAACTCGCCAAGACGGAAGTCACCGGCTCCGCGGGTGGCGGCCTCGTCACCGTCACGATGACCGGTGGTCACGAAGTGCGCGCCGTCCATATCGATCGCCAGACGTTCGCTGACGATCCGGAGATGGCCGAGGATCTGGTCGCCGCCGCCGTCAACGACGCGGTCAACAAGATCGCCGAGATGAGCCGCACGCGTTTGGGTGGCGTCACCGCCGGCCTGAACCTGCCTCCGGGCATGAAGCTCCCGTTCTGACGGATCGTCCGACGACACGATGAGTAACGGCTCCCGCCTTCTCGGCGAACTGATCGACGCGCTGCGCTGCCTGCCGGGCGTCGGTGCGAAGAGCGCCCAGCGCATGGCCTTCCACCTGCTCGAACGCGAGCGGCAGGGTGGCCTGCGCCTTTCGTCCGCGCTGGAGTCGGCGATGCGCGATGTGGGCAACTGCACGCGCTGCCGCAATTTCAGCGAGACGCCGGTCTGCTCGCTGTGCGCCAGCGCCACGCGCGACAAGCAGGTACTGTGCATTGTCGAGTCGCCGTCCGATCTCGCGGCCATCGAACAGGCCACCGGCTTTCGCGGTCACTACTTCGTATTGCTGGGACGGCTGTCACCCCTCGACGGGCTGGGTCCCGACGAGCTCGGGCTGCCGTTGCTCGCCGAGCGGCTGGGGGAGGGCGAGATCGAAGAAATGATCATCGCGACCAACCCGACCGTGGAAGGCGAAGCGACCGCCCATTACATCGGGCAGCTGGCGAAAGCCGCGGGTATTCGTGCCACGCGCCTGGCTCATGGCGTGCCGCTGGGTGGTGAACTGGAGTTCGTCGACCGTGGCACGCTCGCTCACGCATTCGGCAGCCGGCAGTCGCTCGGCTGATATCCAGGGAAACCCGATGACCGACACCATTTTCGCCAAGATCGTCCGCCGCGAAATCCCCGCCGATATCGTCTTCGAAGACGATGACGTGCTGGCCTTCCGTGACCTCAACCCGCAGGCGCCGGTGCACGTGCTCTTCATCCCGAAGCGCGCCATCGCCACGCTGGACGATGCGACCGCGGGCGACGCCGAGTTGCTCGGAAAACTGCTGCTCGCCGCGGCGTCCTACGCC
This sequence comes from Luteibacter sp. 9133, assembly GCF_000800155.1. Lineage (NCBI taxonomy): Bacteria > Pseudomonadati > Pseudomonadota > Gammaproteobacteria > Lysobacterales > Rhodanobacteraceae > Luteibacter > Luteibacter sp. 9133. The sequence goes on along the minus strand of NZ_JUHO01000001.1, from coordinate 2,725,309 downwards.
CGCGACCAGGGCCTGTCGAAGGACGGCTATCGCACCGTCATCAACACCAACACGCACGGCGGCCAGACGGTCTTCCACATCCACGTCCACCTGCTCGCCGGCCGCCAGATGCACTGGCCGCCGGGCTAAGCAGAACGGCAGGTACAAAAAAGCCGGCACATGGCCGGCTTTTTTGTGGGTCGCGATACTCAGCGAGCGCGCGGCGGCGGCGGGGGCCGCACGATGATCGTGCGCGGGCGGTAATAGAACGGATCGCCCCACGGACCGTAGCCGTACGGGCCAAAACCCGGGCCCCAGCCCGGACCCCAGAACGGGTCGTAGAACCCCGGACCGTAGCCACGGTTGATCGGCACGCGCTTCGGCCAGAGGTAGACGACGTCTGCCTCGACGCGGGGATAGGCGTAATCGAAGTCGCCCACCTTCTGCGAGACGGCGCCATGCAGCGTGCCGGTGACGGTGATTTCGCGACCGCGGGTGAACACCTCGGGGTCGTAGAAGCCGTCGCGGCAGGCGACGAAGCGGCCCTGGCTATCGGACTTGCTGGCCGTCGGCCGGGCTTCGCTGTCGAGCGGCTCGGAAAGCACGAAGAAGCACGTCTGCTGCGGACCCGGCTCCGTCTTGATGATCTCGCCGCCCCAGCGCACTTTCGCGCCCGGTGCGCCGCCCTGCTGGGCGCCCGAAGTGGATACGTCGTTGAACTGACCCTGCAGCGGCTGCGGCACCGTGGCGCAAGCGCCGAGAGCCAGAGTCGCGGCCGCGATGGCCAGCGGTTTGTACATGGACATGACACATCTCCTGGAAGCGCCGGACACAGTCGGCGCCATGACCTATTTGACCACGCGGCGCGGCCTTAATTCCTTCACCGCACGACTGAATTCACTTACTGATTCAGGCGGCGGTTCGTCATTGGCATAACGCGACCGCAAGTAGACCTCGCTCAACCTTTCCAATGCATTTCGATGGTCGGGCAGCGCGCGGGCCGCGCGAGCCATGAAATGCTTCGGTCCTTCGCCTGCCCGTCGTGTCACGCCGGCCTTTTCGAGTTTCCTCTGTAGCCGGCGCATCCACACATCCAACTCATCGCCTTCACGTCGCTGAAACAGCGCCCATCCCAGGGCGACCACGACCAGCAGGGAGCAACCGATGGCGAGGACGATCGCCAGGTCGCCGACTTCCGCCCGGCGAATGCCGAACGGCTGCAGCAGGCCCTGCTGACGGAGCGAGTCGAATCCGTTAACGGCCTGGTTCCACCATTGGTTGACCACATCCCAGCGATCTCGCGCGCTTCGCCACCACGCCGCGTTGAAGAAACTGTCGCCGCCGTCACCTACGGCCGCGGCGGCCGCGGCACCCAGCGTGACGCGTTCGGGGCGTACGGCGCCGGTCGGATCGAAACGAACCCAGCCGCGTCCTTCGAGCCAGAGTTCCGTCCACGCGTGTGCGTCGGCCCGACGAATCAGGAGGTAGTGTCCGAGCGCATTCCAGTAGCCGCCCTGATAGCCGGTGACCACGCGCGCGGGGATGCCCGCTGCGCGCATCAGAAAGGTGAAGGTCGACGAATAGTGCTCGCAGTAACCCTCGCGGGTGCCGAACAGGAAATCGTCGATGCGGTCGCGTCCCAGTGGCGCCGCGGCCAGCGTGTAGCGGAAGCCGCCGTCGTGAAACATCGCCAGGGCGGCCTGGGCGATCGCGGTGGGGTTGCCGCCGAATTCCGCGACCCACGCGGCCGCCTGCGCCCGCGCACGTGGCCCGACGTTCGCCGGAAGCTGCAGGTTGGCGCGACGGGTCTGCGGGTCCAGCGTCGCATCGAGACGGTATTCGCCGGTTGCCGTCGCGTCATACGTATAGGTCTTGTCGAGTCGCTGATTCGCGAGCGCGGTCCGATCGCTACGCATGCTCGCATCGGTGGGCGCGGTCACGGGCATATCGAGCATGGGCAGCACCCGCTCGCGCGTCGGCTCCAGCGTGACCCGATAGTGGAACCGCGCCGATCCCTCGAGGACGCTGTCATCGCGGCGGAGAAATCCCGGACTCCATGCCTGTCCGTCGAAGCGCGTCATCGTGAAGGCGCGGAAGTAACGCGAGCTGGCAATCGGGACGGGCCCATCGAAGCTGACGCGCATCGCGGGTGTGTCGTCGGTAAGCACCTCGGCCATGTCGCCGGGTGCCATACGGTCCGACAGTCCGGTCGTGGCCCGGTCCATCGTCGGCGCCCCCCAGAGGGGTGAACTCAGGCGGGGAATGAAAAGGAAGGCGAACAGGGCGAGGGGGATCGACACGACCAGAGCCAGAAGCACCGGCATGACCTCGACGCGCAGGTGCATGCGTGCGGGCTCCACTTCCTCCACCGAGCGCAGCGTCATCACGGCGGGCACGATGCCCAGGGCGACGATCAGCGTCGCGACGATGCTCTGGTCGAACAGCAATGCGCTCATCAGCGCGAACGCGGCGAAAGCCACGCCGACGCGCGCGTCGCGCAATCGCTCGCTCTCCATCAGTTTGAGCACCAGCAGGCCCACCGCGAACGCGCTGCCGGGCTCGCGTCCGAACAGGGTGCCGTAGGTGGAAACGATGAGCGCGAGCAGCAGTCCGATCAGCGGGACCTTGATCCAGACCGGTGGATGACGACCGCCTCGGCGACGTTGCTGCCAGCGGGCCACCAAAACCACAGCGAGGCCAGCCGTCAGCCACCAGGGCAGGTGCGGCGCGTGGATGCCGACGACGAACGCCATGGTGAGGCAGAGCAGGTCGAACGATCGGGGCGCGAGGCGGGGCTCGTCCGACGGGCGTGCACGCAGCGAAGGGCGGAAGCCGGTCATGGGCGCAGCGCCAGGGCGGTCATGCAGCGGTGGTAATGCTCGTCACCCTGTGCCACGTCGAAATATCCGTCCGGCAGGCGAAGGCTCCAGCGACGGCCGGATTCGCGAGCCTCGTCCACCCAGCGGGCCAGTCGGGAGATCCGCGACTCGTCGTCGAGTCCGTGCATGCTGTCCCAGTCCAGTCGCCAGTCTTCCTGTGGCGCGGGCTGTTCCAGATCCTTGACCAGCAGGGAGTGGTGCCGGGCACTCAGTTTCCAGGCGATCAGCCGGCGCGGATCGCCGGCACGATATTCGCGCAGCGAAGCGAGTTCGTCGCCGGGGCGGGGGCGACCGCGGTCCGCATCGCCCTGCGGTTCGAAAGGTGTCGGACCCATGCCTTCGGGGCGCGGATACACGAGCACGGCCCGATCGGGATTGAGCCAGCTCCAGACACGGAACATGCCCAGAGGCCAGCGGCTGTGCAGTCGCATGCGCGGCAGCGGCAACCAGCCGCGAAACTCGGTGGGCAGGTCGAACTCCACCGTCGCCGCTCCGCCTGCCGGTACGACCACCACGTGTTCCCTGCCTTCGACATCCAGGCGCACAGCCATGCGCTCGCGCTGCGATGCGCCGATATCGAGGAAGACACGAACGTTCTCGCCGGCGCGCGCCGTGCCCATCCGCAGACCGCCCACGGTGATGCCGTTGAGCACGCGAAACGCCACCAGCATGCTGCCGGCACTCACCGAGCCGACCAGACAGGTGAGGAGCAGGGCGGCGTTATTGGCGTAGTTCAGCGCGCCGATCAGCATGACGGCCAGCAGCACGGTGAACCCCAGGCCGAAGCCCGTCGGCACGATATAGATGCGCCGCCGGTGCAGCACGATGGGCATCGGCTCGCGCTGGCGCATGCGGGTGAGTGACGGCAGTCGTCGCTCCGCCCAGGCGGTGAGTCGCTGCACCGCGTCGGGCATCAGGGCACCGCGGTCTCGGCGAGAATCGCCCGGGCAATGACCTCGCGCTGGCTTCCCCGTCCGGGCACCAGTCGGTGCGCGGCGGTGGGGACGAACACGGTCTGGACGTCCTCGGGAATGACGTAGTCACGTCCGCTCAGCAACGCCCACGCGCGCGATGCCGCAAGCAGGGCGAGTCCGGCGCGGGGCGACAGGCCGACCCGCACCTCGTTGTGTTTACGGCTGGCCGTGAGCAGGGCCTGCAGATAGTCGAGCAGGGTGCCGGTGACCTTCACCGCCTGGGATGCCGTATGCAACTGGTCGATCGCCGCAATGTCGAGGCGCGGACTGAGCGAGGCCATCATGTCGCGGCGGTCCTCGCCGATCAGCAGTGCGCGTTCGGCGGCGGGGTCGGGGTAGTCGAGGCTCAGGCGCAGCATGAAGCGATCGAGCTGCGAATCAGGCAGAGGGAACGTGCCGGCGAGATCCAGCGGATTCTGCGTCGCGACGACGAAGAAGGGGCGAGGCAGTTCGTGCGTCACACCGTCCACGGTGACCTGTCCCTCGGCCATGGCCTCGAGCAGGGCGCTCTGCGATTTCGGCGTGGCGCGGTTGATCTCGTCCGCCAGCAGGAGGCTGGTGAAGATCGGGCCGGGATGGAAACGGAACTCGCCGGTCTCGCGCTCGTACACGCTGACCCCGATAATGTCCGAAGGCAGCAGGTCACTGGTGAACTGGATGCGCTGGAACTCGAGGTCGAAGGTGGCTGCCAGCGCATGAGCGAGCGTGGTCTTGCCGACACCCGGCACGTCTTCGAGTAGCAGGTGTCCTCCGGCGATCAGGCAGGCAAACGCCAGCTTGACCTGTCGTGGCTTGCCCAGAAGTACGCCGTTGACCTGTGCGAGGGCGCCATCGAGTCGATGGCGCAGCATTTCATCGTTGAGTGGATTCGTTGCGGACATGATCGATGCGTGAGCTCCCCGTCCTGGCCATGTCGATGCGAGATCGTTCGAGTGTAGCGGCGCGCGCGCGATCCTGGCGAGGCACGTTTCTCGTCCTGTTCGCGCTGACGCAGCTGGGCAAGCTTTTCATCGCATGCACCTTGTCGCCCTTCGGTGACGAAGCGTTCTACTGGCAGGAGAGCCTCGCGCCCGCATGGGGCTACAGCGACCTTCCGCCCCTCACGGCGTGGCTGATCGCGGTATCGGAGGCGTGCTTCGGTCACGGCCTTCTGTCGATGCGCCTGCCATTTCTGCTGGTCGGCGCCTGTATCCCGTGGCAGGTAGGCGCGATCGCAGGACGCTACGGTGGTGAGATCGCGCGCTGGCAGGCGGCGACCTTCGCCCTGAGCCTTCCGCTGGTCGGATCGCTGGGTGTGCTGGCGTTGCCCGATGTACCGCTGACCTTCGCCATCGTGCTTGCCTCGCAGGGTTTGATCGCCGCGCTTGAGAAAAATCTGTATCGCGACTGGACGCTGCTCGGCGTGGCGCTGGCGATCGCCTGGATGACTCACTATCGCGCCGCCATGCCGATGCTCGGCGGCCTCGTGTTCTTGGTCGCCACCGCGCGCGGCAGAGCGCAGTGGCGGCGTCCCGGCATCTGGCTCGCGCTGGCTCTGGCGTCGATCGGTCTCGTGCCCATCGTGCTCTACAACATGGCGTCGCGCGGCGCCGGTGTGGCGTTTCAGCTGGTCGACCGGAATCCCTGGCAGTTTCATGCGGATGCGCTGGTGCAGCCGCTGGAGCAGGCCGTGGCCTGCACACCCGTCGCATGGGTGGTGATGCTCTGGGCGCTGTGGCGAAGCTGGCGCCGTCGCGCGGAGGCGCCCTTCGACGTCGTTGCGGCTATCGCGGGCACGTTCGTCCTTGCTTACTTCGTGCTTGGCCTGTTCGCGGACGACGTGCGTTTTCGTGCGCACTGGCCACTGCCCGCTTACACGCTGCTGTGCGCCGCACTACCGTTACTGCTCGAGGATGCCGCGCGCGGATGGCGCAGGGCGGCGCGCGGTGGATTTGCGCTCGCGGCGCTGGGGCTGGTCATCGGGCTGGCCTATCTCGGTCTTGCCGCGTCGCCGTCGGGCGCCCGCATGCTTTCGGGAGCCAAGGCGTTTCCGGCGAATTTCACGGGCTGGCGGGAGTCCTCGGCAGCGGTGGCGAGGGTATTGCGCGCGGACCCATCCCTGGTCGTGGTGGCCGACAACTTCATGCTGGCGGCGGAACTGCGTTTCGCACTCGGCGGCGGGCGCGAGATCTATGCGCTCGACAGTCCGCTGAACACGAAGCATGGTCGCGCAAGACAGCTCGCCGACTGGGGTCTGGATGAAAGAGGACTGTCCCTGCATGAGGGCGCGCGGTTGCTGCTCGTGGTCGACGAAACCGCGCTGCGTGAGCGTGAGCGGCGCGACTGGCTGGGATCGGTGTGTTCGCGTGTGGCGCTGGGTGAGTCGGTGACTCGTCTTGACCTGTTCGACAAACGGCGTCGTTTTGCCTTGTATCGTGCCGGGCCGGCGCCGCCGACGTCGGAGCCGGGTGTCGCGGACCCCGACGCCTGCCGGGTTTGGACCGCTGTCGCGCGCGCCGGCGGCTGAGGCCTCAGGGGAGTTCGACGCCCGCGGCACGCAGCAGGCGTGACGTCGCGATCAGCGGCAGACCGACCAGCGCCGTAGGGTCTTCGTTGACGATGCGCTCGAACAGGGCGATACCCAGTCCTTCACACTTGAAGCTCCCCGCGCAGTCGAGTGGCCGCTCGCGCTCCACGTAGCGTTCGATGTCCGCCTGGGTGAGGGTTCGGAACGTCACCCGGGTTTCGTCGACGTGGGTCAGTGCGTCGCCTTGCGCATCGATGACGCAGACGGCCGTGTGAAAGACCACGTCATGGCCCGAGCTCGCGGCGAGCTGCCGGTGGGCCTGATGGACGGTGCCGGGCTTGTCCAGCACGGTGCCGTCGAGATCGGCGACCTGATCGGAACCGACCACGACGCTGCCGGGGCGGAGGGCGGCGACCGCGCGCGCTTTCGCCTCCGCCAGGCGGGCTGCGCGGGAGGCGGGGGCTTCGCCGGGAAGGGCTGCTTCGTCCGTACCGGGCGAAACTTGCCCGAAGTCATCGAGCAGGCGCCGCAGCAGGCCGGCACGGTAGTGGGAGGTCGATGCGAGGACGACCATCGGGGAGGGCACGTCAGAATTCCTTGTGAATGTGTTCGCGCACGGCCGTGTCGAGTGCGGTCTGGGCGTCATCGAGGGCACGCAGGCGAGGCTCCAGCTGCTGGCGGGCGCGGACCAGGGCATCCACCGCCTCATCGAGCTCGCGCTGGCTGGCGTCAGGCCCGCGGTCGCGGATCCACAGCCGCTGCTGGAGCAGGGCGCGCAGTCCGGAGTCCACGGCCTGCTGAGCCTCGATCTCGCCTGCCGCGGGCTGGTCGGGGCTGACCGACATCACCGCATGGGCACGCTGAAGGCGATCCCGGCAATCCTTCAGATCCGCCTCCAGCCGGTCGGCGTTGTCCATCAGGCTCTGCAGGGCGCCGTGGCGTCGACGGGTCCGCTGATGGCGGAGCACCCATCCGGAGAGCCCGACCGCTAGCGCAAAGACGATGGCAAGTGCATAATATGCAACGGAAAACACGCGACCTCTTCCTTCCTGGGGGCTGGTGGCGGCAATCGGGAACCAGGCATGGCAGTCTGCACGAAAGCCCCGCGACTGCGCAAAACCGCCCTGTGTCCCACATTCGACCGCCTAACCGGTTGACTTCAAGGGTGTTGATGCCTATCATTCCCCGATTATGTCCGTGACTTTGCCATCGTCCGTGGACGCTTGGCGCGAAGTTCGTGCGCGGCGTTCGTTCCAGGGTCAGCTTCCCGTGTCGGTCTTCACCCGTCTCGGAGAAGTCATCGCGTCCACCGAAGGTGACGTGACCTACGAGCTGGACTTCGGCACCGACGACTTCGGCACGAAGTACGTAGCCGTCCGTGCGACAGCACCCTTGACACTCATCTGTCAGCGGTCGCTCGAGCCGTTCGTGCTGCCGGTCGAAGTCGATACGCGTCTCGGACTGATCGTGCGTGAGAGTGACGAAGCCGGGCTTCCGCCGGGTTACGAGGCTTTGCTGGTCGAAGACGACGGCAAGCTCAATCCCATCGCGACGATCGAAGATGAACTGCTGTTGGTGCTGCCCCTGGTCCCGGTCAATCCGGACTATGAGTTGCCCGACGACATGCTTGGAGCCGGTGAGGAAGAAGAACCCTTACCGGAAAAGACCGAAAACCCGTTCGCGGCACTCCGCGGACTCATTAAGTAATTTCGCTGGAGATTCGCCATGGCCGTTGCCAAGAGCCGCAAGACCCCGTCCACCCGCGGCATGCGTCGTTCGCACGATGCGCTGACCACCGTTCAGCTGTCGACCGACCCGACGAGCGGCGAAGTCCACCTGCGTCACCACGTGACCAAGGACGGCTTCTACCGTGGTAAGAAGGTCATCGACACCCGCGGCGCGGTTGAAGTCGAAGACTGATCCGTCCCGCCAGGGATGATCAGAACGCAGGCGGCGCGGCAACGCGCCGTTTTGCGTTTCCGAAACACCATCACGATGGGGATACGGTTCTGAAATACGCCCGCATCATAGGCACCGGCAGCGCACTTCCCGACAGGGTGGTCACCAATGCCGACCTCGAAAAGATCGTCGACACCAGCGACGAATGGATTCGCACGCGCACGGGTATCACCGAGCGCCACATCGCCGCGGACGGCGAAACCACCAGCGATCTCGCCTTCCTTGCCGCGCAGCGTGCGCTCGAGGCGGCTGGCGTCAAGGCCAGCGACATCGACCTGATCGTCGTCGGTACGACGACGCCGGATCTCATCTTTCCGTCCACCGCCTGTCTGGTTCAGCACCGGCTGGGTGCCAACGGCTGTGCCGCGTTCGACGTCAATGCGGCCTGCTCGGGCTTCGTTTACGCCCTGGGCGTGGCCAATGCGTTCATTCGCAGCGGACAGTCGAAACGCGCGCTGGTGATCGGTGCCGAGACGCTGACGCGCATGGTCGACTGGACCGAGCGCGAGAGTTGCGTTCTCTTCGGCGACGGCGCCGGCGCGGTCGTTCTCGATGCGTCCGACGAACCGGGCATCTACACGACGCGCATGCGCGCCGACGGTGGATTCAAGCATCTGTTGTTCAACCCGGTCGGCGTATCCGTCGGCTTCACCGACGCGCCCAACCATGGGGTGAAGATCACCATGCTTGGCCGCGAGGTGTTCAAGGTCGCGGTGAAGACGCTCGACGCGCTGGTCGGTGAGACGCTCGCCGACGCGGGCATGACCGAGGACCAGGTCGACTGGCTGATCCCTCACCAGGCCAACCTGCGGATCATCGAGGCAACGGCCAAGCGGCTGAACATGTCGATGGACCGCGTGATCGTCACGGTCGACAAGCACGCCAACACCTCGTCGGGTTCGGTGCCGCTGGCGCTCGATTACGCCGTCCGGTCGGGCAAGGTGAAGCGCGGGCAGAATCTGCTGCTCGAGGCGTTCGGCGGCGGGTTTACCTGGGCGTCCGCGCTTCTGAGGTATTGACCGGGTTGTCGCATCCGCGCCTTGTTGGCGTATCGCGCGCGGGGCGCGCTCCTACGACAACCGCGCTGTAGGAGCGCGCCCCGCGCGCGAATAGCCAACAGCGCGATGACGCGGCAACGACTGATTCCGACGTCACCACACGCCTGCGAATGGTGCAATCGCCCCCGGGTTGCTGCACCATTCGCGGTTTGAAGTCCCGGAATCGTCTCGAATGACCTCATCCAGCGCCTCGCTCGCCTTCGTTTTCCCTGGCCAGGGTTCGCAGTCCGTCGGCATGCTTGCCGACCTCGCCGCCGCGCACCCTGAAGTCCGTGCCACCTTTGACGAAGCTTCCGCGGGCGCCGGTGTCGATCTGTGGGACATCAGCCAGAACGGCCCGGAAGAAAAGCTCAACAGCACCGAGAACACGCAGCCGGCACTCCTGGCCGCCAGCGTTGCCGTCTGGCGTGTCTGGGTGAAGCAGGGCGGTGTCATGCCGGCCTTCCTCTCCGGCCATAGCCTCGGCGAGTACAGCGCGCTGGTCGCCGCGGGCGCCTTGTCCCTGAAGGATGCCGCCGGGCTGGTCGCCGAGCGTGGCCGCCTGATGCAGGCCGCCGTGCCGGCTGGCGTGGGCGCCATGGCTGCGATCATCGGTGGCGACGACGCCCAGATCGCCGAGGTCTGTGCAGAAGTGGCCCAGGGGCAGGTCGTCGCTCCGGCCAACTTCAACTCGCCGGGCCAGCTGGTGATCGCGGGTCACGCCGAGGCCGTGGACCGCGCTCTGGCGCGTCTTGCCGAGCTCGGCGTGAAGAAGGCGGTGAAACTGGCCGTTTCCGTGCCGTCGCATTGCATGCTGATGCGCGATGCCGCCGATCGCCTCGGCGAAAAGATGGCCGCCATCGAGTGGTCGATGCCGTCGATTCCGGTGATTCAGAACGCCGACGCCGCGGCGCACACCTCGGTCGAGGACATTCGTGGGGCGCTGATGCGCCAGCTCTACCTGCCGGTACGCTGGACCGAATGTGTCCAGGCGCTGGCCGCCGCCGGGGTGACTCAGGCGCTCGAGTGCGGTCCGGGCAAGGTTCTGGCGGGTCTTATCAAGCGTATCGACAAGTCGGTGGAGGCGAAGCCCATCGGCGCGCCTGCCGACCTCGATGCCGCCCTGGCGGCCGTGCAGGCCTGATCCGGCCCTTCTTCTTTCTTAAGTACGACAGGACACGCATTCCATGACCCAGTCCCTGAAGGGTGAAGTCGCCCTCGTCACCGGCGCCAGTCGCGGTATCGGCGCGGCGATCGCCGATCGGCTCGCCGCGCTCGGCGCGACCGTTTTCGGTACGGCCACCAGCGAGGCCGGTGCGCAGGCCATCAGCGAGCGCCTCGCGCCGCACGGCGGCCACGGCCGCGTGCTCAACGTCACGGACCCTGCCGCGATCGAGGCGCTGATCGACGCGATCGCCAGGGAGGCCGGTGCTGTTTCCATCCTGGTGAATAACGCCGGCATAACGCGCGACCAGCTGCTCATGCGCATGAAGGAAGACGACTGGAGCGCGATCATCGAGACCAATCTGACCTCGGTGTTCCGTACGTCCAAGGCCGTCATGCGCGGCATGATGAAGGCACGCAAGGGTCGCATCATCAGCATCGCCTCGGTCGTGGGCGTCACCGGCAACCCCGGTCAGGCCAATTACGCGGCCGCCAAGGCGGGCATCATCGCGTTCTCCAAGTCGCTGGCCCGCGAGATCGGCTCACGTGGCATCACGGTCAACGTGGTGGCGCCGGGTTTCATCGACACCGACATGACCCGCGCCCTGCCGGAGGAGCAGCGCACGGCGCTGCTGGCCGGCATCGCCCTGGGGCACCTGGGTGAATCGGAGGATATCGCCGAAGCCGTGGCCTTCCTGGCCTCGCCCGCGGCGAAATACATCACCGGCGAGACGCTCCATGTCAACGGCGGCATGTACATGCCCTGATGGGGCAGGGCCGGCGGCAGTCGCCACCGGCCCGTTTTTGAGAGACAATCTCTTTTTCGCGTCCGGCTCAGAAAAGTCGGACGTTATTCACGTGGCGGCGGTGTGTTGGCGGGCCTGGTCCTTAGCCACTACAATGCCGCCGGATTTTTCCCTCGGGAGGTAAAGGCAACATGAGCACCATCGAAGAGCGCGTCAAGAAAATCGTCGTTGAACAGCTGGGCGTTAAGGAAGACGAAGTCACCACCAACGCTTCGTTCGTGGACGATCTCGGCGCCGATTCGCTCGACACCGTTGAGCTCGTGATGGCCCTCGAAGAAGAGTTCGAGTGCGAGATCCCGGACGAAGAAGCTGAGAAGATCACTACGGTTCAGCAGGCGGTCGATTACGTCAAGGCCCACGTCAAGGCCTGATCCACATCTACCGGCTGGTTGTCGATCGGAGGCGTCGCCTCCCGTCGATCTCCGAGCGACATGGAAGCTGCGCCTTACGGCGCAGTTTTCGTTTGCGGCAAACGCAACCTGCGCCCGCGTATGGTTTGCGCGGGAACAGTTGAGGATGAGAACGCATGAGTAAACGACGTGTGGTAGTGACCGGTATGGGCATCATCTCGCCGGTCGGCAACGATGTCGCCACCGCCTGGAAGAATGTGGTCGAAGGCAATACCGGCATCGGTCCGGTGAGTGAATTCGACGCCAGCGCCTATAGCACCCGTATCGCGGGCGAGGTCAAGGGGTTCGATCCTGTCGACGCCTTCTTCGTCGGTACCGATACGCCGGACGACGAGCGTCGTTCGGTCGCCAAGGATTTCAAGCGGATGGATCCGTTCATCCACTACGGCATCGTCGCCGGCACGCATGCGTTCCGTCAGTCGGGTCTCGTGGTGACCGATGAAAACGCGGGCCGCATCGGTGTCGCGGCAGGCGCCGGTATCGGTGGCCTGCACACGATCGAAGGCACGGCGCTCGAGCTTCACGAGAAGGGTCCCCGTAAGGTGTCGCCGTTCTACGTGCCCAGCTCCATCATCAACATGGTGGCCGGCAACCTGTCGATCTACCACGGCCTCAAGGGCCCGAACATCGCGCTCGTGTCGGCATGCACCACCGCCGCGCACAACATCGGCATGGCCATGCGTCTGATCCAGTACGGCGATGCCGATGCGATGATCGCCGGCGGTGCGGAATTCGCCACGACGCCGACGGCGATGGCGGGCTTCTGCTCGGCCAAGGCCATGTCCACGCGCAACGACGACCCGGCGCACGCCAGCCGTCCTTGGGACACCGGTCGCGACGGCTTCCTGCTGTCCAATGGCGCTGGCATGCTGATGCTCGAGGAATACGAGCACGCCATGGCGCGCGGTGCCACCATCCTGGCCGAGCTCGTCGGCTTCGGTATGAGCGGCGACGCGTACCACATCACCGCGCCGAGCGGCGACGGTGCGGAACTGGCCATGCGCAACGCACTGCACGACGCCGGCCTGACCGCCGAAGACGTGCGCTACGTCAACGCGCACGGTACCTCCACGCCGGTGGGCGATCTGGGCGAAGCCAGGGCCATCCGCAACGTGTTCGGCGAACACGCCACGAAGCAGGGCGCGTTCTCGGTCAGCTCGACCAAGTCCGTCACCGGTCATCTGCTGGGTGCCGCGGGTGGTGTCGAAGCCATCTTCTCGATCATGGCGATTCGCGACGGCATCATGCCGCCGACGATGAACCTCGAGAACGTGGATCCGGAAGTCGCCGCGCTCGGCATGGATCTGGTGCCGAACAAAGCGGAGAAGGCCGACATCGACGTCGTCGTATCGAACTCGTTCGGCTTCGGCGGAACCAACGGTACGCTCGTCTTCCGTCGCGTCTGACGCGTTGGCTTTCGTCACGCGAACCCTGGCCGGCCGGCGCGATCTCCTCGCGCCGGCCGCGTCGTATCCGGCGCGCTATCCGGCGTTGCTGGCCAGTGCCGTCACCGGAACGCCGCAATCGCGTTTCGACATCCTGTTTGCCGCCGGCACCGAATCCCTCACGCTGTACGCGGACGGTGTCGTTCGCGATGCACGCGGCGATGTCATCGAGGGAAGCTTTCTCGACGCGCTCGATGCGGCGTGGTCGCGACGTCGCAGGCCGCGTGTCGATGACGGCCTGCCGTTTCACGGCGGCTGGGTCGTATATCTGGCATACGAACTGGTGGGGCAGATCGAGCCGGGCCTGCATCTGCCGGCATCGAACGGTGCGGCACCGGTGGCCATCGCCTTGCGTGCGCCAGCCGCCGCGGTGGTCGACCACATCGAGCGGCGCACCGTTCTCGTCGCGGAAGAAACGGCCCCGGAGTGGCTCGATCGTCTTGAGAGCGATCTCGCGCTTGACGCCCCGTCGATGGCGCTGGCGACGCCGCTCGCCGTCGACGAAGACGAGCCACGACGTTTCCTCGATGGCGTCACGCGTATCCACGAGCACCTGCGTGCGGGCGACGTTTTTCAGGTGAATCTCTCACGGCGCTGGTGTGCGCGTTTCGCCCAGGCGCCGTTACCGGCCAGCCTGATGCTCGCGCTGCGCAAGGCCAATCCGGCGCCGTTCGCCGGGCTGCTGCAGCAACCGGGCTGGGCCATCGTCAGTTCGTCACCCGAGCGCCTGGTCGAGTCGCGCGGCGGCGTGCTGCAGACGCGGCCGATCGCCGGTACGCGACCGCGTGTCGCCGGCGATGACGACGTGGAGAAAATTCGCGAACTCACCTCGCATCCGAAGGAGCGTGCCGAGCACGTCATGCTGATCGACCTCGAGCGCAACGATCTCGGGCGTGTCTGCGTGCCGGGCAGCGTCCGCGTCGACGAGCTGATGGTGGTGGAGAGCTACGCTCACGTGCATCACATCGTCAGCAACGTGTCGGGTCGCGCACGCGAGGGGATCACGCCCGGACAGATCATCGCGGCGACGTTCCCTGGCGGAACGATCACCGGTTGTCCGAAGGTTCGGTGCATGGAGATCATCGGCGCACTGGAGCAGGAGGCGCGTGGTGCGTACACGGGCGCGCTGGGCTATCTGGATGACCAGGGCGACATGGATCTCAACATCCTGATCCGTACCCTGACCGTCGAAGGGACCGAGGTCTCGTTCCGTGCGGGCGCGGGCATCGTGACCGACTCCGTGCCGGAGAAGGAACTCGACGAGACGCGGGCCAAGGCGCGCGGCTTGCTGCGGGTGTTCGGCGCCGGATGAGCGCGCGCGTTTCCGTGGATTTCGTCGATGGCGACCGTATCCCGGCGGCCGACCGGGGTTTCACTTACGGCGACGGGGTGTTTGAAACATTACGCATGGTCGACGGGCGCGTCCCGCTGTGGCCGCGGCACGTGGCCCGGCTGCGCGATGGTTGCACGCGCCTGCGCATGCCCGTGCCGGACGTGGATGCGATCCTCGCTGAAGTGGAGCGCCTTGCCACGGACCTGAGCGATGCGGTGGTCCGCGTCACGCTCAGCCGTGGCGATGGCATGCGCGGGTATGCGCCGCCACAGCCGCAACGGCCACGCGTGGTCGTGCAGGTCGCTCCGCTGTCGCTGGATGCCGGCGCCTACGCGGAGGGTGTTTCCGTCCGTCTTTGCGACACCCGCCTCGCCACGCAGCCTCTGCTGGCCGGGATGAAGCATCTCAATCGTCTGGAGCAGGTGCTGGCCCGTGCCGAATGGTCCGATGCCACCTGGACCGAGGGTCTCATGCTCGACGATCGCGGCGACGTTGTCTGTGCCACCGCCGCCAACGTGTTTGCTGTCTTCGATGGGCGACTGGTGACGCCACCGGTGGATCGCTGCGGTGTCGCCGGTGTGGCGCGTGCCGAAGTGCTCGCCATTCGCAACGTCGAGGTAGCTCCGATCAGCCCCTTGCGACTTGCCGAAGCCGACGAGGTCTTCCTCACGTCGGCCGTTCGGGGCATGCTTCCCGTTCGGGTCTTCGCGACCCGGTCGTGGCAGCCCGGTCCCGTCACGCGTGCGCTTCAGGCGCACTGGGGACGTCTGGGCCTGCCGTTGCCTGTCGGCTTCGAGGATTCCGATCGATGAAAGTGCGCGGCATCGCCCTCTGGCGTGTCATTTTGCTGGTGGTGCTGGTCGCGGCGATCGCCGCCGGGTCCTGGCTGTGGTTCGACTGGGCGCGTTTCGCCCGTACCCCGCTGGCGATTCCCGCCGCCGGGCAGAGCATCGACGTAGCACGCGGTGCGTCATTCAGGGACATCGTGCGTGACCTGCGCGACCGCCATGCGACCGCGGCGCCCTCGTTGTACTGGCGCGTGCTCTCCATGGAGATGCACGCCTCGGGCCGCCTGCACGCGGGCGAGTTCGCCCTGCGTCCCGGGATGACGCCGCGCGATCTCATCGGCGACATGGCCAATGGCCGTGTCCTGCAGCGCAACCTGACCATCGTGGATGGCTGGAGCTTTGCCGACCTGCGTCGCACGCTCGCGGCGGTGCCGACGCTGACCCACGACACCGCGGACCTCGACGATGCGGCGATCATGCGCCTGATCGGCGCCCCGGAGGGCGACAACCCGGAAGGGCGCTTCCTCCCCGAGACCTATGCCTATGTGAAAGACGACAAGGAGTCGAGCATCCTCAAGCGAGCGTATGTGGCGATGGGCAAGACGCTCGATGCCGCCTGGGCCGGTCGCGCGAAAGATCTCCCGCTGGCCAGCGCCTACGAGGCGCTGATCCTCGCCTCGATCGTCGAGAAGGAAACGGGCAGGGCGGATGAGCGTCCGCGAATCGCAGGCGTCTTCGTGCGTCGTCTCGAAGGCCGGATGCTGCTGCAGACGGATCCGACGGTGATCTATGGCATGGGCGCGTCGTACGCCGGCAGCATCCACAAGAGCGACCTCACGACCGACACCCCCTACAATACGTACACGCGGACAGGTCTGCCGCCGACGCCGATCGCGCTGCCAGGGCGCGCGGCGATCCTGGCGGCGGTGCATCCGGCGGACGGCAAGGAGCTGTATTTCGTCGCTAAAGGCGACGGCAGCCACGTCTTCTCGTCGTCCCTCGAAGAACATAACCGGGCCGTGGCCTGCTACCAGTTGAAGCGATGCCAGTGACGACACTCCAGCGCAGCCGGATCCGGGCCATGAACGTCATCGCGGCGGTGACCGCGTGACGTCGCGCCCCTGGCACGAGGACGCCTGGGCTCGCATGCAGGCCCGCCGCGAGCGGGATGCGCTGCCGCACGCGCTGCTGCTGGCCGGGCCCGCGGGGCTGGGCAAGCGCGATTTTCTGGCGGCATTCGTCAAGGGCCTGCTCTGTCAGCAACCGGTCGATGGCGTACCTTGCGGTATCTGCCGCAGCTGCCACCTGGTGGCCGCCGGCACCCATCCGGATGTCGTGACGCTGACGTTCGGCCTGCGCAAGGACGGCGTCACCCGAAGCGAGATCGTGGTCGACCAGATCCGCGACCTGTCGGCCCGGCTGGCGATGTCGAGTCAGTTCGGCGGCTGGCAGATCGCCACGGTCGATCCGGCCGACGCGATGAACGCCGCCGCCGCCAACGCCCTGCTGAAGACGCTGGAAGAACCCACGCCGGCAACGCTGCTGATCCTGGTGGCTGACGAGCCCGCGCGGCTTCCGGCGACGATCCGCAGCCGCTGCCAGCGCATCGATTTCCTGGTTCCCTCGCGCGAGGTGTCGCTGGCCTGGCTACGCGCCGAAGGCGTCTCCGACGCGCCGGCCGCGCTCGAGGCGGCCGGCGGTAACCCCGGCATGGCGCGCGAGTGGTCCGCCGACGGTGCGCTCAAACAGCGCTCCGAGGTACGCAACGATCTGAAGGCGCTTGCCGCGGGCCGAGGCGACGCCATGGAGGTCATCAAGCGTTGGCAGGCCGCGCAGCCGGCGCGCTATCTCTGGTTCGCCGCGCAGGCGGTGACCGACGAGCTGCGTGCGCGTACGGCCGGAAAGCCCGCGCCGCTCGAGAGTCAGCTCGACGACGAGGCACTGGACCACTGGTACGGGCGGGTCAACCGGGCCCGCGACGCCCTGCGCGGTCCGCTGCGTGTCGACCTCATTCTTCTCGAACTGCTTGCCGCCTGGCGTTGACGCGGCCTTACCGGCCATTCGGTCCTAATGGTCGTGCCCGTCACTTGTGTGAGGAAAGACCCTTTGTATCGTGACCCCGTCATCGACGGCGCCACCCGGCTTCTGGTGGTTGCGCCTCACCCCGACGATGAGTCGCTCGCCGCGGGCATGCTGATCCAGCGCACCCTGGCCATGGGCGGGCGGGCCGACGTGCTCCTGCTGACCGATGGCGACGACAACCCCTGGCCGCAGCGCTGGGTCGAGCGGCGCGTGATCATCGATGCACCGGCGCGTGCCCGCTGGGGTGCGCGACGTCGTCTCGAAGTGGCCGGGGCCCTGGGGCGCCTGGGTGTACCGCCTGACCAGTTGCATGCGCTGGGCTGGCATGACATGCAGGTAACCGATGAGCTCAGGCGGCGGCATACCGCCGCCGTGACCGCCGTCCGGCGGGTGATCGAGCGGGTCCGGCCGACCCTGGTGGTGATTCCCGATCTGGGCGATACCCACCCGGATCACGGCTCCGCCCACGTTCTTGCCCGGCTGGCGCTGTCGGCGGCCGGTTCAATGGCGGACGTACTCACTTATATGGTGCACGGCACGGAGCGCAGTGCGCCCGACGACCTGTGGGTGCCCGACCTCGATGCCGAGCGGCAGGCCACCAAGCTGGCCGCCGTGCTCGAACACCACACTCAGATGGCGCTCAGTCGCGAACGCATGCTCGGCGTGGCGTCGCGGCCCGAGCGCTTCGACCGGCCTGCCGCGGCGCCCGGTGTCGGATCCCTGCTCCTGCCGTGGCGGCCGGGCGTGCTGGCGCGCCGCCGGTTGCGCGTCGTGCTGGCGGACGGGCAGGGTGTCGTCGCGTGGCCGTGGCGCGAGGCGCCGCTGGAATCCTCGGGTGACGGCTGGCTGCTGCGGCTGCGCGATGCGCCGGGTCCGGCTTTCGTGAAGCTCACCGCCGACTTGTCCACGCCCTGGATCTACGACCACTATGGCTGGGCATGCCAGGATCCGGAGCCAGTCGGGCTTGTGGCCCGGCCCATCGGCTAGCTAGGATGGCCGCTATTACAGGGAAACCGCTTGCATGAACGCCAACGTCTCCTCGCCGCGTCAGGGCATCCTTTCGCTGAAGATCAAGGATGTGAACGCGCTCTACGTCGCCTACATGCCGTTCCTCAAGACCGGCGGCCTGTTCGCGCCCACGGCGCAGCGCTACAGCCTGGGCGACGAAGTGGCCCTGCTGGTCACCCTGATCGACGAAAACGAGCGCCTTTCGGTCGCGGGCAAGGTCGTCTGGATCACCCCCGTCGGCGCGCAGGGCAATCGTACGGCCGGCGTCGGGATCCAGTTCAACGAATCGTCTGAGAGCGAAGCCGCCCGTCAGCGTATCGAGGCCCTTCTCGCCGGTAGCCTCGCCTCCGAGCGTCCGACCCAGACCATGTGAGAGGAGGGCGCATCCGGCGCCCTTCCGAGGTCTTCCCGCCGCAAAACGCTGCGATTGCATGCATGGGGTGAGGTTTTTGCCTCACGCGGTGATGTTTTTCCCGCATTAAGGCTTGTAGGTATACCTGCACGCACTGGTACAATAGTTCGGTTCCCCAACGTGAGATTGTGGATATCCGGAGTCGTTGGCGCGCCCGTCGCGTCGGCTCGGATCGATCCATTTGGATCGATCCGAAAAAAACTCCGGCGACCCTAGCCGGACCGCTCGTCCCCGCCGACGGTCACTGATGCGCCCAGTGAGGCGCGGAGGTACGCAGCATCGTGCTTGCCCAATATTGGCCCGTCCTGTTGTTCATTGCCGTGGCCGTTGGCCTAGGTATCGTCCTGATGGCGCTCGGCATGCTTGCCGGTCCCCGCCGTCCCGACGCGGAGAAGCTCTCGCCCTACGAGTGCGGCTTCGAGGCCTTTGAAGATGCGCGCATGAAGTTCGACGTGCGCTACTACCTCATCGCCATCCTCTTCATCATTTTCGATCTCGAAATCGCCTTCCTGTTCCCGTGGGCGGTGGTGTTCGACAAGATCGGCCTGATCGCCCTGGTCGAGATGGCGCTGTTCCTCGCGCTGCTTGTCGTCGGCTTTGCTTACGTCTGGAAGAAGGGAGCACTCGAATGGGAGTGATGACCACCATCGACCGGGTGATGCACAACCCGGCGCCGCTCAACCTCGTCGACGACATCCTGCGCCCCAATGGTGACGCACCGGTCGTCAACCGCGGTTTCGGCGTGACCAGCATCGATGCGCTGATGAACTGGGCCCGCACCGGTTCCATGTGGCCGATGACCTTCGGTCTGGCCTGCTGCGCCGTCGAGATGATGCACGCGGGTGCCGCGCGCCTCGATCTCGATCGCTTCGGCGTCGTCTTCCGTCCCAGCCCGCGCCAGTCCGACGTGATGATCGTCGCCGGTACGCTGGTCAACAAGATGGCCCCCGCGCTGCGCAAGGTCTACGACCAGATGCCCGAGCCGAAGTGGGTCATCTCGATGGGCTCCTGCGCCAATGGCGGCGGCTATTACCACTATTCGTATTCGGTCGTTCGTGGCTGCGATCGCATCGTGCCGGTCGACATCTACGTGCCGGGTTGCCCGCCGACGGCCGAAGCGCTGATCCACGGCATCCTGCAGTTGCAGAAGAAGATCCGCCGCACCCACACGATCGCGCGCTGAACAGGGCTTCGAACATGAGTGTTACTAACGAGACCTCGCTGGTCGAACGGCTCGCCGCGCGTTTCGGTGACATGCTGACGGTGAAGGTCGAGCGCAACGAGGTCACCGCCGAGGTGTCTCCGCGCGACATGACCGCCGTCGCCACCGCGCTGCGCGACGAAGCCGGCTTTCGCTTCACCATCGTCATCGACGTGTGCGGTGTCGACTACCTCAGCTACGGCCAGACCGAGTGGGACACGGACACCGCGCACGGCGAAAGCTTCTCGCGCGGCGTCGAAGGCCAGAGCGCCGGCCGCTTCACGTGGGCGGAGCGTCCGCGCAACGTCGAGCAGCCGCGCCGCTACGCCGCGATCATCCACCTGCTGTCGATCGAGCTGAACCAGCGCATTCGCCTGCGCGCGTTCTGCGAAGACGACGCGTTCCCGGTCGTTCCGTCCATCACGCCGATCTTCCCGGGCGCGGACTGGTTCGAGCGTGAGACGTTCGATCTGTTCGGCATCATCTTCGATGGTCACCCCGATCTGCGCCGCATCCTCACCGATTACGGCTTCGTCGGCCATCCGTTCCGCAAGGACTTCCCGCTCATCGGCAACGTCGAGGTTCGCTACGACCCCGAACAGAAGCGTGTCGTCTACGAACCGGTCTCGATCGAACCGCGCGTGCTCGTTCCGCGCACGATCCGTAATGACGCCGATCTCGATCAGGCCAGGGCGGAATCCGCCGATCACTGGCGGGAGAATTAAGCCGTGGAAGAAATTCGCAATTACACGATGAACTTCGGCCCGCAGCATCCCGCTGCGCACGGCGTGCTGCGCCTCGTGCTGGAGATGGACGGCGAGACGATCGTCCGCGCCGATCCGCACATCGGCCTGCTGCACCGTGGCACCGAGAAGCTCGCCGAGTCCAAGCCGTTCAACCAGTCCATCGGTTACATGGACCGCCTCGACTACGTGTCGATGATGTGCAACGAGCACGCCTACGTGCGCGCCATCGAGAACCTCCTAGGTATCGAGGCGCCGGTTCGCGCGCAGTACATCCGCACGATGTTCGACGAGATCACCCGCATCCTCAATCACCTCATGTGGGTGGGTTCGAACGCACTCGATCTCGGCGCCATGGCCGTCTTCCTCTACGCGTTCCGTGAGCGCGAAGAGCTGATGGACGTCTACGAGGCGGTGTCGGGCGCGCGCATGCACGCCACGTATTACCGTCCGGGTGGCGTCTATCGCGACCTGCCGGAGCAGATGTCGAAGTATCGCGAGTCGCCGTGGCACAAGGGCGGCGACCTCAAGCGCCTCAATGCCTGGCGCGAAGGCTCGATGCTCGACTACCTCACCGAGTTCACCAACGACTTCCCGGCGCGCGTCGACGAATACGAGTCGCTGCTGACCAACAACCGTATCTGGAAGCAGCGTACGGTCGGCATCGGTGTGATTCCGCCCGAGAAGGCCCAGGCCTGGGGCATGACCGGCGCCATGCTGCGCGGTTCGGGCATCGCCTGGGATCTGCGCAAGAAGCAGCCGTATGCCGCGTACGCGGACATGGACTTCGACATCCCCGTCGGCGTCAACGGCGACTGCTACGACCGCTACCTGGTCCGCGTCGAGGAGATGCGCCAGTCGAACGCCATCATCAAGCAGTGCGTGGCGTGGCTGAAGGCCAACCCGGGTCCGGTGATGGTGCAGAACTACAAGGTCGCTCCGCCCAGTCGTGAAGAGATGAAAAACGACATGGAAGCGCTGATTCACCACTTCAAGCTCTTCACCGAGGGCTATGGTGTGCCGGCCGGTGAAACCTATGCCGCCGTCGAAGCGCCGAAGGGCGAATTCGGCTGCTACCTCGTGTCCGACGGTGCCAACAAGCCCTTCCGCGTGCATCTGCGCGCGCCCGGCTTTGCGCATCTGTCCTCCATGGACGCGATCGTGAGGGGCCATATGCTCGCCGACGTCGTCGCGATGATCGGCACCTACGATCTCGTTTTCGGCGAAGTCGACCGCTAAGTCGACGGAGTGAACTGAATCATGAAAGCCACCGGTCAATTCGAGCAGGTCAAGGACGTCGATCCCCTCGCCGTGCTCAACGATCACACCCGTCAGCACATCGATCACTGGGTGTCCAAGTTCCCGCCGGATCGCAAGCGTTCCGCGCTGATCCAGTCGCTGATGGCGGCGCAGGAGCAGAACGTCGGTTACCTCACCGACGAGCTGATCACCGCCGTCGCCAAGTACCTCGACCTGCCGCCGATCTGGGCGTACGAAGTCGCGAGCTTCTACTCGATGTTCGAGACGACTCCCGTCGGTCGTAACAACGTCGCCATCTGCACCAACATCTCCTGCTGGTTGAACGGTGCCGAAGGCATCGTGCGTCAGTGCGAGAAGAAGCTGGGCATCAAGACGGGCGAGAGCACCGCCGACGGCCGCATCTACCTCAAGCAGGAAGAGGAATGCCTGGCCGCGTGTGCCGGCGCGCCGATGATGGTGGTCAATGGTCATTACCACGAGAAGCTGACGGCCGAATCGGTCGACGCCATTCTCGACGGTCTGAAGTGAGGTAAGGGCAATGGCTAGCACCACTGGTCCGGTCGGACCCGCACCGCAGGAACACCAGGTCGTCTATACGACGTTGCATTTCGAGAAGCCGTGGGCGCTCGAAAGCTACGAGAAGATGGATGGCTGGAAGGCCTGGCGCAAGATCCTGGCCGAGAAGCCGGATCCCGCCGCGCTGATCGAAGAACTGAAGAAGAGCGCGCTGCGCGGTCGCGGTGGCGCGGGCTTCCCGACCGGCCTGAAGTGGTCGTTCATGCCGCGCACGGCACCCGGCCAGAAGTACATCCTGTGCAACTCGGACGAATCCGAGCCGGGTACCTGCAAGGACCGCGACATCCTGCGCTTCAACCCGCATGCGGTGCTCGAAGGCCTGGCCATCGCCTGCTACTGCACCGGCTCGACCGTCGCCTACAACTACCTGCGCGGCGAGTTCCATCACGAGCCGTTCGAGCACATCGAAGAAGCCCTGAAGGAAGCCTACGCGGCTGGCCTGCTGGGTAAGGACATCGCCGGCTCCGGCATCGATGTCGACATCTTCAACGCGCTCGGCGCCGGCGCGTACATCTGCGGCGAAGAAACCGCGCTGATGGAATCGCTCGAAGGCAAGAAGGGCCAGCCGCGCTTCAAACCGCCGTTCCCGGCCGGCTTCGGCCTGTACGGTCGTCCGACCACGATCAACAACACCGAGACCTACGCCTCGGTGCCGGCCATCCTGCGCAACGGCGCGGAGTGGTTCCTCAACATCGGCAAGCCGAACAACGGCGGCCCGAAGATCTTCTCGGTGTCCGGCCACGTGGCCAACCCGGGCAACTTCGAGATCAAGCTGGGCACGTCGTTCGCCGACCTGCTGCAGCTGGCAGGTGGTGTGCGCAACGGCAACAAGCTCAAGGCGGTGATCCCGGGCGGCTCCTCGATGAAGGTGCTGCCGGCCGAGAAGATCATGGAATGCACCATGGACTACGACTCGCTGCAGAAGGCGGGTTCGGGTCTGGGCTCCGGTGCCGTGATCGTCATGGACGAGACCACCTGCATGGTCCGCGCCTGCCACCGCATCTCGCGTTTCTACATGGCGGAGTCGTGCGGTCAGTGCACCCCGTGCCGCGAAGGCACCGGCTGGATGCACCGCGTGCTGTCGCGCATCGTCGAAGGCAAGGGCACGGAAGACGACCTGCATCGCCTGAAGGCGATCGCCGGTCAGATCGAAGGTCACACCATCTGCGCCTTCGGCGAAGCCGCGGCGTGGCCGGTGCAGGGCTTTCTGTTCCACTTCTGGCACGAATTCGAATACTACGTGAAGCATGGCCGTTCGATCGTCGACGGTCCGGCTGACACGGTCACCACTGGAGTCGCTGCATGAGTGCGCAGCCCGTAGCCAATGCCGCGCCGGACCTCGTCAACGTCGAGATCGACGGCGTTCCGGTGCAGGTAGCCAAGGGGTCGATGATCATCCAGGCGGCCGACGCCGTCGGTATCGCCATCCCGCGCTTCTGCTACCACCGCAAGCTCCCGATCGCCGCCAACTGCCGCATGTGCCTGGTGGAAATCGAGAAGATGCCGAAACCCGCGCCTGCCTGCGCCACGCCGGTGGGTGAGGGCATGAAGGTCTTCACGCGCTCGGACAAGGCGCTGAAGTCGCAGCGCAACGTGATGGAATTCCTGCTGATCAACCATCCGCTCGACTGCCCGATCTGCGATCAGGGCGGCGAGTGCGAGCTGCAGGACGTCTCGCTGGGTTACGGCCGCTCGGTGTCGCGTTACAACGAGCGCAAGCGCACCGTCGCCGACGAAAACATCGGCCCGCTGATCGCGACCGAGATGACCCGCTGCATCCAGTGCACGCGCTGCGTCCGCTTCACCAGCGAGATCGCCGGCACGTACGAACTGGGTGGCATGAGCCGTGGTGAAAACCTCGAGATCGGCACCTACATCGGCAAGACCATCGAGAGCGAACTGTCGGGCAACATCATCGACGTCTGCCCGGTCGGCGCGCTGACCAACAAGCCGTTCCAGTTCCAGGCCCGCGCGTGGGAGCTGATCGCGCGTCCGTCCATCGCCTACCACGATGCACTCGGCTCCAACCTGTGGATGCATACGCGCCGCGGCGAAGTGCTGCGCAACGTGCCGCGCGACAATGAGACGATCAACGAGTGCTGGCTCTCGGACCGTGACCGTTACAGCCATCAGGGCCTGTACGCGGCGGACCGCGTCAAGACCCCGATGGTCAAGCGCAACGGCCAGTGGTCGGCGACGACCTGGGAAGACGCGCTGGCTGTCGCCGCCGAAGCGCTCAGGAGCATCTCCGGCGCCGAGCTCGGCGTGCTGGTCAACGGCGCCACGTCGAACGAGGAGGGCGAGCTGATCGTCCGTCTCGCACGCGGTCTGGGAAGTGCTCATGTCGATCACCGCCTGCGTCAGCTCGACTTTGCGGATAACGCGTTCGCGAAGCCGTTCGCCTCGCCGATCGCTTCGATCGACAAGGTCAAGGCCGCGCTGCTGGTCGGTTCGGACCTGCGCCACGAAGTGCCGCTCCTCAACCATCGCCTGCGTCAGGCGGTGAAGAAGGGCGCCAGGGTGTACGCGGTCAATCCGGCCCACTTCAACTTCAACTACCCGCTGGCCGGTGAATCGGTCGCCGCGCCGCACGCGCTGGTGAACGAACTGCTGATCCTGGCCAAGGCGGCCGGCGAGAACGGCGCTTCGGTGCCGGAGTCGCTGGCGTCCGCGCTGAACGGCGTGGAGACGACCGACGCGCACCGCGACGCCTTCAAGGCGCTCGGCGAGAACGCGGTGGTCATCTTCGGCCACGCCGCGGTCACCCATCCGGAAGCCTCGTGGCTGCGTGCCATCGCTCGCTTCATCGCGCAGGCGGCCGGTGCGGCCTTCAACGAAATCCCGGTCGGCGCCAACGCGCTGGGCCTGTCGTCGGTCGGCGTCCTGCCGACCGCTGGCGGTCTGGACGCGCGCGGCATGCTCGCCCAGGCCCGTAAGGGTTACATCCTGTACAACGTCGAGCCGCCGCACGATTTCGCCGATGGCGCACTCGCGCAGCGGGCGATGCATTCGGCGCAGACGGTCGTGGCCTTCGCGGCTTACGCCAGCGACGCCCTGAAGGACTCGGCGGACGTGATCCTGCCGATCGGTCTGACGCCGGAAATCGACGCGACCCTGGTCAACGTCGAAGGTACGGCGCAGACCGTCGTCGCCGGTGCGAAGGCACCGGGCGACGCCCGTCCGGGCTGGAAGGTGCTGCGCGCGCTGGGCGGGATGCTCAACGTGGCGGGCTTCGAGTTCGACGACCTCGCCGGTCTGCGTGAAGGGTTCACCGAACGCGCTTCGGACGTCCGCCAGGTGCTGGGTTCGCGCAGCAACGGCGTCTCGCTCTCGCGTCTGGCCACCACGCCGATCTATCGCGGCGACGCCGTGCTTCGTCGTGCCGGTGCGCTCAATGCGCATCCGCTGAACCGTCCCGCCGCCATCCGCATCGGTGCGGAAGAGGCCGGCAAGCTCGGTCTCACCGATGGCGCCAACGCGCGCATCGGCGACGTCGTCCTGCCGGTGGCTTTCGACGCGGCGGTGCCTGCCGGCGCCGTCTGGATCGAAGCCGCGCATTCCGAAACCGCCATGCTGCCCCCATACGGCGCGGCCATTACCGTGAGCAAGGCGTAAACCATGGCCGATCAACTCTTCGACCACCTGTTGCTGCCGATCCTCTTCATCCTGGCGATCGTGCTGCCGCTGGTCATCGGCGTCGCACTGTACGTCTGGTGGGAGCGCAAGGTGCTGGGCTGGATGCACGTCCGCATGGGGCCGAACAAGGTCGGTCCCGCCGGTCTGCTTCAGGCCTTCGCCGACGTCGTCAAGCTGCTGCTGAAGGAAGTCATCCTTCCGACCAACGCCAACCGCGTGCTCTATTACCTTGCGCCCCTGCTGGCGCTGGTGCCGGCACTTGCCGCGTGGGCGGTGGTGCCGTTCGGTCCGGAAGTCGTGCTCGCCAACGTCAACGCCGGCGTGCTCTACCTGCTGGCCATGACCTCGATGGGCGTGTACGGCATCATCCTCGCCGGCTGGTCGTCCAACTCGCGTTACGCGATGCTCGGCGCCATGCGCGCGGCGGCTCAGGTCATCTCGTACGAGCTGGCCATGGGCATGTCGATCGTCTGCGTGCTGGTGCTCACCGGTAGCCTGAACCTCTCGGCTATCGTCAACGCGCAGGCGGGCAACTTCTTCACCTGGTACTGGCTGCCGCTGCTGCCGGTGTTCGTCGTCTACTTTGTCTCGGGCGTGGCGGAAACGAACCGCGCACCGTTCGACGTGGCGGAAGGCGAATCGGAAATCGTCGCGGGCTTCCACGTCGAATACTCCGGCTCGCCGTTCGCGCTGTTCTTCCTCGCGGAATACGCCAACATGATCCTGGTCAGCTTCCTGACCTCGATCTTCTTCATGGGTGGCTGGCTGTCGCCGTTCCCGGAATCGTGGGGCCTGCTCGGTCACGGCGGTTTCCACTGGCTGTTCATCAAGGCCTTCATCTTCGCCTTCCTGTTCCTGTGGTTCCGCGCGAGCTTCCCGCGCTACCGCTATGACCAGATCATGCGCCTCGGCTGGAAGGTCTTCATCCCCATCACTATCGTCTGGGTCCTCGTCGCCGGCTGCTTGAAGTATTTCGGCTGGGTCCATCTCGGCACGGGAGCCTGATCGCCATGACCCGCGTTATCCATTACCTGAAGAGCCTCCTGCTCCTCGAGCTGTTCGCCGGCATGGGCCTGACCATGCGCTACATGTTCAGCCCGAAGTACACGATGCGCTACCCGTTCGAGCACATCCCCAAGTCGAACCGCTTCCGTGGCCTGCACGCCCTGCGCCGTTACGCCAACGGTGAAGAGCGCTGCATCGCGTGCAAGCTGTGCGAGGCGGTGTGCCCGGCCCTGGCCATCACGATCGACTCGGCTCCGCGGCCGGAAGACGGCCAGCGCCGCACCACGCGTTACGACATCGACCTGTTCAAGTGCATCTTCTGCGGTTTCTGCGAAGAGAGCTGCCCGGTCGACTCCATCGTCGAAACGCACGTGCACGAGTACCACTTCGAACATCGCGGCGAGAACGTGGTGACCAAGGGCCAGCTGCTGGCCATCGGTGACCGCTTCGAGCAGGACATCGCTGCCGCCCGCGCGCAAGACGCGGCTTACCGCTGAGGCGCCCGGAGAACAAGCGATGAATACCGATCTGCTCCAACTCATCTGTTTCTACCTCTTCGCCGGCATATCCGTGATTGCCGCGCTGATGGTCATCACCGTGAAGAACTCGGTCCATGCCGTGCTCTCGCTGGTGCTGACCTTCTTCAGCATGGCCTGCGTCTGGCTGCTGGCCGAAGCGGAGTTCCTCGCCATCGCCCTCGTCGTCGTCTATGTCGGCGCGGTGATGGTGCTGTTCCTCTTCGTCGTCATGATGCTCGACATCAAGCAGGAGGTCGTCCGCGAGGGCTTCATCCGCTACCTGCCGGTCGGCATCATCGTCGCCCTGGTCATGCTGGTCGAAATGCTGGCGATGATCGGCGTCAAGGCCATGCACGCCCATACGCTCGGTCCCAACCCGGCGGGTGAGTCCAACGTCGCCTGGCTGGGCAAGGCCCTGTACACCGACTTCCTGCTTCCGTTCGAGATCGCCGCACTGATCCTGACCGTGGGCGTGGTGGCCGCCGTGGCCCTGACTCTCCGCCAGCGTCTGGGCGTGAAGCACCAGACCGCCTCGCAGCAGGTGGTGGTCCAGGCCACCGACCGCGTCCGCGTGGTCAAGGTCGCCAGCGAAACCATGGCTTCCGTCAGCCCGGCTCCGGCCCCGGTTGTCGATCCGACGCAGGAGAACGCCAAGTGATCACGCTTTCCCATTACATCGTCCTCGGCGCGATCCTCTTCTGCATCGCGGTCGCCGGACTGTTCATCAACCGCAAGAACGTGATCGTGCTGCTCATGGCGATCGAGCTCATGCTCCTGGCGGTGAACACCAACTTCGTCGCCTTCTCGCGCTTTTTCGGCGATGTCGGCGGCCAGGTCTTCGTGTTCTTCATCCTCACCGTGGCCGCGGCGGAATCCGCCATCGGCCTGGCGATCCTGGTCCTGCTGTTCCGTAACCGCAGCACGATCAATGTCGCCGAAATCGACAGCATGAAGGGTTGATCCGATGAGTCTCTCGCTTTCAATCCTGCTGACGATCGCACTGGCGCCGCTGGTGGGCTCGATCCTGGCCGGCCTGTTCGGTCGGGTGATCGGCCGGGCAGGGGCGCACACCGCGACCATCCTCGGTGTCGGCATCTCCTGTGCCCTTTCGTTCTACGTGCTTTACCAGCTGGTCTTCGCCGGTGCGCAGAACTTCAACCAGGACATCTACACCTGGTTCGAGATCGGCAAGTACCACGCGTCGGTCGGCTTCATGGTCGACCGTCTCACCGCCATGATGATGGTGGTGGTGACCTTCGTGTCGCTGCTGGTGCATCTGTACACCATCGGCTACATGGAAGAAGACCCGGGCTATACGCGCTTCTTCAGCTACATCTCCCTGTTCACCTTCTCGATGCTGATGCTCGTCATGAGCAACAACTTCATGCAGCTGTTCTTCGGCTGGGAAGCGGTGGGCCTGGTGTCGTACCTGCTGATCGGCTTCTGGTACAAGCGTCCGACCGCGATCTTCGCGAACCTCAAGGCATTCCTGGTCAACCGCGTGGGTGACTTCGGTTTCCTGCTCGGTATCTCGGCCATCCTGTACTTCATGGGGACGCTGGACTACCAGACCGCCTTCGACCACGCTCCCGAGCTGGTCGGCAAGACGCTGCAGATCACGCAGAACCATGCGTGGGACGCCGCGACCGTGATCGGCATCCTGCTGTTCATCGGTGCCATGGGCAAGTCGGCCCAGGTGCCGCTGCACGTGTGGCTGCCGGACTCGATGGAAGGCCCGACCCCCATCTCCGCGCTGATCCATGCGGCGACGATGGTGACCGCCGGTATCTTCATGGTCGCGCGCATGTCGCCGATCTTCGAACTGACCGAGGGTGCGCTTTCCTTCATCCTGGTGATCGGTTCGACCACGGCCTTCTTCACCGGCCTGATCGGTATCGTGCAGAACGACATCAAGCGCGTTATCGCGTACTCGACGCTCTCGCAGCTCGGCTACATGACCGTCGCGCTCGGCGTGTCCGCCTATAGCGGCGCCGTGTTCCACCTGATGACCCACGCCTTCTTCAAGGCGCTGCTGTTCCTCGGCGCGGGTTCGGTGATCATGGGCATGCACCATGAGCAGGACATGCGCTACATGGGCGGCCTGCGCAAGTACATGCCGGTGACGTGGATCACGATGTGGATCGGCTCGCTGGCCCTGGCCGGTACGCCGTTCTTCTCGGGCTTCTATTCGAAGGACGCGATCATCGAGGCCGTCGGCGAGTCGCATCGCTGGGGCGCGACGTACGCTTACTTCTGCGTGATGGGCGGCGTCTTCGTGACCTCGCTGTACAGCTTCCGCCTGCTGTACATGACCTTCCATGGCAAGGAGCGCTTCACCGTCGAGCACAAGGCGCATGGCCACGGTCATGACGCCCATGCCGACCACCACGACGACGCGCACGACGATCACGGCCATCACACGCCGGGCGTTCTCGAGCATGCACCGCACGAGTCGCCGTGGGTCGTCACCGTACCGCTGGTGCTCCTGGCCATTCCGTCCATCCTGATCGGTGCTTTCACGGTCGGTCCGATGCTGTTCGGCGACTGGTTCGGCAAGGCGATCCACGTCAACGAAGCCAACAACGTGCTCGGCGAACTCGGTCACGAGTTCCACGGTGCGCTGGCGGCCGGCCTGCATGGGTTCCTGCAGCCGCCGTTCTGGATCGCGTTCGCGGGCTTCGTCGTCGCCACCTACGTCTACCTGTTCAACCCGTCCGTTGCCGACAAGGCGAAGAACGCGTTGAAGCCGGTGTTCAACCTGCTCGACCACAAGTACTGGATCGATGAACTCTACTTCGCGGTGTTCGCGAAGGGCGGCGTCAAGCTGGGCGAAGGTCTTTCGAAGGTGGGCGATACCGCCATCATCGACGGCGCCATCGTCAACGGCTCGGCCGGCCTCGTACAGCGCATCGCGAGCGGCACCCGTCGCCTGCAATCCGGATTCCTCTTCCACTACGCGTTCGCCATGATCCTCGGTCTTATCCTGCTCCTCGGCGGGTACTGGCTGATCGGGCAATAAGGGAAACGAGCTATATGTCGAATCACTTGCTCAGCCTGCTGATCTGGCTTCCGGTCGTCGGCGCCATTCCGGTGCTGTTGGCCGGCGCCGGTCGTCCGGGTCTCGCCCGCTGGATCTCGCTGCTGGTCGCGGTTGCCACCTTCGCCGCCAGCCTTGCCCTCCTGCCTGCCTACGATGCCTCCACCGGTACGCTTCAGCTCAACGAATCGTTCAGCTGGATTCCGTCACTGGGCATCAACTACTCGCTGGCCGTCGACGGTATTTCCGTCGCGCTCATCGTACTGACCACCTTCACCCAGATCCTCGTGATCGTCGGTGCCTGGGAAGTCATCCAGAACAAGCCGCACCAGTACATGGCGGCCATGCTGATCCTCGAAGGCATGATGATCGGCGTGTTCTGCGCGACGGACGCGTTGCTGTTCTACGTGTTCTTCGAAGCCATGCTGATCCCGATGTTCATCCTCATCGGTATCTGGGGTGGTCCGCGCCGTGTGTATGCCACGCTGAAGTTCTTCATCTACACGTTCTTCGGCTCGATCTTCATGCTGATCGGCCTGATCTACCTGTATCACAAGACCGGCGGCAGCTTCGCCATGGCCGACATGGCCAACGTGCACCTGACGATGACCGAGCAGAGCTGGCTGTTCTTCGCCTTCCTGCTGGGCTTCGCTATCAAGGTGCCGATGGTGCCGGTACACACCTGGCTGCCCGATGCCCACGTCGAAGCACCTACCGGCGGTTCGGTGGTGCTGGCGGCGGTCATGCTGAAGATCGGTGGCTACGGCTTCCTCCGCTTCAGCCTGCCGATGGTGCCGGACGCGTCGCATCACTTCGCCTGGCTGGTCATCGTCCTCAGCCTGATCGCGGTCTGCTACATCGGCTACATCGCGCTCGTGCAGCAGGACATGAAGAAGCTGGTGGCGTACTCGTCGATCGCCCACATGGGTTTCGTCACTCTGGGTATCTTCATCGCCTTCCTGCTGGTGCGTGAGTCGAACAATGTCGAGGCCGCGCGCCTGGGCATGCAGGGCGCCATGGTCCAGATGATTTCGCACGGCTTCATCTCCGGCGCGATGTTCAGCTGCATCGGCGTGCTGTACGACCGCATGCATACCCGCCAGATCAAGGACTACGGCGGCGTCATCAACGTGATGCCGATCTTCGCCCCGTTCTACGTGCTGTTCGCCATGGCCAACAGCGGCCTGCCGGGCACCAGCGGTTTCGTCGGCGAGTTCATGGTCATCCTGGCCTCGTTCAGTGCCAACCCGTGGATCGCGCTGTTCGCCGCGTTCACGCTGATCATCGGCGCGGCCTACACGCTGTGGATGGTCAAGCGCGTCCTCTGGGGCGACGTCAAGAACAAGCACGTCGCGGAACTGACGGACGTCAACGGTCGCGAGATCTTCATGCTGAGCGCGTTCGCCGCCGGTGTGCTGGTCTTCGGTATCTGGCCGGAGCCGCTGGTCCACCTGATGGATGCCTCGGTTGCTCGGATCGTCGAGCAGCTGGCCATCACCAAAGTCTGAGCGGGAACTATCCATGCCTGGTATCAACGACATCCTGATCCTGCTTCCCGAGGTTTACCTCGTGCTGGCGGCCTGCGTCCTGCTTCTCATGGACGCGTGGCTCTCGCCGGCACAGAAGGGCGCAGTCCACTGGCTTTCCATCCTCGTCCTGGTGATCGGCGCGTACCTCGTCGTCAGCGGTCAGCCGGACACCAGCATCACCGCCTTCAGCGGCATGTTCATCCGCGACGGCGTGGCCGAAGTGCTGAAGGTGTTTTCGCTGCTGATCACCGCGGTGATCTTCGTCTATGCGCGTCCTTACCTTAAGGCGCGGGCGATTCCGTTCGGCGAGTTTTATACGCTGACCATCTTCGCCACGGTGGGCATCATGTTCCTGGTGTCCGCCGGTAGCCTGGTGACGGTGTACCTCGGTCTCGAACTGCTGACGCTCTCGTCGTATGCGCTGGTCGCGCTGAACCGCGATTCGCAGCTGTCGTCGGAAGCGGCGATCAAGTACTTCGTGCTGGGTGCGCTGGCCTCGGGCATGCTGCTGTACGGCATGTCGATGGTCTACGGTGCGACCCACAGCCTCGACCTGCACACGATCCACGCCGCCATCGTCAACACCGAGTGGAAGACTCTGCTGCTGTTCGGCCTGGTCTTCATGATCGTCGGCATCGGCTTCAAGCTGGGCGCGGCTCCGTTCCACATGTGGATCCCGGACGTGTACCAGGGTTCGCCGACCGCCGTGACCATCTTCATCGGTTCGGCGCAGAAGCTGGCGGCGTTCGGTATGGCCTATCGTCTGCTGTCCACCGGCATGGGCGATATCGCCGGTGGCGCGACCGGCCTGGCGCCGCAGTGGCAGATGATGCTGGCAACGCTGGCGGTGCTTTCGCTGGCGATCGGTAACCTCGTCGCCATCGTGCAGACCAACCTCAAGCGCCTGCTGGCCTATTCGACCATCTCGCACATGGGCTACCTGCTGCTAGGTCTGGTCAACGCCGGTCCGGAAGGCTACTCGGCCTCGATGTTCTATGCGGTCAGCTATGCGCTCACCAGCGCCGCGGCCTTCGGCATGATCATCGTTCTGTCGCGTTCGGGCTTCGAGTGCGAAGAGATCGACGACCTCAAGGGGCTCAATCAGCGTTCGCCGTGGTATGCGTTCCTCATGCTTCTGGTGATGTTCTCGCTGGCTGGTGTGCCGCCGCTGTTCGGTTTCTTCGGCAAGCTGCTGGTGCTGAAGGCCGCCGTCGACGCGGGCTTCCTCTGGCTGGCCCTGGTCGGCGCCGTGTTCGCCATCATCGGCCTGTACTACTACCTGCGCGTGGTGAAGATCATGTACTTCGACGCACCGGTGGAAGGCACCGACGTGCGTGCCGTCGCCGACGCGCCGTCGCGCTGGGTACTCTCGATCAACGCGCTCGCGCTGCTCGTGCTGGGCTTCACCTGGTCGCCGCTGCTGGCCTGGTGCCAGAAGGCGTTCGCCAGCTGAGGCTGACGTCGCCCGATGAATGACGGAAAAGGCGCGGACCTCGGTCCGCGCCTTTTTTTATGCGTCTTTCGCCCACAGGATCGGTTCCATGGGCTGGGACCGTAGTGGCGTATCGGGCGGGGAGGGTGGCGAATAAGGGCGGGGTGACGCCCTGGTTCTGAGCCGATGCGAACTTTCCCGATTATTTGTTGCAGAACGCTTGCAAGAATCCGGCCATGTCCGTATACTTGCTGACTCTGATGCGGGGTGGAGCAGTCTGGCAGCTCGTCGGGCTCATAACCCGAAGGTCGTAGGTTCGAATCCTACCCCCGCTACCAGTTTTCTAAAAAGGCGCTGACTCTGGTCAGCGCCTTTTTTCTATGCGGCGACGGTACTGTCAGAGAATCCTTGCTGCCGGTGGAGCCCCCAGCCTATTGAATACCAAGTGGCGGCGCGCAAAGTGTCGCTGGGAGGAGCATCGATGGCGACGTTCAAAACGTTTAAGAAAGCGACACTCAAGTTACTCGACTCTCAGTCGAAGGCTGGTCTCGGGTTGAGCACCCAGCAGCGAGTCGATAGCTTGGTCAAACTTGCTCAGAGTTTCGCGCGAGAAGAGGTCGCCACCGCACGCGATCGGGCCATGCGTGTCTCGGGCGATGCCCTGTACGTGCGTGGCAATGCTGGCCTGTACACCTCAGAGGCTGAGGGCAAAAAGGCGATGCAATCGATAGAGCGTCTCCGAAAAAAGTAGGCATTTATATCGGCGGCAAGTTTTTCACAGGGAAGCGCGAACTTGGGCACATCTAGTGGCGCTTCACTAGTAGGGATTTTGCCGCTGCTCGCGGCGGGTTTCATTTTTAACTCAATTTTCTATCGAACGCGCTTTCGACTGGCGCGCGCAGATGGACAGCGGCAGTTTTTCTCATGCGTGATCGCAGGCTTCAGCATCGGCTGCATCGCGTTTGCCATAGCCGCGTCGCTACGGCGACACCTTCCCTCAGAGGGCCCGTTTCGCGAATTGATGGACTGGTTCCACCAGGCAATTCCCGTTCCCTACAGCATGACGTTCCTCGGGGCGATCATGCTCGCAGCGTTTTTTGGGCATGCGGCGAATGGGTACTTGTGGTGGCGGAAACGCCTTAAGGCACCAGCTGATAGCAGGCGTGTAAGCGTGTGGACTTACTGGCGCGAGATGTCCGAGCACGTCACCGCTCTCGATGAGCTGGTTCGCCGTGCTGTCTCTGATGACTCACTCGTCATGATTTGCCTCAAATCGAGGAAGGTCTACTGCGGTCTGATCTCCGGAATTCGTGGGGTGCATGAATCCGCTATGGTGCACATCCAGTTAATTCCGGCGTTCTCCATAACACGAGACAAAGATTCGCTGAAGTTCTTGCCGGAGACTCGAACGGAATACAGGGCATTCTCATTAAAGCGCGCGTTTGATCGAAAAGCGTCGTTGGATAGTGAGATCAGAGACATAGCCAGACTCGTGCGCGTGCTGAGGGCGGTGAGGTCGATGTCGGAGGCATCCCCGGATGAGCCGACTATCGCGGGGGTGAAGAATTATGGTCGCCAATTGATTCGGGAGCGTACCGATCTCGTGGAAAATCTGGCTCGGTACGGTGCACTTCAATCCTTCGATGCTACAGAATGGCTGAAGGTGATCCCAGCCTCCGAGATTGAGTCTGCATCGCTTTATAAAGACGGCGATTTGACCGATGGTTCTCGACGCCATCGGTTCAGGTCAGCTAGGAGAGTACTCCGGTAATCGACCCATTTTTGATGGGCGCCTAAGCGCCTTGCTCGAATGGCGGTAGGCGCACACGCATGAGCTCGCGTGCGAATTGCGCGGAACTCGTGAGGCGACTGATCCGCGCGCGGCGGGATAGCACCTGCCTCAGCCGATCCCGTTTCTCACCGCGAATATTCCTTCGGGATCGTACTTCCGCTTGGCCGCCGCGAGTCGAGGTACGTTCGTCCCCCAGTACGCTTTTTTATAGTCCTTCTGGAAGAAATCGCTTTCGGAAAAATACGCGCCCGCACCCGGCGCGACGCGCGTCAGGCGCGCATACGATTTCCGCGTCGCGTCTTCACCTTGCTGCGCCTTCGCATCGTCCCGATGCATGCCGGGCAGCCCCTCGAAAACCGCCGGACCACCGTTCGCAATGATGGCCAGGGCGAAGGCGTCCAGCACGTCGGGATTCATCGCAGTGTCGCGTGCCTGCGCCAGCGTCTCCGCGGAAGCACCGAACAACCCCTTGTTGAAATGCAGCGAGAAGCCCAGCTCGCGTGATGCCTCGACGATCGCCGTGGCCAGTGTCTCCACCTGATTGTCCTGAAGCAGACGCGAAGGCAGCCATGCCGACGTATACGCATGGATGTACGTTCCCACCTGTTCCTTATCGCCCGCCCACATCATGTGATGAGCGGGCGCGCCCGGCCTGTCGTCCGGCACAGCGAAGGTCAGGCCGTACTTCTGGTAGAAAGCGAGGTCCCAGAAGTGCCGCGCCGGCATCGCCTTCAGCCAGAACGGCTTGACCCACGTGTAAGCCGGTCGGCCCGCAACCCACTGCAGGAAGAGTTGCCACGCCGCCTTCGCCTCGTCTTCGCTGAGTCCCTGGAACAACATCGAGAGATCGATGTGGCGGTCGCCATGGAATTCGATCTGCTCACCCCAGTGGGGATTGCAGAGGTTCTCGCGAAAGTGTCGAAGTACGTGCGCGACGAGCGCGACGAAGCTCGCATCGCTATCCGCCTCGATGCGTCCGTGGACCCCGCCGATCTGTTCGGGCAAATCGTGCGTGCGGAAGGTGAGGCGGGTGATGACGCCGAAGCTGCCACCGCCACCGCCTTTCAATGCCCAGAACAGCTCGGGATCCTGAAAGGCGTTGACGATGCGGATCTTTCCGTCCGCCGTGACGACCTCCGCCTCCAGCAGGTTTGACGCACCGGTGCCGAAGCCCTTCGAGAGACTGCCAAAGCCGCCGCCGTTGGTGAAACCGGCGCACCCGACTGTCGTGCAGCCGCCGCCCTGGATGTAGCGACCGCCTACCGTGGTCACCGCGTGGTACGCGTCGATCCACATGGCGCCCGCACCGACGTGGGCTGCGGGTACGCCGATAGATCCGGAGGCAGCCCCCTGGGGAACGAAGCTGTCGATCATCTCGACGGTGTTCATCCGGCGGGTCCAGATGAGCAGGGAGTCCGGTGCGTTGGACGCACCGAGGTAGCTGTGGCCGCCGCCACGAACGACCAGGCGCACCCGGCGCCGACGAGCCCAGGCGATGGCCGTGGCGATGTCCTGGGCGCTCTCGGCTGCCAGGACGCGGGCGCTGGGCGTCGACGTCCATGCCCGGAAGTAGGCGCCGGTCTGCGTGAGGCCCGGCTGATCGCCGACGTAGAACTGGTTGCCGATGTGGGCGAGCGCGTCTGCGCGGGTGGCAGGATCCAGCAACGGGTTCTTCGGTATCGAGAGACGGCCACCCACCTGACGGTTCAGCGCGTCCCAGTCGGCATCGGTCGGCCAGCCGGATGCTCCGGGTTTCAGCCAGCGACCGCCGCCGGTGACGAAGGCGTCCACCTTGGCCGCGAGGGGCAGCAGGGGCAGGATGAGAGCGGTCTTCAGCAGGGTGCGGCGGTCCATGGTCGGTCTCCTTTGGTTGCCGTCGATCGTGCGCCGCGTGGCCCGTGCTGTCGCGCCTGTTGGGATGAATATCGCCGGTCCGGGGACGAATCGCGGGGTGGCAGGGACGGGCGGGTGGCCGGATTCGCGTAACCATGCCGGGCGTCGCGGCCCACTATCGGGGTGGCGAAGCAGGGCAGGTCTCTTCTGTGCATCCCGGCACCCTTCACGTAATCGCACGTCACGCCCACCCACCGCAGTGGGCGATCGAACTGGACCGCTGGATTGATCTCGCGTTTCTCGCTCTGTGCGTGGGAGCGCTGACCGGTCTGCTCGTCCACACCTATGCCCTGGTCTGTGCACGATGGCGTCGGGAGGGAATCGACGGGGCGCTCGAGCGGGCGAGGGATCGCTATGGGATACGACGGTCTTGACCCCGGGAGCGTCTCATCGATGAAGCAAGTCCCCACGCCGCCAGCGCCGCGATCACCATCCCTCCCACCCAGGGCACATGCACCCCGACAGCAAACAGCGCGGTGCCGGTCGCGGGCCCGACGGTGTCCTTGATGTCGTTCGCAACCGACATAGCGGCCATGTAGGTCGCACGGTTGCCGTCCTGGGCCATGGCATTGACCGCGGCGGGAACGAGCGGCCCGAATAACATGTCGGCGAAAGCGAAGCCGGTCATCGCGACGATCAGTGTGGTCAAACCGGACGACAGCATGAGCGCCACGAACGCCATCGCCAGCACGACGCCACTGGCGACGATCAGTGTCGATTCCGACGCGTTCCGCGTCACTCGGGTAAGCGGAAACTGGAAGACGACCACGAGCAGCGCGCCGTAGGTGAACAGGCTGCCGACACCGGATGGCGTAAGCGTGTGCCCGCCGTGCGCATAGAGAGGAAGCACGGCCTCGATCCAGCTGCTCGACATCTCCAACAGGACGACCCAGGCCAGCAGACCGGCGAGGCGACGATCGCGGAAAGCGGGAAGCAGCGAGGCGAGCCCCTCTTCATCGTCATCGTCCGCCAACGAACCGGCGCGGCGCGTCTCCGGCAACGCCAGGGCGACAAGGCAGGCGCACGCGAACAGGGCAACTGCGGATCCGAGAAACACGGTTCCGAGGGAATGCAGGACCAGAAC
This sequence comes from Luteibacter sp. 9133, assembly GCF_000800155.1. Classification (NCBI taxonomy): domain Bacteria; kingdom Pseudomonadati; phylum Pseudomonadota; class Gammaproteobacteria; order Lysobacterales; family Rhodanobacteraceae; genus Luteibacter; species Luteibacter sp. 9133. The sequence goes on along the minus strand of NZ_JUHO01000001.1, from coordinate 2,686,821 downwards.
GGCCCCGACGGCCGGGCCGGCGGCGCGCCCGATGTTCGACATCACTCGCGCCAGGGAGAAGTAGGAACGTGTTTTCTCGCCGGGAATGGTGTCCGCGATAACGGTGGCAATCGTCGGATGCAGGACGCTCTCGCTTACGCCGATGAAGAGCAGGACACACGCGGCCTGGAAAACCCCATGCGAAAAATAAAGCATCGCAAATCCAAGTCCGACGCCCAGTGTCGAGCAAAGCAGTACAGGCCGTCGCCCTATATGGTCGGCGATGCCGCCGATAAAAGGTGTCGCGAGAATCTCTCCGCCCGCGTAGCAGCCGAAGAGCACGCCGATCCACGCCACGGGAATACCGGCTTCGCCCTGCGCCCATAAGGCGAAGAACGGCAGCATGGCGCCATCGGCGAATCCAACGAGAAGGAAAAGAAGCAGGGCGATCGATGCCGGCCGCTTTACAACAGACAGGAACGAGAGGTTCCCGGTGAAGCGTTGGGTAAACATATTCACGTCACACACTCCGCGCAGCGAACAGCCGCTCACGGAGAGCCGGTCTGTCCAGATATGCGCGTTGGTTGACGTAAACGCTTACGGCTACGCCCGACGGGGTAGCGGGGAAAATGCTAGCACCTGGCCGTAAAACCGTGCAAGCGTGGCCTGCGCATGCTCGCAGGATCGTGCGAAGATCGGCAGGTGCGCCACGCGCGGCGCGGGAGAACAACGAATGCACGGACGGATGCGGTACGCGGCGGTTCTGAGTTTCCTTTTCATGTCGGCCACGGTCAGGGCCGCGGCGCCTGGTCCGTGTTCGCCCGAGCAACTGCTTGGCCACCCAGTCGATGAGTCAGACACTGCATCCCATCGCAGGTTTCCCGCGCCCCTGATCGACTATCCCTTCGACACGAAAGCGGAGCGATGGGGATTTGATCTGTTGCTCCGGATAGACACGGAAGGGCGCGTAACTTGCTTCAGTACGGGAGCGAATCTGGATGGCGAATCGCCGATGGCGGTTTCCCGGCGCGCGCTCCTGGGGCGACTGGCCCACTGGCGGTATGCGCCCTTCGAAGTCGATGGTGCACCGGTGACCGCCATCGTTTCGGAGATGGTGGCCGAGGTGGAACGTCCTGCCCGTCGCGTTCCGGCTCCGAAAGCGCCACTCGCGGACATTCGAATGTCGCTGTCGCGTGGGCAGTGCTATGGCGCGTGCCCTTCCTATCGGATCGAAGTCCGGGGTGATGGAAGCGTCATCTACGAAGGCGCCGATTACGCCGACGTCTCTGGGCGCCACGCGTATCGCGTGTCACCTGCCGCCGCGGCCGCGCTCGCGCGCCGCATCGAAACGACGAACCTGTGGTCGTTACGACCGGTCTATCATGCACCGGTGACCGACCTTCCGGTCTATAAGGTCACGATCGCCGTGGGTCACGACGTTCATACGGTCGAGGACTTTCTGGGGAGTTACGTGGGCATGCCGCCGGAAGTGGTCGAGTTCGAGCGCGCCATCGACGAGGTCGGGAGGGCGGACAGGTGGATTCATCTCTCCCAGGAAGCGGTCACGACGATGGCGGCGGAGGGCTTCCGTTTCGACTCAGCCGAGGCCGGAGAGATCCTTTTTCGAGCCGTGTCCAATGAGGGATCGCATGATGACGCAGCCATGCGTCGCATGATCGAACTCGGTGCGCCGGTCACGCATACGCTTCCCGACGAAACGCTTGGTTTTCGACCGTATCTGGGTTCCTTGCTGGAGGAGGCCTTGCGTTACGGCCGAATCACTCTGGTGGATCCATTGATCGCCCGGGGTCTTCTGGACACGGCAGGGCGACGGGATCAGGCGAAGATCGACAGTGCGTTTCGCGCCGCGATCCGCAGTGGCGACCTCGCGTCCGTCAAACGCATCTGGGAAGAGCATGCGACCGAGCCGCATCCCTCGCTGACCTTCAGTGACGACGCGGATCACGACGCGGAGGCACGGCGAGTGCCTGTGACATTGCTGCTCAACCACTTCAGTACCGACAAGCGGCGCTGGCAGGGTGAAGCGATTGCGCGCTGGCTCGTCGAGCGCGGTTGCGATCCCAGGGCCGCGGCAGCCGATGGCAATACGCTGCTGCACATCGCGGCGAGTGCCGGGGACATCGGCATGGTGCGGTATGCACTCTCGGTCGGCATCGCCCCATCGACGCCGGGACGTTATGGGCTGCCCGCACTTGGTGGCGTCGACCGCGAAAATATCGCCATGCTCCTCCTTGAAAAAGGTACGGACCTTTCGGCCATGAACGGTGGACCCGCCTCGTTTCGGAAATATGCTGTCGGGCGACATTGGGTGCAGGTCGTTGCGTGGATCGATGCCATGTCCCCGGCGAAGTGACCGACACCGGCTTCCGGATGCCGGGCTGGGTTGCGCCCGGTGAGGCGTGCGAGTGGCTTTGACCGTCGCGAGGCACGCGGGCTATGACGAGTGACACTTGCTCACCCTCGGCCCACGTCCTAGGTTACTCCCGTACATTCACAAGGAAGACGACATGCGCACCATCTTCAACTTTCTCTGGTTCATCCTCGGCGGCTTCGTCATGGGGCTGGGCTGGTGGCTGGCCGGCCTGATCGCATTCATCACCATCGTCGGCATTCCCTGGGCGCGTGCGTGTTTCGTCATCGGAACGTTCGCCTTCTTCCCGTTCGGCAAGGAGGCGGTCAACCGGCGTGACCTCACTGGGCGCGGCGACATCGGCACCAGCGGCCTCGGCACGATCGGCAACATCATCTGGTTTCTGTTCGCCGGCGTCTGGCTGGCCATCGGACATGTGATGTCCGCGATTGCCTGCTTCGTCACGATCATCGGCATTCCGTTTGCCATCCAGCACCTGAAGCTCGCGGGCATCGCGCTAGCGCCCATCGGTAAGACAGTGGTCAGTATTGAAGTAGCCGATGCATCGAGGCGTGTGCAGGCGGAGGCTTCCGTACTCGGGATGCGCGGCTTCCGCTGAACCGGCGGCTTGCGCCCGGCGTCCTTCGTGCGAATACTCTCCGCCATCAGGGACTCAGGACGGGGACGACATGGTTCGGATGATGCGTTGGATGGGCGCCGCGCTGCTGGCGCTGTGCATGGTGGGATGCAATCAGGATGCGTTGGTCGCGAAGTTCGCGCCCCACCCGCAGTCTGAAATGGCGAAGAAAGCGCTGGACGACTGGCACGCGGGACGCAATGACGCATTGCGTGCCGAGATGGACCCGGCCTTCCGCGATCAGGCGAGCGACAATGCGCTGACCCGGATGACGGATCAGCTGCCGAAAGGCGAGCCGGATGAGAGCAAGCTGGTCGGGTCGAAGTTCTTCTCGCGGGATGGACAGACCCGCTACGACATCACCTACGAGTATCGATTCGCCGAGCGGCGCATGCTCGCTACGGCGACTCTGATGACCCGTGACGGCAAGACCGCGGTGGTCGGCTTGCATGCGTGGATGATCACGGCTGAGCAGGAGCGAGCCGGTGCGTTCACGTTGACGGGGAAAGGGCCGGCACAACTGGCGATGCTGTTTCTGGCTATCGTGCTTCCGTTGTTCTGCCTGGTTGTTTTCGTCATCTGCGTGCGTACGCCAAAATTTCGCTGGAAGCGGACCTGGGCCGTCTTTACCCTGGTTGGCGCGATGACGCTCCGGATGAACTGGGCCACCGGTGACATCCGTCTCTATCCGTTGTCTTTCCAGTTCTTCAGCGCTTCCGCGTTCAGAGACGGCTACGACCCATGGGTCATCGGAATCTCGTTTCCACTGGGCGCCGTGCTCTTCCTGCTGCGCCGCCGGCGTTTATCTTCGACGGTTCCCCCCGAGCCCTTGTGATAAACGAGCACGACATGCGTAGGAGCGACCTCCATGCGCGGCGACTCGTGGCGACGACACCTGTCGGCGTCGCCGGGGATCTTCGAGGGAAAAACCGCTGTTGACGCCTTCTTCCGGTCTGCCGCGCTAGCGTCACGCCGAATCGGCAGCGGGCAGGCCGAGGTGGCGCGAGTGGGTTATACCGATGATCCGGCCGGAGACGGCCGAGGGGAGAGGCGAATGGACAGCAACGCACGGATGGGCGGCCGGTCGGGCTTCGTTCTGGGGGCACTCGTCGCGATTTCCGCCTGCGGAAACGTGGGGAAGGAGGCTTCTGTGCCCCCGGAAGTGACGGGAAGCACTACGATGCCGGCTGCCGAGGTGGCGCCGCACCTCAAGCCTTATAGCGGACCCGTGGCCTTCTCGGTCGTGGCGGAGGGGCTGACGGCCTCCTTCACCGATGAATCCGAGGGCACGGTCCTGAATCGGACATGGGACTTCGGCGACGGCGCCACGTCCGTGGCCGCCGCGCCCATCCACGCGTATTCGCGCGTCGGCGTCTACGAGGTGCGCGAGACCATCGCGGATGGCGAGGGCAAGACGTTCGACCGGACGTTGCCGGTTCGCGTCATGCCTTTCCCGCCGGAGTTGCGCAACGGAACGGCGCGACCGGGCCTGTCGGCCGTTGCGACCTACGAGCTGCATTACTTCGCTCGTCCGCCCCTGGGGGCGTCTCACCTGGACATCGAATTGACGGGGCCGGCGGGGTTGGCCGAGCTCTACGTGAAGTTCGGATCGGTACCCACCGACAGCAGCTATGACTGCCATGTGGCGCTGACCGACGGTGCCGCTCGCTGCACCTTCGATGCACCGCGCGCCGGTCCTTATTACGCCCGTATCCTGGCGACGAAGAACTTTGCCGACGCTTCGCTGAAGGCTTCATGGAACGAGACGGTGGCGGAAGCCGGAGATAAAAAAAGCGGCGCATCGAGCGCCGCTCAAAATCACTGACCAAGTGGGGGGCGGTCAGTGACGTGTTGCGTGACACACGGCTCCGGGAGGGCCGTGCGCGGATGAACAATAAGCGGTATTCGGACGCCCGTCTGTCAGCGCTGTCCTACACGTATTCGGTAGGGAACCCTCTCACGGTGCTGGTTTGGTAGAGAAAACCGGGTTCGCCATGCCAGCGACGCTGTGCGAACCGCCGCCCTGCATCTCGAGAACGACCACGTCGTTCCTGCCCTTGTGCAACCACGATGCCGGCACGTACAACGATTGTTGTGGCCCGATTTCCCAGAAGCGGCCCAGATGGTGCCCGTTGATCCAGACGTTGCCCTTATGCCAGCCGCGCATGTCGAGGAACGTGCCGGCCACGGTGGGAACCTCGAGCGTGCCATGCCAGAACGCCGGGCCACCGGGAGCCGCACCCGAGCCGTACTTCAGGCCGGAAAGATCGTTCAGCGGCAGCGGATAGACCGTCCACTGCGTCAGATCCTCTCCAGCCAGCTGGACCGAGAACGTGATCCCCTTGTAGTCGTCCTCCATGCCGGGGCCGATGTTGATACGGCCCATGTTCTCGACGATCAGGTCGAGTGTGCTGCCTTTCTTCAGGTCGACGGGCAGGCTGTGTTCGTCCTTGCGCCGGTCCAGCGTTCCGATCGCATGGCCGTCCGTCAGCACGGTGGCGTAGTCGTGGACATCGTTCACGTCCAGCTTGCCCTTTGCGTCGTTGTCGAGCTTCTTGCGGTAGAGGATCAGGCCGTAGTTCTGCCCGAAGCTTTCCATCCCCTGCGGTGTCACTGAGGTCCTGGGCTGTGCCGAAAGCGTCGGCAGGGCATCGAGCAGGCCGACCGACTCACGCAGTTCGACGCGCGCCGTGGCGGTCGTGGGCGACGAAGCCGGCGGCTTCGGCAGATGCTCGCCCTTGGGCAGATGCGCGGCGATCACCTTGCGCAGCGCATCGTATTTGGGCGTGAGCCTGCCCGCTTCATCGATGGGCGAGTCGTAGTCGTAACTCGTGGTGACGGGCAGGTAATGCGCATCGTCGTTGTTGGCGCCGTTCATCCAGCCGAAGTTGGTCCCGCCGTCCACCATGTACAGGTTGAATGAGATGTCGTGGTCGAGCATCCAGCCGAGCGAGCCGGCGACTTCTTCGGTCGAGCGCGTCTTGTGCTCCTCGCCCCAGCGGTCGTACCAGCCACTCCAGTATTCGCCAGCCATCTTCGGCATGCCTTCCATCTGTGCTGCCGACCGCCTGAAGGCGCGCTCGGTTTTCGTGGCGTCGCCGGTGAAGTTGATGACCGAAAGCATGCCGGGCAGCGTGCCGCGACTCATCCAGGTGGGGCCCGGTCCGTTGGACATGAAGAAGGGAACGTCGAAGCCGGCATCGAGCATCTGCTGGCGGATGGCAGCCATGTAATCGCGATCGTTACCCACGTAACCGTATTCGTTCTCCACCTGCATCATCAGGATGGGACCGCCACGGGTGGATTGCAGCGGAGCCAGTTCCTGTCCCAGTCGTTTGAACCATGCGGCGCTGGCGCTGAGGAAACGCGCGTCGTACGAACGCACGCGGAGACCCGGCGTGCGCAGCAGCCACGCCGGGAAGCCGCCGAATTCCCACTCCGCGCAGACGAACGGACCTGGCCGGACAATCACGTTGAGGCCTTCTTCCTGCGCCGTGCGCACGAAGGTCGCAACGTCGTTGTCGCCGGTGAAGTCGAATTTACCGGGCTCCGGCTCGCTCACATTCCAGAAAGCGTAGGTGGTGATGGTATTCAGACCCATCGCCCGGGCCTTGCGCAGGCGGTCACGCCACTCGGCATGGGGGATGCGCGGGTAGTGCATCTCGCCGGAGCGAATCACGTAGGGCTTGCCGTCGAGCAGGAACTGCCCGTTCTCCACCGCGAAGTGGGCGGGCGCCGCGACGGCGGCAAGGGGCAGGGCGGCCGAGGCGGCGAGGCAGGTCGAAAGCAGCAGGGACAGTGGCTTCACGCGTGACTCCGGCGGGTGGAATCGCCCGACGGTACACAGGCTCGTTCCGCGACTGCAAGCGGAAACCGGTCCCGATTCTCAAGTCATGACGCTATGCGCTGTGGCACGTTAGCGGGCCACTGGTTACCCGGAGAGTGACGACATGGTAGTTTCCCCGCGCCGCAAAGGCGTTTCACCGGTCTACGCCGACATGGCACGCGCGACCCCGCTGGAGCGCGTCGAGATGATTCGCCGCGGATTGCCGCCTGAGCTGGTCATGGACCTCGCCTACGATCTGCGCCTGTCCGAAGACAACCTCATGCTCTACCTGGGCCTGCATCGGGTACGCGTTCGCCAGAAGGTGGTGGACGAAGATCGACTGTCGCCCCGCGAATCCGAAGGCGTCATGGCACTCGCGGTCTTCCTGGGCGAAACGCTGCTCGGTCTCGGGGCGGCCGTCGAAGGCGGTCCCGACGTGAACCTCGACGCCGCGGCCTGGCTGGGACGATGGCTGCGAACCCCTCACGCTGAACTCGAACATCGTGCGCCCCTGCAGTTCATGGATCTCGCGCAAGGGCGCGCTGTCGTTGCCGCGCTGCTCGATCAGGTGCGTGCGCGTCGATCCACCTGAGGGCGCATGCGGTCGTCCCGTTTTCGGCAAAGACGCAAGATCGTGCGAACGGGTCGGTCGTAACACATCGGTCCTGCACGCCTGCTCAGAGGCGTGGCGCCCCGCCGCCGTGCCTTATTCTGCGTGGTCCGTCACGTCACGCCGTCATGAGTTTCTGACTTCACCCGGCACGAAAGCTTCGCGAAAGCCTGAACCCGTCATGGCTTCAGGGACAGGGGAAAGACCCGGTGGAGCGGTGGGGTATTCGTATTTTCCTGCGTATTCGCGATTCGGGGCAGGGAATCCGAGGTGCCGCCGCAAAGCCGGACGTGTCAGGCCTGTCGCTTCACGGCAGGCCACTTACGGGCAGACGAAGGACCATCCATGAAGATTGAGAAGACCGCATTGACGGTTGCCATCGCCCTGGCGATGTCCTCCCTTTCAGCGCATGCGGAAGACGCCTGGGTCTCGACGCATACACAGGCGGCGATGTCACCGCCCGCCAGCACCCAGGTGCTGGCGGCGAGTTCGACCAGCGCGACGACGACCGGCAATGCTTATACGTTGAACATGACGGGCTCACCGCGGATCGACGGCGCCGCGGTCACGGCACTGGAAGCCGATCATCCGCTGCATGTGGAGGTCGCGCTGAAGTTGCGCAATCCCGATGCGTTGCAGACCTTCCTTGCCGACTTGACCACGCCGGGTAGCGCACGCTTCGGCAAGTTCCTTACGCCGTCGCAGTTCACCGAACGCTTCGGGCCGACGCAGTCGCAGGTCGACGCCGTCGTAGCCCACCTGCAGCAGGCCGGCTTCACCAACATCGAAGTCGCACCGAACCGTCTGCTGATCTCTGCCGATGGTACGGCGGGTGCCGTGACGAACGGGTTCCGCACGTCGATCAAGCGCTTCAGCGCCAATGGCCGTGAGTTCTTCGCCAACGATGCACCCGCACTGGTCCCGGCGTCGCTTGGTGACAGTGTCAACGCCGTGCTCGGTCTGCAGAACGTGTCCGTCAAGCACACGCTGCACCACGTATATCACCCCGAGGACGTCACGGTTCCCGGACCGAACGTCGGCACGCAGGCTGCCGCCGCCGTCGCTGCGCATCATCCTCAGGATTTCGCCGCTATCTACGGTGGCAGCGGTCTGCCGGCCGCCACGAATACCGCGGTGGGCATCATCACCTGGGGATCGATCACGCAGACGGTGACCGATCTGAACAGCTTCACCTCGGGCGCAGGTCTGGCTACGGTGAACTCCACGATCACCAAGGTGGGGAGCGGCACGTTCGCCAACGATCCGGATTCCAACGGCGAATGGTCGCTGGACAGCCAGGACATCGTCGGTATCGCCGGAGGCGTGAAGCAACTGATCTTCTATACCTCGGCCAACGGCGATTCCAGTTCGTCGGGCATCACCGACGCGGGTATCACCGCCTCGTATAACCGTGCCGTCACCGACAACATCGCCAAGCTCATCAACGTGTCGCTCGGCGAAGACGAAACTGCCGCGCAGCAGTCGGGTACCCAGGCGGCCGACGACGCGATTTTCCAGCAGGCCGTGGCTCAGGGTCAGACCTTCTCGATCGCTTCCGGCGACGCGGGTGTCTACCAGTGGTCGACCGATCCCACCTCGGGCTCGCCAGGCTACGTGGCGAATTCCGCCGGTACGGTGAAGATCGACCTGACCCACTATTCGGTGAGTGAACCGGCGAGTTCGCCGTACGTCATCCAGGTCGGTGGTACGACGCTGTCCACCAGCGGCACGACGTGGTCGGGCGAAACGGTGTGGAACGAAGGCCTCTCGGCGATCGCGCCGAGCCAGGGCGACAACAACCAGCGCCTGTGGGCGACGGGTGGCGGCGTCAGCCTCTACGAGGCGGCACCGTCATGGCAGTCGTCGGTATCCAGCTCGACCAAGCGCGTCGGTCCGGACCTGGCGTTCGATGCGGCTTCGTCCTCGGGTGCGCTGATCGTCGTCAATGGATCGACCGAACAGGTGGGCGGAACCAGCCTTGCCTCCCCGCTGTTCGTCGGTGCGTTTGCGCGCATCGAATCCGCGGCGAACAATGCGATCGGCTTCCCGGCGTCGAAGTTCTATCAGGCGTTCCCGACGCAGACCTCGCTGCTGCATGACGTGACCTCCGGTAACAACGGTTACCAGAGCCACGGTTACACCGCGGCGACGGGCTTCGACGAAGCGACCGGTTTCGGCAGCTTCGATATCGGTAAGCTCAACACGTACGCGCAGGCCAACTGGGTGACCGGAGGCGGCGGTGGCAGCACCAACGCGCCGCCGGTTGCGAACTTCAGTGTCGCGACCAACGGGCTCGTCGCCACCTTTACCGACAGTTCCACCGACAGCGACGGCAGCATCGCGTCGCATGCCTGGACTTTCGGCGATGGCAGCACCTCGACGGCTACCAGCCCGAGCCACACGTACAGCGCCGCAGGCACGTACAGCGTCGCTGAAACCGTGACGGATAATGCGGGCGCCACCAGCACGAAGACCTCGTCGGTGACCGTGAGCTCGTCGGGCGGCACCGGTGGTGGCACCGTGCTGCAGAACGGCGTCGCGGCGACCGGATTGTCGGCGGCGAAGAACGGCCAGCTGAAGTACTCCGTGGCGATCCCGTCGGGCGCGAAGAGCCTGAAGATCGCGATCTCGGGTGGCACGGGCGATGCGGATCTTTACGTGAAGTTCGGTTCGGCGCCGACGACGTCGAGCTACGACTGCCGTCCGTACGTGACCGGTAACACCGAAAGCTGCTCGTTTGCCTCGCCGCAGACGGGGACGTACTACGTGCTGCTCAATGGCTATGCCGCGTTCTCGGGCGTGTCGCTGAAGGCTACGTGGACTAACTGATCCGACGTGAGTGATGCTGTGGGGTCCGGTGCCTTTCCTGAGGGAGAGGCACCGGATTGTCGCCAGCGGGAATGGTGGGGCAGGGCATGCTCGATGAGCCGGCGTGGTACTGGCCGTCGCGCTAGCGCTGTCGCGGGACTGGTGAGCGGTGATAACGTGGCCGGCATGAGTCGAACCCTGCTCGCCCTGTTGGTGCCCGATGCCGAGCCACTGGTCGGCGACCTTCGTGCACGACTGGACCCCGCCGCCCGGCTGGGGCTCGGTGCGCACATTACGCTGGTCTATCCCTTTCTCGATAGCGAGGCGATCGACGACGATGTCGCGGAGCGGTTGCGCGATGTCGCGAGGCAGCATGCGCCCGTTTCGTTCGCGCTCGACGAGGTGGGTACGTTTCCCTCTACTGTCTGGCTGGCCCCCCGATCTGCCGAGGCCATCGTCTCGCTAGCCGCCGCGCTCGAATCCGCATTCCCCGACCGTCCGACCGCAGGGCGCGTCTTCGAGCGCTTCGTGCCGCATCTTTCGGTTGCGCGAAACATCCTTGGCGATCGCGATGCGGTGGTGGCGACGCTCGAAGACCGGCTTGGGTCGGCGCATGGCGTGGTGTGTCACTGCGCCGATGTCCATGTCATGACGCGCAGCGACGAGGGCTGGCAAATGCACTCACGGGTGCCTCTCGGCGGCGGCACGTAATCAGGAATCGACTCGATGCTCATTCAGGGTAGTTGTCACTGCGGAAACATCGCATTTGAACTGGACTGGCCCGGCGAGGGCGCTTCCGTGCCCGCGCGTGCCTGCACCTGCTCGTTCTGCGTGAAGCACGGTGGTGTATGGACTGCGCATTCCGATGCAAGGCTCAGGATCAGGATCGCCGGTGCGGACAGGACGTCGTCGTATGCGTTCGGAACCGGGACCGCGGCGTTTCATGTGTGTACGCGATGCGGGGCCGTGCCGGTGGCCACCAGCGATATCGACGGCGCGCGCTACGCCGTAGTGAACGTCAATACCTTCGATGACTTCGAGCGCAGTCGACTCACCACGGAGACGGTGAGCTTCGACGGTGAGGGGGAGGCCGACCGGCTGACCCGGCGCGCCGCGCGGTGGATCGGCCATGTAGAGATCGATTACCAGGATGCCGCCTTCGTGGCGTGATTTGTCCGCCAGCGGTCCGGGTCGTGACTCGCGCGCTTGCGTTCATGCGCGGAAACTGTCCTCATTCCCACGAGAGGAGCTCCGCCATGTCCGCTTCCGAAACCGCGCTGATCGTCATCGATGCCCAGGAGTCGTTCCGTTCCCGCCCCTACTGGCGGACAGACGACGTCGACGGGTATATCGAGCGTCAGCAGGCTCTCATCGATGGCGCGAAGCGTGCTGGCATCCGCGTGGTCCAGGTGTTCCATGTCGAAGATACCGGTCCGTTCAGCGAGGCATCCGGCCTGGTTATGCCGTTGAAGCCCTTGCGGATCGATGCCGATGCCGTCTTTCGTAAGCGGCGCCACAGCGCGCTGGTCGGGTCCGGCCTCGACGTATGGCTGACCACGAACGCTGTCCGTCGTCTGATCGTCTCGGGCATCCGCACCGAACAGTGCTGTGAGACGACGACCCGCCACGCTTCGGACCTTGGCTACGCCGTCGACTTCGTCGGCGAGGCGACGCTCACGTTCCCGATGGTGGATGTCACGGGTCGCGAGTGGAGCGCGGCCGAGATCCGCGCGCGGACGGAGCTGGTTCTCGCGGACCGCTTCGCCCGCATCGTGACGGTGGATGCCGCGCTCGAGACGCAGGCACTCAGGGCTGCATGATGCAAACGACACCTCGCCGGATCCCCGTCTATGTAGTCGTGCCGCCGCGGGTGCTGCTGCTGGACGTGGCCGGGCCCATTGAGGTGTTGCGCAAGGCCAACCTCGAGCAGGAAGCGGTACATTTCGATGTGGTCTACATCGGGCCTGCACGGACACTTGGGAGCTCGGTGGGTATGACGATATCGGGCATCCGGCCCATGCCGGCGCGACTGCCCGACGATACGCTGGTCGTGGTGCCGGGCCACGCGGACCTGCCGCTTGGAGAGCCGGTGACCGGCGACGCGCAGCATGCCGCGCACGAGCAGGCCATCGTCGACTGGCTGCGCCGTTCGATCCGTCCTGGCATCCGCGTGGCGACGATCTGTTCCGGTGCGATCCTCGCGGCACGGGCCGGCTTGCTCGACGGGCATGCATGTACGACCCACCACGGTTGCACCGATCAACTGGCGCGTGAGGCACCTTCCGCTCACGTCCGCGAAAACCGCCTTTATGTCGTGGATGGCGAGCGCCTCACCAGTGCCGGTATCACCGCTGGAATCGACCTGATGCTGCACGTCGTTGCCGGCCTCGCTGGCGCGGCCGTCGCGGTCGCCGTGGCGCGCTTTCTCGTCGTTTATCTGCGGCGCGCAGGCGACGATCCACAACTGTCACCGTGGCTCGAGGGCCGCAACCACATGCATCCCTCCATCCATCGCGCACAGGACGCCGTGGCCGGCGATCCCGCCCGCGAGTGGACGGTGACGGCGCTGGCGCGCGAAGCGGCTATCAGTCCGCGACACCTGTCCCGGTTGTTCAACGAGCATGCGGGGATGAGCGTCATCGACTACGTAAACCGCATGCGGGTGGCTCTGGCCAGCGAATTGCTGTCAGGTTCGCAGCTGGGCATGGAGGCGGTCGCCGAGCGTTCCGGTTTCGGGTCGGCAAGGCAGCTGCGTCGGGCGTGGGGGCGGTGGAACGCGTTGCCGCCGAGCCGGTCGCGCGATCTGGCCTCTTGATGCGTCGTTAACCGAACAGGCGGCGATGCTCGCCGTTGGCGTACCACTCCAGCACGCGATCGGGTACGAGCGCGTCGATCGTCAGTCCAGCGGCGGAGAACATGTCCAGCGTATCCAGCAGTGCGCGGCGCAGTTTCGGCGCTCCCGGGTCCCCGGGCGCGTTGTGCGTTGCCCAGTCGAGCGTATCGACGACGCGCAGCGACCAGTCGTGCAGAAGATCGGCCCGCGCATCCAGGTAGCCGCGTAGCCAGGGGCTCAGACTCCGCTCCAGCGAAAGACTCTCCGCGGCGGCGATCTCCCCGAGCAGCGTGCCGACCTCCCCGTGCACGCCGCGATACCATTCGGTATGCCCGGCGGCGGAAACCGGTACGACCAGCGGGGCGTTGGCGCGCTGCCCGGCGAAGGCCTCGATGAGCCGTCGCTCGATACGTCGTGCGTGGATGACCCGTTCGGCGTCGAGCAACATCCCGCGATCCAGATCGAAAAAGTCGAAGAACCGACGGTGCAGGGTGCTGAAGCGCGTGAACGGGTCACGCGAGAAGCCGACCTTCAGCAGGTCTTCGTCACGACATGGCAGCACGTAGACATACGCGCGGCCTTGTGAGGCGAAGCGGGGATACGGTGTTTCTTCATGCATGGGGAAAGGATCGCCTGTCGGTGTCTCGCCACGTGCGATACGGAACCGGCAGCGCGGCAGGTCTGGAACGGGCAGGCGTACGCAACTGCATGAATTTATGGACGAATCGGGAGCACGGACGCGCGGAGCGCTACGTGACGTTCCCGACGGCAACGCTCCGTCCGCGTGCGGTCCGACGGGCTCGGGCGGACGCGGGTTCAGGTCCGCGACCTTGCATGACGGCGGTAAAATACGATAGACTCAGTGAATCTTAAGCGCCATTGACATCGGTTACGGCCTTTCGTCGCTGGCTGCTTCAGGAACTTTCTTTTTACAAGAAAGCCTCCTCGTGAGGCTTTTTTGTTGGGCGCACGGAGGCGTCCTGCGACATTTTCGTGAGCGCCGTCAGGGCATCGCGGCGTTCGCTGGAGGAAAGTGTCGGATACATCGGCGACGTAATGGAATGGGCCGCTCGCGCCCTTTTTTTGTTTCTGGCGAATGGAAAAACCGCAGGTAACGTGGATACCAACGCACTTTCACAACGCTTTTCAGACATCGTGGCCGAGCTCGGCCTCGAAGTGCTGGGTATGGAGTTCGGTCCGTCCGACGGACAGATGACGCTGCGCGTCTATCTGGACGTGCTCGAGGCCGAGCGCGAACGTCGCAAGGGCGCGGAGCTCCCCGTCGAGGTCGCCGTCGAGGATTGCGAAGCGGCAAGCCGCGAGTTCTCGGCTTACCTGGACGTTGAAGATCCGATCCCCGGCAACTATGTACTGGAAGTCTCCTCTCCCGGTATCGATCGTCCCCTCTTCACGGCGGAGCAGTTCGCCCGTGTCAGTGGTCAGGAGATCAAGGTGCTGCTCAAAGCCCCGGTCGACGGTCGCCGTCGCCTCAAGGGCAACGTCGTTGAAGTAAACGGCGAGCACATTGTGGTCGAGGGCGAGGCTGGCCGATTCGAATTCGAGCATGCGGACGTCGAAAGCGCCCGCGTGGTTCCCGACTGGGTGGCACTCGGCTATGCGCCGCAGCCGAAGCCCACGCCGGGCGGTAAGAAACCTAAATAACGATTGATGGGGTGCCGCGGGGCATCCTTACGGGAGTAGCGGCAATGAGCAAAGAACTTTTGCTGGTAGTCGACGCGGTCGCCAATGAAAAAGGCGTGCCGCGCGAAGTGATTTTCGACGCCATGGAAGCGGCGCTGGCTTCGGCCGCGAAAAAGCGCTACCCCGAGGAAGATCCGGACATCCGGGTCGAAATCGACCGCAATACGGGCGACTACGAGACCTTCCGTCGCTGGGAGATCATCGAGAACGACGGCGAGATGGAGGATCCGTCCTACCAGATCCGCCTGATGGACGCCGAAGACGAAGCCGGTGAAGGCGAAGTCGCCGAAGTCGGTGGCTGGATCGAGCATCAGATCGAAAACGCCGAATTCGGCCGCATCGCCGCGCAGGCCGCCAAGCAGGTGATCGTGCAGCGCGTTCGCGAAGCCGAGCGTCAGCAGGTCGTCGACGCCTTCGTCGATCGCGTGGGCGAGCTGGTCACCGGTATCGTCAAGCGCGTCGAGCGCGGCAACGTCTACCTCGATCTGGGCAGCAACGCCGAGGCGTTCATTCCGCGCGACAAGACGATTCCCCGTGAGTCGGCCCGCGTCGGCGACCGCGTCCGCGGTTACCTGTACGAAGTGAAGTCGGAAATCCGTGGTCCGCAGCTGTTCGTCTCGCGCAGCGCGCCGGAGTTCATGATCGAACTGTTCAAGCTCGAGGTGCCGGAAGTCGGTCAGGGCCTCGTCGAAATCAAGGGCTGCGCCCGCGATCCGGGCGACCGCGCCAAGATCGCCGTGGTCGCCCACGACAGCCGCACCGATCCGATCGGCGCCTGCATCGGCATGCGCGGTTCGCGCGTCCAGGCCGTGTCCAACGAGCTCAACGGTGAGCGCGTCGATATCATCCTGTGGCACGAGAACCAGGCTCAGTACGTCATCAATGCGATGGCGCCGGCCGAAGTGCAGTCGATCATCATGGACGAGGAAAAGCACTCCATGGATATCGCCGTCGCCGAGGACAAGCTGTCCCAGGCGATCGGTCGCGGTGGTCAGAACGTCCGCCTGGCGAGCAAGCTCACGGGCTGGCAGCTCAACGTGATGACGCAGGATCAGGTCACCGCCAAGAGCGAGGCCGAGCAGGCCGCCGCCCTGGCGCTGTTCCAGGACAAGCTCGAAGTCGACGAAGAAATCGCCAGCATCCTGGTGCAGGAAGGTTTCTCGTCGATCGAAGAAATTGCTTACGTGCCGAGTGCCGAGCTGCTGGCGGTGGAAGGCTTCGACGAAGACATCGTCGAGGAACTCCGTGCCCGTGCCCGTGACGCCCTGCTGACCGAGGCGCTCGCCGCCGAGGAAGGCGTCGAGGAAGTCGCGGTCGACGAAGAACTGCTCGGCCTGGACGGCATGGACGAAACGGTCGCTATCGCGCTGGCGGACCGTGGCATCAAGACGCTCGACGACCTCGGCGATCTCGCCGTCGACGAGCTCATCGATATCGAAGGCATGACGGAGGACCGCGCATCGCAGCTGATCATGGCTGCGCGCGCTCCGATGATCGCCCGCCTGGAGAAAGGTGGTTAAGCGCGAGACCGGAAGCGTCCTGGACGGACGCCTCGAGGGAGGCCATGAGGTCTCCCGCCAGGGATGGAGGCAGCCGTACGGGTCATCGTCGGCACGTAAGGTTACGCGCGGGAAAGGCGGAGAATAAAGAACCATGTCGGACGTCACTATCAAACAACTCGCCCATCAACTGGGCCTACCGGTCGACAAGCTGCTCGGGCAGCTTGGCGAAGCCGGCATGAATTTCTCCGATGCGGAGCAGGTCATCAGCAGCACCGAAAAGGTGAAACTGCTGGGTTTCCTGCGCCGCACCCACGGCAAGAACGAGGCCGCTCCCGAAGGGGACGCCTCCGCGCCGCGACAGATCACCCTGAAGCGCCGCACGGTCGGCGAGCTGAAGGTGGCGTCCGGTTCCGGTCGTGGTGCCGGTCCGGCCAAGACGGTCAACGTCGAGGTCCGTGCCAAGCGTACATACGTCAAGCGCAGCGCCATCGCCGAGGATGCGTCGCACGAGCCGGAGCGCGAGGACGCCGTGCGCAAGCTGGCCGAATCGCAGGCTCAGCGCGAGCACGAGGAATCGGAGCGCCGTGAAGAAGCCGAGCGTCGCGATCAGGCCGAAGCGGCCCGTCGCGAAGCCGAGGCCGAAGCACGCCGTCAGGAAGAAGCCGCCGCCGAAGCACGCCGTCAGGCTGAAGAAGCTGCCGAGCAGCATGCACGCGCCGAAGCGGCACGTGCCGCGGCCGCCAGCGCTGAAGCCGCCGCGACGCCGGCCGCCGCGCCTGCGGCCGCGCCGGAAGCGACCCCTGAGGCCCCGGTGTCCACCGCGCCGCTGGGCGACGATGGCCTGCCGACGCACCAGACCGCCAAGCTCGATACGCGTTCGCTCGGCATGATCCTTCCGCGCATTCACGAGCCGCGCAAGCGCGAGCGCGTGGTGTCCAAGCCTGTCCCGCCGCCCGCGCCGGCTCCGGCTCCGGCACCTGTCGCGGCGGCTCCCGCCGCCGCACGTCCGGCCGCGCCGCGTCCGGCGCCCGGTGCCGTGGCTGCCGCCAACGATACGCGCGGCAACGCGCGTCCGAAGCACGGTGGTGGTGGCGGTGCTCCCGGCGGTGGCGGTCGTAACGATCGTGAAGCCGGTGGCAAGCGCTTCGCGGGTGGCGAAATGCATCTTTCCGATGCCGACCGCGCACGCCGCTCGTCCAGCAACAACCGTCGTGGCGGTGGCAAGGACCGTGGCCGCATGACGGCGTCGCGTGGCGCCGCCTCGTCGGGCGGTCCGCACGGCTTCACCCGTCCGACGGCCGCCGTGGTCCGTGACGTCGTGATCGGCGACAACAACCTCGTGACCGAGCTGGCCCAGAAGATGGCCGTCAAGGGCGCCGAGGTGGTGAAGGCGCTGTTCAAGATGGGCGTCATGGCCACGATCAATCAGACGATCGACCATGACACCGCCGCGCTCGTGGTCGAAGAACTGGGTCACAACCCGGTTCGCGCCACCGAGAACGACGCCGAAGCCGCGCTCGCGACGCACACGCAGAATGCGGAGCTCGAGGGCGACAAGGTCACGCGTCCGCCGGTCGTCACGATCATGGGTCACGTCGACCACGGCAAGACCTCGCTGCTCGATTACATCCGTCGTACCAAGGTCGCCTCCGGCGAAGCGGGTGGCATTACGCAGCACATCGGCGCTTACCACGTCGAAACCAGCCGTGGCGTCATCACCTTCCTCGACACCCCGGGCCATGCGGCGTTTACGTCCATGCGTGCCCGCGGCGCGCAGTCGACGGATATCGTGGTGCTCGTGGTCGCCGCCGACGACGGTGTCATGCCGCAGACGCAGGAAGCCGTGAAGCACGCGCGCGCCGCCAAGGTGCCGCTGATCGTCGCGGTCAACAAGATGGACAAGTCCGGCGCCAACCCGGACAACGTCAAGCAGGGCCTCGGCCTTCTCGAAGTCATCCCTGAAGAGTGGGGTGGCGATACCCCGTTCGTGCCGCTTTCGGCGAAGACGGGCGACGGCGTGGACGCGCTGCTCGACGCCATCTCGATCCAGGCTGAAATCATGGAGCTCAAGGCAGTGGCCGATGGCCGCGCTTCGGGTGTCGTGATCGAATCCAGCCTCGACCGCGGTCGCGGTCCGGTGGCGACGGTGCTGGTGCAGCAGGGCACGCTGAAGAAGGGCGACTTCGTCGTCTGCGGTGTCGAATACGGCCGCATGCGTGCGCTCGTCGACGAAACCGGCAAGCAGGTCAATGAAGCCGGTCCGTCGATTCCGGTCCAGGTCCTGGGTCTGTCGGGCGTGCCCGAGTCGGGTGACGATTTCGTCGCCGTGAAGGACGAGCGTCTGGCGCGCGAAGTGGCGGCTGAGCGTCTGCTCAAGCGTCGCGAGACCCGCCTGGTCAGCAAATCCAACCGTCTGGAAGACATCATGGCCCAGATGGGTCAGGGTCAGGGCCAGCAGACCCTCAACATCCTCGTCAAGGCGGATGTGCAGGGTTCGGTCGAGGCGCTGCGCGATTCGCTCACCCAGATCGGCAACGAGCTGGTCAAGGTGAACGTGATCTCGTCCGGCGTGGGTGGCATCACCGAGTCGGAAGCCACGCTGGCGGCGGCGTCCAAGGCGCTGATCATCGGCTTCAACGTCCGTGCGGATGCGTCGGCACGCAAGGTGATCGATACCAACGGTCTCGATGTCCGCTACTTCTCGATCATTTACGACGTCATCGATCAGGTGAAGCAGGCGGCGTCGGGTCTGCTCGGTGTCGAGATTCGCGAAGAGATCATCGGTATCGCGCAGGTCCGCGACGTGTTCCGTTCGTCGAAGTTCGGCGCGGTCGCGGGCTGCATGATCGTCGAGGGCCTGGTGAAGCGCTCCAAGCCGATCCGCGTGCTGCGTGACAACGTGGTGGTGTTCCAGGGCGAACTCGAGTCGCTGCGCCGCTTCAAGGAACTCGTCGACGAGGTCCGTAACGGCATGGAATGCGGTATCGCGGTCAAGCAGTACAACGACGTCAAGGTCGGCGACCAGATCGAGTGCTTCGAGCGTATCGAAGTGCCGCGCACGCTGTAACGGCATGCAATGCGCCTCCCCGGCATACGCCGGGGAGGCTTTTTCGTTAGTGCACCTTATTCAGGCTGGAGGCGGATATGCCGTCCCGTGATTTCAAGCGTACCGACCGCGTGTCCGCCCAGCTTCGCCGTGAAATCGGCGAACTGGTCCACGCCGCCGTGCGCGACCACGCGCTGCCTTCGGTCAGCGTGTCGGATGTGGAAGTAACCCGTGACCTCGACTGGGCCACCGTGTGGGTGACGGCGCTGATGCCCGACCAGTCGGCGGTGGTGGTCAAGGCGCTGAAGGAGCTCGCCCCCGAGTTCCGTCATTCGCTGTCGAAGTCGATGATCCTGCGTCGCGTGCCGCAGCTGCGTTTCAAGTACGACGAATCCGTCGATACCGGCGAGCGCATCGAGCGCCTGCTGCGCGAAAACCCCGTTCCGCCGGCCGATCCGTCCGACGAAACCTGATGACCGCGCGCTTGGCGCGCGGGTAAGCGTGTGTGATGAATCGCCGAACCTTCCGTGACCTGCACGGCATCCTTCTGCTCGACAAGCCGCTCGGCCTGAGTTCCAACCAGGCGCTGCAGACGGCGCGTCGGCTCGTGGGCGCCGCCAAGGGTGGCCATACCGGCAGCCTCGATCCGCTCGCCACGGGCCTGTTGCCACTGTGCTTCGGCGAGGCGACCAAGCTCGCCGGCTGGTTGCTCGGCTCGCGCAAGGCCTACGAGGCTGAGGTTCGCCTGGGTGTGACCACGACCACCGCCGATCTCGAGGGCGAGGTGGTGGAGACACGCCCGGTGCCCGCGCTGGACGATGCGGTCATCGAAGCCGCGCTGGCGCCCCTGCGCGGGCACATCGTGCAGATCCCTCCCGCGTATTCGGCGATCAAGCAGGACGGCGTGCCGCTGTATGTCCGCGCCCGTCGCGGTGAGGACGTCGACGTGCCGGCGCGCGAGGTCGACGTGTACCGTCTCGAGGTGATCGGTCGCGAGGGCGACACCGTGCGCCTGATGGTCGAGTGTGGCTCGGGGACGTACGTGCGCAGCCTTGCGGTGGATCTCGGTGCGAACCTCGGTTGCGGCGCCCACCTCACGGGCTTGCGCCGGCTCTGGGTCGAGCCGTTCATGGCGCCGGCGATGGTGACGCTGGACGAACTTCGCATCGCTGCCGAAACCGGGCCGGATCCACTCGAAGCCTGTATTTTGCCGGTCGACGCCGGACTCAGTCATATTCCCCGGGTGGAACTCGACCCGGAACAGACCCGTGTCCTCGGTTTCGGCCAGCCGGTGCCGCTGGGGCAGGGCGTTTCACCCGGTCGCTGCGGTGTCTGGGGTGCCGACGGGCGCCTGATGGCGCTCGGGGAAGCCGGCGAAGACGGCATCCTGAGGATCGTGCGGGGCCTGAACATGCCGCCCGTCTGACCGGGCTTGTTGCCGCTACGCGCAGGACGTTACAATTACGTGCTCGTTTAACAGCTTTCATTCAAAAGCGAGGCTTGCGCAACTTCATCGGTATCCGTTGAGGTTGCGCAAGTCTCGTATCCGCTTTTAAGGAATCGATACACATGCTTACTCCCGAACAGACTGGTCAGATCATCAAGGATTACGGCCGCAAGGAAAACGACACCGGCTCGACCGAAGTCCAGGTCGCCCTGCTGTCCGCCAACATCCTCCAGCTCCAGGATCACTTCCAGGCGCACAAGCAGGATCACCACTCGCGTCGCGGTCTGCTGAAGATGGTCAATCAGCGCAAGAAGCTGCTTGCCTATCTCAAGACGAACGACCT
Source organism: Luteibacter sp. 9133 (assembly GCF_000800155.1). Taxonomy (NCBI): domain Bacteria; kingdom Pseudomonadati; phylum Pseudomonadota; class Gammaproteobacteria; order Lysobacterales; family Rhodanobacteraceae; genus Luteibacter; species Luteibacter sp. 9133. Next base: position 2,665,718 of record NZ_JUHO01000001.1, on the reverse strand, counting down.
CGCTCGCTACCAGACCCTGATCGAACGCCTCGGCCTGCGCCGTTAATTCACCGGAACAGGACGAGGAGAGATCGAAGTGGCGAAAGTAACCAAGTCATTCCAGTACGGTTCTCACGAAGTCACACTGGAGACGGGCGAAATCGCCCGGCAGGCCTCCGGTGCGGTCATGGTCAGCATGGGCGGCACCGTCGTCCTGGTGACGGTCGTCGCGGCGCCCAAGGCGCGCGAAGGCCAGGACTTCTTCCCCCTCACGGTCGACTACATGGAGAAGTTCTACTCCGCGGGTCGCATCCCGGGTGGCTTCTTCAAGCGCGAAGGCCGTCCGACCGAGAAGGAGACGCTGACTTCGCGCCTCATCGATCGTCCGCTTCGTCCGCTGTTCCCGGAAGAGTTCCGCAACGAGATCCAGGTCATCGCCCAGGTCGTCTCGCTGAACCCGGAAGTCGACGGTGACATCCCGGCGCTGCTCGGTGCCTCCGCGGCCATGTCGCTCGCCGGTGTGCCCTTCAAGGGCCCGATCGGTGCGGCGCGCGTCGGCTACGCCAACGGCCAGTACATCCTCAACCCGACCGCCACGCAGCTGAAGACCTCGGACCTCGACCTCGTCGTGGCCGGTACGTCCAGCGCCGTGATGATGGTCGAGTCGGAAGCCAAGCTGCTCAGCGAAGACGTCATGCTCGGCTCGGTGGTCTTCGGCCACCAGCAGATGCAGGCGGCGATCGACACGATCAACGCCTTCGTCGCCGAAGCCGGCGCCAAGACGTTCAAGTGGGAAGCCCCGGCGGCCAAGACGGCCCTGTACGACGCGGTCAAGGCCGCCGTCGGCAACCGTTTCGCCGAAGCCTTCCAGATCCGCGACAAACTGGCGCGTCGTGACGTCATCAGCGCGCTCAAGAGCGACGTGAAGGCTTCCATCGCCGCCGACGCCGAAGCCAATGGCTGGACCGATGGCGACATCGGCAACGCCTTCGGCGAAGTCGAGTACCGCACCCTGCGCGACGGCGTGCTCAGCACCAAGGTCCGTATCGACGGTCGACAGCTCGACGACGTCCGCCCGATCTCGGTGCGCGTCGGCGTCCTGCCGCGCACGCACGGTTCGGCGCTGTTCACCCGCGGTGAAACCCAGGCGCTGGTCGTTGCCACGCTCGGCACCACGCGTGACTCGCAGCTCATCGACGCGCCGGAAGGCGAGTGGAAGGACACGTTCCTCTTCCATTACAACTTCCCTCCGTTCTCGGTCGGCGAGACCGGTCGCGTCGGCAGCCCGAAGCGTCGCGAAATCGGCCACGGCCGTCTCGCGAAGCGCGGTGTGCAGGCGGTCAAGCCGACGATCGAAGAGTTCCCGTACGTGATCCGCGTCGTCTCGGAAATCACCGAGTCGAACGGTTCCTCGTCGATGGCATCGGTCTGCGGTTCGTCGCTGGCCATGATGGACGCGGGCGTTCCGCTGAAGTCGGCCGTCGCCGGTATCGCCATGGGTCTGGTGAAGGAAGGCAACGACTTCGTCGTGCTGTCCGACATCCTCGGTGACGAAGATCACCTCGGTGACATGGACTTCAAGGTGGCCGGTACCGCCGATGGCGTTTCCGCGCTGCAGATGGACATCAAGGTCGACGGCATCACCGAAGAGATCATGCGTTCGGCGCTGGCCCAGGCCAAGCGCGGTCGTCTGCACATCCTCGGCGAAATGGCCAAGTGCATCACCGAAGCCCGCTCGGAAATGAGCGAGTTCGCACCGCGCCTGCTCACGATCAAGATCCACCCGGACAAGATCCGCGAAGTGATCGGCAAGGGTGGCGCGACCATCCGTTCGATCACGGAAGAGACCGGTACCACGATCGACATCACGGACGACGGCAACGTCGTGATCGCCTCGGTGAACCGCGAAGCAGCCGAAGCTGCCCGCAAGCGCATCGAGCAGATCGTCTCCGACGTCGAGCCGGGCCGCATCTACGAAGGCAAGGTCGCCAAGCTGATGGACTTCGGTGCATTCGTCACGATCATGCCGGGCAAGGATGGTCTGGTGCACGTGTCGCAGATCTCCAGCGAGCGCGTCGAGAAGGTTTCCGACAAGCTCAAGGAAGGCGACATCGTCAAGGTCAAGGTCCTCGAAGTCGACAAGCAGGGCCGTATCCGCCTGTCGATGAAGGCCGTCACCGAAGATGAAAACGTCACGGGCTGATTCATCGCCTTGTACGTCTAAAAAACGGCGCCGCGAGGCGCCGTTTTTTTTTGTCACCAAGCCTCACACCGCCATCGACCCCCCATCTACAAACAATTCCGTGCCGGCGATATAGCTGCTCTCGCCGGACGCCAGGAAAAGCACCGCCCGTGCCACCTCATCCGGCTGCCCCAGACGTCCCATCGGCACCATCTGGTTGATGATGTCCTCGACCCCGGGGCGTGCCTCGAGATAGCGACGCATCGGGTTCGTCTCGGTGCCGCTTGGCGACACGACATTCACCCGGATGCCCCGGTCCTTCAGGTCTGTCGTCCAGCTGCGCGCAAACGACCGGACGGCGGCCTTGCTCGCGTTGTACAGCGACTGGCCCGGGAAACCCTTGCTGCCGGCAACCGAGCCGTTGAGGACGATCGCGCCACCGTCCTGCAGCAGGGGAAGCGCCTTCTGCACGCTGAAGAGCAGGCCGCGCACGTTGAGCCCGAAGACGTGATCGAAGCCCGCCTCGTCGATCGATCCCACGGGTCGCGGTTCGACTTCCGCCACGCCGGCGTTCGCGAAAACGACGTCCAGCGTGCCGTGGTCCCGCTTCACCCGGTCGTATAGCCGGTCGAGATCGTCCAGGTTCGAGGCGTCGCCCTGGACGCCGACCGCCCCGTGGCCGATCGTGGCCACCGCCTCGTCGAGACGGTCCTGTCGGCGTCCGGTGATATAGACCTTCGCGCCCTCGGCGGCGAACTGCCGCGCCGTGGCGAGACCGATGCCTTCGCTGCCGCCCGTGATGACGACGACCTTGTTTTCAAACCGCGTTGCCATATCTGATCCTTGTCTAAGTGGAGGATTGCTCCATTTACTATATGGAGGCATCATCCGCTTTGCAATCGAGGGCGTCGATGAACAAGAAGATGGTCAGTGACGAGGCGCCGCTGCGCGCGGATGCGGCCCGTAACCGTGCGCGGATTCTCGAGGCCGCCGAAGCCGTCTTCGTGGAGCGCGGTGCGGATGCTTCGCTGGAGGAGGTCGCCAGGCGCGCCAACGTCGGCATCGGTACGCTCTACCGTCGATTCCCCACCCGGGAAGACCTTCTCGCGGCCATGAGTGACGAGCGTCTTCTGGCGATCGCCGATGCCAGCCGTCAGCGTGACGAGCTCGGCCCCATGGCCTCCATCCGGATGTTTGTCACCGAACTCGTCGCTCATACGACGCACTACCGGGGACTGGCGGCAACGCTGGGCGCGGTGCTGCGAAGCGAAACGCCGGGATGCCACGCGAGCACGGCGGAAGGGTGCCGGCTGCTCCTCTGGGCGCAGCAGACGGGCGTCATGCGCCCGGACGTGACCATCGGCGATCTGGTCTGCGTGATCATGGCCATCTCGCTCGCCGTCGAGCAGGATGCGTCCGTGAAGGCACGGACCGCACATCGGGTCGATCTGTTTCTCGAGGGTTTTGGGGCGCGCTGAATTCGCTTATCCGCGACGCGCACCGATGGCGATGTAAACGTTTCGCTGGCAGTCTCGGGCGGTTATCGTTTCCGGAGCCGTCATGCCTTACACCGTTCGCCTCACTCTCTGCGTCGCGTTGCTCGGTACCGCCACGGCACCCGTCGCGGCCGACACGGCGCTGCCTGCGGACATGGCTGCAAGGCCGTCCAATGCGCAGATCGCCTCGCCCGATATCGGGAACAAGGTCGACGCACTCCTCGCGCGTATGACGTTGCAGGAGAAAATCGGTCAGCTGGTCCAGTACGCGGCCCAGGGCGCGTCGGCCGGCGGCGATAACGACGCCTTCGCGCCCAATCCCGAAACGCGTACGCAGGTCGACACGATGGCATTGGCGCGCCGAGGCCAGCTGGGATCGGTACTCAATCTGGTCGGCGCGGAAAAGACGCGGCCTTTTCAGGAGGCCGCTCTGAAAAGCCGTCTTGGCATCCCGTTATTGTTCGGCGCGGACATCATCCACGGCTACCGCACCATCTATCCCATCCCTCTCGCACTGTCGGCGACATGGGATCCGCGGCTCGTGCAGGACCTCTCGCGGATGGCTGCGCTGGAAGCGACCGGCGGCGGGGTGAAGTGGGTGTTCTCACCCATGGTCGATGTCTCGCGCGATGCGCGTTGGGGGCGTTCGGCGGAAGGCTCGGGAGAGGACGCCTACCTGGGTTCCGCCATGGCGCGCGCGTACATCCTCGGGTATCAGGGTGATGACCTGGCGAGCCCGGATAGCGTGGCCGCCTCGGTAAAGCACTTTGCGGCGTATGGTGCCGCGGAAGCGGGGCGTGAATACAACACGACGGACATGTCGGACGTACGCCTGCGCCAGGTGTATCTGCCGCCGTATCGCGCGGCGGTCGAAGCGGGTGCGGCGACGATGATGAGTGCGTTCAACGCGCTGAACGGCGTGCCGGCCACCGCCGATCCCTACCTCATGACCGATGTGCTGCGGAAGGAGTGGGGCTTCAACGGCTTCGTGGTCAGCGACTACACGGCGATCATGGAACTGACTCACCACGGCATCGCGTCCGATGCGGCTGCCGCGACGCGCAAAGCGCTCGAGGCGGGTGTGGAGATGGACATGATGAGCCATTACTACGACACCCAGATTCCGGTCTTGCTGGAGCAGGGCAAGCTCTCGATGGCGACAGTCGACGAGGCGGTGCGTCGCGTCCTGCGGGTGAAGTTCGCGCTGGGTCTTTTCGAGCATCCCTATGCACGCACCGTTGAGCTGAAGGCGCCCGCGGCGGCCAACCACGCATTGGCGCGCCGTGCGGCGGAGGAGTCGTTCGTGTTGCTGAAGAACGACCGCGTGGGTACCGCGCCCTTGCTTCCGCTCGGTCCCGGTGCGCGAAAGGTCGCGTTGATCGGTCCGTTGGCGGATGCGGTCAGCGAGATGCAGGGCCCGTGGGGTGGGGCGCGCACGTTCGATGACTTCACCACGGTACGCAAGGGGCTCGCCGGCCGGATGAAAGCGCAGGGCGGCGAGCTGATCTACGCGAAGGGCACCGGGATCGACGACGATTCCGACGCCGGTTTTGCCGAGGCGCTCAAGGCCGCCGCGCAAGCGGACGTGGTCGTGATGGCACTCGGTGAAGCCGCCGACATGAGTGGTGAAGCCGGCGCCCGCGCGCACCTCGGGCTGCCCGGCAATCAGCAGAAGTTGCTCGAGCAGGTGGTCGCCACCGGCAAGCCCGTCGTGCTGCTGGTGTTCTCCGGGCGGCCGCTCGTACTTGTCTGGGCCGACGCGCATGTACCGGCAATCATGGCGGTGTGGTTCCCGGGTGCCGAGGCGGGTAACGCGGTGGCCAATGTACTGTTCGGCGATGTGGCACCGAGCGGCAAGCTGACCATGAGTTTCCCGTACACGGAAGGGCAGGAGCCGCTGTATTACAACGCACTCCCGACCGGGCGCCCCGCAGGCGATATCGATACGCATCAGCCACCCTCGCACGACACGACCTACGTATCGCGTTATATCGACGCACCCAACGATGCGCTCTATCCGTTCGGTCACGGCCTGTCGTACACGACGTTCAGTTATTCGGACGTCCGCGTCTCGCGCGCGTCCGTGCCGTTGGCCGAGGCGAATCGCTCCGATGCGCGAAACCTCGTCACCGTGACGGCCACGGTGACGAACACGGGTCGTCGTGCTGCGACGGAGGTGGCGCAGCTCTACGTGCGCAACGTCGGCGCCAGTGTTTCCCAGCCGGTGCGCGGGCTGCAGGGCTTCCAACGGGTGCCCCTGCAGCCGGGTGAGTCGAAGCGGGTGTCCTTCCAGCTCGGCTTCCCGGAGCTGTCCTTCTGGAATGCGAGAAGCAGGCAGGTGGTCGAGGCGACCCGGTACACGGTATGGGTCGGTGGCAGCTCGCGGGCCGAACAGGAGGCGGTGTTCACGATCGCCCCCTGATCCGGGGCGCAGCGGCCCGACGGGTGCCGTAACATAGACCCATGGCCGATAAACCCCACGATTTCATTGACCAGTACCAGGCCCTCGTGCGCGACGGCCTGGAGGCGTGGTCCCGTCAGTTCGATCCCAAGGGCGATACCGCTCCCGGAGTGCCTCCTGCCGACATCATGAGCCGCATGTTTGGCGGTCTGGGCGGCTACGGTGACTGGATGCGTTCGTTCACGTCGGGCGAGCCCGCCGGTGCGCCGCCGTTTCCCATGGGCGGCATGCCGCCCTTCGGCGCCACGGGACCGGGTCCCATGCCTTACGGCGCAGGCGGTCCGGGCATGCCACCGTTCGCCGCAGGCGCCGCCGGAGCGGGACCGTTCGGCTATGGCGCGCCTCCCGGGGCTTCCGCCCAGCCCGGTACGCAGAACTTCGATGACTGGGCACGCGTCGCGCGTGAAACGCTGTCGATGCCCGCCTTCGGCCTGACGCGTGAACAGCAGGAAGAACAGCAGGCCTTGCTGCGCGCCTGGATCGACTACGCGGAACATTACCAGCGCTACCAGACGCTGTTGCAGGGTGTGCAGGATCGCGCCGGCGCGGCGCTCCGCGAGCAGGCGCCGCCGACGGACGCGGACTCCATGCGCTCGGTATACGACCGCTGGGTGAACCTCGCCGAGGAAAGTTACGGTGAGGCTGCGCTGTCGGAAGAATTCAAGGACGTCTATGCGTCCCTGGTGAATGCGCAGATGCGCCTCAGGCTGCTGCAACAGAAGCAGGTCGAGCGCTTTGCGGTACAGACGGGCATGCCCACGCGAACCGAGGTCGATCGTCTCGGCGAGCGGCTGCAGGCGGTGCGTCGTGAACTGCGTCAGTTGCAGGGCGTGGCGGCTGAAGTCGAGGCGCTGAAGGCGGAGATTGCATCGCTGCGCGGTGGTGAGCCGAAGAAGGCCGAGCCCAGGACATCCGTGCCCGTGGAGACGGCGCCCTCGAAGGGCGCACCCTCGAAGGGCGCACCCTCAAAGACCGCACCCTCAAAGACCGCACCCAGGAAAGTCGCAGCTAAAAAAGCCGCCGCTAAAAAAGTCACGGCCAGGAAAGCCACCTCCCGGGGCGGCAGCCGATGACCGATAACCCGTTCTCGTTCGATCCCGCCCGCGCACAGGCCGAGGTCGACGCGTTCCGCCGCAAGCTCGAAGCCGGCATGGAAACGCTCAGACATGTCGGCCCCATCGAACTGGGTACGACGCCGCGCGAAGCCGTCTATACCGAAGACAAGCTCACCGTCTGGCACTTCAGGGGTGAGAAGAAGCCCACCGCGAAAACGCCGCTGCTGATCTGCTATGCGCTGGTCAACACGCCGTGGATGGTCGACCTGCAGGAAGACCGCTCGATGGTGCGCAACCTGCTCGATCAGGGAGAAGACGTCTACCTCATCGACTGGGGTTACCCCGACGGCGCCGATCGCTGGCTCACCCTCGAGGACTATATCGACGGCTACCTCGATCGCTGCGTGGACGCGGTTCGCGACCGCCATGGCGACGAATCGCTGAACCTGCTCGGCATCTGCCAGGGCGGGGTGTTCTCTCTTTGCTACGCCGCGCTGCATCCGGAAAAGGTCCGCAACCTCGTCACCATGGTCACGCCGGTGGACTTCCATACGCCGGACAACATGCTGTCGCACTGGGCGCGTAACGTCGACATCGACCTGTTCGTCGACACGATGGGCAACATCCCCGCCGACCTGATGAACTTCGCCTACCTGACGCTGAAACCCGTGCGGCTCAATCAGCAGAAATACGTGGGCCTGGTCGACGTCCTCGACAATCCCAGGGAAGTCGAAAATTTTCTGCGCATGGAAAAGTGGATCTTCGATTCGCCGGATCAGGCGGGCGAGGCCTTCCGCGAGTTCGCGCGCGACTTCTTCCAGAAGAACCTTCTGATCAAGGGCGAGGCGAAGGTCGGGCGCCACCGCATCGACCTGAAAAACATCACTCAGCCCGTGCTGAACATCTACGCCGAGCAGGATCACCTCGTGCCGCCTGCCGCATCGAAACCGCTCGGGGACGCGATCGGAAGCACCGATTACACGGCGCTGGCCTTCCAGGGCGGTCACATCGGTATCTACGTGTCGGGCCGCGCGCAGAAGCTGGTGCCCCCGGCCATTCATGAGTGGCTGGCGGATCGCTGAGTCCTTCCGGTCGGCGCACGGCCTGGGTGGGGACTGCGCAGGGTTTTCCGCGCTGGCTCCGTCCGGCCGGTGGGAATGCGATAATGCTGCGATGAATACGACCGCCTCCCATGACTCCATTCGCGCCGTGCAGTGGCACGGCGACCGTCTGCGCCTGCTCGATCAGCGCCGCCTCCCCGCCGAGGAAATCTGGTTCGACAGCACGACGTCCGATCAGGTGACCACGGCCATTCGCGACCTCGCCGTGCGCGGTGCGCCGGCCATCGGCATCGCGGCCGCCTGGGGCGTGGTACTGGCGGCGAAGGCGGGCGAAGACCTGCCCGCGGCCCTCGCGACTCTGCGCGCCGCGCGGCCCACGGCGGTGAACCTGATGTGGGCGCTGGATCGCATGAACCGGTGCATCCTCGATGGGGCCGACACAGATGCACTCGAACGCGAGGCGCAAGCCATTCAGGACGAGGATCTCGCCGCCAATCGTCACATGGGCGAACTCGGCGCTGCGCTGATCGAGCCCGGGTCGCATGTACTCACGCACTGCAACACGGGTTCTCTCGCGACGGCCGGCTACGGCACGGCGCTCGGCGTCATTCGCGCCGGCGTGGCGTCCGGCCATATCGAGCAGGTCTACGCCGGTGAAACGCGGCCGTGGCAGCAGGGTGCCCGCCTGACCATGTGGGAACTCGTTCGGGACGGCATCCCCGCACGTCTGATCGCCGACTCCGCCGCGTCGCACCTGATGAAGGACGGCAAGGTGAAGTGGGTGATCGTCGGCGCCGACCGCATCGCGGCCAACGGCGACACGGCCAACAAGATCGGTACCTACCAGCTGGCCATCGCGGCGCGGCATCATGGCGTCAAGTTCATGGTGGTGGCACCGTCGACGACGGTCGACATGGCGACGGCCAATGGCGACGATATCGAGATCGAACTGCGCGACGCGGCCGAGCTCCTGTCGATGTCCGGCACGCGCACCGTCATTGAAGGTGCGGACGCCTGGAACCCCGTGTTCGACGTGACGCCCGCCGAGCTGATCGACGCGATCGTCACCGAGCGCGGCGTGATCCTGAGGCCCGACGAAGAGCAGATGCGGATCCTGTTTCCGTGAAGCACATCCGCCGCGAAGTCGCTCTGTTCGCGGCGGGCGGTGTGCTCGGTCTCTGCGTCGACGCGGGCATGGCGCAGGCACTGGTCGGCTTCGTCGGCTGGAACGTCTACACGGCGCGCGTGGTGTCGTTCCTGTCCGCCGCGACGTTCACCTGGTGGTGGAACAGCCGGCACACCTTCGCGCATCGCGATTCCGGTCGCGGCGCACGCGCGGAATGGCTGCACTGGATGGCTTTGATGGCCGTCGGCGCGGTGATCAACAACGGCGTGTATCTGCTGGTGCTGCAGGCGTTTCCGGGCCTTCGCCCGTGGCCGGCGGTGGCTATCGCGTTCGGCTCCGCGGCAGGGGCGACGGCGAATTATCTGTTCGCCAGGACCCTGGTTTTCCGTGCGCCGAAAACACTTACGTAAGTCATTGTTTTTACGCCGTTTTTCGCTGTCTTTTCGGCTTCGGTTGTGATATCATCGATGGGTTGGGTCGACCGCTTCGCCATACCGCGACACATGCGGGCGACGGGGGCATTTTGATGGACATCCAGGAAGCCGTTTGATGGCAGAACTCGCCAAAGAAATCATCCGCGTCAACATCGAAGACGAGATGCGTCAGAGCTACCTCGATTACGCCATGAGCGTCATCGTCGGCCGCGCACTCCCCGATGTCCGCGACGGCCTGAAGCCGGTGCATCGACGCGTTCTGTTCGCCATGAACGAACTCGGTAACGGTTGGAACCGTGCTTACAAGAAATCGGCGCGCGTCGTCGGTGACGTGATCGGTAAATACCATCCTCATGGCGATTCGTCGGTATACGACGCCATCGTCCGTATGGCTCAGCCGTTCTCGCTGCGTTACATGCTGGTCGACGGCCAGGGTAACTTCGGTTCGGTCGACGGCGACAACGCCGCAGCCATGCGATACACCGAGGTGCGCATGTCGCGCCTCACGCACGAGCTGCTCGCCGACATCGACAAGGAGACCGTCGATTTCGGGCCTAACTACGACGAAAGCGAAAGCGAGCCGCTGGTCCTTCCCGCGCGCGTGCCCAATCTGCTCGTCAACGGTTCGGCCGGTATCGCCGTCGGCATGGCGACGAACATCCCGCCGCACAACATGACCGAGGTGATCAACGCCGTACTCGCACTGATCGAGGATCCCTCGCTCGGTGTGGACGAGCTGATGACCTTCGTTCCGGGCCCGGATTTCCCGACCGCCGGCATCATCAACGGCTCGTCGGGCATCGTCGAGGCCTACCGTACCGGCCGTGGCCGCATCCTCGTGCGCGCCCGCGCCGAGATCGAAACCGAGGCCAACGGCCGCGAGACGATCCTGATCCACGAGCTGCCTTACCAGGTCAACAAGGCGCGTCTGATCGAGAAGATCGCCGAGCTGGTCAAGGAAAAGAAGCTCGAAGGCATCAGCGAGCTGCGCGACGAGTCCGACAAGGACGGCATGCGCGTGGTCATCGAGATCCGCCGTGACGCCATGGCCGACGTCGTGCTGAACAATCTGTTCCAGCAGACGCAGCTGCAGGTCACGTTCGGCATCAACATGGTCGCGCTGCTCGATGGCCAGCCGAAGCTGCTCAACCTCAAGGACATCCTCGAGGCGTTCATCCGTCACCGCCGCGAAGTCGTCACCCGTCGCACCATCTTCGATCTGCGCAAGGCGCGTCAGCGCGCGCATATCCTTGAAGGCCTGACGGTCGCGCTCGCCAACATCGACGAGATGATCGAACTGATCCGCACGTCGGCTTCCTCGACCGAAGCACGCGAGCGTATGGTCGCCCGTCGCTGGGAGCCGGGTCTGGTCAAGGCGCTGCTCGATGCCGCCGGTGCGGCATCGTCGCGTCCGGAAGACATGGATCCGCGCGATGGACTGCGTGACGACGGCTACCAGTTGTCCGAAGCCCAGGCGACGGAGATCCTGCAGATGCGTCTGCATCGCCTCACGGGTCTGGAGCAGGAAAAGCTCTCCGACGAATACAAGGAAATCCTCGAAGCCATCCGTGGCCTCATCGAGATTCTCGAAAACCCGGCGGTGCTGCTCGAAGTCATTCGTGGCGAGCTCGAGCAGATCCGCACGGATTACGGCGACGCCCGTCGCACCGAGATCCAGCACTCGCAGGAGGACCTCAACGTCCTCGACCTGATCGCGCCGGAAGACGTCGTGGTCACGCTGTCGCACACCGGCTACATCAAGCGTCAGGCTGCGAGCCTGTACCGGGCGCAGAAGCGTGGCGGCAAGGGTCGTTCGGCCTCGGCGCTGAAAGACGAAGACGTGGTGCAGCAGCTGTGGGTGGTCAACACGCACGACACGCTGCTCACCTTTACCAGCACCGGTCGCGTCTATTGGCTCAAGGTCTACCAGATGCCGGAAGCCGGTCCTGGCGCGCGTGGCAAGCCCATCGTCAACCTGCTGCCGCTGGGTGAGGGCGAGAAGGTGCAGGCCGTCTTGCCGGTGCGCGATTACGACCCGACCTGCTTCGTGTTCTTTGCCACCCGCAACGGTACGGTCAAGAAGACGCCACTCACGGAATTCGCGTTCCAGCTGCAGAAGGGCAAGGCCGCGATCAACCTCGACGAGGGCGATGCACTGGTCGACGTGGCCATGACCTCGGGCGAAAGCGACGTTCTGCTGTTCGCGTCCAACGGCAAGGTCGTGCGTTTCGACGAAGGCACCGTGCGCTCGATGGGCCGTACGGCCACCGGCGTGCGCGGCATGCGTCTGGCCGAAGACACCGAAGTCGTCTCGCTGATCGTCGCGAAGGGCGAGGGCGATATCCTCACGGCAACGGCGCGTGGCTATGGCAAGCGGACCGTGCTCGAGGAGTTCCCGAAGAAGGGCCGCGGCACGCAAGGTGTCATCGGCATCCAGTGCTCCGAGCGTAACGGCAAGCTGGTCGCCGCCACGCAGGTCACCGAGGCCCAACAGCTGATGCTGATCTCCGACCAGGGCACGCTGGTGCGTACGCGCGTCTCGGAAGTCTCCCAGCTCAGCCGTAACACGCAGGGCGTCACGCTGATCAAGCTGCCGAAGGACGAGACCCTGATCGGTATCGTCCGTCTCGAGGCCGAGGAAGAGCTCGAGATCGAAGGCGAGGGTGACGTGACGGTTGACGGTGACGTCGCGGCCGATCTGCCGCCGGTGGAGAGTGGGCCGACGGGTGAGGGCGACCCGGACGAGCCGACTGAGCCGACGGAAGGCTAAAGAAGAACCCCGCGGAGACGCGGGGTTTTTTTTCGCGCGTCGAGGCGGGGGAGTCGTCGGCTGCCGTTTCCTGTCGCTAAGTCCTCCTCCGGCCTTCGCCTACGTGCGGAATCGCTCCAGGAAACGGCAGCCGACAACTCCCTTCCGACGATGCGGCGGGTTGGGAGGCGAGCGCAGTGGCGCGCGGCGATACGTCACGTAGCTTTGCTCATTGCTTTTCTATCCGCTGCCTCATGGGGTGGAGGGCGCCGTTGGGTGTCGTTCTCGGAGCGCTTCCGCACGTAGGCGTAGGCCGAAGGAGGACTTAGCGACGAGAATGGCACCCAACGGCGCTCATCCCTCAGCGCGAACAGCCAACGCGATGGCGAAGCCGAGCCCGTGCGCAGGACGCGGCTTACGCCACAACGCTCAGGCGTCGATCGCAGCCAGGACAGTCTCGGCCATCGACACACGAAACTCGCCTGGTGCCTCGACATTCAGCACCTTCACCACGCCATCCTCGATGTACATGGCGAAGCGCTTTGCGCGAATGCCCATGCCGTTCTTCGTGCCGTCGAGTTCAAGGCCCAGCGCTTTGGCAAACGTGGCATTGCCATCGCCCAGCATCACCAGGTCCTCGGGGACGCCCTGCGACTCGCCCCAGGCGTGCATCACGAAGGCGTCGTTGACCGACAGGCAGGCGACCTTGACCCCGCGCTCGCGGAAATCTTCCATGTGCTGAATGTAGCCGGGCAGGTGCTTGTTCGAGCAGGTGGGAGTAAAGGCGCCAGGGACGGCGAACAAGACGACCTTGCCCTGGCCGAGCACGTCGGTGCTGGTCACGGTTTCGATACCTTCCTTGAAGACGGTAAGGGTGCCCTCGGGGATGCGGTCGCCAACTGCGATGGTCATGGCAAGGTCCTTCGTGGAGGAAAGCCCCGAGTGTACGTGAAGGCCATTTCCCTGAAGCGACGGCAACCGCAACCGTCGCCCTCTTGAATCGCGCCGGGTCGGTCATATCTTTCTTCCCAGACGGCCACGGGCCGAAAAACTTCTTGGGAGTCAAACAGATGAACCAGCTTCGTCAGGTGTCGTTCCGTCGTGCGCCGGTGTTCGCCAGCGATGTCCGCAACGTCTTCGATCACCTTTTCGGCAACGAGATTCCCGCGCCGGCCAGGCAGGCCGAGAGCGCGTGGGCGCCGCGTGTCGACATTCGTGAGGAAGCCGGTCGCTTCCTGATCCTTGCTGATGTGCCGGGTGTGGATCTGGCCGCCATCGACATCCAGATGGAAAAGAACGTGCTCAGCATCAAGGGCGAGCGCAAGGCATTCGCCAGTGAGACCGAGGGCAAGTTCAGCCGGGTTGAGCGGACCGTGGGTGCGTTCAAGCGTAGCTTCACCCTGCCGGAAAGCGCCGATGCCGAAGGTATTACCGCGTCGGGAAGCAACGGTGTGCTGGAAATCGCCATCCCGAAGAAGGCGGAAAGCGCTCCTCGGCGTATTGTAGTTAACGCCGTGGGCTGATTCGCTCTAAGCTTGCAGGTCAGGCCCGCGGTGGACGCTGTCCGCCGCGGGCATTTCGTTTTAATGGTGTCGACACAAGCCCGGGAGAGCCTGTGGAGTTCAAGGATTACTACGAAGCATTAGGGGTCAAGCCCGACGCGACCGACGCCGAGATCAAGGCGGCGTACCGCAAGCTTGCCCGCAAATACCACCCCGACAAGAACAAAGAGGCGGGTGCCGAAGAGAAGTTCAAGGCGATCAACGAGGCCAATGAGGCCCTGAAGGATCCCGAGAAGCGTCGTCAGTACGACCAGTTCCGCGCCGGCGGCTATCGCCAGGGGGAGCAGTTCCGTCCGCCGCCGGGCTTTGGCCAGGGTGGTGGTGGGTTCGACTTCGGCGACATGGGCGGCCGCGGCAACGGCGACTTCAGCGACTTCTTCGAGAGCCTGTTCGGCGGCGCGGGTCGCGGTCGTGGTCAGCAGCAGAGTCAGGCCCGTCGCGGGCGTGACATCCAGGCGCGGATCGAGACCGATCTGCAGACCGCCTTCAACGGCGGCAAGACCCGGGTCGTGCTCAACGATTCCAACGGCGGCGAGCGCGTGCTCGAGGTAAAGATTCCGGCGGGTATCACGCCGGGGCAGACCATCCGGCTCGGCGGGCAGGGTCACCCGGGTATGGGCGGTGGCCCGTCAGGCGACCTCTTACTGGAGATCGGCATCCGCGACGACGCGCGATTCCGGCTGGACGGGCGGACGGTCACGCATACGCTGCCGATTACGCCCTGGGAGGCCGCGCTGGGTGCCACGGTGCCCGTGCCGACGCTGGGCGGTCACGTGGACCTGCGTATTCCCTCGGGCTCGCAGTCGGGCCGCAAGCTGCGGCTGAAGGGTCGGGGTTTGCCGGGTTCGGAGCCGGGCGACCAGATCGTCGTGCTGGAGATCCGCGTGCCGGTGCCTGAGACTCATGAAGAGCAGGCGGCCTACGCGGAGTTCAAGGATGCGTTCGCGGGGTTCGATCCGCGGAAGGGGTAAGACCTTCGCGGGCTGCTTTTACGCCAACGAGGTTGGCTCCCAACGGAGCCAACCTCCTTGAGCAGACCCGCTCGACAGCCGTCAGGCTGGATCAGCCTGGCAGATGCTCTTTCAGAGCCGCGACCAGCTCGTCTTCCTTGATCGGCTTGACGACGTAAGCACGCGCGCCCTGGCGCAGGCCCCACACCTTGTCGGTGTCCTGATCCTTAGTGGTCACCAGGATGATCGGGATGTGTTTGGTCGTTTCTTCCTTGCTGATGGTGCGCGTGGCCTGAAACCCATTGAGGTTGGGCATGACGACGTCCATCAGGATGAGGTCGGGTATTTCACGCTTGGCCACTTCGACGCCCTGGGCGCCGTCTTCGGCGGTGATGGCCTCGTGGCCCAGTTTCTCGACGATGCGCTTGATTCCCAGCAACTGCGACGGCGAATCGTCGACGATCAGGATGCGAGCCATTCACTTTCCCCCGGGTCGATGCCCGATGCGTTTTCCTTGGTGACGTGCGCCATCCGGGCGAACGTCTTCGATAACCACGGCGACGTAATTCTGTCGCGCGTTGCGCCTCTGGCGATGCGCCATTCTACCGACCGCTGCGCCCGTATCAATGGTGCGGCGGCGTAAACCTTCCGGGACAGCGACTTAACCGCCAATCCTGACCACGGTTCGACCGAAGGAACCGCCCTCGAGCATGGTGTCGAAAACGCTCGCCACGTCTTCAAGTGCCAGCTCCTTCGTGCAGATGGTGTCGAGATGGCGTGGTTTCCAGTCACTGGACAGGCGTTGCCATACCTCATCGCGAATGGCCCGGCCCGTACCCGCGGACGCCACGCCCAGCACGCTGACCCCGCGAATGATGAAAGGCATGACCGTCGTCGCGAGGTCGGGGCTGCCAGCAAGGCCGCAGATCGCCGCGTTGCCGTAGGACGCGATCATCGGAAGGAAGCCGGCCAGGGTCTTGCCGCCGACGTTGTCGAGCAGGCCGCCGTATTTTGCCGATTCCATGGGCTTGCCGCTGAAGCTCAGTGCGTGGCGATCGAGGCAATCGACCGCCCCGAGCCCTCGCAGGAAGTCGAAGCGGTCGGCTTTACCGCTGATCGCGTGCACCTGATAGCCGGCCCGGGTGAAGATATCGATGCCGAGCATGCCTACGCCGCCCGTGGCACCGGTGATGGCGATCGGGCCGAGGTCCGGCGTCTGCCGGTTGTCGGTCATGCGCAGCAGCGCCAGCGCGGCGGTGAAGCCGGCGGTGCCCAGGATCATCGCCTCGCGCGTGGTCAGTGTGGCGGGAAGGGGAATGGTCAGATCGGCCGGAAGCCGGACGTATTCGCCGTAGCCGCCGTCGCGGGTCTCGGAGAGGCCGCTGCCGGTAGCAAGCACCTTGTCACCCTCTCTGAAGCGGGTGTCGGTGGATGCGACGACCGTGCCGGCGACATCGATGCCGCCGTTCAATGGGAACGTGCGCAGGATTTTTCCCTTACCGGTGCCGGCGAGGGCGTCCTTGTAGTTCACCGAGGACCACTCGGCTTTGACCAGTACCTCGCCGGGTGACAGGGCTTCGGTGTCCATGGTTTCGACGCCGGCGCGATAGCCGGTGTCGTCGCTGTGGATGCGGAAGGCTTTCATGAGGGGCATCGGCGGCGTCTTTCCTGGCGGTGGCTGCTTGGGGCTTTCGCGCGCGGGGCGCGCTCCTACACGGCGTCTTTGGTGATCCACTTGGGTGTGTAGGTCGACTCGTAGTGCTTCATCCAGTCGAACAGCGCGTCGATGCTGTCGCCGAACCAGACCTGCTCGCGCTGGTTCTGCCTGACGAAGCCTTCCGCCACCATGTGGTCCATGCTCGCCGACACGTGGGAGTAGAAGCCTCGCACATTGAGGAAGGCGCAGGGATAGCTGTGCAGACCGAGCTGCGCCCAGGTCAGCATCTCGAACATCTCGTCCATCGTGCCGAAGCCGCCGGGCAGGGCGACAAAGGCATCGGACAGTTCGTACATACGCGTCTTGCGCTCGTGCATGGTCTCGAGCACCTGCAGCTCCGAGAGGCCCGTATGCGCGACTTCTTTCTCGACCAGCTGGCGCGGAATGACGCCAATGACGCGGCCACCCGCGGCAAGCACGGCATCGGCCACGGTACCCATCAGGCCGACCTTGCCGCCCCCGTAGACCAGGGCGATGCCTTCCTTCGCCATTCGTGTCCCGAAGGCGATGGCCGCCTCGGTGTATTCGGGGTGCGAGCCGCTGTTGGATCCGCAGTAAACGCACAGCGATTTGATGTCACGCATAAAAAAAGCCTCCAACGTATTTGTAGGAGCGCGCCCTGCGCGCGATGGGGCTTGCGATGACATCCATCGCGCGCGGGGCGCGCTCCTACAAAGGCGCCGCTTCCGGAACGAAAAAGCCCGCCCATGCTACTCGCAGGGGCGGGCTCGCTTCACGCGGGCTTAGTTGCCCTTGTGGATAGCGCGCTTGTCGACCGACAGTGCGGCTTCGTGCACGACTTCCGACAGCGCCGGGTGAGCGTGGACGATGCGGGCGAGGTCTTCCGACGAGCCCTTGAACTCCATCGCCACGACGCACTCATGGATCAGCTCGGACACGACCGGGCCGACCATGTGGACGCCTAGGATGCGATCGGTTTCGGCGTGGGCGATCATCTTGACCTGGCCGATGCCCTCGTTCATCGCGACAGCGCGACCGTTGGCGGCGAACGGGAACGCGCCCGTCTTGTAGGGGATGCCTTCTTCCTTCAGCTGCTCTTCGGTCTTGCCGACCCAGGCGATTTCCGGCTCGGTGTAGATGACCCAGGGCACGGTGTCGAGGTTGATGTGACCCGGCTTGCCGGCGATCAGCTCGGCGACCATGACGCCTTCTTCGGAGCCCTTGTGTGCCAGCATCGGGCCGCGCACGGCATCGCCGATGGCCCAGACACCGTCGACACCGGTGTGGTTGTGCTCATCGACGACGATGCGGCCACGCTCGTCGAGCTTCACGCCCGTATCGTCTGCCAGCAGGCCGGCGGTGTAGGCGCGCCGGCCCACGGCCACCAGCAGCTTGTCGACGACCAGCGACTGCGCGGCGCCGTCCTTGTCGGTGTAGCCCAGGTGCACTTCGTCGCCCTTGACCTCGGCGGAGGTGACCTTGGCATTGACCTTGATGTCGAGGCCCTGCTTGGCGAACTCGCGGGCGGCCATCTTGGCGATGTCCTGGTCGGCCACGGCGAGGAACTTCGGCAGCGCTTCGAGCACGGTGACCTCGGCGCCAAGCCGCTTCCACACGCTGCCCAGCTCCAGGCCGATGACGCCGGCGCCGATCACGCCGAGGCGCTTCGGCACGTCGGTCAGGTCGAGCGCGCCGGCGTTGTCGATGATGTGCTTGCCGTCGAACCTGGCGAACGGCAGTTCGATGGGCACCGAGCCCGAGGCGAGGATGACGTTGGTCGCCGAGATGGTCGAGACCGTGCCGTCGTTCCCGGTGACTTCGACTTCGTTGCCCTTGAGCAGCTTGCCCTTGCCGAAGAACGAGGTGACCTTGTTCGCCTTGAACAGCATGGTCACGCCGCCGGTGAACTGCTTGACGATCTTGTCCTTGCGGCCGATGAACGTGCCGATGTCGATCTTCGGATTCTCGGCGGTGATGCCGTGGTCCTTGAAGTTGTGCGTCAGGTTGTGGAACTGCTTGGACGAATCCAGCAGCGCCTTGGACGGGATGCAACCGACGTTGAGGCAGGTGCCGCCGAGGGCGGCCTTGCCGTCCTTGCCGACGAACGCGTCGACCACGGCGGTCTTCAGGCCCAGCTGCGCGGCGCGGATCGCGGCCACATAGCCTGCGGGACCCGCACCGATGACGATGACGTCGAACTTGTCGCTCATAGCTCTTGCTCCGGATGTTTCTGCGGTAGTTGGCTACCGCCCAATATGGGGTCGGAACACGAAAACGGGAGTCTTTCGACTCCCGCCTTCACGTGTGACGTTCAGCCGATCATTACAGGCCGAGCAGCATCCGCTGCGGGTTTTCCAGCTGGTTCTTGATGTCGACCAGGAACAGCACGGCGTCACGGCCGTCGATGATCCGGTGGTCGTAAGACAGGGCGATGTACATCATCGGGGCGGCGATGACCTGGCCGTTCTCGACGATGGGGCGCTCTTTGATCGTGTGCATGCCCAGGATGGCGCTCTGCGGCGGGTTGACGATCGGCGTGGAGAGCAGCGAACCGAAGGTGCCGCCGTTGGTGATCGTGAAGGTGCCGCCCTGGAGGTCGTCCAGGCCGAGCTTGCCGTCACGCGCCTTCTTGGCGTAACCGATGATGCCCTTCTCGACGTCGGCGAACGACATGTCCTGCACGTCGCGCAGCACCGGGGTCACGAGGCCCTTGTCGGTGGAGACGGCGATGGAGATGTCCTGGTAGCCGTGGTAGATGATGTCCGACCCGTCGACCGAAGCGTTGATCACCGGGTAGCGCTTGAGGGCTTCGGTCGCGGCCTTCACGAAGAAGCTCATGAAGCCCAGCTTGACGCCGTTGGCCTTCTCGAACTGCTCGCCCAGCGACTTACGAAGCTTGACCACCTCGGCGAGGTTCACTTCGTTGAACGAGGTGAGCATCGCGATGGAGTTCTTCGACTGCATCAGGCGCTCGGCGATGCGCGTACGGATGCGGGTCATGGCGACGCGCTCTTCCGGGCGCGAACCCGGCGTCGGCTTGGCGGCCGGAGCGGCGGCGGCGGCCGGAGCGGCGGAGCCACCCTTGCCGGCGTTGACCAGGTCTTCCTTGGTCACGCGGCCATCGCGGCCGGTGCCGGCGACCTTGGACGGGTCGATGTTCTCTTCCACGGCGACGCGACGGCCGGCGGGCGAGAGCTCATCGACGCCCTTGGGCGCGGCGGCGGCATCGGTCTTCTCAGTCTTCGGTGCCTCAGCGGCGGCCGGCGCGGCGGCCGGGGCGGGCGCGGCAGCGGCGGCGCCTTCCTCGATCACGGCGATGACCTGGCTGCTGGTGACCGTGGCGCCTTCCTCGAACTTGATTTCCTTCAGCACGCCGTCGACGGGCGAGGGCACTTCGAGCACGACCTTGTCGGTTTCGAGATCCAGCAGGTTCTCGTCGCGCTTGACCGCATCACCGGCCTTCTTGTGCCAGGTGGCGATGAGCGCGTCGGAGACCGATTCCGGCAGGACCGGGACTTTGACTTCGATGGACATGCTTGTCTTACTCCGCTGCGTGATCGGTGCCGACGGGCGCGACGAGCGCTTGCTCGACGAGCGCCGTCTGTTCGGCGATATGGGTGTTGAGGTGACCGGCGGCCGGCGAGGGCGAGCGCGAGCGTCCCGCATAGGACAGGCTCTGCTTCGACCCGATGCAGGCCTGCAGGTGATGACGGATCTGGAACCAGGCGCCCTGATTCATCGGTTCTTCCTGGCACCAGACCACTTCCTTCGCGGAAGGATACTTTTCCAGTTCGGCCGAGACTTCCGGGCGCGGGAACGGGTAGAGCTGCTCGACGCGGACGATGGCCACATCGGTCAGGCCACGCTTCTCGGCGTCTTCGAGCAGGTCGTAATAGACCTTGCCAGAGCACAGCACGACGCGCTGGACCTTCCTGGCGACCAGCTCGCGGTGCTCACCGATCACCAGCTTGAACTGGCCGTGGGCGAGTTCGTCCAGCGAGGAGACGGCCAGCTTGTGGCGCAGCAGCGACTTGGGCGTCATCACGATCAGCGGCTTGCGCACCGGGCGCACCTGCTGGCGACGGATCATGTGGAACGCCTGCGCCGGGGTGGTCGGCACGCAGACCTGCATGTTGTCCAGCGCGCACAGCTGGAGGAAGCGCTCGAGGCGCGCGGAGGAGTGCTCCGGACCCTGGCCCTCGTAACCGTGCGGCAGGAACAGCGACAGGCCGCAGAGGCGGTCCCACTTGGCTTCGCCGGAGCTGATGAACTGGTCGATGACGACCTGGGCGCCGTTGGCGAAGTCGCCGAACTGGCCTTCCCAGATGGTGAGCTGATCGGGCGAGGTGGTGGCTTCGCCGTACTCGAAGGCCATCACGGCTTCTTCGGAAAGCAGCGAGTCGATGACGTCGACGCGGGCGTCGGCGCGCACCTTGGACAGCGGCAGGTAGGTGTCGTCGCTCTTCTGGTCGTGCAACACGGCATGACGGTGGAAGAACGTACCGCGGCCGGCGTCCTGGCCGACCACGCGGAGGTCGTTGCCCTCGGCGATCAGCGTGCCGTAAGCGAGGTTCTCGGCGAAGCCCCAGTCACCCGGCAGCTCGCCGGCGGCCATCTTGCGGCGGTCTTCGTAGATCTTGGCGACGCGCGGGTGCAGGGTGACGTCGGACGGAATGTCGAGCAGCGCATCCAGCACCTTGCCGAGCTGTTCGCGCGGCACGCCGGTGTCGACCGACATCGACAGCTTGTTGTTCTGGAAACGGCTCCAGTCCACCGGGATGTCGCGCGTCGGGTTCGGATCGATCGCGATCAGCGGCTCGCCCTTTTCCAGGCGGGCGCGGTAATCGTCGAGCATCTTCTGGCCGTCGTCGGCACCGATGGTCGAGGACTTGACCAGCGACTGCGCGTAGAGGTCACGCGTGGTCGGGCGCTTGCGGATGATCTGGTACATCAGCGGCTGGGTCGCCGCCGGCTCGTCGGCCTCGTTATGGCCGTGACGGCGGTAGCAGACGAGGTCGATGACCACGTCCTTCTTGAACTGCTTGCGGAACTCGTAAGCCAGGCGGGTGACCTGGATCACCGCTTCCGGGTCGTCACCGTTCACGTGGAACACCGGTGCGTTGACCATCTTGGCCAGATCGGTGCAGTACAGCGTGGAGCGCGAATCTTCGCGCTTGGACGTGGTGAAGCCGACCTGGTTGTTTACCACCATGTGCAAGGTGCCGCCGATGGCGAAACCGCGCGCCTGCGACATCTGCAGGAGCTCCATGTTGACGCCCTGGCCCGCGAAGGCGGCATCGCCGTGGATCAGGACGGCCAGCGATTTGTCGCGCGCGACATCGCGGCGACGCGACTGGCGCGCATGCACCGAGCCGGCGACCACCGGGTTGACGATTTCCAGATGCGACGGGTTGAACGCCAGCGCGACGTGGACGCCGCCGTTGGGTGTCTTGACGTCGGTGGAGAAGCCCATGTGGTACTTCACGTCACCCGTGTGGATGGCGCTGTCGTCATGCTCGAACTTGCCTTCGAACTCGTTGAAGAGCTGCGAGGGCGCCTTGCCGAGGATGTTGACCAGAACGTTGAGGCGGCCGCGGTGGGCCATGCCGATGATGACTTCCTTGACGCCGTTGTCGCCGGCGGCACGGACGACGTCGTCGACCATCGGGATCAGGCTGTCGCCACCTTCGAGCGAGAAGCGCTTCTGGCCGACGTACTTGGTGTGCAGGTAACGCTCCAGACCCTCGGCGGCGGTGAGCGCCTCGAGGATGCGGACTTTCTCGGCGTTCTGCAGTCCCGGCGAACCGGCGGCCTTCTCGAGACGCGAATAGATCCACGACCGCTGGTCGTAGTCGGAGATGTACATGAACTCGGCGCCGATGGTGCCGGTGTAGATCTGCTTGAGCTTCGCCAGCAGGTCGCGCAGGGTCATGCGCTGGCCGCCACCGGCGAAGGTGCCCGCGTCGAATTCGGTGCCGAGGTCGGCGTCGGAGAGGCCGTGGAAGGCAAGACCGAGGTCCGGGGTGTCGACGTCCGAGACGGTCAGGCCGAGGGGGTCGACCTGCGCGGAAATGTGGCCGCGCGAGCGATAGGCTGTCAGCAGGCGGAGGACGCCGGCCTGTTTCTGCGCATAGGCATCGTCGGCGGAACCGACGGCGGGTGCGGCGACCGCGGAGCGACGCTGTTTCTGCGCGGCCTCGATGCGGGCGATCACGGCGGAGTGGGCGACGTCGCCGGCCTCGCGGCCCTTCAGCGTCTTGAAATAGCCATCCCACTCGGCCGTGACGGAGCCGGGATCGGCCAGCCAGGATTCGTAGATCTGCTCTACGTAGTCGGCGTTACCGCCGGCGAGTTGGGAGGATTCGGAAAACTCGCGGATCAGGTTTGCGCTCACGTCACCACCGGCACACACGAAAAGGACGGGCTGCCGCTGGCCGCACGAGGGCGTGCCGCGGCATAAGAATCCGTTAAGTATAGCTCCGTGCTGCGGCATCACGCCAACTTGAATCGACGTTTCTCATGCCAGCTAGATCCCAAGTGGTCTTATTTGCCACGCGGGCTCGGCCCGCTCCCAGACTTCCTCGAAATAGGCCATCAGGCGAGAGGTCTCACCGGGTGCGTCGAGGTCGCCGCGTGCCTCGAAGCGACTCGCGACGGGTCGGAACAGGTAGCCACTTGTCGTATCGCAGATGAACGCCGATGCGTAGCCCAGGTGGATTTCATCGGTCGGCACACGGATGGAAACCGCCGTGGGGAGGCGCTGGGCGAGGGCGATCACCCGGTGACCCTCGCGGTGCGCCTGCTCGGCATCATGGGTGAGGATACGGACCTGCGCCTGCCGCCCGCTGGTGGCCAGGCGGCGAAGCTCAGTGAGGATCGTCTCATGGTCCAGCATGCCGACGTCCATGCGCGGCAGGTAGATCGCGGCCCGGTAGCGGGCCTGGGTCAGCAGGCGGACATGCGCTATCTCGAGACCGGCACGGTCTTCGACGATCAGCGCGGTGTCCGCCGCGCCGCTCACCGGGAGCGACCCTTGCGAACGACCAGCGCCCCGTCGTTGACCAGAGCCAGCAGAACCTCCCGTTCGGCAGCCGAGGGCGCGCGCTGCAGGCGTACGTCCCGCTCGGTGGCCAGTCGCTCGGCCAGGTCGGCCGGGCAGGCGTATGCACTGCCGCTGACATAGAGGGTGGCGTCCTTCTTGCCACGCACCCACGCAAGCCGCGCGTAGGGATGACGGATCAGGCCCGAGCCACCGGCCAGTGCCTTGTCCAGCGCGGCGACGGTGGTCGCCTTCGGGGGCGCGGCCGGGGACTGGGCATTGCGGTAGCGGGTGATGAAGCGCCCGAACCAGTCGGCCAGCAGGTCACGATCGAGCGCGGCGGCGAAGGGCAGGGCCTGACGCAGGCGGTTGAGCGCAGCCGTGTCGATCTCGCCGATGCGCTTGACCGGGGTCAGGTCGGCATCGCTGTAACGAAGCTCGTCGGGCATGCGTTCGGCGAGGAAGTCCGCCAGGTCGCCGGTCAGCTCGGCCTGCGAGGGCGCGCGCATGCCGACCGACAACGTCATGCAGTTGCCCAGGGCGACACCGTCGTGCGGCACGCCTGGCGGAAGGTAAAGCATGTCGCCGGGTTCGAGCAGCCACTCGTGGGTCGGCAGGAATTCCTTCAGCTGCTTCAGTTCGACGTCGTTGCGGAAGTCGAGCGGTGCGTCCGGGTCGTCGCTGATCGCCCAGTGGCGCTGACCGATGCCCTGGATGAGGAAGACGTCGTACTGGTCGACGTGCGCGCCGACGCCGCCGCCGTCCTCGGCATAGGACACCATGACGTCGTCCACGCGCCAGCTGGGCAGAAACGCAAAGTGCTCGAGCAGGCCCGCCACGTCGGCATCCCACTTGTCGACATCCTGGACCAGCAGGGTCCAGTCACGCTTGGGCGTCTTGCCGAATTCGGCTTCCTCGAAGGGGCCGCTCCTGACCGTCCAGCGGTCACGCTTTTCGTCATGAATGATGAGGCGGGCGAGCACCCCCTCTTCGCAGGCCAGGCCGGCGAGATCGTTGGGCTCGATGGGCGCTTCGAAGTCCGGGAAGGCGTTACGGATCAGCAGCGGACGCTTCTGCCAGTAATCGCGCAGAAACTGCGCGGCACTCATGCCAAGCGGCTGGCTGGCGCTGCCGCGCACTTCGATCGGGAGGGGCTTACGGGTGGGGGTCTGGATGGCCATGGCCGGCATTGTAGCCGCGCAGCCCGCCTCCGCGCTGCGTCACCGCCCAGCCGGCGCCTGCGTCGCAGGAGCGCGCCCTGCGCGCGAAAAGCCAGAACACCGCTTCCTGCGCTTCATCCCGCATTGATTGACGCACGCGTACGTTACGTCCAAGGCAATAAGCCGCGATCGAAAGAGGTTCTGATGAAACGTCCGCTGCTTATCGCACTGGTTCTGCTTTCCGCTTTCTCCCTGAGCGGCTGCATCATTCGCGACCATCGCCACGGTGGCTACGGAGACCGCGGTGGTCCGGGTTACCACGACGATCGTGATCGTCATTGCGATGATCGCGACCATCGCTGCGATGACGATCGCGATCATCACTGATCGGCGGTTTGAAAATCGCACTTGAAAAACGAAAGAGCCCGGCATATCACGTGCCGGGCTCTTTTCTTGGTGCCGTGCTTGCGACTCAGATATCGCGCGCGAGTTTGTCGGCTAGACCGATGTAGGACGCCGGCGTCAGCTCAGCCAGCGCCTGCTTCGCGTCGGCGGGCAGGTCGAGGCCAGCGATGAACGCGCGCATCGACTCCTTCGTAATCCCCTGGCCGCGGGTCAGGGCCTTGAGCTGCTCGTACGGCTCCGGCAGGCCGAAGCGGCGCATGACCGTCTGCACGGCCTCCGCCAGCACTTCCCAGCTGTTGTCGAGGTCGGCGGCGACGCGTTCGGCGTTGACGTTGAGCTTGCCCAGGCCCTTGAGCAGCGACTCGATGGCGACCAGCGAGTGACCGTAGGCCGTGCCCAGCGCGCGAAGCACGGTGGAGTCGGTGAGGTCGCGCTGCCAGCGGCTGATCGGGAGCTTCTCGGCGAAGTGGCCGAGCAGGGCGTTGGCGAGACCGAAGTTGCCTTCGGCGTTCTCGAAGTCGATGGGGTTGACCTTGTGCGGCATCGTGGACGAGCCGACTTCGCCCGCCTTCAGTGCCTGGCGGAAGTATCCCAGCGAGATGTAACCCCAGATGTCACGCGCGAGATCGATCAGGATGATGTTGATCCGGCGCAGCACGTCGGCGAACTCGGCGATGCCGTCGTGCGGTTCGATCTGCGTGGTGTACGGATTGAAGGTGAGACCCAGACCGTCGACGAAGTGGGAGGCGAGACCCGGCCAGTCCACCGCGGGGTACGCGATGACGTGCGCGTTGTAGTTGCCGACCGCGCCGTTGATCTTGCCCGGGATCTCGATCGCGACCAGCTGCTTGCGCTGGCGCTCGAGACGCGCCACGACGTTGGCGATTTCCTTGCCCATGGTGCTGGGCGAGGCGGTCTGGCCGTGCGTACGCGACAGCAGCGACAGGCCGGCGTGTTCGTGAGCCAGTGCGCGGAGTTTCGCGATGACCTGATCCAGCGCCGGCAGCAGCACCGACTCACGGGCGTCGCGCAGCATCAGCGAGTAGGCGAGGTTGTTGATGTCTTCGCTGGTGCAGGCGAAGTGCACGAACTCCTTGGCCTGGGCGAGGGAGGGATCGTTGCCGATCTTCTCCTTGATGAGGTACTCGACCGCCTTCACGTCGTGGTTGGTGGTCGCCTCGATCGCCTTGATCCGCTCGCCGTCTTCGATGGAGAAGTCGTCGGCGATGGCGAGCAGGGTCTTCACCGCGTCGGCCGGAAAGGCCGGCAGCTCGACGATGCCCGGATGCGCGGCCAGGGCCAGCAGCCAGTGGATTTCCACATGTACGCGGCGATGCATGAGGCCGAATTCGCTGAAGATCGGGCGCAGCGGCTCGACCTTGGAGGCGTAGCGGCCGTCCAGCGGCGAGAGGGCGGTCAGCGTGGCGTGGGACATGGGGTGTTCCTGAGGCTTGGCGGGAGCAGCCGGAGATTATAACCCGGCGGGGTGGTGGGGTCCGGTTACCGCGAACGGCCAGGAGGCGGGCTCCCGCCAGAACGGGCCTCTACCGCTTAGCGGCGGCCCGACGGGAGCCGGACGGCTGGCGATGGGTGCTTGCGAGGCTTAATGTAAGGGAATCCCCACAGGAGCTTCCCGCATGACAAGGTTCCGCACCGAACGTGACAGCATGGGTGAGTTGAAGGTCCCCGCCAAAGCCCTCTACGGGGCCCAGACCCAGCGCGCGGTGGACAATTTCCCTGTCTCCGGCCTCACCCTGCCGCGCGAGTTCATCCGCGCACTGGGCCTGATCAAATCGGCGGCCGCCGAGGCCAACGTCAAACTGGGCCACCTCGACAAAGCGTCCGCCAAGGCCATCCGCGCCGCCGCCGAGCGCGTGGCAGCCGGTGAGGTCGACGAGCACTTCCCGATCGACGTGTTCCAGACCGGCTCGGGCACCAGCTCGAACATGAATGCCAACGAGGTGATCGCACACCTGGCCGAGGCGGCAGGGAGCACGGTTCACCCGAACGATCACGTCAACGCGGGGCAGAGCTCCAACGATGTCATTCCGACGGCCATCCTGGTCAGCGCGACGCTGGCGACCAGCGAGAAGCTGCTGCCCGCGCTGAAGCATCTGCGCAAGGTCATCGACGGCCGGGCGAAGGAACTGAGGAAGGTGGTAAAGACCGGTCGCACGCATCTGATGGATGCGATGCCGATCACCTTCGGTCAGGAGCTTTCGGGGTGGTCGGCGCAGATCGGCGATGCCGCCGAGCGCATTACCGATACGCTGAAGCGCACGCGTCGTCTGCCGCAGGGCGGCAGCGCGGTGGGCACGGGCATCAACGCCGATCCGAAGTTCGGCCCGGCCGTGGCGACGGAGCTGTCGAAGCTGACGGGGCTGAAATTCGAGTCCTCGGAAAATTACTTTGCCGGCATGGCGGCACAGGACGCACCGGTCGAACTGTCGGGCCAGCTGCGCACGCTTGCCGTCGCGGTGATGAAGATCGCCAACGACCTGCGCTGGATGAATTCCGGTCCGTTAGCCGGGCTGGGTGAAATCGAGCTGCCGGCGTTGCAGCCGGGTTCGTCGATCATGCCGGGTAAGGTCAACCCGGTGATCCCCGAGGCAGCCGCGATGGTCGCCGCTCAGGTCATAGGCAACGACGCGACCATCGCGATCGCGGGTCAGTCGGGCAACTTCCAGCTCAACGTCATGCTGCCCGTCATCGCCTACAACCTGCTGCAGTCGATCGAGATCCTGGCCAACGTGACGACGCTGCTCGCCGACAAGGCGATCGCCGGCTTCAAGGTCAACCAGGAGCACATTCGCGAAGCCCTGGACAAGAATCCGATCCTGGTTACCGCACTTAATCCCGTGATCGGTTACGAGAAGGGCGCCGCGACCGCCAAGCAGGCTTACAAGGAAAAGCGTCCCATCATGGATGTAGCGCTCGAGACCACGGGGCTCAGCAAAGCCGAGCTGGCCAAACTGCTCGATCCGGCGGCGCTGACCAAGGGCGGGATCCACGGCGGCGGTGGCGGCGGAGGCGGTTGACCCGCCAGGTCAGCCCAACGGAATTAAGGTAGGAGCGCGCCCTGCGCGCGATAGACGTCGGACGACGCCGGATCGCGCGCAGGGCGCGCTCCTACACGTGGGTCTGGCACGGTAGATCGCCACCTCTCCCGACGACGCGACTGCATCGCTCATTCCCGCCTCGCACGTGCGAGCGCCACCTCTTGTTATCGATAATAATTCGCATTATCGTTCGCCGTAGTCGCTTCACCATCGATGCGACAGGACGCAATGAGGCGTCAGACCGGCATTCCGAGCTCGCTCCCGGCTCCGCATTGTCCGTGGTTCCTGCGGCGAAAACCGCGGGTTGCTTGAGGTCGCCTCACACAACCGCGTCGCCGGGCTGCGCGACGTCCGACTTCTCTCTTCTCCGACGGAAACGCTACATGAAGGACCGCATCCGCCAGCGGCAAATCGTTATCGCGCTGACCCTCGCGCTCACCGCGCAAGCCGCGGCGGCGCAGGACACCACGCAGGACACGGCGACGGACAAGACACGCAAGCTCGACCCGGTCGTGGTGACAGGCAGCGTGCTGGGCGCGTCGCGCGTGGAAGACGTCAGGACGTATGCGGGCAGCCGCCAGGTCATCGACCGCGAAGCGCTGTCGACAGGTGTGAACCGGTCTCTTGACGATGCCTTGCAGCGCGTGCCCGGTGTGAAGATCTTCGACGAGACCGGTACCGGCGTGCTGCCCCAGATCGCTCTGCGTGGTCTCTATGAAAGCCGCAGCGGTCGCGTTCAGGCGCTGCTCGATGGCATTCCGCTCTCGCTTGCGCCCTACGGACAGACCAGCCTCTCGCTGTTCCCGGTCACCATGAACCAGATCGACCGCATCGACATCGTGCGCGGCGGCGCGGCGGTGCAGTACGGCCCGAACAACGTCGGTGGCGTGATCAACTTCGTCAGCAAGCCGATCCCGGAGCGCTGGACGACGACCGTCGGCGAGAAGATCACCGCTTACGGCCGTGGCCAGATGCTCCGCGACACGTCGGTATCGACAGGTGGCTACCTCACGCCGAACTTCGGCATGCAGCTCGACGCCGATTACCTCAAGGGCGAATACTTTCGCGGACACAGCGGCACCGACGTGAAAAACGTACGTCTGCGTACCGAATGGTGGATCGCGGACGACAAGGTATTGAAGGCCGATGTGCAGCGCTACGTGGCGCGCATGGATATGGCCGGTGCGCTGTCTGTCGCCGATTACCTTGACGACCCGCGGCAGGCCACACGTCCGCTCGATCGCTTCCATGGCACCACCACGCGTGCCTCGCTGACGTATGAGCAGGATCTGGGTGCCTGGTGGGCCTTCGACAGCTCGAAGTTCAGCTGGACCAACTTCAGCGCTGACAGCGAGCGCAACTTCATCGTGGGCATGCGTCGTCTCGCCACCGAGACCTGGCGTCCCGATCTGCCGCCGCAGTTGCTGCAGAGTGCACCGCGCGGCTTCAAGGTCTACGGCACGCAACCCCAGTTCAGCCTGCACGTGGATGGACCGGTGTCCCAGCAGATCACCGTGGGCGCCCGCGCCGTCCACGAGGACATCGATTTTCTCGTGGGCAACACGGGCCTGGATAACGGCGTCTACACGCTGGTCCGCGACTGGCAGTTCCGCGACCGCGCCTGGGCGGGTTACCTCAGCGACGCCATCGGCTTCGCGGACGATCGGTTCACCGTGACGCCGGGTGTGCGTTACGAGCACCTCGACGCGACCTATCTCAATCGCGCCAACGGTGTGTCGTTCACCAACAACGTGCGCAACTGGCTGCCCGGCCTGACCCTGGGCTTCAAGGCATCGGAGCGCTGGTACGTCTACGCGGATGCGCAGCGCTCCCTGCGCGCGCCGCAGGTGACCCAGATCGTGTTCGGCGATAACCTCGATTCCGAACTCGCATGGAATTACGAGCTCGGTGCGCGGTTCAACCCATCCGCGCGCACGGCGATCCACGCCGACGTCTACCGGATCGACTTCGATAAGCAGATCCAGCTCGACAACACCACGCGCACCTACGGCAATATCGGCAAGACCGTGCACCAGGGCCTCGAGGCGGATGTCGCCTGGTCACCTGAAGTGCTGGACGGTCTGAAGCTCACCGCAGGCTATGCCTATCTCGACGCCGAGCAGAAATCCGGTCAGTACGAAGGCCTCCGTGTGCCATACACCTCGCGCAACCAGGTCAGTCTCGGCGCTTCGTATACACGTGGTCATACAACGGTCGCGTTGTCCGGCTATTACTTCAGCAGCGCGTACACCGATGCGGCCAATACGCGCGCGGAGAACGCTATCGCCTCGGTCGGTCAGCTTCCTTCCTACGCCGTATGGAACGCGCAGTGGACGCAGGTGCTGATGACGCGTGGCACGTCGGTGCTGACGGGATCGCTCGCCGTAAACAACCTTTTTGACAAGCGGTACTGGTACAGGGGAATCGATACCAGCCCGTGGGGCCGCCAGCCGGCTCCGAGTCGCAGTGTGACTGTCGGGCTGGAGCTGTCCTTCTGACGCACGACGTTTCGACGATCGGCCAGCTTCGCACGGATCACCGCGCGGCCAACGGCCGCGGCACCCAAAGTTCGAGAACATTCGCACTACCCGTGCCGATCGGTAGCGGCACGGCCCGCGCGGGATTGTGCGCGAGCGAAGGCATGGTCGCGTTCGCCCAGTTCACCAGTGCAGTGGCGCAGTCCTTGCCATCGGGTGCATAGAGGAGGGTTGGCGTCTTCCATTCGAACGGGCTGTGGCGACCGTCACGCCTGGCCGTCTCGGTGACGTTCTCGACGCCCGCCGCCACGATGCCGAGCTGGCGCACCGCCGCGAGTTCGCGCAGCACGATCACGCGCTGGCTTTCCTCGTAGATCTGCGTATAGAGCATGAAAGGCTGGCGTGCGCTGCCGCATGCCTTGATCGCCGTGTCGCGGGGTCCGACCGCCGACGGGGCGGCCGACGGCGGAGCGGGAGACGGCGCAGGCGCGGGCGGTGGCGGCGCGCTCGCAACCGTGCCGGTGACGGCACTCGTCGGTTGTGCGGAGGCTGCCCCGGGCGTCGAGGCTTGCGTCGCCGGCGGCGTGCGGGCGAGCACGTCGGCATCGCGTCGGGCCTGCAACACCGCGTCTCGCTCTGCGTCACGCCAGGCCTGATAGTCGTCCATGGCCCGGTCCCAGTCGCCTTTCGACGCCATCCCGTCGGCGCTCAGGGCGAACGCCTGGCGGCTGCACTGGGTCGAGAGTCCGGCATCCGATGTGCGGAGGCATATAGGCTGCAGCAGGTCGCTGACATCCTGGAAAACGCGCTTCTGTTCGTCCGATAAGGTCAGGCCACCGATCACCGCGGTGAGCATGTTTACCTGCGCGTCCATCTCGCTGTCGAATTCGCCGCTCTTGACTGTGGGCGTGGACAGGTAATCGATGAGCAGACGGGTATCGCTGTTGAGCTGGCGAGCCAGATTCGCGCTTTCCGCTTGCAGGGACAGGCGTTGCTGCGAATGGGCGTCCCACGCCTGCCATCCGGCGAGCAGGGCGGTCAGCAGGGCGCCCACGCCGATGCCGGTACCGACGGTGGTGGCCAGTCGCTGTCCACGGGTCATTGGCGTCGCCGCCGGAGAGAGCGTGGCGCAGTTCGCGCCGAGGACCGGTGTGCTCCATGCCCAGTCGCCGGCGTGGCGCAGCATGGCGGCATCGACCGGCGCGCCAAGCAGCGCACCGAGTTCGCAATAACTCTCCCACTGGGCTTCGCTGTAGAACAGGTTGGTCGTACTTTGCTGGGGGAAGCTGCTGTCGCTGCCGGCGTAGCCGGCGACGTCCAGCGGCAGGTCGGTGGGGAGGCGTGGTTTGACCACCAGCAGCGTTCCACGCGTGCCATCGACATAGGTGATGCGGGCCAGCATCAGGTGGGCGTCGCCCGGTGCGGCTTCGAGGGTGTTCGGCGAGCCGAACAACGCCGCGAGCGGGCCGGCCGCCGGCGCCAGCTGGTCGGGATCCACGAACGCGATCGTTGCGTCGTAGTCGATGCGCGCCTTGCGCACCAGATTCTCGACATCCGCAAAGCGGAAATCGGGATCGGCGCCACAGTCGGCCAGCACGATGAGCGAGAGGCGTCGTTTGAGCAGCGCGTAGACGCCGGTGTTGTCGAACTGGCCACCGTCGGACAGATACCAGTCACGGCTGCGCAGGCCGGGAAAGCGCGCGAACATCTCGGCCAGCATCGCGCGGTATTTGGCGAACCATACTCGCCCGCGTACGTAACCGACCGTGAGGTTGGCCTGCCAGTAGCCGAGGCGGAGGCCGCTCAGAAAGGACATCGCCGCCGTGCCAGGCCGGGTCAATGATCCCATCCCCGAGCCCACGGCCGCGCCCGAAATCGCGATCCATTCGGCCAGTGTGGTGTGCTCGAGAAGCGCCTCCGATCCGGCCACGGGCCCGTGGGTTCCCGTTTCCACACCGAGCGCGCTCACGGTCAGGCTGACGCCTTTGCGATCCGCGTTATAGGTACCCGTGCGGTCGTCCACCGTCTGATTGATGCAACAGTTGACCAGATGAATGGGGCCGCCGAAGCGATGCGGCGTGTAGCTTGTCATTCCAGGGTCGTCGCCATCCAGCAGCCGGGTGACCTTGGTCACTTCTTCGGTGAGTTCGCGCGTGTTGTCCACGAGCGGGCTGGCCGGGAATCGCGGGCTGGGCGCCCCGTCGCTCGCGACATTGCCGACGGAAACATACGCCCGTGCGATGCGCGAACGGTAGAAGTAGTGCAGCGACGATCGATTGAGCTGTTGCAGGGCCCGTCCGTTGAGCAGGATGTAGATGGCGCTGACGATCGCCACCCATGCCCACCGCGCATACGCATTGCGCAGGAGGATGCTGAGTGGATCATCCTTCGCAGGAAAGATCAGCGTCTGGAAAATCGTCATCCAGAACAGCGTGAGGGCGAGCGTCAGGGCGATACCCAGCACGTTCGCCACGACACCCCACGAGATCTTCACCATGCCGCCTTTACCGCCGTCTTGCAGCATGGGCATGAGGTAGCGCGCGAGGCTCATCAGCAGCGTGGTGATTCCGACGCCGGCGGCGACGTGACCCGTCGCGTTCCCGCTCAGTGCCGCGACGAGCCAGACCTTCAGGTACCAGCTGAGCATGTCGAATGCGCCGAGGGCGAAGACCGCGGCAAGCGCCCTCAGGCACATCGCCAGCGCCGTCGTGTAACGCACGCGGTTGGCTTCTTCCTTTCTTCGCAGGCCACTGACCCGTGCGCAGAGCCATGCGAGTGGCGCGGGTAGCAGGAGGAAGGCCGCGGTGCCCAGCAGAATCTGGTCGAACGAGGCCGGAGTGGCTCCGCCCTGAGCCGTGTAGGCCCAGTGTCCGAGGTACATGCCGACGCCGGCGGCGATCAGAGCGGTCGCTATACCGCTACCCGTTTCCTTCCCGAGGAACCAGTACCCGTAGCAAGCCGTAAGCACACCAGCCAGCGGAACGGGTAAAAGCCACCACCAGAGGCTGACGGCCAGGGGTATGTTTTGTGTGAGGGGGACGAACCACGAATAGGCGAGGTGAGGAAGGGTGACCGCGCAGGCGACCAGCATCATCAGCACCAGGACCTCCGCCTGAGTGGCGAGAAAGCCGCGAAGCTGGCTTGAAAACGCCTGCAGCAGGTCGCGAGCACCGGCTGGTGCGAGAAAGCGACCGTTGTTGCGTAGCCACCACAGGAACAACGACCGGTCATTGGCGACGCCGGCTTCCACTGAGGCGGCGTCGCCATGGGCGCCGGCATGAAACAATCGGCCCAGTGCCGATCCGATGTAGCCGCCGCCCGAGACAGTGGACAGATAGTCGAACCGGTGCAGCACCTTGTTCCGCGCCAGCGCGCGCAGCAGGCCCAGGCAGAACGTCGCGCTGCGAATGCCGCCGCCCGACAACGCGAGGCCGATGACGGGCTCGCCGCTGGCCACGCCGGCCTCGGAGCGCCGCCGGGCCAGCGCCTCGCTTTCAGTTTCCACTGCCGTCATATCCGAATCCCTTGGCTGGGTCGATACGATGCGGCGGTCCCCACGCCGGGCGCTTCGTTACGTTGTTGTAGCGTCCGTGCCGATGGCTCGCAACCCGCCATCCAGCGTATTCCCGTGCGCTGGCGCACGAATCGGAAAGCGCCTCGCACATCGGCGGCGGTCAGCAGCGGCGCGTGAAAGCAAACGGCCCCCGAAGGGGCCGCTGCCTGGTGCATGGATCAGCTGTCGTCGCGCCATCGGCGGAACCAGATGGCACCGGCGATCATCGCCACACCCGCCGCGGCTCCGATCCAGAGCGAGGGGCTGGCCAGCGCGCTGTAGTGGTAGGCCAGATCCAGGCTTTCGAGCAGGTCGGCCGGATTGTCGTGACCGGGGACGATCATGGGGGACGCATTGCCGACCCATCCACCGGGAGCCAGGCTGCCCAGCAGGCGGCCCACGATATTCTTCCAGAACCAGCCACTTTCCAGACCCGCCAGGCCCATCAGGCCGAACCAGCTGACGATCACGCCGGCACCGAGGGGCAGGGCGATCGCCCAGAGGAACGGCTTGCCACGAGCCCAGGCGGAGCAGAGCAGCAGCCAGCCGATGGTGGGCAGCGCCCAGATCGCATACAGCGGGATCAGCAGCACCAGCTTCAGCACGACCTGAATCGGGTGAGCCTCCATCAGCAGGCGCCAGATGCCCAGGCCATGCAGGGACCCGACCACCGCCAGCACCATCGCCAGGCAAAGACCCACGACCACGCCGACCACGATGGAAATGACCGGGGCGACCAGCGCGGCACTCGCCACCTTCGACAGCACGGTGGACGTATCGGACAGCGGCAGCGACTTCCAGAACAGGATGCTGCGGTCGCGTCGGTCGTCGTACAGCGCGCCAAGGCAGTAGAAGAAAATCACGATGGCGGTGACCGCGAGCACGATGCCAGCCACGGCGTACAACATGATGTCGACGGCCGCACCCGCATTGCGTAGCTGCTCGGCGTCCATGCCGCCCTGGAAGTGCATCTGGTCGAACTTGAAGCCGCCCCACTTGCTGCTGCGGCCGAACACTTCGCCCACGGCGATGCCCATGGTGTTGAGCACGAGGAAAACGATGCCGGTGATCACCGGGGCCCAGAAAAACCCGCCCTTGTGCTCCCAGAATTCGCGCTTGACCATCCAGTAGAAGGTTTTCATGCGTAAGTGCCCTTCATGGTGGCGACGAAGAGGTCGCCGATCGACGGACGTCGTACCTCGCCCAGCTCTTCCAGCTTCAGCCGGTTGACGTTGTCGAAGAGGAAGATGCTCTTGCCGAACACCTGGCGTTCATCCAGGGGTTGCAGGGCGCGTGCGGCGGGAGCGTGTTCGGCGCCGACCAGAACTTCAGCGAAGCGCTCGCCCAGGCTGTCCATGTCCGTATCGAGCACGATCTTGCCGTCGCGGATGAACATCAGGTCGGTGAGGATGTGTTCGATTTCCTCGACCTGGTGGGTCGTCACCAGGATGGTTTTCTCTTCGTCGAAGTAGTCTTCCAGAAGGCTCTGGTAGAACTGCTTGCGATAGAGGATGTCCAGGCCCAGTGTCGGCTCGTCCAGGACCAGCAGCTTCGCGTCGATCGACATCACCAGTGCGAGGTGCAGCTGGACGATCATGCCCTTGGACAGCTGCTTCACCTTCTGCCCCGGCTGCAGTTTGGTGCGGGCCAGGAAGGCGTCGCACTTCTTGCGGTCGAACCGGGGGTGCGTATTGGCGACGAAGTCCACCGCGTCACCCACCTTGAGCCAGCGCGGCAGCACCGCGACGTCAGCGATGAAGCAGACCTGTTCCATCAGCTTGCCGC
This sequence comes from Luteibacter sp. 9133, assembly GCF_000800155.1. Taxonomy (NCBI): domain Bacteria; kingdom Pseudomonadati; phylum Pseudomonadota; class Gammaproteobacteria; order Lysobacterales; family Rhodanobacteraceae; genus Luteibacter; species Luteibacter sp. 9133. The sequence continues at coordinate 2,629,507 of NZ_JUHO01000001.1, read as the reverse complement.
GATCCTTGCGGGGGTCGAGGCCGAGCACGTTGAGCTCGCCGTCGAAGGTGGTCAGGCCAAGGATCGCCTTGAGAGCCGTGGTCTTGCCGGCGCCGTTCGGGCCGATCAGGCCGACGATGCGGCCCGAACCGATCTGGAAGGAGGCGCCATCCAGCGCCAGGGACGACTTGAAGCGCTTGGTCAGGCCGGTGGCGGTAACGACCGCGGTCATGACGGATCCTCTGTGGAGCCATGGGCTTCACGCATCAGGGTTTTCAGGTCGAGGCCCATGCGCTGGAGGCGGGCGAACAGCGCCGGCCACTCTTCGCGCAGGAAGCGCTCCCTTTCACTTTTAAGCAGCGCGTCGCGCGCTCCGTCAATCACGAACATGCCAAGACCCCTCCGTTTCTCAACCAGTTGTTCGTCGACCAGCTCCTGATACGCCTTCGAAACGGTCAGCGGGTTGATCTGAAAATCCCCCGCGACCTGGCGTACCGACGGCAGCGGGTCGCCCTCACTCAAGGCGCCGTCCAGAATCATCGCCACCACGCGTTCGCGCAGCTGGCGGTAGATCGGGACGCTGTCGTTCCAGGTGATGGACATGTAGTTCAATCCTTCGCCGTGCGGCGCAGTGCATTTCCAAACGAATAGTAGGGCATGGCCAGCTGCGCGCCGATAAGGGCGGCGGCGCGATCCTCCGCGCTGCGCTTGAGCGCGGCGGCGGCCGAATCGAGGCTGGCATCGCTACCCAGAGCCGCTTCGCGCACATCGGCAGCGGTGGGGCGGACTTCCAGGGCGGGCAGGTCGACGACGCGAACGCCGTTGACGAAATGGGGTGCGGCAATCATGGCGGCAGCACGGTCATCGAAGGAGCGCAGGGCGAACACGCTGGTTCCGGCGATGAGTACAGAGGCGGTCAGTGCGATGAGATTCGGCGCTTTCATGGGACGACTCCGATGACGTGCTGCGGGCTTTGCCGTGCAGGTGTTGAGGTTAGAGGGCGGCGACGGTGGCGCCGGTGTCGGCGTAAACGACGACGGGGGCCATGTTCGTGACCTTGGTGCCGTTGATCACAGCCAGCGGCGCGGCGGTCGTCGACGTGCTGCTGAAAACGGCCAGGCTGGCGACGGCGATGGCGACGGAAGCGGCGAGGGCGATGTAGTTCGGGGATTTCATGACGTATGCTCCTGTGGTGCTGTGGGTGACCGGTGTTGTAGTGAACTATAACACCAGATTTTCAGTCGTCAACGGAAATTTCGTTAATTTCCATATGACTTATGGCCTAGGCCGAATGGCCGTGCCGCGCTGTGCTGGTGCGGTGCGTCGGCAGGCACCCCTTCTGATGCGGGGTTTTCCCAAAAGGTTTAGCGGGAGCCCTGCTCGCGGTTCCCATACGAAAACGGCCGGCTCCAAGGGAGCCGGCCGTCAGCCGAACGATGCCGCCCGAAGCCTTACAGCTCCGCGCGGAACTCCACACCGATAATCCGCGGGTCGTTGACGAACGCCGTACGGTTATTGAAGTCGATGCCGCCGGTGATCACCTTCTTGTTGGTGATGTTGCGGCCATAGAATGCGACCTCGCGCTTGCCGAAGTCCCAGTTGTAACCGACACGGATACCGCCTTCCAGGAACGGCTTGCTCTTGAACTCCGCCGAGTCGTACAGGAAGAAGTTCACTTCGCTGCGGTAGTTCCAGTCGGTGTAGACGAAGAACTCGCCGCTCTCGCCGTACGGGATGCCATAGCGCGCGGTCCAGGTGCCGATCCACTTCGGGGCATTGGGCAGCGTGTTGCCGTTGATCAGCGCATTGCCCGACAGGTTGAGCGGGTCGAGCACGGTGCAGCCGCCACCGCAGGGTGCGATGGCGAGATCGCGGTCCTTCAGTTCGGTGTGGTTATAGCTGCCGCCGGCGGTCATGTAGAACTGCGGGGTCAGGTAAGCCTCGAGATCGAACTCGGCACCGTAGCCTTCGGTTTTTTTCGCATTGATCAGCTGCGTGACGTTGGTCGCGCCGCCGACGGCCGTCAGCTGCTGGTTGTGCATGTTGTACTTGTAGACGTCCGCGTTGAAGCGCAGCTTCTGGTCGTCCGTGGTCGACTTGAAGCCCACTTCGTACGAGGTGATCGTCTCCGGCTTGGCCGTCGAGATGCTGTTGGCGAAGTTGATCCGGCCCTGCACGCTGGGCGCACGGAAACCGTTGGCCACGCGAGCATAAACGTTGGCGTTCTTCGACAGCTGCCACGTCCCGGTCAGGTCGCCGCTCCAGCGCGCATCGGTCGGATCGGAGGTCAGCGGACCCACCGGGCCCGTGAAGCCGAGGAAGCGCTCCGCCTTGAACTCACGCTTGTCGTGCGACCAGCGCGCACCGGCGCGTACGTCGAACGTATCGGTGAAGTTGAAGTCCGCCGAGCCGAACACCGCCCAGGCCTTCGTGCGCTGGCTCTGATCCACCCAGCCGTTGAGCACGTGGTTGTTGAGCGTGTCGTACGAGAAGTTGCTGATCGCGATGTCTTCGTCGAAGTAGTACGTGCCGACCTGCCATTTCAGGCGATCCGACGCGTCGTTCGACAGGCGGAATTCCTGAGTGATCTGGCGATCCTTCGGCAGGGCGTCGGCCGTTTCCGAGAAGAACGGCGTGGTGCGGTTCGTGAAGCTGCTCCGGGCCGGGGTTTCGGAGGCGTCGTAGCCGCCGTCGACGTCGCCGAGGCTGTACGTGGTCGCGCGCTCGAGGCCCGTGATCGACGCGAAGTTGAGGTCGCCGAAGTGCCAGTTCAGGTGCAGGTTGCTGCCCCAGGTGAACAGGTGCTGCTTGTTGTTGCCGTCCTGCGAGACGGAGTCGCGATCGAAGCCGGGCACGAACTGATCGCCGCCGGGGGTGATCGCGTTGGCGCGGTTGACCATCGCGCTGCCGTCGAGCCAGCGGGCGTGGACGTTGATCAGGGCGTCGAAATCTTCGGTCGCCTTGTAAAGCGCCTGCAGGCGGACCGCGCGATCGTTGTAACCGCCGAGGTCGTCCTTCTTGCCCTTGTAGTCGTTGTCGATCCAGCCATCCCGGTGCTGCGCGAGTGCGGAGACGCGGCCCGACCAGCTGGAGCTGAGCTTGCCGCCGAGAGCGGCTTCGGCATTGGCCGTGCCGTAGGAGCCATAAGACACGCGGGCGTAGCCTTCGGTTTCCTGCGTCGGCTTGCGCGACTCGAACTTGATCACGCCAGCCGGCGAGTTACGGCCGAACAGGGTGCCCTGCGGACCGCGCAGTACTTCGACCTGCTCCAGATCGAACAGCGGGAAACCCTTGAGAATCGGGTTTTCCTGGACGATGTCGTCGTAAACCATCGACACCGGCTGCGACGCGTTGAGGTCGAAGTCGCTGTTGCCCAGACCGCGAATATAGAAGCGCGGGAACTCGCGACCGTAAGAAGTCTCGGCATAGACGCTCGGCGCGCGCGAAGCGAGCTGCAGCACGCCGTCACCGGCCTGGCCGAACGACTCGAGTTTTTCGGCCGTGACCACCGTCATCGAGATGGGCACCTTCTGCAGGTCTTCGGTGCGCTTTTCGGCGGTGACGTTGATCGTCTCGAGTGTGGCCGACTTGGTTTTGCCGGGGGCCTGGCTGGTGGGCGTGGCGTCCTGGGCGAAGCTCGAACCGGCCGCAAGGACGGTGGCGATACTCAGGGCAATGGCGAGGCGACGCGGCATGCGGCGCGTGCTGGCATGGGACATGGTGTTGGTTTCCGCCTGGGTGGGGGTACTTGGGTGGGAAAACGAGCCTCGCCAACGTACGAACCGTTCGTACGGTGCCAAATCCCCTGGCGGGGCCCGAACCCGCAAATTATCCCCTGTGACGCTGTCATGACGAAAGCGTTGCATTGCAAAAACTTACTGCCGCGTCACGAAATCGCGGGCTGTCACGGAAGTGAAACGAGGGCTCGATACCTTGCGCCCCGTCCGACCCCTTGTAGGTGTTTATAACCATTAAACGTCATGATCGACGACGTTTGAGGTTTTTCTCAATACTTTCGGAGCACGCTGGTATGAAGAGACTTCCCCTTGCCGCAGCCTTCTGGACCATGTGCGGAACCGCGGCCGCCGAGGGCGTGCCTCAGGCAGCCATCGAGTTGTATGTGGACTCGGAGACCCGCCAGATCTTTGCGGAACCCGGCCCGGGTCGCACGCGTCTGGGCAGGTTCGCCCAGGTCAGCGACAACCCGGCGCCTGCCGCCGTCACGGCGCCCGCTGTCGCGGACGCGGGGATCGCCGCTCCACGTGGAGCCGCGTCGGCGTCGGCAAGCGTGGCGAGTGCCGCAAAGCCGGCTTCGTCGTCGAAAGCCTGGTACGACAAGATCGGTATCCGCGGCTACGTGCAGATGCGCTACAACCAGGAGCTCGGCGATGACGCGAAGGACCTGAAGTCGCCCGGCGATCGCTACATCGGCCGCGAACAGGGCTTCGGCATCCGTCGGGCCCGTGTGGTAATCAGCGGCGATGTCACCGACAAGATGTCGATCTACATCCAGCCGGATCTCGCCAGCACGCCGTCGGGCTCGAGCACGGGCAACTTCGCTCAGTTGCGCGATGCCTACGCGGACCTCTGGCTGGACAAGGACAAGACCTTCCGCATCCGCGCAGGCCAGTCGAAGATTCCGTACGGCTGGGAAGACCTGCAGTCGAGCCAGAATCGTCTGGCGCTGGATCGCGCGGACGCGCTCAACTCCGGCGTGCGCGACGAGCGTGACCTGGGCGTGTTCTTCTACTGGACGCCGAAGGAGATCAAGGAGCGCTACGCGTACCTGGTCAAGTCAGGACTCAAGGGCTCCGGCGATTACGGTGTCTTCGGTATCGGCGTCTATAACGGGCAGGGCGCCAACCGACCGGATCGCAACGACCAGCTGCACTCGGTCATCCACTTCTCGTATCCGTTCAAGTTCGCCAACGGGCAGTTCCTCGAAGTGGGCGCGGATGCGTATTCGGGTCGCTACAAGGTGAGCACCGCGTCGGCGACGATCGATGGCCGCACGTTCACGCCGGTGGTCGACGCGTCCGAAGCAGGCTCGACGGATCGTCGCGTCGCCGCGCACGTCGTGTATTACCCGCAGCCGTTCGGTTTTCAGGCGGAGTGGACGGTGGGCAAGGGGCCGGAACTCGATGTGGCCAGCCGCACCGTCCGCACGAAGTCCTTGCGGGGCGGCTATGCGCAGGTGATGTACAAGTTCGATGGCGATGCCTATGGATCGCTGATTCCCTACGCGAAATGGCAGACGTATCGCGGCGCGGCCAAGTTCGATAACAACGCGCCGAAGATGTCGGTGGACGAGACGGAGCTGGGCGTGGAGTGGCAGCCGTCGAGCGCCGTGGAACTGGCGGTGGCGTGGGCGAACATGCGCCGTACCGATGTGAGTGCGGCGCCGTACCGGCGGATCGACGGGCAGCTGCTGAGGGTGCAGCTGCAGGTCAACTACTGACGCTCCTGCCGCGCGGGGTAGGGGCGCGCCTGGACCGGGTTATTTCTTTTTGCTACCCGCCGCCAGCGATTTTTCGCGTATCGCCTTGAACTCGCTGCCTTCCTTCCACTCCGGCCATACATCGCTGTCGGCCAGCTTTTCGCCAAGCGCGTAATACGCCTTGACGTTCTGGATCACGCCGTCGAAGTTCCAGCGCATGTCGTACACGTCGGTGGGCTGGTGGTAGTGATTCTTCGTGTAATCCTCGGCGGCCGCTTCACCCGCGGCCTTGCCGCCCTGGACCATGTCGATGCCACCACCGGCGGCCAGAGCGGGTACGCCGGCCTTGGCGAAGTTGAAGTGATCCGAGCGGAAGTAGTGGCCCTTCTCGGGCGTGGCGTCACCACTGACGACACGGCCATCGGCTTTCAGCACATCCGCGAAGATGTCTTCCAGCGTGCCCTGACCCAGGCCGGTCACTTCCATGTCCTTCGTCGCTCCCGTGATCGGCAGCGCGTCCATGTTGATGTCGGCGACCGTTTTCGCGAGGGGGAAGGGCGGGTGGGCGACGTAGAATTGCGAGCCCAGCAGACCCGATTCCTCCATCGTCACCGCCGCGAACACGACGGTGCGCTTCGGTTTATCCTGCGCGAACTTGCCGGCGATCTCGAGCATGGCGGCGATGCCGGTGCCGTTATCGACGGCGCCGTTGTAGATCTGGTGCCCCTTCAACGATGGATCGTGGCCAAGGTGATCCCAGTGCGCGGTGTAGACAACGGCTTCGTCGGGCTTCTCGCTGCCCTTGATCATGCCGATCACGTTGTTGCTGAGCGAATGCGAGATGGTGCTGTTGAGGTGGATGTTCGCCTTCGCGTCCAGCGGCACGGCCTTGAAACCGCGTACATCGGCCTGTTTGGCCAGGTCGTCGAAATTCTTGCCGGCCTTCGCGAACAGTCGTTGCGCCGCTTCATGCGTGAGCCAGCCGGCCACGGGCAGTCGGGGGCCCGGCGCCTCGCTCTCGGGCAGATCCAGACGCGGCATGGTCCAGCCACTCTGCACCACGTTCCAGCCGTAGGCGGCCGGCTCGGTCTGGTGGACGATGAACGCGGCGGCGGCGCCCTGACGTGCGGCCTCTTCGAACTTGTATGTCCAGCGGCCGTAGTAGGTCATCTCGCGACCCTTGAAGAGCCTGGGGTCGTTGCCGTTCCAGCCCGGGTCGTTGACCAGGATGACCACGGTCTTGCCCTTCACGTCGACGCCGTCGAAGTCGTTCCACTGGGCCTCCGGCGCGTTGACGCCGTAGCCGACGAAAACCACGTCCGAATCCTTCAGCTCCACATCGGCCCTGGCCTGGAGCGTGCCTACGACCATGTCCTTGCCGAAGGCGAAGTCCTCCCGGGCGCCGCCCTCGGCGACATCGAGCTTCAGGGTGTCCTGGTCGTTCAACGCCGTGGAGACCGCGGGCACGGTCTGCAGCCAGTCGCCCTTGTTGCCGGGCTCCACGCCCATGCGCTTGAACTGCTCGACGATGTAGTTGGTGGTCAGGCGCTCGCCCAGCGTGCCCGGCTTGCGGCCGTCGTACTCGTCCGAGGATATCGTGCGCAGGTGAGACGCGAAGTCGCCGGCCGTGATCTCCGGGCTGAAATCGTGGTGTTCGTTAGCGACGGCGGGCAACGGCGGGGGCGGGGAGGTGGACACCCTGGCCGGGCCCGGCGCGGGTGCCGCGGCGGTCTTGTCTTCATCGTGGGACTGGCAGGCCGCCAGGGTCAGGGCGGTCAGGCAGGCGAGAGCGAGTCGACGCATCGGCGGGCATACCCTTGTGGATGAGATGGTCCCCGAGTGTAGCCGCATCGTCGGCCCTGTCGCCCGGCCTCAAGCATGGTCATAATGGACGGTTTTCCTGTCCGGAAACGCCTACATGCGCATCGGCATCGACTTCGGCACCAGCTATTCGGCCGCCGCCGCGGTCGTCGACGGCCAGCTCGAACTGGTCCGCTTCGGCGACGCCCAGCAATTTCGCACCGCCGTGTTCTTCCCCGAGGTCGTCCCGAATATCGACGACTTCGTGCTGACGCCGGCCCTCGAGGCCCAGGTGGACGCTTTCGTGCGCGCCTCGCGTGCGGATGAACGCCAGTCAGGGCGTACCCCTCGCCCGGAAGGCGATCTGCGCCGCGACGCGATCCGTGTGGTCCGCCGCCAGTGGATGGAGGAGCGGACCCGGGAGGCCTCGGCATCGGTGGCCAGCTTCCAGGACGCCCTGTTCGGCGAGGAGGCGGTCGAGGCCTACCTCGAAGAAGGCACAGGCAACCTGATCGAATCGCCCAAGTCGATGTTCGGCTACAAGCTGGATCCCCGTGTCCGCAAGACGATCGTCAGCATCGCGGCGCACATTCTCGAGCACGTCCGCCTGGTGGCGACCCGCCAGTTCGGCACCCCGGTACGGGCGGCCGTGATCGGTCGCCCCGTGGAATTCCGCAGTTCGATGGGCGCGGCGGGTGGCGAGCAGGCGCTCTCGATCCTGCGCGAGGCGGCGGGCATGGCCGGCTTCGACGAGGTCTCGTTTCTCGAGGAGCCCGCGGCGGCGGCCATGTATTACCACCTGTCCCTGCCGGAGCGGCAGAGGGCCATCATCGTCGACATCGGCGGCGGTACCACCGACGTGGCTTATGCCGAGCTGGGCGCGGGCGAGACGCCGGTCATGCATCGCAGTTGGGGCTTGCCGCGCGGGGGTACCGATCTGGATGTCGGCGTGAGCCTGCACAGCTTCATGCCTCTGTTCGGCAAGGACACCACCGGCGTTCCCGTGCACCACTTCGTCGAAGCGGCCAGCGTGCACAACCTGCCCAAGCAGCGCGAGTTCCGCAAACAGGACTACCGCTTCGTCGATGAGCCGTTCCGCTCGCGCCTGCAGGCACTGCAGGGCACGGGCTCGACGACGCGCCTGAACCAGTCGGCGGAACGGGTAAAGATCGGGTTGTCGGCCAGCGACTCCACAACGGCTTCGCTGGACTTCATCGAGCCAGGCTTGGCGATCCATGCGGTGTCGGCGGATTTCGACGCGGCTTCCGAGGACTTCCTCGATCGCATGGCGCGTTTGCTGAGCGAGGCAAGTGCGGATCTGGACGAGGCGCCTCGCAGCGTTTTCCTGACCGGCGGCACCTCGCGTTCGCCACAGGTGCGCGCGCGGGTGGGCGCCAGCTTCCCCGGCGTGGCGGTGGTGCATGGGGACCCCTCGCTGGGCGTTGTCGCAGGACTGGCCCAGGCGGCACTTTTGCCAATTTCATCAAATGCTTGAGTGAACGTTAGGCCTATTCGGCAAATTCACACACCACTAGCATTTCTTGCCTTACATGAGTAGTTATACGGTCTGACGTCGTCTCACTCGAATGTGTGAGGGCGATTGGCTAGGGAGATGCTGCGGACAGGCAGAGTGCCTGTCCCCGGGACGGTGGGGGTGTAGACGTATGGCTACGATGAATCGCTGGGAGGACCGCACATGAATCGTCCTTCCGATGTACAGGGGCTCGAGGATTACGACCTGGTGACGCTGGGCGCCGCCCTGGGTGTATGCGACGTCGATCTTCTCACTCTGAGTCCGGCGCGACCTCGCGCCGCGCTGTCCTCGAAGTCTCATGACGGTGTCACCTATGTCACCGCGCACCTGGACTTCGACGTGCGCGGGACACTGACCGTTCCTGAAGATGCCTGCATGCTCGTATATCTGCACGAGGCAGGTGAACGAAGCTGGTGCCAGGGCATCAGCGTGGAATCGGAAATGGCGGTGACCCTGCTCAGGGGAACACCGACAGATTTCATGTTCGAGCGAGGCACGCGCTTTACCCTTGTCGTGGCCCCGTACGCACGGTTCCGCTCCCGGTTCCTCGCCTCCGACCATGCCGACGTCGACATGGCGGCCCAGCGACTGCGTCTGTTTTCGGTCAACTCCGATCATCTCAAGCGGGCTTACAGGCAAATCGCCGACAGGCTGCGTGAATCCGACGACGTGGCTTTCGGTCCGGTCGAGGATCTCCTCGACGAGCACATCCGTGTCGCACTCGGTTCGTCCCCGGAAGACCGCCCGGTGGCCTCGCGCGGGCGGCGTGCGCACTATCAGGTCATGCGACGGGCGGAACGTTTCATGCGGGCCAACCTGCGCCGCGATATCTACTCGCAGGAGCTCTGTCAGGCGGCAGGGGCCAGTGAACGCGGCTTGCGCTACGCCTTCGACGACCTGCTCGGTATCCCGCCCAACCGCTACCTGGCGATGCTAAGGCTGTGTACGGCCCATCGCAGTCTGGTCACCGCGGAAGCCGGGCGTCGTTCGGTCAAGTCGGTGGCATTGAGCTGCGGCATGTGGGATCTGTCTCGCTTCGCTGAGAAATACCGCAGCGTCTTTGGCGAGCAGCCACGCGAGACACTGACCCGAAGCGCACCGGCGGAAGACCTCACAGTTGCCGAGGAGTACGACGGCTGGTGACGTAGGGGTAAGCGTCGGACAGAGGCGGTCCGTCCAACTCCGGGTTGCCTTCCGGTCGGCGTAGGGGTATTGGTATGGGCGTCCATACTTTGCTTCATATGCCGAAACGACTCGATATACGGCTCATCGCACCCTCTGGTTATGCGGAAGACCGCGCTGCTGGTCAGCGCGGGATCGAACGTCTCCAGGCCGCAGGCCATACCATTCTGGGCACCGATGTGCTCGACCGCGTCTCGCTGCGTTTCGCCGGGAGCGATGCCGAGCGCGCGTCGGAGATCAATCGCCTGGCCGATGCGGGGCGGGCGCTCCCGGATATCGTGATGGCCACCTGTGGTGGCTACGGTGCCGTGCCGCTGCTGGATCGCCTCGACTACACCGGGTTGCGGGAGCGCTTCGCCGACGAGCAGTGCGCCTTCGTCGGCCACGGCGAGTTCACGGTGCTGCAGTGCGCCCTGCTGGCCTGTAGCGGAATCAGCTCGTTCCATGGGCCCATGCTCGTGCCGGACTTCGGCGCCGATTATCTGCGCGAGACCACCTGGCGGCAGTTCTGGCTCACGGTGCTCTCGCCGCGTGCGGATTTCGAGTGGCTGTGCCCGGATACCCAGACCGACCTGCGCGCCAGCGGCACGTTATGGGGCGGTAACCTCTCGTCCCTGTGCAGCCTCACCGGTACGGCTTATCTGCCCGACATCGAGGGCGGCATCCTCTATATCGAGGAGAGCGGCGAACAGGCCTTTCGTATCGAGCGAATGCTCTACGAGCTGAAGCTGAGCGGCGTCATCGACCGGCAGTCGGCCATCTTGATCGGTGGCCTGGGCGGCCAACGCGTCAGCGAGTACGACAACGGCTACGACATGGAACACGCACTCGAGCGTTTTGCGGACATTGCCGAGACCCCGCTCGTACGCGGTCTGCATTTCGGCCACGGGCCGGACAAGGTCACGCTTCCCTTCGGCGCGCCTGCCGAACTGCGCATCGTCGACGGCAACGCGCTGCTCTCCGCCCGCGGATACCACTGCGCGGGCGGATCGCGCCTGCCATCCTGATCACGCCAGCGCAGTGACCTGCGTGGCGCCGATGACACCGATGAAAACGATGGACAGCACCCAGAAGCGTGCCGGGTCGCGCCACACGCATACGCCCAGACACACCAGACCGAGCACGCAGGACACGATGCCCGCGGCGGTGAGTCCGACCGCGACGAGCGAGGGGTCGCCACCGCCGGATGCGATCAGCATCGGACGGAAGATGGCGTACCAGGCAAGCACGAGGCAGGCGCCTCCGACGATGCCGAGCAGCCAGTTGGCGGGGTGATTCTTCGGCAGCATGTTGATGCCGAGAAAAATGGCGAGAACAGCGACAGCGAAAACGACGAGCAACAAAGCCATGCGTTAACCCCTTTGTCATTGTCTTGGCCGGCGATCCCCACCGCCGGGCCGTTTCCCGAGCATGGCCCATCGCGCAGCCAAGGTCATGCTGCGGCGCGGGAACGGGGTTTCGTCGGCCCATGGCCGGTTTCGTCGGATCGGCCCTCATCGGGCGCCGGGACCGTCGTATGCTCGCCGCACTTTCAGGACGCGGGTGGCTGCGATGGCATGGGGCAGGAGTGTCAGATTTCTGGGGCGCATCGCGGTGGCGTGGGTCGCGGCATGGTGCGTCATGCTCGTGGTCTGGAACGCGCTTGGCTGGAACCATGGCGAGCTGCCGTGGATCTTTACCTTTCTGTGGTTCGTCGGTCTGCTGATCGCACTCGGAAGGGGCGTCACGCATCTCTACCGCGTGCGGACCATCGCCGGCCGTATCGATGCGGAGACTTTGTCGAACCGTCAGCGCCGTCGTGTCGAGGTACCTCATCCCGCCGACGAAGCCTACGCCCTTGTCGAGAGCGTGATGCGCGATCTGCCTGACGTCCACGAGGTCGCGGCGGCCCGCGGCGGCCTGCAGGTGCGCGCCGTCATTCGCGGACCGGAGCACGAGCGGCCACGTCTTCGTGGGCGCCAGATGCCCCGGCTGCCGATGGACGTCCAGACGCGCATCTCGGCGACCATCACGCCCGCCGACGGATCATGCAGCGTCATGTTCGTCTGTGAGCCGGATGCCGGTGCCTGGAGCGACTGGTTCAACCCCGACCGTGGCGCCTCGCTCGAGTACGTGGAAACCCTGGTGCGCGCCTTGACCCAGCGCCTGGCCGAACGTCGTAACCGGGAACGCGCCGACGTGCGCCAGACCACGATGGAGAAGGAACTGACCGCGGCGCAGCTGGGACTGCTGCAGGCGCAGGTCGAACCGCACTTCCTCTACAACACGTTGGCCAGTGCCCAGGAGCTCGTTCGTACCGACCCGGCACGCGCCGATCGCATGCTGGGCCATCTCATCGATTACCTGCGTCGCTCGCTTCCGCGCACCGATGGTTCGCTCTCGACGCTGGCGCAGGAGCTCGAACGTTCCACGGCGTGGCTGGAGATCATGAAGCTGCGCATGGGCGAGCGCCTCACCGTGCATGTCGATGTCCCGGCACCTATCGCGGATACGCCGATGCCGTCGATGATGCTGCAGACGCTGGTGGAAAACGCGATCAAGCACGGGCTCGAGCCGAAGCCCGGTGGCGGCGGCATCTGGATCCGCGCGACGCTGGATGGCCCCGCGCTGTCGCTCACCGTGGCCGACGATGGCGTCGGCTTCCGCAGCGAAGGCTCGGGCACCGGTATCGGGCTGAAGAATCTGCGTGAACGGCTGCGCCTGACCTACGGTGCCCTGGCCACGTTCGCTATCGGCAACAATTTTCCGCACGGCGTCGCGGCGACCATCGTGTTGCCGGCCCGGGGAGTGAACGACCGTGCCTAAGTGCATCGTGGCCGAAGACGAGAAGCTGCTCGCCGCCGCGCTTCAGCGTGAACTGGCACAGGCATGGCCGGATCTGGACATCGTGGCGGTCTGCGAAGATGGCGGCGAAGCGCTGGATGCCATCGCGACGCACCGTCCCGACGTCGCTTTTCTCGATATCCGTATGCCGGGTCTTACCGGCATGGAAGTCGCCGCGGCGGCGGCGGATGCCAGCCCGACGACGCTCGTCGTGTTCGTGACCGCGTATGACCAGTATGCCGTCGATGCCTTCGAACGTGGCGCGGTCGATTACCTGTTGAAACCGGTGGTGGCGGATCGACTGGTGCAGACCGTGAGGCGCCTGCGCAGCCGGCTCGCCGAAGCGGAGCGTCATTCACGCCGCACGGGCGATCTGGCAAAGGATCTGATCGGCCGTTTCGATGAGCCCACCGATGAGCCGCTGACCTGGATCACCGCAGGAGCGGGGAAGGCCACGCGTCTGATTCTCGTCGACGACGTGATCTATTTCCGCGCCGACAACAAATACACGCTGGTGGCCACCGCGGAGGGCGATGCCTTGCTTACCAGGCCGATCCGCGACCTGCTGCGTCAGCTGGATGCCAGGTCGTTCCGGCAAATCCACCGGTCCACGATCGTCAATCTCCGCCAGGTGGCATCGGTCGAGCGAGACGACAGCGGTAAAGGCTGTCTTCGCCTGCGCGGTCGTCCCGAAACGCTGAGCGTCAGTCAGCCCTTCATGGCCATCTTCCGGGCCATGTGACGAAGGAGAACGTCATGCGATGGTTCCTCGCCATTTTTTACTGCTTTCTGAATCTTGCCGGTTGCACGGACTCGCAGAACCGCGTCATGGTGGTGACCGCGAAGGAAAACGGCCACGTGAACCTGGACAGCCGAACGGAGGTGCGCATGGGACGCGCGCGTTTCGCCTGCGAAGCGAGCGATTCGGGGCAGTGTCATTACACGGTGTTCGACGGGGATAAGCCGCTGCGGAGCTTCGTGCTCGCGGTGCGCGAAGAGCGGCGGGTGGATGGCTTGCCCGGTGGATTTGCGCAGTGCGTGACCCGCGACGGGGCAAAGATGTCGCCGACCTGCAAGGCCATCTGAAATCGTAGGAGCGCGACACGCGCGCGATTGGACGTTTTGATCGTGCCCAATCGCCCGCGAGGCGCGCTCCTACGTGGATCGCGGCACGCTGGTTACCGCGGCACGACCGTGAACGTGATCTTCGACGGATGTGCCGCGTCGTGGTGCACCGCGTTATGCGCGATCACGCCGCTGGTCTCATCGAAGTTGTTCCCGCCCGTATTGAGGTTGCGGTCGAAGCGCGGGAAGTTGCTGCTCGAAATCGCCACACGCAGCTTGTGTCCCGGATAGAAGAAATTGCTGGTGTCGATCGGCTGGAACGTCACCTTGTACACCTCGCCATCCTTCATCCACACGGGCGGCTTGTCGTAGCCCTCGCGGTAACGCATGCGCTGGATGTTTTCGGTCAGGTTGAAGGCCTTGCCGTCGGTGCCGACGTCCATCACCTTGAAGGTGAAGTCGGTATCTTTCGCATCGGACGACACATACAGCGTCACGGTGATCGGACCGCTGACTTCCGTGCCTTCCTCGAAGGGCTCGGAGTCGTAGACGAGGATGTCGTTACGCGTAAGCTGCGGGTTCTGGTCGAACGAGCCGAACTTCACGGCATTGCCCTGGCAGCAACCGCCACCGCCCAGTGTCGTCACCGGGTTCATCGGATCGTAAAGGAAGTGGTCCGGCTGATCGGTGCCTCCCGCCGCCGTGACCAGCTTGCCGTCGCCGTAAAGCGTGTTGGCCTTGCCTCCGCTGGTAAAGAACAGATCTCGCGTGGTCGCGTTCGCCGGCGGCCACATGGTCGCGTTGTGCCACTTGTTCTCGCCCATGACGTAGTACATGACCTTGGGCTGCTTATCGACGACGGGGCTGTCGACGCCCTTGAGGAACTTGTCGAACCAGCCATAGACCAGGCTGTCGTAATCGAAGCGCGCATCGCCGACGTCGAGGTCGCCGATCATGGTGTGCTCGGTCGCGCGGCTGAATGCGCAATGCAGCACCGGCGCGATCACCGCGTACTGCTCGTCCGCGATCTCCTTCGGCGCCGTGGCACGCACGTGGTTGTACGCGGCCAGGTTGGGCGACACGGACACGTCGAACCAGCTCATGAACCACAGGCCCGGCTTGTTGATCTTCATGTTCTCGTGCCACAGACCGCCCTTGTACCAGGCGGGACTGTTGGGCGTGCGCGCGATCATGTTGCCGCCGGTCGGCACGTCCATCACATCGGCGAAGATGCCCTTCGGGCCGTCGACCGCCTTGAGGATGTCTTTTTCCGGCAGGTGCCAGAACGCCTGGTCCCAGTCCACCGGCGGCATCTGCGGGTCGAGGTCGAAGGCCTTCGATGCACGGATCAGATCGGCCTGCGAGGTGTTCGCCGGGAACATCGGGCGCACCTGGTTCTGCTCACCGTAGATCCA
Organism: Luteibacter sp. 9133; assembly: GCF_000800155.1. Classification (NCBI taxonomy): domain Bacteria; kingdom Pseudomonadati; phylum Pseudomonadota; class Gammaproteobacteria; order Lysobacterales; family Rhodanobacteraceae; genus Luteibacter; species Luteibacter sp. 9133. The sequence continues at coordinate 2,614,272 of NZ_JUHO01000001.1, read as the reverse complement.
GGCCTGGAACAGCATCTGCACCGCACCGCCGCGGTACCAGTTGCCCTGCTCGTAGTAGGGGCCGACGCGACCGACGCCCGCACCGAAGCCCTGGACGTTGAACGTGGCCAGACCTGGCTCGTTCTCGGCCACCACGGCCATCTGCCATTCCGCGGTGGACGAGCAGCCCGTGGTGCCGACCTTGCCGTTGGACCACGGCTGCGAGGTCATCCAGCGCACGGCGTCGACGCCGTCACTGAGCGGCGCGCCGAGGATGTCGTAATTGCCTTCGGAGAAGTAGTGGCCACGCTCGTTCATGTCGACATACGCGTAGCCGCGCTTCACGGCGGCGAGCTGACGCGTCATGTCGCGCGGCGCGCCGAGCTTCACGTCCCAGAAATTGAAGTTGTAGGGAGTGCGGACGAAGATCGTCGGCACCTTACCGGTCGCGTTCTTCGGACGATAGACGTCCGCCGCCATGCGCTTGCCGTCGCGCATCTTCACCATCACCTTGCGGTCGACGACGGCGATGTCCTCGAGCTGCTGCTCGGTCTCGATGCGCTTGGCGATGGTCGCCTTCTGTTCCGGCGTGAGCGTCGTCTGCTGTGCGGCAACAGGGGCCGCGATCAGAGCCAGACAGCAGGACGCCAGGCCGACCGACAGCGCGGTCCTGACAGAGTGGAGGGCAGGGCGCGGGGTTCGCATCGGGCGAAGCCTATTTCAGGGACGGTTCATCGAGTCTGACAAAACGGTCCGGTCAGAACAATGCATGACTTCCGGCAGGGGGCGGTCTGCCATCCAGACGTCCGCTGCCGGCGATCGCACGAAGCGACCGACATCGACGAGTGTGTCCAGTCCGGTTACGTCGCGGCGCTCCATGCATACGAATCCATCGACAGTACGCCGTAGGTCATTCCGCCGTGCAGCACCTCGAACCGGTCGGCCTCGTCGCTGGCGCCGAAAGCCACGAGCAAGGGCAGATAATGTTCTTCCGTCGGATGCGCGCGCTCGGCGGACGGAGCGATCCGCCGATAGTCTTCGAGTGCACCCGCATCGCGCGCGACGAGGCGTTTGCTCGTCCAGTCCGCGAAGGCCTGAGCATACGGCGCGACATCTGCCGTCATGCGGATGTCGTAGAGATTATGCGTGAGGCTGCCCGAGCCGACGATCAGCACGCCGCGATCGCGCAGGGGACGCAGCGCACGACCCAGCGCGAGCGCACCGGCAGCGTCGAGGTCGTACGGCATGGCGAGCTGGAAGACGGGCAGCGTGGCGGCGGGCAACAGGAAGCGCAGCGGCGACCAGGCACCGTGATCCCGCGGGCGCGTCGCATCGGCGTGCACCGTATAGCCTGCCTCTTGCAGCAGCAGGGCCGTCTCCCTCGCGACGTCGGGCGCGCCCGGAGCCGGGTATTGCATGCGATACAGCGCCTCGGGGAAACCGCGGAAGTCGTGCAACGTGGCCGGCCGCTCACCGGTCATCACGGTCAGGCCCTGGGCCTGCCAGTGGGGCGAGACGACGAGTACCGCACGGATATCGATCAGGCCGGCGCCAAAGCGTTGCAGTGCGGGCCCGAGCAGACCGGGATCGAGTGCGAACGTGGGCGCGCCGTGGGAGATGAAGATAACGGGAGTGGTGGACATGGCAGGCGGTTCCTCTGCGGATGTCGTCACGATATTGGTTCCTCCGGCGCGGATAAACGGCGTTTTGAACGACCCAGTGTTGCGCTTTATGAGACACTCCGGATGTCACGGCATACGGGGTAGGACGTGGACAAGGTCCAGGAAATGAGCAGCTTCGTGGCGGTCGTCGATGCCGGGAGCTTCGTGGGCGCGGCTCAGGCCACCGGCTTCACCAAGGCCGCCATCTCGCGCCATGTCGCCGACCTCGAAAAACGGCTGGAGGTGCGGTTGCTCCACCGGACCACCCGGCGGCTGTCGCTGAGCGAGGAGGGGCGTCTTTTCTACGCAAGGGCGCGCGAGCTGCTGGCCGGGATCGCCGAGGCGGAGTCGGAGCTTACCGCCCGGCATGGCGAGGCCAGTGGCCTGCTTCGCATCACGGCACCGCTGACTTTCGGTGTGCTGCATCTTGCGCCATTGTGGGCGCGGTTCGCGCAGGCGCATCCCAAGGTGTCGCTGGACATCACGTTGTCGGATCGCGTGGTCGATCTGGTCGAGGAAGGCTACGATCTTGCCGTTCGCATCTCCACGCTGGCCAGCTCGACCCTGGTCAGTCGCACGCTGGGGACCACGCGGATGATCCTGTGCGCGTCTCCCGCTTACCTCGCCGCCCACGGCGCGCCCGGGCGTGTCGCCGACCTGGCCCGTCACGCCGTACTCGGCTACAGCTACTGGCCGGATGACTGGCAGTTCGTGCACGAGGGGGCGGTGGAGCGCGTCACGGTGCGCCCGGTGATTCGAAGCAATAACGGCGATACCTGCCGTATTGCGGCATTGGCCGGTCAGGGCATCACGTTGCAGCCGGACTTCATCGTGGGACACGACGTGCGCGCGGGGCGCTTGCACGAGGTGTTGCCGGGGCACGCCGCGGGCGTCATCGGCATCCACGCCGTGTATCCGTCGCGCAAGCACCTGCCGGTGAAGGTGCGTCGACTGGTCGACTTTCTCGCCGAGTCCTTCAAGGACGTGGACTGGAGCGCTGGCTGAAGCTCAGGCTTCCGGAGCCGGGATGCCGTGCCGGTGCAGCATGTCGGCAATCTCCGCGCTGACCCAGTCGAAGTGCTCGTCGCCGGCGGCTTCGAGCACGGCGTTCGACTGCATCGCGAACTCCGGCCAGAAAGCGTCGCGGTCGGGGTTGTCGCGCAAGCCGATGGTCACCTCGCTGTCGAGGCGTTCGAGCATCTGGCGGAGTTCATCGCGGTTCGTCATGGATGGAGCGTACCCCCACGATGTGTCTGCCGCATGTAAAGGAGGGGGTTGACCTCGAGCGCGCTTGAGGTTGTTCAATGGGTGTCTCGCACATCGCAGGAGACCCCCATGCGCATCACCCGGATCACCCTTCCTTCCGTCGATGTCGGTGCCTGTGTGGCCTTTTATCGCGACGTCATGCAGCTCCCTGTCGAAGGGCGGCTCGTGCGGGTCGGCTGGACGACCCTCGAGATCGTGCCTGCGACGGCCGATACGGGCTCGGTCCATCTGGCGTTCAACGTATCGCCTCGCCGCTTCGAAGCCGCCTTTTCCTGGCTGCGCGAGCGAGCCCTGCTGCTGCGGGATCCTATGGACGAGGAGCGTTTCCGGCTGGGCGGTGCCTGGCGGTCGGATTCGGTCTACTTCGCCGGGCCGCATGACGCGGTGCTCGAGCTGATCGCGCGGGACGCGCTGGCGGACACCTTCGACGACGCCTATGAGGACGGTGTCGATGGCCCGTTCCACGGCATGGAGATCGCCTGCGTCAGCGAAGTGGGCCTGCCCACGGACGATGTGCCCGCGCTTGTGCGGGACATGGTGACGCGATTCCGCATCGCACCGTTCGGCGAGTCGTCCGACCTGTTCGCCCCTCTGGGCGATCACGAGGGCCTGTTGATCCTCGTCGACCGTGACCGCCGCTGGTTCCCCGACCTGCGTCGCGTGCCCGGCGCACTGGGCCTGCATGTCACGCTGGAAGGCGCGATGCCAACCGGCCACTTCGCCGATGCCAACGGCTGGTTGCTGACCGCGCGGATGGCCAAGACCGATGGCCGGTCACCTCGACTATCCTTGCCACAAGCGGTACGTCCCGCCGCGTCGGCCTCACCATGTCATCGACAGAAACGTTCAAATTCGTCCTGATCCTTCTGGTCGCGATCGTCGCGCTCGAGCTCATCGCGCGACGTCTTCGCCTGCCTACCGCGGCGGCGTTGCTGGCCGGTGGCATCGGCATCGCCTTCCTGCCTGGCATACCGGCGGTGAGCTTCGATCCCGAGCTGGTGCTGATCGTTTTCCTGCCGCCGCTGCTGATGGACGGAGCGTTCTATACGGTCTGGTCGGACTTCCGCCGCTACCTCGGCGGCATCCTCTGGCTGGCGGTGGGGGCGGTCGTGTTCACCACCTTCGCCGTCGGTGTCACGGTGCATGCCGTGTTGCCGTCGCTGCCATGGGCGGCATGTTTCGCACTCGGCGCCGTCGTTTCGCCGCCGGATGCTGTCGCCGCGAAAGCGGTGCTGGGCAAGGTGAAGCTGCCGCGTCGGCCGATGGTGTTGCTGGAAGGCGAGAGCCTCCTCAACGACGCGACCGGGCTGGTGCTTTTCCGCTTCGCGGTAGCCGCCGCCCTGACCGGTGCCTTCAGCGCTCAGGGCGCGGTGATTAGCTTCGCCGGCCTGGCGCTGGGTGGCATCGCGGTGGGTGCGCTGATCGGTGCGGTCGTCGTCCTGGTGCTGCGCCGGATGGATCAGGTATTTCTCGCCATCACCGCGTCATGCCTCTCGCCATGGGCCGCGTACATCGGCGGTGAGGCCGTGCACGTGTCCGGCGTGATGGCGGTGGTGACGACCGGCATCATTTTCGGCTGGTACCAGCACGAGGTGTTCTCGGCGAACATCCGCGTCCGTGCGACGACCTTCTGGGCGGTGATGATCTTCCTGCTTGAGGCGCTGGTCTTCATCCTGATCGGCTTCTCGCTGCGCGGTGTGGTGGAGCGGCTGGGTGGCCTTGGCGATGCGCTGCAGGCGCTGGGCCTTCCCATCCTCGCGGTGGTGGCCGCCGTGATTCTTTCCCGGTTTGTCTGGGTGTATGCCACGGACTATCTGCGTCGGCCGCTCGCACATCTGATCGGACGTGGAGCCGCGCCGCCGTCGCCACGTGAATCGTTTTTGCTGAGCTGGGCGGGGATGCGTGGGGTGGTGACGCTGGCCATCGCACTGTCGTTGCCTGAGGAAATGCCCGGGCGCGACCTGACCCTGGCCGCTGCGTTCGCGGTGATTCTCGTCACCGTGGTGTTGCAGGGCGGCACGATGGGGCCGGTGATTCGCTGGCTCGGCCTGGACCGTGTGGTGCATGTCGACATGGCGCATCTGACCGAAGGGCAGGCAGGTGCGTTGATCGATGCCGCGCAGCTCGAGGCGGTGAAGGCGCGTGCCTATGGCGCGGATGGATCGTTGATTCATCCGCGTCTGCTGGAGCAGTACACGTACCGCGCGACGATCGCTGAGCGGTTCGCTGCCGCGCCGCAGGACTTTACCGGCGGTAGGGAATCACATTATGACGTGATCCTGGCGGCGATCGCGGCGGGGCGCGTGGAGCTGCTGAAGCTGCATCGGGCGGGGCGGATTCATGACGATCTGCTGCATTATCTGGAGCGGGATCTGGATCTGCAGGAGATCGCTGCGGAGAATGATCGGCAGAGTCCGGTGTGAATCCTCGGACGAGGTGCTACCAGGTCATTTCGGAAGATGTTGGCAGGGAGTCGTCGGCTGCCGTGCCTGGAGCGCTTCCGCACGAAGGCGAAGGCCGTAGGAGGACTTAGCGACAGGCATGGCAGCCGACGGCTCCCTCGCCCCGAGTCCACAAAAAAAGGGCGCCGCATCACTGCGGCACCCCTCAAACACCACATCACCAAAAAATCAGCGACGTGACTTACGCTTCCGACGCCGGACCAGAAACACAACCAGCCAAAGCACCAGGACAGCGACAACCACACCCGCCACCATCAGGTACGGCGTCAGCTTAAGCAGCAACGGCTTCGGCCCACCCGCACGGATCGTCGCGACATCCTCGGCCGTCGCGTGAACCGCCGGATTGCCGAAGTGCTCTTCCACATAGTTGACGACCGCAGCCACCTGCGCATCCGTCATGTCGTACTCGAACGCCGGCATCGACACATGCATGTCGGCACCCTGACGGTCGAGGCCATGAAGCACCGCCATGATCAGGTTGTCCGGACGCGACAGACCTACCGCACGGTTGTGGCTCAGCGACGGGAAATACTGATTCTCCGTCCCCTTGCCGCTCGGCTGATGGCAGCTGGCGCACGCGCCGCTGTAGAGCGCGGCACCGTCCACGGTGTCATGCACGCCGCGCACATCCGGTCCGGTGGCGGCATCCCCACGCAGCGGCTCCAGCGTCGTCGTCGGGGGCAGGGCGCTGCCACCTTCGTATGCATACGAAGCTTTGGTGTCCGCCGGATCGCGGATCGGCCTGACCGTCTTCAGGTAGGTCGCCATCGACTTGATGTCGTCGTCTGACAGGAAGCGCAGGCTCTGCTCCACGGCTTCCGCCATGCCGCCCCCGGCCTGGCCCTTGCCGTGCACGTGACCGTTCTTGAGATACGCCGCCAGTTCGTCTTCCGACCAGCCGCCGATGCCGCTGACCGGATCGGAGGTGATGTTCGGGGCGAACCAACCGTCGATCGTGGCACCACCGAGGTACGCGTCCTGGCGTTCCGCCATGAGCAGGTTACGCGGCGAGTGGCACGAGCTGCAGTGACCCAGCACGTCGACAAGATAACGACCGCGTTCGGTGCCCGTGGCGTCGATGGCCGCGGGCTTGTGCAGGAACATCAGGTTCCAGCCGGCCATCGTCCAGCGCATGCTGTACGGGAAGGCGAGGCGGGTTTCCTTCACCTTGTTGTCCACCGGCGCCACGCCCTGCATGAAGTACACATACAGCGCGTGCATGTCGGCATCGGTGATGCCCGCATATGCCGTATATGGCATGGCGGGGTAGAGGTGGTCGCCTTTTGCGTTGATGCCCTCGCGTACCGCTCGGGCGAACTGCGCCTCACTGTAGCCACCGATACCATCGTCTTTCGACGGCGTGATGTTGGATGCGTAGATGTTGCCCATCGGCGAACCGATGCCGCGACCGCCGGCGAACGGCTTGTCCGGCGACGAGGTATGGCAGGCGGCGCAGTCGGCCGCGATGGCGACGCCTTTGCCACGGGCGATCAGCGCGTCGTTGTCGTCCTGGGCAAGTGACGGCGCGGAGACGGCGACGGCGCCGACCAGGACGGCAGCTCGCAGCAGGCCGCGAAACAGGGAATTCGTGGCCATCAGATTTCCTTGTGAATCGTGTCGGCGATGCGGATCGACAGCGCGACGCCGGTGAGCGTCGGGTTGATCACACCGGAGGCGGGAATCACGCCGGTGGTGGCCAGGAACAGGTTGTCGTGGTCGAAGGTGCGGCATTCGCCGTTGACGACGGAATCCTTCGCATCCGAACCCATGATCACCGTACCCATGATGTGGTCGCGGTTCTGCCAGCCGCTCTCGTCTTCGACGATCTCGGCGTTGAACAGCTTGGCGAACCGGGCATAGTCCTCCTTGGCGATGACCTTGCCGGCCTTCGCGTAGTCGTCCACGTCGTAATTCACGCGCAGCATCGGGATGCCGAGGGCATCCTTCTTGTCGCTCGGCGTGACACGGTTGGCCGGGTTCGGCAGCATCTCGAAGACGGTACCGACGTCGATCCAGCGCGACGCGTCGTGACGGATGCGCTCGTCCAGTTCGGGGCCGATCACGCCCTTCTTCAGCAGCCGCTCGGTGACCACGCGGTTCGGTACGGCGTTCGACATCGAGTGCTTGACCGCCGAGTGACGCTTGCGGAAGTCGCCATCGCGCCAGTTGAAGATGCCACCTTGCTGCACGGCGCCACGTCCCGGCCACAGGGGCTGGTCGCCGATCATCAACAGACCGATGCCGGTGTGGTCCATGAGGTTGCGGCCGACCTGGTCGGACGAGTTGGCGACGTCGGACATCAGCAGCAGCTTGGCCGTTTCCAGACCGTGCGCGGCCACGATGAAGTACTTCGCGGTCAGACGCGCGTCGGTGCCGTCCGGCTTGCGGTAATGCACGGCGACGATCTTGCCGCCCGCGCCTTTCTCGAGCTTGTACGCCGTGGATTCGGTGAGCAGCTTCGTACCCGCGCGCTCGGCGTGCGTGGCATGCATGTCCCCGCTGTACATCGCGCCGATGGGGCAGACCGGCATGCAGTTGTTGTTGCCGCAGCACGCGGGACGGCCGTCGTACGGCTTGGTCACGCGGCCATTGGGCTCATGGATGTAGTGGTAACCCGCGGGACCCAGGCGCTTGTTGAGCTCCTGATTCATGTAGGTCGTCGCGTCCGGCGGCAGCGGGTACGGCTTGGAACGCGGCGGCCATGCCTTGCCGCCCTGGCCGCTCTGGTCTTCCTCGCCGTTGCCGGCCACGCCCAGCGCTTCTTCAGCGCGCTGGTAGTAGGGCTCGAGCTCTTCATAGCCTATGGGCCAGTCACGACCGACGCCATAGAGCGTCTTCAGCTTCATGTCGTTGGGCAGGTAACGCCAGCAGGCGGCCGCCCAGTGCCACGTCGTGCCGCCGACCAGCTTCAGCATGCCCGGCCGGAATTCGAACGAGCCGGTGTTCTCGATATAGTCCGGCTCGAACGTGGTGTGTGCCCACGGTTCGTTCGGATACGGATCGTTGAAGTTGGACTTGCGCGACGAACTGCGGAAATTCTCGAGGATCTTCCAGCGCGGAATGCGCGAGCCGGCTTCCAACATGATGACCGAGTGGCCCTGTCTGGACAGCTCATAGGCAGCGTTGCTGCCGAGCGCGCCCGAGCCGATGACGACGACGTCGGCGTCGTATTGCGTGTTCATGGTATGTCCTGCGTGTGCGTGGGGGCGCAAGCGCCCGTACGTGGCGCCGTGTTCGCGCGGTCAGTCCGTCGCGATGCTGGCCGGGGCGGCCGACCAGTAGTCGGTACCGGCGCGGGCATAGGTCGGGATCACCGTCACGTCGATCGTGGGCTTGAACATCAGGGCCCCCGTGTACGTGATGAACTGCGTACCGTCGTCCTTGCCGGTGCCCTTGGGCTCGCCGGTGTAACCGAGGTACCAGCCGCTGACGATGGACACGGCAAGCGCCTTGAGGGCGGGGTCGGCGTCGACGGCGGAGCCCTTGAACTTGTGCATGTCGTCGATGCCGGCGGCATCCATGGCGCGGATGAGCGCGGTCACCTGCGGACCGAAGTTGCGGTCACCGGCGGCCAGCGCGGCGAACAGCCGTGCGGAGACGTCGGCGGGAAGCTCGGGATGGCCGGTAAGGCGGCGACCCAGGGTCAGGAACGCGTCGAGTTCGGCGGGGCTGGCCTGAGCGGGCGACTGGCCATAGGCCATCCGGGTCCAGGGGAGCAGGGCGCCTGCGGCGGCGATCATGCCCGCGGAGATCAGCAGCCGGCGGCGGCCGGTGTTGATCGGCGGAACGGCACGGGGATCGGACCCGTGGATATCTGACATCGGACTGCTTCCTCTTGCGATGGCGGGAGAAGCGAAGCGTCGACAGATGCGGAGCGCATTGTCAGCCGAACGCATCGGCCATCACGGGGAGCTGGAGCAGAAACAAAAGAGCGCTGCGTCACGGCGGCACATGCGGCACGACGCCGCGAATTATAGAAAGCGGTTTTGATGTAAAACCCTCAACCTCAAAAGTTGATGGTTTTACATCAAATGTCCCGATGCCTCGCCGGAAGGTTCTCGCGCATCACGATGGCCGTGGGCTGCGGACGGGGCGGCGGCGCGGCCGCACGACCGAAACGCGCGAGCACGTGGGTCAGCGCACGGGCAGCCTGCGCCGCCAGGTTCTGGTCGAGCACGGCGTCCATCAGGCCCAGTTCTAGCAGACGGCGATTACTTTCCGTCAGGTCGTGACCGATAAAGACCACCTCGCGTGGACGCGTGCGCTCGGTCAGCACCCTGGCGACCCCGTCGTCGCCTACCGATGTGTTGTAGATGCCACGCAGGCCGGGCACCGCGTTGAGCACGTCGGTGACGATGCGCCCGGTGCTCTCCGGGTCTTCCTGGCTGTCCGCGCGGTGGATGATCTGCACGTCCGGAAAGTGCTCGCGCAGCGCCTCCACGAAACCGCGCTCGCGCTGCTCGTGGCTGCGGAAGTGGTGGTAACCCTTGATCAGCAGGATCGAGCCGCCCGCGGGACCGAGAAACCGGCCCATCAGCTCGCCGGCGAGACGACCGGCGGCATGCGTATCCGTGCCGACATAGGCGAGGCGACCGCTATCGGGCAGGTCCGAAGCGAGGGTGACGACCGGGCAGCGATCCGCCGCGCGACGCACGGCATCGCGCACCAGCGGGTGGTCGTGGGTCGTCACGATCAGCGCATCGGCGCCTTCGGCGTGATGGTCGATCTCGGCGGCGACCGCTTCGGGCGCGATCTCCGACAGGTGATGCACCTGGCTGCGCACACGCATCGCGTGCATGGCCATACGATGGTGCTCGAAGCGTCGGCCGAGCTCATCGTAGAAGGGAATCGTGGGCGACTGCATCAGGATCGGCACGTGCAGCCATCGACCCGGCGGTACCTCGATCACGCGGTTGATCTTCAGCCGCTTGGCGGCTTCGAGCACGCGGGACTGCGCGCGCTCGCTGACGCCCCCGCGCCCGTTGAGCACCCGGTCGACCGTCGCGGCACTGACACGTGCGGCGGCAGCCAGATCGACGATGCGGGTTTTCTGTTTCGGCATGGCAATCGGATGGCATGATGCAGCGCACCATCATACGGGAGCCCGGTCCCGGGGCGGTCTTCGGTCCCCGCGACCAGTCGTCGCGGGCCCGGGGGCACTACCCTCTGGCGAAAGTCGTTCCCGTCAAGCTGTCACGCCTGGCCGCGTAGGCACCGGTCCCACCGTCCCCTGAGAGGACTCGGCGATCGTCTCCGCTGTCCCCCGGCCCTCCCTCCGTTGTCCCACGCTGGGTGCCATCACCCGCGCTACAAACCGGACCGCCTTGTTCAGGGCCGTGCTGACGAACGGCAGCCGCCCCACGGGGATGGAGATCACGGCCACTTCCTCGCGGACCAGATGGATATTGGGCTCCGCATGGCCCCAGGCCAGCTCCACCTCGTTCGGTGCGCTGCTGCGGCTGGGCACATCGTCGTTGGTGATGCGCTGCGTCTCCCGGAAGAAGTGCAGGTGGACGAAGCCGTCGTCCGTGGGTCCTGTGACGGCTATCCCGGTGGCGACCGCGGACACGAAATGTGCGGGCCGTACATGCAGGATGCTTTTCGTCGACGTCTGCGCCATACCTGGTGTTCCCGGAAAGTGGTCGGGCAGGGGCCGCCCCCCGGTCGGGCCGGAGGAAGCGTCGTCTGGTCCATCGGTTGCCGAAAATACCCCTGTCCGGGAAGGATACGGCGAAGGACGGGACAAAGCACACGGGGTTATGTGACGGGCGTTGGCTTTTCGACGCGTTAGACTGAAACAGCTCCTTTTTTGGAACCTTTCACGTATGACAACGGCCCTTGCCCTGCGTCAGGTTCATTTCAAAGACGCAGGCCATCTCGATGCCGCCCTCGAACGACGTGGCTATCGGGTCCGCTACTATGCGAGAGCGAGTCCACCTAACGGTTGAGAAAACGCGCAAGAACGTCCGTGACCAGCCGGTGGTCCTGCAACGACGGCATGCCGGATGCCGTTATCGCGCCGATGACGCCGAGGCCGCGCAATCGCAGCGGAAAGCCGCCGCCGTCGGAAGCGTGCTCCGCGGGCGACAGGCCGTAGCGCTCCTCGAGCGTCTGACTGGCTTTGGCGAGTTTCATGCCGACGACGAGGGTACTGGTACCGAGGGCGAGCACGGTATTGCGCTTGCGTCGCACCCAGTTGGCGTTGGCGATATCCGTGCCGGGCAGTGCGGTGTGGAACAGCACGCGGTCGCGCAACGCGATCTCGATCGCGACTTTCGCGGATCGCTGCACAGCCAGCTCGCGCAGCGCGCAACCGACGTCCCATACCTGTTCGAGACTCAGCGTGTCGAACTGCAGTCGCGCCTCTTCGGTCGCGAGTTCGTCGAGCGTCGGGTCGCTCATGGATCCCACCTCATGCGTTGTACGGATGAGGTGGGATTCTAACGGGAGACTACGCGTTGCCTCCCGACTTGGCCTTGCCCGGCCTGGCCGGATCGCGGGGCACTTCGGGCAGGGGCGCGCGACGCGAATGCGAATAAACGTAAGAGACGAAGGCGGCGGACGAACGGTCGGCCGGAGCACCCTTGGGAAAGCGATTTTCGGGTTTCTGCGGTGGCATGACATTCCATGATGGGGCGTGGGACCGCCCTGGCGAAGGCACGCGCAAGGGATGCTGTCCGGCGCACCGGACAGGTGCGTCCACCATGCGCCTTCACTTGTTAGTTACATGTAAGTTGGTGGGCGCTTCCGGGGGCGAATCGCGACCAAACGCCACACGTCTAAACCCGTCCTGAGCGCTGAAAAGCGCGTCTGAAATTTGAACCCTTCCACCGTGCTGAGCTAAGGTGATTGCAGTTTCATCGGTTCCCCGCGTGCGCTCGACGTTATCTTTCGCGCCACGGTCGTGAACATTCTTCCTGCGCGTGTTTTCGCCGCGCCACACTCCACTCGCTACGGGGGCAGTTCTTGGACACCAGTAAAGTCAATTCAGTTTCAATCGATCTAAATTCAAAGGCCGCTTCGTGGCGCATGACTCTCGTGGCCATGCTCGCGGCGATTTCCGGTGGTCTCTACGGTTACGACACCGGCATCATTTCCGGTGCGCTGCTGCAGATATCGACCGAGTTCCAGCTCGACGCGCAGGCACAGGAAATCGTCGCCGCGGCCATCCTGCTCGGCGCGGTGATCGGTGCCCTCGCCAGTTCGCGTTTCTCGGTGAGCATCGGCCGTCGCCGCACGATCATTGCCGTGGCGATTCTCTATGTCGTCGGCGTGCTCGCCTCCGCGGTATCGCGAGGCGCGTGGGAACTCGCGCTTTCCCGTGTCTTCCTCGGCATCGCCGTCGGCGCCTGCACGCAGGTGGTGCCGACCTATATCGCCGAGCTGGCGCCTGCCGATCGTCGGGGACGACTGGTGACGTTCTTCAACGTGTCGATCGGTGTCGGCATTCTTCTTGCCGCCATCGTCGGCGTCGTGCTGCAGAACGACTGGACCTGGCGCTGGATGATCGGCGTCGCGGCGATTCCCGCGTTCCTGCTGTTCGTCGGCATGCTGTTTGCACCGTTCAGCCCGCGCTGGCTGGTGGAACAAGGCCGTGCCGATGAAGCGCACGACACGCTGATGCGCATCCGCGACAGCGAATCGCAGGTGCGCCGCGAGGTCACGCAGATCGAGAAAGTGCTCGATCGCTCGAAGGCGCGTGGCGCTTCGCGCTGGCGCGATCTCGGTGCGAAGTGGCTCCGTCCGGCCGTGATCGCCGGGCTGGGTGTCGCTGCGTTCACACAGCTTTCCGGCATCGAAATGATGATCTATTACACCCCCACGTTTCTGACGCAGGCAGGTTTTGGCCACTCATCGGCGCTGCTCGCGGCGCTGGGCGTCGCCATCACGTACCTGTTGATGACGCTACTCGGCAAGCTGGTGGTCGATCATGTCGGCCGCCGCACGCTCACCTTGTGGATGATGCCGTTCGCCGCCGTCGCGCTGGTGCTGCTGGGCGCGGTGTTTCATTTCAATCTCGGTGGCAATCATCGCGGCGCGCTCGTCGTGGCCTGCCTCATCGCCTTCATGGTCTTCAATTCCGGCGGCATCCAGGTGATCGGCTGGCTGGTGGGTTCGGAAATCTATCCGCTGCGCATCCGCGATCGCGCCACCGGCGCGCACGCGGCGATGCTGTGGGGTTCGAACCTGCTGCTGACCGGCACGGCGCTGTCGATGACGCACTGGCTCGGCGTGGGCGGCGCCATGTGGGTTTATGCGGGCCTGAATGCGCTCGGCTTTCTCTTCGTCTTCGTTTGTCTGCCCGAAACCAAGGGCCGTAGCCTCGAAGAGGTTGAAGAATCGCTGCATGACGGCACCTTTCTACCCTTGAAGAGCGAAACGCGCGCCGCGTGAACCGCCGGCGAGCGATGTTGTCCTTACACGAATACTGCGACCAGCCACGAGAGGAGACTTCATGACGCAGACGAATCTTGCACGATCCGCTCCGCAGGACGAGACCACGTGGTGGCGGCACGCCGTCATCTATCAGGTGTATCCCCGTTCGTTCGCCGACAACGATGGCGATGGCATCGGCGACCTTCCCGGCATCGCCTCGCGACTGCCGTATCTGGCGAAGCTCGGTGTGGATGCGATCTGGCTGTCGCCGTTCTATCGCTCGCCGCAGCACGATGCGGGCTACGACGTCTCGGATTATCGCGATGTCGATCCGTTGTTCGGCACGCTCGCGGACTTCGACCACATGCTGGCCGAGGCGCATCGTCTGGGCCTGCGCATCATCGTCGACCTCGTACCCAACCATACGTCCACCGAGCACGCGTGGTTCAGGGAGGCGGTCGCGACGTTGCCGGGCAGTGCGGCACGCCAGCGCTACATCTTCCGCGACGGCAAGGGTAAGGACGGTGAGCTGCCGCCGAACAACTGGCAGAGCATCTTCGGTGGCAACGCATGGTCGCGCGCACCCGGCGACAGCCAGTGGTATCTGCATCTGTTCGATCGCAGCCAGCCGGATCTCAACTGGGACCACCCCGAAGTGCGCTCCGACTTCGAGGACGTGTTGCGCTTCTGGCTGGACCGTGGCGTCGACGGTTTTCGCGTCGACGTGGCGCACGGCCTGATCAAGGCCGAAGGCCTGCCCGACTGGGCAGGGCAGACCTCGATGGTCGAAGGCGAGGAAGGTGCGCACTCCAACAACGGCCCGATGTGGGACCAGGAAGGCGTGCACGACGTGTATCGCCGCTGGCGTCAGGTGCTGGACGAATACGACAACGACCGCATGATGGTGGCCGAGGCGTGGGTGCATCCGCCGCAACGCCTCGCCCGTTATGTGCGCGCCGATGAAATGCAGCAGGCGTTCAACTTCGACTACCTGCTCACCCACTGGGATGCGCAGGCGTTTCGTGACGTGGTCACGCGCTCGCTGGCCGTGAGTGCCGAGGTGGGTGCACCGACGACGTGGGTGATGTCGAACCACGACACGGTGCGGCATACGTCGCGTTATGGCCTGAGTGTCCCGGGTGCGCGACCGAAGGGCATCGACGCGGCCGGCGAGCAGCCGAACGAGGCGCTCGGCCTGCGCCGTGCGCGTGCGGCGGCGTTGCTGACGCTGGCATTGCCGGGCTCGGCGTACATCTATCAGGGCGAAGAGCTCGGTCTCCCCGAGCACACGACGCTCGCGGCGGAGCATCGCCAGGATCCGGCATTCTTCCGGACCTCAGGCGAGGAGATCGGCCGCGACGGCTGCCGTGTGCCGCTACCGTGGCAGAGCGCGGCTCCCGCGTTCGGCTTCGGTCCGGGCACGGCGACGTGGCTGCCGCAGCCCGTGTCGTTCGCGCGCTATGCGGTGGATCGGCAGGAGGGCGATGCCGGCTCGACGCTGGAGCTGTATCGCTCGGCCTTGCGGCTGCGTCGTCAGCGGGATCTCGGTAACGGCGAGTTGCTGTGGCGCGATGCGGAGCCGGGTGTCGTGGCTTTCGCCAACGGCGGCGTGCATGTGGTGGTGAACACCAATGATCATCCGGTCGCGTTGCCCGGCGGCGAGGTTCTGGTGTCCAGTGTGCCACTGGACAGTGGGCACATGTTGCCGGCGAATTCGGCGGTCTGGTTGGGGTGAGGGTGGTTTTTCCAGCGAGTGACCATATAACCTACGGGTCACTCGTTGTCCGCGAGAGCCAGCCCGGTTACCGTCACCCCATGATCGCCTCGTCCCCCCGCACCGAGATCAACCTCCGCGGCGCCCCCGCGGAGACTATCCGCGATCACATCGTGGAGGCGGCCGACGAGCATTTCAGCCGCTACGGTTACGCGAAAACCACGGTGTCCGATCTGGCCAGAGCCATCGGTTTCTCGAAGGCGTACATCTACAAGTTCTTCGATTCCAAGCGCGCGATCGGCGAGGCCATCTGCGCCCGTTGCCTCGGCGTCCAGGTTGCCGAAGTGGACGCGGCGGTCTCGCAGGCCCGGGGCGCGCACGAGAAGCTGCGCGCGCTGTTCCGCAGCGTGATGGAACAGAGTCGTGAGCAGTTCTTCGCCGACCGGCAGCTCTACGATATCGTGATGCATTCCTGCACGGAGCAGTGGCCCAGTTCGAGGGCGTACGTCGAGCGGCTCGAGGCCATGCTGCGAGAGATCGTCGTCGAAGGCCGCGAGGCGGGCGATTTCGAGCGCAAGACACCGATCGACGATGTCGTCACCGGTGTCTGGCTTGCCGCCTCGCCCTTCATCCATCCCGTGATGCTGCAGTACAACCTCGACAACGCGACTGAAGGGTTGAATCAGGTCACGAACCTCGCCTTGCGCAGCCTTGCGCCGTAGCGGTGCGCCTCAGCGGCGGGCGCTCATGTAGTCGGCGATAGCGGCGACGGCGGCGCGTACGTGCGGTAGCTGGCGCAGATCGCGGTGGTACACGAGATAAAACGCTTGCGATGGACCGTCTATGTCCGTTTCGATACGAATGAGATCGGCGCAGCGCGGATCCTGCTCGAGGAAGGCGGCCAACCCCAGGCCATGGCGAACCGCTTCCATGATGGCTTCCATCGAACTCGAGCGAAACGCGAAGCGTGTCGCTCCCAGTTTACGCATCCATTGCTCGTGGGGCAGGCCCTTCCAGCGTTCGTCCAGACCGACGAAGACGTGGCGTGCCGCCTCTCCCTTGGCGAGGCGACGGGTGGGTAGATGGCGCAGGACATAATCTTCCGATGCATAGAGCCCGAAGCGGTAGCTACCCATATGTTTTTCCACCAGCACGCTGGAGGTTGAGCGGGTCAGGCGTACCGCGATATCGGCCTCGCGTGCGGCGACGTCGCTCATCCGGCTTTCTCCCACCACTTCGAGGTCAAGGCGGGGGTGCTTGCTCTGGAAGGCGAGCAATGAGCGGGCGACGGTCTGCGCCATCCCATCGGGCACGCTGATCCGGAGCGTTCCCGCCAGCATGGCACGGTCGCGGCGCAGCGCGTCGAGGCCGTGCTCAAGCCCCTCGGCCAAGCGTATCAACTGCAAGGCGTCGGGTTTCAGCTCGGTGCCCGACTGGCTCCTGTAGACGAGCGCGTGCCCCAGCGAGGCCTCCAGCGCGTCGAGGCGCCGTGCCGTCGTGGATGTCGACAGGCCCAGCGCCTTCCCTGCCGCCAGCAGACTCCCCGCACGATGCACGGCGAGAAGAATGCGCAGGTCGTCCCACGAAAGTGTTTCCATAGATGGGCATCAGATTACCGCCATGTTGCGTATTCGGGAATGCTCCGCGTGCCTAGAATCGGCGCATGAAGATCATTCTTATCGGAGCAGGGCGCATCGGCAGCGTGCTGGCCTTTCACCTCGCCCGGGCCGGCCATGACGTCACGGTAGTGGCACGAGGCAAGCGCCTCGACGCCTTGAGGCGCGAGGGTGCCATCGTCACCGTCGAGGGGCGGCGTGCTCCGGTCAGCATGCTTGCGGAACTCGATCCGGCCACACCCTACGACCTGGCCATCGCCACGCTGCCGGAGCACCAGATCGGGGACCTGCTGCCATCGTTGGCGGCCAGCCAGGCGAAGACGATCCTGCTCATGTTCAACACGTTCGAGGGCACGGCGCGATATCGATCGGTCATCGGTGCGGAGCGCTTCGCGTTCGGCTTTCCGAATATGACGTCGGCTCTTGTCGACCAGCGGCTTCGCTATCGCGTCGATGGCGTCGGCATGGTCTCGACGTTGTCGACCAGTACGTTGGCGACGCTCTTCAGGGACGCCGGGTTGCCGAGTGAGTGGGAAGCAGATATGGACGCCTTTCTTCGCAGCCACGCCGCGCTCGCGGTGCCGCTGTTCCTGTCGGGATTGCTGACGTGGGATCGCAAAAGTGAGCTGAGCTGGCGCGAGGCGAGGCAACTCGACCGGGCCTGGACGGAAGCGTTCGACCTGGTGATTCGCATGGGGCATACCTTGCGCCCGCGTGCCGTCGGTACGCTCGCTGGTCTGCCCAGGCTGCCCCGTACCTTCCTGCTCTGGGCATTCAGCCGTAGCCATCTGGTCAAGGACGTCGGCGAGTTTGGCCCTGTCGAAACGCGTTGGCTGATTGACGCCATGGTCGCCGTGGCACCCGAGCATACGCGTCAGCTTTCAGCGTTACGCCCCTGAGCACCCGTGATCTCGATGGATCGTGAGACTTACATTTCTGTGCCAGTGACCAGTTGACATATCGGTCACTAGCCACAACAGTGACGGCCATCCCTACGCCGGAATGTTCGCCATGTCCCGTTCACTCCTCTCCGGAACCGCCGCGGCCTCAGCGGTGGCCCTCGTGATTCTGGCGCTGGCTGCCTGTTCCCGCACCCAAGCCGATCCGCGCACTGAGCCGCCCCTGGTTCGCACCCAGGCCGTCTCGCCGTCGTCGGTCAGCGAGCGGGCGTTCTCCGGCGTGGTGACGGCACGAGTTCAGAGCGACCTCGGTTTCCGGGTGTCCGGCAAGGTCACCGAGCGGCTGGTTGACGCCGGCCAAACCGTAACGAAAGGGCAGCCGCTCATGCGCATCGACCGCACGGACCTCGCGCTGGCCATTACCGCTTCCTCGGGCGCCGTCGAAGCGGCGCGCGCGCAGGCGCTGCAGACCGACGCGGACGAAAAGCGCTTCCGTGGACTGGTTGGCGTCGGGGCAGTGTCGAAGTCGGCCTACGATCAGGCGAAGGCCGCTTCCGAAGCCGCCGCCGCGCGGCTTCGTGCCGCGGAAGCCGACGCGCGGGTGTCCTCCAACGCCGCCAGCTACTCGATACTGCGGGCCGACGCCGACGGCACCGTGGTCGATACGCTTGCCGAGCCCGGCCAGGTCGTGACGGCGGGGCAGGTGGTGATCCGCCTCGCCCATGCCGGGCCGCGCGAAGCACTGGTCAGTCTTCCCGAGACGATGCGTCCCGCGCTCGGGTCCGTTGCCCGCGCCACGATTTTCGGGGACGAAGGGCAGGGCGGCGCCGCACATCTGCGCCTCCTGTCGGACGCAGCCGACCTCGCGACACGAACCTTCGAGGCACGCTATGTCCTGGAGGGCGCAGCCGCTGCCGCGCCACTCGGCGCGACCGTGGTCGTCCATCTCCCCCGCGCCGGTGCTGCCGGTATGCAGGTGCCGGTCGCGGCGATCTTCGACGCCGGCAAGGGCCCGGGTGTGTGGATCGTCCATGGCAAACAGGCCAGCGTGACCTGGCATCCGGTCACGCTCGGCGACCTTGGCGAAGAGAGCGTCGCGGTAATCTCCGGCTTGAAGCCCGGCGAACGCTTCGTCGCGCTTGGCGCACACCAGCTTCATGAAGGCGAGCGTGTGCGCGTCGGCGATGATGCCGGTGCCGTGCGATGAGTGGCTTCAACCTGTCCGCGCTAGCCGTGCGCGAACGCTCGGTGACACTTTTCCTTATTGTCGCCATATCGGTTGCCGGCGTCTTCGCGTTCCTTCATCTGGGCCGCGCGGAGGATCCGAGTTTTACGGTCAAGGTGCTGACGGTCGTGACGGCATGGCCGGGCGCCACCGCGCAGGAAATGCAGGATCAGGTTGCCGAGCCGCTGGAGAAACGACTGCAGGAACTGAAGTGGTACGACCGCAGCGAGACTTTTACGCGGCCCGGCCTCGCGTTCACCACGCTGACGCTTCGTGACGATACACCTCCCGGCGACGTGCCCGAGGAGTTCTACCAGGCCCGCAAGAAGCTTGGCGATGAGGCCGCGAAGTTGCCACCCGGCGTGGTGGGACCGCTCATCAACGACGAATACGCGGACGTTACCTTCGCCTTGTATGCGTTGAAGGCGCCCGGCGAGCCGCACCGTGCACTGGTGCGCGAAGGCGAGTCGTTGAGGCAGCGGTTGCTGCACGTGCCGGGCGTGAAAAAGGTTAACCTGATTGGTGAGCGGCCGGAGAAGATTTTCGTCGAGTTCTCCCATGACCGTCTCGCCACGCTGGGGCTCACGCCCACGGCGCTGTTCGGTGCGTTGAACGACCAGAACCTGCTCACCCCCGCGGGATCGATCGATACCCACGGTCCTCAGGTTGTGGTGCGCCTGGATGGCGCCTTCGATGATCTCCGTCGCATCGAAGAAACCCCGGTGGTGTCCAATGGGCACACCTTACGCCTGGGCGATGTCGCCAAGGTGCGTCGTGGGTATGAAGACCCGCCGACTTTCCTCATCCGCAATCAGGACGAGCCCGCCCTGGTGCTGGGCATCGTCATGAAGGAGCGTTACAACGGACTCGACCTCGGCAAAGCCCTCGAGAAAGAGGCATCCGCGATTTCCAGCGAACTGCCCGTGGGCCTGTCGTTTACCAAGATCACGGACCAGGCGGTCAACATCGCCGAAGCGTACGACGAGTTCATGCTGAAGTTCTTTGTCGCACTGGCGGTGGTGATTGCCGTGAGTCTGGTCAGCCTCGGATTCCGCGTGGGCATCGTCGTTGCCGCCGCCGTGCCACTGACGCTGGCCGGTGTCTTCGTGATCATGCTTGCCACGGGGCGCGACTTCGATCGCATTACGCTGGGTGCGTTGATCCTCTCGCTCGGCCTGTTGGTCGACGACGCCATCATCGTTATCGAAAGTATCGTGGTGAAGATGGAGGAGGGGCGTGACCGGGTCGCGGCCGCAACGTACGCGTGGTGTCATACAGCGGCGCCGATGCTCGCCGGCACGCTCGTCACCGCCATCGGCCTCATGCCGGTAGGCTTTGCAAAGTCCACCGCGGGTGAATACGCCGGAAACATCTTCTGGGTGGTGATGTTCTCACTGCTCACTTCGTGGGTGGTGGCCGTGGTGTTCACACCGTATCTCGGAGTGAAGCTGCTGCCCGACATCAGGCCGGTCGTCGGTGGTCATGCGGCGATCTACGGCACGCCGCGCTATCGTCAGTTGCGCGGGCTGATCGCATGGGCCGTACGGCGAAAGCTGCTCGTTGCGGTGTCTGTCGTGAGTCTGTTCGCCGTGGCGGTCGTCGGCATGGGCTTCGTGACCAACCAGTTCTTCCCGGCGTCCGATCGCCCTGAAGTGCTGGTGGAGGTACAAATGCCCGAAGGCACGTCGATCGGTGCGACCAGCAAGGCGGTCGGCGAGGTCGAGGCCTGGCTGAAGAAACAGCCCGAGGCAAAGATCGTCACCAGCTACATCGGGCAGGGCGCACCTCGCTTCTACCTGGCCATCGCGCCTGAACTACCCGATCCCTCTTTCGCCAAGATCGTGGTGCTTACCGAGAACGAGAAGACGCGCGAAGCGCTGAAGCTGCGTGTGCGCAATGCGGTGCAGGACGGGCTGGCACCTGAGGCACGCATCCGGGCGACGCAGATCGTGTTCGGGCCGTATTCGCCGTTCCCGGTGGCGTTCCGTGTTTCCGGACCGGACGAGGCCAGGGTCCGCGACCTCGCGGAACAGGTCAAGCAGACCATGCTGAAGAACCCGGCCATGCGCACCGTCAATAGCGACTGGGGCGAGCGCGTGCCGACAGTGCACTTCGTGCTCGATCAGGATCGTCTCCACGCGATCGGTCTGAGCTCGCACGACGTCTCCCAGCAGCTGCAGTTCCTGCTGACGGGCGTGACGGTGACCCAGGTACGCGAAGACATCCGTTCCGTTGACGTCGTCGCGCGGAGCGCGGGCGATGCACGGCTCGACCCGGCGCGATTGGATGGATTCACGCTGGTCGGTTCCTCAGGCCAGCGCGTGCCGCTGTCGCAGATCGGCACTCAGGAAGTACGCATGGAAGATCCGATCCTGCGCCGGCGCGACCGCATGACCACGATCACGGTACGCGGGGATATCGGTGAGGAATTCCAGCCGCCGGATGTCTCGATGAAGCTGATCGCGGAGATCAAACCGCTGGTCGATAAGCTACAGCCGGGCTACGCCATCGATACGGCAGGCGCGCTCGAGGAGGCCGGTAAGGCGAACAAGGCACTGGGCGCGGTCTTCCCGGTGATGATCCTGCTGATGATGATCGTGATCGTTTTCGAAGTGAGGTCGATCTCGGGGATGTTGATGATCCTGGCCACGGCGCCGCTGGCACTGGTCGGTGTCGTGCCGACGCTGATCCTGTTCCACCAGCCGTTCGGCTTCAACGCGATCCTGGGCCTGATCGGACTGGCGGGCATCATCATGCGCAATACGCTCATTCTGATCGGGCAGATCCATGCCAACGAGCATCAGGGGCTGGGCACATACCACGCGGTGGTCGAGGCGACGGTACAACGGGCAAGACCGGTGATCCTTACCGCGATGGCGGCGGTGTTCGCGTTTATTCCTCTGACGTTCTCGGTGTTCTGGGGCTCGCTGGCGTTCACGCTGATCGGCGGGACGATTGGCGGGACGGTGCTTACGCTGGTGTTCTTGCCGGCACTTTATGCACTCTGGTATCGGGTCAAGCCTGACGCCGGGGTGGATCCGAGGGCTGTGCCGTCGCTTGAGCACCAGCCGAGCGAGCAGCCTCTGTAAGCAGGGTGGGTTCCTATTCCCTAGTCGATCCGAATGACCACCTTGCCGACGTGTCCCGCATCGGCAAGGTAGTGAAAGGCCGCCTTCGCGTCGTCGAAAGCGAATACCTTGTCGATGACCGGTTTGATCCCCGCCATCTCAATGGCCCGCACCGCGGCGGCGAAGTCGCTCACCGATCCCGTGTTGTTGCCGAGGATCGATATCGTTTTCAGCTGGATGGGGAGCACGGGGATCGTCAGTTCCGCGCCGCCGACGAAACCGATGACGAAGATCGTGCCTGCGAAGGCGACGGCATTCATGGACCGGGGGAACGTGGCCGCACCGACGGATTCGATCACCAGGTCCGCACCCCTGCCATGGGTCAGTTCGAGCACGCGCTCGTCCCACGCGGGCGTGGTGGTGTAGTTGATGACCTCGTCGGCGCCGAGCGTCCGGGCTCGTTCCAGCTTGTCGTCGGACGACGACGTGATGATCACGCGAGCCCCGGCGGCCTTCGCTAACTGCAGCGCGAACAGGCTCACGCCACCGGTGCCAAGCAGGGCGACGGTCGAGCCCGGGCGCACGTGGCCTCTGACGAGGCCGTTCCAGGCCGTGGTCGCGGCGACGGGCAAGGTCGCGGCTTCTTCCCACGTCAGTCCATCCGGGATACGGACAAGCGACGACGCCGGGGCGACCGTGTATTGCGCGAGGGAACCCGGGACGGTGACGCCGCGAACGGCGTCGTGCGACGAAGGCTGAATCGGGCCGGCGAGCCACCGGGCCATCAGCGCGGGCGCGACACGATCGCCCACAGCCCAGCCTTCCACGCCATCGCCCAGCCCGGCGATTTCGCCGGCGCCATCGGCCACGGGAATCCGCGGAAAGTGGTCGGGGCCGAAGTCGCCGCGGGCCACCGCGACGTCCAGGAAGTTGAGACTCGCGGCGCGTAGCCGGATGAGAACGTCGCCCGGGCCGGGCTGCGGTGTCGGCAGCTCGCTCGCGGTGAGGGAGTCGATGGAAGCGGATGTCAGCTGAAAGGCTCGCATGGCGGCGTCTCCGGGTTGGGGGATGCGATCAGTCTGAGGGATTCCCGGTGCGCGAAATCGGTGGTAGAAACAAGACATTCCTGCACCGGATGCAATAATGGACGCGCTCGAGGCCGACCAGCTACTCACCTTCCTTGCCGTGGTCGACACGGGGAGTTTCACGGCCGCCGCCCGCCGGCTGGAGCGGGATGCCTCCGTCGTATCGCGCCGTGTGGCTGCCCTCGAGGCACGTCTTGGCATTCGCCTGCTCGAGCGATCGACCCGGCGGGTAAGCGCGACCGAAGCGGGCATGCAATTTCGCGAGCGCGTGCGGCAGGCGATGGACCTGGTGCGGACGGCCGAGGACGAGGCGCGCGATTTCGCCGATGCGCCATCGGGGTTGCTGCGAGTCACCCTGGCACCGGCTTTCGGACGCATGTGGGTCGCGCCGCGACTCACGGAGTTTCTGGCGCTGCATCCCTCCGTGCGTATCGAGGCGAGCTTCAGCGACCGCTATGTCGACATGGTCGCGGAGGGCTTCGACGTGGCGGTGCGCATCGGCGAGATGAAAGACAGCCGACTGATCAGCCAGCGCGTCGCACCCGCCGGTCGGATGATCTGCGCTGCGCCATCGTACCTGGAGCGACGGCCGCCGTTGACGACGCCCGACGATCTGACCCGGCACGACTGCCTCGGTTTCACGCCGATGTTCACGCACCCCGTATGGCATCTGCAGCGCGGCCGCGAGGAACGGGCGGTGAAAGTGGCGGGACGTATCGAGTCGGACGACATACACGCCCTCGTCAGTGCCGCCGTCGCCGGGGCAGGCGTGCTGATGGCCGCCGACTGGCTCGTGGCGCATGAGCTTGCGGATGGATGTCTCGTCCCTGTACTCGACGGGTGGCGGGCGAAGGGCGAGACAGGCATCTATGTCATCCGTGCGTCGACGCGTCACGCACCGGCGAAGACCCGTGCCTTCGTCGAGTGGCTGGCGGAGGCGTTGGCGCCGGCCCCCTGGGGCTATCCACTCAGCCCGCCCTCGCCGTGACGCGGCCCGCGTGGCGTTCGCGCGTACGCCGCGCGATGGGCATGCCGATCAGCAAGGCGCCTGCCATGGCGATGCTCATGACAACCTGCGCCTCAATGATCGACACGTCGGTCGACTCGCCTGCCGTCGACATCACCGCCGCGAGGGCGAAGACGCCGGCGAGCGCGCCGCCCTGCCAGCCGAAGCGCAGCGTCAGGGCGAGCACCGGTAGCATCGCGCACAGACGAAGTGCCTGCAGCTCCGCGCCGTGCAGGTGCAGACGTTCCTGTATAAGCACTATCCCGATCCAGCCGGCCAGGCAAAGTGCGACGAGCGCGCTGGTGAGCGGGATGTTTCGCACGCGTCGCCAGGCACCGGACCGTCCCGCGTTGAACACATCCTTCAAGGCGAACAACGCCGGCACGACGGGGACCATTCCGCAGAAGTCACCCAGCAGATAGGCGTAGAAGGAGTCGCGCAGATAGATGGCCGGCGATGCGCCGCGGGAGGCGTCGATCGCCGCGCTGAGTCCGGCCGTATCGACCACGGCGCTGCCCAGTGCGCATGCCGCGGCTACCAGCAGGACGCTGGGAAGGTGGATTTCCCCGTCACGGAACGGAAACGGGCCCCGTCGCCTGGCCAGCATGACCAGCGGCATACAGACGATCATCAGGGGAATCCCGCCGAGAATGGCCCACTCCATGCCGAACCGTCCGGCGTTGATCGCGCATTTCTGAATGAGCGGCGCCCACTCGCCCACGATCAGGGCGGGCCAGTAGCGACGAGGAACCAGCAGGATCGCGGCGAGGCGGAGTCCGGCCATCAGATTCCACTGGCTGGATGGCGATATGTAACGGGCTATCTCATATACCGCGGCGTAGGCCGCCGCGACGGCAAGAAACGCACTGCCGGAGATCCACCTGGGTTCCGCGCTCAGGGCAGGGTGTGTCCGTGTGTGGCTCGCATTCGACATCCACGTAGTGTAACGAGCGGAGCGGCGGCTTCACAAAACGTCACGCCTTACCGATCGGACGCACTTCACGTTCCACGTATGCGCGGTGACGAGCAGCGCGCCGCCCAGCATGACGCCGCCGGTGTGCATCCACCCGTCGGCCCACGCGGCGAAGTACCACGCGGCAAACAAGGTCGCGATGCCGGCTGCGGCCAGCGCGGGCGGTCCGGCTCGCCGGTGCCGCCGCCATGCCCTGACCACGGCGAGCGTGCTGATAAACGCGCCGGTCGCAATGAACCAGGGCTCCAGACTGATCAGCCGCAGCAGTGCCATGGCGAGCTCGCGGTGGGGCGATGCGAACGAATACAGGGCGAGGTAGAGCGACGGTACGGCGAACAGGACCAGGGGCAGGGCGAGGCAGTGGATAGCGCACCCGATCGCCCAGAAAGAGGCGAAACGATCGAGTGACGAGGAGCGCTGGCGCGACGCGATGCTTGTCATGTAACTTATGTTATAACATAACAATAAGAGGTGATGGCATGGCTGTGCGTTGGTGGGTGCTGCTGGGCAGCGTGCTTGTGACTGGCGCCGCTGGCGCGGAAGTCCGGCATGTGGGTGCGCACGTGCACGGACGGGCGACGGTCGATATCTCGATCGAGAACAACATGGTCGCCGCCGAGCTCGATCTGGCCGGGCACGACGCCGTCGGGTTCGAGCATCCGCCGGGCACACCGCCGGAGCGGGCGGCACTCGCTCGTGCGAAGGCGGTGTTGCAGTCGGGGCATTGGCTGGAAGCGGCACGCGCCGCGGATTGCCACGTCGCCGAGGCACACGTCGACGCCCATGGTTTCGATGCCACGGACACCTCGGGCGCGCACGTCGACCTGCACGCCGACTATCGGCTGCTTTGCGCGCACCCGGACAAGCTCAACGCGCTCGATGTGCGACTGGTCGAAACGTTTCCTTCGCTGCAGACCGTCGTAGTCAACGTGCTGTCCGCGAACGGTAGTCACCAGCAGGTGCTCGACCCCGGCGTCGTACGGGTGGACGTGCAGCCATGATTCCTTACGGCGATGAGGTGCTGCTGCGGTGCAGAGGCCTGCGTTTCGCGTGGCCGTCCTCCGATACGGTGCTGATGCTGGACGATTTCCACGTCGCCTCCGGCGAGCGGCTGTTCCTGTGCGGGCCCAGCGGCAGTGGAAAAAGTACCTTGCTCGGGCTCATCGCAGGCGTCCTCTCGCCAGCCGCCGGTGAAGTGAATGTGCTGGGTACGCCGTTGTCGTCGCTGAGCGCCTCGGCGCGGGACCGCTTCCGTGCGGACCATCTCGGTTACATCTTCCAGCAGTTCAACCTGCTGCCCTTTCTGGATCCGGTCGAAAACGTACTGCTCGGGTGCGCGTGGTCGCCCGCGCGTACGGCACGCGCAGGCGATGCGCGTATCGAAGCGTCGCGACTGCTCGGCGCCCTTGGCCTCGATCGGCGCACCCTGTCGCGACGAAAAACCAGCGAGCTCAGCGTCGGACAACAACAGCGCGTGGCCGCCGCGCGTGCCCTCATCGGTGGCCCTGAACTGATCGTCGCCGACGAGCCGACCTCGGCGCTGGACACCGCCGCGCGGGACAGCTTTTTGCAACTCCTCCTGGGCGAGTGCACGCGGCACGGCACCGGCGTGGTCTTCGTCAGCCATGACATGTCACTGGCGCGCCATTTCGATCGTGCCCTGGCGCTGGGCAACCTTCCTTCCCACCAGCTGGTCGCCTGATGAACGTCCTCAGCATCACGTTGAAAAGCCTGCGCCAGCGTCGCACCGGTGTCGCGCTGACCGTGATCACCATCGCCCTCAGTGTCTTTCTGCTGCTGGGCGTCGAGCGCGTCCGCACCGACGCGCGGCAGAGTTTCGCCAGTACCGTCTCCGGGACCGACCTGCTCGTCGGCGCACGCTCCGGTCCCGTGAATCTGCTGCTCTATGCGGTATTTCATGTGGGGGAGGCGACGAACAACATCACGTGGAAGACCTATCAGGACATCCGTGCGATGCCTGAAGTGGCCTGGACCGTGCCGCTGTCGCTGGGCGATTCGCACCGCGGTTTCCGGGTCACGGGCACGACCTCCGATTTTTTCCTGCACTACCGCTATGGGGCACGCAAGCCGCTGGCATTCGCGGCCGGACATGCCTTTTCCGACCTTTACGACGCGGTGATCGGCGCGGAGGTCGCGCGTCGTCTGCACTATGGCGTTGGAGACACTATCATCCTCGCCCACGGGCTGGGCGGCCCCGCAACGGCGCTGCATTCTGACAAGCCGTTTCGTATCTCGGGCGTGCTGGCGCCGACGGGCACACCGGTCGATGCGACGATCGCGGTGAGTCTGGAGGCGATCGAGGCTATTCACGTGGACTGGCGCTCCGGTGTCCGTCTGCCGGGAATGACGTCCAGCGCCGATCAGGCGCGACACAGGGACCTGACGCCCAAGGCGATCACCGCCTGCCTGGTCGGGCTGCGTTCGCGCCTGTCGGCCTTCGCCGTGCAGCGTGCGCTGAACGAATATCCCGACGAGGCGCTGCTCGCGGTGCTGCCGGGCGTCGCGCTGGGCGAGCTGTGGCACTTGCTGGGTACCGCTGAGAATGCCCTGCGCGTCGTCAGCGCGATGGTGGTGCTGGTCGGCATCTCGGGCATGTTGACGGCGTTGCTGGCGATGCTCAACGAACGACGTCGTGAAATGGCGGTACTGCGCGCGGTGGGGGCATCCACACGCACGGTCTTCGCGTTGCTGGTCGCGGAGAGCACCTTGCTGACTCTTATCGGCATGGTCGCGGGCGGGGTCCTGCTGTTTGCGGTGACACTGCTGGCGCACGATTATCTGCTGGCGAACGCGGGCATCGTGCTTAATGCCACGCCCTCGGCGCAGGAAGGGTGGTTGCTGCTGAGCGTGCTGGTGCTCGGTTCGTTGTCGGGATGCATTCCGGGATGGATCGCGTATCGACGTTCCCTGGCCGATGGCCTGCAGGTGCGCCTGTGATCGCGCGCCTGTGCTGTCTCGCCTTTGCCGTGTGCGTTGCGGGGTGTGCTCGCGACGGTACTGACGACACCGCGGCGCAGGGCCCGGCGACGGCGGCGACATCCGAGCTCGCGCGTGCGCAGGCGGCCGCCGATGAAGGTCGCGCGCGACGAGCCAGAGCGGGTGCTGACGGTATCGCTGCGGCGAATGCTTTCGCGGCGTCGCGTGGCAACGCGGCCGTGGCCGCAGCACCCGCCGCACCCCTGCTCGGCCTGCCGGACGAAAACGGGTTCGCCGATCTCGACTGGAGCCGGATGGTCCCGCCGGAGGATTTCAAGGCACTGGAGGACGCACCTCCGGTGCTGCACGTCGGCAATCAGCGCATGAAGCAGGTCGGTACCTTGCATACCGTGGCCGCGCTCGACGGCAGGAAGATCCGCTTGCCCGGCTATGTCGTGCCACTGGAGACGGACGACGACGGCAGGATGACCGAGTTCTTCTTCGTGCCGTTTTACGGCGCGTGTATCCACGTCCCTCCGCCGCCACCGAACATGCTGGTGCACGTGCGCCTGGCGAAGGGCATCGATACGCCGAGCCTGTACGACCCGGTGACGCTGAAGGGCGTGATGCACACCCAGGTGACCGAGAACGCGATGGCCGCTTCCGCGTACGCGATGGACGGCGCCACCATCGAGCCGTATCGCAACGATGACGAAGAGCGCCTGAGGCGTGCGTTCGAATGAAGGTGCCATGGGCGGGACGACCACGGGCGTGGATGCTTGTCGCGGGTATCGTGACGGCGGCGCTGGTGGCGTTGCTTTCGATCGCGGGACCGCCCGACATACCGCCGGCAAGGCGGCAGGCGGTTGGGAAGACCGCCTCCGCGACCACGAACGCGACGGCACGGGTGGTCGCTGTAAGTGCCCAGGGCAGCGGCACGGACCGGCTCGGTCCACTCCTGCGGGCGAACGAGGCGTTCGCTCAGGACACGGTCTTCCTCGTAGCCGCCTCCGTGCGTGCCCGCTGCGACCCTGCCCACGCGCATGACCTCGCCGCCATGGCGGCGCAAGCCCGGCTGCCGATGCTGGCGGGAGTGACCGAGGCGATCGGCGAGCAGACCGATATGCGTGATTATCTGCTGGCCGCCGTGCGCGACATCGCACAGCGCGCACCCTGCTCAGGACCCTTCGATATGAGCGTCGGTGACTTTGTGCAGCGGGTCGACGTGGTCCGCTACGCGGCGGCTTTTCCGGACAGTTACTTCGATCCCGCGATGACCGCGACGCCGCAAGAATTCGCGGGGCGGTCTCTCGCTGACCGCGCACACGACGAATGTGGCAAGGTGGCTTACGCGGTGCTGCCGCTCGATGCGCCCCGTGCATGGCAATGCGCGGGGCTTCGGGCCCAGGGACGAACGCGGGTGAGGGCCCTTTGCCAGCAGATCGGCGAGGCCGACACCGCCGCCGTACAGATCCGGGAGGCTGTCGGACGCATGCCCCCCACGTGCCAGTAAGTCCATGCCCAACCAGGAATCGCCTTGAAAGCCATCACGACGCTCCGTTACTCCCTGCTGGTCACCGCCTTGTCCACCGTCATCGCCACCTCGACCTTCGCCGGCGATGCTCCGCCGCCCTCCAGGGGCACGTATCCGGCATTGCCCAGCGAAACGCCGGCCGACTTCAAGCCGACGTACGACGGTTTCGACTACGAGACGCGCGACGTGATGATCCCCATGCGTGACGGGGTCAAGTTGCACACGGTGATCCTGGTGCCCAAGGGCGCGAAGAACGCGGGTATCCTGTTCACACGCACGCCCTACGACGCGTCCGAAATGACCAGCGCGGTCGAGAGCGGTCACCTCGGCGTCGCGGTCAGTCACGACGACGACGCCAGCGATGTGCTCGTGCAGGACGGTTACATCCGCGTCGCGCAGGACATTCGCGGCAAGTACGGTTCGGAAGGCGATTACGTGATGAATCGTCCGCTGCGCGGGCCGCAGAACCCGACTCCGGTCGACGATTCCACCGATGCCTACGACACCATCGACTGGCTGGTGAAACACGTGCCGGAGAGCAACGGCCGTGTGGCGATTCTCGGCATTTCATACGACGGCTTCGAACCGCTGATGGCGCTCGTGCATCCGCATCCCGCCCTGAAGGCGGCCGTGCCGATGAACCCGATGGTCGATGGCTGGATGGGCGACGACTGGTTCCATCACGGCGCGTTCCGTCAGCAGAACCTCGAATACATCTATGAGCAGACCGCCTCGCGCAAGAACACGCACAAGTGGTGGAACAACTACGCGGACGACTACCAGTTCTTCCTGGAAGGCGTGTCGGCCGGCGCGATCGCGAAGCGCTACGGGATGGAACAGCTGGGCTTCTGGAACAAGGTGGCGCAGCATCCGGCCTACGATGCGTTCTGGTCCGATCAGGCGGTGGACAAGGCGCTGGCCCGCGAACCCGTCAAGGTGCCGACGATGCTGGTGGCGAGCCTGTGGGATCAGGAAGACATCTACGGTGCCTTTGCCGTTTACAAGGCGATGAAACCGCACGACGACGCGCACAAGCTCTTCCTCGTGGCGGGCCCATGGTTCCACGGCCAGGAAGTACGCGACGGCAGCAGTCTTGGCGCAGTCCGCTTCGGCACGGACACCGGGCTCTACTTCCGCCAGAAGATCCTCCGTCCGTTCCTCGCGCACTACCTGAAAGACGCGCCGGCCACGACAGCGCCGGTCAACGCGTATGTCACCGGCGAGAACCGTTGGGAGACCGGTCCGGCATGGCCGATGGACGCGACGGGCGGTGCACGGCCGACGCGGCTCGTGCCTGGTCCGGATGGCACCCTGGCGCTGGGCGCAGGGACGGGAGAGCCGTCCGCTACGGCGCAATACGTTTCCGATCCGGCACATCCGGTGCCGTACCGTCCGCGTCCGGTCGGTCCGATGTCGGGTACGGGCTGGCAGCACTGGCTGACCAGCGACCAGCGCGAGGCGGCATCGCGCCCCGATGTGCTCACCTTCACGACCCCGGTGCTCACCGCGCCGGTCCGCATCAGCGGCGAGCCGAACGTTCACCTCGTGGCCAGCACCAGCGGTACGGACAGCGACTGGGTGGTGAAGCTGATCGATGTCTATCCCGATCAGGTCGCCGAGCAGCCGGAGATGGGCGGCTACGAACTCGGCATCGCGATGGATATCTTCCGTGGCCGTTATCGGGAAGGCTTCACCGTCGGCAAGCCGATTACTCCCAACGTGCCGCTGGCGTATGACTTCCGTCTGCCGAACGCCAACCACGTGTTCGAGCCCGGCCACCGGATCATGATCCAGGTACAGTCCAGCTGGTTCCCCCTGTACGACCGCAATCCGCAGACCTTCGTACCCAACATCCTGTTCGCGCAGCCGGCGGACTTCCAGCCGGCGACGCAGAAGGTGTCGCTGGGTGGAGCGGACGGCACGTATATCGAGTTGCCTGTCACGGGTTCCTGAGGCGGTTGACCCGGGGGAGGGACGCCCCTAATCTCGATGCCTTACGGAGATGGCATGCCTCCGCGAACCGCCCCATCGGGGCTGATGATGCCTACATGTCCTGGGTTGCCCGGGGCTGTAGGCATGTGCCTTACGCCCTTGCGTCCCAGGTGATTTTCATTCGTCTGGATGAGCGCATGCGCGGTTTTCGGTCCCTCGAGCAGTGGGAACTGCTTCCCTACATCGGCAAATGGTTGCTGATCGCTTCGTTCGTCGCGGTTCTCGCGGGAACCGCGTCCGCCTGGTTTCTGATCGCACTGGCGTGGGCGACGCGGACGCGTGAGATCACGCCGTGGCTGCCGGCGTTGCTGCCGGTCGCGGGCTTCGTGATTGGCTGGGTGTACTTTCGGCTGGGCAAGCCGGTAGAAGCAGGCAATAACCTGCTTATCGACGAGATCCACGACCCGCGAAAAGTCGTGCCTTTGCGCATGGTGCCTCTGGTCTTTGCCGGCACCATCGCCTCGCATCTGTTCGGTGCATCGGTCGGGCGTGAAGGCACGGCGGTGCAGATGGCCGGTGCGCTCGCCGATCAGTTGACTGGCGTGCTCCGCCTGCGGCACGAGGATCGGCGTGTCTTGCTGATGGCCGGCATGAGTGCGGGATTCGCGGCGGTCTTCGGTACGCCGCTGGCGGGTGCGTTGTTCGGCCTGGAGGTTCTGGCGATCGGCAAGCTGCGCTATGACGCGCTGTTGCCCTGCATGATCGCGGGCATCGTCGCCGATCGCGTGTGCGTCGCGTGGGGAGTGCATCATACGGCGTACGTGGTCGGCGCCGTGGCGCCATTGAACGTCTGGACCGTGCTCTCCGTCCTCGTGGCGGGGCTCGTCTTCGGCGTCGTTGGCATGCTGTTCGCCACCGCGACACATCGCTTCGGTGCGCTGGTGAAGTCGTTGATCGCGTATCCGCCCTTGCGCCCTTTCTTTGGCGGCATCGTCATTGCGGTATCCGTGTACCTGCTGCACACCGAGGCCTACATAGGGCTCGGCATTCCGACCATCGTGGCCGCGTTCGATCACCCGCTGCCCTGGTGGGACAGTGTCAGCAAGTTCGGCTACACCGTGTTCTCGTTAGGCACCGGCTTCAAGGGTGGCGAGGTCACGCCGCTGTTCTTCATCGGCGCCACGCTTGGCAACAGCCTGGCACCTTTGCTGCACCTGCCGTTCGCCATGCTGGCGGGACTGGGTTTCGTCGCCGTATTCGCCGGCGCGGCCAATACGCCGCTGGCGACCACCGTGATGGCGATCGAGCTCTTCGGTCCGCAGATCGCTCCGTTCGCCGCGCTGGCGTGCGTGGCGGCGTATCTGTTTTCAGGCCATACCGGGATTTATCACGCGCAGCGGCTGGGCCGTTCCAAACACCCACGCCGGTTGCCGGAAGATCTGCGCCTGGGTGACGTGGCCGAGTGGCGTCGACGCAACCGCTGAGCGCGCTCGGAAACGGGGCGGCCTGAGCCGCCCCGTCACGTTACGGATTGCTCGCGTTGATGAAGCCGGGATTGGCGGCGATGAAGTTAGCCACCGCCTGGATGTCGAAGCTTCCCCAGCCGGTCGCCAGGTCGTAGCCCTTGGTGGCGGAATAGCCTCCGTTGGTGCCGCTGGCGACGTCGTGCAACGGCAGCGGGGTGGTGGTCGACCTGGCATAGGCGTAGATCGCCGGCGGCGCGAACCCGATCGCGTTTGCGTTCGCGCTTTCGAGGCGTGCCCACGATCCGCTGAACAGCGGCGCGGCCAGACTCGTGCCACCGTTGGCGTAATAGCCGGACGTGCCCACACCCGAGGTCGAACTCTTGGTCAGGTAGAAGATGATGGGCGAGTTGTCCCAGTCCGCATCGAACGCAAGGTCAGGCACCTGGCGGTGCGCACCCGTCTGCCAGGATGGCGTCGCTTCCGCGGTGCTGGTTCCGCCGCCGCTGTACGGCCAGCTGGTTTCCGACACGTAGTTGTCGGAGGTGTCGGTGTTGAGCGTCGTGCCACCGATCGCGGCAACGTACGGTGAGCTCGCAGGGTAAGACACGCTCAGGATGGTCTTGCTGCCGTAGGCACCGTTTTCGCTGGCGTTGCAGGGATACGAGCCGTTATCGCCCGACGACGCGACGAATGTCTGACCCTGCGAGACACCGAGCTGGAAGACGGAATCCGCGAAGCCCTTGGTGGTGCTGCCGCATTCCGCCGCACCCCACGACATGTTGAGCACCTTGGCGGTGTTGTCGCTGACCGCGCGGTTGAGCGCCTTGAGGATCGCCGAGTTGGAGTTGGTGCCCGACGTGTAGAAGGTCAGGCTTTTGACGCCGCCGCTCACGCCGGTGATCGCCTGAGCGTCCATGGCCCATTCCACCTGGCCCGAATCATCGCTGCTCGACGCGGTGGCGACGATGGAACTGGGGACGGCGGGAAGGCCCTTGTCCGAGATGAAGTGGGCGAGGTCGGCCTGCGCGTTGGTCATGCTGCCCCAGCCGATGACGGCGGCAGCGGTTTTGCTGGCGCGGGCCACGGTGCCCGCGTGATAGACCGTCGCGAATTCCTGCGGGTAGTACCCATGGCCGCCACTGGATGTGGTCACGTACGCCGGTTTCAGCTGCGCGGCCGGCAGGGAATAGGTCTGCATCTTCCGGGTGGTGTCGAGGCCGACCACCTGGTCGATCTGGCTCAGTTCCGCCGGTACCTGCACGGCGCTGTCGTTGGCGATGCCGTTCACGCCTTGCACGTTGAAGCGAGCGATCGTCGTACGGAAGGCGGAACGTGCCTTGCCCACGTCACCATCGGCGGTGACGATCAGGCGGTTCGGTGCGATTTCGACGTTGGTGAAACCCTGTTTTTTGAGGTACGCCGCGACCGCTTCAGCCTGCTCGGCGGTGGGGGAGAAGGTGGCCTCACTCTGCTCCTTCGTCAGGAAGCGGTGGTAAACGAGGCTGTTGGGTCGGAACAGTTCACGCGTGTAGTTGTTCAAGGCGTCGGGATCGCGCACCTTGAGCGACACCGCGATCGATACGGTCTGGCCGTCTTCGGCGTAACCCTGGAACTGTGCGGCACCGGAGTGGAACGCCTCGGTGCGGGTGGATGCCCATGCCTGCGTCGACGAATCCGTCGCGCTTGCCGCGAATGGAACACTCAAAGCCAGTATCAGTGAAGTGGCAAGCAAACGACGCTCGCCATGATGCTTTGCACGCTGCCCGTGGTTCTGCATGTTGGTCCCTCTGGATGACTGGGCGGCTGAATCCCCCTGTAGCCATCGGACGCGCCGCAGTATCGTCCGCTGGCGTTTCCTCCTGTGTATGAACTCTGTCTTCGGATCGTCACATGCGTCGTCCGTGCGGAATTGCGTACGACGTCCCATTTTCGGGGTACTTTGTTCGAAATATCTTGCGTTTTTGTAGATCGTCTTCAGCCGACGGCATCACACCTCGCCGGTGTCAGCGCGCCTTGCCGGACTTCTGTGCCCGCATGACGTCCCGATAATCCGGCGCCTTGACCGTCTTCGAATCGAGCGATGTACGGTAGTTTCCCTGCATCACGAGCGACACATCGCCGAGGCCGCCATCGTGCGCCGTGCTCCATGACGCGATGGCGATGGTGTTTTCGCCGCGCTGGTTGAGCAGCCCGGAGGGCAGTTCGAATTCCGTCTGCGGACCTACGTCGCTGATGTAGCGCCCGATCTGCCAGCCGTTGATGAAGACGACGGCACGGTAGTGATGCGGCGCGATATCGTGGATGCGCAGGGCGATCGGTACGTCCTGATCGGAGGGGAGATCGAGCCGGAACGAGGTCCGGTACCAGTCGACGCCAGGTTTATCGGTGCTCGCTGGCAGTGTCGTCCTGGCCCATTGACCATCAGGGAATCCGGGCAGTTGCCAGCCCATCCGTTCGCCGTAAAGGCCGCCCGCGTTGAATGGACCGCGCACGGGGTCGGGCAGGGTTTCGCCACCGACGTTGCCCTGAATCTTCCAGTGGATGTCGTCCGCAGGCCCGGCGAAGGTCGCCGAGATCAGGCCGCGCGGCTCGCGGAACGTGCCGCTGCGTTCTTCCTGAAGATGCCCCTGGTTGTCGACCAGCACGGCAAGCACGTTGTCTCCGTCCTTCCTGAGCCAGTCGGGATCGATGGAAAACTGCTGTGCGCCACTGGGGTTGTTGCCAAGGAAATGCCCATTGAGCCAGGCGGTGAAGATGCCGCGGTTACCCAGGTGAACACCCATGCTGGCGGACAAGCGGATGGCGGTTTCCTTCCCGGTCGCGCGGAAATGGCCGCGGTACCACACGTTGCCGTGATGGAAACCGTACGCGTCGCTGTCGAGGACCGGCAGCGTGTGCGCCCAGTAAGGATTGGGCGAGCTGGTGCGATCGGTGGGGAGCCAGTCGGCATCGTCGAACCCGGGATCGATCTCCGGCGAACCGTTCGAGACATGCCACGTGGTCAGTGCCGGCAGCGTCACGGGTACCGGGCCATCGAGGTGGCCGAGCAGGCTGCCCGATGGTGTCGTGGTTACCGGAACCGTTTTGCCGTTCCACGACAGGCCGCGAGTGGTCGCCGGCGCAAACAATTCGACGTCGCCCGCCTCTTCCGTATCACCGTTGAGGTAAACACGGTCGCCTTCCGCCCTGGCATGGCGAACCAGATAGGAGCCACGCACGAGAACGGGGCCATCCTTCGTATCTGCCTGCCAGAAGCGTTTCGCCGCATCGTTGTCGCCGATCAGGAGCAGCAGCGATCTGTCGCCATCGAGTATGAGCACGCGGGCAAGATCGTCATGCCGATAGTTGAGCCGGAGCGTGTGCGTTGCAGGGTCCCAGTGCGTGGCGACCTTGCCCGCTATGACCTCGCTGTTCGGCTCCGAGCCGAAGCGCAGGACGGTTTCGCCGTCTTCACCGTGACGACCGTAGAGCAGCGCGATGTCACGATCGCCGATGGTCAGGTCGGTCATCAGTTCGGAGGTGGAGTAGGCCAGATCCTGGCGACCGAACCGATAGTTGGCCAGCAAGATCTTCGAATCCCGGCCATCGATATGGATGGCCGTTCCCGCTTGCTGGGGAATCGTTGTCTCGTGGGCGCCCGATGGATCGGTGGCGATCGTCAGGTGAGTGGCGTCGTTCGTGGTGTCCTGCGGCTCGGCGTGTCGCAGGATGTAAAAGCGTGTGCCGTCGTCGGGATTGATCCGCGCCACGACCTTCAGTCGCGGATTGGTCGGCACATGGGTGCCGGTGGCATCGGTCCGTGCCAGCGGTGCGACGGCACGCGTCATGAAGCCAAGGAGCTTCTGCTGGTCGTACTTACTCGTCAGCTGGCGACTTGCCGTGATCGCCGCGCCGTAGTCGTACGACGTATACACGCCCGGTGACGACAACCAGCCCCAGTTGGTCCCGCCGTAGGTCATGTAGAAGTTCTGCATCGTCGAGCCGGCGGCCATCATCGACTCGTAGAACACGCGCTCGAAGGCGGGGCCGGTGAACTTCCGGCAGGCTTCGTAGCCCGGTCCGCCCCAGGTATCGAACGCGCCGCCCTGATACTCGGGGAAGAACAGCGGCGCATGCTTCAGCTCACGGCGCTCCTCGCTGAAGTCGTAGATGCCGTTCCAGCGGTCGGGACGTGTGCAGTCGAAATCGAGCGGGTACGAATCCTGGCCGGGGATGTCCGTGGCGCCCAGACCCTCGACGAAATTGCCGTTGTGGTTGCCGGTGAGCGGCACGGTGATGCCATCGGCGCGCGCCTCGTCTTCGAGGTTTTGCATATAACGGCGGGTATCGGGGTTCTCGTCATACAGCTCGTTCTCGACCTGGTAGAGCAGCACCGTCCCGCGGCCGTCGGTCATCTGATGCCGCGCGACGATGCGATCGATCTGCGTCATCCACTCGCGGTACGCCGCGGTGTATTCCGGCGATGTGGTGCGCGGTTTGCCGGCGGTGGTCACGAGCCAGGCGGGGAATCCACCGGCGTCGGTTTCGGCGTTGATGTACGGGCCCGGGCGCGCGATGACGTAGATACCGACGTCGCGGGCCATGTCGAGCAGGCGGTCGACGTCGCGGATGCCGCTGAAGTCATAAACCCCACGCTCAGGCGAGTGGTAGCCCCAGTGGAAGTAGATTTCGACCGCGTTGAAGCCCGCGGCCTTCATCTTCTGCAGGACATCGAGCCAGAGATCGGGCGAGGGCAGGCGCCAGTAGTGAAAGGAGCCCGACCATAGATAGGTAGGCTTGCCGTCGATGATGAGGGAGTAGCGGTCGTAGGTGACCGTGTGCCCGGGCGGCGCGTCGACCCCGAGGCCGGGCAGCGGATTCAGCGTGCCGAGGGTAAGCGCCGCGAGGCTGAGCATCCGCGATACACGGCGGCCGTAACGGCCACGGACAGTACTCATCCCCACCTCCAGTCGACCACGGCGCCCGATGCGGCATCGGGCAGAGCGTGGGGCAAACTGGGTAGTTATGCAAGTTTGGGCGATTTGACTCCTGTCGATCGGCGCTGCGTCGCGCGCCCATGGGAGTACACCCCATGACCACCTGGCGCTCGACGGCGGAAGCGCGACCTTGCATATTTACGTGCAGACCATCCGGCGCGTGCCGCCCGGCCAATAATTCATTTCGACAGGAAGCAGTAGGGATGTTTGGATTTTTCAGGAAGCGCAAGAAGGCCGCTGAGGCGCCCGCTGCGGCGCCGGCCAATGACGGGCGCATGGTTTCCTTCGTCGACACATACGGCCGCTCCTATCAGATTCCGTTCGAGCAATGGCGTCGGGAGGTACTGCAGCCGAACCTCCAGTCCAAGTGGGACGAGCCGGACGCGCTTTACTCGCTCGTCATCTCGGCTCTTGGCGACGATCTCGCATCCGACGTCGACGCAGCCAGTGCGCATCTGCTCGAGATCGATCCAATGATCGAGCGCGGCTTCGTTACGCGGGCGATCGTCCAGTTGAAGCTGGGGCGCACGCGGGATGCGAAAGGTACGCTGCGCAAGGCGATCGACAAGATCGGTGAGACGCCGACGCTGCTGACCAACCTCGCGAAGGTGGCCAGCGCGGAAGGTAAGGACACCGAGGCCATGGCAATCCTCGATCGCTCGCTGCAGCTCGATCCCAATCAGGACAACGGCCTTGGCTGGCGCGTCGCTGAGCGGACCGAAGCCGCGGGCGCTGATGCAGCGGACGCTTTCCTGCGGGCGCTGGCCGAGCGCGACGATGCGTTCCGGCCGCAGTTGCTGCTGGGTCAGACAGCGATCCAGGCCGGCCTGCGCGACGACGGGCTTGCATGGTTCGACCGGGCGCTGGCGAAGGCTCCGCACGGGACGGACGTGATGCTCGCCGTCACCGGTACGCTGGGCCAGCACGGTCTGCTCAACGATCTCGTGACGCGCGTGGCACCCTTGTTCGATCCACAGCGCGATGACGTCCGGGTGGGTTTCAACTTGTTGCAAGCCTATGTCGAACTCGGCGACGCGGAACGGGGTCAGCTCCTGCTCGGCAAGCTTTTCGCGCTGGGTCAGCCGGCGTATGCCCAGAACCTCCAGCACTTCGCGCAGGCATTCGACGAGATGACGGTGGAACCGTCGAAGCCACTCGATCACACCCCGGAGATTTCGCTCCTCCAGATGGTGCAGCCGCCCTGGCTGCTCGATATGCACGGCATGGAGTGGGCCGCGCCGCCGCGCGCCGGCGATGGTCTTCGCATCGTCTTGCTACCCCTGGCGGCCGTGGACGATGCGGCAGGCGGTGTGGCTCGCAGCGGGCGCGAGGACGACCGGGGGCGGCTGTCGCGCGCACTGCCGCTCCTGCTGCTCGAGCAGTTGGTCTATTGCAGCGATCTGAGGGTCGCCATGAATCTCCCGGTCGCCGATCAGCACAATTTCGTCCTGTTCGGGCAACCTTTGTCGGACGATGAGCTCGACTATCTCGGCCAGGATTTCGACCTGGCGGTCGAGGGTGAGGTCAGCGCAGGGCAGGACGGTTTCCATGTCGTCTGCCGCCTGCGTCGTCTGAGCGACCGCGTCACGTTGAAACGGGTGGAACGGCGGTTCAATGAACGCGAGGCGGGCAACGCGCTGGTCGTCTTGTCGGGGGAGTTGCTCGCCTCCCTGGCCGAAGCGACAGGCGCGATCGTCGAGCCCCGGGTCCCGATGTATGCGCTGCCCGGTACCGACGTCAACGAATACGTCAGCGGTCTGGCGCAGTACCTCGCACTGACCCTCGCCAGTGTGGCGAAAGCGCGCGAGACGCTGTTTGGCGAGCGCAACATCTACGGCTGGCTGCAAACGCTTGCGGTTTCAGTGCCTGACAGCGAGCCAGCGCAGTTCATGTATTTCACCGCACTGGGCAAGGGCCGCCGGATGGGCTCCCCGCTGGTCGACGAGTTTGAAAAGCCGGCCGTGCAACGTATGCGCGAGCTGGTTCAGGCGGGGCGCTTCTCGACCCGGCTGCTTCCACTGCTGGCCGCGGTGTACCCGAACAACGCCGAGCTGGGCGACCTGCTGGCTTCCGCCAAGCCCACAGGTGACGAAGCTTATGCGGCGTGGTGCGCGCGCGTGGCCGCGGCGTTTCCGGTGGAAGCGGTACCTCCCTCGCGCGAGTGATCTCCGCAAGGGCGTCACCACGACGCATGAGGCCGGCGATACGAAGGTGAGCACGCTTCACTTTTCTACCGATCATG
This sequence comes from Luteibacter sp. 9133, assembly GCF_000800155.1. Classification (NCBI taxonomy): domain Bacteria; kingdom Pseudomonadati; phylum Pseudomonadota; class Gammaproteobacteria; order Lysobacterales; family Rhodanobacteraceae; genus Luteibacter; species Luteibacter sp. 9133. The sequence goes on along the minus strand of NZ_JUHO01000001.1, from coordinate 2,573,855 downwards.
CATATTCGGACCGACGTGAAGAGCTGTAGCATGCGCTGTCGAAGTGGCTTGCAGCGTTGCAGTGAGCGCGCGGCGCCGTCATGGCTGACGGCTGGGTGTGCATCGGTTTTTTTGCACTACAGCACACGCGGCCGGTCACGATATTCGGCTAGTCTTGGCACTCCCATCAACGCTCGACAAGGAATTCATATGCGCTCGATATACAACCGTACCCTCCTGTCTGTCGCCCTGGTCATCGGCTGCGGTACGGCCGCTGCGAGCACGCCGTCTTCCACGGCGGTCGGCCTCGGTCAGTCCTGGCCGAATACGACGGACGTCAGTGCAAGTTCGCAGTATCACGTTTACCTCTTTGACCGTGCGGGCGTTCGTTATGTGCAGGTCAACGACGCGGCCGGTACGGTGCGTGGGGCGATTGCCGTCGTGGACGGCGAAACGCTCGATCTGCCCATCGGCGTCGATGCGTCACGCTGGAAGAGGGTGAGCGAGACGGCGGCGATCCCCGCTGAAAGTACGTCCGTGTACAGCGATGATGCGATGAAGGTGGTCGTGGCTCCGCAGCCTGATGGTGCCGCTTCACTGCTCCTCGTCACGGAGTGCAACGATCCGACGAAGTGCTCTATCCGCGGCCCCTGAGCCACGCGTCAGAAACGTTTTACCCGGACGCCTTGCTGTTCCAAAGCGGGCGTCCGGGCTTTCCACAACAACATGGCGGTCAGCGATGACGCCAGTAACGCCTGTATGACGAGTGCGCCCTCATCAAGCTGTCCCGTCGCCGTAAGCGCCAGGGCCATGCTGGCCGCCATGCCTCCCAGAGCGGTTCCATGCCATCCATGTCGGGATGCCAGCCCGACCATCGGCCAGAGCAGGGCGAGACGGGTTATCTGCCGGATGCTTTCATTGTCCGTCACGATCGCAAGACAGGTCAGCACCGCGAGAGCGGGAACTACCCAGGCGAGGATGTCGCGAAACAGAGTGCTTCGCCAGATCAGCTTGACCCGGAGGGGTTGCCGGAGTGCCCGGTAGCGTTCCTGCAGCGCAAGAATGACGGGAGTCAATGTGAGCGCGCCCAGATAGGCGCCCAGAAGGTAGCCGAAGAAGAACGGCGTGGGCGACGTGACAGACCACTTTTCCGGCGTGTGTGCCAGGGCGGCGACCAGTGCGAGTGTCGTGATGGTGGCCGTGATCAGCGCGGCGCTGACGGTCGCGCCGATGATGACCGGCATGCTTATGCGACCACTGGCATCGTGCAGAGCCCAGCGCTTACGGAGAGGTTTGAGTAACGGCCACCACAGAACAACCGTCGGAACGGAAACGAGGATCGCCCACAGCATCCCGAACTGATTTGCACAGAATGCAGCGGTCTCGACGAGCGGAACGGCCTCGCCTATGGCCAGCGCCGGCCAGAAGCGGGAAGGTAACAACAGCATGCAGGCCAGCCGCAGCCCCGTGGTGAGCAGGAACTGCTGAAACGAAAGGTAATAGGCGATCTCGTAAACCGCTTCGTACGCTGCGGCCACCGCAACGTATTGACCCCATCTGTACCAGACCTCGCTGGTCCTGTGACTTAGTGCCGTGCTTCCGTTCACGCCCCTGCTCCTTGTCCGAGTTATGAGAATTTCGGCGAGGATGACACGATCGAAAAGCGGGAAGGGGACAGGAAGCTTGACGGAATTGGCGTATGGGCCACTCTTGCCGAATTTGCGTGTTGCTGTTTCGTGGCAATTACTTAAGAAGTAAACGGGTCATCGCAACGTCACGTCGGGGGACGTCCCTGTCCCGGTGAGCGTCAGAATGTGTAGTTCGCCTCCACGTACATGGTGCGACCGTAGATGTTGTAGTTCTGCTCGTTCCAGGGTGATGTTTCGGTGCCGAGATAAGAGCGATCCTTCGGCGGCATCTTGTTCAACACGTTGTTCATCAGGAACGACAGCTCCAGATCCTTGAAGCCCTTGTAGCTGACCGACGCGTTGTACGTCACCCACGGGCGCAGCCTGCCGGCTTTACCGGTCGTATAGTCGCCCGACTGTGTCGCCGCGTAGTTCGGAGTCGAACCGTAGCGGTTGAAGTAGACGGTGGCGCTCCACTGCTCGTTCGGGGTGATCCACGTGACCGAACCGTTGACCTTGGACTTGAAGTCGGTGGACCAGTCCGGAGAGGTCAGGTAGTTGATGTAATCGTCACCCGGTAGTGGCTGGTACTCGTGCTTCAGCACGTCGCTGTAGCTGGTGTCGAACATGAAGCTGCCGAAATGCGCGGTCGGCAGCATGTAGCTGAATTCCGCATTGAGCGCATTCACCTTCTCATTCGCCACGTTGACCTTCGGCGTGCTGATCGTGGCGATCGTCCCGAGCAGACCGTCGATCGTGGCCGGGTTGCGCGTGATCTTCGAGTAAGCGTTGAGGCAGGTCGGGCTGCCGGCATCGTAGTCGCCCGTATTGCAGTGGTACTCGTCCAGTACCAGCTTGTCCGCCGATTCCTCAGCCACTTCGTTCGAGATGTCCCAGTGCAGGTAATCGACCGAGAACTTCATGCGTGCCACGGGTGACCAGACGAAGCCGTAGCTCCAGACCTTCGCGGTAATCGGCTGAAGTTCGGTGTTACCCGACTGCTTGCCGCTGAACTGTGCGTTGCTGTAGTTGCCGTCGCACTGGTCGGAGTGCGCGGGATCGAAGCCGAGCCGCGCGCAGTTCGAATAATCGGTCACAGCGCTGTAGTAGCCCGATTCGCCCATGAACTGGTCGGAGATGTTCGGCGCCTTGAACGCGGTGCCGTACTTGCCGCGCAGCAGGAGGGTATCGAACGGACGCACCTCGATCCCGAAGTTGTACGTGCCATGGTCGATCGTTTGCTGGGCGACCTTGTAGCTGTCGTAGCGGCCGGACACGTCGAGCGTCAGCCACGACAGGACGGGTGCGCGGAACTCCGAGGTGAGCGCGTAACGGCTGCGGTGCCCCGCGCCCTGCACGTCGGTGGTTCCCCAGACGTTACCGTCGAGCATGTTCTGCGACGGGGTGTACGCCCAGCCCTGATTGCCGCCTTCTGCAACCAGGGCGATGCCTGCGTCGCCGCCCGGCAGGGGGAACAGCTCGCCGTTGGTCACCTGGAAGCGGAGCATGTTGTCCCAGGTCTTCGCCTTGGTGTGGTCACGCGTCGTAAAGCTGTCGAAATCGGATGCCGTGATCGGGCGATAGAACTGGTCGTAGTTCACCGCATACGTGGAGTAACCGCCGTCGTAGGGGTCGGGACCGAGGTCCGGGCCCATCGCCTTGTTGATGAAGAAGTCATCCATCTTGTCCGCGAGGCGGTCGACCTGCGACGTGTTCAGATGGTCTTCGCTGTGCGTAAAGCCCAGGTCCCAGTTCCACTTCTCACCCCATACGCCGTTGCCGCCGAGGGTGACCATCAGACTGTTTTCCGTCTGCTTGTTCATGATGTTCTTGTAGCCACCGACTTCCTCGTCGGTAAAGCCACGCTGGAGCGCGACATAATCGTCAAGGTTCGGGTCGTAGATCGGACCGAAGTCCGTCTGGCTGCCCCACCACATGTAGCTCGGGCCCGAGCTCCACTGCTGTTCGCCGTGGTGGTACAGGAAGTCGCCATACAGCTGAGTATCCGGCGTGACGTCGAAGGTCGCATGCGTGTAAAAGTCGGCATTCTTCGACTTGTTCTGCATCGTGCGGAAACCCGGACTGTTCAGAGAGCCGCAGTAGGGTTCCGCCTGGCCGACGCGATACTGTTTGCCCTCACCGCCATGCATCAGGCCTTCCGTGTTGGCGCAATCATTGGGGTCGGCGAAGATATAGCTGTTTTTGGTTCTGGTCAGCGAGCTGACCAGAAAGTCGCGACCGGCGGCCGCGGGACTATCGGGGTTGCCCGTGTTGTACTGCTTCGACAGGTTGCGCTGCGAACCCCAGATCGGATCGACCTTCTCGAGCTGCGCGCCGACGAGAACATTCAATTTGTCCCACTGGAAGCTGTCGGCGAACGAGATGCGGTGCGACTGTCCGCCGCCTTCGGACGTCCACCCGTAGCGGTAGTCGATCGTGGGATGATCGACCTTCTTCTTGAGCACGATGTTGATGACGCCGGCAATGGCGTCCGAACCGTAGAGCGACGACTGTCCGCCGGGCAGGATGTCGATGTGGTCGACCAGGTCGGCCGGGATACCGGAGATCGAGTTGAACGAGTCGCTGCCGTTGTAGAGGGCAGGGAAGTTGCCCATCGGGCGACCGTCGATCAGATACTTGGTGAAGCCGACCGGCAGGCCGAACATCGACAACGACTGCGCGCCTGGCGTGAACCCCTGAGTGAACTGCGCACCCTGTACCGAGCCCGTAGCGAACGACGAGGACTGGAGTACTTCCGCAATGGTCGAGAAACCCTTCGCCTTGATCTGTTCCGACGTAATGGTGATTGTCGGGGTCGCCGTCTCGATCTGCGAGATCGGGATCAGCGAGCCGGTAACGTTCACGGCATCCAGCTTCTGGGCGTTCTTACCGTCGGTGCCGGTATCGGCAGACGTAGTGTCCTGTGCGTAGGCGCTGAAGCTCATCAGCGACGAGGCGATAGCCAGGCCGAGGACCGAGTGTCGGAGTTTCTTCGAGATATTCAACATGCATTCCTTGTGCAGGTGATTTTTGGCCAAAGCGGGGCCGCGACGCCGGGCATGCCGGTGTCGGTGGGTCGTGCGGTCTGGTACCCCTTGTTGTGTTCTGTCTCCCCCGGGCTCCCTAAGCGCCGAGGCAGCGTCGCGTTGACCGGGTGTTACGGGTCAGGCGAAGGTCAAGATAACCACATTCGTAATAAAAGATAAACAGGGCAGTAATGGTCGTGACAAAGTTGCTGGCTTCCGGCGTGCGCGCACGACGTGAGCAAGATATTACGACCCGTCGGATGGCCCGGGCGTCCATACGCTCGCTTGAGCGGCAGCGTCCGCGTAAGGGTTAGTCACTGCCATCGCGCAGGCGAATCTGACAGACGCCCGCAGTGTGTTGAGGCAAATTCTCCAGGTGCGCCACGCGGAAAATCGTCGGCGTGCGCCTTGGCGACCTTATTGTCAGTTGACAATAAGGAGTCGGGAGCCTAATTTACATGGGAGCGCGGAGTGCCACGGAATACGCACAGCAAGCGGCAAGTCGAAGACGCCTTGCGATATGCCGAGAGCAACGGTTGGCGAGTCGAGAGTCAGCGATCGCACTGGGGGGTGATGTACTGCCCAGCCAACAATCGGTTGTGCGCCTGTGGCGAATTCTGCATGACGAGCATCGCGGGTACTCCCCAAAATCCCGAGACGCACGCAAGAAAGCTGCGACGTATCGTAGATCGTTGCCTGGCGGCGCAAGCGGCTCGCCATGAGCGCGGCGCCTTCTAGCGATGGACTGCATTGAGGACAGAGCAGACATGCCTGAGTTCAACTTCGTACTGAAATTCGCTTTCGATCATCCGGACACCGACCCAGCGGACTACGTGCAGGTGCTGGAAGAAAGTGGCTGCGACGACGCAGTCGTAGGCATTGGTAAGCTCGGACGCATCGCACTCGACTTCGGGCGAGAAGCGGCAACGGCGGAGGAGGCGCTTTATAGCGCAGTCGCAGATGTACGCCGCGCCATTCCGGGAATTCATCTGGTAGAGGCGGCGCCGGATCTCGTTGGTCTGACGGAGATCGCCGCGCTGTTGGGCCAGACGCGACAGAACGCGAGGCGCATTCTGCAGACGGACGAAGCGTTCCCGCGTGCTGTGCACGAAGGGACTTCAGCGCTCTTCCATCTTGCAGACGTCTATCGATGGATGGATGAAAGGGGAAAGCGGGTCGATACAGAAAGCCGAGCCGTCGCACTCGCCAGCCAGACGCTGAATACCGCGCGCGACATCGGAGCGCTGTCGCCACATCAGGCTGCCCTGGCTCAAGGTCCGTGGCTGGAAGCCATCGCGCGCTAGGCGGAATGCGAAAGGTCGTTTTCGGTGGCCACCAGACGATCTTGGCGGCCACCGTTGTCTTAAGCGCCTCGTGAGGCCGTCAGCGCGGAGCGTTGCGCTTCAGTGGATATCGAGCGGTGCGAAACCCTTCACCAGATCGTCGATCGCCTTGATCTGCGCCAGGAAGGGCTCCAGCGCCGTGAGCGGCAGGGCGCTGGGACCGTCGCAACGCGCATGGTCCGGATCGGCATGTGCTTCCAGGAACAGGCCACCGATGCCAATGGCCATGCCCGCCCGGGCCAGCTCCACCACCTGACGGCGACGTCCGCCACTGGCTTCGCTGCCGGCGTCACGGCGCTGCAGACTATGGGTGACATCGAAGATCGCTGGGTAGCCTCCGGTCGATTCGATCATCTCGCGGAAACCGAGCATGTCCACCACGAGGTTGTCGTAACCGAATTGCGCGCCGCGCTCGCAGAGGATGATGCGTTCGTTACCCGCCTCCACGATCTTGCCGGTCACGTGTTTCATCTGCGTGGGGCTCATGAACTGCGGCTTCTTGATGTTGACCGCCCGACCGGTCTTCGCGATGGCCACGACCAGATCGGTCTGGCGGGCGAGGAACGCGGGGATCTGCAACACATCGACCACTTCGGCGACAACGGACGCCTGGGCCACTTCGTGCACATCGGTGATCACCGGCACGCCGAACTCGCTCTTTACCCGTTCGAAGATCCGCAGGCCTTCTTCCAGTCCAACGCCACGATACGAATGGATCGAGGAGCGGTTCGCCTTGTCGAAGCTGGCCTTGAAGACGTAGGGGATGCCAAGCTTGCGGGTCACGTCGGCGTAGTGACCGGCGGCATGCAGGGTGGAATCGAGGTCTTCGAGGACGTTGATCCCGCCGAAAAGCACGAAGGGAAGCGAGTTGCCGACTTCGACGCCGGGGGCAATGGATACGTTCACGGGGACTCCGGGCGGCAGGGACAAGACGCCTATGGTAGCGCTGTCAGCCCACCCATGTTTTCGCACGGACCCGCGGCATCCGCTCCGTTCACGGCGTCGTGCTCATGTCGTGACTACGATGCCGCACCCCGTTCAGGCCAATGCCGGTGTTCAACGCGCTTTCCCGCCAGCTCTTCGTCATCTGGGCCCTCGTCGCGCTGGCCTGCGTCGGCATGGGCGTGCTGCTGCTGGTGGCCTGGCGGCAGACCGGATCGGTGCAGGTCGCGCATGCCCGGCAGACGTTGTCCGCCGACTGCGCGGCGGTGGTCAGTCGTTACCGCGGTGCCAGTCCCGCCGCGCGTGCCTCGTCGCCGTCCAACGGTCTGCTCGATGTCGTCCTGCAACTGGTCTTGCAGGACGCCAGCGGCGTCGAGGGCGGGGCATGGCAATCGGACCGGGGATTTACCGCGTACGCCTATCCCACGTATGAAGGCTCGGGCGACAAGACCGACGTGCCCGAGGCCGAGAGCGGCAACATCGTGACCACCGCCAGCGCGGCCGTGAGCTCGCGGCGGGAGCAGTCCTATGTGCGTCAGGGCGAGCGCGAGACCGTCCTAATCACCGCGTGCCCGTTGGACACGACGCGTGCGGTATGGACGATGACCCGCCTGGCGCGCGCGCCAGGGCGGTCGTCGAGCCTGCTGGCCGCCGGGATCGGTCTCCCGTTCGCCCTGGCGCTGGCCTCGGCCATCGGCCTGGTGGCGATCATGCGACGCTGGCGGCGCAAGCTGGATGCCGTGGAGGATGCGCTGACGCGGTCCTCCGGTGTGCCCGCGTTGCCGCGGACCGGTTCGCCGGAGGTGGATCGTCTGGCGGATGCCGTGGTCGCCTATGCGTCCCGGCTCGACGCCAGCCATCGCGAGGCAGAGGCCTTGTCGACGGAGCTGCGCCGACACGAGCGCCTGGTCGGTCTCGGGCGGATGACGGCCACCGTGGCTCACGAGATTCGCAACCCCATCGCGACCATGCGTCTGGCGGCGGAGAACGCGCTCGCCGCACCCTCCGTGTCCGACGAGCAACGCGCCCCATTGACCATGGTGCTGGCGCAGGTAAGGAAACTGGACGACCTGGTCGAAAGCCTGCTCGGCATGGTGCAGCCCATCCGCCTGCGTCTGGAAGATACCGCGATCGAGGCATGGGTCGCATCGATCGAGCGGGCGACCTGGAAAGATGTCGGCCCGGTCACCGTCGAGCGCCGCTATGCGCCTGACCTTCACTGGGCGATCGACCGCGAGCAGCTCAGCCGCGCCGTGGAAAACCTCTTACGCAACGCGTTTCAGCACGCGGCCGACGTCGGGATGGCGGTCGTCCACGATGGCCATACCTTGCGCATCACGGTAACCAATGCGGGTCCGTCGCTCGATCCGGAGATCGAGGAGCGCCTGTTCGAACCGTTCGCAAGCGGCCGGGTCGACGGTAACGGCCTGGGCCTGGCCCTGGTGCGCGAGATCGCGGAGGGTCATGGCGGCCATGCGCTTTACGAGCGCGACGACGGCGTCCACGCCTTTAGCCTGGAGATCCCATGGCGCAGGTCCTGATCATCGACGACGACGACGATTTCCGCGCGACCATGGCCGCGACGCTGACGTCGCTCGGCCACGGCGTCGCCATGGCGCGCAATGCGGAGGAAGGCCTGGCCAGGCTACGCGCCGGGGATGTCCATATGGCGTTCGTCGATTACCGGATGCCGGGGATGGATGGCCTTGCGCTGTTGCGCTCACGTCACGCCGACGCGCCCGCGTCACCCGTCCCGATCATCATGCTCACCGCGTTCGCGTCAGCTCAGAACACCATCGAGGCGATGCGGCTGGGCGCGTTCGACCATCTGGTCAAACCCATCGGCAGGCAGGATCTCGCCGACGCCGTGGCACGCGCCATGGCGGCGGGCCCGGTCGAACCGGCGGGCGCCTCCGTGGCGGACGACGGCGACATGCTGGGCCGCAGCCAGGCGATGCATCAGGTCCACAAGCGCATCGGCCTCGCCGCCGCCAGCGATATTCCGGTGCTGATCACGGGCGAAACCGGAACCGGCAAGGAGATGGTCGCGCGCGCCTTGCATCGCGCCGGCGCGCGTGCCGAGCGGCCGTTCGTCGCCGTCAACTGCGCGGCTATACCGCCGGACCTGCTCGAGAGCGAATTGTTCGGGCATCGCAAAGGGGCGTTCTCGGGTGCGACGGCGGATCGCAAGGGGTACTTCCGCGAGGCCGATGGCGGCACGCTGCTGCTGGACGAAATCGGCGACATGCCTCTGGCGATGCAGGCGAAGCTGCTGCGCGTGCTTCAGGAAAACGAGGTCACCCCGTTGGGAAGCAGCCAGCCGGTGCCGATCGACGTGCGCGTGATCGCGGCGACGCACCGGCACATCGACGAACGCGTGACGGCCGGTGAGTTCCGGATGGACCTCTACTACCGTCTCAACGTGCTGCCGATCGAACTGTTGCCGCTGCGCGAGCGCGTCGAAGACATCGCGGTGCTGGCGACGGCGTTCCTCGATGCGGGCCAGTCGCGGCCAAAGCGGCTGTCGACCGCCGCGGTAGCGCGGCTGGAGCGACATCGCTGGCCCGGCAACGTGCGTGAGTTGCGCAATGTCATGGAGCGCTGCCGGGTGCTGGTGCCCGGACCGGTGGTCGACGCGGCCGACCTCGACGGCATGCTTGCCGACGGCGCGCTGCCGGCGGCGGAAGGCGGGAGCGGTGAGGGCGGCGAGGGCGAGTCGCTGCCTGTCGCGCTGGCGCGGCTGGAGCGCGCGATGATCGTACAGGCGCTGGCGGCTGCCCAGGGCAATCGCGCGGAGGCCGCACGTCGACTTGGCATCCGTCGTCAGCTGCTTTACCGCAAGCTGCTGGACTATGGTCTCGACTAGTGTCCGTGGCGAGGACACCGGGTGTCCCCGAAGGGGACACTTCCATCGACGCGGATGTGTCGACAGGCCTGTTTTTCAGCGCTTTCGCGGCTGGCACGAACGATGCAACGGTTTTCATCGCGGCCTCCCCACCGCGATGCAGGAGTTCATCATGAATCGTTTTCCCTTGCTCGGTTGCGCGCTCGCCCTGGCCATCGGCAGCGCCGTCGCCCAGGATCGACCGTCCCCCTCTGCGATCCCGCCGCCGCCGCCCGCGCCGCCGGCACCGCTTGCCGATGCGCATCGCACCCAGTTGACCGGCACCGTCGCCCGTTTTCTCGTCAATCCCAATGGCGACGTGGACGGCGTGTTGCTCGACGATCACACGCAGGTCGGCATGCCGCCGACGATGGGTGCCGCGCTGGCGGGCAAGCTCCATCGGGGCGATCGTCTCACCGCCCGGGGCTTCCGCGTGGGTGATTTGCCGTTGCTTCAGGCTGACTCGATCACGGCGGGCGGCATGGAGCTGACCGACACGCCGCCGGCCGCACCACCGGCTCCGCCAGCGGCACCGGCGCTGCAGCCGATGGAGGCGCACGGCCTGGTGCAGCAGCCGCTGTACGGCCCGCGCGGTGACGTGGCCGGTGTGCTGCTGGATGAGGGCTCGATCCTGCGCGTGCCGCCTCCGGCGGCGGTGCGTGCCGGCGCGCTGATGCAGCCGCATGCACGAATCGCCGTCAAAGGATTCGGCGTGAACACGCCTTACGGCCGTTCCATCCAGGTGACCGCTCTCGGCACGACGCCCGGTAACGAACAGCCGGTCGCCGCACCGCCGCAGCCTGGCCCGATGGCGCCCCGGACGCCGGTACCGCCGCAGCCGGGTGTCGCATTGGGCGGAGCACCGGCGCTCACGCCGCCCGTTCCCACGCCCTGACCCCGATCCAGGCGCCGCCGCCCGTCCATGGGCGGTGGCGTTTCCTGCCGATTTTTTTATCCCTGGAGTAGCACATGCATTGGCTCGATCCCGATTACCTTCCCGTTACCCGCGGCACGCTCGACCGCTTCCTGCTCAACCCGAACGGCGATATCGATGGACTGCTGTTGACCGACGGCACCGAAATCCACACGCCGCCCCATCTGTCACGGGCGCTGGCGCGAGCTCTCAAACCACGTAGCCGGCTCGAAGTACGCGGCGTGGCCGTGCGCGGCGCCGACGTGATCGTCGCGGTGGCGATCGATCCCGCGAAAGGCAAGCGCATTGTCGATGAGGGTCCGAAACCCGGCGAAGAAAAGCCCAAACCGCATGACGATGGTTCCCGCTGGTCGTACGAGGGCGAGATCGCGCGTCTGCTGCATGGTCCCAAGGGCAATGCGCACGGCGTGCTGCTCGATGACGGGGTGATCGTGCGCTTTCCGCCGCACGCGGCGACCGAACTCGGACGGATGCTCGCGCCGGGCAAGTCCATCGCGGTGGAAGGTCGCTGGACCGATACCGCCCATGGCGCGGTCATTCATGCGGAAGCGATCGGTACGAGTGCGGACTCGCTGAAGCCGATGCCGAAGAAGCCGAAGCACTGACGCCGGGAGACGCACGTGGCACTCGCTCAGGAACGAACCATGCGCGGCCGACGACCGCTCGAAGCACTCAACTTCTTCGTGGCCGACGTGCAGGCCGGCATCGGTCCGTTCCTGGGCGTGTTTTTGCAGTCCGCCGGCTGGCGGACCGGAGCCATCGGCACCGTGATGACGATCGGTGGCGTCGCGGGCCTGTTGGTCACGGCGCCGGCGGGTGCCGTGGTCGATGCGACGCGTTACAAGCGGCTGGCGATCGTCGTGTCGTCGATCTGCACGGTGATCGCGTCGTGCATCGTCTGGTACGCGCATTCTTTTCCGATGGTGGTGCTCTCGCAGGTGGCCACGGCGATCGCCGGCGCGCTGCTCGGGCCGGCGATCGCAGGCGTCACCCTCGGCATGGCCCGCGCGCGGGGCTTCGACCGGCAGTTCGGCCGCAACCAGGTGGCCAACCACGCTGGCAACGTCGTCGGTGCCGGTGTTTCCGGGTTCATCGGCTGGCGTTTCGGTTTCGGTGGTGTATTCCTGGTTGCCGCCGTATTCGGCGTGCTGGCGGTGGTGTCGACGCTGCTGATTCCGGCCGATGCGATCGATCACCGTGCCGCGCGTGGTCTCGAATCGGACGACGGGGATAACGACGACGCGCCTTCGGGCGTATCGATCCTGGTGACCTGCCGGCCGCTGCTGATCCTGGCCGCCGCGCTCGCGCTGTTTCACCTCGGCAACGCGGCGATGTTGCCGCTCTACGGTATGGCGGTGGTCGCCGCGCACCAGGCCGAGCCCAGCTCGTTCACGGCGCTGACTATCGTCGTGGCGCAACTGGTGATGGTGGGAACCTCACTGCTGGCGATGCGGTTGATCCGCACGCGTGGCTACTGGCAGGTCATCCTCGTGACCTTCCTTGCGTTGCCGCTGCGCGGGGCACTCGCCGCGTTCTTCATCAACCGCTGGGGCGTCTTTCCGGTACAGGTGCTCGATGGTATCGGCGCGGGTTTGCAGAGCGTGGCCGTGCCTGCGCTGGTCGCGCGTCTGATGCAGGGCACCGGGCGCGTCAACGTCGCGCAGGGCGCGGTGATGACGATGCAGGGCGTCGGCGCGGCACTCAGTCCCGCACTGGGCGGATGGCTTGCCGAGACGATCGGGTTCCACGGCGCGTTCCTGTGTCTCGGCGCCGTTTCGATGGGATCGCTTGGACTGTGGTGGGGCGGCCGCGCGCGCCTCCGTGAGGTGCGCACAGGCGGTTAGCGTTTGCGTCGAAACCGCTTAAATAAAGGCTGAATTCAGGGCCTTGAAATTTTTCAGGCGCTGCATAAATTAGTGCCCGCCGACCGCTTCGGGGCCGGCCTCGCCACTCGCCCAAGGGGGGTGGCAGAGAGAACCCATCCCATGTTGCTCAAGAGGATATGGTCATGCGAACTCTTCTGAATATTGCACCGCTACATCGTTCCAGCGTCGGCTTCGATCGCGTGTTCGATCTGCTCGAGGCCGCGGCGGCCAGGGGCCAGACATCCGACAATTACCCGCCTTTCGACTCGATCAAGCTTGCGGATGATCAGTACCGCATCGCCATGGCGGTCGCCGGTTTCGGCGAAGCGGATATCGAGGTCACCGCTCAGGCCAACTGGCTGACCGTGTCGGGTGAACGCAAGGAAGAACCGGAAGGCGAGTACCTGCACCGCGGCATCGCCACGCGTCCCTTCCAGCGTCGTTTCGAACTGGCCGAGCATGTGCAGGTGACCGGCGCCCGCCTGGTCAACGGACTGCTCACGATCGACCTCAAGCGCGAGGTTCCCGAAGCGATGAAGCCGCGACGTATCGACATCGCATCGGGCTCCCAGGCCGAGCACAGCGTCCGGCAACTTCTCGATAACGCCGCCGCATGATGCACCAGGGCCCCGCATGAAGCGGGGCCTTTTTTATGGAGCTCGTGGCGACGGGTCGGTACGGTACTCCGTGTCGCCAGACAAGGTACTCGTAGCGGGTGCGGTCGGCGGCAGAAACAAAAAAATCGGGCCTCGCGGCACTGAATACGACCTCCTTTCGCCAGCCTTTCGGTCGATTTAATCGCGCATGAACGATTTTCATCAATTTTGTCAAATTTACTTCAGCAGCGTGGGCACCCGCCGATAGCGGAATGTCCCCGCCTGGAGTGTTTCCATGACTGTTCGCCAGCGCATCGCGCTTCTCATTGCCATTTCCGTGGTTATCGCCCTCTCGGTCGGCGTCGGGGGCCTGATGGCTCTTCGCCAGACCGGCGCGCAGACGGAAGCCATCTACCGCACGTCACTCGAGCCAATCGTGGAAGTCACCGGGGTTCGTGCGCTTTTCAATGACACGCGCACCGGGCTCAACCGGGCGTTGTTGGTGGGCACGGTGGACGCGGCGAAAGCGGAGCAGGCGGACAACGCCGCGGCGGCGAAAAAAATAGACGCCCTCTGGGCAAGCTACTACCCGAACATGGTCTCCTCGCCTGAGGAAAAAGCGGAAGCTGACCGGTTCATCGCGGCGCAGGCGCACGCCCGTGAGCTCAACGCCCGTCTCGATCCGCTGATGGCGAGCGGGAAACGGGACGAAGCGGTGCAGTACATGCTTACCGCTGTGGGCCCCGCTTTTTCCGCCGAATCGAGTGCGATCGACGCCATCGTGCAGGAAAACGTCAACGAAGCCGCGCAGGCGTTTGCCCAGTCGGAGAACATCGAGCGCCACGCGTTCGTCCTGGTCGTCATCGGGCTCGTGGTGGGCGCGGCGGCCCTCGTTGCGTGCGGCGTCTTCCTGGCGCGTTCCATCATGCGACCCCTGATTCAGGCGCGCGAACTGGCTGCCTCGATCAGCGACGGCGAACTCGGTCACGCCATCGACGTCAAGGGAAAGGACGAGGTCAGCGACACCCTGCGATCGCTCGTCGCGATGGACACGACGCTGGCCGGCATCGTCCGGAAAGTGCGCGACAACGCCAGCCAGGTGAACGCCGCGGCCAGGGACATCGCTGCCGGCAACGATGAGTTGTCTTCGCGCACCCAGGAGCAGGCATCGAGTCTGGAAGAGACGGCAGCCTCCATGGAAGAGATGACCGCCTCGGTCCGTCAGAATGCCGACTCCGCTGCGGCGGCCCGGGCGCTGGCTGAATTGTTGACGTCCCAGGCCGCGACGACGCGCGGGCTCGCGGGGGAAACGTCGGATGCGATGATCAGGGTCAGCGATGCCAGTCGCGAAATCAGCGGCATTGTCACGACGATGGACGAGATCGCGTTTCAGACCAACCTGCTGGCCTTGAATGCCGCCGTCGAAGCCGCACGCGCCGGAGAACATGGGCGGGGCTTCGCGGTCGTGGCCGGAGAGGTCCGTCGTCTCGCCCAGCAAAGTGCTGTGGCTGCCAAGGACGTGAAGGTGCTGATCGCATCGAGCGGCGAGCGCGTGGAAGCTGGCGCTGCGCTCCTGACGCGTACCACGGACGCTCTGGCCGATATGCAAGCGGGTGCGGTCAAGGTGGCAAGCTTCGTCACCGACATTGCCACGGCCAATGCCCAGCAGGCGGCCGGAATCGATCAGGTCAACATGGCGGTGACCGAGCTCGATTCGGTCACCCAGCAAAACGCGGCCCTCGTCGAAGAAGCCAGTGCGGCCAGTCAGCAAGCCAGCGAGCTAGCTGAAGGCCTGATGCTCCAGGTCGCTGTCTTCCGCTTTGCGGGGGAAGACACCGCTCCTTATGCCGAACGTCCTGCGCCAGCCGACCGCACTCCGACCCCACCGGTCCTGCAGTCGCCCTCCTCACCGGCCACGGTCGCCATGGCCGCGTCGGTTTGGCGAGACTTCTGAGGGTGCCGGACGCACCCTCCTCAGGGGGCACGGGAATTCTATCCACCGGGCACGTGACGACAAATTCAGGCGGATGTTGTACATTTGTACGATGGCTGGCCAATTGACATGCGGGTACTCCGTTCATGCCTCACAAGGCGAAGGGTTTCGGGGCTCGTTTCAAGTGTTCGACCACCGTGGCGTGGTGGTCGAAAACGGTGCCGACGGGAGTGCTCATGCCACGCTTCAGCTGGCTTGGGCGAGCATCTGGAGCCTTGGTCAGATGGCCGTTTCGCGCCTGAGATGAGGATTCGCAACGCGCTCCGTGCCCGAGTAACCCGCAATGTCTTTCCACTGCGCGGTTGAATGAATTTTGCCGTTGAGAGGGCGCGGAGCAATCAGTATTCTTCCGGAAGTTTTTTTTGCCGGAAAAGCGCTCATGTCACTCGTTCGGATATTCATCCTGCATCCCTCGCAACCCGGCGGCCACTGGCACGTGTCGGAGCAGGGGAGGGACGGCGAGTCGTACCAGGATGGGCTGGTAGCCATGCATGCCGCGTGCGATCGCGCCCGCGCGCTCGAGGAAATGGGTTTCGACGTGCAGGTCCGTCAGGAAGGCGCCGACGGAACCTGGCAGATCATTCGCGAATAGAACCGCTGGCCGACCGGCCCGGGCGGCTCACCTGTCCCGCATCTCTTCGAGGCGGTGGACGAGCGCAAGCAATGCGGCGCGCGAGACCGGTTTTTGCAGGTAGGGCAAAGTGGAGAAGGGCGCTGGCAAGACGGACCTCGGGTGTCCCGTCACGAACGCCACCGGAACATCCTTGGCGATGAGCGCCGTGGCGACGCCAAGTGAATCGCCACCTTCGATGTCGATGTCGACCAGAGCGACATCGGGCCTGCGTGTAAGGATGGCATCGATGGCATCGGGCTCGGACACGGCGACCTGGCAGACGCGAAAGCCGCCACCTTCAAGCACGATTTGATACGCATCGGATACGAAGGCGTTGTCTTCGACGAGCAGGCAGGTCGTTTTTTCTGAGGTTTGCACAGTGGGAGCATCCAATGTCTGTTGATGCACCATCGCTGTGTTTCCGTCAACGTAACGGTTTGCCTGTGTGTTTGGATGTAACACAACCGGCCAGGTGATTTCGGATCAAGGTCGGGTGACTACCGAAGGCTTGGAATGACGGACCGTTTGATATCGGGTTTCGAGCGTCGGCACCGCTCGGAGCAATACCTGACCTGTTCCCAATCTTTCGCCCACTTTCGGCGCCAGCTGAAGGGGAGCCCACAGGCGGCGCAGGTTTTGTGAGGCAGGTCGGCCTTCTTTTTCACGCGAGGCATGCTGGCGTTCCGTGGCAGGGTGCTGTTCGCTGATACCGAAACGCTACCATGACATGAGACATCGATACGTCGCATTGTGACTCACGGACGTCGTTCAAGCGCATGCAGGTCTTTCTCTCGCTGTTGATGTGGTGCTTGCGAGCGTTGGCATCCAACCAGAGGAGTTGCCCATGCCATTCGTGACCATCAAATCCACAGCTCAACCGACCACGCTTTTTTATGAAGAGGTGGGCGAAGGCCGCCCGGTTGTGTTCATTCACGGATGGCCCCTGAGCTCGGCTATGTGGGAGTACCAGATGGGTGCGGTGGCCGACGCCGGCTTTCGTGCCATCGCCTATGACCGTCGGGGATTCGGGCGGTCCGACCATCCGGCAGCCGGCTACGACTACGACACGTTTGCCGATGACTTGAACGCCGTGCTGGAAACACTCGACTTGAGAGACGTCACCCTCGTCGGATTTTCGATGGGCGGCGGTGAAGTGGCGCGCTTCATGTCGCGCCATGGTGCCGATCGGATTGCCAGCGTCGTGTTCGCGTCGGCAGTGACACCGTACTTGCTCAAGGGCGACAACAATCCCGATGGCGTCGACGGCGATGTCTTCACGGAGATGAAAGAAAAACTCCGCGATGAACGTCCCGCGTTCCTTGAAACATTTGGCAAGCAGTTTTTTGGCCAGGGCATGTTGTCCCATCCGGTAAGCCAGGCGACGCTTGATTCGAGTCTGGTGGTGGCCATGCAGGCATCGAAGAAAGGCACGCTCGACTGTGTGGATGCGTTCAGCAAAACCGACTTCCGTCAGGACATCTCATCTATCCGTGTCCCGACGCTCATCATCCACGGCGATGATGACAAGGTCATCCCGATTGACGCCAGCGCGCGCCGCCTGGCCAGGGAGATTCCAGGCTCGGTGCTGAAAGAATATGATGGCGCGCCACACGCCCTCGTCATCACGCACAAGGACGACTTCAATCGCGACCTCGTGCTGTTCGTACAGGGCAGCGTCTGACGGATGCGGGCACGGGGGGCGATTGTCCCTTCGTGCCTATTTTTGCAGTCGGATGCCATCGACGTCATCGATTGACGCCGGGCGCGTTCAAACCGCCGGGAGGTGAACTGTGACAGGGCCCTTTGCACAATGGTACGGTCACCGTTCCTGAAGGATTTAAGTCATGAAACAGCGTGTCAGCGCGGTAGTGTTGGTCATGGCGCTGGTGTGCGCGTCGTCTGCGGCATCAGCCAGGGAATATGTCCTGTCACTCAAAGGCGTAGATGTGCGTCCGGGCGAACGGATCGTTGGCCTGGAGATGCATGGAAAACATCTGACCTTGGCCAGCGTCGTGCACGTGCCAAACGGATGGAGCTTCAAAGTTGACACCGACCCAGCGGGCAACATGGACCTCTCGGGCGCGGTCATCGTCGGTGCCGCGGCGCTTTCCCCAGCGGACGTCGAACAGGCGTGGTTGTTTCGCGACGCTGCGGGCGCAGTGAACGAACCGGCGGCGTTGACGGGGACCATCACAGTCACAAAAACATTCGACGACTCTCGTGAAATTCCACTCAAAACCGACATGCTGGTAGCTAAAACGGCTAGGTCAGGAGTGGCTTTAACGAACAATGCTGCGCTAAAGCGAGCCCCGATTTCGGCGAGCTGGACCGCCCAGACTTTCGTAGACCACTTGAAGCCATAATTTATGGCAATTGAGGAGGTCTCTATGAGTGGCAAGCGTTATACGGATCAGTTCAAGATCAAGGCAGTTCGAGAGCACGGGCGGCCGGTGCTCGACGTTGCCCAGCGGCTAGGCATTACGAGCCACAGCCTGTATGGCTAGAAGAAGGCCTTCTCCAAGCCCACGATCGGCAAGCGTGCGGAGCTGGATCAGAGCGCCGAGGTTCGACGCCTACAGCCTGAGCTGCAGCGTGTCGCCGAGGAGAGTGACATCTCCAAAAAAGCCGCCGCGTGCTTTGCCAACGGGTAAGGGCCAGGTACGCGTTCATTTGCGATCATCTCCGTGAGTTCCGGCTGGTCGCCATGTGTCGGGCTCTTCGCGTGCACCGGAGCGGTTAGCCCCAGACCTGTCCGGCGTGGACAGGCATGAGAAAGCGAACGTAGAGGCCGGACGGACGTTGAACAAACAAGGGTCTGGGCACAAACGGCAGCTAAAGCGACACCTGAGGGAACGGCGTTTCGGGCGTGGCGTTGCCGCAAAAAGAAACGGCGAAACAACGATTTATCGCGGTCTCGCCGCAGGTGTTGGTGGAGGTGGCGGGCCCCGTCGGGAAACGCTACAGACCTCTGATCAGCAACGTGTTCGCCATGGGGTAGGGCGACGATAACCGTACCTCAGTCCGTACCGATCATTGATCGCTTAGCGCATCGACGCAAGACGAATCGTCGGTGGAAGGCATCGCACGGGCGGCGAAGATGACCGACCCGTTACGAGCAGTCAGGACGAGCCGCCTCAAATAGACCCCTCAACCGCGCCATGCCTGCGGCAGCATGACAGACTGATTCTTTCCTCTCGCGGAAGTGGTGCCGGACCCATACAGGCACGCTAGAAACGCCCCTTCGTCGGGCCTGCGTATCTCCAGCGAGCGTCGAGACACTTCGCCTGATCTCTTCCCGTTTGTAGTCGCTTGACGCGGCGGCCAAGAATGGCGCTGCTTGCGGCCGCCTGGATGTCCGTTCCGAAAACACTGTCCTCTTAGGACGAGGTGAGCGTCACGCTCCGCACGCCGAAGCCGGCGTTGGTGCTCATACCGGAGCCGTCACGCAGAACCGGACCGGCCGTGTGAGCTGGAGCCAGGGCAGACACGGCACTACGACCACCTTGCCTTCGGCGGGCCGCCGCTGCACCACCGCAGAAGCGCGCGGTAGCGCAACGTCGACCTGCGCGAGAAGACACCATCGCCTCATGTGACGTGCATCACACGCAGCGTGTCACGTCGCTGACATCTGCATGGAAGAGCCCTCTCGTGCGAACCCGTAGGTTTGGGCCCAACACGTTGGTGCGGGCCGCGGGTTGACGATTAGCATTCGCGTGGCAAGGCGCTGGTCAGGCCATGTAGGAATACCCCTACATGGAAATCAGCCCACCCCTACAAACGGTGCCACGTAAAGTTCTGCGAATTTTCTCAAAGGGGTGCGGTCATGGAATTCTCCGCAAGGCGTCATGGCAGTCGGTCGCTCTGGCGACGGCTTGGGGCATTGGCACTGATGACGTTGGGCAGTTGGTCAGCCCACGCCGCGTATGTCTACGGGCCGCCCTACAACTACAACACGCCCTGGGGCTCGGAGAACGGGTTTTTGTCGGTGGACGGCGCGGTCAACTCGCTCATTGGCCACTATGAGACCGACTGCACCGACGGCACGTTGACCTGTGCGCCCCACACGTTTTCGGTGGCCTACAACGGCAGCAGCAGCGGCACGGCTGCGACCATCACCATCAGCCATGTGAGCAGCACCGGGACGAGCACCAGCGAGTTTTTCGCCTACATCTGGGCGGCAGATGTCACAGGCAGCGGCTTTCAGCCGAAGAATGCCGGTGGGTGCCGCACGATGTGCACGGCAGGCAACGGTGGCAAACAAGACTCCCTGGGCCCGCGGGGTAGCTTCGGCAACGGCACGGTCAAGCACGAGGGAACCGACCACCGCACGCCGCTGATTGGTGACCCCATCAGCGCGGCCAATGGCAACGAATATCGCCAGGACACGGATGTCAGTTCGTCGCCTTGGCTGACCTTCCGCCGTTTCTACAACTCGTCCAGCTTCGTCCCGTCCAGCACCATGGGCCCGAAGTGGCGGCACTCGTTTGACCGTCGACTGGACCTGATGCCGAACAGCGGTCCGGATGGCGGCCAGCTGTATGCCCGCCGCCCCGACGGGTCCATGGTTCGCTTTGCCAGCACCAACGGCCTGTGGAAGGCCGACACCGACGCGGCCGAGACACTGACCGACATCAAGGATGCGACGACAGGCGTGCGCACCGGCTACACCTTGCGCCTGGCGGCCACCAACGAGACCGAGCGTTATGACGCGACCGGCCGCCTGCTGACCATCAGCGATGACAATGGCTGGGTCACCGCGCTGACCTACAGCGATGCCACCACCGCACCGGCGATTGCGCCGGCTGCGGGCCTGTTGATTGCCGTGACCGACCCGCAAGGGCGCGTGCTCAACCTGCGCTACGACGCCAAGAGCCGGCTGAGTCAAGTCATCGACCCGGCTGGCCAGACCGCCGTGTATGCCTATGCCGACAGCGGCAACCTCGCTAAGGTGACCTTCGCCGACGGCAACAGTCGTCAGTATCTGTACGCCGAAGCCGCCTACGCCGCCTCTCCGACCAGTTATCCCAGCGAGCTGACCGGCATCATCGACGAGAAGGGAGTGCGTTACGAGACGACGACTTTCAATGAGTACAACCGTGCCATCAGCAATCAGTTTGCCGGCGGCGCCGACAAAATCACGCTGAGCTACGCCAATTACTATCAGAACGGCGGCACGCCGGCGGACCTCACCACGCCGCTCGGCCTGGTGGTCACGCTGGGATTTGCCGATGATGGTGCCCAGACGCTGAAGACCAGCGGCACGAGCACCTATTGCGGGAATCAGTGCAACCAGAGCGATAAGGCGGTCACTTACGACGCCAATGGCTACCCGGCCACGACCACGGATTACAAGGGCACCGTTACCACCACCACCTATGACGCGAATGGATTGCTGACCCGCCAGGTCGAAGCGTCCGGCACGGATGCGCAGCGCAATACCAGCAGCACCTGGGACGTACTGCACCGCGTACCGCTGACGCAGGCCGTCTCGAACGCCAAGGGCATCGTGGTATCCAAGAACAGCTGGTCGTACAACGCGCGTGGCCAAATGACGGCAGAATGCGCCGTGGACCCTGCGGTGACGGTGACCTACACCTGCGGCAGCCAGGCGCACGCGCCCAAGGGCATCCGCCAGACCCGGTACACCTATTGCGATGCCGTGGATGGCACGCAATGCCCACAGGCAGGCCTGTTGCTCAGCGTGGATGGCCCGCGCACCGATGTCACCGATCTGACCCAGTACGCCTATTTCCTCACAACCGATGAGAGCGGGTGTGCCACCGTGGGTGGCGCTTGCCACCGCGCGGGTGACCTGGCGCAGGTCACGGATGCGGCCGGGCACGTCACCGCCACCCTGGCTTACGACCGCCAGGGGCGGCCGGTGCGCCAAAAGGATGCCAATGGCGTCATCACCGATGTGACTTACACGCCGCGGGGCTGGTTGGCCAGTCGGACAGTGCGTGCCAATGCGGACGGCTCGGCCTCGACCGGCGATGCCACGACCACCCTGATCTACGATGCCGTGGGTGCGCTCAAGTCGGTGACTGACCCCGATGGCGTGTCGGTGACCTACAGCTACGACGATGCCCACCGCTTGGTTGATATGGCCAACGGTTTGGGCGAGCACATTCATTACACGCTCGATGCTTCGGGCAATCGCCTGAAGGAAGAGACGTTCGATGCCAAGGGCGTATCGCGGCGCAGCGTGTCTCGCAAATACAACACGCGCGGCCAGCTGCTCAGCGTGACCGATGGGCTCGGTCATGTGGTTTTCGATGCCACCGCGAGCGGCAGCTACGACGCGAACGGCAACTTGGCCGCGGCGAAGGACGGGTTGGGCATCGCGCGCAACGACACCTACGATGCACTGAACCGCTTGGTGACCAGTGTTGCCAACGCGAACGGCGCAGATGCAAACACAAAAACCACTTCGACGGTGTTTACGTTCGATGCGCTTGACCACCTCAAGTCCGTGGCTGACCCCAATGGCCTCACGACGACTTACGCGTTCGACGGGCTACAGAACGCGACGGGCGTGACCAGTCCCGATTCCGGCACGCAAACCGGAACCTTCGATGCTGCGGGCAATCCTCTAACGCATGCGGATGCCAAGGGCACCGTCGTCACTCAGGGGTTTGACGCGCTGGGGCGGAAAACCTCTGCGGTCTATGCCGACACGCAGCTCAATGTGGCCCTGCATTATGACGAGGCCAACAGCGTCACGGGCTGTGTCAACTCGTTCCCGGTGGGTCGTCTGACGCGCTTGGTGGAAGCAGCCGTCACCACGGTGTATTGCTACGACAACCAGGGTCGCTTGACCGAGCAGCGGCAAACACAAGGAACGGTCACCGACATCACGGATTATGTTTACACCAAGGCCGGGCGCGTGGCGGCGGTCGCCAGTCCGACCGGCTTGGTGACCGAGTACGCCCGCGATGCCGCAGGCCAGCCCATCAAAGTGACGGTGACCCCGGCCAAGGGTGCGGCGACGGTCGTCGTCAACAGCGCGACCTACATGCCATTCGGGCCTTTGACCGCTTACACCTTGGGCAGCGGCCAAGTGGTCAGCCGCAGTTACGATGCGAACTATCAGGCAAGCGATGTCACCAGCCCCGTTCTCTCCATCCATTGGGCACGCAATGCCTCGGGCGATGTGACTGCGCTGGGCGACGTGGCCGGTGCCAACCCGGCAGCGGAAACTTACACCTACGACCCTCTGTACCGCCTCACCTCGGTGAACGATGCCAGCGGCAAGGCGGTGGAGGCCTACACCTACAACCGCACCGGTGATAGGTTGACCAAATCAGCACCTGGACTGGCAACCGGTGCATACGGCTATCAGGCCAACAGCCATTGGCTGACCAGCATCGGCACCGGGTCACGCACCTACGATGCCAATGGGTCGACGACCGGCAACGCGAGTGCTGGCATGGCCTGGGGCTACGGGTACAACGGCCGTGGACAAATGACGGTGGTGCAGCAGGGTGGCGGCACCGTGGCGACGTACGTGTACAACGCGCTGGACCAGCGCGTCGCAAAGGTGGTCGGTTCGGCCACCACCCGTTTTGCCTACGCCGCCGAAGGTCGCTTGCTCGCCGAGTTGGGCGCCACGCGCCGGGACTACATCTGGCTGGGCACCACGCCAGTCGGCGCGGTGGACGATGGAGCGGTGTGGTATGTGCATGCAGATGCCCACGACACGCCGAGGGCGCTGACCAACGCAGCCGGTACCGTGCAGTGGGCGTGGCCGGTCAAGGCCAATCCCTTCGGGGAATCGGCGCCTACGGGCACGCTTAAGTTCAATCTGCGCTTCCCAGGGCAGTATTTCGATATCGAAAGCCAGTTGGTGCACAACGGGCACCGCGCTTATGACCCGGCGACCGGTCGCTACCTTCAGAGTGACCCTGCGGGGCTCCGCGCGGGTGCCTCGACCTACGCCTATGTGAGCGGCAACCCCAATCACGCGGTTGACCCATCAGGCCTGGAAGAAGAAGCGCGCGACGAAGACGAGTTGGAGCGCGAACGGTTCATGGAGTTCCTGGCCCCGCGTCAGGGACCGAACATGGCCGGCATGTCCCTGGCTCGCGCCAATTTCGACTACGAGATGCGCAACGGCGAGTGCGGCAGTGAGCCGGAGTTCCGCGAAAACAAGCCAGGTGAAAGCGAGGCGCAGCGTCGCTTCGAGTATCAACAGCGCTACTTGAACGGCAGCGGTGGGCGTTGGGGTGGGGCGGCGACGCGGGCGCAGAATGTTGACTTGCGATTGGAGCTGGAGGGGCTTGGGTTCACGCCGGTTGCTGGGGCAGGATATGGTCCTGAGGAATACATTCCCACCGCCAACGGTGGCCGCTACGCGGACATGACGATGGAATACAATCAGCCCGGAGCAAATCCTGTGCGCTTGCGTGTGCAGACCGTCTCGACCTACGCTGACGGGGTTACCCCGACCCGTGGCGAAGCCGCAGCAGCAGACGCGATTCGGCAAGCAGCCCCGAGCGATGTCCTCATTTTGGTTCCTAAGCGATGAGTCAGCTTCACTTTTATGCGATGGACCACGATCTGCTTCCGGTGCTGGATGTCCTCGAACACCGGAAGGGAGAGCCGTTGAAATATGTGCGTGTCGGTTTTGGTCCTGCGCTCGATTTCCCCATTTATCGAAGCTATCAAGACATTCCGGACTTGGGCCGTGCGGCGGCGCCCGATTGGCTGGGAGGCGCCTCGTATCTGATGCTCGACGCGGAAGAAGCCGTCGGATTCGAGCACAAGGTGTTCCCTGACTTCGAGCGTTACGGCGTCTTCGAAGGAGTCAATCCGACCAGCGTCAGTTTTTCTCCGTCCGGCGCGTTCGATGGGAATGCCATCATTTATGGTCGCTTCGCGACGATGGGACTCACGGACCGCTCCAAGACCTTGTATCGCCGTGCCACGACCGCGCTGAAGAAGCACTTCCGACGCGTGGACTATGCGTGGGTGGGGCCCCAGGCGTTTGAAGCGTTGCAAGCGGGGTGGAATCTCACTCAACGGTTGGATGCACCGCGAGAGCTTTCGCTCAAGGCGCCCGAGGCTTAGTGGGTCGATGCGGGTTCGGGGCTTTGCCGCCCTCGGGCTCGTGGCTGTACAACATGTGCTGCAAGTCACGCGAGGCGACGGGCATTTTCATTCCGATAAGCATTGATTTCCGGAACCATGCTTAGGGCCAGCCAGAATATCCACTCCGGCCGATACCGGGACGATGCGGTCCGGGTGCCACCGGGCGCGGTCTTCCTGTCCAAGCCGTATCAGCGCCGGCAACTGCTCGCGGTGCTGGCGCTGGTGCGCGGGGCGACCGCTACGGCCGAATAGCTCATCGTGGTGAAGCGCAGGACCGCTGCCGGTCCTGCCAAGAAAGTCTCGCCGTTCGGGGTGATGGTCAGCGCTGGCCGGCATCGTCGGGGTCACGCAGGCCCCGCTGGTCGGTGTCGCCCCCGGACAAGGCCCCGGTGCCCGTCAACGACCTCTGTGGAAGCGGACGCAGTCGACGCTTTATTTGGAATGTGTGTCGCTCGTCACGCGGATGACGCGTAAACCATTATGGTGGTCGCTCTGTTTCAGACCGTCGGGCGATTCCGACCGGTATATGCAAGGGCGCGTGCTCAACCTGCGCTACGACGCCAAGAGCCGGCTGAGTCAAGTCATCGACCCGACTGGCCAGACCGCCGTGTATGCCTATGCCGACAGCGGCAACCTCGCTAAGGTGACCTTCGCCGACGGCAACAGTCGTCAGTATCTGTACGCCGAAGCCGCCTACGCCGCCTCTCCGACCAGTTATCCCAGCGAGCTGACCGGCATCATCGACGAGAAGGGCGTGCGTTACGAGACGACGACTTTCAATGAGTACAACCGTGCCATCAGCAATCAGTTTGCCGGCGGCGCCGACAAAATCACGCTGAGCTACGCCAATTATTATCAGAACGGCGGCACGCCGGCGGACCTCACCACGCCGCTCGGCCTGGTGGTCACGCTGGGATTTGCCGATGATGGTGCCCAGACGCTCAAATCCAGCGGCACGAGCACCTATTGCGGCAATCAGTGCAACCAGCCCGATAAGGCGATCACTTACGACGCCAATGGCTACCCGGCCACGACCACGGATTACAAGGGCACCGTTACCACCACCACCTATGACGCCAATGGATTGCTGACCCGCCAGGTTGAGGCGTCCGGCACGGATGCGCAGCGGACCACCAGCTCCACGTGGGATGCGGTGCACCGCGTGCCGTTGACCCGCGCGACGGCCAACGCCAAGGGCATTGTGGTTGCCAAAAGCACATGGGCCTACAACGCCCGCGGGCAAGTGACTGCCGAATGCGCGGTGAATCCCGCCGTGACGGTGACCTACGCATGCGGCAGCCAAGCGCACGCGCCCAAGGGCATCCGCCAGACCCGGTATAGCTACTGCGATGCGGTGGACGGCACGCAGTGCCCCCAGGTCGGTCTGTTGCTCAGCGTGGATGGCCCGCGCACCGATGTCACCGATCTGACCCAGTACGGCTATTTCCCCACAACCGATGAAAGCGGCTGTGGCACCGTGGGTGGCGCCTGCCACCGCGCCGGTGATCTTTCGCAGATCACGGATGCAGCGGGGCACGTCACCGCCACGCTGGCCTACGATCGCCACGGGCGGCCGGTGCGTCAAAAGGATGCCAATGGCGTCATCACCGATGTGACCTACACCACCCGTGGGTGGTTGGCCAGCCGCACGGTGCGGCCAATGCAACCGGGGTGCCCGCAGCCGGGGACGCCACGACCACCCTGACCTATGACGCCGTGGGTGCGCTCAAGTCGGTAACGGACCCCGATGGGGTGGCGATCACCTACAGCTACGACGACGCACACCGTTTGGTCGATATGGCCAATGGACTGGGCGAGCACATTCATTACACGCTCGACGCTTCGGGCAATCGCATCAAAGAAGAGACCTTCGACGCCGAAGGCCTATCTCGGCGCAGCGTATCTCGCAAATACAACACACGCGGCCAACTGGTCAGTGTGACTGATGGGCTCGGCCATGTGGTCTTCGACGCCACCGCGAGCGGCAGCTACGACGCGAACGGCAACTTGGTGTCGGCCAAGGATGCGCTCGGCACGGTGCAGAACAATACTTTCGATGTGCTGGACCGCTTGGTCACCAGCGTCGCCGATGCCAACGGCACCAATGCGGCGACCAAAGCCACCACCAGCGTGTTCACCTTGGACGCGCTGGATCAACTGAAGTCCGTTACCGACCCCGACGGCTTGGTGACGAGCTACAGCCTCGACGGCCTGAGCAATGCCACCGGCCAGGTCAGCCCCGACACGGGCACGCAGGCGTCCACCTTCGACGCGGCGGGCAATCCGCTGACGCAGACCGACGCCAAGGCCACAGTCGCGACACAAGCCTTCGATGCGCTGGGCCGCCGCACCGCCGTCAGCTACACCGACACCAAGCTCAATGCGGCGTTCCATTACGACGAGGCCAACAGCGTCACCGGGTGCGCCAGTTCCTTCCCAGCCGGTCGGTTGACCCGCGTGGTGGAAAGCGTTGTGACGACCGTGTACTGCTATGACAACCAAGGGCGCGTCACCGAGCAGCGCCAGACGCAAGGCACGGTCACTGACAGCACCGACTATGTCTACACCAAGGCCGGCCGTCTGGCGGCGGCTGCGTCACCCAGCGGCTTGGTGACGGAATACGCGCGCGACGCGGCCGGGCAGATCACCACGGTCACCATCACGCCGGCCAGGGGTGCGGCAAGCACCGTGGTCCGCGCGGCAACCTATTTGCCCTTCGGACCCATCGCCAGCTACACCCTGGGCAATGGCCAGACCGTCACTCGCACGTACGATGCCAATTATCGCTCCATTGACATCACCAGCCCCGCGCTCAATCTCCATGTGGCACGGGATGCGGTGGGTAACATTGTGGCCTTGGGTGGCACGCCGGGGGCGACTCCGGCCGTTGAGACCTACAGCTACGATGCGCTGTATCGCCTGACGGGCTTCAAGAACGCCAGCGGTGCGGTGGTGGAGGCTTACACCTACTCAAAGACCGGTGATCGCCTGACCAAAACCGCACCGGGCTTGGCCACGGGTGCCTATGGCTACCAGGCTGGCACCCATTGGTTGACCAGCATCGGCACCGGCTCGCGCACCTATGATGCCAACGGCTCTACGACCGGCAACGCCAGTGCCGGCACCTCCTGGGGGTATGGATACAACGGACGCGGGCAGTTGACCGTCTTGCAGCAGGGCGGCACGACGGTGGCGACCTATGCCTACGACGCCTCGGCGCATCGGGTTGCCAAAACGGTCGGTTCCGCCACCACCCGCTTTGCGTATGGTCCCAGTGGGTTGCTGGGCGAATACGGTGCGGCCTCGCGCGACTATGTGTGGATGGATGACACTCCGGTGGCGGTGGTCGACGGCACCACCGTGGCCTTCGTGCATGCCGATGGCCTGAACACGCCCCGCGCGGTCACCAACGCCACCGGCGCCTTGGTGTGGTCGTGGGCCTACCAGGGCAATCCGTTTGGTGAGCAGGGGCCGACCTCGACCAGCGGTTATGTGCTGAATCTGCGGTTCGCGGGCCAGTATTTCGACCGCGAGTCGGGCAACGTTTATAACGGGTATCGGTACTTCGACGCGTTGACGGGCCGGTATCTGCAGAGCGACCCCATCGGGCTAATGGGCGGAATCAGCACCTATGCTTACACTGACTCCAATCCGTTGGGCGCAGTGGACTCGCTCGGGCTCGCCGGCGAAAAATACGAGTATCAACGTGTAGCTCCCACGCCTCAAATGCTGGCGGCAGAGGAACTCTTGACGAAGCTGGCCACGCAAGCCGCTAACACGGTCGACAAGTCATGCACGGGTCTGTGCCGCCTGCCATGGATTCGCGGTACGCTTATTCACAGCGAGTTCAAGCGGCTCGTCGATGCGCAGTGCCCGCAGTCGCTGTATCACACCGAGGTCAGCTACTACGATCACATCGAGGTCCGATATGGGTATCCCGACTCGTCGAGGGCGGATGTGGTCCTGGGTCCCAAGGCGGCGCCCATTGCCGTCTATGACCTCAAGACCGGATGGGGCTACATCAGCAGGGCACAGGCAAATGCTTACGGTGCTAATCTGCCGGTGGGCACCGTCGTTGCACCCATTTACCCCGTAGGTCGTTGACACATGAATAAACGTGCGATTGCTCGCCTGATGCATCAGCGCGTGGAGGGGCTCAGCCAGCTTGGCGGATACTTCTTTCGTCAGAACGTGGAGTTGGTGCTGGATGGGGTGCTTTTGGAATATCGGCCTCAAGAGGTCCACCTTTGGCACTTTCGCTTCCCGCTATTCGATGACTTTGGCGAGAATTTGCTTTACAGCAATCGTTTGCAGGAGGGCGGGGTCATCGCCAAGGGCAAGCTGTCTGACGAAGCCATCGTCGAGCACGTCGTGAATCATCCAGAGCTTGTCGACGTGTTGCGCCCCGGGCCACCGGCTCGGACATGTGATTTTCTTGAGTATCTGGAGGGGGCAGAAGCGATGTTGAATCCGCATGCGCGCCTTGTCTTTGCATCGGGATTGGTACTCGATCAGGAATACGCGCGTGCGAATGCTGTGCTCGAATCGATGTTCGCGACGATGGCGAACCGGCTGAGCAAGCGTGATGCAGAACACGGAGCCAGCCTCCTGATGAGGCTTGGACAAAGTGGTGAGTCCGCGGCCGCGCTCTTGGAAACGGTAATCCAGAAAAATCGTCAGGCCTTTGGCATCCGCTGATGACTCCTTGCAAAGAGCCCAAGCGAGCGTCCCTGGCAGGGTCTCGAGCTTCTTGGGGGGAGTCGTCAAAGGAGCATGGAAGACTCATCGACGACGTTCCAGGTCGCCCGGTTAGAAAATCTTGCCGTCCGGCCTGACCTTCGGTCATATCTACACCGGAACCATTCTGGAATAGGCGTTCCAGCTCACCCAACGCCGTCTTGATTCATCACGGTGGTCACCCTGTTTAAGGCCAAGGGGAAAATCAGAACGGTCGTGCAGGAGAGGCCTCTGCTGATCAGTTCGGCCATGCCCGAACAGCGTGGAGGCGGCGCTGGGTTAGCGACCCTGGAGCGGCTTCCACAGATACAGCATGGTCAAAAAGACCCTGCCCTCTGCCGTATTGCGCACGCGCTGCCGGCTGGTAAACGCGTCCACCGCGAGGTCGACCAGCGTTTTGGCTTCGGAGCGCGTCATATTTTTCGCGAGATCGTAGTCGGCCGACGTCCCCCCAGATTTGAGTAGCGCCCCGGTTTCGAGTTCAATCCCCCACGAGAAGGAGATTGGACGTGAAGAAGCGTTTTTCCGAAGAACAGATCATCGGTTTCCTGCGTGAGGCCGAGGCCGGCAAGTCGGTCAAGGACTTATGCCGTAAGCACGGCTTCAGCGAAGCCTCGTACTAACTGTGGCGAAGCAAGTTCGGCCTCATGAGCGTGCCCGAGGCCAAGCGGCTGAAGGACCTGGAGTCGGAGAACGGCCGCCTCAAAAAACTGCTGGCCGAACAGCTTCTGGAAAATGAGGTCATCAAGGAAGCGCTGCGAAAAAAATGGCGAGCGCACCGGACCGGCGCGAGCTGGTGCGCTATCTGATCGGCCAGGAGCTGAGTGAGCGCCGGTCGCTGGCGATCGCTGGCATGAGCGCAAGCGCTTACCGATACGAACCGCGACCCGACTCCAATGTCGAGCTGCGCGAGATGATCTGCGCACTGGCGAATCGCAATAAACGCTACGGCGTCGGCATGATCTACCTGAAACTCCGCCAGGCCGGACAGATGGTCAATCACAAGCGAGTCGAGCGCCTTTACCAGGAGGCGAACCTGCAGGTGCGCCGGCGCAAACGGAAAAAGGTGCCTCCGGCCGACAGGCAGCCACTGCTCCGCTGGCAGCCGCGAACGAGTTTTGGTCCATCGATTTCGTCTTCGACCGCACCGCCGAAGGGCGTGTCTTGAAGTGCCTGACGATCGTCGATGACGCCACGCATGAGGCAGTCGCCATCGAGATTGAGCGGGCGATCTCAAGCGTCGGCGTAACGCGCGTCATGGACCGCCTGGCCGTTACACGAGGCCTGCCGAAGATCATTCGCAGCGATAACGGAAAGGAGTTCTGTGGCAAGGCCGTGGTCGCGTGGGCGCACGAACGCGGCGTACAGCTGCGCCTGCTCGAGCCCGGCAAGCCGAATCAGAACGCCTACATCAAATCATTCAACGGAAGGCTTCGCGATGAATGCCTCAACGAACACTGCTTTCCCAGCCTGCTGCATGCCCGAACCGAGATCGAAAAATGGCGACGGGAATACAACGAAGAGCGACCCAAGAAGGCACTCGGCGGGTTGACTCCCGCCGCTTACGCGAAACAGTTACATTAATCCTGAACTCAAGATCGGACCGCTACTCAAGGCGGGGGGGGCGTCGGTCCCTCCCTCAGTACCACCCGTGCTTCGAGCCCTTGATATGTTCGGCGATCAATCGGTCAGAGTCTGTTCCATCAAGCGCCCTGTTGCTCTTGCCGATAAACTCCGAGGTATACGCAGTATCGGAATACGCGTTTTGGTTCGGGTCGCTGCCCATTTTCCTATCAGCGCTTTGGCGCGACGATGCGATTGATCAGGTGCCGTTGCGGGCACTTTTTACGGTGGTCGGTGGTTTGTCTTCACCGATGACGTGATTCTTGCACCCATATTCATCGTCCGTGCGCTGCGTCTCAGAGACCGGCGCGAGACCCTTATCTGCATCATCGCGGTCCTCTGGGCGGTCGTGCAGGTGGCGCTGGTGTACCTGACCACTCCGGTTCCGATCCCAGCGGCCGCGCTCGCTGCCATCTCCATCCCAGACGTGCGGGCAAAGTTCGTAGGCTGGTACATGTTCTTCCCCGGAATCGAAGGGGTGGCCATTGGTGCGTGGCTGGGCGCAGCGATTATCGTCGTCGCCTTATTCGGTATTCGACGTTCACCGGATTTCGGCCTTTTGGTTCTCGGATATATTCTTTTTGCCGCAGTCGCCGCTTCAATGGCCCGCGCCCCGCTGCAGTGGGTGTCAGCCTTTACCGATGGCCCGCGGTACTTCTTTTACCCCTACCTTTTGCTGTCGTGGCTCCTGATCTACGGATTGGCCAGCGCCGAGCGGATCGAGGGGATTCTCATCGCCCTGGTGCTGTTGCTCAGTCTTCTGCAGACCTACCTATACGGACAGAGGCGCCACGAAACACTCGACTGGGCCCACGAGGTAGCGCAGCGCGCCGCCTCGGAGCGATACGTCTTCCCGATTCATTACGACGGAGTCTTGGATCACGCGTGGCACATGGAATTGAAGGGAAGGGAGTGCCGTCGGCCGGTCCGCCGGTCTCTGACGCGCACGTGAGGGGCGCCCAGTATGTGCGCACCCGACTCGAAATGGTGACCAAATGTTGACCAAACGGAGCCCATTGGGGACCAATCCAGACGAACTAAAATAAAAAGGCCAGTAAGCGAATCAATCACTTACCGGCCTGAACTGGTGGAGGTGGCGGGAGTCGAACCCGCGTCCGAAGGCGTTTAATCTCCAGATCTACATGCTTAGCTCACCGTTAGATCTCGTCCACCGACAGCACGGCGTGCTAAGCGCACCGGCGGACATATCTGATTGATCTAGCGTCAGGCCCACAGACGGAGAGCCTTTCAGCGGTCTCATGATAGTGACCCTACACCGCCGAGCATGAGCACAAGAGCGGGTCGGGGGTTTGGCCTTTTTTAGGGGCCGGACAGCTTAGGCGGCGAGAGCCACCGAGTTGTCACCGTAGTAGTTGTCATTGGCAACTATATGTTTTGCAGCTGGTTTAACGAGGAAAGCTACCCCCTCGGCATGCACCAGTAGATCGCACTACCCCCGTCGAAACCAGAACACCCCCGGGGAAAACGTGGTGGAACTACATCACTCAGTATATGGGCGGGGAGGGAGACCCACAATGGGCGCCGCCTGACCGTTCAGGTCAGCCCATGCGATTGTGCGAGCGCATGACGCGCTGCTTGTCGATCGCCCATTCGCGCTCCTTGTCCGTGTTGCGCTTGTCGTGCTCCTGCTTGCCCTTGGCCAGGCCGATTTCGCACTTCACCTTGTTGTGCTTCCAGTACATCGCGGTGGGCACCAGCGTGTAGCCCTTCCGCTCGACCGCACCGATCAGGCGATCGATTTCCTCGCGGTGGAGCAGCAGCTTGCGGGTGCGGCGATCGTTGGCGATTACATGGGTGGAAGCGCTGATCAGGGGCGGGATCTGGGCCCCGACGAGGAAGACCTCACCGTGCTGGATGATCGCGTAGCAACCTTCGCCAAAATTGATCCGGCCGGCACGCAGCGACTTCAGCTCCCAGCCCTCGAGGGCCATGCCGCATTCGAAGCGCTGGTCGATGTGGTATTCGTGGCGCGCGCGCTTGTTCAGCGCGATCGTGCCGCCGCCTTCTTTTTCCGTGTCCTTCGGTTTCGCTTTTGCCATGTCCGCTAAAATCGGTCTCTCGAGTCCCTGATACAAGGCCGGCGGGTCCGTTTGCCGGCACATAAGACGAGGTCAGTTCATGATTGAAATCCGCCGCAGTGCGATCGTGCCTTTCACGCCCGCGCAGATGTTCGACCTGGTCAACGATGTGGAAGCATACCCAAAGCGCTTCGGGTGGTGTGACGCTGCCACCGTGATCGAGCGGGGTGACGATGTGCTGGTCGCCCGGCTGGATCTCAAGTTCGCCGGCATGCGGCAGAGCTTTACCACCCGTAACACCACGGTGCGGCCGGAGCGGCTGACCATGCAGTTCGTGGAGGGGCCGTTCCGCTCGCTCGATGGCTTGTTCACCTTCCAGGCCCTGGGTGACGTGGGCTGCAAGATCGCCCTGGCACTGGATTTCGACTACGCCGGCCTCGGCGGGTCCGTACTGAAGATGGGGTTTCAGCAACTCGCCAACCGGATGGTCGACGACTTCTGCGACGAGGCACGCCGCGAGTATGGCTGACCTGAACGTCGAAGTGGCCTACGCGGGACCGGAAGCGCAGCGGGTGGTTCGCCTCGTCGTGCCGTCAGGGACGACCGTCTGGCAGGCCATTGAGCTGGCCCGTGCGCAGCTGCCCGAAGGTGTGGCGCCCGATGCTACCCGTCTGGGCATCTTCTCGAAGAAGGTGGATGCGGATCGTGTGCTGAAGGAAGGCGACCGGGTGGAGATCTACCGGCCGCTGATCCTGGATCCGATGGAGGCCAGGCGGCGCCGCGCGAAACGCGGCGCCTGAACCTGCCGGCTTCTTACTTCTTGTCGTCCGACGAGCCGCCACCGAACACGCCACCGTCGTCCTTCTTGTCGTCAGCGCTGGTGTTCTTGTCACCCTGGGCGCCGCCGACCGGATTGGCCTTGTACTTCTCGGAGTCCTTCAGCAGCTGCTGGGCGTCCTGGGCGAAGAAATCGCCTTCGGTGCGGACCAGCGTGTCGTTGTTGAAGGTCAGGGTGAGCGTACGGGTGGTCATCTTCTGGCCGCGGTGGGAGAAGGTGGACACGTAATCCCAGCGATCCTGGTCAAA
Source organism: Luteibacter sp. 9133 (assembly GCF_000800155.1). Lineage (NCBI taxonomy): Bacteria > Pseudomonadati > Pseudomonadota > Gammaproteobacteria > Lysobacterales > Rhodanobacteraceae > Luteibacter > Luteibacter sp. 9133. The sequence continues at coordinate 2,539,477 of NZ_JUHO01000001.1, read as the reverse complement.
AGGCGAGGTGACCGAGGGGGTGCCCAGCAGCACCAGGACCTGACGCTTGGTCATGCCCGGCTGCAGCTGGTCGACGTTTTTCTTGTCTAGCAGGTTGCCCTGCTGCACGTCGGGGGTATAGACGAGGCCACAGCCCGCGATGGCAACCGCCATCATGGCCAAACCCAGCGTGCGGATGAGCTTATGCATGCGTAGTAACGTCCGGATCGTGAAGCCTGCGATGATACACTAAGCGCCTGACGGCACCGCGAGGGGGTCTATATGGACCAGGAAACCAAAGAGCTCCGCAGGGCGGGGCTCAAAGTCACACATCCGCGCATGCGGATCCTGCAGATCTTCGAAGAGGCGGACGAGCGCCACCTCACGGCTGAAGACATCTACAAGCGTCTGCTTGCGCACCAGGAGGACATCGGGCTTGCCACGGTGTATCGGGTGCTGACCCAGTTCGAAGCTGCCGGCATCGTGATGAAGCACAACTTCGAAGGTGGGCAGGCCGTCTACGAGCTGGACCGCGGCAAGCATCATGACCACATGATCGACGTTGACAGCGGGAAAGTGATCGAGTTCATCAGCGAGGAGATCGAACGCCTCCAGCACGAGATCGCCGACCGCCATGGATACGTCATCGAAGACCACAGCCTGGTGCTGTACGTGCGGCCCAAGAAGAAGCGCTGAGTCAGGCTTTCGCTCGCGGTGAGAGGGCCCCTTCGGGGGCCTTTTTCGTGGGCGTGATTCAGGCAAGGGGCGTTGGCGACGACATTTCGGGCGCCCATAAAAAACGCCGCCGGCGGACTCCTGTCCACCGGCGGCTTGATCCGCTTCGTTGTGGAACGTGGATCGCGAGTTGCTCGCTGGATTCACGTCTGCCCACTTCGAACCGGCGAGGCCGACATCCTGTCGCCTCATCAGGTCGATCGTCCCCACGACCGACCTGGGCTCACCGTCTCTCGACGGCGGCTCCCCCACATCGATAATGGGATCGTAACGAAGTGTTCACTGACCCGGTATTGGAAAATTTCCTATGCTCATTCCGATACTTGTGCTGCGGAGCAACACGCGGAGGTGCAGTCCGACGGGCTCGGGCCGGATCCGGAAGAGGCCTCCAAGCGCGGTGATTCGGTCACTCATACCCTGTAGTCCGCGCCCGCCGCCGTCGGTTCTTGCGGGTTTGGGGGTGGAGGGCAGGCCGGTGCCGTCGTCACGAATGTCGAGGATGGCGACCGGGCCGCTGTCGCGCATGCCGATGCGCAGGCGCAGGGCCATCCGGCTGGCGCCGGAGTGGCGGACGACGTTGGTCGCGCTCTCCTGGACGACGCGGTAGATCGCGGTCAGCGTGTCCTCGTCCAAAAGGCGGGGCTCGCCCCGCAGGTCGGTGACGTAGTGGATGCCCGCAGCGGTCAGCATGTCGCGGATCGGGCCTTCGTCCAGTGCGCGCAGTAATCCGAACTCGTCGAGCACCGAGGGGCGCAGGCTGTCGAGCATCTTGTGCAGCGCCTTGCGCATGTGCCCGAGGATGCCGTTGATGGATTTACCGATGTCTTCCATGCCCGCGCTGCCTAGCCGCGCCTGGGCCAGTTTCAGGTGGGTCTGGATCGCGGTGAGGTTCTGTCCGAGTTCGTCGTGAAGCTCGGCGGCCATGTGTCGGCGCAGGTTTTCCTCCGCCTGGAGGTTGCCGCGGGCGGCGTCGCGCAGCTGACGGGCCAGCTGATCCAGGCGCTGGTTGGCGGCGGCGAGGTGGGTGTTCTGCTGGGCGACGCGCTCGCTGCTGCGGCGAAGCGCGTCGGTGGCTGCGCCGAGCATCAGCGTGCCGGTGCCGGCCACGGCAAGGAACAGATGGGCCGCCGCCGTGGGAGCGCCGCGGCCGATCATGTCTTCGGTGACATTCAGGCCCACGCTGGTGATGAGCATGGCCAGGCCCGCGCCACGCCAGCCATGACGGAAGGCGAAGAAGAGCACCGGTGCCAGTGACAGCACGCGGGCGAACTGCGGCTGCGGAGAATACTCGGCCAGCGTGATCAGGATCGCCAGCGAGGGCAGCATGACGAGCAGGCCGTCGAGCAGGAGCTCGGCCATGGACGACTGCGTGGGGCGCTCGCGGAAGACGAGGATCATCACCGGCACGACCAGCAGTACGCCGAGGTAGTTACCGAGCAGGTCGCTGCCGAAGGTGGTGCCCAGCATCTCGACCGGCGCGGCCGGGTGCAGCGAGGCCATCATGGCGGCGTTGCCGGCGGTGGCGACCGTGGCCGTCACCATCGCCGAGAGCAGCAGGCGGGCGACGTCTTCCGGGGTGCCCAGGCTGGCGTGCAGGTGGGCGCGACGAAGCAGCCACAGGCACGCGGCGACCATGAGGGGCTCCGGCGCGTCGCCGAGCAGAAAGCCGGCGCCGCCGATGGGCAGGCCGCTGCGCCATTCGCAGATCATGCTGCCGGCGAGTTCCGCTCCGAGGATCCAGAACCAGTTGCGGGTGCGGGTGAGTAGCAGCGCACCGAAGCGCAGGCCAAACGGCAGCACCCAGTAGGGCTGCTCGGTAGGCCAGAGCATGATCCAGATCGCCGCGTAGGCGAGCGCTAGCAGGGGACCGGCGAATCGGGAAGGCGCGTGTAGTCGCATGCCCGAATGTTACACGGCGGATGTGCCGGCCCGACGCTCGGCGTCGCCCATACGCACGCGTCGGGATTGCCTGTTACATTCTGTGCATGCCAAGAATCGCTCTTGTAGATGACCATGCCATCGTCCGTGAGGGTTTCAAGCGACTCATCGAGCTTGAACCCGATCTGGACGTCGTTGCCGAAGCCCGCAATGCCGACGAGGCTGTCGATGCGGTCACCCAGCATCGCCCCGACCTGGTGGCGGTGGATCTGTCGCTTCCCGACGGTAGCGGCCTCCCGCTGATCGAGCATCTCGCGAGCATTTCGCCCGGGATGAAGATCGTCGTCCTGAGCATGCACGACGGCGAACCTTACGTTTCCGAGGCGCTGCGTCGCGGTGCGCGCGGCTATGTGACCAAGGGTGTCGCGCCCGAAGAACTCGTCGCCGCGGTGCGTTCAGTGCTTAGCGGTGAGCAATATCTCAGTTCGGATCTGCGTCAGCGGCGCTCGGGACGGCCTTCGGCGGATCTGGATCCGTTCAGCCGTCTGACGGCGCGTGAGCGGGAGGTATTCCTCTTACTCGCGGCCGGGCGCGCGCCGAAGCAGGTCGCGGCGGAACTGGGGATCGGGCAGAAGACGATTTACATCCACCGGGCGGCGGTGATGAACAAGCTCAATGCTGGGTCCGAGCTGGACCTTTATCGGATGGCTCAGGAGAGGGGGCTCATCAGGACCTGACGGTCACCCCTGAGCCCGATCCAGCATTTTCTTCGCGTGCGCCCGCGTCTCTTTCGTAATCTCGACGCCACCCAGCATGCGCGACAGCTCGTCACGACGGCCGGATGCATCCAGCGGATGGATACGCGTACGGGTCGAATCGCCGTCGCTCTCCTTGGCCACGCGCAGGTGTGAGTGACCTTGCGCCGCCACCTGCGGCAGGTGGGTGACGCAGAGTACCTGCACCTTCTCGCCCAGCGCGCGCAGCTTCTGGCCGACCACCTCGGCGACGGCACCGCCGATGCCGGTGTCCACTTCGTCGAAGATCATGCAGCCGATGTTGTCGTTGCCCAGCGTCGCGACTTCGATCGCCAGACTGATGCGGGCGAGTTCGCCACCCGAGGCCACCTTGCGCAACGGGCGTGGCGGCTGGCCGGGGTTGGCGCTGACCAGCAGTTCGCAGCGCTCGCGGCCCTGCGGATCCGGGTCGTCGCCCTCGGCCGGTTCGAGTGACACTTCGAGACGGCCGCCGCCCATGCCCAGCTCACCCATCAACGCGGCCACCGTGCCGCCGAGTCGACCGGCGGCGTCGGCGCGGGCTTTCGACAGCGACGACGCGGCGTCATCCCATGCCTTGCGCAGACGATCGCGCTCGCGACCCAGGCGGTCGAGCGCATCACCGGCGCCTTCCAGTTCGGCAAGGCGCTCGCGGACTTCCTCGGCCTTGGCCGTCAGTTCCTCGATGGGCAGGCGGTAGCGGCGGGCGAGGTCGTGAAGGTGGGTGAGGTGGGTGTCCACCTCGGCCAGCCGTTCGGGATCCAGTTCGACATCCTGCGCGTAGCGGCTGAGGCCGTCGACGGCTTCGCCGACCTGAATCTGGGCGCTGTCGAGCAGCTCCAGGGTCGGGACGAGCGAGGCGTCCAGCTCGGCCAGGCGCGACACCTCGGCATGGGCGCGCAACAGGGCGCGGCCGACAGCGAATTCGCTTTCGCCGTCGAGGATTTCAACGACGCCATTGGCGCCCTCGGCCAGCCGGCCGGCATTGGCCAGCCGGCGATGCTGGGCTTCGAGGTCTTCGAGCGCGGCGGGCGCGAGGGCCCAGCGGTCGAGTTCTTCCAGTTCGTGGGCGAGCAGCTCGATCTGGCGCTCGCGGTCATCGCCGCCGGACAGCGTACGAATGCGCGCCACGGCGTCGCGCCAGGCTTTGGCCGTGTCGCGGACGCTCGTCTGCAAGACCTCGTTGCCCGCGTAGGCGTCCAGCAAAGCCATCTGATGCTGGCGCGAAAGCAGGGCCTGGTGCTCGTGCTGGCCGTGGATCTCGACGATCAGCGAGGCCAGCGTCGACATCTGGGCGAGGCTGGCCGGGCGGCCGTTGATCCAGCCGCGCGAGCTGCCTTCCGTGCGGATCACCCGACGCAGCTGGCAGGTCTCGCCATCGTCCAGTTCTTCCTGGCGGAGCCACTGGGTGGCTTCGGGCAGGCCGGTGAGGTCGAATTCGGCGGCCAGCTCGGCGCGGTCGCTGCCGGCCCGGACCATGCCGCTGTCCGCGCGGGCGCCCGCCAGCAGCATCAGGGCATCCACCAGTAGGGACTTGCCCGCGCCGGTCTCGCCGCTGACCACGGTGAGGCCCGGACCGAAGGCGATCTCGGCTTCTTCGACGACGGCGAACTGGCGGACGTAGAGCGACGTGAGCATGAGAACCAGGCGGCGGATGGAATCGCGCCGATTGTAGCGGGAGGCGAGTCGCATAAGCCGAGACTTGCAAGCGAGGCGGCGAGACCTTATTGATAGCGCGAGCTTCCAACCCCTTTCCCACACCAGCCAGGCGCATGAATCCGTTCTCCGGTCACGACATCGATGCACGAGCGCGCCGGCTGCTGCGGACCCTCATATCGCAATACCTTTCCGACGGTGAGCCGGTGGGCTCACGCACGCTGGCGCGTTCGTCCGGCCTGGAAGTGAGTCCGGCGACCATCCGCAACATCATGGCGGACCTGGAAGAAGCGGGCCTCGTGGCATCGCCCCACACCTCGGCGGGGCGTATTCCGACGCCGCGCGGCCTTCGTCTGTTCGTCGACAGCCTGCTCGAACTGAAGCCGTTGCCGCGCGACGACATGGCCCGCCTGCAGGGCGGGCTGCCACCGCATCAGACGACCACGCGCGACCTGCTGGGCAATGTCTCGAACCTGCTTTCGGCGATGACCCGCTTCGCCGGCGTGGTCACGGTGCCGCGCCAGGGCGATTTCCCGCTGCGCCACATCGATTTCGTCAATCTGCCCGACGCCCGGGTCCTCGTGATCCTGGTGTTCTCGGACAACCAGGTGCAGAACCGGGTGGTTCAGCTGGCCAGGCCGCTGGATGCCACGGAGCTGGAGCAGGCGGCCAATTATCTCAACGCTCAGTTCGCCGGCTTCCGTCTGGCGGACATCCGGGCGCACCTCGCCACCGAACTGCGCGAGGCCGGGGGCGAGCTCAATCGCCAGCTGGCCAGCGTGGTGGAGCTGGCCACCGCGTCGTTCACGCCCGTCGAGGATGCGGACGACGTGCTGGTGAGCGGTCAGACCAATCTCATGGGGTACTCGGAGCTGGCCGATATCGAGCGGCTTCGCGACCTCTTCGACGCCTTCCAGCAGAAGCGCGATCTGCTTCAGCTGATGGAAATGTGCGTTCAGGCGCCCGGCGTGCGCCTGTTTATCGGCGAGGAATCCGGTTTTTCCGCCCTCGACGGGTGCAGTATCGTCACCGCCACCTACGGCACCAGCGGCCGGATGCTGGGCGCGATCGGAGTTATTGGACCGACGCGTATGGCATATGAGCGGGTGATTCCCGTGGTACAAGCCACGGCCGGACTGCTCAGTGACGCCTTGAATCGCGCCGCGGCGACCTCATAAACCGGCACGGGAGGCGGGTTTAGTATTTCCCGCGAATGTTCGGCCCTCCTCGAGGGAGGGCCGTGAAGCTGACATTTGGAGTGACCATGCAGAACAACGATCCCCATGCGCCGGATCAGGCGCAGGACGGCGGTGTCGACGAGAACGGCGCACAGTCCGAGCTCGACGCGCTGAACGCCCAGCTTGCCGCGATGGAAGTCGAGCTGGCCCAGGCTCGCGAGACGGTCCTGCGCGAGAAGGCGGAGATCGAGAACCAGCGCCGCCGCATGCAGCGTGACCTCGACCAGGCCCGCCGTTTCGCCAACGAGAAGCTGCTGGGCGACCTGCTGCCGGTGTACGACGGCATCGCGCTGGGCCTGGCCAATCAGACGGCCGACGCGAAGACGCTGCGCGAGGGGCTGGAAATGTCGCTGAAGCAGCTGGAGAAGGTGACCCAGGCCAACGGCCTTTCGGTCGTCGACCCGCTGCATCAGCCGTTCAACCCGGAGCATCACCAGGCGATCAGCTCGGTCGAATCGAACGAGCACGCGCCGAACACCGTGGTGGCCGTGGTGCAGAAGGGGTTCGTGCTGAACGACCGCCTGTTGCGTCCGGCTCTCGTGGCGGTGGTTCGCGACAACTGAACCAAACCTCGTCCGGCGTCGGTTTCGCGCCGCGGGGAGTCTCACCAGATATTGAATCGATGGGGCACACCCCCATTTTCCAAACCAGTCGCGGCCGCGGGGGCCGCTTAGAAATACGGAGCAACTTCAATGGCCAAGATCATCGGCATCGACCTCGGTACGACCAACTCCTGCGTCGCAGTGATGGAAGGTTCGACCGCGCGCGTTATCGAAAACGCTGAGGGCGATCGCACCACGCCGTCCATCGTCGCTTTCACCAAGGACAACGAAGTCCTGGTGGGTGCGCCGGCCAAGCGTCAGAGCGTCACCAACCCCAAGAACACCTTCTACGCGGTGAAGCGCCTCATCGGCCGCAAGTTCACCGACGCCGAAGTCCAGAAGGACCTCAAGCTGGTTCCTTACGGCATCGTCGCGCACGATAACGGCGACGCATGGGTGCAGACGGCCGATGGCAAGAAGATGGCCCCGCAGGAAGTGTCCGCGAAGGTCCTCATGAAGATGAAGAAGACCGCCGAGGACTTCCTTGGCGAGGCCGTGACCGAGGCCGTCATCACCGTGCCGGCCTACTTCAACGACAGCCAGCGCCAGGCCACCAAGGACGCCGGCAAGATCGCGGGCCTCGAGGTCAAGCGCATCATCAACGAGCCCACCGCTGCCGCGCTGGCCTACGGTCTGGACAAGACCTCGACGGCCGACCGCAAGATCGCCGTGTACGATCTGGGCGGCGGCACGTTCGACGTGTCCATCATCGAAATCGCCAACGTCGACGGCGAGAAGCAGTTCGAAGTGCTCTCGACCAACGGCAACACCTTCCTCGGCGGCGAAGATTTCGACAACCGCGTCATCGATTACCTCGTGGAAGAGTTCAAGAAGGAGCAGGGCATCGACCTGCGCAAGGATCAGCTCGCCCTGCAGCGTCTGAAGGACGCCGCCGAGCGCGCCAAGATCGAGCTCTCGTCCGCGCACCAGACCGACGTTAACCTGCCGTACGTCACGGCCGATGCGACGGGTCCGAAGCATCTGAACATCAAGCTGACCCGCGCCAAGCTGGAGTCGCTGGTGGAAGACCTGGTCAAGGGCACCATCGATCCGTGCCGCACGGCGCTGAACGATGCCGGCCTGAAGATCTCCGACATCAACGAGGTGATCCTCGTCGGTGGTCAGACCCGCATGCCCAAGGTCCAGGAAGCCGTCAAGGACTTCTTCGGCAAGGAAGCGCGCAAGGACGTCAACCCGGATGAAGCCGTCGCCGTCGGCGCCGCGATTCAGGGTGGCGTGCTGGGCGGTACGGTCAAGGACGTGCTGCTGCTCGACGTGACCCCGCTGTCGCTCGGTATCGAGACGATGGGCGGCGTGATGACCAAGCTCATCGAGAAGAACACCACGGTGCCGACCAAGGCCTCGCAGACCTTCTCGACCGCCGACGACAACCAGACCGCCGTGACCGTGCACGTGCTGCAGGGCGAGCGCGAGCGTGCCAATGCGAACAAGTCGCTGGGCAAGTTCGACCTCTCCGGCATCCGTTCGGCACCGCGCGGTCAGCCGCAGATCGAAGTGACCTTCGACATCGACGCCAACGGCATCCTGCACGTGTCCGCGAAGGACAAGGACACCGGCAAGGAGCAGAAGATCGAGATCAAGGCCGGTTCGGGTCTGTCGGATGACGAAGTCGCACGCATGGTCGCCGACGCGGAAGCCAACCGCGAAGAAGACCGTAAGTTCCACGACCTGGTGCAGACGCGTAACAAGGGCGACCAGCTCGTCCATGCCACGCGCAGCCAGCTCAAGGAGCACGGCGGCAAGATCCCGGCCGAGCAGCTCGCCAGCATCGATGGCGCGGTGTCGGAACTCGAGAAAGCGCTGACCGGCGAAGACAAGGACGCCATCGAGGCGAAGATCACCAACCTGGAGCAGGTCGCTCAGGCGCTGTCCGCCGCGGCTCAGTCCAGTGGCGGCACGCAGGACACCGCGCAGCAGTCGGCACCGGGCGGTGGCTCGGCCCAGCCTGACGACGTGGTGGACGCCGAGTTCACCGAGGTCAAGGACGAGAAGAAGTAATTTCGTCCTGTAGAGCAACGGCACACCGCGGGCCCGGCGCCCGCGGTGTGACAACGGTTAACCGGCACGATCGCGTCGAAGGGAAACCTCTCGGCGCGTTCGTCCGTCCAGGGAAAGCAAGCGTGTAATGAGCAGCAAGCGCGACTACTACGAAATTCTCGGTGTCGAGCGCACCGTGACCGAGGGCGACCTCAAGACGACCTTCCGTCGCGTGGCGATGAAGTACCACCCCGACCGCAATCCGGACGATCCGACTGCGATCGAGAAATTCAAGGAAGCCAAGGAGGCCTACGACGTGCTGTCCGATGCGCAGAAGCGCGCGGCGTACGATCAGCATGGCCATGCCGCCTTCGAAGGCGGTGGCTTTGGTCGTGGCGGCGGCGCCGGTTTTGGCGACGTCGGCGATATCTTTGGCGATATCTTTGGGGATATCTTCGGCGGTGGCGGCGGACGCCAGCGTGCGCGTCGCGGTGCCGACCTGCGCTACATGATGGATCTGGATCTCGAGGAAGCCGTGTTCGGCGTCGAGAAGAAGATCGAGATTCCGACCCAGGTCAACTGCCATCACTGCAACGGGAGCGGTTCGGAAGACGGCAAGGTCTCCAAATGCAGCACCTGCGCCGGCCATGGCCGCGTGCGCATGCAGAACGGCATCTTTTCGATTCAGCAGGCTTGCCCGACCTGTCACGGCTCCGGCCAGAAGATCGACAAGCCCTGCAAGAAATGCCACGGCGAAGGCCGTCTGGAAGAAGAACGCACGCTGTCGGTGCAGATTCCGGCCGGTGTCGACAACGGCGACCGCATCCGTCTGACCGGGCAGGGCGAAGCCGGTCCGGCCGGTTCGCCGTCGGGTGATCTCTACGTGGAAGTGCGTGTGCGCGAGCACGCGATCTTCCAGCGCGATGGCAGCGATCTGTACTGCGAAGTGCCGATTCGGTTCGCTCAGGCCGCGCTCGGTACCGAACTGATGGTCCCGACGCTCGAGGGCGAAGTGGCCGTCAACGTGCCGCCCGAGACGCAGACGGGACATCAGTTCCGCATGCGCGGTCGGGGGGTGAAGTCCGTTCGCGGCGGCCGTACGGGTGACCTGGTGTGCACCGTCGTGGTCGAGACGCCGGTTCGCCTGACCAAGGAACAGCGCGAGTTGCTTACCCAGCTCGAAGCGACGTTCGTCGGCGAAGAGGCGGCGAAGCATACGCCGCGCTCGACGACGTTCATCGATGGGGTGAAAGACTTCTGGTCCAGGGTCACTTCATGACCCGTCCCGTCCGTCTCGCCGTCAGCGGCGCCTCCGGCCGGATGGGCCATGCGCTGCTCGGTCTTGTCCGCGACGACGAACGCTTCGAACTCGTTCGCGCCATCGTCTCGTCGAACTCCGTGCGTCTGGGCAAGGCGGCCTATGGCGACGTGTCGGCGCTTCGCTTCAGCGACTGGACCGACGCTTCCGACATCGACGTCGTCATCGACTTCAGCGGTCCGGAGGGTCTCGCCTCCGCGCTGGACTACTGTGAGACGAGTGGTGCGTCACTGGTGACCGGCAGTACCGGCCTCGGTCCTGAGCAGACCGAGCGCCTCGCGAAAGCATCGGAACGCATCGCTGTGCTGCATGCCGCCAATTTCAGTCTCGGTGTCGCCGTTCTGACGCGGCTGCTTCGTGAAGCCGCCGCGGCACTGCCTGGCTGGGACCTCGATATCGTCGAGGCCCATCACAACCGGAAGGAAGACGCTCCGTCGGGTACCGCGCTGGCAATGGGGCATGCCGCTGCCGCGGGGCGTGGCGCGACGCTGGATGAATTGGCCGTCTATTCGAGAGAGGGCCGTCCCGGCGCGCGTAAGGCAGGGACGATCGGCTTCGCCGTCGTACGTGGCGGCGATATCGTCGGCGAGCACCAGGCGTTGCTGATGGGGCAGGGCGAGCGTATCGAGCTGGGGCATCGCGCGACGGATCGGTCCATCTTTGCGCGCGGCGCGCTGGAGTCCGCGGCGTGGATCGCCGGGCGTGCGCCGGGGACCTGGACGATCGAAGACGTGATCGCCGCAAAGGTTTGATGCTCTGCGTAAGAATCGCTCTCACCTGATCTGAGAGCACGTGTTAACATCCGCCCCGAAGTCATTGGGGAGTAGCCATCTCCGTACCCAGGAGAGTTCGCGTCAACAGACTTGGTGGCCTTGTGCCCCATGGCGCGAACGGCAGCGACGCACACACGGTGCGTTGCCGGCCCGGCGAGACCTTTGGCCAGCGACATGCTTACCCAGGCCGGGCGAGCGGTGTCGTTGAGCCATCGGTATTTTCTCGCTCGCTCGGCCTTAGATAAAACATGCTGCTGACATGCTTTCTCTTCCTGGTTTCGGCCGGGGCCATCTATTTCGCGTGCGAATACTTCGTCAACGGCGTCGAATGGTTCGGGCGCAAGCTCAACCTCGGCGCCACCGCTACCGGTACGGTCCTCGCGGCCTTCGGTACGGCGCTTCCCGAAAGCGCGGTGACGTTCGTCGCCGTGATGTTCGGTAAGGATGCCGCGGCTAAGGATATCGGCGTCGGTGCGGCCCTCGGGGGGCCACTGGTACTCGCGACCATCGCGTACGCCGTGGTCGGATTCGCTCTGTATGCGGGCCGTAAGCGCCTCAAGCGCCCCGACCTCCGGGTGCGTGTCGATAACCAGCGTCTCGCGCGCGATCAGTCGTGGTTCCTTGCGATCTTCGTCGTAAAAGTCGGCCTGGGTCTCGTCGCGTTCGCATGGAAGCCCTGGCTCGGCGTGCTTTTCCTGCTCGCGTACGTGGCCTACGTGTGGCGCGAGATGCGTGACGACAGCACGGCGCCTGAGGAGGAAGAGCTCGAGCCGCTGACCTTCCGCCCGAATGACGCCGATCCGACGATGGGCTGGATCGCGCTGCAAACCAGCCTGGCGTTGATCGTCATCGCCATCGCGTCGCGCACCTTCGTGTGGCAGCTCGAAGCCTTCGGTGAATTCTTCCACCTGTCGCCGCACATCGTCGCGCTGGTGCTGAGCCCCGTGGCGACCGAACTGCCCGAAACGGTGAACGCGCTGATCTGGGTGCGCCAGGGCAAGGAGCGGCTGGCGCTGGCCAACATCTCCGGCGCCATGATGATTCAGGCGACCATTCCCAGCTCGATGGCGTTGTTCGCTACGCCGTGGCTGTTCGATACGCCGCTGATCGTGGCTGGCGGCGTCACGATGGTGGCGGTGATCGCGTTGTGGGCGATGTTCCGGCATGGCTCGGTGGAAGCGCGCTGGCTGATGCCGATCGGCGCGCTGTACGGCGTGTTTGCCGTGTTCGTCGGCTGGTGGTTCGGGGTGCGGTGAGGGACGGAAGATCGGCTCTGGCGAGAGCCCGCCCGCCGACGAATTCAGCCAAACTCAGTCCGGATGCGAGGCGTTCCGGTCGCGATCGGCACCCACCTTCCGGTCCAGTTTTCCGAAGATCTTCTTGAACACCCGCGAGAACTTGCCCCGCTTGGTCTTGCGGGCTTTCTCCTCTTCGGAGGTCAGCCAGGCGACCTGAATGACCCGGCGCTCGCCCTCATAGGGCAGGTGACCATGGAAGGAGTTCTCGGCCCGGCGGAACACGGCGAACTCCCCGTAAAGCGGCTTCAGCTCCGGCGCGACGATGTCGTCGATGTCATTGATCGAGCTGAGGAAACGGAGGCAGCCGTCGCTGGTATCCGGCCACATGGGGTTGAGGTAGATCAGCGCGGTGGCGATCTTGGACTTGCTGTCGGTGTGGATGGTGCCGTGCCGGCGGTTGAGCAGGCGGCAGATCGTGACCAGGGTCGGATAGTTCTCCAGCCCGGGAATACCGAGGTGTTTACCGATCGCGGAAGAGAACTGGCGCGAGGTCATCTGCTTGACCAGCTCGTTCACGGACGGGCCGCAGTCGCTGGCGTCGTAGGGGAAGAAGCCGGCGCTGGTGTATTGCGGGAAGTCGCGGTCCAGTTCGGATCGCGACTCGTCCGGCAGCTGGCCGTGGGCGATCATGAACGAAAAGGGCTCGTGCCGGATGTCGGTGTCGGGACGGTCCAGGCGGGCGGGGTCGAGCAGCATGCGGTGGTTCTCGGTGGTCTGGCTCGGGCGCCATTGTATCGCGTCGGACCTGTTCACCAGCGATATTCCGCCGCAGGGTCGTTCATCGTTTTGCGGTGGACAAAACGGGCCCTGGCGCCTATCATTCTTACCCGCCCAGCGACCCCTATATCCCCAAGGCCCACGAGCCGCTAAATGCAGGCTTGCGGGCTTTGCTGCACCCGAAGGCGGCCATCCCATGCGTACTCCTGCTCTGCTTGCTCTCGAAGACGGCAGCATTTTTCACGGCCACGCGGTCGGTGCCCGTGGTGAGACGATTGGTGAGGTGGTGTTCAACACCGCCATGACCGGTTATCAGGAAATCCTGACCGACCCCTCGTACTCCCGTCAGATCGTCACGCTGACCTATCCGCACATCGGCAACACCGGCACCAACGATGTCGACGTCGAAGCCGACCGCGTCCACGCGGCGGGCCTCATCGTCCGCGACGTGCCGCGCCTTGCCAGCAACTGGCGCAGCGTCGAGCCCCTGCCGCAGTATCTCGAGCGCAACGGCATCGTCGCCATCGCCGGTATCGACACGCGTCGCCTCACACGCATCCTTCGCGAGAAGGGCGCGCTGAGCGGCTGCATCGTCGCCGGTGACGCGATCGACGCCGATGCCGCCGTCGCCAAGGCGCGCGGCTTCGAAGGCCTCAATGGCATGGACCTCGCCAAGGTCGTCAGCACCACCCGGACCTATCAGTGGTCCGAAGGTGTGTACGACCTCGACAAGCAGGCGTTCTACAACGCGCCGAAGAAGTTCAGGGTCGTCGCTTACGATTTCGGTGTGAAGCAGAACATCCTGCGCCTGCTCGCCGGCCGCGGTGTCGACATCACCGTGGTGCCGGCGCAGACGCCCGCCGACGACGTGCTGGCGATGAATCCGGACGGCGTCTTCCTGGCCAATGGCCCGGGCGACCCGGCCGCGTGCGACTACGCGATCGAAGCGACGAAGCGGATCCTCGATACCAAGATCCCGCTGTTCGGCATCTGCCTGGGACATCAGATCCTGGCGCTGGCCGTCGGCGCGAAGACGCTGAAGATGAAGTTCGGTCACCACGGCGCCAATCATCCGGTGAAGGATCACGACACCGGCCGCGTGCTGATCAGCTCGCAGAACCACGGCTTCGCGGTGGATCCGGCCACGCTGCCGGCCAACGTGCGCGTCACCCACACCTCGCTGTTCGACGGCTCGCTGCAGGGCTTCGCCCTGACGGATCGCCCCGCGTTCTGTTTCCAGGGACACCCGGAAGCCAGCCCCGGTCCGGAGGACGTCGGTTACCTGTTCGACACGTTCATCGCCTCGATGGAAGAGCACAAGGCCAAGCGCGCGTCCTGACGCGCCGCTGGCCCTTCCACTCATCCATCCGCTTCGTTTGCGAGAGATACCATGCCCAAGCGCACAGACATCAAGACCATCCTCGTCATCGGTGCCGGCCCGATCGTCATCGGCCAGGCCTGCGAGTTCGACTATTCCGGCGCCCAGGCCTGCAAGGCGCTGAAGGAAGAGGGTTATCGCGTCGTCCTGGTCAATTCGAACCCGGCGACGATCATGACCGACCCGGACACGGCCCACGCCGTGTACATCGAGCCGATCAACTGGCAGACGGTGGAGCGCATCATCGCCAAGGAGCGCCCCGATGCGATCCTGCCGACGATGGGCGGCCAGACCGGTCTCAATTGCGCCCTCGACCTCGCCGACAACGGCGTGCTCGAGAAATACAACGTCGAGCTGATCGGCGCGTCGCGCGAAGCCATCCGCATGGCGGAGGACCGCAACCTCTTCCGCATCGCCATGGCCGAGATCGGTCTGGAGTGCCCGAAGGCCGAGGTGGCCCGCTCGATGGAACAGGCGCTGGAAATCCAGGCCACGGTCGGCTTCCCGACCATCATCCGCCCCAGCTTCACGCTGGGTGGTTCGGGTGGCGGCATCGCATACAACAAGGAAGAATTCGTCGAGATCGTCGGCCGCGGCCTCGAACTCTCGCCCGTGCACGAAGTGCTGGTCGAAGAGTCGGTGCTGGGCTGGAAGGAATTCGAGATGGAAGTGGTCCGCGACAAGGCGGACAACTGCATCATCGTCTGCTCGATCGAAAACTTCGATCCGATGGGCGTGCACACGGGCGACTCGATCACCGTCGCGCCGGCACAGACGCTGACCGACAAGGAATATCAGCGCCTGCGTAACGCCTCCATCGCGGTGCTGCGTAAGATCGGTGTGGATACCGGCGGTTCCAACGTGCAGTTCGGTATCAATGCCGAAGACGGTCGCGTGGTCGTCATCGAGATGAACCCGCGCGTGTCGCGTTCGTCGGCACTGGCCTCCAAGGCCACCGGCTTTCCGATCGCGAAGGTCGCCGCCAAGCTCGCTGTCGGTTACACGCTGGACGAACTGAAGAACGACATCACCGGCGGTCTCACCCCGGCCTCGTTCGAGCCGTCCATCGATTACGTCGTCACCAAGATCCCGCGCTTCGCTTTCGAGAAGTTCCCGGCCGCCGACGCGCGCCTCACCACCCAGATGAAATCGGTGGGCGAGGTGATGGCGATGGGTCGTACCTTCACCGAGTCGATGCAGAAGGCTCTGCGTGGCCTCGAGATCGGCAAGACCGGCCTCAACCCGACCGGCCTGGACATCGGTAGCGAAGAAGGTTTCCAGACGCTCAAGCGCGAATTGCGCGAGCCGCGTCCGGACCGCGTGTTCCACGTGGCCGATGCCTTCCGCGCCGGCCTGTCGCTGGAGGAGGTCTATGCGCTGACCCGTATCGATCCGTGGTTCCTGGCCGCGTTCGAAGACATCGTGATGACCGAAGGCGAAGTGCAGCGCCAGGGTCTGACCGCGCTGGACGAGCCGCGCATGCGCGAGCTCAAGCGCATGGGCTTCTCCGATGCGCGTCTGGCCGAGCTGGTCGACACCAACGAAGCCGCCGTGCGTCACGTGCGTCGTACGCTGGGCGTCCGCCCGGTCTACAAGCGCGTCGACTCCTGCGCCGCCGAGTTCGCCACCACCACCGCGTACATGTATTCCACGTACGAGGAAGAGTGCGAGGCCAACCCGACCAACCGCGACAAGATCATCGTGCTGGGCGGCGGTCCGAACCGCATCGGCCAGGGTATCGAGTTCGACTACTGCTGCGTGCACGCGGCGCTCGCGCTGCGCGAGGATGGTTTCGAAACCATCATGGTCAACTGCAACCCGGAAACCGTCTCGACCGATTACGACACCTCCGACCGCCTGTATTTCGAGCCGCTGACGCTCGAAGACGTGCTGGAGATCGTCGACCTCGAAAAACCCAAGGGCGTCATCGTGCAGTACGGCGGTCAGACCCCGCTCAAGCTGGCGCGTGCGCTCGAAGCCGCCGGCGTGCCGGTCATCGGTACCTCGGCAGAGTCGATCGACCTGGCGGAAGACCGTGAGCGCTTCCAGCAGCTCATCGAGAAGCTCAAGCTCAAGCAGCCGCCGAACCGCACCGCGCGCAACGCCGACGAAGCGCTGGCGCTGGCCCGTGAGATCGGTTATCCGCTGGTGGTCCGCCCGAGCTACGTGCTCGGTGGCCGCGCCATGGAAATCGTCTACGCCGACGCCGACCTCTCGCGCTACATCCGCGACGCCGTGCAGGTGTCCAACGATTCGCCGGTACTGCTCGACCGTTTCCTCGATCACGCCGTGGAAGTGGACGTCGACATCGTCGCCGATGCCGAAGGCAACGTGCTGATCGGCGGCATCATGGAGCACATCGAAGAGGCCGGCGTGCATTCCGGCGACTCGTCGTGCTCGCTGCCGCCGTACTCCCTCTCGCAGGAAGTGCAGGACGAAATGCGCCGCCAGGTCACCGAGCTGGCGCGTGAGCTGAAGGTCATCGGCCTGATGAATACGCAGTTCGCGATCCAGGGTGACGAGGTGTTCATCCTCGAGGTGAACCCGCGCGCTTCGCGCACGGTGCCGTTCGTCTGCAAGGCCACCGGCATGTCGCTGGCGAAGATCGCAGCGCGCGCCATGGCCGGCCGCACGCTCGCCGACCAGGGCGCGACGAAGGAAATCATCCCGTCGTACTACTCGGTCAAGGAAGCCATCTTCCCGTTCCTGAAGTTCCAGAACGTCGACCCGATCCTCGGGCCGGAGATGCGTTCCACGGGTGAGGTGATGGGTGTGGGTCGCACCTTCGGCGCGGCGTTCGCACGCGGTCACGAGGCGGCCGGCATCAAGGCGCCGCCGAAGGGCAAGGTCTTCATGTCGGTACGCGATGCCGACAAGGAGCGGCTGCTGCCCATCGCGCAGGATGTCACCGCGCGCGGTTACGTCGTCGTGGCCACGGCCGGTACCGCGTCGTTCCTCGAGGGTCATGGCGTGAAGTGCGAGCGCATCAACAAGGTGCTCGAGGGCCGTCCGCACATCGTCGACCTGATCAAGAACGGCGAAGTCGTCTATATCGTCAACACGACGGAAGGCAAGCAGGCCATCTCGGATTCGTTCTCGATCCGTCGCGAAGCGCTGCAGCAGCGCGTCACGTACTCCACCACCGTGGCCGGCGCGCGTGCCCTCGTGCATTCGCTCGACTTCCACGCCGATGGTGAAGTGAACAGCCTGCAGGACCTGCACAAGGAGCTGAACGCATGAGCCCGACCCGTCCGCCCATGACCGCCATCGGTGCCGACCGTCTTCGTGACGAACTCGAGTACCTCAAGCGCGTGAAGCGTCCCGAGATCGTCGCCGCCGTGGCGGAAGCGCGTGCGCATGGCGATCTGAAGGAAAACGCCGAGTATCACGCCGCACGCGAGATGCACGGCTTCAACGAAGGCCGTATCAACGAGCTGGAAGCGGCGCTGTCCAATTCCGAAATCATCGATACGGAGCGCCTCACGGTGGGCTCGCGCATCGTGTTCGGTGCCATCGTCGAACTGATCGACCTCGATAACGATACGGAAGTGACGTATCAGATCGTTGGCGACCTGGAAGCCGACATCAAGAAGAACCTAATCGCGGTGTCGTCGCCGATCGCGCGTGCGCTGATCGGCAAGAGCGAAGGCGACGAGTTCGACTTCGTCGCGCCGAATGGCACGAAGACGTATGAGATCAAGGGTGTGCGTTACAAGTAATTTGTGCGTTTGCCCGCGGTTGAAAACGCCCCTTTGTCGGGGCGTTTTTTTTGCGGCATACATGGGGCGGTGCTGCGGGCTCGGCTTCGCCATCGCGTTTGGCTTTGTCGCTGCGTGTCGTGTGCGTTGGAGAGCCGGCGGGGGTGACCCTCGAGGCCACGCCTGCGGCGACCCCTCAAGGAAAGGCGGCTACCGCCGCCGTGTATCAATGGCCTTCGGCCGGGTCGGGCTTCGCCTGGGGGTTTTCGAGTCGGCTGTCCCTGCCTCCCCGAAAACGGCCGGTCATCCCTGACCGGCCCCGCTTCGCGGCCTTGTCCAGTCGAAGCCCTCGCCTGCGGCTACCGGCCGCGAGGGTCACCCCCGCCGTCTCTTTGGTGTACCGAGGTGGGTTGGTGGTCGAGCGGGGTGTGGCTTCTTCGCTTCGTTGGCTTTTCGCGCGCAGGGCGCGCTCCTACAGGCCGCCATGTATCCCACCATTGCGGTCGCCGTGCGGTAGGAGCGAACCCTGTTCGCGAACCCTCAGCCTCACTAAGGCGAACGAGGCCATGCACCCCAGGCAAGCGAGCGGTCCAGCCAACGAAGCGCACCGCCGCTCGTCCCACCCGCAACCTCAGTCCCCGAAAGAGCCGGCGGGTGCCACCCTCGCGTCCGGTAGCCGCAGGCGAGGGCTCCGACTGGAAGAGGCCGCGCGAGCGGGGCCGGTCAGGGATGACCGGCCGTTTTCGGGGAGGCAGGGACAGCCGACTCGAAAACCCCCAGTCGGAGCCCGACGCGGCCGAAGGCCATTGATACACGGCCGCGGAGCGGCCTTCCCTGAGGGGTCGCCGCAGGCGTGGACGCGAGGGTGGCACCCGCCGGCTCTTACCGATGCCTCGCGAGCGCGGCAAGCCAAACGCGATGGCGAAGCCGAGCCCGAGCCGAACCCGCCAAACAAAGCCCCATCTCACCTCAGCAAAACCCCTGCTGACCTCTCACAATCCGCTGCAGCTTGTCCGGGTTCCTCTGGACATGAATGCTCTGGATCGTCCGTCCGTCGGTGACGTACGTCTGCGCCGATTCGAGCTTCCCTTCGATGTAACGCAGCAACGCCCACTCGCCGTTAATGCGCGTAAGCTTCACCGTCACCCGATCGCCATAACGAAGGTGGGCGGCGTAAAACACCTGCGCGATCCGCTGCGCACCCAGCATGGGCTTCGGGAAACTGTTGACCTTGCCGCCGCCATCGCCGGTGAGATCCGCATCCGGCGCGAGCATCGAACGAATGGCGGGAAAGTCGCCCGCCGTGAGCGCACCGGCGAAGCGGCGCATCAGGTCGAGGTGCTCGTCGCGGGGCAACCCGGCGCGCGGGCGTGCGTCACGCAACTGATCCTTCGCCCGGTGCACGAGTTGCCGACAGCTGGCCTCGCTCTTTCCGATGGCGCGCGCGATCTCCGGGTAGTCCTCGTCGAAGACCTCGCGCAGCAGGAACGCGGCGCGCGCGTCGGGAGACAAGCGTTCGAGCACCAGCAGAAAGGCGACTGAGACGTCGCTGTCCAGCTCGTGGAGATCCTCCGGCGAGGTGCCCTCGTCCGTAAGAATCGGCTCGGGAAGCCATATGCCGACGTATTCCTCGCGACGCACCCGTGCGGCGCGCAGGCGGTCGATGGCGCGGCGGGTCGTTGCCGCCACCAGCCACGCCTCGCTGTTACCGATCGCGGCCTGGTCGGCGGCATTCCAGCTCAGCCAGATATCCTGCACGAGGTCTTCCGCCTCGGCCACGGAGCCCAGCATGCGATAGGCGATGCCGTGGAGGCGAGGGCGCAGCGTCGAGAACGTAGTCGTGGCCTGGTTCATACCCATAAGACGGCGCACCCCGGGCATTTGTGACATCGCCCGGAGTGTCGCACGCCGAGTCGCGCCGGATGCGTCAGGCGGCTACGGCCGCCGCATCGGACAGGCCGGCCTTGTCGAGTCCCCAGGCCTTGTCCATCGTGCCCGGCACGGTGCCGAAGGCCACGTTGAGGCGGTTCCACGCGTTGATCGCCGCGATCACGAAGGTCAGGTCGGAAACTTCTTTCTCGGAAAGCTGGCCGCGCACACGCTCGTAGAGATCGTCCGGCACGCCCTGCGCGGGGATCCGGGTCAGCGCTTCGGTCCAGGCCAGGCTGGCCCGTTCGCGAGGCGTAAAGAGGTTGGACTCGCGCCAGATGGCGACGTGGTGCAGGCGCAGGTCGTGCTCGCCGTGAATGACCGCCTGCTTCACGTGCATGTCCACGCAGAAGGCGCAGCCGTTGATCTGCGAAGCGCGGATATGGACGAGGAGGCGGAGGGATTCTTCGATCGAGCCCTTGCCCTCGGCCATGCTGAGTTCGGTCAGCTTTCTGGTCAGTTCCGGGGACTGCTGCTGGTAATCGAGACGCTGGGTCATGGCGAAATCCTTGAAGTGAGTGATAGAGGCCGAACGGATCGGCTTCACATGTCAGACGAGATCGCCATGCGTTTTGTGACGGGCCCTAAGACCAACGTAGGGTGGCGGCCACCCGAAAGCCGCTTAAGATGCGATCCGGGGCGGTATTACTTCAACGGCAGGGGACACACATATGGCAACCGGTGGCTTGCTTTCGCGGGAGCGCACGATCGCGGGACCGACGTTCAATCGCTGGCTGGTTCCGCCCGCGGCGCTCGCCATCCACCTGTGCATCGGTATGGCGTACGGGTTCTCCGTGTTCTGGCTGCCGATGACCACGCTGGTGCCGGGTGCCGACGCGGGCGCGTGCGCGACCCAGGGCTTCCTCGATCAGCTGACCACCACGACCTGTAACTGGACGGTGCCCTCGGTCAACCACATCTTCGAAACGTTCATCGCCATGCTGGGCCTCGCCGCCGCGATCTGGGGCGGCTGGCTGGAGCACGCCGGTCCGCGTAAGGCGGGTTTCATCGCCGCGTGCTGCTGGGGTGGCGGTCTGGTCATCGGCGGCATCGGCGTATCGATGCACCAGCTGTGGCTGGTCTATCTCGGTTGCGGGTTCCTGGGCGGCGTAGGGCAGGGGCTGGGGTACATCACCCCCGTGTCCACCTTGATCAAATGGTTTCCGGATCGTCGTGGTCTGGCCACCGGTTTCGCCATCATGGGCTACGGCGGCGGCGCGATGATCGGTGCGCCGATCGCCGTCAAGCTGATGAGCGTGTTCAAGGATGGCGACATCGCCGGCGTCTCGAAGACGCTGATCTGCATGGGCGTCATCTACTTCGTAGCCATGACCCTGGGTGCGTTCGGATTCCGCGTCACACCGAGTGGCTGGAAGCCTGAGGGCTACCAGCCGGTCGCCTCGAAGGCCACCCTGATCTCGCACGGCCACGTCCATCTCAGCCGCGCGTGGAAGACGCCGCAGTTCTGGCTGATCTGGGGCGTGCTGTGCATGAACGTGACGGCGGGTATCGGCGTGCTCTCCATGGCCAGCCCCATGCTGCAGGACGTGTTCGGCGGTCGGCTGCTCGGCGTCGATCCCGGTACCGAACTCAGTACGGCGCAGAAGGCGGCGATCGCCGCCGCGGCCGCCGGTCTCGTCGGTCTGATCAGCCTTTTCAACTCCGTCGGCCGCCTGGCCTGGGCCTCGGCGTCGGATTTTCTCGGCCGCAAGAACACCTACTGCGTGTTCTTCATTCTCGGCATCATCCTTTACTGCACGCTGCCGACGCTGGGGCACATGGGGCTGGCCGCGCTGTTCGTCATTACCGTCTGTCTGATCCTCTCGATGTACGGCGGCGGCTTCGCCACCGTGCCCGCCTACCTGGCGGATATCTTCGGTACGCAGATGGTCGGCGCCATTCATGGGCGCCTGCTCACCGCCTGGTCGGTCGCCGGTGTCATCGGTCCCGTGCTGATCGCCGGGATCCGTGAGGCGCAGCTGAGCGCGGGGGTGGCGAAGAACCTGGTCTATGACCGTACGCTTTACATCCTGGCCGGGCTGCTGCTGGTCGGTCTCATCTGCAACCTTCTGGTTCGCCCGGTGGATCCGAAGCTGCACATGACCGAGGACGAACTGAGGCACGAGCGGGCGTTGCAACACGAAACGCAGAGCACCGACGCCAGCGTGGCATCCGCGGCGCGCGGTTCGTTCGGCATCCTGGGTGTACTCGCGTGGCTGGCGGTCGGGATCCCGTTCCTGATCGGCGTGTGGATCGCGCTGCAGAAGGCGGCGGCCCTGCTATAACGGGCGTCTGGATGCATACCGGGGGGCGAGCCATGACAGGGACGGAAGAGTCGCGCGGCAGTCTTGTCTGCGTGGGTGTGGGCATGACGCTTGGCTCGCATCTCACGCCGTTGGCACGCAGTGAGATCGATCGCGCCGATGTCGTCTTCGCGGGCGTGTCCGATCCTTTCGTGGAGATGTGGCTGCGCGAGATGCATGCGGATGTGCGCAGCCTGCAGTCGTACTACGCCGAGGGGCGATCCCGTAGCGACACCTATGCCGACATGGTCGAGGTCATCCTCGCCGAGGTGCGACAAGGCAGGCGTGTGTGCGGGGTGTTCTACGGTCACCCGGGCGTCTTCGCCCTGGCCCCGCATCGGTCGATCGAGCGCGCACGTAGCGAGGGC
Source organism: Luteibacter sp. 9133 (assembly GCF_000800155.1). NCBI lineage: Bacteria > Pseudomonadati > Pseudomonadota > Gammaproteobacteria > Lysobacterales > Rhodanobacteraceae > Luteibacter > Luteibacter sp. 9133. The sequence continues at coordinate 2,516,836 of NZ_JUHO01000001.1, read as the reverse complement.
TTCGACGCACGTATGGAGCCCGGGATATCCGCGGAGGACTGTATGTATGCCGATCTGGGCATCGATCCCGGTACGTACGGCTGCCAGCACTTCGAAGCGACGCAGTTCCTGTTGTACCGGCGGATGATCGATCCATCGGCCTGGTTGTTCCTGTGGCAGGTGGGACATGTCGGCGACCTGTCGCTTGCCCGGCGCGGCACCGGGCCCGGCTATCGCCGGGTGCTGGTCGACGTGCTGTCGGAACATTTCGCCGTGGACCATGAGGTGATCCTGTACAAGGCGCCGACGCTGCCGATCGAATCTCCCTCGATCCGGCGCCTGCCTCTTTCGCGCCTGGCCGAAAGTGCTATCAGCACCTCGGAGACCCTCGCCATTCCCCCGGGACGTGCGCTCGATCCCGCACCCGGGATGCGGGCGCGTCTGCAGGCGCTCGATGCGGACGAGGCTGCCGTTCCCGTGCCAGCGCCGCCTGCGTCACACCCCGCGTGACCCGGCCACGCGGCCTACTACAACCCGTGCTGTCATAGGGATATCATCCGGTCCAGGCGCCTCGAGGGGAGGATCGCCGGACATCGGCCAGGGGTAAGGCCTCTGCGCCCAAGGGAATCGCACATGGGCAGTGTTGTCGGCTGGTTGGCGCGCGTCGGGGGAGACGCGTCGTTGAGGCACGCGACGGCGGAAACGCTGGCGCTCGCCATGAATGAAGAAGATCTCGGTGACGACGTTCGCGAACCCCTGGGTGCGCGTGACGCCGACGCGCTGCGCGCGGTGATGGGGCAAGGGATCTACTTTTCGAGCCTGATGCCCATCCAGCCGGATCACGAGGAAGAAGAAGGCGAAGACGAAGACGGCGATGAAGACGAGGGTGACGGCAAGCCGCGTCCTTCGAAGATCCCGCTGGGTGGACCCGGGGCCTGATTCGATGAGATGGAACACCCGTCGCTGGGTCGCCGTGCTGCTGGCCGTCTTTATGGCCAGTGGCACGTTGCGTGCCGCCGACGATGCGCAGGACGCGACCACGGCCCAGCTTTCCGGGATCACCGACAAGCTCAACGAGGCCGATGCGGTCAAGATCCGGGATTTCGGCCGGTATTCCCGGTTGCTCGACGAGGTCGAGCCCTTCGAGTCGAAGCTCGATGACGAGCAGCGCGCCATGTTTCACTTCCTGCGCGGATGGCGCGCCACGTGGGTGGGTGACTACGAAAACGCCAAGGTGGAACTGGAGAAGGTCGCCGATCAGTCGGTGAATTCCGTGCTCCGCCTTCGCGCGTTGTCGACCCTCGTCAATCTGCTGGGTGTCGGTCACCGTTATGAGGACGCCTTCAAACGGCTCAACGAACTCCAGGAACTGATGCCGTCGGTCCGCGACCGGAAGGCACGCTTCCAGGCGATGGGTGAGGCTTCGCAGTTGCTTAGCTCGGCAGGGCAGTTCGAGCAGGCCGAAGCGTACGCCAAGGACATGATGGCCGAGCCGCCGCCCGGCGAAACGGTATGCAAAGGTGCGCAGCACCTGCTGCGCGCGCGGCGTGAAGCCAACCGGCTCGACACTATCGACCCGATGTTCCTCGATGCGATCGAGCAGTGCGAGGCCAGGGGCGACGATGTCTTTGCCGACAGCATGCGCGCGGACATCGCGGCGTTTTATCTTTCCCATGGTCAGCCTGAAGAAGCGGTGAAGCTTCTCACCGAGCACCGGGACAATCTGCGCACCCTCAATTATTCGCAGCTGCTCGGCGAGTTCGATTCGCATCTTGCGCAGGCGTACCTCGCGCTGGGTGACCTCTCGAACGCACGTCGCTTCGGGCTTTCAGCCGTGGCCGGGGCGATCCGTGACGAATTCACCGATCCTCGTCGAACGGGATACCTGGTGCTTTACCAGGTCGAGCAGCGCCTGGGACACGCGCAGCAGGCGCTGACGTTTCATGAGCAGTACATGGCGGCCGACAAGGCGTACCTGGATGACATCAGCGCGCGCAGCCTCGCGTTCCAGATCGTCGATCAGCAGTTGCTGGCGCGCAAGACGGAAGTCGACGCGCTCAACAAGCAGAACGAAATCCTGCGCCTCAGTGGGGTGCTCGACCGCAAGGAAGTCGAGACCGGACGCTTGTACATCTTCATCCTCGGTCTCGCCCTGTTGGCGATCGTCTGGCTGGTGCTCTGGCTGCGCCGCTCGCAGCTGCGCTTCATGAAGCTAGCGCGCCGCGACGGCCTTACGGGGATCTGCAATCGTGAGCACTTCGTCGAACAGGCGGAGCGGGTGCTCGCCTACGGTGCGCGATCCGATCGCGGACTGTGCCTGATCCTCTTCGACCTGGATCACTTCAAGAACGTCAATGACACTTACGGCCACGCGGTGGGCGACGAAGTGCTCAAGCGAGCGGTGGACGTATGCCGCCGCTCGCTGCATGCCTGCGACGTGTTCGGGCGTCTGGGTGGCGAGGAGTTCGCCGTGTTGTTGCCCGACTGCAGTCCGGCACAGGCGCGTGCGCGCGCGGAACAACTGCGGCTGTCGATCGCCGCTACCGCCGCTACGCCTTCACGGCCGGAGCTGTTGGTGACCGCCAGCTTCGGTGTGGGGTCGACGCTGCAATGCGGGTACGAGTTGCACCGGTTGCTGGTTGTGGCGGACGCTGCGCTTTACCGGGGCAAACGGGCGGGGCGCAATTGCGTGTTCATGGGAGATACCGGGGATATTCCGGATTCGCCGTATCTGACGGAGGCGCGGGGGTAGGAGGCGTGCGGCGATGCCGGTTCAAACCTGGCAAACGTCCATAAAAAAAGGCCGCTTTCGCGGCCTTTTTTCAACCCGTCTACAGCTGATCAGCGCTGACGAGCCTTGAAACGCGGGTTGCTCTTGCAGATCACGAACACTTTGCCGCGGCGGCGTACGACTTTGCAGTCACGGTGACGCGACTTCGCGGACTTCAAAGAGGAAAGCACCTTCACGGCCAGCTCCTGAAACTTTAAGGACAAGGAAAAACGGAATTGTAGCCATCCGGCCTGCTTAACGCAAGCGCTCGGAAAGATTCGGGTTTCAGCCGAGGCCGAGCTTACTGCGCGCCTGGCGGACGGTGCGCAGGAAACTGTCGAGCACCGGGGACGTATTGTCGACGCGCGAGGCCACCGCCAGCAAGAGGTGGGCTTCCGGGTCGTCGACGCGGACGAAGGCGATACCGTCAAGGTGGACCGCGCGCAGCGATGCCGGTACCAGTGCAAGGCCAAGACCGGCAGCGACCAGAGGCAGCAGGGAGGGGATCTGCTGCGCTTCCTGTCGAACGTTCGGTCGGAAGCGCGCCTTGTTGGCCAACAGGTTCAGGCGATCGATAAGGGTGGCCGCGTGCGCACGTGGCGGCGCGACCCAGCGCTCGGACGCCAGTTCCTCCATGCGCACCGACTTCCGTCGGGCGAAACGATGGTCGAGGGGCAGGGCGATGACCAACGGCTCGTGGTCGATCACTTCCACATTCAGCTGGCGCGCGTTCGCCACGCCTTCGGGATGGGCGCGCAGCAGGCCGACGTCGATCTGGCCGCTGAGGATCGCGTCGTACTGGGCACCGGTGAGCATCTCGCCGAGGTGCAGGCTGACGCCGGGCGCTTCATGTGAGAACCGCAGCAAGGTTTCCGGAAGCGCGGGATGAAACGATACGGAGACCGCGTAGGCCAGCCGGAGCTGACCGGTGAACCCCGCCGCCGCCTCGCTGACCACGGTGCGCGCGCTCTCGGCGCGAGCGAGGATGGCCTTGGCCTCGACGAGAAAGAGACGACCCGGTTCGGTCAGCGCCACGCGGCGACGGTTGCGATCGAGCAGGCGCACGCCCAGATCCGCCTCGAGGGCCTGGATCTGCTGGGACAGCGGGGGCTGCGAGATATGCAGTCGCTGCGCCGCCTGGGTGAAGCTCAGGGTTTCCGCCACTTCAACGAAGTAGCGCAGTTGCCGCAGATCGAACATAGTCGAATTTCATATAAGTGATCGCTGAAAGATATATTGGCGAGAATTTCCTAGGAAATCTATGCTTCGTCTCGGCCTACCACCAACCCCTCCCCCTGGGTCGGTAGGTCCCTCGCCCCGTAGCGACGCTAATCACCGATATCTGGCCTACCTCCCCCCCCGAGGCCCATATCGAGGCGTTTGCTCCGGGGCGACTTTCTTTGTGCGGCCGGAACGTGGCAATCGCGCGCAGGGCGCGCTCCTACATGGGGCAGAATCGCGCGCAGGCGCGCTCCTACCTGTAGGAGCGCGCCCTGCGCGCGATGCTCTTCTTATCCCACCCGCGACACGAAATCGCACTCCGTCGTCGCCCGGATCTTCGCCTCGTCCACACCCGGAGCCAGCTCGATCAACGCGAGCCCGTCCGGGGTGACGTCGAACACGGCCAGGTCGGTGATGATCCGGTCGACCACGCCCTTGCCGGTCAGCGGCAGCGAGCACTCGGTGAGGATCTTCGGGGTGCCGTCCTTCGCGGTGTGCTCCATCACGACGACGACGCGCTTGACGCCGGCGACCAGGTCCATCGCGCCGCCCATGCCCTTGACCATCTTGCCGGGCACCATCCAGTTGGCGATATCGCCCTCGGCAGTGACCTGCATCGCGCCGAGAATGGAGATGTCGACGTGGCCGCCGCGAATCATCGCGAAGGAGTCGGCGCTGGAGAAGTACGACGCGCCCGGCCGGGCGGTGACGGTCTGCTTGCCGGCGTTGATCAGGTCGGCGTCGACTTCGTCTTCGGTCGGAAACGGACCGATGCCGAGCAGGCCGTTTTCCGATTGCAGCCAGACGTCCACGCCATCGGGCAGGTGGTTGGCGACCAGGGTCGGCAAGCCGATACCAAGGTTGACGTAGTCGCCGTCAGAGAGTTCCAGGGCGGCGCGCTGCGCCATCTGTTCGCGGGTCCAGGCCATGGTGTTCTCCTCAGGCGCGCACGGTGCGCTGTTCGATGCGCTTGGACGGCGCGGGGTTGTGCACGATGCGATCTACGTAGATGCCCGGCGTGTGGATCTGGTCCGGGTCGAGTTCGCCGACCTCGACCATGATCTCGACCTCGGCGATGCAGACCTTGCCGGCCGTGGCGGCCATCGGATTGAAGTTGCGCGCGGTCTTGCGATAGACGAGGTTGCCCGACGGGTCCGCTTTCCACGCCTTGACCAGCGCGACGTCGGCGACGATCGAGCGCTCCATCACGTACATGTTGCCGTCGAACTCGCGGGTCTCCTTGCCCTCGGCCACCTGGGTGCCGTAGCCGGTGCGGGTGAAGAACGCGGGGATGCCGGCGCCGCCGGCGCGAAGCTTCTCGGCCAGCGTGCCCTGCGGGGTGAAATCGACTTCCAGCTCGCCGGCCAGATACTGGCGCTCGAATTCCTTGTTCTCGCCCACGTAGGACGAAACCATCTTGCGGATCTGCCGGGTCTCCAGCAACAAGCCCAGACCCACGCCGTCGATGCCGGCGTTGTTGGAAACGGCGGTCAGGCCTTTGACGCCGGAATCGCGCAGCGCCTCGATCAGCAGTTCGGGAATACCGCAGAGGCCGAAGCCACCCACGGCGATGATCTGTCCATCGGCCACGAGGCCGGCCAGCGCCTCGGCGGCGGTGGCGACGCGTTTGTCGCGGGAAGGCGACTTCACCTGGTTCATGCGTGTCGAGTCCATCCGGTCGGGCCCGCCGCCGGTTCGCCGCCCATCATAGCCGAGGGTCGTCACGTTCCGTGGTACGCGAGGGGGTCAATCTCCCAAGGGTGCCGGGGCGGACGCCACCATCGGATTGTGCAAGAACCCGCGAGGATCGGGCGCTTTGATGGCTTACGGTGCGCCCCCAGTTTTCCTGTGAACCCGAGCCTGGAGTATTCCGACGTGAGCAAACAGAAGATCGGCGTGATCGGTATGGCCGTCATGGGCCGCAACCTCGCCTGGAACATTGAGAGCCGCGGCCACGCGGTGTCCATCTTCAATCGATCCAAAGAGAAGACGGACGACGTCATGGCCGAGAGCGAGGGTAAGCAGCTCGTGCCGACGTACAGTCTCGAAGAGTTCGTCGATTCGCTGGAGAAGCCTCGACGCATCCTGCTGATGGTCCAGGCTGGCAAGGGTACCGATGCGGTGATCGAGCAGCTGCGACCCTTGCTGGACAAGGGCGACATTCTCATCGACGGCGGCAACACCTTCTACAAGGACACGGTGCGCCGCGGCGAAGAGCTGGCGAAGGACGGTCTGCATTTCATCGGCACCGGCGTCTCCGGCGGCGAGGAGGGCGCGCTGAAAGGCCCGTCGATCATGCCGGGCGGCCCGCGCGAGGCCTATGACTTGGTGTCCCCGATTCTCACCGAGATCGCCGCCAAGGCGCCGGACGGCGAACCCTGCGTGATCTACATCGGCCCGGGCGGTGCCGGGCACTACGTCAAGATGGTGCACAACGGCATCGAATACGGCGACATGCAGTTGATCGCCGAGAGCTACGCGGTACTCAAGCATGTCCTTGGCTTGTCCAACGACGAACTGGCCGATGTCTACCGGGAATGGAACGAGGGCGAACTCGACAGCTTCCTGATCGAGATCACCTCTAGGATCTTCACCCGGAAAGACGACAAGACCGACAAGCGGCTGGTCGACGTGATTCTGGATCGCGCCGCGCAGAAGGGCACCGGCAAGTGGACCAGTCAGAGTGCGCTGGATCTCGGCGTGCCGCTGACGCTGATCACCGAGTCGGTATTCGCACGCGTGCTCTCGTCGATGAAGGAGGAGCGTGTCGCGGCGAGCAAGCAGCTGGCGGGCCCGAAGGCGGAAAAATTCAGTGGGGATCGCAAGGCGTTTATCGAATCCGTGCGCCGTGCACTGTACCTGAGCAAGATTATCTCGTATGCGCAGGGCTTCGCCCAGCTGCGCGCCGCGTCGGACGAGAACGAATGGAACCTCGACTACGGCGCCATCGCGAAGATTTTCCGCGCCGGTTGCATCATCCGTGCGCGCTTCCTGCAGAAGATCACCGACGCGTACAAGACCGACAAGGCACTGAAGAACCTCCTGCTCGATCCGTACTTCAAGGACATCGCGCAGCAGTATCAGGCGGCACTGCGCGAGGTCGTCGGCGAAGCGGTGCGTGTCGGCGTGCCGGTGCCGGGCTTCTCGGCCGCGGTGGCCTACTACGACAGTTACAGGGCCGAAACGCTTCCGGCGAACCTCATCCAGGCTCAGCGTGACTTCTTCGGTGCTCACACCTTCGAGCGTGTGGACGAAAAAGGGAGTTTTCACGCGGAGTGGGCCGAAGGCTGAACGACGCGTTCAAGGCGGAAGCCCCGCGCCATGGGGGTTTCCGCGCCCTGAGCGAGGCTTTTGAGCGGACCGGCGTCACGGGTCTGTAGGGGAACGCTGGCGCTTTGTAGGATGCTCCCTTTAGAGTTGGCGGAATAAGTGCAGCACCAGGGGTCGGTGCTGCGCGCCGCGTCCAACGAGGGAGTACGTTGTTCCATGCTGAGAAAGCCCCTGATCGGCGCCACGGCGCTGGCGGTCGCACTTGCCGGATGCCAGTCGCTGCCGCAGCCGCGTGACGATGGATCGTTGCAGCGCGAGGCGCTGGCCGGCACCGAATTGCCCGCGCCGCGGCCCCGCATCGCTCCGTCGACCAATCCGGCCACCCCGGCGGTCGCTCAGCCGCAGATCAGCACCGGCACGGGCGAATTCGTCAAACCGGTGGGTCTGGCCAGGCCGAAGCCGGTCGCCGAAGGTGCGGGTACGGTGACCTTCAATTTCGAGAACCAGCCGGTCGAGTCCGTGGTGAAAGCCATCCTGGGCGATCTGCTGCACGAGAACTACTCGATTACGCCGGGCGTGCAGGGCAATGTGTCCTTCTCGACCTCGCAGCCGGTGACGGCCGAGCAGGCCCTGCCGATCCTCGAAACGCTGCTGTCATGGACCAGTAACGCGCTGGTCCACAGCAACGGACGCTATGTGGTCATGCCGGCCAAGGATGCCGTCGCCGGCAACCTCGTTCCCAGCCTTGGCGCAAGTGCGCCGGCCGGTGGTCTGCAGGCGCGCCTGTTTCCGCTGCACTTCATCTCGGCAACCGAGATGCAGAAGCTCATCAAGCCGTTCGCGCGTGCCGACGCCACCTTGCTCGCCGATCCGACACGCAACGTCATCGTCATGGCCGGTACGCCCACGGAACTGGATAACTACCAGCGCACCGTGTCGACCTTCGATGTCGACTGGCTGCGCGGCATGTCGGTGGGCGTCTTCAGTCTCCAGCGCGCGGAGGTCAAGGACCTCACGCCCATGCTGGACAAGCTGTTCGGCGACAAGGGCAATACGCCCATGGCCGGTCTGCTGCGTTTCATCCCCATCGAGCGGACCAATTCGCTGGTGGTGATCAGCCCGCAACCGGCTTATCTCGACGAAGTGCGCAGCTGGATCGATCGCATCGATCGCGGTGGTGGCAACGAGCCGCAGCTCTACGTCTATGACGTGCGCAACGTGCAGGCGTCCGATCTGGCCGATTACCTTTCCGACATCTACGGTGGTGGCTCCGGCGGCGGCGGGTCCAGTGACCGCGGCGGCAAGGTGGGCCCGGGACTTTCGTCGGGCACGCTGGGGGGCGACAGCGATTCCGGTAACCGTAATGGCTCCGGTCTCGGCAGTACCACGGGTACCTTCGGCAACACCTCGTCGTCCGGTTCGAGTCTCAACAATGGCTCGAGCGGGCTGGGTGGCAACTCGTACGGCTCGGGCAGCGGTTCCAGCTTTGGTGGCGGCGGTTCGATGGGATCCAGTGGCAACGGCCTTGGCGATGACGAATCGTCGCGCCGCCAGCGCAACGGACCGATCACCACGGACGACGGCGTGCGGATCACCTCGGTGGATTCGAACAACCAGCTGATGGTGCGCGCGCGTCCGTCGCAGTGGACCGAGATCGAGCAGGCGATCAAGCGTCTCGACGCCGTGCCGCTGCAGGTGCAGATCGAAACCCGCATTCTCGAAGTGGCGCTGACCGGCAACTATCAGTTCGGTGTGCAGTGGTATCTCGAGGGTCTCGTCGGAGGCACCAACGGGTCCGTCGGCCAGCCTGGCAACAAGCAGCAGTGGGCGCTCGGTAACGGCGGCAACACGTATGGCGGCGAGAGCTTCTTCTACTCCTTCGTCAACAACAATCTTTCCGTGGCTTTGAAAGCCATGGAAACGAGCGGAAACACGAAGACCTTGTCGGCGCCGTCGCTGGTGGTGCTGAACAACCAGAAGGCGCACATCCAGGTCGGCGACCAGATCCCCATCACGCAGACCTACGTGAACACCACGGCGAACACCGATAACACGATCGGCCAGGTGGAGTACAAGGACACCGGCGTGATCCTGAACGTGCGGCCGCGTGTGAACCCCGGTGGCCTCGTCTATCTCAACATCAATCAGGTCGTGAGCTCGCCGGGTCAGAAGGACGCCGCGACCGGCAATTTCCCGATTCAGCAGCGTGAAGTGGCCACGCAGGTCGCGGTGCAGAGCGGGCAGACCGTGTTGCTGGGCGGTCTGATCAAGCAGGACGAGGGGCTGACCGACACCGGCATTCCGGGGCTGAACCGCATCCCGGTGTTCGGCCGGCTGTTCGGTTCGACCACGCGCAGCCGTAACCGCACGGAGCTGATCGTCCTGATTACGCCACGCGTGATCACCAACGGCGACGAGGCCAAGCAGGTCACGGACGAGTACCAGCGGAAGTTCGAGTCACTGCAGCCCTATCGCGGGAAGGCGGCTACGACGACGGAGCCGGCGGGCGTGACACGGACGGGGAACGGGGAGCCGACGGTGACGGTGCCGTTGCATCCCTGAGGAGCGTGCCGGACCCGGGGGGGCGAATCCGCTTTCCGCTGTCATCAGATGCTGCGAGACTTCAGGCATGCGTACCTATCTGCTTGTCTCGATCGTCGCCACCGTGCTTATCGCTGGCTGCTCCACGCTGCCCCAGCCCCGCGACGACGGCGCGCTGCAACGCGAAGCTCTGGCAGGCACCGAGCTCCCGGTGCCGGGTCCACGCATCCTTGCCTCGACCAACCCGACGACACCGGCGATCTCGCAGCCCCAGATCACCACCGGCACCGGCGAATTCGTCAAATCGTCAGGACTTGCGACACCGAAGCCGGTCGACCAGGGCACCGGCACGGTCACGTTCAATTTCGAGAATCAGCCGGTCGAGTCCGTGGTGAAAGCCATCCTCGGCGACCTGCTGCACGAGAACTATTCGATCACCCCCGGCGTGCAGGGCAACGTGTCCTTCTCGACCTCCCAGCCCGTTACCGCCGAACAGGCGCTGCCGATCCTCGAGACGCTGCTGTCGTGGACCGGTAACGCGCTGGTGCACAGTAACGGCCGTTACGTCGTGATGCCGGCGAAGGATGCCGTCGCCGGGAATCTCGTGCCGAGCATCGGCGCCAACGCGCCGCCCGGCGGATTGCAGGCGCGTCTGTTCCCGCTGCACTTCATCTCCGCGACGGAGATGCAGAAGCTGATCAAACCGTTCGCACGGCCCGATGCCACGCTGCTGGCCGATCCCACCCGCAACGTCATCGTGATGGCGGGCACGCCCACCGAGCTCGACAACTATCAGCGCACCGTGGCGACGTTCGACGTCGACTGGCTGCGTGGCATGTCGGTGGGCGTGTTCAGTCTGCAGCGTGCGCAGGTGAAGGAGCTGCAGCCGCAGCTCGATGCGATCTTCGGCGAGAAAGGCAACACGCCCATGGCGGGCCTGCTTCGCTTCATCCCTATCGAGCGCACCAACTCGCTGGTGGTGATCAGTCCGCAGCCCGCATACCTCGACGAAGTGCGCAGCTGGATCGATCGCATCGATCATGGCGGTGGCAACGAACCGCAGCTCTACGTGTACGACGTGCGCAACGTGCAGGCCGCCGACATGGCGGACTATCTTTCGGACGTCTACGGCGGCGGCTCGAAGGGCGGCGGCTCCGGCGACCGCGGTGGCAGGGTCGGGCCGGGCCTTTCCCCGGGCACGCTCGGCGGCGGCGACAGCGATCTGGGCAATCGCGGTGGCTCGGCTCTCGGCAGCACGACGGGTTCGTTCGGTAACGGCGGCTCATCGTCGACGGGCACGAGCGGTATCGGCCCGGGTACATCGGGTACGAACGGCCCTGGCGGTAGCGGTGGCAGCGGGATGTCCGTGAGCGGCCTCGGCGACTCCGGCTCGTCATCGCCGGACGGCGGGGCGGGAAAGAGCCATTCCGCGACCACCACCGACGACGGCGTGCGCATCACCTCGGTCGACGCCAACAACCAGATCATGGTGCGCTGCCGTCCCGCGCAATGGGCCGAGATCGAGCAGGCGATCAAGCGTCTCGACGCCGTGCCGCTGCAAGTGCAGATCGAAACCCGCATTCTCGAGGTCGAACTCAAGGGCGAGTTCCAGTTCGGCGTGCAGTGGTATCTGGAGGGTCTGGTCGGTACCACCAACGGGTCGCCCACGCAGCCTGGCAACAAGCAGCAGTGGGCACTGGGCAACGGCGGAGCGTCATACAACTCGACCAATGACAGCTTCTTCTACTCGTTCGTCAACAACAACGTTTCCGTCGCGCTGCATGCGATGGAGCAGAACGGCAATACCAAGGTTCTGTCCGCGCCGTCGCTGGTGGTGCTGAACAACCAGAAGGCGCACATCGAGGTCGGCGACCAGATTCCGATCACGCAGACCTACGTCAACACCACGGCCAATACGGATAACACGATCGGCCAGGTCGAGTACAAGGACACCGGCGTGATCCTCAATGTGCGACCGCGCGTCAATCCCGGTGGCCTGGTCTACCTCAACGTGAACCAGGTCGTGAGTTCGCCAGGCGTGGTCGACACCACGACGGGCAACTTCCCCATCCAGCAGCGCGAGGTCGCCACCCAGGTCGCCGTGCAGAGCGGCCAGACGGTCTTGCTCGGTGGTCTCATCAAGCAGAACGATGCGACCACCGATACCGGCATCCCCGGACTCAACCGAATACCCGTTTTCGGCCGATTGTTCGGCTCAACGACGCGCAGCCGCGACCGTACCGAGCTGATCGTGCTGATCACGCCGCGCGTCATCACGAACGGTGACGAGGCCAAACAGGTCACGGACGAGTACCAGCGCAAGTTCGAATCGCTGCGGCCGCTGACGAAGCGCCCCTGAAGGCGTCCTGAGGTTCCCGACACACCGGCATCACGGACGGCGTCTCATTTTTCGTCCACGTGCTCATCGGGAGGGGAATCGGTGCAATACGATCTGGCGGGCTGGTCGACCGTGCTTGAATTGATGCCCACGGCGATGTTCGTGCGCGATGCCGAACATCGCTGGGTACTGGTCAACCGCATGGGTTGCACCTATTTCGGTCTGAGCGTCGATGATGTCATCGGCCGGACCGACGATGAACTGTTTCCGCCGGAGCAGGCGGCGCGCATGGCCGCGGGGGACGAGTCGGTACTGCGCAGCCACGAGGTGGTCGAGTCGGAAGAATCGGTGACCGACCCGCACGGGAGAGTGCGCACGCTGATCACCCGCAAGACCTGCATCGATCTGGACGGTGAGCCGCATGTCCTCGCCTCGGTGACCGACATCAGCGATCTGCGTGAATCCGAAGCCTATGTGCGCTGGCTGGCCTGCCACGACGCGCTGACCGGTTTGTCCAATCGTACGGCGCTGTTCAGCCGCATCGAATCCGCCATCGCGAAAGCGGCTTCGGGTGGCGCGCGTTCGGTGTTGTTCTACCTCGACCTCGACGGGTTCAAGAAGGTCAACGATACGTGGGGTCACCTGGCCGGCGACGAGCTGCTGATCCAGTTCGGCAAGCGTCTGCGTGAGGTGGTCGATGCGGCGGATACGGTCGCACGCATCGGCGGCGATGAGTTTGCCGTGCTCGTGGAGGAACGGGACGACTTCGATGCGGAGACGATGGCCGCAAGCTTCGTCAAACTGGCGGCCAGGCCCTTTGGCGTGCTGTCGACCACGGCGTTCGTCGGTACCTCGGTGGGTGTCATCACCGCCGACGCGAGCGCCGTCGCCGGCGGCGAACTGGCGCGCAAGGCGGACAGTGCGCTGTACGAAGCGAAGAAGCGGCGCAACCGGTATGTGCTTTACAACGACGAGCTCGATGCGGCACTGGCCCATCGCCGCGACGTGGAGCGGTTGCTCGACGACGCGCTGGTCACGGGCGAAGGCCTCAGCTGCCACTACCAGCCGATCGTGCGTGCGAGCGACGGCAAGATCATCGGTCTGGAAGCACTGGCGCGCTGGCGGCATCCGCGTCTGGGTGTGATACCGCCGGTGCAGTTCATTCCCGTAGCCGAGGAAACCGGGTTGATCGACCGGCTGGGCGAGTGGGTGCTGCGTACGGCGTGCGCGCGCGTAGTGGGGGTGGACGACCTCTTCGTCGCGGTAAACGTCAGCGCCGTGCAGTTGCGCGACGACGGTTTTGCCGACATGGTGCTGGGTGTGCTGAAGAGGACCGGTCTGCCACCGAGCCGTCTCGAGCTGGAAATCACGGAGACGGCCATCGTCAATGCGGATGGCATGGCGGTGCGCCTTCTCAAGCAATTGCGCCACGTCGGCGTGCGTGTCTCGCTGGACGACTTCGGCACCGGCTATTCCAGCCTGACGCTGCTGAAGGACCTCGACGTCGACAAGGTCAAGATCGACCGTTCGTTCGTGCAGATGGCGCCGACCGCGGAAGACTCGGCCGCCATCGTGCGTGCGGTGTCCAACCTCGGCGCGGCGCTCGGGTTATCCGTGGTCGCCGAGGGCGTGGAAACCGAACAGCAGCGGGCCTTCCTCTGCGAGGCGGGGTGCGACGAGCTGCAGGGTTATCTGTTTTCCCCGGGCGTGCCCGAAGATCGCATCGAACGCGTGGCTCAGTTGCTGCCTTCGACCGGCACCGCCGTATCGGGAGGGTAGGCGTCGGCCGGCATCGGCCACGTGCGCCGCAGGTCGGGCATGCCGGGCATGCTCGTCGGCTGGGGCAGCGGCAGCGGCATGCGCGTACCCATGGCGCCGCCCGTCGCGTCGCCGACGATGGCGATGACGCAGCCGCCGCTTTCCTGCGATGTCCCGAAGGACAGCCGTCCCCAGGGCATCTGCAGCACGGTGTACCGGTTGGGAAGCATCGATGGCGCCGTCGGCAGGTTCGTTTCCGACGCCGTGGCATGAAAACTTCCGGCCACCTCGGCATGGGCGAAGCAGGGACGCTGCTCGAGCTGGATCGACGTGAAGCGGACCATCGGCACGTCGCCGCCCTCGTTGAAACCACGTGCCTCGAAGGCGCTGACGCGGTAACCGTCGCGGGTCACGAAGGGCTGGCTGCGGACGATCTGCGGCGGCGCATCGGCGGTGGCGTGCAGGCCGCCGGGCAATTTGCGCGACAGGGCGTCGACGGCGTTCGGCAGGGTGCCCATGGTCGCGTTGACGATCTCGACGAGTGTCTTGTCACTTCGCGGCACGGCCACGGGCTCGGCACCCGCGGCGGTGGCCAGGGTGACGCTGAGCAGGCTGGCCAGGGTGCGGATCGGACGCATGACATCCAGGGCGGGGTGGTCGGGGGCGCTAGTTTGCACGAGTCGGCAAGTTATTGTGGCGACCGATGGCGGAACACCGATGGGCGCCTTGTTTCGCGCCGGTCCGGCCGGATATTTCAGAGATCCCCAAACGCATGACCCCTCACCGCCGATGACAGACCTCCGCTTCGACAACGCCTTCGTCCGTGAGTTGCCGGCCGACCCCTCGTCGCTGAACGCTCCCCGGCAGGTGGAGGGCGCCGCCTATTCATGGGTGGCGCCCACACCGGTGGCGGCCCCGCGCGTGGTCGCCGTGTCGGACGAGGTGGCCGCGATGCTGGGTATCGATCCGGACGCCGCGGACTTCGCCGAGGTGTTCGGCGGCAACGCGTTACTCCCGGGCATGCAGGGCTATGCGATGGCCTATGGCGGCCATCAGTTCGGTCACTGGGCGGGCCAGCTGGGCGATGGACGAGCGATCGGGCTGGGCGAGGTCCTGACGGCCCACGACGGCCGCCAGGAGCTGCAGCTGAAGGGCGCGGGTCGTACACCGTATTCGCGTGGCGCGGATGGTCGTGCCGTGCTTCGCTCGTCCATCCGTGAGTTCCTCTGCAGCGAGGCCATGCACCACCTGGGCGTGCCGACCACCCGGGCGCTGTCGCTGGTGGCGACCGGTGACGAGGTGCTCCGGGACGTCATGTACGACGGCCATCCCGCGCTCGAGCCGGGCGCCATCGTCTGCCGCGTGGCTCCGTCCTTCCTGCGCTTTGGCTCGTACGAGCTGCCGACCTCGCGCAACGACGTGGCGCTGCTGCGCCAGCTGGTCGACTTCACCATCCGCACCCATTTCCCCGCGTTCGCCGGGCTGCCCGACGCCGGGCGCTACGGCGCCTTCTTCGGCGAGGTCTGCGAGCGCACGGCGAAGCTCATGGCTCACTGGATGCGCGTGGGCTTCGTCCATGGCGTGATGAACACCGACAACCTGTCGATTCTGGGCCTGACGATCGACTACGGTCCTTACGGCTGGGTGGACAACTTCGACCCCGACTGGACGCCGAACACCACCGACCGTGCCAACCGCCGCTACCGCTTCGGCCACCAGCCGCGGGTCGCGTACTGGAACCTGCAGCGTCTGGCCCAGGCCCTGGCGCCCCTGTTCGAGGGGACCGGGGCCCTCCAGGCCGGGCTGGACCGCTACGTGGAGGTCTTCGAGGCCACCGACGCCGCGTTCTCGGCCGCCAAGCTGGGTCTCGTCGGTACCCGCGAGGGTGACGATGCGCTGGTCGCCGACCTGCGTGGCCTGCTGACGGCTGGCGAAATGGACATGACGATCTTCTTCCGCGACCTGGCGGCGCTCGACCTCGACGAACCGGCCGTCGGCACGGTCGGTGCCGCGTTCTACACCGAGGCGGGCCGCGCGGCGGTCAGCGACGCGCTGGCGACCTGGCTGACGCGCTATGCGGCGCGGGTGAAGAACGACGAAGGCACGCCGGGTGAGCGCCTGGCGTTGATGCACGCGAGCAATCCGCGCTACGTGCTGCGCAATTATCTCGCCCAGCAGGCCATCGACCGGGCGGAGCAGGGCGACTACGCCGGTGTCCACGAATTGCTCGACACACTGCGTCGCCCCTACGACGAACAGCCCGGTCGCGACCACCTCGCCGGTCGCCGTCCGGACTGGGCACGCGACCGCGTGGGCTGTTCGATGCTCTCTTGCAGCAGCTGAGCGGGGCCCGCTCGCGCTAGAATCGGCGGCCATCCCGTCGCATTGAGGTCCATGGCGTTGTCCGCCGGAACCGCATCCGAAGCCGCACTCGACGCCCTGTTCGTCCCGTTCATCACGGGTGAACTGGCGTGGCCGGCCGATGGGCGCGTCCTGTTCCTGCGTGCGCGCGACGGCTTCGTCCTCCGTGAGCGGCGCCGTCCCGGCTGGGTGATGCAGCAATCGTTCAAGCCCGCGGCCGATGCGCTGGCGCGCTCCGGCTTCGAGGTCGTCTCCGACCCGCCGGAGGGCGCGTTCCGTGTCGTGATGATCCTGCCGACCCGTCAGCGCGAAGAGAGCCGGGCCCTGTTCGCACAGGCCATGTGTCGCGTGGGACGCGACGGCATCGTCGTGGCCAGTGTGCCTAACAGCGAAGGCGCCAGAACGGCCGAGGCCGATCTCGCCGCGTTGGCCGGCGGTGTCCGTCAGCTGTCCAAGCACAAATGCCGGGTGTTCTGGACGCGCGCGGGTGCCGGGCCCGACATCGCGTTGATGGAGCAATGGCTCGCCTTCGATGCGCCACAAACGATCGAAGACGGTCGCTTCATGAGCCGCCGCGGTCTGTTCGCCTGGGATCGGATCGACACGGCGTCCGCGCTGCTCGCCGAGGTGCTGCCGGATGACCTGCATGGTCGCCTGGCCGACCTTGGTGCGGGCTTCGGCTATCTCGCCTGCGCGGCGATCGCGCGTTGCCCGGGCATCGTCGCCGCCGATCTCTACGAAGCGGAAGGTCGCGCCATCGCCCCCGCCACGGCCAACCTCGCCGAAGCGGTCGCCCACGCGAATCGCCGTATCGCCACGTCGGTGCGGTGGGCCGATGTGACCCACGGCATCGGTACCGGTTACGACACCATTCTTTCCAATCCGCCGTTCCATCAGGGACGTGCGGACCAGCCGGAACTCGGCCGCGCCTTCATCGCCACCGCCGCCAGCGCGCTGGCGCCGACCGGCCGGTTCTGGATGGTCGCCAATCGCCACCTCGCTTACGAGGCGGCACTCGACGCGGCATTCGCCCGCGTCCGCACGGTCGTCGAACGCGACGGCTTCAAGGTCATCGAAGCACAGGAGCCCCGTCGATGAAGCTCGTCCGCCTGTTGGCGAATCTAGGCTATGGCAGCCGCAAGCAAGTCGCATCCATGTTCCGCGAAGGTCTGGTCACCGATCCCGCGGGCGAGGTGCTTTACGCCGACGACAAGGTCGAACACGCCGACGTGCGCTTCGACGGCGAACCGCTGGACCCGCCGCAGGGCCTGCTGTTGATGCTCAACAAACCCAGCGGCTACACCTGCTCGCGCAAGGACGTCGGCCGCCTGGTCTACGACCTGCTGCCACCCCGCTTCGCGTTGCGCAATCCCGTACTGTCGACGGTCGGCCGCCTCGATCGGGAGACGTCGGGCCTGCTGCTGTTCACCGATGACGGTCCGCTGCTGCACCGGATCATTTCGCCGAAGGCCTCGCTGGCCAAGGTCTACGAAGCGACACTGGCCGAGGATCTGCGTGGCGACGAGGGCGATACGTTCGCCGCCGGCACGTTGATGCTGGACGGCGAAACCGAACCGCTGCTTCCGGCGACGCTGGAGGTGCTGGGGCCGCGTCATGTGCGTCTGACGCTGACGGAAGGCCGTTATCACCAGGTGCGGCGGATGTTCGCGGCGGTGGGCAATCACGTGGTGACGCTCGAGCGTACGACGCTGGGTGGGTTGTCGCTGGACGGGCTGCCTTCCGGTGAGTGGCGTGCGCTGGATGAGGCGGATAAGGCACGGATGTTTGGCAGGTAGGGACAGCTGCTTCGCGGCGTCCGCAGCGGGAAGCCTGTCGCCTGTGGGTTATGGACGTGCCGTCTACGCCGGGTGCAGTATCCCGGAGTTCCCTCGATTCCACAGGAGTGCATGATGAGAAAGATCGCAATCGTGGCCGCAGGCCTGTTCGTCTGCGCCGCCGCACAGGCTGCCGAGAAGAGCGTGGTGGTGCCGCTCACCGCCGTGACCGCCGATGGCGCGGGCGCGTCCGTCGGCAAGGTGACCGTCACCGAGAGCGCCGGCGGTCTCGTGTTCACGCCGGACCTCAAGGGCCTGCCGCCGGGTACGCATGGCTTCCATCTGCACGAGAAGGCCAGCTGCGACCCGGGCGAGAAAGACGGCAAGAAGGGCGCCGCGCTCGCTGCCGGTGGCCACTTCGACCCGGCCAAGACCGGCAAGCACGAAGGTCCGGATGCCATGGGCCATGAGGGCGACCTGCCGCGCATCGAGATTGCCGCCGATGGTACCGACACCACGCCGGTAACCGCGCCGCACCTCAAGACGCTGGCGACGCTGAAAGGCCATGCGCTGATGATCCACGCCGGTGGCGACAACTACGCCGACCAGCCGGAACCGCTGGGCGGCGGTGGTGCGCGCATCGCGTGCGGCGTCATCAAGTAAGGGCGACGTGAGTCAGGGCTCGCTGTTCGCTGCCGGACCGCTCGTGATCGTCGACGATGAGCACGGGCGGTTCGCGTACGAGCCGGGCCTTATCGCGCCCCCGATGGCGGCGCGATGGTTTGACACCCTGATGGCTACGATTCCGTGGCAGGCGCAGCGGCGTGAGATGTACGGGCGCGAAGTGGACGTACCGCGGCTGGTCCAGCATTACGCGCTGGACGATCCGGCTCTGCCGTCGCCGCTGACCGAGGCGGCGCGCGAAGCGATCGCCGCGACCGGCGTGCGGTTCACCTCCGTGGGCCTCAATCTTTATCGCGATGGCCGTGACAGCGTGGCGCCGCATAACGACCATATCGACGAGATCGCGGAAGGCGAGCCGATCGCGCTGCTGTCGTTGGGTGCGACGCGGCGGATGACGCTGCGTGAGCGCGAAGGGGCGAAGCGCAGCTTCGACCTGGATCTGGAGGCGGGCAGTCTGCTGACGATGAGCCATGCCACGCAGTTCCATTACGACCACGGCATACCGAAGTCGCGCGGCGAGGTCGGGCCGAGGATCAGCCTGGCCTTCCGGGTGCGCCCACGCGGCGGGTCCGCGGGGCGGCGTTATCCGACGAAGCCCGCTTAACGGGCCATCACGTGGTCAGAAGAGGTCGATACTGCCGAGGGCGACCGGCGCGGCGAGCTCGCCACGCTGGGTCAGGCTTTCGTAGCCGTAGACGCTGTTGCGACCGTTCTCCTTGGCGAAGTACAGCGCCTTGTCCGCGCGATCGAGCACGATTTCGGGATAGTCGTTCTCGGTGATCCGCGCATAGCCGATGCTGACAGTGACGTGGCCGACCTGCGGAAACGTGTGATCGGCGATGAACTGCCGGAAGCGGTCCAGCGCGTGTTGCGCCACGTATTCGTTTTCCGCGGCGATCAGCATGACGAACTCTTCGCCGCCGAAGCGGAAGAGCACGTCGCTCTGGCGGAAGCTGGCGCGCATCTGCTGGGCCAGCATCAGGATGACTTCGTCGCCGTAGACGTGACCGTAGGTGTCGTTGATCCGCTTGAAGTGGTCGATGTCGAGGATGGCGAGGTAGATCTTGCTGTCGTCGTCGCGCACGCCGCCACGGCGTTCGTCCTCGCCGCCCACGGCGGCACGCGCACGCTGGCGGCTGAGCTTGAGCAGGCGGCGCAGGCGCTGTTCGAAGCTGCGGCGGTTGTACAGGCCGGTCAGCTTGTCGCGCTCGCTCTCGTTCAGCAGGGCGATGTAGTTGCCGTAGATGCGCGCGAAGCCTTCGACCATCACACGGACGGCGTCGAGCGAATCGTCGGCCTCGAGCATCAGGGCGCCGATCGCGGACCCGTCGCGTTGAATGGGAATGACGAGGCGGCAGTCACCGTTGTCGGTGACGTCGCTGATCGCTTCGAGGGTTTCCATCGCGCAGACGATGGTGTCGACCGGGTCGCCCTCGCGCGGTGGTTCCAGCGCGTTGACGACGAATCCGCCCTCGCTCTTGCGGCCGCAGACCACCATCGACTCGATGGGCTGTTGCAGACTCTCGCCACGCTTGCACAAGGTGACGCTGTTGACCGGCATAAGCTCGGCCAGCGAAAGGACCAGGCTGTGGTCCAGGGCGTCGATATCGCGGTGGTGGGTGAACTCGGCCACCGACGCCAGCAGTCGCGTCTCGGGAAGGCCGCCCGTCATGGCATGCCACGGCGTCTTCATGGACGACCCCACGACGAGGCGTGGCGAACGCGATAGTGACTACTGACTGGCACCGAACACTTCCTCCCCCGAGTCGGGCGCGCCGGATGGCAGCCCCGTGTCGTTTCGACCGGCTTCCACCGGGCGACCCTCAAGGGTGCTAACGGCAGTGCAGCCGCGAACTTTAGGGAAAACACGGCCCAATGTAAAAAAATGCGACGTACGTCAGGTTTACAGGCCTTCACGATCGTGAAGGACTGCGCTATAGACGCCGCTCAGTCGCCTTCGAGCCAGCCCCGCCATTTGAAGAACAGCACGGGCAACAGGATGCTCAGCAGGATGGCGCCGATCGCCATCGGGTAGCCGAAGGTCCAGTCCAGCTCGGGCATGTGCTTGAAGTTCATGCCCCAGACGCCGGCCAGGATCACCGGAGGAATGGTCGCCACGGAGGTCACCGTCAGCACCTTCATCACGTGGTTCTGGTCCGTGCTGATGAAGCCCAGGCTCGCATCCAGCAGGAACTGCAGCTTGTTGGTCAGCTGATCGTCGAACTCGTCCAGGGTGCGGAGGTCGTGATCGACCACGCGCAGGCGGACCTCGACCTGATCGGACATCCACTCGGGTTGCTTGGCCCTGACGAACGAGACGATACGCTGCACGCCCAGCATGGAAGAGCGGTTGCGTGCCTGCTCGCCCTCGAGCCGGCCGACCTCGAGCATGCAGTCGCGCAGGGCGGGCGTGCCCAGACGCTCGGTGGTGAAGACGCGGTCGGACAGCTGTTTCAGATCGGCGGAGACGTCCTCCATGCGCCTGGCCGCGAGATTGACGATCGCCTCGATCAGCGTCGCCAGCACGTCGGCGCTGGAATCCCAGTGCTGCTCATCGCAGCTCCGCGCCGCCAGGTCGAAGGCGGGCGAGGTCTGGAAGCGAAGCGTCATCAGGACATGCCCGGTGACTACGATGCCGACGGGGGAAGGGCGATGGCCGGTACCGTTGGGGGCGTCGGGATCGACATCCGCGAAATACGGGATCGACAGGTACATCGCGTCGTCGTCCGTGCGGATACGGCTGGACAGGGCGAGGTTGTCGACGTCCGCCCGTTCCGGAATGCGCAGGCCGGAGATCTCGGCGGCACATTTTTTCTCGTCTTCGCTGGGATCGAAGAGGTCGACCCAGATGGGAGCTTTCGGCCTGCCCATGTCCGCTGTCCAGCGGATAGGCTGGCTTTGGCCGTGTTCGTGAATGATCAGCACGCTGGGTTCGATCCTGTCGGCCAGGGAAGCCGCCGGCCGGGGCCGGCGGCCGGAGCAGTTTACGCTTCCAGGGTGGCGTCCATGCTGATCGCGGCATTCAGCACCTTGGATACCGGGCAGCCTTCCTTCGCCTGCCTGGCGATGGCTTCAAAGCCGGCCTGGTCCGTACCGGGGATCTTCGCCTTCACGGTGAGATGCACCTTGGTGATGGAGAAACCTTCGCCGTCCTTGTCGAGGGTGACGTCGGCCTTCGTCTCGATCCTGTCGGGGGTGAGGCCGGCGTTGCCCAGCATGAGCGACAGCGCCATCGAGAAGCAGCCAGCGTGCGCGGCGCCGATCAGTTCCTCGGGATTGGTGCCCGGGCCGTCTTCGAAGCGCGACTTGAAGCCGTAGGGGGCTTCCTTCAGTACGCCGGTCTGCGTGGAGATCGTGCCCTGGCCATCCTTGATGCCGCCTTTCCAGACCGCTGAGCCTGACTTCTGCATGGAGATTCTCCTTCGGTGGGGGGATGATCGGCTGACCTTAACGGCCCGCCCATCCAGAGAATGCGAAGGTGCGGCTGTCCTTCTGATGGAGATGATCGATGAGCGACAACGCGAAACCGCTGGAAATTACGCATGACACCGAAAACCAGGTGTTCACGACCGTGGTGGACGGTCACACCTGCGAGGTGGAGTACCGCCTCGCCGGCAACGTGATGACGATCACGCACACCGGTGTGCCATCGCCCGTGGGCGGGCGGGGCATTGCCTCCATCCTGACGAAATCCGCCGTGCAGGCCGCAGAAGCCAGGGGCTGGAAGGTCCAGCCCGCTTGCTCCTATGCGGCGACCTGGTTCAAGCGCAATCCGGAGTTTTCCCACTTGCTGGCCTGACGGAGTCCAGCTCGCCGACAGGGTTGGGCCCCGGCGAAGCCTGTCTCCCGGAGCCGGGCTCCCACCAGAGCCTGTCTCCCGCCGGAGGCGGGCTTCGGTCACATCTCCCAGACGGCCACCAGCGAAGGGGTGCTCGCGAGAGTAATGAGTGTCGTGATAGTTTTCACACCTCAATCACACACCAGGTCACCCCATGCGTACGAAGTGGATCGCCGCGGCCGTCGCGCTCGCCTTCACCCAGGCCAGCCTCGCCGACACCCCGACGAAATCCGCCGATGACCCGCGTATCGCGGCCATCCTCTCGTCGCTGGCCAAGGTCCGCACGATCGAGTCAGTCGCGCTTTCGCCCGATGGCAGGCAGCTGGCCTGGGCGGTGAAGACCGATGGCAAGCCGGTGATCGAGATCGCCGACGCGCAGGGCCAGCATGCCCACCGCATCACCGCGAGCAAGGGGTGCAGCGAGACCTCGGTCGCCTGGGCCGCCGACTCCCGCCACCTCGCCTTCCTGTCCGATTGCGCGGGCAGCGCCCCGGGCGTGGAGGAGGGCAAGCAGAACGACATCTACACCGTCGACACCGGTACCCGCGCCGCGCCCGTGCGGCTGACCCACCTTACCGGCTACGTCAGCGGCCTCGAATGGCGCGCTGACGGTAAGCAGCTTGGCTTCCTCTACGTGCCGAACGCGACCCGCCGCGCCAGCGCCACCGCGGCGGCGAAGCCGCAGCTGGGCGAAGTCGGCGTCGAGGGTATCGAAGTGCAGCAGGTGGCCAGCGTCGACGCGGCGGGCGGGGACGTCCACGTCCTCACGCCCGCTGGCCTGCACGTCTACGAGTTCAGCTTCTCGGCCGACGGTGCGCGCATCGCGTACGTCGCGGCCGAGCCGCCGGGAGACAACAACTGGTGGGTTGCCAAACTCTACGTCCAGCCGTCGACCGAAGGTGGCAAGGGTGACGTCGTCGTCGACACCGCAACGCTCAGCGGTCCCCTCAAGGGGCTGCAGGTGGCGGTGCCGCGCTTCTCGCCGGACGGCTCACGCATCGCCTTTATCGGCGGCCTCATGAGCGATCAGGGCTCGACCGGTGGTGACATCTGGACGGTCCCGGCCACCGGCGGTGCCGCGCCCGTGGACGTCACCCCGGAAATCCACACCACGCCGGCCTGGCTCACCTGGACGGCGAACGACGCCTTGCTGGTGGGTGAGCACACGGGCGGGTCGAGCCGCGTGTCCCGTTATGCGCTGCCGGCTGAAGGCGTCGCCACGGCGACCCGCCTGTTCGATCTGCCCATGACGATCGGTGACGGTCGCCTCTCGATGTCCTTGTCGCTGGATGCGAAGGCCACCAAGGCCGCGTTCGTCGGCAGTTCGTTCGACAAGGCCTATGAGGTACAGGTCGCCACGCTCGCCGCCGCGCACGCGCCGGTGGCGGTGACCTCATTCAACGCCGCGCTCAAGCCGTCGTGGGGCAAGGCCGAATCGATCTCGTGGACCTTCGAAGGCCACGAGGTGCAGGGCTGGCTGCTGTATCCGGCGCGCTACAACCCGAAAAAGCACTACGGGATGATCGTCTCGGTGCACGGCGGTCCTGCCGCGGCGGTCACGCCGCGCTGGCCCGGTGTCGGCTACGGCGGTGCGCCGCTTTCCGCGCTGGGCTATTTCGTGTTCATGCCCAACCCACGTGGCAGCTACGGGCAGGGCGCGGCGTTCGTCCAGGCCAACCGCAAGGATTTCGGCTACGGCGACATGCGCGACATTCTCGCGGGCGTCGATACGATCGAGAAGAATCACCCGGTCGACGACAAGCGCCTCGGCCTCACGGGCTGGAGCTACGGCGGCTTCATGACGATGTTCGGAGTGACCCAGACCAACCGTTTCCGCGCGGCGGTCGCGGGCGCGGGAATCTCCAACTGGCAGAGCTATTACGGCCAGAACCTCATCGACCAGTGGATGACGCCGTACTTCGGTGCGTCGGTGTATGACGATCCGGCTGTCTATGCGAAGAGTTCGGCCATCAATTTCATCAAGCAGGTGAAGACGCCGACGCTGATCGTGGTCGGCGAGCGTGACGCCGAGACGCCCGCCCCGCAGTCGTTCGAGTTCTGGCATGCGCTGCGCGCCCAGAACGTGCCGACTTCGCTGGTGGTCTACCCGGGCGAGGGTCACGGCTTTGCGCGCGATGAGAACCGCCGTGACGTGCTGGCCCGCGCCCTGGCCTGGTTCGATCGCTATCTGCCGGCCAGTGGGAACTGAGCCGGCTTCCGGACAAGTACGCAGGTAGTGCACATTTTCGGAAAGGCAGGTCCTCAGGCGGATTGCGTTTTTTTGCCGGTCTATCATCATCCGATCAGTGATGGCGTTCTTTTTCTCACGCAGGGCTAAAGTCGGGGGCGGTGGTGGCCGTTAGACCTAGGGAGACGTCGTTTCGCGCCTGGCGTGTTTCCAGGCTCCCGGGCGCGGTCGTTCCGTTTTTAAAGCAAGACGTGCCCCGGATACCGGGCCGGAGCGTGGTGTGTTGAACCATCGTAGCGTCGAGAGTGGCCTGCACCTGGCCGCATCGAAGTGTGCCCGCTGGACCCTTCCGTGGTCGGGCGACGGTACGCGCTGTGCCAATTTCGGCACCGTTGGCGCTGGACCGGGCTGGGTGGTCAGTCTGATCGTCGTCGTCGCGGTGGCCACTGCCGCCATCGTCTGGCTGGTGGGGCAGCGCCGCCAGTTGCGCAGCCGCCTGCGCGATCCGCGCGAGCAGGCTCGCCGGGTGCTGGCCTTTCACGCGTATCACGACACGCTGACCGGGCTGCCGAACCGTGCCTTCCTGCTGCAGACGCTGGAACAGGCCCTGGCCGACTCCTCCGACGACTCGCTCGCGGTCATGTTCATCGACCTGGACGGCTTCAAATCCATTAACGACACGCTCGGCCATGAAGCGGGCGATGCTTTCCTTCAGGCGGTCGCCACCAGCCTGCGCAGCAGTGTGCGTGAGCGCGACACGGTCGCGCGCTTCGGTGGCGACGAATTCGTCGTGGTGGTGCAGGCCTATGGCGGCATGGAAAACCTTGTTCGCGTCTGCCGGAAGGTGCTGGATCTCGTATCGCAGCCGGTCAGCGTGGCCGGCCAGTTCGTTGCGGTAAGCCCGAGTATCGGCGTCGCGGTATCGCCCAAGGACGGTACGGTGGCCGACATGCTGATCCGCAACGCGGACGCAGCGATGTACGCGGTAAAGGAAACCGGCAAGGCCGACTTTCGCTTCTACGAGGAGGGCATGCTCGAGCAGGCCCGCGAGCGCGTCGCGCTCACCGTCGAACTGCGGGAAGCCCTGCAGCAGGGCAACCTGGGTGTCGAATACCAGCCTAAGCGTCACCTGCGCGACGGCACGCTGGCCGGCGTCGAAGCGCTGGCCCGGTGGAACCATCCCACGCGCGGCCAGGTGCCTCCGGCCGTCTTCGTCGCGGTGGCCGAGCGCTCCGGCCTGATCCACGCGCTGGGCGAATACGTGCTGCGCGCGGTGCTCACGCAGGTCAAGGCCTGGGATGCCGCCGGCATCGCGGTCGACTACGTGGCGATCAACCTGTCCATGCACGAGCTGACCCGCCCGGCCTTCGTCGAAACGCTGCATCGCGTGGTGCGCTCGTATGGCGTGGATCCGATGCGTATCCGTTTCGAGCTCACCGAATCCACGGCGATGCGCCAGCCGGAAGAGACCATGCGCCAGCTGGTCAAGCTGCGTTCGCACGGGTTCGATCTGCTGATCGACGATTTCGGCGCGGGTTACTGGAACCTCGGTCACCTTCGGGAACTCCCGGTGGGCACGATCAAGATCGACCAGTCGTTCGTGCGTGGCAGTTCGCTCAATCTGGCGGATCGCGAAATCACCGAAGCGATCGTCGGCCTCGCCAAGAAGCTCAACATGCAGACGATCGCCGAAGGCGTCGAAACCGAAGCGCAGGCCGACTGGCTGCGCGATCTCGGCTGCGACATCGGCCAGGGCTATTTCTTCGCCCGGCCGATGACCGCGGATGCCTTCAGTCGTTACCTCGACCCGACGATGGCCTATGCTGGCTGACCGCGCACCGCGGCCCGTTCGCTCACCGCGCCTCCGAGCACGTCTGGTCGCCTTCGCGGCCCTGCTGTGCTTTGTCGTCGTTTCGGCGGTCTCCGCGCAGGTTACTCCGACGGGGAACGCGTCGACGGTGGGCGTGGATCCGTGGGCGGTCTACGAGACCTCGTGGTTCGACACGCTGGGCGTGGCGGATGGCTTGCCCCATTCGACCACAACCGCCATCGTGCAGGACAAGCGCGGGCTGATATGGATCGGCACGTTCGGTGGCCTGGTCCGCTACGACGGCTACCGCACGCAGGTGTTCGGGCAGGAGCCCGATTCCTATGCGGGCGCCGTGCTGCCCGACGCCTACGTGCGCGCCCTGATGCCGCTGGACGACGGAGGCCTGCTGATCGGCACCAACACCGGTGGCCTCGTGCGCTTCGATCCGAAGACGATGCGCTTCCACGTTTATCCGGTGGGTCCCGGCGGGACATCGCACGCGAAGATCTTCTCGATCGCCGCGTCGCGCGAGCCCAACGTGTACTGGGTCGCGACGGAAGGCGGCATCGATCGCATCGACGTGACCAGCGGCCACATCGAGCGCGTCTCGGGGCTGCCGGGCGACGAGAAGGAGATGCTGCCGCGCACCTTCGTGGTGGCGGAGGATGCAGTCGGCAATCTGTGGGCCGGGGCGGATAACGGCCTGTTCGTGCGTCGTCGCGGCGGTCATTTCGAGCGCGTCGTCTCGTCGGACCCGGCGATCGACGAGATCCTGCACGATCAGGTCTGGGCCCTGCTGCCCGACAGCAAGCGGCAGCTGTGGGTGGGCACCGGGCAGTCCGGGGCGATCTACATCGACACCGCCGGGAAGGGCCATGCGGTGCCGGGCCTGTCGGGCAAGAACAGCCTCGCCCACCGGCGCACCGTGCGCGCGTTCCATGAGACACCGCAGGGCGTACTCTGGGCCGCGACGGATGGCGCGGGGGTCGTCACCTTCGACATGAACACGGGTCGCCTGCGTCCGCTCAGCCACGACGCGGCGATGCCGTCGTCGCTGCCGGGCGACATTACCCGCGACATTTACCAGGACACCGCGGGCAACATCTGGGTCGCGACCGAACTCGGCGCGGCGCGCTACGACCCGAACGGGCGCAAGGTGTTTTCCGTGCTGCCGTCGCCGCTGGAGACCCACACGCTGTCCAACGCCAACGTGCACTCGGTGTTCGTCGATCCGCGCGGAAGGGTCTGGCTCGGTCTCGGCATGGGCCGCATCGATCTGCTCGACCTGGGCAAGGGCAGCATGCGTCACCTGCAACTCGGTGGCGAACAGGCCGAGCGCGACGTGCAGGCCTTCGTCGTGGCGCCCGACGGGTCGATCTGGGCGGGTGCGCAGGGCATTTCGCGGATCGATCCTGAGACCTTCGAGCTGAAGAGCTCGGTGATCCCGAGCCTGGACGGCAAGCTGATCCTGTCGATGCAGCGCGATGGTGACGATATCCTCATCGGCTGCTATGACGGCCTGTTCCGCTACGACACGGCGACCGGCGCGCTGGTGCAGATGCGCCACGACGCGTCCGACCCTAAGAGTCTGGTCGGCGACCAGGTACGTTACATCACGCGCATGCCCGGGGCCTGGTGGTTCTCCACCATCAGCGGCATCAGCATCGCGTATGACGGCAAGCCCGGCTTCGTGAACCTGCATCACGACCCGGCCGACCCGACCAGCCTGCCGCACGACTACACCGGCTCACTGGCGTTCGATTCGCACCACCGCCTGTGGATCGGGACGTTCGGCGGCATCGCCTACCTCGACGACTTCAAGCCGGAAGGACCGTTCCGCTTCGGCGTGATCGGTGCGCGCGAGGGTCTGGTCAATACCAAGATCAACGCGTTGCTGGTCGATCACGACGATCGCATCTGGGCCTCGATGGCCAACGGTGTAGCGATGGTCGATGCGAACAGCCGCCGCGTCTCCGACCTGGGTATCCGTGACGGCCTGCGTATTCCGAGCTACATCCATCGCTCCGCCGCCGAGGCGCCGGGCGGCGAACTGATGTTCGGCGGTCTGGGCGGCCTGACCGTGGTCCGTCCGTACTGGGTGGCCCCGCATGTGCCGCCGCCGCGTCTCGCCATCACGCATGTGTCGACCAACGACAAACCGCTGCCACTCGCCGACCTGCCTGACGATGGCGGCCACATCACACTCGATGGCGATGGCCGGCGGTTACGTGTGGACTTCGCGCTGCTGGACTTCCGGGCGCCGTCGGAAACCCATTACGCCTATCGCATGGACGATGCGGATGGTGGCTGGAACGAGGTGGCCCGTGGCCTGCCGCCCAGTGCGATCTATACCAACCTCGCCAGCGGCAGCTACACCCTGCGACTGCGCGCGACCATGCGCGGGCTGGATGGGCGTACCGTGGAGTCGTCCGTTCGCGTGACGGTGGTGCCGCGCTGGTACGAAAGCCCGTGGACGCTGCTCGCCGGCGTGGCGCTCGGCGTCGTCGCGTTCTTCGGGCTGGTCTATCTGCGCACGCTGTACCTGCGCCGTCGCGCCGAGTTGCTGCAGGTCCAGGTCGACGCGCGCACAAGGGATCTGAAGGCGGCCAACGAGCGGCTGGATCACCTCGCCGGCACCGACGAACTGACCGGCTCGCTCAACCGTCGCCGCTTCCTCGAACAGGCCGAGCGCGTACGCCAGGGGGCGTCCACGGACGGGATTCCGTTCAGCGTGGTCCTGCTCGATATCGACGACTTCAAGTCGGTCAACGATACGTTCGGCCATCTGGCCGGCGATACGGTGATCCGCGAGACGATGCGCGTGATCTCGTCGATGTGCCGCGCGGACGATCTCGCGGGACGCTTCGGCGGTGAGGAATTCATCCTCTGCCTGCCGGGCGCGCTGGCCGAGCATGCGCTGGATATCACCGAGCGCGTGCGTCATGCGCTCGGCGCGATGACGATCGTGCACGGCGACTACCGGATCCGCATCACCGTGAGTGCGGGCGTGGCCATGTGGCGTTCGCCCGAGTCGCTCAATTCGCTGCTGGGACGCGCGGACGAGGCGCTGTACGAGGCCAAGAACGACGGCCGCAACCGGAGCCGCATCGCGGGGCTGTAGAAGCGCGCAAGGCCTCTGTAGAAGCGCGCCCCGCGCGCGACACCCGTCACCTCAATCGCGGAAATTCTCGAACTGCAGCGGAATTTCCACGTCCGCCTTGCGCAGCAGCGCCATCGCCGTCTGCAGGTCGTCACGCTTCTTGCCAGTGACGCGGATCTTCTCGCCGTTGATCTGCGCCTCGACCTTCAGCTTCGCTTCCTTGATCTTCGCGATGATCTTCTTCGCGACCGGCTGCTCGATCCCCTGCTTGATGGTGACCTTCTGCCGGCCCTCGGCCAGGTTGGTCTCGACCTTGCCGACGTCCATCGAGCGCACGTCGATCTGCCGCGCGGAGAGGCGGGCGCGCAGGATGTCCATGATCTGGCCGACCTGGAACTCGTTGTCGGCACGCAGGGTCAGGACGTTCTCTTCCTGCTCGATCTTCGCCGAGGTGCCCTTCAGATCGAAGCGCGTGGTGACCTCGCGGTTGGCCTGGTCGATGGCGTTGACGAGCTCGTGTTTGTCGACTTCGGAAACGATGTCGAAGGAGGGCATGGCGGGGTCCTTGTCTAAGGTGGCGATGACCAAGTTTACGCGACGGCGGTACCATGTGCGTTTGCACCACGGAAACCACGCATGGAATACGACGTACTCGTCATCGGGGCAGGCGCGGCGGGCCTGATGACGGCCATCGTCGCGGGCGGCCGTGGGCGGCGCGTGCTGGTGGTCGACCATGCGAACCGGGCAGGCAAGAAGATCCTGATGTCCGGCGGCGGCCGCTGCAATTTTACGAATACCGCCACCACGCCGGCCAACTTTCTCTCGGCCAACCCGCATTTCTGCAAGTCCGCGCTGGCGCGCTACACGCCGTGGGATTTCATCGCCATGGTCGACCGCCACAGGATCGCCTGGCACGAGAAGTCGCCAGGCCAGCTGTTCTGTGACGAATCGTCCAAGCTGATCGTGCGCATGCTGCTGGACGAATGCGCCGCGGCGGGCGTGCGTGTCGAGACGAACTGCGGCGTATCGCGGCTGCGTGCGACCGACGGTGGCTTCGCCTGCGACACGCCGCTGGGCCCTGTGCGCGCCCCGTCGCTGGTGATCGCCACGGGCGGGCTGTCGATTCCCAGCCTCGGGGCCACCGGCTTCGGCTATGAGGTGGCGAAGCAGTTCGGTCATGCCGTGCTGCCGCTGCGCGCCGGTCTCGTGCCGCTGACGCTCAGCGGCAAGCACCAGGAACGCTTCGACGGCCTGGCTGGCGTGGCGCTTCCCGTCGAAGCGACGGTTGGCGATACCTCGTTCCGTGATGCCTTGCTCATCACCCATCGCGGCGTCAGTGGCCCGGCGATCCTGCAGATCTCCTCGTACTGGCAGCCCGGTGCCGACCTGCGGGTCAACCTGCTGCCGGACGTGGACGCCGCCGAGGCCTTGCGCCAGGGGCAGGCCGAGCGTCCGGCCGCCGAGCTCAAGACAGTGCTGTCGTCGCTGCTGCCGCGCCGTCTGGCCGAGCGCCTCTGCGAGATCTGGCTGCCCAATAAGCCCATGCGTCAATACCGCGCCGCCGAGCTGAACGATATCGGCGCACAATTGGCCGACTGGCCCATCGTCGCCAGCGGCACCGAAGGTTACCGGACCGCCGAAGTCACCCTCGGTGGTGTCGATACCGATGAGGTGTCTTCCTCCACCATGATGTCGAAAAGACATCCGGGCCTGTATTTCGTCGGGGAGGTTCTCGACGTGACCGGCCATCTCGGCGGCTACAACTTCCAATGGGCCTGGGCTTGCGGACATGCCGCCGGCCTGGCCGTCTGACAGGAGCACGACATGCGTATCGGTTTTCTCGGCCTCGGCGCCATGGGCGCGGCCATGGCCTCCAACCTCATCAAGGCCGGCCACGAAGTCACCGTCTGGAATCGCTCGGCCGATGCCGCGAAGCCGTTGGCGGAGCAGGGCGCCACGGTCGCCGCCACCCCGGCCGAAGCCGCCGCGGGCGCCGAGGTCATTCACTGCATGCTGGCCAACGACGCGGCCGTGCGCCAGGTGCTGATCGACGGCGGCGTGCTCGACGCCTTGCCCAGGGGGGCGGTCCACGTGAACCACGCGACGATCTCCGTCGCGTTGGCGCGTGAGCTGGTCGAAGCGCACGAGACGCGCGGCCTGGGCTTCGTCGCCGCGCCCGTATTCGGTCGTCCCGACGTGGCTGCCGCCGGCGCGCTCAACATCGTCGTCGCCGGCAAGCCGGATGCCGTCGCCACGGTGCAGCCGCTGCTGGATCTGCTTGCCGGCAAGATCTGGCCGATGGGCGACGACCCGATCCGCTCGGTCATCGTCAAGATCGGCGGCAACTTCATGATCGGCGCCGCCATCGAAAGCATGGCCGAGGCCACGGCGCTCACCCGCGCTCACGGCGTCTCGGCCGCCGACTTCCTCGACGTGATGTCGAATTCGCTGTTCGCCGCGCCGGTCTTCAAGAATTACGGCGGCCAGATCGCGAAGAACACGTACGAACCGGCGGGGTTCAAGCTCAGCCTGGGATTCAAGGACGTGGGTCTGGCCCGTTCGGCGGCCGACGCCGAGCGCGTGCCCATGCCGCTGGCCAGCCTCTTGCACGACACTCTGCTGGAGTCGCTGGCACAGGGCGACGGCGACATCGACTGGGCAGGCATGGCCCGCGTGGCGGCGGCCCGCGCCCACCTCAAGGACTGAAACGTTAGAGCCGATTTACGCAAGTCTTCACAATCTCCAGTCCGACGGGTCCGCAACAATGGGGCTCGCACGCTGTTGTGCTGTCTTGGGAACGAAGTCATGTCGGCAACCTGGAAGACGGTTTACGAGGGAGAACACGAAGGCCGCTCGGTCACGATCAAGGAATCCAACGACCACACCTTCAAGGTACTGACGAAGCAGAACTTCCACGATGAAGGCATCGCCTACCAGGAGGGCGACCGCTACGTCCACGTCTCGCCGGCCAGCGTCGGCGAGCAGGTCGAAAGCGAGGTGAACTCGCGCGATTCGCTCGAAGAGGCATTGAAGGAACTGCATTTCTCGTCGGAATCGGTCAAGGCGATTCTCGGCAAAATGCACTGACGGACCGGTAGCCGTTTCTGCCATGATGGGGGTTCGTTCCCCCATACAGGCGCATCCCGTCCATGGCAGAAACGATGTCCCCGACGATCGAGCGCACGGTTCCACGCGTGCTGATGTGCGCTCCGACATTCTTCGAGGTCAGCTACGTCATCAATCCGTGGATGACCGACCACGTGCATGACACCACCAGCGAGCGCTCGCGCCGCCAGTGGGACGCGCTGCGCGACACCGTGTCGCGCCATGCAGACGTGGCTCTCCAGCCGCCGGCGGAAGGGCTCCCGGATATGTGCTTCGCGGCCAACGCGGGCCTCGTGTTCGGCAATGCTTTTGTACCGAGTCGCTTCCGCTATGCCGAACGGCAGGGCGAGGAAGCGCATGCCCGGGCGTGGTTCTCACGTCATGGATTCGACATCGTCGATATCGCTGAAGACGTCTTCTTCGAAGGGGCGGGTGATGCGTTGTTCGACCGCGGTGTGTCGCGTCGTTTGTGGATGGGGCACGGACATCGGTCCGATCCCTTGGCAGCATCCGAACTGGCGACGCGTCTGGATATCGAAGTCATTCCGCTGAAGCTCGCGGATCCTCGTTTCTACCACCTGGACACGTGTTTCTGTCCGCTGGCGGGCGGCTACACGTTGTACTTCCCGGATGCTTTCGATGCGGCGTCCCTGGCGTCGATCGAGAAGCATATCGCGCCGCATCTGCGCATTCCGGTCAGCGAGCACGATGCGCTCGATTTCGCCTGCAATGCGGTGAACCTCGGCAAGGTCGTGATCCTCAATCGTGCGGGGCGGGATCTGCGGTCGCGGCTGGAGGGCGCGGGTTTCATGCTTATCGAAGTGGCGCTGGATGAGTTCATGAAGTCTGGCGGCGCCGCCAAGTGCCTGACTTTACGGCTGGATGAGGTCACTGGGGTCTAACGGCTCGGCGTTGGGGCAGGGAGCCGTCGGCTGCCGTTTCTGTCGCTAAGTCCTCCTACGGCCTTCGCCTTCGTGCGGAAGCGCTCCAGGAACGGCAGCCGACGACTCCCCTCCAGCGCTGCCGCAGGTTGATTTGGCGAGCCGAGCCGAGCGTGCGTTGCACTCGGGGCATCCCCGCAACGCCACCGTATGCTGGCATATCGGTGCTCTGCGCTCGACGCTCTCCGACCGGCGGCGTCACGGGCTGGAGGGTGCCGTTGGGTGTCGTTCGCGGAGCGCTTCCGCACGAAGGCGAAGGCCGTAGGAGGACTTAGCGACGAGAATGGCACCCAACGGCACCCGTGCCACAACGCAAAGCTCCTCAGCTCTTCTTCCGCCGAGCCAGCCATTTATCGAGTTCATTCGCGAAGTTCTGCCGATCGCGTGGATGCATCGCGGCGGGCCCACCGGTGTCGACGCCCGATCCGCGGAGCTCTTCCAAGAAGTTACGCATCGAGAGGCGCGCCGCGATCGTGTCCTTCGTGTACATCTCGCCGCGCGGATGCAGCGCCAGCGCGCCCTTCTCGATCGCGAAAGCCGCCAGCGGAATGTCCTGCGTCACCACGAGGTCGCCCGGATGCACGCGGCGGACGATCTCGTCGTCGGCGACGTCGAAGCCGCCCGGAACCTGGATCGACTTGATGAAACGGGAGGCCGGTGTGCGGATCCACTGGTTGGCGACCAGGGTGACCTCGACCTGCTCGCGCTCGGCGGCACGGAACAGGATGTCCTTGATGACGTTGGGGCAGGCGTCGGCGTCGACCCAGATGTTCACGATCAGACGTCGATCCAGTCCACGTGGCCGTCGATGATGGTGTTGGTACGA
This sequence comes from Luteibacter sp. 9133, assembly GCF_000800155.1. Taxonomy (NCBI): domain Bacteria; kingdom Pseudomonadati; phylum Pseudomonadota; class Gammaproteobacteria; order Lysobacterales; family Rhodanobacteraceae; genus Luteibacter; species Luteibacter sp. 9133. The sequence goes on along the minus strand of NZ_JUHO01000001.1, from coordinate 2,482,331 downwards.
CCACCGACCCACACGGCCTCGCCGTCGATGCGGATGATGATGCGTGCGTCGTGCCCGACTTCGCGACCCTGGCTGACGATGTAGCCCTTCGCCAGCTGACCGGTCCGGTCGCGCTCGGCGACGTAGGCGGCGATCAGGCCGTTGGCGGCGCCCGATGCGGGGTCTTCGACGATGCCGACGCCGGCGGGGAACGCGCGCACGGCCAGGCCCTCGGCCGAGCGTGCGAACACGCACAGGCCCAGCGTATCGGTGGCCAGGGCGAGACCGCGGATGGCCGCGTGGTCGGGGCGCCAGCTTCGCAGCGCGGCTTCGTCGGCGAATTCAGCGATCCACCAGCGACGGCCACCTTCGACACAGGCCGGAGGCAGTGCGCCTGGCTGCACGCCGTAGAGAACGGCCGACAGGGTCTCGCCGCCGTGCGATGCGTCACCGACGATGCGGGCCTTCGGCGACTGCACGAAGAGTTCACGCGAGGGACCTTCGCCCTCGACGCGGATCGGCAGCACGCCGGCGCCGCATTCCTGCCAGATGACGCCGGCGGCATCGGGTTTCACCAGGCCGGCATCGAGCGCGGCATGCGCGCTGCCGATCGTCGGGTGGCCGGCGAAGGGGATCTCCTTGGTCGGTGTGAAGATGCGCGCACGATAATCCGCACCGGCGGCGCGCGCGGGCATCAGAAACGTGGTTTCGACCAGATTGGTCCAGTGGGCGAAGCGCTGCATGCGCGCGTCCGACCAGCCGTCGGCTTCGACGACGACACCGAGAGGATTACCGCCGCCGTGACGGGCGGCGAAGACGTCGAGCTGCTTGTAACGGGTCGAAGGCATCGGTGGGACCGGATCGATGGGGGAGGGCGCCATGATAGCCGCATCATTCGACATCGGGCCCCGCAAGCGCGAAGATGCGCGCTGGCTCGACCCCTGAAGGACACTGTTCCAGGCATGATTACGCTGATCATCATCCTCGTGACCTGCGTGGTCTCGATCGTCGCATTCCGCAACCAGCGCCTGCTGGACGACCTCATCCTCTGGCCGCCGGCCTTGTCGCGAAGCCGTGAGTACTACCGGCTGGTGACCTATGGCCTGGTCCACGCGGACATGGGCCACCTGTTCTTCAACATGTTCTCGCTGTACTTCGTCGGCCGCAGCATGGAGCAGCTGTTCACGCAGGAAATGGGGCCGCTGGGCTTCGTCACCTTCTACATCGGTGCGCTGGTCTTCTCGATCCTGCCGTCATACATGGCCAACCGTCGCAACGCGGGCTATCGCAGCCTGGGGGCGTCGGGTGCGGTCTCCGCCATCCTCTTCGCGTTCATCCTGGTCCAGCCCTGGGCACGCATTATCGTGTTCATCGTGCCGATGCCGGCGATCCTCTATGCCGTTCTTTTCGTGGTCTATTCGATCTACATGGACAAGCGCGGCGGTGACAACGTCAACCACAGCGCGCACCTGTGGGGCGCGGCTTATGGCGTCATCTTTACGATCGCACTGGAGCCGCGCGTGCTGCCGTATTTCCTGCAGACGCTGATGAATCCGCGGTTCTGATCACCCCGAACCTGAATTCTTTCCGACGGATTTGTGTGACTTCGGGCGACGGCTGATACATCATGCGGTTGTCCGCGACGAAGACCTATCACTTTTGAGTCGTCCGGCATGCACGCGGGTTTCCCCCGGTGGGGTGGTTCGCGTCGGCTACTACCGCAGGAGGAATGAACGCATGGCTACGACCCGCAAGTCCGCCGCGAAGAAGTCCGCGGCAAAGAAGACGGCCACGAAGAAGACCGCCGTCAGGAAGGCCGGCGTCGCCGCCGCCGCGAAGAAGACGGCCCGTAAGAGTGCCGCACGTCCGGCAGCGACGAAGACGGCAGCTAATACGACTGCCGCTAAGAAGACTGCCGCTAAGAAGACTGCCGCTAAGAAGACTGTGGCGAAAAAAGCGGTGGCGAAGAAGGGCACGGTCAGGAAAACCGCCGTCAAGAAGTCGCTGGCGAAGAAGGCTGCTGTGAAGAAGGCGGCCGTAAAGAAATCGCCGGCGAAGAAAGCGCCGACCCGCAAGGTCGCTGCGAAGAAAGCCGTCAGCAAAACCGCTGTGCGTAAGGTCGCAGGCAAGAAAGCCGCCGCGAAGAAGGTCGCCAACCGGCCGTCGACGCGCAAGTCGGCGGCGAAGAAGGCGCCCGCCCGCAAGGTCGTTGCCGCGAAGAAGGTCGCAACAAAGGCGCCGGCCCGGAACGTCGCCGCCACCAAGAGCCCGGCAAAAAAGGCGGCGGTAAAGAAGTCCGCGAGTAAGTCGGTCGTACGTAAGGCACCGGCGAAGAAAGCGGCGGTCCCGACGACGTCGGCTACGGCGGCAGCCGCGTCCAGGAAGTCCGCGCCGCGTTCGTCCGCTGCGCACCCCGTCGAGCACAAGCCCGTCCAGCGGGCACCGGAAACCAGGGCCGCACGTCAGGCGTCCCCGTCAGTGGCGAAGCCGAAGGCGACACCGACATCGGCGCCAGCGCCGGCGCCTAAGCCCACGTCGGGCGCCAGCCCGACGCCCGTCGCGAAGGCCGCCCCCAGGCCGCGTCCGAAACCCGTTCCGACACCCGCTCCAGCACCTTCACCCGCCGCTGAGCCTTCGGCCGACGAGCCGGTTCAGCACATCAGCCAGGAAGAAGCGGTAGCGCATATCCAGGCGTTGCTCGATGCCAAGCGCGAACGCGATCGTCAGCCACCGACATGGCCCACGGGCGAAAACGGCAACGGTACGCCGGCCGTGCAGCCAGGCAATGAGCCCAATCCAGCACCGAAGTCGCCATCGGCGGAAGCGACTCACGCCAACGCGGCGCACGAGCGCGGCGATCAGCAGAAAGACAAGGGCTGAGATGCAGCCTGAATGAAAGGCAAGGGCCGCCACGTGCGGCCCTTCTCGTTTTAGCGGCCATTCAATCGCGCGAGCGCAGTGTCCAAAGCGCCATCTGCCGAGGTTCCCCATGCGTACCGCGCGCGTCTTGTTGTTGACCCTGGCTGTCTGCCTTCCGCTCACCGGGTGCTACTACGACCCGGGCTACGGCTATGTCCGTAACGGCTCGGGCGGAGACGCCTACTACGGTGAAGAGACCACGACGACGGTCGTCGATCCCGGCTACGGCTACTACGACAATGGCTATGGCTACGGTCCGGGTTGCTGCTATTCGGGCGTCACGGTTGGGGCGGTGTGGTACGACTATGGCGGTCGTCGGTATTACCGCGGGCGCGATGGAAATTACTTCGACCGCGACGGGCATCGCGGCCCGCCTCCGGGTCGCGGCGATCGGCGACCGCCTCCCGGCGGCTGGCACGGTGGCGATGACGATCACCGGCCGCCCGGCGGCTGGCAAGGGGGAAATCGTCCCGGCGGCTGGCAGGGTGGCCGTCCCGGTGGCGATCGCCCCGGGGGGTGGCAAGGTGGCCGTCCCGGCGGCGAACGGCCTGGCGGTTGGCAGGGCCAGCGTCCGCCGCAAAACGGCGGTGCCGGAGGCGGTAACCGTCCGCCGCCGCCCGGCGGCTGGCACGGCGGTGACCGTCCTGCCGGCGGCAACCCCAATGCGCACCCTCCCGGGCAGCGTATGCGGGACGACAATGGCGCGCGTAACGATCGCCGCGGCAATCGCGATCGGTAAACGCTGACGCCGCAACGCGGACCACGCTGAGGTCGTCGCCACCTACGCTGGCGACTCTCCGAGTCGATGACCAACGGTGTTTCGCGTCCCTGCTGTCTCCCTCATTACCGTGGCGGTCGCCGCGCTGCTTGGTTGCACGTGGGTGCAAGCGGCGCGGTCGCTTCCTCCGTGGCCGGTATGTGCGCTCACGGCGTGCGTATCGCTCTGCGCGGCGCTGCGTGCGCGACGACGCCCGGCCTTATGCCATGTCGCCCTCGTGTCGGCCTTCGCGGCATGGGCGGCACTGCACGGCGTGCGAGCCTTCGAGGCAAGGCTGCCGCGTGAGCGCGAAGGCGACGATGTCACACTCGTCGGACATGTCATCGAGCTACCCCGCCGCATCGATGCCGACACCAGCTTCGTGTTCGTTCCTGACGACGCCACCGGCAACGACGCGGCCTTGCGGGGCAAACTCCGTCTCACGTGGTACCGGGCCGAGGCAGCGCCGCGCGCCTGCGAGCGATGGCGACTCACCGTACGTCTGCGTCGTCCACGCGGTTCGCTCAATCCCGGGGGCAACGATGCGGAGCGCGGCGCGCTGCAACGGGGTGTGGTGGCGACGGGCTACGTGCGCCCCTCGGCAGGCAACGAACGACTGGCGACAGGCACGTGCGTCGACGGATGGCGATCCGCGATCGCGGATGCGCTGGACCGGCAGCTCGGCCCGCGTGGTTCCCGTGTCGTCAGGGCACTCACCGTCGGCGACACGCGAGGTCTCGACGCGTCGGACTGGGACGTCGCGCGCGCGACGGGCGTCTCCCACCTCATCGCCATTTCCGGCTTCCATGTGGGGGTCGCCGCCGGCGGTGGTCTGCTGTTGGTCCGCCTGCTTTATGCGCTGTTGCCGTGGCTGGCGCTGCGCGTGCCACGGCCCATCGCACAGTCGGTCGCAGGCCTCGCCGTTGCGGGTGTCTACGGCCTGCTGGCGGGGATGGGGCTGCCGACCACGCGCACACTGTTGATGATCGCGGTGGTGGGTATCGCGGCATGTCTTCGTCAGCGGACCCATGGCCTGACGATGCTTGCCCTCGCGTTGCTGGTGGTGCTGATCGTGGCGCCGCTGTCCGTCCTGTCGGCGGGCTTCTGGATGTCGTTCGCGGGCGTCGGCTTCCTGATGGTCTGTGTCGCGCCGCGCGCACAAGGCTGGTGGGGCTGGGTCGGCGAGCTGTTGCGTGCGCAAGCCGCGATGAGTCTCATCCTGCTGCCGATGTCGCTGTGGTGGTTCGGCAGCGCCTCGCTGGCCGGCTTCATCGCCAACCTGGTGGCCGCGCCGCTCGTGAGTTTCGTCGTCGTGCCGATGTGCCTTGTCGGCTGCGCGCTGCTGGCGTGGCCGGTGCTGGCAGGCCCCTTGTTCGACGGCGCGGCGTGGTTGCTGGAAGCGCTGTGGCAAGGGCTGGCGGTGATGGCGCAGTGGCCTGCCGCGCGCCTGGGCGTCTCCGAAGCGGGGCTGTCGACAGTCCTGCTGGCGACGTTCGGCGCGGCGTGGCTGTTCATTCCCCGGGGTGTCCCGTTGCGCGGTTATGGTGCCTTGCTCTGCCTTCCGTTGCTGCTGCCTCCGCGAGACGAACCGGCGCACGGCGCGTTTCGCGCATGGGTGCTGGATGTGGGGCAGGGCCTGGCCGTGCTGGTGCGCACACGCTCGCATACGCTGGTCTACGACGCGGGCCCGGCATGGGCGGGAGGGCGGGACGCCGGTAGCGGCGTGGTGCTTCCCGCCGTTACGGCACTGGGTCTGTCGCCGGTGAACCGACTGGTCATCAGCCATGGCGATCGCGACCATGCCGGCGGCGCGGCATCGATCGCCGCGCGCTATCCGTCCGCGGAGCGCCTGTCCGGCGAGCGTCGCCGGCTGTCGTTTGAGGCGGAGCCGTGTACCCCCGATCGATCCTGGTCGTGGGACGGCGTGGACTTCCGCTTCCTCGTCGTGCCGCGCGAGCGCAGCGGCAAGACGCCGGGCAACGACCGTTCCTGCGTCCTGTCGATCGAAGGGGAAGGGGGCCGGTTGTTGCTCACCGGGGACATCAGCGATCGTGCCGAGCGACGCATGGATCCGGCGTCGCTCGCCATGGACGTCCCGACCGTGACCACGGTCGCTCATCACGGCAGCCGTCATGGCTCGAGCGACGCGTGGCTGGCCGCGGTGGCTCCGGTCCTCGGCGTGGCTTCGGCCGGCTATCGCAACCGCTTCCACCATCCGCATCCCGCGGTCGTGCAGCGTTACCGGGCGGCCGGTGGCGACGTGGTCGTCACCGCGGATACCGGTGCCGTTCGCATCGATTTTCCGGTCCGGAACGGTCCCCGGCGGGTCCGCGAGTGGCGCCGCCCGAAGGATCGCTACTGGCGCGAGTGACCGGCGCCGTGTTGCAGCGCGGTTTGACATTCCAAATTTAGAACGATTTAAATGGGGATTCCGCACTCAAGGGGATAGGCGCGTGATGCGATCGAGGCAGGGTTGGGGTAGGACGGCATTCGTCCTGGCGATGGCGGCTATGGTGGTACCCGTAGGGGCCCTCGCGGCCAATCAGCGCTTCGACAGCTCATTCGAGCCGGGTGATCCCGCGCTGGCGAACAAGGCGCCGGGCGGTCTCGACGTCAGCCTGGTCGGCGGCCCGCCCGCCGAAGCCGTCCTTACGGCCAAAGCCAATGTCGGCTTCACCGGTATGCACTCACTGCGCTACGCCGGCAACTCCACGGGCGCGCCCAACACGGCGAAGCTGTTCGACACCGATATCCGCGTCGGCGAGGGCACCACGCTGTCCTGGCTGGTCTTCCCGCGCTCGAACAAGGACGACCTCGCCAATCCGGCCAACTACGTCGCCGTGGATCTCGTCTTCGACGATGGCTCCCGCCTGTCGGCCACGGGAGCGCGCGACCAGCACCGTATCGCCGCCACGGCGAAGGCGCAGGGCGAAGGCCGCGTGCTCTATCCCGACCAGTGGAACTACGTCAGCGTGGATCTGGGCGCGGTCGCCAAAGGCCGTCGTGTCCGCTCCATCGAGCTGGTCGCCGACGCACCGCCGGGCGAAGCCTTCGAAGGCTTCATCGACGACGTGCGCATCGGCACGGCAACGCCCGTGTCCAGCACGCATCCCACCGACTACGTGGACACGCGCCGTGGTTCCAATGCCAACGCCAACTTCTCGCGCGGCAATAACTTCCCTGCCGTGGCGACGCCGCACGGCTTCAACTTCTGGACGCCGGTGACCAACGCCGGTTCCAACTGGCTCTACCAGTACCAGGAGCGTAACGGCGACGACAATCGCCCCCGCATCGAGGCATTCGCGCTGTCGCATGAGCCTAGCCCGTGGATGGGCGAGCGGCAGACCTTTCAGGTCATGCCCGCACAGGCGGAGTCGGGCGCACCGGCGCTGAAACGCGAAGCGCGTGCGCTGGCGTTCGGCCACGATGCCGAGGTGGCGCATCCGGACTATTACCGCGTGCGTTTTGACAACGGAGTGACTACCGAAATCACGCCGACCGACCATGCGGCGATGTTCCGCTTCACCTTCACGGGCAAGCGTTCGCAGCTCATTTTCGACAACCTCAACGACAAGGCCGAAGTCACCCTGGATCCGGGTCATCGCGCGATTCAGGGCTGGTCGGACGTCAGGAGCGGCCTGTCGACCGGTGCCACGCGTCTGTTCTTCTATGCCGAGTTCGACCGCGATGTGTCGGAGAGCGGCCGCCTGACCGGCGAGAAGCGCGACGCCGCCTCGGCATGGTTCGGCTTCGACACCGCGAAGAAGGGCAATCGCACGGTCAACATGCGCATCGCCACGTCGCTGATCTCGGTCGATCAGGCCAGGGCCAATCTCGGTCAGGAAATCGCGAGCGCCGATACCTTCGACAGCGTGCGCGAACGCGCGCGCAAGGCCTGGGACGACCGCCTCGACATGATCAAGGTCGAAGGGGCATCGCCCGACGAGCGCACGATCCTCTATTCGAACCTGTACCGTCTGTTCCTGTACCCGAACCAGGCCTACGAAAACACCGGGACGAAAGACAGGCCGGTGTGGCGCTACGCCAGCCCGTTCTCCGCGCCGGCCGGCCCGAACACGCCGACGCAGACCGGCGCACGCGTGGTCGACGGCCAGCCCTACGTCAATAACGGCTTCTGGGATACGTATCGCACGGCGTGGCCGGCTTACGTCCTGTTTACGCCGACCGAAGCGGGCAAGATGATCGACGGTTTCGTGCAGCAGTACCGCGACGCCGGCTGGATCGCGCGCTGGTCCTCGCCCGGTTACGCCGACCTGATGGTGGGTACCAGTTCGGACGTGGCCTTCGCCGATGCATGGCTCAAGGGCGTGCGTAACTTCGATGTGTCGGCGTTCTATCAGTCGGCGATCCGCAACGCCTCGACGGTCAGCGACGTGAAGGGCACGGGCCGCAAGGGCATCGAGCGTTCGCTGTTCGAGGGCTACACCGACGACAAGGTGCACGAAGGCCTGTCGTGGTCGATGGACGGCTATATCAACGACTTCGCGATCGGCAACCTCGCCGCCGCGCTGTCGAAGGACCCGGCGGCCGCCGGTGACTACAATGCCTACGCGGACGATGCCGCCTGGTACCGCTCGCGTGCGGTCGGCTACGCCAACTTGTTCGATCCGGCCGTCGGCTTCTTCGTCGCCCGCGACCCGGCTGGCAAGTGGCGCTGGACCGACAAGGACTTCAGCCCGATCCGCTGGGGCGGCGACTACACCGAGACCAACGCCTGGAACATGGCGTTCCACGCACCGCAGGATGGTGCCGGCCTGGCCGCGCTGTACGGCGGTCGCGAAGCGCTGGCCGCCAAACTCGACCAGTTCTTCAGCGCGCCGGGCAAGTTCGACGTGGGCGACTACGGCGACGTGATCCACGAAATGCTCGAGGCGCGCGATGTCCGCATGGGCCAGTACGGCCATTCCAATCAGCCCTCGCACCACATCATCTGGATGTACGACGAGGCCGGCCAGCCGTGGAAGACGCAGGACAAGCTGCGTGACGCCGTTTCGCGCCTGTATGTCGGCAGCGAGATCGGACAGGGCTACCCGGGTGATGAGGACAACGGCGAGATGTCGGCGTGGTGGCTGTTCGGCGCCGCCGGCTTCTACCCGCTGCGCATGGGCACGCCGGAGTACGTCATCGGTGCGCCGCACTTCCCGCACATGACCATCCGCCTCGAAAACGGCGCGAGCATCGACATCCGTGCGCCGGGCGTCAGCGACACCAATCGCTACGTGCAGTCCCTCAAGGTCAACGGCCAGGCATGGAACAAGGTCACCCTGCCGCACGAGCTGCTGGCCAGGGGCGCCACGCTGGACTTCGACATGGGTCCGTCGCCGTCGAAGTGGGGCACCGGTGAGGACGCGCTGCCGGCGTCGATCACGACGGAGGGGTCGAAGCCTGCGCCGCTGGTCGACCTGACCGCCGATGGCGGCAAAGCCTTCGGTTCGGTCAAGGCCGACGAGCTGGCCAGGCTGTTCGACAATACGTCGGACACCACGGCTCACCTGGATGCGAGGGGTGCCGCGCTCGGCTGGCACTTCGCCAGGCCGGTTACCGTGGAGATGCTGACCCTGACGTCCAGCGCGAAACCGGCCGATCCGTCGGGCTGGGTGCTGGAGGGTTCCAGCGACGGCAAGCACTACACGCCGGTCGATGAGCGCAAGGGTGAGACCTGGCCGTGGCGTCGGCAGACGCGCGCGTTCGCCGTGGCGACGCCGAAGGCGTATGCCTGGTACCGCCTGCGTCTGGTGGCGGCTGACCCGGCAGCGGGTGTGGATATCAGCGAAGTGGAGTTCCTCGGCCACCGCTGAGAGCTTCACTCTGGCGGGGCCTGTGGACCTTGCCTGCCCTGGTAGGAGCCAGCCCTGCTGGCGATTCATGCTTGCCTCGGTTCTTCGTGGAGACTGAGGCAAGATCCTTTCGCCAGCAGGGCTGGCTCCTACCAGAGCCGGCCTCTGGAGCTGGCCGTTCGCCGTAGTGTTAAGAGCGCCTCAGTCCCTTTCCCGGGCCCTGCTATGATGCGCACCTGACTCAAAAGTACCTCCGGGGTTCACGTGCTCGAGATCCTTCTCGCTGGCGGCTGGGCATTGCTGCCGATCCTGATCTGCTCGCTGGTCGCCATGGCGATCGTGTTCGAACGCTTCTGGGCGCTGCGTCGCGCGGCCGTGCTGCCGCCGGGGCTGGGTGAAGAGGTGCGGCAGTGGGCCCGCTCGGCACAGCTGGACGCGGCGCACCTTGCCGCGCTGGAGAAGGGGTCGCCGCTGGGCGAGCTGTTCGCTGGCGCGCTGGCCGTGCGCGACCGTCCGCGTGAGCTCATCAAGGAGCGCATCGAGGACAGCGGCCGTCACGTGGTCCACCGCATGGAGCGCTACCTCAATACGCTCGGCACCATCGCCCTGATCGGTCCGCTGCTCGGCCTGCTGGGCACGGTCATCGGCCTGATCCGCATGTTCATGGGCGTGATGGCCGGCGGTATCGGCGATCCGACCAGGATGGCCGGCGGTATCGGCGAAGCCCTGATCTGCACGGCCTTCGGCCTGATCGTCTCGATCCCGGCCTACGTACTGCACCGTTATTTCCGCTCCAGGGTGAGCGGCTACGTCGTCCAGATGGAAAAAGAGGCAACCGCGCTGCTCGACGACCTGTCGGCCCCGCGTCCCGCCGCGCCGCGTCGTCGCACCGCCGCGGAAGCCGCCGCGCCGCAGGCTGGCTGATCCATGCGCATCGGTTCCCGCCGTGAGGACGACTTCGAGATCAACGTGATCTCGCTGATCGACGTCCTGCTCACCCTGCTGATGTTCTTCGTGCTCAGCACCACCTTCGTCCAGCATTCGCGCCTCAAGGTCAACCTGCCCAAGGCGGACAGCGAGGCGCGCGAAGGCACCGACAACGCGCTCAACGTGGTCATCGACCGCGACGGCCATTACTCCGTCGGCAGCGACGAAGTCATGGGCGAGGGCATCGAGCCGCTCAAGACCGCCATCCAGCGCGTCGCGGGCGACGATCGCAATCGCCTCGTGGTGATCCGTGCCGATGCCATGACCCCCCACCAGAATGTCGTGCGCGCCATGGATGCGCTGGGCCAGGTCGGCTTTACCCGCCTGTCCATCGCCACGACGCCGTCCGAGGCGGCTTCGGCCCAGTGAGTACTCCACGCGTTTCGGTCTGGGATGTCCGGACCTGGCAGACGTACAAGCGTCTGCTCAGCTACACGAGGCGGTTCCGCACCGCCGGCATCATCGCCATCATCGGCATGATCATCGACCCGGCCTGCCTCTCGCTGTTCACCAACCTGCTGCAGCCGCTGATCGACAACCTGTTCATCGCACGCGATCCGCACACGATCTTCTGGATGCCGATCTGGATCATCTGCATCTTCGCGGTGCGTGGCGTGGCCTCGTATTGCACCGACTACGGCATCGCCTTCGTCGGTCGCAACGTGGTCCAGGCGATCCGCATCGAAGTGTTCGCGGCGTATCTGCGCCTGCCGTCGACGTTCTTCGCCAGGGAGCCGTCGGGCCAGCAGATCTCCCGCATCACCTACACCAGCGAGCAGGTCGCGGCGGCATCGTCGGATTCGCTCAAGGTCGCGGTGACAGAAGGCCTCACGGTCGTCGGCCTGCTTGCTGTCATGCTCTATCAGAGCGCGTATCTCGCGATGGCGTTGCTCGTACTGGTGCCTTGCGTGGTGGTCATCGTCACGGTGATCAGCCGCCGCTACCGCAAGATCAGCAAGCGCATCCAGGGCAATATGGGCACCGTGACCAGCGCGGTCGAAGAAGCCGTCGCGGCCAATCGCGAAGTGCGCATCTACGGTGGCCAGGCGCGCGAGGGCGACCGCTTCGGCGCGATCGCCGACCGCCAGCGCCGGCTCAATCTCAAGGTGTCCGCCACCAGCGCAGCCTCCAGCGCGACCATCCAGACCGTCGGCGCCATGGCGCTGGCGACACTGGTGTTCCTGGGCACGCGCCCCGGCGTCATCGAGACGATCACCCCGGGCGTATTCACCGCCGTGCTGACCGCGATGGGCGGCATGCTGCCGTCGCTGAAGCGACTGGCCGGCATCCAGTCGAACCTGCAGAAGGGCGTGAGCGCGGCGGAAGACCTGTTCGCGATCATCGACGAGCCGCCGGAGGTCGACCATGGCACCGAGAACCTGGTCCGTACCAAGGGCGACATCCGTTTCGAAGGCGTCAAGCTGGTCTACGAGCGCAACGACCATATCGCGCTGCGCGGCGTCGACCTGGTCTGCGCCCCCGGCACGGTCACCGCCCTGGTCGGTCGTTCCGGTAGCGGCAAGTCCAGCCTCGTCAGTCTGCTGCCGCGTTTCTACGAGCCGACCGAAGGCAACATCCTGATCGACGGCCGCGACTATGCGCAGTACACGCTGGCCTCGTTGCGCCGACAGATCGCCTGGGTCGGCCAGCACGTGGTGCTGTTCGACGACACCGTCGCCGCCAACATCGCCTACGGCGAGATGGCCGGTGCCGCCGAGGCGGACATCATCGCCGCCGCGAAGGCCGCCAACGCGATGGAGTTCATCGAGCGCCTGCCTGAAGGCCTCAATACGCAGATCGGCCAGGGCGGCAACTCGCTCTCCGGGGGCCAGCGCCAGCGCATCGCTATCGCCCGCGCCATCCTCAAGAACGCGCCGATCCTCGTCCTCGACGAAGCGACCAGCGCGCTCGACACCGAATCCGAGCGCCTGATTCAGGACGCGCTGACCCGCCTCATGCGCGACCGCACCACGCTGGTGATCGCGCACCGCCTGTCCACCATCGAACACGCCGATCAGATCGCCGTGATGGAGCAGGGCAGGATCATCGAACTCGGCACGCACCGCGAGCTGCTCGACAAGCAGGGCCAGTACGCCGCCCTGCATCGCATGCAGTTCCACGAGCAGGTCTCCGAGGGCTGACCGTGGCCCTCGGAATGTCGTTACAGAGGCGTTGGTACGGGGGCGGGAAGCCGCCCTTGTGGACGCTGCCTCTTGAGGCGTTGTACCGCGCCGTTGTCGCTCGTCGCGCGGAACGTTTTCGACGTGACGCATCGAGCGTTGTGAAGCTGTCCGTGCCGGTTGTCGTGGTGGGCAATATCACCATCGGCGGTACCGGAAAAACACCGCTGATCGTCGCGCTGGCCAGAGCGATGGCCGAGCGCGGGTTCGAGCCCGGCATCGTGAGCCGCGGGTACGGTGGGTCCGAGCGTGGTCCGTACCTGCTCACCGGCAGCGACGATCCCTCGAAGGTCGGCGACGAGCCCACCCTGATCCGCCAGAGCGGCTTTCCTGTCGCCATCGGTCGCGAGCGTCCCGAAGCCGCGCAACTCCTGATCGATGCGGGTTGCGATCTGATCCTCGCCGACGACGGCTTGCAGCATCACCGCCTCGGTCGCGACGTGGAAATCTGCGTCATCGACGGCGAGCGCCGCCTCGGCAACGGCCACCTGCTGCCTGCGGGCCCGCTGCGCGAACCGGCCAGTCGCCTCGCACAAGTCGACTTCATCGTCGTCAACGGCCACACCGGTCAGCCGAGTGAAATCGTCATGACGCTGGAAGGCGGTATCGCGGTGAACATGGCCGATCCGTCGCGCACGGCACCGCTCGCTGACTTCGCGGGCCGACCTGCGCATGCGGTCGCGGGGATCGGCAATCCGTCGCGGTTCTTCGCCAGCCTGACCGCGCAGGGCATCGCTGTGGACGGTCACCCATTCGCCGACCATCATGCATTCACCCGCGACGACTTGACGTTCGCCGACGGTTGCCCCGTCCTGATGACTGACAAGGATGCGGTGAAATGTCGCTCGTTTGCACGCGAGAACTGGTGGCGCGTCCCGGTGAGTGCGTCGTTGCCTGAGTCGTTTTATGACGAAGTCGCGGCGTGCGTCGCACGTAAGCGAAAAGGCTAACTGCGCGGCTCCTGTAGGAGCGAACCCGGTTCGCGAACCCTCAGCCTAACTAAGGCGAACGAGGCCATGGGCCTCAGGCAAGCGAGCGGTCCCAGCCAACGAAGCGAACCGCCGCTCGACCTCACGCCCCCTCACCCGGCGGCATGCGACACCCACACGTCGCGACAGCCAACCGCGAAGGCGAAGCCGAGCCCTCGGCAGATCGCAAACAAAAAAGGCCGGTCAAAAGACCGGCCTTCGAATAGCGAAGAAGTCGGAGCGCCTGTTACTGCACCCGCGACACGTTCCCGTTCTCGTCCACCACCACGATGTCGCCCTGGCGAATGGCGCTCGCATCCTTCACCTGGACATTGGTGTATCCACCACCGCCCATCTTCAGACGCAGCGTGTAGCTCTCGCTGCCGCCGCCCTTGCCGATCGCGTTACCGGCGAAGCCGCCGCCCACCGCGCCGCCGACGGTAGCCAGCTTGCGGCCGTTGCCCCTGCCGACCTGGTTGCCGAGGACGCCGCCGGCGATGGCGCCGATGACCGCACCCGCGGTGCCGTGGTCGCGGCCCTGGACGACGTTGTGTTCGATGCTCTGGACGACGCCGCACTGGTCGCAGCGGACGTAGATGCCGTCGCTGCGGGTCAGCGTGGCGGCCGAGGCCGGCGCGACTGCCGCCGTGGCGAGCAGGGCGGCCAGGGGAAGGCCGAGGACGGTCTTGACGTTCATTGAAAACTCCTCATTCGAACGGCGGGGACGGTGCCGTAGTGGGACCAGTCTAAGCATCGCTGCTGAATGGATGGCGAGCACGATTCACACTTCACACAAAGACTGGATACTAGGGGCATGACTACCGCCATCCTGTGGTTCCGCCGCGATCTTCGTCTTGCAGATAACCCCGCTCTCGTCGAGGCGATGAAGGCGCACGACCACGTCGTGCCGCTGTACATCCACGCCCCGGAGGAGGAGGGCGAGTGGGCACCCGGTGCCGCCGGGCGCTGGTGGCTGCACCATTCACTGGCGGCCCTGGATACCTCGCTTGGGGCACACCGCGGGTCGCTGCAGATTCTGCATGGGTCGAGCCTCGATTCGCTGCGCGCCGCCGTCGAGGCGACCGGCGCCACGGCCGTGTACTTCAACCGGCTCTACGAACCGAAGGTCATCCGTCGCGACAAGGCCGTGCGCAAGGCGCTGGAGGAGGACGGTATCGACGTCGCCTCGTTCAACGCGTCGCTGTGGTGCGAGCCCTGGGACATCGCCACGAAACAGGACGAGCCCTACCGGGTGTTCACGCCGTTCTGGCGCAACCTCCGCACGCGGATCGACGAGGTCGGGCCGGTCGAGGCGCCGTCCCCCATGCACCTGGCGGGCCTGCCGACGTCGATGGCGCTGGACGACCTGGCGCTGTTGCCGACACTCGACTGGGCCAGAGGCTTCGACGAATGGACGCCGGGCGAGCGGGGCGCTCACGAGATGCTCGAACTCTTTGCCGATGATGCCGTGGGCCACTACGTGGAAGGTCGCGACCTGCCTGCGAGGCATGGCACGTCAAGGATGTCGCCGCATCTGCACTGGGGTGAGATATCGCCCCTCCAGATCGCCGCGGGCCTGCGCGCCCACGCGGCAAGGACGAAGAAAAAGCCCGACATCGAGCCCTATCTGCGGCAGCTCGGCTGGCGCGAGTTCGCGCATCACCTGCTGTTCCACTTCCCCAAAACCCCGAAAGAAAACTTCAACCCGAAGTTCAACGGATTCCCCTGGGCGAAGCGCGATGCGCACGCGTTGCGCCGCTGGAAACAGGGCAAGACCGGCATCCCCATCGTCGATGCGGGCATGCGGGAGCTCTGGGCCACCGGCTGGATGCACAACCGCGTGCGCATGCTGGTCGCCAGCCTGCTGACGAAGAACATGCGTCAGCACTGGGTGCTGGGCTCGAAGTGGTTCTGGGACACGCTGGTCGACGCGGACCTGGCCAACAACGCGCTGGGCTGGCAGTGGGTGGCGGGCAGCGGCGCCGATGCCGCGCCGTACTTCCGCATCTTCAACCCGGTGACCCAGTCGGAAAAATTCGACAAGGACGGGGCATACATCCGGCGCTGGGTGCCTGAGCTTCGCGATGCGCCCGGACGTCTGGTGCATGCGCCGTGGGAAGACGAAGCGTTCCTGAAGGCGTCGGGCTACCCGCGCCCGCTGGTCGACCTGAAGGCCACGCGCGACGACGCGCTTACGGCTTACCAGGCGTCGAAGAGCGATCGGGCGCCGTCCGCGGATCGTGCAGACGGCTGAAGATCCAGCTAGCACTGAGGGTGATCAGCCCGAGCACGATGACCGACCAGCGGAACGCCCAGACATAGCCCTGGGCGTTATGCGAACCGAGGAAGCCGGCCATCAGCAAGGATGCCAGCGCGATGCCGAAGCTCATCGACAGATACTGCGCGGTCGAGGCCATCGAGGACGCCTGCGAGGCGTACTGCACGTCCAGGTCCACATAGGCCAGCGTGTTCATCGAGGTGTACTGCAAGGACATCACCGCGCCGTAGACGTAGACGAAAATGACGGTGACCCAGGCCGGCGTGTCGGCCGAAAGCAGCGCGAAGGAGCAAAGGACGGCCGAGACGGCGATGGTGTTGCCGAGCAGCAGGCGGCGATAGCCGAACTGAGTGAGCAGACGGTTGATGAAAGGCTTGACCGAGATCGAGCCGATCGCCTGCGGCACCATCATCATGCCGGCTACGAGGGGCGACCAGCCGCAGCCGATCTGCAGGAACAGCACCAGCAGCAGATACATGCCGGAAACGCCCAGCCGCGTGAACAGGTTGCCGGCCAGCGAAACCCACACGCTGCGCACCTTCAGCAGCGATAGGTCGCTCACCGGGAACTCGGTACGACGGCTATGCCGGACGTAAAGCATGCCCGTCGCGATCGCGGCAACCGCATAACCGAGCACGAGGGGCCAGTGGCCGTCGCCACCGGCGGTCTCGGCGGCCATCAGCAGCAGCGCCGATGCGCCGGCAAACAGGATGAAGCCCAGCGTATCGAAACGGTGCGCGGTATCCAGCCGGTAGTCCGGCATCTCGCGGCGATTCAGCAGCAGTCCGACGATGCCGACCGGGACATTGATAAGGAAGATCAGCCGCCAGTTGGTGAACTCGACCAGCGCGCCGCCGACGAGCGGGCCGACCACCGATCCCAGCAGGCCGAAGGTGGCCACCGTCGTCATCGAACTGACGAACTCCCGGCGATCGATACTGCGCACCAGTACGTAGCGACCCACCGGCATCAGCGCCGCGCCGCCCAGGCCCTGGACGATACGCGAGGCGACCAGCTGCGGCAGGCTCTGGGCCACACCGCACAGCAATGAGCCCAACGCGAAGACCAGGATCGCGCCGCCGAACACGCGGCGTGTGCCGAAGCGATCGCACAGCCAGGGGCTCATCGGGATGAAGATCGCCAGCGTCAGCACGTAGCTGGTGAGGGCGGTGCGCATGCTCAGCGGCGTCACCTCCAGCGCGTGGGAGATGGCGGGCACCGCGGTGTTGACGATCGTCGAATCCAGCGCCTGCATGAAGAATGCGGCCGACACCAGCCAGATCAGGCCGCGATAGCGCGCCTTGCTGGACGGCTCTGCCGGAGCGAGGGCCGGTCGATCGGTGGGTAGGGCGTGGACGTCGGTCGAAATGGGGGTGTCAATGACGTCGGTCGAGGGCATGATCCGGGCGATTATAGCGGATCGAAACCTTGCTTTTGACGCGCCTTCGGCCGACAGTTCAGGGTCGCGTCTGCTTCGCTCATGCCATCACGGACCCTGCACATGCCTCAAGCCACCGCCCCCGAAGCTGAAGTCGCGCGCGCCGCCGAGCTGCGCCGCCGCATCGAGGATGCGAACTACCGCTACCACGTCCTCGACGATCCCGATATTGCCGACGCCGAGTACGACCGTCTCATGCGTGAGCTCGAGGCGCTCGAAGCCGAATACACCGATCTGGCCGCACTCGACTCGCCGACGCGTCGCGTGGGTGCGCGAGCGCATGGCGGTTTTGCCGAAGTCATACATGCCTTGCCGATGCTGTCGCTGGGCAACGCCTTCGAACAGGAGGGCGACACCGATCGCGAGAAGTACCGCGAGGTCGCCGACTTCGAGCGCCGTATCGAACAGACCCTGGGCCGCAAGCAACCCGTGTTTTCCGTCGAGCCCAAGCTCGATGGCCTCGCGATCAGTCTTCGTTATGAGGACGGTGTCTTCGTACAGGGCGCCACACGCGGCGACGGTTCGGTCGGGGAGGACGTCACCGCCAATCTGCGCACGGTGAAGGCGATTCCGCTGCGCCTGCGCGGTTCGGACTGGCCGCGCGTGCTGGAAGTGCGTGGCGAGGTGATCATGCCGCGTGCTGGCTTCGAGAAGTTCAACGAGCGTGCCCGCGAAGCCGGTGAGAAACCGCTCGCCAATCCGCGCAATGGCGCCGCGGGTTCGCTGCGTCAGCTGGATCCCGCCATCACCGCGAAGCGTCCGCTGGCGTTCTTCGCCTATGCGATCGGTCTGGTCGAGGACGGCGAATTGCCGGATACGCACTCCGCGACGCTGGCGAAGCTGCGCGAATGGGGTTTTCCGGTCTCGCCGGAAGTATCGACGGCGAAAGGCTTCGAGGGTCTCATCACCTACTTCCGCAAGATCGGCGAGAAACGCGACAGCCTGCCGTACGACATCGACGGTGTCGTCTACAAGCTCGACGATTACGAAGGCCAGCAGGAAATGGGCTTCGTCTCACGCGCGCCGCGCTGGGCCATCGCGCATAAGTATCCCGCGCAGGAGCAGATGACCACCGTCGAGGCGATCGAGATCCAGATCGGTCGCACGGGTGCGGCCACGCCCGTGGCGCGTCTCACGCCGGTACAGGTCGGCGGCGTCACCGTGACCAATGCCACGCTGCACAATGCCGACCAGGTCGCGCGTCTGGATGTCCGCATCCGCGATACGGTGATCGTGCGCCGCGCCGGCGACGTCATTCCCGAAGTCGCGCGCGTGGTGGATGAGCGCCGGCCGGCGGGGACGGTCGCCTGGCGGATGCCCGCGACGTGTCCCGTGTGCGGATCCGAACTGCTCCGCGAAGAGGGCGCGGCGGCGTATCGCTGCTCCGGTGGCCTGATCTGCGCTGCGCAACGCAAGGAGGCGCTGATTCACTTCGCCTCCCGTCGCGCGATGGACATCGACGGCCTGGGCGATCGCTTTGTCGACGCGCTGGTCGAGTTCGACATGGTGCACACGCCGGCCGATCTGTATGCGATGACCGTCGACCGCTTCGTGCAGATGAAGACGCTGGCCGACGAGCGCGACGGGTCGACGCCGGAGACGGTGAAGCAGGGCAAGGTCGCGACCCGGTGGGCCGAGAATCTCGTAGCCGCCATCGAGGCCAGCAAGCAGTCGACGCTGCCGCGCTTCCTGTTCGGTCTTGGCATCATGCATATCGGCGAGAGCACCGCGAAAACACTGGCATCGTGGCTCGGTTCGCTGGAGTTCGTGCGACATACGCCGGCACCGGTGCTGCGAGTGCTGCCCGATATCGGCGACGAAGTGGCGACGTCGATCGCCGCTTTCTTCGAGCAGGAAGGTAACCAGAAGGTCGTCGACGCGCTGCTCGATGCGGGAATCGTTTTCGCGGACGAGGGCGTTCCGTCGCCGAAGCTGCGTGAGCGGCTGGGGCTGGATGTGCTGCTCGATGCGGCGAAGGTGCCCAAGCTGGGTCCGAAGAGCACGGCGACGCTGGCGAAGAACTACGCGAATCTCGATGCGCTGATCAAGGCGGGCGAGCATCAGTGGATCGTCGCCGGGGTGCCGCAGGCGGCGGCGTCGAATCTCAGTGCTTACCTCGCCGACAGCGATCGCGCGGCGGCTCTGCGTGCCAGTGCGGAGGCGATGGCCCGGCTGGCGGAGGCCTTGCCTGCGAAGGCGGCGGCGGCCTTGCCGCTGGAAGGGCTGACCTATGTGATCACCGGCACGATGGAAGCGCTGAAGCGCGATGACGCGACGGAACGGCTCGAAGGTCTCGGGGCCAAGGTGGCGGGGTCGGTGTCGAAGAAGACGACGGCGGTGTTCGCCGGTGAGGCCGCGGGGTCGAAGCTGGATAAGGCGAAGGAGCTGGGCGTGCCGGTTTATACGGAGGCGGATCTGGTGGCGTTGCTGGCCGAGCATGGGGTGGCGCCGTGACGGCGGACCACCGCCGAAAGGGCTGGCTCCCGCCGGGGCGCGAGGCCTTGCGGCTGCGGGCGGAGACGCTGGGGCGGATTCGCGCGTTCTTCCTCGAACGCGGCGTGATGGAGGTGGAGACGCCCATGCTTTCCGCCGCCGGAAACACGGATCCCAATATCCAGAGCTTTACGGCCAGCTTCACCGGCCACGTGGATGCCGGTGCGCGTGAGCGCTGGATGCGTACGTCGCCGGAGTTTCCGCTGAAGCGCCTGCTCGCAGCGGGCGCGGGTGACATCTATGAGCTGGGGCGCGTGTTTCGCAACGGCGAGGCGGGCGGCAGGCACAACCCCGAGTTCACCATGCTCGAGTGGTATCGCGTGGGCTGGGATGACGTGAAGCTGGCGCGCGAGGTGATCGACCTGCTGGAGCTGCTGCTGGTCCGGGCGGGCAAGACGTTCGGCGTATACGAGACGACGTATCGCGGACTGTTTCACGACGCGCTGGGCATCGATCCGCTGGTCGATCCGGTCGAGAAACTTCAGGCGGCCATGACCGGCACGGAGATCGACGGCGAAGGCCTCGAACGCGACGACTGGCTCGACCTCGTGCTGACCCATCGCATCCAGCCGTTTTTTCCGCGCGATCGCATCACGGTGGTGTATGACTTCCCGGCGAGCCAGTGTGCACTGGCGAGGATCCGTCACGACGATCCCCCGGTGGCCGAACGCTTCGAAGCCTATGTCGGACCGTACGAAGTCGCCAACGGGTACCACGAGCTGAACGATCCCGCCGAGCAGAGGGCACGCTTCGAGCGTGACAACGCGAAGCGGCGTGAGCGGGGCGACCGCGAAGTGCCGATCGACGAGCGCTTGCTGAGTGTGCTCGCGGATATGCCGGATTGCGCGGGCGTCGCGCTGGGCGTCGAGCGCCTGCTGATGGTGCTGGCCGGTACGGATGCGATTGCCGACGTGCTGGCTTTCCCGTTTTCGGAGGCGTGACGATGGGGATGCTGGAGGCCATTCACCACGTCGCGATCATCTGCTCCGACTATGCGAAGTCGAAGGCGTTCTATACCGAGACGCTGGGATTTCGCGTGGTGCACGAGGCGTACCGGGAAGCGCGTGACTCGTGGAAGCTGGACCTGGAAGTGAGCCCAGGCGTGCAGATCGAGCTGTTTTCGTTTCCGTCGCCGCCGAAGCGGCCGTCACGGCCGGAGGCGCAGGGGCTGCGGCACCTGGCGTTTTCGGTAGGCGATATCGATGCGGTCGTGGCGACGTTGGCGGAGCGTGGTGTGGATTGCGAGCCGATTCGTGTGGACGAGTTTACGGGCAAGCGGTTTACCTTCTTTGCCGACCCGGATCATTTGCCGATTGAGTTGTATGAGAACTGAGGCGGGTTGAATCGCCCGCAAGGCGGGCTCCTACAGGTACGGCGGCACCCGGTGCCGATACCCTATGTAGGAGCGCGCCCCGCGCGCGATGCCCGTCCGCGCGCGATCCCCTCAAAACTCCAGCTCCTGCGCCGCACACAGATAATCCACCATCGGTGCCAGGCGCTTAAAGCTGTCCACCACGAACGGCAGCAGCTCCGACGAGCACGCCATCTCCTCATCGAAATTCTGCCCGGCGGCGAAATTCTTCCGCTTCAGATCCTCGATCAGCTCATGGTTCGGATCGAACCCGCGCGGCGGCCGCGTCAGGCTCTCACCCCAGAACTCGAAGCGCTCGCGAAACGCCTTCCCGTGCGTCGCGCGCTTCCACGAATCCGGATTGTCCGCGAGAAAGTCGCGCAGCTTCTTCAGCACCGGCGGCTCGGGATGCCACATGCCGCCACCGGCGAAGCACTCGCCCGGCTGGATATGCAGATAAAAGCCGGGCGCCTGGATCTCATGCCGGCGCTCATGAAAGAAGCGCGATCCCTGCCAGCCCTTGTACGGCTGCTTGTCATTGGCGAAGCGCGTATCGCGATGAATGCGATACAGCGAGCCGCCGACCTTGCGCGTATCGGCGCGGTAATGCGGGCTGATCTTCTTCAGCGGCGCGTCGAGGTCGCCGATCAGCTGAAGGAACGGCTCGCGTACGTGACGCTCGTAATCCGCCTTGTGATCCTGGAACCACTCGCGGTTGTTGTTGCGCATGAGCGACTTGAAGAAACGAAAGGTCGCGGGCGTGAAATAAGTCTGGGCCATGGGTGTCAGAGCAGTTCGTGGCCCCACGCTTCCAGCTCGTCGAGCAGGAGCAGCGGGGAGCCGGGCAGGGCGCGGAGGGCGGTGAGTTCGAGCTGGTATTCGTCGAGCGTGAGCGAGGTCAGCGGGCCCCTGCGGGTGAGGCGCGCGACGCGAAACGCCTCCCAGCGCTCGTGCTCCTGTACCGAGAGGGTTTCGGGCCAGTTGCGCGCGCGATAACGGAACAGCAATTCCGCGTAGCGCGGGTCGCGGAATGTGAAGCCACGCGAGCCCAGCTGGTCGGGCGGCGTGGCACGCACTTCGGCGAGCAGCCGCTTGTCCGCATCGGGCAGGAAGCCGCCGTACAGCGCGAGTTCCGGATCCTCGGCCGGCGGAAACTGACCGGCCTGGCCGTAGATACGCCGCACCTTTTCGGCGAGGCCTTCCGCCTGACGCAGAAGGGCGAGATGGCGTTCGACCGCGTCCATGTCCAGGCCGAGGCGGGTGTGGTCGGCACCCTTCAGGACGGAAAGCGGCGCAAGCGCCGGCGCGTTGTTCGCCTTGATCGTGCGCAACGCGATGCGTTCGACCCCTTCGGGCAGGTCGGCGCGCGACGTGAACACGCGGTCGGCCACATCGCCGTCGTCCAGCGCGAGCAGATCGGCGGGATCGGCCGTGAGATCGTAGACGATGATTTCTCCGGCGCGCGACGGATGCGCCGCCAGCGGCGCGATCACGGTCAGGCACTGGCGGCTGGCGGGATAGCGCGACGACACGTGCACCACCGGCGTCATCGCCGCCACGTCCAGCAGTTCGAAGACACGCTGTTTGCGGCGCAGCGCGAAGTACCAGTCCCACAGCTTCGGCTGGTGCCGGCGGATCAGGCGGGCGAGCGCGATCAGGGCTTCGACGTCGGACAGCGCGTCGTGCGCGCGGTCCTGCTTGAGCCCATTGGCGGTGGCCAGGTGCTCGAGCCTGAAGCTGGGCAGGCCGTCCTCACGGGTCGGCCAGACGATGCCGTCGGGACGCAGCGCCTGACACAGGCGCACGAGGTCGATCAGGTCCCAGCGGGAATTGCCGTTCTCCCATTCGCGACCGTACGGCTCGTAGAAATTGCGGTACAGGAGGTGCCGGGTGAACTCGTCATCGAAGCGCAGCGAGTTGTAGCCCACGGTGCAGGTACCCGGCACGGACAGCTGCTCGTGGATCGCGGCGGCGAAGTCGGCTTCGCGCAGGCCTTCACGTGCGGTCAGCTGCGGAGCGATGCCGGTAATCAGGCAGGCCGCGGGCTGGGGCGGCATGTCGCGCGGCGGCTGGCAGTAGATCATCAGCGGCTCGCCGACGATCTCCAGGTTGGCGTCGGTGCGGATGCCGGCGAACTGGCTGGGACGGTCCCGCCGCGGGTCGGAGCCAAAGGTTTCGTAGTCGTGCCAGAAGAAGGTCGGTTCGGCCATCGGCACATCATCTCATGGGTCGACCTGCTTTCCACGCGTACTGCCGTTAGACTGGGCGACACCGTTAGGAGCCCCCATGACCGCAGCGCACGACGACAACCTCATCTGGATCGACCTGGAAATGACCGGTCTGGACACGGACAACGACTCCATCCTGGAGATCGCCACGATCGTGACCGACAAGGATCTGAACGTTCTGGCTGAGGGCCCGGTCTTCGCGATCTCGCATGCCGACGCGCGCCTGCAGCAGATGGACGCCTGGAATCGTAACCAGCACATGCGCTCGGGCCTCTGGGGTCGGGCCGTCGAGTCCGACACCGCACCGGGTGAAGCCGAAACAGCCACCATCGAATTCCTCAGGCAGTGGGTGCCCGCCGGCAAGTCGCCGATGTGCGGCAATTCCATCTGCCAGGACCGCCGCTTCCTGCATCGCGAGATGCCGAAGCTGGAGCGCTTCTTCCATTACCGCAACCTCGACGTATCCACGCTGAAAGAGCTGTCGCGTCGCTGGTCGCCGGACATCGCGCGCGGCTTCAACAAGGACTCCGCTCACACCGCGCTGTCCGACATCCGCGATTCGATCGAAGAGCTTCGCTATTACCGTCGCTTCATGGGCCCGATGGGCGGCCCGCAGCAGGGCTGAGCCATGAATCCCTTCGCCACCTCGCTGGACTGCAACGGGCGCGCACTGGTCCTCGACCGGCCGCGCGTCGTCGGCATCGTCAACGTCACGCCGGATTCGTTTTCGGACGGCGGCCGGTACGACACGCTCGACGCCGCCTACGAGCACGCCCTGCGCCTGGTGGAAGAAGGCGCCGACATGCTCGACATCGGTGGTGAGTCCACCCGCCCCGGTGCGGACGACGTCGGCGCCGCGGAAGAAATCCGTCGCGTGGTCCCGCTGATCGAGCGGCTGGCAGCGGCGACCACCGTGCCGCTCTCGATAGACACCTCCAAGGCGGAGGTGATGCGCGCCGCCGTCGGCGCCGGCGCCGGCATGATCAACGACGTCTTCGCGTTGCGTCGTGAGGGTGCGCTCGATGCCGCCGCCGATCTGCGGGTGCCGGTCTGCCTGATGCACATGCAGGGCGAGCCCCGGGGCATGCAGGACGCGCCGGATTACGACGACGTGGTCGGCGAGGTCCATCGCTTCCTGACCGACCGGCTGTTTTCGTGTGAACTGGCCGGCATCGATCGCAGGCGGGTACTGGTCGACCCCGGCTTCGGATTCGGCAAGAACCTCGAACATAACCTGGCCCTGCTGCGCGCCACGGGGCGCTTCGCGGAACTCGGCGCCGGGGCGTACGTCGGTCTGTCGCGCAAGTCGATGATCGGCGCCATCACCGGTCGTGACGATCCGCGCGCCCGGGTCTCCGGCTCGGTCGCCGCCGCCCTGATCGCCGTGCAGCGTGGCGCCATCCTGGTCCGTGTCCACGACGTGGCCGCCACGGTGGACGCCCTGGCCGTGCAGCACGCCGTCCAGGCCGGCGACACCGCCGCCCGGGTCGATAAACCCACGATGCCGCGCTGGCCGGACGACGACTGAGCCGGGGATCGCGCGCAGGCGCCGGGGTCGCGCGCAGGGCGCGCTCCTACACGCGGCTTTTGTAGGAGCGCGCCCTGCGCGCGAAAAGCCAACAAGGCGACGACGCGGCACCCCCCATCCGGAGGTATCCTTCCAACCCCGGAAAGGAATTAGCCATGAGCGAACGCAAATACTTCGGTACGGACGGCATCCGTGGCCATGTCGGCTCGTACCCGATCAGCGCCGACTTCATCCTGCGACTGGGCCGTGCCGCCGGTGCCGTGCTGGCGCGCCGCCGCGCCGCCGACCGCCGGGGGGCCGGTGCCGGTCCCGATCGCCGCGACCCCAACCGCAAGGTGCTGGTGGTCATCGGCAAGGACACCCGCGTGTCCGGCTACATGTTCGAAGCCGCGCTGGAAGCCGGTCTGGTCGCCTCGGGTGCCGACGTCCGCCTGCTCGGCCCGATGCCCACGCCGGGCGTGGCCTACCTGACACGTTCCCTGCGCGCCGACGCCGGTATCGTCATCAGCGCCTCGCACAATCCGCACCAGGACAACGGCATCAAGTTCTTTTCCGGGCAGGGCGAAAAACTGGACGATTCGCTCGAGGCCGAGATCGAGGCCGAGCTCGAGGCGGACTTCGCCACCGTGGCGTCCGAAGCGTTGGGCAAGGCCCGCCGCGTCGACGACGCGGTGACCAAGTACGCCGAGTTCTGCAAGTCCACCGTGGCCGACGAGTTCTCGCTGCGCGGCATGCGTCTGGTGCTGGACTGCGCCCACGGCGCCACCTACCAGGTCGCGCCCAAGGTGTTCACGGAGCTGGGGGCCGAGGTCTCGACCATCGGTGCCGAGCCGGACGGCCTCAACATCAACCGCGGCGTCGGCTCCACGGCCCCCGAGGCGCTGGCCAGAGCCGTGGTCGAGCGCGGGGCCGACCTGGGCATCGCCTTCGACGGTGACGGCGACCGCGTCCGCATCGTCGATGTCGACGGCTCGGTCACCGATGGCGACGACATGCTCTACGTGATCGCGCGCCACTGGAAGCGCAAGGCATCCCTGCCGGGTCCCGTCGTCGGCACGTTGATGAGCAACTATGGCCTGCAGCGTGCGCTGAAGGCGATGGACATCCCTTTCGTGCGCGCCAATGTGGGCGATCGCTACGTCCTGCAGCAGCTCAAGGAACACGGCGGCATCCTCGGCGGCGAGACGTCCGGGCACGTGCTGTGCCTCGACCGCTTCACCACGGGCGATGGCATCGTCGCCGCGCTGGCCCTGCTCGAATGCCTGGCCGAGACGGGCGAGACCTTCGGTGAGGCCCGTGCCGGTCTGGTCAAGCTGCCGCAGACGATGCTCAACGTGCGCGTGCAGGGCGCCAAGGCGGCGCTGGGCAGCGACACGGTGAAGCAGGCGCTTGCCGAGGTGGAAGCCGTACTGGAAGGACGCGGGCGCGTCGTACTGCGGGCTTCGGGTACCGAACCGCTGGTCCGCGTCACCATTGAGGCCGCCGACGCGGCCGAAGTGGAACGTCTGGCGGGGCAGCTGGCCGAGGCCGTAAAATCGGCGGCCCAGGCAACCGCCTGAACGAAATCCGGAAGCAGCATGAAGAAGGTTCCCACCCTCGATATCCGTCGTTACGAGACCGACCGCGACGCCTTCGTCGCCGAGCTCGGCGCGGCCTATCGCGAATTCGGTTTCTGCGGCATCAGCGGTCACGGCATCCCGAAGGAAGCCATCGACGGCGCGTACGACGCCTTCGTGCGCTTCTTCGCGCTGCCCGACGAGACCAAGCGGCAGTACCACATCCCCGGCGGTGGCGGTGCGCGCGGCTACACGCCGTTCAAGGTCGAGACCGCCAAGGACAGCAAGTTCGCCGATCTCAAGGAGTTCTGGCACATCGGTCGCGAGATCCCGCGCGACTCGAAGTTTGCCGACGTGATGCCGGCCAACGTGTGGCCGTCCGAGGTGCCGGACTTCAAGGAAAAGGGCTACGGCATCTACGACGCGCTGGACCAGCTCGGCGCGCGCGTGCTGCGCGCCCTGGCCCTGCACATCGACCTGCCGGAGCGTTTCTTCGACGACAAGATCGACTCGGGCAATTCCATCCTGCGTCCGATCCATTACCCGCCGATCGTCCAGGACGACGTGCCCAACGTGCGCGCCGGTGCGCATGAGGACATCAACTTCATCACGCTTCTGGTGGGCGCGAGCGCGGAGGGCCTCGAGGTACTCACGCGTGAAGGTGAGTGGCTGCCGATCACCACCGAGGGTGACGCCATCGTCGTCAACATCGGCGACATGCTGCAGCGCCTCACCAACCACGTGTACCCGTCGACGACGCACCGCGTGACCAACCCGCAGAACGCCAACGCCCGCAAGCCGCGCTATTCGGTGCCGTTCTTCCTGCATCCGAACCCGGATGTCGTGCTGGACGTGCTGCCGTCCTGCATCACGCCCGAGAACCCGAAGCGCTACCCGGAGCCGATCACGGCGCACGAGTATCTTCAGGAACGTCTGCGCGAGATCAAACTGATCTGACTCCGCCTTAGCGGCTTTTTCACCGGGAGGGTCCCACGATGGACCCTCCCGGTTTTCGTTCCGGAGTACCTCGTGAAGACATCCAGCCAGCAAACGCCGGCCAAGCCGTCGTCTACCCGAAAAAAGGCCGCCTCACCAAAGGGCAGCGTGCGCACCTCCGGTAAGCGCGTGCGCCGCCAGCGCACGATGCGCGCACGCGGCCGGGCATAAACAGCGCCATCCTCTACGCAAAGCTCCTGTAGGAGCGCGCCCCGCGCGCGACATCCCTCGCAGGAGCGCGTCGCGCACGCGACCCTAAGGCACCACCAGATCCGACGTCTCCGCCTTCTCACCCCTATGCAGATAAGGATGAGCAAACACGGCGCCCAGAATGATCGCCACCCCCACATAAAACGCCCAGCCCAGTTCCCTCTGCTCTCCCAGCAGCGGGACGGCCAGGACGATCGCATACACCGGCTCCAGATTCGTCACCATCTGCGTCGCGAAGGCGGTGAGATGCCGTAACGCTGTCAGCGCCAGGACGAAGGGCAGCAGCGTGCACCCATAGGCCAGCAAAACGATCAGTGCCCCGTCGTGCAGATCGGGCACGGGAAATGCCGTGCCCGGCATGAACGGTGCAAGCACGGTAAGGAACAGGGTGCCCGTGCCCAGCTCGATACAGGTCACTGTGAGTGAATCGGCCTTATCGATGAGCCGCTTGTTGAACGCGCTGAAGAACGCCACGAACAACGCGGACAGCACGCCAACGGCGAGGCCGATCCGCATCTCACCCGGCACGCCGCCGGCGACCAGCGCCACGCCGGGCACGACGGCGGCACCGATCAGCAATTCGCGTGGATCGAAACGTCGTCCGGCCACCCATGGCTCGACCACGGCCAGAAATGCGGGGCATAGTGCGATACACGTCGCGGCGACCGAGGCGTTGGCCAGTTTGATCGCGCCGTAAAACGTCAGCCAGTGCAGCGCGACGATGACGCCGATCCCCGCATAGGACAGCAGCAGCTTTGACGGAAGCGCGCGTATCGCTCGCCATACCCGGGGCAGGCAGAGCAGGGTTCCCGAGACCAGCAACATTCGCCACCAGACCAGGGGCAGGGCGGCCAGGGTGATCAGCTTGCCGAGGATGGCGGTAAAGCCCCAGAGCAGGACGCAGAAGTGGATCTGGAGATGGGCTTTACGGGAAGGCGACATGCGCGAAGCTTGCCGGGGCGGTGGCGCATCCACAAGCGCCACAGCGCACCCGTAGGAGCGCGCCTTCCGGGCGATGCTCTTGGTCAACGCCCGTCAGGGCAAAAAGCATCGCGCGCAGGGCGCGCTCCTACGGTGGGTTACCGGCCCTTGGTCTTCCCAGCCGGCGGGGCCTTAGGCGGGTTGTTCCGGATGTCGTCGAGCAACGGCTTGCACTGCGTCGCATCCGCTTTGCCGCTCTCCGGCACCGCCAGGGCACCGAGGGCAGCGACAGGAGCGGCAAACACCGCCAGCGCCGCCGCACCGCCCGCACGCAGGATCAGCGGCCCGGCGTGCACGCCGACCGAGGGGTTCTTCATCGTCCCGTGCACATACAGCGGCGAGCGAAGCGAGAAGAGACGGAAACCCTTCGTATGCGGAACGATGTCGAGGTTCAGCTTTTCATCCCGGAAGTTGATATTGCCGTTGACATTGATCAGAGCCTTCTCGGTATCCAGCGCGAAGAGGCGCGACTCCATGTCGCCGTTGGTCGCCACCAGATCGGCGGCCATGCAGTTGATCTTGACTACCTCATCGCCGAAGAGCTTGTTCACCGCGTAGCTGCCGACATTCAGGCCGGCGAGTTCCAGCAGCGAGCTGCTGATGGCGCCGTCGTTGATCAGCAGCTTCACCTCGCCGTTCGAGCTGCCCAGCAGGGCGGCGGGCGAGTTGCCGGTGGCGGTGAGGGAAGCATCGCCGTTGAGCTCACCGAAGCTGGTCTGCATCGGCGCGAAGGTCGGGAAAAGCTCCTTCAGCTTCAGATGACGGGCGCCCAGATTGAAGCCACCCCTCAAGGGCGTCTTCGATCCGTCCAGTTTGATGTTGCTGCCGACCGTGCCGCCGGCCACGCCGAACTTCAGCGGGTCGAGGATCAGCACGGCGTCCTTCATGATGAGGTGGGTGTAGAGGTTGTCGATCGGCAGACGCTCACCGTGGACGATCTTCACGCCAGTGAATTCGACATCCGCGTCCATGGCGTTCCAGCGATCGGTCTTGAACGGCTCGACGGGCAGCACCTTGTCGTTAGGTTGCTTCACCGCGTCGCCGCGCTCGGCCTTCTCTTCGTTCGAGCCACCGCCGATGAGCGGGGCCAGATCGCTGAAGAGCAACTGGTTGGACTTGAGCGCGCCGGTCAGCTTCGGACGCGGCCCGCCCGTGTTGAACGTCAGGCTCCCGCCCAGGTCGCTGCCTCCCACCTTGCCGGTGAAGTGGTCGTAGGTGAAGACGCTGGCGCCCTTCTTCAGATTGGCCTTGAGGTGGCCCTCGGTGGCGAACGGCGGCGTGTCCGGCAGGGTCACGCCGGTCAGGTCATACAGATGCGACATGCTCGTGCCGGAAAACCACAGGCGGACGTCCAGCGCGCCCATGTTGATCGGGTCGGTAAGGGTACCGACGAAGGCGATATGCGTATCGCCGAAGCGCGCGTCGGCCGCGACCGGGAAGGGACGGTTCGAGTCGCGGAGCGCGAGCACGCCGCCGGTCTTCGCCTTTGCGGTCACCGTCGACTTCTTGTACGTGCCCTTGGCTTCCCACGCGAACTGATAGACCTGCTTCTTCTTGGTCTCGTCGTTGCGGTCCTTCTCGTCCGCGTCGCTCTTCGACATCGCTTTGGCGCTGGCGCCCGTGGTCTTCTTTGCCTGCGCGCGCGAGTCGGTCTCCTGCTGCGCCATGATCTCGTCGAACGGGATGCCCTTGCTCAGTGGCGTCACGTCGATGCCCATGGCGATCTGGGTCTGCGCATCGTTGAAATCGATGTGACCCTTGTCGAACGCGATCGCGTTGAGTTCGAGCTGCCACTCGGACGGGCCCGTGCTTTCCGGCAGCTTGAAGGTCCACGTGTTGTCACCGTTCTTCACCCGCTGAAGATCGATCTTCGGCTGGCCAAGACGGATCTCCGGCACCACGATGCGGTGCGAGATCAGCGGGAAGGGCGAGAGGCGGAACTGGAGGGAGTCGAGCGTCGCGAACTGCTTCGTCTTCGCCCAGTCGGGATTGGCGACGGTGATGTCACGCGCTTCGAAGTGCGGCCAGGGGATCAGGCTGAGCAGCCCGCTTTCACCCGGCTCGCGCGACCAGTGCGCGGAAAGGTCGCCATTGATCGCGAAAGGACGGCCGATGGCCTCCGAGACTTTCTCGTTGATCGTCGGCTTCAACCGGTTCCAGTCGAAGAACGCGATGAACAAGATGATCGCAACGATCAGCAGGACGAAGATCCCGATAACCCAGGCCAGTATTTTCCTTC
This sequence comes from Luteibacter sp. 9133, assembly GCF_000800155.1. Classification (NCBI taxonomy): domain Bacteria; kingdom Pseudomonadati; phylum Pseudomonadota; class Gammaproteobacteria; order Lysobacterales; family Rhodanobacteraceae; genus Luteibacter; species Luteibacter sp. 9133. The sequence goes on along the minus strand of NZ_JUHO01000001.1, from coordinate 2,451,445 downwards.
CACGTCGCATCGTCACTTCTCCACTCCCATAACGGAGACAGAGGTAACGTGATCGCCGCCAACGTTATGTGTTCACGGAAGGCGGCGATTAAGCGTCGTGCAGGGGAGGTGATTGCGGGAGTATCGGAGGCCCCGCGGCATCAGTCGGCCTGCCAGTACCCCGTCGCCTTCACCCAGTCCTTGTCGATCCCGCGCGTTTCGACGAGCAGCGAACGCAGGGATCGCGCACGCTTCGACTCCGTGGCCACCCACCAGAACGTGTCGCCACCCGGGATCGGCAGCGCCGCCAGCGTATCGTCCAGCGACGGCACCGAGCGATCGCGTACGAACCAGTGCACATCCCGCGCGAGTATTTGCTTCTCTTCGTTGGAGCCGATCTCGACCAGTACGGTCACGGGTGTCGAGGCAGGCAGCTCCTCGAGCCAGCGGCCGATGGCAGGCAGCGCGGTTTCGTCGCCGACCAGCACGTAATGATCGAAGTCGTGGGGCACGATCATCGATCCCCGCGGCCCGCCGACACCGAGGGTGTCACCGACCTTCACCCGCTCCGCCCAGGTCGAGGCCGGGCCTTCCCCGTGCAGAACGAAGTCGATGTCGAGCTCGTTATGCGCGCCGTTGTAGCGGCGCGGCGTGTAATCCCGGGCGGGCGACGGGGTGACACCCTCGGCGAACACCGGGCCTTCCGGGGTCATCGTCGGCGTGTTGATCGCGCCGTCGTCGACGGGGAAGAACAGCTTGACGTGGTCGTCGGGCGAGGCGGTGACGAAGCCCTCGAGGTCCGGGCCGGTGACCGTCACCCGCACCATGTGCGGGGTCAGGTTCTGCACGCGGGACACGCTGAGCTTGCGCATCTTCAGTTCGTGGCGGACGCGGGTGATGGCGTGGCGCTCGGTGATATCGCTCATGCGTTGCGCTCCGCGATGGCCCTGGCGGTGGCTTCGAGCAGCTTTGCGACGCGATGCAGCTCGGCCTCGTCCCATGCCTTGTGGTGGTTGATCAGCTGGTGCTTCAGTGTGTGCATCGCCTCGCGTACCTCGTTGGGGACGCTCATGCGGCGCATGTGGCGCGACATGACCTGCAGGCGCTCGGTCAGGGCTTCCAGCGTGTCGCGGTTTTCCTGAAGGAAGGTGCTGCCGGCTTGGGTGATCGCGTAGAGCTTCTTGCCGCCGGTCTCGGCCTCGACCCGGGCGTAGCCGAGCTCTTCGAGCATGGTCAGGGTGGGATAGATGGCGCCCGGGCTCGGGCTGTACTGGCCCTCGAACATCTCCTCGATGGTGCGGATCAGCTCGTAGCCGTGGCGCGGCTGCTCTTCGATCAGGGCGAGCAGAAGGAGGCGCAGGTCGCCGGTGCCGAACATGCGGCCGCCGAAACGACCGCCGCCGCGGCCGCCGCGCATACCGTCGCCGCGGTCGTCGAAGCCGAAGGGGCCGCCGCCGAAGCGGCCGCCCGGACCGCCGCGGCCCATGGCCATGGCCGCCATCTTGTCGTGGAAGCGGTGTTTTGCGTGGTGGAAAAAGTGCATGGGGGTACTCCAGATATATCGTACGTAGTGGTCGTACGATATATCTTAAGAAACACTCTTGGCAAGACCCGCGCTGGCGCCGCTCCTAGCCGAAGGTGAACGTGAACGCGTGGAACCCGCCCTTCGGAATCTTGATCGTCAGCACGTGGTCCTTGTATCCGTCGCCATCGAACAGGGTGTACAGCTTGCTCTTCTGGACGGTCACCGGCGCCATCGGCTTGCCGTCCACCGCGATCTCCAGTGTCACGGCATCGTTTGCGCTCGCCACCATATGCACCTTCTTCGCCTTGAAGTGCAGGCGAATCTCACCGTTGGCGCCCACCAGCGTGGCGTTCTGGCGACCGATCTCCCACTTGCCGATCAGTGCGAACTGGTTGAGCTCCAGCCTCGACGGCGCCGTGAAATCGCGGGTACCGGCGCTGTCGCCGCCCGGGCTGGCATTGTTCTTCGCACGGTCGCTGCCGAAATACATTTCCGGCGAGCCCAGCTGGGTGAAGTCCGGCGCGTCCTTGTCGGCTTCGGTGGTGGCCTCGAGACGCGGCAGGCCGAGCAGGGTACGGATCGCGTTTTCCATCTCGGCGTAATTGCCCTCGCCGAAATGATGGGCGATGACGTTGCCGCGCTGGTCGACCAGATACTCGGCCGGCCAGTACTGGTTATCCCAGGCGTCCCATGTCTCCAGATCGTTGTCCTGGGCCACCGGGTACTTGATGTTGTACTTCGCGATGGCGTCGCGGACGTTGCCGTCCTGCTTCTCGAAGGCGAACTCCGGCGAGTGAACGCCGACGATCACCAGACCCTTGTCCTTGTACTGGTCGTACCAGCGTGTGACGTGGGGCAGGGTGCGCAGGCAGTTGATGCAGGAATACGCCCAGAAGTCGATCAGCACGACCTTGCCGCGCAGGCTCTTCATGGTCAGGGGCCTGGAATTCTGCCAGTTGGCGATGCCGGCGAATTCCGGGGCGGTCTGGGCGGCCATGGCCGGCGTGGCCGCCGCGAAGGCGGTCAGCGCGACGAGCAGGGCGAAAAAGGTGTGACGTAGCTGATGCATGAAAACTCCGTGGTTCCTGGATACCGGAAGAAGACCGGTCGATCGCCCGGCACCTTACACCGGCCGGGTGCGCTAAAATCGCTGCTTTGCCAGCCCCCGCGAGCCAGCCGAAGCGCCATGACCTCGATCAAGCAGGACGACCTCATCACCAGCGTCGCCGACGCTCTCCAGTACATCTCGTACTATCACCCGGTCGACTACATCAAAAACCTCTCCGCCGCATACGAGCGTGAAGAGTCGCCGGCCGCCAGGGACGCCATCGCCCAGATCCTGATCAACTCGCGCATGTGCGCCGAGGGGCACCGCCCGATCTGCCAGGACACCGGCATCGTTACGGTGTTTCTCAAGGTCGGCATGAACGTGCGCTGGGACGATGCGACGATGGGCGTCGAGGACATGGTCAACGAGGGTGTGCGCCGCGCGTACAACCATCCGGACAACAAGCTGCGCGCCTCGGTCCTGGCCGACCCGGCGGGCAAGCGCATGAACACCCGCGACAACACGCCGGCCGTGGTCAACGTGTCGATCGTGCCGGGCGACAAGGTCGACGTGATCGTCGCCGCCAAGGGTGGCGGTTCGGAAGCCAAGTCCAAGTTCGCGATGCTCAACCCCTCCGATTCCATCGTCGACTGGGTGCTGAAGACCGTGCCGACCATGGGCGCCGGTTGGTGCCCGCCGGGCATGCTCGGTATCGGCATCGGCGGCACCGCCGAGAAAGCGATGCTGCTGGCGAAGGAAGCGCTGATGGAGCCGATCGACATCGTCGACCTCATCGCGCGCGGCCCGTCCAACCGCGCCGAAGAACTGCGCCTCGAGCTGTACGAGAAGGTCAACGCGCTGGGGATCGGCGCGCAGGGCCTCGGTGGCCTGACCACCGTGCTCGACATCAAGGTCAAGGACTACCCGACCCACGCCGCCAACCTGCCGGTCGCGCTGATTCCCAACTGCGCCGCCACGCGTCACGCGCACTTCGTGCTCGACGGCTCCGGCCCGGTGGCGCTCGATCCGCCGTCGCTGGAAGACTGGCCGAAGCTCACCTACGACTCGTCCAAGGGCCGTCGCGTCGACCTCGACACGATCACCCGTGAGGACGTGCTCGACTGGAAGCCCGGCGAAACGATCCTGCTCAACGGCAAGCTGCTCACCGGTCGCGACGCCGCGCACAAGCGCATGATCGACATGTTGAACCGCGGCGAGACGCTGCCGGTCGACTTCACCAACCGCTTCATCTACTACGTCGGCCCGGTCGATCCGGTGCGCGACGAAGTGGTGGGCCCGGCCGGTCCGACCACCGCGACGCGCATGGACAAGTTCACCCGCCAGATGCTCGAGACCACCGGTCTGCTCGGCATGGTCGGCAAGAGCGAGCGCGGTCCGGCCGCTATCGAGGCCATTTGCGACAACAAGGCCGTTTATCTGATGGCCGTGGGTGGTTCGGCGTATCTCGTGTCCAAGGCGATCAAGGCGTCGCGGGTGCTGGCGTTCGAAGACCTCGGGATGGAAGCGATCTACGAGTTCGAGGTGAAGGACATGCCGGTGACGGTAGCGGTCGACAGCGCCGGCACGTCGGTGCATGAGACCGGCCCGAAGGAATGGAAGTCGAGGATCGGCAAGATTCCCGTAGTCGTCATGTAGGAGTCAGGTGCCATGTGTGGCGGGCGATCTGCTCATCTTCTTCCGTCACCATCACCCGTGACGGAACATCGCCGATCCACTGCAGCCCCGCGAGAATCGCATCGCGGGTAACCGCATCGTTCTCGCCGATACCGCCGGTAAACACGAGCAGATCGATGCCGCCGAGCGACGCGACCATCGCCGCGATCTGCTTCCGCGCTACATGCACGAACACATCCTGCGCGAGCTTCGACGCCTCGTTATCCATCGCATGCAACTTCCGCATGTCGCTGGTACCGCCGGAAAGCCCCTTCAGGCCGGCCTCCCGATCGACCAGTTTTTCAAGCCGCTCCGCATCGTAGCCACGTTCGCGCATCAGGTAGAGCAACACGCCCGGGTCCAGATCGCCCGGTCGGGTCCCCATCACGATGCCGCCGGTGGGCGTGAGCCCCATGGTCGTATCGACCGACCGCCCGTCGCGCACCGCGCACAGGCTCGCGCCATTGCCCAGATGGGCAATGACGACCCGCGACGGAATGCCATCGCCCAGCTGTCGGACGATCGACTCGTACGAGAGCCCGTGAAAGCCATACCGCTCGATACCACCCTCACGCAGATCCGCCGGCAAGGGCAGAGTCTTCGCGACAAGCGGCATCGACGCGTGAAAGGCCGTGTCGAAACACGCCACCTGCGGCAGGTCCGGGAAACGTTCTTTGCACCGTTTCACCATGTCTACCGCGGGCGGCACATGCAGTGGCGCGAACGCGCGCGCCTCGTCGAGGTGCGTCATCATCGCCTCGTCGATACGCGCATGCTTCCGCACACGGGGTCCGCCGTGCACGATGCGGTGACCGATCGCATCGGGGGAGGGCAGGGACTGTTTCGATAACGCATCGACGATGCCCGCCAGCGGATCGGCATCGGCGGGGCCGTCCGTCTGCCCGGTAAGCAGCGCCTCGCACCGGTCGCCATCGACGCGGTACAGGCCGTACTTCAGCGACGACGACCCCGTGTTGAGGGCCAGTACATGGCCGGTGGCACTCACGAGGGATCCTTCCCGTGCGATGCCGCCTCTTCCGCCTTCCACTGCCAGTCGCGCACCTCCGGCAGGTCCTGCCCGTGCTCACTGACGTACAGCTTGTGTCGCTGGATATCCGACCAGTAACGCTGCGTCGCCTTCTCGCGCTCACCGGCCAGGCGCGGAATGCGGTTGATCGCATCGAGGGCCAGCTGGAAGCGGTCCATGTTGTTCAGCACCATCATGTCGAGCGCGGTGGTGGTCGTGCCTTCTTCCTTGTAGCCGCGCACATGGATGTTGTCGTGGTTGTGCCGGCGATACGTCAGCTTGTGGATGATGCCGGGATAGCCATGGAAGGCGAAGATCACCGGCTTATCTTTGGTGAACAGATCGTCGAACACATCGTCGTCCATGCCGTGCGGATGTTCTTCCGGCTGTTCCAGCGACATCAGGTCGACCACGTTGACCACGCGGATGCGTATGTCCGGCACGTACTCGCGCAGCAGCATGACGGCGGCGAGAATCTCCACGGTCGGCGCGTCACCCGCGCAGGCCATGACCACGTCGGGTTCCTCCCCGCCACGGCCGGCCCATTCCCAGACGCCCGCCCCGGCGGCACAGTGACGGATCGCACTCTCCATATCCAGCCACTGCCAGTCCGGCTGCTTGCCCGCGATGATCACATTGACGTAGTGGCGGCTGCGCAGGCAGTGATCGGCGACGGAGAGCAGGCAGTTGGCATCGGGTGGAAGATAGATGCGCACGATCTCGGACTTCTTGTTCGCCACGTGATCGATAAAGCCGGGATCCTGATGCGAGAACCCGTTATGGTCCTGGTGCCAGACGTGCGAGCTCAGCAGGTAGTTGAGCGACGCGATCGGCGGACGCCACGACATCTTCCGGGTGACCTTCAGCCACTTCGCATGCTGGTTGAACATCGAATCGATGATGTGGATGAAGGCCTCGTAGCACGAAAAGAAACCATGGCGGCCGGTGAGCAGATAGCCTTCGAGCCAGCCCTGGCACTGGTGCTCGCTCAGTACCTCCATGACGCGGCCGGCGGGGGAGAGGTTCTCATCCACCTCTTCGTATTCCGCCAGCCAGGTCTTGCCGCTGGCTTCGTAGACGGCTTCGAGCCGGTTCGACGCGGTCTCGTCGGGCCCGAACAGGCGGAAGGTCTGCATGTTCTGCCGCATTACGTCGCGCAGGAACCTGCCGAGCACGCGCGTGGCTTCGGCCTTGTGGTCACCCGGTGTCTTTACGTCTTCCGCGAAACTGCGGAAGTGCGGCATATGCAGCTGCTTCAGCAACTGGCCGCCGTTGGCATGGGGATTCATGCCCATGCGGCGCTGACCCGTGGGTGCCAGCGAAGCGAATTCGTCCCGGAAACGGCCGTGTTCGTCGAAGAGTTCGTGCGCGTCGTAGCTCTTCATCCAGTCTTCGAGGATCTTCAGATGCTCATCGGTCTCGAATTTCGCGATGGGCACCTGATGAGCGCGCCACGTGCCTTCCACGGGCTTCCCATCCACTACCTTCGGGCCGGTCCAGCCCTTGGGGCTGCGCAGCACGATCATCGGCCAGCGCGGGCGCACGGCATCGGCGGCATCGTCGCTGCGGGCGGCCTCCTGGATGCGTCGGATCTCGTCGAGGCAGGTGTCGAGCGCCGCCGCGAAGTCCTGATGCATCGGCTCGAACTCGTGGCCTTCGACGAAGTGCGGCTCGTAGCCGTAGCCGCGCATCAGGTCGCGCAGTTCCTCCGGTTCGATGCGCGCGAGCACGGTGGGATTGGCGATCTTGAAGCCGTTGAGGTGCAGGATCGGCAGCACCGCGCCGTCGCGTGCGGGGTTGAGGAACTTGTTCGAATGCCACCCCGTGGCCAGTGCGCCGGTCTCGGCTTCACCATCGCCGACCACGCAGGCGACGATGAGGTCCGGGTTGTCGAACGCCGCGCCGAACGCGTGTGACAGCGAGTAGCCGAGTTCACCGCCTTCATGGATCGAACCCGGCGTTTCGGGTGCGACGTGGCTCGGAATGCCGTACGGCCACGAGAACTGGCGGAACAGTTCGCGCATGCCCGCTTCGCTGCGGTCGATGTGCGGATAGATCTCGGTGTACGACCCTTCCAGGTACGTATGCGCGACCAGGCCGGGACCGCCATGGCCGGGACCGATGACGTAGATCATGTTGAGATCGCGTTCGACGATCACGCGATTGAGATGCGTATAGATGAAGTTGAGGCCGGTAGTCGTGCCCCAGTGTCCAAGCAGCCGGTGCTTGATATGTTCCTTGCGCAGCGGCTCCTGCAGCATCGGATTGTCGCGGAGGTAGATCTGTCCCACGGTAAGGTAGTTGGCGGCACGCCAATAGGCATGCATGCGACGGAGCAGGTCGGGCGCGAGCGTCATGAGTGCTTCCAGGCGACGGGGTCGCCAAACAGGCTAAGCGCGCGAGGATTGTCCCGGCGTGAACGAAACGGCCCTGACTTCGTTTAATCGTGCGGCGGAACGCCGCGACGCGATGACGAACCGGTCAGATGGCGGCTCGGTTACTCGTGCGAGCCCAGTTCGCGCGTGCTCTGTTCGAGCACCTTCATGCCGTCTTCGTGCCTGCGCGCGTTACGTGCGTCCTCGGACTGCTGGCGCAGGCGTTCGCGCTCCGCGATTTCGCGCGCGGCGGACGGCGGATCGAGCGCACCATGCGTGCTGACGATGCCGGACGCACCACTGAGCGGAGGCGTGCCGGTCGCCGGCGCGACGGCGGACGCCGCCGGGTCGACAGGCGGGGCGGGTGCGACCGCCGGTGCGATGGCCGGCGTCTGCGCCGACACTGGCGCCGTGGACGGGGAGGGTGTGGCGTCGTCCGTCGGTGCCGTGGCGGCCACCTCTTCCCGGCGCGACATGCTGTGCCAGACGAATAACCCGAGCAGCGCCAGGATGGCGATCACGAGCAAGGCCGGGCCGAGACGCGAGGCGTCACCGGACGACCGGCGACGGGGCGCCGAGCCGCGTGTTTTCTCGTGCTTCGCGCCTTTGCCGCCCCGGGCGGATGGGGCCGAGGCCGCACCCGGAAGCGACATGTCGAGATGATCGGGCAGCTTCAGCATCACGCGCAGGACGTCACCGTCGACCAGCTGCAGGCGTGGCTGGCGGCGCATCAGTGCCCTGGCCTCGCTGCTGTAGCGCCCACGGGTGACGAAGACGCCCTTGCTCGCGGCCTCGTTGAGCATGTTGCCAAGCAGCTCGTTCACATCCTGCAGCTGCACTTCCTCGGTGTCCCAGTGCTTGCACTGGACGATGACGGTTTCGCTTCCGCGGCGCAGCCGGAGATCGACGCCAGCCGTCAGCGTCTTGAGTGACGTGGCAGGCGTATGGTGTTCAACGAGGTAACCCTGGCTACGATAATGCTCGGCCAGCAGATGCTCGAAATCCTGCCAGGCGAGGCGCGCGAGGGCGTCACCGGCTTGGGCTGGCGTCTGTCGTGCCGCAAACATCGTTCGGAAGAAACCCTGCCAAGGTTCAAACTGGCATTGTACCCGGACGGGACGCCGGATTTCCGCAACGGCGGATTTCCGCCATGGCATGGCGCCCGCCGTGCTCTCCGCCCTGCGTTGTCCGGGTTGCCGACGGTGGTTTCGCCCGGTAAATTGGGAGGTTGTATCGGGGGAATTCGGGGTTTGTCTGTGATCAAGCACGTATTGGCCGCCGCCGCGGCCCTGGCGCTGTCCGGTTGTGGCGGCAAGTCGATGATCGAGAGCGACATGAGTCGCCTGGTGTCCGCCAGCCCGGCGTCGCCGTGGCTCACTGTCGAAAACCGCGGTGAAAGCGTCGTCGTCGTTTCCGGGCTCGAGGGCAAGCCTAAGGTTCAGGTCAGCCCGGACATCGCCACGGCCGTCGAGGCCCGCCTGCGTACGACACTGCAGCCGAAGTACATCACCGACCTGATCATCAACTGCCGTGGGCTGGAGACAGCCACATCGGTCGCCGCCGAGGCTGAGCCGCCGGCCGCCAGTCTCACCCTCGCGGTGAACTGCCGGATCGTCAATCGCGGCGTGGTGACCGCCAAGGCCTATCGCATTCAGCAGTCGCTGCCGGTGCAGCCGGACGCGCCGCGCCTGGATACGCTGGTGCCGCGCCTGATCGACGGTGCGTCGACCCAGCTGGCGGATCAGCTCTGGGCGGACGTGAAAGCGACGACCCGTTAAGCCTCGACCGTATTGGCCGCCCGCACGGCTTCCTGACACTCCACCAGCTGAGCCTGGGTAAAGCTCTGGCCGGGCACGGCCAGCAGCACGGCATCGGCCTCGGCGCCGCCCTGGTCGATGAGGACGTCGATCATCGCCACGCGACTGGCCGCGATCAGGGCGCGGCCCAGCGGCGTGCGCGCGCCCGCGTCGGCGGGATCGGCGCGCTCGGACAGGGCCTGCACCACGCGGGATGGGAAGTCCCAGTGCCGCGCCGCATGCAGCGACAGGCGCTCCATCTGCTCGGCCAGCGCGGCGATGAACGAGCGGCTGTACTGCGGTACCGCGTCGCCGTATTTCTCGAGCTCGGCCAGGATGGCCTGGGAGCCCGTATGGCTGACCAGTCCGGCCAGAAAGGCCTCGAACGGCTCGCAGGCCGGACGGCCCAGATGGGAACAGGCGCGGGCGCAGCGCTCGGCGTGCTCCCACAGGCGTTCGCCGGCATGGTGGATGCCGTTTTCGCCCGTGCGCAGGATCGGCCGCATCACCAGTTGCATGACCACCCGGCGCAGGCCGTTCTGGCCGAGCAGCGTGATCGCCTGCTGCAGGCCCGTCACGGGTTTGGTCGAACGGAAGAAAGCGCTGTTGGCCACGCGGATGATTTCGCCGACCAGTACGCTGTCGCGGGAGACCTGTTCGGCCAGCATGCGGCTGTCGGTGTCGTCGCTGCGCAGTGAGCGCATCAGCTGCGGCACGACCGAGGGCAACCGGGGCAGCAGGCCGACGTCGAAACGTTCGCCGCCGAAGACGTCCTTCAGGCGGCGCAGCAGGCTCTGCTCGGCCGGCGTCATGGCGGGTTCGAACGATGGCGCCGCCGAGAGGATCAGCCGGTAGAAACGGTCTTCCACCTCGTCGGCCGGCAGCGCGCCGGCGGGCACCTCGACGATCGCCTCCACCCCTTCGTCGGCAACCGGCGCGGGCGCAGACACAAGCGGCCATGCGTTGCTGGCCGCCGCCGGGGGAGTCGCGCCGCGAGCGCCGAACCACTTCCTGAAAAACCGGCCGATCACGGGGAAGCCTCGAGGCTGGGGAGGGAGGAAGACACAGTATATGGCGGCCGTGAGGCGAACGAGTTGAGGGATACAATCTTACGATGGAACCGCTTCCGCCCAGCCGACTCGTCCTGCCCGCCGGCGCGTGGCCTTCCGTGCTGGATTTCCTGTGCGACCGCTTCCCGGCGATCGGCCGTCCGGTCTGGATCGACCGCATGGAGCGCGGCATGGTGGAGATCGACGGCGTGGCGATCGACCGGCTCGCGCCCTACCGGCCGGGTACCAGGCTGGCCTACCGCCGCGAGGTGCTGGCGGAGCCGACCATTCCCTTCGAGGAAACCATCGTCCATGCCGACGACGACCTCGTCGTGGCCGACAAGCCCCACTTCCTGCCCACGATGCCGGCCGGTCGTTTCGTCGAGGAGACCCTTTCCGTCCGCCTGATGCGCCGGCTGGATAACCCGGCGCTGGTCGCGCTGCATCGGCTGGACCGGGGCACCGCCGGGCTGGTCGTGTTCTCGGCCCGGCCGGAGAGTCGGGACGCCTATACACGCCTGTTCCGCGAACGCCGGATCGGCAAGGTCTATGAGGCGCTGGCCGCCCCTCTGCCGGACCTCGTTTTTCCGCACGTCCGGGAAAGCCGGATCGAGCGCGGTGAACCCTTCTTCCGCGTCCGCGAAGCCAAGGGCGAGCCCAATGCGCGCACCCGCGTCGAGGTGCTGGAGCGGGGCGAACACTGCTGGCGTTATCGGCTGCAGCCGGTGACCGGACGCAAGCACCAGTTACGTCTGCACATGGCCGCGCTGGGTGCGCCGATTCTGGGCGATCACGTCTATCCCGAACTGCGCGATGAGCCCGCGGACTTCAGCGAGCCGCTGCGGCTGCTCGCCCGTGAACTGCGCTTCGTCGACCCCGTCACCGGACAGGACCGCTCGTTTCTAAGCAAGCGTTCACTCGACCTTTGAGGCGGGCGGGCGCAAACTGTGCGCTTCCTCGCCGCTCCTTTCCGGATGACTTCCGCTCCTGGCTTCCGCACCGTTGCCCTGATCATCGCCAGCGCGATGTTCATGGAACAGTTGGACGGCACCATCCTGGCCACCGCGCTGCCGGCCATGGCGGAGTCCTTCGACGTTTCCCCGCTGCACATGAGTGTGGCGCTGACCTCGTACATGCTCAGCCTCGCCGTGTTCATCCCGGCCAGTGGCGCCATCGCCGATCGTTACGGTTCGCGCAACGTCTTCCGCGCCGCCATCGCGTTGTTCACGGTGGGATCCATTCTCTGCGGTCTGTCCGGCAACCTGCCGCTGCTGGTGCTGTCGCGCCTGCTGCAGGGTATCGGCGGCGCCATGATGGTGCCGGTGGGACGCCTGGTGCTGCTCCGCTCGGTGCCCAAGTCCGAGCTGGTCAGCGCGATGTCGTGGCTGCTGGTCCCTGCACTGATCGGGCCCGTGGTCGGGCCGCCGCTGGGTGGCTTCATCGTCACCTGGGTGTCCTGGCGCTGGATTTTCTACATCAACGTGCCGATCGGTCTGGCCGGCATGTGGCTGGCGACGAAATTCATTCCCGACATCCGTATTCCGGACAAGGTGCGCTTCGACAAGCTCGGTTTCGTACTGTCGGGTGTCTCGCTGTCGTGCCTGGTGTTCGGGCTGGAAATGGCCAGCCGGGGCGCGACGTCGATGGCAGGTTCCACGGGGCTGATGGTGGGCGGCCTGATCGTCGGTGCGATCTACGTATGGCATTCGAAGCGGACGACCAACCCGATCCTCGACCTGTCGCTGATGCGTTTCACCACCTTCCGCCTGTCCGTGATCGCAGGCTCGCTGACGCGTATCACGGCCGGTTCGGTGCCGTTCCTGCTTCCGCTGATGATGCAGCTGGGCTTCGGTCTTTCGGCGGCGCACAGCGGCGTGATCACCTTCGTGTCCGCACTGGGCGCGATGTTGATGAAGGCGACCGCGGCGCCGGTGCTGCGCTGGTGGGGTTTCCGCGCGACGCTCGTCTGGAACGGCGTCCTGTCGATGGTCTGCGTGGCCTTGTGCGCCGCGTTCCGGCCCGAGTGGCCGCTGTGGATCATCTATGTGGTGCTGCTGTTCAGCGGGTTCTTCCAGTCGCTGCAGTTCAGTGCATACAACACGGTGGCGTATGCGGATGTGCCCAGCGAGCGTTTTTCCAGCGCGACCAGTTTTTACACGACGTTCCAGCAGCTGATGCTGTCGCTGGGCATCTGCGTGGCCGCCGCGGCCTTGCATGTGTCGGTGACCTGGCACGGGCGCGAGCATGCGCAGCTGCCGGACTTCAGCGTGGCGTTCCTGGTGGTGACCTTCGTCTCGCTGCTGGCCGCGCCCGTGTGTCTGCTGCTGCCGAAGAATGCCGGCGCGGAGATGAGCGGACACCGCCGCCGCTAACGCCGTCGCTCACGTGTAGGAGCGCGCCCCGCGCGCGACCCGCGACCCGTCAAGGCAGCGCAATCGCCTCGCTGATCCAGCTCCCCACCTTCCCCGGCATCGCCGCCAGGCGCCTCGCCTGCGCGATGAACGGTCGCCTCGGAATCTCCACCGCTCCCATGCTCAGCAGATGATCGTTGGTCACCTGCGCATCCAGAAACGGAAACCCCCAGCCATGCAGCAGTCCGCATAAGCCCGCCAGCGCCACCTTCGATCCGCCCGTGCGCGCACTGAACATCGATTCGCCGCAGAACAGGCGGCCCACAGCCACGCCGTAGATGCCGCCGACCAGCGACCCGCGATCCCACACTTCGACGCTGTGCGCATGCCCGCGCCGGTGCAGCTCTTCGTAAGCGGCGATCATGTCCGGTCCGATCCACGTGCCCGGCTGGCCGTTACGCGGTGCCGCGCACGCACGCATCACCCGGGCGAACGAGGTGTCCGCAGTGATCCGCCAGTTCGACTTGTTGAGCTGCTTGCGCAGACTGCGGCTGATGTGGACTTCGTCCGTGCGGAACACGCAGCGCGGATCGGGCGACCACCAGAGGATCGGCTCGTCTTCGTTGAACCAGGGGAAGACGCCCTGCGAATACGCCGCCAGCAAGCGATCGGCCGAGAGATCGCCACCCCACGCCAACAAGCCGTTGGGCTCGGCCAGCGCCGACTCGGGGTCGGGGAACAGGCCAGTGCGCTGGGGATGCAGTTGTGGCAGCTGGATCATCGGTCCGCGTAAGGCGAGTGAGTCATCAGTTCGTCTTTATAGGCTTCACGGTGAGCCGCTTCGTGGACCAGGGCATCGGCCACGGCCTGGCGGAAACCTTCATGCGCAATGTAATGCCGCGAGTGGGTCAGCGTCGGCAGGAAGCCACGCGCCAGTTTGTGTTCGCCCTGCGCGCCGGGTTCGAAACGCGCCAGACCCTCGCGGATCGCGTAGTCGATACCGCGGTAGTAGCAGAGCTCGAAATGCAGGCCGGACAACTCCACGCTGGCGCCCCAGTAACGTCCATACAACGCGTCGGCGCTGCGGAGGAAGAGCGCCATCGCTACGATGTCACGGTCGTCGCGTGCAAGCGCGACCTGCACATTCGAACCGAGCGTACGTCCCAGGTATTGGAAAAACCGCGCCGTGAGTGCGGCATGGTTGCCCTTCATGTCGAAGGTGAGCTCGTAGAGGGCGTGGATCTGTCGCCACTCGGCATCGGACAGCGTGTCGCCGCCGCGCATCTCCAGGATCAGGCCGGAAGCCGCCGCATGCGCGCGCTCCTGTCGTATGTTCTTGCGCTTCTTGCGCGCCAGCGCATCGAGGAAGCCGTCGAAATCGGCATAACCGCGGTTATGCCAGTGAAACTGATAGTCCGCCCGGATCAGCCAGCGGTCGTCGAAGGCGTGAAGATCGGCCTCGGCGAGGAAGTTGGCGTGGATGGAGGACAGGCCGAGGCGATCGGCTTCGTCCACCAGCGCGGCGGTCAGCCGGTTGCGATGGATGTCGGCCCCGGGGCCCTCACGCACCAGCAGGCGCGGACCGGGCACGGGAGAGTAGGGCGCGGCGACCAGCAGCTTGGGGTAATAGTCCCCACCGGCGCGTTCCCAGGCCGAGGCCCAGCTCCAGTCGAAGACGAACTCGCCGTGCGAGTTGCCCTTGAGGTAGGTCGGGGCGGCGGCGACCAGCCGGCCGCCGTCGAAAATGGCAAGGTGGTAAGGCTTCCAGCCGTAATCCTCACGCAGGCAGCCCTTGGTCTCCATGCCGCTGAGAAACGCATGCGACACGAAAGGGTTGCCGTCGGGCACGAGCGCATCCCAGTCGGCGGCAGGGATCTCGCCGAGTCCGTCGAGGAAGCGGATCTCGCTCATGCGGCGCGGTGCCCCGCGCGTCGGGAGGCGCGGGGCGGTGCCATCACGTCAGCAGGTGCTGCTGGTCGAGCCATCGCTCGGCATCCAGTGCGGCCATGCAGCCGAAGCCGGCCGAGGTGATCGCCTGGCGGTAGACGTGGTCGGCCACGTCGCCCGCCGCGAACACGCCCGGGACCGAGGTCGCCGTGGCCATGCCGTGGGTGCCCGACTGGATCTGGATGTAGCCGTCCTTCATGTCGAGCTGACCTTCGAAGATGCCGGTGGCCGGGGTGTGGCCGATGGCGACGAAGAAGCCCTGGACGTCGAGGTCGCGCTTCGCGCCGGTGTTGACGTCCTTGACGCGGACGCCGTTGACGCCGGAGTCGTCACCCAGCACTTCGTCGATCTGGTGGTTCCAGAGCAGCTCGATCTTGCCGGCCGCGACCTTCTCGAAGACCTTGTCCTGCATGATCTTTTCCGCACGGAACTTGTCGCGGCGGTGGACGAGGTACACCTTGCGGGCGATGTTTGCGAGGTACAGGGCTTCTTCGACCGCGGTGTTGCCCCCGCCGACCACCACCACGTCCTGCTCGCGGAAGAAGAATCCGTCGCAGGTGGCGCAGGCGGAGACCCCGCGGCCCTTGAACTTCTCTTCCGAGGCGATGCCCAGGTACTTGGCGGTGGCACCGGTGGTGATGATCAGCGCGTCGGCGGTGTACTCGCCGCTGTCACCCTTCAGGCGGAACGGGCGGTTGCCCAGATCCACGCTGTGGATGTGGTCGAAGACCATCTCGGTTTCGAACCGCTCGGCGTGCTCGGCCATGCGGCGCATCAGCTCCGGTCCCTGCACACCCTTCTCGTCACCGGGCCAGTTGTCGACCTCGGTGGTGGTCATCAGCTGACCGCCCTGCTGCAGGCCGGTGATCATCGTCGGCTTGAGGTTGGCGCGCGCCGCGTAGACGGCGGCGGTATAGCCGGCGGGACCGGAGCCGAGGATCAGCAGACGGCTGTGCTTGGGGGTGCTCATGTATAATCCTTGAGGTTTGCTGCGACGTGTTTCGAGGTTGCGCAAGATCGTTGTCGACCCGGAAGAATGGGGAAGACGAGGGTGCGATTCAAGACATTCGCTTCATGATGGTGCCTCCCATGTCCCCGCATGGTGGCTTTTGTTCGTCCGACTTCTCTCGGTTCATTCAGGATCCTCCTCAAGATGCGCATCGGTATCCCCTCCGAAACCAAGACCCTCGAAGGCCGCGTGGCCCTCATTCCGGCCGCCGCGGCCGATCTGGTCCGCCGTGGCCATGAGGTCTTCATCCAGTCCGGCGCCGGCACCAAGTCCGGTTATACGGACGCCGACTACGCCGTGCTGGGCGTCACCGTGGTGCCCGACGCCGCCGCCCTTTATGAAAAGGGCGAGCTGATCGTCAAGGTCAAGGAGCCGATCGAAGGCGATCTGAAGCTGCTCAAGAAGCACCACCTGCTGTTCTGCTACCTGCACCTAGCCGCCGAGCCGGCGCTGACCAAGAGCCTGCTGGATATCGGCCTGACCGGTATCGCGTTCGAGTCCGTCGACGAAAACGGCGTGCTGCCGCTGCTGCTGCCGATGTCCGTCATCGCCGGCCGCATCGCCACCCAGATCGGCACCACGCTCCTGCACCAGCCCAACGGCGGCAAGGGCAAGCTGCTGGGCGGCATGGCGTCCACGCCGCGCGGCAAGGTCGTCGTGCTGGGTGCGGGCGCCGCCGGTGGCAACGCCGCCGCGCTCGCCGCCTCGGCCGGTGCCAACGTCGTCGTCTTCGACAAGCGCCAGGACCGTCTGGCCGAGATGATGGCCATGGGCCCCAACGTCACCGCGCTCTACGCCTATGAGTCCTCGGTGGCCGAAGAAGTCCGCAACGCCGACATCGTCGTCGGCGCCGTGCTGATCCCCAGCGCCAAGGCGCCGCGCGTGGTCACGGAAGATATGGTCAAGGCGATGGAGAAGGGCTCGGTGCTCGTCGACATCTCGATCGACCAGGGCGGCTGCTTCGAGACCTCGCGTCCGACCACCTGGAAGGAGCCGACCTACGACGTCCACGGCGTGACGCATTTCTGCGTGACCAACATGCCGGGCGCCGTGCCGCAGACCTCGTCGACCGCCATTTCGGCCGCCATCCTGCCGTACGTGCAGCGCCTGGCCGCCGGCGACGCGTGGCGCGATCACGCTCCGCTGGCCGCCGGCATCAATATCGAGGGCGGCAAGCTCGTCCACCCGGCGCTTCAGGGCGTGGCATGATGCCGAAAACCCGATCCGAGGTCGTTTGCTAAGTGGCGCGCAGCGCGAAAGTCGTCAAGAAACAGGCCAGGACGCAGATCAAGGCCCAACGCGAAGGCTTGAGTGACGAACTCAAGCGTCGCCTGCGCGAAGCGGGAGCCCTTCTGGTGCTCCCGCTCGCCCTGTACCTGCTCGTCTGCCTGATCAGCTACAACGATCAGGACCCGAGCTGGGGCCACATGGGGGTCGCCGAGCACGCCACCAATTTCGGTGGTGCGGTCGGCGCCAACATCGCCAATCTGCTCCGTTACATCTTCGGCCTGGTCTCGTACTTCTTTCCGCTGCTGCTGCTGGCCCTCGGCGTGCAGGTGATCCGCCAGCGGGGCGAGCGCAACGTCGCCCCGTGGGAGCCGTCCCTGCGCCTGATCGGGTTCGTGTTCTTCTTCATCACCGGCCCCGCGCTGGTGTATCTGAACGTCGATTCGCCCGTGTTGCCGGAAGGCCCGGGCGGCATCGTCGGCAAGTGGGTCGGGCGCGGCGTGCATGCCGCGTTCGGCGACAAGGGCGCGCCGCTGCTGCTGCTGGCCCTGTTCCTCATCGCCGTCACCCTCGCCACCGGCCTGTCATGGTTCCGCCTCATGGACCTGACGGGGCAGGGCGTGGTGCGACTGGGCGGCTGGTTCGGCGGCAAGATGCGCCGCGCGCCGGACGTCATGGCGGCCCGCACCGCACGCGCCGAGCGCGAAGTGGTGAAGAAGGCCGAGGCCGTCAAGCAGGCCAGACGCGAGCCCGTACGTATCGAGACGCCCACCCCCATGGTGGTCAAGAGCGAGCGTGCGTCCCGCGAGAACCAGATCCCGCTGTTCACCGGCGCATCCATCGAGGGTGAGATCCCGCCGCTGTCGCTGCTGGACGAAGCGCCGCCGCAGGGGCCTGGCTACTCCGAGGAAACCCTCGAGGTGCTGTCGCGCCAGGTGGAGCTGAAGCTCAAGGACTTCCGTGTCGAGGCGCGTGTGGTCGGCGTCTATCCCGGCCCGGTCATCACCCGCTTCGAGCTCGAACCCGCCGCGGGCGTGCGCGGCAGCCAGGTCTCCAGCCTGGACAAGGACATCGCGCGCGGGCTGTCCGTGGTCAGCGTGCGCGTGGTCGACGTCATTCCGGGCAAGAACGTCATCGGCCTGGAAATCCCGAACACCAAGAAGCAGATCGTCTACCTCTCGGAAATCCTTCGTTCCGAGCGCTACGACCAGGTGAAGTCGCCGCTGGCGCTCGCCCTCGGCAAGGACATCGGCGGCAAGGCCGTGGTCACCGACCTCGCCAAGATGCCCCACCTGCTCGTCGCCGGTACCACCGGTTCCGGTAAGTCCGTGGCGGTCAACGCCATGGTGCTCAGCTTGTTGTACAAGTCGAGCGCCAAGGACGTCCGGATGATCATGATCGATCCGAAGATGCTGGAGCTCTCGGTCTACGAAGGCATCCCGCATCTGCTGGCGCCGGTCGTCACCGACATGAAGGAAGCCGCCAACGCGCTGCGCTGGTGCGTCGCCGAGATGGAGCGCCGCTACAAGCTCATGGCCGCGGTTGGCGTGCGCAACCTCGGTGGCTTCAACAAGAAGGTGAAGGACGCGGAGAACAGCGGGCAGCCGCTGCTCGACCCGCTGTTCCGCGCCAACCCCGACATGCCGTCCATGACGGCCGATCCGCTCGAGCCGCTGCCGCACATCGTCATCATCATCGACGAGTTCGCCGACATGATGATGATCGTCGGCAAGAAGGTCGAAGAGCTGATCGCGCGTCTGGCGCAGAAGGCGCGTGCGGCGGGTGTGCATCTGATCCTCGCCACGCAGCGTCCGTCGGTCGACGTCATCACGGGTCTGATCAAGGCGAACATCCCGACGCGTATCGCGTTCCAGGTGTCGTCCAAGATCGACTCGCGCACCATCCTCGACCAGTCCGGCGCGGAAGCGCTGCTCGGTCACGGTGACATGCTCTACCTCCCGCCGGGTACGGCCACGCCGGAGCGCGTGCACGGTGCCTTCGTGGACGACCACGAGGTGCACAACGTCGTCGAGTGGCTGCGTGCGCAGGGTGCGCCCAACTACATCGAAGGCGTGCTGGAAGAAGTCCAGTCCACCGCCGATGGCAAGATCATCAACGACGCCGGTCTTCCGCAGGATGCCGACGGTGACGGCGACAGCGACAACGCTCTCTACGACCGCGCCGTGCGCGTGGTGACGGAGACGCGTCGCGCGTCCATCTCCGGCGTGCAGCGTCATCTGCGTATCGGCTACAACCGCGCCGCCCGCCTCGTCGAACAGATGGAGCAGGAAGGCATCGTCAGCGCCCCGCAGCACAACGGTAACCGTGAAGTGCTGGCGCCGCCGCCCCCCAAGGATTAATCGCCCCATGAACACCATGAAGCCGGGCGCGCTACGTCAGCGCCCCTGGAGCCTGCTCGTCACCGGCGACCTCGTGCCCACGGCCGAGGTGCTCGACGAAGTCACGAGCGTGTTCGAACTCAATCCGTCCATCCCGGGTCTGGAGCTGCGCGCCGACGACGGCCGCGCGTGCTTCGTCACTCGCGAGTACCCGAGCGGACACACCGCCGAGGTCGACGACGCGCTGGAAGTGATCTTCGCCGAGCAGACCGAGATCGCCGAGATCGTCGTGCTGGGTCAGGAAGCGCGCCCCGCGCATACGGCCACCCGTGACGCGCCTTTCTGGCACCGCGACGGTAAGGCCATCGCCGACATCAGCGAGAAGATGGAGGCTGGCGAGATCTCGCCGGGCGAAGCCATCGACATGCTTAAGTCGCTGTTCGAAACCGATCGCTGACAATCGCGCCGAACCCTACGGAAGACATCCCATGAAACGCCTCCTGCTCGCCGCGACGCTGTCCCTCCTCAGCCTGCCGACTTTCGCCGCCACCGGCGCGGCCCGCGAGCGCCTGGATGCCTTCTCCAAGGGCCTGCACTCGCTGACCGGCCGCTTCAGCCAGACCCTGGCCAACGCCAATGGCGACCAGGGCAAGGTCAGCTCCGGCACGCTGGCGCTGCAGGCTCCGCGCCAGTTCCGCTGGGAGACCACGGCGCCGTACAAGCAGACGATCGTCGCCGACGGCAGCCGCGTATGGCTCTACGACCCCGACCTGGAGCAGGTCACGGTGCGCAAGCAGAGCAGCGAGGAAGCGCAGAGCCCGCTCACGGTGCTGACCGACCTGTCGCAGATGGACAAGGACTTCAAGGTCACCGAGCAGGGTGAGCACGACGGCCTGGTCTGGCTGCGCCTGCAGTCCACGTCGAAGGACCCTCAGTTCGACTTCGCCGATCTGGGGTTCGACGCCAGCGGCCTCGCCCGCATGGCCTTCAAGGACCAGCTCGGCAACACGACGCAGATTTCGTTCGCCGGATGGCAGAAGAACCCCGCCGTGCCGGCCAGCACGTTCGAGTTCGTCCCCCCGCAGGGCACCGATGTGATCGGAGACGCCCCGGTGCTGCAGACCCAGCCGGTGAAATAGCGCGCATCACCCCCTCCGGGACGCGACCCGCGCTGTAGGAGCGCGCCCTGCGCGCGAAAAGCCAACAGCGCGAGGAAGCAGGAAGGGTACGGCTTCACCGCTCTGTGGGCTTTTCGCGCGCGGGGCGCGCTCCTACACACGCGGGGGGGGCGCTCCTACACGCGCGGGGCGCGCTCCTACCCGTCTGGCATTCATGCCAGACTCCGCCCGTCACACAGGATGTTACGGAGAGACCAACGGTATGTACGTCATCTGGGCCATTGTCTGCGCGGTGATCGGCGCCCTTGTCGATCAGGGGTGGACCGGCGCCGTCGCGGGGGCTGTCATCGGCTGGTTACTGGGGCGGCAGTCGCAATTTCGCGATGAGCTGGATGCACTGCGGACGCGGCTGGATGCGGTGAGTCCGGGCGCGGCGGAGTCAACGTCCGCGACGCCAGTGCCTGCGACGCCGAAGCCACTGACGCCGGCGGACTGGCCTGACGCCGATCCGGTGCGGGTGCCGCGACCTCCGGTGCCTGTTGCGGGACCGGAGGGCCAGCCGGGGGGCTTTTCTTCACGGCCGCCGCCGGTGCCTTTGTCGGTGCCTGGGGCCGTTTCGCAGGCGCCGATAGCCAACAGGGTTGGCGCCAGGCAAGAGCCTGGGACGTCGGGTGAACCGGCAGTGTCCCGCGAGCCCTCCGTGCCCGTTGAGCCAGCCGGGCCTTCACTGGTCGATCGGTGGATCGAGGCGGGTAAGCGCTGGTTTACCGAGGGTAACGTGCCGGTGAAGGTCGGCATGCTGGTGTTGATCGCCGGCGTGGGCGCGTTCCTGAAATACGCCTCGGATAACGGCTTGCTCCGGGTGCCGGTATCGGTACGGCTGAGCATCGTGGCGCTGGTGGCGATCGCTGGCGTAGCGTTTGGCTGGGTGCAGCGCGAGAAGCGGCGTTCGTTCGGGCTGGCCTTGCAGGGTGGCGGCCTGGGCGTGCTGGTGATGATCGTGTTCGCCGCGTACCGACTTTATGGTCTGCTCGATGCGGGTCCGACGTTCGCACTGCTGCTGATCTTCGTCGCGGGTATGGGTGTTCTGGCGGTGCTGCAGGATGCGCTGGCGCTGGCCGTGCTCGGACTGATCGCCGGCTTCGCCGCGCCGATCATGGCATCGTCGGGGCAGGGCAATCACGTCGCGCTTTTCAGCTATTACGCGGTGCTCAACCTGGGCATTCTCGGCATCGCATGGAAAAAGGCGTGGCGCGTGCTCAACGTGCTCGGCTTCGTCGCCACCTTCGGGGTCGGCACGGCCTGGGGGGCGCTGAAGTACAGCCCGTCGCTGTTCGAAAGCACCGAGCCGTTCCTCATCTTCCACTTCCTGCTCTTTCTCGTGGTGCCGTGGCTGCACGTGCTGCGTTCGCCGAAGGGCCGCCGCGTCATCCTCGACGGCTGCCTGATGTTCGGCAATCCGATCGCCAGCCTGCTCTTGCAGGGCGCGTTGCTCGACTGGGAACCGATGCCGCTGGCCATCTCCGCGCTGATCGCCGCGGGCCTTTATATCGCCATCGCGTTCGCCATCCGCAAACGCGAGGATATGGGCCTGCTGCGTGAAACCTGGGCCGTCCTGGCCGTGGCCTTCGCGACGATCGCGGTGCCGTTGGCGCTTAGTGCGGCTGTGACCGCCAGTGTCTTCGCGCTCGAAGGCGCGGGCCTGACCTGGCTCGGCTTCCGGCAGGGACGTCGGCTGCCGCGCTGGTCGGGTGTGTTCCTGCAACTTGTCGCTGGCGTGGCCTGGTGCCTGGCTCTTGCGTTCCGCACACGCTACCGGGACACCGCCTTCCTCAATCCCGAGTTCATCGGCAGCTTGCTGCTCGTGGTCGGCGCGGGTGTGGGGGTATGGCAGTTCGATCGTCATGGCACGTCCCGGGGCGTTTCCAGTCTCGCGCGCGTCGGTCTCCTGCTCTGGGCGGGCCTCTGGTGGTTCGTGGGTTTCGGCAATGAAATCGGGCGATTCGTGCGCGATGCCGGTGACACACGCATCCCGGCGAACGTGGATGCCGCATGGCTCGCGCTGGTCGGCGTGACCGGCTGGCTGCTCGCGGAAGCCTGCCCGCGGACACGCAAGCTGGATCTCGGCGCCGTGCTGGCATTCTCGGTGCCGCTGTCCTTCCTGTTCTCGCTGCTGATCGTGCTGCAAGGCGCCAACGAGCGAGTGCAATGGCTCGCCGGTTGGCCCCTGGGTGCAGCCGTCGTCATGGCGGTGACCGGCTGGCTCGCGATGCGCGGCGAAGGTACGCACCGTGTCGCCGGCGTGGCGACCAGCACCGTCTGGTGGCTTCGCTGGCTGGCCCTGTTCACCTTGTCCATCGGGCTCGCGCTGGATCATGTGGCGGGCGTGGGGCAGGGCTGGCAGATCGTCGCCTGTTCGGTGCCGACCCTGTTGGTCGCGGCAATCACGGTGTGGTGGCCTCGTCTGCTTGCGTCGCCGCTGGCGATTTACCTACGCGAAATCCGCGTAAGTGTCGGGGGCGCGATGGTGCTGGCGATGGCCGTCGTCGGCCTGATCGCACTCACCGCCGCGGGCAGCCCGCAGCCGTTGCCCTTCGTTCCCGTCCTCAATCCGCTGGATCTTCTGCTCATCGCGGTGCTTCTGTTTACCGCACGTGCGATTTCCGACGAGGCCGTTCCGCCGGCGATCAGGCGCACGCGGCCCGCTGCGCTCGCGGTCGCCTTCTTCATCGTCGCGACCAGCATGACGCTGCGCGCCGTGCATCACCTTGGCGGCGTGCCGTGGGATTCGTCGATGCCTTCGTCCAGTCTTGCCGAACTCTCGCTCACCGTGGTCTGGAGCGTGATCGGCGTCGTCGCCTGGGTGCTCGGTTCGCGCCGCGGCCAGCGCCTGCTGTGGATGGCCGGTGCGGGCACGATGGCCGTGGTGCTGCTGAAGCTGCTGCTGGTGGATCGCGGACATCTGGGCAACCTGTTCGGCATCGCGTCCTTCATCGCCTATGGCCTGCTGTGCACGGTTATCGGCTATCTCGCTCCCGCGCCGCCCAAAGAGGGCGCGGTCATCGCTCCGGAGTCACCGCATGCGTCGTGATGTGGGTTGTCTGCTTGTTCTCGGTCTGTTTGCCGTGGGCGCCCGTGCCGAGGCGCCCGAGGCATTCGCCT
Source organism: Luteibacter sp. 9133 (assembly GCF_000800155.1). Taxonomy (NCBI): domain Bacteria; kingdom Pseudomonadati; phylum Pseudomonadota; class Gammaproteobacteria; order Lysobacterales; family Rhodanobacteraceae; genus Luteibacter; species Luteibacter sp. 9133. The sequence continues at coordinate 2,427,819 of NZ_JUHO01000001.1, read as the reverse complement.
ATTCTTGGCCGATCGTCGCGCCGCAGGGTGGCAAGGCCTACCTCGTCGAACTGCCGCAGGACGCGTACGCCTGGGCATCGCGCGATGCCGGGCTCGCCGATGTCGTCGTGGTCGATGCGGAGGGGCGGCAGGTCGCCGCCGGCCCGTATACCGCCGCGGCGCCGACCTCGCATCCCGTGACGCTCGACGCGCCGTTGCGCGCCGTGCCCGCCGCGGTGGACGGCGTGCCTGGTGCGCGCATCCAGCGCAGCACCAACGGCGATATCGTGATCGAGCCGGGTCCGGTGGCGCCGACGGCCACGCCGCGCGTCTGGCTGTTCGACGCGCGCTCGGCGATCGCGCCGGAGCGCCTGGAGTTCGCGGCGATCGACCACGACGTGAACCTCGGCGTCGACGTCGATACCAGTAACGATCTGCAGGACTGGAACACACGCGTGCGCGGCGCATCGATCGTGACACTCGGCAAGGGCGATGGCGCGGTGGATGCGCGCGTGATCAAACTGTCCGGTTCGCCGGCGCGTTACTACCGCGTCCGTGTGATGAGCGGCGAAGCACCGTGGGCGGTCGACGGCACGTCGTCCGTCACCTTGTCGGGAAGTGTCGAAGACGCGGCGGCAAAGGACGAAGCGAAGCTGCTCTGGCTGGATGTTCCCGTCGGCGACACGAAGAGCAGCGGGCAGGGCGTCGATTACGACTATCGCTTGCCGGCCGCGTTGCCGGTGAACTCCGTGCGCGTCACGCTGGGCAAAAGCGACAGCGTGGCCCGTCTGGATGCATCGGCGGTCGAGGGCACGATGAGCAGCGAGGCGCTGGGCACGCTCGTCGTCACCCCGGATGGTACGGAAGGTCGTCGGCCGCTCGAGGTGAATGCGCGTCGTCGCGATCTGCTGCGTCTGCATTCGGCGACGCCGCTGCGCGAAGCGCCGCATCTTTCGGTGGGCTGGCGGGCGGATCGCTTCGTCTTCCTGCCCGAAGGCAAGGGGCCGTATCGGTTGCTGGTGGGCAGTGCGCGCGAGCGGCGTCCGTCATGGCCCGTGGGCGATGCGGTGACGGCCTTGCGTAAGAGCGAAGGCGCGGCGTGGCGGCCTGACGAAACGACGTTGGGTCCCGGACAGGAGCTGGGTGGACGCGAAGCGCTGAGTTCGCCGGCGGCGCCGTTCGACTGGACCCGGCCTTTGCTCTGGGTGGTGTTGTTGCTGGGGGCGGGTTTGATTGCAGGGATGGCGGGCAGTTTGCTGCGGAAGCCGAACGCGGGTGGCGAGGACGAAGGCAAGGGTTGAGGGCTAAGGGCGGCTCAGAAGCCTTGAGCGCATCTGCACGCCTGACGCGCGATAATGGACTTTCACTCCCTCCCGCGAGTCCCATGTCTTTTCAGTCCCCCGGCCTTTTTGCCGAACCCGAAGCGCTGAAGCCCCTGGCCGAGCGTATGCGTCCGCGTGCCCTCGACGAGATAGTGGGGCAGCAGCGGGTGGCGGGCGAGGGTAAGCCGCTGCGCCGTGCGCTGGAGGCAGGCAAGGTCCATTCGATGATCCTGTGGGGACCGCCGGGGTGTGGCAAGACCACGCTGGCCCTGCTGGTCGCCCGGTACGCCGACGCCGACTTCCGCGCCATTTCCGCTGTCATGAGCGGCCTGCCGGACGTGCGAAAGGCGCTCGCGGAGGCGGAAGGCAACTTCGCGCAGGGGCGCCGCACCGTCCTGTTCGTCGACGAGGTGCATCGCTTCAACAAAGCCCAGCAGGACGCCTTCCTGCCGCATATCGAGCGGGGCGTGATCATCTTCGTCGGCGCGACCACCGAGAACCCGTCGTTCGAGCTCAACTCCGCGTTGCTCTCACGGTGCCGTGTGCACGTGCTGGACGCGGTGAGCCCGGACGATATCGTGGCCGCATTGCATCGCGCGCTGGCCGACAAGGAACGCGGTCTGGGCGATCTCGAACTCGATGTCGACGAAGCGTCGCTGAAACTCATCGCCAGTGCCGCCGATGGCGATGTACGTCGTGCGCTTACCTTGCTGGAAATCGCCGCCGAGCTCGCCGAAAACGGCCGGATCGACGATGCGACGCTGGAGCAGGTGCTGGCGGATCGCACGCGTCGTTTCGACAAGAGCGGCGAGCAGTTCTACGACCAGATCTCGGCCCTCCATAAATCCGTGCGCTCGTCCGATCCGGATGCCGCCGTTTACTGGCTGACGCGCATGCTCGACGGGGGCTGCGATCCGCTGTATCTGGCCCGGCGCATGACGCGGATGGCGGTGGAAGATGTGGGTCTGGCCGAGCCGCGCGCGTGGCGCATGGCGCTGGATGCGTGGGATACGTACGAGCGCCTCGGCAGTCCCGAGGGCGAGCTGGGCCTGGCGCAGCTGGCGATCTGGCTGGCCATTTCGCCGAAGAGCAACGCCGCGTACATGGCGTACAACAAGGCCAGGGCCACCGTGAAGCAGATGGGCACGCTCGACGTGCCGATGCATCTGCGCAACGCGCCGACCAAGCTGATGAAGGGGCTGGGTTACGGCACCGGTTACCAGTACGACCACGACGTCGAAGGTGGCATTGCGCTGGATCAGCAGTGCCTGCCCGATGAACTGGTGGGGACGACCTTTTATGAGCCGGTCGATCGCGGACTGGAAACGAAATTGCGCGAAAAGCTGGAGGCGTTACGCGCCGCGCGTGCGGAAGCCCGGACGCGGAAGTAGTTCACCCGCTGTCACGGGAGTCCTGGCGGTCAGTCGTCTGCGGCATCTCGAGAGCGTCATTTTCCGCGGCACGTTCGGCTGGCACCGTGCGATCCTCGTCCAGCCATCGCCTGGGTTTATTGAGCGAATGCTCGAGGCAGTGTGAGAACCACGACCCGATAAACCCCTCCCTCAGCATCGATCTCAGCCGCGCCGCGCCGGCGGTGCATCCCACCCGCCGCGCGATTTCGTCCCAGTCCTCGACGCCTTGCTGCTGCAGATCCGCAACGAGTGCACGAAGGTTGTTCCTGCGGGCGGACTGGGTGGACATCGTAAAAAGATGCTCCCGGAACTGTGACTTTCGCGCATACGTGGCGCTGGAGGCTGAGGGCTCGCTTTTTCAGGGCGTCCCCCGCGACCTTAACGACGGTATTTGCTGCATTGCGGTACGATACCGCGCATCCCCGTTGAGACTTTCCCCGATGATCGATCTGATTGCCATCGACATGGATGGCACGCTGTTGAACGCCGCGCACGAAATCACGCCGCGGGTAAAGCAGGCCATCACGTCGGCCCGCGCCCGGGGCATCCGCATCGTGCTGGCGACCGGCCGGCCTTTCTCGGGTGTCGAGGAATACCTCGCGGAGCTCGGCATGAACGGGGAAGGCGACTACTGCGTCACTTTCAACGGTGCGGTCGTGCAGAACGCCGCAGGCACGAAAATCATCGCCGAGACGACCCTCGGCTACGACGATTTCATCTACTGCGAAGAAGTCTCGCGCGACCTGGGTGTGCACTTTCATGCCTTGTACGAGCGGAGCATGATGACGCCGAACGCGGACATCAGCTCGCACACCGTGTGTGACGCGTACATCTCACGCACGCCGTTGCTTTACCGCTCCATCGAACAGCTGGACCCGGCGTGGCGCTTCCGGAAGTTCATGATGGTGGATGACGGTCCCGTGCTCGATCGCGCCATCGCCAACATGCCGCCGGAACTGACGGAGCGTTACACGGTGGTCAAGAGCGCCTACGACTTTCTCGAGATCCTGCATCCGGACGCGGGCAAGGGCAGGGCACTGGCCACGCTGGCCGCGCACCTGGGTGTCCCCAGCGATCGCATCATGGCGATCGGCGATCAGGAAAACGATCTGGTCATGCTGGAATTCGCGGGCGTCGGCGTGGCGATGGGCAACGCGATCGACACCGTGAAGGCCGTGGCGAACCACGTCACGACGAGCAACAACGAGGACGGCGTGGCCGTCGCCATCGAGCGATACGTGCTCGACAGGCACTGAAGAACCCCTGCCGAAAGCCACTACCATCGTGCGTTGACGAGTCGTACGCTCGGACCAACAGCCCGGGTGGAGACGGCTCATGCGTATCGCGATGGCAACGCTGATCGGTGGTCTCGTGATGTTTCTCTGGGGTGCGTTCGCGCACATGGTGTTACCGCTGGGCGAGATGTCCATGCGGGCGCCACTGGACGAAGACAGGGTGATTGCCTCCCTGAAGCAAGGCCTGCCGGCCGAGGCTGGCATCTATGTGCTGCCGCACTTCGACAGGGGTGCCGCGGACGATGAAAAGGCCCGCGCCGCGTTCTCCGCGAAGGCGGTGGCCAGCCCGTTCGCTTTCATCGTTTATGAGCCGCATGGGCGCGATTCCATGCAGATGGGCGTCAACCTGTTTCATCAGTGGGTGACGAACACGCTCGGGGCATGGATTCTCGCCCTGGTGATGATCCGTGCCGGGGTGGGAGTGACGCGCGGGTTGGTGCTTGGCCTGGCGATGGGCGTCTTCAGCTGGTTGTCGATCAGCGTGCCCTACTGGAACTGGTACCGGTTTCCGGACGCGTTCACGGTGGGGTCGCTGCTGGAGATCGCGTTCGGGTGGCTGCTGGCGGGTGCCTCTATCGGATGGTGGTTGAGGCGGGGGGTATCGCCAGCAGGCCCGGATCCCACCGGCCCACTGTAGGAGCGCGCCCCGCGCGCGACCCAGTTCGCACGAAGAACAGCTGACCAAGGCAACCCGCAATCGCCAGCACGGCCGACTCCTACCCAAGAGCGTTATTGCCGGGTAGCCTGCGCGGACCGACTTGGGGAAGTCTCGCCCGTGACGTTATTCGAAAGCCTTCTTCTGCTGCTGCTGGCGGCCATCGTATTGCTGCAGGTGGCGCGGCACTTGTCGTTGCCGTACCCGTCGATGCTGGCGTTGGCGGGCGTGGGCGTGGCGCTTCTGCCGGGGGCACCGGACTTTCCGATCGATCCGCGGACGGCCTTGCCGTTATTCATCGCGCCGGCGCTCATGGATGCGGCGTTCGACTTCCCCGTGACCACCGCCAGGCGCTTCTGGATCCCGCTGGTCATCTTCGCGCTCGGCGGGGTGCTGATCACGGCCCTGCTGGTCGCGTGGGTGGGCTGGGCGTTCGCGGGCCTGCCGATCGCCGCGGCGCTGGTGCTCGGTGCGATCGTGGCGCCGCCGGACGCGGCGGCGGCCACGGCGATACTCTCCGGCATGGCGATTCCGCGCGCCACCGACGCGATCCTGCGCGGAGAGAGCCTGTTCAACGACGCGGCCGCGCTGTTGCTGTTCAGCGCCGCGCTGACCGCGCAGATGTCCGGCGGACTCACGGCGGCCCAGGTCGGCGGATTCGCACTGGCGGCGCCCGGCGGTGTGTTGTTCGGCATGGTCGCCGCCTGGCTGATGCCGTACATGAGCCGGCTGGTCACGGGCGCGCTGGACAGTAACCTGCTGCAGTTCGTCAACACCTTTCTGGTCTGGATCATCGCCGAGCACCTTCACGTATCGCCCGTGCTCGCCGTGGTGGCGCTGGCGATGACGCTCGCATCGCGTACGGCGCGACCGACCTCGCCGCGCATGCGCGTGCAGTCGTACGCGGTGTGGAACGTCGTGGTGTTCGTGCTCAATGTGCTCGCCTTCCTGCTGATGGGCCTGCAGGCGCGGCGGATCATCGGCGACATGAGCGGTGAGCACCTGCGCCACGCGCTCGCCTTCACCGGGCTGGTGATCGCCATCGTCGTGGTCGTCCGGCTGGTCGTCGCGCTGGGCTTCAATCGCGCGGTGGCGTGGTACCGCCGTCGTTCGGGACGGGCGGAGCCCGCCACCTGGCGGCAGGCCACGCTGGCCGGGTGGTGCGGTATGCGCGGGCTGGTGACGCTGGCGACGGCGTTCATCCTGCCGGCGGAGTTCCCGCAGCGGGACACGGTGGTCCTTGCCGCCTTCGGCGTGGTGTTGGCCACGCTGGTGGTGCAGGGGCTGACCCTCGCGCCGATGATCCGGCTGCTGGGGCTGGATCATCGCGCGGTGACCGAGCGCGAGCTCGTTGCGGTCCGTCGCGGTCTGGCCCGGGCAGCCCTGCATCGGCTGGAGGACGAAGCCAGTGAAGAGGGCGCGCGGCTGGCGGCGCTGTTCCGCATCGAGGTCGACGCGCTGGACGAGCCGCCACGCGGCGATGCGCATCAGCGGCACTGTGCCTTGTCGCTCGCCGCCATCGCCGCGCAGCGGGCGGAGCTCGAACGCTGCCGTCTGGAATTTCAGCTAAGCGACGACGATTACAACTTCCTGCTCGAGCAACTCGACTGGCGGGAACTGACCGTGCTTCCCCCGGAAGCGACGCGCATCGGTACGGCTTAGCCGCCGCAGCGGCTTCGGCTCGAAAAATCAGCATTTGGCCGATACGGCTGGTGGGGCGTCACGACATACCGTGACCACTCCTTCCACCGACCGGATCGTGTCATGCCTGGCGATTACCTGCGTCCCAAACCCGACCCCGTGTACGCGACGGCACGCTGCGGCCGTGCCGTCGTGGCGCGGCCACCGGGAGCACCCGTGGCCGCCAGCCGGCAGCGAAGCGTCCGCCGGTAAGGGTAGTCAATCGGGGGACCGACGATGGATTCGCAGCATCATTTCACCGCCATCGATGGCGGCTTTTGCCGTGGGCGGCTCGCATGATGCCCGTGTCGGTTTTGCTTGCGGACGAGCAGGCGCTGTTGCGCGACGGTGTGGCGGCGCTGCTGAGTCACTCCACGCGCTACCAGGTGATCGGCAGTACCGCGGACGGTCGCGACTGCGTGCGCCTGGCGTTGCGACAGCAGCCAGGGCTGATCGTCTTCGACTGTGCCATGCGCGGACTCAGTGGTCTGGAAGCGATCCGGCGGATCGCACCACGCTGTCCACAAACCCGGCTTCTCTGCCTGTCCGGTTACGAGGATTCCCGATGGGTACGCGCCGCCTTCGACGCTGGCGCCCATGGCTACGTATTGAAGCGCGACGGTTTCGACGTGCTACGTGAGGCGATCGATACGGTGATGCGCCAGCGTTACTTCATCAGTCCGGACATAGGGCATCTGATGGTGGATGGTCTGCGTCGCCAGGATGGACCGTCGTTTGCGACGACAGGAGCGCTGAGTGCGCGCGAGCGCGAAATCACCCAGCTGTTCGCCGAAGGGCTCAGTGCACGCGACATTTCCGAGCGATTGCACGTCAGCATCAAGACCGTCGGCACGCACCGGGAACACATCATGGCGAAACTGGGCATCAACGGCATCGCGCAGCTCACGCGATACGCCTTGCGCGAAGGGCTCACCACGCTCGATCCGTGAGTCCCCCAGGTCAGTAACGGCGACCGCGCGATTCAGTGTTTTGCCGATGCCGCCAGTGCGGCTACCCACGGATAGTGACTCCACGGACGCCACCGCGTCTTTTCAGGAGCTCACACCATGGCCGACTTCAATAGCTTCTTTCCCACGTTACTCAAACATGAGGGAGGATTCGTCAACGACCCCGCGGATCCGGGCGGCGCGACCAACAAAGGCATCACGCTGGGCACGTTTCAGCAGTGCGCCAAACGCCTTCTCGGTGTCGAGCCCACGCTCGATAACCTGCGTGCGCTGAGCGACGCGGACGCGGGCAGGATCTACAAGGCGTTGTACTGGGACAAGGTGCGCGGCGACGAGATCGCGCTGCAGGATCTGGCGAACATCGTCTTCGACTTTCAGGTCAACGCCGGTGCTAACGCATCCAGGCTGCTCCAGCGCGTGCTCAATGCGCAGGGTGTGACCCCACAAATCGCGGTCGATGGCGCCATCGGTGCCGGTACGCTCGCCGCGCTGGGCAAGGTCGACAACGTCGCGGTTTACACCGCGTATAAGCAGGGTCGCAAGGACTACTACAAGAACCTCGTCGCCCAGCGGCCGGGGCTGGGCAAGTTCCTGAAAGGCTGGCTCAACCGCGTCGACTCGTTTCCCGATCTGCCGCAAGCCGCCACGGGAGGTCCCTGAGCCATGGCCGCGCAGACCTCGCTCAATACCCTGATCGAAGCCATCGCCGGCGCGGTGGTCGATGCGCAGGACCGCATCGAGCAACACCAGATCTCCCACCTCAGCGATTTTTTCGATGAGGACAACCGGCCCAAGAGCGTCGTCATCCGCATGCCGTCCCTGCATCCGCAGGCCGGTGAGGACGATGAAGACCTGTATCGGGCGCCGATCCTTCCCCTGGTCTCGACCAACGTGCTGCGCATCAAGGATGTCGAGATCACCTTCGACGCAGACCTCGGTCCGCTGATCGAGGGCGACCCACCGGGTGACGACGCGCCCCATGAGCCCGGCTGGAAGGGGGTGAGCGCCGCGTCGCGGCCCCACCTGCGGGTCGATCCCTCGGTCGGTGGCAGCGATCGTCGCGGCGGGTCCGTGCACGTGGTGCTGCGCGTGGAAGGCAGCGAGCCGACCGACGGCGCGTCGCGGCTGATGAATCACCTCGCGCAGACCCAGGGGGTCTTCAAGACGTTCAAGCCGGGCGACTGAACACGTCGGTCGCGCTGAACCGCGACGCGCATTCCGCGTGTCGCGTCACATCTCACCAGGAGTCACATCATGGCTGACGAACTCGTCAACATGTCGAGTCAGTTCAAGGGTCTGCCCATGGGCGACCTGATCGGTTCGCCGCTCAGCGCCGCCTGCGAAGCACAGGTCAAGCTGGCCCAGGCCACCGCGGATTTCATCAAGGTCATCGGCTTTCTGCCGCCGGCCGCGAACGATCCCAATGGCGTGGGCGATACCCGTACCGCCACGTTCCGTTTCAAGCGTCCTGTCGACGATCCCAATGTCCAGGGCGGCACCGCCGAGGAAGACGTCGAGATCGTGGTGCCGCTGCTGGCCATCGTCAAGGTGCCCAGCCTCAGCATCACCAAGGTCGACATCACCTTCGACATGGAAGTGAAGTCGTCTTTCAGCAGCACCGAAAGCGAAGACAAGAAGGGCGAGTTCAGCGCCGAAATGTCGATTGGCTGGGGCATCTTCAAGGCCTCCGCCAAGGTGTCCGGTTCGGTCGCCACCCACAAGGAAAACACCCGCAAGTCCGACAACTCGGCGCGTTATCACGTCGAAGTACACGCGGAAGACGGTGGCATGCCGGAAGGCCTGTCGCGCGTGCTGGACATCCTGCAGACCGCCTGCGCGCCGCGCAAGGTCGGCGCGCCGGTGGCCGTGCCGGGTAACGCCTTGCCGAAGAAGACCAAGATCGCACCCGCGGCCATTCCGGCGCCTGCTCCGGCTCCGGCAACGGGTCCGGGCCCGGGTCCGTAAGCGGTTTGTTCCATACCTCGAGTCGCGGCGTCCGCAAGGCCGTCGCGATTCTCTCCAGGAGACCCAGTGATGTTCGATCTGACTGACGTCAAGTTCGTCAAGCGTGTGGTTGTCGGCAGCGACAACCCCAACCAGATGAGTACGGAGGCGCAGGTGGAAGAAGCGCGCGCCTTGCTCAATCGCTGCCTCACCGATTCGCCGAAAGGCTCGATCATCGGGACGGAAAAGAGTTTCACCATTCTGCAGGTCGGCGAGCATCAGGTCGTGCTGCAGTGGCTTTGCTACCACGTGGGCTTTCCGCGGAAGCCGTCGTGGATGACCGAGGGGTAGGGTGCCATGGCCGAGTGCAGCTTCGATCAGTTGTTGTTCGCGTTGCGTGTTTCCGTGGAGGCGGCCAATGACGGTCTGCGCCGTCGCCGGGGCTTACATTACGAACACGACCGTGCCGGAAACGAGGCATTGCACGTGGATATCCCGCGCGGTCCCCGCGACGACGCGACGCTGGATTCCGTGGTGATACCGATGAGCTGGTTCCGCGATCCGCGCCTGCCGCAGGTCACCGAACTGTCGGTCGCGTTCGACTGTCGCCTGCGCTACGAGCGGGTGCGCGGTGCGGCCGATGCACTGATCATCGACATGAATCCACCCCCGCCTCGCTGGTTCCGGCGACGCCCCCTGCACCGCATGGTGATCCGCTTTCGTGCCGCCGACGCCTGGCGGGCCGACGTGTCGCTGGATGGACGTCCGGTCGTCGTGTCCCAGGCGGGAGCGTCCTGATGGACAGACTCTCCGGCCTGCGCGTGTCGAGTGCCTGGCAAAGCGCCCTGATCGCTAGCACCGAGGTTGCTCCACGGTTACGTCGCGGCCGCAGCGCCGTACGGATCGCGCCATACGTTCTGTTTCTTGCCGGCTTAGCCGGCTTCGCGGTGTGGCTTGCTCGGTAGCGTGAGCCCACCACCCAACATGTAAGGAGATCACGATGCATCTGAACACCATGAAGTGCCTGAGCCTTGCCGCTCTCATCGCGGCGCTGCCGACCCTGGCCGTCGCCGCCGAGCCCCAGGGGGTATGGCAAGGCCTTATCCAGCAGGCAAACTCCGATGTCGCATTGCGGCTTACGTTTGCACCGCAGCTGATCAGGCTGCATTTCAACGAGCCGCTGTCGTGCGACGTGCCGGCCCGATTTCTGAAGGCCGACGGCGACACGTTGATTTATCGCTTTGCCCCGTCCGTCAACGGCGGCAGGTTCTGCGACGGCGTGTTGAATCACGATCTTCGGATCAAGGTAGCCGCCGAGCCGAAACGTGAGCTGGATCTGGTCTTCGACGGTCCGCGCTCGACATGGCACGGCCGTCTGGCTCCGGTCACGTCCCCCTGACCACAGCGAGGTCGCCATCATGGATTCCGTGGTTCTCTTCACCCGTTTCTGGCTGCTGCTGGCGGCCGTGGGCGGCGCCATCCTGCCTGTGGCGCTTGGCAACGAGGCATCGCGCAAGCTGGCCGTCGTCCAGGTGGTATGCGGGGCGATGATGGCGATCTTCCTGGGGCCCGCGCTGGAGCGGCGTTTTCTTCCCGACTCGCCGGCGGAGGTACACGCCGGCGTCTCTTTTCTCATCGGTTGTTTCGGTTTACGCCTGACGATGATCGTGCAGCGACTGATCGACTCGCGCGGTGAAACACTGGCCAACCGCGTCATCGACCGTATCGCCGGAGGCGATAATCCGTGAACGCACTTTTCTTTCTTTACACCGACCTTGCCTGCAGTGCGGTCATCATGGTCTCGGCCTGCTGGCTGCTGACCGATCTCAGTCTGCGGCGCATCAACCGCACGTGTCACGCCTGTATCGCCGCCGGTGCCTTTGCGAACATCCTTGGCATCGTGGCGGACCGGATCGGTTTTCAGGACATCAGTTACGGCAACGTCTGGCCGGGCGAGGTCGTGGTCAACATCGGCCTCGCCGTGATGCTCGGCGCGACGTTCTGGCGCTCGGTCGGTCGTCGTCTACAATGGACTCCTCTGCAGCGCGAGGGCGTCGCACGCAAGGAGTGATCCATGAACACCGACACATCCAGGCCGCACGTCCAGGGGTTCTGGGAGCCGCGGACGGGCACGGTGCAATACATCGTCGCCGACCCGGTCACGAAGCACTGCGCCATCATCGATCCGGTGCTCGACTTCGACGAGAAGTCGGGCTCCGTCGCGACGACGTCCGCCGACGCCTTGCTCGATGCGGTGGCGTCGCAGGGGCTCACGGTCGAGTGGATTCTCGACACGCATCCGCATGCGGACCATTTCTCGGCCACGGCCTATGTGTCGTCGAAGACCGGTGCGCCGATGGCGATGGGATCCGGCGTACTGGATGTGCAGCGCATCTGGGGCGAGATCTACGGGTTGCCCCTGGATCAGCTGGACGGGCGTTACTGGGACCGGTTGTTCGACGAGGGCGATACGTTTTCCATCGGCTCGCTGGAGGCCCGCGTGATCTCGTCGCCGGGTCACACCGCGCCATCGGTGACGTACGTGATCGGCGACGCGGCGATCGTCGCGGATACGCTGTTCATGCCGGACAGCGGCAGTGCGCGGGCGGATTTTCCCGGCGGCGATGCGAGCGTGCTGTGGCATTCGATCCAGCGGATCCTGTCGCTGCCGCCGGAGACGCGGTTGTTCACCGGACATGACTACCAGCCGGGAGGCCGCGAACCACGCTGGGAAAGTACAGTGGCCGAGCAACTGGCCACCAACACGCATGTGGCCGGCCTCGATGAGGCTGGGTTCATCGCGTTGCGCCACGGGCGGGACAGGGTGCTGCCCATGCCGAAGCTGCTGTTGCCCGCGTTGCAGGTAAACCTGCGCGGTGGGCGGTTGCCGGAGCCTGAGGCTAACGGTCGGCGTTACCTGCGGATTCCGCTGGATGCGTTTCCGGGCTCGGCCTGGTAAGCATTGCGGGCAGCGGGTGGAGATACCTAAGTAGCTTTCGGGAGCCGCGTTCACTCAGGTGTTCGCTCTCTTCACCCGCGTTGCGGTGCGCGCAAACATCCATAGCGCTAGTTTCGGAAGTCTTATCCGGGAGACAGCGCCATGACTATCAAAACCATCGAAGATCTCTTCATCCACGAGCTGTCCGATATCTACAGCGCCGAGAAGCAGCTCACCAAGTCGCTGCCGCGACTGGCACGTGCATCGACGGCTCCGGAGCTCAAAGAAGCATTCACGTCTCACCTCGAGGAAACGCAGGGCCAGGTCGAGCGCATCGATCAGGTCGTCGAGCTTCTGGGTATCCGTCTGAAGCGCATCAAGTGCGCCGCGATGGAGGGGCTGGTCGAAGAGGGCAAGGAAGTGATCGACGGCGTCGAAGAAGGTCCGCTGCGCGATGCCGCCCTGATCGGCGGCGGAAACAAGGTAGAGCATTATGAGATCGCCTCTTACGGCACCCTCATCGCGCTGGCCAAGCAGCTCGGCTACACCGATGCCGTGCCGCTGCTCGTCGCGACGCTGGCTGAGGAGAAGGCGGCCGATGAGAAGCTGACGCTGCTGTCCGAGCAGTTGTCGAAGCAGATGCGGGCTGAGAAGGCCGCCTGATAACCTGACACGGGACGGACATCCCGTGTCATCGACGGGCCACTGGCGCCTTTCCTGAGGTGCCAGTGGCGGGGTTCGACGAGGATCTGGCATCGGGCGGGCATGAGGCCCCCCGAATTTGCGATAATCCTCCGTTCGAACACCCACGGAACCCGACCCATGCTGGATCCTGCTCTCCTGCGCGGCAAACTCGCCGAAACGGCGGAACGCCTGCGCGCCGCCCGGAACTTCGACCTCGACGTCGCCACGATCGAGCGCCTCGAATCCGAGCGCAAGGCCCTCGCCACCGAGACCCAGGAGCTGCAGAACCTGCGCAATACGCGTTCCAAGGCGATCGGCCAGGCCAAGAGCAAGGGTGAAGACGTCGCCCCGCTGATGGCCGAGGTCGCCGGCATCGGCGACAAGCTCAAGGCCAACGAACAGGCCCTGGCCGACGTCCAGGCCAAACTGGCCGACATCTCGCTCGGCCTGCCCAACCTGCCGGACGAGTCCGTGCCCATCGGCAAGGACGAGAACGACAACCTCGAGATTCTCCGCTGGGGCCACGCCCGCGCGTTCGACTTCGAGGTTAAGGACCATGTGGACCTGGGCGTCCGCCATGGCTGGCTCGACGGCGACGCCGGCTCGAAGCTCAGCGGCGCGCGCTTCACCGTACTGCGCGGCCAGCTCGCGCACCTGCACCGCGCGCTCGCCCAGTTCATGCTCGACCTGCACACCACGCAGCACGGTTACCTCGAGCACAACGTGCCGCTGATCGTGAACCCGGCCGCGATGGAAGGCACCAGCCAGCTGCCGAAGTTCGAGGAGGACCTGTTCGCCACCCAGATCGGCGACGCGAAGCGCTACCTCATCCCGACCTCGGAAGTGACCCTGACCAACCTGGTCCGCGAGAGCATCGTCGAAGCCGACGAGCTGCCCATGCGCCTGACCGCCCATTCCATGTGCTTCCGCGCCGAAGCCGGCAGCTACGGCCGCGACACCCGCGGCATGATCCGCCAGCACCAGTTCGAGAAGGTCGAAATGGTGCAGATCGCCACCGCCGAGACCAGCATGGCTCAGCTGGAGGAGATGGTCGGGCACGCCGAGACGGTCCTGCAGAAGCTGGGTCTGCCATACCGGAAGGTGCAGCTGTGCACGGGCGATATGGGGTTCGCGGCGGCGAAGACGTACGACCTGGAGGTCTGGGTGCCTTCGCAGAACACGTACCGCGAGATCAGCAGCTGCTCGAACTGCACGGACTTCCAGGCGCGGCGGATGCAGGCCCGGTGGCGGAATCCGGCGACCGGGAAGCCGGAGCTAGTGCATACGCTTAATGGGTCGGGGTTGGCTGTGGGGCGGACCCTCGTCGCTGTGATGGAGAATTTCCAGCGGAAGGATGGGTCGATTGAGGTTCCTGAGGTGCTTAGGCCTTATATGGCGGGTTTGGAAGCGATTGCGTGACCTGACCGGGGGTTGGTCGGGTACAATTGGCGCTGCTGGGGTGCAATGCCTCGGTGGCGTGCGGTAAAAATACGGAGAGATGGCCGAGTGGTTTAAGGCAGCAGTCTTGAAAACTGCCGTAGGTGTGAGCCTACCGTGGGTTCGAATCCCACTCTCTCCGCCAGATTTGACATTTTTGACGCTTCCAGCGGCTAGTTGTTCATGAGCCAGCTGTTGAAACAGCTACTAATTTCCCCGATACTGTACGCAACACACCCGCCACGCCTATGCAGCCGACTATCGCTGTACGCGCAAATAGGCGGGTTTTTTTTGAGCGCTTGCAGGGAGCAGGGCGACAGTGCAGTACACGAAGGGGCCTCTCAGCTACGCCGCGCAGTTACAGCAGCTCCAACAGCGAGGTCTTCATGTCGCTGATCCTGCGCGCGCGATCTACTACCTTGAGCGCGTCGGCTATTACCGACTCATGGGCTACCTGTTTCCATTTCGGCTGCCCGGCAGTGACAACTACAAGCCGGGGGCCTCGTTCGAGCAGGCGGTTGAGCTCTACGAATTTGATCAAGTACTACGTTCTCTGGTCATGGAAGCCATTTGCCACATAGAAGTCGCAGTTAGAACGGCCGTGACTTATCAGATGGCGCACAGCTACGGTGCCTTCGGATACAGCAATCCGATCAACGTAGCCTACGATCCCGGTTGGCACGCTAGCTGGATCCGCACCGTGCAAGATGACGTGGGACGCTCGAGAGAGACTTTCATCGCTCATTACAAGGCGAATTACACGCAGCCAGCGCATCCGCAGGTGCCGATCTGGATGGCCAGCGAGGTAATGTCCTTTGGATCGCTATCGAAGCTTGTCCAAGCAATGCATCCTGCCGACAAGAAAGCGATTGCAGGCATTTTCGGTATCGCTGCGCCCGTTTTTGCCAGTTGGGTTCACACCATCGCCGCATTGCGAAACATTGCGGCTCATCATGGACGCATGTGGAACCGAGTGCTTGGCGTTGTCCCGATGAGGCCAAAGAGTGGTGCGTGGCAGCATATGGCTGGCAGCTACCCTGTAGACAGGATGTACTTTGCCTTGCTGGTCATCAAGGCGTTGCTTGCATCATGCGCAACGGACGCGGACGATTGGCGAGACAGCGTAACAAATCATATAGGGCTTCTGCTGGTAGACCAGGGCCATCGACAGAGTATGGGCGCGCCCGCCAACTGGGATCAACATCCGCTTTGGATTTAGACGTACTAGCGCGTATTTCAGGCCTTATTCTGGATTCGCAGAAGTGCCTCGGAATACGCGGGCCGTACTTGAACTTTAAAAAGAGAAATCGCGGACCTTCGCTAGCCAGCTCGGGGGGAATATTTTCTCGCTAGAAGTAGTTGATCTGGTTTCTCCATTGAGCGCGGCGCTTGCTTGCCTTAGTCGAGTTTAGACGCCGGTAGCACATGGAAAAGGCGGTTTTGGTGAATGCTACAAAAGTCGCCGGATTCGGCGGCCAATCGGGATCAAGGATAAGGGAACCCATGAACGAGATGCATTTTCAGGTCGATTCGCGGATCGCGACATTGCTGAGTCAGGAGTATTCGTCTACCGAGAAGGCGGTCAAGGAGCTCGTGGACAATGCGTGGGATGCAGACGCAAGCGTGGTCAGAGTCGTTTTACCGACTCCTATGACACAAGAGCCCATCACCATCGGCGACGATGGCAATGGCATGACGGAAGAAGAGCTAAGGCGCCATTATCTTTCCATTGCCCGTGATCGCCGCGCTGCCAAGGGTGAACGAACTGTCGGCAAGAAACGGCTAATTAAAGGGCGAAAGGGGATTGGAAAATTCGCGGGCTTGATGGCCGCATCTGTCATGTCGCTCGAAACCAAGGCGAGGGGACGGTGCTCACGGATCCAGTTGACGCTCGACGAACTCTCTGAGGCAGAAGACATCGAGCGCCTTCCCATCAATCACAACGTGTCGGATTGCCCAGAAGCCGAGCACGGGACCAGTATCGTCCTCAGTGAACTGCACCAAGGCCTTGCTTACCCGGATCCTGACAAGCTGCGTCAAGTGCTTTTGCAGGAGTATGGTCGCCAGGACGACTTCACCATTTTCGTAAATGGGAAGGAATTGGGGATCGACGATGTGCGAGGTACTTATCGAAACGAACCAGGATCGCTCCCATTGGCAGGCAACGTGCGGCTCCGGTTCTCCATTAGTGACGGGAAAGCTGGCCTTCGCCAACCGGGGATCACGCTACGCGTCGACGGCAAAGCGGTGGGAAACCCGGGTTTCTTCGGGCTGGACCGTACCGATGACTTTCCGAAAAAGCTGCTTAATAAACTCTTTGGCGAAATCGACGCGGATGGGCTTGCTCCTCACGTTACGGCCGGCTGGAGTGGGGTGCTGGAAAATAGCGAGCTGATGCAGGAGGTGGAAACGTACGTCCGCGACCGCCTGCGGACGGCTTTCGAGGAAGAGTACGGACGGGAGATGCAGCTCGCCCAAGCTCGCCTGCGGAAGGCGGTGAAAGAGCGTCTGGCCGACCTGCCTGAATACAAACGCGAGTTCGCAGAGCGGGCCATCAAGCGTGTGCTGGATCGATTTTATGGCGAGCCAAAATCCAAGCTTGAGCCCATAGTATTCGTTCTACTGGAAGCTCTGGAGCGTTCTGACTATCGCGCTTTGATGGAGCATATCGCGGATGCGTCGCGTGGTGAGATCGGCACCATCGCCGATGCGCTCGCTGACTTCGGGCTGGCGGACATGGCGCATTTGGTTCAGCAGGCCGAAGCGAGGTCCATCTTCTTGGATCAGCTCGAGCGACTGGCCGTTGACCCGCTCACTCTCGAAGCCTCGATGCACGTTGCCATTGCGAGGAGCTTGTGGATCTTTGGTCCGGAATACTCGCTATTCAGTTCTAACCAGACCCTGAGACGACAAGTCGAGGACTACCTCGGGAAGAAATACGCTGGCAAGAAGGCGTCCAGAAGGCCGGATCTACTTCTCAACGAGAATCTCAATGGCGAGTACCTTCTCATTGAATTCAAGCGTCCTGGCCATTGCCTTGGGCATGCCGACTACCAGCAGCTGACGGGCTACCGTAATGAATTGAAGGCAGTGACGGGAAAGCCTATTCGTGTACTGCTCTTGGGTGGTAAGAGAGGAAACGATCTGCCTTCGAGCGAATATATCGAAAAAGACACCTCGATTATGCTGTTCAAGGACGTCATTGCGACTGCTCGGAGACAAGTGGCGTGGTTGCTCCGCAAAGAGAATTGAAGTGGCGTCGCGACGCTCTGGCTCTCGGTGAACTTGTTCTTGCGCACCGTGGGTTTCCTTGAGGATTAGTTTGCCCGGAGACCTCAGGTTATGGCTGGAGTAAGTTTACGGGGGGGCGACACGTGTACTGGCATCGCTTCGAAAGCCTGACCCATGCGATGCGCGCGATTGGCGGCTGGATCGACTTCTACAACCATCAGCGCCCCCATCTGGCGCTGAGGATGAAAACACCCGCTCAAGCGTATGCTTTAGCGGCCCGACCTGTCCAGGAAGTGGTGGGTCATTACACTTGCGCAGGGGCGTCGTCAACTGTGCCTCACGGTGGGTTAGGTGGATTTGATACCGGCAGTAAACGAACAAAACGGCCCATGACTCATGGGTTTGGTCTTCCGCCGGAGGCTTGCGCCGCTGGCAACGTCGCGCGCCCGAAAAGGGGTGCGGAATGAAATCAGGGAAGGACAAAATGAAAATTCGACATATAGAAATTGCCAATTTCCGAAAGCTTCAGTCGGTCCGCGTCGACCTTGCCGACGAGACCACGCTTCTGGTGGGCGCCAACAACAGTGGAAAATCTTCGGCGATGCTCGCCTTGCGTCGCTTCCTTGTTTCGAACAAGGGCGCCTTTCGACTCCTGGACTTTACCCTGTGTCACTTCCCTACCATCGATGCCATCGGAGAAGCCTGGGAAGCGGCTCCTGCGGGCAGTCCTCCGCCCTTGGTTGACCCGTGGCTGGAGATGGTGCCAACACTTGACCTGTGGTTGTCAGCCGAAAACGGCGAGCTCCATTACGTGAAAGACCTCATCCCGTCCTTCACCTGGACCAGCGGTCTGGTTGGCATGCGGTTCCGGCTTGAGCCCAAGGACATTATCGCGCTCTACAACGAGTTCCGCGCCGAGCGTCAACGGGTCCATTCGCTCGAAGCGGAGGCGGCCAAGGACGACGACAAGACGGCGTTGACGCTCTGGCCTAAAAGTCTGACCGATTTCCTCACGAGAAAGCTTGGCACGCACTTTGACGTGCGCTGGTATCGCCTCGACCCGGCAAAGCTCGTTTTGCCACACCCGGTGACGCGCGAAGCCATGCTTCAGCCGTTGGTGCCGTCCGCCGTGCCGATGCAGGCAAACCCCCTCACGGGTCTGGTCCGCGTCCACGAAATCAATGCCCAGCGGGGTTTCGGAGAGCTCGATGGCGCGGAGGGAGAGGATTCCACGTCCGAAGGCCGCAGTGGTCGCAGGCTCTCCGAGCAGTTGCGGGCGTACTACAAGCGCCACCTGGACCCGGAACAGTCACCGGGCCCCTCTGACCTTGGTGCACTTAGGGCCATGGACGCCGCACGCCTCGCGTTCGATGTCCGCCTCGCAGACAGTTTCAAGCCAGCGTTCCAGGAAGTCGAGGCGCTTGGCTATCCGGGTGCCAACGACCCCACGATTCATGTGGCGACACGGCTGAGTGCAGCCGATGGCATTAACCATGAATCGGCGGTGCTCTTCGAACTCGACTCCGTGGGCGGTGCGCCCGGCGCGCCTCCCCTTCGGTTGCCCGAGACGTCTAACGGCCTTGGTTACCAGAACCTCATCTCGATGATTTTTCGTCTGATGAGTTTCAGGGACGCCTGGCTGCGGAAGAGCAAGGCAGCGCTTGCGCAAGACGGTGTGGCGGTCGAGCCCATCCATCTCGTGATGATTGAAGAGCCGGAAGCCCACCTCCACGCGCAGGTGCAGCAGGTCTTCGTCCGCCATGCCTACCATGTGCTGACCAACGATCCCTTGTTGAATGAGTTCCCCGGACTTTCGAGCCAACTGGTAGTGAGCTCGCATTCCAGCCACATTACCCATGAACTTCCCTACTCGTCGCTTCGCTACTTCAGGCGACTTCCGGCGGGCATGCACGGAAAACACGTGCCGGTCTCGACGGTATGTAATCTGGGTGCGGTCTTCGGTGATGATACGAGCACGAAACGGTTTGTCAGTCGCTACCTTCGCTCCCAGCATGCGGATGTGTTCTTTGCCGACGCACTGATTCTCGTCGAGGGCGCCGCCGAGCGCATTTTGCTTCCGCACTTCATCAAAGACCGTTTCCTGCAACTCCACCAGGCCTACGTCACGCTCCTGGAAGTCGGGGGCAGCCATGCGCATCGCTTGCGCCCCTTGCTTGATGCGCTCGGGATTCCATGCCTTGTCATCACGGACATCGATGCGCTGGGTGGCAAGAAGGCCGTCCCGGTTGCGCGCAAGGCTGCACAGGTTACGGGCAACCCCACGTTGCGAAGCTGGCTCAAGTCCATCGGGAAGACACGCGACATCGACGTGCTTCTCGATTTGCCTGCGGATGACAAGACAATCATCGGCGATGACCTCTACGCCATCCGGATGGCCTACCAGACACCACTAGCCGCATCGGTTCCCGCCGGTTCACCAAATGCAGAGGCGCTGCCCGGTACGTTCGAGGATGCGCTGGTCTGGACCAATCTTGCGCACTTTGAAGGAACGAGAGGGAAGGGGCTGGCTGGTGCAGTGGCGCGGGAAATAGCGAAAGCGGCAGACACCGAGGCGCTGGGTGCCGGGTTGTTCAAGGCCATTGAAGTGGGCGACAAGGCCGAGTTCGCGCTCGGTGTCCTCTACGCCCCTGACTTTGACAACATCGTTCCGCCCTCGTACATCGAAGAGGGCCTCGCCTGGCTGCAAACGCGGATTATCAAGAAAAAGCATGAGATGTTGTTGGTGTCCGTGCCCGCGGAGGAACACGGTCATGAGTGAGTTTTCCGACGGCATGGTGGACGATGGTGTCGACGAAGTCATTGACCGTTGTCTGCACCTCGATGCTCCGCAAAGCTTCTTCATGTACGCCGGTGCGGGCTCCGGCAAGACCCGCTCGCTCGTGGAGGCGCTCGGCAAGCTCAGGCGGCGCGAGCGCGACCGGCTGGTCTACCGCGGCCAGCGCATCGCGGTCATCACGTACACCAATGCCGCTCGTGATGAGATTCTGCGGCGAATCGAGTTCGACCCCCTCATTGACGTGTCGACGATCCACAGCTTTGCGTGGCGCCTCATCCAGGGGTTTGACGACGAAATCAGGGCGTGGCTCAAAGCCTCCATTGCCGAGTCAATGGCTGAGCTGCAAGACAAGATGCAGCGCGCACGCGGCATAAACAAGACCTTCCTGAAAAACAGGGCCGACTTCGAGCGGAAGGAAAAGCGCCTCAACGCGCTCGATGACATGGTGTCGTTCCACTACAGTCCCTCAGGCACGGAGCTAAAGCGAGGGTCGCTCACCCATCAGGAAGTCATCGGCATGGCCGGGGCGTTCTTGCGCATGGCGCCCCTGCGGGATGTTCTCGTCGACCTCTATCCGGTTGTCCTCATCGACGAGAGCCAGGACACGCATGCGGACGTGATGGAGGCGCTCCTTGCAGTCCAGGCCCATGCGGGCGACCGGTTTGTCATCGGGCTTCTCGGTGACACGATGCAGCGCATCTACATGCAAGGCATCGAGAAGCTCGAGGCGGTTGTGCCACAGGACTGGGCAAGGCCGGCGAAGGTGATGAACCATCGGTCGCGCGAACGCATTGTCCGTCTCGTCAACACCATCCGTGCCGAGGTGGACGACCAGCGACAGCGCGCACGCCAGGACAAGCCAGGTGGCGACGCGCGGCTCTTCATCACCGGCTATGGTGCGGCCAAATCGCTGGAGCTCGAAGAGGAAGTGGCACACAGGATGGCGGAGGTTACCGGCGACGCGGAATGGGGGCTCGGTTCACAGCACCGCAAGACGCTTGTACTTGAGCACCGCATGGCGTCCCGCCGGCTCGGATTCGATGAGGTGTTCGGCCCGCTCTACGAGACCGAGACACTGAAAACCTCACTCCTCGACGGTGTCCTCGGCCCGATCAATTTTCTGGTCGATGATGTGCTTCCCATTGTTGAGGCGGGACTCTCAGGCGACGATTTCGCTCTGGTCGACTGCATCCGGACGCGATCTCCTTTGTTTGACGGCAAGGCGCTTGCCCAGCGTGCCGACCAGCTCGCCGCCATCAGGGCCGCGGGTGAGGGCGCACGACGGCTGACCGAGCTGATGCGCGACCACGACCCTGTCCTGAAGGAGGTCATTGCTGGCTTGCGCGACAGCGCGTTTCTTGAGGTGCCGCAGGCTCTGCTCCTCGCCCTGAATGCAGGGGACCCGGACGATGAGGCACGTGCGGACGGTGACCGTGTGGCGCAGGAGCTTTACGCGTGGCGCCGTGTCATGACGGCGCCATTCTCCCAAGTTCGCGCGATGGCGCTCTATGCCCGGGGGTTGTCCCCCTTCGACACGCATCAGGGCGTCAAGGGCCTCGAGTTTCCGCGGGTGCTGGTCGTCATCAGCGACAACGAGGCAAACGGGTTTACGTTCAGTTACGACAAGGTCCTCGGCGTCAAGGCGGTCGACAGGGACGCCGAGAAGGAAGCCGGGGGTGGCGATTCGCAGCGTGCCCAGACGCGCCGGCTTCTGTATGTGACCTGCAGCCGGGCAGAAGAGAGCCTTGCCATTGTCATCTATGCCGACGACCCTGCGGCTGTTCGGGCGGAAGCGATCCGGAAGAAATGGTTCACGGATGACGAGATTGTCCTTCTCTGACGGAGATTGGCCTCCAGCCCTGTGCCGGGACGAACTCGCGACCCGGCACTCCAACTTTTAGCGGCGGCCGGCGCGACGCGTCTCAGACGGTGAGACCATCGTAGGTCAGCCTGACGCTAGAGTGGGAAAACCATGACCAACCATACCAGGATGTTCTTCAGGCTAGCCGCACCCAGCGTGCTGGTCTTCGTTGCCGGCATGCTCGTGGCCGTGGCCGCCGAGACGATCAGCAGCCTT
Source organism: Luteibacter sp. 9133 (assembly GCF_000800155.1). Classification (NCBI taxonomy): domain Bacteria; kingdom Pseudomonadati; phylum Pseudomonadota; class Gammaproteobacteria; order Lysobacterales; family Rhodanobacteraceae; genus Luteibacter; species Luteibacter sp. 9133. The sequence continues at coordinate 2,405,400 of NZ_JUHO01000001.1, read as the reverse complement.
CCGCTCGCCTCCGCTGGACGCCCGGCAATCCCCGGCGTCGGGGACAACATTGCCTTGGGCACCGGGGCCATCGCGCTGGTCATCCACGGGCTTCAAATGCACCGGTACTGGCGCTGGACGCAAAACCGCGGCGACGTTTGTTTTGTGTGCACATCCGTTGTGGGCCGTGAGCGTGACGGGCGCTTCGGCCCGTACCGCACGTGCCTTGGCTGCGGGGAAAAGCACGCCATCGGACGCATCTGACCTGGAGAAGGCACCATGACCATGCACACCTGGACGACCTACCGTTGCGACTGTGGCCACATCGGTGCGGCGCACACGAAGGAAAATGACCAGCCGTACTCGGCGAACTGGGGAGTCACCACCCTTGAGGGTCTCGGCGGGACCGAGCAGGCGCCCACGTGCGGCGCGTGCCACCACCCTCTCGGTGCGGGCCATATCGTTCCGGGCAAGCCCCGCGAGTACCCCGCGCCGGATGGTCGGACGCCGTAGGTCAGCGGCACCTGCGAAGCACCGGGAAACTCAATGGCCGAAGGGTGAGCTGTGCAAGGGCAACGTCGGTGGCGTGAGCAGCCGGCCGGGCGGAGACGAGCAGTTCGGCCTTGGGACCGGACGGGCTCAGCATGCCGATTTTGTCAAAAGAGAAAGGCGAGCATTTTTACAACCGCAAGGGCATCTTCGGGGACGGCCGCAGAGGGGATTGCATGCCGTCGATCCAGGAATCAAGGGCAGGTACCTCCTGCCGATACAGTAAGAAGCATCGGTAGGACAGTACATGGACATTCAACGCATGGAGCGCGGTGACGCTCTGGTTTCCATCGGGGCGCAGGCAGAGGAGGGGGGCAGTGGCGGAGGTGGCGCTGCACTCGTGGAGTGGCTCGCAAGGGTCTGGCCGCCGCTCGCCGCATACACCGTTGCTCTCGCGACCGGGTATTGGTTCGAGTTCCGCCATGTCTTTGCCATACCCGTGAGCTTTGCCTCCGGCTCGACCATCGCGGCATTGCCGGCACTTGCGGGCGTCGTCTTGGGCACATTCGCTGCAAGTCTCATCATGGCCCTCGTGCCCTCGGCGGCGTTGTGGTGGCGATCGGGTCCCGACGGTCTCCGTCTGCTTGATGTCCATGGCCCGGCCGAGCCGAACGAGCGACCCTGGCACTGGTTTTCTTCCCGGAGCCTTTCGCGGGTCTGGACGGCCGTCAATGCGACATTTACCGCCTGCGTCCTCATCCCACATCTCGCGCTGCCGTTTTTCGGGGTGTCCCGTTGGGTTATTGAGACCCTCGGCATCGTGCTCCCCGTTCTGACAGTCATGCTCGCCCTGACGCCCGTCCGACGCCGCACCGGGCTTAAGGGCATGCCGTCTCTCCGCTTCTATGCATTTCTGCTGTGGGTGATGCTCATCCAGTGGCTGGTGGTGACCCATGGCGTCCGTATTGCTCTGACCGTTACCGAAAACAGTTCATGGTGGCTTGCGCTGATGGTGTGGATTGACGCGGCTAGCATCGCCTTCGGCGTGTTTTCCACCCAGTTCGTCTTCGCCCTCGGCGCACTCGTCCGCTGGCGCGGCGTGACGGCGCGCGGGGTACTCGTCGCCGTACTTGCCATGGCCGTCCTTCCCCTTCTGGTCCCGACCCTCGGCGCCAATCTCGCCGCATTTCCCTTGGCAATCAATGCACCCGACGGGCGCTCCTGTGTCGTGCTCGTGGCGTCAACCAAGGCCACCGCTGCAGATTGGGTCGACATCACTCCAGCACCTGGCCAAGCGCCTGGCCAAAGCAGGCCACTCCCTTTTGCCACGTTGCTCGACGCGTATTTCGTCAAGACCGCCATCGGTGGGCCAACCATCTCGATACCGGTAGACCAGGTCCGCCGCATAGACAGCTGCCCCGGTGCAAGCTGATGGGCATCGGTGACCTTCGTCTTCCAGCCTTGAGAGAAAGGTCCGCAATACGTCAAGCCTGTCTCACCGACCCCCAACTTTGCCTTGCCTGCATTCCGGTACGCCACAAAAAGCCGGTGACACTTGCTGAACCATTAAGCGCCAAGACAAAGCGCCAGGACTTGTTTTGCGGGCACCGTCATCGAAACTTTTGGCGGCATGTCCATCAATCGTGTCTTCGTACCCGCTGCATATCGAAGCCTCGGCGTGAAAAAAAATTGTTCTGGCAGCCGGTGGCATGTGCGTATTTGGCAGGAACGGAAGGCCGCGTACGGAGCCGCCGGAGCGCCTTTTTGATTGGGTTGCAGCGGTTGTGGGGCGTGACATGGAGCATGTCCTTGCGGCCGCTTTGCGTCACATTGGAGGCCCCCCGGAACGCTTGATATGATGACCGTCTGGACACGGGGAAGGTCAATGGATGCAATGCCGGTGTGGGGATGGGGTCTGCTTGTCGGAGCCACGGTCGCCGCCGTGGCGCTCAGCATTCTGATGGCGCGGGCGGCGAACCGCGCACGCCTTCTTCAGGTCAGGCTCGATGCGGTGGCCAATGACGCCGCAAGGCTCCCCGATGTCGTCGACCGCGCCACCCGCGCCGAACGCCGGGTCGAGGAACTCCTCGGCGTGGTCACCGCCCACGCCGCGAGGGAAGCCGAAGCCCGGGCAATGGCTGAGGCCGCTCGCGAGGCGGTTGACCGGCAGCAGCAAGAGGCGGGCGTGCGGGAGGCAATACTGGCGGACATTCGCCGCACCCTGGAATCTCGCCAATCCGACCTTGCGGCAGCGCAGGCGACCTGTGATGCCCGTCAGACCGAGATTTTGACCGTCCGCTCAGAGCTAACCAAGACGCGCGAGGCGCGGGATGCAGCAGGGTTGGCCGCCGACGGGGCACGCCGGCAGGCTGCGGTGAGCGACGCCAGCGCTGAAGCGGTGGCCCGAGAGGCCGCGACCCTGACCCGCGAGCGCGATGAGGCAAGGGACGACCTGCGGCGCGTCCAGGGGGAGTTGCAGCTGGCAAAGACCGGCCACGCTTCGGCCGTCTCGGAGCGGGATGCGGCGCGCGACGCGCTAGTGGAGACGAAGGCGTTCCTGACCGAGGCAAAGGTGCAGATGAAAAGCGCCTTTACCGAAGCAGCAAGCCAGGTCTTCGACGAAAAGGCCGTGGTCCTCGAGCAGCGCATCAGCGCTTCGGCAGAGCTGTCGAAGACCTCGATGGAGGCAACGCTCAAACCCTTCGCCGAGAAGGTTGGCGCGTTCCAGGACAAGGTCGAGCAACTCGGCGCTGAACAGGCGAAGGACCACGCAACCCTAGTGGGCACCATCGGCGAATTGAAGGGGCTCAACCAGAACATGGCCGATGCCGCAGGCGCGCTGACCCGCGCACTGCGCGGCAACGCCAAGGCGCGTGGTGACTGGGGCGAGCTGATTTTGGAAACCGTGCTCAAGGGCTCGGGCCTTGAAGAGGGCACAAACTACGAAGCCCAGGTCCACACCGTCGACGACGAAACGGGCCAGCGCAAATACCCCGACGTCGTCGTCAAGCTCCCCGATGGTCGTAAGGTCGTTGTCGACTCCAAGCTCAATTACATCGCTTGGACCGAAGCACAGAATGCCGAGACGCCGGAAGAGGGACACGACGCGCTCATCCGCCATGCAGCGGCGTTGCGCGCCCACATGCGGGAGCTTGCCGAGAAGAACTACCCGCGGGTCATCGGCAGTGACGCACTGGATTTGACCATTCTGTTCGTGCCTATCGAGGGTGCACTGTCGGCCGCCCTTGGCATCAATCCGGACCTCCAGACGGAGGCGTTCGGACGCAAGGTGGTCTTTGCCACCCCAAACACCCTCATGGCGATGCTGCGTGTTGTAGAGCGGTTGTGGGTGAGAGACCGCATCCAGCGACAGGTCACGGTCATCAGTGACGAGGCGGCCAAACTCCTCGACTCCCTGAGCGGTTTCCTCGATGACTTCGAAACCGTTGAGACAAGGCTCCGCCAGACCAGCGACGCCTATCAAAATGCAAAGCGACGTTTGCGCGAATCGCCCCAGTCAGTCCTCGCGCGCGCCAGGCGTCTCGTCGACGCGGGTGCACGCCCCAGACGCTCCAAACGCGAAGAATTCCTGCCCGTGGCAGGCAGTGGTGCACCCGCCCTCCTCACCGATGGTGACGGCGCCGGGGAACCCGAGGGCGAGCCTTGAGCTTTGCCCGCGCCTGTCGATAAGAATTTGCAGGCCTCCAAGGGGCCGTTTTGGCGGAAAGCTCCGCCAGGGACATGATGATGGACACCAACGACAACAACGTTTCAACCGATACGGCCATGGATGCGTCGATTTTCCAGAGCTCGCTTCCCAACGCCGAGAAGCTCGAGCAGGCCCGCACACAACTCCTCGATTTGTCTGCCCGCAACCGCCTTCTCAACATGCCGCGGACAAGCCGGACAACGGCCATTGCGGTGGTCGACGAGAAGACCGTGGAGGTTTACCGCCTCCTGGTCCGCGAAGGCAAGGCGTTCACTTTCCTCCCCGGCAAGGCCGCCATCGGAGACGCGGACGGTGAAGGAGTGGCCGAGGGGGCAGAGCCCGTCGAAGAGCGCGATGAAATCGACCAGCTTGCCCAGCCCGACGACGAGAGTGTCGACGAGCGGGGCGTGCTCAACCGCCACAGCGACACGAAGCTCCAGACACGCCTGACCGGCAAGGGGCTGCAAAAGCGCCTGCTCGAGCTCTACCTCAACTCGAAGACGCTGGAAGAAGAGCAGGGCGTCAATGTCCTCTTCGCCTCCCTCGGCGCCTTGAAATGGGTCGACCCGAACAACGCGTCGAACGTGCGCTTTGCGCCCCTCATCCTTGTCCCCGTCGAGCTCAACCGTGGTACCGCCGGCGAGAAATTCCGCCTCAAGGCGCGCGCGGAGGATGTCGCCTCGAACCTGTCTCTCGAAGCGTATCTTGACCGCGTTCACAAGCTGCGCATGCCGACATTCGAGGCAAGCGACACGTTCGATCTCGATGCGTACTTTGCCGATGTGGCCAGGACCGTCGCAGACAAAGCCAACTGGGAAGTGCTGCCGGACGAGATGACCGTCGGGTTTTTCTCGTTTGCCAAGTTCCTCATGTATCGCGACCTCGACCCTGCGGTGTGGCCGAAGGGCAACACCATTGTGGACCGCAGCCTGGTCAAGGGCCTCTTGTCCGACGGGTTCCCGGGCGGGGAGGGCATGCTCGATGAGGGCGCCAACATTGACCCGGTTATTCCCCCCGCCGACATGCTCCACATCCTCGATTGCGACAGCTCCCAGGCCATCGCCATCCACGAGGTCCGCCGCGGTCGCGACATGGTCATCCAGGGGCCTCCCGGCACGGGCAAGAGCCAGACCATCGCCAATGTCATCGCTTCCGCAATCAAGGACGGCAAGACCGTCCTCTTCGTCGCAGAAAAAATGGCGGCACTGGAAGTCGTCAAGCGCCGGCTCGACGAGAAGGGTGTGGGTGACGCCTGCCTCGAGCTCCACAGCAACAAGGCCAACAAGCGCTCGGTGCTCGACGAGCTCCGCCGCACCTGGGAGCTCGGTGCGCCAAAGTCCGCACCCACCGGCACGCTGATTTCCCGCCTGACCGAGGCACGCGATGAACTCAACGGCCACGTCGCCCGCCTGCATGCCGTCGACCCCGCATCAAGCCTCTCGCCCTTCCAGGTCATGGGTCACCTTGCGCGCCTGCGGCAAGCCGGTGTCATGCCGAACGATGTTCTGCTCGACGGCATCGATACATGGGGCGCGGACGGCTTCGAGCGGCGTCATGCCCTGCTGACCGACCTCGTCACCCGCATCGACATCATCGGCAAGCCCGACGACCACGCTTTCACTGGTGTCGCAATCGAAGCGATGGCACCCACCGACCGCGAACGCCTCGTTGTCCGCATCGAAGCCCTCCGGGCCCAGCTCGACCACGCGCGCGGCACGATGAGTGAGGCGGCAACGGTCCTCGAAACGGATGCGCCGCGCTGCCTGACTGATGTCGCTCCCCTCAGTGAGCTCGCCCACCGCATCAGCAAGGCCCCGGTGCTCGACGCCGGTGCGATGGCGCATGCGGCCTGGTCTGACGAAGCGTCAGTCGACACGCTGCTCGCCACGGGCCACCGGTTTGCAACCCTGCGGCAAGTCCTCTCTGGCGAGGTCACCTCAAACGCCTGGGATGACGACACCCGCGAAGCGCAGCAGGCGCTGTCCGAATTGCCGGACGAATTCAATGGTGAGGCGCTTCGCCGCCTTGCCGCCGTCCGCGATGCACTCCCGGCCCTTCTTCAGGCGGCCCGTGGCCTCTCCCACGCTTTGGGCCGCGACTGCGCACCGACAGCCGGCGAGTTTGGGCGCCTCGCCAAAATTGGCGAGCGCGTCGCCAATGCGCCCCCGGCAAGCCCCGAGACGTTTGCCTCCGAACTCTGGGAAGGCGGTGTCGAGCGGGCAGGCGGGATTGCCAACACGGTCGCCGAGCTCGAAGGGGTGCGCACCTCCCTCACCGGCCAGATCCAGGAGCTCGCCTGGGACATCGATGTGGGTCCGGCACGCATCATCCTTGCGGCCAAGGGCACCAGTGTCCTGCGCTTTCTCAGCGGAGAGTGGCGCGCGGCCAACAAGCTTCTGCGTTCGGTGCTCACCAATCCCGCCCAGCCCCTGCAGGTAACGCTTGCCACCCTCGACACCCTGACACGCGGGCAGGAAGCACGGCGGGTCCTGCGCAATGAAGACAGCTTCGCCCGCGCGGCCTTCGGCGCCGACTGGCAGGGCGAGCGCTCGGTTTCCGCCCCGCTGGTCGCCCTTGTCGAATGGATGCGCTCCTTGCGTGGCCTCGGCGCTGAACCGCGCCTCATCGCCTCCCGCGGTCCGGAAAAGGACGATGTCGCCCAGCGGTCCAAACACCTGAGTATGTTGCTCTCGCAACTCGCCCCCGATCTTTCCGGGGTCCACACCGACTTCCTCACCCGCGCATCCCGGATGTTCGGGGATGCGGCAGGCCCCGAGCAGGTTGACCTGGAATCGCTGTTGCAGCTCGCCGTACGTCACACGAACGCCTGGGCGGTCGCGGGCCGGTCGTTGCTCCACGCGCCGACCACTGCCGTATCGGTCCGTACCGTCTTCGACCGGCTCGACGCCGGACGGGAAGCCCGACAGGCGTTGAAAGACGGCGACACGCTCGGCCGCTCGCTCTTCGGCTCGGCCTGGATGGGGGAGGAAAGCGACTGGATTGCGTTGAGCGAATCGGCCGGCTGGCTCAAGGCCAACCCCGACATCCGCGCCCTGGCCGGCCGAGTGGGTGAACGCGACAGGCTCGTCCATCGCGCTCGCATCCTCGATGGCCAGGTCGTCAATCTGACGGCCTCGTTCCGTGCCGTCGCCGAAGAGCTCGCCCTCGATCTGTCGGCGAGCGTCGGTGCACTGGCCATCCATGAAGTGCATCTCGACACCATGGCGTGGCGCTTGTCCCGCTGGGTGAGCGAGCAGGAAGAACTGCACCGCTGGGTCACCTACCGCGACCGCGCGGCACAGGCGACCCGTGACGGCTGTGCCGACGTTGTCGCCCGTCTCGCCGATGGGCGGCTGTCGACCAAGGACGCCGTCGCTGCGTTCGAGTTTGCCTACTTCGAAGGCCAGTACCGGCGCATCCTCAAGGCCGAGCCAGCCCTTGGCCGGTTCGATGGTGTCGCCCATGGTCACGTTGTCCGGGAGTTCGCCGAACTTGACCGCCAGCGCATTGCCGCCGCTGCCGGTGAAGTCGTCCAGGCCCATCACCGGAACGTTCCGCGTCGGGACAGCGGCTCGATTGGACCGCTCGGCGTGCTCCGCGGGGAAATCCAGAAGAAGAAGGGCCACATGGCCTTGCGGAAGCTGGTGGAGAAGGCCGCTCCGGCACTGACGGCGTTGAAGCCCGTCTTCATGATGAGCCCGCTGTCGGTCGCCCAGTTTCTGCCGCCTGGTGCGCTCGAATTCGACCTGCTCGTTATGGACGAGGCGAGCCAGATTCAACCGGTCGATGCCCTGGGTGCCGTGGCCCGTGCAAAGCAGGTCGTGGTCGTCGGTGACCCCCGCCAGCTGCCGCCGACCAGTTTCTTTTCCAAGCTGACCAGCGGTGACGAGGAGATTGATGAGGACGAGCCGACCAAGGTCAGCGACGTTGAAAGCATCCTCGGTCTGTTTACCGCTCGCGGCCTGCCGATGCGCATGCTCCGCTGGCATTACCGCAGCCGCCACCAGTCGCTCATTGCGGTGAGCAACAGGCAGTTTTACGAAAACAAGCTCTTTATCGTGCCAAGTCCCTGGACGCAGGAAGGCGGGCGCGGGTTGCGCTTCCACTACGTGCGGGACGGTGTCTTCGGCTCACCGGTCAAGAGCGTCAACACGCCCGAAGCCAAGGTTGTCGCCGAGGCGATTGTCGAACATGCGCGCATGCACCCGAAATTGTCCCTCGGCGTCGCTGCGTTCTCGGCAACCCAGAGCCGCGCCATCTTCGACGAACTCGAACTTCTGCGTCGTTCGCTCCCCCCGGAGGTCGAAGCGTTCTTCAACCGGCGAAACAGCGAGCCGTTCTTCATCAAGAACCTCGAAAACGTCCAAGGCGACGAGCGCGATGTCATCTTCATTTCGGTCGGCTATGGCCCGACGGTGCCCGGCGGCAAGGTGCCCATGCGGTTTGGCCCCTTGAACAACGAAGGCGGCGAGCGTCGTCTCAACGTGCTCATCAGCCGTGCCAAGCAACGCTGCGAGGTGTTTTCGTCGATGACCGATGAGGACATTGATGCCGGGTTCTCGGCAAGCCGGAAGGGCATCGAGGCCTTCCGCATCTTTCTCCGCTATGCGCGCACGGGAAAACTGGACACGGCCGCGGTCTCTGGCCGCGACTTTGATTCCGTGTTCGAAGAGCAGGTCGCAACCGCCCTCGAGGCCCGCGGCTACACGGTCCAGCGGCAGGTGGGTCTTGCCGGGTTCTTCATTGACCTGGCGGTGACCGACCCGGAGCGGCCCGGCCGCTTCCTCCTTGGCATCGAATGCGACGGCGCCTCGTACCACAGCGCTCAGTCGGCACGCGACCGCGACCGTCTCCGCCAACAGGTGCTCGAAGACCACGGCTGGAACCTACACCGCATCTGGAGTACCGATTGGTTCCAGCGTCCCCAGGAGCAGCTCGACCTCGTCTGCCGGCAGATTGATGCGGCACGCACCGCGTTCGATGAACGGGTCGCTGAGGAAACGTTGTCTCGGGAACAGGCGGACCTCGCCGCCGCCATTGAGCGCGAAGAGAGGGCCGAGGACGGTGACTTCGCCTTCGACCCTTACATCGAGGCAACCCCGCAGCGCCCGACCCATCGGACAGAAGACATCCACGAGACCCCGACCGGCATCCTCACCCAGCTCGCAGTGGAGGTCGTCCGCACGGAAGGACCGGTGCACACCGACGAAGTGGTCTCCCGCATCCGCGACGCCTGGGGCGCCCGGCGTGCCGGCAGCCGCATCCAGGAAGCGGTGGAGAAAGCCATCGATGTGGCTGTCCGGCAAAACTACGTCGTCCAGGACGGCGTCTGGCTTGCCATGCCCGGCGCACCGGTCGTTCCCCGGGACCGCTCCGGGGTCACGTCCCTGGCCCTTCGAAAGGCCGAGTACCTGCCCGAGGCGGAGCTCATCGAAGCCGTGCTCGTCGTCGTCGAGCGCAACTTTGGTGCGAGCCGCGACCAGGTTACTGAGCGTGTTGCCCGTGCCATTGGCATCCGGGCGATATCCGGTCAGGTGCGCGAGCGCATCGGTGGGGTCGTCGACCGCGCAGTCTCCGGTGGACGTCTGATGGAGGATGCGGGGCTGCTGACGGTCCGTGCCGTTTCGCAGGCGTGATGGTGGATTAGGTGGGGAGTGTCGGCCGTGCGAATGGCCGCACGACCCCTCGGTGAAACATGCCGGAAGGAGAGTTGAATGTTCACGCGCATCTCGGAAGTGCACGCCCCCCGACATCTTGAAATCTTGGTCCGCGATTTCATCGCGAGCTCGGCTACCACGCCTGGCGGGGCAAGACGGTCAAATTGGCAAACGGTGGAAGAGCCGAAGTCGATGTTCTGGCGGTCCGCAAGGACGAGCAGCCGTTCCACAAGATCCTGGTTGAATGCAAACACTGGAACCGGCCGGTAGAGCGTTCGATAGTCCAGTCATTCAAGATGGATGTGCTCGAATCGGGCGCGAACTTTGGTGTGATCATCACCAAGACGGGATACCAGAAAGGTGCCTACAAGGGAGCGCCTCTGACAACGGTGCGGTTGTATACGTTTGAGGAGTTCCAGACAGCTTTTGCACCTGCCTGGAGCGTCGCCGACATGCTGCCGCTTGTTGAACCGCACAATCTGCTCGTCGATCTCAGCCGCCGGTTCGAGACCGGGAGCGTTGAGGCGGAAGCCTTTGACGATGCACTCCAGAGTCTTGGCCTCGAGGTCCACCGGAACGCTGTGGAGTTTTCAACAAGGATGGCGATTGGTCTGTTCAGGGACTACTTCCAGGACTTTCGAGACGGATTGACTCGCGCCAAAACGCCGATAGAGCACTACCGCCGCGACCCGCATACGGGTCAAATCAGGCACATCTACCGCTTCCATGATTCTCGGACCCTCAGGCATGTTCTTTCAGACGCCCAGGCTCACGCGTTCGCAGCCTGGCGGGGCTTTTATTGGGCGCAGCGGGCGGTGCGTGCGCGAAAGGCGCGGTCAGGGGGGTGACGGTGGCATCTGGTCAGCTAGGCCCTCGTTGACGCGCAACGGCTCTCGGGCATCTGTGACATACCGGTCCTCGTCGTCGGCGCCCGGCTCATTGACCGTGTCGCCAGCCATTCATGCCAGCACCCGTATCCACCCAAGGTCGACCCGTTCCTGACCATGTTCCGTCGTTTCGACGGTACGTTCGGCGGAGAGCCGGTTGACTTCCATCACCTCGATTACATCCGCATCTGCCTCGACTCCCAGGACGCGCTCTCGACTCCGGAAGATCGCAACGCCATCCTCGACACACCCGCTGGGCCGGAGCGTGATGCCATCCTTGATGCGGGCTATGAGGCCAACATGGTCGCTTGGCCTGAGCGCCACGCTTTCCGACTCTCGGCCGCGTTCCAGGACGCGCCTGAGCACGGGTGGGAGCGATTCTTGTGGCTTTGCGCTTACCACAACGAGACGGCTGCCGCCTACACCGCGGACCCACGGGCGGTGTGCAGGTTTTGACAGGGTAAGCGCTGCTAGAATGCCCACCTTGCACTCGCGGGGGCAGTTCGCATAATCGACAGGCGACCGCGCTGTCGGGACGATTGTGCGGGAGTGGGCGGGCACGAATGACCGGGAAGTCGGTCCCTCAGGGGGGGAGCATGTCATCCAATCAGGTTCAATTCCTGTCCGTTGGCCTTTGTGGCATCGCCGTCCTCGTGCTGGTCGTCTGGCGGCTTTTGCACCAGACCAAACGGCGGGATGCCTCATTCGCCATCCGTCCGGGGGCGCCCCCCATTGTGCCGGTCGGGTCGCCGAAGGAACGCGCGTCGCGCATCGTGGTTGGCATTACCGAAGCGCATCCCGCCTTTGAACTCGGCATCTTCCCGGACGCCGCTGCCTTTGACCGGGCACCCTCCGTCCCGGGCAAGGGGCGCATCGGTCCGCTGACTCGAATGGGCGCGATGCTGCAGGCCGCTCCCTCGCTTCTTGTCGCCGAGGGCCACCGGGGCCGTCAGCTCATGGAGGTGGTCATCAACAGCCCGCTTGCCAATGCCGCAAGCGGCAGCCACCTGCTGCCTTACGCCCGCGGTGCCGATGGCAAGGTGATTGAGCTGGCCAAACTGTTCAATCCGGAAGGCCTCAAGTCTCTCGTGAATTCGGCGGCCGTCTGGCAGGTCGCCTCCGTTGTCGTTGCCCAGAAGCACATGGCCGACATCTCCCGCAAGCTCGATGAGCTCAAGAAAGGAATCGACGACATCAAGGGGATGCTCGAGGATGCGTTCACGGGCGAACTCGAAGGCATGCACCGTTATCTGGTGACCGTCGCGAGAACGGTCGCAATGGGCGATATACCGAAGGACGCGCTTACCAGTGTGCATGCGTCCACCAACCGTCTCATGCAGATGGAGCGAACCCTGGTGCACCGGTTCGAGCGTCGCCTCGGGCAGCAAATCGAGCATGGGGAGATGGTCGGGACCGGTGACCTCCTGACCGACACGCTCCGTCGCTACGATGACCTCGACCACATCAGGCGAAGCCTCGTGGCCTGCCTCAAGACGGAAGTCCTCGCCTGGCATGTGCTGTCGCTCTTTCCGGGCAACGACGCGTTTTGCGACGTCCTCGCAGACCAAATCAGGGCAAGCATCCACACGTCCGACGCGATGGCGGCGACGGTGGGCACTGTTGCCGACCGCGACGCCAGCGCATTCAATGCCTTTTTTAATCTCGAAAGTACACTCGAAGAACGGCGGAAGAGGGTGCGTGAGCGTGGCAATGAGACTCAGGGCTCCCTGGCTGATGCCGTCTCGACCGTATCGTCCCGGTTCTCGGACGCAACCTTGCTGCTCGAGCACCGGGACGACTCCATCCGCCTCGGGGTCGAGTTCATTGATGGCCAGATGCAGGATGTTCGCGTCCTTGCCTGACCTCCCTCATTTTTTGCACGGAAGATTTGATGAAAGCCGGAACGCTCGACCTCGAAAAGATTTTTGATGGCGCCATCCAGTACCAGATTCCCCTGTTCCAGCGCCCGTACGTTTGGGACGCCGAACGGGGCTGGTCGGCACTGTGGGAAGACATCGAGGACCTGCTGACCCGCCAGCTGACCACAGGCAGGGTCCATCCTCATTTCCTCGGGGCGGCCGTCCTCGAGCAACTGGCCAACGCCACAGGGGCCATCGGCACGAGGCAAATCATCGACGGCCAGCAGCGGTTCACCACACTGCAAATCGTCATGGCGGTCTGCCGTGATCTTTCCCGGAAAGTGGGTAACGCCCGCTATGCCGAACGCTTCGGCGACCTGGTCCGCAATCGCGACAGCCGTATCGACCAGCGCGATGAGACCTTCAAGCTGCTGCCGACCAATGCAGATCGAGTGGCCTACCGCGCTGTGCTTGAATCGACGTCCCCGGATGACCTGGCCACACGCATCAGGGTCAATCCCACGCTCTCCTCATCGAACATCGTGGGCGCCTACCTGTATTTCTGGCACCAGCTTGCGGCGTGGCTGACCATCCTCATTGAGGGTGAGGACGGTCCGCTGCCCGTGCAGCCAAGTGCGGACGAGCGCTTGGACGCCATCTGGACTGTGGTTCGAAGCCGCCTGCATCTCGTCGTCATCGACCTCGACGAACAAGATGAGGCGCAGGTCATCTTCGAGACCATGAATGCGCTCGGTGAGCCGTTGCTCCCGGCCGACCTCATCAAGAATTTTCTATTCCGCCGCGCCATGGGCGAGGGAGCAAACGTCGAGTCGTTGTACGAGGAGCTCTGGGCGGACTTCGACGACCCGCTTTGGCGCACCGAGGTCAAGCAAGGGCGCCTCAACCGACCGCGGATTGACGTCTTCCTCAACCACTATCTCGCATTGTTGACCCAAGACGACGTCCGCTCTGCACATCTGTTCAGTGCCTTCAAGGCTTTTGTCGCCAGCCGCGAGAAGAAGGAAAACCGCATCATCGCGGCGCCGCGGTCGGCCGCCGAACACATGGCCATGATGGTCCGCTTCGGCCGGATTTACCGTGCGTTTGGAGAGGCCGGTCACAACAGTCGCCTCGGCACGTTCCTCCGCCGGCTCGATGCAGTTGATACGACGACGGTCTACCCGTTCCTGCTGCTTGCCCACGATGCGTTGATGCCGGACAACGAGGCGGAATTCAACAGCGTCCTTGGTGTTCTCGAGTCCTTCCTCATTCGCCGCATGGTCTGCGGGCTGACGACGAAGAACTACAACCGCCTCTTCATTGACCTGACGAAGGCGGTGGCCAGAAGCGGTGTAGTCCTTGCCACCGACGTCGCCGCGTGGCTCTCACGGAGCAGTGCCGAGAGCCAGAAGTTTCCGACGGACGCGGAGTTTGTCGATGCGGTCCTCTCCCGGCCCGTCTACGATCAGATGGCAAACTATAAGGTCCGCGCGGTACTCGAAGCCGTCGACGGAGCGCTCGACCACGCCAAGTCGGAACGCCTGCCACTACCAGTGAACCTCACCATCGAACACGTCATGCCACGATCCTGGACGACGCACTGGCCGCTGGAAGACTTATCCATGGACGCTGCAGCAGCACAGGATGCACGCCTCCGCCGCAGTCAGCTGCTCCACTCGTTCGGCAACCTCACCCTCATCACCGATGCCCTCAACCCCTCGTTGAGCAACGGGGCGTGGGAGACCAAGCGCCCGGAGCTACTGAAATTCTCACGGCTCAACCTCACCCGTTACTTCTTCGATGACGTCCATGCCAAAGTTTGGAACGAAGCGGCCATCTCCCGGCGTGGTGCAATCCTTGCCGAGGTGATGAGGGGCATCTGGCCCGACGTCGAACGCCGGGGCACAGACGTCCCGTAAAAGGGCGGACGAGGCAAATCCGGCCGCAGCGCCTTTCCCGCAGAGGGCAAACCTGCGGTCGCCCATCATCGTGCCGTCAAGGCAAAGGGACGTTCCACCATGCCGTTTTTGCCCGTTGTGTGTTCATCGTGCGGAAAGAGCATTCAGATTCCCGACGACATCGACCACGCTGTATGCATGTATTGCGGCAGCAGCATAGCCACACGCGGCATCACGCAGGTCACGGTTGGCCCGAATCTCGAAAACCTCCTCGCGCTTGCCAACGCAGCGCATGAAGCAGGCAATCACCAAGAAGCGTACGACTTTGCCAATCGGGTGCTGGAATTCGATGCCAGAAACCGCATCGCATGGTTCATCAAGGGCAGGGCGGCGGGCTGGCTCTCGTCGCTCAAGTCCTATCGCCTCCAGGAAACGCGTACCGCGTTCAACCACGTGTTGTTGGCGACTGCCGCACATGACATCGAAACACGGGAGATGCTCTCCGATGAGCTCAACAGCATCGCAACCGCGCTGTTCAATCTCTCGACGAAGCACGCGCAGAAGTTCGCTTCCGTCGATGGCACGTTCCAGGATCACCTGACGCTTTGTGTCGAGGTCCGAGAAGGTTACGAGATGGCCGCACGACTCTCGCCAGACAATCCGGTCCCCCTCGAAAACCTCCTTTCGGTGTGCGAGGACAACATCACCGGTGTCACCTATCCCGACCCGGTCAGCAGCAACGCCAAGCGTGTCCGGGTGGCCACGCCGGATTACGTCAAGATCCTGCGGGGCGTGATTGACGACGTCCACGGACGTCTGGTCGAACTCAAGCCGTCCGCGACCAAGCCCAGCCCCTGCCCGGCGCAGCCCGGCTGCTTTGTCGTGACCGCCACGTTCGGGAACGAAGACAACTTCCCGGTCCGATTCCTGAGGGATTTTCGCGATGACGTCCTCGCCCAATCAAGCGCCGGTCGCGCCTTTTCCCGGTGGTACTACGCCAACGGTCCCCACGTGGCAGCGTGGGTGGCCCGCTCGTCTCCTCGCAGGGCCGGCGCATTGGCCGTCATTGTCCTGCCTGGACTTCTTTGCGCGATGGTGTGGACCGGCGTGACACGCCTCGCTGCGGTCACCAACCGGGTCAAGCGCTGAAGCGCTTGCCGCGACCTTTCCCTTGCTGACAGGACCCCACATGGATGTCTCCGCCCTTGGCCTCTCGGCCCCGTATGCGTCTGTACTGACCGTCGTCCTCGTCGTCGGTCCCTTCATCTGGGTCGTAAGCCGCTCGCGATCGCTGTTCATGGTTCGCCAGCGGCTCTGGCGGCTGCTCCACCACCGGGCAGACGGCCAGGAAGCGTGGCTCGACGAGGCGGTGCGAGAGCGCTTCGAGCTCATGCGCTTTCGGGCGCTCGTGATGTGGGCCGATTCACTCGCCGAGGCGCGCCGGCTGACTGAATTCGCCAGGGGCAGGGGCATTGACGTCGGTGTCCTTGGCGACTGTGGCAAGTACTTCAACCGGCACAAGCTCGCCCTCCGCGACAAGCTCCCGTCACTGCTCGGGCGAAAAGCCTTGGCTGGGATTGGCCGCGCCATCCTCGCCGGCGCGATTGCCATTTCCGCCGCTCACCTGCTCGATGACGGGACATACCTGCGCCTTCGCCATGACGGCACATGGTTCGTTGCGACCCAGACATCCGCCCGGCCGGTGTGGAGTGATACCGGTAACGTGATGACGGTCGACGACTGCAAGGCCGGTACCGACCGTGCGGGCTTTGGGGAGCAAAACCGCGCCATCGTCTGCCGGACATTGGGCGCAGACGACCTCAAATCCCTGCTCAGGGAAGGCCTCCTCGTCCAGCGCGTCCTTTTGGTTGTTCTCATGCTTACCTTGGCGGCTGCCATCGGCTCGGTACAGCACAGCCTCTCCGCACTCCGTGCAGCGTGGGCGACGCGGGCCTGGCTATCGCTCGACCCGGATAGCCGCGCCGGGCTTGGCGGCCCCCGAGTGGCCACACCCGTCAATGGCGACCCGCCGCCGGATGCTGGTGCAGCGGTTACCCCGACAGGGCGCGGCGCATCAAAGCAGCAACCCACGCCAACTCCCATCGACTGACGACGAGCGTTTTCCATGGATGCACCTGAAGCCTTCCTGCAACAGCACGTACTCACCCACGACGAGTGGCGCAAGAGCGGGTTCGACTTCTCCACCCTCGAAGCCATCGCCCGCGATCACGTCGAACATAACAACCTTCTGACCTACGTTGGACAATCCCTCGCCAACCATCTTCAGTTTTTCGTCGGCGCCCATTCGGTGAAATTCCGCATCAAGGACCCCGATCATGTGATGGCCAAGCTCGTGCGCAAAGCCGCCGATGGTCCCAAGGGCGGCTACCGGGGAATCGACGAGACGAACTACTTCACTCGGATGGGCGACCTCGTTGGCGTCCGTGTTCTGCACCTGTCCAAGGACGACTGCTTTGCCCTCGACAGGGCCATCCGGCTCACCTGCCGGGTCGAAGGCACACCGACCGCCTGGGTGCGGGAAGGCGACGACCGTGAACTGCGAAGGCGCTTCGAGGCCCAGGGATTTGCGGTGCGAGACCACAAGTTCGGATACGTTCCGTGCACTACGAGCTCGCAACCCAGGTCTTCCAGCGGGTCACCAAGGTCGAGCTTCAGGTGCGAACCCTCTTTGAGTAAGGCTCGAGTGAGATTGGCCACCGCGTCCGCTACCCCGCTTTTCCATCAATGACCAACTGGTCTCCCTCCTCGACTTGCTCAACCGGCAAGACGGCAGTGCGGATGAGACCGGCACGCTTGCCAAGCGTCTGGCCGAGGAATTGTCCAGCGCCGAGGAGGGGAAGTCGGCGCTGACGGCGGCCCTGCAGGCGCCTGACGCGGCGCTCAGCCCTTCGAAGGATGACAATGCCTAAGTGCGTGCAGCCATCAACGGCGTCCGCCGCCTCATCGACGACGCGAGGCCACCGGCAGGGTCGGGGAGTGGCAACGTCACCCTCACCGACGAAGGGAAAGGGACACCACAGGGCATGCCGGAGGTCACCTGGATCCCTCAACTGCAGCGCACTGGCGTGCGCGCAACGACGACCACTTGGTCGACCCACAACGCCCCCCGCTACATCTCGTCAACAGGCATTCCACCAGGCCAGCTCGGCACCCCGTCGCTCCCGCCGGTCGCACCAATGCCCACACCGACACCGGCATCCGGACTGGGGACGCCGCCGCACTCGGGCGGCCATCCACCCGGAGAGGGAAGTTGACGTTAAGACGGGGGAGCCGGGAGCGGGCGCTGCCGGCATCGGCTAGGTCTTCTTCTTCATCAGTGTGGTGGCCAGGTTCGCCAGCTGTGCCAGCACGTTGCCGGTGTCCTCATCCCTGTCTGCCGTCGCAATCACCCCGTCGGTAAACAGGCTCTTGGCAACTTCGGTTTTGACCTCCTCGGCTTTTTGCTTGTCGAGGAGGGCGAGGTAGGGCTCGATGGTGGTGAGGATGTGCTGGCGACGCCGGTTGAGCACCTCGTTGTTGCGGTGACGGGTCGACTCCTTGGCGAGATACACGGCGGGGGCGAAGAGCACCAGGGAGAAGGGCAAACGGTAGAGAGCCTTTTGCCAGTCGACCGTGTAGGTGCCAACCGCTTGGGCGATGTGCCAGAGCTCCGGCAGGAACAGAACGAGGGCGGCGACCGCCATCAGCCACAGCGCGAGGCGCCGGTAACTGTTGGCACTGACTTTCTCCTCGTTGGCATACGTCGCATACGCACCCGCCTGCGACGTGTTGACCACAGTGCCCAGGACCTTGCCGGCCTGGTCTTGGTAGTCGCCGAGTACATCGAGACCCTTGGCGTATTTGGCAGCGGTGGTGGCAAACGCTTCGTCCGCCTTCACCTGCTGGGCCGCCTGCCAATTGTCATGGCGCTCTGCCCGGGACGACTCGGCCGTGGTGAAGGTCTGCACGAAGCCCGAGAGCTGGGTCTGGAACTGCCCCTCTATGGCCGTCAGCCGCTCGCCGAGTTTGTCGATGGCATGGTCTGCCGCCCCGGCCCGGTCTTCAATCCCGCTGACCTGTCCACGCAACGCTTCCAGGTGGCCGGTTGCCTGCTCGTGCCACTGGGCCACGTACTTTCGCAATGAGTCGGCCGCGGCAACAACATCCTCGCTGCCGTCGGGAACGGCGCCCTGGCTAAAGCGGTAGATGTGCGTGGCGAGCGCATCCGCCTGCGCGTTGGCGTTCTTCAGGTGACTCGGGTTGCCGTTGTCCTTGAACGCTTGGACTTCACCGGCCGCTGCATTGGCGTTCTGGTTCATCGCCCCGAGCGCGTCCATCGCGGCAAGGTCGGCATCGGTCGAGATGAGCACGGTTGAGAGATGGCTGACGAGCTTTCTCAGCCGGGCGAGCTCTTCGGCCGTGGCAAGGTCCGAGTCATCCTGGAGGGCCACGGTGGCGGCCCCCGTCGAGAGGTTCATCCAGGACGCCTGGAAGGGGTGGGTGTGGAATTGTTCGGACCAGCGGGACATCGGCATTCCTTTGCGGGGCGTTCGCCGGATGGTACTGCGTCCGTCATCCTTTCGCAGGAGCTTGCAAACGCCTCCTTCGCCACAGGGCAGGCGCAACCGGGCGCCTCGGGCGTCAGTCGGCGGGAACCTCCATGCGCGCCGTAAGAATGATCATGCGGTCGGACGTGACGGGCTGGAAATGGTGCGACCGGATTTCACCGGCCACGCCAGCGAGCCCCGGGTAGATGAATGAGGTCGACACGCCAAGCGCCCGGAGCCGCCGTCGGATCTCAGGCTTCCACCGTCCCGGGATGATGATTTTTCCGATGCCCACAAGCGTGGGCTCGGAGAAGGGGTCAGCAGGGCACGAAAAGACCGAGCGCTGGTTGAGGTACCGCTCATCCGAATACCGCGGACGCAGGAAGATGATATGCCCCTGGTGGGGCTGGATTTTGAATATCGAGTTTCGCTTTGCTTTCTGCTCGGCCGTGTAGTCGGCCGTGCGGTAGTTGAACAGCTCGTACTGGTCGGTCACCATGTGCCGCAGATGCAAAAACGCACCGTCCTTGTCATCGGTCGTTTCGCTGGCGAAAAACAGCGCGACCAGCGGGTTGCTCGACCAGTCGAGGAGCCGGGTCGGCAGGCCG
This sequence comes from Luteibacter sp. 9133, assembly GCF_000800155.1. NCBI lineage: Bacteria > Pseudomonadati > Pseudomonadota > Gammaproteobacteria > Lysobacterales > Rhodanobacteraceae > Luteibacter > Luteibacter sp. 9133. The sequence goes on along the minus strand of NZ_JUHO01000001.1, from coordinate 2,385,767 downwards.
TAGTGCTGGGCGAGGAACAGCCATTCGAAATCCGTTTCGGGCGGTGTCCTGAGCAAGGGGACGGTCAGGCGTTTGAATTCCTGGAGCATCTTCGACTCGAGGGTCGAAATGTCGCCGAGCGTGTTCTTGGCCGTGTCCCGCCCGATGGACGGGATGAGCTTGAACGACTCGTCTGTCACGCCCCTGAAAATCATTTCAGGGCTGCCGTTGTCCTTGAAAGCGAGCGACATGAGGTTCGCCCAGAAGTCTTCGAATGCAGTGTCAGTCATGGCCTTTCGTATGAGTCGATTGAGGGAGTGCCGGGCGCATCAGGAGACGCGATGATGTCGACCGCCAGTGCGCCTGTCACCTCCATGTTGGTGGACGTGCCGCAGGCAACGTGGCGCAATCCCGGAACACCGCCGGTCGCGGCTGCCTCAGGCGGTGCAAATCCATGGCCATCGCCAAGGTTAGCGAGATGTACGCTTTGACACGAGGTGGGACTAGAGCGAGTCGACGGGCGGCGCTTACGCAACCGGCGAATTGTGCCAAACTCGGGGCAGGGCACTTTCGGCGGAAACTGGACATTTGCCTCCGATAGGTATGCGGATGCGGCGCTGTGTCTGTTTTATTATCCCGCAAGGATATCTGGCTACAGCTACCGCGTTTCTGGCGAATTGAAGAGTGAGCATGCGCCCCGGGCGCAGTTGGCTTGGTCTGAATAACGACGCTAAAGAATTTCCGGAAGAGTGCCGATAGGCATCAAAACCTATTTTCGTCGGAGGAGGCGTGCACATGGAACGGATGGATATTGAGGGCGACAGCGCGCTGCTGAACCTGCTCGCCGAATCCAGGGCCAGTGACCTTGGCGTGCTGGTGATGCACCTGACCGACGACGGAAAAGGGCGGTTCGCGTTGCCAGCTGCAGTGAAAGAGCTGCTCCTCGAAGCGTCCCAGCGCGGCATCTATTCGCGGGAAACGCTCCGTATTTTGATTGGCGAACTGCAGCAATTTGGCGGCCACTCCATCGCCAACCTGGCCCGACGAGGCGGCGTCGCCTATCGTGAGATAGTCGCGGACGCATTGTCATACGTCGGCGGCGAGCCCGAGGGGGCGATGCCTGTTGAACGTATGGAGCTCGAATTTCTCGCCGCCCGTCTCGAAAAGGTGTGGTCCGTCATCGACGACGAACAGCGGCGTTCATTGAATGCTGCTGGTACATCGGTCGGCGACAGCGCAGGCCTTCCCGCGTGGCGAGCCGCCATATTGAACGGTGGAGCTCCCGCAGCGGCCGTTGCACAGTGGTTGTCGCGCACCAAATTGCCGGATCTCAACTCACCGGTAGTTGTGGCGAAAGCTGTGGGCAAGTTCGCCCTGGGCCGATTGCTGAGCGGGCCCGCCGCGTTGGCCGCTGCCGCAAACGACCTTGCCAGCGCAGCATTCCGGGTGACTGTCCCCTGTGTGACCCAGATAGCTTACCTGCGTCAAATGCAGCCGCAGGCTGCGGCAGTCCAATGCGATGGTTGCGGCGCGACGGCCATGGGTCAGGAAAAGTTTTGCGGGCAGTGTGGAGAGCCCCTGGCCCGGATACAGAGGGTAGCAAGCCAGGACGACCATTCCCTGTTTCACGTCGGCGTGTCGCCCGATGCACCGCTGGTGTCGTTCTCCGGGTTCGACCGCGCGTTGCTGCCTGCACGGGTCCAGCAAATCGACCTCGGATCCGGCCTCGACCGGCTCAGCCCGCTGCTGCAGGCGCTCCCGAGCCAGCTGGTGGCCGGTGAGGTCGGTGCACACCACTACCTCAAGTGCGTCGTCAATGGTTCCCTGGCGCAAGCCGCCGACGGTAACGGCTTGCGTGGTTTCGTACGTGGTCCCGACGGAAGATTCGTGGAGCATGCACGGTTTTTCGAAGACGATCGCCTGGCCAATCTCGCCAACGGCGCGGCACTGTTCCAGATAGTTTCGGTCCTTGTTGCACAGAAGCATCTGGCGGACATCAGTCGCAAGCTCAACGAGGTCCTTGAGGGCATCGGACGCATTGAGACTTTTCAGCAGAACGAGCGAAAATCTGCCATTGAAGCTGCGATCGCTTATCTGCAGGAAGTGGCGCCGCTCATCTTGCGGGGCGACCTCAATGCCATCGTGCATGCACAGCTGGAGCAGTATGAATCCGGGCTTCGTGCGACGCAGAGCCATCTGCAGAAAGACATCGAGGCGGTCATCGCGGAGGTTGCGACATTCAAAGACCCCGATACGTTTGGCACCGCCGGCCTGACCAAGGCTCTGCGACTACGGCAGGAGCGCTTCGAGGACCTGGTGACGCAGTGGAAATACTGTCTGGCCGCGCGGTTTATGGCATGTCGGCTGGTGGCTTGCTACCCGGAATCGGTGACTTTTGCGATGAATCGGCGAGACGCCCTTGAACAGGTCGCCGGGGGCTTGTCCGGCACAGAGGGATTTCTCACGAGGTTCTCCACCGCCGTTGATGCACGCAGGGCCACTTTCAAAGCGGTCACCGATTCTGTCGTCGCAGTGTCGGCCAACCAGGAGCGTCTCAGGCTCTGGGAACAGGCGCGCCAACCACTTCTGGCGATGAGTGAGCATGTCTCCTTCAACCACCTGGACAGGTTGACCTTTGATCATGCGGAGCCCGCCGTCGTCGTGCTCGAAGTTGGCGATGGGCAAATCCTTCGCGCCCTGGCTGCCTGACGGCGCGTCCGTGGCCGGTCCCAGTCCGGCCTTCCGGCGACAGACGTGGGGAGGCAGAGGCTGGCCTGGAGAGAGGTTCGCGTCATCGCTGCTTGAGGTCTGCGGTTTACTCGGTGACTTCATTGGCGGGGTCCTGGATTCACCGAATCTAGCCCCGGGATGAACGGTCCTAGCGAGCCAGCCGTGCCTCAAGCACGGATGCCCGCCTCGCCGTCTGATTCAATACGCACTGGTTCGCGTCGAGTAAGCTGCCTGTCCCACCTCCATCGGCTGCGCAATCGCGATCGCGTGCCACAATCCATCCTCGTTCCTCGTCACGCAACGAAGTGCGAAGCTCAGGCGCGAGTGAATCGCGTAGCCGTCGGTAGGCGGCATTCAAGCGTTTGTCCTGCGCATCGTGTTCGGTGCCGATGCAATCGTTCAGCGCTGCGGTCACACCGCTCGACGCTTCGACGCATGCATAGAATGACGTACTCAAATCGCCCGTTGGCACGTCAACAATCTTAAGGTTGGGCGCAAGTCCGGATGGAGTAACATCTTTGCTGTTGATTCGAAAGACCCGGTCCTGAGTCGACAGTAGGAACGTGTTGTCCTCCAGGTCCACTACCTGGAGAGGTTTACTCGTCCAGCAGGCTCGCGTGCGGTCGAAGTCGGCGAGGATTTTGGCTCGTTCGATGAAGTCCTTCTCGGTATCTTGATGCCTCGTCCCGCGGGTCTCGACGACGTATGGCTGGGGCTCGCACGATGCTTGCCCCGGGAAATACTTCTTCTCCCCGCCGGGTGATGCGTCTAGTAAAGCGCGTTCACCGTTGCTGACATAGCCGACCCCCAATACGGCACCGAAAACGACGTCGTGACCCGCGTCTCCGCTCTGCCATGCAGCATAAGTGGACGGTTGATCAAGATTGACGGTATAGGCAGAGGTCTTGACTTCACTATATCGATGCCCATGCGAGTCGAAGAATGTGACGCGTTTTCCATCGGTGGTGACACTCACGGTATCTACCTGTTCACCGCTGAAGAACTCGACGGCGCGCGCAACGCCACCCAGGGGAGCGGAGATCAGCCAGATGCGAGCAGGCCTTGATGTTTTGTCGAGATAGAACTGGGCAGTAGGAAAATCGCGTTGGGCGGGGCCGTTGGTTGGCCATGGTTGCTCAGCCACAGGCAGCCTGCTTGCAGCCGGAGCCGAGGAGGCCAGAGTGGCTGTGCAGGCGAACATACAAGCCAGGGTGATGGCTCGTAGACTACCTTTTCGTACCAGTGAAATGCCGTCCATGCTTAAATTCGCTTCCGTTCCCAGGGTGTCGAAGATCATACGACACTCATCCGGTATATGGCCGACCCGCTAATACGACAGGGGTACGCATAGACGGAGGCAATGGAAGCCCTCATCACCTGGGTCGTAGCGGCGTCCTCGTCTTTCGGATCAGGTGTGGCGGCCCCGAACGAGTGCGAAGACGCGTCGCGTACTAGCGAAATACAGCCGTCCTGTTCTTGCACGAGGATGGTGCAGTCCTTGGGGTTGCAGTCACCCGCCTGACTTTTCCACATGGCATCAACAGTGGCGCTTCCGTGCACGAACGAAAACTTGTTGTCCTTACTGTGGCGGCTTCGCTGGCGCGAATATCCGTCCGCTACCCCGGGATGCCGCCGTGGCACTCGAGTGATCTTGAGGAGGCTCAGACTGCCCGTCGTGCGGGCTGGCGCTGCGGCCGAACACGCATAGCGGTGGGCTCGGATATTTTGTCCCCGATTTGGCAAGTCGTGCCGACTTGGCTGCGGCCCGAGCATGGGGCACCATCAGACCCTCGGATATTCCACTCAAGGATCATGTCGTGCCTTCACGCCCGCATGGGCCTCCTTGGCTCTTTCTGATCGGCCTTGCGTTGTCCGGCTCGGCTTGTGCCGCACAGTTGCCGGCCGTGACCATCCGTACCCAATCCTATCCCCGACCGCCGTATTCGGAAGCCACCTATCACGTCTACGAGCTGGATGGGAAAGTCATCTGCACGAAGTTGAAGGTTTGCGACAAATACGACCACTGTGACGTGGACTACCACGCCGGCGCCTTCCTCGATCCGCTGGACCAGCGGACGGGCGATCCGTATGGCATCACTGCTGCAGTGCCCATTCCGAAGGCCAAGCGTGCCAAGCATGAGTGCTTGGCGAAGTTTGTGCCCGACGCCCTGTAACACTCTCCATCAAAGGACGGATCCATGACGTCCCAACGCGAATCCCCTCCGCGCGCGCGAGTCCCGAGGGCCCGGCCGCACACCGGGCGGCCATGAACGGCGATCCGAAGCCACTGGCGGAATTCATGTATGGCGGCAAGGAAAGCAATGGGCTGGGGGAGGGTTACCTTTACCGGGGCTGGGGCCGGGGCTACGCGCTCTGTCGGACTCGGCTAATACCTCGATCGCTCAGAGCAGTGCGCAGTGGCCGCATACTGTGGAACAGGGCCAGCAGCAAGCACCATTACTGACGCGCTAACTCCACGATAGCTAATGAATACCCTAATAACCCCAGACGGCCGATATCTGATCGTGAGAGGACGGCTCTGGCGAACGTCCAATCCAGGCTTGGATGAGCAGCAACGTAGGCGTTTGGTCGACGAACTGATGGACGCCCGGCGTGCCGTCAAAGCGGCAAAGGCCAGCCAGGACGCGAAGGGCCTCGCCGCCGCACGCCGCGCCGTGAACGACGCTAAGGTGGGATTGGGGGAGCGGGGCCCGGTGTGGTGGACAGATGGCGCCGAAGACCTCAACCGGCACATGGTGAAGAACACGCCCTACGCGGAATGGTTCGCCGGAACGCAGTCGCCTAAGAACTAGATAGTGATGAACAGGGACCTTTTGTCGCCCTGAATGATCCTGGCTGCTTTGTATAAAAACGTTGTCCGGAATACCGGAAGCCACCGCGCGGGATCGAAGGGCCCCTCACTGTGATGCACGTATCTGACTGATGTCCGTCTGCAGCGAGAACTTTTTGGTCCTGCGTGGTTTGACCGTCATAGCAGTGAGTGGCTGTGGACATGTACATTTAGTCCGAGTCACTTCAGTGTTTCGATTAGAGCGCGTAAACTGGCGCAGCGTAGTTGTCTGCGTTGACCAGCGCCTCTTCGCGGTTCGCCAACGCAAATGCTTTAGCTTGCCTGCGGCCATAGGCACCCGCGTGATCGCCAACATACGGACCATAACTGTCCGCGTGATGCCCATTTTCATGGATGATTGTTAGCACCTGATTGTCCACGTCGTAGGTCGAAAAGGGCAGTTCCCAAAACCAGCTGCAGATATGCGTCACGGTAGGCTCGGTCCACGCGGCAGTGCCATTTTTCTCATACTGTGCCGCGCAGCCGCAGGAGTAACTGTCCGTGGTGTTCACCCGGGCCCAGATGGCCTTCGTGACGTGAAGGGGCAGGAAATCCCCGGCATCCCACACGTCTTCCCGCTTCGGCGGGTCGGGAAATGTCGGGGACGTGTCCTGCGGGGCGCCGAACTAGGTAGTGTAGTTGGCGTCGTTGCTCAACTTGGCACGCCACACAATCTTGCCGGTGGCGTCCGGAGCGTAAGAGGTCCGAACAGATCCCCGCGTCGGAATATCCGAAGAACGCCCAACTGGCAGCCAGGCTGCGCGCCTCATTGATGGTGGTGCGGTCCGGATGTTCGTCCGTTTCACGACACGTGTTATCCGGACCCGGGGCCCTGGCAGCGGCAGGCTTCAAGAGCGCCGTGGCGGCTCCTCGCTTGGCTTGGATCAGATTGGTGTTCGCGTAAAACTTCAAAGCGTTGCTATGCGCCTCGCGGGCCGGGGCTGCGTCGGGGTCCATTTCTCCGACTTCGCCGTAGCGCTGGGTATAAGTCACCGCGTAGGTGCCTCCGTCCACCGCGTAGTTCGCGGGCAGATCAACGCGCGATTCCTTGCGCTCCCCTGGGGCAAGTGTCGCGTAAGCCTGAGGGTTGCCCAGGGCCGGTCGCACAGCGCGACCGTGATAAGCCACAGCGTGCCCGTCCGCATCCGTGACGGACATGACGTCGTTGAACAAGTGGTCGCCATCGGTGACCAAGGCGCTGTCGGCAGTGAGGATCAAGAGCGAACGATCGGACTGATTGGTGACCGTAACGACCACGATGCCCAGTTCTGCCTCCTGCCGATTCTCGGAGGTGCGCAAGGTCACTTCCAAAGGACCAGTGGCGCACAAGGCGGTGAGAGGGGTGATCGCCAGTAGCGTCATGGCGAATAAACGATGCGAACGAGGCATGCGGCACATCTCCTTTGCAAATAGACGGCGCCCCCTACGCCGTCCATGATTGTAGTAGGTCGCAATCTCTTACGGATGTGCGGGGTCTCTCATTCGGACGTAGGTAAAACTCCTACTCAAAATCGGCCACGTTTCCGTTTTTCGGAATTCGGGAATGCGCAGTGGCCGTCGAAGAGACCGCTCGGATCGGTGCGACGCGGTAGCCAAGCGTCTGATCTGGCGGAGAGACGCCGTGGGTCTCGAACAGGATGGGGGTAGTGATGGCGGACTTGGAAGATCCTTGGGAAGGGACGGTCGCAACGGCAGCGCGCGACGCACAGTGGTTGGCTGCGGGCACGCAGGGCTTGGCGGGGCTTTATGCCTCCCTCTCCGGACGGGTTGAGAACAAGCACGGTGACACGCTCTTTCAGGCAGGTGCTCGATTCTTTTTATTCGAACTGAAAGGTGGACCCTCGCTCCTTAGCACCGAGTGGACTGACACCCGCGTTGTTGTCGCCGATGGACAGAAGGAGCGCGTTCCGAATCCCAAACCTCTGCACCAGGCGTTTGTGAAAATGGCGCTGGGTCGGAATCCAACGGGCGCGAGGAAGCGTCGCGTACTAGCGAAATACAGCCGTCCTGTTCTTGCACGAGGATGGTGCAGTTCTTCGGGTTGCAGTCACCCACCTGACTTTTCTACATAGCATCAACAGTGGCACTTCCGTGCACGAACGAAAACTTGTTGTCATTGCTGTGGTTGATGAGGACGGACGTCGTTTTTGTCCGGCGCGGTCTCGAACACGGCTGCTGCGTCGGCATTCGGTTGGTCGCCACTGCTGGCAAATGACAGTAGCGTGGTACCGGCGGGGGCCGCGGCAGTTACCTCAGCCGGAGCCTCGGGGGGAGCTTTAGACGGGGATGAGGCGAAAGCAGGGGGCCGAGGCCATCGCCGTCGCGGACAGTGCAAAGTGGGACATCCCTCTCATCGCCAACTCCAGAACTACTCAGGCGTCGTTCACGCAGATCATGGCTATTTCCGGCGATTTACATGCGAGACATTGACCAAGATTCCTGTCACCGCCGTCGATAGGCCGAGAACGAACACCGAGACGCCCAGATACATGAATCCACAAACCGCAATGACGAATGCGATGAATCCGATGGTCACCCCGATCATCGTAATTCGAAACCCAATGTATTGACGGTCATTCAGGATACTTGCCCAATTGATGCTGTTCACCCTTTCGACCTCATTTGCAAGTTGACTGGGGGGCGGCTTGTTGTCTCTCACCCAATATTACTGGCTAGTGCACATGAGTGCTCCGACCTTGTCCCGGTCAAGCCGAAGGACCGAGAAGAACAAGCGCCAACCAGCCAAAGCCAGGCTCTAGTCGAAACCGACGCGTTCACCACCGATGCGCAAAGCCAAGGTAAAACTGCTGATCTGGCGTCTGATCGTTCAGTCCGAAATTCGCCCCCACATCTACCTGGAAGCGAGGCGCGATCGCGAAGCTCAAAGCCACATCAGCCGATTGCTGCCTGATCGTCCCGGCGGGGTCCCAGTTACGCTGCTCCCAATACTCCACGGCCAGGGTCAGCCGGTCCGAGAGGGCGTGGGCCACGTTCACCAGATTGGTCAGCGCCGTGTGGTGTCCGTCCCCGTCGGGGTCCGCAAGGTAGTCGAGCTCCGGACCCAGCGTGAGTGAAAAGCCGGCCGGTAGCGTGACGCCGACGGGTACCGCTAACCCGCCCTCCCACCGATCGTTCCCCAGTCCAGAGCGCGCGGTAGGTGCTTTCACGAAGGGAATGACCGCCACCGAGGCCTGGTCGGAACTGTAGAGCCGGGTTTTCAGGCGAACGACCAGGTCCCCCTGACCATGTCGACGCTGGTGGTTGCCATCTGCACGAGTGTGGACCCGCACGTCGGGCGCCCATGTGGCTTCCAGGTCGGTGGCGCCCCCAAGGCCGTATTTCAGCGTCGGATTGAGTGGATACGACGTATCCGTTTTGTTCGCCCCTTGAGCGTCATGAACGGTGTTCCCAATGTCCGTTTCCAGCTGCCAATGGCCTTCGGGAACGGGGCAGGTGGCATTGGCTTTGGTCGGGCGGTCGGTACATAAAGGGCTGTCGTCGGTGGCTTGCGCGTGCGCGAAGCCAGACAGGGAAAGCGCGAGGAAGGCGGCAATGAACGCAGGTGTCTTCACTATGGTTCCAGATGCGGCTCCTGCCAGCTGTGGCGACGGAGCGGAACCGAAGACAATAGGGACGACGCCGTAAAAACGGTGGCCGCTATGGCGCCGTACCCGTAAAGTTTGCGCAAGAAATTGCGGTGCTCGTCAGCGTGTCGTTTCCTTTTGGCGACCAGCCGAACCGTCAGCTCTCTTTTTCGACCGCACCCGCCGCCTGCACCAGCGCCCGCTGTTGCGCATCGCCTTTGCGTTCGCTGTAACGGTCGACCAGATAGTCGCTGCGACCTCGAACCATGAGAGTGAACTTCATCAGTTCCTCCATGACATCGACGACGCGGTCATAAAAGGCTGACGGTTTCATGCGTCCGTCTGCCTCGAACTCCTGCCATGCCTTCGCCACCGATGACTGGTTGGGGATGGTGACCATGCGCATCCAGCGGCCGAGCACGCGAAGCGCGTTGACGACATTGAAGCTTTGCGAACCGCCCGAAACCTGCATCACCGCCAGCGTCCGGCCCTGTGTCGGGCGAACGCTGCCGTCTTCGAGTGGCAGCCAGTCGATCTGGTTCTTGAATACGCCCGTGACCGATCCGTGCCGTTCGGGGCTCACCCAGACCTGGCCTTCCGACCAGGTGGACCATTCGCGCAGACGCTGTACCTCGGGATGGCTCGCCGGCACGGCGTCAAGCATGGGCAGCTCGTGCGGGTCGAATACCCTCGTCTCCGCACCCAGATGCCTGAGAATGCGCTCGGCTTCCAGGGCGAGCTTGCGACTGAACGACTGGGGCCGCAGCGACCCGTAGAGGATAAGGATCCGCGGTGCGTGGCCGAGGTCATCCGGATGGCGCAGCTGCGCCCCGTCGGGCGGAGACAGGTGATCCAGATCCAGATGGGGCAGATCGGTGTGCACGGGCCGTGTGTCCTCGGAATGGTTCCGACTATTCTAGTTCCATCTCTCCCAGTTCCATCGAAAGGAAGGAATTCAAACCGAAGGCCCTGTCTCAGGCAACCGACCGATCCCTGCGTTCTGATCGAACGGCAGCTGTCACGGAGGTAACGGAAGCCGTTGCGTATGTTTCCGACTTGAAGGCGGTTGATCGCCGGAGCGGAGTCGATCTACTCCGGTCCGGTCTCAGTGCGTACTCAAAGCCCATGCACTCAGCGAGGGCAGGTCCAGTGGCTTTCCAGCAGGCGCGAGATCGTCCGTGTGCACCGCTTTGCGTACCACCCCTTTCTCATCGACCAGCATGAGTGTCGGGTAGACCTTCACGCCTGCGCGGTCGGCCAGTTCGGCCTGATCCGCCACGACGGCCCAGTTGAGCTTGCGGGTGATCGCGAAGTCTCGTGCCGTAGCCGGATCGTCGAACGTAAATGCCACGACCGCCATGTCCGGATGTGCCTGGTGAAAAGCGGAAAGCACGGGGGTTTCAGCGATACATGGACCGCATTGCGCAAAAAAGAAGCTGGCCAGGAAGGGCTTTCCGCGCAGCGCCGCGGTGGAAACCGGCGCGCCGTCCAGCGTCGTCGCGTGGAAGGTCGGGAAGGGGTGGTCCTGAATGGCGAGCGCTTTCGGCTTCGTCTTTGCCGCGGCCTGCCTGGCGATCTTTGCGTCATTCTCGAGCTTGAACGTCACCCGGTGACTGGTAGCGTCCTTCTCGATATCGAAAGGTCGCTTGGCCATGGCGGCCTGAAAGCGTTCGTACGAGATCGGGTTCCCCGCCTCGTCTTCGAAAGAAGTCCGGTAATCGCCCGGGATACCAAGCTGATCGAGGAAGGGCTTAGGCAGCAAGTCCTTTGCGAGATCGGACCGGGTGTCGGCCATGGAGAGGCTGCTCAGACAGCAAAGAGCGAAGACACAAAGAAATTTTGCCACGACGGCTTCCAGGGAGCTGCTTCGGGAGCTCTTACGCTACACATGTAGCGTGCAAGTTACAACGGTAGCCTTGAAGCGTCGTTTTATGGCTGCGACGTCGCCACGACCCAGCTCCCATCCTGCGCGCGCGTGAACGAGACGCGGTAGTCGCCCGGATGAAAAGGCTGGAAATCAGGCGTCACTGGCGCCCCCAGCGTCGTGACGTGGAACCGATTCGTAGCGCTGCTGCTCACGGGAAGGAATCGCAATGTCATGCCGTGAAGGCCAGCCACCGTTTCGATACCGGCATGGACGCGCCACGCCGAGACTGCCGTTGCCCATCCCAGGGCGACAGCGAGCAGGGCGGCAATCCAGTGACGAAAGTCAGGCGCGCGGTACGACTGCCCGGGATCGAGGATGGCGGCCATCCTTCTGCGCAAGGCGGGCAGCGGGCCAGCGACGGTCGATCCCATTGCGGACGGGATCTGCGACTGCCGCAAAGCATCGATCAACGCCTGGCCGTATCCACGTCGCGTCGCGTCGTCGGTACCGAGCAGAGCGGCCTCGTCGCATAACTCTTCCCGCGCGGCCAGCAAAGCTTGATGCAGAGAACGCAGTGGCAGGCACCAGGGCATCAGCGCCATGGCCCACGATTCGAGCAGGAGATGCCAGTTGTCGCGCCTGTGCGCGTGGGCGCGTTCGTGGCGAACGAGCGCGGCGATCACCGCCGGTGGGTATGCGCGCACCGATGCGGGAACGATTACGGCGGGATCGCGGTAACCGATCAGGAGTGGAGAAGGTACTTCCGCCACCAACACCGGAATATCGTCCTGCATCGACGGTACGGCTGCCCGCCTGAGCGTCCGTGTCCTACGCAGGGCACGGACGAGATGCGCGATGGCGCGCATTCCCCACAGTGACGACGCCATCAGCAGGCCGTTGGCAACCCACAGCAACCAGGTCTGTGCCGACAGTGCGTCCGGCAGGAGTGCGGTGAGGTAACTCATCGCCTGCGTACTCAACTGCTCCGCCATGGTTCCTGGAACGCCGTTCACGATGAGCAGCGCCGCAGGCAGCACCGCCGTCAGCCAGAACGCTACGGTCGTCAGGCGGTAGCGCGTTGAAGCTTGCAAGCCATCCTGTACGCACCTCAACGCCACGAGCATGCCGGCTCCCGCCAGCAGCGATGCCGAGAAGGCGATCACCGTCGCAATCGGGTTCACGACTTGCGCTTGCGCCCGTTGAGCATGCGGTCGAGCTCGGCGAGTTCGTCCGCGTTGAGGATGGCACTACCCGTCAACGCCGAGACAGGCAGACTGCCGGGAACTTCAAGCACGTGACGGAAGAGATGCGACAGCGAATTTCCCAGTACTTCGACCTTGGTCGTCGCCGGGGTGAAGACGGCAAGACCGTGCGCCTCGCTTCGTGTGACCAGCTCCTTTGCGCGCATACGCTCGAGCACGGTGCGCGTCGTCGACACGGCCCACCCGGTACGGGCGGCGAGTTCGTCGTGAAGCTCTCGGGCGCTCAAGGGATTCTTTTCCCACAAGGCTTTGAGGACTTCCAGTTCGCTATCGGAAAGTTGCATGGGCGTTCACACGGGCGGGAAAGGCATGCTACACATGTAGCGTCCAGCCATGCAACCGTGACATCGCGGTGCTGACGCTTGGTAAATGTCCCGTCAGGTTCGGTAGCGCGTCGCAATGATGCCTTCCCGTCCCGCATCCTCCCGCAACTGGGTGAAAGCCTCGGCGAGGGTCTGGAAAGACGACGCATCCTCAAGCGTGGGAATGGTGACCTCTTCCCCAAGATCGAGTCCACGTAGCGCGGCGTCGACGAGCTGTTCCGAGGTAATAAACGAACCCGCCGGAAAGAGGGAGTCGTCGACACCCGCCGCGGCAAAGAACTCCGTTTTTACCGGACCAGGCAGTACGCATTGAAACCGTACGTTCGTTCCTCGGGTTTCCAGATTCAGCGAGCGGGTGAAGTTCAGCACAAACGCCTTCGAACCGCTGTAAGCCGCTCCACCGGCGACGGCGCGAAACGCACTGATCGAGCACATGTTCACGACGGTACCGCTCCCCCGTTTCGTGAATGCCTGCATGGCGGCGAGGGACAGGCGCGAAAGGGCGAGAACGTTGACGTTGATCAGGGTGGCCAGGTCGTCCACCTTCGTGTCGGAGAGGGCGCCAAGTTTGCCCATGCCTGCGTTGTTGACGAGGAAATCGACGCTCGCGTCATCGGCGATGACTTGCTCGACACTTCGGCACCCTGTCTCCGTGGAAAGGTCTGCCGTGAGAGTGGTGACTTTGATTCCATGGTCACGGGTGAGCTCAGCGGCAAGCTGCTCGAGGCGGTCCGTGCGGCGTGCGACCAGCACGAGATCGAAGCCGCGCCTGGCGAGTCGGTCGGCATAGGTCAATCCGATACCGGATGACGCGCCCGTTACCAATGCGGTTCGATGTTGACTCATGGTGCGATGCTCTTCGAGGGATTGTCGTGATGCCATTATTCGACAACGGCGGCAGGTGCGCTTGGATGCGTGTGTTACGGCAAAACATCCTGCGTGGCGAAGATGCTCTCCATCTCGGCCATGTTTTCGGTACCCCACGTGCATAACGGAACGATGGCATCCGCCAGGCTGCGACCGAGCGGCGTCAGCGCGTAGTCCACACGTGGTGGGACCTCTTTGTAATCGGTCCGCGTCACCACGCGGTCGGCTTCCAGCTCCTTCAACTGCTGGATCAGCACCTTGTCACTGACGCCCTTGATCACGCGTTTGAGTTGGCCATAGCGCTTCGGCTCATCGAGCAGGAAGTACAGGATCAGCGGCTTCCACTTGCCGGAGATGATGCGGAGGGTCGCGGCGAGGCCCTCGGAATAGCGGCCGCCACAGAGGTCGGAACAGTCGGTCATTTGATACTTACCAAAAGGTGCATACTTGTTCAAAGGTAAGCCGTTCCCCAGTATCTGTGCAACTCCAACAACAACGGATGCACGACATGATCAGACTGAGCGGAAAGACTGCGGTGATCACCGGCGGTGCGACGGGCATCGGCCTCGCCGCGGCGAAGCGCTTCATCGAAGAGGGCGCCTTCGTCTTCATCTACGGCCGCCGGCAGGCCGCACTCGACGCCGCGGTAGCCGAACTCGGACCCAACGCCCGCGCAGTAAAGGGCTCCGTGTCCAATGAGCGCGACCTCGAGAAGCTGTACGGCGCGGTAAAAGCCGAGCGCGGCACCCTCGACATCGTCTTCGCCAATGCCGGAGCGGGAAGCCTGCTTCCGCTGGGCAAGATCACCGCCGAGCACATCGACGAAACCTTCGATACCAACGTGAAGGGCACGATCTTCACGATCCAGAAAGCGCTTCCGCTGATGGGCGAGGGCGGTTCCATCATCCTCACCGGATCGAGCGCCGGGACCACGGGCGCGCCGGGCATGACCGCGTACAGCGCGAGCAAGGCGGCAGTGCGAAATCTCGCGAAGACCTGGGCGGAGGATCTGAAGGGCACCGGTATTCGGGTGAACGTGCTTTCACCCGGGGCGACGGCGACGGAACTAGCGAAGGAAGCGCTGGGCGAAGAAGGTCAGAAGGTATTCGCTTCGATGACGCCGCTTCAGCGGATGGCCGACCCGGCGGAAATCGGGGCGGTGGCCGCGTTTCTCGCGTCGTCGGATAGCAGCTTCATGACGGCTAGTGAGGTTGCTGTGGATGGCGGGCTGGCACAGCTCTGACGTGCGACGAAGAGACCCTGTCAGCTATACAGTCATTGGATTTGGCCAGATCTGACTTCAGGCGCGCCGGCGGACCCGAAGGGATCTTTGATCAACGGTAGACACAACTCAGCATGAGTTCGGACCTGACTCCAAGCGGGATGGCCAAGCGCAGCCAGACATCCTTGTGCCGTCGTCATAATCTTGCCCTCGGGGTTGATGGCTTCGGGTGGCAATCCGGCCAGCGCGGTATGCAGTTCGTGCAGCCGCGATAGCGTCGATGCATCGAGTCGGCCTTTTTCGAGTGATATGACCGCCTCGATAAAATCGCTCCCGTCCTGCCTCATCTCCCAGGGCGCGTTGTATGCGCCCATCAGCCTGGACTGTTCCTCCGCTCCCGAGCTGAGTATTTCCAGGACACCATGCAGCTGAGACATGTAGTTCTGGTAGAGTTCGTCCGCATTTTCTTGCATGGTCTTCCAGTTGACTGTCGGGTCTCAGTGCCCTTGCTATCGTATATATCAGCTGACCCGTGACCTGTCATGAGTCAGACACGACGCCCGCCAAAAAACTGAAACGCACTTGCCATCTCACAACCGCACGCTTCCCCACTTGACGATGAGCTACCTATCCTACGAAACCTTCCGCACCGCATCCCTCGCGGTACTTCTGCTCGGTGCCCCTGTCGGCTCTTGCATCGCCGCGTCCTCCAATACGGAGCTTCGGCGCATCGAAGAAGCTGATCAAGCCGACCGCGCCGCCGGCTCAAACAAGATCGATTGGGACATCGTCGGCAAGCGCGACACGAGCCGGCGTACGCGAACGCTGGAGATTCTTAAGGCTGGGGACGTCCGCACAGCAGACGATTACCTGAATGCGGCAGTCGTCTTCCAGCATGGCGAAGCGATCGAAGACACGGAGCTCGCCCTGGCCCTTGCTACCACGGCAAGCCGGATCGATGCGAACAACAAGGACGCGAAGGTCCTGGTTGCGCAGGCGACGGACCGGATATTGGTCAAGCTCGGCAAGCCGCAGTGGTACGGAACTCAGTTCTCGAAAAATAAGTTGACGGGAAAGTGGGAAATGCCGCCGACGGATGCGGGTGTCATATCCGAGGCTCAGCGTGAGGCGATGGGCATCCCGTCCCTCGGTGACACGAAGGTGCATTTGGATGCGATGAACGCGAAATGATCTTTAGGATCATGGACGGATATGACGTCGTTTTTCGGCCACCTTGAGATATGCGGGCGCAGCGTTTGTAAATCGTGGCGTTCGTTCTGATGCACGGGCCGTAGTTGATCGTCTCGCGAACGGACCTGCAGATGCTCTGCTGGTCCGACCTTAGTCCTGAGCGCGTCACACGTCATCCAGCGATCCTTGTCTGATTTGAGGGCAGACAATCCCCACGCGACGCGGCGAAGACCTGCCGTTGACCCCTGCTAACGTTTGCGCAAAGGTAACACATATGTTACCTTTGCGGTGCTGCTAAAGGACTCAGCATGATTCGCGTTGATGAGTATCTGGCCGATAACGGCAGGAACTACTATCAGGAATGGTTTAACGGGTTGGCCACGCCGGCGGCCGCGAAGGCTGCGACCGCTATCGCCCGAATGGCGGCTGGCAATACGTCCGGATACCCCTCGCGATCTCGTGCCACACGGATCGAAGGAATGACGAAGGAAATAAGCATGGCACTCACGGTGGACTATCGCGAAACCATTGCAAATCGCATCAGGACGGATGCGGGGTTTGCGCGTGCACTTCTGGACGAAGCGGCAACTCTCTTGCTTAATGGCGAGGCGGAGGCCGCCCGACTTCTGATGCGTGACCTTACCCATGGGCTGCTGGGATTTGAAGATTTGGCTCGTGCGACGGGTACGCCGTCCAAATCGCTGCATCGCATGCTTTCCAGTGACGGAAATCCCACGATGAATGCGCTCTCCGGTATTTTCGCTCAGCTGGTGAAAGCCGCCATCCATGCCCGCGCTGTCGTGCATGTCACCGCAGAAGCGGAACCTGCCTAGCCGCCATGGTTATGGCGTCGTTGACGACTCGACGAGGGATGACCCCGAGAATATGCCTCTTTGCCGCGCTTGTTGCTCATCAAGCAGCTTCATCTCCGCCAGCTGACGAAAATTCCCCTACAGACAACCGCAAGTTGATTTGCTACGGTTTGTCCCGTTGCCTGCGTCGATGCTCTCGAAGCCTCGCAGGCAACCATCGCTCAAAGCGGTGAGAAGCGCGGGCCAAGGGTGGTGAGACACCCTCGACCCGCTGACCAATCCAACTAATAGAGAGTTGAAATGGCTACCCCCGATCATACGGTACTCGCTCGCCCGCCGGATCCCCCCGGCGACAACCCCACCGGTCACCGGGACGTCTGCCGACCTCGCAGACACGGTTGAAGAACCGCGGCAGCGGCCGTTTAACTGAGTTTGTTCTCAGCCGTACCACCCGGCGCGTACTCCGCCGGGCCGCAGAAACGCGCTGACGCCGCCACACACTTCGTCAATCACGCCGCCCCGGCGCCTGGTCACAGGCCGCCGATGAACCCGCGAATCCGTTTGATCCGCGGCACGCCTTGCTTACGCCCGGCGTGCCGCACCTCGATGCGCGGGGTGGATTGCTACCAAGGAGAGTCTCATGAACACGTCCCAGCGCCAGTCGATGGACGATGGCCTCAGTTACCACGCGGACCCCGGAGCCACGCCGCATGACCTCATGAACGAAGCAACGGAGTGGCTGCAATATGCGCGCGGGCTGAATGGCTTGCTAGCCGACCTGATCCACGAGTCGGACGCGATGGATTGCCAGCGCGTCGCGCTGGGGATGGAAGCGATCGGCGCATTGATACGCATGGGCATCCATTGCATGGCGCAGGCACACGTACGGATGTGCTGGGGGCAAGCGGACTGATCGCCTTTCGCGGCGAACCCATCGGAGCGGACTGTCATTACGTTCAATTTGGGAGCGTTCTTCCTAGACGTCACGGCACGCGACCCGGATGCTGAGCAAAAAGGAGCCTGTTCATGTCATCCCGCGCAACCGTTCCGGCATCGTTCTTCGGTATCGTCCTCGGCCTCGTAGGGCTAGGAGGGAACTGGCGAGTGGCCGCGTCTCTCTGGGGACTGCCGGCGATCGTAGGTGAAGCGGTGATGTTGCTTGCGCTCGTCGTGTGGGGAACGCTCATCGTGGCCTACGCGTATAAATGGTGCTTCGACCGTGCGGCGGCTGCCGAGGAAGCGCGGCATCCGGTGCAATGCTGTTTTATCGGCCTCGCGCCTTCGTCGACCGTGCTGATGGCGCTGGTGATTCACCCGTACGCCTACCACGCTGCCGTCGGCGCACTGGTTGTCGGCGGGGTGGGGCAGGTGACGTTCTGGCTCTGGCGATTCGGGGCCATGCTGCAGGGCGAACGCGACGTCGTCACGACGACACCCATTATCTATCTGCCGTCCGTGGCCGGAAACTTCATCATCGCGATGGGATGCGGTGTCCTCGGGTTTTCTTCGTGGGGGATCCTGTTCGCCGGCGGGCCCCTGTTGAGCTGGTTCGCGCTGGAATCCATCATCATTTTCCGACTCTTCCATGCGAGCGCACTTGCCGTGCCTCTGCGCCCCACGCTCGGCATTCAGCTCGCGCCTCCCGTCGTCGCCGTGGCCGCCTGGCTTGCCAACACGAAGGGTCCTCCCGATCTCGTCCTGCAGGCGATCTGGGGATATGGTCTGTTGCAGGCGCTTCTATTGATCCGGCTGCTACCGTGGATTTTGAAGCAGGCTTTCGCACCGGCTTACTGGGCCTTCAGCTTCGGCGTCACCGCACTCTCCGGCGATGCGCTTCAGATGTCAGCGCGTGGACTCACGGGCGCTGTCGCCGACATGGCGCCGGTGTTGTTCGTCATCACCAACGCGGTCATGGCTGTCCTGATGGTGGGAACCGTGGTTCGGCTCGCACAGAACAAACTGATTCCGCGACCCGCACCGGTCGCGCCATTCGGACGTGCACCCTGATATGAGCTACCTGCCTGAAGCAATACGGTGGAAACGTCAGCGAGATGTCCGTTGATCGTCGCTATCGACAGGCATCGCGTTCCTACGCTTTGGGGCGGACACGCTTTTTCGCCAGGGCAGGCGAGGCGGTTGGCTTCATCTCGAAGAAACGAGCTTGCGCGTCGAGATCAGGGTAGTGAGGCGCGTCGAGCATCTTAATGACGTCGGAGCCATGTCCCAGTGCGAGTAACAGCCGCAGGAGATTCTCCGAAGAGACGGGGGACCCTTTCTCCGCAGCTTTGATCGTGCTTTCGGAAACGCCAGCGCGCCTGGCGAGATCGGCCTGTCGCCACGCGAACGCCATCCGCTGCCGCCGAATCCGGTTTCCGACCTCGCGTGGGAAGTCTTCCGGGGAGGGCGCGGGAGGCCGCTTATTGGAAAGCAATTCCGCCAGTGATTTCATGTACTTATGATAGGTTGGCTGCTAAGAGGTTTCAATCAGCCCCTTAATAAGGGGTGTTATCAAACCTCTTAGACGAAATCTATGGCAAATAAAAACCCGCGGAGGGGACCGCGGGTTTGAGAAACATCCGTCATTGCAAAAGGCAGCAGGGGAACTGCCCGGATATGCTGGGACCGGTGCCTCTCGGCAACCTTGGGAATAAATATACTTCGCAGTACATGAATCGTACGTGAGCCAGCGCAAGCTCCCCGGCAACCTTTTCTCGAATCCGTAAAAGCCTTGCGCCCCAAGGCCTGAGCCCAGCCAAATCCGCTGCGCGCTCCCTGGGCGTATCGCCTAGAATGACCTGATTATCGATAAATGAGGAGCACGACGCCCCATGGAATCTGGGACTCTCCGTCGCATCGACACCTGGTACCTCCCCGTCACCGAATTCGCCGCCTCGGCCTTCATCACCCACGGCGCGGTCCCGGAGGCATCGATCGAGCGCGCGGCGCTGCTGGCCATGATGCTGGCGACGCAGCGCCCGCTGGGTCGCGGGGACCTCTATCGCCTGGTGGACGAGGCGCGCGAACTCTTCGATGGCCAGCCGCTGGCGGACGGCGAGCGCGATCTCCTGGCGCAGCGTGTCGTCCTCGCGGACATGGGATTTGGTGAGGTCGCAGGCTTGCTTGGCGATCAGGGCGTCGCTTTCGCCGATGTCGAGGTCATGGCGGCCGAGGCGTGGCTCGGCGAGGACGGCGAGTTCTCGCACGGGTTTCAGGCGGCCTGTCGTGAAACCTTCATGGAGGTGAGCGTTCGACTCGAAGAAGACCTCGGGGCGGACGACGAGGACGGCGACGTCGAACGACCGATGGCGGGCGATCAGGTCGTCGAAGTGGTCCGTCCCACGTTCCACCTTCGTGGAACGACGGATCAGGTCCGCGCGGTAAGGGCCATCGCGGCATCCTCGAGCGAGCATTACGCGATCACCGCATTTGCCGGAACCGGCAAGACGCACCTCATGTTCGCCCTCGCGACCAGCGGTCGTCGTTTCACGCACCTCGCGCCGACCCATGCGCACCAGCACGCCTTCAACGAGCGCGTAGGGACTCGTGCGGTCTCCAGCGTGGTGCTTCGCACGCTCGCCAATGACATGGCCACCGCGCACGTCCAGGGCAACAGCATTCGCTGGGTGCGCGCGCCGACGGTGCGCGAAGCCAGTATGCCGCTCGAAGCACGGTTGCAGGCCGCAGGCATCGTGTCGATTGCCGGCGATAGTCCGGCCAGGGTGCTTGCGGCGGTCGATCGCATCATCAACCGGTGGTGCTACTCGGATGCGCCTCAGATCGGCCCGGAGCACGTGCGCTTCAACGACGGCCTCTCGGTGGACGAGCGCGCGGCCTACGTGGCGATGGCACGCCGCGTGTGGGAGCTGATGCTGCAACCGCTCGGGAGCAAGACCGAGCGTCCGTTCACCGTTCGCGCGTATCACCTGTTCAAATGGCTCGACGTCGAGGGCGCCTCGTTGCCACCGATGGGCACGCTGCTCATCGACGAGGCCCACGATCTGCCCGCGCCGCTGCTCGCCCTCATTCGTCGCTACCCCGATGGTTGCGTGACCATGGGCGATCCCTATCAGAAGTTGAGCGGGGTCATGGCCAACTACGGGTCGGGCAAGGCGTTGACGCTGACCCGGTCGGTACGCGCCGGTGGTCAGGCGGTCGGACTCATCCGGTCGGTGCTCGACATGCACAGTACGGAGCTGGTCGTCGAGTCGCTCGAGGGTTCGCGCGAGCACTACACGCGACGGTATTTCTATCAGTCGACCGACACGCTGCCACTCGCAGGGCTTCGCGTCTATGGCAGCGTGTGGTCCATTCTGGAGGACGCACTAAGGCTGAAGAGCCAGGGCGTGCCGTTCCGGTTGTTGCCCGCCACGGAGAGCGACCTGGCACGTGCCACCGAAGATGCGATCGGCATGCGACGTGGGGACCACGTGACACGGTATTACGGCAACCGGGAGTACACGTCCTGGAGCGCACTGGCAGGGCACCTGGAGAGGATCGGTTACAGCAGGGTCGTGCTGCTGTTCGAACGGGATTTCGGCAGCACGGACATGCAGTCGCTGCTCGGCGCCCAGAAGGACGCGGAGGCGGAAGGACTCACCCTGGGCCTGCTGGAGCATTGCAAGAGCCTGGAGTTCAGCCAGGTGACCTTGTGGCCGTGTTGCTTCGACACGCTGTCGGGAGCGCTCGAGCGACGTCGCGCCGACGAGCGCGTGCGCGCGGTCTATCTCGCGATGAGCCGTGCGACGGACGAACTGTGGTTGCCAGGCGATGCGCTCGACATGCTTGCCGACAGGGTGTCGCGGGGACGCGGCCAGTTCACCTGAACGCGATCAGCCTGCGCTGGTCGCAAACCTCCGCCAGGAACTTCTGCGGGGTGGTACCGGCGATGACGTGGAAGTCCGCGATGAGATGGGCCTGGTCGTAATAGCCCGCATCCACCGCGACGCTCGACCAGTTCGATCCGCCGTTGTTCAGCGCGCTGCTTACGGCGCGTTCGAACCGTTTCAGCCGGGCGAACGTCTTGGGATTGAGGCCCGTCACCTCCTGAAAGACGCGACGCAGATGACGATCGCTGATTCCCAGTTGCGTTGAGACATCGCCGACGTTGGCGTGTTCCAGCAGTCCGGCTGCACGGCGCACAAAGCCATGCCTGGCATCCATCGGCGTCGACGCGACACGCAGGGCGATCGCATCTTCCAGCACGGAGGCAGCGGTGGCGGAATCACGGGTATCGGCCAGCTTTCCGATCAGATCCTCCGCAGCGCTTCTGCTCCAGATCTCCTCGATCGGAATCGTCCGCCCCACCAGCGCGCTCGCCGGCACGCCGAACACGGCCTGGTGAGTCTCATAAGGAACACGGACAAAGGCGGCGCGGTGACCGCGGTAAATCCGCTTTCGATGAACGCGCTGACGTGCACCGAGCGCATGAACGTCCAGTCCGCCGGGAATTGACGGGCCGTAGCGAGCGACCAGATACATATTGGCGCTTGGGCTTGCGACGAGGTCGAGGTGAGTCGCGGATGCCGGGAAGGGCATGCTCAGCGGGTCGTGATAACGGTGCATCTCTGTGCGCATGGGGTCAGTCTGAAGACAAACCGGACGGCTAACAAGCCTTGTCCGGTTTATCCAATTCTCCGGAAATCCCGCGAGTACGCTGACCGTCCATTCTTTCGGAAAGGCGGTGTCGTATGAAGGTCCTGGTTACCGGAGCGACGGGTAAGGTGGGTTCACGTCTCGTGAAGCGCCTGATCGAGCATGGCGAGCAGGTGAGGGCGTTGGTGCGCGACGAGAAGCGTGCCCATGAGATGCTGGGCGACCAGGTGGAACTGGTCCAGGGCGATCTGCTCGAGCCTGATTCCGTGCCTGAGGCGGTGGAGGGCGTGGACGCGGTGGTTCATTGCGCCGCGTTTTTTCGTGGCGCGACCGATGAACAGGCGCACGCGACGAACGACCTGGGAACGCGGCATCTGGCGGAGGCGAGCAAGAACGCCTCGGTAGGGCGCTTCGTTTTCACGAGTACGGGCCTGGTGTACGGCCCCAAGGGTGGAGCGCAGACCGGCGAAGAGGATAGCTGTGCGCCGGTAGATGCGTACCCGGTGAGCAAGCTTGCCGCCGAGAAGATGCTGTTGTCGATGGACGGGCTGGATGTCCGGGTGCTTCGTCTTCCCTTCGTTTATGGCGCGGGTGATCCGCACATCAACGAGGTCCTGCCGTTCATGCGTAAGTTCCCCGCCGACATGCGGATGTCGCTCGGGCATCATGACGACATCGCTCAGGCGGTCGTTCGCATGCTTCATGCGAAAACGCCGAAGCACCGTATCTACAACGTCGTCGACGACGAAGATCCCGATCTGGCGACGTTGTTCAAGGCGGTCGGCGAGCTGCCTCCGGATGGTTCGGACGCTGAGCGAGCCAGGATCTTCAATGTGCGCATGGACGGTCGCCGCATTCGCGAAGATCTGGGTTTCTCACCGGTCTTTCCGCGTCTGCGGGATGCTGTGGAGGCGGGGGCTCTCTAGGCCGCGGGACGGCCCAAAAGTCTTCCACCAAGCCACAATGCTCACGATGGCCGGTTACGGGGTGTCCGCGGAGACATGGTTTCGGACATGTCGGACAGCATGGGCGCGGGCTCCGCGCGGGAAGAGGATGACAAAGTCGGGATCCGGTCTCATCGCAGCCCGTTGACGCGGCTTTGTCGCCCCGTCCCCGACCATGCCCCATGCCCGCCGATTCCCTCACATACACCCGCTCCCTTCGAGTCAACGAACTGCGCCGCAGCGGCCTGCTGGACCGGCCGGGGAGCGCCCAGTTCGGGCACCTCACCGAACTTGTCCGGAACGTTCTGAGCGTTCCCGTCGCCATCGTGTCCATCGTCGACGAAACCCGCCAGGTGTTCGCTGGTCACTCCGGCCTGCCCGAGCCGTGGGCGTCGATGGGCGAAACCCCGATCACTCATTCGTTCTGCCAGTACGTCGTCGAGCGGGGTGAAGTGTTCGACGTACCGGATGCGCGCGCCGAGCCGCTGGTAAAGAACAACCTCGCCATTCCCGATCTCGGCGTAGAGGCGTACCTTGGCGTGCCGATCCACTCGCTCGACGGTTCGCTGATTGGCGCCCTGGCCGCGATCGATACGAAGCCGCGAGCATGGACGGCGCACGATCGCAGCGTGCTCGAGATGATCGCGATCATCGTCGACAAGGAAATCCGCGTCGGTTCGTCGGAGCGAAAATTCCGTACGCTTTTCGGGGAGATGCGGGAGGGCTTCTACGTCGGTCAGCTCCTGCGATCGCCCGATGGCGCCGCCGTCGACTTCCGTTTCGAAGAGGTCAATCCATCTTTTGGAAGACTCACCGGTCTCGACCCGGCGGCGGCGACCGGGGCGATGCTGGGCGATGTCGCGCCGCTGGCCATCGATGAATTGCTTCCGGTGTTCGAGGGCGTACTCAAGGATCGCTCGGCGGTCGTGCATGTCGGTCGTTCGACGCTGGTCGACGGCCGCTGGTTCGAGAGCCGTCTGACGCCGCTCGACGGCGACCGGCTGATCGGCTTCTTTACTGACGTCACCGAGCGTCGCAGAAACGAAGAACTGCAGGATGTGCTCAACCATGAGATGAGCCATCGTCTGAAGAATACGCTCATGATGGTTCAGGCGCTGGCCGTGCAGACCTTGCGCGGCGTGACCGAGCGGGACGCCGTGGATGCACTGGAAAAGCGCATTCACGCACTCAGTTCGGCGCACGACATTCTCTTCCGGGAGAACTGGCACGGCGCGCCCGTGCTAGCCATCGCGCAGTCGTCCTTCGGGCGTTTCTGCCTGGAAAGCCGTGTGGATTTCATCGGCACGGCGTTCGAACTCGGACCGAAAGCCACGCTTTCCCTGTCGCTCCTGCTTCATGAGCTGACGACCAACGCGGTGAAGTACGGCGCTCTTTCGAATGCCGAGGGAAGGATACGACTCAGTTGGTCAACCGACAGCGAACAGTTCTATCTGAAGTGGCAGGAAGTGGGTGGGCCGCTTGTGAGCGAGCCCGAACGCAAGGGCTTCGGCTCCCGTCTGATCAGGATGGGCATGGGGTCGGGCGATGTTCGTGAGGAGTACCACCCTAAGGGGTTCGTACTGACGCTCTCCGCACCGCTTTCGCATCTACAGCAGGTATGACCCGATGGGCCAGGCATCTCCCTTGAAACCCGTGGTTCTCATCGTCGAAGACGAACCGTTGCTGCGCCTCATGGCGGAAGAGCTGATCGAGGACGGTGGCTTTGACGTCGTCTCCGTGCCGGATGCCGCGTCGGCCGTGCGGATTCTGGAAACCCGGCTCGACATCCGCATCGTGTTTACCGACATCGATATGCCCGGTGGCATGGACGGCATTCGCCTTGCCGCGATGATCCGCGACCGCTGGCCGCCGATCGAGATCGTGGTTACGTCCAGTCATGTCAGTATCGCGAACCACGAGATGCCAGCGCGCGGAGTCTTCCTTTCCAAGCCGTATGACGCGCAGCAACTCGTGGGCCTGCTTCGGAGCATGGCGGAGCGGAGGCCGGATGTGCCGGATCCTGCGCGCCCGAGGTGAGCTGAGCTGAGGTGCATCGACCTGACTCATCTGTTTGGCCGCGGAAGCGCGCCCGGCAACGCCCTGAACGCGAACAGTGACCTCGCCATCGCTTACAGATCGCGTCGGTAGAAGCGCGTGTCCACCGCCATTCGGGGAAACATGGCCGGTAGCCTCTCTGGATCTACCACTGTAAACCCGTGTTTCTCATAGAAACGATGTGCGGCAAGAAAGCGGGCGGTGGTGCCGAGGTAGAGCGATCCAAATCCACGCTTCCTCGCGGTTTGCTCCAGGACGTCCAGCAGCCCTGCGGCCACGGACGGCCTGATCCCACGCCAGTCGCGATGGACGAACATCTTTCGAAGCGCGCCGATCCCGCCGCCGATGTCCTTCAGCGCGATGGTCCCCACGATCCGGCCACGCTGTCGGGCGACCCAGAAGTCACCCTGGCCGGTGCGATAGTAGCCGTCGATGTCGGCCAGATCCGGTTGATCGTCCCGGGTGATCGGGAGGCCGAATTCCTCCCTTTGTATGGACACGATGAGATCGGCGATGGCGTCGGTATCGGCGTGGGTCGCCGGGTCGAACGTGAGCATGCTATCTCCGTAGCGAATGGCCAGCATAGCGCTCTAGACGGCCGCCTTCGGGCGGACGGTCAACGACTGACTGATGACAGCGATGGGACCGCGCTCGTCGTATACCGTGCTGTGCGTCACACCGAGCCCTGCCGGTCCGAACGACGCGTGGCTTGCCAGCCCCAGCCAGCCGCTCTCGGGAGAGCGCAGGATGTGCGCGGTCAGATCCACGTTGGGAAACGCCACGTCACCGGGCAGCCGCCTCGGGCAAAGGCCATTCGCGACGTCGACGACACCGAGCATCCTTGCGAGAGGGCTGGTGGCGGCATCGGCGATCAGCGGAAACCCCGGTCGCACCCAGCTGGTCGCCTGACCGGTATCGACCTTGATCTGACGCGTTTCCACACTTCGTACGAAGCCGCCCGGCCACAGGGATGAGAAGTCCCACGGCGGGGTGTCCGCCAACGGAGGCATAGACGGGAATCCGTCCCCTGCGATCGTCGACGTGTCGGATGTCGCCAGCAGCCATGCGCGCAGCGTGATCGCGATGCGTCCCTGACAGGTGAGGGTGGCCTCGACGAGCTCGATGGTGCGGCCCGGGCGGATCACCTCGACCGATATATCGAACGCGTCCATGGGAAGCACGCCATGGATGTCGTAGGTCGCACGGCTGATGGCCAGAACGTCGGTCCGACGCGACGCGTGATGCGTTTCGATTTCGCGGGCGAGCAGACCCATGACCGGCGCGATGTGCTGCTCGTCGGGATTCCAGCCCCCGCCGACGTGGTCGGTGGGACGGTAGCGCCCGGGTGCGATCGGAATGAAGTAGGCGTCGGCAACGGGCGTGCTCATCAAAGCTTTTTTCTGCGCAGGGAAACGGCGAGGTTAGCCGAACTGGCCGATCGACCTCAACGCGCTCGACAACGCAGGTATGTCAACGAGTTTCAGCATCAATCCGGCTGCTCGGCATCGAGCATGGCCTTCAGCGTCAGGGCATTGGGAACGGCCTCTCCGCGTGCCGTGTTGTCAAAAATGCACCACGCGTCGCGTCCGTCGCCGGCTGACAGCCGCATCCTCGTGGCGACGCTGTCGATGAACGTGCGGTCGTAAGCGGAATAGTAAATCTCGGGGGCGCCGTGCAACCGAATGTAAAGAAGCTCGGGGTGAAGCATTGGGTCGACACCGGCGACGGGCGAGGGATGGGCCCGGACAATCGATATGTCCGCTTCTCGTAACAACGCATCCGCCTTCGCCGTAAACCAGGAAGCGTGTCGCGGTTCGCACACGACGGGGGTGGACGTGACCGTTCGCAAAACGCGAAAAAACGCTCTGGCCGTTTTTGAATCCAGCGCGAGGCTCGGGGGAAGCTGGATCAGGATGCAGCCGAGCTTGTCCTTCAGTCCCGACACCTCACGCAGAAAGGCGACGAGCGGGGCCTCACAGTTCCGCAGGCGAAGCTCGTGGGTGATCGTTCGAGGCATCTTTACGCTGAAGCGAAAGCCTTCAGGAACGCTTTCCCCCCAGCGAAGGTAGGTCTTCTCCTGGTGCGACCGATAGAAGGACGAGTTGATCTCGACGCAGGAAAACACCCGCGCATAGCGCTCCAGATGAGTGCCCTCGGTGCCGAACGACGAGGCGACCTTCGACGCAAGCGACCAGCCCGCGCAGCCCACTCGCAGGCCGGGCGATTCGGAAGCGTGAATGGTTCGGTTCATGCGGGCAGTCTTGGTCAGACGGCGTGAACGCACGGTGGCCTGACCGGACAACGTCGCATGAGGTCTTCACCGGGCCTCCTGACTCAGTCACGCAATGAACACCGCCGACACGCTCTTTCGTCACGGAGGTGGGGCAACGATTCGTTCTTCTGAGAGGAGAGAACACCATGAGCGACCGCGACAGCGTGCAGCATTCCTCCATCGGCGTCGGTGGGTCCAACAATCCAGCGGCCAACCCCGGCCAGGGCAAGCCGGCGAACGAGCCCTCGGACCAGGTCGGTCAGACCCGGCCGGACGATGTGGCGACCGACGGCGCGGATCAGAAGGGACAGCGGGATCCGGGCAAGAGCGGTCAGCGATAGGGCAGGGAGGCACGCTTTTGAATTACTAGCCTCGCGGGTATATCAAATTGGGATTCGCAAGATTAAAATCATGTTTCGCCGATATGGCAAACACATGTCTTAATCCGCTTTTCAGGGATCCCAGAATTGAGCAACTCCGCCTCGCTGCGCATCGTTCCCCTTGATAGCAAGGCCGATCTGGACCGGTTTATCAAGGTACCGGGCGCGATCCTGGGATCCGATCCCGCATGGATCGCGCCTTTATTTCTTGAACGAAAACTCCACCTCGGTGCAAAAACCAACCCATGGTTCGAGCATGCCCGCTGGAAGGGCTGGATCGCCTATCGCGGTGATCGCCCGGTTGGCAGGATCAGTGCCCAGATAGATTCCCTGCACCTGCAGCGCCACGCCGACGGTGCGGGCTTCTTCGGCATGCTCGACGCCGAGGACAACCCGGAGACCTTCGCCGCGTTGCTCCGGACGGCGGAAGACTGGCTCCGCGGCGAGGGTATCGAACGCATACGCGGGCCGCTCAGTCTGTCGATCAACGACGAGGTGGGCCTTCTCATCGACGGCTTCGATACGTCGCCCTATTTCATGATGGGGCATACGCGGCCGTATTACGGCTCGCACATCGAGCAGGCAGGCTACGCCAAAGCCAAGGACATGTTGGCCTATGTCGTCGCGCCGGACTTTCCCGAGCCTAAAGTGATGAACCGTTTGCTCGGCAAGTCGAAGCAGCGCATACGCGTGCGCCCGCTCGACCGCAGCCGTTTCGATGAAGAACTGGCCACGCTGCGCGATATCTTCAACGATGCCTGGGCCGATAACTGGGGCTTCGTGCCGTTCACCGAAGCCGAATTCAAAGATCTCGGTCACACCCTGAAGGTCTTGATCGCCTCGGAGCTGATCCAGATCGCCGAGGTGGACGGCGAACCGGCCGCGTTCATCGTCGCCTTGCCCAACGTCAACGAAGTGATCAGGGACTTCGACGGCAAGCTGCTGCCGTTCAACTGGGTCAAGTTGCTGTGGCGGCTCAAGAAGCGCTTCCCGAAGTCGTCGCGCGTGCCGCTCATGGGCGTGCGTCGCAGCTTCCATAACACGCCGCTCGGTCCCGGACTGGCATTTCTGGTGATCGATGCCGTCCGGCATCATCTGGTGGCGCGTGGCGTCGAGGAGGTCGAATTGTCCTGGATCCTCGAAGACAACGCCGGCATGCGCAACATCATCGAAGCGATCGGCGGTCGTGACTACAAGCGCTATCGCGTCTACGAAAGGCAGCTCTGATGGCGAAGCAATCCTCGCGTGGAACCGTGGCGGTCGTCGGCATCGTCGCGGTCGCCGCGATCGTATGGTGGGTCGGACACGGCAAAAAAGACGGTGCCTCGGTAGCCGATCAGGCGGTGCCGGTCGTCACGGCCACCGTCCGGCAAGGCGGATTCGTCGTCTATCGCGTGCAGCCGGGAACGGTCACCCCGTTCAACAGCGTGCTGGTGCGGAGCCAGGTGGATGGAGTGCTCACGCGCGTCGCCTTCAGCGGCGGGCAGCAGGTCAGGAAGGGCGATCTGCTGGCCGAGATCGATCCGCGAGCCTCGCAGGCACAGCTCCAGCTCGCGACCGGCGATCTGGGCCGCAGTCAGGCGCAGCTGGCCAATGCGGAAGAAACGCTCAAGCACTATGAGGCGCTCCTCGCGCAGGATTCCATCTCGCGTCAGCGGGTCGCCGATCAGCGCTCGCTGGTACGGCAGTACGCCGCCGAGGTGAAATCCGAGCAGGGCCGTATCGGCAGCGCCAACCTCCAGGTGTCCAACGCGCGGATCGTCTCGCCGATCTCGGGAATGGTGGGCCTGCGGCGCGTCGACCCGGGCAATCTGGTGGGCCCGTCGGATGCTCGTGGCATCGTCATCGTCACGCAGTCGCAGCCCAGCAAGGTCCTCTTCTCCGTACCGGTCAACGTGGTTCCGCGCGTACTCGCGCGCCTGAACGGCGGTGCCTGTATCCCGGTCGATGCTTACGGCGACGGCCCTGACGACAAGCTGGGTACCGGCCATCTTCTCGCGGCGAACAATCAGGTGGACCCCACGACCGGCACGGTGAAGTTCGAAGCCGAGTTCGCCAATGCCGACGGCGCGCTGCTGCCGAACCAGTTCGTGACCGCGAAGCTCCCCGTCGATGTGTTGCCGCAGGCGATCCTGGTGCCATCCGCAGCGATCCAGCAGGGCGCGCAGGGGCCCTTCGTCTACGCGATCAAGGACGACAAGACCGCTGCCGTCGTGCCGGTCAAACTGGGTGCTCAGGACGCTTCCACCACCGTCATCGCCTCCGGTATCGCAGCGGGGGCGAAGGTCGTCGTCGAAGGCGCGGACCGGCTGCGCGCCGGAACGAAAGTGCGGGCCACGGCGGCAGCCGAGCCTGCGCCGTCCCCCGCGGCGGACACGCCTTCCTGTCATCGCGACGAGGCGAGCGCCTCAGCGCGGACGTCGACCGCGCGCTCGTGAACCCGTCCCGTCCGTTTATCCTCCGGCCGGTCGCGACCGCGCTGCTCGCCGTCGCGATCCTGCTGGTCGGCCTGTTCGGGTATCGCTTTCTGCCGCTCTCGGCGCTGCCGGAAGTGGACTTCCCGACCATCGAGGTCGTCACCGCGTATCCGGGGGCCGGACCGCAGGTGGTGGGGGCGACCATCACGGCGCCGCTCGAACGGCAGTTCGGCCAGATGCCAGGGCTGAGCCAGATGTCGTCGACGAGTTCGGCGGGCGCCTCGACGATCACCCTGCGCTTCAATCTCGATCTGCCGCTCGACGTGGCGGAGCAGGAAGTACAGGCTTCGATCAACGCGGTATTACCGTCACTGCCTGCCGATATCTCGCAGCCGCCGATCTACCGCAAGGTCAATCCGGCCGATGCGCCGGTGATGACGCTGGCGCTGACGTCCCCGACGTTGCCGCTCCGGACGCTGCGCGAACTGGCGGATACCCGCCTCGTGCCCAAGTTGTCTCAGGTGACCGGCGTCGGCCTGGTCAGCCTCGGAGGAGGCCAGCAACCGGCCATTTTGGTACAGGCCGATCCGGCGAAACTGCGCTCGCGTGGCATGACGCTGGAGGACCTGCGCGGTTCGATTCGCGAGGCCAATTCGAACGTGGCCAAGGGCACGCTGGACGGCGCGGTGCGTTCGTCCAACATCGCCATCGCGGATCCGCTGGACAGCGCGGAAGCCTTCGCGAATCTGACCGTGGGCCATCGCGAAGGCGCGGTGGTTCGCCTGCGCGATGTGGCGAGCGTGAGCGATGGTGCGGAAAACGCACGTCTTGCCGCGTGGTCGGGCGAGCAGCCCGCCATCATCCTGCAGATCCGCAGGCAGCCGGGCGCCAATGTGGTCGAGGTCGTGGATCGCGTCCGGCAGGTGCTGCCGCAACTGCAGGCGACACTGCCCGCGGCCGCCGATGTCACGACACTGGCCGATCGCACGGAGTCGGTGCGTGCCGCCGTGCACGACGTACAGATGGAGCTGGTATTCGCCGTGGTCCTGGTGGTCCTGGTGATCTTCCTGTTCCTCGGCGGTGGCGCCGCGACGCTTATCCCCGGTGTGGTCGTGCCGCTGTCGCTGATCGGCACGTTCGCGGTCATGTACCTGGCCGGCTTCTCGATCAACAACCTGACGCTGATGGCACTGATCGTGGCGACGGGTTTCATGGTGGACGATGCGATCGTCATGATCGAGAACATCGCACGCTATGTCGAAGCGGGCGAAGAGCCATTCGCCGCCGCGCTGAAGGGCTCGCGCCAGATCGCATTCACCGTGGTCTCGCTGACCTTGTCGCTGCTGGCGGTTCTGATCCCGCTGTTGTTCATGGGCGGGGTGGTGGGGCGCCTTTTCCGCGAGTTCGCGGTCACCCTCGCGGTCGCCATTCTGATCTCCGGCGTGGTGTCGCTGACACTGACACCGATGATGTGCGCACGGATGCTCCGGCGCACGCCCGTGCGCGAGGGCAAAGCGTGGCATGCCCGCGTACTCGCGCGTTACGAGGCCGGTCTGAGCTGGGTCCTGGCACGGCAGACCGCGACACTCGTCACGGTCGGCGCGATGGCGATACTTGCGGTCGCGCTGTATCTCGTCGTGCCGCGAGGTCTGTTTCCCGCCCAGGACAGCGGCGACATCCAGGGCGTCACCGTCGCGCCGGCGACCGTATCGTTCGCCGCCATGAGCCAGCGGCAGCAGGCGTTGACGCATGCGATCCTGCGCGATCCGGCCGTGGCCAGCGTCGCGTCGTTCGTCGGTGTGGGTGACGGTGCGCCATCCCTCAACAGCGGGCGACTGCTCATCCACCTCAAGCCGCTGTCGCACCGCGACCGCGCGCCCGCGGTCATGAAGCGACTCGCGGACGCGGCGTCCGGCGTCGCCGGCATTACGCTCTACATGCAGCCGGTGCCCGACCTGACGATCGACGACCGCCTCAGTCCGGGTCAGTACCAGTTCTCGGTCGAAAACGCGGACTCCACCCAGCTTGCGGCCTGGCTGCCGCGGGTGCTGGAGCCCTTGCGGAACGACCGGCACCTGGCCCATGCCACCAGCGATCAGCAGGTCGACGGTCTCGAGGCTTACGTCCATGTCGATCACGAGCTCGCCAGCCGCTACGGGATCACGTCGGCGGCCGTGGGCGACGCGCTGTATAACAGTTTCGGCCAGCGTCAGGTCGGCACCTTGCTCACCCTCGCCAGCCAGAGTCGCGTCATCCTCGAGGCCTTGCCCGCCGCGGGCAGTACGGCGAGCGCTATGGAGGGTGTCTATCTCTCCGGCCAGGGCGGGGCAGGCGACGCCGGTGCCGACCCTGCGGATCCGGCGGCGTCGCTGATTCCCCTCGCATCCATCGCGAAGGTGACGGAGCGCACCGCGCCGCTGGTGGTCACCCGAATCGACCAGTTGCCCGCGGCTACGGTGTCGTTCAATCTCGCTTCGGGCGTGTCGCTGGACGGTGCGATGGAAGCCGTGGATTCGGCGTGGCATCGACTGAAACCGCCGGCCGGCATGCAGATGCGCTGGCAGGGCGCCGCGCAGGCGTTCGAAGCATCGCGCGGCGGACAGCCGTGGTTGCTGCTGGCCACGCTGCTCAGTGTCTACATCGTGCTCGGCGTACTTTACGAGAGCTACATCCACCCGTTGACGATTCTTTCGACGCTTCCCTCAGCCGGCATCGGTGCCCTGTTGGCACTCATCATCGGCGGCTTCGAGCTCGACGTGATCTCGCTGATCGGCGTGATCCTGCTGATCGGCATCGTGCAGAAGAACGCGATCATGCTGATCGACTTCGCGATCGATGCGCAGCGCGAGCAGGGCTTTCTCCCGCGCGACGCCATCGTGCAGGCGTGTCTCCTTCGTTTCCGTCCGATCATCATGACCACGCTGGCCGCGATGCTGGGCGCGTTGCCGCTGATGCTGGGCGGCGGTATGGGCGCGGAACTGCGTCACCCCCTGGGGGTGGGCATCTTCTGGGGGCTGTTGGTCAGCCAGTTGCTTACGCTGTTCACCACGCCGGTGATCTACCTGGCGTTCGAGCGTGTGCTGCAGCGGAGCGGGCGTCGCTCGTGAGTGAGACGGCATGAATCTGTCGCGTCTCTTCATCGACCGGCCGGTAGCGACCTCGCTGCTCTGCCTCGGGCTGGTGGTCGCAGGGGCGCTTGCCTGGCGGTTGCTGCCGATCGCGTCGCTGCCGGAGGTGAACGTGCCGACCATCAAGGTGTCGGCCGAATTGCCCGGTGCCAGTCCGGCGACGATGGTCTCGGCCGTGGCGACGCCGCTCGAGCGCGCGCTCGGGCGCATCGCCGGGCTCACCGAAATGACCTCCGTCAGTACGACGGGAGGCACCGATGTGCGACTCACCTTCGACCTGTCACGCAACGTCGTCGGGGCGTCGCGCGACGTACAGGCGGCGATCAATGCCGCGCGTGCGGATCTGCCGTCCGATATGCCCGCCGCACCGAGCTATCGCGAGGTCAGTTCCGCCGACGCGCCCGTGCTCGTGCTCGGCCTCACCTCCCGGCATGCGACGCCGAGTCAGATGTATGGCGTCGCGTCGACCACCTTCAGCCAGACGCTGGCGCAGGTGGATGGGGTGGGCGAGGTCGAACTGGTCGGAAGTTCCGTTCCCGCCGTGCGTGTGGCCCTGAATCCGCAGGCGATGAACCAGCGGGGTGTCGGCTTCGAGCAGGTGCGCCACGCGGTGTCGGCTGCCGTGTCGAATGCCGCCGGCGGCGCGATCGAGACCGGTGACCGTTACCTGCAGGTCGCCACCAACGGTCAGTTCGACAAGGTCAGCGCGTTTCGCTCGGTCGTCGTGGCGGGACGCGATGGTACGGCCGTGCCGCTAGGTGACATCGCCCGCATCATCGAGACCGAGCGCGACCCGCATCAGGCGGCGCTCGCCAATGGCGAGCCGGCCGTGCTGGCCCTGGTCCGCCACAAGCCCGGCTCCAACACCATCGATGTCATCGACGGGGTGATAAAACGGCTGCCCGCGCTCCAGGCTTCGCTGCCTGGCGACATGAAGGTAAGCGTCATCGTCGATCGCGCCACGTCCGTCCGCGGCTCGCTGCGCGCGGCCGAACATACCCTCGCGCTGGCCGTCGTGCTGGTGGTCCTGGTCATGCTGGTCTTCCTGCGCGACCTGCGCGCGGCCCTGATCGCCAGCGCCGTGGCGCCGATCTCGCTGCTCGGTGCGATGACCGCGATGTACCTGCTGGGGTACAGCCTCGACATCCTCTCGCTGATGGCACTCACCATCGCGGTGGGCTTTACCGTGGACGACGCGGTCGTCGTCGTCGAAAACATCGCGCGCCATATTGAAGACGGGGTACCGCCGCGCGAGGCGGCGCGTGTGGGTGCCGGTGAGGTCGGTCTCACGGTGGTGAGTATGAGCGCGGTCCTCATCGCGGTATTCATTCCCTTGTTGCTGATGGGCGGCTACGTCGGTCTGTTCGTGCGCGAATTCTCCGTCACGCTCGCCGTCGTGATCGCGATCTCGCTGGTGGTTTCGCTTACTGTCGTACCCATGCTGTGCGCGTTGTGGTTGCAACCGGCAGACGCCCGTCGCGCACCAGGGCGGATGCTGCGCTGGAGCGAACGTGCGTTCAGTCGCCTGCAAGCCGCTTACGACGACAGCCTGGTCTGGGCGCTCCGCCGCGCGCCGCTGACCATGCTCTCCCTGCTGGCCGTGCTTTGCCTGAGCGTTTTCCTCTACATCACCGTGCCGAAGGGGTTTTTTCCACGGCAGGATACCGGTGAGCTCACCGGCGATTTCGACACCGACGCGGATGCCTCCTTTCCGGTGGCGCGCGCCAAGCTGGCGAGCTATCTCGAGGTGGTGCGTGCGGATCCGGCCATAGCGAGTGTCGCGGGTTATGTCGAACACGATTCGGGATCGCTGTTCGCCACGCTGAAGCCGCTTTCGCAGCGCGACGCGACGGCGGACGAAGTGGCCGCGCGTATCAATGCCAGGCTGGCCAGGCTTTCGGGCGGCACGTTTACCGTGACGTCGGTGCAGAACATCCGCACGGGTGGACGTCGCAGCCGCGCTTCCAACGAATACACAATCCAGGCCGACTCGTCGGCGCTGCTGGCGACATGGGTGCCGCGTATCGCGGAGGCCATGGCAAGGTTGCCGGAGCTGTCCAACGTGCACGGCAGCGGGAGCGGGACGGACGTCGCGACGGCGCTGCACGTCGACCGGGATGCCGCGGCGCAGTTCGGTGTCAGCTACGCACGGGTGGACGGCGTGCTGCGTGACGCGTTCGCCGGCCGCCGGGTCACGACGATGTTTTCTCCGTCGAGCCAGACGCCGGTGCTGATGGGGATCGCGCCCGAGCACGCCACGTCTACCGACGTGTTCAACCACATCGAGGTTCCCGCTTCGAACGGTGCCAGCGTACCGTTGCCCGTGCTCGCCCATGTGCGTCAGTACGACATGCCACTGACGATCGCGCATTTCGCTCAGTCCGTGGCGACGACGATTTCGTTCGACAGGGCGCCTGGCGTCTCCCTCTCTCAGGCAACGCTCGCTATCAGGAAGGCCGTGGATGGGATGGCCGTACCGACGTCTGTCCGCGGCAGCCTGCAAGGGTCGGCGGGTGCGGCTCGTCAGGTGGCGGACAGCGAGCCGGCCCTCATTCTTGGCGCGTTCCTCACCCTGTTCATCGTGCTGGGTATTCTCTACGAGAGCTGCGTGCACCCGCTGACGATTCTTTCGACGTTGCCGTCGGCTGCCGTGGGTGCCGTCTTTGCGCTGATGCTCTTCCGGACCGACCTGGACGTCATCGCACTGGTCGGGATCTTCGCGCTGATCGGTATCGTGATGAAGAATGCGATCATGATGGTGGACTTCGCCCTGGCCGCGCAGCGCGGGTCGGCGCTGACGCCAGCGGAAGCCATCCAGCTGGCATGCCGGCTGCGCTTTCGCCCCATCCTGATGACGTCTCTCGCCGTCATGGTCGCCGCGGTGCCGCTGGCGGTCGCACGCGGCGACGGTGCCGAGATGCACCGGCCGCTCGGCATCGCGATGGGCGGCGGCCTCGTGGTCAGTCAGCTCTTGACCCTTTACACGACTCCGGTTGTGTACCTTTACCTCGATCGATTCAGCAAGTGGGCAGGCAGATGGATGCAGAAACTCGGCAGGCGCGACGACGCGGGTTGGTCAACCGGCCGCGAGGATCCGCTGCCGTGAGTGTGCGCATGCCTCCCCGTGCATGGCGCGTCGCCCTCGTCACCCTGGGTGTGACCTTCATCGGCGCCTGCGCTCCGGTGGGACCGGACTATGTGCGCCCTTCCGCGCCGGTACCCGCCGCTTACAAGGAAGCGGGCGCGCATGCGTCGTCGGGTGCGCAAGCCGCCATTTCAGCGAGGTGGTGGGAGATTTACGGTGACCCCGCGCTCGATGCGCTGGTGTCGCAAGTCGCGGTGAGCAACCAGTCGCTGGCCGCAGCGGCGGCGCGCGTACGCGAGGCGCAGGCGCTGGTGCAGGTCGCCAGTGGTGCCTCGGTACCGGCGGTCAGTGCGGGAACGCTGAAATCCGGCCGCAAGAACGAGAACGACTTTGGCCTGGGCGTCAGCTGGGAGCTGGATCTGTGGGGACGGATCCGCCGTGACGTCGAAGCCCATCGGGCAGCCGCCGACGCCAGCGCCGACGATCTGGCCGCCGCAACCCTTTCGATGCAGGCGCAGCTGGTGCAAAGCTACTTCGCGCTGCGTCAGGACGATGCGCTCATCGTACTGCTCCAGCAGAGCGCCGAGGCCAGCGATCAGTGGCATCGCATGGTGGGCAACCAGTACGCCCAGGGACAGGCTTCGAGCGCGAACGTCGCCGAGGCGCTGATGCGGGCGAGCACGGCGCAGATGCAACTGGCGGATACCAGGAGCGCGCGGGCCCAGCTCGAGCACGCGATCGCGGTGATGCTCGGCAAGGCGCCGGCGGACTTTGCGATCGCCCCTGCGGCGTTCGATGTGCAGGTGCCGGCGATTCCCGCGGGCGTACCTGCCACGTTGCTCGAACGTCGGCCTGACGTCGCCGCCAGCGAGCGTCGTATGGCGGCGGCCAGCGCGCGCATCGGCGTGGCCAGGGCGGAAGCGTTGCCGACGATCAACCTCGCGGCCGGCATCGGCATCCTCCGCGGTCCCACGGGGACGGCCGATGTGCGCGCACCGTTATTCACGGGTGGCCGGCTGCAGGCGCAGGCCGTCAATGCCAGCGAGGCCTATAATGAGGCTGTCGCCAACTACCGCCAGACGGTGCTCGATGCCTTCCGCGAGGTGGAAGACGGCCTCGTAATCACCAGCACGCTGTCCGGGACGGCGGCGCTGCAGGACAGGGCCGCCGCGGCGGCCACCGAGTCCGACCGGGTCACGCGAAACCAGTACAGGGAAGGTGTCGCTGACTATTCCGCCGTCGTGGAGGCGGCGAATGCTTCCCTCGACGCGGGCCGTGGGGAACTCCAGCTCCGCGTTCGCCGGCTGGACGCCAGCGTCAACCTGATCATGGCACTGGGCGGCGGGTGGTCTTCTCCGTCGCCGCCCGTCCCTGAGCACCGGTCACCTTAAACGGGGTAGCGGGCGATCAGCGTTTCGAGGCGTGAACGAATCTCGTTGGCCAGCGGAGCCGGCGTGCGGTAATGACGTCGGCCGGAGAGGGCCTCGGCCACCATTTCGTCATGGCGCGAACCCATCAGGCCATTGATGGCCGCGAGAAATCTCGACATGCGCAAGGCATGCTCGTCGGGACCGAGCGAGCGCAGGGTGTCGTAGTAGGACACCTGCATGCTGACGATCTTGCGCACGGTGTGGAACTCGTGGCCCGCGAAGTGCGTGCGTGACACCGCTCTGGCCAGACGCCGCATTTCGGCCTGCTGCAATGCGATCAGCCCGGCTTCGGTATCGATGCGCGTGCGTTCCATGGTCCGCCGCACCATCGTCCAGACGGGCCTGGACAACAGCACGCGTAGCCTCAGCCCGTGACGGACGATGCCGCCGCGCCTGCCGCTGCGGAATGCGTCCTGCAAGTGGCCGAGCACGCGTGTCGTCAGGTCGAAAAGATAGCTGGAGGTGTGGCTTTCGCTGTACAGACGCTGCGCAAAACGGAGATGTTTGTATCGCGCGCGGATGTGCTTGAACTGCAGGCGCTCGTCCGCGCTCAGGCCCTCGTTGCGGAGCAGCTTTCCGACGAGTCCCAGGAGTTCATTCCGCCGCACGCCTTCTTCCCAGAACTGCAGGCACAGCGCGTAGGAGTCGCGCATCGTGCCCTCGGGGCAGCTCAGAACGATGGGGTCGGGCAGGGCGACATGCGCATCGACGATATCGTCGACATCGACGGCGTCGAACAGACGTCGGAGCGCTTCGGCCGGAAAGTTCGGCCATGCGGGGTCACGGCGGCGGCGGATCATGTCTGCGCTTCCTCGGGCTTGTAGAACGAAAGCGTGTGTCGCTTGCGATACGCGCCGATCGTCGGAATCAGCGAGAAGAAGGCCTCCAGGCACTGTCCGCCGAAGTAGGCGATGGCGGCGCCCATGATGCCGAGATAATGCGACAGTCCGACCAGCAACAGGGCGTAAAGAAGAGCGGCCAGCGCCTGGGCGACCAGCGCGGCACGCTGACGGCTGGCGATGTACAGCAGCGATTCGAGCGGGAAGCCGGCCATCGAGACCACCAGGGCGGCGGACATGACCTGGAGCAGGTTGTACGACTCGAGGTACTGCGCTCCGAAAACCGTCGAGATCAGCGGCTTGCCGACGACGATGACCAGTAAGGCGACCAGAACACCGACGCCGCCGGCCAGCATGGCCGAGCGCAGCCCAAGCTTCCACGGACGTGTGCTGGCCGGATCCATTCGCATGATTTCCGGATAGAAGCTTTTCTGCATCAGCGACGCCGGTGTGCCGGCGGCGTCGAAGAAGGTCAGCGCGACCTTGAACAAGCCGGCTGCGGTCGGTCCCAGGATGATGCCGACGAGCACGTTGGTACCGGCGTTGCGGGCGGACCAGATCGAGTGCGCGATGTTGGTCGTCCAGACGAAATCCCAGGCGCCCTTGATACGGCGCGCGGGACCGAACAGGCCCGGGCGCAGCGCATGATCGATCCGCTGGCGGCGAAGTTCGCGGACGGCGAAAAGCCACAGCACGCCGTCTCCGACCAGGCTCGAGACATACCAGGTGGCGATGAAGCCCGGAAATCCGAGATGGCCAAAGTACGCGATGACACTGCCAGCCGCGCGCAGCAGCGGGGTAATGGCTTGCTGAACAGCGATCAGGTCGAAGCGGTCGATCGAACGCAGGATGCCCGTCGGTGTCGCCGCGGTCATCGTCGGAATCAGGGTGCAATAGGCCAGTGCCCACCAGAAGTCCGCGGGCGAGATGCCGACGGCGTGGCCGAGCAGGGGGAGCAGCACCATGCCGCCGACCAGGGCGACCGCGCCGCTCGCCAGATCCAGTCCGAAGGATAGTCCCGTGACATCGCGAAAGCGCGCCACGTCCTGATGGGCCAGCGCGGGGGTGCCGAACTGCACGACGAATTGCCAGGTCTGGAACTTGACGAAATCACTGACACTCTTCGCGTAGGCCTGAACGACCACCAGCGTGCCGAACAGCTCCGGCGTCATGCCACGTCCCGCGCACGCGAGCGACAGCAATCCCAGCAACGCGCTGGCGACGTTGCTGGAAGCCAGATAGGACGCGTTGCGCACGATGGCGCGGAAAGCGCCATCGGAGAACCAGTGCTTCATGCTTTGGCGCCAGTCCAGCTGGCGAACGCGGCACAGATGGCGTCGATCTGCCCGGGTGTGTGAGCGGCGCTGACGCTGCAGCGGAGCAGCGATTCGCCCCCGGGCGTGGCCGGCGGGACCATGAGGTTGACGTAGACACCGTGTTTGAGCAGGTGGTCCCAGAAGCGCAGCGCCTCGAGCTTGTCGCCGACAAGGACGGCGACGACGGCGTTCGCCGGAGCGCCGAGCCGGAAGCCAAGCGCGCCCAGGCCCGCGTGCAGACGCTCCGCATTGTTCTGCAGGCGCAGTCGCAGGTCGTCGGCGGCCGCGAGCGTGCGCAGCGCCTGCCGGGTGGCGGCGATGGTCGCGGGCGGCAGTGACGCGGTGAAAACGTAAGGACGGCTCGCGTAGCGCAGCACGTCCAGGTCCGGCGAGTCGCTGACGCAGAAGCCGCCGGTGTTTCCGAGGCTCTTGCTGAAGGTGCCGACGACGTAGTCGACGTCGGCGAGCACACCCTGCTCATCGGCCAGGCCGCGCCCCTTGCTGCCGAGCACGCCCATGGAGTGGGCTTCGTCCACCATCAGCGTGGCACCGAACTCCTGCTTCACGCGGGCGAAATCGCCCAACGGCGCGCGGTCGCCGAGCATGCTGTAGACGCCTTCGACGACGATCAGAGCGTTGGCCGCGTCGTCGCCAAGACGGCGCATGCGCTTGGCCAGATCGGCGGCGTCGTTGTGACGAAAACGAATGACGTTGGCGCCGCTCAGCCGGCAGCCATCGTAGATGCTGGCGTGGCTGTCGGCGTCGATCATGACGACGTCGCCGGTGCCCACCAGAGCTGAGATCATGCCGAGGTTGGCCTGGTAGCCGGTGGAGAAGACGATGGCGTCGCGTTTGCCGTAGAACGCCGCCAGATCCACTTCCAGCTCGCGATGTCCCGCGTAGCTGCCGTTGGCCATGCGCGAGCCCGTCGTGCCCGTGCCGGCCGCCTCGAGCGCGTCGCGCGCCGCGGCGATCGTGCCGGGATCGAACGTCAGGCCGAGGTAGTTGTTCGTGCCCGCCAGGATCGTGCGGCGGCCGTGGATCAGGCCTTCCGTGGGCGAAAGGATGCGGTCGATCTGCACGCCGAACGGATCGATCCCCAGGGTGGCGAGCTCCTGCCGGACGGCTTGTACCGCCTGAAGCCTGGGATTCTCTCTCATGCGTTTGCGCTCAGCGTCGTTTCGATCTGCGCCGCGAGGTCGCCGACGGTCTTGATTTCGGCGAGCGCGTTGATGGGGATCGAGATGTCGAATTCGTCTTCAACCGCCAGCACGAGGTCCATGACCCGCAGTGAATCGAGGGCCAGTTCGCCGGTGAGCTCCGTGTTCTCGCCGATATCCGCGACGCGCCCCTCGGCGAGTGGCTCGAGGATGTCGACAAGCTTTGCAACGATGTCTTGATGGTTCATCAGGGTATTCCGTTCAGTGCGTCACGGTGTTGCCGAGCGTGGCGGCAAGACCACGTTCAAACCCGATCTCGGGCGTCCAACCGGTGGCGCGGGTAAAGGCTCGGCCGTCGCATACCCAGTCGGCATGCGTCAGCTCGCGGACCTTGCCGGGGGTCAGCATGGGGGCGTAACCGAACACGCGCGCCGCGGTGCGGTTCGCTCCGGCAATCGCGCGTAATAACGGCGCGGGGATGAGGAGGCGACGGATCGGCGCGTTGTCACGCAGGACGCGCGATGCGGTGCTCAGCACGGTGTCCCAGTCGTAGCCGCCCTCGTGACCGTCATCGAGTTCGAAAGTCTGCCCCGACTGTGTGTCCGAGCGCAGCCAGGCCACGATAGCCGAGGCGAGATCGCTCACATGGATCAGGGAAAAGCGACCGTCGCCGCTGCCGGGTATCGGCGCGATGCCGCGCGCCATGCTCTGGAAGAGCGGAAGCATCTCGCGATCGCCTGGCCCATAGACCGCCGGCGGCCGCAGCGCGGCCCACACGAGGTCGCCGGCGTGGGCTGCCAGGGCGCGTTCACCGAGCCACTTGCTGCGTGAGTAGTCGGACAGCTGCGGCTCGCGGGCCGCCAGCGACGACACCAGCAGGAACCGGTGGCAGTGGCTTTCTTCCCGCGCCGCACGCACGATGTCGATGACACCGGCTTCATTGACCACGTCGAAATCGGCGGCGCGCGCGCCGCGCACGTTGCCGGCGCAGTGCACGACCGCGTCCGCGCCTTTCACAAGCGCGGCGAGGGCGTCGCGATCGTTGAGGTCGCCGGCGATCCACTTCACGCCGGGCGCGTTCTCCAGAACTCGCCCGGGACGAGGGCGATAGAGCGCCCGCACGCGGTATCCGGCGGCCACCAGCCGTTCGCGCAGCGCGGTGCCAATGAAACCCGTCGCCCCCGTCAATGCAATGACGGGATGCCCTGAGTCGGCGAGGTCGTTCATCGCTACGCCGCGGCTCCGGTCGCTTCCCGCATCGACTGACGCTCGAGGTATCCGGCACGCGTCGCCGAGCGTGACAGCTTCCCGGAAGAGGTGCGCGGCAGTGTATGGCGGGGCACCAACTCGATGATGCAGGCGATGCCGAGTTCTTCGAGCACGTCACGCCGCACGCGCCGCACCAGGGCCGCGCGGACATCGGGATCGAGCGAATTGCACTGTACGACCACCGCGGCGATTTCCGCGCCGCCGGGACCGGGAATGCCGAACGCCGACGCATCTTGCGAGCGCAGTTCCGGTTGGCGTTCGACGATGCGTTCGATGTCCTGAGGCAGGATGTTGCGCCCGTTGACGATGATCATGTCCTTGTGCCGGCCGGTGATCACCACTTCGCCATCGACCACGTAACCGATGTCGCCGGTGTCGAGCCAGCCGTCATCACCCATCACCTGCGCGTTGAGTTCCGGCTGGCGGAAGTACCCCGACATCAGGCTGGGACCGCGCACGAGGATCCGGCCGACGTGGCGTTCCGGCAGGCGACGGCCGGCGTTGTCGCGCACGTCGAGGTCATGGCCGGGCAACGGTCCGCCGCATCGGACGAAACCGCTGCCGGTGCCTTCGGCGACCGGCGTGGCGCGCAGGTTCTCCGCGAGGTCCACGGGATCGAGCCACTCGACCACGATGCCGGTGTCCAGCGGTGCGAAACTGACGGCAAGCGATGCTTCGGCCATGCCGTAGGAGGGCACGAACGCCTTCGCGTCGAAGCCGGCGGGTGCCAGCATCTCGGCGAAGCGCGCCGGTACTTCCGGCAGGATGGGCTCCGCGCCGATACCCGCGGCACGCCAGTTCGACAGATCGTATGCCGCGATGTCCGACGGGCGGACGCGTCGTGCACACATCTCGTAACCGAACGGCGGACTGTAGGAAATGGTGGCTTTCGATTCGGTCATCAGCTCGAGCCAGCGACGCGGACGCATCGCGAACTCACGCGTGTCCAGGTAATCGATCGAGCGCTGGCTCGCCACGACGGTCAGCAGGCAGCCGACCAGACCCATGTCGTGATAGAACGGCAGCCACGATGCGAAGCGGTCGCTGTCGCGCAGATCGAGGCCGTCGTTGATCGATCCCCGGGCGTTGGCAAGCAGGGCTTCCTGGGTGATCACGGCGGCTTTCGGGGTGCCGGTGCTGCCCGAGGTGAACTGCAGATAGGCCACTTCGTGCGGGCCGATGGGCTGTAATTCGACGTCATGGCGGGGCAGGGCATCGAATGCCTGCGGCTCGCCCCACATGACGATGCCCAGGCCA
This sequence comes from Luteibacter sp. 9133, assembly GCF_000800155.1. Taxonomy (NCBI): domain Bacteria; kingdom Pseudomonadati; phylum Pseudomonadota; class Gammaproteobacteria; order Lysobacterales; family Rhodanobacteraceae; genus Luteibacter; species Luteibacter sp. 9133. Next base: position 2,341,935 of record NZ_JUHO01000001.1, on the reverse strand, counting down.
CTCACGGCTTCCCCGAGGAAACCCTGGAACGCGGGCGAGGCCACGGCGATCACGGCCTCGCAGGCCTGCAACATGCCGCGCAGCTTGTGCACGTAAGCGTCGTGTCCGCCCAGATTCACCGAGGACGGCAGCGCGACAGGCACGAGGCCCGCATACTGGCAGGCGAAGAAGAAACGCAGGAAATCCGGCGTCGTCTCCGCGACGATCGCCAGGCACGCGCCGCGTTCGAGGCCGAGGCTGGCCAGTTTCTGCGCGAGCTCGCGAGCCTGCGCTCGCAAGGTTCGATAAGGCAGCGCGGTGTCGAGCTTGCCGCCAGCGTAGAAATTTGCACCTGTCACGCCGCATGCCGCGTAGTCGAGCGCCTCGGCCAGACTGGCAAAGTCGCCGCGTCGCATGGGCACCGTGTTCGTGGTCGGCGTCGCCAGGCCGGCCTGCATCGCAATGTTTCCGTCTGCGCTCATAGTCTTAGTCGCGTCTCAACAAGTCCCATGCCACCGGGGCCAACCCCCAGTGTTACTGGTCTGTTACTGGGTTATTGCCGTGCTTTTACTGTACCCAAGGGTACCATAATCCCAGGATTTGTTAAGAAAAACCTCAAGCCGGCGTAAGATTGCGCTAGGCCGCCCATCAGGCGACGCTCAGGCGCCGTGAGCCGGCAGGCCGTCGATGGCCGCCATGGCCGCCGCGAACACCTCGGCGTACGGGGCACGGGTGTCCAGATCGAAGACGCGGGCGCCGTTGAAGCGCAGCCGTGACATCACGGCGATCTTGTCGTTCAGCTCTTCCTGGCCGTGGTCCGGTTTGCGCGCATGTGCCGTGGCGAAGTCGATATCGAGCTTGATGACGAGCGAAGGACGATAGGTCGCCATGCGTTCGTACAAGCGCTGCTCGCGCACGGCAAGCTTGCGCACGAGCCAGTGTTCGCTGCGCGCGAGGCCCAGGCCGGGACCGTCATAACGAAAGCCCGCAATCTCAGCCTGGGGATAGCGGTCCGTGATGATCAGCGTGCCGCGCTCCGCGAGCCGGCATACCCGGCGCAGGTGAGCGGCACGCCAGACGGATAACCCGTACATGACGAGCGACCCGAGCACGCCGGGCACCTTGTTGCGCATGTCCTGAGCGCTGGCGGCTTTGGCCGCCAGGCGCCTTTCCAGGCGGGGACCGATGAGCGGCAGGCGCTTGATCTTGTCGCCGGTTTCGCCGGATATCAGCCCGAGGTAACGGCGTTGGACGCTGCGCGTCTGCTTCAGCGTTCTGACGATGTCGTGGGTCAGCGTCGACTTGCCGGTCCCGTCGCATCCCACGACGGCGATGAGCCGCGCGATCGGCGGCCGGAGGGTTTCAGTCGTCGTCATGTCGACAGCAACGGTAGCGCCGTGCTCACGGCGCGCAACGAACGGTCGAGAATGGCACCCTGATCGTCACGGCCATCGAGGTCGAGGATCCGCGCCCCGTTGAACCGGAGCGTCGGCAAGGTAGCGACCTTCTGGCGAAGCGATGCCATCTTGTGGTCGGGTTTGCGCGCATGCGCCGTCTCGGCATCGACGTTGAGACGGATGACGAGCGCTGGCACGCTGGACGCCATCCATTGGTAGAGGCGTTGCTCGCTCGCACGGAGACGGCGGATCCACCAGTTGCCTCCTTCGGTCTTCGCCAGCTGCGGGCCGTCGCAGTAGAACCCGGGAATTTCCGCCTGCGGGTAACGATCCGTGACCACCAGGACGCCGCGCCGGCACATGGCGAGCATGCGGCGGAACTTGTGCGCGCGCCAACGCGACAGCATGTAGATCACCAACGCCGCGACGTTGCCGGGCGGCATCGACGGCTTATCGTGAACCTGGTCGGATTTGCGCAGCAGGTACGCGTTGAAGCGCGGCCCGATCAGGGGCAGCGTGCGGATCCACTCGGCGATCCGGCCCGACGACTGGCCGAGGTACAGGGCCTCCGTGGGGCGTTGTTCGCGCAGGTGGGCGACGAGCTTCGCCGCCAGTGTGGACTTGCCGGAGCCATCGCAACCGGTAAGCGCGATCACCCCCACCGTCGGGTGGAAGTCATCGGAATCAGAGAGGAGAGGCACACCAGATAGCCGGTAGCGCAGGATGAATACAATTTTATTACATGGCATATTCTTGCGTCTACGGTCGTCGGACCGCGCGCATCAGCGAGATTTAATGAACCATTTTTTCAGTCCGGTAGCGGTATCCGGGGCAAAGGACGGCGCCATGGCGCCACTTATCGCGGTCATCGGCTGCGACGGTTCCGGCAAGTCGACGGTCAGCGAACATATCCTCGCCTGGATAGGACGTTACGGTCCCGCGGCCAGCGTTCACCTCGGCAAGCAGGCCGGCAACGTCGGCCGCGCGGTAGCGCAGTGGCCCCTGGTGGGAGGCGCGCTGGGTCGGCTGATCCGGCGCAAGTCCGATGACGTGAACAACCGGATGAAGGAGGCGAAGCAGCCCAGCCTGCTGCCCGCTCTGGTCATCAGCGCCTTCACGCTCCGCCGCCGACGGCGCTTCCGGCGCATGCTTGCGCTCAGGCGTCGCGGGCTGATCGTGGTCACCGATCGCTTTCCGCAGCTGGAGATTCCCGGCGCGTACGATGGCCCGGGATTTCCCGCCGTCGAGGGGGGCTCGCGCTTCGTGCTCGGTCTGGCTCGGCGCGAATACGCCATGTTCGAATGGATGGCCAGCCACCGACCCGACATCGTTCTCCGGCTGAATGTCGACCTGGACATCGCATGCGCACGGAAGCCGGACCATCGGCGCGAAGCGCTGGCGCGCAAAATCGCCGTGACACCGCAGCTCGCATTCAGTGGTGCGACGGTGATCGACATCGACGCCAACCAGCCGCTCGAGCGAGTTCTTGACGATGCGAAAGCAGCCGTGGCACGGGTCATGGCTGAGCGCGGGTATCCCGCGCGAGCATGAGACGCCACGGGCGCCGTAACGAACGGCTTACTCGCTGGCCGCCGCGATCGGCTCGGCCAGCGCATCCCTGGTGAGCCAGACACCCGCATCGTCTTCGATCCGTAGCCGGATCGGGACGGCGCGGGTTTCGCGGATCACACGCGCCCTGGCAAGCGCGAACTGAAGCGATTCCTCGCGAGTGGGAAACCCGCCGAGATGCTGGCGGTCCTGGAAAACCGCAAAGGCCTCGGCGCCAGCGTTTCCCTGGGGCAAATAAAAGGTGATCGTGTCACCGAGGTCGCGAGCTTCCATCGTGTTCGTTCCGTTATTTCAGCCGGTCATCGTGGGCAAGGCATCATGGAGTAAGCACGACCTTCCGACAATCTTCCTCCTTCTTATCGAAGATTTCGTAGCCGCGGGCCGCGTCGGCCAGCTTCATGCGGTGCGAGATGATGATGTCGGGCTGCAGCTTGCCGTCTTCGATGAATTCGAGCAGTTCCGGCAGGTACTTCTGGACGTGCGTCTGACCCATGGCCAGCGTGAGTCCCTTGTCGAAGGCGTCGCCGATCAGGAAGGCATGGATGAATCCGGCATAGACACCCGGAATGCTTACCACGCCGCCACGCCGCGTAGCGGTGATGCACTGGCGGAGCACCTCGCCCGAACTCGTTTCGATCTTCAGTGTGCTCAGCACCGTCTCCGTCGTGCTGCCTTTCGCTTCGAAACCGACGGCATCGATGGATGCGTCGACACCATGGCCCGCCGTCTGCTCGAGGATGAACTCGGACGGATCGAGTGCACCGAAATCGACGGGGATCACGTCGAACGCCGAGACGGCGAAATCCAGCCGGTACTTTTCGGAGTCGACCATAAAGATGCGCTCCGCGCCCAGCATGCGCGCGCAGGCGGCGGCCATCAGGCCTACCGGGCCCGCGCCAAAAATGGCCACGGTCGAACCGCGCTCGATCTTTGCGTTGAGTACGGCCTGATAGCCGGTGGGAAGGATGTCGGAGAGAAAGAGCACACGCTCATCCGACAGGCTGCCGGGGATCTTGAAAGGCCCGACGTTGGCTTTCGGGACACGAACGAATTCCGCCTGACCACCGGGTACGCCGCCGTAGAGGTGCGAATAGCCGAAGAGGGCAGCGGGCGGTGTCATCTTCGCTCTCTTTCTGAGGGACGCACCCTGATCGGGGTTCGTCGTCTCGCAGGCGGCGAACAGGTCGTTCTCGCAGAAGAAACACTTTCCGCAGGCGATGACGAAGGGGATGACCACGCGGTCGCCGACAGCGACGTTGGTGACATCGGCGCCGGCTTCTTCGACAACTCCCATGAATTCGTGCCCGAAGATATCGCCGTGCTTCGTTTCAGGGATCTTGCCGTGGTAGAGGTGCAGGTCCGAGCCGCAGATGGCGGTGGCTGTGACTCGGAGAACGACATCGTCGGCGGCCAGGATCGTCGGGTCGGGCATCGTTTCGACGCGTACGTCCTTGGAGCCGTGGTAGGTAAGAGCCTTCATGCTGTTTCTCCTGTCAAAGCCCGATCCTCTTCCTGCCGTGTTGAAGGGGAGGTGTTGGTCGCAAGCGGTTTCGCAGCCACCACATCGACAAATGCCCATGGCCGACGCTCTGCCAGCCGCACGCGAAGCACTCCTTCACGCCGCGTTACGGTCGCTGTTACACCCCGCGAGGCACGGTCAAGGAATCATTGTCTCCGCGGCAGGTGCGTGGCGATGAATCCCATGGCTGAGAGGGTGTAACGATGGCTTATCGAAATCAAAAGGCGCTGAATTTCGTCGTCGCCGGCTTGCTCTTGCTGCCGCTGGGGGCGCTTGCCCAGACAAAGGCCGACGAATCCGCTCAGGTCAAGACGCAGACGGTGGCAGGTCATCCGCAGAAGGTCGTCGAAACACCGAAGACGAAGCGGGCTGAGGCGGCGCAGGAACTGACCGATCCGGTAAATACAAAAAAAGGCTCAGGCGATCCGCGTCGCCGGGACGCTTTTGGCACACCGGTGCCCGAGCCGCTGAAGGGCCAGGGTACGAACGTGAGCTCGGACGCTGTGCGGGCGGCGGACAAGAAAAAGTAACGTGCCTAAGCCGCGACAGGGCAGGTGACGTCCAACCTGTAACCCGTCCGTCGTGTGGTCAGCCATCGACGCTGCGGGAAGGCGCGTATGAACTGTTCTGACGCGTCATCCCCCGTCATCGGGTAGTTGGTATCTCCTGTCCAGTGGACGAGGACGATGTCCGCCGTGGTCGCCAGCCGCGACATGCGCTGTGTCATGACGGCGAGTTTCTCGCTGCTGAGGTAATACAGCAGCTCGGATATGACCAACGCATCCGCGTCGGCCTGCGTCGCCCACTCCCCGTGCGGAAGCTGCGCCTCCTCGAACGCGACGTGCGGCAGACCTGCGCACCGTTTCCGTGCGGTCGCTATGGCGACATCCGATGTATCTACACCGGTGAGACGCTCGGCGCGCGCTCCAAGAAGAACACTCAGTTCGCCGATGGACGAACCCAGTTCGATGATGTGCTCATACCGGTCGCGCGGTAACGCGGCCAGGGTCTCGGCGTACTTCCGGCGTTCGTACTCACTCGTTCTGAAGTGCCACGGGTCGATGTCCTGCCGGTAGAGCGTGTTGAAGTAGTCGGCGTCGAATGTCACCTCGTCGGCCATACCAGTGTCTCCGTCGGGTGATCGAACATGGCGAGGAAGCTCGCTTCGAGCTCGAAAGCGTGTTCGGCATCCGTAATGACGCCGCCGTGCTGTGAGCGGTGGGCCGCGATCGCCCGTCGCTTCGCGACGAGTGCTGTCGTTACGTCGACACGGTATCCGGTCGCCGCTTGTGTCGGCAGGCCGGTCTCGTCCGCCAGCCATGTCCAGACCGGATATTCCATGACGGCGACACCTTCCGGCCAGTCGATGTCGTTCACGATCGAGCTTGCGGCGCGGTGGTCGCCGTGCGGGTCCGTCCGTGCGGTGACGCACACCAGGGCGGGTGACGGCACACAGGCCCGCAGCGCGTTCATCGCCGCCTCGCGCGTCGTCGCAGACAGCGCATCGAGGCGCGCGTCCCCAAGGGCAAGAAATCGCGCACTAGTCGGAGGGATGCCGAGCGCGAAGAGTGCATCGGTCGCTTCCGCTCGCCGCCATCGCGCCAGCGTCTCCGGTGGAAAGGAAGGCGAGCCGACGTGTGAGCCCTCACCATCGGTCAGGAACACGACGGTAACCGGGGTGCCCATGGACTGCGCCGAAGCGAGCAGCCCGCCCATGCCCAGACTCTCATCGTCCGGATGGGGCGCGATGACGACCAGCGCGCGCCCGGCGAGCAGGTGCTCCGGCGACGTGAGAGGCAGCCGCCTGAGCGATGCGATGTATTCGCCGTCACCGTCCGTCACGACGGCCACCTGTCCAGCGCGGCTCCCTGGTACGCGGCGGCGCTGGCCCCGGCGGCATCGCGTATGGCGTCGGGCACCGGCTGTTTCAGATACGTCGCGAGATCCCGGCAAATGCGCTCGACGGGGTGATCCTGGTGCAAGGCGCGGAGCCCGATCGACCGCTGAGCCAACTGGATGACGTCCGTGGCCACCTCTTCGACGACCAGACGGGCCATGCCCACGTACGAAACGACATCGGCAGGCGTCGCCGCCGGATCGTCGGCCATGCGTGCGGCGGCCTGAGTCCACAAACGCCCCGTCTCCACACGCATGACGGCCTCGGCGAGCCGTGCTCTCTGATGCGGGTCCGCGTCACGTCTCGCATCGACGAGATTCTGCTTCATGAGGTCCGCCAGCGCACCGGCGGCACCCAGCTGCGCGGCAACGAAGCGCCACGCGCCCCCTGAAAAAACAGGCTGCCGATGATAATCCTGATCGGCTCCGAAGACCTGTCCCGGCTCGACGACAACGCCATCGAGCTTCACGGTACCTGTCGCGGTCGCGCGCATGCCGTGGACACGCCATCCCGACAGATCGACGACGGCACGACCCACGTCGCACCAGATCATCAACAGCTTTCCGTCCTCCGTCGTGGCGGTGAGCAGAGGCCGCTGGATGATGCCGGCACCCGATGCGTAGATCTTGCTGCCTGAAAGGCGGAAGTGCTCCCCGTCCGCGAGCAGACGCAAGGGAGCCTCCGGCGCGGGTGCGTTCCACACGCCGGTCAGACCGCCGTCGCGTACGTAGCGCATCAGCCGCTGTCGTTGCGCCGTGGAGCCGTGGTGCCACAGGAGCGCGAATGCGTTGACGTGTCCTTCGAACAGGCGGGCCAGGGAAAGGTGAGCGGCGCCCAGCCGTGTCAGCACGTGGTAGAGCGTCATGCTGGCCTGGCGGTCGATGCCCAGGCCGGCGCCGCCCTCGTCGACAGGGAGCACGGCGCCGAGCAGGCCGATGGCCCTGAGTCGGGCCAGGGCCTCGGTTGGAAAAGTCCCCGGGACATCGTCGCTCCGTGCTAGGAGCGACAGATCGTCCATGCAGGCGTTCAGGGCGCTGAGGAGCCTCTCCCGCGCATTCTGCCCATCGGCGTGCAGCGCGTGCACCGTCATGCGGGGATCTCCTTCCGGGTCACGCTGAGCCGTGTCGCGAGCCATGCCTTCGCCTTGGTTATCTCACGGGGCAGATCGCCGGGTGACAAGGGCACGCGCGCCAGGGAAGGGGAGCACCGTTCCAGCCACTGCCACGTGTCCCCGAAGTGCAGGGACGGGGCGCCTGAGATCTGATGGGCGGGCAGGCCGAGTGAGTGTGCAAGAGCGGCGTCCGGTACGCCTGGCATGAACGTCCGTCGTGCGCGAGCCCGCTGCGTCGCGCGATAGACGTGCGTCGAGCAGGCCTCGATCATGGCGTCGCAAGGGAGGTCGTGCTGTCGCGACCTGTCGCTGAGCGTATCCGCCATGCCGCCGCTTGCCCGACCGGTCAGTCGGGACGACGTTTCGACCCGCGGCGAGGGGGCATGTCGGACCGACAGATCCCGGGCAAGGCAGGCGTCCACGAGAGCCCGGTCCTCACCGTACGGCGGCGCGGGTAGCGCGCGCACCTCGCGAAGGGCGTCGGCGCGAAAGGCAAGATTGGCACCGGAGCATCGTCGATGCCGCGGCCAGGGATTGTGGGGGACAGGATCGCAAAGCGCGTCGATTTCATCGAGCAGACTCGTGTATTCCGCCTCGATCCGATGCCGCGACCGCAAAGATTCCGGCCAGATCGCGGCGGTCTCATCGACCGTGATCTCGCCGGCGACAGCATCCGCACCGCCGTCGATCATCGCCTGGATCTGGACCATCCACTCGCGAGGCACCCGGCTATCCGCGTCGGTGGTCAGGATGGTGCCGCCGCGCCGCTCACTCAGTGCCGTCAGTGCGAGCGAGAGTGCCGCCGCGCGCGCGCCGCCAGCGTGATTCAGGGCTGGGTCGAGGGCCACCTCGATGAGTCTGAGGGGCAGGCGTGTGCTGCCCCGCCAGGCGGACGCAGTTTCCCAGCTGGTGTCCGAACAGCCATTGAAAACGAGGATGACGGCGAGAAGCTGGATGCCGCGGCGATCCATACGGGCGAGCGCGTCAAGGCATCCAGCGATATTTTCAGCCTCATTACGTACCGGGATAGCCACGACGACGGGCGGCGTGTCGGTTTCCATCGACGGCCAGGTCCACCGGTTGGTCCGCAATGTGGTGAATCCTGTCATTCGTCAATCCCCTGCACAGTGGACGAGAAGAGCGCAACAGGCGTGAATGGTCCGCATCGGAACGGTGGTACCTTCAGAATCGCGGATGCCGGCCGATAAACGGGGACTTGAGGAACACCGAAACGATGGACAGCCAATTGACCTGCGGGGCCTGCCGCGACAGCGATTCACTTGCCGCCGGAATTACGATGGCGTTTCAGCCCATCGTGGACGTCGCCGCACGTACCGTCTTCGCGCACGAAGCACTGGTACGCGGCATCCATGGCGAGGGAGCCGCTGAAGTACTCAGCGGCATCGACGAATCGAATCGTTACGGTTTCGATCAGGCGTGCCGGGTGCGCGCGCTGGAATGTGCGAAGGATGCCGCGCTTCCCGCGCTGGTCTCCATCAATTTCCTCCCCAACGCCGTCTACAATCCGGAGCATTGCCTACGGGCGACCCTGGCGGCAGCGGAACGGGTGAACTGGCCGCTGACCGACATCATCTTCGAAGTGACCGAGCACGAAGAGATTACGGACCACGCGCACCTGCTCTCCATCCTCGCGGCTTACCGGGCACGCGGATTCAAGACCGCGATCGACGACTTCGGGGCGGGATACGCAGGACTGAATCTTCTAGCCGACTTTCAGCCGGACCTGCTCAAGCTGGACATCGGCCTGATCCGAAACGTCCACGAAGACGTGGTGCGCCAGCGCATCGTGAGACACATGGTCCGGTTATGTGAGGAGATCGGCGTCCGCGTCATCGCCGAGGGCGTCGAGCTCGCGGAGGAGGCGAAGGCGCTGTTCGACCTGGGTATCTCGCTGCAGCAGGGCTTTTTCTTTGCGCGTCCGGCGCTGGCCCCGCTGCCGGACATCCATTTTATTTCTGTGCCTTAGACCAGCCTGGGCCGCGGCGAAGACGGACAGGTCCCCGATCGACATCCTCCGGGGATAGTCGCTCCGCTCCCTGAGTGATGACGACGCGCCCGCTACGCGCGAGCGCGGCGGCGACTTCGCGTACCTGTGGCATGAGTGCCCGCCAGGCGGCTTCGTCGGCGGCGAGCGCCCGCGCGACATCCGACGGACAAATCGACGCCTCGGGAGCTCGTCGACCCAGAAGCTGGATGATCGTCGCCTCTATATCCATGCTCGCTCCCGCCGGCGAGGCCTAAGCCGAAGGCGCCTTGCCCTCAAGCGGCGACCCGCACTCGCGGCACGCTGAGGGTGAAGCGCGTGCCTTCGTTGGCGTTCGAGTCCACCCGAAGGGTTCCGCCGTGGCCTCGGGCGATCTCGGACGCGATGTAAAGGCCAAGGCCCAGTCCGGGCTGGGAGCGGGGCGATTCCGGCCGGAAGAACGGCTCGAACAGGCGTGGCAGGAAGTGGGCGGGAATGGGCTCGCCGGCGTTGGCGACACAGACCTCGATGCCGTCTCCGGACTGTGCATAACTCACGACGATCGGCTGGGTGGGATCGCCGTGGGCCACCGCGTTGTTCAGCAGGTTGGCCATCAGCTGCCGGATGCGCCGGTCGTCGAAGCGTACGCCACAGTCGATCTCACCTTCGGTCACGATCTGGCACGTGGGGTTGCCCAGGCGAACCTCTTCCGCGACACCATCGAGAACCATCTGCAGATCGGGGCCTTCCTCCAGGTCGAGTTCCAGTCGTCCGGCGAGTCGGCCGCGGACCAGATCCATCACGTCGGCGATGAGTCCCGTCATGCGGTTGAGGCTCTGCGTCAGATTGCGGGTCAGGCGCCTGGCGCGCTCGCCTTCCTGCAACGGTTCGAGGAGTTCAGCGGCCAGCTTGGCGGCCTGCAAGGGGCTGCGCAGGTCGTGACCGACGACGGCGAGGAACTGTTCGCGCAGCGCGCCTGTCTCCGCTTCGACTTTCAGGGCGTTTTCGGCGGCTATCGTGCGGTCGTGGAGGGCGAGATGGGAGGCGACGAGTTCGGCGAACATCGTGAGACTCGCGAGGATCGTCCCTTCGTCGAATTTGCGCGGCGCGCTGTCGATCGCACACAAGGTGCCGAAGAACTTGCCGCCTTCGGTCAGGATGGGCACCGAGACGTAGCTTTCCAGCCCGTAGATCCGGGGCGTGTGGTGCGCCGAAAAAACAGGATGATGGCTGGCATGACCGAAGATGACCGACTGGCGATGCTCGCGGATTTCGTCGCAGATGGTGCTGTTGAGGACGAGGTCGCCGCCCGGAAGCAGTCCGAAGTTCAGGTGGTCGAGTACGGCGCAGGCGGTCCAGCGATCGTCGGTGACGCGGGCGATGGCGGCGAAGCGCATTCCCGTGACCTTGCAGACCGCTTCCAGGACCTTGGGCACGATCGACAGCCGCTGGATGGCCTCAACGGAGGCCTCGACGCTCAGGGGTGTCAGGGAATCGGTCATCGGCCAAGCATAGCCGGGAAACCGGCGCGCCGCTGGATCATCGGCACGGCGGTCCATGATCCCGACGGTGGCGGGAACCTCCGTCCCGTCCCGTGACGAGGACGGAGGTCCTTCAGCCTACTGGAGTATGTTCGCCGTCACGTGGTACACGCGACCGCCCCAGCCGTCGTCGGGGAAGGCATCGGACACTTTCAGGTACACGGGCTTCGACCCGTCTGCCGCCGCGCCGAGGTACGGGGTGAGGTCGATGGTGCGGTCCGCCTTGTTCGAGCCATCCGTGACCGGCTGCGACTCCTGCAGCACCGTGGTCCAGTGCGCGTTGTCCTGGCTGACCTGCACGAGGAATTCGGCATCGATGGTCAGCGTGACATGCGCGGCGGACGTGTCCGCCGGGAACGGGAAGCGATACGTGAAGTGGGCATGGCCATCGGCAAAGCGGTTCTGCACGCCGTTGCTCTGCGACCCGCCCGCGTCGAACAACCAGGGGTTCTCGTCGACCGTGCCGGTATCGAAGTCGATCGCATGGGCGACGAGCACGTCGGCCTGCGTCGTGAAGCGTAAGCCCGCCGCTTTCAGATACACCGTCACCATGTGGTGTCCATCCGCCGCGTTGCCAGGCACGGTGACGTTCAACGGCAGCTTGCCGCTGACCGGCGCCGAGATGCCGTGAGGCTGAAGGGCAAGCAGATTCGCACGTGGCGTCGCGTTCCATCCCGAAGGTACATCGACCGAGGCGAGCGCGAGCACGGGCAGGAAGCCGGTGGCCGAAACGCCGAGGTCGACGGGAATCTTCGTCGTGCCGGATGCCGACGGCATGATGACCGGTTGTGCCGGAGACAGCGTCGCCGCCAGCGACTCAAGCGGTGTCGCGGCGGGCACATCGCCAATCAGCGCGCTGAGCGCGCTAGCCTGCGTACGCCAGTCGAAGACGTTGGGATGATCGTTATCCGTCGCTCCGGACCAGCGGGTGCCGAGTCGTCCCGCCGCGTCGCGATCGTTCGCCCAGACGCTTTGCGCCTGGTGGTCGAGGAACGTGGCATAACGCGAGTCATGCGTGGTATCGACCAGATCGGTCCAGTAGCGCGTAAAGATACCCTTGAACTGCTTGCCATTGTCGTCGCAGGTCTGATCGGACGCGTCGCAGCTCTCGGTCAGGATGCCATTGGCCGCTAACGCGTCCGGTCCGATCGCCGCGTCCGCAAGGCGCTTCACTGCCGCCAGGATCTGTGCATCCCCGGTCGCGCGATACAGTTCCAGGCCCCCGCCGATGGCGAGCCCCTGGTTGTAACTCCACACGGTCTGGCCGTTATTGGTGCATGCGTTCGTCAGTCCGTCATTGACCAGCCCGTCGGCATTGACCATGCCGCTGCCCTGGAACCAGGTCCACGCCGTCCTGGAACGGCCCAGCCACAACGTGTCGCTGGGAATGCGGTTATGCAGTTCGGCGGTGAGGCGGATCCACAAACCGTTGGTGATGGCATTCTTGTAAGTGCGCTCGCCGTCCCACCAGACGCCACCACCACAGGTGCCGGTGTCCCAGTAGCCGTTGACGTAGTTGGCGATGGTGACCGCCATGGCCAGGTACTTGGGATCCTTTGTCAGGTCATAGGCCTGCAGCCAGGTCAGGGCCCACCATTCCGAATCGTCGATCGCTCGGCTGGTGAAGTTGCCCAGCAGCGGATCGCCCGACAACACGCCGGCGGGAAAGGCGCCCTTGTCCTTCTCGAACGTGTTGTCCAGCTGACCGAGGTAGCGGCGGTCGCCGGTGCGCTGCATGTAGTCACCGATGGTCTGCAAGGCGACGGCGGAGTTCCACCAGCTGGAGGGGAACCAGGCCTTCACGGGATCGTAGGTGGCCATCAGCACGTCGGCTGCCACACGCGCACGCGCAACGGCGGTCGGACCGTCGACTTGCGGCCCGGTCAATGGCGCGTGTTCCGCGGCGGCAGCAGGCAAAGCCGCCGCCATGGTCGCAAGGCTTGCTATGGCCAGCAGCGATTTGAAACGGGCACGCGTCGGCACCAGCCGATGCGCGATCGGCTTGAACTTGATCATCGGATTCACTCACCGCTCCTCAGGGATACCCACAACCCATCTGTCCGTCACCGGACCGTGGGTGGTCATCCAGTGGGGAAACGTGCACGCATGGCGCCGTTTTCGACAGGTCTGAAGAGGCGTCGGCTCGTGCGAGTCGGCGAAGTGTCGCAGAGGTGGTTCGTTGAAAATGAGAACCAGGTCAAGGCAGCGCGGTGCTTTCAACGGTAACCAATTTAATCCCGGCTCGCGATCAGCTGAGTTCCCTGATGATGGCGACGACGGCGGCGGCGACGGCCTCGGGTGCTTCCAGAACCATGAGGTGCCCGGCGCCTGGAATGGTGATCGTTCCTGCGGCCATGGCGACGAGACGCGGCGGCACACCGAGCGCACCCACCGACTTTGCGCCCTGGATGAGATAGGTGGGAACCGATGCCATGACGCTCGCGACGGCCATGGCGTACCCGGGATGCACGGTCTCGACGAGCAGGGCACGCGCCATGGCATGTATCGCTTCGGCGGACTGGTGAGCGAGCCAGTCTTCGAGACGTGCCAGCTGTTCGGTGTCGAACGCCATCCGCTCCTGCGCGACGAACGCGGCCGGGTTGGCGCGAGCTTTCTCCAGCCACGCACGTATCGCATCGCCCGACATGGGGGCCAGGCGCGAGGAGAGGAATGCGTCGCTTGGCGCGAGGTTTCCTTCCGCACTGACCAGACCCGCGACACGCCCGGGCCAGGCCTGGGCAAAGCGCACGCACACGGCCGCCCCGCCCGAGTGGCCCGCCAGCAGCACCGGCGCGTCGCCGAATCGCTCCGAAATCTGACGTTCCAGGTGCTCGACCTGGTCGGCCACCGACCGCGGAAGGCGATGCGCGAACTCACCGAAGCCAAGAAGATCGGGGCTGATGACCCGCGACGGTTCGAGTCCCGCGCGCAATTCCGGAAAACGCAGATGACCGATGAAACCTTGGACGTAGACGACGGGCAGAGGCATTCGGCGTTCCTTGCAAGGAGATGCAAAAACTTATCACGCACGGCGCCCAAAAGGGTTCGTGTCAGCGGCCTCGGCGTTACGGCGAGCGAGGCCTCGCGGTCAGCAGGGCATCGGCAATGACGTCGAACAAATGCGCCGCTCTCGGGGCAAACGAGGGCTGGTCATTGAGCCAACCCAGCGCCGCGATGAGTGACAGCAGATCCGCCCCGTCGATGTCCTTGCGGGCCAGTCCCGCGTCCTGGGCACGCAGCAACAGTCGGGCACCGTCCGCGCGAACCTTCGTGCACGAGGCATGTAGCGCGGAGTTTTCATCGTCCATCGCGGTAGCCATCAGGTCGACGACGCCGCGGAAGGTGTGGGTGAACGCGACCGCCAGCCGTGACCATGTCAACAGCGCCTCGTCGGGAGCGCAGGTGGCTTCGATGTCGGTCGCCTTCCGTGTCAGCTCGTCCATGGTGGTGCGCAACAAGACTTCGAGTAATGCCTCGCGTGTGGGGAAATGGCGGTACAGCGTCCCGAGACCGACCTCCGCCCGCCGCGCGATATCGCGGAGTGACGCATCCGCGCCCTGTTCGGCGACGACCTCGGCGGCGACGGCCAGTACCTGATCGTAATTTTTCTTCGCGTCGGCTCGCATGGGCTTCCATTGACAAGTGGAGCGGTGCTCCATATATTGAATCGGAGCACTGCTCCATTAAATATAACTCAAGGGGAAAGGCCATGGGTAAGCTGGACGGTAAGGTCGCGGTCATCACGGGCGGCAGCAGCGGTATGGCGCTGGCCACCGCGCAACGGTTCGTGGAAGAAGGGGCGTATGTGTTCATCACCGGGCGCACCAAAGCGACGCTCGATGAGGCCGTGAAGCTGATCGGTCGCAATGTGACCGGCGTGCAGGGCGATGCGGCCAATCTGGACGATCTGGATCGCCTTTACGACACGGTGAAGCGCGAGAAGGGCAAGGTCGACATCATTTTCGCCAGCGCCGGCACGGGTGAATCGGCCATGCTCGGTGACATCACCGAAGAACACTTCGACAACGTTTTCGGCCTGAATACGCGCGGCACGCTTTTCACGGTGCAGAAGGCTCTGCCGTTGCTGACCGAGGGCGCATCAATCGTGCTGAACGGATCGATGGTCGTGGTCAAAGGATTCCCGTCGTTCGGCGTGTATTCGGCAAGCAAGGCCGCGTTGCACGCGTTTGCGCGCACATGGCTGAATGAGCTCAAGGACCGCCGGATCCGGGTCAACGTGCTGCATCCCGGACAGGTGCGCACACCGATCCAGGAAAAGCTGTTCGATGAAGCGACGATCCGTCAGTTCGAGTCGATGATCCCGCGGGGCCGGATGGGCACGTCCGAAGAGATCGCGAAAGCGGCTCTCTTCCTGGCATCGGACGATTCGACCTACGTCAACGGGGTTCAGCTCTTCGTCGACGGCGGGACGTCGGCGATCTGATTTCAGGCGCCTTGCGGCCCGGTCACGGAGCCGCGTGGCGGCTGAGCAGGCCGTAAGGCGTGATGGCATCGCGCAGGGATGCCGAGGTCATCGCGCCGTAGGGCAGAACGGTCTCCGCGGAGGACATCGCTTCGTGGCTCACCGCGCCGTAGGGAAGCACCGTCTGCGGCGCTGCGTGCACGTCGTGTCCGACGGCTCCGTACGGGAGCAAGGTATTTGCCCCGTTCGGCACATACACGGCAGGCGCCGTGTCCGTATTCGCGGGAGCCATCTGCTGCGATGCCTTGCGGACCTGCGGCGCGACGACAAGGAGGCCAGCGGCAAAAACCAGTGCGGCCAGGGGGAGCGCACGCGACGGCGTGCGGGCGAGGGCGGTAGTGTTCATGGTGTTTTCGACTTGGGGCGTTCGCCCCCGGTTGCTTCTGTGAGCGTAGAGCGTGCGCGGCAAGCCCGCTGCAATCCAATCGTTACTTGCTATGGGGGCGATAGCGAAGACAAATGAGCCTTCGCACGTCACCCAGGGTTGTAAGACGGCCGCCTATGGATAGACTAGGGGTTCACCAGGGGAAGGGAACAGGGATGTACTGGCATAAGCGTGTATTTATCGCGTTCGTCTGCGTGCTGTCGGCAACTGCGCTTGCGCAGGACGGTCCTGCGCGTCAAAGCAGTTCGGCGGGCGCCGCCGCTACCCGTCCAGGCGGGTTACTGCACCATACGACCGACGCCGAGAAAGCGGTCATCGGGGACATGGCGCGCTTCGATGCCGATCCCGATCGTCTTGCCCGCTGCCTGCATTACCCGGATCCGCGGGACGTGCACTGGGATCACCGGGAAGTCGACTTGCTGTGCCACTTGCAGTTCGACCCCTTGATGTCGCTCGGGCAACTTCAGCAGGCCTTCGATGCGAAGGGCCCTAAGGCTCTGGAGCGATATTTCGACGGTTTGCTGAGAGATCAGGCTCGCATCGAGACCTCGTGGAAGCTGGACGAGGCTTTCCTGCGTACCTTCTCGTGCGCGTGCAAGGAAGCGCGCGATCTTGCCGACGCCTGGCTCGCGCGTTCGCCCGATAACGTCTGGGCGCACGTTGCCAGCGGTCTGCAGCATGTAGCCGCGGCCGGTGAGGCGCGCGGGGGCGCCTTCAGCCAGGACACCTCGGACGAGCGGTTTGCGCGGATGGCACAGCTTGACGCGAGAGGCGCTGAAGACCTGCAGCAAGCCCTCATCGCCGTCCCCCAACTGACGCCAGCCACATACGGCATGCTCTGGGTCGAAGCGCGCGAGGGCGAACGGCTGGAAGCGAGGGAGCGCCTCGAAAAGGCTCTGCACGAACATCCCGACAATCTCATGTTGCATGAGGAAGCGGCCAGGCTTCTTCAGCGTAAATGGGTGGGCTCGGACGCCGATCTCCTCGCCGAGCAGGAACGTGCACGGGCGGCCGGCGCGATCAATCCGTTGCTGATCCTCATCGTGAGCCAGATCGAATGGACGCGACGCTCGTGTGGCGACGAATGCGCATGGAGCACCGCCGACCTGGAGGCCATGAACCAGATCGGTCCGAGCCTGCCCGTCATGCGACAGATCGCACAACGTCGCGCACGCGCCGGCGGCCCGGCGGATGCCGCGATCTACGCCACCGAGGTGCTTCGCATGTCACCCACCTCCGAAGTAGCGAGCCGGACCGAGCGCGGCCTCGCCCGCCTGTCGATGAATGACGTGAAAGGCGCCGAAGCCGATGCGGAAGCCGCACTCGCGGCGAAGCCCGATTTCGAGCGGGCGCTCCAGCTGATGCAACTGATCACGATGCGGCACCGGTTCGACAGCGGACAAGGCCCCGACAGACTGCGTAAGCAGCCCACCATCTGAGCGGCCACTGCCGGTAAACTCGTCGTTTGACAGACGGGCAGGGAGCGGCCATGACGCGCATCGCAGCACTTTTCGACGGCCCGCTTGACCTGATCGGCGACGTCCACGGTGAGATCGACGCGCTGAGGGATCTGCTGTACCGGCTTGGCTATGGTCCGGACGGCACGCACCCCGAGGGGCGTCGGCTGGTCTTTGTCGGCGACCTCTGCGACCGCGGTCCCGACAGCCCCGCCGTGCTCGACCTGGTCAGCGGGCTGATGGAGAGCGGACACGCGCAGTGCGTGCTCGGCAACCACGAACTGAACATTCTCTGCGGCGCCATCAGAGAGGGCAACGGATGGTTCTTCGAGCACGACCACGATCGTGCGGAGGGGAAGTTTCACACGTCCGCGGCTGTCGACCCGACCATGCGTTCACGGTATCTCGCTTTCCTGGAAGCGCTGCCGCTGGCCCTCGAGGGACCTGGACTTCGCGTGGTGCACGCCTGCTGGCACGCGGACTCGGTCGGGAGGGTGTGGGCGGCTTCCGTCACTGGCACCACCGCCATGTTCGACCAGTGGGAAGAGGAACTCGAAGCGAAACTGGAAGCCGACGGTGCATTCGTCGGTGCCCGTGACGAGCGGTTGGCGTTCGGCGAACTCATGCATGATCCGAACGCCCTGATGCCCATGTTGCCCAACACGGCGGTCTTGGACGAGACGCGCCAGATGGCCAACCCCATCCGGGTGCTGACCTCCGGAGTCGAGCGTGTCGGTACCGCGCCGTTTTACAGCAGCGGAAAATGGCGCATGGTCGAGCGCGTCGCCTGGTGGAACGAATACGCCGAAGATGTGCCGGTCGTGATCGGTCACTACTGGCGCTGGCCGTATCCGGTCGATCGCGCCGCATTGGGCAAGGGTGGTCCGGACCTCTTCGGCGGCGCCTCCTTTGACGAACCGTTGGGAGCGCGAAAGAACGTCTACTGCATAGACTATTCGGTCGGTCGGCGGTTTCAGGAGCGGCTGCGGGGCACGGACTTCCAGACGCGACTCGGCGCCCTGCGCTGGCCCGAGCGAGAGGTTGTCTTCGACGACCTGCCCACCGCTGGAGTCGCAGGATCGGTCGCGCGCCGCGGTTAGCGCGACGCGAAAACGTCTTCAACATCGGTTCGGTCGATTGCACACAAATGTGAAGATGTGTCGATTATTCGGCTGCCGCATTTGCCATCGAGAAAATGGGGAATTCGGTTACCATGGCCTCTGAACAGGTGCGCCGCCCAGGCTGCGGACCCCCGCCCGTCCCGACCTGGTTCCCCCATGCCCCTTCCCCGTATGACGACCGGTACCGCCGGGCTGGACACGATCCTCAAGGGCGGTTTGCCCGTCGACCGCGTCTACCTGCTGGAAGGCCAGCCGGGCTCTGGCAAGACGACCCTGGCCCTGCAGTTTCTCCGCGAGGGCGTGCGGAACGGCGAGCGCTGTCTTTATGTCACCCTCTCGGAAACCACGGACGAACTGACCGAAGTGGCGGCCTCGCACGGCTGGTCGCTGGATGGGATCGACCTTTTCGAACTGGCCTCCGCCGAGGCCGTTCTGGGCGACGGTCGTCAGCAATCGATCCTGCACCCGTGGGAGATGGAGCTCGACGGCACGGTCCGACTGATCCAGGCGGAGGTCGAACGCTTCAACCCGAGCCGCATCGTCTTCGATTCGCTGTCCGAACTTCGCCTGCTGGCCCAGGATGCGCTGCGTTACCGTCGTCAGGTGCTGTCGCTCAAGCAGTTTTTCGCGCCACGCAACATCACCGTGATCCTGGTCGACGACCTGACCGGTGAGGGTGGTGAGCGTGATGCGCACCTGCACAGCCTTTGCCACGGCGTGCTTTCGCTCGAGCGCCTGACCCTCGATTTCGGCGCGGCGCGTCGACGCATGCAGGTGCAGAAGCTGCGCGGTGTGGATTTCATCGCGGGCTACCACGATCTGTCGATCGAGCCGGGTGGCATGCGCATTTATCCGAGGCTGGTTGCTTCGGATCATCACAGGCCTTTTGTCGGCGACGCGGTGCCCAGCGATATCGCCGAACTCGACGATCTGCTGGGAGGCGGCCCGCTGCGAGGTACCAGCACGCTGCTGACGGGGCCCGCGGGGTCGGGGAAAACCAACGTCGCCCTGCAGTTCGTCGCCGCCGCCTGCCAGCGCGGTGAGCATTGCTGCATTTTCGAATTTGACGAACGCACCGGTACGCTGCTGACCCGGGCCGACGCGCTCGGTTTCGACCTGCGTCCGCATATCGAAAGCGGTCTGCTCGAGCTGCGCCAGATGGACCCCGCGGAAATCTCACCCGGCGAGTTTGCCTGGAGCGTGCGCGAATCCGTGCAGGACAAGAATTGCCGGGTTCTGGTCATCGACAGCCTCAACGGATACCTCGCATCGATGCCGCAGGAAAAGCAGCTGATGCTGCAGATGCATGAACTGCTTTCCTTCCTCAACCAGGCCGGCGTACTGACCTTGCTGATCAACCCCCAGCACGGTCTGGTCGGCACGATGTCGACGGGTAACCTCAACGTCAGCTACATGGCGGACACGGTCATCCTGTTCCGTTTCTTCGAAGCCCAGGGGCGTATTCGCAAGGCGTTGTCGGTCATCAAGAACCGCAGCGGCGCGCACGAAGACACCATTCGCGAGTTGCGCATCGACGGTCAGGGCTTGCGTCTGAGCGCGCCGCTGTCCGATTTCCGTGGCGTGCTCACGGGTACGCCTGAATTCCTGGGAAGCCCGGCGCCCTTGCTGGATGAGCTCAGTGCCGTTCAGTAAGACGGTCCTGCTGCTGGCGCCTTACGGACGCGACGCGGAGAGCCTGGCGTCCATCATCGGCGAGAACGGCTATCGATCGGCGATTGCCTCCTCGCTCGAAGACCTCGCGCAGCGCCTCGACGACTCGGTGGGCGCTGTGCTGCTCACGGAGGAAGCGATCGCCGGTGACCCGGCGGCGCTCGTCTCGGCACTGCGCCATCAGGAATCGTGGTCCGACATTCCCTTCGTGCTGCTTCGTGCGCCGCGTTCCGCAGGTCCCGGTAAGCGTGCGGCGCTGCCGGACGAAGCCCTGAACGTCGTCGAGCTCGAGCGCCCGCTGAGCGCCGCTTCGCTGGTCAGCGCCGTCACCTCGGCGCTGCGCGCGCGGCATAAGCAGTTCATCATTCGCGACCAGATGGTGCGGCTCGAGGAAAGCCAGGCGCTGCAAGCCGAGAGCGAAGCGGAGCTGCGCCTGATTGCCGATTCGATCCCCGTATTGATCGGGTTCGTCGATACGAACCTGGTTTACCGTTTTGCCAACCTCGCTTACGAGGAATGGTTCGGCGTGCCCGTGAAGGAGATCCTCGGTCGGCGCATGCCGGATGTACTGGGACCCTTGACGTGGGCTGAGCGAGGCGAAGCGATCGACCGTGCGCTGCATGGACGTCCCGTGCGCATGGAGGTCAACTGGCCGCGCCGTGACGGTCGCCGGCGCGACGCCGAAATCCGTTATCTGCCTCGGTTCGATGCCGATGGCCGTGTCGACGGATTCCACATCTTCGCCACCGATGTCACGGTGCGCAAGGTCGCACTCGAAGCGACGCAGCAGCAGGCGGCTCTGCTCGAGTCGCGGGTCGCGGAGCGCACGGCCGAGCTGAAAGCCGAAATGGCCGCGCGCGAAAGCAGCGAGGAAGCCTTGCGGCAGGCGCAGAAGATGGAGGCGGTCGGCCAGTTGACTGGAGGCATCGCGCATGACTTCAACAATATGCTCACCGGCATCCTGGCCGCGATGGAGCTGATGCGCATGCGCCTGGATGCGAAGCGCTACGAGGGCCTCGATCGTTTTCTGGATATCGCCTCGACATCGGCCCAGCGGGCCGCGGGGCTCACGCAGCGGCTGCTGGCGTTTTCCCGCCGTCAGTCACTGGACCCGCGCCCGGTCGATGTGGAAGTCCTGGTGCGCTCGATGGAAGATCTGCTGACGCGGACGCTCGGCGAGCGCGTGCAGCTGCATATCGACCTGGGGCATGTGCCGCATGCGATGGTCGACCACAACCAGCTCGAGAGTGCGCTGCTCAATCTGGCGATCAATGCGCGGGACGCGATGCCCGAGGGTGGTTCGCTGTGCGTCAGGACGACGGTCGAAACGCTTCCCGACACGTCGGACGACACGGTGTACGTGGTCATGTCCGTCACCGATACCGGCACCGGCATGGACGCGGGCACGCTGGACAAGGTATTCGAACCGTTCTTCACGACCAAGCCGATCGGACAGGGCACGGGGTTGGGCATGTCGATGATCTACGGCTTTGTCCGGCAGTCGCATGGACATGTCCGCATTACCTCCGCCTTGCGGCAGGGTACGACGGTACGGCTTTATCTGCCGATGGCGACCGGGACCGAGGTTGCACCCGAGCAGGGTCGCGCTGTCGTGTTGCAAGGTGGCGGTCAGCGCATCCTCGTCGTGGAAGACGATGTGCAGGTACGCTCACTCGTCACCGAGCTGCTGGAACAGCTGGGTTACGACGTGGAGGCCGTGGAGTCCGCGGATGCCGCGCTTCCCCTGCTTGCCTCCGCACGTCCTCTGGACCTGCTGGTCACCGATGTGGGGCTGCCTGGACTGAACGGCCGCCAGCTTGCCGAGATCGCCCGCCAGTCGAGGCCTGAATTGCCTGTGCTGTTCATGACAGGCTACGCGGCGACCACCGCGACGCAGGGGGAGTACCTCGATGTCGGCATGACGCTCATCACCAAGCCTTTCAGCCTGAGTGCGCTGAGTTCGGCGGTCAGCGCGATTCTGGGGAGTACTCGATCCGCAGTTGCCGCGCACGGGACCTGATGGCTTCGCGCTGATCTTCGCTCAGTCGTTCGAGCGAGCGCCACTGCAGAGCCGCGCGTGGATGATTCCAGAATCGCGCCCGGTGGCGGTCGAGGAAATCCCAGTAGAGCGTCGTGAACGGGCAGGCGTTATCGCCGACCGCTTCGCCCGGCTTGAAGCGGCAATCCGTGCAGTAGTTGCTCATGCGCTCGATGTAGCGGCCCGATGCCGCGTACGGCTTGGATACCATGCGGCCGCCATCGGCGAACTGGCTCATGCCCAGTGTGTTGGGTGCTTCCACCCATTCGACGGCGTCGACATAGATCGCGAGGTACCACTCGTGGATCTGTGCCGGCGCGACGCCGAACAGGAGCGCGAAGTTGCCGGTGACCATGAGACGCTGGATATGGTGGGCGTAACCGGTCTGCAGCGTCTGGGTGATCGTTTCCCTCATGCAGTGCATGTCGGTGTCACCGGTCCAGTAAAAGGCTGGCAGCGGTGCGTCGGCGCGCAACGCGTTGGAGGCCAGCAGGCGCTCCGGCGATAGCCAGTAGACGCCACGCACGTATTCACGCCAGCCCAGGATTTGCCGCACGAAGCCTTCGATCGACGAAAGACTGACCTCGCCGCGATGGTAACGGCCGAGGGCGGCGTCGATCACCTCGGCGGGCGACAGCAGGCGCAGATTCATCGAGGTCGACAGACGTGCATGGTAAAGCCACGGCTCGCCGGTCCACATCGCATCCTGCCAGTGGCCGAAGGCGGGCAGGCGGTGGTCGAGAAAGTCGGTGAGTGCCTCCAGTGCCTGCTCGCGGGTGACCGGCCAGTCGAACCGGTCGAGTTCACCGGGATGGTCCGGCAGCGTGGCCTCGATATCGTCGAGGGCGCTCTGGGTGATGGCATCCGGTTTGAACGCCCTCGGGCGTGGGACCCAACCGGGTCCTTGCCGACCGAAGCTGCCCCGGTTGTCGGCGTCGTAGTTCCACTTGCCGCCGACGGGCTTTCCGTTCTCGAGCAGGATGTCATGCCGCTGGCGCATCCAGCGGTAAAAGTTCTCCATGCGCAGTTCGGTCTTGCCTTTGGCCCATTGGGCAAAGTCATCGACCGAGACGAGGAAGTGGCGATCGGGCCGCTCGACGTATTGCACGCCGCATGCGGCGGCCACTGACTGGATGCCTGTACGCAGGCGGTGTTCGCCGGGACGGATGACGATCAGGCGTTCGGGCTTGAGGTGCTGGAGGGTTTCTTGCAACAGCGCGGTGAGGTCGTCGGGGCCGGCGTCGTTGAGCTTCGCGTAACGCAGCGGAAACCCTTCTCGCTGAAGTTCGGCTGCAAAGTGCCGCATGGCAGCGATGAACAGGGCACTCCGCGCCTTGTGCGACCACACGTGTTCGGATTCGCCGCGTCGCTCGGCTATCCAGACGAGATCGGTCGCCGGATCGAAGTCATCGAAGGCGGAGGAGTTCCGGTTGAGCTGGTCACCGAGGACGACGACGAGGTGGCGAATGGTCATCGGTGGAGTTTATCTCCGCCGGGAGCCATCCCGCCGCCTCAACCGGTCAGAGCAGCGTGCACGCCCCCGCGGTAGCGCGGCCGCTGGCGAACGTCACGCTGGAGCACAGCACGCGGACCGCCGTGCCGGCTTTCAGCATCGAAACGCCCGACCACGCGTCGGCGCCGAGAACCATTCTGGGATCGGTCGCGCTGCCGCCACTTGCCAGCGTCAATACCGGAACACCCGGACCGTCGGCGTCGACGCTACGAACGTCACCCGTGATTTCCAGCTGTCGATGAGCGAAGTGCTTCGCGGCGACATCAGGATCCGCGGCAAAGGCGCCGGCCAGATCGCCGGCCGAAATCGCTTCCTTCGCCTGCATCGGCGGCCTGGCCGCGTGATGGCCCGCCACGACGGCTACCTGCCTGGAGGGCGGTTGAACCGAATCCTCGCCGGAAGGATGGCTTCGGCAGCCGCCCAGCAAGGCGAGGCCTGCAAGGGCTACGGAAAGGATGAGGGGGTACTTTGAGGTGTTCATGGGGGCTCCTGGCGGCCAAGATGGGGGCCGCCGTCGCCTTTTCCAGAGGGCACCTCGCAGGTTCAGGCGACCAGGACGGCCTTACTCCCGTCGGACGGGGCGTATGCCATGGCCTCGTCGATCTGGTCGAAGGCGAATTCCTTGCCCAGCCGGGTCCGGAACAGGGGATCCCCGATCACGCCGCCGAGCGCTCGCAGTGCGGCAACCAGACCTGTTGACCGAAACGGAATTCGTGATCGTGGCGAGCCCAGCGTATCTCGCCGAACACGGTGTTCCGCAGCGGTTGTCCGATTTGGACAAACACAGCTGTATCGTGTTCGCGCGTGGTCGCGAGCGTCGCCCGTGGACCCTGAAACAAGGACGGGAAACCGTCGCGTACGTGCCGCATGGGTCGCTGGTCACAGGCGATGCCGAACACGTGCGGGCAGGCGTGCTCAGTGGGCTTGGTATCTCCCAGGTACCGATGTGGCTGCTGGCAAAGGAAGTGCTTTCCGGCGAGGTGCAGGTGGTGCTGCCGGAGTTACAGCCCGCACGCATACCCGTGCATGTCGTTTATGCGGCGGGCCGGCGCATCCCGATGCGCGTCCGGGTGTTTATCGATTATCTGGTGGAGGCGTTCGCCGCGGCTGACTCCTGAAGGTCTTTCCTGGTCGCTCCCAGCAGGCCCGCCATCTATCGGGTTTCCGCCGTATCCATCATGGGTGCGAGTGCGAGCAGGTTGCAGGTCATCGGCTGAATGTCGAACGGCAGCTCAAAGAGGGTCAGTGGTGTACCCGGATTCGCCACGACGACGATCGTCGTTCACCGGGCGACGAAAACATCTGGGCGGAGGGTGTGGCACCATGCTTCGCACGGCACATCCTGAAGGAGCGGGTTTTGGCAAAACGTCTGTCGGTTGGCAAGCGCAGGCTCGGTGCAGCGCTTGGCGCATCACTCAGCATCTTCGTTGCCATCATGATCCCGACGACCGGGAATCTTTGGTCCATGTGCGGCATGTTGCTGCTCTGCTGGAACATCGCTTTCACGCCTGGCCCATCGATCGCGACGCCGTTGGGCGAAGTTTACGAGCGCGCGCGGGCCGGTAGTTTTCGCACGTCTACGACATCGAAACTCGTCAGCCTGGCGGGCATGCTTCTGATTATTGTCGGCACCTATGACACTTATGGGGCAGGGTGGTGAGGCATGGCGTTGCGAAGGAGCGCGATTAACGTGAGAAAGTTTTTGTTCGCAGCCATGATCGGCGGCGGCCTGATGCAGGCACACGCCCAGGAAGTACTGCCGGCATGGACGGCAGGTGCGGAAGCCATCGTGTCGTCTCTGGTGGCGACGTCGCCGGGTGCGAGCATCGTCGTTTCCATGCACGGCCACGAGGTCTACACGACGGCGCGCGGCCGCTCGAGCGTCGAACTGGGCGTGCCATTGTCGACTACGAGCGTGTTTCGTATCGGCTCGCTGACGAAGACCGTGACGGCGGCCACCATCCTCGAATTGCAAGCCCAGGGAAAGCTCGACCTCGACACTTCCATCTCGCGTTGGCTTCCATCATTTCCCCGCGCCGACGCGATCACGATACGCGAGCTTCTGTCACACACGTCGGGTGTCAGTGATGCATGGGACGCACCGCTCGCCGAGCCTATGGATACGGCGGCCCAGCTGAAGCTGATAGCGGCGACCCCACCCGATTTCGCAGCTGGAACCGATTGGCGCTATAGCAACTCGGGCTACATGATTCTCGGCGCGATCATCGAGAAGATCACGGGCAAGCGCTGGTTCGATGCGGAACGCGACCTGGTGCTGAAGCCTCTCGGCATCTCGGAGATAGCCTATCGAGGCGATGCCGATATCGTCCCCGGCCTTGCATCCGGATACACGAAAGATGAGCAGGGTAGCCTTGCTCGTCCGGTCCTTTATTCGATGACGGGTCCCGGAGCGGCGGGAGGGTTATCGGCCACGGCGGGTGGCGTGGCGAGGCTGCTGCATGCCCTGGCGACGGGATCCATTCCTGGTGCGGGTCGCTTCAGGCAAATGATCAGGCCTGCTCGTATTGGCACGGTTGAGCTGCCTTATGGCCTTGGCGTGGTGCCCGGAACGATTCGGGGTGTGCCGATCGTGGAGCACAGCGGCGGTATCGAGGGCTTCCTGTCGCACTACGTTTATGTGCCCTCGGCGGACCTGTCGGTCGCGGTGCTCGAAAACTCGGATGCGCCCGCAGTATCTCCGCGGTCGATGGCACGGCGACTGGCAGCGCTCGCGCTGGGAAGGCCTTACCGCCGGTTTGTTGAGATGGCGTGGACTGCGGAGCAACGCGAAGGCGTCGCAGGAAAATACGCTATTCCGGGCGGAGGCGTTCACGTGATGGAGGTCCGCGGCGGGTCACTGTGGATCCACCGTGATAACGGTCCTGCCAAAGCACTCGTTACATCGGTTGACGACGTACTGACCTATGCGGGTGATGGCATCGACTACGTGCACTTGCTGCGTGATACCCACGGAGCCGTCGTGGCGATCGAATTTCATGATGATGGGGCTGAAAGAGGCCGCAGGGAAGTGCGTCTACCCCGCTAACTTCTCCGTCGTGATGTCGAGCAGCGCCCTGAGACGATCCATATGCCTCAGGTCCTGGTGATAGCCCACCCAGATGTCGCGCGTCGGCGGGGCTTCACCTGCGTCGAGCAACCGCAGTCCGGGTATCGCGTCGCCTAACGGGCGTGGGAGCACGGCGATGCCTGCACCCTGAAGGCACATCTGGGCCTGCACGCTCCGGCTGGTGCTGGTGAATACGCGCCTGACCGCCGGATCGCGGCGCGAAAGGTCGAGCAACCGGTAACCGGCGATGAGTTCCGGGACGATTCCGGGATGGCGGCGTCCTGGCTCAGCGAAGACAGGTGCAAGCCCGTAGCTGGCGAACCAGTCCGCGGATGAGATGCGCAGGATGCCTTCGAGTTGCTCGCTGGCCCCAGCTAGCCGGCGCTCCATCGATAGCGCGGCATTTCCCATCGCTTCCGCGGCACGAAGCACATCGTCGCCGGCATCGGTGAGGACCAGCCCTTCGGAGGTCCTTCGAAAAAGCCGGTGGCCGGTTTCACTCTCCAGCACCTTAATGCGTCGGCCCACGGTGGGGTGGCTTACGCCGAGCTGGCGCGCTGCCCCGCCGAAGGAGCCTCCGCGGGCTACCGCGAGAAAGATCCGTACATCGTTCCACTCCACGGTATGGTTACGTACAAAAATGTACGTTCAATATGCGGGAATGTCGGTCGTTGGGCAACGAATCTGGCCGCACCATGGTGTTCCAGCCTCCATGGATTAATCGATATGAATTTGTGCGTGACCATTTGTGTACGTCTCGGCCCCGCCGGAGCGCTGCGATGAGGGTGGCCTGGATCGGGCTGGGCAGCATGGGTACCGCCATCGTTCCCCGCCTCGTGGCAGCCGGACATCGCTTGTCCGTATGGAACCGTTCGCGGGAAGCGATGGATGCGCTGGACGGCGTTGAAAGGCTCGAGCGAGCGGCGGACGCGTTCGGGCACGATGTGGTGATCAGCATGCTTGCCGATGATCGTGCGGTCCGCGACGTCTTGATCGAGAGCGGTGCCATTTCACGTGCTGGCAGGTCCACGATCCACATCGTGATGTCGACGATTTCGCTGGCGCTCGTGCAGGAACTCAAGACCTTGCATGACGAAGCCGGGATCCCTTATGTCGCCGCGCCTGTCTTCGGCGTACCGGCGGTGGCAGCTGCCGGAGCACTCAATATCCTGGCTGCGGGATCGGACGAAGCGATTGCATCGGTCCAGCCCTTGTTCGACGTGATGGGTAAAACCACGTGGCGTCTCGGTGCGGATCAGCGTATGGCGCATGTTGCGAAGATCGCCGGCAACCTGATGATTACCCAGGCGATCGAGTCCATGGCTGAAGCGACGGCGCTTACTGAAGCGTACGGCTTATCGGCGGACGTCTTCCTTAGCGTGGTAACGCAGACGATGTTCGCCAGTCCGAGCTATCAGCGATATGCGCAAAATATCGCCCGCAGCTCGTACGAACCGGGTTTTAAACTTTCCCTTGGACTGAAAGACGTCAATCTTGCGCAGGAGGCGGCAAAGGACGCGGCACTCGAACTCCCCGCGATGAGCGTCGTGCGTGAAAGCCTTTCGCGAGCCGCGTCCTCCGGTCTCGGTAACGAGGATTGGTCCGCGCTCGCGAAAGTCGTACGTGGGGAGGTAAGCGGGGAGAGCGCTACCGTGACAGATGAGTGCGGTGTGCGCGGGGCGGGCAGGGCCGCCGTGCCGCCATGGCCCTTAGTGCGCGATGACCGGCCCGGATGACTGCCGCGCCCCTGGCGGGAAGCCGTGAGACCGTGCCGCGAACGCAATCGACAGTGCGGCGAGCGCGAGGACCAGCGTGGCCCACGGAAACGACACCGCTCCGAAGTGATCGAGCAGGACGCCGCCAAGCAGGCCGCCGCCGGCGATCGCGCTGTTCCAGGTCACCACGTTCATCGACAAGGCGACATCCGCCGCATCGCCTGCCGCATCGGCGAGGGCGGTCTGCAGCAGGGTGGCGGCACCGCCGAAGGTCAGTCCCCATACGGCGACGGCCGCGCATACCACACCGGGCGATCGCATGCCGAAGCCCAGCGCGAGACATGTCGCCGCGAAGACGGCGAGACTGCCAAGAACGGAAGGCCGCAGACCCCGGTCCACGGTACGACCGGTCGCGTAGATGCCTGCCAATGCCGCTACGCCGAAGACGAGAAGCAGCTTGTCCAGGTCTCCCAGCAGGCCGGAAGGTGTCGCTAACGGAGCGATGTATGTGTAAAGGATGTTGTGTCCGAGCATCCAGGTGAGCACGACGCCCAGGACAGGGCGCACACCGGGCATGCGTAGTACGGCGCGCAGGGTGTGCGATGACTTGGCTGGTTGCCCAGCGTAATCAGGGACCTTCAGTAGCACCCACGCGATCAGCACGAGCGTCAGGCCGGACATGCTGCCGAAGGCCCAGCGCCATCCGATGGCGGCCCCCAGCCACGTTCCGACCGGCACGCCCAGCGCCAGTGCGATCGGGGTACCCACCATCGCCAGTGCCATCGCCTTGCCTTGCTGGGCGACGGTGACCATGCGTCGCGCATAGCCTGCCAGCAGGCTCCATGCGAGACCGGCCGCGGCACCGGCGGAGAATCGGGCGACCAGTGTCAGCGTAAAGCTGGATGACCACGCCGTAAGTGAGTTGAAGACGAGGAAGCCAACGATCGACAGGAGGAGCACGCTGCGCCGCCGCCAGTTCTGCGTCGCGACGGTCAGGGGAATGGCCGCGATCAACGAGCCCGCGGCGTAGGCCGTCACCGTCTGTCCGGCCGCGGAAGCATCGATGCCCAGACCGTCGCCGATCTGTGGCAGCAGCCCGGCGGGAAGGGTCTCCGTGACGATGCAGGTGAAGCCGGTCATCGCGAGGGCGAGTAACGCGGCTATGGGGAGCTTGGGGTCTGAGGGCTTTGCCACCGGAATTCCTGAATTGATCGAGTTGTGTATCAGTCGATACAAAAGTAGGCGGTGGCGGTCTCGTGGTCAAGGACTTCTGTATCGAGTAGTATATAAATCATCCAACGGAGGACCTTTCGATGGCTCAGATGGGGCGACCGCGCGGCTTCGATCGCGACGCCGCGGTAAAGCAGGCGATGCACCTGTTCTGGGAGCGTGGGTACGAATCCACCTCGCTGAACGACCTGAAAGCAGGTATCGGCGGCGGGATATCGTCGCCAAGCCTTTACGCGGCTTTCGGTTCGAAGGAGGGTCTGTTCCACGAGGCGGTCGAGCTGTATCTCGCGACGCACGGGCAGGTCATGGAATGCCTGTGGGACGCATCGCTGTCGCCACGTGAGGCCATCGAACAGTCGCTGCGTCGCTCAGCGCGCATGCAATCCGAGCGTGGCCATCCGCGCGGCTGCATGATCGCGCTGGGGGCAATGGGCGCCTGCTCGCCGGAGCACGCCGACACCGACAAGCCGGTAAAAGCCGCACGTGAACGGAATAAGGCGGGGCTGCTCGCCTGCGTGAGACGCGGCATCGCACAAGGCGACTTTCCCGCGGAGCTGGACGCCCAGGCAACCGCTATGGCGCTTTACGGCTTCCTGCTGGGCATGTCGACCATGGCGCGTGACGGCGCGTCGCGCGCCATGCTGGAAGGCGCGGTGAGCCGGATGATGGATCTCTTAGGACCGGCACTTAAGTAGCTTCTGCAAAGAAAGCTTAGTTTTTGCTGATGCGAATGCATTCGATTTGCGTTAAGATCTCGCCGCGAAACGATGAGCCAGCCCTGCGGCAAGCCCTAGTCGTCACATGAATCGGGACGGCAAGACGGCCGTTCCATGGGTTTTGCTTGCCTGGGGTTTTTGCCATGTTTCATCGTTCATCGAGCCAACTGCGGCTGACTTTGCTTTGCCTTGCCCTCAGCGCGGCGCTGCCCGCGATGGTCCACGCCGAAACGGCCGTTGAGGACGCCGACAAGGACGCCAAGGACAAGAAGACGACCACCCTGGACACGGTCAACGTGAAGGGCCAGGCCGTCTCGGTGTACACGACGGACCAGACCAGTGCGACCACGCGCCTGCCGCTGACCCTGCAGGACACCCCGCAGTCGATCAGCGTGATCACCGAGCAGCGGATCAAGGACCAGAACCTGACCAACCTGCGCGACGTGCTGGACAACACCACGGGTGTCTCGTCCACGGCGTACGATTCCGAGCGCGTCGTGTTCTGGTCGCGCGGCTTCCAGATCGAGAACATGTCGTACGACGGCGTGCCGATCGCATCCAGCCTGAACATCAGCTCGGCCGACTCGTCGCTGGACACCTCGATCTATGAGCGTGTCGAAGTGATACGCGGTGCGACCGGTCTGCTGAGCGGCGCCGGCAGCCCGTCGGCCAACATCAACTTCGTGCGCAAGCATGCGGACAGCCGTACGGCCGAAGCCGATGTGAGCGTCAGCTACGGTTCCTGGAATACCCAGCGCGAGACCGTGGACGCCTCCGTCCCGCTGAACAGCTCCGGCAGCGTGCGCGGCCGCTTCGTCGCGGCGCATGAAGACGGCGACTCGTATCTCGATCGTTACCATACCCAGAAAAACGTGGCCTATGGCGTCATCGATGCCGACCTTGACGACAACACCACGCTGAGCGTGGGCTATGACTGGCAGAAGACACGTCCGACAGGCGTCACCTGGGGCTCGTATCCGGTGTACGACGACGCCGGCGGTTTTATCCAGTGGCCTCGCAGCTTCTCGCCGGCGGCGGACTGGACCCACTGGAACAACACGACGCAGACGGCGTTCGTCGACCTGAAACACAGCTTCGACAACGGCTGGCAGCTGCACGCGATGGCCAGCCACCGCAAGACGGATGCGGACTCCGCGCTGTTCTACGTCTACGGCTGGCCCAACCGCGACACGGGTGAGGGCATCACGCCGTACGCGTATAAGAGCTACCAGCGCGGCAGCCAGAACAATGTGGACCTTTATGCGTCCGGTCCGTTCAGCGCCTTCGGTCGCGAGCACGAACTGGTGGTTGGCCTGACCGACTCGCACTATCGGACCGATTACTTCGACTACCCGCATGGCGACCTGCCGGACGTGGGTAATTTCCTCCAGTGGACAGGCGACTATCCGTATCCGGATTTCTCGTCGTCGAGCGAGCGAGTGTCGATCGCCCGGACCGAACAGAGCGGCGCGTATGCCGCGGCGCGCCTGTCGCTGGCTGACCCACTGAAGCTGATCGTCGGTGCACGCTATGCCAGGTGGAAAAATGACACCAACGACAGCACGGCGGGGATCTATCACGAGACCGCCAGCAAGACGATCCCGTACGCCGGCCTGATTTACGACATCACGCCGACTTACTCCGCGTTCGTCAGCTACACCCAGATCTTCGATCCGCAGAACAACCGCAAGGAAGACGGCAGCTTCCTCGAGCCCGTGCTGGGCACGAGCCGCGAAGTGGGCGTCAAGGGTCGCCACTTCGATGGTGCACTGAATACCTCGCTGGTCTTCTTCGAAACCCGGCAGGACCATGTGGCCGACGCGCTTACGGGCGTCTACCTGCCGGACGGTATCACCCAGGCTTACCGGTCGGTCGACGGTACGAAGTCGCGCGGCTATGAGTTCGAGGCATCCGGCGTGCTGTCGCGTGACTGGAACGCGACGCTCGGCTGGTCGCACTTCAACGTGAAATCGCCGGACGGCGGTGCGCTGCGCCCCTCGTTGCCACGCACGCTGGTTCGCCTGTTCACCTCGTACACGCTGCCGGACGCATGGAGCGGGCTCACCGTGGGTGGCGGTGTGAACTGGCAGGGTCCGTCGAAGGCGTATGTCGACGGTGCCAGCGGGCCGAACATCCTACGCCAGTCGTCAGTGACGCTGGTCAGCGCGATGGCCCGCTACGCCTTCAACGACCGCGCATCCGTGCAGTTCAACGGCGACAACCTCCTCAACAAGAAGTACTTCGTGCTCGACGATTCCAGCGACCTGTATTACGCGCCGGGCTCGACCTGGACGCTGTCGTTCAACTACAAGTTCTTCTGATAGAACGTCTCGACAAGCCGGAGGAAGATCGCCGGCTTTTCAGCTGCCCATGCGGGAGCGGATGGCCGACTGAATCTGCTCCAGCGTGATGTAACCGCGATGTTCGCTATCGATGTCGTCGAAGTGCTCGGCAATCCGCGGCATACCCGCTTTCGCCTCGTCCCGGGTCAGTTTGCCATCGTGGTCCTTGTCCGCCTGGTTGAAACGCTGTGTCAGCTGGGCCATGGCCTGCTGCGCGCGACCGCCGGCTTCCTGGGGCGAAGCGATGGCGAAGGTCGGGACAATCATCAGGCAGGCGGTTACGTAGAGGTATCGCATATCGGCTCCTCGGGACGTGGCGGTATGCCTCGTCGTCGGGAGCAGGTTAGTCACCGGGTGCGTTGCGTATGTGTCGGAAGCGGCGAAGCTTGTTTCAAAACGTTACCGGCGCTCAGCCATGTAACGCCCCGGGGACGTTCCCAGCGCCTTGCGGAACATGGTTACGAAACTACCGGCGCTTTCATAGCCGAGCCGCTCCGCGACGCTCTGAACGGTCGATCCCGTGCCAAGCCACCTGACGGCCAGCATCAGGTGGATCTGCTGGCGCCAGCGGCCAAAGCTCATGCCCGTTTCCCGAGGAAGGATGCGGGCCATGGTTCGTTCACTGAGTCCGACGCGAGCGGCCCAGCTATGCATCGTGCCGCGGTCGGCGGGCGCGGCCATGATCATCGTCGCGATTGTGCGCAAGCGGGTGTCCGTGGGCATAGGCAGGTGGAGGTTGCCTGTCGGCATCGCCGCGATTTCGTCCAGCAGCAGCGTTACGACGTGCGATTCGATCCCGCCCTCGGGATAGAGCAGGGGGAAGCTCGCCGAGCGGATCATCAGCTCGCGCAGCAGCGGGGAGACCGCGATGGAGCAGCATTCGGCCGGCATGTTCGCCGTCACCGCCGGATCGATGAAGAGCGTATAGCCTTCGAGTCGGCCGGCGATCGTGATGTTGTGCAGCACGCCGCCGGGTACCCAGATGGCGTGCTGGGGCGGCACCGTCCAGAGGCCGCTCTCGACTTCGCAACTGGCGATGCCGCGCACCAGCATCATGAGTTGCGCCTTCCGGTGCCGATGAAAATCGGTCTCGATCGGGCTCAGGTTCTCGGCGACGACACCGAACGTGATGGCGGGCCGGGGAACGTCATCAGGTTCGATCCATTCGGCATTCTCGGCGCCGGGCGTGGGCGAGTCGGTAAGGATCGGCATGCGATGGGCCTGCGCCCGGTCCGGGTAGTGGTGGCAGGAATTCCAAACATTCTGGCGTTCTTGCGCAATGGCAGCAAGCTCGTCGCGGCCTAGGCTGTCCGTCGATGGCTGCCGGGCTCTCCGGCAGCAGCTCACCCTTATCCGGAGAACCGGCAGCATGGAAACCTTGAGCACGGGGCGTGTCGCTGACACGCTGGCACGTCTTTTCGCGGAAGCGGAGCTGGCGGATCGCCCTCTGATGGAGCGGTTTGCGGAGGTCGAGATCGACGATGCGTTCTTCGCGCAGCAGATCGCGCTGGAGCAAAACGACCTGCGCGGCGTCTACCAGGGTTACGCGGAAAACTTCCTCAACGTGGCGCCTGAATATGGACGCTTCCTCTATCAGTGTGCGCGTGCCAGGCGAGCCACCCGGATCGTCGAATTCGGGACATCGATGGGCGTATCGGCCATTTATCTGGCCGCCGCATTGCGCGACATGGGTGGCGGTCAGCTGGTGGGCAGTGAGATCGAGCCGGCCAAGGCCGAGCGAGCGCGTGCGAATCTTGCATCCGCCGGACTCGCGGAGTTCGTCGATATCCGGGTCGGCGATGCGCGCGAGACGCTGTTGGACGTGGGTGGCCCGATCGACATGGTGCTGCTCGATGGCGCCTTCAGCCTCTATCTGCCGATACTCAAGCTGCTCGAACCTCATCTGACGTCGGGGGCGGTCATACTGGCGGAGAACGCCTTCGATCACGGCAACGACTACCTCGACTATGTGCGCGATCCGACGCATGGCTACCTGTCACAGCCCATCCCGGTGAGCGAAGGGCGGGGCAACGAATATTCGGTGTTCGTGCGATGACGGGGCAGCCCGGCCGGTTCGGGAAGACGCTGATCCGCATGTTCATGAAGCAGGCGCAGGTGACCGCGGTCGAGACTCTTGCGGGCGGATTCCATTTGATTTCGCTGCAGAGCGACGCCTTCAGAGACGTGGCGTGGGCACCCGGGCAAAAAGTGCAGGTCGCCATGGGATCCGCGTTCACGGCCCGAACCTTCACGCCCGTCGACTGGAATGCGATATCGGGAAGAACGAGGATCGTGGGCTACGCGCACGGAGACGGGCCTGGCGCTCAGTGGCTTCGGAGTGTAAAGCCAGGTGCGCCATGCGATGTTTTCGGCCCTCGTGCATCCCTCGATCCGAGCGGTGTGCAAGGCGAGCCCGTGGTATTCGGTGACGAAACCTCGATGGGTCTGGTGTATGCCCTTGCCCAGCGGTTCCCCCATCAGAAACTGCACGGCATCCTGGAGGTCAGTCACGCAGCCCGTGCCGGTGAGGTCATCGCCCGGATGGCGCTCGAGGGCGTGGAAATTCACGAGCGTTTGCCGGAGGACGCCCATTTCCCGGCCGTAGAGCGCCGCTTCGCCGCGCTGGCCGCCACACCGGCCAGCTTTGTTCTTACGGGCAAGGCGACATCGATACAGCATGCCAGCCGTGCGCTGAAGGCACTGGGTGTGTCTCGGGCGCGCATGATGTCTAAGGCGTATTGGTCCCCCGGTAAAACGGGCCTCGACTGACGTTGGCGAATTCAATCGCACGGCGTCCTCGTGCGATAGCGGGATGCTGGAATCGTGTGTGGAGCAGGACGCAGAATGAGGTCTTCGTGCCTTCTGCGACTCGCCCCCGGAATCCATCATGCGATCACACGTTCTTCTTGCCGCCATGGCCCTGTTCGTCGCTCCAGCCTCGTTCGCCGCGACGCAGGATTATTCGGTCGGGCCGCAATATGACACGACGCACGTCTATGTGGCCCCCGGCGACGTCGACGCGTTCGTGCGGAGTTTTGCCGCGACATTCGGCGGTCAGTCCACGCCGCAAGCCGTGGTCACTGTCACTCCGACGCCATCGTCGACGTCATCTCAGCTGGTGAAGAGCCCCGTGGGCGCGATCTCCGTATTCGGCTTCCGCACACCGGTGCCGTATCCGTTCGGGCTGGAGCGCACGGGTTATCTGGTGACCGATCTGGATGAGGCGGTCAGGGCGGCCAATCATGCAGGCGCCGCTACGCTGGTGGCTCCCTTCGACGATCCCATCGGTCGCGACGCGGTGGTGACGTGGCCGGGCGGCGTAAACATGCAGCTCTACTGGCACACGAAGAAATCCGAATACACCCCACTGGAGCACGTGCCCGAGAACCGCATCTATCTGCCGGTGCAGTCGGCTGACGGTTTCGTCAAGGCGTTCGTCGCTTTCGCGCATGGCAAGGTCGTATCGGACGAGCGTGCCGCTCCGGTGGCGGATATCGGCGGGAAGAGCGGCGTGTTCCGTCGTATCCGTATCGAATCGGGATACGGCAAGGCGACTGTGCTGGTGACGGATGGGCACCTCGACTGGCCCTATGGCGCGGAAACCACGGGCTACGAGGTCGGCGATCTGGACGCGACGCTGGCACGTGCGCGCGACAATGGCGTAAAGGTCCTGGTCGACATCCATGCGGAAAGGGATCGTCGCGCCGCGATGCTGCAGTTCCCGGGCGGCTACGTCGCGGAAGTGCACAGCGCTGCCAGGTGATCGGGTGCCCGCGATTCGACGGGGTAACATGCCAAGGCCATGACGACTTCCGGATGGATCGTCGTGAAGAGGGTGTGAAAAATGACCTCCCGAATCGCTTGCACACCGGCGCTTTGGCAACACATGGTGGGCGAGACTGGCGGGACCGTCATGATATCTTAGGCAGCTAACAGGGCGGCTTTGGACAGGGCGGTATGACTTCTCAGGTTTCCGGCGCATCGCGGTCACGCGCGGTGGACCAGCGCACATCGCTGGCACTTATCGTCGTCATCGTATTTTTCCTCGTGACGGGTCTGCTTGCCTGGCAGAATATCCGGAGCATCCGCGACAACAACGAGAAAGTCATTCACTCCCAGCAGACCGTCACGGCGCTGAGTGAGATCCTTTCCAGCGCGCAGGATGCGGAGACCGGACAGCGTGGGTTCCTGCTCACCGGCAACGATCGCTACCTCGAGCCCTATCGCGCGGCTGTCGCGGGCGTACCCGCCCGACTCGACACCGTGCGCGAAGCCCTCAGGGACAATCCGGCGCAGCTTGCCCGGCTGAAGGAAGTCGGCGCCCGCCTGGGCGACAAGTTCGCGGAACTGAAAACCACGATCGAGCTGCGTCAGACGCAGGGCTTCGATGCGGCCGTGGCGGTGGTCAACAGCGACCGGGGCAAGGCCGCGATGGATGCCATCCGGTCGCAGCTGGGCACCATGCAGACGGAAGAGCTGGCACTGCGCGACAAGCGTGTCGCAGAAATGACCTCCGCGTACAGCAGTGCGCTCACCAGCGGTATCCTCAGCGCGCTGCTCGGCGTCGCGCTGACGGTGGTCGTGGGCGTGCTGATCCGTAATGCCTCGCGGGCGCGTCAGCGCAGTGAGTGGCTGCAGGCCGGCCAGCTGGAACTCGCCAGCGTAATGCGCGGTGACCAGGGCACCGACGAACTGGGTGCGAACGTTCTCGCCTTCCTGGCCCGCTTCCTCAATGCGCAAGCCGGCGCATTGTTCGTCAATGCCGCGACGTTCTTCGAGCGGATCGGTGTGTACGGGCTTGCGCCAGGGCATGACACGGTCGAGCGTTTCCTGCCCACCGAGGGCTTGCTCGGCCAGGCGGCGGCGGAACAGCGCATGCTGGTGGTCAATGACGTGCCGGACGGTTATCTCTCCGTCGGCTCGGCACTGGGCAAGGAAAAGCCCCGCCAGCTCGTGATGCTGCCCGTCCTGGTGGACGGTGAGGTCAACGGCGTGCTGGAACTCGGGTTCTTCCGTCCGATCGACGATGACGCGCTGACGTTGCTCGACGAGGTGGCCTCGGACATCGGCGTTGCGCTGCGGTCGGCGACCTACCGTGCCGAGTTGAGCCGCCTGCTCGAAGAAACGCGGCGGCAGTCGGATTCGCTGCAGCATCAGAGCGAAGAGCTGCGCGCTTCCAACGAAGAGCTGGAAGAGCAGAGCCGTGCTCTCAAACAGTCCCAGCACGAGCTCGAACAGCAGCAGGCGGAACTGGAACAGACCAACGCCCACCTCGAAGAGCAAGCCAGCCAGCTCGAAGTGCAGCGCGACGACCTCTACCGCGCCAACGAACAGATCGAAGCCAAGGCGGAGGAAGTCCAGCGTGCCAGCCGCTACAAGTCGGACTTCCTGGCCAACATGTCGCACGAATTGCGGACGCCGCTGAACTCCGCCCTCATCCTGTCCAAGCTGCTCGCGGACAATCCGCGCGGGAATCTGACGGAGGAGCAGGTCAAGTTCGCCCGTACGATCCATTCGTCGGGCAACGACCTGCTCACGCTGATCAACGACATCCTCGACCTCTCGAAGATCGAGGCGGGCCATATCGCCATCCAACCGGAGCCGTTCGCGGTCGACCGGATGGTCAATGGCCTCATCCCGGGTTTCCAGCCGATCGCCGAGCAGAAGGGGTTGTCCTTCGAAGTGACGATGTCGCCGGGTTGTCCGGCTGTGCTGGATACGGATCGTCAGCGCCTGGAGCAGATCCTGCGCAACCTGTTGTCCAATGCGTTCAAGTTCACGGAAGAGGGCGGCGTACGCGTCGACGTATCGGCCGGTACGCAGGGCGATGTCGTCTTCACGGTCAGCGACACCGGTATCGGCATTCCCATCGAGCAGCAGCGGCGTATCTTCGATGCGTTCCAGCAGGCCGATGGCACCATCAGCCGCAAATACGGCGGCACGGGCCTCGGCCTGTCGATCTCGGTCGAGCTTTCGCGGCTTCTGGGCGGCGGCATCACCGTGGAGAGCGAAGTCGGGCAGGGCAGCACATTCATCCTGACCCTGCCACTCAGCA
Organism: Luteibacter sp. 9133; assembly: GCF_000800155.1. NCBI lineage: Bacteria > Pseudomonadati > Pseudomonadota > Gammaproteobacteria > Lysobacterales > Rhodanobacteraceae > Luteibacter > Luteibacter sp. 9133. The sequence continues at coordinate 2,303,145 of NZ_JUHO01000001.1, read as the reverse complement.
TCGCCGATGCCGGTGTCGACGCCGCCGCCAGCAGCGCGTCACCGGCGCGTCCTCGCATCGCCGCGTCGGGCCAGGGTCATGCTCCGCCGCCTCGTGTCGAAACCCCCGCTCCCGCGCCGACCATCGTTCCGCGCATCCCCGACGATCGCGAAGACGAGGCCGATAACCGCCGCGTCATCCTGGTCATCGAAGACGATGAGGCCTTCGCGAGGATCGTGCTGGATCTGGTTCGCGAGATGAACTTCCGCGGCCTGGTGGCTACCAGCGCGCAGGAAGCGCTGGCGCTGGCGAGGAAGTTCCTCCCGCATGCCATCGTGCTGGACGTCGGCCTGCCGGATCAGTCGGGCCTCTCCGTGCTCGATATCCTCAAGCGCGACGTGCGCACGCGCCATATTCCGATCCATGTCGTGTCCGCGGAGGACCATTCGCACGCGGCGTTGTCGATGGGCGCCATCGGCTACCTGATCAAGCCGGTTCGCCGCCCCCAGCTGGTCGAAGTCCTGGACAAGCTGGACGCCCGTCTGTCTCGCGACGTGCGACGTGTCCTCGTGGTCGAGGACGACGACGTGCAGCGCGACGCCATCCGCAGTCTGCTTTCGACGGCGGACGTCGAAACCGTGGACGCGGGCACGGCGGCCGAATGCCTGGAGCTGCTCAAGAGCCAGACCTTCGACTGCATGGTGCTCGACCTCTCCCTGCCGGACGCGTCGGGTCTGGCCTTGCTGGAAACGCTCAGCGCCGAAGGCATCTACGCCTTCCCGCCGGTCATCGTCTATACCGGGCGCGACCTCACGGCGGAAGAAGAGTCGCGCCTGCGCGTCTATTCCCGCTCGATCATCATCAAGGGCGCCAAATCGCCCGAGCGTCTGCTCGACGAGGTGTCGCTTTTCCTGCACCAGGTCGTGACCGATCTGCCGGCCGAGCACCAGCGCATGATCCAGGAAGCCCAGCACCGCGACGCCGTGCTGGAAGGCCGCCGCATTCTGGTCGTCGAGGACGACGTGCGTAACGTCTACGCGCTGATCAATATCCTCGAGCCGCGCGGATGCGTCCTCACGGTCGCACGCAACGGCAAGGAGGCGATCGAGGCGCTGAACAAGGCGGCGGATGTCGACGGACAGCCGATGGACCTCGTGCTGATGGACGTGATGATGCCGGTCATGGATGGCCTGACCGCGACGCGTCATATCCGTAGCGACTTCCGCTGGAAGAAGCTGCCGATCATCACCCTGACCGCCAAGGCGATGCCGGACGATCAGGAAACCTGCCTGGCGGCGGGGGCCAGCGACTACATGGCCAAGCCGCTCGACGTCGACAAGCTCCTGTCTCTGGTCCGTGTGTGGCTGGCGCGATGATTTCGCCCGTGGAAATGACCGATCGCGTCGAGGCGATCGAGATCGACCTTCTGCTGGAGGCGCTGTACCAGCGCTTTCACTACGATTTTCGCGGTTACTCCAAGGCGTCGGTCAAGCGGCGTCTGAAGCAGCTGCGCGAAAGGCTGGGCTATCGCACCTATTCAGCGATGCTGGAAGGCCTGCTTCACGACCCCTCGGTCGTGCCGCAGGTGATCAGCTACCTCACCGTCCAGGTCAGCGAGATGTTCCGCGATCCGTCGTACTTCCGCGCGCTGCGGGAGCATGTCGTGCCGCACCTGCGTACCTATCCCTCGCTGAAAGTCTGGGTCGCCGGCTGCAGCAGCGGTGAAGAACTCTACTCGCTGGCCATCCTGTTCCGGGAAGAAGGGCTCGAGCAGCGCACGATGTTCTATGCGACCGATATCAATCCGGGTGCCCTCGAGGCCGCGTCGGCCGGCGTCTACAACCTGGACCGGATTCGCGGGTTTACCGAGAACCACCAGCAATCGGGCGGCCGGTCCTCGCTGTCCGACTACTACACGACCGGATACGGCAAGGCGACGTTCGATCGCAGCCTGCGCGAACGCGTGGTGTTCTCGGACCACAGCCTGGTCACCGATGCGGTCTTCGGGGAGATGCACCTCATCTCGTGCCGCAACGTGCTCATCTATTTCGACAACACGCTTCAGGATCGTACGCTGAAGTTATTCAACGACTCCCTCATTCGCAGGGGATTCCTGGGGCTCGGGTCCAAGGAGAGCATCCGCTTCTCCAGTCAGGCCGCCGCGTTCCAGGATTTCGTGCAGGGCGAGAGGATTTACCAGAAGACTTCCGACGATGCTTAAAGACACAAGTACCGCTATGAGCCCGGTTTATTTCCTGCTCGTCGACGACCTCGAGGACAATCTCCTCTCGCTGGAAGCGCTGCTCCGGCGCGAAAGCCTCGTCCTGCTGAAGGCGCGCTCCGGCGAGGAGGCGCTCGAGCTTTTGCTGGTTCACGACGTGGCGCTGGGCCTGCTCGACGTGCAGATGCCCGGCATGGATGGTTTCGAGCTTGCCGAGCTGATGCGCGGCAACGATCGCACTCGGCATGTGCCGATCATCTTCCTGACGGCGAGCACGGCGGACAACCAGAGAAAGTTTCGTGGATACGAGGCCGGTGCGGTCGATTTCATCCAGAAGCCGATCGAGTGGGACATCCTGCGCAGCAAGGCCAACGTGTTCTTCGACCTCTACCGTCAGAAGCAGCAGATCGCCGACCAGCGCGACCGGCTCGAAGCCTATGCCGAGACCCTGACGCGTTCGGACCGCTACAAGGATCAGTTCCTGGCGATCCTGGCGCACGAGCTGCGCAATCCGCTGACCCCCTTGCGCATGGGACTCGACGTGCTTCGTGGGCATCCCGCGCGGGAGCGCACCGAACAGATTCACGGCGTGATGGATCGGCAGCTGGTGCATCTCGTACGGCTGGTCGACGACCTGCTCGACGTATCCCGCGTGAGCCAGGGGAAGATCGCGCTGCAGCGGACGAAAGTGCGGATCGCCGACATTGTCGAGGCCGCGCTCGAGGCAAGTCAGCCCTTCGTGGATGGGGGCAAGCACGCCCTGCGGGTCGACGTCGCCGATACCCCCATGTGGATCAACGGCGACAAGACGCGACTGACCCAGATCGTCGGCAACCTGCTGAACAATGCGGCCAAGTACACGCCGACCGGCGGCTCGCTCGCCGTGGATGCCACCCGTGAGGGTGACGAGGCGGTGATCGTGGTGTCCGACAACGGCATGGGCATCCCTCCGGCCATGCAGGCGAATATCTTCGAGCTCTTTACACAGGTCGGTGAGCACCTGACCCGTTCACAGGGCGGGCTCGGTATCGGCCTTGCGCTGGTGAAGCAGCTGGTCGGCATGCACGAGGGATCGATCTCGGTCAGTAGCGAAGGCGAGAACCAGGGCAGTCGCTTCACCGTTCGCCTGCCGCTTCTGCCGATCGGGCAGCCGGCTGACCGCGTCCTGTCGTCGGACGACCGGGGCGCGAACGACGAGCGCCTCAAGGTCCTCGTCATCGACGACAACGTGGATGTCGCCGAGACGATCGGCTGGTTGCTTCAGGAGATGGGCCACGAACACCATGTGGTGCTGGATGCACGGCTGGCCCTCGACGCGGCGCACGCGTTTCAGCCCGACGTGGTCCTGCTGGACGTCGGCATGCCGACGATGAGCGGCTACGACGTCTGCCGCGCATTCCGTCAGGATGCCTTGCTGAAGCACCTTCCGATCATTGCCCAGACGGGCTGGGGTCAGGCCAACGATAAGGCGGCTACCGCCGAAGCCGGCTTCAACCATCACCTCGTCAAGCCGGTCGGCGCCGTCGATTTGCGGGATGCACTCGCGCTGGTGACCGACCCGGCCCGGAACGTCGTGGTGTAGGACCGTGCCTGCGCGCGAAACCGTGTGGACCGGGTTTCGCGAGCAGGCGCGATCCTGCATGGCGCCCTTTGCTGCTAGTAGTCATAGCTCACGCTGAGGCGCACATAACGCGGCACCTGCCTGACGACCGCCTGACCGTACTGTGGATCGGCCACGCCAGGGTCCGTCTGCGAGTACGGATACCTGTTCAGCGGCCGCTGCTCGTTGAAAGCGTTGAACACGCTGGCGGTGAAGGCAAGCTTGCCTTCGCCGAACGCCGGTTTGTAGGTCGTTCCCAGATCGAGCTGGCGGATCCACGGCAAGCGGCCCTGCTTGCCGGGCGGTGACGCGACGCCGTCGCAGTAATGGTATGACCCGCCGTACTTGCCCGGATCCGTATCGTCGGGGCCGTAATAGCCCAGGCAGATTTTCGGCGATCCTGAGGTGAGGCTCAGGTTGGCCGATACGAGCCATTCGGGGGTCAGCTGGTAATAGCCATACCATTTCAGCTGATGCGTGTGGTCGTTGTTCGTCGGGCCGTTGGTGTTTTCCATGATGTAGCTGTTGTCCCAGTCCTCGCTGGTGGACGCCGCCGTCTGCTGGAGATCGGAACGGAGCTGCCCCTCGGTGTTGCCGTAGCTGCGCGAGAACACGTAGTCGACCTTGCCGTACCAGCGACCGTCGAACGGATGCTCGAGGAAGCCTTCGAGCGAGTAGTAGCGACGCTTCAGTCCCTGAAAGCCCAGCTCGTTGTTGCTCAGCGGTACGCTGACGAGCCGGCCGGAGGCGTCGCTCACATTGAACGTATTGGCCCGGCCCGGATTGAACAGGTAGCAGCTGTTCGTGGTGGTCACGTCGTAACCCAGTTCCGCCGCCTTGGCGACGATGCGATCGGTATCGCAGTAATCGTCGATGGCGCTGCGCAGAATCCGCTGCGTAAGCTTCGCCCCGTAGACCCAGTCGTGCCCCAGCGTCCTGGTAAAGCCGAGAATGAACTCGTCCTGATACTCGGACTTGAGGTTGCTGGCGGTCACGGTGCGTGGATCGGGCAGCACGCCGTAGTAGTTGTTCGACGATACCGGCTGCGAGAACGAGGTCAGCCCGGTCGGCAGGCCCTGCGCATCGATACCGCCATAGGTAAAGTACTGCGAGGTACTGAGCGATGCGCCAGCGGCGTTGAGGCCTGGGTTCAGCGGCAGGCCGAGGTAGTAGCGCCCCGCGTTGCCGTACACCTTGAAACTGGAATCGCCGTTCACGTCCCAGCTGAAGCCCAGACGCGGTGCCCACTGAGGACGATGCTGCGTGACATAGGCATCGCCGTCGCGGTTGTAGTTCTCGAACTGGTCGTTACGCAGGCCCAGCGACAGCAACCACCGATCGTTGACCTGCCACTTGTCCTCGACGTACTGGGCCCTCTGGTCGGCGCGCACGTTCGCGAGCGAACTCACGACGTGGCGTACGACGTAGTAGCCGCCCTGGCCGTTGACGACGCCGCCCGTGGCCGGCACACCGAGACCGGTGGAGATCGGCGTATCGGGATCGGCCTGGCCGTAAGTCCAGTAATAGCCAGGGCCCGAGGCCTCGGACCCCTGATCGAGAGCTTTCGTTACCTGGTTGTCGATACCGGCGCTCAGGGTGTGATCGCCCAACACATACGTGATGTCGAACCGTGTGTTGGTGCTGCGTGTACCTCGGCCCGGGTTCGTGAGCGTCGCGAGCGTCTGGTTGTTGCCGATCGGCGAGCCGCCGTTGAGCGCCGGGTTCTGGTTGATCAGTCCGCTCGCGTAGGTCAGGCTTTCGTCGTACGAGCCCGGCTGGTCGTACTGGTTGAGCTTCATCTTGCCGTAGAGCGCGGAGACGGTCAGGTTGTCGGTGATGTAACCGGTGTATTTGCCGGACCACACGTCACCACCGGTCTTGATGTTGTCGTCGGCGCCAATGCGCTGACCACGGCTCAGTGCGGAGTAGTCGTAATCGTAGATGGTGCCCTGCGTCTCCCGCTTGCTGGAGGCACTGGTGAACTCGAGGATGTGATTGTCCGTGATGTTCCAGTCGATCTTGCCGTACCAGCTTGGCGAGCCGTAGCGGTACTGTACATCGGGTTTCGTGCTATCCACGGCGTTATGTGTCGAGCCTTGCTCGCGCGTGAACTCACCTGCGAGGAAGAAGAACAGCTTGTCCTTGATCAGCGGGCCGCCGACGTAGCTGCTGACCGTGGTTATCCAGTCGCGGTCCTGCCGTCCGGGCTGGTAAAGGCTGCCGGCGACGGGCGAGGAAGGCAGGCCGTTGGTGTAATAGGTGTTCGCCGTTTCCGAACGCGCAAACGCCGGTTCCCAGAGCACCTGTCCGCCGAAATGCCACTCGTTGGTACCGCGCTTTCCCACCTGGTTGATGACACCGCCGTCGGAACGTCCGTACTGGGCGCTGTAACCGCCCGTGTAGACTTCCTGCTGATCGATCGCTCCGTAGGGCAGGGAGATACCACCGAGTCCGCGCTGTGGATCGGTCACGTTATAGCCGTTGATGTAGTACGCGTTCTCGCTGGCGGCGGAGCCACCGAAGCTGTTCAACGACGCGCCCGTCGGCCCGGTATAACCGCCGGCATTGGAGATCACGCCGGGAGCGAGCCGGGCGATTTCGTCGGCGTTGCGAGCCAGCGGAAGCTTCGAGAGCTGATCGGCGTTGATCACCGTGCGCGAATCCACGGCGGTCACGTCGATGTCCGGAAGCCGCGAGGCGTCGACCTTGACGCCTTCGAGGTCGGAGGTCGCCGCACCGAACGAGACATCCGTCGACGCGCCCACGCGAAGGCCGATGTCCTTGCGCGTTTCCACATCGGCGCCGTTGCGCCGCAGTGTCACCGAGTAAGTGCCCAGCGGCAGCTGGCTCGCGCTGTAACGTCCCTTCGCGTCGACACCGACTTCGCGGGTCAATCCATTGCCGCCCTGTACGACGACCGTCGTACCTTGCGCGTCGTTCACCTGGCCTGAAATGGCACCGGTGGTTGACTGCGCCCATGCCCCATGGTTACCGATCGCCGCGATCAGCGCCGCCGCCAGCAAGTGCCGGCGCATCATGATTCTGAATTGCACGTTCTAGCGTCCCCTGAGTGGTCTGAAAGCCTCTGTAGGCCCGGAAAACGGTCACCAGCGATAGGCGACACGCGTGTACAGATACCGTCCGCTGTAGCCGAACGGCGAGTAATCGGGATACGGCCAGGTGCCTCCCACGGCACCGTCGCTGCCGCTCTTGTATTTCCGCGGGTAGACGTTGGTAAGGTTGTCGACGCCTGCGGTGAAGGTCCATCCATGCGTCGCGTAGCTCGTGGAGAGATCGAGCAGCCAGCGCGCCGGAAACACCTGGTCGAATCCGGGGTTGCTCACCGGATCCTGGTTGACGGCGAACTGGCCGTAGCGGGTGAGCGCGCTGTGGACGCTCCATTTACCCAGCGCGTAGTCGGCGCCAAGGGCGACCTTGTCGCGTGGCGCGCCGTTGGTGATGTAGCCCTGCGCGATGTGCCCGACGCGCACCAGTTCCAGCCCGCTCTCGGCCAGCGACGCGGGATTCGGCGCCACGGACAGGATCGAAGTGTGGTTGCGGTTGTAAGCCGCCGTGAGCTGCAGCTTGCCCGCGTTGCCGAAGTCGATGCGATAGCCGCTGCTCAGGTCGATGCCCCGGGTGCGCGTCTTCAGGGCATTGGTGAAGTAGCTCCCGCCCTGGATGTTGGCGAAACCTTGTCCCTCCAGGTATGCCTGCACCGGGTCGCCGACGAGGTTCTCCGACGGCACGATACGGTTACCGATGGTGATCTGGTACAGGTCGAGTGACAGCGTCCAGGTCCCCGGCGCATACACGGCACCCAGCGTGTAGTTATGCGACTTCTCCGGCTTCAGTGGCTCGGCGCCCAGCGCGCGCGCCACCGGGTCGCTCACCGCGAAGTTTCGGATCTGCGTCGGCACACCGCCGATCACATTGGTCGACGTGGTGGTGTAGTACTGCTGAGGAAGCGATGGGGCGCGGAAGCCGGTCGCCGCCGTGCCGCGCAGCGCGAAGCTGTCCGTGGAGTCGTATCGCGCGGACAGCGTTCCCGATGTGGTATTGCCGAAGTCGCTGTAATCCTCGTGCCGGATCGCCAGCGAACCGCTCAGCTTGTCGGTAATCTGATTCTCCAGGCTGACGTATTCGGCCACGTCGTGGCGGCTGTGCTGTCCCGCATCGGCGGGCTGGAAGCCGGGGAAGCCTTGCGAGCCCGTGCCAAAGTACGACGCCGGGTCGCCAGCCTCGATCTCATATTGCTGGTGCAGGTACTCGAGCCCGAAGGCGAGTGTCACGGGACTATTGAGCCAGCTCACGTCGAGGTCGCGGGCGATGTCGACGTCGAAGGCTTTCTGAGTGGCAATCAGGCGACCTGCGTTGAAGCGGGTGGGGCTCGCGGCACCGAGGTCGACGTTGAGCGTGTGGATCGGGTCGATACTGACGCGGTCGCGTCCGTAGTTGCCGCTGATATCCCAGCGCCATCCACTCGCGGTGGTGCCGCGCACGCCGGCGACGACGGCGCTGTCGATCGAGCGGACATCGTTGAGCGGGAGGTAGCCGTTGGGGTAGATGGAGCGTACGTTGCGTGCGCTGTCGTAGGTGCGGAACAGGGCAGGCGAGGTACCTTCGCGGCTGCTGGTACTGGCGAAAGCATAGAAGTCGATGTCCGGCGCCAGCGCGTACTGCACGTTGAGCAGCGCCTGATGGGTGCTGATGTCCGGCTCGCCGATGCGCTGCGTCTGCTGGCCGTAAACAGGCGAAGAAGGATCGCGATAGTCGCGGCCGCCACGATTCGTGGCGTCCGCGTGCCCCTGCACGACGCTCAGGCGAGCGAAGCCTTTGTCACCGCCCAGCGGCACGCCAAGGCTTGCCTCACCTTGCCACTGTCTGCCGTCGCCGGCGCTCGATCGTCCCGCGGTGATGCTCGCTTCGTTGGTGCCGTCGCCCGCGGCGCCCTTCAGCACGATGTTGATGACGCCAGCGATGGCGTCCGATCCGTACTGAGCGGACGCACCGTCACGCAGTACTTCGATGTGATCGATCGCCGAGATCGGTATCGAGTTGAGATCGGCCGGTGCCGAGCCACGACCGAGCGCACCCTGCAGATTGAGCAATGCGCTCGTGTGCCAGCGCTTGCCGTTGACGAGCACCAGGGTCTCGTCGGGTGAGAGACCGCGCAGCGCCGCGGGGCGCACGATGCCGGAGCCGTCGTTGCCCGGCGCACGCGGGAAGTTGAGTGACGGAGCGAGGCGCGACAGCACCGCGCCGAGCTGCGTATCGCCGAAGGATTGCAAGTCCTGCGCCGACACCACGTCGATCGGCGAGAGCGAACTGCTCTGGCTCCGGTTGACCGAGCGGGTGCCGGTCACGACCACGGTCTGCAGCCTGGCGGCGTCTTCCTGCGCTTCGGAAACGGGAACGTAAAGACTGGCTGCGATGACGACGGACAGCGACAAGCGCGCGGGCAGGGCATGCCTCATGAATGAATTCCTGGATTTTACGGACGGCGACACGTCAACGCGGCGGCAGGCTGCGCGTGGCACAGTGGGGCGATCGGAGGGGGTGGGTCCGCCGGTCAGGCGGAAGCGCGCAGGGGCGCTACAGGATCAGGCGAGGCGACAACAGCAACACGCACCGATCGACATGGCGATCGGGTGAGGCGTGTGGGTTGACTGCGGCATGATCAAGATGGGTTTACCTCGAAGGACGTCCAGAAGTCTGGGCGTTTAGAAGTCCGAATGGTGAACCCATGCTGGTGCAGTGCGTTTCGAATGTCAACTAGCCGCAAACGGCGAAGCTTCAGCCGGGGCTGGGTGCGCGAACGTGGCGGCGTTGCAGCACGATCCAGCCGATGGCGGCGGTCGTGAGTACGAGGATGGTCGCGCTGTACAGGTTGACCGCGGCAATCAGTCCTTCGTGCTGCACGACGAAACCCAGAGCGATGGCGGGTGCGCTGAATGACAGGTAGCTCTCGATATAGAACACGCCCATGAGGTGGCTGCGCTCATGCGGCGCGGCGAGGGGGAGTACGGTGCGCAACGAGCCCAGGAAGGCGCTGCCGAATCCCGCGCCCGCCAGCACCGAGCCCGTGAGCAGACCGGTCGTGCTTCCGTGTACCGCTGCCCAGCGGATGCACGCCGTGCCGGCGGCAAGCAACGTGGCACCGGCAAGCAGGGCATGCAGTGCGTGCCGCTTCATCGCCAGCCATACGGCGGCCGCACCGGTCAGCGTCAGCAGGGCCACGCTCGCGCCGCCGAGCCACAGCGAGGAAGAATGCGATGCCTGCGCGATCAGCGTCGGCATGAGTGAGAGGTAGAACGCGCCAAGCATCCACAGCGCGATGTTCAGGGGCGATACCGCCAGCAGGGCCGCCCGTGCGCTGGGCGGCACGCTGACTCTGGGGCGCAGGCTGGCAAGAACGCCTGGCCGCCGCACGACCGTTTCGGGGGTGCGCCACGTGAGTACCGCGCAGAGGATCAGGAGCAAACCCATCACGGCATAGACCAACGACAGGGGCGCGGGGGCCAGCTGGGCGAGGGCGGTGCTGCCCAGCGCGCCCGCGGCGAGGCCGACCAGGGGAGCGATGCTGTTGAGATCCGGGCCGCGTCTGGGATCCGTGTCCATCAGGGCCGCGCCGAGCGTGCTGGCGGCGAGGCCGGTCGCCGCGCCCTGGACCGCCCGCGCGAGCAGCAGGGCGGGCGCCGAACCGGCGATGATGAAGAGCAGCATGGATAGCAATTCCAGTGCGATCGCCATGCCAATGACCGGGCGCCGCCCCAGATGATCGGACAGCCGGGCCCCGGTCAACAGCGCCGCCAGCAAGGCGATCGCGTACATGGCGAACACGGCGGTGAGCCAGGTCGCGGAGAAGTGCCAGGTCTGCTGGTAGACGCGATACAGCGGCGTGGGCGCCGAGGACGCCGCGAAAAACACGAGCAGCGTCAGGCCATGGGTCAGCAGCGCACCGGTCGTGCTGGGTGTCGTACGGGGCGAGGACATGCGATACTTTCCACTAAAGCTAAGAATATGCATTAGTAAGCTACCCCTCCTTTCTCACTAAAGCAAATAAATTGCGTTAGTGCTGACAGCTTGTAAGACCTATGACCGACGTTTCAGACATGCCCGACCCTGCGTCCCGCCCCGGTCCTCGTCCGGGCGGCCGCAGCGCGCGCATCCAGGCCGCCGTCCATGCGGCGGTGCGCGAGCTGCAGGACGATGCGGGCCGCGAAGGTCTCACGGTTCCCGCGATCGCATCGCGCGCCGGGGTGACCGCGTCGACGATCTACCGCCGCTGGGGCGACCTCGGACGGCTTCTTGCCGACGTGGCGGTCGAACAGCTGTGGCCCGAAACACCGCCGGCCGACGAGGGATCGTTCGAGGCGGACCTTCGTGCGTGGCTGGAGCAGTACGTCGACGAGATGACGTCGGTGCCGGGACGAGCGATGCTCCGCGACCTGCTCGGTACACAGGATCATGCGATGGCAGGGAAGTGCCTGACCTTCTGCACGCAGCAGATCGACGTGATCCGCGAGCGAGCGCTCGATCGTGGCGAACATCCCGTCCCCACCATCGACATCATCGACGGGGTCATCGCCCCGGTGATGTTTCGTATCGTCTTCGCGAACGCGACGCCCGTCCCGGAGGACGTCGACCGCTGGACGCGGACGGCGCTTCAGCCGCGATGACCGTTATCGTCGGCAAGCGCAGCGGATATCCATTCCTGGCGTGAGCCCCTGCGGTCGTGCGCCTGACCGCCAATTTATCGCCGCCGGGCGTGGCACCGAATTTGCTTCACGCTGGCATGGCCCCAACGCATCCCCGTCCAGCGATACCCGAACCGCGCCCGCAGCGCCTGAGCCGTCTTGTCGACCGTGCGCTTCGGATGGGCGCCGCGCTGATCGGACTGCTCATCGTCTGCGGGGTGGCGACGACAGGCGCCTTGCTGATCGCGCAGGGCAGAGTGGCACACAGTTACGACGTGCTGCATGAAACCTCGCTGGTGCGCGAAGACGTCCAGGCGCTGCGGCTCCGGGTGGGCATTTTTATCGTCCGCGGCGATCGCGCGTCGCGTGACGATGTCGCCGCCTCCATCCGCTCCGCCCGTGCGCGACTGGCGTCCCTGCGCGCCCTCGTGGGTTCGAACCAGGCGCAGAAGCCGCTGCTCGATCAGCTTGCCGGTGCCTTTGAAGAGCGTGTGCGCAGCTCGACCAGGCTGATGTCGACGGCCGACTTTTCCGCGGCGATCGAAAGTCGCGCCCGGGCGATGACGGAGCCGGCTTATCAGGTCGTCAATGCCCGCCTCATGGATTCGATCGACCGGATGGAACGGGCTGAAGAGCTGTTGCTGGCGGAACGGCGATCGCGTCAGAGCGGCATCCTCCTCGTGCTCGGTATCACTCTGGGTGGTCTGGTTTTCTGGGCGGTGGCGATCCTTGCCAGGTTGCGTCGGGCCGCGCACGACCTGATCGGCGAACTCTCCGCGGCCTATCGCGACACGGCATTGAGCAAGGCCGAACTGGAGGCGTTCATCGATGCGTCGCCACTGGGCCTGTTTCACCTCGACGAGAAAGGCTTGCCGACGTACTTCAACGCCGAAGCCATCCGGATGGGTGAACTGGTGACCGAGGGTGGCAGCGTGGCGGACTGGCTGGCCAGTGTGCATCCCGAGGATAGCGATGCCCTGAACAGTGCATGGCACCGGCTGCTACGCACCAACGAAAGTCTCGAGGAGATGTTCCGGCTGGTCCGCAAGGATGGCTCGCCGGTCTGGGTCGAATCGCATCTGGCGCCGGTGCTTGTCGAAAACCGTACCACGGGTTTTGTCGGTGTCTGCCGTGACCTGTCGGAGCGCAAGGCGCTGGAAGAAAATCTTTTCGCCGCCAAGGAGGCCGCCCAGGTCACTCTCGAATCGATCGGCGACGCGGTGATCGCGACCGATGCGGAAGGCGTGATCACCTTTCTGAATCCGCGCGCCGCCGTCTTGCTCGAAACCGAAGCGCAACTCGGCGTCGGCATGCCAGTGGATGAACTGCTGCAGCTGGTGGACGAGGATGGCGAGGCCAGTCCGACGTCGCTGCTCCGGGCGATCGCGGAAAACCGTACGATCGATGTGATCAAGCCGAGGCGCCTCGTCCTGTCGGATGGCACGCGACTCGATATCGAAGACGTCGCCGCGCCCATCCGCAATCGTCAGGGCACGGTCATCGGCGGCGTTCTCGTCTTGCGCGATGTGAGCATCGCGCAGGCTATCGCCGAACGCATGCGTCACCTCGCGGAATACGACGTTCTGACGGATCTGCCCAACCGGCTGCTGTTTGAGGACCGGGCCCGCCAGGCCCTGCATGCGGCCATTCGTCATCGTGCGCGTGTCGGCTTGCTGTATATCGACCTGGACGGCTTCAAGCAGGTCAATGACACGCATGGTCACGGCGCGGGGGACGAACTCCTCCGGCAGGTGGCTGCATGCCTGGAAAGTACCGTGCGCCTTACCGATACCGTATGTCGGATCGGCGGCGACGAGTTTGTCGTGCTCATGCCTGAGGTCAGTGACGGCGAGGGGGCGATGAACCTGGCGGAGAAGATCGTCGCCGCCGCGCAGGGACGCTTCAGCTGGCACGGCGAGCCACTGGACGTGACGTTCAGCGTCGGTGCCGCGCTTTATCCGGACCACGCGACGGACGTCATTGCGCTCATGCGGCAGGCCGACCACGCCCTGTATCGCGCGAAACAGTCCGGGCGCAATCGCGCGCTCATGGCGCCGGAAGCGGCGAACACCGTCTCAGTCTGACTCGCGCCGATCCGCCCGGCCGAGTGCTTGCGGGTCGCGGCCGACGGGCGCATACCCCTGCTGGTTAAAATGTGACGAACTTGGCTATTTGTTGACCAAGCCTGCCGCGTCTTCACATTCAACTCCTTGATTTTACGGTCGTGCAATACCGGCACGGCTCTTGCTTCTTCACGGTACCGGCCCTCTTGCCGGCGTCTGAATCGGGAGTGGGACATGGTGGTGCTGCGTGAGCTTGCGGAACGTCTGGTCTGGCGCGTAACGCTGAATCGGCGTCTGGGTGAAGTCTTCGCTCTGCCGGGTGGCGCGTCGCTGGCGAGCCGTTCGGCACCCTGGATTACCGAAGCCTCCTGGTGGGGTAACCATGACGCCGGCGCCGAGGCTTCCGCCTTGTTCGCGGCCATGCACCGTGACGACACGCTCGAAGCCGCCTTCCGTGCTCACCGCCTGCAGCGTGCCGGCCGCCTGAGCGGTATGCCTGGCGTCACCATGCATGCCGAGGCACTCGAGATCGCCCTGGTGTCGAACGCTTCGTGCGGAAAGGCGTCGGTGTGCAGTGCGTCGATCCAGCTGGTCCGGTCGCTGACGGATGAGGGCGTGCTGCTGACGTCGCAGCCGTAAAGCGCGAGAAACGCGAGTCGCGCGTTGCGCGGCACGTATAATGAGGGGTCCCCACAACCAAGCCGCCCTCATGTCCGCCGAGCGAATTCGTCATCCTCTTCTGCGCGATCGTGTCGTTTCCGCCGAAGCCGCGGCCGCGCTGATCCAGCCGGGCGAAACGGTAGCGATGAGTGGTTTCACCGGCTCGGGATACCCGAAGTCGGTGCCGATGGAGCTGGCGAAGCGGATCGACGCGGCACATGGCCGGGGCGAATCGTTCCGCATCAAGCTGATGACGGGTGCATCCACGGCGCCGGAGCTCGACGGCGCGTTGGCCAAGGCGGACGGCATCGCGCTGCGCATGCCTTTCCAGACCGATCCCGACGCCCGTCAGCGTATCAACGCGGGCACGCTCGATTACATCGACATCCATCTCAGTCATGTGGCCCAGCACGTATGGTTCGGCTTCTACGGCGAGATCGATACCGCTGTGGTGGAGGTGGCCGGCATTCGTGCGGACGGCAGCCTGATCCCCTCGACATCGGTCGGCAATAACAAGACCTGGCTCGACCTCGCCCGCAAGGTGATCATCGAGGTCAACGAGTGGCAACCGGAAGGCATCGACGGTATGCACGATGTCTATTACGGCACGGCCTTGCCGCCCAACCGCAAGCCGATTCCGCTGGTGCACGCCGACGATCGCATCGGTGTGCCGTCGCTGCACTGCGACCCCGACAAGATCGTCGCCATCGTGCGGACCAACGGCCCCGACCGGAACAGTCCATTTGCCGCTGCCGACGAGTGCAGCGAGCGGATCGCCGGGCATCTCATCGAATTTCTCCAGCACGAAGTGGCGAAGGGCAGGCTTCCCGCCAACCTGCTGCCGCTGCAGTCGGGTGTGGGCAATATCCCGAATGCGGTACTGGCCGGGCTCGCCAGCAGCGGATTCCGCGACCTCACCGCCTTCACCGAAGTGATCCAGGATGGCATGCTCGACCTGCTGCGCAGCGGTGTGCTCAAGGTGGCCTCGTGTACCGGTTTCGCGCTGAGTCCTCAGGCCAACGAAGAGTTCAAGCGCAACATCGATTTCTACCGCGAGCGCATCATCATGCGCACGCAGGAGATCTCGAATCATCCCGAGCTGGTGCGACGACTCGGCTGCATCGGCATGAACGGGATGATCGAAGCCGACCTCTACGGCAACGTCAACTCCACGCACGTCATGGGCAGCCGCATCATGAACGGCATCGGCGGATCGGGCGACTTCGCCCGCAACGGTTTCCTGTCGATCTTCCTCAGTCCGAGCACGGCGAAGAACGGAACCATTTCGTCGATCGTGCCGATGGTCAGCCACGTCGATCACACCGAGCACGACGTTTCGATCATCGTGACCGAGCACGGTCTGGCCGATCTGCGCGGACTTCCTCCCCGGCACCGCGCGCGACAGCTGATCGATCGTTGCGTGCATCCGGACTATCGTGCGCAGCTCGAGGATTACTTCGACCGCGCCTCCCGTGACAGCTACGGCAAGCACACGCCGCATCTGTTGCCCGAGGCGTTGTCATGGCACCAGCGCTGGCTCGACACCGGGAGCATGCACGGCGCGGTGTGAACCGGCGGTGCGGTGCGGGGCCGCTCTCAAGGGCCCTGCGTTTGCCAGCCGCCGCCGAGGGCGAAGAACAGGTTCACCTGAGCCTCGGTGACCTCACGGTCCGCGTCGGCCAGCGCGTGTTCGGTGGAGACCCGGGTGCGTTCCGCGTCGAGGCTGCTCAGGTAGGGCGAGCGTCCCGCACGGAACAGGGTCTGCGCATCGGACGAGGCCTGCGTGGCATCGTTCAGCGCCTGCTTGAGCAGCGCCTGTCGATCCAGCGCCCGCGCATAGTCGCTCAGCGCGGTCTGCACTTCCTTGAGGGCCGTGAGTACCGTCTGATCGAAGGCGGCAAGCTCGGCATCCGCACCTGCCTCGCTGGCGCGAACGCGCGCGTGAGCCGATCTGGTCGGTACCGTCCAGGAAATCAGCGGTCCCAGCGACCAATAGCGTGCGGGTGCCTGACCGACATCCGCCAGCGTGCCGTTGCTGCCGAGGCCGGCGCCCAGCGTGATGTCCGGATAAAGCTCGGCGGTCGCGACGCCGATACGTGCCGTCGCCGCGGCCAGATGACGTTCGGCCTGTCGGACATCCGGTCGGCGACGGAGCAACGTCGCGCCGTCGCCTACCGGTATCGGCGTCGACAGGTGCGGTGCCTCGTCACACGCCTCGACGGCGGAGGGGAGACGTCCCGGGGTTTCACCTGTCAGGGCGGCGAGCGCGTAGCGCGAAGCGTCGCGCCGTTTCTCGATCGGCGGGAGTTCGGCGCGTGCAAGGTCACGTTGTGTCGTGGCACGCGTCACGTCGATGCGCGTGCCCCTGCCTGCCGCCATCATGCGCGTGGTGGTCGACAGGACCTGCTCCTGGATGCGCAGCGTCTCCTGCGCGACCGACAGATCGTGAGTCGCTTCGCACTGCCCGAGATAGCTGCGCGCCACCTCGGCGGCGACCGTCGTGCGCACGAGATCCCGTGCTGCGCGCGTGGCTTCGGCATCGGCGGCCGACGCCTCCGTGGCCCGCCTGAGCTTGCCGAAGAGATCGAACTCGTACGACGCGGATGCCGCCACCGACGACAGCGTGAAAACGGGCAGCTTGTCCGATTGCAGGTATGACTCGGCGGACAGCTGGTTCCGCGACGCCGAGGCGGATGCGCCGCCGGTCAGGCCGCCCTCCGCACGCGCCGCATCCAGCATGGCGTACGCCTGACGGAGGTGTGCCTCGGCTTCGCGAAGCGCCGCGTTCGCCTTGAAGGCCTGCGTTTCCAGCGCATCCAGCGTCGGGTCGTCGTAGAGCTTCCACCACGCGTCGGCGGCGGCATGCGACGTGTCCACGGTTGCGATGTCCACGTCCACGAAGGCGGCCTGAGCCTCGGGACGCTTCACCACCGCGCGGTCCGGCAAGCGGTAATCGGGGCCTACCGCCGCGCAGCCCGAAAGCAGCAGGCCGATCGTTACGAGTGCCGCGTGCCGGCGCATCACGAATGTGCCCCCGTCGCCGGGGGCGTGTGTCGCGTGTCGACGGTCACCGTGACCGTGCGGCCGGCGATCAGCCGCAGATCGTCCGGTCGCCCATCGATCGATATGCGGACGGGGATACGTTGCGCGAGACGGACCCAGTTGAAGGTGGGATTGATGTTCGGAAGCATCGTGCCGTCGGCGCTTCGCTCGCGGTCGGCGATGCCGGCCGCCAGGCTGACGACGCGGCCGTGCAGTACGCCAGGCTCGCCCATGACCTCGATACTCACCGCTTGACCGGGCTCCACGCCATGCAGTCTTGTTTCTTCGAAGTAGCCGTCGACGTGGAACGACGCGGCATCGACCATGGAGAACGGTGCATGACCGGCCGTGACGTAATCACCGGCGCGGACGACGCGGTCATTGAGATAGCCGTCCGCGGGTGCGCGGACGACGGTACGGTCCAGATCGAGACGCGCCGTATCGGCGGCGACCTCCGCGGCGTGCAGATGCGCCTCCGCCTCGGCGACCTTCGCGTGAACCTGTTCGACGCTCTCGGCGGCGACGAGATCCTTCAGCGCATCGTTTCGACTGGCATCGCGATGGAGTTGCGCCAGGGCCGCCCGGTCTTCTTCCACGGCCGCGGCGGCCCGGCGAAAGGCCAGTTCGAAGCGCGCGCGGTCGACGAGGAAGAGAGGATCGCCCCTTTTTACGAACTGGTTGTCGGAGGCATAGACCTTTTCGACGAGTCCTGAAACGTCGGGCGAGACAGGCAGCGTGTCCGCACGGATGTGCGCGTCGCGGGTCCACGACGCGCTGCGGTACGAGGTGTAGACGTGCCAGCCGACCACGGCCGCCAGCGCCGCCATGGCCAGCGTGGGCCAGATCGAGCGGGCATGCGCGAGGCGGCCGCTCATGACGCCGCCCCGGGCATCAGCGCGAGCATCGAGCCGAGGACGACGATGTAAAGGGCGACGTTGAAGAGGCCTGGATGCCAGATGCGCGCGTAGAACCCCGAGCGCGCAAGAACGCCGCGGATCGCGCCCTTGAGGAGGTAAGCCGCAGTCATGACGACGAGAAACGTGGGGACGAAGACCCCGTAGAGATTGAGATCGCCGGAGAGGCTGGTGTTCACGGAAGTGCCGGTGAGATGCGTAAGGGAGAGACAGGTTCGGAGAGCGCGAAGCGGTAGGCGATCAGCAGCGTGGCGAGCTGGCCGTCTCCATCGCCGCGATGCATGGCGGCGGCGTCGATAAGCGTGAGCAGTGCATCGGGAGGGTCGATGCGCGTACGCCGCGCGACGCAGTCGAGCAGCCAGGCCCTGCTGCGCGCGAGTACGTCGTCGATGTCGGTCGCGGCGCCGCGTGCGATGCGTTGCAGATCCAGTAGCGCCAGGCAGAGGCGCATATCGCGCACCGCATCCATCCGGACCAGCGATTCACCCGTCGCCAGCGCGATGCGCGGCAGCCATTGCATCGTGCGATCGAGGACACGAGTGGCTCGCGCGACCTGCTTCGGGGCGGACGCTGGCTGGGCGAGCACGGCAAGGTCGCGCGCATTGGCCAGACCGAGACGGTGCGCCGCGCTGTCGCCGCCGAGCGGTCGCGTGACCAGGGTCCAGGCCAGCGCGAAGCCCAGTCCCAGCATCATCCCCGTCGCGGAGTTGGCGAAATCCTCGAAGCCGACCGCCGCATTGTTCTGCAGGGCGATGGCGCTGACGGTCTGCGACGTGACCAGCACGATACCCGTGGTCATGGACGGACGACCGGTGAATGCCCCGAGCACGAGGAAGAAGGGTGCCATGGCCGCGACCACGCCCATGAAGGTGGTGATCCGCGGCAGCACGAGAAAGAGATACGTGCCGGCCGTGACGACGCTGATCGCCTGCCAGACCAGGAAGCGGCGCACCTGCGGCGCCGGATCGTCCGACGCGGCGAAGAAGGCGGTGGCGATGGCCACGAGCACGACCCCGCCGGCGCCGCCCGGCCAGTCCGTGAGCAGCCACAGCCATCCGGTGGCGATCACCGCCATCGCCGGCGATGCGGCGGCAAGGAGGCGGGCACGGAGGTCGTCATGACGAGCGCGGTGGTCCAGCGTGTGCGCGCGATAGATGAGCGGCGTGGGCTGTGGGCGATGCTCGGTGAACGCGGTATGCAGCAGTAGGACGTCCCGCCAGAGGTCGATGACGTCCGTGAGGCGTTCGGTGGCGTGACGATGCAGCGCGTGCGCGCCGGGCGTCGTCATGGCCGTCGTCAGTCGCAATGCGCCGCATCGTGTGCGCAGGACGTCGCCGGTCGTTATCGACGCGGTCGTCCCCTCGTGCATCCAGGCGATGGTCGCGTCCAGCACGTCCTGCAGGCCACCATCGCGCGTGTCGGCGCGTCCGTCGAGCGCGACGAGCGCGTCGCTCAGAGACGCCACCTGTGGAAGCAGCAGGGTCATGCGCATGCGGATCTGGCGTGCCTCTTCGGCCTGGCCGTCGCGCGTGCTGTCATAGGACAGATGCGTAATGAGCGCGTCGAGAGCGAGCACGTCGTTGAGCAGGCGGAGACGCAGCGGAGGCGGTGCCGACCGGTCCAGGTGCCGCAGGCGCTGCCCGGTCCAGTCCCCCGCGTCCTTCAGCAGCGAAGCGACGCGTGCATGAAACAGCGGCGATACCCGGCTGGGAAAGAGCACCGTACTGACCACGCTGGCACAGACGATACCGAGCAGGATCTCCTCCGTGCGTGCGACAGCGATATCGAAGATCGAACCGGGGGCGAGAATGGCGGGTATCGCGATCAGCGGTGCGGTGTACGAGGCGAGCAGGAAGGCGTAAGCACTGGGCGTGTTGTTACCCAGCGAGAGGTAAAGGGACACGCCCATCCACGTGCCGAGTGCGAACACCAGCAGCATGGGTGACTCGGCGAGCGCGGACACGAGGAGCAGCGCGACGGCGGCGCCGATCGCCGTGCCGATTGCGCGGTACACGCCCTTCGAGCGCGTCGCGCCCGAGAGCGGATGCGACACGATATAGACCGTCGCGAACGACCAGTAGGGATTCGGCAGTTGCAGGAACAGCGCCATATAGAAGGCCAGCATGCCGGCAAAGAACGCTTTGCCCGAGTAAAGCCACTCGAAGCGCGTGGGCGCAGCCATGGGTTTCGTTCCTCAGCTGCCCGGGCGGATGGGCGCGAGCAGGGCGAGGCGGTCGACCAGGGCTTCGTGCACGCGCAGCGCTGCCTTGAGGTCGTCGGTCGAGATGCCCTCGAAGAGTTCGGCGCGGATCTCGACGAGCCTTTTTTCCAGTCCCTCCACCATGGCCTGACCGGCGTCGGTCAGCCAGAGGGTCCGTACACGGCGGTCGTTCGGGTCGGGCTCGCGCCTCAGCAGGCCTTGTTCATCCAGCCGCGCCAGGGTGCGAACGAGCGAGGGCTCGACGACGCCGAGCTGTTCGGCCAGCGCGATCTGGGCGATGCCACCGCCGGCGCGTCCGACCAGGATCAGCGGGACGACACCTGCCGGGGTAATGTCGAAATCGGGAATCCGCGCAAAAAGCAGCCGCAGCCAGCGCCGGCTGGTCGAGGGCAGCAGCGTGGTGAATTGCATTTGCAGTCTGGCGGGAGGTCCCATCCGAAAAGCTTAGCATGCTATGAATTGATCTGGGAGCCCGGGCGTCCTGCTTCAGCGCGATCTCGCTACCGTCGGAGCGACGCTCGCAGCGAGGCATGACCGGCCATTGCCGTCTCCACGCACGTGATCAAAGCCTTTACCGTTCGCGTGACGTACCGGCGGGTCGGCACGACGACGTGGACGTCGAGGGGAGGGTAGCCGAACTCGTCGAGCACACGGACGAGCGCGCCGCTCTCCAGCTCGTTGCGCACGAGCGCCGTCTGCACGCCGCCGATGCCGCGTCCCGCGAGCAACGCTGCGATCAGCACGAAGCTGTTGTTCGCGACGAACGTCGGCGATAGAGGAACGGCTATCGTGCCGCCTGTGCCGACGAGCGCGAGGTCGTGATCCGCGCTCCCGCTGAAACACACGTAGCGATGTCGTGTCAGGTCGGAGGGTGTAAGCGGTGCGCCGTTGGCGGCGAGATACTCCGGAGAGGCAACGAGCGCACGTTCGAGTGCGCCGACGCGTCGTGCGACCAGCCCGTCCGGAGCGAGCGACCCAAGGCGAACGGCGACGTCCACGCCCTCCGCGACGATATCGGCGACGCGGTCGTCCAGGGCGAGATCCAGGCGGACGTCGGGATGTTCGGCCTGAAACGCCATCAACGCGGGGACGATGAATCGCTGCCCTATGCCGTTCGGCGCCTGGATGCGAACCCGGCCGGTCAGCCGCTTCCCGTCATCCATGACGGCGGCTTCGGTGCGCGCCAGCGCCTTGAGTACGTCCAGCGCATTTTCGTAGTAGCGCATGCCCGCGTCGGTCAACGACAACCTGCGGGTCGTCCGTTGAATCAGGCGGACGCCGAGGGTGGCCTCGAGCGCAGCCACGTTCTGGCTGACGGAAGGCTGGCTGGCGCCCATGGCCCTGGCGGCGGCGGAGAAACTTCCCAGTTCGGCGACGCGCACGAACACCTGTAGGGCGGCAAGGCGATCCATGAGAGGTCCATTGCTATTTCTTATAAGTCTAAGCGAAATCGATGGGCTAATAAGACGGTGGAGTGATCAATACCATGACGTTTCACGCCCTGCGGAGACGTCTCATGCCACAAAAAACTGCCCTGATCGTCGGAGCCACCGGTGTCATCGGAACGGAGCTCACGCGATATCTGGCCACCCGCGACGACTGGCGCGTGATGGTCGTTTCGCGGCACGCACGTGGCGATGGCGACGTTAAGGCGATCGCGGTCGATCTTCTCGACGCGGGGGCCAGTCGCAAGGCGCTCGTGACGGCTGATCAGGTCACCCATGTGTTCTATGCGGCCTATCAGGACAGCGACAGCTGGTCGGGGCTGGTCGGCCCCAACGTGTCGATGCTGGCTCATTTGCTGGATGGCTTGCTGCCGGTCGCGCACGATCTGCGCCACGTGTCCATCATGCAGGGCTACAAGGTGTATGGCGCGCATCTCGGGCCGTTCCGGACGCCGGCACGCGAAGATGATCCGCCGGTCATGCCGCCCGAGTTCATGACCTCGCAACAGCGCCTGCTCGAGCAGCGGAGCCTGGGCGCGCCGTGGACATGGTCCGCGTTGCGTCCCGCGGTCGTGGGTGGCGCAGCCATCGGCAACCCCCTGAATCTGGCCATGGCGATCGCGGTGTATGCGTCGCTGTCGAAGGAACTCGGGTTGCCCCTGCGTTTTCCGGGAAGTCCGGAGGCGTATGGCCGGCTCATCGAATTCACGGATGCGGGTTTGCTGGCGAAAGCGGCCGAATGGGCGGCGACGCAGGCGCCGGGTGGTCACGCATGGAACATCGGCAACGGCGACCTCGTGCGCTGGTGCGATCTGTGGCCGCGGATCGCCGCCTGGTTCGACATGGATCACGCGCCACCGATGAGGGTGCCGCTGGTGGACGTCATGGGCGACAAGGAGCACGTCTGGGACGCCATGCGCCAGCGTCACCAGCTTCACCCACTGGCGTTCGCGAAGGTGAGCGCGTGGCCTTTTGCCGACTTCGTGTTCTCCTGGACCTGGGACATGTTCGGCGACACCTCCAAAGCGAGGCGTGCGGGGTTCGGCGTGTATGAAGAGACCGCCGCGATGATGTTCCGGCTGTTCGCGGACTTCCGCGAACGAGGGGTCATTCCCTGAGTCGACCCCCGGCCGCGCTAGACTGAGGTTTTCCCGGGTGTTTCACGGATGCTGAAGGTCGAAGGGCTGGTCAAGACGGTGCCGGGTGGGCGTAGCTTGTTCGGCGGGCTGGATCTGTCGCTTGCCCCCGGGGAGTTTGTCGCGGTAACCGGCGAGTCGGGTGCGGGCAAGTCGACGCTGCTCAATCTGATCGCCGGTCTGGATACGCCGGATGCCGGGAAAGTGATGATCGGTGGCGTGGATATCGCCAGCCTCGACGACGACGGGCGCACCGCCCTGCGTCGCGATCGGGTGGGTTTCGTCTTCCAGGCGTTTCACGTGTTGCCGCATCTGGATCTCGCTCATAACGTGGCCCTGCCGCTGGCGCTCCAGGGGCGCGAGGCGCGTGAGTCCCTGAACGCCGCGGACGCGATGCTCGAGGCCGTCGGTCTGGGCGGGCGAGGGGGCGCGTATCCGCGCGAACTCTCGGGCGGCGAACTGCAGCGTGTCGCGGTGGCGCGGGCACTCGTCCACCGGCCGGGGCTGATCCTTGCGGACGAGCCCACGGGGAATCTCGATCCGGAAACCGCGGCACGCACGCTGACCTTGTTTGTCGATCGCGTGCGCGACGCCGGCACCGCCGTACTGCTGGTGACGCATTCGGCCGTGGCGGCCGCGGCCGCGGATCGCACGCTGGTGCTGTCGCAGCGCGGGCTCATCGCGCATGGCTGAGCGCATGCTCCTGCCGGTGGTCGGGCGCTGGCTGCTGAGCAGCGAATGGCGCGCTTACCCCGGGCGCGCGTTCTCCGCCGTCCTTGCCATCGCGCTTGGTGTCGCGCTGGGTTTCGCGGTGCATCTCATCAACGCCTCGGCGCTCGGCGAGTTCGACAAGGCCGTGCACGCGGTGAGTGGCGCGGCCGACTTCAGCGTGCGCTCGTCCAGCCCGTTCGGTTTCGACGAGATGCTCTATCCGCGTGTCGCGAAGCTGTCGCACGTGTCGGTGTCGCCGGTCGTGTCGTTGCCCGGGATCGTCGGCGGAAAGACCGCTGTCACCCTCGAAGGCATCGACCTTCTGCGACCCGCGCCGCCCGGCCAGTCGGCCGGTGCGGTCGACTCGGGTGGCTTCGGCCGGCTGCTGACCGGTGAGTCGATCTACCTCTCATCGGACGCGATGGTGTCCGCCGGATACAAGGTGGGCGACACGGTGACACTCGTCGCCAACGGTCACACGGTATCGGTGCGGATCGCGGGGAGTCTTCCCGGCGGTGCAAACGACGGCGCACATGCGGTCATGGATATCGGCGCGGCGCAGTGGCGATTCGGCACGCTGGGGCGCCTCCAGCGTCTGGACGTCCATCTCGCCGCCGGTGCCGATGTGACGAAGGCGAAGCAGGCGGTACGCGCGGTCCTGCCTGAGGACGCCATCCTCGCCGACGCGGCGAGCGACGTCGTCCGCAACGATGGCCTCTCCGCCGCGTATCGCGTGAATCTCGACATGCTGGCGCTGATCGCGTTGCTCACCGGTGGCTTTCTCGTCTACTCGGCGCAGTCCTTGTCGGTCGCCCGCCGCCGCCCGCAGCTCGCCCTGCTGCGCGTCCTGGGGATGGCGCGGAAGACGTTGCTCGGGCAGGTCCTGGCGGAAGCGCTTGCGCTGGGTGTCATCGGTGCCGCGTCGGGCATCGGTCTGGGCCTCGGTCTGGCCCAGCTCGCGCTCAGGGTGCTCGGTGGCGATCTGGGCGGCGGGTACTTCCATGGCCAGGCCCCGCAGCTGGTGTTCGCGCCCTGGCCCGCGCTCGTTTTCGGTCTGCTCGGCATCGCCGCGGCGGTGCTCGGCAGCATGGTGCCGGCGCTCGCCGCCTCGCGCATTTCGCCGGGTATCGCGATCAAGAACGCCGGTGACGCCGTCGATCCCCGCGTGCGCGCACGGGTGCTGCCCGCCATCGTGTTGCTGGCCGGCGCGCTGGTGGCGTCACTTCTTCCCGCCGTGGGCGGCATCGCGCTGTTCGGATATATAGCGATGGCGTTGCTTCTGGCGGGTGGCGTCATGCTGATGCCGTGGCTGGCCCGTGCGCTGGTCTCGCCATTGCGCCGTGTTCCCTCGCGGTCGGTGGCGTTCCGTCTCGCCACCGCCAGGCTCTGGGGCGCTCCCTCGCAGGCGTCCGTCGCGCTGGCCGGTGTTCTCGCCTCCACGGCCTTGACCGTGGCGATGGCGGTGATGGTCACCAGTTTCCGCGGATCGGTCGAACACTGGCTGGGCGACGTCCTGCAGGCCGATGTGTATCTGCTGGCGGACGGTGGCGCCGGCGGCGGCTTCGATGCCGCGATGCAGGCGCGCTTGCGGGCGGTACCCGGCGTCGCCTGGCTCGGCACGCTGAAGGAAACCCCGTTGCAGTTCGACGAGCGGCGTCCCGCCGTCACGCTGGTGGCCAGGACGCTGAATGGCCCCGGTGGGCGACTGTCCCTCATCGGTCCGCAGTTCGCGGCGGGCCGGGGAGCGTTACCGGTGTGGATCTCCGAGCCGGCATCGCGCATTTATCGCTGGCAGCCGGGTGACACGATCACCTTGCCCCTGCCGGGATCGCCCCGCGCGACGGTTGTCGGCATCTGGCGCGACTATGCACGGCAGCAGGGCGCGATCGTGATCGACGAGGCGGCATACACGCGACTGACGGGCGACCGTACACGCAGCGGCGTGTCCGTCATGGTGTCCCCCGGCACGAGCATCGACGAGGTGGCGACGCGCTTGCGCGCCGTCGTCCGCGCGAGCGGCGGCACGGCCACGATCAGCAGCCCGCGCGACATACGCGCGAAGGCCCTGCAAGCGTTCGACCGCAGCTTCCTCATCACGTATCTGCTCGAAGGCATCGCCGTGTGCGTCGGCCTGGCCGGCGTTGCCGCGACCATCGGCGCGCAGGTGCTGTCGCGCATCCGAGAGTTCGGCATGCTTCGACATGTCGGAGCGCTGCGTGGCGATCTGGCCCGCATGCTGATGATCGAGGGGACGCTGCTGGGGTTGGTGGGTGGCGTGGCGGGCGTGGCGCTGGGTCTGGCCATGAGTCAGGTGCTCATTCATGTGGTGAATCCGCAGTCGTTCCACTGGACGATGGACACCTTGCTGCCCTGGCCTTTGCTCATCGGTGTGATCGGAAGCCTTGCGATCGCGACGGCCGGTACGGCGGTTGTCGTGGGGCGGGGCGTGCTTTCGACGGACGCGGTGCGTGCCGTGCGGGAGGACTGGTGATGCGCGCGCGCGTACTCGGACTGGCAGCCATGTTGCTCACGACCCTCACCGGCGCGGTCGACGTCGCGGCGAGCGATCGGGTCACGTATACGCCCGTGTCGCCGGACGCGCCGGTGGCGCTGCCGCGGGACCACGGCGCGCACCCGGGTTTCAGGACGGAATGGTGGTACGTCACCGGCTGGCTGCGAACGAAGGACGGTCCCGTCGGCTTTCAGATCACCTTCTTTCGCTCGCGGCTTCCGTTCGACGACGCGAATCCCAGTCGCTTCGCGCCGCGTCAGGCGATCGTCGGACACGTAGCGCTGTCCGATCCCGCGACGGGACACATCGTCGAGTCGCAGCGTCTCGCACGTGAAGGCTTCGGTCTCGCCGAAGCGTCGACCGCGGATACCGACGTGACGCTCGGTGACTGGCGGCTGCGTCGCGACCCGGGCGGCAGCTTCGCGACGAAGGTGAGCGGCGAGGATTTCACGCTCGACCTGACACTGACGCCAGGCCAGCCTGCTTTGCTGCAGGGCGACCGTGGCTACAGCCGGAAAGGCCCGGGTGCAGGCGAAGCAAGTGCGTACTTCAGTTTCCCGCATCTCAAGGTCGGCGGACGCTTGTCGCGGGGAACGACGAACGAAGCCGTGCAGGGCGAGGCGTGGCTCGATCGCGAATGGTCGTCGAGCCTGCTCGATCCACGTTCGGTCGGCTGGGACTGGGCCGGTCTCAACATGGACGACGGCAGCGCGGTCACCGTCTTCCGCGTGCGCGATGAAGCAGGCCATGCCGTCTGGGCGGGCGGCAGCGTGCGCGGCGCGGATGGAACGCTTACGGTACTTGGCGCGGGCGATGTCACCTTCGAACCGCGACGCCGCTGGCACTCGCCGCGCACCGGTGCGGATTACCCCGTGGAAACCGATGTCATCGTCACCACCCCGACCGGCAAACGTCGTTTCACCCTGCGACCGCTGTTCGACGATCAGGAACTCGATACCCGTCGCACGGGAGGCCCGGTGTACTGGGAAGGCGCCGTGCGCACCGAAGGGGGACGTGGTTATCTCGAACTCGTCGGTTACGGCGGCAAGGTCAGTCTTTGACGTCCGGACCCGCAGCTTCCTGTGCCGCGAGCGCGCGCCCGCGCCAGTTCATCAACGGCGTGGTGCTGGCGCCGTGCGCGACGATGCTGAGCGCCACCACCGTGAGCACCGCGGCGGCGGCGGTCTGCGCCTGCGCACCGCCGAGGCCATGCACGAGCGCGTAAGCCAGATAGTTGAGGCTGCCCAGGCCGCGAATCCCGAACCAGCCGAACAGCAGGCGGCGCTGCCAGGGTGCGCCGGAGCGAATCGTCACCAGCCACACCGCGGCGGGGCGGACGACGAAGAACAGCGCGACGGCAAGCAACACGCCATCGACGGTAAAGCGGGGTAGCACCGCCACGCCGACCAGGAACACCATGGCGGCACCGATCAGGCGTTCCATGGTTTCTCCGAACGATAGCGCATCGGACACGACCCAGCCGACGGTTTGCGCGGGATGGTTGGCTTCGGACGTGGCCCGCTCATTGGGATTGACGAGCAACTCGGCCGGCGCCCGCGCGCGGCTGTGTTCGTGCCGTGCTTCGTCCGCATCGTCTTCCTTGCCGACCGGTGGATGGCCGTGGGTGACGCCCATCTCTACCCGGCGTAGCCCGACGCCCGCCGCGAACGCCGCGAGAAAGCCCGAACTATGCAGTGCTTCGGCACCCGCATACGCCAGCGCCATGATGCCGAGCGCGAGAAAATCGCTCGGTGCCACGCCCGGTGCGAAGTGCCGGAGACGCGTGCCGATGTGGCCGAGACCCCAGCCGATGAGAAAACCGATGCCGATGCCTCCCACGCAGTCCCAGCCAAGCTCGACGCTGAACCAGTGCGGCCAGAAGCCGGCATCGCCGGACATTTCGCCGGTCATCCATGCGAGTGCGAGGACGAGGAAGGGTAGCGCGGTACCGTCGTTGAGGCCGGCTTCGCCGGAGAGCCCGACACGCAGCGCATCGTCGTCACGTGCGTCGTCGACGGAGACCAGACTGGCCAACACCGGGTCGGTCGGCGACAGAATGGCCGCGAGTGCCAGCGCGAGCGGCCACGGCCACCCGAAGGCGAAATGACCAACGAGGCAAAGCCCACCGACGGTCAGCGCCATGCCGGGCAGGGCGAGGCGTATCGCCATGCGCCAGCCGGGATCGTTGAACGGCAGACGCAGCTTCAGACCGGTGATGAACAGCGAGACGATCATGCCCATCTCGGTGGCGGGTCGCAGCCACGCCGTGCTGTCCCCATCGAACGCGACGGCCGCCAGTCCCAGCAAAGCGGGGCCGACTACCGCCCCAGCCACGAGATAGAGGGCGAACGCGGTGATCGGGCTGCGTCTTATGAAGCCGGCACTCGCCGAGGTGGCGACCAGTAGCACGCCAAAGAAAATGATCCAGCCGAGGTATCCCATGGCCCAGCATCGCGGTCAGGCCATGAAACGGCCGCGAAGGATCAGGCACGACCCGCGCGCAGTGCCCCGGGCGCGGAACCGACCACGCGTTTGAACGCCCGGCTGAACGCGGCCAGCGATCCATAACCCAGACGGAAGGCCACGGATTCGATCGGCTGACGATCATGGGAGATCCACTGCGCGGCCAGACGCATCCGCAGCTCGGTGAGGTAATGAACCGGGGTCATGCCGGTCACCGCGAGGAAACGCTCCGCGAACACCGAGCGCGAACTTCCCATTTCCGCCGCGAGATCGGCGACGGTCCATGCGCGCCCTGGATCGCGGTGCAGGGCGACGATGGCCTTGCCCAGGCGGGGATCGCGCAGCGCCTGCAGCCAGCCCGCCGCGTCGCCGCAGCCGCATTCGACCCAGCCGCGCACGATGATCGCCGCGACGACATCGGCAAGGCGCGCGAGAATGCCGGCGAAGCCGCTCCGCTTCGCGGCGGACTCGCGTTCCATCGCGGCGAGGATCGGCGGCAATTCCGGATACCGGTCGAGCAGGGTGCCGACCTGCATCACTTCGGGCATGGCGTGCACCATGGGTTGCATCCCGCCAAGCTCGAAGTCCATGCAGCCGCTGAAGATCAGCGCGCCGTCCGCCCGTGTCGCGAACACGCAGTCAGGATGGATGTCCTTCACGGTATCGCAAAGGGGTGTTTCGTCGAAGGTGGCGATATGCCGGGTGGTCGCCTCTTCGGACGAGAGCAACGCATGAGCACGCCCCTGCGACATGAGCAGCGCATCGCCCGTCTTCAGCGGATAGATCGTGCCGTCCTCGGTGCGCAGCAACACGGGGCCACGGCCGATGAAGTAGAACTGCGCCTTGCCGGGTGCGGCGTCCACGGCGATGCCGAACGGCCGGGCCACTTCGATCCGACGGTATCTGACGCCGACCAGACGCATGCCCAGCAGGAGTTCACTGGCGGCATCGGTGTCGTGGATAGAGAGCGTAGCGGTCATGATCCGGACGAAAGATCAAATTTTGAGGATGATGCATCATATACCGTCCGGACCTGGCCGGGTAACCTCGTGTTTTCCCCGACCAAGATACCGACCACATGGATACCTGCGCAGACACCGCCGACGCGGTGACGGAAACGACGGCTCCCGCCTGGGGAGCGGTCTTCGCCATGACGCTTGGCGTCTTCGGGCTGATCACCGCCGAATTCCTCCCGGCCAGCCTGCTCACCCCCATGGCGCTCACGCTCGGCGTCACCGAAGGCATGGCCGGGCAGACGGTCACGGCGACCGCCGTGGTGGCGCTGTTCACCAGCCTGGTGATTTCCGTGGTCACCCGCAACACCGATCGCCGGCTGGTCCTGCTCGCCTTCTCGGTCCTGCTGATCGGCTCCAACCTGCTGGTCGCCTATGCGCCCAACCTGTCCGTGATGCTGCTCGGTCGCGTCCTGCTGGGTGTCGCCATCGGCGGTTTCTGGACGATGTCGGCGGCGACCGCCATGCGGCTCGTGCCCGAAGCGATGGTGCCGCGTGCGCTGTCGATCATCTTCAGCGGCGTATCCGTGGCCACCGTAGCCGCGGCGCCACTCGGGAGCTACTTCGGCCATCTGATCGGCTGGCGCAACGTGTTTCTGATCGCCACCGCGATCGGCGTGTTCGCCCTGGTGTGGCAGTGGTTCACGCTGCCGCGCATGCCGTCGAACGGCGCCGCACGCATGGGTACGCTGCTCAAGGTGATGAAACGTCCCGCGATGCGCACGGGCATGGTCGCGGTGATTCTGGTCTTCACCGGACACTTCGCGTTCTTCACCTATCTGCGCCCCTTCCTCGAAACGGTCACCGGCGTGGGCGTCAACGGCCTGTCCGCGATGTTGCTGGGTTTCGGTATCGCCAATTTCGTCGGCACCTCGCTGGCCGGCTTCCTTCTGGAGCGCAATCTGCGGCTCATGCTCCTGTTGATGCCGCTCGCGATGGGTGCGATGGCGCTGGCGCTGGTCACGCTCGGTCGTGCGCCCGTCGCCGATGCCGTGCTCGTCTCGCTGTGGGGCATGGCGTTCGGCTGCGTGCCGGTCGCCTGGACGACGTGGATCACGCGGACCGTGCCCGATGAGGCCGAGAGCGGCGGTGGCCTGATCGTCGCTGCCGTGCAGCTCGCGATCACACTGGGTGCCGCGGTAGGTGGCGTGATCTTCGATGCGTCGGGTGCGACCGGCGTCTTCGTGGCATCCGCGGTCGTGTTGCTCGTGGCGGCGGCGACGATTTCGATGCGCTTGCCCGCGGTCGCTGCGTTGCCTTCGGGTGCGAGCGCCGCGTCCGGTCTTCACTAGGGCACGGTCGCTCCAGGAGCTTGCGCACGTGCGCGCTTCTGCAACGGCGTTTTCACCGGACGCTGTTCAAGCTTCGTGGTTGGTTGCGCATCGAAACGATGCGCAAGAACTTACGAGGCGAGCATGGCGAAGATCGTTCCAAAGACACCGGAGGAGCGCGCTCCCCGTCTCGCGTCACTGCGCAATCTGAAGATGGCGCGCTCGGCGCACGCCTTCGTGCGCGGTAACACCGTGCAGTTCTATGAGTGGCTGGAGAGAGCCGGACGTACATTGCCCAGCGGTCCCGACCTGTGGATCTGCGGCGACTGTCATGTCAGCAACATCGGACCGGTGGCCGATATGCAAGGCGGCATCGATATCCAGATCCGCGATCTCGACCAGTCGGTCATCGGCAACCCCGCCCACGACATCGTGCGGCTCGCGGTATCGCTAGCCACCGCGGCGCGCGGCTCGGATCTGCCAGGCGTGGTGACGGCGCGCATGGTGGAACAGCTGATCGATGGCTACGAGCGGGCGATGGGCAGCGGCCGCAAGGAGTACCGTCTCGTCGACCGGCCGCCGTCGATCAAGCTGGTGATGAAGACGGCGCTCAGGCGGCGGTGGAAAGACCTTGCGCGCGAGCGCATCGACGGGGCGCATCCTCGCATCCCCGAAGGACGTCGTTTCTGGCCGGTGACGGAGGAGGAACTGGAAGAACTGCGCGCGCTCGTGCACACGGAAGGCATGCGTTCGCTGGTCACGCAGATCGTGCATCGCGCCGATGACGCGGCGATCGAACTGGTCGATGCGAAGTACTGGGTCAAGGGATGCAGCTCGCTCGGACGCTTGCGTTACGCGTTGCTGGTGCGCGTCGGCGAAGGCAAGGGCGAACTCTGCCTGGTCGACGTCAAGGAAGCGCTGCGCGCCGCCGCGCCGCGCAGCGCGGAAGCGATCATGCCGCGCGATAACGCGACGCGGGTGCGTGAGGGTGCCCTGCATCTCGCACCCAACCTCGGCCAGCGGATGCTCGGTGGCAAGGTGCAGGGACGCTCGGTCTTCGTGCGTGAGCTCAGACCGCAGGATCTCAAGGTCGACATCGAGCGGATGGAGGAGGGCGAGGCAATGGACGTCGCGCGTTACCTCGGCAACGTCGTCGGCCGTGCGCACGCCCGCCAGCTCACCCGCGAACGCCGCAAGGCCTGGCTGGGCGAGCTCGCGCGTAACCGCCCGGCCAACATCGATGCTCCCTCGTGGCTCTGGCGCAGTGTCGTGGAACTGGTCCAGGCGCACGAAGGCGGTTATCTGGAGCACTGCAGGCGTTACGCCACCGCCGCACCCTGAGTGCGTTTTCACGCGGGGCGCTCATCGTGCGTGCTCCACTCCGCGTCGAAAACGACCGATGCCCCAGGGGAACCCATGAACAGCAGCGTGCCCGAGACGAAACCGACCGTCGAACCCGAGGTTTCCAAAGCGCTGGACAGCGCCGCCGAAGACGCGGAGATGCCGCTGCCGAGTGACCCGAAGACGGTCTTTCTCGGCGGCCTCTTCCTGCTCGCCGTGCTGGCGGCGTCCTTCGTGGCACGCGAGGTGATCCTTCCGGTCGTCCTCGCTTTCATCCTGAAACTGCTCCTTCAGCCCGTCATGCGTCTGCTGTCCCGACTGCGCGTGCCGCGCGTGCTCGCCTCGTTGCTGATGATCCTTGCGCTGTTCGGCATCATCGCCGGGCTGGGCAGTGCCCTGAGCGGTCCCGCCGCGAACTGGGCGAAGCGACTGCCGGAAGGCCTGCCCCGCCTGCAGGAACGGGTCAAGGTGATCAGTGGTCCGCTCGACAGCCTGAAGGGCATGCTCGCGCACGCCAGGGGCATGGTCGGCGCCGGCGACGAGGGTCATCCGGCGCAGCCAGCGCAGCCGGCGTCCGCCGGAACGGCCGACATCCAGTCGGCCATCCTGTCCGGCGTACAGACCTTTACCTCGGAATTCCTGACCACCTTTCTGGTCCTGTTCTTCCTCCTCAATTCCGGCGATACCTTCCTTCGCAGGCTGGTCGAGGTGATGCCCCGCTTCAAGGACAAACGTCAGGTCATCGATATATCCCAGCAGGTCGAGTCGGACGTGTCGTCGTATCTGGTGACCATCACGGTGATGAACGCGGCGGTCGGTGTCGCCACCGGCCTGGCCATGTGGGCACTCGGCTTGCCCGATGCGGCGCTTTGGGGTGCGGTGGCCTTCCTGCTCAACTACGTACCGATCCTGGGCCCGCTGGTCGGCGTGGTGACCTTTCTGGGGGTGGGCATGCTCAGCCTCGATCCGTTGTGGAAGGCCTTCATGCCGATGATTCTCTACGGGGCGATCCATGTGATCGAGGGCGAGACCATCACGCCCATGCTGCTGGCGCGCCGGTTCACCCTCAATCCGGTGCTGGTGATCATCTCCCTGTTGTTCTGGGACTGGATGTGGGGCGTGCCCGGCGCGATTCTCGCCGTACCGATGCTGGCGATCACCAAGATCGTCTGCGACCGGATCCGGCCGCTCGCGGCCTTCGGGCATTTCCTCGAGGGGGAGAAACACGGGATCTCGCCTTGAGGGGCTCCCGGGACATGCGCCTGGCTTGATGCATTAAGTAAATTCGGCAGCGGCCGATACTCCTGCAAAGTGTGACGTACGTCACAACGGGGGTGAGGCATGAAGATCGGAATCAGGATCCTGGGTACGGTCGCCGCGTCGGTGGGCATCGCCGTCGTCGTTGGCTTCGTGGGGTTGCGCGGCATTCGTGCGGCGGATCAGGGCGCCCATCGGATTTACGGCGAGGCGCTGGTGCCGATCGCCGAGGTGACGGACGTTCGCCATCACATCGACCAGCAGCGAACGGCGCTGAACCGGTCGCTGCTCACGGATGCGCCGGATGCCTCGGATGTGGCTCATGCCCGGATTCAGGTCCTGCGTGCCGAGGGCGATGAAATGTGGAAGCGTTATTACCCGGACCATGTGGATACCGACCGCGAGCGCGCCGCCGCGGACGCCTTCATCGCCGCGCGGAGTGCCGTGCGGCCGCTGGTCGACGCTCAGCTGGAATTGCTCAAACGCGACCATGCCGCGGCGACGCACAACATGCTCACCGTGGTGGGCCCGTCCTTGCAGAAGGAGACGGATCTCATCGCGCAGCTGGTTACGATCAACCGCGAGCAGGCCAAGGCGACCTACGACGGCATGGTTGCCGACGGAGAGCGCTCGGCGGTCGAGGCGCTGATCGCGCTCGTCGTCGGCGCCGTGGCGATTGCCGTCATCGGCTTCTTCCTCCGCCGCGCGGTGATGCGACCGTTGCTCGAGGCCCGGGCACTGGCTTCGCAGATACGCGATGGCCAGCTCGGCAACCAGCTGACGGTGAGCGGGAACGATGAGCTGAGCGACACCTTGCGCGCGCTTGCCGCGATGGACGAGCAGCTGACGCTGATCGTGCGTCGCGTACGGGAAAACGCCGTGCAGGTAAATGCCGCCGCGCGTGACATGTCCGCCGGTAACGACGATCTTTCCAACCGGACGCAGGAGCAGGCGTCGTCGCTCGAGGAAACCGCGGCGTCCATGGAGGAGATGGCGGCGACGGTGAAGCAGAACGCGGACGCGGCGGCCCATACCCAGCGTCTGGCCGACAAGCTACGCAACGATGCGCAGGCCAGCCACACGATCGCCAGCACGGCGGTCGAGGCGATGGGGCGCATTTCGCAGGCGAGCACCGATATCGGGGAAATGGCCGTGCTGATCGACGAGATCGCTTTTCAGACGAACCTGCTCGCGCTCAATGCCGCGGTGGAAGCGGCGCGTGCGGGTGAACAGGGTCGGGGCTTCACCGTCGTGGCGGCCGAAGTTCGTGCGCTGGCGCAGCGCAGTGCGGCGGCGGCGAAGGATATCCGTCGCCTGATCGCGAGCACGCGTGACGAAGTCGGGCAGGGTAAGGAACTGGTGGAGTCGACCGGACGCTCGTTGGCGGGCATGGTCAGTGACGTGGGCGCCGTATCGGGGCTCGTCGGCGAGATAGCCGCCGCTTCGGTGGAGCAGTCGGCCGGTGTGGACCAGGTCAATCAGGCGGTCTCCGCGCTGGACGAGGTCACCCAGCAGAACGCGGCGCTGGTCGAAGAAGCCAGCGCCGCCAGCCGGGCCACGCTGGAACTGGCCGAGGCGCTGATGCGCGATGTGGCGTTCTTCAGGCTGGGCGATGAACGGGCCGGAGTGGCACCTGCCACTGCGGCGGTGAGCCGCCTGCAAGCCGCCCCCGTGACGGAGCCGATGCCGGCGCGCCTGCCCGCCCAGCCGCGCTCCGCACCGGTGCGTGTCGAGGAAGCGGTCTGGCAGGAGTTCTGAGTCGGGGCGGGGTGCGTGGTGCGGCGCGGCGTTGCTGCCTGCTCGGGGTCAGCGCGCGAGGTGGGCGCTTTGCGCTGCCGGCTCGCGCCGGAGCGCCAGGATGAGCAGACGAACGACGCAGCTGATCGCCGCCACCGTCAGCAGGGATGTCGCTCCGACCAGCCACAGATCGAAGGCTTCCACCGGGTCGCGTGGGTCGATGGTGGCGGCCAGCGGGGCAATGCATTCGCCGAGCCGCCAGGCGACATAAGCCAGGCCTGGTACCAGCACGGCGGTCACTGCGTTCGCGGCCCGTGAGGAAGCAGGTGCCGCCGCGACGACCATGGTGAGGACGATGCCGATAAGTCCGGCCGATCCAAGAAACAGCAGCTGTGACATCGGGGTCCTGCGAAACGAAATAGAAAGCTAAGCCGATACTAAGCTTCTCCGGTGACGTTTGGGTGACTTTGGCCGGACCCATGACTTTTGGCCTATTCAGCCGAATTCGCGTCGCGCCGATAGCTTTGCAAATGTGACGGGGGTCACAGAAGGGGCGGGATGACGATCGTGGAGCGTGGTTCGCCGCTCAAGGAAATTCCGATGGGAGACCTGAGGCTGGGCATGTTCGTCCACAAGGTCGGGGTGTCATGGGTGTCGCATCCCTTCTGGCGGACGAAGTTCCTGCTTGAAGCACCGGACGATCTGGCGACGCTCCGCGCGCTCGACGTGCCGACCATCTGGATCGATACCGACCGCGGAATGGACGTTCCGCCGGCAGACGTTCCGGTAGCGGCGGGCGGGTCCGGCGGCGAGGCGGAGAACGATGTCACGCCGGGCGAACACCCCGCCGCGTCACCCGCGGCCGTTTCCGTTCCGGACCCCGTGGCCACCGCAGCCGCCCTGTGCGAACGGGCGCGCGGTGTGGTCGTGCGTATGTTTCAGGACGCGCGGCTGGGACGAGGCATCGATGCCGTGGCCGCGCGCGAGCTGGTCGACGACATGTCGCGTTCGATCGAGGCGCATCCCTCGGCTTTGCTGAGCCTCGTCCGCCTCAAGACCGCGGACGACTACACCTATATGCACTCCGTCGCCGTGGCTGCGCTCATGCTGAGCTTCGCCCGGCACCTGGGTCTGGATGCCCTGCGCGTGCGCGCGGCTGGCATGGCGGGGATGCTGCATGACGTCGGCAAGTCGCAGGTACCCCTTGAGGTGCTGAATAAGCCGATGGAACTCAGCGTCACCGAGACGAATCAGGTCCGCAAGCATCCGCAGATGGGCCACCGCCTGCTGGTCAGCCGGGGCGGTGTCGATAACGAGGCGGTGGATGCATGCCTGCACCACCATGAGAA
Source organism: Luteibacter sp. 9133 (assembly GCF_000800155.1). Classification (NCBI taxonomy): domain Bacteria; kingdom Pseudomonadati; phylum Pseudomonadota; class Gammaproteobacteria; order Lysobacterales; family Rhodanobacteraceae; genus Luteibacter; species Luteibacter sp. 9133. The sequence continues at coordinate 2,266,510 of NZ_JUHO01000001.1, read as the reverse complement.
ATTCGACGGCACCGGCTACCCGCACGGGCTGGTCGGTGAACAGATCACACGGCTGGCGCGCATGACCGCCATCTGCGACGTGTACGACGCGATCACTTCGGATCGCCCGTACAAGAAAGGCTGGGACCCGGCGCATGCGGTTCAGCGCATGGCGAGCTGGCGCGGCCACTTCGACCCCCGCCTGTTCCGCGCCTTCGTCCGCACGGTCGGCGTCTACCCCACCGGTGCCCTTGTCCGCCTCGAGTCGGGCAGGCTGGCCGTGGTGCTCGACGGCTCGCGCGACTCGCTCACCCAGCCGCTGGTCCGGGTGTTCTATTCCATCGTGGAAGGACGCCGGGTCGACCCGTTCGTCCTCGACCTTGCGACACCCGGCTGCGAGGATCGTGTCGCGGCCAAGGAGGCACGAGGTGAGTGGTCGGAAGCGGAGCTGGCGAAGCTGGCCTTGCCCTGACGGGCGCCCTGGCCGATCTCAGCCTTCGCCGAAGGCCCGGTCGATCTCGGTGGATACGTTCACCATGGCGGCGCCGTAGCCTGGGAGCGGCTCGGAACCGGGCGGCCCGAGCAGGCGGGTGAGGGCGTGCGCGGCTTCGGCGATGCCGTCGAGTCCTTCGGGCGCCGCGAGCGAGGCGATGCGACGTGCACGAAAACGGCTTACGTCGAGATTGCCCGATACGGCGGCCTCGTTCATCTCCACGGCGTCGAAGATGATCTCGCCCATCGTGAACGTGTCGGCTTCCTGATTTTGCTGCATCTTCCTTTTCTCCCCGATGGTCGGCCCAGAGCATAGCTCCGCTGACGTGGCGACGGTGTCGACGCCCTCCCGCACGAGTGCGGCGCATGGCCGATCTGTGACGATGTTCGCATCGTACGATCAGAAGGCTGAAGGTGCATCGGTTTCTGCCGAAACCGTCCGGGCGGCAGACCGACGTAGACCGGGGCTCTGAATGCGTGCGGAGCGCCTACTGGGCATGCATGGCGGGGAGGGCGCCTTCGACCCGGCTCCGGTCGATGCCGCGCTTCGCGATCGCGGCGAACTCGTCCACCGTGCATTCGCCCGGATGGCTGCACCCGGCCACGTGAACCGGCCTGCGACGCATGGCATCGAAGCGCCCCTCGCGTAGCTGTTCCATGGACGGCATCAGGGTGTCGATGCGGATCAGGTGTTTGCCATCGCGCTCGACCAGCGCCATGAGCAGCGCACCGCCCGGGGGGTAATCGTCCGGACGCGATGTATCGTGCCAGTCCAGGCCCAGGACCCCCGCCACGTTCGCAAGATTGGTGTCGTGTCCGACGAGCACCACGACACCCTGGTGCGACGGGGTCAGGGATGCGACGTCCGTCGTGACGCCATTGGCCGCATCCAGCGTGGCAACGATGTGCGCAACCAGGTTGGAGGCCGCAAGCGACGCGGCGGGCATGGCCTTCTTCGTTACGGCGAACTGGTCGTTATGCAGCGTGATGATCCGGCCAAGCCGCGTGACGTCGCCGCGGCCGAAAGCTACCGTATTCAGCGGCATGCCTTCGACATAGGCGAGCATCAGGTTCTCGCTGAGTGTGCCAGCGAGTTTCATGGCCTTCGGCAGCGCATCCGGTGTGGACAAGAGGAGCTTCTTTCCGTCGCGTCGGGCGATGTCGGCACACGTAGCGCTTTCGCAGCCCAGCAGCACGGACTGCAGTTCATCCAGTGCAGGGGGCGTTGATCCGAGGGTTGCCGGTGCCGCATCGTCGTCATCGTCCTTGCGGTAGTGGAACAGCGGGTTGTTGGTCGCGCCGTCCATGGCAAGGTACGTCGTGCCGCAGCCCGGCGTCAGCCCTTCACGCAGGGCCACGCTGCTCTCGCGATTGCGTGGCGTGCTGTCGCCGATGAGGACCAGCGAGGATCCCGTGGGGCATGACTTCGACATGGCACCGTCGGCGACCAGTTCCTGGCGAAGGCGCGAGCCGATGGCCCGCATGCCCTCATGACCGTGCGCCGTGAGCAAGCCCGGTGCCACGGGCCAGTCGGGCCAGCTGGCGTTCGCATAATCGACGTAGTTGGCGTTGGGTTTGGTCGGCGAGCGGATGCCGTGGCGCATTAGCACGATCTCGACCTGCACGTGATCTTTCGCATGCGCCATGGGCGCCGCAAGCACCGCCGCAGCGAGGAGTAGGGCGAGCGCGGCCCTCACAGCTTCACCGACAGGTCGAGAAAGATACCGCGACCGGGCAGCCCGAAGTAGAGCGGATCGCCACTGACCGACTGCGTGCCGGCATAGCCGGTGTACTTGTGCACGTTGAACAGGTTGTTGACGTCGATGCTCACGGAAAAGCCCTTGGTTCCGGCGGGGCCTTTGTCCGTGCGGTAGCCGGCGGCGGCGTCGACGCTCATGTAGCCGGCGATGCGCTGATCGTTATGGAACGCCAGGTTGCCATCGTCGTCGGTCGTATTGTCCAGACCGTACTGGTGGCCGAGGAACTTGCCCATCAGCGAACCGAAGTACCCGTTGCTTCCGCTGTAGAGCAAACCCAGCGCGGCCGTGACCTTCGGTGTGCCGGCGACCTGCACGCTGCTGTTCTTGTACGTGGCCTTGTTGTAGCTGGCATTGCCGTAAAGGCTCAGCGTGCGCGTCAGCGCCCAGGTCCCTTCGACTTCCGCACCCTTGTAGATGGCGCCGCCACCGTTGACGTACGTGCTCTCGTTGCCGTTGCCGGTGGCGACCTGGGTCTCGGTGATGTAGTTGGAAAAGTCGATGTAGTAGACATCGGCGCCGAAGGTCAGCTGGCGTGACGCGAAGGCCGTGCCCAGCTGGTAGTTCTTCGTGGTTTCCGGGCTGAGGCCGTGTGAGCCGTTGACCTGGATGACGTCGATGGGCGGTGCGAGGAAGCCCCTGGCGGCCTGCAGATACGCGCTCCACTCATCGCTCAGGCGGTCGTGCACGCTGATCGAGGGCAGGGTAGCGTGATAGGTCGCTTCCGCATCGAGCGGCACCGGCGGGGATACCTTGTTCAGCGGCGCATCGATGCTGCGCGTGACTTCCGAGTAACGCACGCCGGGGCTCACGGTGATGCTGTCCGTGGCCTTCCAGTCGTACTGGAGATAAGGCTGCAGCGTGTCGGTGCGGTCGCTCAGCTCGTAGTTCTGGACGGGGCCGTACTTCGTGCCGGTCTTCTCGCCGGTGGTCAGGTCGAGCGGATACTGGTACCGCGCATCGAGGTTTCGTTCGAGCCAGACACCTGTCTGCAGCGTGCCGGGACCGAGGTCGCGGCCAAGGCGAAGCACGTTACCGAACGCATGAAAGCCGGAGTCGGACAACTTGCCCGGCACGTCGTCCGCCGCGGTGCGCACCTTCTTGCCGGCCGCATTGTAAAACGTCACGCCATTGTCGGCAGGGTCGATGTCCGACGCATCGCTGGCCTTGCGCGCCCAGTGGTCGAAGCTGTTGTAGTAGAGCTTGTCGTCGACGGTCCAGTCACCGACCTGGCTGGTGAGACCCAGATAAGTGAAGCTGGAGTAGTAGGCGGCGTTGTTCGCACCGGCGAAGTTCTGCAAGGTCGGATCGTTGCCGAGCCCGAAACGCCAGCCGTAGCGGTCGATTTCATCCTTGGTCGCGCCCTGCACGGTGTTCTGGTGTTCGCGGTTGTAACTGGTGACGAACGTGAGTTCGGTGGTGGTACCGAGCTGCGTGATCGTCTTCAGGAAGATGTGCTCACGGCGATCGTCCGTACCTTTGAGGTAGGTATCGCTGGATTCCTTGGAGATGTCGGCGAACACGCGCGTGTTGCCGAGGGTTTCGTCGGCGGTGACGCCGCCGGCCCGCGTGTCCCAGCTGCCCAGCGTGAGGTAGGGCGTGATGCCCGGCTCGTCGGACGGATCGCGCGAGCGCAGTGCGATGGTGCCGCCGAAGGTGGCGTTACCGATGGTGCTGCCGCCACCCGGGCCACGGTCGATCTCCGCCTGGCCGAGCACATGATTGTTGAAGTAAGCCGAGGTCGTGTGGTGCAGGTCGCTGGCGTCGCCGAAGGGAATGCCGTCGAAGGTGATGTTGAACTGGCCATCCTGGAATCCACGCAGGCTGATGCCTTCGTTCTTGCCCAGGCCCGGACCCTCGGGTGAGGTCACGGTGATGCTGGGTGCGTACTTGATGATGTCGTCGAAGTTGGCATTGAAACGCAGGCCGTCGCGGATGAAACGCTCGTCGATCACCGAGGTCGGCTGGGTGGCGTCGAGCGGCGCGGCGCTGGGTGCCAGCGTGTCCACCGCGTTGGCTGAGACGCTGACCGGCGCGAGGTTCTTCGCGTCGTCATGGGTGTCGATGGCGGGCAGTTCCCTCGCCGGCGCCGGGCCGGCCCCGACGTTTCCCGGCACGATCTTCACCGTCGTCGGGGTAACGAAGCGGTAGGTCAGGTGCGTACCGCGGAGCAGGGTGGCCAGCTGCTTTTCGGCGGTAACGCCGCCCGGAGCGGCGGTGCTGCGCGCGTCGTCCGGCACGCTGGTGTCATAGACCACCTGCCAGCCCGAATCCTGCGCAAAGCGATCCAGTGCCTGCGACAGCGGCATGGCGGCGATCGGTGTCGTGCTCACCGTGGCGGCGCGGAGCGTGGGCGAGGCGGTGGCCGCGAGGGCGAGGGCGAGGGCGATACAGAGCGCGAGCGAATGACGCATGGGAACGCTTTCCTTTGAGGGGTAGAAGCATGGCAACGTGTGGTGCCGACCCCATCAAAGAGTCCGTTCGCGGGCCATCGGGTACCGCCGATTCGATGAATTTTTTCTTACAGCGTCGTTTAGCGCTTCGCCGAAACGACCCGGATGCGTCCTGGTTCGCGGATCACGCGGACGTTCGGCAGGCTGCCGAGGTAGCTGACAAAGGCCTCGACGTCGCTCGCGTGGAAGACGCCGCTGATACGTTTGTCCGCCAGGTCGGGGTCGTCGATGGTCAGCGGTGCCTGCGTATACGCGTTGAAGCGCCGGGCCACGTCGGCCACGCTGCTACCGTGGAAGGCGATCTCCGCCGGCAGCCAGGGGGCGACCGTGGCAGTGGCGTGATTGGCGTGACCCAGCAGACGCCCGTCCATGGCGACGCGTGCGTCTTCGCCCGCGCCGAGCGCGACGATAAGATCGGTCGACCATGCGGAGCCGGTGACGCGCTGGCTCGCGCGATCCAGCCATGCCACGGGGCGCTGCGATACGGTCACGCGTCCGCTGACTACGCTGACGTCGGTCTCGCCGTCGCGAAGACCGACGTTGAAGACCGTGCCGATGTCGTCGATCCGCTGGCCACCCGCCATCACGGACAGTGGGCGCGCGGGATCCTTGCCTATGTCGAAACTGGCGTGGCCGGCGATCAGCGTGATGCGGCGTGCATGAAGATCGAAGGCAACGTCCACCACGGCGCCCGGTGCAAGCTGGAGCCATGTGCCGTCATCGAGTGCAACGCTGCGGACGGCGGCAGCGTCCGCCGCATAGCGCACTGCCGGGGTTTCCCGGGCCGGCCATGCGCCGATGAGTCCGATGGACACGGCCATCGCGACGCTTGCGGCTATCGCGAGGCGTCGGACGGTGCGGGCCCGCTGACGCTCATGGCGGTGGGCTGTTGCGGGTTCGGCTGCGGCGGATGGTCGCTGCCCATCCTGCGGTGCCGCGACCCTGGACGCCTGGCCGCCACGAACGAACGGCAGCACCGACGGTTCGTTGTCGGCCAGTGCGCGCAGTTCGTCGAGCGTAGCGATCTCGGCCAGCGTCGCTGCGCGCATTTCACCGTGCAACTGAGCGATGGCGAGGTATTCGGCCACATGCTGGGGCGACCGGCGCAGCCAGTCGAGAAAGCGCTGGCGGGTGCCCGCGTCGACCTCCTCACGCATGTCGAGGTGCCAGGCCGCAGCTTCTTCGGTCGTGCGTCGCGATACGCGCGTCGTCCGTGCTTCATTCATAGCGCAGCATCCCTTGCCGGCACGTAGCCAGTCCCTTGACGATGTATTTCTTGACCATGTTGGTGGAGATCGACAACTGCTCCGCGATCTCGCGGTAGGACAGGTCATCGCGGTAATGCATGACCAGGACGGCGCGACATTTCGGCGAAAGCCGTCCGATCAGTCTCGCCAGTCGTTCACGGCGCAACGCGCGATCGACGTCGGCGCCCGCGTCGCATGGCGTGGCGAGGCGTTCGATAACGTCTTCGAGCCCTTCACTGCTGATCGGCGCGCGCTGTTTCATCTGCGCGTGTTCCTTGACCAGGTTGGCGGCGACGGTGAACAGATAGGCTTCGGGGTTGCGAACGTCCGAAGCATCGCCCTGACCATTGCGCAGCAGGCGCAGGTAGACCTCCTGCACGAGGTCTTGCGCATCCCAGCGATGGGAGACGCGGCGGAGGAAGTAATTGGCGAGGGTGGGACCCTTGTCGACCAACAAGCGCGCCCAACTCGACGGCGTCTCGTGGCTCAAGGTCGCTCCCGGTTCGTGTGACGAGCCTAGGAGGCGTTTGTGGCAGCGGTGTTACGGCGCAGGGCCGGCTCCTGTAGGAGCCAGCCCCGCTGGCGATGCTCTTTACAGGTCGAACGAAGCCGACACCATGAACGTACGCGGCGTTCCCTGGCTCAGGTAACCGCCGTTGGCACTGGCCCAGTAGCCCTTGTTGGCCACGTTCTGCACCGTCAGGCGGAACGTGACGGGCACACCCTCCAGATGCGCCGTGGTACGTGCACCGATGTCATAGGTGGTCCATGCCGGCAGCTTCAGCGAGTTGGCGGCATCCAGGTACTGCTTCCCCGTGCGGACGGCGCGTGCGCTCAGCGAGATATCCGGCGTGTTCGGGATATCCCACTCCGCGCCCAGGTTGGCCTGGAAGCGCGGCGTGCCGATCGAGTCCTTGCCTTCGTTGACCCCGTCCTGCGTGTCGGTCTGTTCCGGCTGGATGTAGTTGGCGCCGCCCAGCAGGCGCAGGCCCTTGACCGGTTCACCGAAGAAGCTCCATTCGACGCCGCGGTTGCGCTGTTCGCCGTTGACCACGTAGGTGATCGTCGAGGGATCGACATACGCGTTGGGCTGCTTGATCTGGAACAGCGACAGCGTGCTGCCGAACTCGCCGGCGTCCCACTTGACGCCGACCTCGTTTTGCTTCGATTTGTAAGGTGCGAATACCTGGCCGGCATTCGTCACCGGCAGGCTACCGTACGTATCCGGCGCCTGGCCACCCTGGGTCAGCGCTTCGATGTGGTTGGCGTAGATCGACCACTGGTCGGCGAGACGGAAATTGACGCCGACAATCGGGCTGTTGGCGAACTGGCTGTACTCCGAGTTCTTCACCTCGGTGCCATAGTCGTAGCCGAGTACTTCGAGCTTCTGGCGTCGGGCGCCGAGGGTCACCTGCAGGCGGTCGTCCATGAAGCCGAGGGTGTCGGACACCGCCACGCTGCGAAGGATCGTACGCCCCGTGATGCCCGGATCGGCAATAGGACCGATGTCGTAGTCGAACGCCGGAACCGGCACGTAGGTCGGCGAGTAGATGTTGGTCTGGATGGGCGTCAGCGAGCCGGCGTACGCCGCCTTCTTGCGGAAATTGAGTGCCGAGAAACTCACGTTGACGCGCTGGCTCACGTCGCCGTCGAATTTGGCGTTCAGACCCGCTTCGCCGGTGGCGGTGTCCGCGATATAGGGCACGGTGAAGCGCGTCTCGGTGGCGCTGCCGCTGCCGTTGAGCAGCGTCGGGCTCACGTAGTCGCCATACTCGTTACCGTGATGGACACCGGCGGCCACGTAACCGGTCAGCCAGTCGGTGAAGTCATATTCGGCACGAACCACGCCGAAGGTATCTTCCAGCGACGAGTTGGACCACGGCTGGGCATAGTTGGTCTTCGCCGAAGGCGCGCGCGGCACATAGGTCAGGCCGCCGTTGTAGACGACCGCACGGCCACCCGTAATGTCCTGCTTCTGATAACCGAGATCGGTCGTGATGCGCAGGTTCTCGCCCTGGAAGTCGAACGCGACGCCGAGCGCGGTAACGCGACGCTTTTCGCCATCGATGGCGTCGCCACCCTCGCGGTGGACGGCGTTCACGCGGATACCGAATTCCTTGCCGGCGCCGAACCGACGGCCGATATCGACGCTCTCGCCGATCTGGCTGTCGCTGCCCCAGTCCATGCCGATGCGTGTGATGGGCTCGGCCTCGGCGCGCTTGGGCGCGATGTTGATATTGCCGCCGACGGCCGTGCCGCCCGGGCTGATGCCGTTGAGAAAGGCGCTGGCACCCTTGAACACCTCGACGCGGTTGACCAGCTCCGGCGCCAGGAGCTGGCGTGGCAGGAGACCGTAGAGACCGTCGAAGCCGATGTCGTCGCTGGCGACCTGAAAACCGCGGATCACGAAGGTCTGCGAGAAATTGCCGTAGCCGAAACCGGTCCGGACCGACGGGTCGTTCGAGACCACGTCACCCAGCGAGCGGGCCTGCTGATTGCGGATCAGCGTGTCCGTATAGCTGGTCATGCTGAAAGGCACGTTCATCATGTCCTGGTTACCCAGCACGCCGAAGCGGCCGCCCTGGGCAACCTGCCCACCCGCGTAGGCCGCCGTAGGCGCGACGACATTCGCCGCTACCTGCATGCCGGACAGGGTGGTGACGTTGTCCGTGTGCTTGTTCTGATCGTCCGGGGCGGATGCATCGGCCGCGTGTGCGGCACCGGTGACGAGAAGCGCACCGATCAGAGAGGCGCGGATGGACACGGCGAGGCGGCGACGCGCCTGGAAGGAGGTGGCAAGCATGGTGGTCCCGAGGGCGAAAGTCGCCCGACTAGAAGCGAATGGAAATGCGAATCGATCTTATTATGATCGATCCGTGAATCCGCCGCCAGTGGCGGGACGCGGCGGCCATTTGACTTCCGGGGCGGTGCGCATGAGCATGGGCATGCCTTCTTGATGCCGGGCGCCAGGATGAGGGACGCCATGAGCCTTGAAGACACCTTTCTCGTCGTGGGTATCGGCGCTTCCGCCGGTGGCATCGAAGCCCTGCAAGGTTTTTTCCAGGGCGTACCGGATGAACTGGACGCCGCCTTCGTCGTCGCGACCCACCTGAACCCCGAACGCGAGAGCCTGCTGCACGAGGTACTGGCGCGCTTCACCTCCCGGCCCGTCTCGGTCGCTGTCCATGATTCGCCTGTGGAATCGGGGCATGTCTACGTACTGCCCGAAGGAGCCACCCTGACCACCGCCCAGGGGCGCCTCGTGCTCACTGCGACCGTGGGTCGCGGCGAGGTCAAGCCTGTCGATCTGCTCCTGGCGTCGCTGGCCACGGACTTCGCCGAGCGGTCCGTCGGCGTGGTTCTTTCCGGAGGCGATGGAGACGGGACGCTGGGGGTCAAGGCGATCAAGGAGCACGGCGGTATCACCATGGCCCAGGCGCCCGATGGCTTCGGCCCGCGCCATCCCAGCATGCCGGACACGGCGATCTCCACGGGTTTCATCGACTTCGCCTTGCCCGCCGAGCGTATGGGGGCGCGCCTGCTCGACATGATGCACGCGGCGGATGCCCTCGAGCGGACCGGCATCGCATCCAGGGAGGCGGAGCAGTCCCGCGCCGACCTGCTGGGCCACATCTACAAGTTGCTGCGTGGCCAGCTTGGACACGACTTCAGCGGATACAAGACGAAAACCTTCGTCAGGCGCGTGGAGCGACGCATGCAGGTACACGACATGCGCTCGATGGATGAGTATCTGGCGCTGCTTCGCACGGACGCGCAGGAGGTGCACGCGTTGTTCCGCGACCTGCTGATCAGCGTGACCAGCTTCTTCCGGGACGCTGCCGCTTTCGACGCGCTGGCGGCCAGCGTGATACCCCGGCTCTTCGAGCACAAGGGAGCCGACGATGTCGTACGCCTCTGGGTGCCCGGCTGTGCCACGGGTGAAGAGGTTTACTCCATCGCCATCGTGGTACGCGAATACATGGATGCGTTGAGCGCGCCCCCGAAAGTCCAGTTGTTCGCCACCGACATCGATGACAGCGCGCTTTCCGTGGCCCGCGCGGCTCGCTATCCGGAAGCACTGATGACATCCGTGTCCGCTGAGCGCCGCGAGCGATTCTTCACCGCCGACGGGGACGCATACGTGGTGGCCAGGGAAGTGCGCGACCTGTGCATCTTCTCCCCGCACAGCCTGATCCGCGATCCGCCGTTTTCCCGCATCGACCTCGTGTCCTGCCGCAATCTGCTGATTTATTTCGGCGCGGATGTGCAGAGCCAGGTGATTCCGATCTTTCATTACGCCCTTCGTCCGGGCGGTTTCCTGTTTCTGGGCTCCGCTGAAAATGTCAGTCTGTTTGACGATCTGTTCGAATCCCTGGAGAAGCGCCATCGTATCTTCCGTCGCCGTTCCGACAGCACTCGCAATCTGCGCCTTCCAGTGGGTCCCGCGCGGGGTACCGGCGGGTACGCCGCCGTGATGTCCCCACGCCGTACCGACGTGCCGGGAACCGGTCTTCGCCAGCTGGTGGATCAGCAGGTGCTGGATCGCTTCGCGCCTGCGCACGTCGTCGCCAACCGCGATGGCGACGTTGTCTATTACTCCTCGCGTACGGGCAAGTATCTCGAGCCGCCCGCAGGCGCGCCGACCCGTCACCTTATGACCATGGCGCGGAAGGATATCCGGCTCGATCTGCGAACCTGCTTCCGTGCCTGCGTCGAGAGCGGCCGTGCCAGCAGCCGCGAAGGCGTCATGGTGGAACTCGAAGACGGGCGCATCCAGGTCCTCACGCTGCACGTCGAGGCCCTTCAGGGCGGAGACGCCGCCGATTCGCTATACATCGTCCTGTTTGTCGATCAGGGAGTGGTCCAGAGTCGCGGCGATGCGATCGATCACCTCGGTCGTGGCAGCGCCGACGGTTCGCAGGTGGAACACGAACTGCGCGAGACGCGCGATCGCCTGCAGTCGATGGTAGAGGAGTACGAGACCTCGCTCGAGGAACTCAAAGCGTCCAACGAAGAACTCGTCTCGGTCAACGAAGAACTCCAGTCCACCAACGAGGAGCTCGAAGCATCCAAGGAGGAACTGCAGTCCGTCAACGAGGAACTGCACACCGTCAATGGCGAGCTTCACGGCAAGATCGACGCGCTCGACCGGGCCAACAGCGACCTGATCAACCTGTTCGACAGCACGAACGTGGCGACGGTGTTCCTGGATCGCGGTCTCGTCATACGCTCCTACACACCGGCTGTCGCAACGGTCTTCAATATCCGGGGCAGCGACCGCGGCAGGCCTATCACGGATCTGTCCACGCAGCTGCTGATTCCCACCCTGCCGGAGGACATCGACAAGGTCTTCCGGTACCACGCGCCGATCGAGCGGCGCACCACCAGCGAGGACGGGCGGCGGCACTACCTCCTTCGCGTCGCCCCTTATCAGGCTTCCGATGCGCAGGTGGACGGCGTCGTGGTGACCTTTCTGGACATCACGAGCCTGACCCGCTCGGAAGCGCGACAGAGGATGCTCATCGCCGAGTTGCAGCATCGGACGCGCAATCTGCTGACCATCGTGGAGAGCATCGTCCGACGCACCGTCAAAGGTTCGCAGGGCCTCGACGAACTCAGCGTCCGTCTCGGTGCGCTCAGCCGTGTGCAGGGTCTGGTGGGAAGCCAGTCCGGTGAGTCGATCGACCTGAGCGATATGCTTCGGCTGGAACTGGAGGCTCACCCGGTGCCCGCCGGCAAGGTCTCCATCGAGGGTCCCGCCGTGCCGCTCAGCTATGACGTGGCGCAGACACTGTGCATGGCGCTGCACGAGCTGACAACGAACGCGGTGAAGTACGGTGCATTGCGGAACGACGGTGGTGGCACCCTCGCCGTGACCTGGCGCCTCATCGGCGAGAGCGAGGAAACGCTGTCGTTGACGTGGAAGGAAAGTGGCGTGGCGATCGCGAACCGCGAGGTCGGAAAGGGTTTCGGACGGGAACTGATCGAGCAGGCGCTCGCGTTCTCGTTACGTGCCAGGCCCTCCTGGCAACTGGAGGAAGACGGTGTCCGCTACGTTCTCGACATGCCGATGAACAATCGCGGCGTCCATTACTGATCCGCGAGGGGGGGCGAAGACCATGGGTATGGAACTGACCGGCAAGGCGGTCATGGTGATCGAGGACGACTACGTCATCGCGCAGTCGCTCGTCGTTCTCCTTCGATCGGCAGGTGCCAACGCCATCGGACCGTTCGGATGGCTCGATGAAGCGATCCGGCATGCCGCATCGGACGCCTACATCGATGCGGCGCTGGTCGATGTAAACCTGCACGGCGAGTATTCCTATCCCGCCGTCGATGCCCTCCTGGCTCGTGGAGCGCACGTCGTGTTCATGACCGGCTATGCGCGCGACAGCATCAAGCCGGCCTACAGCAGCTGCACGATCTGCACCAAACCTTTCAGGCGCGCCGAGGTCGTCGAGGCGTTGCTGTCCGTCCCCGGCCGCCAGCGCCCGGCACACGTACCGTAAAGCCGCCCCCGGACACGGCCGGGGGCGGCGTATCGCGTCAGCGACCGAGGTCGCTCAGGAAGCGCCTGGTGTACTGCAAGGCACTGGTGCCCGACACCGAGTTGCACGTCGGCGAGGCAAAGCCGCCGTTGTTGCCGTTGGTGCATGGCGTGTCGCGGTCGAGCGACCAGAAGTGCACGCCGGCCAGCTTGTTGGTCGCGGCGTACGCCGTCACCTCGTCGATGTCCTGAAGGGTGAAGGTCTCGCTCGACACGTCGTTGACACCGATCATCGGCGTGAGCTCGATCTTCGTCAGCGGAATGCCGTAGGTGTGCTGCAGGTTCTTCGCCGCCTGGATGGCCGACTGACCCATGTCGCAGCTACCGCCGCTGACCACGCAGATACCGGCACCGGCCGCACCGTAATCCATCGTCATGAGGTTGATGGTGTAGTTCTGCAGGCCGGATGCGAGCACGGCACGGACCACCGTGTCACCGGTGCTGTTCAGGCCGCCGTAGCTGCCGTCCGAAGCGGCCAGGGTGGCCAGCGTGAACGAGAAGCGCAGGTTCGGATACAGGCCCGCGGCATACTTGGCATTGGCGATCAGCGCGTTGAGCTGCGCGGGCGTCTGGCCGGCCTCGATGTCGAAGTCGATGCCGACGAGGTGCGATGAGTTGTACGTCTGGATGAACTTGGCCATGCCCGCGGTGCTGCCGCAGGTAAACGTTCCCGCCTGACCGCCGGTGGAGACGACGTAATTCACGCCTGCACTGTTGAGCCGCGCGATGTTCGCGCTGGCAAATGCCGCGGCGGGAACGCCGCCCCAGTTCTCGCTGCCGCATTCGCCGGTTGCGAAGGCGAGGGTGATCGCACCGATGTTCGGTACCTGCGTCGAAACCAGGCTGCCGCTGCCGACGACCGGAATCCGCGTTCCGGTGACCAGCGTCGACATGATGTTGGTGTTCCAGTCGAGGTTGATCGTGATGTCCTTGTAAGGACTGAACAGCAGGTCGCCCGCCGCGGGCGGCGGGTTGGTCGGCGGATCGCCGCCCGGATTGCCCGGGTCGGTGGGCGGCGTGGTGGTGCCGCCGTCGCAGGCGCCCTGCGAGGTCCACGGCTGACCGGAACCGGCACCGCCGCTGTTCGTGGCGGGATCGTTGCCCTGGGTCCACCAGTTGGCTACGTAGTTGGTGCCATTCTTGCTGGCCACATTGCCACCGGTATAAACCGTGCCCGCCTGCCAGGCGGCGGCGCATGCGGTGGCCGCGTGCGCGGCATTCACAGGGACGACCGAGGAAAGAGCGAGCGCGATGGCGATGGCGAGACTGCCTGTACATCCGCCCAGTACCGCACGAGACCGCATAGCTGATGCTTTCGGGAACATGGAGCGCCTCCGGATCGAGTGGTGCTTGAAAAGGAAGGGGCGCGCGCGACCACGGCGGATTGCCGGCGTCCACGTCCCCTGACCGCGTCCTTGCGCGATACGACCAACCACGATTGAGCGCTTACGGTTTAGTCCCGAATGACAACGTTGTCTATTTGAAATGTGACGAAATGTGACGGGCGCCATGAAAGCCGCAGCGCCCGTTTTGCGGCATCGCAGGGTATTTCCTTCCTCGATCCTGTATACGCGATGTCCCGGTCGTGATGCACTGCGCAAGCCACTTTGCGTCCACCGCAGTGGCTCAAATGTCCCGCATGACAACGTGGGTCAATCGATCGGCGTGACGGCGTCGCGGTCGCGAGCCGACTTGCCGGAAGCGCATAGGCGGTCAGGCAAAGAGCACGGTGGCGGAAGGCGGGATCGTCGGTCGGGCTGGGACGGAGAAAGGGTATTCCGGTCTATTCGCCCTGATGCTGAGGCAGCGATTCGATCGTGGGCGTGCGGTGCTTCTTCAGCTCGTGCGTTATCGCGACGATCAGCGCCGGCATGGTGTCGGGATCGACGATGGTGCGAAGGGTCTTGCGCAGCGCGCGCAGATCCTGCTTGCTGCCTATCGTGTCGGACAGGGCGGACATCGTCCTGGCGAGTGCCTTGTCGCGTTCCGCATGGTGCGAGGCGGGCATGCCGGCCGCCTTGCGTGCCTTACGGATCAACTCCAGTTGCATGCGCAACCGTCGGGCCCGCCTGCGCCAACGGTGCAGGTTGGCCGTCGTCGCCGACGTGCGCATGCGCTTGCGTGCTTTGGCGACGCGCTTTTCCGAGTTCGCGAGCGCGTGTTCGATGGCATGCCGTGACAGTTTCCGCCACGGAAGCGCGGCGATGGCGTGGGCGAGTTCGCGAATCCGTTTGCGGCGCTCAAGAAACCGGGGATCCTTGATCAGCGCCGCGGTAAGCCGGCCCTCGCTGCGTAGTTCCAGCGCGTCGATGGCGTGCTTCCATCCATCGGACGGGTCGGCGCCGGCAAGCAAGCGGGCGGTGAGAACGGCGACGTGCGCGTCGCGCACGGAAGAGAGGCTTACGGCGAGGCGATCGATGGCGATTTCGAGTGGTGGCAGGGCGTCGTCGAACACGGTCGCCCCGAGTCTCAAAAGGCTCTTCAGGCGCCGCAGAGCCTTGCGGGCTTCGTGGATGCCCTTGTGTGGTTGCTTGCTGTCGCCCAGCGACCGAATGGCTCGACGACATTCGCTGGCGGCGAACGTGGCGAGAGCCGTGGCGAGTTTCGGGGCGGTCGGCATGACGCATTAGTACCATGCTTAAACCATCTTCACACCGCGCCGGTGCGACTGACACCTATGTGTCATACGCGCTTGCTACCTCTGGGCGACCAAGACCGGAGGCGAGCCATGAACAGTACCGTCCTGACCGAACAAGCCGCGGGGTCGCCACGAACCCGCTTGCTCAGCCTGGGAATCTTTACGCTGGTATTGCTCGTTGCAACCGTTTACGTTGCGATGCAGCTCGGCCACGACCTTCATGTCGCGCCTACCAGCCCGGTATTCGAATACGTCCTGCTCGGCATCGCGCTGTTGATCGCGCTGGGCTTCGAATTCGTCAACGGGTTTCATGACACCGCCAATGCGGTGGCGACGGTTATCTACACGCGGTCGTTGCCGGCTACCTTCGCCGTGGTCTGGTCCGGTGGCTGGAACTTCGTGGGCGTCCTGATCTCGAGTGGTGCGGTGGCCTATGCGGTGTTGCAGTTGCTACCGATCGGACTCGTGCTCAACGTAGGCAGCGGGACCGGTTTCGCGATGGTGTTCGCCTTGCTGCTCGCATCGATCGTCTGGAATCTGGGCACCTGGTATCTCGGGCTGCCATCGTCGAGTTCGCACACGCTGATCGGCTCGATCATCGGCGTGGGCCTGATGAACCAGATGATGAATCCCGGTAATGCGAATGCCGCCGTCGACTGGAGTCAGGCACTGAGCGTCGGCAAGGCCTTGTTGTTCTCGCCGCTGATCGGCTTCGGTCTCGCTTTCGCCCTGCTGATGCTGCTGAAGAAGTTCGTCAAGGCACCCGAGTTGTACGCCGAACCGCATGGCGACAAACCGCCGCCGTTCTGGGTACGCAGTCTGCTGATTCTGACCTGTACCGGCGTGTCATTCGCGCATGGCTCCAATGACGGCCAGAAGGGCATGGGCCTCATCATGCTGATTCTCATCGGTACCGTGCCGAGCGCATATGCACTGAATCGGGCGGTGACGCAGGATGAGACGCAGAGCTTCGTCTCGGTCGCCCACCATGCGAGTGAGACACTGCAGAAGTACGCGCAGGGTGCGGCGCCGGTAACATCGGCACGCAGCGAGATCGAGCACTACATCCAGTCGCGCGAGGCGACGCCCACGACGATGGCCGCCCTGGTCCAGCTCACGGACAGCATCGGCGCGCAGGTCGCCAACCGGCCCACGCTGGCCGACGTGCCGGAACATGAAGTCAACAACGTTCGCAACAACATGTACCTGAGTTCGGAAGCGCTGCGCCTGATGGAAAAGGACAAGAAACCCGCGTTCCGTGCGGAGGACAGCGCCATCCTCGGCAACTACCACGGCTTACTGGACAAATCGACCAAGTTCATTCCGCCCTGGGTCAAGGTCGCCGTCGCCATCGCGCTGGGCCTTGGCACGATGGTCGGCTGGCGGCGCATCGTGCGCACCGTGGGTGAGCGCATCGGCAAGCAGCACCTGACCTATGCGCAGGGCGCGTCCGCGGAGGTGGTCGCCATGCTCACGATCGGTGCCGCCGATCGCTTCGGATTGCCGGTGAGCACGACCCATGTGCTCTCCTCGGGCGTGGCCGGCTCGATGGTCGCGAACGGCTCGGGTCTGCAGTGGAGCACGGTGCGCAGCATGCTGATGGCGTGGGTGCTGACCTTGCCGGTATCCATCGCCCTGGCCGCGGGATTGTTCTGGCTTTTGCGTCACGTCTTCTAGGCGGGAGAGGCCTGTAAGGCGAGCAGATCGTTTTCGATCGTGGTGCTGTAAGCCTCCAGTGGCAGATCGTTCGGCAGCGTGCCGAAAGGATCTTCAATCTGGTCGCCGAGCGCATCCAGGCCAAAGAAGGTATACGCCAGCACACCCACGACCAGAGGCGTGAACCAGCCCATCAGGCCGACCAGGCAGAACGGCAGCAGGAAGCAGTAGATGTGTACCGTCCGATGCAGCAGCAGGATGTACGCGAACGGGATGGGTGTGCCCTGTATGCGTTCGCAGCCACCCAGTACATGCGACAGCTTGCCGAGTTCGGCGTCGATCGCGGCCAGCAGGATGGGTTCGACGCGAAGCGCCCGGGCGATCTCCGCGTAGGCGGCCCCGGTGCGCGCCAACAAGGCGGACGGGCGATTGGGCATGGCGAGGACGGCCTCGCAGGATGCCGGGTCGAGCCAGCGCCCGAGCTCGGTGGCGGGGTCGCTGCCGCGCAGGTGATGACGCAGCGTGTGCGCATAGGCAATCAGGTGATACGTAAGCCGGCGCGAGTCCGCTGCTTCGATGCCCGGCAGAAATGCCACACGCTGGCGGGCCAGGTTACGCATGGCGATGATCATTTCGCCCCAGAGCGTGCGGGCCTCCCACCATCGCTGATAGGCCACCGTGTTGCGGAAGCCGAGAAAGATGGCGAGCGTGAGACCCATGAGGGTCAGCGGTGCCGCATTGAGACCGGCCTTGAGCGCGAAGAGGCGATGGTCCAGCAGGACCACGATCAGCGACAGAAGCACGGTGTAGAGGACGCGACGCCAGATCATGGGCACGATCGATCCGTGCACGCCACTCAGGGAGAAAAGGAGCGAGCGCAGGCTGGGCGTGCGGGTGCGGGTCATTCGTCGACAGACGGTTTCTTGGAGCGCGGCTTGCGCGGCTTCGGTTCCGCGCTGGCGATCAGGCCCTGGAGGTACGCGATGCCCTCTTCAGGCGGAAACCATGCCACCACGTCAGCCACACTGAGCTGGTAACGAAGCCGCAGCGCCTCGAATTCCGCCCTGGCGGGCGCGAGGGGATCGACCTTGGGGGGCCGGCCGCGGCGCTTTGGCGCCACCGGCTCGGGCGCGACGACCGGCTTCGTCGTCGCATTGCCGGATAATCGGTCGAGGGCGGCCAGTTCGTCCTGGAACTGCTTGAAGTCATATTTGCCGGACGAGTTCATGGTCATGCTTCGATCGTGGGTCGGCCCATTGTGCCACGACGATCCCATTCCGGCCTGAGACGGATTGCCCCGGATCGGGCAATACTTCGATCAGGGGCGTCGTCCTTGAGCCCCCATATCGGTAGGGGCGGACGGCACCGTTTGCCGGTGCCGTCCATTGCATCACGTCGGCGCGGTGGCTTCCGAGCCGGTGGAAATGTCGTCCGCGTTGTTTCGCTTGAAGACATCCTTGGCCACGTCGCGCTGGCGACCGCTTTCGGTGTGCACCGAAATGAGAATGCTGCCTTCGCGAACTTTCGCGTCGTAGCGTTTGGCCTCGAACTCCGGGATGCCCATGCCCACCAGCGCACCCAGGATGCCGCCGGTGGCCGTGCCTACAGCGGCGCCGCCCAGGGCGGCCATGATCGGTCCGGCCGCGATGAACGGGCCCACGCCGGGGATGGCGAGCGCGCCAACGCCGGCAAGCCAGCCCAGGCCTGCGCCCAGACCCAGGCCGAGGACGCCACCCGTCGTGGCGCCTTCGGGCGCCTTGGTGTGGTGCTCGTGTGCGAAGTCACGGGTGCCACGGCGGTCGGGCAGGAGCGCCGAAATGTCGTCGCTCGTGAAGCCCGCCTGCTTCAGTTCCAGCACGATGTGCTCGGCCTGCTCGACGGTACGGGTGGTGCAGTAGACAGATGCTTTCATGACGGTCCTCGCTTTCAGTGCTTGATATCGAGCTGGTTTTCGACCTGGCTCACGCCGGCCACGGAATGCACGATGCTTTCGACCCGCGCCTTTTCGGCGGCGTCCTTGACGGGGCCGCGAAGGGTGACCACGCCCTTGGCGGCGATCAGCTTGAGGTTGTGGGCGGCGCTGGAAAGGCCGTCATCGGCGACAATGGCGGCGCGCACGCTGGCCGCCAGCTTGATGTCGGCAGGGTCGTTCGACTGATCGAACGGGGTCGCATGCTCGGTATGGCGGTCGCGCTGATTGATCTGCGTGTTGTCGACCTTCGACGTGTCCTGGGCGAACGCGGGTGCGCTGATCAGGGCGGCGAAGGCGAGAAGCGGGGCGATACGAAAGGTCACGGCGTCAACTCCGTCGCGGGGGAGGGCGCAGTACGCGGCAGACGCCGTGAACCGGCGGTGCAATCCGCGCGACGGGAGTTTCGCTCAGGCTAACGGTGGATGAATCAGGCGGCGCGAAATGTCACGACCAGCACATCGCGATGCGATGCCTGACCCGGATCCAGCGGCGTTACCGGCGTCACGCCGTGAAACACTCTGGGGTCGTGGATCAACGCGGCATCCAGCGGGCGGGCGAGAGTGAACTCGCCCAGCGACGTGCCGTCGGGTGCGTGGATGGTCGTCGTGCCGCGGGCGATGTTTTCGCGGTCGACCAGCAGAACCAGGACATAGTCGACGCCATCGCGATGGCTGCCTTCGGGAGTCGGTTCACCGGCGGCGCCGGCCGTGGCTTCGATGCGAAACTGATGGACTTCGACGTGCCACTGCTCGATCTCCGGCGACAATCCACCGAAGAAGTCGCGGCAGAATTCGAGGATCGCACGCAGCGTCGCTCCCCCGGCGATCTCCGGAAGCACCGGCTCGAACCAGCGGGCGATGTCGCCCTGCAACGTGTTGTAAGCCAGCGTCTGGAAATGCGCCTGATGCGGGCGCTGCTCGACATGACCGAAGCGAGCGGCGGCATAGACGGCGTGGCGACGACGGCGAAACCGTCCTGTCGCTGCCAGATAGGTGTCGGGCTCCAGGGCGTTCCAGCTGGCACGAAAGGTGTCCCAGTCCGCGAGCGGTGCGATATTCGACACCAGCTCCCGCATGTCGTCTCCCTGGACGAAGGCGAAGCCGTCATCCCGAACCTGGTCGTGTAAGGTCGTCTCGGTCGCGGTGGGAGAGGGGTTCATCCACACAGTATACGACCGGGACCCTTGCTTGCGCCGTGCGGCAAACGGCCCCGGATGCCTTACCGATATCTGTCAGGCGCGTTCCGGTCCGACACGATGCGGATGCACTCCCGGCTCAGGGCGCACGTAGCGGTTGCGGCTTGTCCAGTGCGGCGACCAGCGGCCCGTCGCGATCGTAGATGTCGGGCTTGTAGCTGAGCTTACCGTCGTCGGCGATGTCCACCGTCCAATAGGCGAGCAGCACGGGCACCGCGGTGGGCAAGGTGACGTTCTGTGTCTTCTTCGTCGCGATGCGCTCATCGATCGCCTGACGGCTGAACTTGTCCGGATCGTTGAACAGCAGCTCGACCAGGTCGAGAGGATGCTCGACGCGGATGCAGCCGGAACTCGTGTCGCGCTTGGCCTTGGAGAACAGCTCCTGGTGCGGCGTGTCGTGCAGGTACACCGCGAAGGAGTTCGGGAACCGGATCACCACCTGTCCCAGCGAGTTGCCCGGGCCCGCGTCCTGCCGCAGTGTGATCCCGCGCGGATTGGCCCAGTTGACGCTGGATGCCGCCACCACATTGCCGCCGCTGTCGAGTACCCGGATGCGGTTGTTGGCGAGGTACGACGGATTGCTGCGGATCTTGGGAAGCACGTCGTTCTTCAGGATCGTCGGCGGCACGGTCCACGTCGGGTTGAACGTGACGTAGGTGATCTGCGACCGGAAGATCGGCGTGCTTCGATAGGGCTTGCCGACCTGCACACGCGACTTCCATACGGGATTTCCGTCACGGTAGAAGCTGATCTTGTAGCCGGCCACATCGACGACGACAAACGTACCCTGCAGCGAATGCAGCAGCCAGCGTGCGCGCTCGAGATTGGCGCGGACCTGGCCGATACGTTCCTGGACGGGGACGTTGAGTGAGGCCAGCGTGCCGGCGCCCACGCTGCCATCGGCGTCGAGATACTGGTCGGCCTGAAAGCGTTTGACCGCGTCCGCCAACGCGTTGTCGAAGTGGTGTCCGTGAGCGAGCGTCGGGTCGAGGTAGCCACCAGCCACCATGCGAGCGCGCAAGGCTTCGACGCGGGCGTCCTTCATGCCGGGCTTGAGCGTGGGGCCTTCGGGGACGCTGGGCCATCCTCCCTGCGCGGCGGTGGTTCGCAGCTGCGCCAGTGCATCGCGTAATTTGGCGTAGAGCGGGTTTTGCGGCCTCGCCATGGCGAACGCCTGGTCGACGCTGCGCTCATCGACCGATGTCTGCAGCATGGACATACCCTGTTGGGGATCGATGGCGGCGGCATCGAAGTTCCAGGCCGGATCGAGCCGGACGGGGTCGACCTTGCCGCGGGCCAGCTGCACGAGTGCGGTGATGTATGCGCTGCTCGCAGCCATGTCGAAATCGGCCTTCTGTTCGGGCGTGGCGCTGGCGCGGTCGGGGGATTCGGCAAGCGCCTTCAGCTCGCTGAGGTGGTAATCCTCGGGAAGAAGCCCGTCGGCGTCGACCGAGGCGAGGCCCCCGAGCAGTTGCTGGACATTGCTGTCGTCCGTCCATGCCGCGGTGTAGTGGCGCTGCATGTAGAAGTCGGCGAGCGCCTTACCAAGCGCGGCGTCCTGCCGTGAAATCGGGCTACCCTGGATCGGCGCCATCTGCTGGATGCGCGCGTAAAGTGCCTGGGCGACGGGATCGTCGATGGCTGGCGGAGCAGGGGTGGACGCCGCCGTCGCGGGGTCGGGCGCGACGATGGGAGGCGGTGACGCGGCCGATGCCGCTGTCGTCGGATGTACCTGCGGGCCCGCTGCGGCGACGAGCGGAAAAATGGACCACGCGAGGAGCGCGGCGCTGCGAAATCTGGCTTCCATAGTCATTATCTATCGCTTCCGGTGGAACGGCGGGCTTTACTTAAGCATTTCACATATATGAATGGCAGAGATGTGACGGCTTTGTGGTCAATAAATGATCAGCGCGTTAGGATGGCCTGTCGCACTTCACCCGGCTGGTCGCATGATTCGATCGTTTCGGACGCTCCTGGCGTCGGCGCCACTCGTTGGCGCACTGTTCTTCCTTCCCGCGCAGGCCCACGCCGCCGACTCCCTCGGCGAAGCTCTGGCTCATCTCGCTCCCTCCGCCGATCCGAAGGTGATCGATCTCGCGGTGAAGGCAGCCGAGTGTGCGCAGACACAGGGCGGGGCGCCGTCGGACCGCCTGGCGGTGATCGACTACTCGAAGCCGTCGTCGCAGCCACGCCTCTGGGTGTTCGACACGGTGAATCGGAAGCTGCTGTTTCAGGAACTGGTCGCGCACGGCAAGAACAGCGGCGACGCCAACGCCACCAGATTCTCCAACGCGCCCGAGAGCCTCGCATCCAGCATCGGCCTCTTCCGTACGTCGGATACATACATGGGGAAGAACGGGTACTCCCTGCGCATGTCGGGCCTGGAGCCCGGCGTCAACGACCAGGCACTCGCGCGGGCCATCGTTATTCATGGCGCCGCCTATGTGAATGAGGCGATGGCGAAAGTCGCCGGTCGTATCGGTCGCAGCTGGGGTTGTCCCGCCGTTCGCACGGCCATCGCACACAAGCTGATCGACGCGCTGAAGGGTGGCCAGATGGTCTTCTCGTACTACCCCGACCAACGCTGGCTGGCCTCTTCCCACTACCTGAAGTGCAGCAACGGCCAGCTTGCCAAAGTGGAAGCCAACACCGTCGCGCGCGCCGGGATCTGATCCTCCCTCGCTGGTCGCGCTAGAATTCCCGGACCCTAACCGTGGAATCGAGCATGAAACACGTTCTTGCGATCGCTGCCTGTGTCGTCCTGGCCGGCTGCGCCACCAGCGGCATGACCGATACCCTGCCCAAGCTCAGCAGCAAGACGGGCAAGAATGTCACGGCCTATGTGCAGTGCGTCGAACCGAAGTGGCAGGCACTCACCAAGGACGCGAAGGGCAACGCCAAGGACGACGAAGGCCGCGTCACGGCGAACGACAACGGCAAGCATGAGCGCCTCGACGTGACCGCCAGCGGCGCGGGTGCCCAGGTGGTGATGTACGAAATTCAGAAGGTGAAGGGCGGCGAGTACGACGGCCGCTATCGCGAAGAGGCCATCTCCTGCCTGTAAGCGCGGTGCCCGGTACTAGATGACGATGGGCTCGACCAGTTCGGGCCCATCGTTTTTAGGTGAGCCGACGCGCTTGCCGACCGGATGAAAGACGAGGTCCGGCCCGGCCGCCGAGGCAAGGGCTTCAAGTGCCGGTTCGACGGGCGCGAAGAGCCAGTCCTCCCACGCCTCCGGCGCCAGCATGACGGGCTGACGATCGTGCACGTCGCCTGTGACCTTGCCAGGCTCGCCGGTCACGATGGTGAAGCTGCGTACCGGCTCGTCATCCGGTCCTCGCCAGACTTCCCATAGCCCCGCGAACAGAAGCAACCCTCCGTCGGCGGCCTGGATGAAATACGGCTGCTTGCTGCCTTTTTCGCCGGTCCATTCGTAGTAACCGGACGCGGGTACGAGGCAGCGACGCCGTCTGACCGCCGCACGGAACGCAGGTTTTTCGGCAAGACCTTCACGCCTGGCGTTGATCGTCTTCGCACCGATGGAGGCGTCCCTGGCCCAGGAAGGTATGAGCCCCCAGCGAGCGAGTCCGATGTCGGCGCGGCGATCGCCGGCGGTGACGATCAGTGCTCGCTGGGTGGGAGCGATATTGAACCGGTCGTCGCGCTGGTTGATTTCGCTGGTCAGATCGAGCTCGAGCCGCTCGAGTACGTCGCGACCCTGTCGTGAGAGGCTGGCAGGGCCGAAGGTGGCATAGCGTCCGCACATGATTCGAGCGTAGCGATTTCGCGTGATCTTGATGTTTATGCTGCTCCGATCGACGACCGGGGGTGACGATCATCGCTCGGAGGAAACATGGAATCTGTCCGTTATCGGCGCACGCTGGGCCAGCAGGCCACTTACCTCGTGGAGTACGACACCGAAGGTTACCGGATCAGTCGCGATGGACGGCTTCGCCGGGCGCGGCCACTGGGCGCCGCCTGCCAGGCCATGGGCCGCCGTGAGCGGCAACGCGCCGCACGTCAGTTCGCCATCGACGACATCGAGAAGCTCATCGGGATGGAGGAGTGAGGCTCAGGCGACCGGACGGGCGCTGCGCGCGCGATCCACGGCGTCGAGCAACTGGGCGCGGTCGAACGGTTTTTCCAGGAAGACCGCAGTGCGCGGAAACGGCGCGAGGTCTTGCGGAAGCCGGCTGGAGATGACGACGATGGCCGTGGAAGGGCGTTCGCGCAGCGTCGCCTGCAGCAGGACACTGCCGCGCCTTTCTCCGGGCGTATCGGCATGGATGACCAGCAACGCGAGGTCGTCCATTTCATTGAAGGCCTGCTTCGCCGCCCGGTACGTGACCACGCCGCGTGCGTCGTAGCCCGCATCGCTGAGTACCATGGCCACGGTCTCGGCGACCATGGCGGCACGGTCGAAGACGAGAGCTGGCTGGCTGGCGAAGTCATTCATGGCGCGATTCTATCCCGGGCGCGCCCCGCACGGGTGGTTCAGCTTTGCGAAGATTCGGGCGGCCAGCTGGCATTGATCGCCTTCATCCGTGCGATCAGGTCGCGGACCTCGTCGTTGCGGTCGGCGATCCGCTTCTCCTCCGCCGCCTTCTGCGCCGCGAAATCGTGGTTCGTGCCCTGGACGGTGGCATGGACCAGCCGGCAGGTCTCCTCCGCGGACGCGGCCCGCGTGTGGAAGCCCAGGCGATCGGCCAGGATCTCCATGCGCAACCCGGGATGGGTCTGCTCCAGTTCGCGGGCGCGCACGAGGAAGAACTGCTGCCACTCCCGCTCGGGAGCGCCGGAAAGTATGGCTTCCACGCGCGGGATGTCGGGGCGGTCGAATTGCTCGGTATCGTCCACGGCCTCAAACGAGTCGATGTCGATCCAGTCGCGGCTGGCCATTGAGGTATTTCTCCAGGACGATGATAGTAAGCGGTGGGGGCGCGCGATTGTTCGGCGTCGGATGTGCACGATCCGTCAGGGACGGGGGCACCCGTTCACCGAGCGTCGACGTTGCGAAACCAATGCTCTTCACATTCATCAACGAGGCTTTCCCCATGCGCCATCTCCGTCTTGCCGGGCTCGCCGGCGTGGCTCTCCTCGCCGGGTGCGCGACCCAGAACGAACGTCACGTCGGCATCCACGACGTTCCGTCCAGCACCGTCTTCGCCAACCAGTCCCCGACGGACGGGGATGCCACCTTGAACATCGTGCGCGACCAGGGCTTGTGGGGCGCCGGATGCTCGAGCGCCATCTATCTCGACGACAAGGCCGTGGCGGACATGGAGATCGGCGAACAGCTGGTGCTGCGCGTGCCCTCCGGTACGCGGAAGCTGAGCCTTCTTCCGCACGGGTCGTGCTCGGCCGATCGCGTCGACGTCGACGCCAGCGTGGGGCAGGGCGAAACGAAGAACTTCTCCATCCCGGCCAGTGGTCAGGGGCTAGGCACGCAGGCGCCGCCCAGGGCGTAAGACTTGCCATCGGCGTCGCGGAGGCGCAAGAATCGAGCTGTCGCCGCGACACCGGCAAGGGGGTTCCGTGCATCGACGTACCGTGGGTCAGTACTCCGTGGAGGTCCGCACGCTGCGAACCGTCGCCGGCTTCTGGAAAGCCGCCTATATCGTTGAGCCGGCCATGAGCGCCGGCCCCCGCGATTTCGTGATGATCACTCTGCTCGATGAGTTCGAGGACGAGCGCGTCGCCGTCGATGCGGCGATGGAGCGAGGCGTCAGGCACGCCGACTGGCTCGTCGCGTCACGCGGCGCATTGACGCGTTGACGTGACTGATCCGGCGACTCCGCCATAACGCGGCCGCGACGACCGTCCGCCTAGCTTCGCCCCCATGGGCCTCCGGCCCCTTCAGGCGGAGCCGACCTTGCAGCACACGACCCTCTACGTCCCTTTCAACGCCTCGACGCGCGGTCCCTGGATCCTGCGTCGAAACGCCGAGCTGGTCGGCCAGTACCCGACCCGCGAAGACGCGTTACGGCACGCGATGAGCCTGACGGCGGCGCTGCGTGCCCAGTCGGGCCAGCAGGTGGACATCAAGATCGAGGATGAATCAGGGCGCTGGCAGGCCGCCGACATGGAAGCCGCTGGCCCTGTCTGACGGCACCTGGTCGCTCTGTCGCAGGATATGAGATCGGGCTGGGGGATAAGGGGCATCTTCCTGTCCGGATGCCCCTCATGGCCGCCTATCTTCAAGCCCGACGTACCGACGAGGCCGACTCGGTTCTGGCCACGAGCCACGACGGGCGTACGCTCGCCAGTCGCCTGACCGATAAATACGGCGACCGGGTCGCCACGGCGTTCACCGTATTCGGACGGGAGGGCAGCTTCGTCCCGTTGCCTTCGGACCTGCCCGAAGGACTCTCGCGGGCGCTTACCGCCCGAGGCATCGAACGCCTCTACAGCCACCAGCAGGAGGCCTGGGATGCCGCGCGTGCGGGGCGTAACGTCCTCGTGGCCACGCCGACCGCCTCCGGCAAGACGCTCTGCTACACCTTGCCGGTGATTTCCTCGGTTCTGGAAACCGGCGGCAAGGCGCTGTACCTCTTTCCGACCAAGGCGCTCGCGCAGGACCAGGTCGCCGAACTGCTGGATATCAACCGGGCAGGCGACCTGGGCGTCAAGGCCTTCACCTTCGACGGCGACACGCCGGGCGACGCAAGGCAGGCTATCCGCCTGCACGGCGACGTGGTGGTCAGCAATCCGGACATGCTGCACCAGGCGATTCTTCCGCATCACACCAAGTGGGCACAGTTCTTCGAAAACCTGCGTTATGTGGTAATCGATGAGATCCACACGTACCGGGGCGTCTTCGGTTCCCATCTGGCCAACGTGCTGCGCCGGCTGAAGCGGATCTGCGCCTTCTACGGTGTCACGCCGCAGTTCGTGCTCTGCTCGGCCACCATCGGCAATGCCACCGAGCATGCGCAGGCGCTGATCGAGGACGAGGTGGTCACCATCTCGTCCAGCGGTGCGCCCAGCGGTGACAAGCACGTGCTGCTCTGGAATCCGCCGGTGATCAATCCGGATCTGGGCCTGCGGGCGTCGGCGCGCTCGCAGACCAACCTGATCGCCCGCGTCGCCATCAAGGCGAAGATGAAAACCCTGGTGTTCGCCCAGTCACGGCTGATGGTCGAAGTGCTGACCAAGTACCTGAAGGACGTCTTCGATCACGACACCCGCAAGCCCGCACGCATTCGCGCCTACCGGGGCGGCTATCTGCCGACGGAGCGGCGTGAAGTCGAGCGTGCGATGCGAGCCGGCGACGTGGACGGGATCGTGTCGACGTCCGCGCTCGAACTGGGTGTCGACATCGGCAGCCTCGACGCCGTCGTCCTCAACGGGTATCCGGGTTCCATCGCGGCGACATGGCAGCGCTTCGGTCGTGCCGGGCGCCGCCAGCAGCCGTCTCTGGGCGTGCTCGTCGCGACCAGTGCTCCGCTGGACCAGTACCTCATGCGGCACCCGGCCTTCCTGACCGAAGCGACGCCCGAGCACGCACGCATCCAGCCGGACCAGCCGCTCATCCTGCTCGACCACATCCGTTGCGCCGCGTTCGAGCTGCCTTTTCTCGCCGGGGATACCTTCGGTCCCGATGACGCGGAACCCTATCTCACGGTGCTCGCCGAGTCGGAGGTGCTGCATCGCGAGGGTGACCGCTGGGAATGGATCGCCGACTCCTACCCGGCGAACGCGGTGAGCCTGCGTTCGGTCGCGGACGGCAATTTCGTCGTCGTCGACCGGACGGAGGGGCGCCAGACGATCATCGCCGAGGTCGACTATTCCGCCGCCGCTCTGACGCTCTACGAGGGTGCGATCCACATGATCCAGTCGGTGCCCTACCAGGTCGAGAGGCTCGACTGGGAAGGCCGCAAGGCGTATTGCACGCGAACGCGTGTCGACTACTACACCGACGCCATCGACTACACCAAGCTCAAGGAGCTGGAGTGTTTCGACGGCAGCAAGGCAGGGCAGGGCAGCTCGCGCCACGGTGAGGTGCACGTCGTGCGTCGGGTCTCGGGTTACAAGAAGATTCGTTACTACACGCACGAGAACATCGGCTACGGGCCGGTGAACCTGCCCGATCAGGAACTGCATTCCACCGCGGTGTGGTGGCAGCTGCCGCAGACGGTACTGGACGAAGCGTTCCGTTCGCGTCAGCACGCCCTGGACGGGTTTCTGGGTGCGGCGTATGCGTTGCACACCTCGGCCATCGTCGCGGTCATGGCCGAGGCGCGCGACCTGCAGAAAGCGGTCGGTTCGGGTGACGGGGGATGGTCAGCGCAGGTGGACTCCTCCGGTCGCGGGCAGATCCATGCGCCTGATGGAGGCATCGCGCTGCCGGACGCGCTCGAGCGGTTCCTGCCCACCGTCTATCTGTACGACAACTTTCCCGGCGGCGTCGGCCTCAGCGAGCCGTTGTTTCACCGCTCGTCGGAGCTGCTTCGGCATGCGCTGGCGACGGTCGAAGGCTGCGAGTGCAAGGCGGGCTGTCCGGCCTGTGTCGGACCGGTGCTGGCGGCTGATGAAGCGCGCGGGGAGAACACGCCGCGTGCGCTGACGGCTCGCGTGCTGAGGTTGCTGGGTGCCGATGCGCGGATCGGTGGCGATGCATGAGTGATCTGGCCGCGCGGCTGCGGGCGCTCAGGAAGCAGGCGGGCATTCGCGAGTCCGGGCCAGCGCCGACAGGACCGGCTCCCGCCAGGGGACGATTCACCGGGGCTGCTTCGTCCGAGTCACCGGGCCAGACGGCCCGGCGGGAGCCAACCCTGTCGGCGAAAGAGCCTCGTCCCGGTATCGATCTGGCCGCGCTGCGCCGCATGGCTGGCGTACGCGAACGCGTCAGTCAGCCCCGCGCTCCTTTGCGCTCGTACACCCGTGACGTTCCCGGCGATGAGCTTTCCCCCGGCCTGCGTCTTCTCGAGAAGCGTTTCGCCGCGTCCGAACCGCCCGCCGAGTTCGACCTGACCTTCGCGCGTCTCGCCACGGCGCGGCGCGAGCACCTGCTGCACTTCGACACGGAAACCACGGGCCTGGCCGGCGGGACGGGTACACGCGCTTTCATGATCGGCGCCGCCGACTGGCACGACGGCGCGCTCCGCGTGCGTCAGCTCTACATCACGACCATGGCCGCCGAGACGGCGATGCTGAAGGCGTTCTCCGAATGGATCGATCCGCACACGGTGCTCGTCAGCTACAACGGCAAGTCGTACGACGCGCCATTGCTCGCCACGCGTTACCGGCTGGCCCGGCTTACGAATCCGTTATCCGGCCTGACGCACGTCGACCTGCTGCACCCGATGCGGCGGCGCTACAGGCAGGACTGGGAGAACTGCAAGATGCAGACGGCCGAACGTCGGCTGTTGCGTATCGTCCGCGAAGACGACTTGCCGGGGTCTGAAGCGCCACGTGCGTGGCTCTCCTACCTGCGTGGCGGCGCATCGACGGACCTGATCCGCGTCGCAGACCATAACCTGCAGGACGTGCGCAGCCTCAGCGGCCTCCTGATCGAGGCGCATGGCTGGGCGGCGAAGGACGCCCTGGCGGCTTCGCTGGCCGATTACAAAAAATAGACGCCGGGCCGCGCACGCTCGACGAGGATCAAAACCATGCGGTGAGGAGTTCGCGTCATGAACGAAGCCACGAAACCCTGCGATCACGCCGGCTGTAACTGCCAGGTGCCGGTGTCCAGGGACTTCTGCAGCGAGAGCTGCCGCATGGCGTCTGAGAGCCAAATGGGAGGCGCCGGCTGCGAATGTGGGCACGCCGCGTGTCAGCAGCGCCACCGATCCGGAGGTACCGACAATGAGCAACGACACTAAACAGCCGACGCCGGGCTACCGCGAGGACAACCCCAAGCCGTCGCACGGCACGCCGAAGGTTCCGGGCGAGGGGCATCCGAAAGAATCCCAGAACATGCCCAACGACAAGCCCGGTAAGCAGGGCTCCTAGTAAAAAGGCCGCGCATCCTGCGATGCGCGGCCTTTCTTCAAGCACGAAGCCCGGCGCCGCTGACGATCAGGCGGCCTTGCGCAGCAGGCCGCCGATGCCGGCCACGGCGCCGCCGATCGCCTGGGCCTTGTGATCGTCGCCCATGGCGACACCTTCCGCGCGGACGAATTCGAGGTCGGTCACGCCCAGGAAGCCGAACAGTGCCTTCAGATAGGGCTCCTGAAAATCCATTGCCGCCGCCGGGCTGCCGGCGCTGTAGATGCCGCCTCGCGACGACGCCACGATGACACGCTTGCCGCCGGCCAGGCCTTCGGGCCCCGTCGCGGTGTAGCGGAACGTCTTTCCGGCGACCGTGATGCGATCGATCCAGGCCTTGAGCGAGCTGCTGATGGAAAAGTTGTACATCGGCGCACCGATGACCACGACGTCGGCGGCAAGGAACTCCTCCATCACCCTGGCGCCTTCGGCGGCCTGCGGATCGTCTTCGCCGGCCGGCAATGCCCAGTGCGGCAACGGCTCGGCGTGGACGTCGCGATAGGTGACTTCGACATCGGGATGGTTGGCGACGAATTCGGCGACGATGGCCGAAGTCAGACCGCGGGAGACCGAGTGGGCGCCCAGCGCGCTGGCATCGATATGCAGGAGTTTCATGGACAGATTCCTCGACAAGGGCCGCCGTGGCGGTATGCCGACAAGGTACCCCGCGCACAATGCCTTGATTAGTCGGCGTGAGGTAGACTGATTGTTCTAAACGAGAAACGACGGACTCCCGATGGAAGGCGCGCTGCAGGACCTCAACGATCTCTATTTCTTCGCCTCGGTGGTGGAGCATGGGGGTTTTTCGGCGGCGGGGCGGGCCCTGGGTATCCCCAAGTCGCGCCTCAGCAAGCGGATCGCCCAGCTCGAAGACCGTCTGGGAGTCCGGCTGTTACAGCGCACGACGCGCCGCTTCGTCGTTACCGAGATCGGCGAACGCTTCTACCAGCACTGCCGCGCCGTCCTCGAAGAGGCCCGCGCCGCACAGGATGCGGTGGACGAACTGCGCACGGAACCCCGTGGCGTGGTCCGAGTCAGCTGCCCGATCTCCCTTGCCCAGAATGTACTGGGCCCGATGCTGCCGGCTTTTCTGCTCGAGCACCCCAAGGTCCAGGTCCGCGTTACGGCGACCAATCGCCGGGTCGACCTGATCGGTGAGGGCTTCGACGTGGCGATCCGCGTGCGCGAAAAGTTGGACAGCGACGCCACGCTGGTCCTCCGCAGCATCGGCTATGCGCGCAGCCTGCTCGTGGCGAGTCCGAAGTTTCTCGACAGCTACGGCCGGCCGAAGACGCTGGACGATCTGGCCCAGGTGCCGGCGCTGTCGATGTTCGAGCACGAGGGTGCGCAGGTATGGGAGATGGTCGACGCCAGCGGCAAGAAGGCGGCTGTCGAAGTGAAGCCGCGTCTGGTCAGCGGCGATTTTTCGGTGCTGATCGCCGCCGCCGTCCAATGTTGCGGTGTGGCCTTGCTGCCCGAGGAGTATTGCGGTCCGCTGATCGCCAACGGTCAGCTGGAATGGGTGCTTCCGGATTACACCACCGCCCAGGGTACGTTGCACTTCGTCTACCCGAGCCGGCGTGGCCTGCTGCCGGCGATCCGCAGTTTCGTCGACTTCCTCGCCGAACGGCTGCCCAAGGCACGGTCGGACTTCCATAAGGACTGCGAGACGGTGGCGGGCGATCCCGCCCAGGCAGGGGCGCTGCAGATGGCGCGCATGTTAGGATCGGATCATTCGGCGGCATTTGGCCGTCCAAACGAATAAGGGCGTTCAATGCAGCTCGAAACCAAGCTTCCCAAGGTCGGCACGACGATTTTCAGTGTCATGAGCCAGCTCGCGCTGGAACACAAGGCGGTGAATCTGGGGCAGGGTTTTCCCGATTTCGAGCCGCCGGAGGCACTGCGCGACGCGGTCACGCGCGCCATGGCCGAGGGCAAAAATCAGTATGCGCCGGGCGTCGGCATCCCGAAGCTGCGCGAGCAGATCGCCCTCAAGACCGAGCGGCTCTACGGCCATCGGGTCAGTCCCGATACGGAAGTAACGGTCACCTCGGGCGCCACCGAAGCGCTGTTCTCGGCCATCGCCGCCGTCGTGCGCGCCGGTGACGAGGTCATCGTCTTCGATCCGTGCTACGACAGCTACGAGCCGGCCATCGAACTGCAGGGCGCGGCCGCCGTGCATATTCCGCTGACCTTGCCCTCCTTTGGCATCGACTGGCAGAGGGTTCGCGACGCGATCACGCCGAAGACGCGCATGATCCTGATCAATTCGCCGCATAACCCGTCGGGTGCGGTCCTCTCGCGCGCCGATCTCGACGAGCTCGCGTCCATCGTGCGCGATTCCGGCATCGTGGTGCTGTCCGATGAGGTCTACGAGCACATCGTGTTCGATGGCGCCGAGCATCAGAGCGTGCTGCGCCATGCGGAACTCGCCACGCGGAGCATCGTCGTTTCGTCGTTCGGCAAGACGTATCACTGCACGGGCTGGAAGGTCGGCTATGCCATCGCGCCGAAGGCGCTGACCGCCGAGTTCCGCAAGGTGCATCAGTACCTGACCTTCTGCACCTTCAACCCGGCGCAGCAGGCGTTCGCCGAGTTCCTCGAGTCCACGCCGGAGCATTACCTCGAGCTTCCGGCCTTCTATCAGGCCAAGCGCGATCGTTTTCGCGAGTTGCTCGCACCGTCGCGACTGAAGCTGCTGGACGTGCCGGGCGGATACTTCCAGCTGGTCGATTACAGCGCGATCCGCGATCTCGACGACATCAATTTCAGTGAATGGCTCGTGCGCGAGGGCGGCGTCGCCGCCATTCCGTTGAGCCCGTTCTACGAAAGCGCCCCGGACACGCGGCTGGTCCGGCTGTGCTTCGCGAAGAACGACGCCACCATGGAAGCCGCCGCGGAGCTGCTGTGCAAACTCTGACCGTCACGCTTATCCAGGGCGCGACCCGCTGGCACGACGCGGCGGCTAACCGCGAGTATTACGGCGCGCTGGTGCGCGGCGCCGCGCGGAGCGACCTCTTCGTTCTGCCGGAAACCTTTCTGTCGGGCTTCACCAACGACACGCTCGGCAATGCCGAGACCATGGACGGCGCGAGCATCGCGTGGATGCGTGCGCTGGCCGGCGAAGTGAATGCCACGATCACCGGCAGTCTGGTGATCCGCGAAGGCGAGACGGTCTTCAACCGGCTGATCTGGGCGTCGCCCGATGGCTCGCTGGCTTACTACGATAAGCGACACCTGTTCCGCATGGCGGGCGAGCACACGCGCTACGGTGGCGGTAACGAGCGCCTGATCGTCGAGCTCAAGGGGTGGCGTATCCTTCCGCAGGTCTGCTACGACCTGCGCTTCCCGGTGTGGCTGCGCAACGGTCGTCGTGAGGAAGCCGCGGGCGGCATGGATTACGACCTCGCGCTGTTCGTCGCCAACTGGCCGGCGCCGCGTCGTCAGCCGTGGCGCACCTTGCTGCGTGCGCGGGCGATCGAGAACCTGGCTTACGTGATCGGCGTGAATCGCGTCGGGGTGGACGGTAACGACCATCCGTACGCGGGCGACAGCGCGGTCATCGATCCGGTGGGCGAGCCATTGGTCGAACTGGGGCCGCAGGAGCAGGTGGTCACCCTCGTGCTCGATCCGAAGCCGTTGCAGGCGCACCGCGAGCGGTTTCCTGCCTGGATGGACGCGGATCGGTTCTCTCTGGACGTGTCGGTCTGACCGGATGTGGGAGCGCGCCTTGCGCGTGGTGGGGTCCGGCGTCGCCGCTTCGTTGGCTTTTCGCGCGCGGGGCGCGCTCCTACCGCGCGCTGAACGGCACTACCGGCCCCGCCTTGATGCCCTTCCGCCATGCCGCCAGCTTGTCTTCGATGCCCTCACCGACGTCGATCTGCGGCTCCGACGCCTCGAGCGAATCCTTCTTCTCCCACGCCGCGATTTTCGTCTTCGCCTTACCGAAGGCTTCCACGAAATCGCTGGTGGCATTCAGTCCGTCGGTGAGCCAGGCACGGCCGAAGTACGTAATGTCCGAGTCGGCGCCGCAGCCGAATGAGGTGCGGTCGGTGCGCGCCGAGGTCATGACCAGGGTGCCTTCGCCGCGCAGCTTCGGGACGAAGCCGCCGGAGTAGCACGCGTTGACCACCACGACCTTCCAGCGGAACGGGTGCTTGGCGAAGATATCGGCAAGGCCGTCGACGTCGAGCTGATCCAGCGGAATCGGGTCCATGTCCACGAGCAGGGAGTGGTCGCTGCCGCCGTGGGTCGCGACATAGAGCAGCAACACGTCTTCCTTCGGGTCCATCACCTTTGACAGTCCGGTCAGGGCGGCCTCGAGATTGGTCCAGCTGGCGAGGGGATGGGTCGACAGCGTTGCCGGATTGTTCTCCAGCACCAGCGTATGCCCCGGGCTGGCGAACCGCGTCGTCATCAGGCGATCCAGGTACTCGGCCTCGTTGCGGAACACGTCCTCGGAGCCGTCTCCCGCAAAAGCGATGGCGTAGACGTTGGTCTTTCCCGGTCGGCGCTTCGCCAGCCTGGCCAGCGATGCTCTGACCTGATCAGGCTGTGCGGAGAAAACCTGCTCTGGCGTGGGAGCATCGTCCGGCCACGCGCTCGCGTCGAGCTCGACGGGCTGATCGTTGTCGGCGTCATCGATCGCTGTCGCAGGAGCGGACGTGCTTGCCGGCCTGGCCGGCCCGGCG
Source organism: Luteibacter sp. 9133 (assembly GCF_000800155.1). NCBI lineage: Bacteria > Pseudomonadati > Pseudomonadota > Gammaproteobacteria > Lysobacterales > Rhodanobacteraceae > Luteibacter > Luteibacter sp. 9133. Next base: position 2,231,890 of record NZ_JUHO01000001.1, on the reverse strand, counting down.
GTCGTCGCAACCGGCGCCGGCGCAACCCCGGGCGCGGAGACAGCGGCGACGGGTCGCGTCGTCACGGGAGCAGGCCCGAAACGAAGGACGCCGACGGTTCCCAGCACGCCGACCGCGAACGCCGCCAGCACGTAGATCGCCGTGCGTCGGCGTGGATCAAGGAATGATGGCATCGAAATCCGTTACGGCGGGGTGGCCGGCGTCCACCAGCGGAAGCGGCGGACGGATGAGGTGGGTGGTGCGCATGCCGGCATCGCGGGCGGCGTCGAGCTCTTCGCGGATGTCGGAAAGGAACAGAACCTGCGCGGGTTCGAGACCGATCGCTTCGGCGATCTTTCGGTACGACTCCGTTTCGCGCTTGTGACCCGTCTGCGTATCGAAGTAGCCGGAGAACAGAGGAGTGAGATCGCCGTTTTCCGTGAAGCCGAACAGCAGCTTCTGCGCGGGCACCGAACCCGACGAATACACGTAGAGCGAGAGCCCCTGCTGATGCCAGGCCCGCAGGCGTGCCGCCACTTCGGGATACATGTGGGAGGTGTAAACACCCGACTCGTAGCCTTCACGCCAGATCATGCCCTGCAGCGCCTTCAGGGCCGTGGACTTGCGGTCTTCGTCGATCCAGCGAATCAGCAGGTCGATGATCTCACCCCGTGTCGCCTCGACGATGCCAGCCTCTTTGGCGGCTTCGTGCAGCCAGTGCTGTACCTCGGGTTCGTCCGTATGTGTTTCCACGTAGGCCGGCAGGTGCTGACGGGCATACGGAAACAGCACGTCCTTGACGAAGTCGATCGAGCTGGTGGTGCCTTCGATGTCGGTGAGGACGGCGCGGATATCGGACATGCGGGGGAAGCCTGCGGGGCGGGGAGACCATGCAGGATAAACGACGACAAGGGCCGGCGGAATGGCCGGGCGTCACGGGAGGTCGCGGAACGTGAACAGGCTCGCTGGCTAAGACAGGGTATCCGACCCCAGCCACCACCTCGCGGAGGTCATCCGCGAGGTGGTGAGGGACGTCGTGCGCGCCACCTGAGGCCCGAAGCGTTCGGGGCTCAGGCTTCGCTGGTCTGCCCGGCGGAAGCGTGCGGGTTCATGCGCGGGAAGCGCTCCGCGATATCCGTTCCGGTGAAGTTCGCCACCCAGCCCTCGGTGTTGGTGAACAGGCGAATAGCCACGAAGTAGGGCGACTCGCTCATGTCGAACCAGTGAGGCGTGCCATCCGGTACGCCGATCAGGTCGCCCTTTTCGCAAAGCACCTCGTACACCTTGCCGTCGAGATGCAGGGTGAACTGACCGGCACCCGCGACGAAGAAGCGTACTTCGTCTTCGCTGTGCGTGTGCTCGTTGAGGAACTTCTGGCGGAACGCGGCACGATCGGGGTGATCGGGTTTGAGGCTGATGACATCGACCGACCGATAGCCGTTCTCCGCCATCAGCCGATCAATGTCGGTGCGGTAGGCGGCGATGACTTCGTCCTGCGTCGCACCCGGGGCGATTGGCTGGCCGGCTTCCCACTGCTCGAAGCGCACGCCGACCGCATGGAGCGCCGCTGCGATGTCGGCATGATTCTCGAGCACCGCGACCGGCGCTTCGTGCTTGTTGTCTTCGTAGATGCGCAGACGGCTCATGGGGTTAGCCTCCTCAGGTCGAGTTCGCAGCCCAGCAGAAATTCGAGTGCCTCAAGGTGACGGCGCGTCTCGGCCATGTCCCGACCCCACGTGTAGATGCCGTGCCCGTTGATCAGGTAGGCATGCAGCGGCTTGCCGGAGTCGATCCAGGCGTCCACACAGGCTTCGAGCTCCGGCATGTGCTGGGTATTGGGGAAAACGGGGATGTCGAGCACGCTTTCATGCGTGGTGTAGCCCGTGATGGCCTTCTGCAGCTCCCAGCCTTCGAGGCGCACCCGGCCCTCATCTGCAAACAGGCGCGAGCAGACGCTCTGCGTTCGCGAATGCGTGTGCAGCACGACGTTGGCTTCGGGAAAACGGCGATACACCTGCGTATGGAGTCCGGTCTCGGCGGAAGGTCGGTTGTCCGAGCCGACGGCCTTGCCATCCATGTCGACGACCATGATGTCGTCGCGTCCCAGCCGACCCTTGTCGCGGCCGGAAATCGTTATGGCGGCGAGCTCGTCGTCGATCCGCATCGAGAAGTTGCTGCTGGTCGCCGGAGTCCAGCCGAAGGCCGCAAGCTCGCGTGCCGCATCGGCGATGGCGTCGGCGCGCTCGGCGAGCAGGGCGGGATCGAGGTGGGACAGGGTCTTCGACATGGAGATTTGGACGTCCAAACGGGTATGAAGTGTATCACGCACGCCAAGGCGGACTTTTTTTCCGGTCTGCTGCGACCAGACGTCGCGGAGCGGAATGCGAACCACTGCTATTTTGGCAAATCGCGTACGCTTCAACTGGGTGCGAGCCATCTGGCCCGCAGGTTGCTTTATCGACGGAGGTTAACCAATGTCGCAAGACGATAAGAATATGGAGGGGCGCCGCCGCTTCCTCAAGGCCGCCGCTGGCGGCGTGGCCGCTGCGGCGGTCCTCGGGACGGTGCCGCGTTTCGCGAACGCGCAGGACCTGCCGCACCTCGCCACGAGCGACCCGACGGCTTCGGCGCTGAAATACGTCGAGGACGGCAGCAAGGCCGCTGGCAAGAAGGATCCGAAGGACGCCTGCATGAACTGTAACTTCTACAGCGGAAAGGCCGGCGCCGCATGGGGCCCATGCCAGCTGTTCCCCGGCAAGGCCGTGGCCGCCAAGGGCTGGTGCGTTTCGCACGCCGCGATGATGTGATTCCGGCCTGACGGTGGAAAAGGGAAAAGCGCCTTCGGGCGCTTTTTTTGTGGTGGGCCGGACGGACCGCTTTCCCGAGCCCAACCAAAGAAAAAGGCCAGCTCCACAGCCGGCCTTTCCAGCCCATGAAATCATGGGAATCGCAAAATGCAGCCCAAGCGCGTCAGGCCGAGGAGCTGACCCGCCTGACGCGCTGGGCGGCAATCCGGGGCCCACTGCCAAGTGATTTACCCGCGGACTGAGGATCATACTCCCCTCCCGCCGCAGGCTGCCAATGGCAGTTAAATGACAGGCCAATTTCTGCCTATCTCGTCGCAAAACAAGACCTTATAACGAAAACCTAATACTTTCTGTAAGATTTTTGTTAGCGGCTTACACGCGTGAGGAGCCGTGCTTCAGCCGGCTGTGGCGATACCCGTACGCGCCATAGATGGCCATGCCGATCAGGGTCCACGCGCCCATCAGCGCCCAGTTGTACCAGCTCATGTAGAACAGCAGGGCGATACAGCTGGCGATGCCGGCGAGGCAGGTGAACCAGACCCAGGGCACACGGAAAGTACGCGGGAGCCCCGGTGCGGTGAAGCGCAGGATCAGGACGCCGCCACACACGGCACAGAAGGCGATGAGCGTGCCCATCGAGGTCAGGTCGCCGAGAACGTTCAACGGGAAGACGGCGGCGAGCAACGCGATACCGACGCCCGTGATCACCGTGTTGAGGTGCGGCGTGCGGTACTTCGGGTGCACGGTGGTGAACACCTTCGGCAGCAGCCCGTCGCGACCCATGATCATGAAGATGCGTGGCTGGGCGATGACCATGACCAGCACCACCGAGGACAAGCCGATGAGGGCGCCCACTTCGACCACGCCGCGCAACCAGCCGAGTTCCGGATGGTTGCGGATGGCGGTGACGACCGGCTCGGACGTTCCGAGCTCGGTGAACGGGACGAGGCCGGTCAGCACGGCGGCCATGGCGATGTACAGCACCGTGCAGATGCCGAGCGAGGCGAGGGTGCTGATAGGCATGTCGCGCTGCGGGTTCTTGGATTCCTGCGCCGCCGTCGAGGTCGCCTCGAAGCCGATGTAGGCGAAGAACACCATGGAGGCGCCGCGCAGGATACCGGACCAGCCGTACTTGTTCTCTCCCTGGTTCTCAGGGATGAACGGGTGCCAGTTGGCGGTATCGATGTGCTGTGCGCCGACCACGATCACGGTGATGATCAGGGCGGTCTTCAGCAGCACCATCGCCATGTTGATGCCGGCGGACTCGCGGATGCCGACGTAGCAGAGCCAGGTCAGAGCCAGCACGATACCTACGGCCGGAAGATTGAACAGGGCGCCGGTGGTGACCAGGTGGCCATCGACGTAATCGAGCGGCGCGTTGGTCAGGACGGTCGGGATATGAATGCCGACGTGGTCGAGCAAGCTGACGAAATAGCCCGTCCAGCTGACTGCGACGGCGGACGCCGAGACGCCATATTCGAGGACGAGGTTCCAGCCGATGAACCAGGCGGCACCTTCGCCGAGGGTGGCGTACGCGTAGGAGTACGCACTACCGGAAACGGGAATCATCGAGGCGAACTCGGCATAGCACAGCGCGGTGAACGTGCTGCAGATGGCCGCGAGGATGAAGGAGATGATGATCGCCGGGCCTGCGTGCTCCGCCGCGGCGACGCCGGTAATGACGAAGATGCCGCCGCCGATGACCGCGCCGATGCCCAGCGCGGTCAAACCCCAGGGGCCAAGGGTGCGGCGCAGGGCGGGGCCGTGCGCGTCGTCGGGTTCAGCCTGAGGGGCTTTCTTGGCGAGTAACTGCTTGAGCATGGGCGGCCCGGAAAGAAAAGACGTTAAGAGAATAGCCGCAAACGGAAAGGCCGGCGGGAGCCCGCCGGCCTTGTCACGTGCGCGTGTCGATCAGGAGAGCGACTTGCGCAACTTGCTGTGTGCGTAACCGTAGCCGAAGTAGATCAGCTGGCCGATGACGATCCAGCCGCACATCAGCCGCCAGTGTTCTTCAAACGCCTGCCAGAACAGGTAGACGCAGGCGAGGGCGCCGATGATGCAGATCGGCCAGACGAACGGAACGCGGAAGCTGCGCTTCAGCTCCGGACGGGTGTAACGCAGGATGAGCACGCCGATGCAGACGGTGGCGAAGGCGAGCAGGGTACCCATGGAGACAAGTTCGCCGAGCACGCTGACGGGGAACAGACCGGCCATGGCGGCCGCGGCGACGCCCACGATGATCGTGCCGATATACGGCGTGCGGAACTTCGGGTGGACCTTGGCCATGGTCTGCGGAAGCAGGCCGTCCTTCGCCATCGAGAAGAAGATGCGCGGCAGGCCCATGAGCATCACGAGGATGACCGAGGACAGGCCGGTGATCGCACCGAGGATGACCAGCGCTTTCAACCAGGACAGATGCGGATACAGACCAAGCGCGGTGGCGACCGGCTCCGGCGTGTTGAGCATGCGGAACGGGGCGATACCGGTCAGGACCAGCGCGACGGCGATGTACAGCACCGTGCAGATGGCGAGCGAGCCGAGAATGCCGATCGGCATGTCGCGCTGCGGGTTCTTCGCTTCGCCGGCGGCGGTGGAGACCGCATCGAAGCCGACATAGGAGAAGAACACGATGGTCGCGGCGCGGAAGATGCCGCCCCAGCCGTAGGTACCCGGGCCTTCCGCTTCCGGGATGAACGGATGCCAGTTGGACGGGTTGATCACCTGGATGGCGAAAGCGAGGAACAGCAGGATCACGGTGACCTTGATCGCCACGATGATCGAGTTGACGAAGGCCGACTGAGTGATACCGACGTAGCACAGGCCCGACAGCGCCGCGATGATGCAGACCGCGGGGAGGTTGATCAGGGTGCCGGTCGCCTGGATATGCCCCTCGACGAACTGGTACGGCGCCGACGCGAGCGCGGCGGGCAGGGCGAGATTGCTGCCGGTGAACTGGCCGACCATGCCGAGCAGTTCGTTGAAATAGCCTGACCAGCCCGCGGCGACCGTCGCGGCGGCGAACAGGTATTCGAGGACGAGATTCCAGCCGACGAACCAGGCGACGTACTCGCCGAGCGTGGCATAGGAATAGGAGTAGGCGCTGCCCGAGACCGGGAGCATGGCCGCGAATTCGGCGTAGCAGAGGCCTGCAAGGGCGCAGGCGAAACCGGCGATAAGGAAGCTGATGACCAGTGCGGGACCCGCGTGAAGCGCGGCGGCCTGGCCGGTGATGACGAAGATACCTGCACCGATGACGGCGCCGACACCGAGAAGGATCAGGTGCTTCGCGGTGAGTACGCGCTTCAGCTCGTTATTTCCGTGGGCGCTGGTGCTGATGTGCTCACCGGCGTCTACGTGCGGCGCGGCCTCGATCGGATGCGTCGCGAACAGGTGTTTCAACATGTGTCTCCCCTACTACCGGAATGTAGCCTTTTATTATTGGGACCGCCGCGTGACTCACGGTGGACACGCCGCTGTCTTAAAGCGCTGGCACGGCACCATAGCCCAGCGGGCATTGGCCGTACAAGCTGCGATGCGGGGCGTGCCAAGGCCCTGCACGGACAGGGTGCGGATGTCGAGCATGACTTACGGCGGTTGTGCATGGCGCGGTGCTGCTTTCTCAGAAAACCATGTTCAGCGCGGCCTGCGGTGCCACGTAGTCGCCGGCGTTGCGGCCCGCGACGGTGAACTGGACGCCTGCGATGAGCCCCACCGTGGGGCTGAAGTGGTACTCCACCGCCGGGGCGAGGCTGATGTCATGGGATGCTGCGACACGATGGCGGGTCGTCTGCCCGTGGCGCGACCGACCGCTGACGGACACCGCACTCGCGCGATTCCAGATCGCTTCGCCGACCAGGCCCCAGCGCGTGTCGAGGACATATTCGGCGGCAAGGGTCGCGTTCCAGGCCTGCCCGACGCGTGCCCGGCCGCGAAATCCTTCGGCGGTACCATAAACGCTGCTGTCGTGAACCTTGACGTGCCCCGGCGACGGGCTCCAGGCGAGTTGCCCGCGCCAGCGCAAGGCGTGGTGGTTCGGCAGCCAGTGCAGCTGCTGCGCGCCGAGGCTCAGCGTGGTTCGCGCGGCGCCGTTGCCCGTCGCATTCAGCGGATTGGTGTCCAGTCGCTGGTATTTGCCGGTGACGAAGCGCTGCGCCACCGCCAGGGCCAGCACCAGGCCGGTGCCGTCAGCCGCGGGGGCGATCAGGCGCTGTTGCACGCGCAGTACGGAGTCGCCCATGCGAAGACCGTCGGTGTGCCGTCCGCCGCCGGACGTGCGCGAGGCGTTCAGCGTGAGCTGAACCGCACTGCTGTCGGTCAGGGCGTACGTCATGGGAACGGCGACCTGCCATTGGCGGTACATCGGATGCTGCTCGCGGCGGTGGCCGGTGTTGTCGTAGCTGCCTCGCGTATTCGTATGGATGAGGTAAGGCTCGATGTTGAGCATCCCCATCGGCATCGTGTTGACGGCGGGCGTCACGAGCGGGCCGGTAAAGCGGGGCGATTCCTGCTCCGGCGACGCCTGTGCGGCGAAGGCTGGCGGTATCGTCAGGGCGAGTAAGAGGGCGGTGACGTTGGGGATGTAGCGCATGCTGCGATTCCTTGCTGGGCTGAACTGCCATGCGCGTCGTGCGCATGGACCCATCCTAGGCGGCCACGTCCCCTGAAAAACATCGGATTAGTCTTAAAATGTCGTGCGAGAATGCTCAGCTCGACCGCCACCGAAGGGTCCGCATGCACGCCGAACGCCACGCCTTGCTCGATGCTTTTCGTCACTATGGCGAGCGATGGCCAGCCGAACCGGATGTGGAGCGATGTGTCGCCTGGTTACGCGATAGCGAGCAGCCATTCCATCGCGAGACGTTGGCCGGGCACTTCACCGGCTCCGCATGGCTGGTCAGCGGCGACGGCGAGCGCGTTCTGCTCATGCTGCATCGCAAGCTCGGCCGCTGGCTTCAGCCGGGTGGTCATGCCGATGGCGATCCCGACCTGGCCGAGGTCGCCCTTCGCGAAGCGCGGGAAGAGACCGGACTGCGGGATCTCGAGGTTCATCCCGTCATCTTCGACGTCGATACCCATCGCATCCCCGCACGGGGGCACGAGCCGGAGCACTGGCACCATGACGTGCGTTACGTGGTGGTCGCGCGCGGCGACGAGACGTTCGTCGTCAACGAGGAAGCACTCGCGCTGGCGTGGCGTCCGGTCGCCGATATCGCGGCGGATCCGGAAGCGGATGTGTCCTTGCGACGCATGGCGGCCAAGTGGCTCGTCATGCGCGATACGCTGATGTCGTAGCGCGGGGCCTCAGTCCTTGTATTTCGCCGGTGCCGGATGCAGAGTGCCGCACTCGGTGCACGTGCGCGCCTCGACCGACCGGTAGAAGCGTTCGAAGACGGGCGGGAAGTCGTTCTCGATGCTGTCCAAAGGGAAATAGGTCTCGAACAGCTTGTGGTTGCAGTTTTCGCAGAACCACATCAATCCGTCCCGTTCACCCGCCAGCCGCCGCCGCTCGACGACGAGGCCTACCGAATCGGGCATGCGTTGCGGTGAATGCGGGACTCTCGCGGGCAGGTAGAAGACTTCGCCGGCACGGATCGGTATGTCGCGTGCCCGACCTTCGTCCTGCACCTTCAGGACCATCTCGCCTTCGAGCTGATAGAAGAACTCCGGGCCCTCGTCGTAGTGGTAATCGGTGCGCGCGTTCGGGCCACCGACGATCATGATGATGAAATCGCCATCGACGATGCATTTGTTGCCGACTGGCGGCTTGAGCAGCGCGCGGTTGTCGTCGATCCATCGCTGAAGGTCGATCGGGGGGAGCAGACTCATGGCCGGGCGTCGTATGAGAAGTCACTGAATCATACTCCGGTGTCTTCGGGTACTTCCCGTCGTGGCCCGCACTGTCGTACAACTGCGCTCTTTCGTCACCGGATCGCCGCCCATGCCGTCGTGGTACCACGACCGGGTCCCCGCACCCGAACGCCGGCCGCCGCCGCAGGGCAGGCGCGAGGCGGCCGTCGTGGTCGTTGGCGGCGGCTTTGCCGGGCTGAATACCGTCCTCGGTCTCGCCGCGCGGGGCGTGCGCGACATCGTGTTGCTCGACGCGGAGACCATCGGTTTCGGCGCGTCCGGCCGCAATGGTGGCTTCGTCTTCGCCGGTTACTCACTGGGTGAGCGCGCGCTGCTGGAACGTGCCGGCCCCGGCCGTGCAAGACAGCTCTACGGCCGCACGGTGGATGCCGTGAACCTCATTCGCGAGCGCATCTCCACGCTGACCATCGACTGCGACATGGTCGACGCCGGGGTGGTCTGGGCGAACTGGTTCCGCGATGCCGGCCTGCTGCGTGCGCGCCAGGAACTGCTCGCGCGGGAGTACGGGGCCGACTGGCAGTGGATACCCGCGAACGCCATGCACGAGTTCGTTCACAGCGCTCGCTATCACGATGGTCTGTACGAGCGGAACGCCCTGCACATCGACCCGCTGGCTTATGCGCGCGGACTGGCGCGCGCCGCCGAGAGCGCAGGAGTCACCATCCACGAGGGATCGCGGGTGCGCATGCTTGAGCGTCGCGGACCACGCTGGACGCTGCGCGTGGGCGATGCGGAAATCGAAACGCCGAACGTCGTCCTGGCCTGCGGCGGCTATCTGGCCGGGCTGGATCGCGACATAGACCGCGCCGTGCTTCCCATTGCGACGTATGTGATGGTGACGGAGCCGCTGGGCGAAAGCCTGGGTGCGTGCATGCGGACGCGCGCGGCGATCTACGACACACGCTTCGCCTTCGATTATTACCGTCCCCTGACGGACACGCGGCTGCTCTGGGGCGGTCGCATCTCGGTGCGCGACCGGTCGCCGCGCGCCGTGCAGCGATTGCTCAGGCGCGATCTGGCACGCGTCTTCCCGTCCCTGAAAGATGCGCGGATCGAGAAAGCCTGGTCGGGCCTGATGAGCTATGCACGCCATGAGATGCCCCAGGTCGGCACTCACGGCAACGGACTCTGGTACGCACAGGCATTCGGAGGCCATGGGCTGGCACCAACCTGCGCGGCGGGCGAAGCGCTGGCCGATGCGATCGCCGGCGGAGACACGTCCCTCGCGGCCTACGCGGACTTCGGTCTGGATCCCGTGCATCGCCCGTTCGGTTATCTTGCGGCTCAGGGGACGTACTGGAATCATGAATTCCGCGACTGGTTCAAGTCGCGACTGGAAGGATGACATGAGCGAGGAAATCAGCTGGGCCGACTTCGAGAAGGTCATGCTCGTCGCAGGCACCATCGTGCGCGCGGAGGCCTTTCCCGAGGCACGGCGCCCGGCCTACAAGATCTGGGCGGACTTCGGTGAGCACGGCGAACGAAAGACCAGTGCGCAGGTCGCCGCGATCTATGCGGCCGAGGAGCTGGTGGGCAAGCAGATCGTCGGGGTGATCAATTTCCCCGAGAAGCAGATCGGGCCGTTCCGGTCGCAGTTCCTGTTGACCGGATTTCATACCGATGAGGGCGTGGTGATCACGACGACGGAGCGGGCGGTGCCGAACGGGGCCAGGCTGGCCTGATCCCCGCCGGACACCGCCTCACCTCACAGCGATTCGAAGATGCCGGCGGCACCCATGCCCGTGCCGATGCACATCGTCACCATGCCGTATTTCTGTTTCCGGCGGCGGAGGCCGTGGATCAGCGTGGCGGCGCGGATGGCGCCGGTAGCGCCCAGCGGGTGGCCCAGCGCGATGGCGCCGCCCAGCGGATTGACCTTCGACGGATCGAGGCCGAGATCGCGGATGACCGCGAGCGCCTGCGCCGCGAAGGCCTCGTTCAGTTCGATCCAGTCGAGCTGATCCTGGGTGATGCCGGTCTGCTTGAGTGCCTTGGGAATCGCTTCCTTCGGGCCGATGCCCATGACTTCGGGCGCCACACCGGCGACGGAGAAACCGACGAAGCGCGCAAGCGGGGTCAGACCGTGGTCCTTGATCGCCTTCTCGCTGGCGATCAGCAGGGCGCCGGCACCGTCGGACATCTGCGAGGAGTTGCCCGCGGTGACCGAGCCGCCGAACTGGCCGTTGCGGAACACCGGACGCAGCTTGCCGAGCACCTCCAGCGTCGTGTCCTTGCGCGGACCTTCGTCGGTGTCGATGACGCGACGGTCTTCGCGAACGCTGTGGTTCTTCAGGTCGGGGTAGCGGTCGTCGAGCTGGAACGGGGTGATCTCGTCCCTGAACTCACCGGCGGCGATCGCCGCGAAGGCACGCTCGTGCGACTGCAGGGCGAAGCGGTCCTGATCCTCGCGGCTGACCTTCCAGCGCTCGGCGACCTTCTCGGCCGTGATGCCCATGCCGAACGCGATGGCGCGGTTTTCGTCGTTGTCGAAGATCGCCGGATTCATGGCGATCTTGTTGCCCATCATCGGCACCATGCTCATCGACTCGGTACCGCCGGCGAGCATCAGGTCGGCCTCACCCAGGCGGATGCGGTCGGCCGCCATCGCGATGGCCTGCACGCCGGACGAGCAGAAGCGGTTGATGGTGACGCCCGGGACCTGCTCCGGCAGGCCCGCCAGCAGCACGCCGATGCGTGCGACGTTCATGCCTTGCTCGGCTTCCGGCATCGCGTTGCCGATGACGGCGTCGGCGATCAGGGCGGGGTCGATGCCCGGGGCCTGCTCGATGACGGCGCGGATGACATGCGCGAGCAGGTCGTCGGGGCGGGTATTGCGGAACACGCCGCGCGGCGCCTTGCCCACCGGGGTGCGGGTGGCGGCGACGATGTACGCGTCTTGCACTTGCTTGCTCATGATTGGTTCCTTTAAGTGGTGAAGTCGGATGCGTAAGAGCGCGAAGCGCGTCAGTTACTCAGCGGCTTCCCCGTCGTCATCGTGTGCGCGATGCGGGCCTGGGTCTTTTCGGTCTGTGCCAGTTCGACGAAGTGGCGACGCTCGAGCGCGAGCAGCCACGTCTCATCGACCAGCGAGCCACGCTCGATCTTGCCGCCCGCCAGGGTGTCGGCGATGCGGCTGGCGATGTCGATGTCATGCGGCGAGGCGAAATAGCCTTCGGCGAGATTCGCGAGCGAGGCTTTGAACGTGGCCGTGGCGACGTCGCCGCCGACCGGGATGGCGCGGCCGGGCATGGGCGGGCGATAGCCGGACTCGGCCAGGGCGACCGCCTGGGCCTTGGCCACGTGCAGCACCTCGTACGAATTGAAGACCACGATGTCGTCCTTGCGCAGGAGACCCATGGATTTGGCTTCGAGTGCGCTGGTCGAGACCTTGGCCATCGCCACGGTCTCGAAAATCTTCTTCAGGAACTCGAACGGGTCTTCCGGGTTGGCCTGCGCGGCGCGCACGGCGAACTCCTTCAGGCCACCGCCAGCGGGCAGCAGGCCCACGCCGGCTTCGACCAGACCGATATAGCTTTCCAGCGCCGCGACCGTACGCGCCGAATGCATCTGGAACTCGCAGCCTCCACCGAGGGCCAGGCCGCGAACGGCCGCGATCACCGGCACCAGCGAATACTTGATGCGCATGCTGGTGGCCTGGAAGTTCGCCACCATGGCTTCGAACTGAGCCAGCTTGCCGGCTTGCAAGAGGCCCAGCGCGCCCTTGAGGTCCGCACCGGCCGAGAACGGCTCGGACGGCTGCCACAGCACGACGCCGCGAAACTGCTGCTCCGCCAGGCCGATCGCATGCTGGATGCCGTCGAGCACGTGATCGTTGACCGTATGCATCTTGGTCTTGAACGAGATCACGCCGATGTCGTCGCCCGAGTGCCACAGGCGCACGCTGTCGTTCTCCCAGACCGTGGTGCCATGGTCGAATTTCTCGCCCAGGATCGGATCCGGGAAGGCCTGGCGCGCGTAGACCGGGTGCGAGGAACGCGGCTTCTCCGCGTTGGCACTGGCCGAGTACGAGCCGGCCTTGCCGTGCACGCCGGCCCGACCGTCGGTGACCCAGGCGGGCAGGGGTGCGCTGCTCATGGTCTTGCCGGCGGCGATGTCTTCGGCGATCCAGCCGGCGATCTGCTGCCAGCCGGCGGCCTGCCAGAGCTCGAAGGGACCGAGCTTCCAGCCGTAACCCCAGCGGATGGCGAAATCGACGTCACGCGCCGTCTCGGCGATATCGGCCAGGTGGAAGGCGGTGTAATGGAAGAGATCGCGGAACACCGCCCAGAGGAACTGGGCCTGCGGATCCTGCGACGCGCGCAACCGGGCGAACTTCTCGGCGGGATCCTTGATGGCCAGAATGGCCGAGACCTCGTCGGAGGCCTTCTGCTCGGACGGGCGATAGTCCTGCTTCTGCAGGTCGAGCACCACGATGTCCTTACCGGCCTTGCGGTAGAAACCCGCGCCGGTCTTCTGGCCGAGCGCGCCCTTGTCGATCAGACCTTTGAGCCAGACCGGCGGCTGGAAATACGAGTGCCACGGATCGTCCGGGAGCGTGTCGCCCATGGTCTTGACCACGTGCGCCAGTGTGTCGAGGCCGACGACGTCCGCGGTGCGGAAGGTGGCGCTCTTCGGGCGGCCGATGGCCGGGCCGGTCAGCGCGTCGACGGTGTCGAAGCCCAGGCCGAACTGTTCAGTGTGGTGCATGGTCGACAGCATCGAGAACACGCCGATGCGGTTGCCGATGAAGTTCGGGGTGTCCTTGGCGTAGACGACGCCCTTGCCCAGCGTCGTGGTCAGAAAGGCTTCGAGGCCTTCCAGTACGCCCTTGTCGGTCAGTCTGGTCGGGATCAGCTCGACCAGATGCATGTAACGCGGCGGGTTGAAGAAATGCACACCCGTGAAGCGGTGGCGCATCTCTTCGGGCAGCGCCTCGGCCAGCCCGTTGATCGACAGGCCCGACGTGTTGGACGCCAGCACGGCGGTCTTCGACACGTGCGGGGCGATCTTCTGATACAGGTCGAGCTTCCAGTCCATGCGCTCGGCGATCGCTTCGATCACCAGGTCCACGTCGGCCAGCTGGGCCAGATCGTCCTCGTAGTTCGCCGGGATGATCGCGGCGCCAAGCGTTTTCTCCGCCAGCGGGGCGGGCGACAGCTTGGCCAGGTTGGCGATCGCCTTGAGGGCGATGCCGCTCTTCGGACCTTCCTTCGCGGGCAGGTCGAACAGCACGGTTTCAACGTTGGCGTTCGTCAGGTGAGCGGCAATCTGCGCGCCCATGACGCCGGCGCCGAGTACCGCGGCCTTGCGAATGCGTAACGGTGTTGCGGTCATGATGATCTCCGGTGGTACTTGGGATTCGTCCACGGTCAGCGCGTGGCCGTGGAGTTCGAAACGGTGGGGCTTCGCAGGCCGGCGGCGGCGAAGCGGATGAGGTGCTCGGCGGCGCTCTCCCGGTGGTCGCGTTCGTCCACGTCGTTCTTGCGCTGGATGATTCCGAAATCGGCCATCGCATAGGTCAGCGCGCCGGTGACGATGTCGAGGCGCCAGTAAATCTCCTCCTTGGCGAGACCAGGGAGCAGTCGGCCGAACTCGGCGGCGAACTGCCGCAGCACGTGGCCGTAGTTCTCGGAAAGGAACCGGCGCAGCGTCTCGTTGTGCTCGGCATAGGCCCGGGCCAGTACGCGGACGAAGGCGGCGCCGCCCCCGTCGTTCCGGGACAGGTCCAGAGCCGGCCTGATGTAGGCGTCGAGGATGTCCTCCAGGGACGTCCCGGCCTTGCCAGCCACCCTGGCCAGTGCCGCCAGGCGCCGGCTGTTCAGCTCGTCCAGCCGGCGGCGGAACACTTCCTCGATCAGCTTGTCCTTCGAACCGAAGTGGTAGTTGACCGCGGCCAGATTGACCCGGGCGGCAGCCGTCACCTGGCGCAGCGACGCCCCGGCGAAGCCATGCGTGGCGAACAGGGCCTCGGCGGCACCCAGGATGCGTTCCTTGGTGGTCCGCTCGCGGGACGCGTAGGGTGCGCTGGTCATGTCGGCGGACTCCGAGGCGGCAGGTTTGAATCAAACGATCGTTTGAGAATACGCCCGGGTCCGCGAAAGGGTCAATGTGCGAACGCACATGACGCCGGAGGCCTGCAAACGGCTTGCGATTGAGCTAGAATCTGTCAAGATTTCGTGAGCTAAGTCAGTCATTCCTGACGGCTTTGGCCCCAAACTTTCACCGGGCGTCCCCGCGGACGCTGGCAGACTCGTTCACCCTTTTCCCATTCCCCGGAGCAAACGTATGGCGCTGGAGCGCACCCTTTCGATCATCAAGCCCGACGCCGTCAAGAAGAACGTCATCGGTGAAATCCTGACCCGCTTCGAAAAGGCCGGTCTCAAGATCGTCGCCGCGAAGCTGAAGCAGCTGACCCGCGAAGAGGCCGAAGGCTTCTACGCCGTCCACAAGGAGCGTCCGTTCTTCGGCGCCCTGGTCGACTTCATGATCTCCGGCCCGGTCATGATCCAGGCCCTGGAAGGCGAAGGCGCGGTCCTCAAGAACCGTGACCTGATGGGCGCCACCAATCCGAAGGAAGCCGCCGCGGGCACGATCCGCGCCGACTTCGCCGAGTCCATCGACGCCAACGCGGTCCATGGTTCGGACTCGCTCGAGAACGCCGCGAACGAGATCAAGTACTTCTTCAACGACTCGGAAGTCGTTTCGCACTGAGACACGCCGTGAATACGCCTGCTGACAAGGTCAACCTGCTCGATTTCGATCGCCAGGGGCTGCGCGATTTCTTCGCCCAGCTCGGCGAGAAGCCCTATCGCGCCGAACAGGTCATGAAGTGGATCTACCACCGTCTTGAAAGCGATTTCGAGAATATGACCGATGTCGGCAAGGCGTTGCGTGAAAAGCTCAGCGCCAGCTGCTATGTGGGCCCGCCCAAGACCGCGTTCGAAAAGACCGCGGTCGACGGCACCCAGAAGTGGCTGCTCGGTATGGATGGCGGCAACGCCATCGAGACCGTGTACATCCCGGAGCCGACCCGCGGAACGCTTTGCGTGTCGTCGCAGGTCGGCTGCGCCCTGAACTGCCAGTTCTGCTCCACGGCAACGCAGGGTTTCTCCCGCAACCTGTCGACGGCCGAGATCATCGGTCAGGTCTGGGTCGCGGCCAAACATCTGGGCAACGTGCCTCACCAGCAACGCCGCATCACCAACGTGGTGATGATGGGCATGGGTGAGCCGCTGCTCAATTTCGACAACGTGGTGAAGGCCATGAGTCTGATGCGCGACGACCTGGGCTTCGGCCTGGCCAGCAAGCGCGTCACGCTCTCCACGGCCGGCCTCGTTCCGATGATCGACAAGCTTTCGACGGAAAGCGACGTCTCGCTGGCCGTCTCGCTTCATGCGGCCAACGACGAGCTGCGCACCGAGCTGGTCCCGCTGAACAAGCGCTACCCGCTGGCGGAGCTCATGGCGGCCTGCGAGCGCTACATCAATCGCGCGCCGCGCACCTCGATCACGTTCGAATACACGCTGATGAAGGGCATCAACGATCGCCCCGAACATGCCAGGCAGCTGATCAAGTTCATGCGCCGCCTGCCGGGCGCGAACAAGGTCAACCTCATTCCGTTCAATCCTTTCCCGGGAACGCGCTTCGAGCGCTCCAATCAGGAAGACATCCGCAACTTCCAGACCCAGCTGCTCAACGCCGGTGTACTTACGATGCTTCGCCGCACCCGTGGTGACGACATCGACGCCGCTTGCGGCCAGCTGAAAGGGCAGGTGGTCGATCGCACGCGCCGTCAGGCGGAATTCCGCAAGAAGCTGGAAGAGGGAGTGGTGAATGCGGCTTGAGCGGTGGGGGATGCTGGTGGCGCTCGTGTGGGCGTGCACCGGCTGCGTGGGTGACGGCTCGGTCCTGAAGCCCGCCACGGCGGCGGATGAGCGCGCCAAGGGAGCTCAGGTGCACACCGAACTCGGTCAGCGCTACATGGAGAGCGGCAACCTGCAGGGCGCGATGGAAAAACTGCAGAAAGCGCTGAGCTTCGATCCCAGATATGTGCCCGCCCACACGGTGATCGCGGTGCTTTACGAGCGGATCAACGATCCGGTCAATGCGGAGCTGCACTACCGTAAGGCCATCGAGTTCGATCCGAAAAAGGGGTCGCTGAACAACAATCTCGCCGTGTTCCTGTGCAAGCAGGGGCGTGCAGGCGAGGCCAAACCGTTCTTCGATCGTGCCCTGGCGGATCCGTTTTACGAAACGCCCGACCTGGCCATGACCAACGCGGGCACCTGCCAGATCCAGGCTCACGATTACGAGGCCGCGGAAGGTTACTTCCGCAGGGCGCTCGAGCGTAATGGCAACAACGCCGATGCCCTGTATCAGATGGCTTACCTGTTGTACCTTAAGAACGATGCGTTCCGGGCACGGGCCTTCATGCAGCGCTATGAAGCGCTGGCCAGGCCCACTCCGGATTCGTTGAAGCTCGGTCGCGATATCGAGCTCCGTCTGGGCAACGGGGAGGTTGCCCAGGACTATGCCAAACGGTTGCGCTCACAGTTCCCGGATTCGGAACAAGCGCGCTCACTCGAAGCCAGCGCACGTCAATGACATCCGTACCTTCGAATTCTTCCGGTCGGGACGATCGCGAACAGGATCTGTTCGCCGGGCTCGCGCCGAACGCACACACGGAGCAAGCCATGGATCCCCAGCTCGATGTGAACGCTGACGAGGGCGGTCGCGTCCTCATCGACCTCGGCGCTGGCACCACGGGCTTCGGAGCCCGTCTGCGTGCCGCCCGGGAGGCGCGTGGCTACACCATCGAGGCCTGCGGCCAGGCGTTGCGTCTGCCGTCGCGCCTGCTGCGCCAGCTGGAAGCGGGCGAGTACGGTGGCATCGACTACCAGGTTTATCTGGCCGGCTATCTCAGTAAATACGGCAACCATCTCGGCGTCGACCCGGAAGCCATTCAGGCCGAGCTCGCGCGCCTGACCCCGCGCCAGCCGGAGCTCGTCGTCACCGGTGGGGTGTCCCATTCGCGCTATCTGCTCGAGCGCTATGTGACCGCCGCCACGTACGTCGTGCTGACCGCGGTGATCGTCGTGCCCATGGTCTGGCTCGGCGTACGCGGCACGCTCGATCGCGATATGCCGCGCCTGGCTCCGCTGGATGCCGCTCCCGTCGCTCAGCAGGACGCCCCGGCCGGCGCCTCGTCCACCGCGCTCGCGAGCGATGCCGCCCCCGCCAGGCCGGCGGCCGTGTCGGAGCCCCGCGCCGAGGACCAGCAACCGCTGCTGGCGTCGATGGCCATGTTCCCGCCGCTGGACCGGGGCGCCGCCAGGGCGCCGCTGGCTACCGCCGCCGCCGCGCCTGTCGTCGATGACGCGGCGAAGGCTCAGGGGCAGGGCGCGCACAGCCTTTCCCTGTCGTTGCCGTCCGCGAGCTGGGTCGAAGTGACGGCCGCCGATGGCTCGCGTCTGGAGTACGGCATCCTGCCTGCCGGAACGCAGAAGTCCTACCGCAGCGACAGCCCTCTGGATGTCCGCATCGGCAATGCCACGGGTGCCCAGGCCTCGGTGGACGGGCAGGCCGTGCAGATCGACGCGTTCCGCCGCGCCAACGTCGCCCGTTTCCGTGTGGATATCCGCGACGGCAAGGCGACGCCGGTCTCCAACTGATCGCCGCGAGCGTGGTTCCGTCTCAGCGCGGCGCCGCCGGCCCGCGCTTTTCGGTTATCCTTGCCTATTGATCCGCCCCGTCATCGTCAGATGGCAGGTGCGGGCTTGTTCCCTTCAGGATGTGCTGCGCGGAGCGCAGTGGGTGATTGCATGTCTTTCGACGTATACGACGACTACGAACAAGGCGAACGCGTCCAGCAATGGCTGCGCAAGAACGGCGTTTCGATCGCCGTCGGCATCGCGCTGGGCCTCGTGCTGATCTTTGGCTGGCAGCAGTGGAAGTCGCACCGCGCCGGTCACGAGCAGGCGGCGGCCGGGGAATATTCGGCGCTTCAGGCGGCCGTGGCGCAGAACAACGCCAATGCGATCGACGTCCACACCGAAACGCTGCTGAAGGATTATGCGGACACCGCCTGGTCCGTCTTCGCAGCGGGCGAGCGGGCGCAGCGCAACGTCATGGCCGGTCAGCTCGACAAGGCTTCGGGCGACCTGGACTGGGCCGTGGCCCATGCCAGGGACGACGCGCTCAAGACACTCGTGCAGCTTCGTGTCGCACAACTCAAGTTTGCCCAGAACAAGCCACAGGACGCCCTCACCGCGCTGGACGCGATGCCGGGCAAGTCGTTTGTGGCCATCGCGCAGGAACTCCGCGGCGATGCGCTGGTCAAGCTTGGACGCCACGACGACGCACGCAAGGCCTATCAGGCGGCGATCGCCGCGATGGGCGACAGCTCACCGCAACGCGGTGTGGTTCAAACAAAGCTCGATGATCTGGCAGTGGCCGGGAAGCAGGGTGCATGAAACGTTTTTGGGCAATCGCGTTGACTTCGTCGCTGGTCGTTCTGGCCGGCTGCCACTCGTTCAAGAAGGAAAACGTCGAACCGCCGACCCCGCTCGACAAGAAGTTTGAGCCGACCCTCAAGGTCGAGCGTCTCTGGAAGTCCAGCATCGGTGACGGCGCCGCCGAGTCCGGTGTGCGTATGCGTCCGACCGTCGTCGACAACGTGCTTTACGCCGCCAGCACCGACGGCAAGATCGCCGCCTTCGAGGCGTCGACCGGCAAGAAGCTGTGGTCCAAGAGCACCCGCCAGCACGGCTGGTTCGGCTGGGGCGACGCCAAGCGCGAAGACGCGCGCTTCTCCGGCGGCCCCGGCGCCGCCGGCGACCTCGTCGCCATCGGCACGCTGGATGGACATCTGTACGGTATCAACGCGAAGGACGGCGAGCGTCGCTGGTCGTCCGAGCTGTCGTCGGAAGTCATCACGGCACCGGTCATCGTCAACGGTCTGGTCGTCGTTCGCTGCAACGACGGTCGCATCTACGGCATCGACGCCAGCAATGGCGAGCGCCGCTGGGTGTTCGACCAGGCCCAGGTGCCGCTCCTCAGCCTGCGTGGCAACGGTCGCCTGCTGATCGCCAACGGCGTGGTGTTCGTCGGCAGCGATGCCGGCAAGCTGATCGCCATTCGCCTGGACAACGGTGAAAAGCTCTGGGAGCAGACGCTCGCCAGTGGTGAAGGCCGTACCGAGATCGATCGCCTGAACGACGCCGATGGCTCGCTGGTCCTCGATGGCACCACGCTTTACGGCGCCGCGTACCATGGCAACCTCACCGCGATCGACGGCCCGAGCGGGCGTCCGCTGTGGAACCACGGCTTCTCGACGTTCACCTCGCTGGACGTGAAAGACAACGCCGTCTACGGTGTCGACGACCAGTCGCAGGTTTTCGCCTTCGACAAGAGCAGCGGCGCCAACATCTGGAAGCAGGCGGGTCTCAAGTACCGCTGGCTGACCGGGCCGGCGATCCAGGGCAACTATGCCGTGGTCGGCGACCTCGACGGTCACATCCACTGGCTGGCGGTCGGCGACGGCAAGATCGCCGCACGTGAGCGCCTGTCCAAGAAAGCCATTCGTGCCCAGCCCCTCGTGGTGGGTGACACCGTGTTCGTTGAAGATGTCGAGGGCCACATCGGCGCCTACCGCATCGCGACGAACTGATCCACAGGATAGATGTAACT
This sequence comes from Luteibacter sp. 9133, assembly GCF_000800155.1. Taxonomy (NCBI): domain Bacteria; kingdom Pseudomonadati; phylum Pseudomonadota; class Gammaproteobacteria; order Lysobacterales; family Rhodanobacteraceae; genus Luteibacter; species Luteibacter sp. 9133. The sequence goes on along the minus strand of NZ_JUHO01000001.1, from coordinate 2,211,548 downwards.
CCCATGTTGCCCGTCGTCGCTTTGGTCGGCCGTCCCAATGTCGGTAAGTCGACCCTCTTCAATGCGCTGACGCGTAGCAGGGACGCTCTTGTCGCCGATATGCCCGGCGTCACTCGTGACAGACACTACGGTGTCTGTCGTCTCGGTCCCCGACCGTTCGTTGTCGTGGATACCGGCGGCTTGTCCGGTAGTGATGAAGGCATTGAAGGCCTCACCGCGCAGCAGGTTCGTCTCGCGATCTGCGAGGCCAACCTGCTCGTCTTCGTGGTGGATGCCCGTGATGGCGTCCTCCCGCTGGATGCCGGCATCCTCACCGAGCTCCGCCGCAGTGGCAAGCCGGTCATCGTCGTCGTCAACAAGACCGACGGCGTCGATGAAATCGTGGCGCTGGGCGAGTTCGCTTCGTTCGGCATCGCCGAAACGCTGCCCATGTCCGCTGCGCACAACCGCGGCGTCGACGTGCTGGTGGTCAAAGCCATCGGTTACCTGCCGGACGACAGGGATAACGACCCCGCGCTCGAAGATCAGGGCATCCGCGTGGCGATCGTCGGTCGTCCCAATGCCGGCAAGTCCACGTTGATCAATCGTCTGCTGGGCGAGGATCGTCTCATCGTTTCGGACCTCGCCGGCACCACGCGCGATCCGATCCGGGTATCGCTGGAGCGTGACGGCAAGCGCTACACGCTGATCGATACCGCCGGCGTGCGCCGTCGTGCACGCGTCGAGGAAGCGGTAGAGAAATTCAGCGTCATCAAGACGTTGCAGTCCATTGCTGCGTCGCAGGTGACGGTCGTTCTGATCGATGCCCGGGAAAATCTCGCCGACCAGGACCTGACCCTCATCGGGCACGCCATCGAAGAAGGCCGGGCGCTGGTCATCGCGGTGAACAAGTGGGACGGCATGGATTCCTATGCCCGCGAGCAGACGCAGAAAGCGCTCGAGCGCCGCCTGCAGTTCGCCGAGTGGGCGAAGACGGTCTTCATTTCCGCGCTGCACGGCTCCGGCCTGCGAGAACTCATGAAGGCGGTCATCCGTGCTCACGGGGCAGCGACGAAGGTACTGACGTCCAGCGAACTGACCCGGACGCTCGAGCAGGCTTACGAGGCCTATCAGCCGCCGTTGGTGCGCGGGCATGCGCCCAAGCTGCGTTACGCCCATCCGGGCGGATTCAATCCGCCGACGATCGTGATCCACGGCAGCCGGACCAAGCACATCGCGCCGGCTTACCGCCGTTACCTGGAAGGGTTCTTCCGCAAGCGTTACAAGCTGGAAGGCACGCCCATCCGTATCGATTTCCGCGATGGTGAGAACCCGTTCGCCGGCAAGAAGAACGTCCTGACGGAGGGCCAGCAGCGCCGCCGCCGGGAAATGATCCGCAACGCGAAGCGACGCGAGAAGTAAGCGTCGCCCTCGCAGAGGTGCCTCGCATGACCGAAGACCTGGGTAGGGATCGCTGGCTGGCCGAGTTGCGCCAGCGGGTGCCCGAGATCGCCGCGACCGATGCCTTGTCCCGCCAGCTGGACGGGGCATTGCTGATCGATGTCCGTGAGGACAACGAGCGCAGCGAGGGCACGCCGGCAGGTGCGAGCGGGCTCTCACGTGGATTTCTTGAGCTGCGCATCGAGCAGATCGAGCCGGACCGGCAGCGCGAGATCCTCGTGCTCTGTGGCAGCGGCCAGCGCTCGTTGCTCGCCGCCGAGGCCTTGCAGCGCATGGGCTATGCCCGGGTGTCGTCGGTCGCGGGCGGCATGGCGGCGTGGAAGGTCGCGGGCTTACCGGTGCTTGCGGGTGCGCTCGATAGCGACGCCGCTGAGCGTTACGCCCGACAGGTGTTGCTACCGCAGGTCGGTGAGGCTGGGCAGTCCAGGCTTGCCGCCGCTCGCGTGGCCGTGATCGGGGCGGGCGGCCTGGGGTCTCCGGCGTTGCTTTACCTCGCCGCGGCCGGCGTCGGGCATCTAACCCTGATCGACGACGATCGCGTCGAGCGATCCAATCTGCATCGCCAGGTCGTCCATGCGGACGCGCGCGTGGGCATGAGCAAGGCGGAGTCGGCCCGGATGACGCTGCTTGCGCTCAACCCGCGCATTCATGTCCGTGTCGTGGTCGAGCGCCTCCGCGCGGACAACGTCGAAGCGATGATCGGCGGCCACGACGTGGTGATCGATGGCGCGGACAATTTCGCCACGCGCTACCTGCTGGCCGCGGCAACGCGGCGCCTGGGGCTGCCCATGGTCTATGCCGCGATCGAGCGCTTCACTGGTCAGGCGAGTGTGTTCGATCCGCGACGCGCGGAGTCTCCCTGCTACCGCTGCCTGTTCCCCGAGCCGCCGGCGGCCGCCGATGCGCCCAACTGCAGCGAGGCCGGTGTGCTGGGGGTGCTTCCCGGACTGGTGGGCATGGTGCAGGCCACCGAAGCGATGAAGCTGATCCTTGGCGTCGGCGAAACGCTCGTCGGACGATTGCTGACTTACGACGCCCTCGGCATGCGTTTCCGCGAGCTGAAGCTGAGGCGCGATCCGCAGTGCCCGGGTTGCGGTGACGGGGCGTCCTTCGACGGCTATGTGGACCTCGAGCGGATGTGCGCGATCGCCGGCTGAGGCGTTGCGGGTCGGTTGCGGGCTTCATGCTTACGGGAAGCCGGAAGACTCGCTCACAATCGATCCCCGGACACGACGGAATACATCGCAGCGTCGACAGGTTTATTTTGTAAAACCAATCGGTTACGAAGTATTCCTTCAAATATGCCTCCGATGCGTTCAGCTGTCTTCCGGCTCGGCACGTTGTCGTGCGCCGCGACGATTTCCAGCCGCGAGACCCGCACGGCCTCGAAAGCGAACTGGACCGCGAGCTTGCCCGCCCGTGCCGCGACGCCCTGGCCCTGCGCCGACTCACGCACCCAGTAACCGAGGTTGGCAAAACGGTGCTCGCGATTGAGGTGGTTCACGCCCATGCCGCCGAGCAGTGCGTCCGTCGCTGCATCGAACACGAGGAACTCATGGCCTTCGCCCATCAGCCAGGCCTTCTGGCAGGTTGCGATCCATGCCGCCGCGTCCATGGGCGTGTATCCCGCATGGCACCAGTCCTGCCAGCGGCCGACGGTCGCGACGGACTCGCGCACGGCTTCGGCGAGGGCCTCCATGTCGCCGGTACGGTGCGGGCGAAGCGTGATCCGCCCATCGGTCAGGGCGTTTGGGTAGGGAAGGGTTTCGATGGCCATGCCGGAGAGTATGCAAGCGTCGTAAGCTCAGGGGATAATGTCCGGTTTCCAAAGGGCGATATCCCATGACCGCACGTATTCTCGACGGCAAGCGCATCGCCCAGGAACTGCTCGAGCATATCGGGCGTCGTGTCGCCAAACGCGTTACCGAGGGGCATCGCGCCCCCGGACTCGCGGTGGTTCTGGTCGGCGAAGACCCGGCCTCTGCGGTTTACGTCAGGAACAAGCGCAAAGCCTGTCAGCAGGTGGGCTTCAAGTCGTTCGGCTACGACCTTCCGGCCGAAACGTCGCAGGAAGAACTTTTTGCGCTGATCGACAAGCTCAACGCGGATCCGGCGGTGCACGGCATCCTCGTACAGTCGCCGCTGCCCGCGCATATCGATGAAGAGGCGCTGGTCGACCGGATCGATCCGATGAAAGATGTCGATGGCTTCCAGGCGGTCAATGTCGGTCGCCTCGCGCTGCGCCGTTTCGGTCTGCGTCCGTGCACGCCCAAGGGTGTGATGACGCTGCTGGGTCATACCGATCGCCCGGTGCGCGGCGAGCACGCGGTCATCGTTGGCGTCTCAAATCACGTCGGTCGGCCGCTCGCACTGGAGCTACTTATTGCAGGCAGTACAGTCACTTGCTGCCACAAGTTCACCCAGAATCTCGAAGGCTTCGTGGCGCAGGCGGACATCCTCGTCGTGGCCGCGGGTAAGCCGGGGCTGGTCAGGGGTGAATGGATCAAGCCGGGCGCCGTGGTCATCGACGTAGGTATCAATCGCCTGGAGGACGGGCGTCTGGTGGGCGACGTGGAATTCGCCCCCGCGGCCGAGCGTGCGTCATGGATCACGCCGGTGCCGGGTGGGGTGGGACCGATGACGGTGGCGACGTTGATGGAGAACACGCTGGAGGCGGCGGAGGCTCTCGACGGTTGATAGGCAGGGGATCGCCGGCATGGCCGGATCCTACCGGAGCGGACTCGTCGCGCTGTCGTTTTGCTGCAACGCACGCTATAATGCCGCGATTTACTCGCGGGACTAATGCTATGCGCATCCTTGCCGAGGCACTCACTTACGATGACGTGTTCCTGGTTCCCGGCCACTCCACGGTTATGCCCCGTGATGTGGATACCTCAACGCGGTTCACGCGCGGCCTGCGCCTGAATATACCCATCGTGTCCGCCGCCATGGACACCGTGACCGAAGCCCGCCTCGCCATCACGATGGCCCAGAACGGCGGCATCGGCATCATCCACAAGAACATGACCGCCGAGCTCCAGGCCGCTGAAGTACGCCTGGTCAAGAAGTTCGAAGCCGGCGTCATCCGCAGCCCGATCACCGTCCGTCCGGACACCTCGATCGGCGACGTCATGGCCCTGACCCGCGCGCACAACATCTCCGGCGTGCCGGTCGTCGACGGCGAGAAGCTGGTCGGCATCGTCACCAGCCGCGACCTGCGTTTCGAGCGTAAGCACGACGATCCGGTGCGCAACATCATGACCCGCGAAGATCGCCTGGTCACGGTGAAGGAAGGCGCCTCGCACGACGAAGTCCTCGAACTGCTGCACCGCAACCGCATCGAAAAGGTCCTGGTCGTCAACGACAGCTTCCAGCTGCGCGGTCTGATCACGGTCAAGGACATCCAGAAAGCCCGCGACAATCCCAACGCCGCCAAAGACTCGCATGAGCGCCTGGTCGTGGGCGCCGCCGTGGGTGTGGGTGGCGACACCGAGCGTCGCATCGAGCTCCTGGTCGACGCCGGCGTGGACGTGGTCGTGGTCGACACGGCGCATGGTCACTCGCAGGCGGTCATCGACCGCGCGGGCTGGGTCAAGAAGCATTACCCGCAGGTCCAGGTCATCGCCGGCAACATCGTCACCGGTGAGGCGGCGCGTGCGCTGCTCGACGCCGGTGTCGACGCGGTCAAGGTCGGTGTGGGTCCCGGGTCCATCTGCACCACCCGTATCGTCACCGGTATCGGCGTACCGCAGATCACCTCGATCGACATGGTCGCCACCGCGCTGAAGGGCGAGATTCCGCTCATCGCCGACGGCGGCATCCGTTACTCGGGCGACATCCCCAAGGCACTGGCCGCCGGCGCGTCCTCGGTCATGCTCGGCTCGATGTTCGCCGGTACCGAAGAAGCCCCGGGTGAGGTCGAGCTGTTCCAGGGTCGTTCCTACAAGAGCTACCGCGGCATGGGCTCCATTGGCGCCATGCAGCTGGGCTCCAAGGACCGTTACTTCCAGGACGAAGCCGACGCCGACAAGCTCGTGCCGGAAGGCATCGAAGGTCGCGTGCCGTATCGCGGTCCCCTGCGCAACATCATTCACCAGATGATGGGCGGGCTGCGTGCCTCCATGGGTTACATGGGCGCGGCCTCGATCGAAGAGATTCACGAGAAGGCCCAGTTTGTGAAGGTGACCGGCGCCGGTGTGCTCGAAGCGCATCCGCACGACATCCAGATCACGAAGGAAGCGCCGAACTACCGCCGGGACTGATGCGCTCACGCGCTCGCCCCCCGGTGACCCAGGACGCCCGCCGCAAGTGGGCGTTCTGCTTTTTCAGGCCAACGCGCAGCGCGCGGGGCCTCCAGAAATTTCATACTGCCAGGCCGCCACGATGACCGATATCCACAGCGACAAGATCCTCATCCTCGACTTCGGTTCGCAGTACACGCAGCTGATCGCCCGCCGCATCCGCGAGATCGGCGTCTATTGCGAGGTGTGGGGCTGGGATCACGCACCGGACGAGATCGCTGGCTTCAACCCGAAGGGCGTCATCCTTTCGGGCGGCCCGGAATCGGTGACCGAGGACAACTCGCCGCGCGCGCCCCAGCAGGTCTTCGACCTCGGCGTGCCGGTGCTGGGCATCTGCTACGGCATGCAGACCATGGCCGAACAGCTCGGCGGCAAGGTCGAGGCCGGCCACGATCGCGAGTTCGGTCCGGCCACCATCACCTTCGGCAGCTGCGCGCTGTTCGACACGGTGGTCGAGGACGGTGAGGCGCTGGGTGTATGGATGTCGCACGGCGACCGCGTCACCGCGATCCCGGAAGGTTTCAGGGTCACCGCGTCGACGTCCAGCCTGCCGCTCGCCGCCATCGCCGACGACACGCGCCGCTTCTACGGCGTCCAGTTCCACCCGGAAGTGACCCACACCAAGCGCGGCATGGAGCTCCTCCGCCGTTTCGTCGTCGACCTCTGTGGCTCGGCCACGCTGTGGGACGCCGCACACATCATCGAAGACGCCGTCGCCCGCGTGCGCGAGCAGGTCGGCAGCGATCGCGTGCTCCTGGGTCTCAGCGGCGGTGTGGATTCGTCCGTCGTGGCCGCGCTACTCGAGAAGGCCATCGGCAACCAGCTGACGTGCGTCTTCGTCGATACGGGTCTGCTGCGTTTCCAGGAAGGCGACCAGGTCATGACCACCATGGCCGAGCACATGGGCGTGCATGTCATCCGCGTGGATGCGAAGCAGCGTTATTTCGACGCGCTGGCTGGCGTGGAAGACCCGGAAGCCAAGCGCAAGGTCATCGGCCGCCTGTTCATCGAGATCTTCGACGAAGAGTCGGCCAAGCTTGAAGGCGTGAAGTGGCTGGCCCAGGGCACGATCTATCCCGACGTCATCGAATCCGCCGGCAGCAAGACGGGCAAGGCCCACGTCATCAAGAGCCATCACAACGTCGGCGGCCTGCCGGAACACATGAAGCTCAAGCTGGTCGAGCCGTTGCGCGAGCTGTTCAAGGACGAAGTCCGCCGCATCGGCGTCGAGCTCGGCCTGCCGCGCGAGATGGTCTATCGCCATCCCTTCCCGGGTCCGGGTCTGGGCGTGCGCGTGCTGGGCGAGGTAAAGGCGGAATACGTCGACCTGCTGCAGCGGGCCGATGCGATCTTCATCGAGGAGCTGCGCAGCCATGGTCTGTATGACCGGGTGAGCCAGGCTTTCGCGGTGTTCCTGCCGGTGCGCTCGGTGGGCGTGGTGGGTGACGGCCGGGCTTACGAGTGGGTGATCGCGCTGCGTGCCGTGGAGACGATCGACTTCATGACGGCGCACTGGGCGCATCTGCCGTACGACTTTCTTGATAAGTGCTCGACGAGAATTATCAATGAGTTGCGTGGTATTTCTCGCGTCGTTTATGATATTTCGGGGAAGCCGCCGGCTACTATTGAGTGGGAGTGAATTGACGTCCTTCGAGGACTATTTGCACTTTCACGCGGAGAAACGCCTGAGTGCCTACGCGCGCGATGCGCGGCGGGCCGGGAAGATCGTTGTTTAACCCAGCGCTGGGGCGTCGCCAGACGCCCCAGCAGCGCATCCCAAACGGATGCGCTGCTGGCGTCCCGTCAGCGGGGCCAGCCGTCATAGCGCACGTCATCGAAGAAACTGGGGCCGACTTCGATGCGCAGCGAAGAGTGACGTTGCAGGATCTTCTTCGCCACCTCCGGCGAGGCAGCGTCGGTGAAGTCGAGAAGGTAGCCGTAGACCATTTCGCCGCTGTTGCCGTCCAGCGGCATTGCTTCTACATCGGCGAGATCATCGACCTCGTGCAACTCCAGGCCCAGTAACTCGGCATAGGCTTCGGACACGATGCGCATGGGCGGTTCGCCATCGTGATCGTCGTCCCCCCAGTTGGTATCGAGGGACGCCTTGGTGACTTCGCAGTCCACCGATCCGTAGCACCGGCGGTCCGCAAAAAATCGGCTACGAGCAAGTGTCTGGAATAGCCAGGCGGGCGGGCGTCCCCGGCAGGGCTGGGCCGCGCTCTCGTGCTTCGCATCGAACCTCGCTGCGCGAGTTTCGCCCCCTACGGGCTTCCATCGCTGGTGCCTATGGCCCGGATTCCTCGATCCGGGCGCGCTCCTGACCGTCGCGGGCGATGAACTCAGGAAAGACGGTGGCAACAGGGCCAACCGGGTTTCTCGTGCCGACCGCACAGAACCGCCGAAAGGCGGGCTCCGAATCTAGGAATGCGGTGTGCGGCTTGAACAGCCAACTCTTTTCGTCAGGAGAAATGCCATGCAACTCGCTTCCCGTTTCGCTTCGCGCTCGCCGGTACTGCGTTCGGAATATCCCTTGTCCGACGATCAAATCCGCGCCGTAGCGTCTTCCATCTTCGCGGACGCCCCGCACGAAAGCCGCTCCGAGCGATACAGCTACATCCCCACCGCCACGGTGCTGCAAGAACTGCGCGGCGAAGGTTTTGAGCCTTTCATGGTGTGCCAGACCCGCGTGCGGCAGGAAGACCGCCGCGACTACACCAAGCACATGATCCGGCTGCGCCATGCCAGCCAGATCAACGGACGCGAAGCCAACGAAATCATCCTGCTGAACTCGCATGACGGCACCAGCAGCTATCAGATGTTGGCCGGCATGTTCCGGTTCGTGTGCAGCAATGGCCTTGTCTGCGGCGACACCGTGGCGGACGTGCGCGTATCCCACAAGGGCGACGTAGCCGGGCACGTCATCGAAGGCGCTTACGAAGTCCTGCACGGCTTCGACCGCGCGCAGGCATCCCGCGATGCCATGCAGTCCATCACGCTCGACAACGGCAAGGCGGAAGTGTTCGCCCGCGCTGCGCTAGCGTTGAAGTACGACGAAGCCACGCCCGCGCCCACCACGGAATCGCAAATGCTGATGCCGCGCCGTCACGACGACAGCCGCCGCGACCTGTGGAGCGTGTTCAACCGCACGCAAGAAAACCTCATCAAAGGCGGCCTGTCCTCCCGCGCAGCGAATGGTCGCCGCCAGACCACGCGTCCGGTGCAAGGCATCGACAACGGCATCCGCCTCAATCGCGCCCTGTGGCTGCTGGCCGATGGCCTGCGCCAGTTGAAAGGCTAATTCCCCACGCGGCAGGGGCAGGCAGCAGCTCTCGCCGCATCTCTCGCTGCTGCATCCCTACCGCTAGGAGCTATCACCATGCCGCATGGTGGATTGTCGAAACGAAAGAGTAAGCGTGGCGAAAATCGTGACGCGTGCTGAAAAATCGGCCCCGGCGCAGTGGCACCGGGGCCCTCCAAGAACGTCCGGGCGCCGCCCGTTGGCCGCGCCCGGCTGCGACGAGCAGCACCAAGCACCACCCATTCCAGACTGAAGCTATTTTGGCAGCGGAACTTGTTCGCGTGCCGGGATCTTCTGAAGTGGTAGTAGATCCATAACGTCGCAGAACAAAGCGCGCTGCTTCCAGTCGCTTCTGTCGCCGACCACGTAGAAGCGACGTTTGGCGCGCGTCGCCGCGACGTTCAGGAGGTTGGGCTCCGATACCGCCCAGTTGCGAGCACCTGATCCCTCCGTATTGCCACCCAGCACCATGATGACGACCGGCGCTTCCTTGCCTTGCATGGTGTGGATCGTGCCGGACACCATCTTGCTGCGGAGCATGCGCTTGAGATTTTGCTGGACCGCCTTAAAGGGCGTGATGACCGAAATGTCCTTGGCGGTAACACCATCTTCATGCAACAACGCGAGCAACTCGCGTAGGGCATGGCCTTCGGCGGGCACCCAGTTTCCTTCGGATGGACCGCTGGCTTGTATCCAACCCGTCGGCAAACTGGCGCGTGTTTCCTTGTCCGCGCGCGGTGCCATCGTTCCATACACCATCGCTCCGTCATAGGCGATGCGGTTGGCCAACTCGTGCATGGGCTTGTCACAGCGACGATGCACGACCAGCGGCAGCCCAACCCAGGTCTTGCTGTCGGCCGGTCCCGCCATGCGCCCCCACGGGGTGGCTTCGTCAGCCAGCGTCTGAGCGGACTGATGGTTGGGGAGCCAATGTGGCTCGACACGGTAGCGTGTGCGCATGTGTTCCAGCACCGCATCGGACACGGTGACAATGGGCTTGAGTTGCAGCGGGTCTCCCACCAGCAACGCACGGCGAGACCGCCACAGTGCCCCCACGGCCGCCTGGGGCGAAGCTTGGCCGGCCTCGTCCACGAACAGCCAGCCGATCTCGCTGGCGCCCAAAGAACCAAATGAGCGGGCGAACGATGCGAAGGTGCTGCTCAGTACCGGCACGACCATGAACAGCGAAGCCCACGCTGAGCGAATGGCATCCCGTGAAAGCCCTTGATAACGCGAGCCTGTCAACAGGCCGTTAATGAAATACAAGTTGGAACGCATCCGGGATGCCTCCAACTCGAAGAACGTCTGATGGAGCTTTAATGCTTGGATGAAGACGCGCGCACGTGCTTGCCGCCAACCGTCAATACGCCAAGGCTCGGCTAACTCAATGGCATCGCCACGACCGATGACACCGCCTTGTAACCACGCGAGCAGGTGATCGGCCCGGCATGTAGTTGCCAGTCCGGTGGCATCGCGCGTCAAGGCTTGCTCTTTGTCCTTCGATCGCTGAAGCGCGCGGTGCGCATCGGCGATCTGCTTTTCCAAGTTCCTCCTCGATGCGTCGAGTTGCGTGGTCAGGCGGGCGATCCGCGAGAACTCGGCCTTAGCCAAATCATGCTGGCCTTCCAGCAATGCCTGCGTTGTATCCCAGTCGCGCTGAGTCCTCCACAGGCTGAACAAATTCGCCAAGAAACCCGGTTTGCGGGTTTGGTGTTGCACAAGTGCGTCCAGGCACTGCTTGAGTGCCGTGTTAGCGGGGCGGCTTTCCTCTGCATCCAAGCGCGAGAGCTGATTGACCGCATCGGTCAGCTCCTGTTCGAGTGCGCGAAGTGCGTTGGACTTGTCGGCAATCGTCCTCCTAGTCTGGCAAATAGCCTGGATCAGCTCACGGATGCGATTGGCATCGGAGCATGCCTTGCGCGCCACCGCCTTGACCGCTTCGTAGTCAGAGACGGCTTGTTGCCATAAGGCTTGACGCTCCTCAGAAGAACGAGTCGCGTTGATCTCGGCATTCGCGCCGAGCCACCCCAGCAAACCCTTTGGTCCTTTCTCTGTCTCGGGTGGTGCCTCATCGTCCTGATCGCCGCTGCCGTCATCGCTCTCCGCCTCTGTGGAGGTATCGCAGAACAGGCCGTCCACGATGCTGTCGATGCCCGTATCAGATTCGAGGTCGGTATCGTCTTCAGTTGCTGAGTCAGGCTTGCATTCGCTGCCGGAGGGGCGCTGACCATAGAAGTAGCGCTTCACGAACTTGGTCCGTCGCGTCTTGCTGCCCAATGGCCCGGAAATCAGCCCCCAAGCGGGCTTGCCGGCAACCAGCTCCCCAAACTCGGCGAAATACTCGGCTTCGGGTAGCCAGCTCTCGTCGATCTTGTCACGCTGGGGCAATTCGAGCGTGACGTTCTCCACGGCACCATTGTTGGACGAAGCAACCACGATCTCGAAGCCATACAGTGCCGGGTTTAGCTTGAAACAGGCCTGCTGCTTGCCACCGTCGTTGGCAGCTTCCCGTCCGTTGCTCATGAACCCTTCGGAGGCACGACGTAAGGTGGCAAGCACGTCAGCCCGGCTGGTGACGATGGAGGCAATCAAGTCCCGCAATAGGGTCGTCTTTCCGGTGCCAGGCGGACCATTGACGCCTAGCAAGCCCTGTCCATTGGACAGAGTAGACAGAATCGTGTTGACGGCCAGTTGCTGGGAATGCACAAGGCCCAAGTGATGCTCCGTAGGCCAGCAGCTATCGGCATAGACATTCGGCATCAGTCGGTCGATCAGTGGGAGCGATGCACGGTCATCGTCCACGTGCAAACGCGGCTGGGGATCATGCCGACGCAAATACTGATCCAGCGGATCACTTATCACGCCCTTGCCGATGTTGTCGGCAACATCGGCAAGATCGTCGAGCAGGAAACTGTTGAGCGGATCGTCTTCCGATTCGGGCTTGTCGGGATGCACGGGCTGGGAGCGAAAGCGAAATCGGTGGCGATCCAGGTCGCCAAAGAAATCAGCTACGCCGAGAAACTGGAGAATCCATTGAGTCAGTTCGCGCAAAGCGTTGCTGGACACCTGCTCTTCGAGCAGCGTCTTCGCGTGGTCGCCGATGGTCCTTTGATCGTCCTCGAATCCTCGGGTCCAGTCCTTTCTGGCCAGCACGCGTCCTAGGAACCACGCTTCGCTGGAAAGCACGAAGCTGTCATCGACCAACCGGCCTTCCATGGTGAATTTTGCCGCGAACAGCGCCGATTCACGGAACTGCGGCTCTCGATAGCCTTGATCGGCGCCATAGACTTCGTTGAACTTGTTGGCCACGAGGCGACTGTCATACAGATGGGCAAAAAGCGTATGGCTCCATACGCGCCTCTTGGGTAGGCCCTGTTTGCTGACGACGCTTTCCGCTACCCACGGAACAATGGGGCGCTGGATGGGTGTGTCGTGGATGAACGCCTCGTATTGGCCGCTACGTTTTTTCAGCTTGGGTGCCGACTGTGGTTGCAGTAACTCGACGGCATGCCAATAACGGATGATGCTCTCTTGGTCCTTCAATATTTCTTCCTCTCAATAGCCATTCGGATCCCACTCAGTGATGGGCGTGGTCCGACGTTCAACTCGATGCATAGAAGCGGCATTGGCGTGTCAAACTTGACGCCCTGAATACCAAGAATGCGCAGATCCTGAATAATCGCATGTCACGGCGATGGTTGGAGCGTTAACACTTGCCGTGACTCTCTGGACTGGGTTGTGCATGTGCCTGCCATCTTCGATGCTGATGGTTCACCGCCTGTACGTCACGAAGGACGGTTCACCGACACGCCGCCCGGCCTTGCCATGGTGCTTCCATGCCACGCCTCAACCACGATGGCGGCGAGGGGAGTTCTTGCCTGGTCGCCACTCAAATCTGGGGGGGGGGCGCCGCGCACCATGACGTTGACCAGGATCGCTTCTGGTTGGCAACACGCGGTTTTCATTTGTCCAGAAAAGATCACTCTGGATAATCTTTTTCCTGAATTTTCAAACTTATAGTCCTTGGCGTAAGTTTATAAAAATGGTATTTTGAGCACTATGGATGCTCAAAATTCAGGAAAATTGAACCGTTTGGTGGGCGAACTGGGCGATACCCGCCTGGTGTCCAGCCGCTGGCTGCGCGCGCATGACTACTCCAACAGCCTGGTCGCGCGCTATGTCGGCAGCGGCTGGCTGGTGTCGCCGGCGCGTGGCGTGTACATGCGCGCGGGCGGGCGGCTGCAATGGGATGGTGTGGTCCGCAGCCTGCAGGTCGGGGAGGGCATGCCACTGCATGTCGGCGGGCGTTTCGCACTGGCCTTGCAAGGGCACGAGCACTACTTGCGTTTGGGCGATGCCGGAACGATCACGCTTTATGGGCCAGCGCCTCCGCCGGGCTGGGTCGGCAAACTATCTATGGAGCAGCGCTTCGAGTACCAGGGCAAAGGGCCGTTCGATCTGCCGGCCGTGTCCTTCACTGCGGAAGTCTTCGAGACGGCGCTATCCAAGGTGGGTCTGGCCTTGCACTCTGCTGCACCTGGCGTCGATGCCTTGGTCTGCTCGACGCCCGAGCGGGCCATGCTGGAGTTGTGCGATGGCGTATCGGATGCGGCAGGGGTCTACGAGGCCGATGCGCTGATGCAGGCCATGACCACACTGCGACCACAGCGCGTCGCTCTGCTGCTGCGCCACTGCGGCAGCATCAAGGCCAAGCGGCTGTTCCTGGCGCTGGCCGATCGTCATCGGCATGCCTGGCTGGCCCACGTGTCAATGGATGGCGTCGATCTGGGCCGGGGTAAGCGCGCGTTGCTGACCGGCGGACGCCTGCATCCGACCTACCAGATCACCTTGCCGGGAGACCTCGATGATCGCCTGGCTTGATCGATGGGATCGACGCTATACCGACCGTGTGCGGTTGCTGGTGGAGATCCTGCCGGTGCTGGCCCAGGAGCCGCGCTTCGCGCTCAAGGGCGGCACCGCAATCAACCTGTTCGAGCATGACCTGCCGCGTCTGTCCGTGGACATCGACCTGGCCTGGCTGCCGGTGCACGACTATGCCGAGGATGCGAAGCTGATCGCTGAAGCGCTCGTGCGCCTGGCCGATGCGAGCCATCGTGCGCCTTTCTGCAATCGCTCGAGGATGAGCAGCCGGATTTCGGTTTGATCGGCCTTGCCCATGCGGCCGATCTGCCCGGCGTGCGGCGCAAGCTGCACAACCTGGCACAGCGCACGGCCGCCAAACGCGCTGCGGATCGTGGGCAGTTGGCGGACGTGCTGGCGCGCATCAAGACGCGCTGACGCAGCGGGTAATACAAAAGGCGGTGGAGCGATCGCGAACCTCGGATCAGTGAGTTGCAGCCAGCGCCACCGCGTCATCGCCAGCAGGAATATGTGACGGACTTTCCGCATCGTTCGCCGCAAGCCATACCGCCTCGGCGACCTGCACCGACCGCGTGATGGGATGATTGCCTTGCCAGCTAGCGAATACGTTCTTCGCCAGTTCCGCGTACGGCTCGGGGAAACCCGCCGCCATGCGTGGCTGGGCGTTCTCGCCGAACCGCGTGTCAGGCGCGCGGCCCGGCAGCACGACACGAACACGCACGTTGAACTGCTCCAGTTCGAGCGCCAGCGAGTCGGAGAAGGCATTCACCGCGGCCTTGCTCGCCGTATAGACGGACAGCAGATGCAGGGGGCGGAGCGTCACGGTCGAGGTCACATTGACGATCACGCCGTCCTTGCGCTCGCGCATCTGCGGAACGAAAGCCTGCGTCACGGCGATGCTGCCGAGCGTATTGGTCTCGAATACGTCGCGGGCAACGTCCATTGGCGTGCCCTCCAGCGCGTTGAGCATGCCGATCCCCGCATTGTTGACCAGAACGTCGATCGGGCCGGCGTCCGCCACGGCCCGGCGGATGCTGGCCGGATCGGTGACGTCGAGTGCGATCACCCGCAGGCGGTCGGAGCGGGGCAGGACGTCTTCGCGTGGCGTGCGCATGGTGGCGACGACATGCCAGTCGCGGTCGAGGAAGTAGCGGGCGATCTCGAGGCCGAAGCCGGACGAGCAGCCGGTGATCAGGACGGTTTTCATGGGATCTCTTGGGTGGGTGTGCAGGAGAGTCACGATACGGCCCGGCATCCGGACTTGCTACAATCATTCGTCCCATTATCGTTTGCAGGAGTCCGGTCGTGGTCGATCCGCTCGCCGATGTCGTCACCTTGCTACAGCCGAAGCCGACATTTTCGAAGGCAGTCAGCGCGGCGGGGCCCTGGCGCGTTCGCCGGAAAGAAGCGGGGCAGCCGTTTTATTGCGTCATCCTCGATGGGTCCAGCCGGATGCAGACGAACGGAGAGGCGCCGATCACGCTCGAGGCAGGCGACTTCATCCTGATTCCCGAAGCCTTCGACTTCACCATGTCGGGCCTGGTGGAAGTGCCGGACGACGCGCCGGATAGCTTGCCCGCGGCCATGCCCGATGGCCGGTTCCGTCTCGGAACCATCGACGCGCCGGCGGATGTGGAATACCTGATCGGTCACTGTGCGTTCGGCTCCCCGGACGCCGATCTGCTCGTCTCGCTGCTTCCCCGGATCGTGCTGGTGCGTGGCGAGCGTCGCCTCGCTACGCTGGTCGAACTCCTGCGCGATGAATCGCGCGCGCAACGGCCGGCGCGCGATGTCGTACTCGCTCATCTGCTGGAACTGCTTTTCATCGAGGCACTGCGATCGACCGGTACGGCGGCGTCGCCCGGGCTGGTACGGGGACTGACCGATGCACGCCTGGCCCTCGCGCTCCGGCAGATGCACGCAAGTCCGGAGAAGCCCTGGACCGTCGTGGAACTTGCGAAGATCGCGGCGCTGTCTCGCTCGGTGTTTTTCGAGCGCTTCAGCCGCGCCGTGGGTGTGGCTCCCATGGAATACCTGCTGTCGTGGCGTATGGCTCTGGCCAGGCGGCTGCTGCGTGGGAAAGACATGGGCGTGGCTACCGTCGCGGGGCGTGTCGGCTATAGCTCGGCGAGCGCCTTCAGCGTCGCCTTCGCGCGCCATGTAGGCATGCCGCCGACGCAATTCAGAGACGCGTAGAAGCGCGTCGGGACGATATGCGATGCCCGGTGATGTATCCGCTGCGATCGCTCAGGCGGCCTGTTCGCCCATCGGAACCCGCTCGACCAGGAAATCCACGAAGGCCCGGATGCGCGACGCCAGGTGCGGATGTCCCACGAATACGGCGTGGGTCGCCTGACGTTCGCCGGTAGCGAACGCGTCGAGGATCGATATCAGCCGCCCTTCGGCGATGTCGCGCTCGACGTGGTAACTCGACAGGCGGGCGATACCCACGCCTTCCATCGCCATGCGCCGCATCGTCTCCCCGTTGTTCGCGCGAAAATTGCCGCCGATGGGCACCTGACGTACCTGTCCCGTCGCGGGGTCCAGGAACGGCCACGAGGTAAACGCCGGACCGAGGTTGAAGGCCAGGCAGTTATGTGAGGCCAGGTCGTCCGGCGTGGTGGGTACGCCATGGCTTTTCAGATAGGCCGGCGAAGCGAAGACGACGAACCCGGCCTCGCCGATCTTGCGGGCCTTGAGGCCGGAGTCGGGCAGGGTGCCGACGCGGATGGCGACGTCGGCACGATCGTCCACCAGGTCCACGATGCTGTCGCTCAGCGACAGGTCCAGTTCGACGCGCGGGTACAGGGCGAGAAAGTCGGGCACCAGTGGCACCACCTTGCGCACGCCGAACGACACCGAGGCACTGACTCTGAGCCGCCCGGAGGGCGTCGACCGGGCGCCATGGGCGACCAGGCGCTCCGCTTCATCGATATCGGCCAGCACGCGCAAGGCACGCGCGTGATAGACCTCGCCTTCAGGCGTGAGCTGCAGCGTGCGGGTGGTGCGTACGATCAGGCGGGTGCCCAGACGCGCCTCGAGACGTGCGACCAGCTTGCTGATCGCCGACGGTGAGAGGCCTGCGGCGCGGGCGGCGCCGGCGAAACTGCCGGCCTGCACGACGCGCATGAACGCTTCCATTTCACCGGCGCGGTTATCCATGAAGAAACCTCTATTCGTGAATTCAAGGAACGGGTGTCGGTCCGCGGGACGCCTTGTCGCCCGGGCGACCAGCTTTCATATTACGTCCTGACCACGGCACCTCACGATCATCCAAGCCATGTGGCCTGCCGATCGAACTATATTGATGAACTGAGCGACTGAATGTGCCGCGTGACTCTCATTCGCTCGCGTGCTTGCCGATTCCCCTGCTGATCACCATGTCGGGAGCCATCCCGACCCTTTTTCCGGAGCCACTCATGGCGCAGCCCGCGCTTTTCAAACCCTTCCGCGTACGTAACCTCGAACTGGCCAACCGGATCGTGATCGCTCCCATGTGCCAGTACTCGGCCGACAACGATGGCCGCATGACCGACTGGCACCAGATTCACCTGGGGCAGCTGGCCTTGTCCGGTGCGGGTTTGCTGACCATCGAGGCGACGGCCGTCGAGCCGGAAGGTCGCATCACCTGGGGTGACGTCGGCCTGTACGACGATGCCACCGAGGCGGCCATGGGCAAGGTGCTGGAGAGTGTGCGCCACTGGTCCGATATGCCGATCGGTATCCAGCTCGGCCACGCCGGACGTAAGGCGTCCACCGAGACACCCTGGGCCGGTGGTCATCAGCTGGCGCCGGATGACGTACACGGATGGCAGACGGTAGGTGCTTCGCCGATTCCCTTCCACGCGGGCGATGTAGCTCCGACCGAGCTCGACAAGGCCGGCCTCGCGAGGGTGCGCGACGCGTTCGCCGCGGCCGCCGTGCGTGCGGCGCGCCTGGGCCTGGCGTTCGTGCAGCTGCACGGGGCCCATGGCTACCTGTTGCACCAGTTCCTTTCGCCGCTGTCCAACCAGCGTAGCGACGAATACGGCGGTTCGCTTGAGAACCGCATGCGTTTCCCGCTGGAAGTCTTCGACGCCGTGCGCGCCGCGTTCCCCGTCGATCGCCCCGTGACCATGCGTGTTTCCGCGACCGACTGGGTGGACGGCGGCTGGGACCTCGAGCAGACCATCGCCTTCGCCAAGGCGCTGGAGGCGCGTGGCTGCGATGCCATCCACGTTTCCACCGGCGGCCTCGACGAACACCAGAAGATCCCGGTCGGACCGAGCTATCAGGTGCCGTTCGCGCGCGGTGTGAAGGAAGCGGTCGACATGCCGGTCGTGGCTGTCGGTCTGATCACCAGCCCCGAGCAGGCGGAAGCCATCGTGGCCACGGGCGAGGCCGACCTGATCGCCCTGGCGCGAACGATTCTCTACGACCCGCGCTGGCCCTGGCATGCCGCCGCCGAACTGGGCGGCACGGTCCATCCGCCCAAGCAGTACCTGCGTTCGCAGCCGTCGCGGCATCGCCACCTCTTCGACGTCGAAGGGCTGGTCGAACCGCAGGCCGCGTGGCGGCGGGATGAGGGTGGCGCTTACCGCTGAGTTATCGCTGGCAAGCAGCGCCGGTCCGACGTGCCGCAGGGTCGACCCCTGCGGCATTTTCGTTCAAGCGAATCTCTGTACCAATCGGTACACTGCGACCTCCATCGACACAGGAATCCGATCGTGGCCGCTCCGTTCCCTCCCTTCACGCACGCTACCGCCGTTCAGAAGGTCCGCATGGCCGAAGACGGCTGGAACAGCCGCGACCCGGCGAAGGTCGCGCTGGCATACACCCGCGACAGCCAGTGGCGTAACCGCGCCGAGTTCGTCCATGGCCGCGAGGCGATCGTCGCCTTCCTCACCCGCAAATGGGAGAAGGAGCACGACTACCGTCTGATCAAGGAGCTCTGGGCCTTCGACGGCAACCGTATCGCCGTCCGTTTCGCCTATGAATGGCACGACGACAGCGGTCAGTGGTACCGCTCATACGGCAACGAGAACTGGGAATTCAGCGCGGAGGGCGAGATGGAGCGCCGTTACGCCTGCATCAACGATCTGCCTGTCGCCGAGTCCGATCGCAAGTTCCACTGGCCGCAGGGGCGTCGTCCGGACGATCATCCGGGACTCTCCGATCTGGGACTTTGAGCGCGATGGCTCGCGAGGTCTACGAGCGTGCGGAGATCATCCCGCTGCTGGCCGAGGCGTTTCGGGAACTCGGCTACGACGGGGCGACGATGAGCCGTATCACCGAGCGTACCGGGCTGGGCAAAGGAAGCCTCTATCACTTTTTTCCCGGTGGGAAGGAAGAGATGGCGGCGGCCGTTCTTGCGGATATCGATGCCTGGTTCAATGAACACATCTTCAAGCCGTTGCGTGACGCCGAGCCTGATGTGGCGATCGAAGGGATGTGGAAAGCCGTGGATACCTATTTCGATTCAGGACGACGCGTGTGTCTGGTCGGGGCATTCGCCCTGGATGAGACACGCGACCGCTTCGCGATGGCGGTGAAGAACTATTTTGTCTGTTGGATCGATGCTCTGAGCGAATGCCTTGGTCGGCTGGGACAGCCCCGGGTCATGGCGCGCGAGATGGCGGAAGATGCGGTCGCTGGCATTCAGGGGGCGATCGTTCTGTCGCGGTCGCTGGGTCAGCCCGGCATTTTCAGACGTGTCGCGGCCCGGATGGCTTGTCGGACAAGTGCCGGGCGCTAAGATGTACGAACTGTTGCCGCCCCTAAGTCCTGATCTCCGGCACCGACGGATCGCCTCTCATGCCCACCATAGAACCCACACGCTGTGCCTGGGCCGGATCCGACCCGCTCTACACCGAGTACCACGACACGGAGTGGGGCGAGCCTCTGCACGATTCGCGCATGCTCTGGGAGCAGCTGATGCTGGAAGGTTTTCAGGCTGGGCTCTCGTGGATCACCATCCTGCGCAAACGCGAAAACTTCCGCAAAGCGTTCAAGGGGTTCGATCCGGTCAAGGTTGCCCGCTTCAGTGAGAAGGACATCGTGCGCCTGCTGGACGATGCTGGCATCATCCGCTCGCGCGCCAAGATCGAGGCCACCATCAACGGGGCGCGCATTTATGAAGACATGCGCGCCCGCGGCGAAGACTTCGACAGCTACTGCTGGTCGTTCACCGACGGCAAGGTGATTCGTGGCGACGGCCGTACGGCGCCTACGCAGACGCCTTTGTCGGTCACCATCTCGAAAGACCTCAGGAAGCGCGGCTTCAAGTTCGTCGGTCCGACCATCACCTATGCCTGGATGCAGGCCGTGGGTATCGTCGACGACCACGCTCTCGGCTGCTTCCGTCGCTGACGAAACGACGTAGAATCCCCGGCCTGCCTGACGGAAGACCGCTCTTGTCCGCACCTCCGGTTTCCAGCGACGACCGCTTTACCGACGCCGATCGCGCGTGGATGGCCCGTGCGCTTCAGCTGGCGGAACACGCGCGCGATGCGGAGGGCGAGGTGCCCGTCGGTGCCGTGCTCGTGCAGGGTGGCGTCGCCATCGGCGAAGGCTGGAATCGCAACATCACCCTCAGCGACCCCACCGCGCATGCGGAAATCCAGGCGCTGCGGGCCGGAGGCCAGGCTGTCGCCAACTACCGGTTTCCAAGCTCCACGCTGTATGTGACGCTCGAGCCTTGCACCATGTGCGCGATGGCCATGATCCACGCACGGGTCGGGCGCGTGGTGTTCGGCGCGACCGACCCCAAGACCGGCGCGGCCGGGAGCGTGTTCGACACGCTGGTTTCGCCGTTGCACAACCACCGGGTGACGGTCGAGGGCGGCCTCGGGGCTGACGTGGCGAGCACGATGCTGCGCGAGTTCTTCCGCGCGAGGCGCCAGGCGCCACGGGTTGAAGGTCAGGCGTAGGGCGCGAGCGCGTCCGTGACCGACTGCTCGATTTTCACGTCGATCAGTGCATCCGCGCGGGTGACGCCGAGGTTGACCGAGGCGATCGGCAGACCTTTGCGCGAGGCCTCGAGAACGAAGCGGTAGCCGGAGTAGACCATCAGCGACGAGCCGACCACCAGCATGGCGTCGGCCCGGGCCAGGTGCGCCCAGGCCGTGTCGACGCGGGCGCGGGGAACGTTTTCACCGAAGAAGACGACATCGGGTTTCAGGATCCCGCCGCAGACCGTGCAGGTCGGGATGACGAATGCGCTGAAGTCCACCTCGTCGAGGTCGGCGTCGCCATCGGGCGCCACCGTGGCCTGCAGCGCGAGCCACGCGGGGTTCGCTTCCTCGAGCCTGGCCTGCATGGAGGAGCGCGTCGTGATATCGCCGCATTGCATGCAGCGCACGCGGTCGAGGCGTCCGTGGAGGTCCACCACATTGAGGCTGCCGGCCGCTTCGTGAAGCCCGTCGACGTTCTGGGTCAGCAGGAGTTCGATGCGCCCCTCGTGCTCCATCCGTGCCAGTGCCCGATGCGCGAGGTTGGGGCTCACCGATGAGAAATGGCGCCAGCCGATCATGCCACGCGCCCAGTAGCGTGCCCGGGCCGGCGGACCGCTCATGAACATCTGCAGGGTCATCGGCGGGCTGCGTTTCCACGCGCCCTGACCATCGCGGTAGTCGGGAATACCGGAATCGGTACTGATGCCTGCGCCAGTCAGCACGAAGAGGCGCGGATGGGTGTCGATGAAGGTGTGCAGGGTACTCACAGTGCCGGGCACTATAGCCGATCGCTCAGCTGTGTTTGCGCAGCACCTGAAGCGCATGCGCGGCGTCTTCCCCGAAGCGCCGGATCGCCGCGTCGACGCTGGCATCCCGTTCTTCCGCCAGGCGGCGCTCCAGCGTGAGTCCCAGGCGCGCGAGGTCGGTGGCCTCGGCCATACCAAGCGCACCGGAGACCCGGTGCAGCCAGGCCTGCAGATCGGCGATGCCGGGCTGGGCGAGCAGGACGTCGAGTTCGGAAAGATCGCGGCTGAGTGAGCGATCCAGTGCCGAGATCACTTCGCGCAGCGCATGGGTGCCTCCGAGCGTGGTCCGCAGGGTCTCGATGTCGATGCGCGGAGGATGGCGTGGCAAGGTCAGCGTGACCTCGATGATGACCCGTGTACCCCGATCCGGCGCGCACTCCCTGTGCAGGACGCCATCGAGCGAGGCGATCAGCCGGGCGGCAGTGTCCAGGCCTGGACAGTCGTCGAGCGTCTCGCCGGGATCGGCCACCGTGATGTGGACCAGCTGGCCGTCCGGCACATCGCCGACGACATCGACCTGCAGCGCGACATGTGCATGGACGGTGACGGCGAAGGCGCGGTCGAGCAGCAGGCAAAGGACGTCACCGAGCGCTGCGTAAGGACCCACGAGATCGGGCGCCAGGGCGGCGTCCAGCTCGAGCTGAAGCGTGCCGCCGCGCTGCCGGGCGAGGCCCGTGTAGTAGTGGCTTACGCGCGTCAGCAGGTCGGGCAGGTCAGCGCTCGCACCCATGCGGACGCAGGCCCGGGCGATGCGTTCGCGCCATGCGTGAACTCGCGCGCGCAGGCGCATTCGTAGTGGCGATGCCGGCGGCGATGTGCTCAACTCTGCGCCCCGCCGCACGGACTGGCTACGGAGAAAGGATTACTCATGGTTCACCGCGTCATTCTTGCGGATGATCATCCCGTCGTTCTCAAGGGCATCAGCCTGGCCCTGACCAAGGACGGCCTTGCCGACGTGGTCGGCGAGGCGCAATCGCCCGATGAACTGCTGGCTGCGCTCGCCGCGCAGCCTTGCGATGCGCTGATTACCGATTTCAGCATGCCGGAGCCCGGACGGGACGGGCTCGCGCTGCTTACGGAAGTGCGGAAGCTCTATCCGGCATTGCCGATCATGGTGATCACCACGCTGGCCAATCCCGCGCTGTATCGCGAGATTCTCGGTACGGGCGTCCGCGGACTGATCGGGAAGTCGGGCGACACCCGGGAAATTCCCGAGGCATTGGCGCAGATCGTGTCCAACCATGTGTACCTGGGTGCCTCCGTTCGCGAGATGATCGTTACGCCGCAGGGCGAGCCGGTGGGCAAGGGCACCCTGGCGGACCTGTCGCCGAGGGAGCTGGAGATCCTGCGGTTGTTCGCCGCGGGTAACAGCGTGACCGACATCGCCCGCGCCACGGGCCGTGGTCTTTCGACCGTGAGCCAGCAGAAGACGAATGCCATGCGCAAGCTGCGGCTGGACACGGATGCTGAGATCTTCGAATACATCGACCGGCTGCGGTTACCGCCGGCCGATGAGAGCGATGGCAAACAAGATAGTCGCAGGCGACCGCGCCGGACATAGAAAAAATCTCAAAAGTGCACACCGGTTTGACAACGCCATTCAGGCGGCATGCCTACAATGCCCCGGTCCGGTGCCCTGACGGCACCGCCCAAGGAGAGCTATCGGTGAGTGCCAAGATCAGCCCGCTGGCGGGAAAGCCCGCTACGGAAACCACTCCGGTCGACGTCGCCGCCCTGCTTGCCGCGTATCACGATCTGCGACCCGATCCGTCGGTACCCGAGCAGCGCGTCGTCTTCGGTACGTCCGGCCACCGCGGCTCCTCGTTCGACCGTTCGTTCAACGCCTGGCATGTGCAGGCCGTGGTCCAGGCGATCTGTGAGTATCGCCGTAAGGAAGGCGTGGACGGGCCTGTGTTCGTAGGCATCGATACACACGCGCTGTCCGCCCCGGCGTTCGAGAGCACGCTCGAAGTGCTCGCCGCGAACGACGTGCCGACTTACATCTCGGCCGGTGGGGAATACACCCCCACGCCCGCGGTCTCGCACGCGATCCTGGTGTTCAACCATG
This sequence comes from Luteibacter sp. 9133, assembly GCF_000800155.1. Classification (NCBI taxonomy): domain Bacteria; kingdom Pseudomonadati; phylum Pseudomonadota; class Gammaproteobacteria; order Lysobacterales; family Rhodanobacteraceae; genus Luteibacter; species Luteibacter sp. 9133. Next base: position 2,187,819 of record NZ_JUHO01000001.1, on the reverse strand, counting down.
GGCGCGACAGCGGACATGCCGACGGCATCGTCATCACGCCGTCGCACAACCCGCCCGAAAGCGGCGGGATCAAGTACAACCCGCCGCACGGTGGGCCCGCCGATACCGATGCGACATCCTGGATCGCGGCCCGCGCCAACGCGCTGATCGAGGGCGGCCTGCGTGACGTGAAGCGGCAGCCGTACGCACAGGCGCTGAAGGCGTCGACGACCCAGGAATACGACTTCCTGGAACGCTACGTGGCCGATCTGGGCAATGCGCTCGATCTGGACATCATCCGGAACAAGGGCGTCCGGATGGGCGTGGACCCTCTGGGTGGCGCCGGCGTCCACTACTGGCGCGCCATCGGTGAGCGTTACAAGCTCGACCTGACCGTGGTCAGTGAGACCGTCGACAAGACCTTCTCCTTCATGTCGCTCGACTGGGATGGCCGCGTCCGCATGGATCCATCGTCCGCCTATGCGATGCAGCGGCTGATCGGCCTGAAGGATAAGTTCGACGTGGCCTTCGCCTGCGACACGGACCACGATCGCCACGGCGTGGTCGCGCCCAGCACGGGGCTGCTGCCGGCCAATCACTACCTGGCGGCCGCCGCGTGGTATCTCTTCCAGAATCGACCCGGCTGGCGCGCGGACGCGGCCGTCGGAAAGACGGCGGTGAGCACGGGTCTGCTCGACCGCATCGCCGCGCATCTGGGCCGCCCGCTGCGCGAAGTGCCGGTCGGGTTCAAGTACTTCGTGTCCGGACTCTACGACGGCAGTCTCGGCTTCGGCTGCGAGGAAAGCGCTGGCGCGTCGTTCCTGTCGAAGGACGGCGGGGCCTGGTCGACCGATAAGGACGGCATCGTCGCCGCGTTGCTTGCCGGCGAGATGACCGCGCGGCTGGGCAAGGATCCCGGTGAGATCTACCGGGGTATCACCGGCGAACTGGGTGATCCGGCCAATTCGCGCATCGACGCGCCGGCCTCCCACGCGCAGAAGGCGAAGCTGTCGAAGCTCGCTCCGGACCAGGTCGAATCCAGGACGCTCGCCGGCGATCCGATCGTCGAGGTGGTCAATCAGGCGGGCGGCCAGCCGATCGGCGGGATCAAGGTGATTTCCGCGGAGGCATGGTTCGCGGCCCGTCCGTCGGGCACCGAGGACATCTATAAGGTCTACGGCGAAAGTTTTCGCGGCAACGATCACCTCCAGCAGGTGCTGGCTGAGGCGCAGGCCATGGTAGACAAGGCTCTCAGCTGAAACTAAGGTGCTGACGAGGGCTAAAGTTAAGCCCTCGTCAAGCCGATAGGTAAGGGTCCCCTTACTAACGGCACTCGCGTGAATTTTCTCAAGTCGACCCAGGCCCGCTATACCGTAGCCGTGCTGGGCTCTTTTATCGTACTGGTGGTCCTCACCCTGATCGTCGTCCGGCTGTTCGTCAGCCCCGACCTGCGGGCGACCGAGGCGCAACTCGTCGGCCGCAATGTCGACGAGATCGGCACCGTCATCACCAACAAGCTCAAGCAGGTCGAAGCGCAGCAGCGCAGCATCACGCAGACGGTGGCGCTCATGGACAGCGCGTCCATCGACCGTCTTCAGCCGGGTCTGGTCGACCAGTACGGCGATCCCGACGTGTTCGGTGGTGGCATCTGGCCGCTGCCGTTCAAGCGCGAGGCGAGCAAGGAGCGCGACAGTACCTTCTTCGCCCGGGATGCCAGCAACAAGCTCGTGGTCAACACGCACTGGAATCAGCCTGACGCGCTCAAGTACTGGGAGCAGAGCTGGTACAAGAATGGCCTCAGCGCTCCGCGTGGTCATTGTCTCTGGGCCGATGCCTATAAGGACGATGCCAGCGCACAGCCGCGCACCAATTGCGCCATGGCGATCTACAAGGGCGATGACGTGTTCGGCGTCTCCACCATCGACGTCACGCTGGGCTTCTTCAACCGCCTGGTCGCCGACATGGAGAAGAAGGTCCATGGTCAGATCCTGATCGTCGAGCCGAACGGCACGGTGGTCAGCAACAGCACCTACATCAAGGACGATATCGTCCTGAAGAAGATCCCCGATCTGGCCGCTGGCTCGGCGATGATCGCGCAGGTGAAGGACGCCCTGCCGAAGGTGGCCAAGGGCGGTCAGGTCGAGCTCGATTACGACGCGGATGGCGAGTCGCACACGCTGTTCCTGAAGCCAATCGCCGGCACTCCGTGGGTGCTCGCCACGAGTCTGCCGACCCGGCTGCTTACCGAGAACAGCACTCGCATCCTGACCAAGCTCGCCGCGGTGCAGGTGCCTCTGGCGCTTCTGCTCATCGTGGCGCTGGTGCTGGGCATCCGTGCGCTGATGAAGCAGCTCGCGACCCTCAAGGCCAACATCGACGACCTCAACTCCGGCGACGCCGATCTGACCCGTCGCCTGGCGAACGGCAGCGGCAGCGAATACAACGGCGTGGTCGAGAGCTTCAACGACTTCATCGCCCGTCTGCAGGGCATGATGCGTCAGGTGCGCGACAGCTCGTCGGCCATCTCGTCGGCGGCCACGCAGATCGCGAGCGGCAACATGGATCTTTCGCAGCGTACCGAGGAGCAGGCCAGCTCGCTGGAAGAGACGGCTGCGTCCATGGAAGAACTGACGGCGACCGTGCGCCAGAACGCCGATAACGCCCGTCAGGCCAATACGCTGGCGCGTGAGGCAGCCAACGCGGCGCGCGATGGCGGCGGCACGGTGAACGAAGTGGTCGTGACGATGGACGCGATCAGCCAGTCGTCCGCACGCATCGCCGACATCGTGGGTGTGATCGACGGTATCGCCTTCCAGACCAACCTGCTGGCGCTCAACGCGGCGGTGGAAGCGGCCCGGGCGGGCGAGCAGGGTCGCGGGTTCGCGGTTGTGGCAAGCGAAGTCCGCAGTCTCGCGCAGAGTTCCGCCAAGGCGGCGAAGGACATCAAAGCGCTGATCGCCGAGTCGGTCGACGACGTCGAGCGCGGTTCGCAGCTGGTCCGCGTCGCCGGCCAGCGCATCGGTGAACTCACCGGCAGCGTTGCCCACGTCGCTACTTTCATGGAGGAGATCATGGCGGCCAGCACCGAGCAGAGCCAGGGCATCGACCAGGTCAGCGGTGTGGTCACCCAGCTGGACGACATGACCCAGCAGAACGCGGCGCTGGTCGAGGAAGCGGCTGCCGCGGCCAAGGCGATGGAAGACCAGACGCGTACGCTCGAAGCGGTGGTCGGCGGGTTCAGGCTCTGAGATAAGGGGCGCTTGTTACCATGGGGGACTTTCATCGCCCCCATGGTCCCGTCATGTCGTCACCCCAAAGCACGCTCAAGGTCGTCGTCGGCTCCCTCAATCCCGTCAAGATCGGCGCGGTACGCAACGCTATCGCACCGCTTTTTCCGGGACGGCTGATCGAATGCGAAGGCATGCACGCACCGTCCGGCGTGCCGGAACAACCGATGACCGCCGCCGAGACTCGCGAAGGCGCGATCAACCGGATGGAATACTGCCGCGCACACGGCGGCGAGGCGGACTTTTACGTGGCGCTGGAGGGCGGCGTGGACGTCACCGCGGATGGTCCGGGCACCATGGGCTATGTCGCGATCGCCGGGGGCGATGACGTATCGGTCGGCTGCAGCGCGTGGCTGCCCCTGCCGCCGGCCGTTTACGAGGCGCTGGTCGATGGCGAGGAGCTCGGTCCCGTCATGGATCGCCTGTTCGGCACCGTCAACATCAAGCAGCAGGGTGGCGCCATCGGCCTGGTCACGAATGGTCACGTGACGCGCGAGAGCGCGTACACGCAGACCATCATGCTGGCGATGGCGCCGTTCCTGCATCCGGAACTCTACGGGCTGGTCGCGGCGGAAGACGCTTAGCGCATGCCACCCGAGCCGAGGATCAGTTCGCCGGTCACCCAGCGTGCGTCGTCCGAGGCGAGGAAGGTCACGATCGGCGCGATGTCTTCCGGCTTGCCGACGCGGCCGAGCGGGGTCTGGCTGGCAGCCCAGGTTTCGAAGTCGCCGCCGGCGATGCCCGCCGTGTGCGTGCCTTCGGTGATGACCATGCCCGGGTTGACCGAGTTGACGCGGATGCCGCGCGGGCCGAGCTCGCGCGAGAGCACGCCGGTAATCGCGTCGACCGCGCCCTTGGTGCCCGTGTAGACGCTGCTGTCGACCGGTGTGATACGCGTGACTGCGGATCCGATGTTGATCACGCTCGCGCCCTGGCCCAGGTGCTTCGACGCGGCCTGCGTCACCAGAATGGTGCCCAGTACGTTGATATCGAAGATGCGGCGATACAGTTCTTCGGTGGTGGCCTCGATCGATGCGAACTCGTAGACACCGGAGTTGTTGACGACGATGTCCAGACGGCCGAAGTGCTCGATGGCGGCGGCAACGAGCCCTTCCGCGTCGGCCTGCTTCGAGACGTCACCGCCTACCGCGACAGCCTTGCCACCGGCCGCCTCGATGGCTGCCACGACCGCGTCCGCGCCCGCCTTGCTCGAAGCGTAGTTGACGACGACCGACGCGCCTTCGGCGGCCAGCGACCGGGCGATGGCGGCGCCGATACCCTTGGATGCGCCGGTGACCAGCGCGACTTTGTCTTTCAGCTTGCTCATGGGACTGGTTCCTTGAATGACCGCCGATCTGGCCGTCGGAGAGCTATCCATGGGGTCGCCAGGGCAGGGGTGTCATAGGCGCCGCGTCACAACACTTATGCGGCGTACGCAAGATTGTTTAGGTGCGCCGGGGTTGAATCCATGATGCAATGCCGCATTGATGAACGGCATACCCTTCTGGAACTCCCGAGCCATGAGCACTTCGACCGCACTCGAACCCGTCGACTCGTTCGACTACGTCATCTTCGGCGCCACCGGCGACCTGACCATGCGCAAGCTGTTGCCCGCGCTGTATCGCCGCTTCGCTGAAGGCCAGGTGCCGTCGGACTCACGCATCGTCGGTACCGCGCGCTCGCCGCTCGACGACACGTCGTACCGCGAACGGGCGCAGAAAGCCCTGAAGGAATTCATCCGCGCCGAGGAATACTCGGACGACACGGTGAACCGGTTCCTCGAGCTGGTTCACTATGTGAGCCTCAATGGCGCCGAGTCCGGCGGTAACTGGGACGGCCTCAAGTCGCTGCTGGACGACGGCGCGACGAATGACCGCATCCGCGTCTTCTATCTCGCCACCTCGCCCGACCTCTATGGCGATATCGCGAAGAACGTCGACGAAAAAGGTCTGCGCACCGAAACGTCGCGCATCGTGCTCGAGAAGCCGATCGGTACCGACCTGGATACCGCGCGCAAGGTCAACGAGGGCGTCGGTCGCCACTTCCCCGAAAACAGCATCTTCCGCATCGATCACTACCTCGGTAAGGAAGCGGTGCAGAACATCATCGCGCTGCGCTTCGCCAATCCCATGCTCGAGCGCATGTGGGACCACGAGTCGATCGAGTACGTGCAGATCACGGCGGCGGAGACGGTGGGTCTGGAAGGCCGGGGTGGTTACTACGACGGCTCCGGCGCGCTGCGCGACATGATCCAGAACCATCTCCTGCAGGTATTGACGGTCGTCGCGATGGAGCGTCCGTCATCGCTGGATGCCGACGCGCTGCGCGACGAGAAAGTGCGCGTCCTGAAGTCCCTCAAACCGCTGGACCGGAACAATCTCAGCGCCCATGTGGCGCGCGGCCAGTACGTGCAGGGCACCAACGCGGGCAAGCCGGTGCCGGCCTATCGCGAGGAATTGCCCGGCGAAACGCCCAGCAATACCGAAACCTTCGTCGCGCTCAAGGCGGAGATCGATACGCCGCGCTGGCATGGCGTGCCGTTTTACCTGCGATCGGGCAAGCGCATGCCGGAGAAGCTGACCGAGGTGGTGATCCAGTTCCGCGCGGCGGAGCCGGGCCTGTTCGGTGAGGCACGTCCGGGCAGCCGTCTGGTGATTCGTGTGCAGCCGAACGAGAGCGTGACCTTGCCGCTGTTCGTGAAGCAGCCGGGTAACCGGTTTGCGCTGGACGAGGTGGATGCGTTCTCGAAGTTGAACGAGCCCTCGCGCATCGTCTATCGCGATTCGTATGAAGGGCTGATGCTGGATGCGGTGAAGGGCAGTCCGGCCTTGTTCGTGCGTAAGGACGAAACCGAGGCCGCATGGCAGTGGGTGACGCCCATTCTCGAAGCCTGGCATGACGACCAGACGGGACCGGATGCCTACGAAGCGGGCACCTGGGGACCGGATTCGGCCCGGGCGCTGCTGCGTCAGGCGGGGCATGTCTGGGTAGAAGATATCGCGGCCTGAGTCGTCGCCGGCAGGCCGGTTCCCGCCAGGTTGAGCGCTTACACGACCAATGAGGCTTCACTCGTCTCGCCACGCTCCAGCAGCGTGGCGAGGCGATCGAGCCCTTGCTTCAGTCGCACGCGCTCCTTCACTCCTCCCAGCGACACACGAATCGCCTCGCCCGGCGGCGCGCCCAGGGAAAACGCCTCGGCCGGTGTCACGGCGAGGCCGTCCAGCCGCGCCGCGGTCGTCAGCGAGCGGGCCGTCCAGCGGGCGGGCAGGGGAAGCCAGAGGTGAATACCCTGAGAGGCGACGTCGACACGGCTCAGCGCGAAGGCCGCCATGCGCTGCCTTTCACGCGCCTCACGCCGCACGCCTTCCAGCACGGCGGCCGCGGTGCCGTCGTGAATCCACTGCGTGGTCAGGGCGGTCGTCATCGGAGCAGGCATCAGGCTCACGGCGCGCAGACTGGTCAGGAACGCGCCACGCGCCGCCGCGTCGGGCGACACCACGTAAGCCGTACGCAGCCCCGGTGTGAGCGCCTTGGATAAGGTCGCTACGTAGTAAGTGCGCTCCGGGATGTGTCGGGCGAGGGGCAGCGGAGGGTCGTCCGCGAGCGCCCAGTACGGGTCGTCCTCGATCACCTGCAGGCCGTGCATCCGCGCCACGTCGGCCAGCTGGATCCGGCGCGTCTCCGGTACCGTCCGGGCCGTTGGATTGCATAGCGTCGGATTCAGGTAGAGCACCCGCGCGTTCTCGCGCGCCGCGGCGTTTGCCAGCTCGTCCGGAAGCATCCCGTCCGCATCGCCGGCGACGGCGATCAGGCGGCGCCCCAGTTTTACCGCCGCCGTGATCATGCCGGGATAGAGCAGTGCGTCGGTCAGAATCGCCTCGTCCGGAACGGTCAGGGCGAGGATCAGACCGGCCAGCGCCGTCTGCGCGCCGGGGCAGGTGACGATACGTCCTTCATCCAGCTTCCCGAGCATGGGCTTCAGCCAGAGCGCGCCGGCCGCGCGGTCCGCGGCGCTGCCACCACCGGCGTGGTAGCTCATCAGCAGGTGCGCGTCCGCATGCGTCAGAACCTGATCGATACCGCGTTTCAGCAGGTCCGCCAGATCGATTCCGTCTGGCGGGGGCGGCAGATTCATGCCGAGGTCCACGACCTGTGTCGTGTCGAACCGAGGCGCCGCGACGAATGTCCCCAGCGCGCCGCGCGCGTGGAGCAGATGGCGCTCACGGGCTTCGGCATAGGCGCGGGTAACGGTGGTGAGGTCGATGCCGAGCGCGCGGGCGAGCAGGCGTTGCGGCGGTAGTCGATCGCCGGGACGAAGCCTTCCGTCGGCGACCGCGCGTTCGATGAAGCGGACGACCTGCAGATAGCGCGGTCCCTTTTCGTCCAGCGCGCCGGCCCAGTCGATACCCTGCAGGGAGGTTGTCCGTGTCACCTTGCCAACCATGTAGGGAGGGAATGGTCAGGTAGTATGCGCCTCATCGGCGCGCTGGGTCATACATCGCCAACGCGCACGGCTCAGGCGCTGCGTGCGCCCGAGAGAACCGACTCTAGAAGATCGACGACCCGCTGTCCCTCGCCCACGTGCGCGAGTTCGATGGCCGTGCGGCCGTCGAACTCGCCGATAGGCGTGCGCAGCAACCACTCCCAGACGGCGCGGCGGTCGGGCTCGATGAGCCTTGCGATGTCGGCGATGCGATGAATGATGCCGTTACGCATGGCTCAGAAGACGTGGCTGAGTGAGAGGAAGAAGCTCTGGGTATGGTCGTCGCCGACCATCGGACTATCTTTCACCGCGTCGGGCAGCACGGTGTAGCGCATGCCGGCGGCGGTAATCCACGACGGCGACAGGCGGTACATGGCCGCCAGACCCAGCCAGGGCGCCGTGCCGCTGCCGGCGCGGTACGACGCCAGGCCGCTACGTGCCGCCTCGCGTCCGCTCACGCCGTAGTAGTAGTCGTTGAGCGCCCCATTGGCGCGGGTCACGCCGAGAGTCGGGGTGAGGGTAAGCGCGCCCTTGCGGATGGGATAAGCGTAGTTCGCATCGAGCGACGTGCCGCCACCATGCCCGGTGAATTCCTTCTGCGCCGAGGCCTGCAGGACACCCCAGTCGGCCGTGTGCTTCCAGGCGATGCCACCCATGCCGGAGATATCGCGATCGGATAGGCGGCGCAGCCGCGCATCGTTGCTGTCGTCGTGACGAAAGCGGTTGGCCAGCGGCGACACCAGGACCGAGATCTCATCGTTCGGTGTCTTATACAAGCGATAGCCGAACGAGGCGCCGCGGAAGTAGAACGACTTGCCTTCGTAATTGACCAGCGGCAGTGGCCAGGCCTTGTTGTCGTAGCTGCGATACGGGCTCGGGCTCCAGGTCGCGCCGATGCCGAGCGTCCAGTGCGCCTGGCCATCGGTGGAGGATTGCGCGTGGGCCGCGGGGACGGCGACGCCGGCGAGGACAGCGACGAGGGGCAGGGAGCGGAAGCGGGGCAGCGACATGCAAGGTAACCGTGGGGACGATGTCGGGCATGGTGGCGAGCCCACATTGCCTCAACATTGCGCGTCCGGTCAGGCCTTTAGCGCGTGTTAGCATCGCCCCCCTTCATGCCCGCGGTGCGGGCCGGGCGGGGTCGCGCATGCGCATATTGCTGGTGGAAGACGAGCCGGAGATGGCCGAGGCCCTTCAGGGAGCCCTGCATCGGCACGGCATGCTGGTGGATCTGGCGGGTGACATCGCGCATGCGACGGAGGCCTTGCAGAGCAGGGTGCATGACCTGCTGCTGCTTGACCGTCAGCTCCCCGACGGCGATGGAGCCACGCTCGTGGCGAAGGCACGTGCCGTACACGTCGACCTGCCCGTGATCATGCTGACGGCGCGCGGTACGTTGACCGATCGCATTCAGGGGCTGGATCTGGGCGCCGACGATTACCTGGTCAAACCGTTCGCTATCGAAGAACTGCTCGCACGCATACGCGCCATCTCGCGCCGGCCGGCGCAGATCGCATTGCCGGTCGCTTCCATCGGCAACCTGCGTTACGACTTCGGTGCGCGGGAAGTCTTCGTCGATGGCGAGCGTCTGCGGCTGCAGCGCAGGCAGCTCCTGCTGCTCGAGGCACTGGCCTACCGGCACGGACGCACGGTGCAACGCGAGGTGCTGCAGGAAGCCGTTTACGGCTTCGACGATGCGATTCAGTCCAATGCACTGGACGCGCACGTATCCAAGCTTCGCCGCGTGCTCGCCGAAGGGGGCGCCCACGTGGAAATTCACGTGATTCGCGGTGTGGGCTACCTGTTGCGAGAGGTGGCGAATGCATCACCCCGGTAAGTCACTGACGAAACGGCTGGCCTGGCGCCTCAGTGTGCTGCAGACGCTGACGCTGGTGGCGACGATCGCGGCGTTGACGTGGAGTCTGATCAATGCGCGGGCATCGTACATCGACGATGCGGTGTCGAAGACCATCCTGCGCTCGCTGGTCGTCGAAGGCGGGACGCTGCGTCTGGACGACGATCGCGACATGGCGATGCTGCTCACGAAGTCGCCCGGTCTCTGGTTCGCCGCCGCGGACGAACAGGGGCGCCATCTGGAATATGGGCATGTCCCAGCGGCGTACGCGTCATTCGTCGCCGCGCTGCCTTCACTGGAAGCCTCGGAAATCCACAGCGGCGAACCACCTTACGTGATGACGATGCGTCTGGCGGTCGATGAGCGGGACGGGGACCGTATACACGTGATGGTGGGCGGTGTGCCTATTTCCGGGCCCGCGGTGCTCGTCGCGAGGATCGCGTTTTACCTCGGATGGCGTATCGGCCTGCCACTGGTCTTGCTGACCCTCATCGCCGTGCCCTGGATCATCCATCGTGCGATGGCAGGCGTCGGTCGGGTCGCCCGGCAGGCCGAGGACATCGATATCGCCGATCGCGGAGCGCGCCTCGAGGACGGTGCGGTACCTCGCGAACTGCAGCCTCTGGTGCGTGCCTTCAATACCGCGCTGGCCCGGCTGGCCGAAGGTTACGACGCGCGCGACCGCTTCCTGACGGATGCCGCCCACGAACTGCGCGCGCCTATCGCCATCCTCGAAGCCCGTCTGGCGGCTCTTCCGCCCGGCGATTCGAGGACGAGGCTGCTGACCGACCTTGCGCGTCTGGCGAACATCGCCGAGCAGCTACTGGATCTGCAGCGCCTTGGCCGTCAGCCCGACACCCTCGGTGTTCTGGATCTCGTCGCCCTGGCGCGTGAGGTCAGCTCGGATGTCGCGCCGCTGGTGCTCGACGCGGGATACGAACTGGCCATGGACGCACCGGATCACCCCGTGAAGATCGTCGGTGATCGCCTTTCGCTGTTGCGCGCGCTGACCAATCTGATCCAGAACGCGATCGTGCACGCAGGGGGCAGGGGACTCATTCATGTCGAGGTCCACGACGACGGTGTGCTCCAGGTGAGCGATCAGGGACCGGGTATTCCCAGGGAAGAGCGCGCGCGCGTGTTCACTCCGTTTTATCGCCTTCAGCCGAGCAGCGTCGGTACCGGCCTGGGCTTGCATCTCGTGCAGGAAATCGTGGCACGACACGGCGGCGACATCGGCGTGACGGACGCGCCCGGTGGCGGCGCTCGTTTCCGGATCCGGCTGCCTTTGGCCTGACCTCCGTCAGGCCGGAGACGCCAGAGCCGGGTCTCTCCGGTGGTGCGACGACGTTGCCATTGCATCCACGCGGTCCGCCCGCATTATGTGACGAACCCTCGAGGAGGTCCCCATGTCCGACTATCGCAAGACTCCCGAAGCCCTTTCCCGGCTCACCCCCGAACAGTTTCGCGTGACCCAGCAGAGTGGCACCGAAAGGCCGTTCCAGAACGCCTTTCACGACAGCCATGAGCCCGGTATCTACGTCGATATCGTATCGGGCGAGCCGCTGTTCTCGTCGCTGGACAAATTCGACAGCGGCTGCGGCTGGCCGAGCTTCACGCGTCCGCTCGAGGACGAGCATGTCGTCGAAAACCGCGACATCAGCCACGGCATGATCCGCACGGAAGTGCGTTCGACGCATGCCGACAGTCATCTGGGTCACGTGTTCCCCGATGGCCCGCGCGACCGTGGCGGGCTCCGTTACTGCATCAATTCCGCCTCGCTGCGCTTCATCCCCGTGGCCGATCTCGAGAAAGAAGGCTATCCGGATTACGTGGCCCTGTTCGCCAACGAAAAAGGAGGTGTCGTATGACGTCACGCGCCATTCTGGCCGGCGGCTGCTTCTGGGGTATGCAGGACCTGATCCGCAAGCAGCCCGGCGTGATCGCCACGCGTGTCGGCTACTCCGGTGGCGACGTGCCCAACGCGACGTACCGCAACCACGGCACCCATGCCGAAGCCATCGAAATCGAGTTCGACCCGGCGAAGATCGGATATCGGAAGATCCTGGAGTTCTTCTTCCAGATCCACGATCCGACGACGCTGAACCGCCAGGGTAACGACCGCGGGCTGAGCTACCGGTCGGCGATTTTCTACCTGGACGACGAGCAGAAAGCCGTCGCCGAGGACACGATCGCGGACGTCAATGCATCGGGGCTATGGCCGGGCAAGGTCGTGACCGAACTCGCCCCGGCGGGGGATTTCTGGGAAGCCGAGCCGGAGCATCAGGACTATCTGGAAAAGTATCCGAGCGGTTACACCTGTCATTTCATCCGTCCGGACTGGGTACTGCCCCGACGCGCGGCCTGATGTGACCTGATCCAGGCCCGGCGCCGCCGGGCCTGGCACGCGGGCGGGACGGGCGGCGATCAGCGCGGGCGGATGGAAAGCAGGTCGGGCATGCGGTCGATCACAGCCAGTGCACCGGCTTTCTGCAGATCCAGCGACTTGCGGTAGCCGTAGCTGACCATGACCAGCGCCACACCCGCGTCATGCGCCGCCAGCATGTCGCTCTCCGAATCGCCGACCATGAGCACGTCCGACACGGCGACTTCCGCCGCTTTGGCGATATGCAGCAAGGGCACGCCGCTGGGCTTGCGCTCGGGAAGCGTGTTACCGCCGACGATGGTATCCACGTACGGCAGCATGCCGCGAACCTCGAGCAGCGGACGGACGAACTCTTCGTTCTTGTTGGTGCAGACCGCGATCTTCACGCCCTGCGCATGCAGCGCCGCCAGTGTTTCGACGACGCCGTCATAGGCGACGGCATCGAGCGCGGTCTCGGCATAGTGCTCGAGAAAACCGGGCATCACCGCGTCGATATCGGCGTCGCTCCCGGCATCGCGGAACGCGTAGGTGATCAGCTTGCGCGAGCCCTCACCGATCCACTCGGTGATGCGCGCGGTGTCGACGGTGGGCAGTTTCCAGTCGGTCAGCGTGCGGTTGACCGACTCGGCGATGTCGGCGGCGCTGTCGACCAGCGTGCCGTCCAGATCGAAGATGACCAGCGAAAAGGGAAAGGTCACAGGCTCGGGCTCCGGGCGCAAAGACCGCCATTCTACGCCCTTGCCGCCCGCCGCTCCTGCATGAAGACGATCACATCGTCGACGGACATGGGCATGGCGGCATGGAAGCCTTGCAGGTAGTCGCAGCCATGCGCGATCAACCATTCCGCCTGCGATTCGCGCTCCACGCCTTCGGCGATCACGTGCAGGCCCAGGGTATGGCCGAGCGTCAGGATGGCTTCGCAGACGGATGCCGAGCGAACTTCGGAGTCGATTTCGGCGACAAACGCGCGATCGATTTTCAGCGCATCGATAGGCAGATCGCGCAGATAGGCGAGGCTGGAGAACCCCGTACCGAAATCATCGAGGTGCACCGGTACGCCCAGTGCCTTCAGGGCATCCATCGCGCGAAGGGCCTGATCGCCGATCACGGCGCTCTCGGTGAGTTCGACCTGGATCGCTCCCGTCGGCAGGTGGTAATCGGCGATGGTCTGGCGGATCGCATCGACGATGTCGTCGCGCTGCAGCTGCACGGCCGAGACGTTCACCGCGAGGGCGATGTCCGCGAAGCCCGCCTGCGCCATGGTCACGTACGCTCGCCCAACCTCACGCAGCACACGATGGCCGAGAGGAACGATCAGGCCGGTTTCCTCGCACAGCGGAATGAAGACGTCCGGTGCGACGAAGTCGCCGTCCGGCAGCGGCCAGCGGATCAGCGCTTCGAGGCTGACGATCAGGCCATCGCGGCTGCGGATGATCGGCTGGAAGTGGACGATGAAGGTGTCCTGATCCAGGGCGTTACGAATCTGCGCCGCCATCTTCAGTCGGTTGATCGATGCCGCCGCCATGGCCGCCTCGAACACGTGCCAGGTGCCCGGCGCGCCGTTACCCATCTGCGCCGCGAGGGCGGCCGCGCCCAGGACCTTCTCGGCCCGCTCGCCGTCACGCGGGTGCACGGCAAGGCCAACCCGCGGTTCGAGGACGTGCAACATGCCATGGACGCTGACGGGCGAGGTTACCGCGCGCATCAGCGCCGCCAGCATCTCGCCACGGCGCTCATTGTTCAAAATGGCGAGGACGAAGGTTTCCGCGGGACGATGGGCCACGGCGCTGTCGGGGCCCCTGAGGGCCGCGAAGCGGTCCGCCATCACGCGGAGCACGTCCTGACCGACGGCCTGCCCGAACGTATCGCTGATCAGCTCGAGGCCGCGCAGTTGAACGAAGGCCAGTTCGTAACCGACCGAGCGGCGACGGTCGTCGTCGAGGAATTCGAGCAGGGCATCCGTGTTGTGCAGACCCGTGGTGGCGTCATGTGTGGCCCTGTGACGCAGAACACGCTCGTTACGCAACCTTTCGGTGACATCTTCGGCCACCACCAGACGCGCGGCGTGCCCGGGGAAGTCGATGTCGGAGGCGTGGACCCGTACCTGGAGCAGGCTTCCGTCCGCGCGACGGTGTGTCCAGGGATGTTTTTCGGCGGCGCGAACGTCGCGGTTCGTAACGGCGGCCTTCAGGGCACCCTCGTCGGCGGCGGGCCGGATGTCCAGCAGGGTCATGGCAAGGAATTGCGTCCGCGTGTAACCGTACGCGTCGATGGCCGCCTGGTTCACGACCAGGAAGCGCAGTGTGTCGACGTCGTAGACCCAGCAGGGCATCGGATTCTTGTCGAAGATGATGCGGAACCGGCGCTCGGCCGTTTCGATCTGTTCGACATAGCGCAGGTGGTCGCGTTCGGCGCGACCGATGCGGCGCAGGATGTACAGCAGGACGATCCAGTACAGCAGGTAGAGCGCGCCGGTGAGCGCAACCACGGGGTACCAGCTTTCGACGACAGCGGCGCTTGCCGTGCCGAATCCCACCCACAGCGGATATCGTCCCGGCGCCGCGGCGGAAATGAGACGCTCCACGCCGTCGATGCGACTGACGCGGCGGCCCAGACGGACGTCGTCCGGTGCGAACAGCATGTCGACCGGCTTGCCGGTCAGTTCGGCATTCGCACCCGTCCGGGCGACGATCACGCCGAAGCGATCGGTGATGGCGGCCACGTCCTGCGAGCCGGCGTGGAGGTTGTCCACGACGTCCTGGAATTCGGCCTGCCTGAGGCGGACGAGTACCCAGCCCCCATCTGACAGAGGCACAGCCAGCGGCATGACCCAACCGTCGTTGTGTCGTGCGAGCGGACCCGTGCGCAGGTCCGCACCGCGCGTGAGGTCGCCACTCCACTGGCGGATAGAGGGTTCCGGATCGCCGGCGCTGATCGGCTGTCCCTGCGCGTCGACCAGGACGATGCTTTCGACCTGCTCATGGCGTGCCATGACGCCCTTAAGGTTATCGGCGACCAGTGCCTGCGCCTGCGCAGGAACGGTGCTGGCGAGATCGCGGGCATTGGCCGCGACGGCCTGCATCGCGCGCTCGATGGTATGCAGGCGCGCACTGAGCAGACGCTGTGCACCGTCCGCGAGAGCCTGCGCCTGAGCATGCGCCGCCTGCACGCGGTGACGGTAATCCTGAAACAGGACGGCCGCCAGACCGATGCCGATGATCATGCCTACCGCGAAGCCGATGGACCGGACCAGCGAAGAAGTTTTCCTGAACTCGTTGATCACGGCGATGGAACGCCTATCCCCCCTGGAAATGAGGACGCTAACAGTCTCTCGGATCGCCCGCAATCATCTTCACAGATGCGGCGAAGTGTGCATTTGCCAATTTTTGGGTGTTGATGCGATGCATCCGCCGACGTTTCCATGCCGTAATGATGGGTAACGCATGATTACTTAAGAAATCCGCATGAACACGCGTGTCCTCACGTTTATCGCTTACCAGACGCTGTGGTTCGCCGTGGTCGTCGCCGCAGGACACGACCGCGGCTGGCTTGCCTGCGCAGCATGTCTCGCGTTCGTTCTCTGGCAATCGATCGCGTCAGCCGAGCGCGCCGTCGTCTGGCGGCTTGCCGTTCTCGCGGTGTTGCTGGGCATGCTCGTGGACGGAGGTGCGACGGTGGCGGGTGTCGTGCGCTACGCGGCGAAAGATCCGATGCCCTTTCCCGGTGGGCCCCCGTGCTGGATCCTCGGGCTCTGGGCGTCGTTCGCCGTCACGCTTCCGGGACCGATGCGCTGGCTGTCCGGCCGTCCGGTGGCGGCGGCGTTGCTGGGGGCCATCGGCGGGCCGTTGTCGTACGCGGGAGCGCAAAGGGGTTGGAGCGCGGTGACGTTTCCGGCACCTGTCTGGCAAGGATACGCGTGGCTGGCGGTTTCCTGGGCTGTCGCGATGGCGGTGCTTGCCGTCGCGCTCGCACTCCTGACGTCAGGCCGGGCAGCGACCGTCAAGCGGTAATGCGAGGGCGTCGTCCCACGCGTGGGACGGGACGTCACTCTTTCGCTCGGACGGGCTGAACTCGATACGTACGTCGAGGGGCTTTCCATGCTCGTCGCGTATCGCGCCGGGCCCTTCGTACCGCCGCAGCAATCGTGTCGCCTCGGTATAGGTCACGCTGATGGTCGGTGCGGCAAAGCCATACCAGGCATCCAGCCTGAGATCGATCCTGCGCTCCGGACCCTGCGCCGCGGCGGCGGTGATCTTCACGGGAAAAAACTTCCCGCGTCCCGTCATCAGGAACGGGACGGACGCTCCGCCCCGGATGACGCGATCCCAGTTGGCCCGTACGTAGGCATCGAACCCTGCATCGATAACCGCGCCGGCATCGATGCTCAATGGATGCTCACTGCGCTGGCCATCGACTTTGCGTACATAGGCGACACGCTGGTCGCCTTCGCCACGGACGCCCTCCTCGTATCCGTTGCGCGCATCTTTGAAGTCGAAGTCCGGCTGCGTCGGCGCACCAGCCGTGCTTAGCCGCTTGCGGGCGAAGGCCCTGCCATCCGGACACTGAAAGACGATGGCGTGCCGTGACGCATCTTCGATGTGGACTTCCCGATAGATCAGCCTGTCGCTGCCACGGGCGAAGGCCTCGCCCGTGTATTGCGCCATCGCGAAAGAGGGCGAAGCGGCGGCGTACGCCGAAAAGGCGAGGAGTGAGAGAGCGGCTGAATGGCGCATGGGACCTCGTGGCGAAGGGGCGTCATGGAGTTCATACGTGCAGCCTCGTCGTCAGGATGCGCGTTGGTGCCGTGCAGGCATCGTGACGCGATCCCTTTCCCGGTCTACCTCGTTCGCATGCCTTGTGTGTTCCTATTCGCCTGCTACTTGCCCTTACCGGCGTGTGGCGAACACGCCGTCCAGTGCCAGCTCCGCCGTGAAGCCGGCTTTGGTCAGCCGTGTAGCGACTTCGCGTGGCACGTCACGTCCGCTGGTCAGCTTGTTGGGGCTGCCGGTGTAATGGAAGAGACGCCCGCCACGACGGAGCACGCGGGCCAGCTGGCCGTAGAAGGCCTGCGAGTAAAGCTCGCCCGCGATGCCGAAGCGCGGCGGATCGTGCAGCAGGGCATCGACGGACGCGTCCGCGATATGCGCGATGGCGTGCGAGATGTCCGCGTGCGTAAGAGTCAGCCGTCCTCCGGTTTCGGGCGCTTCCGGGTCGGGCGACCACGGGTTGATGGTGCGCAACCAGAGCACATCCGCGTTCTTTTCGAACGAGTCGATGCGCGCGACGCCGGAATCCAGACAGCAGGCGGCGAAATAGCCGAGTCCGCCGCAGGTATCCAGCACGACCTTTCCTCGGGGTTCGACCAGGGCCACCTTCCGCCGCGCATCGTCGACCGGCGACTCTTTAGACGTCGGCAGCATCTTGATGCCATCGATTTCGAAGGTCGGCGCGCCCCATTCGGTGGGAACCAGTTTGATCAGCGAGCCCGAAAACCTCGACACCGGTTCGAAGCTTTCCCCATCCCACCAGTAAAGGGTCCGGTCCTTGAGCTTGCCAGGCCACGGGTAGACCCGGTCGCGCCAGGTCCACGTGTCCGCGGCAAGCGATACATCGTCATCGGTACGCCCAAGTTCCAGCGAACCACGCCACTTGCCCGTGCCGTCCTGTCGCGCCGCGGCCCACGCCTCGACGATGGGACGCGTGAGCAGCGGACCGGAATAGTGGGACACAGGCGAACTCCAGCAACGGGCAATCGACGATTTTACCTGTCAGAACGCCGATCCGACGGCTTTCAGCCACACGGCGACCGCGTGCGCACCCGGATCGGCGTGCCCCTGCGTCCGATCGCCGAGATAGGCGGACCGGCCCAGGCGTGGCCGCATCGTCCTGGTCGCCTCCACGCCTTGCTCGGCGGCGGCGGTGGCGGCGTGGACGACGGCCTTGGTCTCATCGCCCCTCGCCACGGCGGCGTCGATCGCATCGGCGGCGGGGAGCAGGGCGTCGAGCATGGTGCGGTCGCCGGCTTTGCCACCGCCCAGCGCCTGCACGGCTTCGCAGCCGGCACGGAAAGCCGCAGCCCACGCCAGGGGCGCGTCGACCTTGCCCGCCTCGGCGAGGGTCGTTGCGGCACGCACGATGAACACGGCATAGAGCGGTCCGGACGTGCCGCCGAGCACGCGCCGCAAGGTCCCGGCAAGGGCGAGCAGGGCACCGGCGGGATGGGCGACGTCGAGCGTTCGCAACGCATCGTCGATGGCGCGGGCGCCGCGCGCGAGGCTGAGGCCGATGTCACCGTCACCCACGACGGAGTCCAGTGCGGTGAGCTCGGGCTCGGCGGTTTCGAGAGCCGCTGCCACGGCGCGCAGGCTGGCGGTGAAGCGACCGGCCTGGGCTGTGTCGGGCCACGCCGGGCCTGCGGCGTCCGCCGTCTTCTCCGTGGGGGCGACCGTAACGATCGACGGACGCGTCGTCGGCCGCAGGGGCGCATGCCAGGCCGCGGCGGCGGTAGGTGCCAGCAAGCGCCCGAGGCGGTGTTCGTCGAGCTTGAGCAGGCTCAGCGAGCAGCCGGGCATTTCCAGCGCCGTGAGATAGGCACCGACCAGCGCCGCGGATACTTCCACGCCGAGGTCGGTGAGCCGCGTCAGCGCGTGGCGCGCAACGATGTCGAGCTCCTGCACGGCGGTGCCGCCCAGGTTGTTGACCAGCAGCGCCACACGGTCCCCGCCACCGATGGCGCCGCGCGACAGCAGGCGCTCGATGAGCCGATCCAGCATCTCGTCGGCCCGCGCGATGGGGCCGCGCTGTGCGCCGCGTTCGCCGTGGATACCTAAGCCGTATTCCACTTCGGTCTCGCCCAGTTCGAACCCTGGCTTACCGGCGGCCGGTACCGTACACGACCCCAGACCCAGTCCCATGCTGACGACCGCGTCGATGGCGGCCTGTGCCTCGTCCCTGACCCCGGCGAGGCTCAGCCCGGCCTCGGCGGCGGCGCCGGCCACCTTGTGCACGAGGACGGTGCCGGCGATACCCCGGCGACCGACGGCATGGTCGTCATCGAGAGCGACGTCGTCAGCGACGACCACCACCTCCACCGCGATGCCCGCCGCGCGTGCGAGCTCCGCGGCGAGGCCGAAGTTGAGCCGGTCGCCGGTGTAATTCTTGACGATGAGCAGGACGCCGGCGGGACCGGCAACGGCGTGAATCGCCGCAAGGACGGCATCCACGCTGGGCGAGGTGAACACCTCGCCGACCACCGCGGCGGTGAGCATGCCGGCGCCGACGTAACCGGCATGCGCGGGCTCGTGACCCGCACCACCGCCGGAGATGAGCGCGACCTTTCCGGCAGCGGCGTGCGCGGCGTGGTCGGCGCGCAGTACGACATTCTCGCCCTCGATGCGAGCCAGTCGTACGTCGCCGAGGACGAGTCCTTCGATCATCTCGTCGACGACCTTCAACGGATCATTGATCAGCTTCTTCACGCAGCGCTCCTCGTGGATTCGATGGTGGGCGGATGCAGGCATAGTCTCACCATACGTCCGGTTACAAAAATGCGTGTAGGCTTGTCGGCTACTTTGCCCGCGAAGCTATCTCATGGCCCTCAAATCCACGGTCTTCAAGGCTGACCTGCAGGTCAGCGACATGGACCGGCATTATTACCAGGGCCATGCCCTGACCATCGCCCAGCATCCGTCGGAAACCGACGAGCGCATGATGGTCCGCGTCCTGGCCTTCGCGCTCAATGCGGACGATGCTCTCGTTTTCGGGAAGGGCATCAGCTCGGAAGACGAGCCGGATCTCTGGCGCAAGGAGCTGACCGGCGAGGTCGATCTGTGGATCGAGATCGGCCAGCCGGACGAGCAGCGCATCCGCCGTGCCGCCGGCCGGGCCAATCGCGTCGTCATCTATAGCTACAGCGGACGCAGCGCCGAAGTGTGGTGGAAGAAGACCGCCGCCGCCGTGGCGCGCACCCGGAACGTTTCCGTCGTCGACGTGGCCCCCGCCACGGTGGAGGCGCTCGCCGCGCTGACCCAGCGCACGATGCAGATCCAGTTCATGGTGCAGGACGGTCAGGCCCAGGTGATCAGCGGCGAGTCGGTCGTGCCGGTCGAGCTGACGACGCTGGCCTGAGCCTCCGCGCGAGATCAGGGCACGCACTTGTCCGTGCTATTCAGCTTGGTCGATGCAATGCCGCCAAACGGGCTGATGCCGATACGCGATCCGGGCAGGCGTGTGGTGTTCACGCCAAGCCCCGTCGTCGTGGCGACACCGGCACACAGAACGAAGGCCATCGGCTGGCTTGGACTGGTGCGCGTCGACACGGGCGCGAGCTGACCCTGCTGTCCGAAGGTCACGACCGATCCGTCCACGGCGCGTGCCGAGACGTCATTCAAGGCGCCACCGACGCGAAGGATCTGCATCCCCGCCGATGCACTTGCCGAGTAGACATCGCTCGCTTTCGTCGTCGCCACGGGATGCACGTACACCAGCCAGCCCGTCTCATAGGTGCTTGCGCCGGAACAGGTCGCGCCGTCGGCACTCGCGCATATCGACACGTAGGTCGCCCGCAGCACGGCTTCCGTCCGCGCGTACTGGACCGCCGCCTGCAGGTTGTCGACCGAGGTCCGGAGCCGGTGGCGCTGCAAGGTCGTGCGGAATGACGGCACGGCGACGGCCGCGAGGATGCCGGCCACGATGATGGCGATCATCAGCTCCAGCAGGCTGAACCCACGAGCGCCGCCCGCGGACGGACGCGCACGCATTACCAGCAGGTTCCGTTGCTGGTCGGGCCGGTCGGGGACTTCACGCCCGTGTCGGTCACGGACAACGTCGTACAGACGTCGCGCGCCTGAGCCGCACCGGGCACCGGCGTCGCGGTCGCGTTATACGCTTGCGCATCGAGCGAGTTCACCGCGCTTACGGTGACGACCGCCGTGTAGTACCCGCTCTCCGACGTCGCCGTCGTCGTGGCCGCGTAGCCGATGGTGGCGAGGTCGGCATAGACGTTGTGCAGGGCGTAATACCGTTCCTCGGCATTGGCGATGGCCATGAGTAACTTCTGTCCGTCGGCGCGACGCGCCCGGAAGCCGTACTTGGTGTACGCCGGAAAAGCGATGGCGGCCAGTATCGCCATCACGACCAGCACGATCATCAGTTCGACAAGGGTGAAGCCGCGGCGTCGGTCGGGTGCGTGCATATCAGTTCTCACTGTTCAGGACGCGCCACGAGCGACGCCGCGCGGTCGGAATGCTGTTGGCGGCCGTCGCGCCCGAGGCGAGGACCTGGCCAGGCAGATAGGACATGCCGCCGCTCAGGCTGGCCGCGGAGTAAAGCGCGCCCGAGCTGGCGGCGCCGCTGACACGTGCACCGGCCAGTGAGTAGCCCGCACTGAAGCTCGTCGCGGCGCCGATGGAAACGCCGAAGGCGGCGCCGCCGGTCGTGCCGTCGAGCGCGATGACCGAGCCGGAGCCGGAGGTCGTGCATGGGTCGCTCGCTGCCGGAATAAGCGTGCTGAAGGACACCGTGTTATTGCTGGAATCGAGGGCCGGCGTGACCACCACGCGCTCCCCGGCGGTCGCATCCAGCGGCAGATACCAGCCGGATCTGGTCGCTGCCACGGCGTTGTTCGTGACGCCGATCGCATTGGCCGAATTGACCGTCATGGATTGCCTGACGAGGTTGCCGCCAGCGACCGTGACCGGCGACGTCACTGCGGTGCCCGGATCGCGTATGCCGTAGAGCGCCTGCGTGGTGGTGTCCGCGGTATCCGCCGTGCTCAGGTAGCGCCCGGTACCGAATATCACCAGAAAGGCGGCGGACGTCGGATCGGCCAGGAGGCGCGGCGATGTCGTGATCGACTGGGCGTTGGCGGTCGCGGGCTTGAACAGCAGGCTCACGCCCTGTGAGGGGGCCGTTGCCGCCAGGGTGGTCGCCGACAGGTCGATGCGCCAGACGTTTCCGTCGAGGTCGCCGGCGAACGCGACATCGGCAACCTGGTCGCCGTCGTAGTCACCCACCGCGGGTGTGCTGAGGCCGTGACTCGACGTGGCCCCGGTACCGGAAGGGGTACGGATCTCCTTGAGCAGCGTGCCGGTCTGGGCGTCGAGAACGAACAGCGAACTGTAGGTGTTGCTTGCGGCCGCGGCGGTGCTGCCGTCCGGGAAGTAGCCGCCGGGTACCAGCACGACCCAGCGCCCGACGGTGCTGTTGCTGTCGCCGTTGTTGAAAGCGACGCGTGTGATGACCGGCGTGCCGAAGGTATAGCCGAGGTTCGCAGGGGTTCCGACCGTCGATACGCTGTCGCTGTTGAATTCCCAGAGGATCTTCGACGCTACGGCGGTACTCGTGTTGAGCGTGGCCGCCGATGGATCGGTCACGTCGATGCCATAGACGCCACGTCCACCCAGTCTCAGCGCGCCGACCAGCAGCGTGTGCCATCCCGCGGTGGTCTTGTTCGCGGTGTTGGCGGCGTTGAAGAAGACGTCGCCCGTCACGAGGCTTCCGTCGACGGTGGGAGTGAAGCTGAAGTTGGTCAGACGCGTCTGGGCGGGGAGGTTGGCATAGACGCTGGCCGGGATGTACCCCCAGATCTCGCGACCCGGAATGGCGTTCGCATCGGTGCTGAGCCGGGCATCGAAGGCATGCAGCATGCCGTCATTGGCACCGACATACACGGTCGCCGGGCGCGCCGCCCACTTCGCCAGGAAGGTGGAATAACTGGTGGTCTGGTCCGTCTTGAGCGCCAGCGCCTCCGGCGAATTGGCGGGGAACGCATCGCTGTACGCGCCGTTGGGTGCGCCGACATACGTCGGCTGGGAACCGAACACCGCCCCGAGCAGGGACGTGCGCGAACGGAAGGTGGTGCCCTGGAGCGTCCGGACACCGGACAGCCAGTCGACACGTTTGGCGCCCAGCCCGTCGGTCGTGGCCGCGTACCCCGTCCCGTCGGAGGAGTCGAGGATCGCCTTTTGAGCGGCACTCAGCGTCGTGTAGGCGAAGGTGATGCCGGTGCCCGTGCCAGGCCCGGTCGCGGTAGCGATGAAGCGCGGGTCCTTGCTGAGATCGCGGGCGTTGAGGATGTCGCCCGCCGACCAGAGCGCGTCGCCGACACTGCCGTTGGCGTTCAGCAGACTCGCGGTGAGCGATCCGCTCCAGTCGGTCGTGTTGTAGCCGGCGGCGTAGGCGACCGCGCCCGTGGTCAGCACGTTGCTGCTGAGGCTGAGCGTGAGTGAGCTGGAGCTGCTGGCGATCACCGAGGACAGGATGGTGGTCAGGCTGCTGACGAGCGACGTGGGATCCGCGGCGCTGAAATAGCCGCCGCGACTGTTCACCGCGGCATGCCAGGTGTCGTCGATATTGCTCGCTCCGCCGCCCGTCGTCGGTGTCGGCCACTGTTTGCCGCCCGCGCGCAACGCCGCGTAGTCGCCCGGATAGGCCAGCGTGCCGGAGATGCCCATGGTGACCATGTATTGCGACATGTGCTGCCAGCTTGCCGGGTCGTTGGACGGATTGAAGTACACCTCGCTGTTGCTGCCGGGGTTGGTGGAGCTGACGGTCGACGTGGCGCCGGTGACGCCGGTCGTCAGGTCCGAGTAATAGGGCGGCACGATGTTCCTGAGGTCGGTTCGCAGATCCGTCGCCCAGTAATAAAAGGCGATATCCGCGAGGGATGGACTGGTCGTCCCCGCCTCGTTCCAGAAGATCCTGGACGTCTTGTCCGATGTCGAATAAGCGACTTTGTCAGGCAGCGTGGTCGAGACGGCGTCGGACCCGGCCGCCGCCGGGCTGTCGCCGTTCCAGTAGCCGTCGGTGACCAGCATGTTGAAGTTCTTCCGGCAGGCAAGCTCGCCGGGATTGCTTGTGCTGCCGTTCCAGTACGGATCCAGCGCTCCGGCCGATGTGGCCAGGCTGCGCTTGTAGAAGTCGCCGGCGACCTGCGTCGCGACGCGCGTCGGGGTTCCGCCGCTGGCCGGCACGCCGTAGATCCAGTTCATGAACTGGCTGCGCCAGCACGGGTCGCTGGTACTGGACGTCAGGCAGCTCGAACCGGTCGAGTTGGCCAGTTCGAGAATCTTGCTAGTCGACACCAGCGGCCCGTACGACTGACCGCTGTACGAGCCGGACGCGTTATAGGTGCTCGAACCCGACTGACTCTGTAGCGTCTGCCACGCGACGCGCACCGAACCATCGGCCATGCTGCCGAATACGCGTCCGATCGCCGCACGGGCGTTGAGGTTGCGCGACCGGTAGTAGCTGTACCAGATGGCGAAATTCTGCTGAATGGTGGCCGACTCGTTCGCCACCAGGTGGTAGACGCAGGTGCTTTCATCCGTGGGCGATGTGCAGACGTAGTAGAAACCGCCCGTATCGGTCGTCGTGGTCGTCGTCGTGGTCGTCGTGGTGGTGGTTACCGTCGTGACGATGGTGCAGGTAGTGATACTGAGCCGGATCCCGCCCACGCCGATGCTGATCACGGTGTTGCAGGTCCACACGCTGACGCTCGTGGGGCTGTTCACCACCGTTTTGACGCCGGTAAAACCGCTGAACGTGCCGCAGTTTCCGAGGATCAAGGTGGTGCAGGTCGTCGTCGTGACGCTGGTCGAGGTATCGCTCGTCGTCGTGCTGGTCGTCGTCTTCCCACGCACGACCTCCGGAATATCCATCTGCTGGCAGGCGTTGACGGGATTTCCGCGCGGGTTGGTGGTGGTGTAGAACCACGTCGTCAGCTCATTGGCGTTGCGCGCGCAAGGAGCGTTGCCGGCCAGGGTATTCGAGAGAAACCCGGCGTAGAAATTCTTCGAAAGGTCGACCACGATCGGGTCGAGGTAACTGCTGTTGTTGGGCGACCAGCATTTCTTCGTCAACGTGTTCGCGCAATAGCCATCGCGCCAGGCCGCCTTGTACGTCGGCGTGCCCAGAGGAACACCATTGGCATCGGGCGGTACCACATACGTCACCGTCGGATCGAAGTAAATCGGATTGCCCTTGGCCGAGTAGTAGTACTTCTTGTCGTAGTAACCGTCCATCGCATCGGGGATCGACGTGGCGTTCATCGAGCCGGAATCGTCGAAGGTCACGACGATGTTGGGTGCGACCCTCGAGGTGACGCTGGGCGGCGTCTTGCTCACCGTCACCGTACCCGCGATCACGCTCGGCATCCACGCCATCCACACCAGCGCGACCAGCAGGAGAGCGGCCCATGCGGTGGATGGCTTCTCTTTCATCATCGGCTGGGGCCTCAGGTCAGGGTGCATGTGACGAGGTTCGGCGTGACAAAGGTGGTCTCGACGACGCGGATCGTGTTGGGACTGCTCCCGGTGGCGCGCGCGGTAATCCGGTACAGGTAGAACTTCGCCGTCGCCGATCCGCTCGATCCGGCCTCTTTGGCGGCGCTGGTTCCGTTGCCCGGGGCGAGGTCCTGACCGAGGAATTCGACGACATACCAGGGGTTGCGCGCCATGACGGCGGTCGACAACGCGGCGTCACTGCTCTTCTTCGTGTAATCGATGGTCACGCCGGCGCCCTTGTATTCGGTGGCGCCGTCGACCATCCAGACCGATGACTGCCGGAATGCCGTGACCTTCGCGCTGATCGTGGAAGGGTTGCTGGAGTTGTAGCAGGCGACGGCGGCGTTACCGCTGAAGAGGTTCCATTCGACGCCGCGCAAGGCGTTCTCGGCGGACCACTCCGCCTGTTGCGCGTTGCGCATCGCTCCGGCCATGCGCTCCTGCAACAATGAGCGACTGGATGTGCTGATCGCCACGATGGTCAGGATGAGCAGAAAGATCATCGCCAGGACGAGCACGGCACCGCGCTGCCGGTTCATGGGTTGTAGTTCCGGATCGACACCACGGCGGTGAACTCCCGCCGCAGCATGTGATTGTCGAAACCCTGCTGGCTGGGCATCACCACTCGTTTCGTATCGTCGGGCGACGAGAGTCCGGTAACCGCGCTGTCTCCGTAGTACTGGTACTGGAGGTCGGTCGGGGTCAGCGTATACAGCGGGAGCTGTCCGTCCATCAGAATGTGAACCTCGATACTCTGTACGGACCGCCACATGCAGCCGGGATCGGTCCCGGTGACGGTCACCGTCGACGATGCGCATGCCGTCGAGCTGTCGATCTCCGCCGCGGTGCGATAGCTGGTGTTGCCTGAGCCGTCCATCACGCCGTAGAGGAAATCGAGCCGTTCCACGCCGCGTACCACTTCAGCGCTCACGCCATTGACCCGCTTCATCAGCGCACCGGTCTTGTGCCCGTTGTTGTCGTCGACGACCTGTAGAAAGTACGAAACGGTCTGGAAGTCCCGGTTGAAATCGAACAGCCTCGGTGTGACGCCGGACGGCCGGGCCGGAGCGCTGTAGTTGGTCGATGGCGTAAACGTCGCGGACGAAAGGGTGGCGGCGAAAACCTGGGCCGAATTGCAGTCGGCGAGCATGAGCAGGTCGCCGGTGGCATAGGCCGATAGCGGCGGCTCGCCTGTCTGCGGGACGACGGTGATACCGGCGACCGAGCTTCCGCTCAGCGTCAGCTTGCTCGTGGTGCCATCGAGCGCCCAGCCTCGTGCGCCGTCCAGGTAACGCAAGGTGATGACGCCGGTGCCAGGCACGCGGTTACCGACGGTCGTGCCCTGCTGAGGAATACCTTTGCCTGCCGGGTCTGCCGGATCTTGTGGCGTACACGCGGAGACGGTGCAGTCGTACCCGCGCAAGGCGAGGAAGGATGGCATCGCGAATGACGCGACAGGCGCGACGGGATACGTGTTGGTGCCGCTCGTCGCGCCCCAGGTCGTCGTGTTGTCGCTGATGGCGGCCTGGAAGACGGCGCCGGACACGAGTACCTGAGGCGCTCGCAGGTAACGGTCCAGTGACACGACTCCGTTCGACAAGGGAGCGGACTGACCGCCGACGTTCGAGCAGTACTGCGCGTTCGTCATGCGCAGATCCGTCGTCAGCGCAGTCATCGCGAAGCGTCCTTCCTCCTGCAGTTTTGCCAGCTGGGTCTGCGTGACCGTGCTGCCGGTGGTCGTGAGAACGACGCTGACGATGCCGCCCGCCACGACGAGGCCGAGCACCATGGCGACCATGAGTTCGACGAGGGAGAAACCGAAGGAGCGGTTCATGGCTGGAAATTCCAGACATAGACCCTCGGAGCGGCATCCTGATGCTTACTGTCGCCGGCACCGCGCTCCGTCCAGCTGATCCGCATGACGCAGTTACCGGCGTACGGCGGGCGTACCTGGAGCTGCGTCGCATTCGCCGTGGTGCCATTGCTGCAGGCGATCGATGCACTGGCGTTGGGCAGGAACGTCCGGAGCTGCGAACTCCAGATGTACTGGTCGCGCAGCGCGAGTTTGGCTGGCGTGCAGGCAAGGTCGGCCGTGCATGCCTGCGATCCGCTCAGCGGATATGACGCGGAGTTGTAACCGCCGGCCCAGACCCCGAGCGGATTGGCGCGCATGCGGTCGGCCATGCTCATCGCGATGAATTCAGCCTGGGTCCGCTGGTACCCGACCTGATTCGAGCGAAACGAGGCGATGAGGAGACTGGAAAGTCCGAGAAGGCCGACCGTGAAAACCAGGACCGCCATCAAGACCTCAATCAGAGACACACCTCTGACATGTCTTGTCGAAGCCATATGAAACCTTGAAAAGCAGAAGTGCGATTCAGGTATAGGCTGTGCACGCGCGTCGCTTTACGTCTATTCGGTAGAAGCTAGGCCTTTACGGCAAAACATCCCACGGCATCGCTTCACCTCGAGTGGTGGACATGCGCTTTTGCTGTCACGTTCACGAACGTGGACAGCGAGCGAACGCTCCGTTGCAACCTCAGGGCAGACAACTGTCGGTGCTCCCGAGCTTTGTGGAGGCGATGCCGCCGTAAGGACTGACGCCGTTGCGTGTGCCCGGCAGGCGGGTCGTATTTTGCCCCAGGCCGCTGCCCGGCTGACCGGAGGGCATGGCGCAGAGGACGAAGGCCACGGGTTGGCCGGTACTGGTACGCGATGCGACCGCTTCGAGCTTGCCCTGCTGGCCGAAGGTCACCACGCCCGTATCGACGCCGCGAGCGGACACGAGGGTCAGGGCCGCTGCGGCACGCAGGATCTGCATACCGCTGGCAGGCGTGGCGGAATAGGCATCCGAGGCTTTGCTTGTCGCCACCGGGTGGCTGTAGACGAGCCAGCCCGTGTCCCAGGTGGTCGACGATGCGCAGCTGGTGCCGTCCGTGCTCGGACACAGCGAAACATAGGTGGCGCGCAGCACCGCTTCCGTGCGGGCGTATTGCACGGCAGTCGTAGCCGCGCAGGGAAAGAAACGGAGGCACCGCGAAGGCGGCCGTCGGCGCGGCAGGGTAGGTGTTGCTGCCGCTGGTCGACGCCCACGTGGTCGTGTCGTCATGCAGCGGGGACTGCAGGGTGGCGCCGGACACCAGCACCTGAGGTGCCCTGAGTTACGGTCGAGGGACATCACGCCGTTCGACAGGGTCTGAAATCCGTCGCGCTCTCACGAAAAATCTCATCAGCATCGTGAAATGCCACGACAGGTTGCGATTTCCTGCAGGAAGGGCGGCTTCCTGCGGCAACGACCTGGATTTCACCGCGGCTGCACCGGTGCGGGCAAAAGATCGAACCCGGACAACACCTCGGCCGCCGTGCCGAAGGAGGGGCTCGTGCGTATATTCCTGTGGATGGGCATCGCCGCGGCCGTGCCAGCCGTCGGCTGGGCACAGTCGTCATTCACCGAGGCCCGCGAGCACCGCGCGACGGACGATGTCGCCATCAGCGCCTGCGGGGATGCCGTGAATCGCGAGGTGCGGTCGCGCAACGCCATGGTCAGTCAGGTCGAGGTCGACGAGGCGCACGCATCGCCCGCTACGGAAAGCAGGACCGACATCGCAGGCGGAGGGC
Organism: Luteibacter sp. 9133; assembly: GCF_000800155.1. Classification (NCBI taxonomy): domain Bacteria; kingdom Pseudomonadati; phylum Pseudomonadota; class Gammaproteobacteria; order Lysobacterales; family Rhodanobacteraceae; genus Luteibacter; species Luteibacter sp. 9133. The sequence goes on along the minus strand of NZ_JUHO01000001.1, from coordinate 2,158,928 downwards.
ATCTTCGCGACGGATCGGGCGGCACGCGTAAGTTTACGTTCCGCTGCTCATACGATATTCGTGCGGGCAATACCTCGAACGTATCGGTGTGGCTCTGACCTGCGCGACATTCAGCGACCTCAGGGCGCCCTGGCCATGTCCGCCGTCGACCAGCCACCACCGAGGGCGCGGATCAGGCTCGCCGTCGCCACAAGGCGCTGCTCGGTGATCTGAAGGCTGCTCTGTTCGGCTGAGAGCGCGGTGGCCTGGGCCGTCACGACCGTGGTGTAGTCGACGGTGCCCGCCTGGTATTCGTTGGTCGCGATCGTTTCGGCCTGCCGTGCGAGGCGCAGTGCCTCATCCTGCGCGACCGACTGCTGGGCGAGTACGCGCAGGTTGGACAACTCGTCCTCGACGTCCTGAAAGGCGGCGAGCACGGTCTGCCGGTAACTGGCGACACTCTGGTCGTAGGCCGCGCGCGCGGCTTCGACCGTGGATCTGCGCTGGCCACCGTCGAAGAGGGTCTCCGTCGCCGTTCCCGCCAGCGACCAGAGCTCATTCGGGGCGGACAGGAGCTTGCCCAGACCCGAGTATCCGGCTTCCGCCGACAGGTCGATGGTCGGGTAATACGCCGCCTGCGCCACACCGATCTGGGCGCTCTGCTGCTGCATCCTGCGCTCCGCTTCCGCGATATCAGGCCGGCGCTCGAGCAGTGCGGAAGGCAGCACACCGGCCACCTCCGGCAACGGCGTGTCCAGCGCGGCCGCCGGAATGGCCAGCTCGGCCGGCGCTTTGCCGACCAGCAGCGCGATCGCATGTTCGTACTGGTCACGCAGGCGCTCCGCGCCGACGAGGGACGCGCGGGCCGTGGCGAGAGTGGTCTGTGCGGTGATCACATCCGAACGTGCCACGGTGCCCGCGTCGTACTGGTTCCGCGCGATGCGCTGGCTGCGCTCATAGGCATTCACCGTGCGCTGGTAGAGCACGATGAGCGAGTCCTGATAGCGCAGTTCGAAATAATCGGTGACCAGCTCCGCCTGCGCGGAGAGGGTGAGGTCGGCCAGTTCAGCCGCGCTTGCCTGCGCGGAGGCCGTGTCGCTCTCGATCTGCCGACGGGCCTTGCCCCACAGATCGGGCTCCCACGTGCCCGATGCGGTCGCCGCGCGGGTGGTGCTGTTGCTGCGCGCACTGTGCTGGCGGCTGGCGGTCGGCGCGAGATCCACCGTGGGCGACAAGCCGGCGCGCCCTTCGCCCACGACGGCCACGGCCTCGCGATACGCGGCTTCGTAGGCTTTCAGGTTCTGATTGTCGATGGCGACACGGGATACGAGCCGATCGAGCAAGGGATCGCCATAGACGCTCCACCAGGGGCCGCGCTGCGCCGCGTCCTTCGGTTGCGCCGCCTGCCATCCGGCCGGCGCCTCCCTGAACGCGGTCGGGGCCGGTGCCGACGGGCGTTCGTAATTCGGCCCGACGGCGCAGGCACCGAGGGCGGTGCTGATCGCTGCAACGAGCACGATGGGGGTCAGTCGGTTCATGGGCGAGTATCCGGCAGGGCCGCGCCGGGGAACGCCCGGTGCCAGAAGCCCAGCGAGCGATGGCGGAAGCGGTCGAGGTAGAGGTAGACGACGGGCGTCGTGTACAGCGTGAGCAGCTGGCTGACGACGAGACCGCCGATGATGGAGATGCCGAGCGGGCGGCGCAGCTCCGCGCCCATGCCGTGATCGAGCACCAGAGGCAGGGCACCGAGCAGGGCGGCGCAGGTCGTCATCAGGATGGGACGGAAGCGCAGCAGACAGGCACGCTCGATCGCCTGGAGCGGTTCGAGGCCTTCGTTGCGTTCGGCTTCAAGGGCGAAGTCGACCATCATGATCGCGTTCTTCTTGACGATGCCGATGAGCAGGAACACACCGATCAGCGCGATGACACTGAATTCGGTACCGGTCAGCAAGAGGGCCAGTACGGCACCGGCACCGGCGGACGGCAACGTCGACAGGATCGTCAGCGGATGGACGTAGCTCTCATAGAGGATGCCCAGAACGGCATAGACGGCGAGCAGCGCGGCACCGATCAGCAGCGGCATCGTGGCGATGATCGACTGCGACTTGCCTGCCGTGCCGCCGAACGACCCACGCACGGACACCGGCATGCGAATGGCCTGCGTGGCTTGCTCGATGGCCCTGGTCGCATCCGCCAGTCCATAACCCGGCGCCAGGTTGAACGACAGCGTGGTCGCGACGGCCTGGCCCTGGTGGCTCACCTGCACAGGCGTATTGCCGGTGGCCAGCGTGGCGAACGAGGAGAGCGGAATCATGGTGCCGGCCGTCGTGCTGACCGCGGAGCCGCTGGAGGCGCTTCCGCCGCTGGTCGCGATCGAGTTGGTCGCGGCGTTCGTCGCCGCGGAGGACGTGGACGTTGCGGATGTACTCGCCGCACTGGTGGTGTTCGACGTGGCATTGGTCGACGACGTGCCGCTGGCGGCTTCGCCCGACGTGCCGACGTAGATGCCCTTGATCGTCTCGGGATCCTGCAGGTACCGCGGCGCGAGTTCCATGACGACGTGGTACTGGTTCTGAGCCTTGTAGATCGTCGACACCGTACGCTCGCCGTAAGCGTCGTAAAGCGTCGCGTCGATGATGTCGGGTGTCAGGCCGAGCCGCGCGATGGTCGGGCGGTCCAGCACGACCCGGGTCTCGAGGCCGCCGGTCTGCTGGTCGGAGTTCACATCGGCGAGCATCTTGTTGGACTTCAGTGCGTCGAGCAGCTTGTTCGACCAGACACTCAGCAGCGCACTGTCATCGGACTGCAGCGTGTACTGGAACTGCGCGAAGCTCTGTCGGCCACCGGCGGACAGGTCCTGCATCGGGAACATCATCAGCCGGGCACCGGGAATGTTCGCCAGCTTCGGGCGCAGCCGGGCGATGACCTGTGCCGCCGATGCCGTCCGCTCCTCGAGCGGCTTCAGCGCGACAATGACGTTGGCCGTGCTGGTACCGCGGCCGCCGGTGAACCCGACCACCGTCTGCACGGCCGGATCCGCCTGCACGATGGCCTGCGCTTCGGTGAGCTTGGTGCGCATCGACTGGAACGACGTGCTTTCGTCGGCGTTGATGCCGCCTATCATCAGTCCGGTGTCCTGCTGAGGGAACAGGGTTTTCGGAATGATCGTGAAAAGCACGACGGTGGCGCCGATGGTCAGAAAGAAGGTAAGTATTACCGCCAGCGGGTGCCTCAGCGCGATGCCGAGCGTTCGCGCATACAGGTCGTGAACCGCCTGAATGCGTCGTTCGATGAAGCGACTGACGCGGCCCGGCCGCTTCGGCGTCGTTTCGTCCTTCAGCAACAGCGCGCACATCATCGGAGTGGTCGACAAGGCCAGCACGAGCGATATACCGATGGCGACGGACAGTACCAGCGCGAACTCACGGAACAGCCGTCCCACGATATCGCCCAGCAGCACGATAGGCAGGAATACCGCGATCAGCGACACGCTCATCGACAGCACGGTGAAGCCCACCTCTTTGGCACCGGTCAGGGCCGCCTCGACGCGAGGCATACCCGCCTCGCGGTGACGCGTGATGTTTTCCAGGACGACGATGGCATCGTCGACCACGAAACCCGTGGCGATCGTCAGGGCCATCAGCGACAGATTGTCCAGCGTGAATCCGCAAAGACGCATGATCGCGAACGTCCCGAGGATCGACACGGGCACCGCCACGGCGGGAATCAACGTGGCTCGCCACTCGCGCAGGAAGACCAGCACGACCAGGACCACCAGGACCACGGCGACGACAAGCGTTTCTTCGGTATGCGACAGCGAGGCGCGGATGGTGCTGCTGCGATCCGCGGCGATCGTCATATGCGTGCCGGCGGGGAGGGCGGCCTCCAGCTGCGGCAGCACCTTGCGGATACCGTCCACCGTGTTGACGATATTGCCGCCGGGCTGCTTGAAGATAAACAGCATGATGCCCTGCTTGCCATTGACCATGCCGACGTTGCGCAGGCTTTCCACCGAATCGTCGATCTCGGCGATGTCCTTGAGGTAGACGGGTCGCTGGTTGCGCCAGGCGACGATCAGATCCCGGTAGTCGCTGGCCTCGGAGACCTGGTCGTTGGCGTAGAGCTGGTAACGAAGGTTGCCCTCGTTGACCACGCCCTTGGCGCTGTCGGCATTGGCGGCGGACAACGCGGCACGCACGTCTTCCAGACCGATGCCGTACTTGAACACCTTGCCGGGATTGATCTCGACGCGTACGGCGGGCAACGAACCGCCGTTGAGGTCGACATTGCCGACGCCCTGCACCTGAAGCAGACGTTGCTCGAGAATGTTCGACGCCTGATCGTAGAGCTGGCCGGTGGTCAGCTTGTCCGAGGTCATCGACAGAATCATGATCGGCGCATCGGCCGGATTGAACTTCCGGTAGGTCGGGTTGGCCTTGAGACTGGCGGGCAAATCCGCGCGGGCCCCGTTGATCGCCGCCTCCACGTCGCGTGCCGCGCCTTCGATATCGCGGTCCAGACCGAACTGCAGCGTGATGTTCGACGAGCCCAGGCTGCTCTGCGACGTCATCTCCGTCACGTCCGCGATCTGGCCCAGCCGACGTTCCAACGGAGCCGCCACGGTCGACGCCATGGTGTCCGAACTGGCTCCGGCCATCTGCGCTTGCACGCGGATGGTCGGGAAGTCGACGTTGGGCAGCGGTGCCACCGGCAGCAGACGGAAAGCCAGGACACCGGCCACGGCGATGGCCGCGGTCAGCAGGATGGTCGCGACCGGGCGCCGGATGAAGATCGCGCTGAGGTTCACGATTGGCTTGCCTCGTGACCGGGAAGGCCGGCGTGATGGTGACGGAACCGCTGCGCGGCAAGGTCCAGCACCAGATACACCGCCGGTGTGGTGAACAGCGTCAGCAGCTGGCTGACCAGCAGGCCCCCGATCATCGCCACACCGAGCGGATGGCGCAGCTCGGAACCGCTGCCATGGCCCAGAGCGAGTGGCACAGCCGAGATGAGCGCGGCCATCGTCGTCATCAGGATCGGGCGCAGGCGCAGCAGGCAGGCTTTGTGAATGGCCTCGCGTGGGCTGAGGCCTTCCTCGCGTTCGGCGGCCAGTGCGAAGTCGATCATCATGATCGCGTTCTTCTTCACGATACCGATCAGCAGGACGATACCGATGATGCCGATGATATCGAGCCCGGACCCGCTGATCTCCATGGCCAGCAGCGCTCCGATACCCGCCGACGGCAGCGTCGACAAAATGGTGAGCGGATGGATGAAGCTCTCGTACAACACGCCCAGCACCACGTACATGACCAGGACCGCGGCCAGCACCAGATACAGTTCGTTGGACAGCGACGACTGAAACGCATCGGTCGCGCCCTGGAAGTTCACACCGAAGCTCCCGGGCAGGCCGACGGTCTTACGCGCCTGATTCACGGCGTCGACCGCCGCGCCCAGCGACGCGCCGGGCGCCAGGTTGAACGATACGGTGGTGGCAGGGAACTGTGCGAGGTGGCCGATCTGGTTCGGCTTATGTGTCACCACGACTTTTGCGATCGAGCTCAGCGGGACCTGGCCCGTCGTGGCGGTGGCCGAAGGCAGATAGATGGAATCGAGCGTCTTCAGGCCGCGCCCGAGCGTCGGATCCATTTCGAGGATCACCCGCATCTGACTCGACTGGGTGAACACGGTGCTGACGATGCGCTGGCCGAAGTTGTCGTAGAGGGCGTTGTCGATGGTCGCCAGCGTGATGCCGAAACGCGCGGCGGTGGCGCGGTCGACCACGACCGTGGCCGCGAGGGCGTTGTCCTGCAAGTCGCTCGTCACGTCCGCCAGTTCGGAGGACTTGCGCAGCTCGGCGAGCAGCTTCGGCGTCCAGGTGGACAGTTCGTCCAGCGACGGGTTGTCCAGGATGAACTGGTACTGGGTGGCGCTGACCTCGGTATCGACGGTCAGATCCTGTACCGGCTGCATGTAGAGCGTGATGCCGGCGATTTTCGCGGCGTCCTTCTGGATGCGGCGGATGATTTCGTCGATGGAATCGTCGCGCTGATCCTTGGGCAGGACGTTGATCTGGAAACGGCCCGAACTCAGTGTCGTGTTGGTACCGTCCACGCCGATGAACGAGGAGAGGCTGACGACGTCGCGATCCTTCAGCAGCACCTCGGCCAGCGCCAGCTGACGCTTGCGCATATCGTCATAGGAGATCGACTGGGATGCCTGCGTAATGCCCTGGATCACCGAGGTGTCCTGGCTCGGGAAGAAGCCCTTGGGAACCACGATGTAGAGCAGGGCCGTCAGCACGACCGAGGCTGCGGCCACGCCGAGCGTGATCCACTTGTGGTCGAGTGCCACGGTGAGAATGCGGTCATAGCCGCGGATCACGCGATCGAACCATCCCGGTCGCTTTCCGGCGTCGGGCAGTTTCGGCTCGGCCGAATGCTGACGAAGCAGCCGCGCACACATCATGGGCACCAGCGTCAGCGACACCACGGCGGACAGGACGATCGTCACCGCCAGGGTCACGGCGAACTCATAGAACAGTCGGCCGATGACATCGCTCATGAAGAACAGCGGAATCAGTACCGCCAGCAGCGACACGGTCAGCGAGATGATCGTGAAGCCGATTTCTTCCGAACCCTTGAGCGCGGCATCCAGCGGACGCATGCCTTGTTCGATATAGCGGCTGATGTTCTCGATCACCACGATCGCGTCATCCACGACGAATCCGGTGGCGATGGTCAGCGCCATCAGCGAAAGGTTATCGAGGCTGAAGCCCCACAGGTACATGGCACCGAACGTGCCGACCAGAGACAGCGGCACGGACAGGCTCGGGATGATGGTGGCGCGGACATTGCGCAGGAACAGGAAGATGACCATGACGACGAGCGCCACCGCCAGCACCAGTTCGAACTCCACGTCCTGGACCGACGCACGAATGGTGGTCGTGCGGTCCGTCAGGACGGCCACATGGACGGACGAAGGCAGTCCGGCGGTCCACCGGGTCAGCGACGACTTGATGTTGTCGACCACCTGGATCACGTTCGCGCCGGACTGACGCTGCACGTTGAGGATGATGGCGGGCGTCGTATTCATCCACGCCCCGAGTTCCGCATTTTCCGAGCCGGCCACGACCGTGGCGACGTCCTTCAGCTTGACCGGGCGGCCGTTCTTGTACGCGATGATCGTCTCGAGGTAGTCGGCCGGATCCTGGATCTGGTCGTTGGCATCGATCGTGTACGCGCGTCTGGGGCCGTCGATGCTGCCTTTGGGCGTGTTGACATTGATGTTGTCCAGCGTGGTGCGCAGATCGTCGATATTGAGACCGTAAGCGGACATGGCGCGGATGTTCGCCTGCACGCGGATCGCCGGCTTGTTGCCGCCACTCAGCGTTACCAGGCCCACGCCGGGAAGCTGGGAGATTTTCTGGGCGATACGCGTATCCGCCAGCGTCTGCACCTGGGTCAGGGGCAGGGTGGGTGAGGTGATCGCCAGCGTCATGATCGGCGCGTCGGCGGGATTCACCTTCGCATACACCGGCGGTGCGGGCAGGTCGCTGGGCAGCAGACTGTTGGCCGCGTTGATCGACGCCTGCACTTCCTGCTCGGCGACGTCCAGGGTCACGGCCATGTCGAACTGCAGCGTGATCACCGACGCACCCGCCGACGAGCGCGACGACATCTGCTTCAGGCCCGACATCGTGCCCAGTTGCTGCTCGAGCGGCGCGGTGACCGCCGAGGTCATGACGTCCGGACTGGCACCGGGATAGAATGTCTGTACCTGGATCGTCGCGTATTCGACGGCCGGCAGGGCCGAGAGCGGCAACGAGCGCCATGCGACGAGGCCGACGATGAGCAGGGCGGCCATCAGCAGCGTGGTCGCCACCGGCCGCAGGATGAAGATGCGCGACGGATTCATGGGGCGGCCGTGGCGGCTGCCTTACCGGAGCCCGACGCCTTCTTCTCGTCCGGCACGACGACCCTGGCACCGTCACTGAGGTGATCCGCACCGTCCACGACCACGACGTCGCCCACGTTCAGTCCGGAGGTCACGGCGACGTTGCCGTCGGCGGAAGGACCGGTCGCGATCTTGCGCAGCGATACCGTGCGGTCGCTCTTGAGCACGTAGACATAGGTGCCCGGTGTACCGGTCTGCACGGCCGTCGTCGGCACCGTCACGGCATCGCGCAGGGTGTCGACCAGCAGCGACGCGTTGACGAATTCGTTGGGGAACAGACGCCCGTCGGGATTGGCGAACAAGGCGCGCAGCTTCACCGTGCCGGTGCTCGTATCGACCGCGTTGTCGATCGTATCCAGGGTACCATCGGCCAGCTTCGTGCTGAACGTACGGTCCCAGACGGACACCGGCCGCGGCTTACCGTCGGCCGACGGCTTCAGCACGGCGGCCAGCGAATCTTCCGGCAGCGTGAACACGACCGAGATCGGATCCATCTGGGTCACCACCACGACGCCATCGGTGTCCGACGAGGTCACGTAGTTGCCGACGTCCACCTGGCGAAAGCCGGTCCTGCCGTCGATCGGCGAGGTGATGCGCGCATAGGTCAGGTTGAGCTTCTGCGTGTCGACCTGGGCCTGATCCGTCCGCACCGTGCCTTCGTACTCGTGCACCGAAGCGATGGCGGTGTCCACCGTCTGCTTCGATGTCGAGTCCTGTTTCATCAGCTGCTGGTAGCGCCGCAGATCGAGGCGCGCGTTTTCCAGCGTGGCCTGATCCTTCTGCAGCTGGCCCTGATACTGCGCCAGGGCGATCTGGTAAGGACGCGGGTCCACCTGCGCGAGTACGTCGCCCGCCTTCACCGTCTGGCCTTCGCGAAAGGCGATGGAGGTGAGGTAGCCGCTGGTCTGCGCCTTCACGGTGGCGGTAGCCAGCGACGTGACCGTGGCGATCGACTCCAGCGTGACCGGGATGTCGGCCCTGGTGGCTGTCGCCACGCCGACCGAGGTCGTCGTCTGCTGAGCACCCGGACCTCCCTGATGACCGTTACCGCCCGTACCCGACACCACCCGCCACGCGATGAACGCGGCGATCAGGAGTACGACCGCGACGACGGATATCCAAAGGCCGACGCGACGGCGTGACGGGGTGGAGGAGGACTGCGGTTCGGTACGCGGGTGCATGGCGGGCCATCAGGGAGATTCGGATGGTCGACACGGTGACACCGGACCCTTGTCGCGACAATGCATCTTGTTGATATCAAAACACATTTACACAGTGTGTCAGTATTTAAACAAACACCGCATTCGCTGGTTATCCGCCTCGGGGATGCCGCAGAATATCGACGAACCGCAAAAAGGCAGGGCGCGTTGGCCACTCCGCACATTCTCCTGGTCGAGGACGACCCCGGTATTCGCCAGCCGCTGGCGGACTTCCTGCGAGGGAAGGGGTTCGTCGTCTCCGAAGCCGACAGCGCGGAAGCGGCGGAGCCGCTGCTGGTACGCGGCGATGTCGAGGTGATGCTGCTCGACGTCATGCTGCCCGGCGAGGACGGGCTGTCGTTCTGCCGGCGCATGCAGGCCAGGGGTTCACCGCGGATCATCATGCTTACCGCGCTGGGTGAGTCCACCGACAAAGTGGTCGGGCTCGAGCTGGGCGCGGACGATTACATGACCAAGCCGGTGGATCTGCGTGAACTGGTCGCGCGAATCCGTGCCGTGCTGCGTCGACCCATGACGGCCGATGCGCCCACGGTCGCCGCAAGCGGCGCGGATGGCCTGGTGCTGCGCTTCCAGGGCTTTACCTTTTTCCCGGCAAAACGCTTTCTGCGCAGCGACGCGGGCGTGCGCATTCCGCTGACAGGTACGGAGACGGATCTGTTGCTCGCGCTGTGTCAGCATCCGCGCGAGGTGCTCTCGCGTGACGAGCTCATCGGCCTGACCCGTGGCCAGGGCTTTCCGATCTCCGCGCGCTCGGTGGATCTGCTCATCAGTCGGCTGCGTCGCAAGCTGGCCGGAACCGATCCGCTCGACGATCCCATTCGCACCATGCGGTCGGATGGTTATGCATTTCAGCGCGATGTGACCGCCGGATGATCGGCCGCTTCTTCCGCAGTACCGTCGGCCAGATTCTGTTGATCACGGCCAGTTCGTCGACGGTCACCTTCCTGTTTTCCCTCGCGCTGTTTTCGTGGCTTTACCCCAACGCGCCACCGCGTCCACCGTGGCCGTGGTCGGTCGCCTTTCGTATCGAAAGTCTGGTGGACGGTTTGCGTGGCGTCCCGGAGCGCGATCGCGCCGCGTTGCTGGCCGGCGTGCGCTGGCCGCTTACCGAGGCCAGACTGGCGACGGCGGCATCGGTGTGCGACGTGCTATCGAAAGACACGCGTGAGCTCGAAGCGGTGCTCCAGGACGACCTTGCCGCGACGAGCGGCAAGGTCACCGTGCGCGAATGCAGCGATGCGCCGCTCGAGACCCGTGTGCAGATCCTTGTCGGCCTGGGCGAGCAGACGCTTGCGGTGCGGACGCATGCCGTCAACGGCACCCGTCGACGGCTGACCTTCCCGTTGGTCGGGGCACTCGTGTTCCTGGGTGTCGCGGTCGTTCTCATGTCCGCATGGGCGGTATGGCTGGTCATACGTCCGCTGCGGCGGCTGTCCGATCAGGTCACGACGTTCGGTGAACAGATGTCGTTCGTGCCACTGGCGGAAGAAGGTCCGCTCGAGATCCGGCGTGCCGCGCACGCGTTCAACCTGATGCAGGAGCGCGTAACGCGCTCGATCCAGGACCGCACCCGCATGTTGGCCGCGATAAGTCACGACATGCGATCGCCGCTGACCCGCATGCGTCTTCAGCTGGACACGGCGGAACCGACACAGATGGTGCAGAAGCTGTCGCGCGAGACCATCCTGATGCAGGACATGGTGACCTCCGCACTCGGCTATCTCGGCAACCGGAGTTCGTCGGAAGCCTTCGAGCCGCTCGATCTGGCGGCACTGTTGCAGACGATCTGCGACGAGTACGTGGATGCCGGTGTCGAGATCCACTACACCGGGCCGGATGCCCTGACGGTCGTCTGCAAACCGAATGCGATCCAGCGGGCGGTCGGCAACCTGCTCGAGAACGCGATCGCGTTCGGCTCGCGCATCGATGTGATCGCCACATCCGCCGGCGACCAGGTGGCGGTGACGATTGGGGACGACGGCCCCGGCATCCCGGCTCATCAGCTGGCCGAAGTGATCGAGCCCTTCGTCCGGCTGGACCCGTCCCGTAACGCGCGACCGGGCAGTCTGGGCCTTGGCCTGTCGATCGTCAGCGACATCGTGCAGGAGCACGGCGGCCGCCTGACGCTGTCGAATCGCGTGGAAGGGGGGCTGCTCGCGCTGATCGAGCTGCCCCTCGTCGCATCCGCCCCGTGATCAGTCCAGGCCGATCCAGCGGTGCGTCTCGGCCATGTTGAGGGCGAGCCTGGGGCTACGGCGGGCGACGCGCTCACGCTTCTCGCGGTCGGCGCGGATCGTCGGCCACGCGGCGAGATACGCTTCGAGTACCGTCGGATCGCCTTCGTATTTCGCGATCGTCGCCGGTGTCGCGGAGCGCAGGGCCACCGCACCGTTGTAGCCGCCGAAACCCTGCGTGGCGCAGATGGCGCCGCCGTCAGCGTTGCCGTCGGACGGGTCGGCCTGCAGATGGAAGTGCGCCGCGACATCGGCCAGATCGGGGTCCAGACGGCGCAGTGTCGGGACGCCGGGCGCCTTGCGCCCGAGTACGAACTGCAATGCCTGAGACAGCGCCTTCAGGCCGGTCTCGCCCATCGTGTGTCCATCGCCGACGGCCTTCGGCGTGCCCACGAAGAGCCTGGGCAGTTCACCTTCGACACCCTGACGCTGCGCCGCGCCGCGTAGACCGGCCAGGGCGGTGCCGAGGTCGGTCTTGGAGTTGGTACGCGTGCCCGTCGCGTGCGCCGCGAGGTACTGGAAGTCGTGCACGCCGTAACCATGGCCGGCATGGGCCATGTCGAGCGCCTGTACCAGCGCGTTCTCACCGCCGAAGCCGACACCGGCGAAATGCGCCTTGCCACCGGCTTCCGCACTCTGGCCCCAGCCGACGATGATGGACGTAATATCCAGCTGGTTGGTGAGGGCGAACTCCAGGGTCGTCACCAGCAGGCCCGAGCCTCCGTGGCCGACCACGGTGCCGTCGGCATCGATGTCGAAAGGCGCGAGCGAATCGTGCACGCTGCGTACATTGCCGTCGTCGTGCGCGGCGTTCTTGGCGGCCAGCTTGTCGCCGGTCATCAGCGCACCGCCACCGAACGCTTCGAGGATGCCGAAGCGTGGCTGCAGCGCGGCGTCGGCCGCGGTAAGGAGCACCATCTGCGGCTTCTGAAAACCGGGGTAGTCGAACAGCAGCTGCGGCGCGATGTCCGCCAGCGCGACCAGACTCGACGCGCAGGCGCCCACGGCGGTCATCGGCGCCTGCGGGACGCGCATGAAGCCGACATCGTCGGAGCGCAGCGATTCGCGCAGTTCCGGGTTCTTCAGAACGCGGCTGATGCTGTACGACGGCGACAGCATGGTCGAGACGAGGGCAGGGCCGTGCGAACCCAGCGAGTGCGCCAGCCGGACCGCGAAGGTGTCCTTCGGAAAACCGCCTTCGGGCAGCGGCGCATCCGGCCGCAGCCATTGGCCCAGCGCTTCGTTACCGCCGAATGCCGTCGCTGACGCCACACGGAAGCCGAACGGGTTGGGGACCAGTTCGGACAGCGGACGCGGCAGGCCGGCCAGCGCGCCGAGCGCGCCGTAGGCGAACAGCTGGGCCTGCAACGACGGGCTGAGCAACGGATCATCCTGGAAAAGACCGTGCATGTCCTTGAGCTTCGACGCGCGGATATCCTCGTATCGCAGACCGGCGAGGCGACGCAGTCCGACGGTCTCCAGATCGTGCGGCAACGGTGCGGCGATGTCGGTTACCACGCGCGGCGCCAGTTCGCGCACGTTGGGCACATGGCGGATGCCGCTGTTGGCGCGGAGACTGTCGCCGTGCAGGCGCTTCAGTTCGTCCAGCGTGACAGGCTCACCTGCGTGTTCGCCCCCGGCCCAGCGCATGCCGTCCGCTGCGCTGGCGGATTCCGGATCGATCTCCACGAGACCCGCGTCGAACGCGGCCAGCGGAAGGAATTCTTCCGACCGGGCGACGAGGGCCTGATAGGTTTCCGTCGAACCGACGGCCGACAAGGTGCAGGCCGTGCCGACGGTGACGAGGACTTGATTCGTTTTCAGGATAGCCATGCCCGGACGGGTACCGATACAGATGAATTCCCCATTATAGATCCGAAGACGTCACCCGTATCGACACATCCCTGTGATAGGGAGCCGCAATGACGGCGGGCTCCCACCACAGCCTGGTTCAGAAGAGACCCGGGTCTTCCGTCCGTGACGTATCCGGCGATCCATCCGGGTGTGTGAACCACAGCACCTGGTTACGCCCCTTCGCGCAATCGCCGCCATCCGTCGCCGCGGTCAGTACGCCTGTCGCGGTCGCGATATCTCTTCCGTAGCAACTGCCAAGGTTGTCCTTGAAGCGGAACACCTGCGTGCTGCGCTGGCCGGTGTGGCTGGTCACCGCACCGTCCGTGAAAACCAGCGTGTCCGCGGTATCGATGCTGTTGTCCACGTCGCTGCGATAGAGAACGAGGCTGCCCAGCTTCTTCGTGAACTGCCTCGAATAGCCCTGCGTAACAGCGCTCGGCGCCGTCGCGAAGTTGCCGGCCGCGTCGAACGTGTAACGGAAACTGGCGACCAGTGGATAATCGAAATGCGCCTCGCTGGTGACGGTAACGCCGAACGGACCCTGCCGTGTCTTCGTCGTGCTGTCGACCGTCGACAGCTGATCGATGCGCTGGTCATACCGCGATGGGTCGATGGCGAAGGTCTGGGTGTTGCGGAAGGCCACCGTCTGCGTCACATCGGTGGTGACCCTGCCGTGAGACGTATCGACATAGCCCGCGGTGCGGAAGCGACGCGACGCCTGGGTGGCCACCGAGCCCGCGACGACTCCGGCGTTGTCGGTCAGCCGGTTGTCGACCGCGGCGACGGCTGCCTGACCCTGCAACGTATTGGCCGTGACGCTGCCGGTGAGAACCTTGCGACCGCGATCGAGATAGACAAAAAGGTTGCCCGTCACCGCGAAATAGCCATTGGCTCCCGTGACGCCGATCGCCACCGCATGCGCCTTGCCGTCATTGAGCAACGCGGCGAACGGTGTAAGGTCCACGCGATAGGGCAGGAAATTCAGTGTCTGCACGCCTGGCGTGGGCCGCCACATGTACGGATCGATGCCACCGGTGAAGATCCACGGATACACCGGCGCGACGCCTGCCGCGGCTCCGTCGATCGATACCTGCACCTCGCGGTACGAACCGCCGCCGCAGCTCTGAGCCTCGTCAGCCAGCGCATCGGGCACACAGGAGTACCAGAACTCGTCACCACCCTGGCCCTGGGCGAAGACGTCCAGGTAGGCGCGCTCGACGTTCGTCGGCAAGGTCAGCGTGCGTGATAGCACGTCCGCGCCGGTGTTCAGGGTGACCGGACCGCCCGCCGTGCCGTCCGATAGTGGAAATACCGCATCCGGGGCATCGACCTTCGGCGCCAGTACGTTCGCGGGATAGAAGACCAGCCGCGCCGAGCCACTGATCACACCGGTATAGGTTCCGTCGACGACGTTGCCCAGGATCGCCTGACCCGTCTGCGCATTGCCGAGCAGACTCGCGAAGTCGCTGACATCGCGTTCGATGTGCCAACTCGGCGAGACGGCGGCTGACGGTTCCTGCGTGGTACCGAAATAGATGTTCGCACCGCCGAGCCATAAAGACGCGGTGCGGTCGAACTGCCGTCCCGCGGTGACGGAGAAATCCGCTTCCAGCACGACCTTCGACCACGACTTGCCGCAGCCCACCGGTGGCGCATACGTATATGGGTGGTTGGAGAAGTCGGTAAAGCTGAAACCCTCGAACAGCTCGACCGTGCACGCCTTGCCTGGCGGCCTCGGTACCGCTGGGTCGGCTACCGCGACGTTAGCGGAACCGACATTGAAACCCGGCGCCGTCGCTGCGAATGCAGCGGGCGCCGTGTTTACCATCATGCAACCGAACAACCCCACCCACAGGCCTTTGCGGCCCGCCCCGACGATGACAGCCATGCGCCCGTTCTCCCGCGACAAACTGCCCCCTGCGCGGGAAACGTAGCATAGGTTTTACCACTGGTTATCGTCGAAGCTCCCGCTGTCGCCCGAATCGCCCTGATCCCACGAGCTGTCGTTGTTGCCCATGTCGATCGGATCGTCGCGCAGGTCGTCATACGCCTGACCGGACGGAGAGGCGTCCTGCTGCGGCGGTGGATTGGCGAAGCCCGCCTCGCGCGAGGTCTCACCCGAGCCGTGGCTACGGAACGCCTCGTCGAGCAGGGCGCCCGCGGCCAGACCACCCAGACCCGCGGCCACCGCGGCACCGGCGCCCGACGAGGGAGCCTGCGGCGGGTAACCGTAGTTCGGCCCATAACCCGGGCCCGGGCCACCGTTCATGGGCGAACCATAAGGCGCGCCGGCGAAAGGCGGCGCAACATCACGGCGGCGGCGAGACCACAGGAAGGCGATGAGCGCGATAACTCCTGCGCCGATCAGAAGTCCGGACCATGGAAAGGACGCCTCCTTCGGAGGTGCCACCGCCGGGGCACCGCCGTAAGCCGCCTGGCGGGCAGCCGGGCGACTGGCCGACGGCGGCGCCATGGCCTGGTTGAGTTTGCTCTGGAACTGCTGGAACCGGGCGGGATCGGTGAAACGGGTCGCCGGATCCAGCGTGGCGGCCTTGTTGGCTTCCGCCCGGGCCTCACCGATATTGCCTTCGTGCGCAAGCACTTCCGCCAGCACGTAGTGTGCCTTGGCGCTCTGGGGGTGTTCCGAAACCGCCTCGCGCAACGCCGTCTCGGCGGCGGGGAAGTCGCCACGGGCGATCATCGCCTGGACGTCCTTCGGCGAATCGCCGGCGCTGGCGGCCGCGGCGACAAACATCAGGCTAAGGGCAAGCAACGTCTTTTTCATGTAAGTGTCCGAAGCGCGGAATGGCGGTTTGAGTCGCCGCACGACGGAAAGTTCGTGCGAGGCGTCCTGTTCCGGATGTGCGGACGCCACGCCTGAAGATCAATCGCGGCGACGTGCGGCGAAGTGTAGCCACGCCCCGAAGCAACTTCTTGCGAACGACATCCCTCCGTTCATTTCGACGATCGCTCCCGGTCCGCCCCGGCCCGACGGACACTCAGTGCATCGCGCCCATGCCGCCCGGCGCTGTGGGCATCGGCATCATGTTGACGTCCAGGTGATACATCACCCAGATCGAACCGACGATCGTCAGAACGACGATGATGGCCGTGAAGAGGGTCGCCATCAGCGTCCATCCGCCCTCGCTCTTCGTGTCCACATGCAGGAAGTAAACGACATGGACGACGATCTGAACCATGGCGAAGGCGAAGATCGTCAGGGCCGTGGCGCTGCCGCTGTGCAGTCCGCCGCTCATCACCAGCCAGAAAGGAATCGCGGTGAGCAGAACGGCAAGGGCGGAGCCGGTGATGAAACGTTGCTTGTTGCCGTGGCTGTGGCCGTGGTCGGCGGGATGGGAGGCGGCGGAAGTGGTCACCGGATGACTCCATAGAGGTAGACGAAGGTGAAGACGCCGATCCAGACGATGTCGAGGAAGTGCCAGAACATCGACAGGGAGACGATGCGGCGGCGGTTCTCGACGTGGAGGCCTCGCTGACCGATCTGGATCAGCATGGTCACCAGCCAGATCAAACCGAATGCGACATGGGCGCCGTGGGTCCCGACCAGCGTGAAGAAGATCGAGAGGAAGGCACTGCGCTGGGGTGTGGCGCCCTGGGCGACGAGTTCGGCGAACTCGTGCATCTCGACGCACAGGAAGCCGAGGCCCAGCAAGCCGGTGATGACGAGCCAGAACATCGTCCGCTTCACGCGATCCGACTCCATCGCCATCATCGCGATGCCGAAGGTGATGGACGACGCCAGCAGCAAGCCGGTATTGAGAGCGACCAGCGACAGGTCGAACAGCTGCTTCGGGCCGGGGCCGCCGGCATAGTTGCGGCCGAGCACGCCGAACACCGCGAACAGCGAGGCGAAGATGAGCGCATCGCTCATCAGATAGATCCAGAATCCGATCAGGGTGGCACCGCCACCGTGTGCGTGATCTTCCGTGGCGACGAACCAGGTGCGGGTGGCTACGGGACCGTCGTGGCGGCTCGGCATGGCTACGTTGCTGCTCATATCAGGCTCCCGTGGCCAGTGAACGCGTGCGCGCGTCTTCCGTCACGGCGATCTCGTGCCCGGGAATGAAGTAGTCGCGGCGATAGTTGAAAGTGTGCAGGATCGAGACCAGCACGATGCCGACGAAGCTGATCGCGGCAAGCCACCAGATGTACCAGACCATGCCGAAGCCGAGGGTCAGGCTCAATGCGGCTACATAGATGCCGACACCCGTGTTGCGCGGCATATGCACCGAATTGAAGCCTGTGGTCGGGCGGACATAACCGTTTTCCTTCATGTCGTGCCAGGCGTCGAGGTCGTGCACGACCGGCTGGAAGGCGAAGTTATAGGCCGGCGGCGGCGACGAGGTCGACCACTCGAGCGTGCGGGCGTTCCATGGATCGCCGGTAACGTCGGCCAGTGCCTTGCGTTTCACGATACCCATGACGATGCTCATGACGAAGCCGAGGATGCCGATCAGGATGATGACCGCACCGATGGCCGCGACGACGAAGTAGGGGCGCAGCGAGACATCGTCCAGGTGATGCACGCGACGCGGCACGCCCATCAGGCCGACGATGTAGATCGGCGTCCAGGCCACCCAGTAACCGATCACCCAGCCCCAGAAGGCGACCTTGCCCCAGAACTCGTCCATCCGGAAACCGAAGGCCTTGGGGAACCAGTACGTCATGCCGGCGAAGAGGCCGAACACCACGCCGCCGATGATCGTGTTGTGGAAGTGGGCGACGAGGAACAGCGAGTTGTGCAGCACGAAGTCCGCCGGCGGCACGGCCAGCAGCACGCCGGTCATGCCACCGACCACGAAGGTCAGCATGAACGCGACCACCCACATCATCGGCAGCTCGAAGCGGATCTCGCCGCGATACATGGTGAACAGCCAGTTGAACACCTTGGCGCCGGTCGGGATGGCGATGATCATCGTCGCGATACCGAAGAACGAGTTTACCGACGCGCCGGAGCCCATGGTGAAGAAGTGGTGCAGCCAGACAAGGTACGAAAGCAGCGTGATGACCACGGTGGCGTAAACCATCGAGGAGTAGCCGAACAGCCGCTTGCCGGTGAACGTGGAGGTGATCTCGGAGTAGATGCCGAAAGCGGGCAGGATCAGGACGTACACCTCCGGGTGACCCCAGATCCAGACCATGTTCCAGTACATCATCGGGCTGCCGCCCAGCTCGTTCGTGAAGAACTGCGTGCCGGCATAGCGATCCAGGATCAGCAGGAAGAACGCCGCGGTGAGTGCCGGGAAGATCGCGATCGCCAGGATGTTGCTGCACAGCGCGGTCCAGGTGAACACCGGCATCTTCATCAGGGTCATGCCGGGGGCACGCATCTTGATGATGGTCGCCACCATGTTGATCGCGGACAGCGTCGTACCGACACCCGCTATCTCCAGTGACCACAGGTAGTAGTCGACACCGGAGTCGGGGCTGTACTGCAGCTCGGCCAGCGGGGCATACGACAACCAGCCGGTGCGCGCGAACTCGCCCACGAAGAGCGAGATCATCGTCAGCACCGCTCCGGAAGCGGTCAGCCAGAAGCTGAGGTTGTTGAGATACGGAAAAGCCACATCGCGCGCGCCGATCTGCAGAGGCATCACGAAGTTGATGATGCCTACCACCAGCGGGATCGCCACGAAGAAGATCATGATCGTGCCGTGCGCGGTGAAGATCTGGTCGTAGTGACTGGCGGGCAGGTAGCCCTGGTTGGCGCCAAAGGCGACCGCCTGCTGGGCGCGCATCATCAGCGCGTCGGAAAACCCGCGCAACAGCATGATGATGCCGAGGATGACGTACATGATGCCGATCTTCTTGTGATCGACGCTGGTGAGCCACTCACGCCAGAGCCAGCCCCATCGGCCGAGCCAGGTGAGCGCGGCGACGACGACGAGGCCCAGCACCGCGACGCCGATGAAGGTACCGATCAGGATGGGCTCGTGGAGTGGAAGGGAATCGAGCGATAACCGCCCGAGTGGTGCCTTGAGAAAGCCTTGGTCTAGCATGGTCGGCCCAGGGTTCAGGCCCGCGGCCCGCACGAGGCGGCCGGGGCGGAGAGGAAGAAGAGGGTGTCGGCGCGAGGTTTCGCTCAGGGGCTGCCGTGTGGCATGGCGTCGTGGGGCATGTCGTCATGCATCGACGCTTCGCTGGCGGCGGCCCGAGGCGCCTGGTAGCGACCCTGGTCGGCGGCGCGGTCCAGCGCCATGACATCGGCGATGCAGGGCGTGCCCGGCTTGACGCAGCGGTTGACCGCCCGGTTGAAGATGTCGGCCTCGACGGTGGCGAAGTGCATCACCGGCACCTTTTCGCTGGGCTCGTCGAGCGTTAGGTAACGTTCGGTCGACAGAGACTCGCCGGAGGACCTGACCTTGCTCACCCAGGCGTCGAAGCCCGCCTGATCCACCCCGTGCAGCATGAAACGCATGTCCGAGTAGCCTGCGCCGGTGTAATTGCCGGAGTAGCCCCAGGTGTCGCCCGGTTCATTGAGCACCGCGTGCAGCATCGACTTCATGCCCGGCATGGCGTAGATCATGCCGGCCATCGTGGGCGCGTAGAACGTGTTCATCTGGCTGGTCGCGGTGATCGAGAAGCGCACCGGCACATCCACGGGCAGCTCGAGTTCGTTCACCGTGGCGATGCCCTGCTCGGGGTAGATGAACAGCCACTTCCAGTCCATGGCCACGACCTGGATATCCAGCGGCTTCATGTCTTTGGGAAGCGGCTTGGTCGCCGAGATCCGGTCCAGCGGACGGAAGGGATCGAGCAGGTGCGTGCTCGTCCAGGTGATGACGCCAAGGCAGGCGATGATGAGGAGAGGGATGGTCCAGACGACCAGTTCGATCCGGGTCGAGTGCGTGAAGTGGGGGTCGTATGCCTTGGGATTGCGACCTTTGCGGTAGCGCAGCGCGAAGATGACCGTGAGTGCCATGACCGGCAGGATCACCAGAAGCATCATGCCCGTGGCGACAAGGATCAGGTTGCGTTCCTGTATGGCTATGTCGCCGGTGGGATCCATCACCACCATTTTGCAGCCGCTCAGAAGGATGAGCGGCACCGCGACTAGTGCACTACGGGCCCAGTGGGCTAAGGGGGTTCTCGGGGTCATGGCGGAACGATAGGGCGGCAATTGCCGATCGATCCTGACCTGGGTCAATTTTGGCTGCGATGCCCGGTTGCGTGTCGACAGCGAACGCGTTGTCTACGGACAGCGAGCACGACGCCGTGCTGCGTCGCTGGCCCGATGGCCATTTCGATACCGTTGGCCGGGACCCGAGGCTGGTCTGGGCGGATGGCATCTTCGCAACGCAACATTCGGTCTACGTCATTGCCGGTCAGTGGGAGCGCCTGCCGTCGTTCAACCATGGTGAAAACCTTCGCCGGTCGCCGTACCTGCTTTTGCGGTTCGATACGAGGGATAATCCGATCGTGCCCTGACGGTCGAACGACGTGCCGCGTCCTCGCAGGCCGTCTTCCGTGGATATGGAGATAGCTGGTGGCAGAGACATCGCTGAGCCTCGCCGATCTCGGCCCCCGCATCTGCATCCTCGGCCCGTCGAACAGCGGCAAGTCGACGCTGGCTGACGCGATCGGGCGTAAGGCCGGTCTGCAGGTGGTGCATCTCGATCAGCTTCACCACATGCCGGGCACACACTGGATGCCAAGGCCGACAGAGGAGTTTCATGCGCTGCATGACGGGGCAATCATGCAGGATCACTGGGTGATCGAGGGTAACTACTCCTCGTGCATGCCGTCGCGCTTTGCCCGTGCCTCCGGGGTGATTCTTCTCGATGTGTCGACGGTCAGGAGTCTCGGGCGTTACCTCCGTCGTACGTGGTTCGAACGCGGTCGTATCGGTGGCTTGGAGAATGCGGGCGAACGGGTCACCTGGGAGATGATTCGGTATATCGCGTTTTCGAGTTCCGGAAAGCGGAGAAACTATGCCGCTCTTGTTGAGAGACTGATGCTCCCATGTGTCTTCGCCTCGTCGAGTGCTGCCATCCATAGGCTCTACACTGCATGGTCTTTGGAACGCCGCTAGTGTCGTGCGTCCACGTCCAAAGGAAGCCTGTACATGCCGCCCGCATTCACCGTCTCCGTTCCGCGCCTGCAAACCGACCGCCTGATGCTCCGGGAATATCGCCCCGGTGATTTCGACGCGTTCGCGGCACACCTTGCCGACCCCGAAAGCGTGAGCCACCTGACCGTGCGGGACCGTGCGTCGTCGTGGCGGATATTCGGCTCGCATGCAGGCCTGTGGCTGCTGGCAGGAGCCGGCTGGTGGGCTATCGAGTCACGAGAGACCGGCGAACTGGTCGGAAACGTCGGCGCCTTCTTCCGCGACGGATCGAAGGTCATGGAGGTTGGTTGGAACACGTACCGTGAGGCATGGGGCAAGGGCTTCGCTAGCGAAGCCGCCGCGTGTGCACTGGCTTATGCGTTCGACGTTCGTCGTGAGCCCAAAGTACACGCCATTATTTCGCCGTCCAACGTCTCTTCCATCAAGGTCGCCCAACGTATCGGTCTAGTCGATGAGGGAGAGGTCGCGTTCGAGGGCAAGCTGGAAAGGAGCTACGCGCGCTACCGCGAGTCGGCATGACGCGCAGGGCGGAGCAGGGGTTCTTCACGGCAGAAATCCCACAACCGGCCTGGAAACCGTCAAAATAGGCGGCCCGTCGCCTGCGATGCCATCTTCCGGCACGCCCCTCTGCGCGGATTTATTCGTTACGGAACAAGATCTTGACCACTATGACACCCCCGGCCGGTGAGGCCGACAGCGCGCTGCTGGAGCGTTTGCGCGCCGCCGCGCAACTGCTTGAGTCGATTGCCGCCGACCGTCTGCTGCTGGAAGGACTCCCCGCCGACGATCGTCAGCGCCTGTTGCAGGCTGTGGCGCAGGTCTATCATCCCGACCCCGCCGAGCGCCGGGTCCGGCTGAAGGCGGCCCAGAAAGCCCGGCACGCGTCGAAGATCCAGGCCGAGGATGCGGTGCTCAACAATACGGGCATCCGCGCGCTGCGCCGGAAGCCGGTGTTCACGACGCCGAACGTCTTCGCGCCCGAGGGCTTCGAGGCCAATGACATCCCACCCGATGTCGATGCCGCGCAGCCGCGCGAGTCGATCGAGCCGAAACATTGCTACGTCTGCAAGAAGAAGTACTCGTCGATCCATTTCTTCTACGATCAGCTTTGCCCGGATTGCGCCGCCTTCAATTACACCAAGCGCACCGAGCTGGTCGACCTGCGCGGTCGCGTCGCGTTGCTGACCGGTGGCCGTGTGAAAATCGGCTATCAGGCGGGCCTCAAGCTGCTGCGCGCCGGTGCGGAGCTGATCGTGACTACGCGTTTCCCACGCGATTCGGCGGCTCGCTATGCCGAAGAGCCGGACTTTGCCGAGTGGGGTCATCGCCTGCAGGTATATGGCCTCGACCTGCGCCACACGCCCAGCGTGGAAGCTTTCTGCCAGGAACTCGTCGCGACGCGCCCACGGCTCGACTTCATCATCAATAACGCGTGCCAGACCGTGCGTCGCCCGCCGGACTTCTATGCGCACATGATGGACGGCGAGCGCGCCGCCCTGCACGACACGCCCGAGCACGTACGCAAGCTGGTCGGTCATTACGAAGGCCTGCGCGGCACCCACATCCTGCCTGAGGCCGGTGTGGCGGCGAATGCGCTGGCGGATCGGAACGGCGGCCTCTCCGGGCTGACCCGCGCCGCCGAGCTATCCCAGCTTCCGCTGCTGCCCGAAGAGCTGCTGGCCCAGAGCCATCTGTTCCCGGAAGGCAGACTCGACCAGGACCTCCAGCAGATCGATCTGCGTGAGCGCAATTCGTGGCGGTTGCTGATGGCGGAAGTGTCGTCGGTGGAGTTGCTGGAGGTGCAGCTGGTCAACGCCATCGCGCCCTTCATCATCAACGCTCGCCTCAAGCCGCTGATGATGCGCACGCCGGAACGCGATAAGCACATCGTCAACGTGTCGGCGATGGAGGGGCAGTTCTACCGGAACTTCAAGACCACCCGCCATCCGCATACGAATATGGCGAAGGCCGCGCTCAACATGATGACGCGCACCTCGGCGACCGATTACCACAACGACGGTATTCACATGAATAGCGTGGATACCGGCTGGGTGACGGATGAGGATCCGGCGGGTCTCGCGGCGAAGAAGGTACTGGAAGAGCGGTTCCATCCGCCGCTGGATATCGTCGATGGTGCCGCGCGGATCGTCGATCCGATCATCAGCGGGATCAACACGGGCGAGCATGTGTGGGGGCAGTTCCTGAAGGACTACCGCCCGACCGACTGGTGACCTGCGGCCAGCCGGGTTCAATTCAGCTCAAAAACGAATCGTAATTCATTGATAATAAGCACGATTCAACCCTGCGATTCAGACTCCGGAAGCTTGCTACGTCTGGGGTTATCGTCTAGACTTAACATGTGCAAGGTCCTGTACAAGTCTTTGTTGGGGCCGAGGACACATAGAAAGGTTTAGAAGGACAGGAGAACCCAATGCGCGTGGTCAGTTTTTCGGATGCCCGTAACAACCTCAAGGACGTATTGGACACCGTAGCAAGCGACTGCTCTATTACGGTCATTCATCGTCGTGACCATGAGGACGCCGTAGTCATGTCTCTCGCTGACTACAACTCGATGGCAGACACCATTCACTTGCTTAGTAACAAAGCAAACCGCGATCACCTTGCCAAATCAATCGCCCAGTTCAAGGCGGGCAGGTCGAAAAAACGAGAGCTGATTGAAGAGGATCACCAGGAGACCGCCTGATGGCGCGAAGTGTCAAGTTCACGGATGAAGCCTGGAAGGATTACCAGGACTGGGCTGAAGACAAGAAGACTCTGAAAAAGATTAATTCGCTTATCAAGGATGCGCAGAGAACGCCCAATGAAGGACTGGGTAACCCACATGAGTTGAGCGGCGACCTTGCAGGCTTCTGGTCCAGGTCAATCAACAAGAAGGATCGTCTCGTATACGCCTTCGACGACCTTTGCATCGATGTCGTCAGCTGTAAGTTCCATTACGGCGACCACTGACTCGGCGAATCAGATCGCGTCGTCCACCGACGGCGTCGCCACGGTGCCCTTGACCGGCAAGGGCACCAGTGCCCACGGCAACATCGCCTGCGTCAGCGCACCGATGCACAGCGCGAATAGCACGGTCCCGATTCCGAACAGGCCGACGCCGCCCAGCAGCAGGCCGGCGAACAGTACGGTGACCTCGAGTCCGGTACGGACCAGTCGAAGCGACAGCCCGGTCACACGATGCAGGCCTGTCATCAGGCCATCGCGCGGGCCACGCCCCAGCTGGGCGCCGATGTACAACGCGGAACCCAGCCCGCACAGGAAAATTCCGCCGGCCGTGAGGGCGAAGCGCGCCCACCACGCATCGGGCGACCTGAGCAGATCCAGCGCGATGCCCGCCACCGTTCCAATCGTCACCGAATTGGCGAGCGTGCCCAGGCCAGGTATTTCGCGTAGCGGGATCCAGAACAGCAACACGACGAATGACACACCCACGACGACCCAGCCGAAGCTCACCGGAAGATGCTGGGTAATGCCGATGTGGAGTGCATCCCACGGGGCCTGGCCGAGGTTGCCGCGAATCATCATGGCCGTCGACAGACCGTACAGCGACAGCCCGACCATCAGCTGCACGAGGCGTCGAACGAGTTTCCCGGCGCGTAGCTGTTCCACGGGGCCTTGCTGATTGAGCGGGGCGATGGTCTTCATGCGTTCATCGTGCCCGCGATTGGCATTGCTGGAAATAGCTGATCGTGGAAAAAGTGATGCGGTCGCATGCTTGCTGCCGCCTTGCATCGGATTGATTCCCGTGGGCGGGTGGACACCCGGAGCGGCGCTTACCGCCGCTTTGTCGTCACATGAAACCGGACCCGCTTTACGCCTGACTCTCGGCCCTCACATGAGCTTCCGGACCGCCCACACGCATCAGCAGGGCCTCGCACGCGTCATTCATCCGCGTGACCCGCAGTTGCTTGCCCTGCTGCGCATACCGGCGCCGTAGCGCTTCGATGGCCTCGACGGCCGAGTGATCGTCCAGATGCGCCCCGGAGCAATCCAGCTCGACATATGCCGGATCGTTTTCCACGTCGAACATGGTCTGCAATCGTGCCGTGGCCGCAAAATACAACGTGCCATGAAGCCGGTAACGACGACCTCCATGGGGCAAGGCCTCGCGCGTCACGCTGAGACGGTCCGCATGCTTCCAAGCGAAGGCGATCGCGGCGATCAGCACGCCGCAGAGAACGGCCGTGGCGAGGTTTGCCAGCACTGTGATGACGGTCACCGCGACGATCGTCAGCGCATCGGCCACCGGCAGCCGACGCAGCAGGGGCAGGCTGCCCCAGGCGAAGGTCTTCTGCGCCACCACCAGCATGACACCCAGCAGAGCGGCCAGCGGAATGCGCTCGATCAGCGGCGACAGAAACAGGACGAAGCACATCACCAGCACGCCCGCGGTGATGCCGGACAAGCGGGTGCGCCCGCCTGAGGTCAGGTTGATCATGGTCTGGCCGATCATGGCGCAGCCGCCCATGCCACCGAACAGGCCGGAGACGACGTTTGCGGCGCCGAGCGCGATGCATTCGCGATTGGGCTGGCCTTCGGTCGCCGTGATCTCATCGACCAGATTCAGCGTCAGCAGCGTTTCGAGCAGGCCGACCATGGCCATCACGAGCGCATAGGGAAAGACGATTCTGAGGGTGTCCAGCGTCAGCGGTACCTGCGGCCAGTGAAGGACAGGCAGCCCACCCTTGATGGAGGCGATGTCGCCCACGTCGCGCGTGTGCAGACCGAACACCTGCACGAGCAGGCTGACGATCACGATCGATGCCAGCGCCGAGGGCAGGACCCGCGTGAGCTTCGGCAGGACATAAACGACAAGCATGGCGACCAGCGCCAGTCCCAGCATCAGATAGAGCGCGCTGCCGCTGAGCCAGCCGCCGCCGGGCGCATGCAGGTGCTCCAGCTGCGAGCTGGCGATCACGATGGCCAGTCCGTTAACGAAGCCCAGCATGACCGGATGCGGGATCATGCGTACCAGCTTGCCCAGGCGGAGCAGGCCGAACAGAAGCTGGATCAGACCACCGAGAAGCACCGTGAGCAGGAAGTACTCGCTGCCGTGCTGAACGACGAGGGCGATGATCACGACCGCCATCGAGCCGGCCGCGCCGGAGATCATGCCGGGACGGCCACCGAAGGCCGCCGTCAGCGCCGCGATGATCGCCGCGCCGTACAGACCCATGAGGGGATTGAGGTGCGCCACCAGTGCGAAAGCCATGGCTTCGGGCACGAGCGCGAACGCGGTGGTGAGTCCGGCCAGAACGTTCTGGCGGACGGAAGGCAAAGAGCGGGTCATGCGGTTTTCCTGTGTGGCACACGCCTGAGGCGGCGCGAATCATCCCGGCCATGCCTGCGGCACGGCACATCGCTGAAGCGTGGGCGTCAGGTCAGGGTGGCGTAAGCGACACGAGGGAATACACGGCTGGCGGACTCGAAAAGACGGCTCAACCCGCAACCTTGCCATGTTGCGTCGCGTCAATCAAGGCGCGATTCCTGCCGATACCGCGTAGTCGTGACCGGTGGCGACTACGAATGGCTGTGCTAGCTTCGTTCGGGCCGCATCAGGCGGCCCCCTCAACTTCGGAGCGTTATCATGGATAAGCGCGACCAGCCGACGCAAAACGTCAATCCCTTCGGTGTCCAGATGGATGCCCCGATGCCTGCCGGCATCACGTCTAAGAAGTGGGCACCGAAGATCGACGATGTCGGCGATATCGGCCGGATCGGCTCCACGCACAGCGGTGGCGACTGGGGCTGAGTGTCCGGGCGTTATTTCGATCCGCCGTATATCACCGAAGCCGTCTCGTCACCGAGGCGGCTTTTTTCGTGAAGGAGCTTGCCAGTGATCAAGGCTGAGATGGCGCTGGCCGACCTGTCGTTCGCCCCTGTCATGCACGAGGCGCGCCTTACTCTGGGCTCGAGCTACCTCGTTCCTCATAGCCATCCCATGCTGGAGACACGCCTGGTGCGGATGCCGGGTCGATGGTTTCTGGTTGTCAGAGAGCGCATGGCCATATCCAGCGGCGACTCGGACGCCCGCGCTACCGTCGTCGACGCAAAGGATGACGCGACGTATGACGCCCTGCATCGGGATTGTCTGCTCTGCCCGCTCGACTACGTGCTGATCGAGGCGGCACAGGCGGGACACCGTCTGCGTATTCGTGCGGGCGTGCTCGGCACGGCCCCCGTGTATTGCAGGGTGACCGACGACCGTGTCAGCGTCTCGTGGGACTCGGCGGATTTCGCCCGCGGGCCCGCGGTGATCGATACGGAGGTGGCGGTTCATCAGCTGGTCCTTCGTACGACCTATGCGGCACGGCAGCTGTACACGGGCGTGGTTCTGCTGACCGAGCGCGCGTCGCTGTTTGTCGAGCCGGGCGGCGCGCGGTATCGCTATCCGGAGGCTGTCGAGGATACGGCGCCCGTCGATGACGACGGGGAGGACACGCTGCCGACATTCGCCGCCGCCCTGGAGCGAGCCGTCTCACTGCGTCCGTGGCTCGAAGGGAGCGTGTCCCTCGAGCTCAGTGGCGGAATGGACTCGGCGACGGTCGCGGCAGCACTCGCGAGCCTGCACCGGAACATCGACAGCAAGGGCATCCTGCTCGACGGCGAGGTACGTGCTCCGCAGGTAAGGCGACGCCGGCAGATCGCGGATCGCCTCGGTCTGGCCGATCACACCGTCGACATCAGCGCTTATCCGCCCAGTCTCGATCTGGACACGCCGCGGGAGACTTACGGCTTCTGCCGTGAGTTCTATCTGGAAGCGTGTTCGGCGCTCTGGTCCTCGGCCCGCGACAAAGGACGCCACACCCTGTTTACCGGTGTCGGCGGCGACGAGCTGTTTCCCGCCTACCTCGACGAGATCTCCGCCGAAGCGGCGAAGGGCCCCCTCTGGGGGCGCGACGCCCGCAGCTATGCGGAAGGACTGCTGACGACGCGTGCGCAGGCGGTCGCACGTAGCCGGCCGCTCTTCGACGCGCCCGCCAGTCCGGTACCCGTGACATCGTTGCTGGCCAATGCGTGCCGCTCTCCGGATCTGTTGAAGCACGGGCAGTGGCCGGTTCATCCGCTGAGCGATCCTCAGCTTGCCTATCTGTGTCACCGGCTGCCGCGGAGCAGCCGCGAGGGCAGGGAAGTCATGCGGCGCTACCTCGAGAGCCGACTGGGGGGCGATGTCTTTCCGAAGGGTTATCTCAAGGAAACGTTCGCCCATGTGTTGCCGGCCCTCGTCGCGCGGCATGCCGACCGCCTTCTTGCGCAGCTGCGGGAGTGCGCGCTGGCGGACCTCGGGCTGATCGACCGGGACGCTGTCGCGCGCCTGGTCCGGCATGTCGCTGCGACGCTGTCTCACCCGGCAACGTCCGCGCTCGCCTCGTTCCTCTGGCTGGAACGATGCGCGCGGCAGGCGAGCGCTGCCGGTTTCCATAGCGGGGCGGGTCCGGGAGCCGCTACCTACGGTACATAACGGTCGGCCGCGTGGCGCGATCGGATTTGTCAGTGCCCGTTGGCCTGCCTAAGCTCGGTCCATGGCTCCTCCCGACACATTCCCTGTCTCGCCGCGTGCACTTGCGGCCGCTGGCATTTCGCTCGATCGACTATGCGAGCGCGCAGGTGTCGCGCCCGCGACGCACTGGGTCACGGCTGACTTCTTCAAACTCTGGGCGGCGGCGGATCGCGACATCGACGATCGCGCCGCCGGGCTGCGCTTCGGCGTCGACGGCGTCACCCGGGGTTACAGCGTGGCCGCCGTCGTGGGACTTCATGCGCCCGACTTTCGCCATGCGCTTTCTGCGATCGCGCGGTACAAACGCCTGACGTGCCCCGAACTCGTGGAGATCGACGTGCGGTCCGACGAGGTCGCCGTGTGCTACCGGTGGCTTCAGGCGACGGGCGAGGTGCCGCGGTTGCTGGTCGACATGACCATGGCATCGCTGCGCGAGCTGGCCCGACGCGGAACGGCGGGGCAGGTAGCGCCCATCCGACTCGAGCTGACGCGACGTCCCGCGGACCGCGAGCTCCTCCGCGCGCACTTTGGATGCGACGTCCGCTTCGGTGCGCCGTGCGACGCGATGGTGTTCCGGCGATCCGCGCTGGATGTGCCGCTCACCACAGCCAATGGCGAAGCCTTTTCTCGTCTTGTGGATGGACTCGAAAAGCAGATGGCCCAGAGGGATGACACCCCGGCTCTCGTCGGAGAGCTGCGCATTGCGATCGCTCGCCAACTCAGTGAGGGCCGTCGCGTAAGCGTCGCCGAGATATCGCGCCGGCTCGGCCTTACCAGCCGTACGCTGCAGCGTCGACTGGCTGAGCGAGCCACCCGTTTCCAGTACGAGCTTTCCGCGGTGAGACGAACGACCGCATCGCGGCTTCTGGCCAACACCGACCTCGATGCGGTGGCCATCTCCATGCTGATCGGCTTCGCCGAACCCAATTCGTTTTCCCGCGCATTTCATGCGTGGGAAAAAACCACGCCCGCCCACTGGCGCGAGCGCTACCTCAAGGATCAATCCATGATCGACGCAGCGGTTTCATCATGACCGGTAAACGTGTGCTCGTCACCGGTGGATCCGGCTTCATTGCCGGGCACTGCATACTCCAGCTCCTCGCCCAGGGCTACGCCGTGCGAACGACCGTGCGTTCCCTCGCGAAGGAAGCGTCAGCGCGCAAGACGCTCGAAGATGCGGGAATGATCCACGGCGAGCATCTGAGTTTCGCCGCTGCCGACCTGCTCGAAGATACCGGCTGGGCGGACGCCGTCGCCGGGATGGATTTCATCCTGCATGTGGCCTCACCCGTGATGCCGGGACACGTCGATAACGAGAACGACGTGATCGTGCCAGCGCGTGAGGGGACCTTGCGGGTGCTGCGTGCGGCACGCGATGCGGGTATCCGTCGCGTCGTGCTTACGTCGGCTTTTCATGCTGTGAGCTGGGGCCATCCCCATGGGCACCACGTGTTCACCGAGAAGGACTGGACGGCGCCAGACGGACCGGGCGTCGATGCCTACGGAAAGAGCAAAACGCTGGCGGAGCGAGCCGCCTGGGACTTCGTGTCCTCTCACGGCGGTGCGCCGGAGCTGACGACCATGCTGCCGGTCGCCGTCATGGGGCCTGTGATGGGGCGAGAAGTCACCGGTGCCAACCACGTGGTGCAACGACTGCTGACGGGGACGCTGCGGGCCTTCCCGGACCTGTACATTCCGATCGTCGATGTGCGCGACGTGGCGGCGGCGCACATCCTCGCGATGACGCATCCCGACGCCGCAGGCGAGCGCTTTCTGTTGTCGAACGGTCCGGCCATCGCGATGAAGGACATCGGGGCCATCATCAGGGCGGAACTGGGTGAGGCTGCCCGTCGTGTGCCGACTCGTTCCATGCCGAGCGTGGTCGTCCGCATCGTGGCACGCTTCCGGAAGGAGCTGCGCCCCTTCGTGCGCGATCTCGGCTACGCGAAACAGACCAGTAACGAAAAGGCGCGGCGGATGCTTGGATGGAATCCGAAGGCGCCACGCGTGGCTATCGTGGATGCTGCCAGGAGCATGCTCAGGAGTGGCTTTTTGGGCTAGCCCCGCCGCCGCTCTCGCGAAGCGCTCTCGAGAAGCGTCGAACGCGTACGATATTCAGCCCGTCGATTTATTCTGACCGTGCGCGGCGAGCCGGATGGGCCGGCGATCCTATGCCGCAGCGCACATGGCGCCCCGTCGATTCTTGTTGCAAGATATTGCGCAACAAGGGGGATACATGGAAGCATCGCAAGGGGTGAGCGCCCACGGCAACCTGCCGTCCGGCGTGGGGATGAAGCTGGGCGCCACGGCGCTGGCTGTGGCATTGGCACTGGGGCTTTCAGCATGCGGCGGCGGCGGTGGGGGCGGCGGCAACGTCCGACCCACACAGCCCACACAGCCCACGCAGCCGGTCCAGCCCACGTCGCCGCCCTCGGGCGGAAGCGGCACGACGCCCTCGGGCGAAATCGACGTCGCCGCGAACGACGTCGTCGTGCGAGCTGACAACCTGACCGGGTCGACCGATCTGGTAAAAGGCGGCGCGGGCACGCTCACGCTCACCGGCACCAATAGCTACACCGGGACGACGCTCGTGCAGGCGGGCAGTCTCTATGTCGATGGCGATCAGTTGGCCGCCACAGGCGCAGCGACCGTGGCCAGCGGCGCGACGCTCGGTGGCAAGGGCATCATCGGCGGAAGTGTCACGGTATCCGATGGCGCCACCCTGGCGCCGGGCAGCAGCGGCGCGATCGGTACGCTCACCGTCAACGGCAACCTCAGTCTGTCGTCGGGTTCCCGGCTGGACTACGGTCTGGGCGATTTTGTCGACGTCAAAGGCAACCTGACGCTGGATGGCACGCTCGGTGGAAGCCCGGCGTCCGGTTCCGCGACGGGGCCCGGCGTCTATCGACTCATGAGTTACGGCGGCAGCCTGGTGAACAACGGGCTGGACGCAGCGGCCGGCTGGCTCGTGCAGACCGGCGTGGCGCACCAGGTGAACCTGGTGAATGCCCAGGCTACGCGTCTCAGCTTCTGGGATGGCGATGCCGGCCCGGCGAGTGACAACGTGGTCAATGGCGGCAATGGCACGTGGCAAAGCGGCAACGCCGCGTCCAGAGCGAACTGGACGGACGCCAACGGCGTGACCAACACCGGGTTCGCCGATGGATCGTTCGCCGTGTTCCAGAGCACACCCGGCACGGTCACTGTCGACGCCAGCCAGGGCGACGTCAGCGTTGCTGGCATGCAGTTCGCGAGCAACGGCTATATCGTGCGGGGTGATGCGATTCATCTGACCGGTAGCGCGACCGATCCGGGGCAGTCGATCATCCGCGTGGGCGACGGCAGCGCAGCTGGATCGGGCTATATGGCAACGATCGACAGCGTCCTGACCGGAGCGTCGGGCCTGGTCAAGACGGATGCGGGCACCCTGGTGCTCAGCGGCAGCAATACCTACACAGGCGGTACGACGATCAGTGGCGGCGTGCTGCAGCTGGGCAACGGCGGCACCACCGGCAGCCTTGCGGGCGACGTGACCGACAACGCCGTGCTCGCCTTCAACCGTAGCGACACCAGCAGCTTCAACGGCATCGTCAGCGGCGCCGGCTCCCTGCGGCAGATCGGCAGCGGCACGCTCGTGCTCACTGGCAACAACACCTATACCGGCGGGACCACGGTCGACAATGGCATCCTGCAGATCGGTAACGGAGGTGCCACCGGCTGGCTGGTCGGTGACATCGTCAACAACAAGTACGTCAGGTTCAACCGAAGCGACGATGTCGTCTTCGGCGGAAACATAAGCGGTACCGGTTCGCTGTTGAAGGATGGTGCCGGCAAGTTGATCGTCACGGGTTCCATCACCGAGGACAGCGCCACCACCTCGACACGCCCGACCGTGATCACCGCCGGCACGCTGCAAATTGGCAACGGCGGAACCACCGGCTCGATCGCCGGTGACATCACGAACAACAGCGCGCTGGTCTTCGACCGCAGCGACACGGTGACCGTTGGCGGCATCGTCAGCGGTACGGGCTCACTGACCCAGGCGGGCACGGGCACCTTGATCCTCGCCAACACGGCCATCTTCAGCGATATCACCATCAGCAGGGGTACCCTGCAGATCGGTAACGGCGGCGGCAATTCATGGCGCACCGGAAGCATCGCGAACAACGGCACCCTGATATTCAACTTCGGTTATCCGAGTGGCGTCGGTGGTGGCACCGATGCGGTGATCAGTGGCAGCGGGAACCTGATCAAGCAGGGATCCGACCTGTTCGTCCTCAGCGGCGACAACACCTACACCGGCGGCACGCTGATCAGCGGCGGTACGCTGCGACTTGGTTCGGGCGGCACCACCGGGTCGGTGACCGGCGCCATTACCAACAATGGCGTCCTGGGGTTCGACCGGTCTGACAATGTGACCTTTGCCAATCGGGTCACGGGTACCGGCGCGCTGCGGAAGGACGGCTTCAACACGCTCACCCTGACCGGCGATGTGGCAAGCACGGGCGGAACGAACGTCACGCTCGGCACGCTCCAGATCGGCAATGGTGGAACGTCGGGCACGCTGGCGGGCGATGTCTTTGTCAGCGGCACGCTGGCGTTCAACCGCAGTGACGACCAGACCTTCAGCGGGAACATCAGCGGGGATGGCCAGGTAGTGAAGCTCGGCGGTAACACGCTCACGCTCACCCGCGGCAACGTGTCCAGCGGTGGTGGCGGTCCATGGTTCGGCACCGATGTGGTCGATGGCACCCTGAGGATCGCGAGCGGAGCGGCGCTGAAGTACTCGACCACCGTGGGCGGCAACCTCGCCCATGCGGTCCTGCAAGTGGACCACGGCGCGACCATCGCGTACACGACGCTTGCCGACGGCGCAACGTTGGACAACGCCGGCCTCGTGCATACGAACGATGCGTTCACGGCGGTGGGTGGCACCCGTGCCGCCTCCGTGTTCAATCACGACGGTGGCGTGATCGAGACGGTACCCCAGGTGGGTTACGTCGGTGGCGCCGTCAATCTCGGCGCGAACAGCACGTTGATCAATGCCTCGGGCGCCATCATTCGCGGAGCCATCGGTGTGGAATCGTCGGGCGTGGTCACCAACGACGGCGGGACCATCACCGGTATGACCGATGACGGCATCAATGGCCATATGACCGCGGTCACGAATACGAATGGCGGTCAGATCACCTCGGGGAACGACTCGAGGCTGCCCACCGCTCCCATCAGCGCCGGCATATTCTCGTACGGCCACGACGCAACGATCAGCAACCTGAGCGCCAGTTCGATCGTTGGCAAGCGCGTTGGCGTCGCCCTGAACGATGGCGGCACGGTATTCAATGACGGTGGCAGCCTCATCTCGGGCAGTACCGGTGTATCCACCTACAACCAGGACCTGACGATCGCCACCGTCAACAATACGAATGGCGCCCGGATCACCGGTACGCAGACGGGCATCAGGCTCGAGTTCGGCGGTGTCGTGAACAATGGCGCAGGCTCGACGATCGAGACGACCGCACCGGCATCGGGCGATTGCTCGGGGACGCCGGCCTGTGCCGTCTACGTGCCGGTCTACGGTGGCGTCGGCAACTACGGTTCCGTGGGCACACTGACCCTGTCCAACGCGGGTTTCATCCTGGGCGACGTGCAGATGGACCCGGGTCGGGTCAACGACATCACGCTGATCGCCGGCGGCTACATTCACGGCGCACTGAAGATCGGCAGCAATACGGCATCCACCCTGACCCTCGATGGTGGTGCCGGCAGCAGCCAGCTGTATTCGACAGCGGTGACTGGCGGTACGACATTTGGCGGAAGCCTGATCAAGAACGGCGCCGGTACCTGGACGCTCGATAACAATCAGCTGCAGGGCGTGACGAACACATCGATCAACGCGGGCTCGCTGCGTGCGTCGCAGTCGCTCGCGGGTAATGTGACCGTCAATGCGGGAGGCACGCTCGACGGCGTTCCCGGGGTCCATGGCAACCTCATCAACGCGGGCAAGGTCGCCTTGCATGGCGGCGATACGTCGGTCGGCGGCAATTTCAGCCAGGCGTCCGGCGGCAGGCTTGCCGTGAGTCTCGGCAGCAAACTCGCCGTTGCCGGTTCGGCCGCGCTCGACGGTACGCTCGAGGTCACCGGTGCCGACAACGGGTATGTCAGCAATACGCACACGGATGTGCTTACCGCAACGGGCGGTGTCACCGGGACGTTCGGTGCGCTGGTCAAGGATTCCGGTGTCGTCTTCACCTCCAGCACGATCAACTACGGCCCGAACAGCGTGTGGCTCGACACGACGGGCCTCAACATCACGGCCGCCATGCAGAGCAGGGGAGCGGTGCTGACCCGCGCCTCGCTGGCCAGCGCCCAGCGCGTGCAGAGCGCGTTTACGCAGTTGGACACGCGCATCGCCAGTGGGACCGTCGCGGCGGTTCCCTCGAACTTCGTCGAGGCGGCAGGGCAGTTCCAGCAAGCGCCCACGGTGCAGGCGGCACAGTTCTCGCTGGAAAGTCTGTCAGGCGAGCTCCATGCGGCCAGCGCCGCCATGACGTTCGAGGCGATCGATGCGTCGGGCCGTGCCATGTCCGATCACTTCGACGACCTGCTCGACAAGAAGGCAGGTTATGGGATGTGGACGCACAACCTCAGCACCAGCGGCGACATGGGGCGGTCCGGCTTCGACGGCGTTGGGTACCAGTTGAATGGCTGGATGGTCGGTAGCGATCAGCAGATCGGAAGCTCGGGGGTCGCGGGCTTCGCGTTCGGGCAGAGCCAGGCGCGTCAACAGCTCGACCGGAGTTCCGACCGCAATCGCAGCCGGAACACCGAAGGCATGTTCTACGCAGGAGCGTTAAACGGCAACTGGTACACGCAGGGGCGTATCGGATTTGGCCACTTCCAGCAGGACGTGAATCGTCAGCTCCTGCTTGGGACGAGCGCCCAGGGCGTCGGGACACGGTACGGCGGCGATTACAACGTCGCCTACGGCGAAAGCGGTCTGAACCTGGACTGGGCGGGCACGCGGGTCTTGCCGTTCGTCAATGTCGAGTACGCGAACATCCGACGCGACGGGTTCGCGGAGCAGGGTGCCGGTGGATTCGGTCTGCAGGCGAATGCACAGACGGTGGACCGGTGGCAGGCCGGTGTCGGCTTGCGCGCCAGTCGACGCTGGGATTTTGGCGGTGGACGCTCACTGGATTTCCGGATGAGTGCGCAGTTTCAGCGAACCGTCGCCTCGCGAGGGGACGTGTTCGAGGCAAGCTTCGTCGGCCTTCAGCAATATCAGCCTTTGGTGGGCATCGGCCTGTCGCGCTACAGCGGCTTGTTCAATGTCGGCTTGAAGGCGGCGTTGTCGGAGCTTACGTCGCTGGACTTTGGCTATGATTATCAGCGAGGGCAGCGGGATCAGGCGCAGATGGTATCGGCGCGATTGATCAAGGCGTTCTGACCGCCACGCGTTGCGAAGCATACGGACCGGAAGGCGGGATCGTTCCTACAGGCGGCTCTTCACTGAACCCGCCCTTCCGGCTCCGGAACATGGAGCGTGCACAACGCCGCCATCACCAGACTGATCCCGCCGATGCCCAGTGCCCAGATCGGCTGGTTGTGAAAGCACAGCCGCAGCAACATCCCCAGGATGCTTGCCGCCAGCACCTGCGGGATCACGATAAAGAAATTGAAGATGCCCATGTACACGCCCATCTTCGCCGTCGGCAAATGGTCGGACAGCAGCGCATAAGGCAGCGACAGAATCGATGCCCATGCGAAGCCGACACCGACCATCGACGCGAGCAGCCAGCGGGGATCGCGGATATAGAGGAATGACAGCAGTCCCGCACCGCCAAGGCACAGGTTCACCACGTGACTCATGCGTAGTCCCCACCGGCGCACCATCAGCGGGATGATGACCGCCGCAAGCGCGCCGAAGCCGTTGTAGGCGGCGAACAGAACACCCACCCAGTTCGCGCCTTCGTTGTACGCGGCCGAGCTGGTGTCGCCCGTGCCGTACATCGTCTGCGTCACGCCCGCCGTGGCGTAGATCCACATCGCGAACAGCGCGAACCACGAAAACAACTGCACACCCGCCAGTCGCCGCATGGACTCCGGCATGCCGTAGAGATCGCCGGTGATTTCGCGCAGCATGCCCCGGCTACCCGTCCGGCTGAGCCAGCTGAGCAGAAGTCCGAAGACGATCAGTCCGCCCGCAAGGAGGTAGACCTCCTTCTCCAGCGAGAAGTGCCTGATCGCAACCAGGACAACGCCACCTGCCAGCAGCAAGAGCGCACCGGGTCTGCCGGCGCGCGACACGTCGACCGGCGGCCGCTCAGGCACGGCATCGGCGAAGGAGCGCAGCTGCGCGGGTGAGTACTCGCGCGTGGTCAGCATCGTCCAGAGCACGGCGCCGAGCAGCACGGCGCCGCCGACGTAAAAGGCGTACTTCACCGTATCCGGAATGCCTCCGTGCGGCGCCACGTTGGCGACGCCGAAGCGCGCGAGCACCCAGGGCAACAGCGAAGCGACCACCGCCCCCGCGCCGATGAAGAAGCTCTGCATGGCGAAACCCGCGGGACCCTGCCTCGTCGGCAGCTGGTCCCCGACCAGGGCGCGGAACGGCTCCATCGAGACGTTGATCGACGCATCCAGAATCCATAGCAGCCCGGCGGCTATCCACAAGGCCGGGGCGTTAGGCATCCAGAGCAGGCCCAGCGAAGCGAATACCGCGCCCGCCAGGAAGTATGGCCGACGCCGGCCCAGCCGGTTCCAGGTGCGATCGGAGTAGTGACCTACGATGGGTTGGACGATCAGACCCGTCAGCGGCGCAGCGATCCATAGCGCGGGGATGTCGTTGACGTCCGCGCCCAGCGTCTGGAATATCCGGCTGACATTCGCATTCTGCAATGCGAGGCCGAACTGGAGACCGAGGAAGCCGAAGCACATGTTCCAGATCTGCCAGAACGAAAGCGCGGAGCGTTTCGTCATCCGTACGTAGCCGGCACATCCGTCAGGGATATGCTCAGCGCGCACGTAGCGGGTCTGCATGGTCGTTCCGGGTCATGGGTCCCTCTCTCCAGTCACCGTTATGTCATGGACCGGGCCAGGCCGCATGTTGCGGGCGCAGCATCGCCACGGGATGTTGCGCTTGTAAACCGGAGGGATCTGACGGCATAGTCGTTGGACAATGTGACGACAGCGGAGAATCCATGCGGGTACGCCTCGAAGATGTGGCGCGCAAAGCCGGCGTATCGCCCAAGACGGTGTCGCGTGTGCTCAACGACGAGGCCAACGTCACTGACGCCACGCGTGAGCGCGTGCGTGCGGCCATGGAGGAAATGGATTATCGCCCCCATCCGTCGGCGCGCAGTCTGGCGGGTAACCGCTCGTTCCTGGTCGCGATGCTGTACGACAACAACGACAATCCGGCATCGACGTATCTGGCCGAGATCCAGGACGGCGTGCTCGAGGCCTGCGACGCGCATCGCTACAGCATGATGGTGCGACCGCTGCGCATGCGCGACAGCGACTTCATCCGCCGCCTCGATACCCTCATCTCCGACCATCACCCCGATGGGGTGGTGCTGACGCCGCCCATTACCGAATACGCGCCGCTGTTGAAACGCCTGCGCGAGGCGGACGTTCCTTTTTCCGCGGTGTCGCCGGTGAAGCGAAGCAAGACCCTCGGCGTGATGATGGACGAGCAGAGCGCCGCGCGTGCGATGGTCGGCCATCTGCTCGAACTCGGGCACACGCGGATCGCCCATGTGATCGGCATCGCGAATCATGGCGCCAGTCGATGGCGCCTGGCAGGCTACCGTGATGCCATGGCGGCGGCCGGATTACCCGAAGATCCGGCGCTGGTGGTGCAGGGTGCCTTTACCTTCGCCTCGGGCGTGGAGGCGGCGCGCCACCTGTTCTCGCTCGCCGACCGACCGACCGCGGTGTTCGCGGCCAACGACGATATGGCGACCGGTGTGATGTGGGCGGCGGGCGAGTTCGGCCTCAAGGTGCCTGACGACGTCTCGGTCTGCGGCTTCGACGATACGCCGCTGTCGCGTCAGCTGTGGCCGGCCCTTACCACCGTGCTGCAACCGAGCCGCGAGATGGGCAGGATCGCGGCCGAGCAGTTGCTGGCCGAGTTGCGCGGCCGAGGCACGGGCAAGCTGGTCCAGATGCCGTTTTCCCTGCAGATCCGAGGCTCCACCGCCCTCGCTCCCTGAGTGGACCCGTGGCGCCGGTCGGCGCCGGTGCCATGCTGCATCGCAAATTGACAGCGCTGTCATTCCTGCCACGATGCGCCTCGGAAGCGTACCGCCGGTGCGCGTGGATGGAGCCTTCTCGTGCCATTGCTGCAGTCGTTGGGTCTGTTATCGCGACGCTTGCCCGTAGCGCTTTCCCTTGCCGGAGCCTTGTTGTCTGCCATTCCCGCCATGGCGGGCGACGCCGCCGCCGTCCATCCCGAACAGTGGCCGAAGGGTGCTTCGCCGCTCCCGCCCGATCCCGCGCTCGAAGCCCGCATCCGTGCGCTGCTGCGGACGATGACGGTGGAAGAAAAGGTCGGCCAGATGATCCAGGCCGACATCAAGTACGTCACGCCGGACGATGTACGCGAGTATCGACTGGGCTCGGTCCTGGCAGGCGGTAATTCCAAGCCACCGGGGCAGCCGTTTCCCGTGGCCACGCAATGGCAGGCGCTGGCCGATGCGTTCTACCGTGCGTCGATGGACACATCGCGGGGAGGCAAGGCCATCCCGGTGCTGTTCGGCATCGACGCCGTGCACGGGCACAACAATCTCGTCGGCAGCACGCTGTTTCCACAGAATTCCGGCCTCGGCGCCACCCGCGATCCGCAACTGATTCACGACATCGGTGAGGTCACGGCGCAGGAGCTGCGTGCCAGCGGCATCGGCTGGACGTTCGCGCCCACACTCACCGTGCCGCAGGATGTGCGCTGGGGGCGCTCGTACGAAGGCTATTCGCAGAACCCCGAGATAGTCGCGGCATACGCCGCGGCGGTCGTTGAAGGGCTGGAAGGCAAGCCAGGTACGCCGTCATTCCTGGATGCCGGGCATGTCATCGCCACCGCCAAGCACTTCCTCGGTGACGGCGGTACGCACGATGGCAGAGATCAGGGCGACGCACGGATCAGCGAGGCGACGCTGCGTGACATCCACGGTGCCGGCTATCCGCCTGCGATCAAGGCGGGCGTTCAGGTGGTAATGGTTTCGTTCTCGAGCTGGAACGGCATCAAGATGGCCGGCAACAAGGCACTGATCACCGGTGTGCTGAAGGAGCGCATGGGCTTTGATGGGATCGTCCTCGGCGACTGGAACGCGCACGGCCAGGTACCCGGCTGCACCAACGAGGATTGCGCCGCCGCGTATAACGCCGGGCTGGATATGCTCGAGGCGCCTGACTCGTGGAAAGGTATCTATAAAAACACGCTGGCTGAGGCCAGGGCGGGCGTGATTCCGATGAGCCGCATCGACGACGCGGTGACTCGCATCCTGCGGGTGAAGATGCGCCTCGGCATGTTCGAGGCTGGGCTGCCGTCCACCAACGCGTTGGCGGCAAAGTCGGCCGAGGTAGTCGGAAGCCCGGCGCACCGCGCCGTGGCACGCCGTGCCGTGCGCGAGTCGCTGGTGTTGCTGAAGAACGATGGCGTGCTGCCGATCGACCCGCGCAAGCGGGTCCTGGTCGCTGGCGAAGGCGCCGACAACATCTCCCGGCAAAACGGTGGCTGGACACTCACCTGGCAGGGAACGGGTCTGACGAATGCCAATTTCCCGGGCGCCACATCCGTATGGGCCGGCCTTCGCGCGCAGGTGGAAGCGGCGGGCGGCAGCGCCGAACTGTCCGTCGGAGGTAACTACACGCAGAAGCCGGACGTCGCCATCGTGGTATTCGGCGAGGAACCCTATGCCGAGTTTCAGGGCGACCTGCCGAACCTGGCGTACCGTCCCGGCAACGATCGCGACCTGGATCTGCTTCGGAAACTGCGCGGGCAAGGTGTGCCCGTGGTCGCCGTGTTCCTCACCGGCCGCCCGCTTTGGATGAACCGCGAAATCAATGCCGCCGACGCGTTCGTGGTCGCGTGGCTACCGGGCAGCGAAGGCGAGGGTATCGCCGATGTGCTGCTGCGTACCCGCGAAGGATCTGTCGCCCATGACTTTCACGGCAAGCTTGCCTATGCCTGGCCGCGTAATGCGCTCCAGATTCCCGGTGCGATCGCAAAGGGTGACCGTCCGCAGTTCCCTTACGGCTTCGGGCTGACGTATGCCGCTGGTGGCACGACCGGAAAGCTGCCCGAGAACCCGGGGCTGGTCCTCAGCTCGGCCCAAGCCGGCGTCTACTTCACTCGCGGCAAGCCGGCCCAGGATTTCGTGGTGCGTCTGACCGGCGCGGACGGCGCGACCTCCGATGTCAAAGCCACACCCGCCGCCGCGGCGGACGGCAGCCTGCATGTCGCTGCGCTCGACTTCAAGGCTCAGGAAGACGCGCGAAGCCTCAGCTGGTCCGGTAAGGGTTCAGGTGACGCGAGCGTCGCTTTGGTGGCGCCGATGCCACTCGATGTGGATCGTGAAACCAATGGCGACGTGCTGCTGGTGACGATGCTCAGGATCGATGCCGTCTCAGCGGACGATACGTCGAGCGTCGCCATCGGCTGCGGTACCGGATGCGTGGGCTCGGTGCCCGTCGGGAGTCAGCTGGCCGCGCTGCCCAAGGGGGAATGGCTTCGCGTCGGCATTCCGTTGAAATGCTTCCGCGATGCCGGCGCC
Source organism: Luteibacter sp. 9133 (assembly GCF_000800155.1). Taxonomy (NCBI): domain Bacteria; kingdom Pseudomonadati; phylum Pseudomonadota; class Gammaproteobacteria; order Lysobacterales; family Rhodanobacteraceae; genus Luteibacter; species Luteibacter sp. 9133. Next base: position 2,117,298 of record NZ_JUHO01000001.1, on the reverse strand, counting down.
AACATGAGCAAGGTGGACCGTCCCTTTGAATGGTCCAGCCACAGCGCGGGGCGGATCGCTATCGCCGAGGTGTCGCTGGGCACGGTAGCGGACCGTACGTTGACGTGTCCGGGTCATGGCGCCGCGCCGTGACCCTGCAAGACGTTCTTAAGTGCCTTGTCGGCTTGCTGCCACGCAGCAAGCATTCATTGCGAGAGAGTTCTACTATCCAGCAATGACAGCGCTGTCATCTTAAATGACGGCGCGCAAGGGGAGTGGGGAAATCGTGTCATGGCCGTCGTCCGAGACGGACCACACAGATCCGAATCATCGAGGGAGAGTCAGATGAACCTGCGTCACAAGTTGATGTATGTCGCCATGTCACTCGCGTTCGCGCCGGGTACGCTGCTAGCGGCGGATCAGGACGCCACGGCACAGAACCCACCGCCCAGAAATCCCGAGGCCGCGGACAAGAAGATCCAGAACCTGGATGCCGTCTCGGTATCCGCAACCAAGCGCGATACGCCGTTGCAGAAAACACCGGTGGCCGTGACCGCGATCGCCGTCGACACGCTCGATCGCGAGCGGGTCATGACGGTCCAGGACCTGACCAAGCTCGTGCCCGGCCTGCAAGGCACCTCGCAGGGTGACCACGGTGTCGTGACACTCACTCTGCGCGGTATCGGCAACGACAGCGCCAAGACCGAGTATGCCGACCCCGAAGTCGCCACCTTCGTCGACGGCGTATACGCGCCGCGTGCCGAAGCCGCCTCGGGCCTGCTGCTGGATATGGATGGTGTGGAAGTGCTGCGCGGTCCGCAGGGCACCCTGTGGGGTCGCAACTCCACCGCCGGTGCCATCAGCTTCCAGACGGCCAAACCGGAGATCGGTGCGGGTTTCTACGGCAATGCGCAGGTGGGCGGCGGCAACTTCCATCAGTTCGGCTCGCGTGCCGCCTTCAATCTGCCGATCAGCGACACCTTCGCGATGCGCGTAGCCGTGGTGCACGAGCAGCACGACGGCTACGTCGATTACCAGAAGCCGTCGGGTCAGCTGCCCAGCGTCGCGGACCAGCAACAGGCGTATCTGGCTTCGTCCGCCTCGGGCGGCACGCTGGCCGGGTTCAAGCCGATCGATCCGGGCCAGTACGTCCAGGGCGGCGACAAGTACAACGCACAGGATCAGTCCGCGGCACGCGTCAGCGCGCTGTGGCAACCCAGCGAGACGTTCAAGTGGAACCTGTCGTACGAATACTTCGTCGACCGCGGCACGCCCAGCATGAGCCTGATGCAGACACCACGTCAGGGTCAGGACTTCTGGTCGGCGCTGATCGATACCGCGCCGTATCTGCATCGCACGTCCAACACGGTGCGCAGCCGCATGGACTGGAACATCAGCGACGGCATGCAGCTCAGCTACATCGCCGGTTACAACCATTACTCCGGCAAGAGCGACTTCGATCAGGACGTCGGTGTCAGCGTGCCCACCAGCTTCACCACCAACGGCGTCTACCAGGACGACCGCACCAACAGCTCGGGTTACAAGAACTGGAGTCAGGAAATCAACCTGAAGTCCACCGGTCCACAGACCGTGGACTGGATTCTCGGTGCGTACTACGGCTACGAAGACAACGACATCCGCTTCGACATCCCCATCATGAATGGCACGCGCTACGGCACGGTGAGCTGGCAGGGGTCCTTCATCCAGCCGAAGGAAACCGTGGAGTCGTATGCGCTGTTCGGTCAGGCTACCTGGCATCTCAGCGACCACTGGCGCCTCACCGGCGGCGCGCGCTGGTCGCATGACGACAAGGAGAACAAGGGCGGCGTCAACTGGGGCTGGGCATACGATCCGACCGTGCCGCAGGTGCCGATCTCGCCGGACGTGTATCCGGATCCGTCGAACGGTTTCAGCGTCTCGCAGCGGAACACGGCCAAGTACAGCAAGGGCAAGCCGACGTGGCTGGTTCGCCTGGATACCGACGTGAGCGAGAACGGCCTGGCTTACGCCAGCGTGTCCACCGGCTATAAATCCGGTGGCACGCAGGACGCGGGCACGCTGTACAAACCCGAGACGCTGACCAACTACGAAGTCGGTACCAAGTTCGTCTTCCTCGACGGCCACATGACCTGGAATTCGGCGGTCTATTACGAAGACTTCAAGAACTTCCAGCTGTCCGCGCCCATCGTCTATCCGGACGGCAACCACGGCCTGGGCTTCTCCAACGTGGGCGGCAGCACCAAGGTCATCGGCTTCGAGTCGGAGCTGGCGTACCAGCAGAAGGGCGATCGCTTCAATCTGATCTTCTCGTCCATTACCAGGAAAGAGCTCGGCAAGCTGATCTACGCCGGTTCCAACGACTATCAGGGTCTGCCGGCGTGCCCGCCCGAGTCGAACCTCGCGAACTGCGCGGACGTCACCGGTAACGATCTGCCTCACGCACCGAAGGTGTCGCTCACCGCCATCTACGAGCACGACTTTCAGCTCGGCAATGGCGGGCGCCTCACGCCACGCCTCAGCGCGCAGTACCAGAGCGCACAGTGGTTGAGCTACTTCAACCTGGGCGCGGGCGACAAGCAAAAGGCGTATACGCGCGGCGACGTGTCCCTGCGTTACAGCGAGCCGGGTGACAAATGGTGGGTCAACGCCTACGTGCAGAACGTGTCCGATGGGCGTATCCGGACCAGCGCAGGCCGCTTTACCATGGCCGACGGTTCGTTGCAGTACGTGTCGCAGTACCTCGCGCCGCGCACGTACGGCCTGCAGCTTGGCGTCTGGCTCTGACGGGCTGAAAGGCAGGGAGACAGCATGGCGCGTCTGAAGAAGGTGCTGGTCGTCGGGGGTGGCACCGCGGGTTGGCTGACCGCGTGCTACCTGGCCAGGGCGGTCAACGCGGTCGATCCGCGAAGTGTGCAGGTGCACCTCGTGGAATCGCCGGACATCGGCCTGCTTGGGGTAGGGGAGGCCACGTTCCCGTCCATACGAGGAACGCTGGCCGCCATCGGCCTCGACGAGCGACGTTTTCTGGTCGGCGCCACCGCGACGTACAAGCAAGGCATCCACTACCGGCACTGGGTACGGCCGCCGGGTGCGCCGGGTGCGGATCATTTCTTTCATCCGTTCAATGCGCCCAGTCAGCGGCCGGGCGGTCCCGAGTTGTTGCCGTACTGGCTGCTCGGCGCCGCGCCGGCGGGGATGCCGTTCGCCGATGCGGTGTCGATGCAAACCGCGCTGGTCGATCACTCGCGTGCCCCCAAGCGCGTTAAGGATGCGGACTATCAAGGACCGATGAACCACGCCTTCCACTTCGATGCGGCGTGCTTTGCACGCGTGCTGGCCGAGCACGGTCAGGAGACGCTTGGTGTGGTTCGGCATACGGCGACGGTGGAGCGTGCGGAGCTCGACGAGCACGGTGCCATCGCGCGCGTGGTGACGAAGGAAGAAGGCGAGCTGACCGCAGACCTGTATGTGGACTGCACCGGGCTGCGGGGGATGCTGATCGGCGGGGCGATGCAGTCGCCGTTCCGTAGTCGGGCGGATGTGTTGTTCGCCGACCGGGCGGTGGCGATGCAGGTGTCTTACGACGCGCCCGATACGCCGATTCCTTCCTACACCGTCTCGACCGCCCAGGAAGCGGGGTGGATCTGGGATATCGGGTTACAGAAGCGGCGTGGCGTCGGGTATGTGTATTCGTCGCGGCATACCGATGACGAGCGAGCCGAAGCGGTCTTCCGGAAGTACCTGGGTGAAGCAGGGAAGGGCGGAAAGGCCATGCAGATCAAGTTCGAGACGGGGTATCGGCCTGAGCACTGGCGGAAGAACTGCGTCGCGGTGGGCCTGGCCGGGGGCTTCGTTGAGCCGCTGGAGTCGACCGGCATTGCCCTGATCGAGCTGGCGACGTATTTGCTCACGCATTTGTTGCCCGGCGACACCGACGACATGGAGAGCGCGGCACGGCACTACAACGAGATGATGGTGGCGCGATATGACCGGATCATCGACTTCATCAAGATGCATTACTGCCTGAGCCAGCGGCGCGACTCGGCCTTCTGGGTTGAGAATGCCGACCCTTCGAGCATCCCGCTGACGCTGCGGGAGAAGCTGGAGAAGTGGAAGACGAGGCCGCCGCATCGGCTGGATTTCGTCAGCGACCTGGAGATGTTCATGACCTCCAGCTGGCAGTACATCTTGTACGGGATGGAGTTCAGAACCGATCTGGAGCCGATGCGCAGCGCCTATCCGGATGTGGAGGCGGCGCGGCGGGAATTCGGGATGATTCAGCAGGCGGCGGTGAGGGCGCTGGATGACTTGCCGGATCATCGCGCACTGGTCGAGCAGCTTTGCGCCGAGCACAGGCCGCGCAGCCCGGCCCCACATGCCGGTCACGATGACCGCATCGCCGAGCGTAGCCGGATTTGACAAGGTCAGCGATAAGTAAAGCGACCGATCCCATGCCAGCGGCTCGGCGTCAATGCGGCACCAGCAGCCTGAACGCCAGGGCGATCATGCCCACGGCCACGACACCTCCCACGTAAAGCGCGACGAACCAGCCCGCACGTCCCAGCCACCCGCGCCTGCGCGCATCCATCAGTGATATCCGGGGTCGTCGTGGTGCACCTTGCCGCGGAAAACCCAATACGACATGGCCGAGTACACGATGATGATCGGCACGATGATGGCCGCGCCGACTAGCGTGAATTTCTGGCTCGACGGGGGAGACGACGCGGCCCAGATGTCCAGCGAAGGCGGGATGATGTTCGGGAAGATGCTGATGATCAGCCCGGTGTAGCCGAGGAAGAGAATCGCCGCCGTGAGCACGAACGGTTGTCGGTCACGCTTCTGCCGGATGGCGCGCTGGATGCCGAAGACGCAAGCCAGTACCAGAACCGGAACGGGCAGGAAGAAGAAGAGATCGGGCATCGCGAACCAGCGCCGGGCCACGGCCTCCTGACCGAGGACGGTCCATGCGCTGACCACGGCGATGATCGCGAGCAAGGCCCATACGAGGGGCTTCATCGCGACGTAGATGCGCCGCTGGAGGTCGCCGTCGGTCTTCATGATCAGCCAGCCGCATGCGAGAGTCGCGTAGGTGACGAGCAGACCCAGCCCGGCGAGAAGTCCGAACGGTGAGAGCCAGTCGAACGGACCGCCGGCGAACTGTCGGTTCACGACGGGGATGCCCTGAAGCAGCGTCCCGAGAACGAGGCCCTGACAGAAGATCGCCGTGGCCGAGCCGAGCATGAAGGCGAGATCCCAGAGGCGCTGCGAACGTCTCGCTTTGGCGCGGATCTCGAAGGCGACGCCACGAAAAATCAGCCCGCAGACCATGCCGATGATCGGCAGGTAGGTCGCCGGTAGCAGGACGGAATAGGCGACAGGGAAGGCCGCATACAGGCTGGCACCGCCAAGGACCATCCAGGTTTCGTTGCCGTCCCATACCGGGGCGACGGTGTTCAACATCACCTGGCGGTCGTGCTCGCGATCGAAGAAGGGAAACAGCAGCCCGATGCCGAGGTCGAAGCCATCGAGCAGCACGTACAGGAAAACACCGAAGGCGATAATGGCCGCCCAGACCATCGGTAGATCGAAGGACATGGCAACCTCACTCGTCGATAGGGTCGGTCGGTCGCGAAAGCGGCCGGTGGTCGAAACGCGGCTGCCCCTTGCCGGTGTCGGAAGCATCTTCTTCCGCGGCGTCGCGTGGCAGGTCCGGACCATTGCGCATGAGCTTCAGCATGTAATAGATACCCGTGCCGAACACCGCGAAGTACACCAGGATCAGGATCATCAGTGAGGTGCCGACCTGCTGAGCGGAGATCGCCGAAACCGCGTCGCGGGTGCGCAATACGCCGTAGACGACCCAGGGCTGCCGTCCGGATTCGGTCGTGATCCACCCGGCCAGCAAGGCGATCAGCCCGGACGGCGCCATGAGCAGGACGAAGCGCTGAAACGCCCGCTGTTCGTAAAGACGTCCACCGCGGCGTAAAACGAGGCCTGCGAGCGCCATGAGCAGGAGAAGCATGCCCATGCCGACCATCACGCGGAAGGACCAGAACACGATAGTGGAATTGGGCCGGTCCTCTTTGGGAAAGCTCTTGAGCCCCCGAATCTCACCGTCCCACGAATGAGTCAGGATCACACTGCCCAGGTGCGGGACCTTGACCGCGAAACGCGTCTCTTCCTTGTCCATGTCCGGCCAGCCGACAAGATTCAACGACGTGCCGCCCGTCTCCGTCTCCCAGAGACCCTCGATCGCGGCGATTTTGGCGGGCTGATACTCGCGCGTGTTGATGCCGTGCGCATCGCCGACGACGATCTGGATGGGAACCACGACCAGCAGGAGCCACAACGCCATGGAGAAGGCCTTGCGGATGGCGGCATCCTTCCGCCCACGGAGCAGGTGCCACGCAGAGCAGGCGGCGACCAGCGTCGCGGCCACGATGAACGCCGCAAGCGCCATGTGCATCAGGCGGTAAGGGAACGACGGATTGAACACGATCTTGAGCCAGTCGACCGGAACGATGCGGCCGTCCTGCCAGGCGTATCCCTGTGGGGTGTGCATCCAGCTGTTGGAGGCCAGGATCCAGAACGTCGAGATCAACGTGCCTGTGGCCACCATTAGCGTGGCGAAGAAGTGAGCTCGTGGCCCTACCTTATGCCAGCCGAACAGCATGATGCCCAGGAACCCCGCCTCGAGGAAGAACGCGGTGAGCACCTCGTAGGTCAGCAGGGGGCCCGTCACCGAGCCGGCTATGGAGGAGAACCCGGACCAGTTCGTACCGAATTCGTAACTCATCACCACGCCTGAGACGACACCCATCGCAAAGCCGACGGCGAATACTTTCGACCAGAAAAAGAACAGGTCACGGTAGACCGTATTCTTCGTCCTCAACCACAGACCTTCGAGCACCGCCAGGTAACTGGCGAGGCCGATGCTGATGGCGGGGAAGATGATGTGGAAGGAGACGGTGAAGGCGAATTGCCATCGCGCGAGAAGGAGTGCCTGGTCGGTAGGTATCGACACGCGTCAAGCTCCAGCGAAAGATAGGGTAAGCGTATGCCTGTTTCGCGACGGCGGTATTGGTCAAAATGTCGCTGCGGTCATTACCTGCCCGGTACTGGCTCACATCGCCAGACCGAGTCTCCGGCTCACGGCGAAGGTGGCGTAGAGCAGTCCCACGAGCAGTATCACGAAGACCCCGACGGCTAACGCCACTTTGCCGGCCACGCGTAGTACCGCACGCCGCTCGATCGGTTGCCCCTTTTTCCCTTGCTCATAGTGCCACTTGATGGCCAGGAACATGCCTGTGCCGAAAACGCCGACCTTGAAGATGATAAAGGCGATAGGGACCCAATCCATGCTTTCTTCGTTCCGAGCTATGACTTGCCACTGTCTGTCGTGAGGAAATCGCCCTCAAAACGCCGTTGATGCCGTCCTCCAACGCATGCTACCTACTCCAACGCATGCTACCTACTCCAACGCATGCTACCTACGAACAATCTCCATACATTCGGGACAAATTGTCTCAGCATGCCTATCATGCGGAATCAAAGGGGGGTGCCATGAAAGCCATGTCCGTTCTTTTCTGCGCCGCGAGCGCCGTGGCGATGGTCGCCGGCGTATCGGCCGAGACACCGGCGGTTCCGACCGCCAAAGCCATCGAGCAGACGCTCGACACCAGCGCAGCCGCCTGGTCGGCGGGCGATCTGAAGACCTTCATGGGGTGCTACGAGCGCTCACCGGGCACCCGCTTCGTCAGCGCGAGTGGCACTGTCGTCGGTTACGACGCGATCGAGGCCATGTACGCATCGACCTATAAGAAGCCCGGCACCAGTCTGGGTAAGCTGAAGCTGGACGTGATCGACGTCAAGGAGCTCGGGTCCCAGTATGCCTTTGCGGTCGTCCGCTACCATCTCAAGCCCGACACGGGCACCGAGGCGTCTGGGCTCTCGACGCTGCTGATGCACAAGGTGGGCGGTCTCTGGCTGATCAATAGCGACCATAGTTCCTGAGCTCCCTTCACGCCACCTTACTGCGAGCATGACGGCATTGAGAGCACTGTGGTGCCTCATCACCCGGAGAATTAGTCATGTCAGAAAGTGACAAAAGCAGTAAGTCGCCCACGCCAAGAGAGTTCGACGAATCGGCGGCGGACCGTGTCGAGAAGAAACCGAAAGACAAAGAATCTCCGCAGCAGACGCACGACGACGAAACGCACGGTTGAGGCAGGAGAGACCCATGGCTGATCAGAACCACAAACCGCAGTCCGGCGATCGCAATCTCAATTACGTAGCCAATCAGGACAAACCTGAGCAAGACAAGCGCGATAAGAAGATCAAGGAAGGCGAGGAAAAAATGGACGATGCTTCCAAGCGCGATGAAGGCGTTCGCTGATAGCGAACGCGGTTTCTTCGGTTGGCCCATTGCGGCACGCACGCGGCAGTTCGCCGCGTGCCACCGGCTTAGTGGGCTCCGGTGCGTCCTGCGCGAGCGGGCCCGAGTGACGTCGTCATGACGCTCCGTCCCGGGCTAAATCGTGATCCGAAAATCCTCGACCCATGAACATTTGCATGGCAGCCAAGACATCGCGGACTGGTGGCTTGCAAAGTGCGCGCTGAGATAACGCAGCGTATTTCCCTCGACGTGGTTCGGATTTCGTTGTCGCCCATACGTCGTGCATGTCGTGAGGCGTGGAAGTGACGGGCGGCTCACGAAGGCGGCGACGCGAACGGTGCGCAGGCCCCGGCACGAAGGAAACCGTGTGAAGTGAAATAGTTTCGATCAGCCCCTCACGCCACCGTCCCCGGCAGCACGGCCATAGTAGTGACCCGAAGAGGAATCACTGACATGGATAAGAACGCCTTTCTCGCCGAGTCCCTTGAGGACGTTTACTCCGCAGGCCCGGAGGCGCAAGACGAGTCGGCCTGGCAAGAGCATTTCCCCATCATCGTCCATTGTCACCTGCGCTGGGATTTCGTCTGGCAGCGACCGCAGCAGATTTTCTCCCGGCTGGCCGACCATCATCGGATCGCATACATCGAAGAGCCTGTGGTGGCACTCGTCGGCGACAGCGCGGGCCCGCGTCTGCAAATTACCGAACCGCAGCGAAATATCGTGAGGATCGTACCCGTGCTCCCTCCCACCATGGTGAGCGTCGACGATCAGTGCGCGGCCGTGCTGGTTTTGATGCAAGCCGCCCTTCGGACTCATCCATTGTTGCGGAACCAGTTTCAGGATCCCTTGCAATGGTTCTATTCGCCAATGACCGCGCCCAGCCTGCTCGGGCAGTTCGGCGCACGGGGCGTCGTTTACGATTGTATGGACGAACTGGCGAACTTTAGTTTCGCGCCACGCGATATCGTCGAGCGCGAACGTTTTCTGTTATCGCGTGCGGATGTGGTCTTCACCGGTGGGCATCAACTGTTCGAGACCAAAAGTCGTCACCATGACAACGTGCATTTCTACGGCTGCGGCGTCGATGTGGCGCATTTCGGACGCGCCCGGCTCGATCACACGACGGTACCGGCCTCCGTGGCGGCGCTGCCGCATCCGGTACTCGGCTACTTCGGCGTGATCGATGAACGGCTCGATTATCCGCTGATCGAACGCCTTGCTAAGGCGTACCCGGAAGCGTCGATCGTCATGGCGGGCCCCGTGGTCAAGGTCGACCCCGAGCAGCTGCCCGATCTGCCCAACATCCACTGGCTGGGCCAGCAGTCGTACGACGTACTGCCGAACCTGGTAAAGGGTTTCGACGTTTGCCTCATGCCGTTCGCCCTGAACGATGCGACGCGCTACATCAATCCGACCAAGACGCTGGAGTATATGGCGGCGGGCAAGCCGATCGTGTCGACCGCGGTGGCAGATGTGGTGCGCAACTTTACGCCGGTGGTGGACGTCGCCCGGTCGCACGAGCACTTCCTGGCAGCTGTCCATCGCGCGTGGGAGACTCCGGACAGCGCCTTGCTGGACGAGGGCTTGAACCGTGCAGGTAAGGCGTCATGGTCCGCAACGGTCGCGTCGATGCGAGCCGATGTTCAATCGGCGCTGCAGGTTCCGGCGTACGCGACAGGGCGCCTCGCGATCGAGGCGACCGACGCACCATGAAGACCGATGTGCTCGTGGTGGGTGCGGGCTTTTCCGGCGCGGTAGTGGCCGAGCAACTCGCCGGCCGGGGTCTGAACGTGCTTGTGGTCGACCGACGCGACCACATCGGCGGCAATGCACATGACCGGCACGATGCTCATGGCGTGCTGATACATCCTTACGGGCCGCACATCTTTCACACCAACAGCCAGCGAATCTTCGATTACCTGTCTCAGTTCACCTCATGGCGTCCCTACGAACACCGCGTGCTGGCCAGGGCGGGGGAGTTGCTGCTGCCAATACCGATCAACATCGATACCGTCAATCGCCTCTACGGTCTCGATCTGGACGAGCGGACGATTCAGGCGTTTTTTGACGGGGTACGCGAGCCTCGCCATCCGATTCGCACCAGCGAAGACGTGGTGCTCAACGCGGTGGGTCGCGACCTCTACGAGCGATTCTTTCGCGGTTACACGCGCAAGCAATGGGGCCTGGATCCGTCCGAACTAGCCGCCTCGGTCGCCGCGCGCGTGCCCACCCGTGTCAATCGAGACGATCGATACTTCACGGACACCTTCCAGGCCATGCCCCTCGAGGGATACACGGCGCTCTTTTCCAGGCTTCTGGATCAACCAGGCATCCGTCTTGAGCTGGGTGTGGATTTTTTCAGGATGCGCCAACGCATAAAGGCATCGCACATCGTTTTTACCGGCCCCGTCGACGCGTATTACGCGCAATGCTATGGCGCCTTGCCGTACCGATCGATCCGCTTCGAACACGAGCACCTGCATGATACCGCGCAGTACCAGAGCGTGGGCACGATCAACTATCCGACCGATTTCGACTACACCCGGATCACCGAATTCAAGCACGTCACCGGGCAGGTCCACTCCGGGACGTCGATCGTCCGGGAGTTTCCACAGGCCGACGGGGAGCCTTACTATCCCGTACCGCGCCCCGAGAACGAAGCGCTGTTCAAGCGCTACGAAGCCCTGGCCCTGAAAGAACGCGACGTGACTTTCGTGGGGCGTCTGGCCCAATACCGCTACTACAACATGGATCAGTGCGTGGGTGCCGCGATGAAGGCAGCGGAATACGTGCTGCAGAAGCTGGGGCGACGGGTGGCTCCGGACTCACCGGGCGCGCAGCCGGTCCCGGGAGCTGACGCTCCTGTGATCCTTAGGCCCTGAGTGGGGGCGCTATGGACGCACGGGTAGAGGTCGGCGGGCTAGAACTGTGGGGCGGCATCGAGTGTACCGTCAACCGTGTCGGTGACCGTTATTTCAGTCAGCTAGACCAGCGCCCCTATGTCGGTGGAGAAGGGGATCTGCATCGCTTTGCCGAGTTGGGTATTCGTGCGCTGCGTTATCCCGTCCTTTGGGAGCGTGTGATGACTGACGGCGGGAGCGGGGCGGACTGGGCGTGGTCCGACGCGCATCTCGCAGCACTTCGCCAGTTGCCGATGCGGCCGATCGTCGGGCTGGTGCATCACGGCAGCGGCCCTCGCGACACCAGCCTCGTCGATCCGCAGTTTCCGGAGAAGCTTGCGCGCTACGCAAGCATGGTCGCACGGCGCTATCCCTGGATCGAAGACTACACGCCGGTCAACGAGCCGTTGACCACGGCCCGCTTCAGCGGACTTTACGGGCTCTGGTATCCGCACGGGCGCGACGTGGTGACGTTCCGGAAGGCCTTGTTCAATCAGTGTCGCGGCATCGTGCTCGCCATGCGTGCGATCGAGCGCGTCAACCCTGCCGCGCGCCTCATACAAACCGATGACTTAGGGACGACCTATGCCACGCCTGCGCTGCAGTATCAGGCGGACTTCAACAACCGGCTCCGCTGGCTGGGCTGGGACCTGGTTTGCGGAAGGGTGGGGCAGGATCACCCGCTGTGGCCGTGGTTGCGGAACGCCTGCCAGGCGAGTGAGGCGGACATCGCCTGGTTCGCTGAGCATCCGCGTCCGCCGGACGTTATCGGCGTCAACCACTACGTCACGAGCGATCGCTTTCTCAATGGAAATCTGGAGAAATATCCTGCCTCCTGCCACGGTGGCAACGGTCGTGAACGTTACGCGGATGTCGAGGCCGCGCGGGTGATCGCCCGCCCGGTGGGTGACGTCGCACCGCTTCTGATGGAGGCGTGGCGGCGCTATGGCTTACCTGTCGCGGTGACGGAAGCGCATATCGACGCCCGGCGGGAAGGTCAGATGCGCTGGCTCGCGGGGCTATGGACCGGAGCGGACGAAGCCAGGCGCGCGGGCGCCGATATACAGGCGGTTACCGCGTGGAGTCTGCTGGGTTCATACGACTGGAACTGTCTGCTTACCGAGCGCCAGGGGTATTACGAAACAGGGGCTTTCGATGTACGCAGCGGGCAGCCACGAGCGACAGCGCTCACCGGCCTGATGCGCGCTCTGGCCTCTCGCGAGACGGCGACGCATCCCGCACTTTCCGGCACGGGCTGGTGGCAAAGGTCGCAACGATTCGGCGGCGAAGCAGCGGCGTCACCCGCTATCGGCCTCCCGCCCCTGCGTGTGAGCTCTTTGCCGCGCTTACGCGCCGACAACGAGCGCCCATCGATCGTGATCATCGGTGCCAACGGCATGTTAGGCCGGACGTTTGCACGCGCCTGTGCCGAACGAGACCTTCACCATCGCCTGTTGAACCGGAGCGAGCTCGACATCGCGGATGCGGATTCCGTATACGCTGCTCTGGTCCGTTTCCGCCCATGGGCCGTCATAAACGCGGCTGGGTATGCGCGTGTCGACGAGGCCGAGCGCGATCCGACGCGATGCTTCCGGGAAAACGCGTTAGGGCCGGAGATCCTGGCGCGCGCCTGTGCAAGAGAGGGCATCGAACTGCTGACGTTCTCGACCCATCTCGTCTTCGACGGAGAGCGCCGTTCTCCCTATCTGGAAAGCGACGCCGTATCGCCGTTGAATGTGTACGGGTTAAGCAAAGCGCGCTCAGAGACTCTCGTGCTCGACCGATACCCCGGTGCGCTCGTGGTGCGAACCAGCGCACTGTTCGGCCCGTCCTACGAGAACAGCTTCGTCGCATCCGCACTTCGCGCTTTGCGGGCAGGCCAATCCTTTCAGGCGGCCCACGACGTCACGATCTCGCCCACCTACGTTCCGGACCTGGTCGACACGTGTCTGGATCTGTTGATCGACCGGGAAGCGGGCATCTGGCACATTACCAACGGAGACGCTGTCACGTGGTCGCAACTCGCCGTGCGGGCCGCCGCGCGGGCGGGCGTCGACAGCAAGAGACTGCGTGACCGCGCTGCCCGGCGGAGCGGCATCGCCGCCGTCCTGCCGCGATACAGCGCCCTGGGTAGTCAACGCGGATTTTCGATGCCAAGCCTGGACGATGCGTTGGATCGCTATTTAGGTGCTTAGTCACAGGCTTTCGCGAGACGCGAGGACCTCACGGGGTGGGTGACGAGAATCCTCCCGGGCCGAAGCCAGGGAGGGTTCCGATCGCAAACGTCACCCAGGCAACGGTAGCTTTAGCGGCCGTAAACACCAGCCGTGCCAGCCGCGTCGTGGACGATCACATAGCGTCGGCCGGCGAGGGCGCCACCGAGCGCCGCAGCCATGGCACCCAGGATCAAGGCGACGGCGCCACCCAGAGCGGCTTTGGCGGCGGCCTTCGCGGCGGTATCCGCAGCTTCGCGGGCTTTCGCTTCGGCTTCAGCGGTCGCCTGCGCGATCTTGGCCCTGGTCTGCTGATACTGCGTAACCCACGCGTCGACTCGCTGCTCGGCGTCCTGCTGGCTGGCACCGGTCCGTGCCATGACCACATTCACCAGGGCCTGACGGTCGGCCTGCTGAACCGTGTCGCTTCCCGACGTAATGATGCGCTGCGCTACCGCCTGCACATCTTCCCCCGTGCCATTCTGGCTTGCGTTATTCAGCTGATTGACCGCGCCCTCGGTCTGCTGTTTGACGGCCTCCGGCTGCAACGCCGGCTTGCCGGTCTGGGCCATCAGCTCCTGAGCCTGAGCCTTCAGCGAATCCATGGTGATGCCGTTCGCCGCCAGCTGTTTCTTCGCTTCGTCCGCCGCCGGACCCGCCGCTGCCGCGAGGCCGCTTCCCGCTGCCGCCGCGGTCGCACCGACCGCCGTGGCGCCGCCCTTTACGACGGATGCGAACGTCGAGGCCACCAGGTAAGCGCCGATCAGGCTGGCCAGCCCCCAGGTCACGAGCCCGTGCAGCATCGCATCCGTGCGGCCAGGCGCGGCCGCCAGATGCCCTGCCACCCAGCCGCCAGCCATGAGAGCAAGCACGCTGCTGATGCCCCACCATGCTGCCGCGCCAAGGCCATAGGCGGACGCTTCCGGCGAATCGTGATGCACCGGATCGGCAACACTAAGGCCAACGCCAGCACCGATGAGGCTCAGCACGAGCTGGATGACGACAGCGATGATGACGCCGGCGAAGATGGATCCCCAGGAAATGCGCCGGAGCAATGGAGAATAAGCATCGCTGCCTAATGAGGAGTAACCCGATTCGGAATGAATGGTGTTCATAGAAAAGCCCTGTAGCCGCTGACCGGCAAGAAACGCCCGATGAAACCGGTACGCTCGCGCATACCGATGAAGAAGCGCGGACAGTGTCTGGTGCGACGTGATCGAAGCGTGCGTGGGGCGTGTCGTCAACTATTCCGACTGCTTCGACCTTACCGTTGCCCGGTGGCTCACCGGCTACAGGGATGTGACGTCCGGAGCGGGGGCGTCGTCAGTCCAGCGGACGCACCCATATATTGCGGAAGCTGATCGGCTGTGAATGGTCGCCATGGGCCTGCAGCTTGATCGCCGCCGTCGTGTACGGCTTGTATTTCGGCTTGCCGATGTAGAAGGTCTCGCCGGTCAGTTCGGTGTGGTTTTGCACCAGCACGCCGTTGTGAAACAGCGTTAGGTACGCCGGCGACTTCACCGAGCCGTCCGCGGCGAACACCGGCGCGGTCCACACGATGTCGTAGGTCTGCCAGTCGCCAGGATGGCGCGCGGCGTTGACCAACGGGGCCGCCTGTTTGTAGATGCTGGCGGCCTGTCCGTTGACATAGGTCGCGTTTTCGAACGAATCCATGATCTGGACTTCGTAACCCTCGTCGCCGGGGCCGGTGGAGGCAAGGAACACGCCGCTGTTGCCGCGGCCCTGGCCCTCGCCGGTGATGTCCCTGGGAATCTGCCATTCCAGGTGCAGCTGATAGCTGTGGAAGCGCTGCCGGGTCTGGATATTGCCCGTGGTCTTGTCGACGGTGACGATGCCGTCGTGCACCTTCCAGGCCGCCGGCGACTGGTCTTTCGATGCCTCCCAACCACGGAGGTCGCGACCGTCGAAGAGCACGACCGCATCGGACGGCGGCGCGTTCTCCTTTGCACCTGGAGTCACCACCTTCGGTACCGGCTCCCATCGTTCCGTGGCCTTCGGATCGTCTTGTGCCAGGGCGCAGGACGAGCCCAGGCTCGCGACGGTAAAGAGGGTGAACGTGGCGGCGCCGATGCGCTTCATGGGCATTCCTCTGGAAGATGTCATACGGTGCAGATCCTGTAAGCCTCGGCGAACGAATCGAAGGGATTCGGGCGCGATGGCGAAAATTCGTGAGCGATGAAGCCCTGGTAGTTCAGATCGGCGATGGCCCGGGCGACGGCGTGGTAGTTGAGCTCCTGCGTGCCGTCGATATCGTGGCGGCCAGGTACACCGCCCGTATGGAAGTGACCGATCCACTGGATGTTGTCGCGGATGGTGCGAATCACGTCACCCTCCATGATCTGCATGTGGTAGATGTCGTAAAGCAGCTTCACGCTGGGAGAACCGAGCCCCTTGGTCACGGCCACGCCGAACGCGGTGCGGTCGCCCTGATAGCCATGATGGTCGACCTTGCTGTTCAGCAGCTCGAGGCACAGCGTGATGCCGTTTTCCGCGGCGTATGGCGCGATCTTTCCCAGTCCGGCAATGCAGTTGTCGATGGCCCGCTGGTCGTCGATACCGTCCTTGCGGTTGCCGAACATGGTGATGATGTTGGTGACGCCCGCGCGTTTGGCAAGCGGGATCGTGGTCTCGATCTCCCGGATCAGAACGGCATGGTTCGCCGGATCGTTGAAGCCCATCTCGATGAAGTTGTCCCGCCTGGCGGGATAACCCATCGATACGGCCAGGCCGTGATCCGTCACCACCGACCACTCATCGGCGTAGAGCAGATCGACGCCTGCGAAGCCGAGGGCTTTCAGCCGCGTGCACAGCTCGGGAAGCGGGGCCCTGGAGGTCCAGCGGCTCAGCGATTGCCTGAGCCGGCCACCGCCGATAGCCGGGGCTCCCACCCTGGGGCCGCTTGTCGCGGCGGAGGCGAGCAGGGGCGCTGCGCCCGCCATCGCCGCGGCCGTGGCGATACGGCCCAGCGCGTTACGGCGCCCGATATCGGTGGTGTCGTCACGCATGCTCATTCGAGCCCCAGTATCTGGCGATTGAACGTACGCTCGCCACCCGACGAAGCGAAATCGTCGAAGGCGCGTTCGGTCACCTTGATGATGTGGTCGCGAATGAAGGGAGCACCTTCCTGCGCGCCCTGCTGCGCGTCCTTGATGCAGCATTCCCATTCGAGCACCGCCCAGCCAGGGTAGTCGTACTGCGCGAGCTTGCTGAAGATCGCACCGAAATCGATCTGGCCATCGCCCAGGGAACGGAAACGTCCCGGCCGGTCGATCCAGTTCTGGTAGCCACCGTAGACGCCTGAGCGTCCGTCGGGCCGGAACTCGGCGTCCTTCACGTGAAACGCGCGGATACGCTCGTGGTAGTGGTCGATGAACCGCAGGTAGTCCATCTGCTGCAACACCATGTGGCTCGGGTCGAACAGGATGTTCGCCCGCGGATGGTGGTCCACGGCGTGGAGGAAGCGCTCGAAGGTGGCGCCGTCGTGCAGGTCCTCACCCGGGTGCAGTTCGTAACAGACATCGACGCCCGCCTCGTCGAAGGCATCCAGGATCGGCTTCCAGCGCCGGGCCAGCTCCGCAAAGGCTTCGTCGACAAGCCCGGCAGGGCGCTGGGGCCACGGATAGAACAGCTGCCAGGCCAGGGCACCGGAGAACGTCGCGTGCGCCGTGAGGCCGAGGTTCCTGCTTGCGGTTGCCGCGAGCTTGAGTTGCTGCACGGCCCACGCCTGGCGTTCCTGCGGCTTGCCACGCAGCTCCGCGGGAGCGAAGCCGTCGAACAGGCGATCGTAGGCAGGGTGCGACGCCACCAGCTGCCCTTGCAGGTGAGTGGAAAGTTCCGTGACCTGAAGGCCGTGCCTGGCCAGCATCCCGATAATGTCGTCGCAGTAAGCCGTGCTAGCGGCGGCCTGCTCGAGATCGAAAAGGCGTCGGTCGTTGGAAGGAATCTGCACGCCGACAAAGCCAAGCGACGAGGCCCAGCGCGCGATCTCGGGCAGCGAGTTGAAGGGCGCCTCGTCCGATGCAAACTGGGCGAGGAAGATGCCGGGACCCTTGAGTGTCTTCATATCAGATCTTCAGTGAGGCTTCGACCGCCCAGGCATGTCCGTTGCCGGCCTGCGATAGCGGGATATCGGGCTGCCAGCGGGCGGGTACCG
This sequence comes from Luteibacter sp. 9133, assembly GCF_000800155.1. Lineage (NCBI taxonomy): Bacteria > Pseudomonadati > Pseudomonadota > Gammaproteobacteria > Lysobacterales > Rhodanobacteraceae > Luteibacter > Luteibacter sp. 9133. Next base: position 2,099,637 of record NZ_JUHO01000001.1, on the reverse strand, counting down.
GGTCGTACTGAAGCACTTGCGTGCAACCGGGCTGGGAAAGAAAGAAGCCCAGCATCGTGAGCTTCTTGGTCATGAGCACGAAGTCGCTGGCGGGGGGCAGCTTGCCACCCTTCGGTGCGGCGAGCGCCTCGGCGTGAAGCTTCTTTACCAGCGCTTTGCGCTGCGCGTCGCTCAGCTGGAGAAAGGGCTTGCCACCGGCCTTGTCGAAGGCGGCCGCGGCGTCGAGGTAGCGCGCTTGGTCATCTTTTGCATAGACCGCCTTGAACAGCTGGTCCATGAATAAAGGGACGCCCGCGTCGACCGCGCCCGGCGTATCGGTGCGCGGGATGATGATGTCCGACACCGCGCCAACGAGGCTGTACTGCGCCGGGTCGAAGAATTCGGGCCTGGCGGCCGGTGCTTGCGACGCGGCGTGCGCGTCGAACACCGCCAGGAGGGACGGTCCCGCGATGGCGCCGATGGCCAGCGCGGACATGCTTTTCAACCATTCGCGACGATTCATGGGCGGTCCTCAGAGATTGCCGCGCTTGAGTTCTTCCACGGCGTGGTTGGCCGCGCGTGCGGTCAGCGCCATGTAAGTGAGGGACGGGTTCTGGCAGCCGGATGAGGTCATGGCCGAGCCATCGGTCACGTAGACGTTCTTGCAGGCGTGCATCTGGTTCCATCCGTTGAGCACCGAGGTCTTCGGATCGCGACCCATGCGTGCGGTACCCATTTCATGGATGCCGGCGCCGACGTTCGCCTTCATCGTGAAGTGGCTCACGTCGCGGTAACCCGCACCGGTGAGCATCTCCACCGCGTCGTCGATGATCGCCTTGCCCATCGCGATCTCGTTTTCCTGGTGGGCCGCGTCGAAGTTAAGGACCGGCATGCCGTACTTGTCCTTGTGGCTGCGATCCAGCGTCACGAAGTTCTTGTGCGACGGCAGCATCTCGCCGAAGCCCATCATCGAGACGTACCACGGGCCGGGCTCTTGGGCGGCGCGCTTCAGGTCTTCACCCAGCGCAGCCTGGTCGACGAGGCGGGTCCAGTCCTGGCGGCCCGCGCCTCCCTGGAAGCCGAACCCGCGCAGGTACTTCTGCCGGTCGCTGCCGATGTTGCGATAGCGCGGGATGTAGAAGCCCGTGGGCCGGCGGCCGGCGTAGTAGCGGTCTTCATGGCCCTCCACCATGGCGCGCGCACCGGTCCCGAAAAGGTGATCCATGATGTTGTGGCCGAGCTCGCCGCTGTCGTTGCCGAAGCCGTTCGGGAAGCGGGTGGAGGTGGAGTTCATCAGGATGTGTGCGGTGCCGAACGTGGAGGCGCACATGAAGATCACTTTGGCGAAGTATTCGGTCTGGTGCCCGGTGTTGGCATCGAGCACGCGCACGCCGGTGGCCTTGCCCTTGTCGTTGTCGTAGATCAGCTCGTACACGATGGCGTCCGTCACCATCGTCATGTTGCCCGTGCGCTCGGCGGAGGGCAGGGTGGACGAGTTGCTGCTGAAGTAACCGCCGAAGGGACAACCGCGCATGCACATGTTGCGGTACTGGCAGGTGCCACGCTGCGGGCTCTGGTCATGCTTGAGCGGGGCGGACAGGTTCGCGGTGCGCCCGATGATCAGCTTGCGCCTGAACTTGCTGTCCAGCTTGGCCTGAAAATCCTTCTCGACGCAGTTGAGGTCCATGGGCGGCAGGTAATTGCCGTCCGGCAACTGCGCCAGATGATCGTTGTTCCCACTGACGCCGATGAAATGCTCGACGTGGTCGTACCACGGGGCGATATCGTCGTATCGGATGGGCCAGTCCACGCCCACGCCTTCCTTGCCGTTGGCCTCGAAGTCCATCGGGCTGAGGCGGTAGCTCTGCCGGCCCCACATCAGCGAGCGTCCGCCGACGCGGTAGCCGCGGAACCAGTCGAACGGCTTGGTTTCTTCGTACGGGTTGTCGATGTCGTCGGCAAACCAGTGCTTGGTCGACTGGGTGATGCCGTAAAACGACGGTCGCGTGTGCTTGGGCCAGCGGGCGAGGTCCTCCTGCGTCGGCTCGTCACCATATGGCAATTCCCACGGCGCCTTCATGGCGGTGGGGTAATCCAGGTGTTTCACCATCGGGCCGCGGTCGAGCACGAGCGTCTTCAGCCCTTTCTCGGTGAGTTCCTTCGCCGCCCAGCCCCCGCTGACGCCGGTGCCGACAACGATCGCGTCATATGTGTTCTTTTCCATGCTCAAGCCTTCAGCGCAGCGGATGCAGGTAGTTGAAATCGACGCGTGCGGCGTCAAGCGAGTTCATGCGGGTGTATGGGCCTTCCTGCTCGACGAAGCAGTGCTTCAGTCCGTTGGCATCGGCCGCCGCCATGATGGGTTTGTAATCCAGCGTGCCGCGTCCAAGCTCGGCGCCCGGATAATCACCCGCATGGCCGGGAAGGAAATCCTTGGCGTGCATCAGCGCGATGCGGCCCGGGTTGGCCTTGAAATACGCGGCCGGATCCTTGCCACCCGCATGCGCCCAGCCGCAGTCCAGCTCGAAGTGCACGAACGTGGGGTCGGTCTCCGCGAGCAGGATGTCGTAAAACGTCTTCCCGTCGCCCACGTCGGTGAACTCCGCGTGGTGGTTGTGGTACGCGTAGCGCAGGCCGGCTTCGTGGGCTCTCTTGCCCAGCGTATTCGCACGTGCGGCGATGCGCCTTGCGTCATCCAGGGTGTAGGCCGGCTCGCCCGGCTTCCCGCTTTCTTTTTGCAGGATCGATGGCAGCGAGCTGCTGACGATGTACTGCGCGCCGAGCGTATGCGCGGCCTTTATGCCCGGCTCGAAGCCGAGGCTGTCGAAGTGCAGGCTCGGGCAGCCCAGACCGGCGAGCTTCAACTGGTCGCGAAGCGTCTCGGCCGTGCTGGTCACGATGGCTTCGATCTCCGTATACCCGATCGCCTTGAGCGTCCTCAGCGTGCCGGCGGGATCGGCCTGATAGGCGTCGAGCACCATGTACAGCTGGATGCCGAGGCCCTTGCCCGTCGATGCGGCGGCGAGGAGTTTGCCTGGCGCAGCGAGGCCGAGGCCCAGCGCGGTGCCGAACACCGCGGAGCGCGCGAGGAATTGCCTGCGATTCATCATGTCGTACGAGTTCCGGGTGAGTGGGCGCCGACGACGCCACTGGCGGCGACCGCCTTGCGATCCTTGAACAGCAGGACGAACAGGGCGAAGACGGCGGCGGCGAAGGCGCCGGCGATGATCCAGATGCCATGCCAGTCATGGCTGCCATCGGCGCGGGTATAGGTCTGGACCACGATGCCCGACAGCCACGAGCCCACGAACATGCCCAGGCCGTACGTGAGGAAGGTAATCAGGCCCTGCGTGGCCGCGCGCAGCGCTGGCGGTGCCTCGCGGTCGATGTAGATCTGGCCGACGACGAAGAAGAAATCGAAGCAGACGCCGTGCAGGACGATGCCCAACCAGAGCATCCACATCAGCTCGCCGCTGCCGCCGAAGGCGAACATGCCGTAACGCACCACCCAGGCGAGCATGCCGACGGCGAGCATCCACTTCACCCCGAGGCGGCGGAAGAACCAGGGAATGAGCAACATGAAGAACAGCTCGGACATCTGCCCTCCGGTCATCTTGCCGGCGGCATTCACCACACCGACCTCGTTGAGGAACAGATTGGTGAAGGCGTAATAGAACTGCAGGGGGATACAGATCAGGAACGAGGCGAGGGCGAACACGAACATGGAACGCTCGCGCAGCAGGTGCAGCGATTCCAGCGGCAGGGCATGGCGCAGTTCGAAACGGGTATGGCGAGCCAGCGGCGGTGTCGGCGGGAGGGTGAAGCAGTAACCTGCCATCACCACCGAGAGGCCGGCAGCCAGGAGCAGGGGAGATGCCGTGGCTTCCACGCCCCATGCGCCGACCACCAGGCCGACCACGATCCAGCCGATACTGCCGAACACGCGAATGGCGCCGAATTCTTCCTGCGGACTCGCGATGTGGCGCATGGCCAGCGACGCCGTGAGGGCCAGCGTCGGCATGTAGCACAGGCTGTAGGCAAGCAGCGGCGCGTAGACCATCGCGAACGTCGTCTGCTGCGCGGCAACCACCAACAGGACGGCACCGAGCAGATGCAGCAGTGTCAGAACCCGCCGCGTATCGAACAGGCGATCGGCGAGCAGACCGACGAACAGCGGTGAAATGATCGCGCCGACGGCGGTGGTCCCGGCGACAGCACCGATTTCCGTGCCGGTGAAATGCAACGTCTTGCCGAGCCAGGTGCCGACGGTGACGTACCACGCACCCCAGATTCCGAACTCGAAAAGCATCATCACTCTAAGGCGCCATTTCATCCGCGTTTCCTCGTGGGTCGTGTGGGGGCGAGTGGATCTTCAACGGGCTGCCACGCGCCGCCGGCGGCATGGCTTCTGAGCATGGCGTCCACGACGAGGCTGTTGCGGTAGCCGTCGGCGAACGTCGGCAGCGCAAGGGGTTTCCCCTTGGCCGTGGCGCCGGCGCGGATCCATGCGTAGGCATCCGCGATCACATTGCGGAACGCATCCGCCCAGGCTTCCGGATGGCCCGCCGGCAAGTGGGCGTACGCACGGGCGCCGGGCTCCATCAAGGCAGGATCGCGCGTGAGCACCTGGTTGGCCTTGTCGTGATGACCCAGCCAGAGTTCGTTGGGCTGTTCCTGCCGCCACGCCAGCGAGCCTTCGCGCCCGTTCACCTCGAGGCGCAGATCGTTCTTGTGACCGGGCAGCACCTGGCCCACGGTGACGCAGCCGCGCGCACCGTTATCGAAGCGCAGCAGCACGCTCGCGAGGTCTTCGCTGGTGATCTTGCGTCGCTTGCCGGAGCGCGTCGCCGAGCCGGAGAAGGCTTTCGCCGAAGCATCCGGCGCCTCACGTACCGGCACGACCGTGTGCAGGTCGGCCAGTACGGCGATGATCCGCGCGCCGGTCACATGTTCGGCCAGGTCGCACCAGTGCGAGCCGATATCGCCGAGCGCGGAACTGGCCCCGCCGAGCCTTGGGTCCAGCCGCCAGCTATACGCACGTTCGTCGGTGAGCCAGTCCTGCAGGTAGCACCCATGCACAAAGACGGGCTTGCCGATCGCCTTATCGGCGACCATGGCACGCGCCTGCTGCACGAGGGGATAGCCGCGATAGTTGAAGGTGACGACGTGGGCGAGGTTCGCCTCGCGCGCGGCTTCGTAAAGCTCCCGTGCCTCCTGCATCGTCGCGGCCAGCGGCTTGTCGGAAATGACGTGCTTGCCAGCGCGCAAGGCCGCCAGAGAAACATCGCGGTGCAGGTGGTTCGGCGTCGTGTTGTGCACGACCTGAACGGCAGGGTCGGCAAGCAATTCGCGATAATCCGCGTACGCCTTGCCGGCATTCAACTCACGCGCCCGTTTCGTCGTGGATTCGAGACGGGAGCCGGCAATGCCGACGATGTCGACATCCCCCAGCCGACGCACGACGTCCAGGTGATGGGCTGCGATGAAGCCTGGGCCGACGAGCCCCATGCCGAGACTCATCGATCGGTCGTCCTGGCGCTTGTCGATAGCGACTGGCTTGCCATGTTTCCCCCCGACGGTCTTATACCGCCGAAATGTATTCGATTACATTCGATGCCATACGGTGCGAAATGAGTGCGACCTGCATGGATTTCCCATATTCACCGCGTCGGGTGGTGGCACCGCGCCCTGAACATGCCAAGATATGTATCAGACGTGCGAAGCGACCTGCAACGATTATATGTAATCCATTACATTGCGGCGCAGCATATTTTCATTGAGGTCAGCGCTTGCTGGCCAGTTCGAAAAGGCTGTGCAGAAGGATGATCAGCGCGTGAGTGCCGATGAAACAAAGCGGAAAGGAAAACGGGCCGCTCCGGCCAAGGAGGCGCTCGCCGATGTTGCGCCGCGTCCTGCACGCGTGCGTACGGTGAAGGAGATCGCGGCCATCGCGGAAGTTTCCGTTGCAACTGTCTCTCGCGCGCTACAGCGTCCCGAGTTGGTCAGCGAAGAGACGAGGCTGCGCATCCACGAGGTGGTCAGGCGGCTCGGATATACACCGAACGCTCTTGCGCGCAACCTGCGCACGGCCCGGACACGCCTGATCATCGCGTTGCTCCCGGACATCGCCAACCCGTTCTTCTCGGAAGTGATCCGCGGTATCGAGCAGGTGGCGTACGAGAAGGGATACTCCGTACTCCTCGGTGAGACGCAGAGCAGCCTGGTGCGGGAACAGGCGTATGCCGACATGGTCGCGGCGCGCCAGGCGGACGGCATCATCACCATGTTCCATCGCGTGCCCGCCATTCCGATGGACGGGCGTCTGCCGCTCGTCAACGCGTGCGAGTACGTCAAGGACAGCGCCATTTCCAGCGTTTACGTGGACAACGTCGGCGCGGCCGCCGCGGCCGTCGAGTACCTCGTGACACTGGGCCATCGCGATATCGCGTTCATCGCCGGCCCCGGCTCCAGCCCCATCTGCGTCGACCGCGAAGAGGGCTACCACCTCGCTCTGAAGCGGGCGAAGATCGTTGCGGATCCGGCGCTGACCGCCATCGGCGACTTCTCCATCGAAGCGGGGGAGCGCGCCGTCGAGATGTTCCTGTCGCAGGGCCGGTCCTTCAGCGCCGTGTTCTGCTCGAATGACGAAATGGCCATCGGCGCAATGCGCGCGCTGACCGCCGCAGGCCTGCGCATTCCGGAGGACGTCTCGGTCGTCGGTTTCGACGACATACGTTTCTCCCGCTACACGTCACCCCCGCTGACCACCGTGTCCCAGCCGAAGAACGCGTTGGGCCGCGAAGCCATGACCATGCTCATCGAAATCCTCAACGATCCCCAGGTGCCTCCGCGCAAGCGCGTGCTGTCAGCCGATCTGGTTGTCCGTGGCTCCACGGGTCCTCGTCGGGACCGGTAATCGTTGCACTGCAAGAGGCGATCATTCTCCATGACTGACGAACCGAAGATCGAGAAAGCGCAGCCCACCCGCACCGCCGAGACTAGCGGGGGCCATCCGGGCAGCGTCAACAGTTCACGCCGCAGCTTCATCGCCGGCACCGCCATGGCGGCCACCGGGCTGCTGATCCTGCCCCGCCATGTCCTCGGCGGTCCTCGTCATACCGCACCCAGCGACCGGCTGAATATCGCAGGCATCGGCGTCGGTGGGATGGGCGCCGCCAACATGCGCGCCCTGGCCAGCGAAAACATCGTCGCCCTGTGCGACGTCGACTGGGGCTATACGGATACATCCTTCCGCAAGATGTTCGCCGGGGTTGGCGAACTCCAGGCCCGGCTTGCCAGGGCGCCGACCGCTGCCAGGCGCAAGGAACTGGAGGACCGGATCGCGCAGACGAAGCTGCTGTCCGGCAAGTTCGATTCCATCAAGCGCTACACCGATTACCGCAAGATGCTCGAGCAGCAGAAGGATATCGACGCGGTGGTCATCGCCACACCCGATCACCTGCACGCGGTGATCGCCAGCGCGGCCATGAGCCTGGGCAAACACGTCTACGTACAGAAGCCGCTCACCTGGTCCATCTTCGAAGCCCGTGAAATGGCACGCAAAGCGCGGGAAAACCCGAAGATCGTCACGCAGATGGGCAATCAGGGCCATTCCACCGACGACACCCGCCTGATCCACGAATACATCGACGCCGGCGCGATCGGCGAGGTGCGCGAGGTGCACGCATGGACGAACCGGCCGCTCGGCTACTGGCCTCAGGGCGTGCCACGTCCGCGCGCCGTACCGAAGCCCGACGACGCAAGCTGGGACATGGATGCGGTGAACAGCCGCCTTGCCAATGCCATGGCCGGCAACTATCCCATGCCGAAAGGCCTGGAGTGGGACCTGTTTCTGGGCCCGGGCCCCGTCATCGAGTACCACCCGCTCTATCACCCATTCAACTGGCGCGGCTGGACGGACTGGGGCGTGGGTGCGATCGGCGACATGGGCGCGCACCTGATCGATTCGCCGTTCTGGTCGCTCGACCTCGGCTTCCCGACCTCGGTGGAAACGGTCTCGACTCCTTTCAACCACGAGTCGTACCCCACCGCGACGATGACGTACTACGACTTCCCGGCTCGCGGCGACAAGCCGCCCGTCCGGCTCACGTGGTACGACGGCGCGCTGCTGCCGCCGGGGCTCGAGGCGCTGGGGGCAGGGCAGATGCACGATGGTGGCGTGCTGTACGTGGGTGACAAGGGCAAGCTGGTGCACGAAACCTATGGCGACAACCCGCGCCTGCTACCGCACTCGCTGCAGGAGTCGGTGGGTACGCCGCCGCGGAAGTTCGCCCGCATCGAAACCTCGCACGAAATGAACTGGGTGGATGCCTGCAAGGGCAAGGGGGAGACGACGTCGCCCTTTGACTACGCCGCGCGGCTGACGGAGGTGATGTTGCTGGGCGTCGTGTCGCTGCGAGCGGGTGGGCGCATCGAATACGATGCGCAGAATATGCGGGTCACCAACATGGCGGAGGCGAATCAGTACCTGCGGCGGGATTACCGGGCAGGGTGGTCGTTGTAAAGGCGCTCGTTCTTCCGATCTGCGGGGCTGGTCATGCCGGAGCCGCGGTCCGGCATCAGTTGTGCCCTTGGGTCTGCGCGCGAGGCAGTGTGACCGCGCGAACAAAGGCCGACAGATCGCGATTGAAGCGCTCGGGCTCCTCAAGGAACGGTGCGTGGCCGGATGCGGCGTAGAGCTTGCTCTGAATCCGCGGGTTGATGCCTTTCGCCCTCGCGATGCTCGGCGCCGGCATGACCAGGGCATCGTGTTCGCCATAGATCAGCAGCAGCGGGATCTTTGCCTTGCTCAGTCCTTCGGCCGCATCGACCGTCATCGATGGCACGGCGCGCTGCATCTCCCAGGAAGCGAGCGCCGCATTCGCCAACAGGCGCGAGAACGTGGTCGCGTCAGGTTCGTCATGGAAGCACAGCCTGAGGAAGGCGCGTTCCCCGTCCAGGTGGGTCTTCAGGTCGGTGGAGGTCATGTCGCGATAAACCTCCGGGTGGGCCGTGATCTGGTCGGGCTTCAACTCGATCACGCCGTCGACATAGATCGCGCCGGTGACGTCGCCGTCGCCATGGGTCGCCAGATAATTCGAAATGACCGCACCGCCTAACGACCACCCCACGAGCACAGGTTTATGTGCCCCTGTCGTTTCGATGACCGCAGCCAGGTCATCGGCCCAGCGCCGTCCATCGCGGTAGGCGTCGGGATCCGTGGGCTTGCCGGACAGGCCGTGCCCGCGCAGGTCATACGTGATCAGCCGGTAATGGCGCAGGCGAGGATCCTGCAACTGCTTTTCCCAGTTGAGCCGGCTTCCGAGCAGGCCATGGATCAGGACGACCGGAGGACCGGCAGGATCGCCGGTTTCCTGCACGGCGAGCACGACGCCATCGGAGGCGGCGACGGTGTACGCCTTGTTTTCCGCATGCGCCGCCGGCGACCCCGCCAGCATCGCAAAGACGATCAGCAGCGCACCGAACGCGCGATAGAACCTCGACAGACACATAAATGATGACTCCTGGGTCGGTTGGACAAGCTCAGTCTGAACCCTCACACTGATGTGACTGTCAAGCGAAAAAAGGTGTCGCCTTCCATGTCTAAGCCACCGGCAGAAATGACCATCGGCGCGCTCGCGAAGGAAAGCGGCGCAAGCTTGCGTTCGATCCGACATTACGATGACAACGGGCTCCTGACCTCCGCTCGTGCGCTGAATGGCTACCGCCTGTTTTCCCGGGCTGCCGTGACCCAGGTCCGGCAGATCCAGCGCCTGATCGCCGCGGGATTCAGTCTGGCCGAGATTCGCGGATTTCCGGACTGCATGCGCATGATCGAAGGTGCCGCGGCCTGTCCGGAAACCAGTGACGTGCAACGCCGGCGGCTCGCTTCCATCGAGCGCCAGATCGCAGAACTGGAGCGGCGACGGGCCGAACTGCGCGGGATGCTGTCCGAAGGTGTCTAGCGCGCCGGAGGCCTCACGAAGATTACCGGTCGACGCGCGTCCAGAGCCGATCGGAATTCTCGTCACGGTCCACGAAGCCGGTGACCTTACCTCCTGCATCACGTTGCACGACCTTTCGGACGTAGAGGTTGTCTGGCTGGAACAGCACGTCGCGGGCTTCGGCCTCGAGGATCTCGGGTTGCTTGCCGGAGCGTTGCCCTGAGATTTTCAGGCCATGCCGTTCAATCCGGTATGTCGCGTCGCCGTTCCGATACGTCCCGACCCATGGATCGATATCCTGCGGGTTAAGCGCGATTGCCGGAGGATTCCGGCGTATCCGATCGGTATGCACGAGGCGCAGCCGCCATTCTCCGTCGACGCGTTGCCAGGTCTCGGTCATCAACAGATGCGAGTCCTTCGTCGACTGCTTGCCCGCCCTCTGTGGAACATCGTCGCGATGGAAGACCTGCACCGTATCGCCGATCTGCTGGGCTTCGTAATCCACGATGATCAGCGCCTTGTAGCCATCTTCGGCGAGCTCACTCAGGAACTCGGCGCGACGCGAGACGTGACCCTCTTCGACGTACATGAAGTCGGACGTCGTCAACCGGCGCCATGTCTCCCGATCGCCCCGGTGGACAGCTTCGAGAAGCAGCTCGTCGTTGTGACGCAGTGTCTTGACAATCTGGGGATCCGGCGGAAGCGACTGGGCGTGAGCGGCGCTGGTGAGCGCGATGCAGAGAGCAAGGGATATCCTGGAGCCACGATTCATCGCTTTCCACACGTGATGTTGGGGTCGTGGCGGGAGATTAAGTGCGGCGTGTGCCGGTGACAACGTGGAGTAGGGTCGAGCGTTGCTGAAGATGAGCGACTTCGTTTTTGATCGCACTAATGGCAGACGCACTTCGTCGGTTTCGCCGCGTTCCCCCGCGGCATCGACGATACGCGACCAGCTGGCCGCTAATGGTTTCGATGCCGAAACCGAGATCTTCAACAATGATCGCGGATCGCGCTTCTTCCTGCGCGCGCCGGGCGGGGTGATGGTCAAATTCAACACCCGCTCGGATGCCGCCGACGAGTTCCGGGGCACTTTTAACTGAGCAGGCCGGGGCGATCCGATCCCTTGGCGATGCGAGCATTGCCCTGATGGAGGCAGCATGAGCCCCCCGTAACCATGGAATGGCATCTATTCGGATGCCTACCGTGGCCGTACCGGTGACGGCGCGGTGACTACGAAGCGCACGCGTTGATTTGCACTGCTCGAGCCACCTGGAGAGCGGAATGAGTATGGTAGTCGGTCAATTTCTCCGGCAAGGTCCGGGGACTGTGTCGCTGTATCGGGTACGCCGCGAAGACACTCCGCCGTGGCGAGCCAGCCCATGGGAAGCGGCGCGCCAAGACGGTACTCCATCGTGGCGTCAGGGAGCGGTGTGGATCACTGCCCCTCTGACCTTGCCTGATTTTCCGGAGTAACTGGCCCCGAGCGGCATTTCGTGGGTGATGCAGGAGACTGATCCCGGGACGCTGCAGCGAGGTGTCACTTGGTCGCCGTCCATCGGCTTGGACGCCTGCGCAAAGAGCTCGAACGCGACGGCATGGCGTGGCTTAAGTGACGCGGGTAACCTGTAAAAACTTGGGACAATTGAATCCTGAGCGATGGAACCCTTAGGCCAGCACCAAACTCGCGTCACTAAATACTGATTGCTGCAGTTCGATTAGGGCTGGTTATCGGGGGGTATGAACAGATCACCTGCCAAAGTCAGGATAGGTCCGTCTTCGACCCTTAGCGGACCAAAAAGGGGAGGAGATGGAACGGATTAAACTCGGGATCCAAGATGGCGCTCGAGGCGGCAAGGCTATCCTCAATAAGACTCGGACGATGATATTTGCCTCGTGCAGCTCGACTACGAGGGTGTATGCCTGATTGGGGATCGACCGTGCAGTCCGTCAGACCTTAGCGGAAGAGAGGATACTGCCAACTGCTATGGGGCGGGCCTCAATGTGTTCCCATCAGGCATGGCCAGGGATATGGGAGGTGGGGCGGAGGCTCATAAGCTCACCCTCGGCCAGCGAGGCAGAATGCAGGACCTAGTGCGTATCTTTGATACAGGGCCCAACGTTCAGCCGACAACCGTTGCAGCGCAGCGTGAGTATTTCGATGGTTAGCTGAAGAGCTTCTGAGTGAGGTCCGCTTCCAACCCAAAGCCGTCATTAAAAAGTGCACTCTGACCAAGTTTCGGGCCAAGCAACACGCAAATGCGATCGACCAAGTAACCCGCCGCGTGCGCTTCTGCGGCATGGTTAGTAAACGACCTCTACCGCGTTAAACGCGCGTTTAGTACCATTCAAGCGCTCTACAACGAGATTAAAACAGGGATAGGGGAGGTCTCTCATGGCCGCATTTGACATCAGTGTGCGGGACACGCTCAAGCTGCTTGATGGCTCGTTCGAGCCCTTCGCTGCCGGCGTGTCAAACGGGCTTTACGCATTCTGGTTGGGTTCCGGCATATCATTCGGACGCGCGCCCAGTCTGCTCGTCCTCGTCGGCAAAGTCGTCGAGTTCGTACGCTCGCGTATTGATCATGCAGATCCCAACTGCAAGTTCACCATTACGTTGCGAGAGATTCTCACCCTTGCCAGCGCCTCAGCGGACGAGCTGACGCGCTCAAAGTTCGATGAGCCCTTTGCCGCTTGGCCGGATCGGGACGCCATCGCTAAGCGCCTGGTCAATAACTATTCCAAGCTGCTCGGGCTCACCGTCGATGGTGAGGACATGGACTATCTCTTGTGGAACGTCATAGACGTCGGCGCCACATTCGCAGACCCTGCGATGATCCCTGACGTGGAGCATCTCTGCCTCGCGGCCTTAAGTTTGGAGGGCGCAGCGCCTGAGATGCTTTCAGCCAACTGGGACCCGCTGATCGAGAGAGCCGTGTCTACCCTGACAGACGGCAATGTAGCGCTGAGTCCGACGGTTGTCGCACGTCCCGCCGACCTTCAACTGCCCCGCAATAAGACCCGCCTGATCAAGTTCCATGGCTGTGCTGTCAAAGCTCAAGGTGACCCGGGCCAGTACCGCCAATGGTTGGTGGCGTCACACGATCAGGTCGCCGCGTTTTGCACCCAGGCGGACAACCAGGGGCTCGTGACAGCATTGACGCATATCGTCGGCAGCAAGCGCACACTGATGCTGGGCCTCTCGGCCCAGGACGCCAATATTCAAGGGATCTTTAATAAGGCGGCCAACGAGTTGACGTGGCAGCTTGGTGAACCTCCTCCGAGCTACGTGTTCTCGGAGCAAGAGCTGGGCATGGACCAGCGATCGCTCCTGAAGAACGTCTACCGCGAACAAATCACCCCAGCAAACCTGAAGGCGGTCTTTGAGGCGGCGCGCATCCAAGCGTACGCAAAGCGGTTACTTGTCGCGCTGCTGCTGGATGTGTGGTCTAGAAAGCTGCAGGCGTTGGCCCTTCTCGCGCCCGGCCTGCTTCCGCCGGCAGAACGTCAACACCTTTGCGACGGCATTGCGGTGCTTCGCAACCACCTGGCAGATGCAGCGTTGCCGGACCTCGATTTCATCGATGCTCTCCTTGACCGGTTCGGCCGTGCCTGCAAGTTGCTGCGCGACGGCCAAATCGAACGCCCCAATGTCAGGTTTGAGCCGATCACGAATGACGTTGTGGCGGCCCTCTCAGGCAATCCCGCCCTGGGGGCCCTCGGGTTGCGCGAGGCAGCCGTTGCGCTTGGCCTGGTGGGGATGGGCTTGAACCGCTATGACTGGACAGTGGAACCGGAGACTCTGGACAGGGAATCTGGTGTGCTGGCAGTCACCGGAAAAGGTGTAGCGACGGCTCGCACCAAGGTGTACCTTACGGCCAGCGCGGCAGGCGCCGCGCTGCTCCGGAGCGAGGGCCACCTGATCGAGGCAGATAGCCCCCTGTTGATCCAGTCTCAGAAGCTGGTAATACCAATGACACGATCCCCGAGGGGAGCATCGGGGCGAACTGGGCTGCCGAAAGCGCGCGAAGTCAGCATATCTGCCTTGCTGCAAACCTACGCCACCGCTGACGAGCTCTATGAAGCATTCCGACAGGAGCTCGCGCTATGACTGATTCAACCCCTATTGGCCGGGTCACGGTGGCGCTTGAGAATGCTGGGTACCAGCGGATCGCCAACGGACTCCAGGTTGGCGAGCTGAAGTTTCAGTTTCCGGCCGCGTTCGTGAAAGCGAAGAACTCAGCCGAACTCATCCTCGTCGCCGACATCGCCAGCGAGAGCGAGACGCAGCTGATCCGCAAGGTCGACGGCGTGGCGCGCGCGCTGGACATCGCGTCCTCCACACGGTCGCTCACCTTGGTGGTGACAGGCCCACGCCCCAGTGGTGCTGCGCTAGAATCTCTAGGACGGGTCTGCCGGGTCCTTCCCACCGGCAACATCAGCGGTGACGACGGCGACGAACTCCTCAAGAACTGGCTGGCTGTGCTGCTGCCTCTGTCGTTGCCACAGCCTGAGTCCGCGGTGGGCAACTCCCTAGCCCGCATCCACGCCGCCGCGCAAAACCTGGACGAAACCACCAGGAAATTGATCGATATTGCATCGCTGGGGGAGGGCGCCGTCAGTAAGGAGCTGTACTCGATCATCGACGCCGCTGCCGTCCAAGCCAAAGAGAAGACAATATGACGCCGCGCATCACGTCAATCACGGCTACCGACTTCCGCAGTATTCGTGGGAGCGTCACGATCCCGATGGATAGCCCTGTTGTGCTGATCCATGGCCGTAATGGCGCTGGTAAGACCAGCTTATTGACGGCAATGGAACTTGGCCTGACTGGCAATCTGGCGTCGCTATCTCGGCTGGATCCGCGGCTTCGTGAGCATCTGGTCCACAAGGAGGCGGCGTCCATGAAGGCATCGGTGTCGATCGGCGTCCACGGGCTTGGTGTCGACTTTCCGGCAGGTCATTTCGACATCCATGGCCACGAGCTCGGTGGCAAGCCGGCGCTGGGTCCCCTGCTGACCAAGCACTTCTCGGAGCGCTGCTACCTGGCGCAATCTACGCTGACGAGACTACTGGAGTTCTACGAGGACAAGGCGGTAAATGGTTCGGCGCTGACGCGATTCGTCAAGGAGTTGCTGGGGCTGGATGCGCTAGAAGCGCTCATTGACGGCCTGCACAATGCCGGTGACGTTCGCCGGCTCCGCGGCCATGCCGTAAGTTTCTGGGACATGCGCGAGCAGCTCCCGAGTTTGGATGACGAATTGAGCCGCCTGGCTGAAGAACTCACTGCCGCCGAGGGCCAGGCGGCGCAGCTCACGCAGACGGCGGGTCAACGACTTGCACCACACTGGCCAGAAGTTGCCGGCCTCTCGGCACAGGCGATACTTGACCTGTTGAAGGACCAGTCGCAGGAACCTGAGCTACAACGCCTGACGCAGCTCAGGCGGGAGCTCAATGACACGATCTCGCAGAGCCAGAGGGTGGTATCCGTCATTTCTGCCGACAAGCGCGAGGCCGTCGAAACGGCCGCCAGTGCCGCCGACGCGGCACTGCGTGGCTGGATGGACACCAGTGGCAAGCGCATGACGGAGCTGTTCGATAGGCTCGGTGGCTACTTCTCTGATCTGCCATCGCCCATTCAAAATCGCCCCGAATACGCCCTCGCCTATGCCCATCGAGCCATTGCCGCTGAGGTGACGAGATGCCAGCAGGTTCAGGACACGGATCAAGCTGCACAAAAGCAGGTTTCAACCCTTCGGACGGACCGGCAAGGCCTCACTAGGCGGCTGGAAGAGATCGACAAGCAGATCGTGCAGCATTCGCGCGAGGCAGGCCAGCTTGCGCAGGCGCTGTCTGCCTTGGTTCCCCATGTGCACACGGAAGAATGCCCTGTCTGTAGTCGGGACTTCGGTGAGGTTTCATCGTCGCCGTTGCTGGGTCATCTCACCGCACGGATTGCGTCCCTGACCCAGTCGGCGGGCCTTCTCTCGGCGTTGTCGCAGGACCGCGCGAACACGGTGAACGCCGTCGCGGACAGAGATAGAGATATCGGTAGCGCTCAAGCACAAGTACTCACAGCCGAAGCGAGAGCGGAATACGGCCAAAGGCTTGCAACCCTTAAGCAGGCCTTGCAGGCTTTGTCTGCCCTGGAAGTGGAAGCCAAGGCTGGCGAAACCCTGTTTGGGCAAGCTGCCAACGCCGCGCAAGCCCTGGTATCGGCTCGCGCCGGCGATCAGCAATCGGCAGCAATTCGTGACTCTGCTGGCCGGTTTGCCACTGTGCTCTGCATGGATTCCATTGGGGCCAGCGAGTCTCTGCAAGCGGCGCTGCAGCGGTTCTTGGCTGAAGTCACTGCTCGGCTGGCGCGGTTGACGGCAAAAGAGTCGGCTCGCCGCGATGGCGAGGCGGCGCTGAGGGAACTGCTTTTGAAGCAGAAAAATATTGAAGCCATCAAGCTACAGCAGCAGAAGCGCAGAACTGCTCATCGAGGCCTGAATGCGGCGAAGGAAGCGGGGGAGCGCGCGATGGAACAAGCCCGCGAGCTTCTCAAGCTCGCTCAGGTCGAGCGTTCCCGTGTTGTTGGACAAGTGTTCAACGATTCCTTGAATGCGGCATGGCGAGACCTCTTCGTTCGCCTGGCACCGGACGAGCCTTTCATCCCCGCCTTCGCTTTGCCCAAGGCGACGAAGGGCGACGTCGAAGCGAAGCTGGAAACCCACTACCGAGACGGTAGTAGGGGCGGGAATCCAAGGGCCATGCTCAGCGCCGGGAATCTCAACACGGCCGCACTAACGCTGTTCCTTGCGCTACACCTGTCTGTGAAGCCGCAGCTGCCGTGGTTAATCATCGACGACCCGGTGCAAAGCATGGACGAGGTTCACATCTCGCAGTTCGCTGCGCTGTTGCGGACACTGTCCAAGCAGCATGGACGCCAGGTGATCATTGCTGTGCACGAAAAACCCCTATTTGACTACCTCTGCCTTGAGCTCAGCCCAGCGTTCGAAGGGGACCGATTGATCACTGTAGAGCTAGGGCGTACGGCCAATGGAGACTCGGTAGCGAACACTTCGGTTAGAGACTGGAAACAAGACCGGGCGATTGCAGCGTAGCTATCTGCGCTCGCACTAGACTTCCCGAACTCTGAAACGGGCGCGTGGTTGAGAGGTTTGTTGGCTTACGATTAAACCGCCTCGTTTCGGTGATCAAACGACCGGTCTCAGTGAGTTTAACGAACGGCTGCTTTTGGCCGAACGCTGACGCAGGGGAGGGCGGTTAGCTCGTGTTATCTGGGCTACCTCTTCGCAGATCCATCTCAAGCACAACGCACTCGAGGGGTGCTTAATTTACTCGACAGGAGGTGGCACGGCCCGTCCTTGAACGTCCTGAGGCTCATAGCGTTGGCATGGAAGGATCTGACGGTAGTCGCCAACAAGTACGATGGCATCGACTTGCTAGGCAAAGCATGTGAGCTACTAGCCACCGATGGGCTGCCTGAGGTCTATGGCCTCGGGGACCGCATGCAAATGCTCGAAATTTATGGCACAAAGCGGCAGCTCGTTAAACAAATCCAGTGCGTTGAACGAGCTATGGGGCGCGGCGGCCGATCTAGCGACGATCATTGTGTAGTCTTACTGCTTGGGCCGGAGCTGACCCCAAGGCTCCACCAGCCAAGTGCCGATGGACTTTTTTCGGCGGCCACAAGCGCGCAGATTGCCTTGGGACGATCGTGGCTACGCAGGTGAGTGGCAAGCTTTCACAACGCAGGCTAGGAACGACGAGCGTACGCCCGGTGGTCGATTGCGTCCGTCAGCTGGCGATAATTTAGCGCAGACCAACACCAGTGTTTCCCGGCTCGTCAATGCGAAAAACATGCTTACCTCCTCTAGTTCGGCAAAAGCCATAGCTGGGTTGGAAGCTCAATGAGGTCTTCACTCGCAATGCTATGGGCGCCACGACGCGTGGCGCCAGACTGTGTGGTGACAATCAACTGACGCTCGCGCGAAAGAGCAAACACCGCCTCCTGGAGTTGATCGAGTCGCGCAGGAGTCTCGTTTGCGGTCATTTGAACCAAGTCACCAAAGCGTACTGGGCTATGTAGCTGACTCATCCGCTGGGGGATGTCGCTGCGCAAAGCGTCTCGCGTGGCCTGATGGGCATGCTCGTCGAATCGATTATCAAAAGCGAGCTGGCCGTGGTTTCCCAAGTACCCGAGCATATTGAAGCCAGCTCCGCCTGGGTGGTGGAGATTATTGCTTCCCCAGTGGATGCGCTTCATTTCTTCGTTAGCCCGCCAATGACGAGCCAAATGCAGGAGCCAGTAACCACGACGGCTATTGCGAGGAACGATGTAGAAAGGCGTGCTAAACGCTGCACCGGAACTTGCACGAATTTGACCGGTCATCAGCGTCTGGATGGCACGCCGCCAGGCGAGGTCACCGTCATGTCCGGCACCTGTCTGCTTGATCGCCAGCAGCTGTTCCGCCGTAATTGCTTTCCCCAGGCCTGTGCGTTGCAACGCGGGATTGAGTTTGTCGATCATCTGCTCGGACAGGAAATTGATCAGATTATCGATCATCCAGGTGAGGAACACCTCTGCATACGGAAGTTCCGTGAAAATTTGCTTGACGGCGTCGAGATTGACTTGGCTCCAGCCGTATTGGTCGAGGATGAAAACGCTCCGGCCGTTGCGCCGCTGCCGATCCTGGATATCCTTCAGAATGCCTGGAAGCGCTCGATGAAAATCGTTTCCATGAATCGTGACTCGCGTATCTAATGAGTTCGTCAGTGAGCTGTCCGCTATCAGCTTCCGGAGAAACGCACATGTCGATCGATTTTGTTCGACCAAATGGACATGAGCGTCAATGACGTAGGGCGTACGGATACCGCGCTGCTTCCGGTCCATAGCAACTAGTGCGCGCGCCTCTTGAAGTGCCTCCAGCAGCACTATCGGAGAGCCACTCACTTGTTCGCCCGATTCCGTGCGATACCGGCCGCCGCCAGCAAAGCCGTCAACAAGAGTGACGCGAATCCCCTCACTGCGCGGGTGCTGCGCAAGAATTCGCAGGTAGTTGATCAAATACGCTCGCAGCACGTCGTGCTTGGCGCGACTATGGTCCTCTATAACGGGCAACGCTCCATCGAGCGACCACTCGTAGCCCCCTTTTGCCATGACAGGTCATCCTCCTGATTATCCCCAAGAATGCAGCGTAGCAGGCATTTCATCCCATGTGCGACCGTTCAGAAGACGGCCATTCTTGGACTTTGCACGCCGCATTCCGTCCGCCCCCCAGCCACCCCATTGCTTGAAGAAGAAGGCAACTTTCTGCTTCTTGCACTGGACGCGCACGGATTCGGCCCACTCAGGAGCCATGGGACGTGCCTTGGGCCCTGACTCGCCGCCGACGATGACCCAATGAATGTCCGAGAGATTGAGTGCACCTAAATCCTCTAACAGAGGCTCGATGGACAAAAACCGAATGCGCGCATTGATGCTGCGTAAGTGATCGATTCGAGGCAGTCCATGCTTTCTATTTTCAACCGATACTCCTAGCCAAACGTTGTCAGGCACAGCGCGTGCTTTGAAGAAGCGCGCCATTCGAGCAGCGCGCTTGGTCAGCACTTGAAAAGAGTGATGTGGTGTCCGTGCCATGACATCCACGATGCGCTCGATATAGTCATCTGGGACCTTTTCATGGAATAGGTCGGACATGGAATTGACAAAGTAAATCGTGGGCTTCTTGCGGCGCAGTGGCTCCTCAAGGCGTTGAGGCATCAAGGTCAACGCGAAACCGTTCTCGTAGCCCGGTGTGCCCATGGCCTCAAGACGGCGGGCGAGCGTCTCCGCATAACAATGCTTGCAGCCAGCCGATAACTTGGTGCAACCCGTAATCGGATTCCACGTCTGCTCGGTCCATTCGATCTTTGACGTCGTGGCCACAAAAAGTGTCCCTCCTCGAGAACTATGCCCAATTGGCGTCGCAATGCCTGAGACCACAGAATAAACGTCAGCGCTCGCTCGGCCAACGACCCGTTATCCGTTGTTTGCAGAATCAAGCAAGTACACGGCGGGATTATCTGCGACACCTCGAGTCTGGCAGTACCCCATCACGCTAGACACCGCACGGTGCTCGGTCATCGCCATGATTGCCTGCAATGGCACCCCTTGGCGGCTCGCCTTGATCGCGAACCCCGAGCGCAGACTATGCCGCCAAAGTTGCCTTCCAGTCCCGCCAGCTTGGCGCGCCGCTGCACGATCTCGCCCACCGCGGCCGGTGAGAGGGCGGGGCCGACGGGCTGCTTCCACAATCGCCGAAAAATCGCTCCCTCGGTGATGCCGGCGGTGACCAACCAAACCTCCAGGCCTGGGCGGCGCGATCCAAGACGGGCTTGTCCGGGGGCGACGTCGCGGTTATGCGGCTTGTTGCGTCGTGCTGTGTTCTAGCCGGTAGATGAATCCCTGTGGGCCGATGCGGCGTAGGTCGCGCAGGTCGGCCGCCGCTACCTCGCTGCGTCGCCGGCCGCCACTGGACAAGGCGAAGCAGAGTACGGCGCAGTCGCACAAGCATTCCAGGCTGTCGTCGCAAGTCGCCAGCATCGACTCCAACTCAGCCAAAGTGATCGCCGTCTTCTTGCGCGGTCGCTCGCCGCGCTTGACTTCCGCCCGAGCGGCCCGGCTCAGTACCATGCGAATGGCCGACTGCTCGCACGGGTTGATTAGCTGCTTGAGCCGGTGCGCCGTCGACAGCAGCGCCACCCGATGACCGACGGTGGCAAGTACCCAAGGGCCCAGCTTAGCCTTGAGGCCAGCGGCCACCAAGGACAGGTGACGACAACGGAGCCATGAAGACACCGCGAGAATGAATTCGCAATTTGACATAATATACATTATGCGAACTTTCAATAACCGTTACGGCGCTACGCTGGGAACTCACGCTCTGCCGATTAACCACTTAGCACAACGGCTCCCAGCCATGTCCTCCGCGCCCGGGTGAATCGCGTAAGCGACCACCCTCTCCATTCCTCAGTCATCAACCGTGCGCGTGACCGCGGATGTGCTGACAGACGAGATGCGCCACTTCCATGGGGGCTTCACGCGCAGGGAAATGACCCACCCCAGAAAGCACCTGACGTCGATAGCCGCCACTGAAGTAGGATTCGAGCCCTTCGGACTCTTCGGGCGGGTCGCATTCATCGGCGCCGCCCTGCAAGAACAGCATCGGCACCTCGAGCGTTTCGGTCGCATCGACCATGGCGCGCGCCGCGTCGTAGTCGGGGTCCATTGGACGGAGTTCCCAGCGCGACTGGTAGCCGTGAAGAGTAATCGCGACCCAGTCCGGATTTGAAAAGGCTTGTGCCGCCACCGCGAAGGCGTCTTCGGTGATCCACGCCGTCGGCCCCCACGTGTCCCATTGCCGTCGGGCAAAGCCGATGGGATCGTTGCGCACCGCTTGCGCGCCCGCTTCCGCCGTCATGAACCACTGATACCACCAGCGAGCACATTGTGGGTAAGCCGGAACGGTGAACCGCCCGCGAGGTGAATAGCCGATGGCAATGACGGTGGCGGATAAGAGGCGCGCAGGCGCCATCGCCGCCATATGGTAGGTGGCGCGGCCGCCCCAATCGTGGCCGACAATATGGAAGGCGCCGATACCCAGGGCGTCCATGAGATCGAACGCGTCCTGAGCAATGGCGACCCCCGAGCCATCGCGAATGGTTGCGCCGTCGCGAAACTGCGTTTTGCCAAACCCCCGCAGGTCCGGGGCAATCCACCTCAAACCTGCCGCTTCCAGATGCGGGACGACCCCGCTCCACGCGCTGGCATCGTCCGGCCAGCCGTGAAGAAGCAGCACGGTTTGGCCGTCCCGAGGTCCACCCTCGGCATAGTGAATACGAAGCTTTGCGGTGTCGACCAATGGCATCTGGAGTTCCTCGCCGGATGAAAGCGCCATCGTCGCGCGGCGGTGGACCGACGCGCATCCCGATGGGCGGAAGCTGACTATCCGTGGCTCGACACGAAGGCCGCATGAATTCCCTGCCGTTCCCTCGCGATTCTTGAATCGTTGCTGGTCTGCATGGCTAAACGTCCCACCCGGTCGCGATCGCGAAAAGAAAGTGTAAATTCTTCAACACCGAAAGATTCGGGAAAAATCCGTACGCATACACTTAGCCACTTGCTGCTGAAGTGCGGATCAATCGTGCCCGTCATCAGTGCGTTTGACACGACAGAGGAACACGCCTACCATCCGCCCGCCACCAAGCGGGCTTAGTTATCCAACCGGAATATATGGACAGTTATCCCAGTCGAATGATCATCGCGATCGACGTATCGCTGATGGCCACCCATCATCCAACCCCCTGCGCGCAAGGCGTGGGCCGGATCCGCCTGGGCTGATCCCGCTCGCTCCCGGCCGCTGTCGGAGCAGAGCGATGTACAACATCAAAAATAGCGTGCCGGCCACCCTGGCCCGGCGCGGATGCCGGTGCGTGCGCGTACCCGGTCGTGCCATGAACCACCCTGCCCTCATCGCTGCCGCTCTGGCGGCTGCGCTCCTGCTGGCCGGTTGTGACCGGGCCACACCCGATGTCGCGTCCGATGCGGCGCCGGCTTTCAGTGTCCATGGCAACCGCATTGAGGTCGGCCCGCGCTCACCGCTGCGGAGCGAGCTTCGTATCGCGCCGGTCGCTGTCGACACTGCGCCCATGCATGTCACCTGGCCCGCGACGGTGGAGATCGACCCTGCCCGCTCGGTGACGGTGCTCGCACCGGGTGCCGGGCGGATCGCCCAGGTCGACGTCGTCCTGGGTGAAAAAGTACGGGAAGGACAGGTCCTGCTGACGATGACCTCCGGCGATGTCGCTCAGGCCCGGTCCGACCAGGCTCGGGCGCGCGACGCCGAAGCGCTTGCGAAGCAGGCGCTGACCCGCGCTCAGCGGGTGACCGAAGCGGGTGGCGCAGCCACGAAGGATCTCGAGGTGGCCAGGAGCGCGTATGCGCAGGCGTCGGCGGAACGTACCCGGGCGGATACTCAGGTGGCGGCGCTTACCGGTACCTCACGCACGGCATCAAACGCAGCCGTCCTCGACATTCGTGCACCCATGGATGGCGTCGTGACCTCGCTCGGTGTCGCGGCGGGTTCGCGGATCAACGACACCAGCACCGTGCTGATGGCCGTCACCGACCTCGATCGGATGTGGGTTACCGCCGACGTGCCGGAGGCGGACAGCGCATCGGTGTCCGGCGGGAGTAATGCAACGCTCACTTTCACCGCACTGCCAGGCGTGACCTTGCAGGGCAAGGTCGATGTCATCGATCCGGTGCTCGACAGCACCACGCGACGCATCAAGGTTCACCTCAGGGTGGACAACGCCGGGCACCGCCTGCTGCCAAACATGTTCGGGACGGCGGCATTCGCGGTTCCGGGTGGCCCTCGCCTCTTCGTACCGCAGACGGCTCTGGTCATGGATAACGACCGGCGCAGTGTGTTCGTCGAGCGCGCGCCCTGGCAGTTTGAGCGTCGCGATATCGATACGGGCCGCGACGAAGGCGCGACCGTGGAAGTCGTTCACGGCCTGCAAGCCGGCGATCGTGTCGTCGTGCGTGGCGGAGTGCTGCTGCAATGATCGCGCGCCTGATCGCCTCTTGCTTCCACCACCGTGGCGTGGTGTTCGCCGTGATGCTGCTGACCCTGGGCTACGGCTACTACGCCTCGACCCAGCTGGCCATCGAAGCCTACCCCGAGCTGAGCGACGTCACCGCCCAGGTAACTACCCAGGCCCCCGGGCTGGCCGCCGAAGAGGTGGAGCAGCAGATCACGACGCCGATCGAGCGTGCGCTCGCCGGTGTGCCCGGGCTCGTCTCGATGCGGTCGAGCAGTTCATTCGGGCTGTCCCTGATCACGATGACGTTCAGCGAGGGCAGCGAGGATTACTGGGTGCGCTCACGCATTCGTGAGCAACTGGAAAACGTGACACTGCCGGCCGGCGTGTCTGCGGGACTGGATGCCGTGACCGGCCCGGCGGGCGAGATCTACCGTTACACGCTCGAATCCCCATCAAAGAACCTGATGCAGCTATCCGAACTGCAACGCTGGACCGTCATCCCGGCGCTGCAGAAGGTGCCCGGTGTGGCCGCCGTCAACAACTTCGGCGGCTTTACGAAGGAGTACCAGCTCACGGTCGACCCCGATGCGTTGCAGCGCTACGGCGTGGGCATGAACGATGTCATCGCCGCCATGAGCGCCAACAACGCCAACGCCGGCGGCGGCCGGATCTCGCGTGGCGAGCAGTCGTACGTCGTGCGTGGTATCGGTCTGGTCCGGACCCTGGACGCCATGGGTGCCATCGTTGTCAGTCACAGCAACGGCGTGCCCGTTATGCTGCGCGATCTTGGGCAGCTGTCCTACGGTCACCAGACACGCGAAGGCATCCTGGGCAAGGACGGCAATCCCGATGCGATCGAAGGCATCGTGGACATGCTGTTGCACGAGAACGCCTCGCGCGTGCTCCAGGGCATTCACACGACCGTCGATGAGCTGAACCGGAAGCTTGCGGCGGAGGATGTCCGTATCGTTCCCTATATCGACCGCGACGATCTCGTGCAGGCGACGGTGCACAAGGTCGAGCATACGGTCATCGAGGGTGTGGGCCTCGTCTGTATCGTGCTGATCCTGTTTCTGGGAAGCCCACGCAGCGCGCTGATCGCCGCCGTCACGATCCCGTTTTCGCTGGTCGTGGTGTTCATCCTGATGAACCTGACGCACACGCCGGCGAATCTGTTTTCCCTGGGTGCCATCGATTTCGGCGTGATCGTCGACGGTGCGATCGTGGTGACCGAAACCATCCTGCGTCGCCGCGAGGCCGATCCGGAGGCGACGCTCACGCCCGAAACCGTGCTGGATGCGACGGGCAAGGTGGCGCGTCCGATCTTCTTTGCCACGCTCATCATCATCACGGCCTATGCGCCGCTGCTGGCGTTCGAGCATGCCGAAGGCAAGCTGTTCGCTCCCATGGCGTACACCGTGGGCTTCGCCCTGCTCGGCGCGCTGGTGACGACGCTGGTGCTCGTACCCTCGCTTGCCTACATGGCGTTCCGCAGGCCGAGGAAAATCTTCCACAACCGACCGCTGGAGCGCCTGCAGGACGCCTATGGACGTGCGCTGAAGCGCCTGATTGGCCGGCCGTCGGTGGCCGTGATCATCGTTGTGGCGGCCCTGGTCTGCGTCGTATCACTGGGCGCCAGCGTCGGCCAGGAGTTTCTGCCTGAGCTGGACGAAGGTGGACTGTGGATACAGGTGCAGCTGCCCTCGGGCCTTTCCCTGGAGAAGGCCAGCAGCATGGCCAGCCAGTATCGCGACGCGGTGCGCGAGTTTCCCGAGGTGTCGTATGTGGTGACCCAGCTGGGTCGCAACGACGACGGTACGGACCCGTGGACACCCTCGCACATCGAGTCCGGTGTGGGCCTCAAACCCTATGACAGCTGGCCGCATGGCGAGACGAAGGCGCAGTTCATCACCAGGCTCAATCGCCAGCTGCAGGCCATTCCCGGCATCAGCGTGGGCATCAGCCAGCCCATCATCGATGGCGAGAACGACAAGATAGGCGGTGCGCACAGCCCCCTGGTGCTGCGCATCTACGGCGACGATTTCAGGGAGCTTCGCCGCATCGGCGATGCCGTGGTCGACGTGCTGAAGGGCCTGGACGGAACGGCCGACGCCTCGGTGTTCCAGGAGCCGCCGGTGCCGCAGGTGGCGATCGAGATCGATCGCGAAGCCGCCGCGCGCTATGGCATCAACGTAAGCGACGTCGACGCGCTGATCCAGACGGCCCTGGGCGGCGCCCCCGTGTCTCAGGTGTACGTGGACGACCGGGTTTACAACATGACGGCCAAGGTCTCGCGCGACATCGCCAGCAGCCCGGACAAGCTGGGTGCCCTGACCTTGCGCAGCGCGGAGGGCGCGCAGATTCCCCTGTCCTCGGTCACGCGGATCCGGGAGCAATCCGGTGAGGCGACGGTGGCGCACGAAATGGGCGAGCGGAACCTGATCGTGCGGATCGACAACCGTGGCCGCGCGCTGTCGGATTACCTCGCCGACGCGGATCGCCAGATCGCAGCGAAGGTGACTTTCGACAAGAGCCGGTACCGGCTGCAATGGGGTGGCCAGTTCGAAAATCAGCGACGCGCGCAGTCGCGGCTGGCGTTGGCGCTTGTCATGGTGCTCGCCGTGATGACGATCTTCCTCTTTTCCGAATTCGGCAGGCTGCGCCAGGCGGCGCTGGTGCTTGGCGTCGTGCCGCTCGCGGCCGTGGGTGGACTGATCGCCATCACCGTGCGCGGTGAGACACTGAACATCGCGACTGCCGTGGGCTTCATCGCGCTGTTCGGTGTGGCTGTGCAGAACGGCGTGATCATGGTCTCCAACTTCAACCGGGTGCGAGAGAAAGGTGCATCCATCGAAGCCGCGGTGCTGGCGGGTGCAACGCAGCGATTCCGCCCGGTGCTGATGACCGCTACCGTGGCCACGGCAGGCATGCTCCCGGCCGCGTTGGCCACCGGAATCGGTACCGATGTTCAGCGCGGTCTGGCCACCGTCGTGGTCGGTGGTCTGGGCATTGCCACGTTGCTGACTCTTTTCGTCCTGCCTTCGCTTTACTGCCTGATCGAAGAGCGCGCGCAGCGCCGCGCCGCCCGGTCGAGGAGCATCGTATGAACCTGTGCAAAGTCCTGTTTGCGTCTCTCCTGATGGGTGTGCTTCTCATGTCGATGGCCGGCTGTGCGGTCGGCCCCGACTTCGCGAAACCGGACCTGGCGAAGGCCTTTCCGTCGCCCACCGTCCCGGCCACGGTCTCGCCCGATGAGCGGGACCACTGGTGGTCATCGTTCGGCGCGCCAGCGATGGACGAGCGCGTGGCGCGGGCACTGCGCGACAGCCCCGATATCCAGGCGGCGCAAGAAGCTCTGCTGGCGGCGCAGGAGACGGCGCTCGCGCAGCGGGGCGCATTCTTTCCTGCCGTCACGGCTGGCGTGAACCCCACCCGGCAGAAGACATCGGGCGCGCTGTCCAGCGTGCCCGCCGACGGGAGCTATGTGTACAGCCTGCACACGGCGCAGCTGTCGATCAGCTACTCCCCCGATCTCTTCGGCGCGAACCGGCGCGCCGTCGAATCGTTGGTCGCGCAGGCGGACGAGCAGCGCTACCAGTGGCAGGCGGCACGCCTCACCCTGATCGCCAACCTGTGCGTCGGTCTTATCGAGGAGGCCAGCCTGCAGGCGCAACTGGACGCCATCGATCAGTCGGTCAGGGTCCAGCAACAGTCCCTGGAGATCGCCCGCAAGCGGTATGCCCTGGGCGATGCGGCGCAGAGCGACGTACTGCTCCAGTCTGCGACATTGACCGCCACACAGGCCCAGCGCCCCGCGATCGAGAAACAGTGGCTGAAGCAGCGTGACCGCAACGCGGCACTGGAAGGTCGCCACACGGTCGATGCCGGGGTGCCCTCCCTCGCACTGGGCGATTTCACCTTGCCGACGGATCTGCCCACCAGCGTGCCGTCGGCATGGCTGGAGCAACGACCCGATATCCAGGCAGCCGAGGCGCAATGGCATGTGGCCTCGGCCCAGGTGGGTGTCGCGGTCGCCGCCCGCCTGCCCGCGCTGACCCTTAGCGCCAGCGGTGGCTCGTCTGCGGCGCGGTTCGGCGATCTGTTCGGGCCGGGCACGGCCTTCTGGAATCTGGCCGGCGATCTGGCGGCGCCGATCCTCGACGGTGGCACGCTCCGGCATCAGCAGCGCTCCGCCGAGGCCAACAACCGCCGGGCGGCCGCGTTGTACCGCAGCACGGCCATCAATGCTTTCGCCGACGTCGGTGACGCGCTGCATGCCGTCGAAGCGGACAGGCGCGCCTTCGATCTGGCGCAGGCGGCCAGGGAAACCGCGCTGGCCAGCTACCGCATCGCCCAGACACAGTACGCCGCCGGTGACATGAGCCTCATCGCGCTCCTTACCGCCGAACAGGCCTGGCGCGATGCGGAGCTGTCACTGATCACCGCGCGCGCGGCTCGTCTCGAGGATGCCGTCGCCCTGAAGCAGTCCATCGCCAGCGGCAGCGAAGATCCGGCCCGCACCGCAGGCAAGGAGCAACCACATACCTGACTCAGCTCACGCCGGTCGGGCCATCGAGCACGAAGCGTATCTTCCGTAAAAGGTCGATGCGGGAATACGGTTTGCTCAGCACATCGAACGCGATGCCTCCGGCATCGGTCCGCTGAAGTGACTGCGACGCATAGCCTGTTGTCAGGAGCACCTTCACTCCCGGACGGATGGCCCTCGCCCTGCGGGCGAGCGACACGCCGTCGAGGTCCCCCGGCATGACGATGTCGGTGAAAAGGATATCGAACGGGAGATCGTCCCCAATACGCTGGAGCGCCTTCTGCGGATCCGTAAAGGCTTCGACCCGATACCCATGAGACTCGAGGATTGTCCGGGCAAGCTCGGCAAGATCCTCCCTGTCGTCGACGACCACGACACGCTCGTGCCCCTCCCGGTCGGCAGCCCGGTCGATGCGTCGGACCGGCTGCGGACCGCGACCGTCGGTTTCCGTGGCCACGGGGAAATACATGGTCAGGGTCGTTCCCCTGCCCTCCTCCGAAGAAACGGCCACGGCGCCGCCCGACTGCTTCGCGAAGCCGTAGACCATCGAAAGGCCAAGGCCCGTTCCCTTGCCCTCGGGCTTGGTCGTAAAGAAGGGATCCATGACGCGGGCAGCGACGTCCGGCGCCATGCCCGACCCGTTGTCGATGACGTCGATCGCCACGAACGCGTCGCCACGCGTGGCAAGTTCCCCCTGATTGTTGATTTCCAGCGGCGTCGCGTTTCTCGTGCGAATCGTCAGACGCTTGCCGGCCCGCCCCTCCATCGCATCACGCGCGTTGATCGACACGTTCAGCAATGCGACTTCCAGCTGCGTTGGATCGAGGCGCGCGTTTTGCGTATCCGGAGCGAGGTCGAGCTCCAGATCGATGTCGGCGCCGATGGAGCGCTCGAGCATGTCTTGCATGTCGGCGACAACCTGGTTGGGATTGACGACCCGACCCTGCAACGTCTGCTTTCGCGAAAAGGCAAGAAGCTGGGAAGTGAGCGTCGAGGCCCGCTGAATACCGGACTTGGCGCCAGCGATGAAGCGCAGCAGCTTGTCGCGCTCGATCTGCGGCCGGGTCAGTCCCACTTCGACGGATTCGACGTAGCCGATCATCAGCTGAAGAAGATTGTTGAAGTCGTGCGCGATGCCACCCGTCAGCTGCCCGAGTGCCTCCATCTTCTGCGCCTGACGCAGCGCGTCTTCCGCATCACGTCGCCGGCTGACATCGAGCTGAGACGCAAAGAAATACACCACCTCGCCTTTGCCATCGTAGACAGGTGAAACGAAAAGCGCGTTCCAGAACGTCGACCCATCGCGGCGGTAGTTAAGAATTTCGGTAGCGATTTCCTGCTTGGCGGCGACCGCATCGCGGATGGCCGCGATGGTCACCCGGTCGGTTCCGGGGCCCTGCAGAAGCCGGCAGTTCCGACCGATGAGCTCATCGGTCGAGTATCCGGTCATCCTAAGAAACGCGGGGTTCGCGAAGATGATGGGGTTGTCCGGCTTTCGCGGGTCGGTGACGATCATCGGCATACGTGTCGTCGAGACAGCCGCAAAGAAGATGTCACTTCCCGGATGGTCCATTCCCTCGTAATCGATACGGGTAGGCACCCGCTCTGTCGGGTCACTCATGCAGCGGTCTCCTGAGACGAGCATCGATTGTCCCGACGACCCTGAAAAGGATCGATGAAGGCTCGCTCTTTCGGGTAGCGCATGCGCAAATAACTGGCAACGGCTTCGAACTTCGCCGGCCGGTTGCTTCCACGCGGGCAGAAGCGCTACGAGCGCACCGGAGCGCATCGACGTCCGAGACGTCGGCCACATCGGCTTTAACGGGTCGGACGTCGGCTGCAAGCAGGCATGTTCTCTACCGTGAAGAACGCCCGCCGGAACTGATCGGCCAGCGGTACCGACTCGTCCTCGAACCAGGCGCCGAGCGCATGGCCAGCGATGGCCATACCCGTCGACGCAGTCAAGGCGGCAACTGTCGGGTCGACTCCGCGGCCAAGCAACGCTCCCGCTACAGTCCGGGTAACCGCCGCCGACTTGGTCAACTGTCGCTCCTGAAGCGCCGGCGTCTGCGCGATGACCGACTGCGCCGGTCCGGCGAGCGGACGGTTCTCCTCGAACAGCGTGACCGTCGCCTCGAATGCCCAGAGCACAACCCGAAGCGGACCGAGCTCGGCCGGCGCCCTTTCGATCGCATCCCCCAGCCTGGCGTGCAGTTCGGCCTCGTCGAACAGCACCTCCCGCTTATCCGGGAAATGTCGGAAGAAGGTCCGCTCCGTCACTCCGGCTCGCGCCGCGATTTCGGCCGCGGTCGTGCCGTCGTAACCCTTCTCGAGAAAGAGTTCGAGGGCCGCCTCCTGCATGCGGCGGCGCACATTGTTTCGACTTCTCGGCACGTTCGGGCTCTCTATTGTCAGTGACTGACATAGCGGCTATAAGTGTCAGCCACTGACTTTAGCGCATTCCGCCGCATGGAGAACCTCTGTGACCACGAAAACAATGCACGCGCTGTCCTTCCACGCTCATGGCGAACCGACCAAGGTCCTGAGACTCGACGAGACGCCTCTCCCCGTGCCGCAACCCGGCCACATTGCGGTGCAGGTCCACGCCTGCGGGCTGAATCCCGCAGACTGGGCTCTTTGCCGCGGCCTGTCCGCCCGCAAATTGCCCTGCGGCGTCGGGCTGGATGTTTCGGGCACGGTTCTGGCCGTCGGTGAGGGCGTCACTAACGTAGCCATCGGTGATGCGGTGTACGGACCGGCAGATTTCAGGAACTACCCCACGGCAGGCGCCGCCCGCGTCGCCATCCTCTATTACTGGAACCGACTCCCTAACCGCCTCCCGCATGTCGATGCCGCCGCGCTACCCATGGTGGTTGAGACAGCAGCGCGATATCTGACCTGGTCGGGCGCCGAGAAAGGCCAGACGCTCCTCGTCAACGGCGCCGGGTCGATGGTGGGTTTCGCCGCAGTGCAGATGGCGCTGTTCGAAGGCATCCGTGTCATCGCCACGGCCGGTGACACCTTCGCCGATCGATTGCGTGCAATGGGAGCCACCGTGGTCGCGCATGGAGACGGAATGGTCGCTCGCGTTCGTGCGCTTGGACAGCGCCCAGACGTGATTCTCGACACGGCCCCCATCAACTTGAAACCAGGATCGGTCGGCGCTCTTCCCGACCTCATCGACATCGTGGACGGCGATCCGAGCCGTGTCATCACCGCCGCCGATTTCGAGGGCGCGGTGAAAACGGGGGCACGCACCGGAGCGGAACGTGTGCAGGCAGAGGGCGGCTTCCGGCTTCGCTGGGACGTTTTGGAGCGCTACGGCGAACTGGCCGCCGAAGGGCGTTTCAATATCCCTGTCGCCCGTACCTTCGCCCTGGAAAACTGGCGCGACGCACTCGAGATAAGCCTGGCGGGTCAGGCTCGAGGCAAACTCGTGCTGACGGTCAGCGACGCGATCGCACTCTGAAGAAGACGTCACTTCCCGCCGTTGATACTCAGCGCCACCGCTTCCGCCACGCGGATCCCATCGACCGCTGCGGAGAGGATGCCGCCGGCGTACCCCGCGCCTTCACCCGCGGGGAACAACCCTTGGGTGTTGAGGCTCTGGTACGTCTCATTCCGGCGGATACGTACCGGCGACGACGTACGTGTCTCGACGCCGGTCAGCAGCGCGTCGTTCATGCCGAAGCCCTTGATCTTCCGATCGAACGCCGGCAGTGCTTCACGAATGGCCTCGATCGCGTACCCCGGAAGCGACGGTGCAAGGTCGGTCAGACGCACACCCGGCTTGTACGACGGCTGCACGCTGCCAAACTCCTCGGACGCCCGGCCCTTGATGAAGTCGCCCACCAGCTGAGCGGGCGCACTGTAATCGCGACCGCCCAGCTCATACGCGCGCGATTCGAGCGCACGCTGCAGGGCGATGCCGGCCAGCGGGCTCCCGCTGTCATCGAACGCGGCGAAGTCTTCCGGGTCGATGCCGACCACGATCGCGGCATTCGCGTTGCGCTCGTTGCGTGAGTACTGGCTCATGCCGTTGGTCACCACGCGCTCCGGCTCGGAGGCCGCGGCGACCACGGTGCCGCCAGGGCACATGCAGAAGCTGTACACCGAGCGGCCGTTCTTGCAGTGATGCACGAGCTTGTAATCGGCGGCACCGAGGAGTGCATGCCCCGCCTGCGGCCCGAACCGGGCCTGATCGATGATCGACTGCGGATGCTCGACGCGAAAGCCGATGGAGAACGGCTTGGCTTCCATGTACACACCACGGTCGTGCAACATGAAGAACGTGTCGCGCGCGCTGTGTCCCACGGCCAGCACGACATGATCGCTCAACAGGTGCTCACCGCTGGCCAGCGTAACGCCGCGCAGCTGGCGGGAGCCATCGGCGGCGGTGTCGATGAGCAGATCCTCGACACGCTGGTTGAAGCGGATCTCGCCGCCCAGCGATTCGATCGTCTCGCGCATCGACTCCACCATCGTCACCAGACGGAAGGTGCCGATGTGAGGCTTGCTGACGTACATGATCTCTTCCGGCGCGCCGGCCTTGACGAACTCGGTGAGCACCTTGCGACCGTGGTGCAGCGGATCGGAGATCTGGCTGTACAGCTTGCCGTCGGAGAACGTCCCTGCCCCGCCCTCGCCGAACTGCACATTGGACTCCGGCTCCAGCTTGCGCTTGCGCCAGAGTGCCCACGTGTCGACCGTGCGTTCGCGCACGGCTTTGCCGCGATCGAGAATGATCGGTCGGTACCCCATCTGCGCGAGCAGCAGGCCGGCGAACAGGCCGCAGGGCCCAAGACCGATGACAATCGGACGCTGCTTCAGATCGGCCGGCGCGTGGGCGACGAACCGGTAGCTGGTGTCCGGCGTCGGCTGCACGTGCTTGTCGTCGGCATGGCGCTCGAGCAGGCCCTTTTCGTCCGCCACCTCCACGTCCAGCGTGTAGATCAGCTGGATGTGGCCGCGCTTGCGGGCATCGTGACCGCGGCGGAACACCGTGAAACCGAGCACGCCGCCCTTGCCGAGCCCCAGCCTGGCGCGGATGGCCGCCTCGATCGCGCCTTCGGCGTGATCGAGCGGGAGCTTGATGTCGGTGAGTCGGATCATGGACGGGGCGGTCTGGCGGCGTGACCGGGCATTTTCGCATGTTGGGCAGGGGAATGCTGCGCGCGACTGTCCCGCTGCCAGGACCCGAACTACACTGGCCGACGATCCCCGACAACCGGTAGCGACGCGACGTGAACCAGAACGGCGCAGGATAAAAGCAGCGAACCGGGATGAATGCCGCCCGCCATAACCCGGGACGAACCCTCTGGAGCTTGATATGACCAACGAAGCAAACAGCCCCGCCGCGATCTACGCCAACGGCGGCGTGTCCCGCAATCCCGCCAGCGACGAGCTCATCGCGACTTACCCCTACCAGACCCCGGACGAAGTCGAGCGGCTGCTCGATAACAACGCGGCCGCGTTCCGCCTGTGGCGCGCCACGCCGATGACCGAGCGAGTGGCAGCCTACCGTCGGCTGGCATCCACCTTGCGGGAACGTTCGGAAGCGCTCGCTTCGCTCATCACCGCCGAGATGGGCAAGACGATCGGCGAAGCGCGTGCCGAAGTCGCCAAGTGCGCGGTGACGATCGACTGGATCGCCGAGAACGGACCGGCCATTCTCGCCGACGAACCCGTTACCGTGGACGGCGACGACGAGGTCTACGTGTCTTACCTTCCCGTCGGCACCATTCTCGCCGTGATGCCGTGGAATTTTCCGATCTGGCAGGTTCTTCGCGCTTCAGGGCCGGTCATGCTCTCAGGCAACGGCTTCGTTCTCAAGCATGCGCCCAACGTGATGGGTGCCGCT
Organism: Luteibacter sp. 9133; assembly: GCF_000800155.1. Lineage (NCBI taxonomy): Bacteria > Pseudomonadati > Pseudomonadota > Gammaproteobacteria > Lysobacterales > Rhodanobacteraceae > Luteibacter > Luteibacter sp. 9133. The sequence goes on along the minus strand of NZ_JUHO01000001.1, from coordinate 2,065,712 downwards.
CAGGCCTTGCAGGAAATCTACGAGGCGGCCGGCTTTCCCAAGAGGTTGTTCGCAAACCTCAACGCCGATAACGAGACGGTCGCGCACGTCATCGAAGACTCCCGCATCGCCGCTGTCACCTTGACCGGCAGCATGCGCGCAGGAGCGGCTGTCGCGTCGACCGCAGCCAAGGCTTTGAAGAAGAGCCTGCTCGAACTCGGTGGAAGCGACGCGTTCATCGTCCTGGCCGATGCGAACATCGATCGTGCCGTCGAGGCGGCGATCCGCGGGCGCTTTCAGAATGCCGGACAGGTCTGCTTGGCGGCCAAGCGCTTCATCCTCGAGCGTCCCATCGCGGAGGAGTTCACGCGCAAGTTCGTCGAGGCGGCGAAGGCCCTGAAAGTCGGCGACCCCATGGACACATCGACCCAGATTGGGCCCATGGCGCGAAAGGATCTGCGCGACGAACTGCATGACCAGGTCGAACGGACGATCGCCGCCGGCGCGACGCTGCTTCTGGGTGGCAAGAAAGTGCCGGGAGCCGGAAACTTCTATGAACCGACCGTACTCAGCGATGTCGCTCCTGGCATGGCCGCATTCGACGAAGAGACCTTCGGTCCGGTCGCCGCGATTACCATCGCGAACGATGTGGAGCACGCCATCGAACTGGCTAACACCAGCGATTACGGGTTGTGCGGCAACCTTTGGACACAGGACATTGCCCGCGCACAGCGCATGGCACGTCGCCTCGAGACCGGCGGCGTCTTCATCAACGGCTTCAGCGCATCGGACGCGCGCATTCCGGTCGGCGGCGTGAAAAAAAGCGGCTACGGCCGCGAGCTTTCGCACTTCGGCCTGCGCGAATTCACCAACGCGCAGGCGGTCTGGGCGAAAACGGTTAGCTGAGTACCGGCCTGAGTCCGCTCACCGGGACGGACTACGTCCCGGACAGGCCAAGGAAATGGCGTCCGCGTTCCCATCGACGCACGACGAACCGTTCAAGCAGCAGTACGAGCAGCAGCGTGACCCCAAAGAGCGGCAGAAAGACCGCCAGCAAGACGATCAGCGCCACCAGGACGCCTCCCGCCCGTGTATCCCGACGCGCGGGAAGCGCACCAAGGACCCCCACCGGACGGCGTCGCCACCAGAGCACGACCGAGCTCACCGACATCGTGAGCAAGCCGAGGGCCGTGATCACGCCAAGTATCTGGTTCAGTGGCGCGAACAGCTGACCCTCGTGCATCGCCACGCCGTAGCCAATCAGACGATCGAGGAACGGCCGATCGGCAAAACGCACCTGGGAAACAACGGCGCCGGTCAGCGGATCCAGCCGCGCCTCTATACGTCGAGGGCGGTTCTGCGTATCGCTGCGCGCCGACCAATGCGGGTTCAACGCCGACGGCGGACTGATCAGCACGGGCGCGGGCCATCCAAGCGCGGCGACCTTCGGCGCAAGGACGTCGACCGGGCTATAGGCGTCCGGATCGACCATGACGGTGCCGGCCGCGGCACTCATGCCTGCCATGTGCGCGTGCTCGTCCATGACAGGCGTATTCGCCGCGCGATTGGTCTTGCGCTCGGCGGCGCTGCCGATGGTCCAGTCCTGCGTGATCGTGGACTGTGCATACAGCTGACGACCTTCCTTGAGCATGCCGCCCCATGACTTTGCCCAAGGCAGGCCCGAGAGCAACAACGTGAGGGCCATCAGCGATATCCAGACGCCCGTCACCGCATGGATGTCGCGCCAGAAGATCCGCGAGCCGCTGGCGAGGCGGGGAATCAGCACGCCACGCAAACGGCCTCCCCGAGGCCACCACAGGTAAAGCCCGGTGAGCAGCATCACGATGGTCCAGCTCGCCGCCAGCTCGACCAGCATCGAGCCGGGCGTCCCCGCCATCAGTTCGCCATGGAGATAGAAAACGATCTGCATGAAACGGTCGTTTTCATCGACGACATGCAGCACGGTCGCCGTCGAAGGATCGACGAACACCCGAATGACCCGGGGCCCCTTGCCGATCAGCACACGGGTGGCCTGGTCGGGTGTGGCAGGCAGTTCATAGGCGTTGAGCACCCCGCCCGGCACCGCCGCGAGAGCCGCGGCGATCTGGACGAACGGCGCCTGCGGCGCGCCATGTGCCACGTGCGCGTAGTCGCGCTCGAGCCACGGCTGAACCTGCGGCTTGAACAGATAGATCATGCCGGTGGTCGCCAGCCACACGATGAAAGGCAGGCAGAACAGTCCGGCGTAGAAGTGCCATCGCCAGATCATGCGGTAACGCGAACCCATCGATGGTCCTTGGCTGGAAATAAGTCTGGACCCACGTCCAGAGATCGCGATTATCCTACCCTTCGGCTGCTCACGTACGCGGCAACATGCCGCGCACGCCGTGTCCTGGCAAGCCGTGCGTCGTCCACGGCGACAGCCCACGATGCCGGGCCGTGCGATTAATTGAACCCGCTGGTATAGTTTATTACCTACCCCCACATCCCTCCCCGCCCCGGAACCTCGAGTGACCACCTTAGCCCTCTGCCGCCAGCGCCCGCTTCCGAACCACGACCGCTCGCCGCAGTATCGCGAGGGGCGTTTCACCAATCCCCGGCCTCGTCCAGCGATGGGGTTCTGGGAAGGACTGAAACTTACCTGGCTGTTCGTCCGGGGCAAGCCCGCAGGCACGGTGCCGGACCGCCCGATTCCTGTGCGCCCGGTGACGCAAGGCGAACTCGAGGCCGCGCCCGACCGCAGCCTTTATCGACTGGGTCACTCCACCATGTTGATGAAGCTTCGCGGCCAGTTCTGGCTGACCGACCCGGTGTTCTCCGAGCGTGCCTCGCCCGTCAGCTGGGCCGGCCCCGCGCGCTTCCACGCCCCGCCGATCACTATCGACGAGCTGCCGCCCATCGCTGGCGTGATCCTGTCGCACAACCATTACGATCATCTGGATCGCGCCGCCGTGCTGCAACTGGCGGCGAAGACGGCCCGCTTCATCGCTCCGCTGGGTGTGGGCGACCAGCTGGTGGCCTGGGGCATCGACCCGGCCAAGGTTGAACAACTCGACTGGTGGCAGTCCACCGACGTCCAGGGCCTGCGCCTGACCGCCACGCCAGCCCAGCACTTCTCGGGTCGTGGACTGCGCGACAGCGACCATACGCTGTGGGCATCGTGGGTCATCCAGGATGACGAGATGCGCGTGTTCTTCAGCGGCGACAGCGGTTACTTCGACGGCTTCAAGGCCATCGGTGACGCGTATGGGCCTTTCGACCTCACGCTGATGGAAACCGGTGCGTACGACGAACGCTGGGCGTTCGTCCATATGCAGCCTGAACAAACCTTACAGGCGCACCTCGATCTGCGCGGCCGATGGTTGCTGCCGATCCACAACGGCACCTTCGATCTCGCACTACATCCGTGGGAAGAACCGTTCGAACGCATCGTCGCGCTAGCCAGCGCCGCGGACGTGCAGATCACCACGCCGATGATGGGCGAGCGCGTGGACATGAAGGCACCAGACGAGATGGTCGCCTGGTGGCGCTGATTCCGGCACGTCCGTCGTCAGGGCATCAGTGCGGCCTGGGCTTGCGCTTGTCCATGTAATCGCGATACGCCTCGATCCCCGTATCGCGGCGGAGCAGCTTCGAATCCGGGTCGATGGTATAGGACGCGCCCTCGGGCAAGGTGACGTCGCCTCGTCCGTCGGCCATCGGCAGGGTCACGATGTGATCGCCAATCCGTACGTCCACCGGCATCGGGAATGGGCCCTTGCCCGGCACCGACCAGGCCAGGTGAAGCTGCTGCCCCTCACGGGTCGCGACGATCTCCGGCAACGCCGCCTGGTAGAGATACACGTTGAAGAACCATTGCATGTCCTTGCCGGTGACCCTGTCGACGATGTCGATGTATTCCTTCGTCGTACCGTAACGCGGCGCGAAGTTGCCCGGCACCGGATGATCCGTGCCGTACACCAGCTCGCGTGCCGCCCGGTAGAACGCCTCGTCGCCGATCAGGTTGCGCAGGGTGTGCAGCATCAGCGCACCCTTGTTGTAGATGTCCTGGCCCGGACCACCGCGCTCGTCCTCGTACACGTCTTCTTCGCGACGCGGGGTGCCGGACACGATCGGATGGTGGTTGGCGATTCGGCTGCGGATCTGCATCAGGCTCGCGAAATACGACATCTTCCCGCCGATGGACTCGGCGTAAGCGGGCTGCATATAGGTCGCGAAGGCCTCATGCAACCACATGTCATCCCAGTTCGCATTGGTCATCTGATTGCCGAACCACTCGTGCGCCAGCTCATGCTGCAGCAGGTCGTCGTAGCCATAGACGTTTTTCGCGTACTCGTTGCCGTAGGCGTTGACGGTCTGGTGCTCCATGCCTTTGAACGGTGTCTCGGCGACGCCCATCTTCTCCGCCCCGAAGGGATACGGACCGACGGCGCTTTCGAGGAAGTCGAGCATGGCGGGGAACTCGGCGAACAGCTGCTTCGCCTTCTTCTCGTCGTCCACGTACCAGTAGTGCAGCGGAATGACGTTGCCGAAGCGACTTTTATACGACGCGGACCGCTCGCGATACGGCGCGATGTTCAGGGCGACGCCATACGTGCTCACGTCGTGGCTGTGCCAGTGATAGGTACGCATGCCGTTCGCTTCGTCCATACCCATGGCCACGCCATTGCCGACAGCCACCAGCGGCGCGGGGACGGTGATGTGCTCGTCCACCAGCTTCGGGCGGCCCTGCGGATGGTCGATGCAAGGCCAGAACAGGTCGCAGCCCTCGCCCTCCACCGCGGTGGCCACCCAGGGCTTGCCGTCCGGCGTGGTCGCCCAGACGAATCCACCGTCCCACGGCGCATGGACGGCCGTATGCGGACTGCCGTGATAGACGACACGCACGGTGGTTTTTGCGCCCGCCCCGAGCGGACGCGGCAGGTCGATGGAAAGACGGCCGTCCGGATTGCGATACCCGCTCACCGGCAACGCCTTGCCGTCGACCTCGACCGAGTCGATGGGCAGGTTCCGGTCAAGGTCCAGCACGACGCGCTTCAGCGGCGCGGTCACCCCGAAGGTCAGCCGGGCGTCGCCCTCGATCCAGTGCCTGACGGGGTCGACGCGAATGCCCAGATCGGCATGGTCGAACGTCACCGCCAGCTGCTCGGGTGCGCGCGGCGCACCGGAGTTACGGGTGTAGTCAGTCAGCGGCGGCGGCGCCGGAGGAGCCGAAGGGGTGCAGGCTACGGTGCCGAGCGCAAGGCCGAGGCCCAGCAGGAGGGGGTATCGCATACCGGAAAAGACCGTCAGGACAGGCGGAATCGCGCGGCAACGATACCGGCCCGGTCCGTTCCGGTCATGGGTCGTTAGACAGGTAGATTTATTCCGGCGGTTCCCACAGCTCGACCTTGTTGCCCTCCGGATCCATCACCCAGCCGAACTTGCCGTACCCGGAGTCGTCGGCCTTCTCGAGGACCTCGCAGCCCTCATCGCGCAGCAGCTGGAGCAAGGCGTCCAGGTCGTCAACGCGGTAATTGATCATGAAAGGTGCGGCGCCGACGGGGAACTGGTCGCCCCCGGCGGCACCTATCGACCAGATCGTGCTACCCGCGGCAGGATCGGTCGCCGCATCGGCCCAGCGGAGTTCCGCGCCGCCCCAGTCCTGCACGTCGATGCCCAGGTGCGCCTTGTACCAGGCGCGCAGCGCGACGGGATCGCGTGCCTGGAAGAAGATTCCGCCGATACCGGTCACTCGCTTCATCCGATCCTCCTCGACACGCGTTGCGGTTAGGTGGCCCTCAGTCAGTCTGAGCCTCAGCGGCGATACCGCGCAACTGCCGCTCAAACTCCTCCGGGGGCTGTCCACCGGAGATCAGGTAGCGGTCGTTCACGATCACGGCCGGGACGCCGGAGATGCCCCGGCTCTGCCAGAGCGCCTCATCGCGGCGCACCTCTTCCGCGTAGCGGTCGGAATCCAGCACGGCACGCGCGGCGTCACGATCCAGCCCCACCTTCGCGGCGGCGTCGACCAGCGCGTCGTGGTTGCCCGGGTCGGTCTGCTCGGTGAAGTTCACGACGAACAGCTGACGCTTGAGTTCGAGCTGCCTGCCCTGCTCACGAGCCCAGGCCAGCAGACGGTGCGCGTCGAAGGTGTTGTAGATGCGACTGGCATCCGAGGTGCTCATGGTGAAACCCAGGTCCGCCGCCCGTGCCGCGATCCGCTCGCGGTTGACCCGCGCCTCGTCAGCCGAGATGCCGTACTTGCCGACGATATGCTCCAGCGTGTTCTCACCACCCGCGACCATGTTCGGGTTCAACTCAAAGGGATGGAAGACCAGCGACGGCTCAACCTCGTCCTTCAGACGCTCGAGGGCGATTTCGAGGCCGCCCAGGCCGATGACGCACCAGGGGCAGGCAATGTCGGAGACGAAGTCGATTTTCAGGGGCGTGGGCATGACGCGGTAACCTTCTCGTTTGCGCCATCGGGGACGCGACCCTCGGGACATGGCTACACCGCCCCTGCACTTCAACCCTTCTACGCTCCGCCCTCACTCTGCTTGCACACATCGAAAATGACCGACGAAACCCAGGATTACGTGGCATGGCTGCTCGAGCGTTCCATGCTGATGAAGGCGCGCGAGCGCGCGCGGCTCTACGGCGGCCAGTCGCGGCTGTGGGCGTTTCCGTATGCCGAAAGCCGGGGCCGTAGCGCGTCGGAAATGGCGTCCGTCTGGTTCACCGCCTATCCGGCGTCCCTCGTGACGCGCCCCGGCCAGTCCGTGCTGGCCGCTCTGGGTCAGCACGACCTGTGGCACGCGCTGTCCGTGCTAGGCGTGCAAGGCATGCACGTCGGCCCCACCAAGGAGGCAGGCGGTCTGCGCGGGCGCGAGAAGACGCCGACGATCGATGGTCACTTCGACCGCATCGGTCTGGATACCGACGAGGAATTCGGCACGAGCGCGGAGTTTTCGGACATCTCGCGCATGGCGTCGGTATTCAGCGGCATCGTCATCGACGACGTGATCCCATCGCATACCGGTAAGGGTGCCGATTTCCGTCTCGCGGAAATGGCTTATGGCGACTTCCCCGGCCTGTACCACATGGTGGAGATCCGCGAGGACGACTGGAGCCTGCTGCCAGACGTGCTGGAGGGGCGCGACTCCGTGAACCTCGGACCCCTGGTCGTGGATGCCCTGCATGAGAAGGGCTACATCGTCGGGCAGCTGCAGCGGGTCATTTTCCTGGAGCCCGGGGTCAAGGACACTGACTGGAGCGCGACGGCACCGGTGACGGGCGTCGACGGCAAGGTCCGCCGCTGGGTCTACCTGCACTACTTCAAGGAAGGCCAGCCGGCGCTCAACTGGCTCGATCCGTCGTTCGCCGCTCAGCAGCTGGTGATCGGCGACGCCTTGCACAGCCTCGATGTCATGGGCGCACGCGGCCTTCGCCTCGACGCCAACGGCTTTCTCGGCATCGAGCGACGGGCGGGCGGCCCGGCCTGGTCGGAGAGCCACCCGCTGTCGATCACCGGCAACCAGATCATCGCCGGCATGGTGCGCAAGGCGGGCGGCTTCAGCTTCCAGGAGCTCAACCTGACGGTCGACGATATCGCGGCCATGTCGCGTGGCGGCGCGGACCTGTCCTACGACTTCATCACCCGACCGGCGGTGCAGCACGCACTGGCGACCGGCGACACCGAGTTCCTGCGGCTGATGCTGCGTAGCGTGCACCAGCATGGTATCGACCCCGCCTCGCTGATCCACGCGATGCAGAACCATGACGAGATGACGCTGGAGCTGGTCCATTTCTGGACGACGCACGCGACGACACCCTTCTTCTTCAAGGGCCAGACCATGCCCGGCGCCATGCTTCGCGAGCAGATCCGCGAAATCATGTATGAGCGACTCAGCGGCGAGCACGCGCCTTACAACCTGCGTTTCGTCACCAACGGCATCGCCTGCACCACCGCCAGCCTTGCCGCCGCCGTGCTCGGCCTGCGTGACATGGACGCCCTCACCGAGGACGACATCGAGCGGATCCGCAAGCTGCATCTGCTGCTGGTGATGTTCAACGCGCTGCAGCCCGGGGTCTTCGCCATTTCCGGCTGGGATATCGTCGGCGCCCTCACCCTTCCGCCCGACGAGGTCGCTTCCCTGATGGCCGACGGCGACACGCGCTGGATCAACCGCGGCGCCTACGATCTGATGGATCTGGACCCCGAGGCGACCGCGTCGAGCCAGGGCCTGCCACGTGCGCGCGCGCTTTACGGCAGCCTTCGCGAGCAGCTGGAGCAGCACGATTCGTTCGCCAGCCGCGTGCGTCGCGTCCTCACGGTACGCCAGGCCACCGGCTTGCCCGGTGGTCACCAGCGTCCCATTCCCGACGTGATCGCCCCCGGACTGCTCGTCATGTTGCACGACCTGCCCGCCGGGCGCGGCGTCCAGATCACCGCACTTAACTTCAGCGCCGAGCCGATCGACGAGCAGCTGATTCTCGAGAACGTCTCCGCCGGTCCGGTCGTGGATCTGCTCAACGAGACCCTGGAGGGCGATGTCGGCGAAGACGGTGTCCTGCAGATTCACCTGGATCCGTACGAAGGCCTGTGCATGAAGGTGGTCGGCGTGGCGCCGCATCCGACGTTCTGAGGCGCCACGCCAGCGTGCTCATTTGAGGACACCCGCCTCGATCGGAAACGGCGACAGCTGATGGTTCTCGCGCAGTCCGTCGCGCACATCGATCTCGATGCCGCGGGTGACGGCGCTCATCGGAACATCGTTGACGCCGTTTTCGAACGGGTCCTGCAGATCGTTACCGGACTGCAGAAGGCCGAGGAAGAGCACGCCGGCGACCGTCGAACCCAGTGGGGTCAGCAGGCCCAGCTGTTCGACCAGGCCGAACGGCAGCAAGGCGCAGAACAGGTGCGTGAACGCCACCGGGTAAACCGAGTATTGCTGCGGCAACGGCGTGTTCTTGATTCGCTCCATCCCGCCCTGCGCGTTCGAGATCTCCGCCAGCGTCCGCGCGAAGGCGGCACGGATGATGGAGTCGGGCGACGCATCGCTCAGGAGCGCGCCGGTACGCAAAGCGATGGCATTGGGCGCGTTGGCCACGGACGACAGGTCCGCGATCTCTTCTTCCGACAGCAGACCGTCCAGCTCGCTACGATCCTTCTGTCGGCGAAGATGCAGACGGAGGGCGTGGACGAAGGCGATCTGCCGATAGGAGATTTCGCGGGCCACGCGGGCGTCGTCGAGTAAGGTCCAGGCGTCGCGCACAAGGGTACGTGAGCAGTTGACCATCGCGCCCCAGAGCGTCCGCGCCTCCCACCAGCGCGCATACGCGGTGGCGTTGCGAAAACTCAGGTAGATCGCTACGGCGGTGCCGAACAGTGTGAGCGGTAGCGCGGGAAACGTATCCCATGACTCCTGCGTGACGTACCAGGCGGCTGTCACCAGTACGTCCCAGCAGAACAGGATCAGGAGTGGAACGCCGACATACCGCCAAAGGTGACTCACGTGCGCATGGCCGGGAACGAGCATGGTTTTTCTCCTCGATGGTTGGCGTCAGCTGCTGCGCGACGTGTCGGGGGTTTTCGTATACGCGCCAAACCCGTCCGAAGCGGTCGGCAGCGACCTGCTCTGGGTCGCGGGTGTCTGCACAGCGGGTTTCCGCGCGGCATCGTCGGCGCCACGACCCGCGTCACGCGCCTGGACGAGGCCCAGCGCGAGCACCAGCGTCAGAATCAGCATGGGGACCGAATCTCGGATGCCGAACCAACGCATGAGAATCGCGGGCGGTGCCGCGAGCACGACCATCGTGCCGAACCATTCAGCCGTCCAGAGGTCCAGCCGGCTCGGCGCATCGGAGGCGACGACGAACGTGGCGCACGCCGCCACCGTGGCGATGAGCGGCAAATGCGGACGAGCGCGGTGGAGCACGTAGGCCGCGGGGTCGATCTGTGAAGGCTGTGTTGGCATGCAAGGCTCGCTTTGCAGGGGGACGTCCCGAACTTGCAAGAGGCACTCGCGCGTTTGCAACCCGTGATTGGCATCGAAGTTCAGGCAGGGACGCGTTCGCTCCCGACGGTCTCACCGGTCAAAGGTCGCCAAACCGCGTCGTGATGCGGCATCGCACCATTGGCAGGCGGCTTGAAGACGGGCCGCTATGGCGCCTCGCGTGGTCGGAATCGATTCAGACACGGGATGGCGGTGGCGGCCTTTGCCGATTGCGAGCGTGAGGTTCTTCTGATCCCCCGCCTCAAGGGCACCGCCAGAGGCCAGCGACACAAACTTGCGAAAAGGAGCCCTCGTTGGCCGTCGCAGACTTACGTTGAGGAAAATCGTGCAAGACATTGATCCATATCCTTTGACGGAGCGCCCATCCCGACTGCGTTAGCGCTTTCGTTTTTTTTACGCAACTCAGGCTTGCTGAGGGCTTTGCGCTCCGCTAGATTTCGCGGCCAGACCACCGTACAGGGGGCGCCGCATCCGTGGTGCTTGCGGGGGTCTGTCAGGGGCAATGGATTGAAGCTTCGTCACGATGATGATGCGCTGCGGGCATGGCCCCGGCCGGAAGGACGCACCTGGCGACTGGCGTGGGCCGTGAGCGCGGCCGTCGCTCTCGCCCTGCCCCTCCGCGCCGCGCCGGCGACACCGCCCGGCCCGTCTTACGATTGCCTGATCGAACCGGCGCAGACCGTCGAGCTCGGCACGCCGGTCACCGGTATGGTCGAGAAAGTCTTCGTATCCGGAGTAGAGCACGCTGTCGGCATAAGCGTCGGTGCCGAACAGGGTTGCGCACTGTTAGAAGGTGGTGGTGTCCGCTGCTGGGGACGAAACAGCTATGGGACGTTGGGAAGTCTTGCAAATCGAGACGCCCCTACCTATGGAGACGCGCAATTCGTCTCTCATGCACCCATTGGCTTCGTAAACTATCCAGGCAACGGCCGTTTACTGAGGAAAGCAAGCAAATGAACGGTTCGATGCCAAGGGAGTCCCAGATCCTCAACCGGCATCTATTAACGCTTCTGGCGCTTCTCGTGCTCGCCTTGCATTCCGCACAGGCAAAGAGCCAGATCTACTTTGGTCACGTTGTCGAAAGTACGTTGTGCAAAGAGAACGAGACCATCATGTTTGCGTGCAACATCAAGAAAAAGAAGGTCGCCGTATGCGCCTCACCTCGAGCCGACAATCCTTTTGGAGTACTTCAATACAGGTTCGGATCGTCAAGCCAGAGCCTTGATCTGGCGTTTCCGTCGAACGACGTCCCGGCACAGGCCAGCGCGTCGGGCGGCAGCCGCGGAAATATGGGGCGTGGCTCCATGCAGTTCCTGCGCATGAAGAACGCCGACGTGACATACACCGTCTATCACGATGCGTTTTCGTCGTGATACGGGCGAGAAGACGGTACGGAAGGAGGCGGCATACTTATCGAACGAGCAGGAAAACTTCTCGCGAATAAGCAGTGCGAAGCCGATCAAGTCATCTATTCGGGAATGCTTCAGGACGAACGCTTCTTTGGGCCCGCTATTCCTATCGACAAAACCCCGGTCACGACCTTCGAATCATTCGGCTACTGACACCACTGGTGCCTGAGGCACTCGCCTGAGACAAGAGTCATATGAAGCCTGGAAGCAGACCACTAGTAGTTCGACAATGCGTTCTCATGCTCACGGCTCTCCTATGCGGTGCCGTATCGGCTACCGACCGGACGTCAGACGGGAGCGTGCGGTCTGTGCTCGCAGATGCCGCACATACACACACGTACATGGGGGCTCTGGGCAAGCGGTGGCGTATGCCACTGGAGGCAGAGGTTCCCAAGGTCGATCTTTATCTCGGCATGAGCGAAGACGACCGGCCTGAGCCGTTGCTTTACGCAGTCGCCGCGACGACGTCGCAGGGATGGCCGGTCGAACGAAGCGACGGTTCCGTTCAGGTCGACTCGTGCCGACCACAATCGTGCGAGGAAAAGAGCCTGATCTGGGCGTCCAGTGACGGCGTGGTCGTTGGTGCGCTCGTCCATTTCTTCTACCAGGATGCCAAGACGTCGGCGCGCCGTTCGCTTCTCATCTGGTCCAGCGAAACCTGCCTCGACACGCTGCCACATGGCTTCGTCATGGCTCTCACGGAATGGCTTCGCCAGCCAGCGTCGGTCGCCGGCTTCAACGCCATCCGCATGGTCGGTCCAGGCGGAAGAGTCGTCGACGTTCCTCCCGGAAGGCTTTTGCCATGAAACATCCCGCCTTCATCGCCGGTCTTTCCCTCGCGCTCCTACTTTGCGCCGTCCCGTTCCCGGCGGTCGCAGACGAGCCGTGCTGCGACAATGCGCACGGATACCACCACTCTGGCCCCCTTTACCTCGGCGTGCCCGTGGCCTTCGATGGTGGCGAGAAAACACCCGGACGCTACGGGGTTCTCGTGCCAATGGACGGTTCCGATGCGCTGTTCGCTGCTTGCTCGAGTCACGGTGGTGTATGGGTAGCTGGCGAAACCAACCCGGTCGCTTGCAACCGTGTCACCAAGGGGGACACCCTCGCAGTGCTTGGAGTCGATCCGGCGGCTCTCGGTGGCGCGGGTCAGGGCCTTGCGCTCCCGGTGGTTTTTTCGACGACCGCGTTCAAGCTATTCGAGCCCTCCATAGCTAAAGCCGTGCCCGTGGATGTTGCGTCCGTACGAGCACTCGACCCGTCCCTCGATTCTGCGGCGATCGAAACGATCAGCCTGCCAGACGGCTCATCCCTGTTGTTCATGGCAGGTACGCGACACGTTCCCGACGGTAATGGCGAAAACGACTGCGCAACGACCGCCGAGACCGTCTTCACTCGCGAACACGGGATACTCCGTCGGGCTGCCGAATTGCCCGCTCGCCCCACGGGCCTTGTCCTTGCCGACAAACCCTATCTCATCGTTCCTGTCGATTGTGGCAAGCGCGTGGGCATTTGGGCCGTCGGTAAAAAAGTCGAACAGGTTGGGTACTTCGACAACGGCTACGAGTACGGCGGGTGACGATCGGCAAAACTTCGCTGCTATCGCAACAGAAAGGATCAGAGTTGTTAACTCAACGGCCGGCCTTACTCAATAATGCAAAGCTGCGCTGGATTGTTCTGGCACTCGTTGCACTCGCGGCCTGCGGGCTATGCCTGATCGGCTCCTGGCAAAGCGGGCGCCATTTTCTCCAGGTGCAGGGGACGCGTCCTGCCGGCGCCGCTTGTCCACATGAACGCACCCAGCCCTGGAAGATCCCTGGCCTCGATCACATCGTATCTATCGCCTACCAGGGCGGCTGGCTGGCGGCAATCGACAGTGAAGGCCGCACCTGGTCGTATCGTGCGCAACCAACCGAGTATTGCATCGGCACGCCACAACATGTCTATTTAGGACGTCACGCTGGCGACGACGATCCGTCAGCCACCCGGATGTATAAACTCGCGTCGTCGACATCGGAAGCCATCGGGCTGTCCGACGACGGGCGCGTTGTGCGCTGGTACCACGACCGCGTCAACGATGCATGCCCACATGGCAGTCATCATCCCGGAACCTGCCAGGGTCGAATTACTGACGTTCGCCGGGACATGACGGATGTGTCGCGAAGTCACGAGCATCTGCTCGCCGTTGATCGAGAGGGCGCTGTCTGGAGCGAGGGAATGAACGATTGCGGCCAGTTGGGCCGCTTCGACCGCCAGGGGCAGTTCTCTTCCGAATCGCGCGGTTATGGCCGTGTGCCTGGCTTGCCGAAGATCACCGCCGTGGCGACCGGAAGTCGCTACAGTGCGGCGCTAGATGAAGAGGGACGCGTATGGGGCTGGGGCAGTCTCTCGACATCGTGGGCTCTTGCAGGCGGAATCTACCACGCCGAGCCGATGGCCCCGCTATGCCGACCCGCAGGAAGGAGTGCCATGGGCCTGGACGAAACCCCGCATGTGTTACCCGTGCAGGTCACGGGGCTTCCATCTGTTCGTTCGATCGATATGTTCCAGAATTTCGTACTTGCGATCGATCGCGACGGCCACCCGTGGGCTTGGGGCTACGACGAATGTGGCGTCACCGGGCGTGATCCGAAGGCCCTCGCGGCGCAGGCGACGTTTCAGAGGCAGCCACAACGCATCGAGGGCATGCCGTCTCTGCTCGCAGTCAGCGCGGGCGTCCGACATGCGCTATTTCTCGACAAGAACGGCGTGGTCTGGGCGACGGGTAATGACGGCGCGGGGCAATTGGGAGCGATGGTTCCCCGACATACGGATCCACGACAGTGTGCGTCGAGCGAAGAACTCGGTGCCGACGAGAACTATTCAGAAGTGCCGGTGAAGGTACCCTCTCTGCCCGGTATCGTGGGTATCGCGGCGGGACGCGACCGCAGCGCCGCACTCGATCGCGACGGACATGTATGGATCTGGGGCCGTTATCCGTAAAGAAACTTACATGACACGGTTATGAGGACCTACTCGATGACCGCAGGCACCTTATGGTCCCTGTCGACCGCGGCAAGCGGGTAGCATCTGGATGATGGAAAGAAGCGCCGAAAAGATCGGCTATTTTGACAAGGGATACGAATACAGTGGGAACTGAACACACCATCGGTTTTATCGCCGGCACGCCCGTGTGGACCAGGTCTGGCCTGGTGCCCATCGATCAGATCGGCGTCGGAGACTTGCTTCTTGCGCCTCCCAATGAGTATGGCGCCGACAACGAGCACGCCTCTGTCACCTACGTCTCGACAACTCCGTGCGATGCGATTGTCGCGCTGATCTATGCCGATCCCGCCACGCCAGGCCGATCCGCAACGACGTTCACAACGACGAACCAGAGCGTCTGGCTTGAGCAGCACGGTTGGCGACCGACTCGAGCGGTACGTCTCGGAGACCGCTTGCGGTGCCACGACGGCAAGTTGATGTCGGTTGAACTGGTCTCGCCGGTGTTCGAGGTACGGCCCGGCGTCGGCTGGTTTCCGGTCGCGCCCACGATGGACACGATCGGTCACGTGATCGATTTTTCTGGACCGACATGGCGACTTCTGAAATCGTATGTCAACCAGCCGCTTGATATGCCGGATGATGGGACGCGTCTATCCGTGAAAGTATTCACGCTTGGAGTCGCGGGCGGTGGTGCTTACTTTATTGGAAGCGCGGGAATTCGCGTGAGCGGAGCATCTAATCTCAAATGACTCGACATCCGCATTCTCCCGTCAGCGGTATCCCCTCGCCCTCGCTCAGGTCACTCGCATTATCGACATCGGTACTAACGCTCATCACCCTGAGCCCGGTGTCCAGGGCGGATGTCGTTACCGAAGGCGCGGCAAACGCTGTTCACGCCATCTGCCCTAACGCGTCAATCGATGCGCCGAACGATGCGGCGGGCGCGCTGATGCCTGGCGGGGCGATGGCTGTCCCGATGGTTGTGGATTGCGATCGCGACCAGACCGTGGAGATCATGGTGGCAGTGAGGACATCGCAGGGTGATTACCGCATCGCGTACAGAACGAAGCGATGGGGTGCCTCAGAGCGGCGCTGGGACCGCGTCTCGATACGGAACTTCGTGCTCGTCTATTCGAAGGGTTGCGCGGCATCGTGCGAGCTCGTCTGGGAAAGCAACTATAAGTTCAAGCTCATTGAAGGCAAGCTCACTCTCATTGGTGAGAAACGGCGCGACCAGTCACGTGCTGACGACGCGACCGGAACCGTGTCGGACTATGGAAGCAGCATCAATTACTTGACAGGAAACGAACTTGTCTGGCGGACCCTGCTCAGGAAAAGAGTGGAGAAAATGACGCACTTCGTCCTGGCCGATCTAGTGACTTTTGAGAACTTCGATAGCGACGAAGTGGATGAGATGCACTTCCACGTCAAAGGCATGAATGGCTTCATTGATGCCAACCTCCAGTACAAAGAGCAGCCATAGTGATGTTCCAAGGACTCCATTTGGGGCGACGAACCCACATTTGAGTAGTCACTAACTTATCGCCCGGAAGAATCCAGCGCTCCTCACCAGTGCGCGATACGAATGCGTCAGTCCAGGGCTATATCAACCCCTCATCTGTCGCCTGTCGCAGCTTTTTCAGACGTTCCAAAACTGCGACCATTCGAACTGAAAACAAAGAGACAAATGGCGTTGCCTGCGATCAAGAGGAGGAGTAAAAACGAGTCGCGGGGCACTGCCACATTTGGGTGGGCGAGAAAAACAGCCCACGGCAATGCCAATACCATCTGCACAAGCGTAGTCACCGTTCCGCCCATTGGTCCCGCACTTGGGCGATCCACAATGCTCAGGAGCAGCATGAGAACAACCATCGCCAGGTAAAACACAAACAGTGAGCGTGGAATAATTCGACGCCTGCCGGAGACCAGGTGGCGACCCGCCCAGAGACCGAGCAGTGAAAACGACGCTATGAGCATGCTCAACACGGAAGTGGGAAGGTAGAGTTGACCGGAAGGCCGAAGATTTTCTACATCTACACTTGCGACGCTTTCGCCAAGCCCCTTGTCGATCACGCCAAGCTTGCGCTCCCAGGCAGTTGGCGCGCTGTCCAGCTGAATGAGCCAGATGTGCAATGGAACAGTACCCATGGCAATGTCCGACCTTAGCTTCAATTTGGTATCACTGGCATCATCACGGTCTCGCATAAGATCGACGAGCATCCCGGCAAGATACGGCTGGCTGGCGGCTCTGCACCACGTTGTTGCCGAGGCGCGAGCCGCGACAAATACAGGCTCACACTGCAGCCACACGCCATCAGGCTGGGAAGTGCCGCGTGATAAGGTGACCGTGATCCCAGGGGTAAGCAGCGAGGCGTCCGCGGATGCGTTGTTCTTGATCTCCAGCGACACGATGTATGTGCCCCGATCCGAAGTTCCGCGAGAATAGTAACCGTCAGGCTCCCTTCGAAAACCTACGTCCGCCGGTGCTTGTCCGGCCGGACGCAGCCGTAGGGTGAACGTCTCGTCTACATACGCGGCAGCTGCCTCGCGATATGCCTTCTCGTCCGCCTGAGGCGAAGCAATAGCATCCTCCACTGTCGGTGACTGAGGTAGCGATGCCCCTTGAAGCGCTAAGAGATCGCGCCGCCACAACCAAACTCGCAACGCCGTCGATGCGGCAGGGTCGCGGAGATTCTGAAGTTCGGCCACCAGCGTATACGACTCGCGAACGTCAGTCGGCACTTTCTGCGACCGCAAGTCGCCTAGTTCTGTGGCTCGCGCGCGATCCGCGTGGACCGTTAGGCTCAAAAATGTTGTGGCCAAGGCAGCCAAAGCACAAAGCATCCGTTTCATTGTCTTCCCCTAGATTTCGGTCGGCGCCTTCGGCTGGCCGCGAATGATTGTAATGTTGCGAACACGCACTTGGCACGCCACCTTGCGGGTGCGAACATGACCGCATCACAGGGGATCGTTCACCGAGTATCCGACCCGCGCCCGGCTCTGCCAGGCGGCCGGTGACGTGCCGTCATGCTCGGGACGGACTGGATCCTCCGCACGTCACGAAGGGATTTGAACTAGGGATTCGACGGATGAAAAATATCAAACCCATTCACGGGGTCTCGGCGCTTGCCGCCATCCTGATCATCTGGATCGGCACGGCACTCATCGGCTCATGGAAATCCGGCCATGCCTCCCGCACCGGTGCCCCGGAGGCGGCCTTAAACTGCATGGGCGTACGCCGTGAACCCTTCCGAATTCCTGGCATGGAAGGTGCGACGGCAATCGCCTTCCAGAGTAGCCATCTTGTCGTCCTCGATGGCGAAGGAAGGATGTGGTCGTACCTCGTCACACAGTCACCTACGTGCGAAGGGCAAGCCACGTCCATCGATCCCGCGCATTCCCCGATGAGTCGGATCGCCCCTTCGGCGGTTGACGCCATTGGAATAACGTCCACAGGGACCCTTGCGACTTGGGAAGCGCAGGAGAGAACCCGGATGTGTCCCTCGGGAATCCGTGGCAGTGTTTGCGGCGCCTTCCTGAAAGAACATATCACTGGCCTTCGCGAAATCACGGGCAGCGCGTCGCACTTACTCATGGTCACACAGGACGGTAGCGTCATGAGCACTGGCATGAACGACTGCGGACAAACCGGCCGACCGTTGCCCCACCTGGCTGCACCGCGACTGGATATCGATCTCGTGCCAGGCCTTAGCGACATAGTTCAGGTCGCCGGTGGCAAGCGAAGCAGCATGGCCCTGGGCAAGGATGGCCGTGTGTGGACGTGGGGAAACCTTTCTCATCCTCTGATCGAATCGTCGTCCCCGCCGCAACCTACCCTCGATGCCGTCTACTGTGGTGGCTACGAAAATCCCTTCCACCTCCCCGAGGCAGCGAATCCTACGCCTGAGCCCGTCGCTGGCTTGCCGCCGATAACGGCGATCTCAAGCTTTCACGGCTTCGACCTGGCGCTGGACCGGAAAGGCCGCGTCTGGGGCTGGGGTTACAACGATTGCGGACAACTCGGCGGCGACCCCACCACCCTCGTCGAACGAGGGGGTTTCCAGTATGCGCCCGCCATCATCGAGGGCCTGCCACCTATTACCGCCATGGCCGCCGGCCGGCGTCATGCGCTGTTTCTGGGCACTGACGGCAGCATCTGGGCTACCGGCGATAACGAGTTTGGCCAGCTGGCAACGAGAGCCACCCTCCCTTTTGGCGGGCAAACCTGTGTGTCGAGCACCCAGCGCGGCGGCCTCGATCCCTATTCGGGCAAACCGGTGCGCATCGAAGGCATTCCAACGGCAAAGGCGGTCGCTGCCGATAATGGCCACAGTGCCGCTATTGATGAAGACGGACATGTATGGATCTGGGGACGTTACCCGTGAGACGCGGACATCGACTTCTACTCACCGTAGCTCGGTGCAGAAAACGATCCATACGTCGCTCCGTCATACGCGATCTGCTGACGCTCGATCGTTACCACCTTACAGGATTTACCCGGAACACCCGATTCAATGCTGTCACGCGTAACCACGAGAAGATCCTTGAAGCCACGACTGCTGGTCGGCGCGATCGTGATCGCCGAGCGGACCGCACGCGTAGCGTCATCGCACCCAGGTGAACTACCGCCATCTGTTAAAAGCTCAACCTGGGTCGAAAAGATCCTGTCAATCGCCTCGCCGCGCCGAACGAACATCGTCAGGCGCGTCTCACTCCATTTCGAATGCGTGTTGTAGGGGTAGTGGACGTCGCGAACACCAAACGCACGAACGTCCGCGGCAAGTTGATAGCGCGCCGTATCAACTTCCGTCGCCCGCAAGGAGGAAGCATCCGAGACGAGATAGGCTGGATCTCGTCGCTTTGCCACAACTTTCCGGGCACGCACATCCCAGATAGCCACGTCCAGATTAAAATGCTCGTCGTCAGCAGGACTAACGATGGCGACAATAGAGGTGCCAGACGTGACCGGATCACGACGGCATGAGGACAAGGCCGGGTCGAAGGTAGGCAAGCGCAGCTCTCCGGCAACCGCTTCGATGATTTCGGCACCACAAACGCGCGCAGCGACATCGGGCACCCGTTCATTCGCGATGCTGCTGAACACCGTCATGACCGTGATAGCTAAAGCAGCCCGCCTGAAAAGCCGGCAAAAAACACGTATCGGCATTCGTTGCTCCTCCAGTATCCCGGACATAACCGTCAGCCCGCCTCATACCGGCGCCCAGGCGAACTAAAAACAAACAACAACGCCGCATTCCCTGCAGCAAACAGCCACGGAAAACCCGACCCATTCGGCAATCGATTATTCGGCGACAGCAAGGAAAGCGACCGAGGCAACCCCACCACCATCTGAGCCATTAAAGAAAGCACCCCTTTCATCGGCGCTCCCGTGCTTTCATCAAGGCCCGCAACGCAGAGGGCCACGACCACCAGTATCACGTAGCCGACGAACAGCCCACGAGGCAGGATGGCGCGATGGGCGGAGTTGTAATGTGCCGCACCTCCGGTCGCCAGTAAGGCCGCTGTAACGACCAGTACGGCCCAGGCTGTCGTCGGTACCGGGCTCCTGGCCGCTTCGATGGCGCGAACTCGATTCGCGATCTCCACGCCTGCGAGCTCCCGGACGCCCAACGCCGTTTCCCATGACGGGGCGTAGTCAGCACCAGAGTCTGCCATGACATGCCGGGTCGGGGTCCCGGTCTCCAGATCGACTCGCTTTACGATGCCATCAAAATGCTTGAGCGCCTCCACGATGTAGGCGACTTGTCCAGCTACCGTACCGCCAGGGCCAGAAGACCTGCACCACGTTCCGGCCTCTCCCCCCGCGCTGATCTGGACCGGAGCGCACGACAAAGACGCGTCGTCGACTTGAACACGAGCACCTAGCTCTGCATCCAACGATCCGCGATTCGTCACGACAGCCGCAACAAACACGTGGTCGCCAGTGCGGGTGACGTAGATTCCCTCCCCTGAACGAACGGTCTCAGGCGGGATTCCAGCGACACCGTCAACAGCCAGGCGGATGCTGAACCGTTCGGCCACGTAAGCCATCGCAGCCTCGCGGTATGCACCACTGTCGGCGAGCGGGGAGTCGATCGCTTGCTCCACCGTCATATACGGCGGCGTGCCACCTTCCAGACGAGTGAGGTCGCGTCGCCACAGCCACGTCCGCAGTGAAGGCGTCCATAGGTCTCCGTTTGCGTCGTACATCTGCCAAAGGAGCTTGTACGCGCCAACGTCATCATCCGGCACATTCTGCTGCAGGATGGAGTGAAGCGGCTCCTGCTGTTTCAACGGGTCGCCGGCCTGCCCCACCGCCGGCAACAAGCACAGCAATACGAAAACCCAGACGAATCGCTTCACTTCATCGAACTCCCGAATCAATCACCACCGACCGCAACTCATCCCGCCTCACCTGCCGCAGCCCAAGCCGACTCATCGGCCCTCGGTGAAAAGTCAAGCCGACTGGCTACTTCGCTTTATACCGACGTCCAGGCGCGCTCAAGACAAACAGTAGAGCCGCGTTCCCAGCGACGAAGAGCCAAGGAAAACCCGACCCATTTGGCAGATGATTAGCCGCCGTCAGCAAAGAGATCGACCAGGGAAGCCCGACGACTATCTCGACCAGCACGGACAATACGCCACTCATCGGGGCGCCCGTACTCTGATCGAGTCCTCCCAAAGCAACGGCCGCTGCAGCTAGCATCATGTACCCGACGAACCATCCACGCGAGACGACGGGGCCGTTTGCCGAACGGTAGTGTGCCGTGCCGCCGGTCGTAAGAAGGATCGCGATCACGACCAACATGGCCCAAGCCGCTCGTGGCGCACCACTCTCCGTGGTGATCTGACTTGGCGGCGTGGGAGGATGATAGACCGAGAACGCAGGATCACCCTCTCTCAGGGTCGTTTCCCAGTCGGTGGCGAGGGTGGGGTCATTCGCCAGCGTCACGTGGCGAGTGGGTGAACCGATGTCAATCTCGGCCTCGGGAACGACGCCATCTGGTGAGTTCAGCAATGCATCGATCCCGGCAAGTTGCCGATCCACGCTGCCGTGCCCGAGCGCAGTGGCACACCAAACGGGAATCGTCATGCCCGCCTTCACCTGTGAGAGATTGCACCTCAGATCCACGTCTCCATGAGCGACTCGCATGCGAATGCGGGCCTCTATTGGACCTTTATTCTGCACCGTCGCCTTCACGAACACTTCCTTTGAAGATCGCCTGGTGAAAATGCCCGGTGCCTCACGGGTAGTACCCGATGGCCGACCGGTTGCATCGTCAACGCCGAATCGAATGGAAAACGTCTTGGTCAGATATGCCTGCGCCGCGTTGCGGTACGCTGCCTGATCGGCCATGGGTGATTCAATGGCTTCTTTCACCGTCGTAGGCGGTCGCGGTGAGCCATCAATGGCGGTCAGGCTGCGTCGCCAGATCCATGTACGCAATGCAGGCGCATAGGCCTGGCCACTCGCGGCCTCAAGCGCCCATAGCCTTTCATAGGCGCCAAGGTCATCGTCTGGAACCTCCCTTTGCAGAACGGAGCGAAGGCGTTCCTGTTCATTCAGGGGATCTCCAGCCTGCGCCACCGCCGGCAGCAAGCACAGAAGCACGAAAACCCAAACGAATCGCTTCACTTCATCGAACTCCCGAATCAATCACCACCGACCGCAGCCCATCCCGCCTCACCTGCCCCGGCCCGAACTGACTCACCTTCCCATCCAGCAGCACCACCGCATAGTCGGTATGACCCATCGACACCCGCGTGCGATGCCGGTCCAGGTAGTTCAGGACTTCGAAATCGCCGATGGTCCGCACCTAATCCGGTCGCCCAAGCGTGGCCACCACCTGGTCGCGGCTCGCGCCGATATCGATCTGCGTGATTTCGTGACCGGTCGTCTGGCACCCGGTGACCGCGATCACCAGGGCGACCGCACAAAGCATCCGTTTCATTGTTTTCCCCTGTTTCCGGTCGGCGCCGTCGGCGGACCGTAGGGCATTGTAGCGTCGTGAAGGCGCACTCGGCACGCCACCTTGGGGGTGCGAAAATGCCGACCGTACAGGGGTCACGCCGACGCTGCATGACACGTACCACGCGCACACCGGCCAGCTCAGCCTGAACCAGCCGCTCTGGCGAAAAGCCAACAGCGTCGCGCTGGACCAGGCGAGCCACGCGAGCGATCAGGCCAACTGGCAGATGGCCGACACGGAGCAACAGCTCTACGTGAAGCTGGCTACGAGCTGGTTCGACCTGATGGAAGCGCGCGACGTCGTCGACTTTCGCGGAAACCGTACGCCGTGAACGCAGCGGCGGTCGGGCCCTGCGCCGCTACGTCACGTGGTTATAGGATCGGGCCGAAAAACACTACGACCGGCAACGCATCGACACGCAGCGAAGGGATGTCGTACAGCGCCTGCCACGCGGTCAGTGCACCGATCGGCAACGTGGACGCTTCGATGGCAGTCAACATGTCAGGGAGCCGGGTGACCTCTGACGGCAGGACACTGGCCTGCTCGGCCGCAGCCCCGTTGCGCCAGAAGTCGATCAGGCCGACGACGCGGTCGCCGATGGCGAAGCCCTGAGTCCCGGCACCAGCATGCGCCACTCGCCCCGCGAACTCGTGACCGATGATGACGGGAAGCGCACGAGGCGAACCGTCGGGTAAGGCCATCGTTCCATTCGTGACCCACGCGGGTTCGCCGAAGGTCATGCCAACGGCTTCGACGTCGATCAGCAGCCGGTCGTCGGCGTTGGCGGGCACCTGCGTCTCGCCCACGTGGATCGTGAGATCGCCGGACCCGGCATCCGCAATCCAGGCCGCTTTCATCGTGGACGGCGTGCTCATAGCTGACTCATCCCGCCGTCGATGATGATCTCGGTGCCGACGATGAAAGCCGACTCCGGCGAGGCCAGGTGAAGCACCGTCGCGGCGACTTCTTCCGGACGGCCAAAGCGGCCAATCGGCACCTGGGACTGGATGCTGTCCGCGGTGGCCTGCAGCGTCGCCGCATCCATGCCGAGCTTGCCGTAGAGCGGCGTCTGCACCGGGCCCGGGCTTACGACGTTCACGCGTACGCCCTGCGGGATCAGCTCGGCGGACAAGGTCCTGGCGAGCGAGATCAGCGCCGCCTTGGTCGCCGCATACACCGACGAGTTCGGCATGCCGATGTGGGCGTTGATCGAGCCGTTGAGCACGATCGATGCACCGGTATTGAGGTGAGGTGCCAGCGCCTGGATCTGGAAAAAAGCACCCTTGATGTTGGTATTGAAGCTGAGGTCCCAGAACGCTTCATCCACCTCGGCCAGCGACGCGAAGCGGGCCATACCGGCGTTGATGAATACCGCATCCAGCTTGATCCCGAGGTCGGCCACGGTGGTGCCCAGCGCACGGGCATCGGTGATGGAACCGGCGTCGTTGCGGATGACGGTAGCGCGCGGGCCCAGTTCAGCGGCGGCGCGGTCGATACCCGCCTGGTCCCGTCCGGTGACGATGACCCGCGCCCCTTCGGCGATAAAGCCCTGAGCCACCGCGAAGCCGATGCCGGTGGTGCCGCCGGTGACCAGAACGTTCTTGTCTTTGAAACGGTTCATGACATGACTCCCGTGGGGTGGTTGATGGAAGCATGCTGCGCCGTGCCGTGTCTTTTGCCGTACCATCCTTTCGACGCACTCGTTCGAAGGGGTCGAACGTCTCATGCTTTCGGACGATGAAATCGCCCTGCTCGAGGCCATTCGCGAGGCCGGGAGCCTGTCGCGCGCAGCACGCCGGCTGGGCAAGGCGCCTTCGACCATTTCGCACGCTGCACGGCAGCTGGAAGCACGTTTCGATGCCTTGCTGTTCGACCGGCGTCGTTACCGTCTGCAGCTGACACCCGCCGGCCAGCTGCTCGCGCAGGAATCCGCACGACTGGCCGCGGACGTCGGCCGCCTCACCCAGCGGGTCAAGCAGATCGCCGGCGGCTGGGAGGAACAGCTCTGGCTGGTCACGGACGAGATCTTCGAGTTCGAACTGCTGCTGCCATCGATCCGTGCATTCGACGCACTGGGTTCCGGCGTCACGCTGCGCGTAACCCACGAAGTCCTGGGAGGCACCTGGGAAGCCCTGGCCGACGGTCGCGCCGACCTGATCGTCGGAGCCACCAACGAACCACCGGCCATTCCGGGGCTGCGCTGGTTCGAACTGGGGACCATGGACTGGGTCTTCGCCGTGTCACCGCGCCATCCGCTCGCGAAGGAAACGAGCCCGCTCACGCAGGAAGTCCTGGCCCACCATCGGGCGATCGTGGTCGCGGATTCGTCGCGCCGGCAGCGTCGCGGCTACGGCGTCGTCGGCGGTCAGCCCACGCTGGCGGTGCCGAGCATGCGCGCGAAGATGCGCGCCCAGCGCGACGGCCTGGGCGTGGGCTGGCTGCCGCGCGACCGCATCCTCAGCCTGCTGAAGAACGGCAGCCTCATCGAGAAGACGGTGGCCAATCCGCGCGAGCCCAACACGCTGTACGTGGCATGGCGGGAGGAACACGAAGGTCGTGCGCTCGCCTGGTGGCTGGACCAGTTTCGCGATCCGCGGCTGGCGAAGCGGCTGGTCCAGGGGGTCGACGCAAGCGCGACACCCTAGACGAGTAGACAGAGACGTCAGATGCGGAACGGGATGGGCCTGCCACCCAGCACGGTGTATCCGTCGTCGAAGAAGTACCACGCTTCGTAGCGGCCAGGCGGCAGCGCATCGCCCGACGCGTCGGCCAGCATGACCGAGCCGACACCACGCGGCGCATACACCCAGCGGAGCAGGTGTTTTTTCGTGGGCTCCGAACCCGCGGCGAACACGCCGATCCAGTTCTTCGGACGGTGGTGCCACGGTGGCACCGCGTAGTCGAAGCGACGGCCCGCATAGCCCTCGCCCTGGATCGACACCAGCGCGTGGAACATCCGGTCGTTGCCAATGGCCGGGTCGGTGACCGGAGCCCGGAGCTTCTGCGGTACATAGCCAGCCATGCGTCGCAGGTAACCCGCCTGCCCCGCGACGCGCACGGCGACGTCGTACCAGCCACGGCTCACCTGCCACTCGATCGTCCGCTCGCAACCGGCCTCGACGCGCACCTGCATCGGTCCATTCTCGTAATACGCGTTATCGCCCAGCTGAAACACGCACGCTTTGTCGCTGGCCCGGTTGTCGAGACGAATGGAGAGACTGCCCTTCCACTCCTGATGCGACGCACTGACTTCCGCCGCGAGTCCTGCGGACCCCATGGCCCGCTGATCGCCTCGCCACTCGCGCAGAAAGCCGTTGGGACCATGGATCGCGACGTCATAACGGCCGTCGTCGGCAACGGGCCGTACCGCTGAAAGCGACTTTCCGGCCTCGATCGTAAAGTGTTCGGAGGTCTGCGCCGCGGACATCGGCTGATGAAACGCGATGAGGGCGACGCCGATCGCCCCGGTATTGGCGAAGCGCAGCGCCAGCTGACCTCCGTCGACCCGCATGTCCGCCGCAAAGGCGTAGTCCGTACGACAGGCTGCCCGCGTGGCGGGTGCCTGGACCGGGAAGACCTGTGGCGCGGGCACGGCCGCGCTTTCGGTACCGTTCCGGAAATGCGTCGCCGTATCGATACGGCGTGGCAGCGACGGCCGGAAATCGAAAGCTTCCGTGAGATCGCCGCAGACCGCACGTCGCCACGGCGAAATGGCATCGCAACGCACCGCATCCTTTTCGCGACCCTGATTCGACAGACCCTTCGCCGCTGACCACGCTTCGAGCAGGCGGATCACGGAGGTATGGTCGCTCAACTGCGAATGCACTTTGCCGCCGGCGGTCCACGGCGACACGATCACCATCGGCACGCGCGGGCCGAGTCCTACCGGGATCGCATCCATGGTTTCCGCGGCACCCGCGTCCTCCAGGGTCATCTCGCCATAGGCATCGCTGGTCGCCGGAACCGGTGGCGGCACGTGGTCGAAGTAGCCGTCGTTCTCGTCGTACATCAACAGGAACACCGTCTTGCGGAAGACCTCCGGGTGGTCGTTGACCAGTACGTCCAGCAACCTGGCGGTGAACGACTCGCCGTCGCCCGGCGATGAGCTGGGATGCTCGCAAAACGCCGACGGCGCCACGATCCACGAGACGCGCGGCAGGCCCGCTTTCACCTCACCGGGTGCGGGATCGTCCGGCTCCATGCCGGCGGCGACGTCCTTCGCGAACTGCGCGACCAGCGCGTCGCCGGTCTTGCCACTGGGCTCCGCAAAGACGCGCCCACGGCGATACAAGGTCTGGAACGTCGGATCGTCAGAGGTATCGATCGGCTTGCCGGTGTTATCGACCCGGAAATTCTTGTAGTACTGGAGGTAGTTATCGCCGTAGTTGTCGTACTCCTGGTAGATCTTCCAGGTGATGCCGTTCTCGGTAAGCGTCTCCGGATAGGTCTTCCAGTCCGCGATACCGGCGGCTACCGCCGCGTTCTTCGCCTCAGGCGACTGGCCGAGCATCGCCGGGGTGATGTCCTTGTTGATGTCGCAGGCGATGTCCGCGACGTAGCCGCAGCTGCCGTAGTTGTCCGGAAAATTCATCGGCGGCGGCACGGTGCCCGACCACAGGCAGAACCGGTTCGGATCGGTCGCCGCGAAGATCGAGCAATGATAGGCGTCGCATACGGTGAACGCGTTGGCCAGCTGGTAGTAGAAAGGCAGGTCGTCTGCGTTGAGAAAGCCCATCGCCTGCCGGCTCTTCAGCGGCACCCAGGTGTCCCAGTTGGACCAGGTCTGCTGTGAAGCCTTCCAGCTGTGATCCAGATCGGCCATGTACTGGTACTGCACGTTGCCTGGCGCGTTCAGGCGAAACGGCAGCACGTAATTCGTCGACTGCGCGGCGCGATCGGTGTCGTACCAGCCCTTCGGTTGCGTCCACGCCGCATGGGCCACGTGATCGCTGAAACCGCGGCTTGCCGCGTCGAGGCCTTCTGGCTGGTACCAGGCGTAGTTGCCACTAGGCAGCGGAACGGGTCGCGGATCGCCGTAGCCGCGCACACCCGGCAGCATGCCGAAGTAATGGTCGAACGACCGGTTCTCCTGCATGAACACGATGATGTGCTCGATATCCGCCAGACCCGGCGTACCGGTGGGATTGTGCGGTTCGAGCGCCAGCGCTTTCTCGATCAGACCGGGCCAGCTTGAAAGCGCTGCGACGCCCGCGGTGCCCGCACCCATCTTGAGGAAGCGGCGTCGCTTGATATCGTCGATAGGGGGCATGCCCTGGCCTCACGTCAACCGGCCGGTGTTGGCCGGTACCCGATTGTCACTATCCATGTTGCAGTAGCGCGTCAGCCCCGCGTGACCACCCCGGAATGCGACGCGGCGCACAGCCAGGCCGGCTCAACGCGCATGACCCGACCCGTCTTGTATCGCCCCGACCGTTTCTTCAGCGTGCCGCGTCCGTCACACGCCAGACCGTGTCACCGACATCATCGGCGATCAGCAACGCACCGTCCTTGTCCTGCACGACGCCCACAGGCGCGCCATACAGCTGCTTCTCGTCACTGGAGTAGAAGCCACTTACGACGGTCTCCGGCTTACCTTCCGGTTTGCCATCCCTGAACGCGACGAAGACCACTTCGTATCCGCTCAACGGCGAACGATCCCAGCTGCCGTGCTCGCTGATGAAAGCGCCGTTGTGGTACTTCGCAGGCAGACCGTTGCTCTGCGTCAGAAGCAACCCGAGCGGCGCCACGTGCGAGCCGATGGCGTAGTCCGGCCTGATCGCCTTGGCCACGAGATCGGGCCGTTGCGGTTTGACCCGCGTATCGATGTGCTGGCCGTAATAGCTGTAGGGCCAGCCGTAGAAACCGCCTTCCTTCACCGAGGTGAGATAGTCGGGCACGAGGTCGGCGCCGATTTCATCGCGCTCGTTGACGATGGCCCAGAGTGAGTTGCTCACGGGGTCCCACTGCAAACCGGTGGGATTGCGCAGGCCCGCCGCATAGATGCGACTCGCCCCGGTGGCGACATCGACCTCGAGCACATCGGCACGCCGGTATTCGATATCGAGGCCGTTCTCGGTGATGTTGCTGTTGGAGCCGACGCCGACATACAGCTTTGTGCCGTCCGGGTTGGCCTGGAGCGCCTTGGTCCAGTGATGGTTGATGGTGTTCGGCAGATCGGTGAAGTTCGTCGCCGGCACGGTGATCCGCGTCTGCCCTTCCTGGTAGGGATAGCTGACGATGCCATCGGTGTTGGCGACGTAAAGCGTGCTGCCGATCAGCTGCACGCCGAAGGGCGAATTCAGCCCTTCGAGAAATACATGCTTCTCCCACGGTCCCGACGCGCTCTTGCGCAACAGTGTGATGCGATTGCCGCCCTTCCCGCCTTTGCCCGACTGGTTCTTCACCATGCTGGCGATCAGCTGCTTGGGTGTGGTCACGGGCTCGCTGCCGGGACCGTTGGACTCCACGACCAGCACATCGCCGTTTGGAAGCGTGTACAGCTGCCGCGGGTGCATGAGGCCGTCGGCGATGCGTTCGATTTTCAGGCCGGCCGCTACCCTCGGCGCCTGCCCCTGTTTCCAGCCCGCCTTGTCCGGTACCTGCATGGGTGGCACGAGAAAGTTTTGTGCCTTGGGCAAGGTCGGATCGGTGCCCGACTGCTGGGGCGGCTCGAAGGAGGCTTTCTCGCTGCACGCCCCGAGGGCGACGACACAGGCCAGCGCCAGCGCGTTGCGACAGATGTACTTAGTCATGGGCCAGCACTCCCCGGTCGGATGCCCGCACCGCGACCACGATGTGCCCGATAGCGAGCAGCAGAACGGTGACGGCGGAGAGCCATACCCCTTCCGGGATGACCGCATACGCGTCACGGCTGTGAACGAAGGCGTTGAAGATCGCGGCGACGATGGCCACGAGGTTGAGCCAGAAGTCGAGTCGCTCACCGCGCACGGCGGCATGACGGGAGGTGATCCAGACCTGGGTCAGGTTGACCAGCCGCGGCACGATCGCGAACAGCAGGCCGAATACGATCAGCCAGGCGGCCCCCTTCATCCAGAGGATCACGCCGGTGCGGGCGTAGACGATATCGAAAATCAGTGCCGCCACGAAGCATCCGAACGGTATCGGATTGAGCAGGCCGTAAATGGCATTGGCCACCACGTTGCGACGTGGCAGGACATGAGAATGCATGGTGACGATCTCCCTGGACTGGTGGAGCGGACGAAGCCTCCGTTGCGCATGCTGATCCGGGCGATGTCTAAGCCGCGTCTGCTCCTGGTACCCCCTTCCCCTGAAGACCCGTGGCGGGCGATCATCCGCAAGAAATCACAGGGGGAGTTCGGCATGTCGGAGCACGGCCAGGATCAGCAGCTCGAGCGGCTGACCTTTTTTTCGGACGCGGTGTTCGCCATCGCCATCACCTTGCTGATCATCGAGGTGCACGTGCCTCATCCCGAGTCGCGTACGGACCAGGCCTGGCTGCAGGCTCTGGTCGACCTGATTCCGCAGCTAGCGGGTTTCTTCCTCAGCTTCATCGTCGTCGGCGCGTTGTGGGCCGCGCATCACCGGGTGTTCGGGCTGTTGCGCCGTTACAATCCCTCGTGGCCGGGGCGCAGCAACCTCCCGCTGCTGCTTACGCCTTTGGCGGTGATGTTGTTTGCCCGGATGCGTTCCCGGAGGCCGACGGCGGCGCCTTGACCGGCACGCAAGCGCCGGACGTATCCACGCGGCGCACGACGCAGGCCTCGGGATGCGTGGCGGCGGCCACGTTATAGGCGGCTATCCGGTCTTCCCGCAGCTGGGGCGCGGGCGACGGATCGTTCGATTCCTGAGACATGAGCGTGATCTCCCGATCCGCCGGTACGCCCGGCTGCACTGACGTTGCGCGTAGCCGCGTTACGCCACCGTTACCCTCCCGCATAGATCACCTGCACCCGATGCTCGGCTCCGTCATCCTTCAGGGCCAGGGTTGCGCCACAGGCCACCCCGTCCAGCAAGAGGCTCGCCGGTTCACCCTCGTGTGCACGACGCAGGTCGATGACGTAGGTCGCTCGTCCGTGGCGGTAGCGCACGGTATAGCCCGGCCAGGCCGCCGGAACACGAGGCACGATCCGCAGCCGGCCACCGTCGAGATGGATACCCAGTAACGACTCGACGATCAGCCGGTACATCCAGCCCGCCGATCCGGTGTACCAGCTCCACCCGCCCCGTCCCGTGTGCGGCGCGACGGAATAGACGTCCGCCGCGATGACGTACGGTTCGATCTTGTAGCGCCCGATCGCGGCGGCGTCCCCGGTGTGACTGGCAGGATGGATCATCCTCGTCAGTTCCCACGCCCGCTCATGGTTGCCCATGTGCGCGAACGCCATGGCGGCCCAGACCGCGGCGTGGGTGTACTGGCCGCCGTTTTCCCGCACGCCGGGCACGTAGCCCTTGATGTAGCCAGGATCCATGGCCGACGTGTCGAACGGCGGATCGAGCAGACGGATCATGCCCGGATCGTCGAGCACCAGATACCGGTCCAGCGACGCCATCGCACGTGCTCGCCGGTCGTCGCCGCCCACGTCCGAAAGGACCGACCAGCTCTGTGCGATCGCATCGATCCGGCATTCGTCGTTGCCTGCGGAGCCCAGCGGGGTGCCATCGTCGAACCAGGCGCGCCGGTACCAGTCGCCGTCCCAGGCGGTCGCTTCGAGGGATGCGGCCAGCGTGTCGGCGCCCGCGACGCATTGCCCGGCGAACGACACGTCACCGCGCTGACGAGCCACCTGTGCGAACTCGCGCAGCACATGGACGAGGAAGAAGCCAAGCCAGACGCTTTCGCCCTGCCCGGCCTCACCTACCTTGTTCATGCCGTCGTTCCAGTCGCCGCTACCCATCAGCGGCAGGCCGTGAACGCCACGCGGCGCGGCGTGTTCAAGCGCCCGGACGCAGTGGTCATACAGCGACGCCCGCTGGCCCGAAGGCCGGGGCTGATCGTAATAGGACTCTTCCCCGGGGCGCAGCGGACGGCCTTCGATGTACTCGACGGACTCGTCGAGTACCCCGGTATCGCCGCTGGCCTGCACGTAGCGGCTGGTGGCCAGGGGGAGCCAGAGGTAATCGTCCGAACATCCCGTACGCACGCCGCGACCGCCGGGCGGATGCCACCAGTGCATCACGTCACCCTCGACGAACTGATGCGCCGCGCACATCAGCAACTGCGCCCGGGCCATGGCCGGCGCCGCGTGCTGCGTCGCCATCGAGTCCTGCAACTGGTCGCGGAAACCGATGGCCCCGCCGGACTGGTAGTAACCGCTGCGGGCCCAGAGGCGACTGGCGATGGTCTGGTAGAGCAGCCAGCCATTGGCGAAGACGTCGATCGACGCATCGGGCGTAGCGACCTGGACCGCGCCAAGGGTGTCGCTCCAGTGGCGCCGTACGGCGGCAAGGGCGGCGGTCGCCGAACCGGTCTGCCTGAAGCGCTGGACCAGCGCACGCGCCTCGGGTTCGCTGGCGCCCATGCCGAGGCGGAAGATCACGTCACGGGATTCGCCGGGCGCCAGGACGACGAAGCTGCGCAACACACCGCACGGGTCGAGTCCCGCCCCGACGCGGTTATGCCAGCCCGGACGGCGCATGCCCAGCGGCGCGCCCGCGTGGCCATTGCGACCGAGAAAGGCGGTCCTGTCGCCACCGACGTCGCGGTCGGGATCTTCGACATCGAAGAAGGCGACGCGTCCCGGAAAGTCGCTGTTGTAGGCATTCCGTGCGAACAGCGCGCCGGTCATCGAATCGATCTCGGTGACCACGTGCATCGCGCTGCTCTCGCGCACGTCGCCCAGCAGCCATTCGACGTAACCCGTAATCGACAGGCGCCGTGACTCGTCACCGTCGTTGGTGAGAGTCAGGACCTGGAATTTCACCGACGCGTCGATGGCGACGAACACCGCCAGGCTCGACGAAACCGTGTCCTCCGCGTGGTCGAACACGGTGTAACCGAAGCCGTGCCGCGTGGTGTATTCACCCGCCCCACGCATGGGTAGCGGCGTCGGCGACCACGTATGACCGGTGGCTTCATCGCGCAGGTACATCGCCTCGCCGCAGGCGTCTTCGACCGGGTCGTTCTGCCACGGCGTGAGCCGGCAACCGTGCGCGTTCTCTGCCCACGTATACGCGCTGCCGCTTTCGGAGATCACCGTGCCGAAGTCCGGATTGGCAAGCACATTGCACCAGGGCGCGGGCGTGACCGCACCGGGAGCAAGCGTTATCACGTACTCGGTACCGTCGGTCGAGAAAGCGCCCTTCGGCGCCGAAGCGGGGACCGGCTCGATGACCGGACGACGCGGCCAGCTGGCCGGCTCCGCGGCGACCGGGTGAGCGCCCAGTCGGTGACGCTCCATCTGCTCCTGCAGGGAACCCAGGCTGTCCACCACCACGATGGAGGCGCTGGCTTCCATCACCAGTCGATCCTCGAAGGACAAGGGCTGTGCCGCGCGGATGTAGACGCCGCCGGGGCGGTCGAGCAGGTTGGCTTCGGCGCCCGAGGCCAGCAGGCCGGTCAGCGCGTCGTGCAACGTCTGTCGGTACCCCGTGCTGTCCTCGTTCCAGATCACCAGGTCGACCATGAGACCGCGGAGGCGCCAGTAGGCGGCCGCGCGGATCAGATCGCGGGCGATATCCAGACGCGCGATGTCCGCGATGCGCAGCAGGACGATCGGCAGGTCACCCGAAACGGCTTGCCCCCACAGCCCCGACTGGCCGCGCCGGTTTGCCGCGATCAGGCCCGGCTCGGCGCGCAGGGCAAGGTTCGGATAGAGGATCGATGTCGCCATGTGCTCGTACAACTGGGCGTCGGCAAGCGTCGAGTTGGCCTGACGCAGCAACACCTGGCTGCGTGTCCATGCGAGGTCGAAGACGCGGTCGGACAGGTGCCGGTCGCGATACTTCTCGATCAGACGTACGCAGCCCTCGCGCACATCCGCGACGCCGGTGACGAAGTCGAGCGTCGCCGTCTGGTCGGGATCGAGCGTCACCCGTACCCGGATGGCGACGATCGGGTCGAGCACCGCGCCGTGACTTCCCGACAACGTGTCGCAGACGGCGTCCAGCGCGGCCGGTTGAGCCGTGGTCCGGCCTCGCCCGATGAAACGGGCGCGGTCGGTCTCATACGAGATCGCGTCGACATCCGCATCGTGTACCGCGACCAGATGGCACATCCATGGCGGTACTTCGTCCGCCGAGCGCGGACGCCGGGTGCAGATGAGTGCCTGCAGGCTGGGCACGATCTCGGTCGTGACGAAGAGTTTGCTGAAGGCTGGATGGGCCGCGTCACCGCGTGGATCGGCCAGCACGACTTCGGCATAGCTGGTCAGTTCGATCGTACGACGCGCGCGGCCGCGATTGGTCACGCGGGTACGCCGCAGTTCCATATCGTCCTCGGGCGAGACGACGATCTCCGTATGCGTCTCGAAGCCGCGTTGCCGTACGCGGAACTCCGCGCGCGACTCGGCCAGAATGGCCTCGAAGTGGTCGGTCTGTCGTGCGACCGGCTGGTAGGCCGTCGACCACACGTCACCCGAGTCGGGATCGCGCACGTAACAGAACATGCCATGACGGTCGCGGGTGATGTCCTCGCGCCAACGGGTCAGCGCCATGCTGTCGCGTCGACTGTACCCACCACCGGCGCTGCTGACCATGACGTGATAACGGCCATTGGACAGCAGTTGCACCGCCGGCCGCGGACGGTCCGGATCGGTAAACAGGCGCAGCCGGGCTTCCGATGTCGCGGGTGCGGGCGCGCCCTCGCCCAGCCCGACGGCGTGCAGGTACTCCGATGCCGAGCGCGGCACACGTTCCTGCAACAGGAGGCTCGTCGCCATGACGCGCGGATCGGCTTCGAAGCGCTTGCGCATGGGCTGTCCGAGCAGCACATGCGCGATCGACAGCAACGACATGCCCTGATGATGGGCCATGAACTCCCGCACGATCGCCGAGTGCTGTCCCGGCGGCAGGCGCGACGGCGTGTAATCGACGGCTTCGTAGAGGCCGAACCGACCGGCCACGCCATCCGCGGTCAGCCGCTGCAGATTGCCGGTGGCTGCCGCCGGCGCGACCATCAGGGCCAGCACGGACGCATAGGGGGCCACGACGAGGTCGTCACCCAGTCCACGTTTGAGACCCAGACCCGGCACGCCGAAGGCCCGGTACTGGTAAGTGAGCTGCGCGTCGACGGCGTTGTATCCGGATTCGGACACTCCCCACGGAAGGTTGCGCTGCTTGCCGTATTCGATCTGGCGCGCGACCGCGGCACGACAGGTCTGCTCCAGCAGGCTGCCTTCGTAGGTCGGCATGACCAGCATGGGCATCAGGTACTCGAACATCGAGCCCGTCCAGGACAACAGCACCGGCAGACCGCCGGCATTCGTCAGCAGGCGGCCCAGCGAGAACCAGCTCTCCTGCGGTATCTGCTCCTGCGCGATGGCGACGAACGTCGTAAGTCGAGCCTCGGAGGCCAGCAGATCGTAGAACGAGTTGTCCAGCACGCGACGTTCGACATCGAAGCCGATCGACAGCAGGCGGCGGTTGTCGTCATAGAGGAAGGCGTGATCCATGACGGCCAGGTCGCCGGCCAGCGCCGCCGCCGCGGTGAGCGCGTCCAGACGCGTGGCGGCGCGCGCGGCGCGCGCCCGGTCCTTCACGTCGGCCGCGATCTCCGCCAGCGACGCGATGCGGTCACCGACGATGTCGGTATGCCATGCCTGGGCTTCGTCCAGGAGATCGTCGCACTGCGCGGCGATCCGGGACAGCCAGAACCGCGTCTCTTCCGTGCCCTCGTTCGCGTGGCGACCCACGAGCCCGTCCAGCCGGTGTCGCTGCGCGGTGGCGAAGACGAGCACATCGGTCGGCGTCGTGGGGGGGCTGCCCATCGCCTGAACGAGCTGATCCGACCAGTCGGCGAGGTCCGCTCGCCACGCGCCGCCGGCTTCTGACGCGAGGATTCCGACGCTGTCGGCCAGACCGGCGATCGACGCCACCGAAAAGACCGGCGCGTCGGCAATCGCCAGCAGCCCCCGCTGTAACGTGAGCAGGTGGCCGGCGAGGTTTCCGCTGTCGACGCTCGACACGTAGAGCGGATGCATCGGCGTACCGTGCTCCGTGTCGTACCAGTTGTAGAAATGGCCGCGATATCGCTCGAGATCGCGCATCGTGCCAAGCGTATGGCCAAGACGTTCGACCAGCGCCCCCGCCCCGAGATAACCGAAATCGTATGCGGACAGGGCGGAAAGCAGCCCCAGGCCCATATTGGTCGGCGACGTGCGCCTCGCGACGCGGGGCGCCGGCATCATCTGCACGTTATCCGGCGGCAGCCAGCGATCGTCGGGCCCCATGTACGTTTCAAAGAAAGCCCATGTGCGGCGGGCGAGATGACGCAGGAACGTCCGGTCCGCGTCCGTAGGCGCATAGACTTGCGCGCTCTGCGCGCGGCTGACCCACCAGGCGAACGGTGGCGAGGCCATCCAGAGCAGGAGCAACGGGAACGCGACGGGCAACGCGGCCGGTCGTACGGCCACGAGCGCCGCCGTCACGCCGAACGCCACGGCCGGACCGGCCCACAGTGCGCGCCACGGAATCGTATGCGTGCCGCGACCCTGTCGCTCCACTTCGCCGGACGATCGCCATTCGAGCAGATGCGTCCGACTCAACAGCACACGCCAGAGCGATCTCGCGATCGCATCCACGCTCAGGCGAGCTTCGTGCGGCAGCCATGCGACGGCCAGGCCCAGACGTGCCACATGCTGTCCCGCCGCGTCCAGGGCGACGCGGCCGTGCACCGGCCAGGTCACATCGTGTGGCTTGCGAATCACGTCCATCAGCACGTGGAGCAGAACCGGTACGAACAGCATCGACAGGACCGCGATGGTCCACGTCGCGACGGGGCCGATCCACAGCCAACCGCCCACCAGCAAGGCCAGGGCGGCCGGCGACACGAGACTGCGGCGCAGGTTGTCGAAGATCTTCCAGCGCGACAGGCTGCTCAGATCGTTGCGAACCCATCCATGAACGCTGGGCACCGTCGGCATCAGCCAGGGCAAGAGCTGCCAGTCGCCACGGGTCCAGCGGTGCCTTCGCACGCTGTCATCCGCGTAGCGCCCCGGAATCTCCTCGAAGACCAGGACGTCGCTGAGCAGCCCCGAGCGCGCGAAACAGCCCTCGATCAGATCGTGACTGAGTACGCGTTCGTCCTTGAGGCGCCCGGCCAGTGCACGCTCGAAGGCATCGATGTCGTAGATGCCCTTGCCCGTGAACGAGCCTTCGTGGAAGACGTCCTGGTAGACATCGGACACGGCACGCGTATACGGATCGACACCGGCATCCGCGCCGTACAGGCGTGCATAGACCGAGCGCGCCTGCGCCGGCAGTGCGATACCCACGCGCGGCTGCAGGATGCCGTAACCCGACACCACGGTGTTCGACGCGTCGTCGAACACCGGGCGGTTCAGCGGATGATCCATCGCCGCCACCATCAGATGAGCGGCGTCGCGCGGGAGCTGCGTATCGGAGTCCAGCGTGATGACGTAACGGACGGGGGGAAGATCCGCGATTCGTCCGACGATGAGCGCGAAGCGTTCCGCGCCTTCGCCGCGCAACAGCCGGTTCAGTGCGGCGAGCTTGCCGCGTTTGCGGTCGGCGCCCATCCAGCGTCGTTCCGTCGCGCTCCATTCCCGGGGGCGATGAAACAGATAAAAACGATCCGCTGCCACCGATGGATACCGGGCATTCAGTGCCGAAACGCGACGTCCTGCGTACGCGAGGATCGCCTCATCGTCCGGGAGGGCGGGCCGATCGGCATCCAGAAAGTCGGTGAGCAAGGCGAAATGCAGCGCATCGTCGCGATTGGCGAGGAAACGCACCTCGAGTGCATCGACGACCTCGTCGACGTCCTCCACACCGCCGAGCAGGGTCGGCACGGTGACCATGGTCCGCGCTGCCGCGGGCATGCCGGACGCATAGTCCATACGAGGCAGGTAATCGGGCGATGCGATCAGCGACGCGCCAAGGTTCAGAAGGCTCAGGCTAAGCTGGCTTGCAACGAGCAGACACCCTGCGCCGAGCAGCATCCACACCCAGGCTGACGCCGAAACGACCGCCGCCGTCGCCACCAGGCCAACGGTGAGCGCGGCAGTGAGCAGGAGAAACACGGTGAACGACACCGCGAACGGTGCGCGTGTGAAGGCGCGAGCGCACCGTGTTTTCCAGCCCCGGCTTGCGCCGAGCGCACGCTCGAACTCCGTTGCCCCCGCGCCGACCAGATAGAAACCGACGTGCCGCCGGGTCGTATCGTGGACACCAGCCGCCTGCGCGAGACATGCGGCGTGCACCGCACGAGCGGTATCCACTTCGCTGCGACGTGTCGCACGCGCCAAGCGCTCCACCGCATGGCGATAGCGATCCCGGCTGGTGAAATCCATCGCGGGATAAACGCCGGAGGGATCGTCGCGAAGCGATGCCTCGACCAGACTCGCGTGTTCGACGAAGTCGCGCCAGTCCACCGTCGCCAGCGCACGGAGGCTGCCGATGCTGTTGCCGACCGACACCTGGTGCATCGCCTGCTGCTGCGATTCGGCCTGCACGAGGTAGTCGATGCTGCGGCCCGATTCCGCGAGCCGCTGCTCGACCCAGCCCAGCGGCATGGCCAGTGCCGGCCCCTGCCCCTGTAACCGGCGCACCAGCTCGGCTACGAACGGTGCACTCATCACCGGGGCGGAACGCGCCATGTCGGCGACCACCAGCACCACATTCTTCGGATCGTCGGCCGCCATGCGCGTCATGGCATCCGCCCAGCGCGTGGCACGTCGACGACGCGAGCGGTCCTGAGTCACGCGCACGGCGATGCGACGCAGATTTTCGATCAAGGCAAGCCGCAGCATGATGGGCACCGCCCAGAGTTCGCCCAGACTGAGCGGCGCGACGGTCTGATAGGCATCGAGGAAACGCGCCAGGCCAGCGGCGTCGACGCGTCCATCGCCGTGGGATATGACTTCCAGTGCGATGTCGTAGACGCGGGGAAGACCATGGGATGCGCCGCCATCGAGCTGGACGAGTTCGCGACTGTACCCTTTGGGAAAATCCTTGTTCGCGCTGCGGATGTGCTCTTCGATCAGGTAGAGGTTGTCCAGCAGCCACTCGCCGGCGGGCGTCGCGCTCTCCCCGCGACGTGCGGCCACCATGAGGCCGCGACACGCCCCAAGGATCACCCGTTCGTTGTCGGCAAGACGGGGAAGCAGCCATTCGGGTAGCCGGCGCGCAGCCAGACGATGCCTGGCGGCGAGTTGCGCGCCGTAAGC
The DNA here is from genome assembly GCF_000800155.1 of Luteibacter sp. 9133. Taxonomy (NCBI): domain Bacteria; kingdom Pseudomonadati; phylum Pseudomonadota; class Gammaproteobacteria; order Lysobacterales; family Rhodanobacteraceae; genus Luteibacter; species Luteibacter sp. 9133. The sequence goes on along the minus strand of NZ_JUHO01000001.1, from coordinate 2,027,046 downwards.
CTCGAGTTGTTCGGCATTGAAGAGTTCGGCTCGTAAGGCCGGCTCGCGTTCCGCGCCCGCGGTTTCCCGGACGCGCTTACGCCGGAAAAGGTCTATAGACCCGCCGTTAACATCGCGACGACATGCATGAGCTGCTCCCGATGCGGCCGGTGGACCGCCCTTAGCCGCCGAGTGTGCGCCGCTGACGGGCCGAGCGCCATCACCAGGGCGGAGATCGCCGTGTGTGCGTTGCTGCGATGCGGAAGCGACCTTGCCGAATAAGCGCGTATACACGACGCACACATCGGAGTGGTGACCATGCAGTGCAACAATTAGTGACTGCGGAATGAACCATTCATTAGTGGTGTGTGTAGATACATCAAGACGCATATAACGAATTAATAACGTATTTGCGTTCTAGCGTCCCCACAAGCGATGGTTCCTTGACGCAGGTCGCAAAACTGGCGGTTTTCACTTTGAGGCCTACGCGACCCCGTCTAAGCTGAAAGTCCTTCGGCGCGGATCAGTGGTACGCGATTGGCATCGAAGAAGGCGAAGGACATCGTTCTTTCAACGAATGGCGTCGACATCGGCATCCCCAACGGCCGCCCGTCGACGCCCGCCTGAGGTTTCATCCTACGCATCCAAGGGGGTGTGTCATGCGCCAGCTGTGTGCCGGTGCATGGAGACGTGTGCGTAAAACGCTGGAAATACAGGACGTTGGCTGGCCCTCTGCTTTTCGGCCCATTCATTCTCGCTCCGGTATAAACGCTTAGACGTCCAATTCATCTCCAGGAAACACGCGGCCGCATGACGACGAAGATTGAGCAGGCACATGATGACGACACCGTCGATCTCAACGCGTTGTTCGGTACGCTGCTCGATCACAAGTGGCTGATCGTTGCAATCACGGGGGTCTTCTTCGTGATCGGTGTGCTGTATACGCTGCTGGCGACGCCTATCTATCAGGCCACCGCCGTGGTGCAGGTCGAGCAGAAGACGCCGAGCCTTCCGGGGCTGAGTGACCTTTCGCAATCGCTCGGCACGACCGCATCGCAGGCCGTCACCGAGATCGCGCTGATTACGTCGCGGCTGGTCGTCGGACAGACGGTCGACGACATGCGACTGAACGTGCAGGCGTTGCCGCAACGCATGCCGGTAATCGGTGACTACCTCTCCCGCGGGCATAAACCCGGCCAGCTGGGCAAGCCTCGCTTCGGACTCAGTCGCTATGGCTGGGGCGGCGAGGTCGTCGACATCTTCAAGCTCGATCTGCCCGATCCGACCATGGGCGGTAAGTTCGAACTCCGCGCCGAAGACAATCACCAGTTCAGCCTGTACGACGACGATGGCAAGCGTGTGGCGCAGGGCGCCGTCGGTCAGCTGATCAACGGCAAGGGCGTGACGGTGCAGATCCGCCAGCTGGTAGCCAACCCGGGGACGCGCTTCGACGTCGTCGTGCAGCCCGCGCTGACCACCACGACCAAGCTGCAGACCGATGTCGTCGCCCTCGAACAGGGCAACGACTCCGGGATCATCGGGCTGACCTATAACAACGCCGATCCGGAGCTGGCGCGGAAGGTGCTGGAACACGTCACCACCGCGTATGTGCGGCAGAACGTCGAGCGGAACTCCGCCGAAGCCGCCAGCCAGCTGCAGTTCGTCAAGGACCAGCTGCCCAAGGTGCGTCAGGACCTGGACAAGGCCCAGGCCGCGATGAACGCCTTCCAGACACAGTCCCACTCTGTCGATCTGAGCATGCAGACCAAGGGCCTGCTCGATCAGATCGTCGGTGTCGAGAACAACATCCAGCAGTTGCACATGCAGGAAGCGGACATCGATCGCCGCTTTACGCATGACCACCCTGCCTACAAGGCGTTGCAGCAGCAGATGGGCCAGCTGCAGGCACAGAAGGACAAGATGCAGAAGGAGGTCGGCGCCCTGCCCGACACCCAGCAGCAACTGCTCAAGCTCAACCGGGACGTCCAGGTCAGCAGCAATACGTACACCAGCCTGCTCAATCAGGCGCAGCAGCTCGACATCGCCCGCGCGGGTACCGTCGGCAACGTGCGTATCGTCGACAAGGCGGCGGTGGATCCCAACGTTCCCGTGCAGCCGCGCAAGGCGCTGATCGTCATCATCGCGACCTTCCTCGGTGCCTTCCTCGCGCTGGCCTTTGTCTTCCTCAAGCAGATCCTCAATCGCGGCATCGAAGACCCTGCGCTGATCGAGGACCTTGGCCTGCCCGTCTATGCGTCGGTGCCGCTCAGCTCCGGCCAGAGCGCGCGTTCCATCCGCACCCGTCACAAGCACGGCGCGCGTGGCCCCCTGCTCGCCATCAGCGACCCGGCCGATCTGGCGATCGAATCCATCCGCAGCCTGCGCACCAGCCTGCACTTCGCCCGGCTGGAAGCGAAGAACAACATCCTCATGATCACCGGCTCCAGCCCGTTCGCCGGTAAAACCTTTGTCTCGGCGAACCTCGCCGCCGTCATTGCCCAGGCGGGGCAGCGCGTGCTGCTGGTCGACGGTGACATGCGCCGCGGCACGCTGCACCAGTTGCTCGGCGTCAAGACGGGACGCGGGCTGTCCGATCTGCTGGTCGGCAAGGCCGAACTCGCGGACGTGGTGCAGAAGGGGCCGACCGAAAACGTCGATTTCATCAGCCGCGGCCAGGTGCCGCCGAATCCGTCCGAACTGCTGATGCATCAGCACTTCACGCGCTTCATCGAGGCCGTGGTGCCCGCCTACGACCTCATCATCATCGATACGCCGCCCATCCTGGCGGTGACCGATGCGGCGGTGATTGGCCATCACGTCGGGACCAGCCTGCTCGTGGCGCGTTTCGGTCTCAACAAGCAGCGCGAGCTGGCACTGGCCAAGCAACGTTTCGAACAGAACGGTGTCGAGCTGAAGGGTGCCATCTTCAACGCGGTGGAAAAGCGCACGGCGGGCTACTCCGAGTACGCGTACTACAAATACAAGGCCGATCCGGCTTGAACCGCCCCGCTACCACGGGGCCCAGCATGAAAAGAGCACTATGTCGCGCATCCTGATCGTCGGAAATCACACGTGCGGCAACCGGGGCGACGGCGCCATTCTGCGCGGCCTTCTGGAATGTCTGGCGGAGGCGCTGCCGGGGAGCAAGGTCGATGTGACCAGCCGCTTCCCGACCAGCTCCGAATACCTTATCGGGCGTCGGTTGTTGCCCGACACGTTGAATGCCTACTACAACGAAGCCGCGAAAAAGCGCTTCGGTGGCCTGCGGCCGAAGGTGCTGCGCCGGCTTGTTCCGCGCATCCTGCACGGGCATCTCATGGGACGCTGGTGGGCACGCTGGGTAAAGCTGCCGCAGCGCCATCGCGAGACCATCGAGTGGATGAAAGGGTACGACCTGGTCATTCAGGTCGGCGGTTCGTTCTTCGTGGACCTGTATGGCCCCACGCAGTACGACCAGTCCATCTGCGCCCTGCTGGCGGGCCGTCCGGTCTACATGATCGGCCACAGCGTCGGGCCCTTCCAGCAGCCGTTCTTCCGGCAGATCTCCGAAGACGTCATGACCCGGGTCAACGCGGTCGCTCTGCGTGAGGAAGTCAGCGCGCGCTATATGACCGAGGGGCGCATCCCGCAGGACAAGGTGCGCTGGACGTCGGATACCGCGTGGCTGGTCAATCCGGGGGTCAACGAGCCCGTCAATACCGCGCAGCCGACGGTGGCCGTGACCTTCCGTGAGCTGGCCCCGTTCGACAAGCGTCTGGGCGTGACGCAGGCCGAGTACGAAACGGCGTTCGCCGAGCTGCTGGATGCCGTGATCGAAGCGGGCTACCGCGTCGTCGCCTACTCCACCTGCACGGCCATCGACGGCTACCCCAAGGACGACCGCATGGTCGCTCTCAAGGTGCGCGCGCGCCTGCGCCATCCGGAGTCCTTCCATGTCGAGATGAACGAGCTCAACGATGTCGAGATCGGCCGCCGCCTCGCCACCTGCGTGCTCACCATCGGCACGCGGCTGCACAGCGCGATCATGTCGATGAACTTCGGTACGCCATCCGTGGCGCTCAATTACGAGCACAAGTCCGAAGGCATCATGAAGCGTCTCGGTGTGGACGACCTGGCCATTCCCGTCAAAGCCCTGCTCGACGGCAGCCTGCGCACGAAGGTGCTCGCGTTGCTCCAGGACGAGACCTTGCGGCCACGCGTCGCCACGGCGGTCGCCCGCGAGAAGGCGTTCGCCCGTGAGTCGGTACTGGCGACGCTGGGGATCGGAGCCTGACCATGCCGATCCTGTTCGTCCTCCCGGAGTTTCCCAAGTATTCGGAAACCTTCGTCATCGACCAGATCGTCGGCCTGCTCGACCGCGGCTTCGACGTGCGCATCCTGGCGATCAGCCGGGGACCGCAGCCCGCACCCGGTGACATCGTCGCCACGCGGGGGTTGATGGAACGGACGACGTTCATCTTCGATCACTCCGCCAGCGCGTCGAAGCACTGGCAGATCCTGCTGCGCCGCTTGCGTCAGGTGCTTCCCGGACTGCCGAGCGCGCGCGTGCGCAAGGCGCTTTCCGTACGACTCTATGGCCACGCGGCGAAGAGCCTCGTCCTGGCCGGTGCCGTGCGCCGGATCAGGGAGCCGCTGAAGGCAAAGGCGATCATCGCCCACTTCGGTCCCACCGGCGTCCTGGCAGCCAACCTGCGCGCCCTCGGTCTGATCGAGGGTCCGATCCACACGGTGTTTCACGGCTTCGACCTTTCGCAGCACAGCGTGCTTGCCCGCCATGCCGACGATTACCGTCGCCTGTTCGCGCAGGGCGAGCGGATGTTGCCGATCAGCACGCGCTGGAGTCGCAAGCTCCAGGCGATGGGCTGCGCGCCGGAAAAGATTCAGGTGCACCGGATGGGCGTGGATCTGGAGAGCTTTCGTTACGTGTCCCCGGGCGATGTGTCGTCGGCCGGAACCCGCCCGCTGCGCGTGGTCAGCGTCGCCCGTCTCGTCGAGAAAAAGGGCGTGCTCTACCTGTGCCAGGCCGTAGCCGAACTGGCCAGGCGCGGCGTACCCGTCGAACTGAACGTGATCGGCGACGGCCCCCTTCAGCCGACCCTGGAGCGCTTCGTCGCCGATGAAGGCATGGGCGAGCACATCCATATCCTGGGCCGGCGCGACAAGAGCTTCGTACAGACCGCCTTGCGCGATGCCGACATCTTCGCCCTGCCCAGCGTCACCGCGACCGACGGCGATCAGGAGGGCATCCCCGTCTCGCTGATGGAAGCCATGGCCAGTGGCGTGCCTTGTCTGTCCACGGTGCACAGCGGCATTCCCGAACTGATCGAAGACGGCTATTCCGGGTGGCTGGTTCCGGAGCGCGACGCCGGAGCGCTGGCAGACAAGCTGGCGCGCATTCAGAACGGCGACTACGACCTCCCGGCCATCGCACGCCACGCACGTGAAACGGTGGAAGCCCGGTTCAACCAGAGCCGTCTGCACGACCAGCTCGCCGCGCAGCTGGCCCTGGAGGACTGACGATGGCCTCCGCCAAACGCGACGCCATCTGGACCGCCGGGTCGACCGTCATCAGCGCAGCCAGCCAGCTGTTGCAGATCGCGGTGCTGGCTCATCACGTCGACGCACGCATGCTCGGTGCGCTGGCGATCGTCAACGTGGTCAATGCGATCGCCACGTTGCTGCAGGACATGGGCCTGAGCAGCTACCTCATCCACCGCCAGAACATCAACCGTGAAGAGCGCACCTCGCTTTTCATGATCAGCGTGGGTCTCGGTCTCGTCTCGGCCGCCGTGCTCTTCTTCGTGTCCTACGCCGTGGCGTACTTCTATCAGTCGGAGGTCCTCGGCCAGCTGATGCGTCTGTCGACGATCAACTTCGTGCTGCTGGGGGTGGCCGCGCAGTATCAGGCCAGCCTGATCAAGGCTTTCCAGCTGCCGAGACTGGCCCGCATCGAAGTGGTCGGACGCCTCTCGGGTTTGGCCACGCTGCTGGTCATGGTGCTGGTCTTCCATGCGTCCATCGAAGCCGCCGTGTACGCCATGATCGTCAACAGCCTCGTCCGGCTGGGCTGCTTCCTGGCCGTGTCGGAGCCCGACTGGCACCCGGGTCGCGGGTTCGACCGGGGCATCATGCGGGAGGCGTTCCGCTATGGCGCCTTCCAGCTTGGGTCGCAGGTGATCAACCAGCTGCGCAGTCAGGCCGACCAGATCATCCTGGGCAAGTTTCTCGGCCTGGCGTCGCTCGGCGTGTATTCGCTGGCAAAGGAACTGGTCCTGCAGCCGACCAAGCTGATCATGCCGGTGGCGGGCCGTCTGGCGTTGCCGCGACTGGCGACCTTGCAGCACGATCCCGAAGCGCTGCGTCGCATCTACCTCGTCGGCCTGCGCGGTGTGGCGATCTTCAGCGCGGTGGTCTTCATCATGCTTGCCGTGTTCGCGCCACCGGCGGTGTCGATCCTGTACGGCCATCGCTACGACGGCGTGGCCCAGCTCATTCCGCTGATGCTGCTGTTCGGCATGCTGCGCCCGCTGGGCTCCCTGATCGGCGCCCTGAGCCAGAGCCAGGGCCGGTCGGACATCGAGTTCGGCTGGAACCTGAAGATCTGCGGCATCACGCTGGCGGTGAGCCTCGCCGGCGCGGCGTCCCGGTCGCTGGAAATCATGGCGGTGGCGCTGGCCATCAGCCAGATCCTGGCCACCGTGTTTTCGTATTACTTCTTCTCGTCGAAGCTCATCCGGATCACCGCACGCGAGTTCTTCAATGCGTGGACGATCGAGAGCTTCGTTCCCTACGCGTTCCTCATGCTCGCCGTCTTCGTTTACCCGGGCGACGGCTGGATGGCCAGCGCGGTGCGCTTCGCCATCGCCACGCCGCCGCTGGTGTGGGTGATCTGGCGTAGCCGACACACCTTGCTGGACAAACAGATCCAGGCGGTGAGCGCATGAGTACGACGACCGACGCAATGCAGACGAGGAGCGATGACGCCATGGCGCTGGTGAGCGTTTACATTCCTACCCGCAATCGTTCGGCGCTGCTTCGCCGGGCCGTCGACTCGGTGCTGGCCCAGAGCTACCCCGAGATCGAGATTCTGATTTGTGACGAGGCCTCGACCGACGATACGGCCGAGGTCGTCGCCGACTACATTCAGCGCTACCCCGGCAAGTTCACCTATCTTCGCAACGAGACGCCGCAGGGCGCCTGCCGCGCGCGTAACCGGTGCATGGAGCAGGCTTCCGGCACCTATGTCACCGGACTGGACGACGACGACCTGTTTCATCCGCAGCGGATCGAATGCCTGGTCGACCTGTACCGGCGCAACAAGGTGTCGTTCGTCTGCAGCCGGTTCCGCTATTTCCAGAGCGACGCCCAGATCGCGGCGCTGCGCGATCGTCAGTACGGCAAGGCGGAACTGGAGAAGGTCGAGCCGATCACGCTGTCCGCCCTGCTCTACGCCAATCTCGCCGGCAACCAGGTTCTGACCGAGTTGTCGCGCATGCGCGAACTCGGCGGTTTCGACGAAGCGATGCCCTCATGGCAGGACTACGACATGTGGATCCGCCTGGCCGAGCGTTTCGGTCCCGCGCTGCGCACACGTCAGCTGCTGTCGTTCGTCGACGATGACCGGTCGCGCGCCCGTATCCGCAATTCGACCAAGCGTGCCGAGGGCAGCGAGCGTTTCATCGCCAAGCACACCCGGCTGATGAGTGCCGATCAACGGCGTAACCACCGGAACATCCAGTACGTCATGAACAAGCAGCGACCGCCCCTGGGCGACATCGCCCGGAACATCTCTGTCGGCGGCTACAAGTCGACGCTGAAAGTGTTGCTGCACAAGTTCTTCGGCGTGGCGATCGGCTGACCGGCATGGCATTGGCGATCAACAAGACGCGCGGCGCCGCCATCGTATTGCTGGCGATGCTGTTCGTGCAGATCCCGCTGGGGCACAGCACCACCAGCAAATCGCACGTCAACGTCTACCACCTCCTGTTGCTGCTCATGCCGGTGCTGTACATCCCGGCGACACGCTACCTCAAGCTCAACCCGGCCACGGCGTTTATCGCCACGATGACGGCGACGGCTATCGCCGCCTCCGCGACCTATGGCGGCGGCGTCCGTTCCACGCTGATCCTGTTCGTGGCGGCGTCGTATTTCCTCGGCGTGGTCTTCGGGCGCAAGCTGCAGGATATCGAGCTGCGCAAGATCTTCATCTGGATGCTGGGCTGCTGCCTGACCTTCGTCATCCTTCGCGATCTGGTCTACGCCGGCAGCCTGGGCGCGGTCTATGCGCGTACCGAGGGCGCGTCGAGCATCCTGTACATGTCGACCGGTGGCCGCAACATCGAGGCAAGCCTGCTTGCCCTGCTTTCCATTCTGTTGCTTGGCACCCGTGTTTATCCGATCGCGGCGGGCATCGCGCTGCTGACCAGCGGCATGATGCTGTCGCGAGCGGGGCTGGTGGGTGCCGCCGTGTCGATCGGCATCGCCTGCTGGCGTGCACGCAAATCCCGCCACTATTACTTCTTCAACTTCTTCGGCATCGCGATGGGCGTGCTGCTCGTCGGCCTGGTGCTGTCGTCGGTGATCGACATCCCCGTGCTGGACCGCTTCAACCTCAACGCCGAGACCCAGCTCGCGCACAAGAACGTCGGCCGCCTGGCGCTGTGGACCACCGCGGGCACCGCCCTGCACCAGAACATTCTCGGTTACGGCGTCGGCAACGGCGTGCCGGTGATGGAGCAGCTGTCCGGCCTCACCTTCGTCGAGAACAACGTTCACAACATCTACCTCCAGTTCCTTCTGGAAGGCGGCGTGCAGTCGTTGCTGCTCTTCCTGCTGATGGCGGCACAGATCCTGTTCACGCGTACGGAGGGCCAGCAGCGCAACATCAAGTTCTTCCTGCTGTGCTACCTGATGTTGGCCTTCATCGAGTTCAGCGGTTACGAGGCCTACTTCTGGTTTTTCGTCGGCATGTTCTACGCCCGCCACGACCTGCGCAAGATTCGCCTGCGTGAGGAAGCGAAGGAGCGGATGAAGATCCGCGCCAACGTACTTAAGCATCGCGACACCCTGCCCGCTCCGGATCCGAACCATGCTTGATGATTTTCGCGCCGACGTACGCCGCCTGAAGTCGCTGCCCGGTTACCGTGGCCTGGTCTGGTGGATGCTCGACCAGTCGTTCTGGGTGATCCTGACCTATCGCCTGATCTCCGGCACCCGGGGCACGGTGTTGCACACGCCGTTCCGCGTCTTCGAGAAGATCGCGGAATTCATGTTCAAGTGCTATGTGCCGACCACCGCGACGATCGGTCCGGGGCTGGTGATCTACCACGCGTTCGGCATCATCATCAACGGCAAGAGCACGATCGGGTCCAACTGCACGATCTACGCGCGCGTGTGCCTTGGCAACCGTTTCCCCGGCGACGGTACGCCCACCATCGGCAACAACGTGACCATCGGCACGGGGGCCTGCATCTTTGGGCCCGTGGTCATCCCCGATAACTACGTGGTGAAGGCCAACGCGGTCATCACCCCATCGTCCTTCACCCCGCCCAACGTTGGAGCACCGTCATGAGCGAGGCCGATGTGCGCCTGTCGATCATCATCATCACCTGGAACGAACTCGGGAACCTGGAGCGCTGCCTCCACTCCCTGATGGACAAGGTGGATTTCAGCCGCGACGAAGTGATCGTCGTGGACAACGGCTCACGCGATGGCAGCGCCGAATTCGTGGCCACGCTGCCCCAGATCCGTTATTTTCCGCTCGACAGCAATTACGGCGTCGGCCCCGCACGTAACCGGGGCCTGTTCCTCGCGCGCGGCAAGTACTGCATGACGCTGGATAACGACACGATCTTCCTGACCGGCGATCCTGGCACCATCGTCGACGAATTCTTCCAGTCGCATCCCGATGCGGGCGTGGTCGGTTTCGAACTGCTGAATGTGGACCGCACCCGGCAGGACTCCACCCGCCGCTTCCCGCGTTTCTATCAGCCCATCGCGGCGCGTATCGCGGCCACCCGTAAGCTCGGCTTCGTGCAGCGCGAACTGGACCGCCACCTGATGGTGGACACCACCTTCGACGACAGCAACGATCCGCTTGAAGTCGACTACGTCCTCGGCGCCAACCAGACGTTCACCAAGAAGGTCGCCGCCTTGCTGATGGGTTATGACGACCGGATCTTCTTCGGTCCGGAAGACGCCGAGTTCTGCGTGCGCACCCGCAAGCTGGGCCTGCGCAACTACTACAGCCGGAAGATCTCCGTCGTGCACGACTACAAGCGTCGAACACGTAAGTTCTCACGCCTCACCATCAAGCACCTCGCCGGCTTCGCCTACATGCTGAAAAAGCATGGCGGCGTGTACCGCTACTCGCTGAGCGAGCGCCGCTGATACCGGAGACGTCACCATGCACCGTCGCAGTTTTCTTCGTCAGTCCGTATGGGCCGCAGGCGCGATCGCCGTTCTGCCCCTGACCTCGCTTCGCGCCGCTGGCGCGGGCACCGGTAAGACTTACTACGTGGATGGCGGCGGGGGTAACGACGGACACGACGGGAGCAGCGCCACGCAGGCCTGGCGTAGCCTCGACCGACTGAACAAAACCCGCTTCGGGCCGGGCGACCGCATCCTGTTCAGGCGTGGAAGTGACTATCCGGGAGCGTTTCTGCCGAAGGGCTCCGGTAGTGCGAACGCACCCGTCGTCGTCGATGCCTATGGCGAGGGAGCGCTGCCGCATCTGCATGCGGACGGTAGCGCCCCGTCGACTGTGCGCCTTCAGAATGTCGAATACTGGACGGTGCGCAATCTGGAGATTTCGAACAAGGGACCGCAGATGGCACCGCGGCGCACGGCGGTGCACCTCTATCACGAGGACTTCGGCATCGCCCACGGCATCGTCCTGCAAGGTCTGCACATCCACGATGTGAACGGCACGCCGGTCAAGAAGGACGGCGGTGGCAGCGCGATCCTCGTCCAGGCAAAAACGAAAGACAAGCCCACGCGCTACCAGGACCTGTCCATCACCGACAACACGATCGAGCGCACTGCACGGGACGGCATCCTGTTCCTCGGCGCCGGCAGCCGCAAGGCCGGGCTGGCCACGGGTGTGGTGGTGCGCGGTAATCGCATCAGCGGCGTGCCCGGCGACTGCATTCTGGTGAAAGGCTGCGACGGCGCGCTGGTCGAGCGCAACACGGTGAGCCGGTGTGGCGCCCTTCCCCGTGGTGAAGCGGCCGCGGGCATCTGGCCGTTCGACAGCGACAACACGCTGATCCAGTACAACGAAGTCAGCGACCATAAGGCGTATGCCGACGGCCAGGCGTACGACGCGGACTTCAACTGCCGTGGCACGGTGATCCAGTACAACTACAGCCACGACAATATCGGTGGCATGGCGCTGGTCTGCAACGATGGCCGCAACGCGTCCGACGTCGGCAACACCGGTACGATCGTGCGTTTCAACGTCAGCATTAACGATGCCCTGCGCAAGACCGACAGCGCGTCACTGAGGATCTCGGGCCCCGTGGCGGGCAGCCAGATCTACAACAACATCATCATCATTCCCGAAAAGCCGATCGCCGGCGCCGAAGTCACCGTCTTCAAGGCGACCAGCTGGAAAGGGGTGCCCGACGACACGGCGATCCACGACAACATCGTGGTGTCGCCGCAAGCCCCGGGCATCGACATGAGCAAAGCCACCCAGACGAAGCTGGGGGATAACGCCGTCTTTGCGGACAGGGATGTCACGGCATCGGCCAGTCAGCTCCGCACCGCGCGTGCCGACACGGGTATGCTCGCACGCTTCCGGGAGCACCGGCCCTCGCTGGCCCAGGTCAATGCGCTGGTCAAGGCCTGTTTCGCCAACGGCAAGCCGGTACCCAATGCGCTGGAGCTGATCGGCAAGCTGACCGGCTAGGGTCAGGTCCGCGGTACGGTGGCCCGGTCCGGCGCGGGTGCGCGGCGGGCCGCCAGCCGCTGGATGAGGCGCTTTCCGAGCGCCTGACCCGGCACCTCGACGAGGTGATAGGTGATCGTGGCTAGCACCACCGTCCCCGCCAGAGCGACGACGACCGTGGCGCCGAAGTACATGTCCGGACTCAGGTGATCGCCGGCATGCACCCTCGCCAGCAGCTTGCGGGCCACCTGCAGCATGAAGAAATGCACCAGGTAACCGCTGAAGCTGATCTTCCCTATATGCCTCATCGGCACGGTCACCAGCCAGCGATACGGCTGACGGTAGAGGCACAGCGTGATCAGGCCGAAAGCCAGGCCGTACAGAAAGACGGCCCGCGGATCGTCGGTCAGCTGCGGAACGACCAGCAGGGTCAGGACGCCCAGCGCGAACAGCGCCGCATTGGCGCGCCGATTCCCCTCGTGGAAGAACCTCGTCAGTGCGCCGGTTTGCCCGAACAGGATGAAGTAGGCGCAGATGCCGCACAGGAAGATCGGCAGCTGGTTAGGCAGCCAGACAAAGACAAAGCGCTCCCAGAGGTCGCCGTCGGCGATCGGCGGATGGGCGACGAGCGCGGGCCAAGTCAGGACGTCGACGAGCAGGATGACGCAAAGCGCGGCGAAGGCTTTGGGGAAATCGCGAAGCGCAAGAAATACCAGCGGGAAGACGATGTAGAACGACATCTCCACGCCGATCGACCAGCCGCCGGGGACCACATCGTTCGCGCCCAGAAGCCACGCGGGGTTCCATCCGTTAATGAAGCCGAGCGTACCCAGCAGCGTTCCCGGCGGCGGTAGCGCCTGACCTTTCATGACCACCGGTGCCAGACAGTAAACGCCGAACGCGATGTAAAACATCGGTGCGATACGGAAAAAACGGCGGATGTAGAAGTTCAGCCACTCATGCGACTCGCCGGCACGCTTACCGGCGGACAGGAACAACGTGAGCGCGCTGACCACGAAGAACAGCTGCACTCCACGCGCGCCCTGGGCGGCATAGCGACTCAGCCATCCCGACATGCTCGCCTGGTGCCCCATGGCCTGGTACATCTCGACATTGCGCTGCGCATGGCTCAGCAGCACACCGATAATGGCGACACCACGCAGGGCATCGATGAAATCGAGCTGTACCCTGGGCCGCGCCTGCATCAGCCGAAGCCGGGGTCGAGATGCCAGCGCCACGCGCTGGCGAGGATGTCGTCGAGGCGCGTAATGCGTGGCTCCCACCCTAGCTCGAGCCGCGCCAGTTCACTGGATGCGACCAGGGTCGCCGGATCGCCGGCGCGACGTGGCGCGATCTCGTGCGGCACCGGCTTGCCGGTTACGCGCTCGGCCGCGGCGATGACCTCCCGTACGCTGAAGCCTTCGCCATTGCCCAGGTTGAAGCGGAATGCGCCTTCATGGGTGGCAAGGTAGTCGATGGCGAGCAAGTGAGCCGACGCCAGGTCGTTGACGTGAACGTAGTCACGGACACAGGTCCCGTCGCGGGTGTCATAGTCGTCGCCGAACACCTTCAGCGCCGCGCCCTGCCCCAACACCGCCTTCAGGACGTTGGGAATCAGATGGGTCTCGGGGTCGTGCGCCTCGCCGATGGAACCGTCGGGATCCGCACCGGCCGCGTTGAAATAGCGCAACGCGACCGACCTCAGTCCGTACGCGCGGGCGGCATCCTCGAGCACGTGCTCGATCATCAGCTTGCTCTGGCCGTACGGATTGATCGGCGCCGTGGCGTGACCCTCGTCGATGTGCTCCGCGTGGGGATTGCCGAATACCGCCGCCGTCGACGAGAAGACCAGCCGCTGGACACCCGCCTCGTTCATGGCGGAAAGAAGGACCAGCGTATTGGCCACGTTGTTCCGGTAGTAAGCGTACGGATCGACTACCGATTCACCCACCAGCGACCGCGCGCAGAAGTGGATCACCGCATCGAAACGATGCGTCGCGAAGACGCGAGCCAGCCGCGCCGCATCGCCGATATCCCCATGGGCGAATGTCACGCCCCTGGGGACCGCCTGACGGTGGCCTGTCGACAGATTGTCGTAGACCACCACCTCATGCTGGTTGGCCAGCAGGTAACGCACCATGTGCGAGCCCACATAGCCCGCACCGCCACAGATCAGAAGCTTCAAGCGATATTCCCGGTTTCGTGGATGGAGTGCTGGCTCAGCGCGACTCTTCGACCGCGGCCGAGGGTGTCGGCAGCGCCGCGTTTCCGGGTGACGGGGAGGCGCTGCCGCCCTCGCTATGCACAAACCCCTTGAAGATCGTGAGGAAGATGATGCGAAGATCGAACGCGACCGACCAGTGGTTGATGTAATAAAGGTCGTGCTCGATGCGCTTGACCAGATCGGTGTCGCCACGCCAGCCGTTGATCTGCGCCCAGCCGGTGATACCGGCCTTGACCATGTGCTTGTGCATGTAGCCCGCGATCTCGCCCTTGAACTTCTCGACGAACATCGGACGCTCGGGGCGCGGACCCACGATGGACATGTCGCCGCGGAGCACGTTGAGGAACTGCGGGAGCTCGTCCAGGCTGGTGCCGCGAATGAAGCGGCCGAAGCGGGTGACCGTCTTGGCCGACGCATTGCCCCACTGCACGGCCTTGTTCTTCTCCATGTCCACAGGCATCGAGCGGAACTTCAGCATTTCGAACTCTTTGCCGTCCAGGCCAACACGACGCTGGCGATACAGGACGGGACCGGGACTGGACAGCTTGACGCCGATCGCAAGCGCGACCATCAGCGGCGAGATCATCAGCAGGATCGCGCCGGCGATCAGGCGGTCCTCGATGTCCTTGAGCAGCCAGGCATTGCCCAGTAGCGGGCTCTCGCGCAGCGTGACGAGCGGCACGCCCGCCACGTCTTCCATGCGGTGATTGATCAACTGACGGCCCAGCATGTCCGGCACGAACTTCACCGTCATGACGTGCTGGTCCATACGATCGAGCACGTAGTTGATCGCGCGGTTGGCGCTGACCGGCAGCGCGACGAGAACCTGGTCCCACTCTCCCGACGCCAGCACTTTGTCCAGGTCCAGCAACGCACCTGCCAGCGGCACGCCACCTGGCACGCCGTTGTCGTAACTCGTGCGCACATAAGCGGTGATCTTCATGCCGAGTGCCGGGCTGGACTCGACCTGGTCGATCATGTGCAGTCCGGAATCGGTCGCACCGATCAACAGGCACCGACTGATGCCCACGCCGCGCTCGCGAAGGCGGTGCGTGGCGCGATGGGCGACGACTCGCACCAGCGCCATGAATGACAGGCCCAATATAAACGTCAGCGATACCCAGCCACGCGAATACAAATCGCTGACTTTGAGCAGATAGCCGAGCGCGATGAGCGCAGCAAAGGCGACAGACCACGATGCTGCGATGCGGCAATATTGCCCGACGGGGCGCTCACCGATGGGCTGATCATAAACACGGAATGCGGCCGATGCGCTGAGCGTCGACAACAACAGTATAACGAGCGCCACTGAATAGACGCTGTTCATCGCTACCGTGTCGAATCGGACGTAGTAGGCCAGGAAACCGGCCGATACTGCGCAGATAGGATCGCTCGCACGGAGCTCTAGATCCACTAACGCATTGAATTTGGTCAGTTGCATGACAGGTACCTTCTTCCGACGCGACAATGCCGTGATTAACGGCCTGCCCAGGTACGTGCCCCCTGTGGAACCGGGTTGTCCTGTCCGGGGACGCCCAACGGCCCAACACGTTTCAGATGGACTCCGGCATTCCGCCGGAATCCGTCATTCAACACTTCTCAGTGTGAGTCTTTCGACAACTCATGCTGCACCGCCAGAAAATTGGCGGCAATCCAACATATCCTAATTTGCGGCTCGCGTCACAAAAAGAATCGCCCCATTCTGTCGTTCAGCTGATTGCCTTGCACTTAACATCGATATGGCAGTGAATGGATCCCGCGTTTGCGCGAATAAACCGCGTTCATGAATGTCTGCAACGCGTGTACGCATCGATTCACCCACTGGAGATGACGACCATGAGACGTCTGCTTTTTGCTTGCGCGATTCTTGCCGTTGCGGCTCCGATCTGGGCTCAGAGTCAACGTGCCACAACCCAGCCCGGCGCGCCCGGGAACCCGCAAAACAACGGCCAACAGCCCCGCGTGGCCGACCCGAACCAGGCACGCCAGGCATCGAAGGGCTCACTCGCACCGGCCCGTGTCGGACCAGGCACCGCAGCGATGGCGGCTGCTACCGGAGCAACGGCCAACAACACCAGCGGCACCGGAAATGACGGTACGGGTGGCACCGGCGGTACGGGTGGGACGGGTGGAACCGGAGGCACCGGCGGCACGGGAGGCACGCGCTGAGCGGGCATCGACTCAGGTTCTGGACGTCTAAATGTCCATTCACGTTCCCGAGCCATTAATGCTCGATCGGTTTAAGTGGGGCGTTAAGCAATCGCCGCCTGGCGCTCCGACTGAAGGATCCCGTACACGATGAAGTTCCTGCCGATTCTCGGTCTGGCCGGGTGCCTGCTATTGAATGCATGCGTCCTGGCACCCGGCCAGCACATGAAGACCGGTGAGTTGAACGACAAGGAAAGCGCGACCGGAAGCCGCTACCAGCTCGTTCCGATCACGCCCAAGCTGATCGCGATGGATCGCGCCACCGCCACCGGGCGGGGCGTCGACCCCAGTCTCATCTCCTACCAGCCGGATCCCTATCGCATCGGTCCGGGAGATTCGCTGTACATCACGATCTGGGAGCACCCGGAACTCACCTCCCCCGCCGGTTCACAGCAGCAGACGGGTGCCAATGGACGACTCGTGCGGCCCGACGGCACGCTCTTTTATCCCTATGTCGGCTTGATCAACGCCGGCGGCATGACGGTGGAAGAGCTTCGCCAGGCCATCACTGACCGCCTGACGAAGTACATCGAGAAGCCCCAGGTCGACATCAGCATCATCAGCTACGCCAGCCAGCGGGTCACACTGGGCGGTGCCTTCGTCAGGACCGATCCACAGAACATCACCGTGACACCGCTCACGCTCGCTCAGGCGGTCGGGACGGCAGGCGTCAATGCCCAGCTGGCCGACCTGTCGGATGTCGTGCTCCGGCGTGATAACCGGGAATACCACATCGATCTGGACGCACTGTCGCGCTCGCGCGACGGAGGCAAGGACATCTACCTGAAGGGCGGTGACAGCGTTTACCTGCCTTACAACGACCGTCACGAGGCATACGTGATCGGTGAAGTGCTGAGGCCGCAGGCGATTTCCTTCAAGACCAGCGATCTCACCCTCACCCAGGCCCTGGGCCGTACGGGCGGTCTCAGCCAGACCAGCGCGAACGGCAAGTCGGTCTATGTCATCCGTGGCGTCGAAGACATGGAGAAGGCGCCGGCGACGATTTTTCAGCTAGACAACACCTCGCCGGCGTCCTTCGCCGTCGCATCGCAGTTCTCAGTCAAACCGGGCGACGTCATTTTCGTCGGGCCCGCTGGAATTACGCGCTGGAACCGCTTCATCAGCCAGCTGCTGCCGCTCTCGGGCCTGATCAGCAATGCCGCCACGACGCAATACAACCTGGATCGCGACAGCCAGCTCTAGCTCTGATCGCGTTCCGCTTCACTTTTACGAGCTAAACAGGCGACATCGATGAAGGTCACTATTTTCGGCACCGGTTACGTGGGACTGGTCACCGGCGCTTGCCTCGCGGAAATGGGCAATCACGTGGTGTGCGTGGACGTCGACGAGGCCAAGGTGGAAGGGCTCCGCAACGGCGTCATCCCGATCTATGAGCCCGGCCTCGAGCCGATCGTGAAGCGTAACTATGCTTCCGGGCAGCTCGATTTCACGACCGATCCGGAACCCGCTATCGCGCACGGCGAGCTGATTTTCATCGCGGTGGGTACGCCACCCGATGAAGATGGCAGCGCCGATATGAAGTACGTCCTGAGCGTTGCCCGCACCATCGGCAAGCATATCGATGGCTACGCGGTGGTCGTGAACAAATCCACCGTACCCGTGGGTACGGCTGACCGCGTGAGGACCACGATCGCCGAAGTCCTCAGAGAGCGCGATGCGAAGGTCGACTTCGACGTGGTCTCCAACCCGGAGTTCCTGAAGGAAGGCGATGCGGTCGAAGACTGCCTGCGCCCGGACCGCATCGTGGTCGGCTCGTCCAGCGAGCGCGCCGTGGCGCGCCTGCGGAAGCTGTACGCGCCGTTCAACCGCAACCATGACCGCATGGTCGTGATGGATGAGCGCTCCGCGGAGCTGACCAAGTACGCGGCCAACGCGATGCTCGCGACCAAGATCAGCTTCATGAACGAAATCGCGAACATCGCCGAGCGTGTCGGCGCCGACGTCGAACTGGTGCGCCAGGGCATCGGCGCGGATCCGCGCATCGGTTACCACTTCATCTATCCCGGTGCCGGTTATGGCGGCTCCTGCTTCCCCAAGGATGTACAGGCACTGGAGCGGATCGCTCGCGGTCACGGTTACGACGCGCGCCTTCTCAGCATGGTCGAAGCGGTGAATGCCGACCAGAAGACCCGGCTGTTCGCGCAGATCCAGCGCCACTTCGGGGGTGACGTTAAAGGCAAGACCGTCGCTCTGTGGGGTCTTGCGTTCAAACCCAATACCGATGACATGCGCGAAGCGCCGAGCCGCCGCCTGATCGAGGCACTGTGGAAAGCGGGCGCTAAAGTCCGCGCCTTCGACCCGGAGGCCAGGGAGGAAACCACGCGTATCTACGGCGATCGCGGCGACGATCTCGTGCTGTGCGACAGCGCATACGACGCACTCAATGGGGCCGATGTGCTGGCACTGGTCACCGAGTGGAAGGCCTTCCGCAGTCCGGACTTCGCACGGATCAAGGCGGCACTGAAGACGCCGGCGATCTTCGATGGGCGCAATCTCTACGACCCGGTGACGGTCGAAGAAGCGGGTATCGCTTATTACGGCATCGGCCGCGGGCGTTCGCTGCAACGCTAAAGCGCTGAAGCAGAGCTTCAGCGAGATAAGAAAGCCGCGCCCTGAAAGGGGCGCGGCTTTTTTTTGCAGCTGAAATAACGGTCAGTCGCCGATCTTGTTGAGGTTCTTGTCGAACAGATCGCTGTCCAGATCGTTGGTCATCGTGTAAAGCGTGTAGCGCTTGTTGAGACGCGCTCCGCCATCG
Organism: Luteibacter sp. 9133; assembly: GCF_000800155.1. Classification (NCBI taxonomy): domain Bacteria; kingdom Pseudomonadati; phylum Pseudomonadota; class Gammaproteobacteria; order Lysobacterales; family Rhodanobacteraceae; genus Luteibacter; species Luteibacter sp. 9133. The sequence goes on along the minus strand of NZ_JUHO01000001.1, from coordinate 2,007,969 downwards.
CGCTGCAAGGGCTCCCACAGCAACGTGGCCCGGCTGCGCGACGACCGCGGCAGCAGCATGTCGAACGGAATGGACACATAGATGCCCTTGTCGAAGCTGCCTTCGCCGTAGCCCGCGCTGCCCGACTTGTTGGTAATCGTGGCGTACGCGCCCATGCGTGCCCCATTGGCGAACTGGCGTGACACGTCGACCGTCGTACCCCAGTCGCCGGCAAGGTAACGGCCCACGCTCACGGCGAGCGTCACGTTATGGAATCCGGTATCGAGGTATCCGGTCGCCTGCCCCGTAATCACGTGGTAGCGGCGGAAGGAGAAATCCTGATCGAAACCGCGCGACTTGACCCAGTTCAGGTCCGCCCCGAAGGCCCAGTGCTGACCGAACGGACGGTACAAGACTTCGCCACCGGCACCGCCATACATGCTTTCGAGCATGCCCGCGTACGCCAGGCCGTAAAGGTCTTCGCCCAGCTTGTGCGTGCCCGTGACCTGGAAGTTCGGCATGGTGATATCCGAGCTGGTCAGATACTGCCGGACATTGGTGCGGACCCGTGGCAGATTGCTGGGCGCGTCGTACTTGAACTTGTCGTAGTTGTTGGCGATGTTGACCGCCAGCACCCCGTCCACCCACAGATTGCGCGTGATGTTGAACGTGCCCGACGCGGCGCCGTAGATCTGGTACAGAACGAAAGCGTCGGGACCACCGAGGTTCTGCTGATAGCCGAGCGAGGTGCCACCGGAGAAGCGCTTGAGCGGCGCCCGGTAAAGCACCTCCTCTTCCTGCGCGGTCACCGGGTCCTGCTCCACGCTGCGACGGAACGTCTGCAGGTCGATCCGGTTGTCCAGCAACTCGATGAACTTAGGACGATGGACGCTGGTGTCCACCGTGGCCAGACCATTGCGTTCGGACCTGACGGTCAGCCAGTCGATACTGCCGTCGACGCGGTTATCGATGATGCGCGTCGCGCGGCCGACGCCCTCGGCGTTATAGAAAAAGCGATCCTGCTGGCCATGAATGACCAGCTCCGAGCCGCGACGACCGATGCTGCTGACGTTGATGCCTGCGTTGTCGTTGAGGGTCCTGGCCACTTCGCGCCAGTCGACCTGATCGGGGGGACGTCGCGAACGAGCCGACGAGTCCGCCGTAAGGTTGCCCCCGCCTTCAGCGCCCGGTGACACGGCTCCCGAGGGTGGCGGCGTCGCTTCCGGAGATGCCGAATCGGCCGTTCCCCTCATCGCCCTGTCACCAGTCGCTTCCGGAGGAGCCGCCACGGGTGTGCTCTCGAACGCCACGGCCTCCGGCTTCGGATCGTTCAGTTTGGGCGGATCGACATGCGTCGCCAGATTGCTGTGCAGGTTGATCGCGGCGGTCGCCACCTTGCCGCGCTCGTAGCCGAGCGTCAGGTCGACATTGCGGTTGACCCGGAATACGGCGCCCAGGTTGATCGGCCACCGCTGCGGCTGATTGTTGCTCTGCGGCTGATGTTTGTAGTCGTTGCCATCGAGTTCGGCCTTGAGGACCAGCCAGTCCCACGGCGATCGGTACTCGACGCCTCCGAAGAAACCCGGACGTCCGCGCAGGAACTTGTTGATGCTCAGCGCACCCGTCGCACCGGAACCGCTGCTCGGCCGCGTGCTGAACTTGTCGCTGATGATATTCAGCGGGTTGGCGATATCGCCGCGGTTGCCGATGTAGCCCCAGGCCAGACCCAGGCTGAAATCGAATGGCCCTGCCCGCTTGCTGGTGACGATGTATTCGCTCGAGAACAGGCCGGTACCGCCGATGTCGCGCGCGCCGACCGCCACGGCGGGAAGCCAGCGGCTTTCCTCCCACAGGCGGATCTTGGCGTCGATCGACTTGTCCTTGTACGTCTGGCTACCGCTGAGGTAAGCCGGTCCATACGGCCGGTTACTCACGTTGGTATAGCGGAACGACCCTTCCAGCCAGGGTAGCGGCTGCATGGATACGTTGTAATTCGTATAGGGCGTCGTACGGCTGAGGACGAAGCTGAACTCGCCTTCCTGCGCCATGCGTGCCGTGGGCGACTGCAGGAGGCCCACGCCACCGAAGTCGCTCTGCGTATAGGTTTCCTGGGCGAGCACGCACGTCGCTCCGCCCGCCCAGAGGGCAAGGCCGGCACAGCAGCCATGCAGGGCGATCCGCCGCGTGGCGCGCCGTCGACGTGCCGGGGCCCGCACTAGTGCGTACCCTCGTCGTTCAACAACTGCGTGGCGAGAAACGCGGCAATGTCATGGTTGAAGTCATCGTCGGCGGCGCCGGCGATGGCCTTGTTATCGAACGGCACGTAGATCCAGGCCCCCGGCGCCAGTACCCGTGGCGCATCGCGATTCCACAAGGCGATGTTCTGCTGGAATACCGCGCCGTCGGGCTGCACGACGAAAATCATATTGGGATCGGCAGCTTTTGAAACGGGACAATCCTTCAGGTAGTCGCGGGCGTCACGGAAGCCGACCTGGGGCAAACGGCAGGGTTCATTCACCGCGCCGACCACCCGGATGTCCTGCGGACGCGTCGGGTAGAAAAGGCGATCGCCGTCATGCACCGGCCAGTTGTCGGCCGGCGTGACCTCGAGGCGGAACGGATCCAGAGCGGACAGGGTCCGGCGACCCGTCACCGGCAACCTGGCGAACCAGCGCTGGAAAGCGGCCGCGCCGATCGACAGATCCTCCTGACCCTTCGCCATGGCCTGACGACGGATGGCACCCAGCTCATACTCCAGACCCGCGCGCAGGCGCAGCTGATCGCGCTGCAGGGCGGGCTGAAGCCACGCGGCGCCGAGCAGATAGGCATCCGGAGAGACGCCTGCCGCCAGTGCCGGGGCCGACAGGCGGGCTCCAGCCGGATAGACGTCCGAACCCGGTCGGGCCACGGCGCCATCGACGGTCACGGTCACTCCGCTCTGCGCGAACGACGGCCCGGCCATGGCCACGAGCAGCGAAAACAGCGCGACGCCCCTCACGCGGCGGGCTCGCGATACGGTCGCAGCTGGATCAGCTCCAGCGGGTAATCCGGGGCCACGTACTGGCGGCTCTTCCAGATGAAACCGTCCGCCGGGTCGACCCAGTAGCGATTGTCGAAGTGCACGCCCTGCGCGGTCAGCGACTCGTCCACACGTCTCAGACGATGCACCTTGCCCAGGATTTCGACATCTTCCAGCCCTTTCGGCTCGAGCTGCGCCCGAAGGATGACGCCATACCGGTAATCCGGCGACCAGTCCATCCGACGGCTATAGCTGACTGGCCCGCTGAGCCGCTGCAGGCCCTGATGAAAGGGGTTTTCGCCCGGGAAGGCCGACGCATCCAGGTTCTGTGGAAGGCCGACGGTACGGGCGATCACGCCGTCTCGCGTGAACACGATATCGTGGTTGCCGCCGTACCAGCCGAGCTCGCCCTGCTCCGTCTTCGCCAGGATCAGAATCGCCTGGCCGGCGGGAGAATTCGCCTGCAACTGAAAATACGGCGAGGCCGCCACCGACTCGGGGGTGGCATCCACTTTGTCTCCCTGAAACGCGAGACGCACACTCTCGACACTGCCAAGCGACACCGTCGAGCAACCGGCGAGCAACGCCAGCACCAGTGCGAACCCACCGGGGAACAGAAAACTTAGCGCGACGCGGGCGCGTTGTGTCTCAGGCCAAGCCAAAATCAGTGATGGGTCCGTTAAGTAAATGTCGAGCCCCGGCGTCATGGCGAACGGGGCGATGCGAGGACAACACTGACAGTGGATCTACCCTACGAACACTACATGACCGATGCGGACTGAAAACTGACTGACGTCACGACGCGCGCCTATAAGTACTTCAGCCATCCGCTGACGGCACCATCGATCAGTTTGTATACATGTTCGAAGGCCGGGCGTTGTTGGCGGTAAGGGTCGGGAATGTCGGCTCCCGCGCCCCAGCGATCCAGCAGAAAGACCTTCCCGCTTACTTCAGGCGCCATCCGACCGATTTCCGCGATGTGTCGCTTCTCCATGGCAAGGATCAGATCGGATTGGCGCAGCAGTGCGTTATCGGCCTGCCGGGCGCGGTGAGCCGCGCCATCCACGCCGTGTTCACGCAACAGCTCCAGCGAGGTCGCATCCATCGCGTGGCCAACGAGTGCGCCGAGGCCGGCGCTGCTCACCTGGGCGCGATGATCGCCACCGAGGCGATGCCGTAGCAGGTATTCCGCGGTGGGACTGCGGCAGATGTTGCCGACACAGACAATCAGTATCCGTTCGAACATAGGTGCTGCGATACTCCGGGTCGTAGACAGACATAAGCGATGAGCGCAACCGACATGATAGCGACACACGAGTGCATGGCATGACCCTGTGGCAAGCCATCACCAGTTTCGGCGACAGCGCACTACTGCTTCCCCTGATTGCATGGACCGGTATCTGCCTGCTGGTGCCGGCACCCCAGTGGCGGGATGTCCGGCGCTGGGGCTTCGCCGTCGCGACGGCGGGCGGCATCGTCTGCCTCTCCAAGCTGCTATTCATGGCCTGGGGTATCGGACCGCCCGGACTCAACTACACCGGCTTCAGCGGTCATACGACGCTGGCGATACTGGTATGGCCCTCGCTGGGCGCCCTGCTCGCGCGGGACGGCAACGTCCGCATACGACGCACAGCGATCGCCGCGGGTTGCCTGATCGGGGCAGGCGTGGCCGTCTCGCGACTGGTACTGAAGGTGCACAGTCCCTCGGAAGTCTGGCTGGGCGCGCTGCTGGGAACCGCAGTCATGGCCTGGTTCGTACGCGGCGTTGAACCGACCCTCCACGAGTCGCGCTCCGACGCACGGCGGCGCATCCTCATCCTCGCGTTGGGCGCGGTGGCCATCTTCGTACTGTGCTATGGCCGCGTGTTTCCCTCTCAACATGTCCTCAAGGATGTCGCGCTCTGGCTCAGCGGCCACAGCGACGTTTTCACCCGCCGTATTCGGCTGGACTCTCCATGACCGCGCCTAGGCCCTTTCAGAACAGCCCCTGGCTGCCCCGGCTGGTGGAGGCGCGCGCCGCCATGATTCAGTCGGCCGGTGACACCGCCCTGGCCGCCGAAGAACTGCGGCGGTACCAGAAGTTCACCAGGCCGGGACAGCCCTCGGCACACATCGTCCAGCTGCGGCAAAGGCAGGCGGCGGCCCGGCAGGCGACAGCACGAGCGAAGCAGGCCTTCCTGAAGGCCGCGATGGAGTTCACGCGTGAGGCGGAGCTCCGTCCGCCACCGCGCGTCACGCTCGAGGCCTTCGTACTGGACTGGCTGGATGCGCACCCTGACGCCACGCCCACGTCGACGCCATGACGCGTATCGACGGGGAAACGCGCGCCCATGCCCACGTCAACGTTGCGTTGCGCTTCCCACGGCCGCCTGCATCGCACGGTAGTCGCTTGGCGTCATACCGACAGTCGCCTTGAACTGGCGCGCAAACGCGCTCTGATCGACGAAGCCGCAAGCCATGCCGATCGACGCCACGTTATCGTCACCGCCAAGGAGACGCATGGCCGCTTCGATGCGCAGCTTGGTCAGCACCTGCTGCGGTGTCAGCTGGAAGACGCGGCGGAAGTGCCGCTCGAGCTGCGCGACCGACAGCCCTGCCAGCTCGGCCAGGGTAGGAATGCGCACCCCCTCGCCATGGTGCTCCTGCATGTACGCAAGAACGCGTCGCAACCGTTCGTAAGTAGGATGCTTGCCGTCCGGCAGACCGAGATCGCGTGAGATGCCGATCACCCCGCGGATGTCGCCACGCGACGAGACCAGCGGGCGCTTACAGGTGAGACACCACCCCGGCGCGCGGTTGCTGAAGATGTGCACCTCCAGCTGGTTCTCGATGACTTCGCCCGCCAGCACGCGCCGGTCCTGAGCCGCATACGACCCGCCCATCATCGCCGGAAACAATTCGGTGACTCCCCGGCCGATGATGTCGCCCCGACGCTTCAGCCCCAGACGCCTCACGAGGGTCAGATTGGCATGCGTGTACCGCCCTTCGGTGTCTTTGACGAAGAACACGACGTCGGGCAACGCGTCGAACAGCGGTTCGAGCTCATCGGCGGAAATCTTCATGGGCCTGGGGCTCCTCCGGGGCGGCAACGGCGACCTGTCACGGCAATGAAAAGATGCCGCAACGCATCATAAGGCCGATAGAACCGGGAATTGCAAGCCTCGCAGCGTTTCCACCCCGTCGCCGGCGGCGGATCGGACGTTATGCCAAATTCCGCATCCGTCATCGGTAAAGCTTTCTATACGCAGACAGGCCGCCCCGGTGAGCATGGAAGCCATGCATCACATCGAATTCATCGACTCACACACTGGCGGCGAACCTACCCGGGTCGTCCTCTCCGGCTTTCCCGATCTGGGTGACGGCCCACTGGCCGGTCGCCGTCAGCTCATGCGCGAACGGCACGACGCCTGGCGGCAGGCGATCGCGTGCGAGCCGCGCGGCTCGGACACGATGGTCGGCGCGCTCCTGCTGGAACCGACCGACCCATCGGCATGCGCAGCGGTGATCTTTTTCAACAACGTCGGCTACCTCGGCATGTGCGGCCACGGCACCATCGGCCTCATCCGCACACTGCAGCATCTCGGCCGCATCGCCCCCGGCCGGCATCGTCTCGAGACGCCGGTCGGCGTCGTCGGTATCGAGCTGCTGGACGACGGACGCGTGTCGATCGACAACGTCGAGAGCTACCGCTATCGCCGTAACGTATCGGTGGCTGTGGAAGGACATGGCCCGGTCACGGGCGATGTCGCCTGGGGCGGCAACTGGTTTTTCATCACGAGCCAGTCTCCCCTGCCCCTCACGCTGGCCAACCAGCGGGCGCTAACCGCGTACACGGAAGCGATCCGCGCCGGTCTGGAACGCGACGGCATCACCGGCGCGAACGACGAAGAAATCGACCATATCGAGCTCAACGGGCCGGACGAGGAGAGCGGCGGCGACGGACGCAACTTCGTCCTCTGCCCCGGCATGGCCTACGACCGTTCGCCCTGCGGGACAGGCACCAGCGCCAAGATCGCGTGCCTGGCCGCCGATGGCAAGCTCGATCCGGGTCAGGTGTGGCGCCAGGCCGGCATCCTCGGCAGCCTGTTCGAGGCGACTTACAAGCACGGCGAGCGCGGCGTTCTTCCGCGTATCACGGGCAGCGCGCACGTGACCATGCAGGGCACCATCCTGATCGACGAGGCCGACCCGCTGGCCTGGGGCATCGGCGCCGCGTGAGCACGTACGATCTGATCGTCATCGGTGCCGGCATCGTCGGCGCCGCCTGCGCCGAGCAGGCCACCGCCGAAGGCCTCAAGGTCGCGATCGTCGAGCCCGCCACCGTCGGGGGCGGCGCCACCGCGGCCGCCATGGGTCATCTGGTGGCCATGGACGACGACCCGGCGGAATTCGCACTGTCGCGATATTCGCTCGGTCTGTGGGAAGCCTTCGCCGAGCTGCCCGCCGCGGAGTTCAGCCGCTGCGGCACATTGTGGGTGGCCAGTAACGACGATGAACTGGCACGCATTCCCGACAAGCTGGCACGTCTGACCGACGCGGGCGTCGTCGCCGAAGCCGTGGACGCCGCCGGTCTGTACGAACTCGAGCCGATGCTCGCCGCCGACTTGCGCGGCGGGCTGCTGATTCCGCGGGAAGCGGTGGTCTATCCACCGGCCGTCGCGCGGCATCTGGTCGACCTCGCGCTCGAACGTGGGGCCACGCTGCACCGGCAATACGCGTTCCGGCTGCAACCAGGTGGTGTCGTACTGCAGGACGGAGGCAAGCTGCACGGTCCGGTACTCGTCGCCACCGGATGCGCCTTGCCGCGACTGCTGCCACGACTGCCGATCCGCGCGCGGAAAGGTCACCTTGTGATTACCGAACGCTACGGGCAGCGAGTCAATCACCAGTTGCTCGAACTCGGCTATGCGGACAGCGCTCACGGTGCCGATGCGGCAAGCGTGGCGTTCAACGTGCAGCCGCGCCCGACCGGGCAGATCCTCATCGGCTCCTCCCGCGAATACGACGCGGCGGATGCGGACGTCTCGATGGATATGGTCCGGATGATGCTGCAGCGAAGCTTCCGGTTCCTTCCATGGTTGCGAGAGCTCGATGCGTTGCGCGTGTGGACGGGCTTCCGCCCCGTCAGTACCGACGGCTTACCGTACCTGGGCCGCGTACCTGGCATGGCCGACACCTGGGTCGCGGCCGGTCATGAGGGGCTGGGCGTCACCACGTCGCTTGGCAGCGCACGCTTGCTTATCGATCAGCTGCTCGGCCGACCGACGGCCATCGACGCCGCGCCTTACGATCCAGCGCGGGTGGCTTCATGACGGCGCGGGAAGCACGTCTCATCGTGGACGGCGTCATCAGGCGCGTACCGGCCAGCATCACGGTCGCCGCCGCCCTGCTCAGCCTCGACCTGCCGTTCCGCCGCTCCGTCAGCGGTCAACAACGTGCCGCCCTGTGCGGCATGGGTGTCTGCTTCGAATGCCGGGTGCGTATCGACGGCGTCGCGCAACAGCGCGCCTGCCAGGTCACGGTCCGCGATGGCATGACGGTAGACAGCGAATGAGCGACACCTTCGACATCGCCATCGTCGGTGCGGGTCCCGCGGGTCTTGCCGCGGCGGCCGCCGCAGCCACACACGGGCGGCGCGTCGTGCTGATCGACAGCCAGCCGAAGCCCGGCGGCCAGGTATGGCGTCACGACGTACGACACGGCTATCCCGCCATGGCCGATCGCAGCATCCGTGAGGCCTTGTCATCGCGTGGTGTGACCTGGCTGGCCGAGACGCAGGTCATCGCCACGGAAGCCAGCCATCTTCTGCTGCAGGATCCGCGACGCGGTTACCTGCTGCCGTACCGTTCGCTGATCATCGCGACGGGCGCACGCGAGTTACTCATGCCTTTTCCGGGCTGGACGCTGCCGGGTGTGGTCGGGGCGGGTGGTTTGCAGGCCCTGGTCAAGCAAGGCTGGGCCCTGCGTGGACGACGTGTACTTATCGCCGGTAGCGGACCGCTGCTTCTTGCCGCCGCCGCGACGGCACGAAAGCACGGCGCCATCGTCACCGGCATTCATGAGCAGGCGTCAACCGGTGAGCTTCACCGCTTCGCCCGCAGCCTCTGGCGCTGGCCGGCGAAGCTCGCACAGGCCGCCGCCTTGCAGGTCTCGCTTCGCGGTATCGACTACCGCCACGGCAGCGTCGTGGCCGAGGCCGTCGGCGAGCACGCCGTGTCGGCCGCACTGATCGAGCGCGCCGGGCATGTGCAACGCGTCGACTGCGACGTACTCGCGGTGGGCTTCGGTCTCGTCCCGGATCTGACGCTCGCCCGCCAGATCGGCTGCGCGACGCGCGCCGACACGCTTCATCCTCAGGTCGATGTCGATACCCATCAGCGCACCAGCCTCGACGATACGTTCGCCGCGGGCGAGAGCTGCGGTATCGGTGGCCGCGACTGCGCGCGTCTCGAAGGCCGGATCGCCGGGCTGGCCGCTGCCGGCGTCGCGATACCCGATGCGCTCCTGCGTCGACGCGATCACGCGCGGGCCTTCGCGACGCTGTTGCGCGAGCATTTCGCGTTGTCACCGCGCGTCCGTGAGCTCGCCCGCGACGACACCCTGATATGTCGCTGCGAAGACGTGTCGTTCGGTGCCGTCCGCGCCCATGGGGACCCTCGCAGCGCCAAGCTCGCCACGCGCTGCGGCATGGGCGCCTGCCAGGGCCGCGTATGCGGCGCGGCCATGACCGAGCTCGGTCTGGGTGCGCGCACCGATGCGCGCCCGCCCTTTTTCCCTGCCCGCCTGTCCACCCTGGGCGAGCCGGATTTTCCCAGTTCCCTTCCTGCATCGAGAGGCATCCAAGCATGAGCAACGCAACTTTCTGGCACGGCGTCCTTCCCGCCATCACCACGCCATTCAAGGCCGATGGCCAGGTCGACCACGAGTTTCTCGCCAAACATGCGCTGCAGATGATCGACGCCGGCTGCAAGGGCATCGTGCCGCTGGGCTCGCTCGGCGAAGCCGCCACGCTGAGCTACGACGAGAAGACGGCCATCCTGCGGACGCTGGTCAAGGCGCTCGACGGCCGCGCGCCCGTCATTCCGGGTATTGCCTCGCTCTCCACCGACGAAGCCGTACGTCTGGCGCAAGACGCCAGGGCCATCGGTTGTTCGGCCCTCATGGTGTTGCCGCCATACGTCTACTCCACGGACTGGCGGGAGATGAGCGCGCACGTGAAGGCCGTGATCGCCGCGACCGACCTCCCGTGCATGCTGTACAACAACCCGGTGGCGTACAAGACCGACTTCACGCCGGCGCAGATCGCCGAGCTGGCGGGTCAGTTCCCCAACCTGCAGGCCGTCAAGGAATCTTCCGCCGATGTGCGGCGCTTCGCCGCCATCCGTGCGCTCGCCGGCGATCGTCTCGCACTGCTTGTCGGCATGGACGACGCGCTGGTCGAAGGCGTCAGCATGGGTGCGGTCGGCTGGATCGCCGGCCTGGTCAATGCGTATCCGGCCGAATCGGTGAAGCTGTTCGAGCTGGCCCGCGATGGCGGTGCCAAGGCCGCGGAATCCCTGTATGCCTGGTTCCTCCCGCTTCTCCGTCTCGATACCGTTCCGACCTTCGTACAGCTGATCAAGCTGGTGCAGTCGCGCGTCGGCATGGGCAGCGAAACCGTGCGCGCGCCGCGCCTGCCGGTGGCGGGCGCCGAGCGCGACGCGGCGATGAAGGTGATCGACCACGCAATCGCCACCCGGCCGGGAGTCTGATCCATGGCCGAGCAGCCGCAGGTTCTGATCGGTGGCCAGTGGCGCGCCGCCGACGCGCCCACCGGCTCGTTCCACGCGGAAGATCCCACGCGTGGTGAAGCCATCGGGCCGTCGTTTCCCGTCAGCGGCGCGGACGACGTGGAGGCGGCGCTTGCCGCCGCCACCGCTGTCGCCGATGAACTGGCCGCCGTGCCGCCCGAGCGCATCGCCGATTTCCTCGAGCGCTACGCGGCGGCGATCGACGCCGATGCCGAAATGCTCGTATCCCTGGCCGCCGCGGAAACGGCACTGCCCGCCGAGCCGCGACTGCGCTCGGTCGAACTCCCGCGTGCCAGCGGACAGCTGCGTCAGGCGGCACGCGCGGTGCGTGAACACAGCTGGAGCGATCCGGTCATCGACACGGCCAGTGGTCTGCGAGCGCATCGCGCACCGCTGGGCAAGCCGGTACTGGTGTTCGGACCGAACAATTTTCCGTTCGCCTTCAACGCGATCGCGGGCAGCGACTTCGCCTCGGCCATCGCGGCACGCAATCCCGTGATTGCCAAGGCGCACCCGTCGCACCCGGCGACCTCACAACGGCTCGCCGAGCTGGCGCACGAGGCGGTCCTGGCCTCGGGCCTGCCGGCCGCATCGGTGCAGATGCTGTATCACTTCGATAACGCGATCGGCGCGGCTCTCGCTTCCGACGCGCGGCTGGGTGCGATCGGTTTCACCGGCAGCCGCGCCGGTGGCCTCGCGCTGAAGTCCGCCGCCGATGGCGCGGGTGTCCCCATCTACGCCGAGATGTCCAGCGTCAACCCGGTGTTCCTGCTGCCGGGTGCGCTTGCGGAAGATGCCGAAGCACTCGCCACGGCCTTTTTCACGTCCTGCACGATGGGCAGTGGCCAGTTCTGCACCAACCCCGGCATCGTCATCGTGCCCACCGGTGAGGATGGCGATGCGTTCGTCGCCAGCGCCACGGCGCAGTTCGCCGCGGCGACGCCCCGCGTCCTGTTTTCGCGCGGTGTGCAGGAGGGCCTGATGCGCGCCGTGGGCGCGTTGAGGAAAGCGGGCGCCACCGTGCTCGCCGGTGGGGCCACCGGCGACGACGCGGGTTACCGTTTCCAGCCGACCCTGCTCAGCGTCGATGCCGCGGCCTTCGTCGCCGATAAAGGCGCGTTGCAGACGGAGGCTTTCGGTCCGGTCAGTCTGCTCGTCCGTGCCGACGGCGATGACGACTTCGCCGCCATCGCGCGAGCCTTCGAGGGCAACCTCACCGGAACGATGTACCGCGCGACGGATGGCAGCGACGATGCGTCGTGGCAATCCATCGCCCGGCATCTGCGCGAGCGCGTCGGTCGCCTCATCGCCAATCGCATGCCGACCGGCGTGGCGGTCAGCCCCGCCATGAATCACGGTGGCCCGTTCCCCTCGACGAGCCATGCCGGCTTCACCGCCGTGGGCATGCCGTCGGCGATTCACCGCTTCACGGCGCTGCACAGCTACGACAACGTGCCCGATGCCCTGCTTCCGCCGGAACTGCGCGACCGCAATGCTGGCGGCGTGCAGCGACGGATCGACGGCCGCTGGACCGATGCGGACGTGGGTGACGCCGCATGAGCACGCAGATCGGACACCTGACCCCGGAGCAGGCCCGCGAGGCCTGCACACCGTGGACGCAACTTGCGCCACGCATCGGCCGGGACGAGTACCTTGCTCGCCTGGAGCGCGCGCAACGCCTGCTCGATGCCGCTGGCGCAGGTGCGCTGCTGGTCACGGCCGGCACGTCGCTACGTTATTTCACCGGGATCCCCTGGGGCGCCACCGAGCGGCTCGTCGCGATGCTGCTTCCGCGACGGGGCGAGCCGGTATTGATCTGCCCCGCGTTCGAGGAAGGTTCGCTGCGCGCCGAACTGGCCCATCCGATGACGATGGCGTTCTGGGAAGAGCACGAGGACCCCTGCGCGCTGGTCGCCGCGTGCATGGCCTCACGCGGCGCGAGTACGCTGGCCCTGGACCCCGCGGCGCCGTTCAACGTGTTCACGGGGCTCGCGCACACACTGGGGACCCGCGATATCGTCGATGCGACACCGGTGATCGACGGGTGCCGGGCACGCAAGTCGGCGACGGAACTCGCCCTGATGAAGCAAGCCTGCGCGATGACGCTGAAAGTGCAGGCGCTCGCCGCCGGCATGCTGCACGAGGGCATCGCCGCCGGTGACGTGAAGCGCTTTATCGACGGCGCCCATCGCGCGCTGGGCGCGGACAACGGTTCCACGTTCTGTATCGTGCAGTTCGGTGTGGCCACGTCGTATCCCCATGGCGTGCCGGGCGAGCAGTACCTCGAGAAAGACCAGGTCGTCCTGATCGATACGGGTTGCAGCGTGGCCGGCTACCAGTCGGACATCACACGTACCTACGTCTTCGGCACACCGGACGCCGAGCAGTCGCGCATCTGGAACCTGGAACGCGCGGCACAACAGGCGGCTTTCGACGCAGTGCGCCCCGGCGTGCCTTGTGCGGACATCGACGCCGCCGCGCGACGTGTGATCGAGGCCGGCGGTCTGGGGCCGGACTATCGCCTGCCGGGTCTGCCGCATCGTACGGGCCACGGCTGCGGAATGGCCATCCACGAGGCGCCGTACCTCGTCCGTGGCAACACGGCACCTCTCGCACCGGGGAACTGCTGCAGCGACGAACCCATGATCGTCGTTCCCGGCCGGTTCGGCATCCGCCTCGAGGACCATTTCTACGTCACCGACGACGGTGGCGCATGGTTCACCGCGCCGTCGCCTTCGATCGAGCAACCGTTTGCCTGATTGTGCACAATGCCGCATCGTCACCGGGCAATGTCTTCTAGCCGCCCGGTGACGCTCGCGCGAGCATCGGGTGATACGTTCCAGAGGGGAATCGCATGACCCGTTTTCCAGCCGTCCGCGGCCTCGTTCTCGCGTGCCTGCTGGCCGCGCCATACGCCTCCGCTCAAGCGGCCGACGCGCCTGCCAGGGCCTTCGACGCGCTCGTCGCCGAGCGCTGGGAATACCAGCTGAAGGAAAGTCCGGAACTCGCCACGACCATCGGCGATTACCGCTATAACGACCGCTGGACCGATTATTCGCTGGCTCACGTCGCTGTCGACGGCAAGGCCACCGCCGATTTCCTGCGCCGGTTCGAAGCCGTGGACGTGTCCCAGCTCGACGAGCAGCGCCGCCTCAGTCAGGCCATGGCCGTGCGCGAGCTGAAAGACCGCCTCGAAGCCATCCGCCTCAAGAATCACGAGATGGTGCTGGATCAGATCGGTGGCGTGCAGCTTCAGCTTCCCGGCTTCGTTCCGACCATCCCGTTCGACAGCACACGCCACTATGAGGACTACCTCGCCCGCCTCAGGGCGATCCCAGGCATCGTCGACCAGCTGATCGCCGCATCGCGCGCAGGCATGGCCGATGGGCTCATGCAGCCGCGTTACCTGCTCGAAAAGGTCGCCGTGCAGGCGCGGCAGATCGCCGATCCGGCGGGCGAAGCCAACGTCTTCGGCCAGCCGGCCGCGCATATCCCGGACAGCGTGCCAGCGAAAGACAAGGCGCGGCTGAAACAGGCGATCCTCGCCACTGTGGACAACGAGGTGCGCCCCGCGTATCGCAAACTGGCGGACTTCGTCGCCAACGACTACGCCCCGCACGGCCGTACGCAGGAAGGGATCTGGTCCCTGCCCGACGGTGACGCAAGGTATCGCTATGCCATCCACACACAGACCACCACCGACCTCGACCCGAAGCGCATCCATCAGATCGGTCTGGATGAAGTAAAGCGGATCGAAGGCGAGATGACCGCCATCGCGAAACAGCTCGGCTACGCCGACCTGCCCGCCTTCCGCGCCGCCGTCGCAAAGGACCCGAAACGCTACGCCACCTCGCGCGAGCAGATTCTCGACGGCTACCGCAAGTACATTGCCGGTATGCAGCCCGAACTGCCGAAACTCTTCGGCCATCTGCCGACCACGGCCCTGTACGTGCAGGCCGTGGAGGCCTACCGCGAGAAAGACGCCGCCGGCGCCGAATACCATCAGGGTACGCCCGACGGCAAGCGTCCCGGCGTGGTCTTCGTCAACACGGGCGACTTCGCCCAGCGCACGCTTTACACCATCGAAGACACCGCGTATCACGAAGGCGTACCGGGCCATCATCTGCAGATCTCGATCGCGCAGAGCCTGCCGCTACCGCCGTTCCGTCAGCAGGCCGGGTACAACGCGTACATCGAAGGATGGGCACTTTATGCGGAGCGCCTCGCCAAAGAGGCCGGCTTCTACATGGACCCGTACAACGACTACGGGCGTCTGAGCGGCGATCTGCTGCGCGCCGACCGTCTCGTGCTCGACAGTGGCGTGCATGCGCTGCACTGGACGCGCAAGCAGATGATCGACTTCTTCCACGCCCACCCGGCCGAGGACGAGCCGAGCATGCAGGCCGAGACCGACCGTTACATCGCGTGGCCGGGCCAGGCGCTCGGTTACAAGCTCGGCCAGCTCAAGTTCCTGGAGCTTCGTCAGCGGGCCGAGAAGGCCCTCGGCACCGCCTTCGACATCCGCGCCTTCCACGATGAAATGCTCTCGGGCGGCGCCATGCCGCTGGAACTGCTGGATGCGCGCACCGATGCATGGATCGCCGCACAGAAGGCCGCAAAGCCCACCTCGCACTGATCGGAGAGCCTCATGGCCTGTCCATCCGCCCGTCTTGCCTGCCTGCTCGGCATCGTCACTTTCGCCGCCCCTGTGCTCGCCGACGACGCGACTCAACGGTTCCATGAGATAGCCAGCCGCGAGTACGCGTGGCGCCAGGCCCAGTTCGCCGGCGCGGATGACGAAAACGGTCCGGGCAGACCGGCCGACCGCCTTCCCAAAGTCGACGCCGCCACCCAGGCCGCACGCGAGGCCTACTGGACGAAGGTCGTGGAACAGCTCCAGGCGATCGATCCCGCGCAGCTGAAAGGCGAGGACCCGGTCAACTACGCGGTCTTCCGCCAGCAGGTCGACGTCCTGCTGGCCGACCAGCGCTTCAGGACGTGGCAGATGCCGTTCAACGCGGACTCGGCGTTCTGGAGCAACCTCGGCTTCAGCGCGCGCGCCACGTTCACCGACGCGGATGCGTACCGGAATTATCTCGGGCGCCTGCGCGATGTACCGCGGTATTTCGACGAACAGATCGCGGATATGCGGCTGGGCCTGGCACGTGGCTTCAGCCAGCCGAAGCTCGTGGTGAGCAGTCAGTACGACGGCATACGCACGGTGGCGGACGCGGAAGGCGACGCCAATCTCTTCTACACGCCATTCCTGAAAATGCCGGCGACGATTCCCGCCGCCGAGCAGGCACGTCTGCGCGACGAAGCGAAGAAGACGATCGCGGCGCAGGTCCGCCCGGCTTACGCGAAGCTGCTGGCCTTCATGAAGAATGAGTATTACCCGAAGGCGCGCGACGGTTTCGCGGCCGAGGACCTGCCCGACGGCAAGGCGTTTTACCGTTCGCAGATCCTCGAGTACACCACGCTGGACCGAAGTCCCGACGATATCCACGCACTGGGACTCAAGGAAATGGCGGACATCCACGGCCAGATGCTGGCGGTGATGAAAGAGGTCGACTTCAAGGGAAGTTTTCCCGACTTCCTGCAATTCCTGCGCACGGACCCGCGCTTTTACGCGAAGACGCCCGACGAACTACTGAAGGATGCCGCGTGGATCGCCAAGGAAGTGGACGCCGTGGTCGGCGATCACATCGGACTGCTGCCGCGCCGCCGCTTTGCGATCAAACCCGTACCCGACGATCTCGCACCGATCTACACGGGTGGCCGCGGCGGGCCGGGCATCTATCTGGTCAACACGTATAACCTGCCCGCTCGCCCGCTTTACTCCCTGCCCGCGCTGACCCTGCACGAATCCTCACCGGGGCACGCCTTGCAGATGCCTCTCGCCGCCGAGACCACCGGCCTGCCCGACTACCGCCGTTTCAGCTACATCTCGGCATACGGTGAGGGCTGGGCGCTTTATTGCGAGTATCTCGGTCAGGAGATGGGCATCTATCACACGCCGTACGAGCGCTTCGGTTATCTCAGCTATCAGGCGTGGCGCGCCGCCCGTCTGGTCGTCGACACCGGCATCCATCATCTGCACTGGACGCGTGAGCAGGCACGCCAGTACCTGCGCGACAACACCGCGCTGGCGGAGCACGAGATCGACACCGAGGTGGATCGCTACATCGCCTGGCCGGCGCAGGCGCTTTCGTACTACCTCGGCGAGATGGCGATCCGTGACGGACGCGAGCGTGCGACGAAGGCGCTGGGCGAACACTTCGACATCCGCGCGTTCCACGACACGGTGCTGTCCACCGGTTCCGTGCCGCTGCCGGTGCTCAACCAGCGTATCGACGCGTTTATCGCGGGCGGCGGCAAATCACCGTATGCCGAGGAGGCGCACTGACATGAGCGATGCACCCCGCGACGCACAAGGCCATTTCCAGAAGCGACTGACGCTGGTCGATCTCACCTTCATCGGACTGGGCGCGATCTTCGGCTCGGGCTGGCTCTTCGCGGCGGGGCATGTGGCCGCACTCGCGGGACCCGCCGGTATCCTTTCCTGGCTGATCGGCGGAGCCGCCGTCTTGCTGCTCGGTCTGGTCTACTGCGAACTCGGTGCGGCACTGCCGCGAGCCGGCGGCGCGGTGCGTTACCCGGAGTACTCGCATGGCGCGCTGCTCGGCTCCCTGATGGGTTTCATCACCCTGATCGCGTTTTCCAGCCTGATCGCCATCGAGACCGTCGCATGCCGGCAGTACGCCGCCGCGTGGCTACCCGCGCTGAACGTGCCCGGCAGCACCCATGCGAGCGTCCTCGGCTGGTTCGTGCAGCTGGCCCTGTTGCTGCTCTTCTTCGCGCTGAACTACTACAGCGTGAAGACCTTCGCGAAAGCCAACAACATCATCAGCGTCTTCAAGTTCGTGGTACCCGTGCTGGTCATCGTGATGCTGCTGACCCACTTTCATCCGGGCAACCTGAGCATCCACGGCCTCATGCCGAACGGGCTGTCCGGTGTCGAAGCCGCCGTGTCGGCGGGCGGCATCATCTTCGCCTACCTCGGCCTGACGCCGATCGTGTCCGTGGCCAGCGAGGTGCGCGAGCCGCAACGGACGATTCCCATCGCGTTGATCCTGTCGGTGCTGCTGTCGACAGTGATCTACGTGCTGCTGCAGCTGGCCTTCCTCGGTGGCATCCCGACCGACCTCCTGTCGGGAGGCTGGAGCGGTATGGACAAGGCGTTCGCCCTTCCCTATCACGACATCGCGCTCGCGCTCGGTTTCGGCTGGCTGGCGACGCTGGTGGTCTGCGACGCGGTGATTTCGCCCAGCGGCACCGGCAACATCTACATGAACGCCACACCGCGCATCGTCTACGGCTGGGCGCGCAGTGGCGGCTTTCTGCCCTCGCTTACGCGGATCGACCTCAAGTCGGGCATTCCGCGTCCTGCGCTATGGCTTACGCTGGCCCTGTCCATCTTCTGGACGTTGCCCTTTCCGTCGTGGGAGGCGCTGATCCAGGTGGTGTCCGCCGCGCTGGTGCTCAGTTATGCCGTGGCCCCCGTCACGGTCGCCGCGCTTCGCCGGAGCGCGCCTGAGCTCGACCGGCCATTTCGTGTCCGCGGTTTCGCGGTGATCGGACCGGTGTCGTTCGCGGTGGCCGGCTTGATCGTCTACTGGTCCGGCTGGGACACGGTGTCGTGGTTGCTCGGACTGCAGGTCGCCGCGTTCGTTGTCTATGTCGTGGTGAAACGCGCCGTGGGCGCGGCGCGTGACGTGCTCGCACAGCAGGTGCGTTCGGCGCTTTGGCTGATCGGGTTCTATCTCGTGATCATGCTGGTGTCGGCGTTCGGGACCTTCGGCGGAAACGGCGTCGTGGCGCATCCGTGGGATTCCGTCACGGTGTTTGTCGCGTCGCTGGGCATTTATTACTGGGGCGCGGCGACAGGGTTACCTGCGTCCGCGCTGGCTTTGGATGATGACGATGATTGAGAGCGAACGCACGGCGATGGGCCGGCGGGATTTCATGCGGACTCTCGCTGCGGCGAGTGCCGCGGTGGGGGTGGGATCGGTTTCGGCGGAAGGGTGGTTGCGGGGCGATCTGGGTTCGCCAGCAGGGCTGGCTCCTACAACAGCAGGCACGCCATCGCCAGCGAGTCCTCAACCCGCTCATGCAGGAGCCAGCCCTGCTGGCGATGCTCCCCGCGTCCCGCTCGATGAGGTCCCTCGCAATGGCTTCGCCCACCTGGGCGGTTTCTCGCTCGACGACCGGGCCTGGCACGTCGAAGAGGACCTCACACACCCCGATGGCGCGCTCGTGCTCACCGACGGCAAACAAGCGGTCGTCCTGCACAAACGCACCGAGGCCACCTGGGACGAAGCACCGAAGCCCTATCTCGGCCTCGCGCTTGCCGACATCGCGGTCGCCGGCCCGGATCTGCTCGCCGACCGCCTGCTCGCCTCCGGCCAGCCCGACGAAGCAAAAGTACGCCTCGCCGCCCCACCCCCGGCGTCGGTACTGGACCCCGAAAACTACTACGGCCGCCTCCCGTGGACGACCTTCGTCGGCACGCGGCAGTGCCTGGATACGATGCCGGTCTACACCTCCGGCAGCACGCGCGGGTACCACGCCGATCAGGTCTTCGCCGATCTGCATGACCCGAAGAAGGTCGCCCGTCGCCGCGAGGGGCTCCTCGGCGGCTGGCTCCCCGCGGTACACAAGGTCGTACCGCTCGATCAGCATCGCTGGTACGACGTGATCGTCTTCGCCGATGTCGATGCCAGCGATCGTTTCGTCGTACAGACCTGGCACCGTACCGCGCTGGTCGAGCGCGGCGCGATCACGAAAGTCGTCTACGGGCACAGCTACCCGGCTTACCCGCCCCGGCGCGAACCGCCCGGAGCGGAGGCGTTCTACGCTGCCCTGCTGCGCTTTCACGACCGCTGGCATGCCGAGCTGGCCGACGCGTCGCAGACCGAGATCCCCGCAACGGGCTGGGCCGACATGGCGCGCTTTGCCTTCGCACGCGAACTGGTGGTGCGACCGGAAGGCACCTACCCCAAATACGGCGCCGTCGATCGCGACTACTACGGCAACGAATACGACGGCTTCCAGGACACCTTCACCAGTTCGCTTTACGCCAATCTCGAATGGGGCCGATTCGCCCAGGCCACTGCGGTGTTCGACGGCTACTTCAGCGACTTCGTCCAGGACGACGGCATGATCAACATGCGCGGCGCCGAGACGGCGCAGTTCGGGCTGACCCTGTCGCTGATCGCACGTTACGTGGCCTACACCGGCGACGTCGCGCTGTGCCGCAAACATCGACGCAAGATCGAAGCGACCGCGGCCATCCTCATCGAACTGCATGACGCATCCCTGCAGCTCGCCGCGAGCGCACCCGGCTACGGCCTGATCCATGGATGGAACGAGTCGGACGCCTGCCTGTTCCCCGATCCTTCGCTCTGGTGGAAACCCTACTTCGCCAACAGCGCCCTCGCCGCGCGCGGTCTCGCGGACATCGCGGCCATCTGGCAGCGCATCGCACCCGACGACGCGGCGAACGCGTTGTTGTGGACCCGGCGAGCCGATACGCTTCGCCAACGTGTGACCGAAAGCGTCCGCGTCAGCGTACGCCACGACCTCAAGCCTCCCTACGTCGGGCCGCTGCCGGGCGTCACCCGGACGTTCCGCGAAGCGCTGGCCGAAGAGCACCCCAGCGAACAGCAATGGCCGCACCGCGCTTATGCGGAACTGCTGCAGGCGGATGTCCTGCCCGACGATCTCGCCCATCTCGTGATCGACGCGATGCGTGGCCACGGCGCGACCAGTCTCGGCGTGGTCGCGAACATCGGCCCGGTCGATCCGAAAAGTCGCGACATCCTCGGCTTCATTTCTTATGGCTACGCGCAACAGCTGCTGCGCCTTGGCCGGGTGGACGAGTATCTGCTGTTCCTCTACGCGCATCGTTATCACGCACACACGCCGGGCAGCTGGACCGCCGGTGAGGTCACCGATATCACCGGAGGCATGCCGCTGTTCTGCATACCCGCCCAGATGACGATTCCGTTGCTGCTGCGCTGGGCCTTCGTGTTCGACGACAGCGCGGGCGACGTCCTGTTGCTCGGTCGTGCGCTTCCCTCGGCGTGGCTGGTGGAGGAGAAGCCGCTGTCGATCGCCGATGCGCCGACGCGCTGGGGACGTTGCGGCCTGGCGATCCGGCGAGAAAAGCATGGCCTGACGGCGTCGGTCACGCTCCCCGCCAGCGGCACGCCGCGCGAGATCTGGCTCACGCTGCGCGCACCCGAAGGACGCACCGCCGGCAACGCGCACGTCGACGGCAAAGCGGTGGCGGCCGCCGATCGTCGTGGCGACGAGATTCGCCTGCGAGGGCGTGCCGGGCAGCGTCTCGTGGTCACACTTCAGTTCTCATGACATCGGTGTGCGGGATTCCGCATCGACGCACCGCAAATGACACAAGACGGTCCGTCCATGTGACGGCACGATGAAACAGCGCATCGGGGGGTGCGTTCCATAAGCATCGGGGGTGGCATGCAGGGTTCCGACAAACGCAGGCGGTTTCTGAAGACGGGGGCACTGGCCTTCGCAAGCGCCCTCGCCGTACCCCGCGTGCGCGCCTTCGACACCGCCGACCCGGCCAGCGTCGCCGCCAGCGCGGCACGCGAAAAGCCGGTATGCCGGATGCAACCCTTCGCCCTGAATCAGGTCCGTTTACTCGACAGCGACTTCAGCCGTGCCGCGGCGATCAACCTCGAGTATCTGCATAGTCTGCCGGTCGACCGGCTCGCGCACAGTTTCCGTGTGCAGGCGGGCCAGCCATCCTCGGCCAGACCGTTCGGCGGCTGGGAAAAACCCGACTGCGAACTGCGCGGCCACTTTACCGGCGGCCACTACCTTTCCGCCGCGGCGCTGGCCTGGGCCGCGCAGGGCGACGCCACGATGAAGGCGCGCGGCGACGAACTGGTCGCCATCCTGGCCAGCTGCCAGCGCCCGAACGGGTACCTCAGCGCCTTCCCCGAATCGTTCTTCGATCGCCTCAGCGCCGGCGAAAAGGTATGGGCGCCGTTCTACACCCTCCATAAGATCCAGGCCGGCATGCTCGACATGTACCGGCTGGCCGGCAACAAGCAGGCGCTCGCCGTGGCCACCGGCATCGGCAACTGGACCGTGCGCTGGCTCAACGGTTTTTCCGACGCCGACATGGCGCACATTTTGAAAACCGAATACGGCGGCATGAACGAGTCGATGGTGGATCTCTACGCCATCACCGGAAACAGCCGCTATCTCGATGCCGCGCACCGCTTCGACCAGGCCTCTCTGTTCGAACCGCTCGCCTCGCATCGCGACGAGCTCAAGGGACTGCACAGCAACACGCAGATCCCCAAGATCATCGGAGCGGCGCGTCGTTACGAACTGACCGGTGAACCACGCTACCGTCGTATCGCCGAGTTCTTCTGGGAGACCGTCACGCAGAACCGCACCTACGCGACAGGCGGATCCAGCAACGACGAGTTCTGGAACACCGGTCCCGGCGACCTCAGGGGCCAGCTGGGACTGTATGCCGCCGAGTGCTGTGTCGCGTACAACCTGCTCAAGCTGACGCGCCACGTCTACGCGTGGAACGGCGACCCGCGCGCCTTCGACTACTACGAGCGCAACCTGTACAACGCGCGCCTCGGCACGCAGGACGCGCAGGGCATGAAGCTCTACTACTACTCGCTGCGCCCCGGCGGAGCCAAGTTCTACAACTCCCCCACCGACTCGTTCTGGTGTTGTACGGGCAGCGGCGCCGAGGAGTTCGCGCGCTTCAACGATGCGATCTACTTCCGCGACGACGATGCGCTGCACGTCAACCTCTTTATCGCGTCCGAACTCGACTGGCCTGAGATGGGTCTCACGCTCCGCCAGGAGACCGATTTTCCGCGAGAAGCCGCCACACGCCTCCGGTTCACGCTGATGCAGCCTCGCGAGATCGCGCTGAACCTTCGCATCCCTTCGTGGATCGCGCCCGGGGCGCGCGTCGAAGTGAACGGCGAAGCCCTCGACACCTTCGCCTCGCCCGGCAGCTACCTCACCATCAAGCGTACCTGGCAGTCCGGCGATCGTGTGTCGCTGACGCTGCCCATGACCCTGCGCAGTGTGCCGCTGCCGGGTGACGATCATCTGCAGGCCATCACATACGGGCCGATCGTGCTCGCCGCGCGCCTCGGCGCGAAAGGCCTCACGCATGACCAGCAATACGGCCGCTACGACGCGGGCCCCTCACCCGAGCCGAAGCCGCAACCCGCCCCGCAGATCGCGCCGGACGAGGCGGACCCGCTTGCATGGCTTGTCCCCGGGGACAAGCCGCTGACCTACCGCGCCACCACACGCCATGGCGTGGTCGATGTCGCACCGCTCAACACGATCCAGGGTGAACGCTACGCCGTGTACTGGCAGACCGAAGGGTCCGCCACCGACGCTGGCTGAACCGGGGGAACGGCCACACGCCGTTCGACGAGGAAACGCACCGGGCCCGGTGCGACGCGCTAGCGCGCGCAGGGAAACGCTCCACCTGCCCAGCGACCGGTCTGCCGACCGGCCGACGGAGTTTTGCACCCTATCGCCACCGCCAACGAGGGAAGCCATGTATTCACGTCATCGCACCAGGTACGACCGCTCGTGTTGTCCGACCTCCTCCAGGCGCTTCGCCGGCACGACGCTTCATGCCGCGCTTTGTCTCGCCCTGCTGGGAAGCAGCGGCGCCACGTTTGCCCAGGACACCACCGGCGCCACGAGCTCCGACGCCAAAACACTGGATGCCGTGACCGTCACCGGTTCGCGGATCCGCCGCGTCGATACCGAAACCGCCAACCCCGTGGTCACGCTGGACCGTGCGGCGATCGAAGCCACCGGCAAGCCGACCCTCGGCGATCTCGTGCAGGAACTCCCTTCGATCGCCGGCAACGCGACCAACCCGAACACGAACAACGGCGGCGGTACGGGCGCGTCCACCGTTTCGCTACGCGGCCTCGGCGACAAGCGCACGCTGATCCTCGTCAACGGCGTACGTCTCGCTTATAACGACGTCAACGCCATTCCCGCCAGCATGATCGAGCGCGTGGAGGTGCTCAGCGATGGCGCCTCGGCCGTTTACGGCTCGGATGCCATCGGCGGCGTGGTCAACTTCATCCTGCGCGATCATTACGATGGGGTGCAGATCTCCAGCGACTTCGGAACCAGCCGGCAGAGCGACGGCAACCGGCGCAACTTCTCGCTGACAGCCGGCCACACCGGCAGCAACTACAGCATCATCGCCGGCCTCTCCTACAGCGACATCGACGCGGTCTCGGCCGCGGCGCGCGACTATTCGAAGGACGCGCTCTACCTGATCGACGGCGCGTCGGTGAAGCAAGGCTCGTCGGCCACGCCGGGCGGCTCGATCAACTTCAACGACGGCTCCGCCGCTTCCGATGCCCTGGCCGCGTCGTCCGGTTGCTCACGCGTCACCCTCAACCCGGGTGTGACCGGCGCGACCGGCCGGGGCGACTTCCACTGCTATGGCGGCAGCGATTCGTACAACTACCAGCCCTATAACTTGCTGCAGACTCCGCAGAAACGCACGAATGCTTTCGTACTGGGCAAATACCAGATCACGCCCTCGGTGCAGGCATACGTCAACGGTTATTTCAGCAAGACCAGGTCCTCGTCGGTGATCGCGCCGATTCCGATCTTCGCCAACGGGGACAACTTTCTCGTCTCGGCCGACAGCTACTACAACCCGTTCGGCGTGAACTTCGGTACCGACCGTACCACCGGCACCTCGTACAACGACCTCAACTCGCGGGCCACGGTCCTCGGCAACCGGAGTTACCAGTACAACACGTACAACCTACAGCTCAATCCCGGCCTGCGCGGCTCGTTCGGCAACAGCAGCTGGCAGTGGGACGCGGATATCAACTATGGCCGCGTGCGTCAGATCTCGCGCAACAACGGCTTCCTCGATTACGACGCATTCAATCAGGCGGTCGGCCCGTCGTTTCTCGATAGCGACGGCACCGTGCGCTGCGGTGCCGCCGGCAATGCCATCGCCGGCTGCACGCCGCTGGACATCTTCAACCTCAATTCGGCGTCCAGCCTCGCCACGCTGCAGTCGATGATCGTCAACCCGACGGTCACCAGCGTGTACACCGTGAAGCAGTTCGAGGCCAACGCGAACGGCGATCTCTTCGACCTGCCCGCCGGTACGGTGAGCCTCGCGACGGGCCTCTCGTACCGCAAGGAGAGCACGTCCACCTCAGCCGACTCCCTCTGGACCGGCGACGAAAACGGACTTTGCGGCGTCATCGAGTACTGCGCGTCCACGCTGGCAGGCAGTTTCAACGTCAAGGAAGCCTATGCCGAAGCCCTCGTACCTCTGCTTTCGGACCTGCCCGGCATCCGCTCGCTGAATCTGACCGTGGGCTCGCGCTGGTCCGACTACAGCACCGTCGGCAGCAAGACCAACAGCAAGGTCTCGCTTGAGTGGCGTCCGGTCGACGACCTGCTGCTGCGCGGCACGGTCTCGCAGGTGTTCCGTGCGCCCAACACCAGTGAACTCTACGCGGGGGTGGCCGGCGACGCGGCAACCGCCAACGACCCCTGCAACGGCTATACCGGCGGCCATGAGGCGGCCTGCGCCAACGTGCCGACCGACGGCTCGTATCGCCAGGCCGATGGCCAGGTTTCGGGCAAGGCGTCGGGCTCGGTGCTCGCCGGCTATCAGCTCAAGCCGGAGACCGGTCGCTCGTACGACGTCGGCTTCGTCTACGATCCGCATTGGCTCGACGGCCTGTCCTTCAGCGTGGACAGCTGGAAGATCAACCTGAAAGACACGATTTCCACCGTGTCCGCGCAGACGGTGATGAACCAGTGCTATTCCAATCCGTCCAGCGCGTTCTGCGCCCTGATCCACCGCAACGGCAACGGTACGATCAATTACATCGCCGAACCCACCGTCAACCTCGGCAAGCTGTGGGCGGCGGGAACCGATTTCGGCCTGGCCTATCGCTTTCCTGAAACGAGCTTCGGCAAGTTCAACGCGTCGCTCAACGGCACGTACATGAAGCGCTACGACGTCAACCCGGATACGACCGATCCCAGCTCGGTGGTGATCCACAACGCGGGCATGTACACGTACTCGTATGGCAACTTCCCGCGGTGGCGCGGCCTCGGCACCCTCAACTGGTCGATGGGTGACTGGAGCGCGTCATGGCGCATGCGTTACGTCGGCCGCTCGCAGATCGGCAGCGACGATCTGACCCAGGGTCTCTCGGCCGACTCCGATGTCGCGGGCGTCGAGCGTAAAGTCGGCGCGTACGTCTATCACAACATCCAGGTAGGCTATAACGTGAAGCCATGGCATACCCGCTTCGACCTGGGTATCGACAACGTCGCCGACAAACAGCCGCCCCTCTACTATTCCAACAACGTGACCAACGCCAATACCGACGTCGCCACCTACGACCTGCTCGGCCGATATTACTGGGTCCGCGCGACGGTGTCGTTTTGATCCGCACCGTTCTGGCCGGGTGTTGCCTTGCCGTGGCGAGCGCTTCCGCGCTCGCCACGGAGATGCCCAGCGTCGTACACGCGGACGGGCGGCACGCGCTGCAGGTCGACGGCAAGCCGTTTACGGTGCTCGCCGTGCAGCTGCACAACTCCAGTGCGTGGCCGGCGGTGCTGCCCGAGGTCTGGGACGACGTGCTTGCCCTGCATCCCAATACACTTGAGGCGCCGGTGTACTGGGAGCAGTTCGAGCCGTCTCCCGGCAAATACGATACGACCAATCTAGATGCGCTTATCGCGGGCGCTCGGTCGCATGGGCTTCGTCTGGTGGTGCTCTGGTTCGGCAGCTGGAAGAACGGGCAGATGCACTATGTGCCGGAATGGATGAAATCCGACCCGGTGCATTACCCACGGGCGCTCGACGAACACGGCACGCCGCAGGAAGACATGTCGCCGTACGCGGAATCCAACCTGCATGCGGATGAGACGGCCTTCGCCGCACTCATGGATCACCTGCGCAAGGTCGACGGCGACCGGCATACGGTCATCATGGTGCAGGTGGAGAACGAACCGGGAAGCATCGGTGCGATCCGGGACCATTCGCCGGCCGCTGAGCAAGCCTTTGCCGCGCCGGTGCCGGATGCGCTGACGCGGGCGCTCCGTCGTCCTCCCGGTGGCGACTGGACGGCAACGTTCGGGGCCGACGCCGACGAGCAATTCAACGCCTATGGCATCTCGCGCTACATCGATCAGGTCGCCTCCGCTGGCAAGGCCCGCTACCCGTTACCGATGTACGTCAACACATGGCTGCGCTACAAGGGCAAACACATGCCTGGCTACGACTACCCCAGCGGCGGCGCCACCTGGAACGTGCTCGACACCTGGAAGGCCAGCGCGCCCCATATCGATTTCATCGGCACCGATCTCTACAGCACCGCCTACAACGAGTTTACGAAGGTCGTGGGGCAGTACACGCGGGCGGACAACCCGCCGTGGATCTCGGAGACCGGGTTCGAGGCGGGGAATGCGCCTTACCTGTTCCATGTACTTGCGCAGGGCGGCGTGGGTTTTTCGATCTTCGGTATCGATCATCCGGCGGATACGCCTGAGGTCAAGGCGGCTATCGAGGCGCATGCGCGGAACTTCGCGCTGGTTGGGCCGATTCAGGGGCTGGTTGCCGACGCAGCGTTTCGCGGGACACTGAAAGCTGCCGTCGAGCAACGTGGGCAGGCGAAGTCGGACGTTGCGCTGGGCGGTGGCTGGACGGCGCATGTGTCGTATGGGGCACCTTCGTGGGGAGACGCACCGCCGGAATTGCCGGGTAACCCCGCCGCCGATGGGCATGTGCTGTTTATTCCGCTGGGTAAGGACGAGTATTTGCTCGTTGGGTTCCATGCACGTGTGGAGTTCGAGCGGGATCGTTCCGACAAGCGGATGGGTCAGGTGCTGCGGATTGAGGAAGGCACTTATGAAGGCGGGGCGTGGAAGGCGCGTCGCTGGTGGAACGGCGATGAGACGGACTATGGGATCAATCTGGGTCAGAAGCCGGTTTACCTGAAGGTCCGCCTTGGGGACTACTGAGCCAAGGCGGAAAGTTTGTTTTAGCTCAGGCTCATGACCGGCGCCTTCGATGGCCGCGCTATTTCCTGCTGAGCCTGTTGTTGTTGCTGCTGTTCCTGCTGCTGCACTAGAGCCCTGCCCTGCTCTTCGGCCTGCGGCCACGCCGCACTGCTTCGATCCAACGGCGTCTCCAAAGCCTGCATCGTCTCTACCCACGCCATCTTCCGGTCGAGGCCATGCACGCTTTGCAGGTTGCCTTCCACCGCGAACGCCCGGCTCGCGTCGTCGCTCAGCATAACGTGATCGATCCCGCGCATGCCTTCCGCGGTGGCGGCCACGGTCAGTGAGCCTGCAAAGCGCGAATCGCGAGGGCTGGGCGCAACACCGTGCTCCGCGTTCAGCTTGGCGACGCCATCCATCGCCTGGCGGAACATACCGTTCGCTGGATGAGCGGGCTGGTCGAGCCTGTGTTTATCGCTCAGAAGCCACTGCATCGGAGACTGGTCCTTCGGCATCGGATTCCGCTTCTCCGTGTTCACCGGGCTGTGCGGCACAGGATTCTCGATGCTCTGAATGTCTTCGATATTATGGGTGGGACGAAGCGCGTTTTTTCCCGACACATCAACCGGCGCACGAACCCGAACTTCGGAGCCAGGGCCACCACTTCCGGGTAAAACAATATGCTTCTCGCGGTGGATTCCGGCGTGATTCAAGGCAGCCCAGGTGAAGTCGACGCAGTTGTTTCGGACGTCCTGGTATTGCATGTTGAAACCAAATTTTCCAGCATCATGGCCAAACTCGTTCAAGCGATCGAACTGGTCCTTTGTGATCTCCATGGTCCTTGCATAGACCGGCTTGCTGTAGTTATCGACATCGCTGTCATAACGGCGACCCGGGCCTGAAGCGCTTCCATGCTCGATGGGCGCGAATCCAAAGCTTCTCTTGTTACCCGTTGCGTCCTCGGTACTGAAATACATATGTCCCGGCAACGATGTACCGCCATCTAGCAACAGTGGCGTTCCGGGTGCCGCAACATAAATCGTCACGGCATACTTTCTTTCTGGCATCCATTTCCTCCTACTTTCCTGTGTTGTAGAACTGATCGATTACAAGCTCCGCATGAACGCCTTCGAAGACAGGCAAATCGAAGGCGGTTTCCACTCTCGCCCTGTAGTGCCCGTAGCCTTCCGCGTAAAAGCCTCCGGCAACAACGTATTCCATGCTCCCGTCGTTGCCATCGGGTTGAAGATGAAGCAGGGACTGCACTGGCCGTGACGTCGACGGATGCCATAGCCTCGACTTGCCGTAAGCAGCGTACATGCCGCTCATGTCCAGGACATTCATCGGCGATAAAACATCACCGTCGACCTTCCACACCTGAGCACGTATCGCGGGACTCGCCTTTCTTACGAACTCAATCGTTGCCTGATGCGCGACCGGAAATTCGACCGCCAGCATAAAGCGCCGACTCAGATCCGCCTCTTCCTCACGCAACCAGAAATCGATCGTCGTTGTGTTCCCTGATTTGGCCAAGGAAAAGCCTTGTCTTATGGGTATGCCGCCAGCTACCGGCGCTGCTGAACGATTACCGCAACCAGCACAAAGTGCACCAAGCATCAAAACCACTAACCAGCAGAAAAGGTTCCCAAATAAATGCGTGCGACGGCTAGTTCTAAGTGATGTGTCTGACATCCCTATCTCCTACTTCGCTGTGTTGTACGCCTGGCCAATCACGATTTCTGTAGGTACATTTTTCAACCAATCCAAGTCAAGCACGGTTATGATTCGTGCCACGTAGTGACCATAACCGTCGGCGCAGAAAGAGCCCAAGACACTCCCCTCACGCACCTCATCGCCAACGAAGGGGTGGAGGTGCAATTCCGATGGAAATGAACCCGATGGCGATCGCGTCTTCGCCACATTCACGCGACAAGCCCCCGTGAGAGGCACCGCGTTGAAGATATCGATAGGCGCATGTTTCTCGCCACTCACCCGCCAGATTTCCGCGTGCACTGCAGGCCTTGTCGTCCCAATGAGACGCGTAACATTCCGCAGTATGTGCGGATGTTCGACAGCAACCATGAAATGTCGTGACAGGTCAGCGTCGCCTTCGCGCAGCCAGAAGTCGACCGTCAATGTGCTTCCGGCTTTGTCGAGGTAGAACGCGCGCCGTACCGGCATATCCCCAGGTGCTGGTGCAGTCGTTTCTTGCCTGCACGCACTGGCGAACAGCAGGAGGCACGCAAGCGGCCACGTAGCGAATTTGTACTTGGACTTCTTCATCCCTTTCCAGTCGCCTCGCGGCGTACGGTGCATTCCCTTTCTCCAAGGGGCTGAAGGATGAAGAAGTCTATGGGAACACGTCAAGCCACGGACGCTGACACAGCTATTCTCAAAAAACGAAAAAAGGGAACATTGGTCGCGATTCTCAGTACACCGCGTAGCTTTTTTACTAGCTTATGCCTGTTGCCTGCGGAATCGCATTCCACGCATCGCAGGCAACCATCGTTCAGAGCGGTGAGAGCGCGGAACGTTGTCACTGAGGTTTTTCTTGCCGATAGCATCCGGCGCTTAGCCGTGTGGCCGGCTGGCAACGACGGACGTCGCAATCCACTTCTCGATCACACCGCCCGGTGCCCGGTCTCGGGCAGGCCGATGAGGCTCATTGTTTGAGCGATGGTGGCATGTCTGTGGGTTGAGGCATGCCACCACTCGGGGCGGGTGGGATCGCCAGCAGGGCTGGCTCCTACCAGAGCTGGCTACTGCTCACTCATCAGGGAGACAGCGATGGAAAAGTATGGAACGGTGGGTGAAGGCAGCCTGTGCCCTGATCCGGATGCGAGCGGGCGCGCAGTGTGCGGCGCGCGCCCATGTAAAGATGGAATGGGACCGCTTTCAATGGGTTGGGAGCGATGTCGGCCGATGTAACAGCCGCGCCACCAGCGCGATCAAAGCGAAACCACCGCCGAGCAGGCACACGCCGGGCCACCCGGCGCGGCGCCATGCCTCGGCGGACGCGAAGGAACCGATCGCTCCGCCAACGAACATGGTGGTCATGAACAGCGTATTGAGACGGCTCTTGAACTCGGGGTGCAGACCGTAGATCAGGTGCTGATGCGACACCAGCGCGATCTGCACGCCGAAGTCGAGCACGATGACGCCGATGATGAGACCGGCAAGCGTCGGCCAGATCGCGAAGATGCCCCACGCCACGACCGTCGCTGCCGCACCCAGCGAGATGACGATCCACGGACCTTTACGATCCGCGACGCGTCCGGCGAGTGGCGCCATCGCGACGCCCACGGCACCGACCACGCCGAACAAGCCGGCGGAGGCGGCGCCAAGATTGAGCGGCGGCTGTTCGAGGCGGAGCGCAAGGACCGTCCAGAACGCCGAGAACGAGGCAAAGATCATGGCCTGCGTGAGTGCGGCACGACGCAGCAGCGGTTCGCCGCGCCACAGACCGACCAGTGAACCGAACAGCTCGGCAAAACCCACACGGCGTGGCGGGCGGTGCTCCGGCAGGCGCAGCGCCATGAGCAGGGCCGCCAGGAGCGCGATGGGCACGGCGATCCAGAACATCACTCGCCAGCCGGCCGCGCTCGACACAAAGCCGGCGATCGTCCGGCTCAACAGGATGCCGGTGAGCAGGCCGCTCATCACTGTGCCCACCGCCGCACCACGTTTCGACGGCTCGGACAGAATGGTCGCGAACGGAACGATCTGCTGAGCCACCGTCGCGGCCGCACCGACGATCACGGAGGCGAAGGCCAGTGTCGCGAGGCCGGGCGCCAGCGCGGCGATCACCAGCGCGATCGCCAGCAGGATGAACTGGAGGACGATCAGGCGGCGGCGCTCGAACGCGTCACCCAACGGCACGAGGAACAACAGACCCGCCGCGTAGCCCAGCTGCGTCAGCATCGGCACCCAGCGCTCGACGGCGCCGTCGTGCAGGTCGCGGCCCATGATGCCGAGCATCGGCTGGTTGTAGTAGATGTTGGCGACGGCGAGGCCGGCGGCCAGTGCCATGGCATACAGGGTGCTACGCGGCAGGCCGCTGCCCTGTGTGGCGTTACTCATCGTGAAAGCTCCGGGTCGGTGGTGCCGTGTGAATGATCGTGCATTGCACCACACCCGGGCTTGGATGTTTCGTCAGCGCCACGCGGGTATCCGCCGTAGCGACCGTCCTTTCGGATCGAGGGGTCGCCGCGGTGCGTTGACAAAGCGGCCGACCGGCGAGCCGCTGAAACGCACGATTGCACAATCCCTGAACGCGGCAAGGGGTACACCATGGAGGATTCCCACACGGACAGGATCCACTCATGTCGAAGCTCGATGCCGCCTTTATCGAACACCAGAAACAGCGCCTCGAAGACCTACGCGCCCAGCTGATCGCCACGGGCGATGCGGCGGGGGCCGACGAGTCGGCGCTTCAGACCGCCGCCGGTGGCGAGCCGCAGGACGAAGGCGACGACGGCGATCGCTTCGCCCAGCAGGATGCGGACGAAGCCCTGCTGTCGCACAACGAGAACCGCCTCGGCGACGTCAACCGTGCCCTCGAGAAGATCGCCGATGGCACCTATGGCATCTCGGACGGCAACGGTGAGGTCATTCCGCGCGAGCGCCTGGAAGCCGTTCCGGAAACCCGCTACACCGTCGAGGAAATGGCCGAGCGCGAGCGCCTCGCCCAGCGCTGATCGTCTACGGCGACACTTTGTGTTGATCAAAAGTCACGCCTCGTCAAAATGGAGGCAATTGCGTTCTAGCCGGGACGTTTCCCGCTTCCGCAAGATGTCACGGGACAATCAAGGAGACACCCCGTGAGCGATTCAACCTCCCTCGGCGCTGGCCACGATGCCAGCCGCCGCAATTTCGTCGTCGGCGCGGGGACCCTCGCCGCGGGCACGCTCGTTGGCGCGAGCGTGCTTGCCTCCGGCGTCAATGCCGCGCCGGCCGCAACGACCCATTCCTCTTCCAAAACCAGCAAGAAGGTAGGCGACATGTCTTTCATCACGACCAAAGACGGCACCGAGATCTATTACAAGGATTGGGGTACCGGTCAGCCGATCGTCTTCCATCACGGTTGGCCGCTGAGCTCGGACGACTGGGATGCCCAGATGATGTTCTTCCTGAACAATGGCTTCCGCGTGATCGCGCATGACCGTCGTGGCCACGGCCGTTCGTCGCAGACCGCGACCGGCAACGATATGGACACGTATGCGGCCGACGTCGCGGAACTCACCGCGCACCTCGACCTGAAGAACGCCGTACACATCGGTCACTCGACCGGCGGTGGCGAAGTGGCGCGCTACGTCGCCCGTCATGGCAAGGGTCGCGTCGCCAAGGCCGTGCTGGTCAGCGCCGTGCCGCCGATCATGGTCAAGACCGCCGCCAACCCGGGTGGCCTGGATATCTCGGTGTTCGACGGCTTCCGCAAGGCGCTCGCCGACAACCGCGCGCAGTTCTACCGCGAAGTGCCGATCCCGTTCTACGGCTTCAACCGTCCTGGCGTGAAGACCCTCGACGGCGTGGTCGACAACTGGTGGCGCCAGGGCATGATGGGCGGTGCCAAGGCCCACTACGA
Source organism: Luteibacter sp. 9133 (assembly GCF_000800155.1). Classification (NCBI taxonomy): domain Bacteria; kingdom Pseudomonadati; phylum Pseudomonadota; class Gammaproteobacteria; order Lysobacterales; family Rhodanobacteraceae; genus Luteibacter; species Luteibacter sp. 9133. The sequence goes on along the minus strand of NZ_JUHO01000001.1, from coordinate 1,974,491 downwards.
CTGCATCAAGGCCTTCTCGGAAACCGACTTCACCGAAGACCTCAAGGCGATCACGGTGCCGACGCTCGTGCTGCACGGCGACGACGACCAGATCGTTCCTTACCAGGACGCGGGCGTACTCTCCGCCAAGCTGGTGCCGGGCGCGCAGCTGAAGCTCTACAAGGGCTACCCGCACGGCATGCTGACCGTCCACGCGGATGTCCTCAACAAAGACCTGCTGGACTTCATCAAGGCCTGATGTGACGCGAAGGGCCCGACGTGACGCGAAGGGCCCGACGTCACGCGCTTTCTGTAGGAGCGGGCCCTGCCCGCGAAACCCTCGGGGCATAACGCTGGCGCAATGAGGTGCAAAGCCTCATTCGCCACGTTTATCCGTGAGGGTTCGCGAGCGGGCTCGCTCCTACTACAGCTGCTTCGAAACAACGGTACCTAGCTCTTTGAACCACGCGGCGCGTTGCTCATCCGTTGAGGTGGTGTCGCGGAGGAAGGCGCCGACCACGGCACGATTGCCGTTGGGCGCGGTAATGATCGCCATATCGTTCCACGCGGCGATACGATCGCCATTGCTGGCACCCGTACCCGTCTTGTCCGCGATGCTGAAGCCCGCCGGCAGCCCCGCGCGGATGCGATTCGGAATGACCTGAGCTTGCATCATGTCGAGCAGGCGCTTGGTCGATGCAGCCGAGAGCAACTCGCCAGCCTGCAACTTGCGCAGGAACGTCGCGGCGCCGTCCAGCGTCGTCGTGTTCTCCTGCATCACGATCGCGGCCTCGTAGCCCTTCAGCAGCCGCGTCGATTCTTGCACGGTCGTTTCGTGCAGAGGTGGCTTCGCGCCTTGGGCCAGACCTTCGAACACATGCCCCACCGCGCGCTCATCCATGTCGATGCGCATGCCCTCGACGCCCTTGTCCTTGAGGTATGCCGTGACCACCTCGCCGCCACCGACCAGTTTCAATAGCGCGTCCACGGCCGTGTTGTCGCTCTGCGTAACCGCCGCGGTCATCAGTTCGCTGACGGTGACATCGATCGGGCCCTTTGCGGCGCGCGCGCCAATCGACGGGACGGCGGAACCGGCCGTGACGTCGGCTGGGGTGACGTGCACTTTCTGGTCGAGGCGGAGCTTGCCTGCATCCACCTGATGCAGAACGGCGGCCGACACGGGTGCCTTGAAGGTGCTCATCAGCATATAGGCCCGGTCGTCGTTGACCTTCGCCGAGGCGCTGCCATCCAGATCGACGACGATGATGCCGAATTTGGCGGGCTTGGCCTGATCGGCGAGCTTTTGCAGGGAGGCCTGGAGGGTCGCGGACTTGTCGGCCGCAGTGGCCGAGCCGGCGGCCAGGGCCAGCGATAACGCGAGGAAGGTGTGCTTCAGCATGGGGAGCGCCTTGGGGGGATGACCGGGGCGCCATGCTGCCGCATGGTTCTGCGTTTTTGGTGGCAAATCGGGGGCCGGTGGGAGCTTTGGCCGACAGCGCGTGTTGTAGGAGCCAGCCCTGCTGGCGATGGGGGGGTACGGCGAGCACCCATCGCCAGCAGGGCTGGCTCCTACAACAGCCGCTGCCGGAAACGGGGATCAGCTCTTCTTCAAGCGCTTCTGCTGGAACGGGTAGAACCGCTCCTCGCGCAGCTCGTGCTCGATCTGCTCCAGGCTCTTGCCCATCGTCTCGGGCACGAGGTAGTAGATGAAGACCAGGGCACCGAGCGAGATCACCGCGTAGAGCCAGAACGTATGCGACGCGCCCAGCCAGGTGACCAGCGACAGCGTGCTCAGGGTGACCAGCAGATCGAAGAACCAGTGACTGAAGGCGCCCAGGCTCGCGCCCTTGCCGCGAACGAACAGCGGGTATACCTCGGAGTTGATCAGCCAGATGCAGACGCCGAAGCCACCGCAGTTCAGCATCAGGTAAGCGGCCAGACAGGCGACCACCAGCACCCGGCTCACGTCGGTCTGCGGCCCCTGCCCTTCGAACAGGATGCCCATCACCACGAGCGCCACGATCGAGCCGGGAATCATCCACAGCAGGTAACGACGGCGCCCGATCTTGTCGACCAGGATGCTTCCGATGACCGTCATGACGACCACGAGCAGCGTGCTGCCGCCGGTGCCGAGCACGGCCCATTTGTCCGAGAAGCCGGCCTTGGTGAGGATGGTCGGCGCGTAATAGATCAGCGCGTTGTTGCCGGTGATCTGCGAGAACATGGAGATGCTCGCGCCCACGATGATGGCCGGACGGATCCAGGGCTTGGCGAAATCCTTCCAGCGCCCGGTTTCCTCGTTATGGGAAACGCCCTCGATCTCGACGACTTCCGCTTCGGCCGCGCGACGGTCGCCGCGAACCCGCTCGAGCACGTCGATGGCTTCATTCTTGCGACCCTGCGTCACCAGCCAGCGCGGGCTCTCCGGGAGAATGAACATGCCGCCCAGCAGGATCACCGCCGGAACCACGCCGAGACCGAACATCCAGCGCCAGTGTTCGCCGAGCAGGAATCCGGTGAAGTACGCCACGGTGATGCCAAACACCACCATGAACTGAAACAGCACCACCATCTTGCCCCGGTGCTTCGGCGGCGACACCTCGGCGATGTAGACGGGAATGATCTGCGTGGAGCTGCCGGCCGACAGACCGAGCAGGAAACGCGCCGCGATCAGCATCTCGACGCTGCCCGACATGGCCGAGGCGATCGAGCCGAGCGCGAACAGCACGCCGACGAAGATCACCATGCGTCGGCGACCGAACCGGTCGGACAGCGGGCCGGTACCGAGGCAACCGAACAAGGCACCGAAGATGATCGCGCCGGTGACGAGCTGCTTAGTGGTGTCGTCCAGAGCGAACTCACGACCGAGGCCCAGAAGCGCGACGCCGATCACGCCGGTGTCGTAGCCGAACAAAAGACCGCCGAGCGCGGCGATGACCGCGATACCGACGACCAGGGCGGTGCTGCCGCCCTCGCTGTCGACCTTGGATGGGGTTACCGCATGCATGCGTTTCTCCTGGGAGGATGAAGAAGCCCTCGCCCCCGCGAGTTGTTCTTGAACGAGATCACGCCGCCACGCTCACGCGCACACGAAAATCCGCCTTCGGTGCCGTCAAAGCGATGCGGCGGGCATTCGGCTCGTCGGTGTGTTCGATCCAGTCGAGCGCGGCCTGGCGGTCGCGTCCGTAGCGCATGTGCCGCGCGAGCAATTGCTCATGGCGCTGTGCGTCGTCGACGTCGACGAACCAGACCTCGTCGAGCAGGCCCTGGACGTCTTGCCACGGACCTTCATCGAGCAGCAGGTAGTTGCCTTCGGTAATGACCAGACGTACATCGGACGGCACGGCGATCTCGCCGGCGATCGGCTCTTCGATTTCACGATGAAACGCCGGTGCGTAGACCGTCTCGCCCGGCACCGGCGAGCTAAGGCGGCGCAGCAAGGCGACATAGCCCGCCGCGTCGAACGTATCGGAGGCGCCCTTACGGGCGGCCCTGCCAAGGCGGGCGAGCTCGGCGTTGGCGAGATGGAACCCGTCCATCGGTACGCCGACGGCGATGTCGCCGGCGTATGCGAGCAGTTGCGCCACGAGGGTGGATTTACCGGCGCCCGGTAGTCCCGCGATGCCGAGGATGCGGCGTCCGCTGCCTTCCATGAGCGCGTCCAGGCGCTCCCTTGCGGAGGATTCGATCATGCCGATGCCAGACGAAAAGACCGACAAAAGCTAATGATCCGAATGTGTGCATGAGATGAATCGCGTCATATATGGCGATGGACGGGTCCCTGACAGAGACATTCGCCGTCTTCGTTCGCATGACCCAGCAAGGCGTCGAGCAAGTCGCCGGACGGCGTCCACTGGCCGATGGCCGGATGAATCAGCATCGCCTTGCGTGCTTCGAGACGGCGATCGTTGAGCACCGATGCGATCGCGGCACGTTCGTACGCCTTGACCGAGCGCACCAGACCGTTCACCGCATCCGGCAATGGCGCGATGGGACGGGGCACGATCGCGTCCAGCGAGATATCCGACGCGATCTCCACGATGTCGTTATCGGGCAGATCGGGCAAGGCGCCACGATTGCGCGTGTTGACGACGATACGCGCCGGTTTCGCACCGGTCAGCGCGCTCATCACGTCGATGGCGATGCGGTGGTAACCGGTCGCTACACGGAAGGGGTCGACCTGCAGGCTGACCCCCTGATCGAACGCGGAACCACCCTCGGCTTCGAGCTTCATGTACGAGCCGGAACGCTGGTTGAGGTACGCGGCGTAAATATCCACGGCTGCATCGCCGTCGCCCGCGTCCAGACGCGCGGTCAGCGTCGCCAGCAGATCATCGTTGAGTCTCTGAATTTCGCCACCGCGGCTCCCGCCCTGCCTGCGCTGGTTGTCCAGCGCGCGCTGGCGCTCGTAGTAGAAGAAAAGGTACTCCGTGGGAATGAGCCGCAGCGTGCGGATCATGTCGAAGTCGAACAACGGCGCCAGATAGAGCTGACGTAGCAGATCATCGCTGGCAAGCAGCGTGTCGATGACCTCCTCGCCCCGAACGCGCACGCCGCGTACCCAACCGAGGTGGTTAAGGCCGACGTAGTCGCACTCGACCTCGTCGGCCGGCTCGCCCAGCGCATGCGCGATATTGTGAAACAGCTCCGTCGGCGTATCGCAGATGCCGACGATGCGGGCCTTGCTATGGTCGGTCACGGCCTGCGTGATCAGGCCGGCGGGGTTGGTGAAGTTGACCAGCCACGCCTGCGGGCTCAGCTTCTCGACGAGTTTCGCCTGTTCTATCGCGACAGGAATGGTGCGCAGGGCCATGGCGACGCCGGCGGGGCCCGTCGTCTCCTGCCCCGGATATCCCTGCGCGATGGATGCGCGTTCGTCGGCGGCGCGACCGGCGATACCGCCGATACGAATGCTGTTGAGCACGAAGTCGGCGCCTTCGATGGTGTCTTCCATCGAGGTGCCGCCACGTAGCCGCAGCGCGCCGCCCGAGCGACGGATCACGGCATTGCCCAGGCCGACCATGATCCGCAGCCGCTCGGGATCGGGGTCGTAGAGGACCATTTCGGCCGCGCCGAGCGCCTCGGCGGCTTCGTTGACGCCGAACACGACAAGCGGAGACCGGACACCGCCGCCTCCGATCAATGCGATCTTACGATCCGTACGTTTGCTCACGAAGTGTCCTTAATGGCTGGGGATGGGGAAGCGATTCAAGGGCGCCGGCGGCCGTCGTACACAACGCCCCGCAGATGCAACCGCGCTCGACGCAGCCATCGATGGACTCGCCATCGAGCAGCCCGTCGATGACGCCCGCGTCGAAGGCATCGCCCGCACCGGTGGAGTCGACCGCTTCGATGCGCGGCGCCGGCACCCGGCGCAGACCGCGTGCATCGGCGATCCACGCACCACGGGCGCCCTGTTTCATGACGGCACGAGCGATACCGGCCGCGGCGGACCAGGCCTCATAGGACGAGGGGGCGTCGTCGCCGCATAACAGCGCGACTTCCTTGTCGTTGGGCAGGAAGAGGTCGACATCGCGGCAACTGAGCCGGTTGACAGGGTCTTGCAGCCACGCCGGGCTGTAGCCGACGTCGAGGGAGGTCGTACACCCCGCCTCACGCAACAGCGGAAGCAGGGTCGAGGCAAGGTCGCGCGGCAGCGGCATGGCGAAATGCACATGACGGGCGGCGGACAGATCCGCCACGATCTCCGACGTCGCCAGCAGTTCCGGGAGCGAGCGGTTGACGCCGGGATAGGTGAAAAACGATCGATCCTCCACCGTCGAGACGCTCACGGTGATGCCGGTGCCGTCGCTGCCCAGCCGGATACCGTCCATGCTGACACCGAATTCGCCCAGACGGCCTTCGAACCAGTCGAGATCGGCATCGCCGATCAGTCCGACCAGGCGGACACGGCGTCCGAGCCGCGACAAGGCACAGGCGGTATTGATCGTGCCGCCGCCGAGTTCGCGCACGTAGTTCTCGGCGATCACTTCTTCGCCGGGGCCGGGCCAGGAGGGAAAGCCGCTGAAGACGTGATCGGCGTAGATCTCTCCGACGACGGCGACATCCCATGATTTCAGCGATGGGGAAATGGCCACGTGCGGGACCTCCGTGCTTGCCACAGGAAAAGAAGCGTGCCCGCGAGGACCGCGACCACGGCGGCGACGATGGACGAGGTGCCCGCCGTCGCCACGAGATACAGCCAGCCGATGACGCTGACGACCAGCGGCAGCGGATACAGCGGCATGCGAAACACGTCGGCGTCGGCGCGGCGGCGACGCAGGGCCACCACGGCGAAACACTGCGCGATGTACTGAAACAGGATCTGCGTGACCATCAGCGTGGCGATCAGATGCTCCAGTGACAGGAAGCAGGCCGCGGCGGATGTCGCGCCTACGAACAGGAGCGACACCGTGGGAAACCCGCCCCGCGGATGCAGGCGCGCGAAGACGGGAAAGAACTGGCCGTCCGCCGCCGCCGCGTAGGGCACGCGTGAGTAGCCCAGCAACACCACCAGCGCCGATCCCCAGCTGGCCAGAAGAATCAGGAGCACGGCCAGCGTGCCGCCCGTGCGACCGTGGATCGCCTGCATGAAGTCGGCCACCACGGCCTTCGAGTGCGCCGCCTGCTCCCAGGGCAGTACGCCGAGAATGCTGAGGTTGAGGCCCAGATACAGCACGGCCACCAGCGGAATGGAAACGAGCACCGCCATCGGAATGGTGCGCCGCGGCCGCTTGACCTCACCGCCCAGCATGCAGACGTTGTTGTAACCGCCGTAGTCGTACACCGCGATCAGGGCGACCGCGCCGAGGCCCAGCCAGAACCCGTGAGATGAGTCGACGTGTGCCTGGAAGAAGTGGCTTGCGATCGTCATGTCGAAGTGCCTGATGCCACTGATCACGATCCATGCGCACGCGATCACGACGATCGCGCTGACCAGCACGGACAGCCGCTGGATCTGACCCACCCGCCGATAGAGCACGGCCGTGTTGAGCAGACACAAGCCGGCGGCGACGAGCGCTCTGCCCGTTTCCCCCAGGGACGGGATGAGGAAGCCCGCGTACTGGGCGAAACCCACCGCCGCCGAACCGATGGAAAGCGGCGCGGTGAGCAGCGTCTGCCAGAGGTAGAGGAAACCGAACAGACGGCCGGCTTTGTCGCGGCCATAAGCCTCGCGCAGGTAATGGTAGGGACCGCCGGATTCGGGAATGGTGGAGCCAAGTTCGGCCCAGACCAGACCGTCGCAGAGGCACAGCAGTGCGCCGGCGACCCAGCCCAGCAGCACCGAGGGTCCTGCCAGGGCCGAGAGGGCGAGCGGGATGGTCACGAACGGCCCGATGCCGATCATGTTGAGGACGTTGGCGGAAAGCCCGCCCCAGAAGCCGATGGCTCGCGGCGGTACGGCGGATGTTCCTGGCGCTACCGCGTTGGCGGTCGGGGTGGCTGTCGCTCTCATGATTCGCGGCCCGTTTCCGGGTAGCTTCGGCCAGCACCTGACGCCAACAGGGTCGGCTCCCACCGGGCTGCGGGGTCCCGCTCCTGGTAGGAGCCAGCCCTGCTGGCGACCGGTGCCTGCCCCACCCCATGCAAACTATCGGCAGCAGCAATCACCGCCCCCTCCACCCGATGCAGATCCAACACCAGCACCTCGTTCTCCCCCGCCTTCAACCACGGACCCGGACAGAACAACCGAAGCTGCGGCCCGACACTCCAGTACCGCCCCAGCAACCGCCCGTTGACCCACAGATACCCCTTCGCCCACCCACTCATGTCGAGATAAACGTCGCCAGGTACATCCACATGAAGCGCCGCCCTGAAGAACACTCCACCTCGCGACGGTGCCGCCTTCAACGGCTTGAGACCGCGAACCCACGCATCGTCCAGCGGCAACGGCCACGCCTCGACCTCATGCAGGGCGACACCATCGAGCGTCACCGGCCCGATGAGGCCTTTGTGGTCACCCAGCCGCGGCCCGAAATTGATGTGGCCGAAGGTATCGACCAGGACCTCGACGGTCGCCTCGCCCGAGGCCCGCGCAGGCAGCGTCACATCCGGCCGCGAACTGAGCGACGCATGCTCGACCCGCGATACGACAGCCGTTTCACGCCCATCGACATGCACGACGGCATAATCGCGCACGTTCTCCAGCCGCAGAACGCTGCCGGCGGCGATCCGCTTGCGATAAACGACCAGTCCCTGATCCTGGCCGAACAGGATCTCGTTCGGACCGGGCGATGGCAGCCTGACCGGCTCGCCCGGAAGGTTGTCCCAGAGCGACGCGAACGGTACAGGCGTCACCGGTGAAAACGTGGCCGAGGGAGGAGCCTCGGGCATCGCGGGCGGCGTGACTCCTGCGCTCTCCACGATCACCCGGCGCAACGCCGCGTAGTGCGGCGTGGCACGCCCCCGCTCATCGATGGGTGCACCGTAGTCGTAGCTGGTGACGACGGGCTGGAACTGCGAGCCGTCGTCCTCCGCATTGGCTCCCGCGGTCAGACCGAAGTTGGTCCCGCCGTGCACCACATACAGGTTGAAGGAATACCCGGCGCGCATGATCTCCCGAAGCGGCTCGACGAGGTCCCTGGTCGCGAAGGCCGGCTCACCCCAGTGCGTAAGCCAGCCGGGATAACCCTCGCCCAGCCACACGGGCGACTCGCCCGCGAAGCTCCGGCCCCTGAGCATGTCCGCGACGTCCGCACCATCGAGGCCAAGCGCCATGCCTTTCGGATAGGCCTTACGCCGCCGCAGGTCCTTCCAGCCATCCGACACGGAGAACGGTCCCGCGATGCCGTGCTCCCGCCACAGATCGCGCAGCGCCTCCAGGTAGCCGACATCGTCGGCGAACATCGAATATTCGTTTTCGACCTGCAACATCAGCACGGGACCACCCGCACCTGCCATCAGCGGTGCGATACGCGGTGCGAGCGCTGCGATATAGCGACGCACCGCCGCCATGTAACGGGGATCGTCACGCGTGCGCAGGCGGGTATCCGGATCGCGCAGGAGCCATGCCGGCAGACCACCGTTCGTCCACTCACCGCAGATGTACGGACCCGGGCGCAGATACACCCACATCCTCTCCTCCGCGCACAAGCGGATAAAGGCCACGATGTCGCGATTGTCGCTTTCGAAATCGAACACGCCGGGCTCGCGCTCGTGGTGATTCCACATCACGTAGATCGCCACGGTATTGAGACCCATCGCACGCGCCATCCGGATGCGATGACGCCAGTGCTCACGCGCGATCCGCGCCGGATGCATCTCGCCACTGCGTATCTGGAACTGCTTCCCGTCGAGAAGAAACGTACGCTTGCCGAAGGCGAACGCATGTCCGCGCCCGTCCGGTGCCACCGCCGAAGCGGCGACACCGGACGGCCCCGCCCACGCGCGACCGGCGAACGCCAGCGGCGTGAGCAAGGACAGAGCGAGGAACCGACGTCGTTGCATGGTCAGAACGAGTACTTCACGGTCAACAGGGTGGTCATGCCCGCATCCACGATGTCGGAGTTGGCCAGACTGTTCCTGCCGATGTGCGACCAGTAGGAGTACTGCTTGGTCAGGTTGCTGATCTGCAAATCGAACTGCAGGCCGTTATTCATAAGGTAACCCGCATGCAGGTCGACGCGGCGGATCGGACGGATCCACAGGTCGTCCCACGGATTGCCCTGATTGAGGAAGTCGTAGGTCGACAGGTAGGAGCCCGTGTAGTGGTAGCTGAGGTTCAGCGAGAAACCGGCCTTCTCGTAGAACAGCTCGGCGTTGGCCATGCGCTGTGGAGCCGACTGCAGCCTTTCGTTCTCGAAGCCGTCGCGGCCCAGGTCGACCTTCGAGTTCTGCCGCGTGGCGTTGACGCTGAAGCCCAGGCCATCGAAGGGCTCAGGCAGGTTCTGGAACTTCTGCCTGTACGTGGCTTCGAGACCGTAGACATGCCCGTCCCCGCCGTTGGTCGGCGTCTTTGTGAGGACGGTACCCACACCGGACGTGTTCGGATTGGCCTGGCCGCCGCCGCTGTCGTAGATGTAGTTGCGCAGCTTCTTGTAGTAGCTGGCCAGGGACACGTAACCGCCGCTCTGCGTCGTCCACTCGGCGCCCAGATCCACGTTGGTGGCCTTGATCGGGCTCAGGTTCGGGTTGCCGCTGGTGATCGTCGTCACGCCATCGGACACACTGATCTGCGAACCGCCGCCCAGCTGCACGAAGGCCGGTCGCGTGTAGCTCTGCCAGATCGCGCCGCGATACACGATGTTGCCGTCCGGGCGGAAATTGATGAACAGGCTGCCGAGCGGCTCGTTGTAGATGGTCCGGTTATTGGAGAAGTAGCCCGGCGCCTCGTTGCCGTCGGCGTCGGTCGGCGTCGTCCAGAACGTGTTGTGGATGGAGGTGTGCTCGAAGCGCACACCGGGAATGATCTCCCACGGACCGCTCTGGAACGTGGCCATGCCGTACGCGGCACTGACCGCTTCCGTGCCGCGCATGGTGTCGCAGTTGTAGTTGTTGAAGTCCAGCTGGCCGCAGGTATCCAGATCCGACGGCTGGACGTGGGCCGCGATGAGCGCGGCGACCGCGGCACGACTGACTTCCGGCGTCCGCCAGTCGAATTTGCCGGGAAAAATCTGATTGTAATAGCCCTTGAAGATGCCGAGGTCGTCGAGTGTCGTCGTTCCGTCGTTGATGCCGCCGGTCGACCAGTCGCGGTTGGTGAACTCACGCGAGCTGTCGCTGTACTTCACGCCGAACTTGACCGACTGCAGCACGCCGCTGTCGAAGTCATAGCGCAGATCGAGTTTGGCGCCGCCGCGCTTCTGGCCGGAGCGGATGTCGGTGACCTCGCCATAATCGTTGGCGTACATGTTCTGCACGTTGTTGACGGAGTTCTGCAAACCCGGCGTCAGCACGGGGTACGGGAAGCCGTTGCCGCCGTAGCTCAGCAGCGAACTGCGGTTATACGCGAAGTTGTCCTGCGAATACTTGTCCTCGCGCCCGTCGATCTCGACGTGTTCGGGTCGGTCGTTGCGGCCGATGCTCCAGAAGACGTTGGGCGAAATCGTCCATCCGCCGGCGGTCTTGTCCGCACCGAACTGGATCGTGGCCAGGTCTGCCCGCTCCGGGTTGGTCTCGAACCAGAAGCGGTTGGCGATGCGCCCGATGTTCGGCGTGTACACGCCTGGCGTGGAGGTCGGTACGTACGTCACGTCCTGCGGCAAAAGCTGGTTATACGTGGTGTTCTGCTCGGTCAGCGCATACGCGTAAGTCATTCGCGCATAGGCTTTGAGCGTCGGGTCCACGTTCCAGTCGAACGAGATATTGCCGCCGTAGCGGCGCTCGAACCCCGACGCGATGCCGACGTTGCTGCCGAGGCTGGTCAGGTTGTGAGCGGGGTCGTACCCGGGCGCGCTGTCGCCTTCCGCGGTCGCGTGAAGAAATGCCCAGGAACCGTCGTTGGACGCACTTTCCGCCGCACCGATCTCGCTGTTGGCGATGTTGCGGTAGTCGTAATAGCCGCTTACGTAAATGCCGAACTGTTTCTCGGCACCGAACTTGCCTTGCAGTTCCCCGGCCAGACCGCTGCCGAGGCCGCTGCCGCCGTAGTCGCGCGCACGGCTTTCCACGCGTCCGCTGGCGGTGACGCTGCCGCTGAAATCCTTCCTGAAATCGAAGGCGCTCGGCGTGCGAAAGTCGATCGTCCCGCCGATCGCGTCGCCGTCCATGTCGGCGGTCGAGGTCTTGTTGAGTACGATGGTCTGCAAGCCCGACGGTGGCAGCAGGCTCAGCTGTACGCTGCGGCTATATGGCATGCCCTGGGCCACGTTGCTGCCGTTCACCAGATTGACGTTGTACTCGGACGGCAGGCCACGCACCGAGGTGAACATGCCCTCGCCGCGCGCCGCGCCGTCGATGCCGCCGAAATAGCCGGAGCCCGTAGTCGTTACGTTGACGCCGGACATCAGGCCCAGTGCCTCCGCCACGTTGTGCACGGCGGTGTGCTGCAGGTCGGCTGCCGACAACACGTCCACCGTGTTGATGGAATCCATGCGCATGTTGGTCGCGTCATAGCGGTTGGCCACGACGCTGAGCGCCTTCATCTGCACGGCCTTGTCCGGCTTGGCGGCCGGGTCCTTCGTATCCGTAGCCGCTTTGACCGGCGGCGGCGTTGACGGCGCTGGCGCAGCGTCCTGCGCAAACGCCCCATTGGCCAGTACCGCACACACGGCCACGACCAGACACTTCTTGTTGAAAACCTTATCGATACCCACGATCCACCCCCACCCCGAAAGTGCTCTGAAAAAAGGCTGACCAGCGGGTTCGTCGCGCGGTCCGGACATGGATGCTCGTGCACGCTCGCGTCAGCGGGCATGCGTCGACATCACGACGGACGGGTGAACGTGCCGATCAGTTTGGTCGGACGATCAGAGGGAGGTTTGCGGGGGCGAGTAGCCGGCGACACACTTGCCGCGGGAACGCAGGGCGCTGAGTTTGTTTCGCGCGAGGATCGGAAGGCCATCGGCCCTCACATGCACGAACGGACGACCTGCGAAGGCGCAGCTGGCGTTCTGATTGGAATCGGGGCGACGCATCGTAGCGGTCTGTCCGTCATTCATCGCGAGCTGCGTGCCGGCATACCCCAAGGATGCCGGAGGAATACGCGGTATGACGTTCGTCGAACGCACCGCGTGGAGCAACATATAGCGCACTGTAAAAAGGGCGTCAACGGCCAAAAATGCTTAGACGTCCGCCTATTGCAACGCACCACGAGACTTTGCGCCCGGATGAACCAGGCCGCAGGATTCTGCTGCGACGCACGATGACACCGACGCAAGGGGCGCGCATTCTCGCGCGGCGGCGTGAACAGGGGTGCGCCGCTCACTCAACGTAATCGCAGGGATCTCGATGAATCGTCGACAGACGCAGGGCCGTGCCGTGCCCGCCACCCCACGCCGGCCATTGGCCGTCGCATGCGCCGCCGCGCTCTCGCTGCTGTGCGGCGGCATCGCCACCGCCCAGGAGCGAACGCCCACGGCGCAGGATACGGCGAAGCCAGCCGTGAAGGCCGCCACGAAGCCGGCAGCCACGCCAGCTACCGCCGCGCAGGCTCCGCAGAGCGACAAGGAAAAGCGCGCCGCCAATCCGGATGCCGCGAGCAACCTCGACGCGGTGGTCGTCACGGGTATTCAGGGCAGCATCCAGAGCGCACTCAAGGCCAAGCTCAATTCGGACAACATCATCGAAGCGATCTCCGCCGAGGACATCGGCAAGCTTCCCGACAGCAGCATCGCCGAGAGTCTGGCGCGCCTGTCCGGCCTTGCGACGCAGCGTGTCGATGGGCGCGCGAACCAGATCTCCATTCGCGGCCTGTCGCCCGACTTCGCCGGCACCACGCTGAACGGCCGCGAGCAAGCGACGATCGGCGAAAACCGAGGTGTCGATTTCGACCAGTATCCGTCCGAACTGATCAGCGGCGCCGCCGTCTACAAGACACCGGATGCGAGCCTCATCGGCCAGGGTCTCTCCGGCACCGTCGATCTGCACACGATCAAGCCGCTGGATCTGCCCAAGCGGACGTTCGCCGCCAACGTGCGCGGGGAGACCAATTCCAACGGCAGCCTCAATCACGGCTCCGGCGTGGGCGATGCGGGTCATCGCGTCAGCTTCTCGTATATCGACCAGTACTTCGACCACACGCTGGGACTGGCGGTCGGCTTCGCGCAGCTGGATTCGCCCGTGCAGGAAAAGCAGTATCAGGCGTGGTGGTGGAGTCTCAACAATGGATCGCAGGGCGCGGAGAACAACTGGGGCGCGCCGCATACACCAGGCTTGCCGGACAACGTGCTTTCTCAGGAAGGCGCGCAGTTGCGTGCAAAATCGGAGAACCAGCTGCGTAACGGCCTGATGACCGTGCTCGAGTGGGCTCCGGACGACCACTATCACTCCACGCTCGATCTGTACTACTCGACGTTCAATCAGAAGACGTACCTCAATGGTGCGCAGTGGTCGAGCAGCCCTTACGACAACGTCTCGTATTCGAACGTGGGCGTGGTCCCCGCACTGCCCTATCCGATCGTTACTACCGGCCACATCGACGGCCTCAAGTCGATCCTGCAGAACGACTACACGAAAGAACACGACAAGCTCTTCTCCGCGGGCTGGAACAACCAGTACGACTTCGGCAACGGCTGGGCACTCACGGCCGATCTCTCGTATTCAAGCGCGAAGAAGGACCTGCACGACGCCTACCTGTTCGCCGGTCTTCCCGATCAGGCGACATCGTCGACCGATTTCGCGACGCCGATCCACGAGCACTTTCCGGATTTTCGTCCCGGGGTGAATTTCGCCGATCCCTCGGCGATGTTCTTCACCGATCCCAACAACTACGGCTATGACGGCCGCGAAGAGTTCGACAAGCAGAAGGACACGATCAAGGCCTTCCGCCTCGAGGTGAGCCATCCCGTGGGCTGGATCTTCAGCGACGTCAACATCGGCGTGAACTACTCCGACCGCAAGAAGACCAAGCAGGCCGACGTGTACTTTGCCTGGCTCAACGGTAACGGATCGACGTCGGCCGATTACGTGCCCGGTTTCGCGGCTCCCATCGATCCGTCCGCGCTCAGCGGCATCACCGATCTCAGCTACGGCGGCTTTCCCGGCGTCGTCAACTACGACGTATTGCAAGCCCTCAACAGCCAGTACTACAAGACCCAGCGCAACGGTCAATCGGACTGGAGTCGCAACTATTCGGTCGAGGAGAAAGTCCCTGTCGCCTACGTCAAGTTCAACATCGACACGCATCTGGGCGATATCCCGCTGCGTGGCAACGTCGGCGTGCAAGGGGTGAAGACGGACCAGTCGTCAGAGGCCCTGCAGACGAATGGTGACGCGCTCGTGGGGCGCATCTCCGATGGCGCGAAGTACAGCAAGATCCTGCCCAGCCTCAACCTCGCCGCCGAGATCGCCGACAAGCAGTTCCTGCGTTTCGGCCTGGCCAAGACCATGGCGCGCGGACGCATCGACGACGAAAAGGTCGCCACCTCGGCGGGCGTTGCGGAAGTCCTCGACGGTCCGGGCGCGGGTCAGGTGCTCTGGTCCGGCAGCGGCGGCAACCCGAAGCTCAAGCCGTATATCGCCGTGGGTGCGGATCTGTCATGGGAAAAATACTTCGGCACGGCGAGCTACGTCGCCGCCGCGGTGTTCAACAAGAATCTGCTGAATTACATCTACAATCAGACCACGCTGGATTACGACTTCTCGCGTTACGTCAACGACAACCCGACACTCACGCCGACCAGCACCATCGGCTCGTTCACACGCCCGGAAAATGGCACCGGCGGCAAGATGCAGGGCCTGGAATTGTCCGGGTCGCTGGAAGGCGGTCTCGTCACCCCGGCTCTCGACGGCTTCGGCGTGCAGGCCAATTTCTCGCTGACCAACAGCACCCTGCCGGTCAGCGCCGTGTCGAGCATCCCGGGCAGCCCGTCGACCCTGCCCGGTTTGTCCCGCAAAGTCGCCAACCTCGCCCTGTACTACGAGAAGTACGGCTGGTCGGTACGCGTGGCGGAACGTTACCGCTCGTCCTTCACCGGTGAGGCCGTCGCCCTCTTCGACCAGCTGGGATACACCCAGGTGCTGGCGGACAAGCAGACTGACCTGCAGCTCGGCTACGCCTTCGACCATGGCACATGGAACGGGCTGTCGATTCTTCTTCAGGTCAACAACCTGACCGATTCGCCGATGAAGACGCAGCAGATAGCCGCGTTGCCGAACAACGTGAAGGTCGCACGCCCGCTGGAGTTCGATACGTACGGGCGGACGGTGATGTTCGGGCTCAACTACAAGCTCTGATCTTCGCTTATCCGACGCGGTCGATCCGCGCGGCATAGCACCCGTAAGCCGCGTAATGCGCATGGATGTAGCGCACCGCGCCGCGGTTGAAGAGGCGTTCCACCGCCTCTTCAACCGCGGTACCCGGTACGAGAAGCGCATCGGCGATATGCCCTCGTTCGTCGAAGGCGCGCAAGGAAATATGCCGCGTGCGGATCACGTCGGGAACCTCGTCCACGGCGTCATGAGCGACCGTCGCGCCCTCACGGACGAAGATGGCATGGCTCGCGCGATAAGGCCCCGGCGCGGGCTGGTGAACGTAGTTCAGGAGGATCAGCGCCTCGCCCTTGCGCGCGGCGCGAAGTTCGATGCGTTCAGGGTACCCGGTGTCATCGCCGGCAATAACGCGTAAGGCGTTGCGCGCCTCGAGTGATCGGTCATCAAGGCCGTAGAGGGACTGGAAAGGTGCGGGATCGAGACCACTGATTCGAAACGACATGGATTCACTCCGGTGTGGGAATGAATCCATGGTGCTCGCGGCCTGGACTCGCCAGCCATCCGGATCTTGCCGTCAGAAGTGATACCCAAAGCTGAAGCCATACACCCACGGGTCGATATGCGCGGTACCCACCGAGGCCCCGCCGACCTTCACCTTTGAATCGATGTCCATGTAACGGGCGTCGAGCGTCAGAGTCCAGCGCGGGTCCAGCGTGATATCGACGCCACCGTGCCACGCGATGCCCCAGCTGCTGTCGAGGTCGACGTTGGCGCCCTGCAAGGCGCCGCGACCCTTCGTGTCGAAGAAGCGCGTGTAGTTCACGCCGACGCCGACGAAGGGCGACACCGGGCGACCCGCGAGAAAGTGATAGTTTACGCCGACCGTCGGCGGCAACTGCTTCACGGTGGCGGCGCGCTGGCCGTTGAGGCGGACGCTGTGCTGGAACGGCACGGCAGCGAGCACGTCGACGCTCCATTCGGGAGTGAACAGGTATTCGAGGCTCAGCGTCGGACGCGTGCTGCTGCCGACGCTGGCCTTCATGCCCGCGAGGTGGCCGTTGTCGGAGCGCGGGTCGACGACATGGGCTCCAATGTGCAGGATCCAGGGATTATCGACGGACTGGGCGATCGCACCGGTGACAGGAGCCATACACAGCAGGCTGGCGATGGCGACGTTCTTCAGGTTACGCACGGAAAACTCCTTCATTCTGTCCCGACCGCAACCGGTCGGCAGACAAAGGTTAGGAATTCATTGCCGCGCGTTTCCTGATCGCGGTCAGTTTTTCCTGCGATCGCAAGGGCGCCGCGGAAACCATCGCCGACAGCATCGCGCGGTCGAGGATGCGCAGCGTGCGACCACTGGCCTGCAGCATCCCCGTCTCCTCCATGCGCCCCAACGCACGACTCACGGTTTCCACGGCAAGACCAAGGTAATTGGCGATGTCCGCACGTGACATCGACAGCCGCAGCCAATCGCCCTGCCGCGACAACCTGCCCTGCTTCTCGACCAGACCGTGCACGAACAAGGCGACGCGTTCGACAGCCGACTGACGTCCCATCGCCACGAGATGATCCTGATCGGCGGCGACCTCGCCGCTGAGTACGCGCAACATGCGCCGGTGCAACGACGGCACTTCGGTCAGAGCCGCTTCCATCCGGGCAAACGGTACCTCGCACAGCGTGCTGCGCTCCAGCGCGATCGCCTCGGTGCGGTACGCCTCGTCGAGCAACCCGTCCACGCCAAGAATATCGCCCGGCGACCCGAAGCCGATGACCTGATGCACGCCTTCGGCATCGGCGATGGTGCTGCGCGTCGCGCCCGACCGGAGGACGTAAAGCGAGTGGAACACCTCGCCCTGACGAAACAGCGGCTCGCCCCGGACCAGCGTGCGGCGGTCCCGGGTCATACGGTCGACGCGCGCGAGCGCCTCGCCTTCGATACCCGCAGGCAGACAGACGTCGTGCAGCCCACAGGCCACGCAGCCGTGGCGCGTGGCGACGTCGTGCAACTCGGACATGTCAGTTACCCCGATGCGATAGGTCGAACGGACGGTAACAGGCGCGCGCGCGTGGGGAGGCCGGATGCGCGGTGCCTGCGACGATAGGTCCTCCTACATCCGCAGCGGCACCTCGATACCCAGCAGGTCGAGGCAGCGGGTAAGCACGCGCTCGGTCAGCGCGCAGAGTCCCAGCCGGGCAGCACGCACGGCGGGAACCGGCTCCGACCGCACCGGGCACTCGCCATAGAAGCGGCTGAAGTGCTGGGCGAGCGTATACGCGTAGGCCGCTAGTACACCGGGCTGGCAGAGCCGGGCGGCTTCCGACACCGTGTCACCGAATGACAGGCAATGCAGCGCGAGGTCGCGCTCCACCGGCGCCGACGCCTGCGCGGGCCCCGCGACCTCACCGGCGGCCCTGGCGAGCAACGACCGCAGGCGCACGCAGGCGTATTGCAGGTACGGACCCGTGCGCCCCTCGAACGCGACCATGCGCCCGGGGTCGAAGACATACCCCGAGAGACGATCCCCCGACAGATCGGCGAACTTCACGGCGGCGATGCCCACCTGGCGCGTGAGCGTCTCGCGTTGCGCACCGTCCAGGTCCATGCCGTAGCCGGAAGAGGAAAGGCGCTCCGCGGCGCGGGCGACGGCGTCGTCCAGCAGTTCGGCCAACCGCGCCACACCGCCCGAGCGCGTTTTGAAAGGTTTGCCGTCTGGCGCGTTCACCGTGCCGAAACCGGCGTGGACCAGCTCGACACCCCGGGCGATGCCTGCCTTGTGCGCCGCGCGGAAGACCTGCTCGAAATGCAGTGCCTGCCGTTGATCGACGACGTATACGACACGCGCCAACCCGGGCACCGACGCACGAGCCTCGAGCGTTGCCAGATCGGTCGTGGCATAAAGAGCGGCGCCGTCGCTCTTTGCCAGCAGCAACGGCGGCACCGGCGAGCTGTCCGTGGGCTCGGCGACTTCAATGACCACGGCGCCCTCACTTGCTGTCGCGACACCGCACGACCGCAGCCGGGCGACCAGCGGCGCGATCGCATCCCGCACGTCGCTCTCGCCATCCAGAGCGTCGAAGCGCACGCCCAGCTGCTCGAAGTCGGCTACCTGAGAGGTCAGGCTGAGCGCACGCAACGAGCGCCATAACGCCATGAGTCCCGGGTCGCCCGCCTGCAAGGCCGCCGTATCCGCGCGGGCTTCAGCCATCCGGCCAGGGTCCTCCCGGCACGCCGCGGCGGCTTCGGG
The DNA here is from genome assembly GCF_000800155.1 of Luteibacter sp. 9133. Lineage (NCBI taxonomy): Bacteria > Pseudomonadati > Pseudomonadota > Gammaproteobacteria > Lysobacterales > Rhodanobacteraceae > Luteibacter > Luteibacter sp. 9133. The sequence continues at coordinate 1,955,454 of NZ_JUHO01000001.1, read as the reverse complement.
ATAGAGCCGTTCGAGTTCACGGAGCGTGACCGGCGCGGTCGCGGGAAACGGCGCCACCGCCTCGGAATCGAAGAACGCCAGAGTCGGGTCCGTGCGGCGTATCGCCGCGCTCAACATGCCCATCTGCAAGCCCCAGTCACCGAGATGCACATCCGCATGCGTCGACCAGCCCAGTGCCGCATGAATCCGCCGCAGGCTCTCGCCAAGCACGAGGGAGCGCAAATGCCCTACGTGCAGCGGTTTCGCGACGTTGGGACCACCGAAGTCGAGCACGACACGCCGCGCACGGCCTTCATCCGGAATACCCAGCCGGTCATCCGCGGCCACGGCGTCAAGACCCTGCGCGATGAACGCGGCGGATAGCCGCAGGTTGATGAAACCCGGACCGGCAACGCTAACCTCGGCAAAAGCCGGTTCCTGGCGCAGGTACGCGGCGATGTCTTCCGCGATGGCGCGCCCCGTCCGGCCGACGAGCGCCGCGGCAGCAAGCGCGCCGTTGCACTGAAAATCGCCGAGGTCCGGGCGTGTGGCAGGCACCGCCCTGGCGAGAGCCGCAGGCAGGTCGAGCGACAGGAAGGCAGCGGTAAGCAGGACGTCGATCCGCGACGCCGGGGACAGGCACATGGGTTTCTCCAGGGACGATGAAAGGCGGCGCAAGGCGCGCCGTCGGCTCAGCTCAGTGCGAGCTGGGCGATTCGTCGTCGGAGAAGGATGCGCGGGAACATGCGCTTTGTTTACACGACACGGTGGGTCTTCGCAAGCCGCGAACGATACGCTGGGTATGCTCGTTTCAGACTGATACGGAGACTTCGCAATGAACTCAACCAAGCGGCCCGGCGCACATCGCGTCGTGATCGTCGGCGGCGGTGCCGCCGGCATCGAACTGGCCACCCGGCTGGGCAAGAGCCAGGCCTTCGATGTCGCGCTCGTCGACCGCGATTCCAGCCATTTCTGGAAGCCGCGATTGCACGAGCTTGCCGCCGGCCTGCTGGGCGACGGCGAAGAAGCGGTGCCTTTTCTTGCGCACGCGCAGGCGCATGGTTATCGCTTCGAACCGGGGGCCCTGCTGGGCCTGAACGCCGCGGAAAAAACGATCGACCTCGAAGCGGTGCACCTGCCCAACACGGACGAGCTGATCCTGCCACCGCGGAGCCTGACCTACGACACCCTGGTGCTGGCGTTCGGCAGCCGCGTGAACGACTTCGGCACGCCCGGCGTGCTCGAGAACTGCGACATGCTGGACAGCCCGGCCCAGGCCATCGCGTTACGCCGCAAGATCCTGGCCCTCGCGCTGCGCAGCGCGGGCGACCCGGACAAGCGCATCCGCGTCGGCATCGTCGGCGCGGGCGCCACCGGTGTCGAGCTCGCCGCCGAGCTGCACCACGCCTTCAACGACATGCATCGCTATGGCGGCCTGGATTCCGCCGCGAAACTCGACGTCACCCTGATGGATATGGCGCCACGCGTGCTGCCCGCCGTGGATCCGGACACGTCGGCTTCCGCGCAGCAGATCCTGGAGCGCATGAAGGTCAACCTGCGCCTTGGCGTCGGCGTCAACGCCGTCGAGTCGGACGCTTTCCACCTGTCCGACGGCAGCGTCATTCCCTGCGACATCAAGGTCTGGGCCGCGGGTGTCACCGGGCATGACATGGTCAAGGGCCTCGGCCATTTCGAGCTGTCGCGCGACCGGCGCATCGTCGTCGATGAGCACCTCGCGGCGAAGGGCGTCGAGGGTATCTACGCTCTTGGCGACTGCGCGTTCACCGCCACACCCGACGGACGCAGCGTGCCGCCGACGGCACAGGCGGCGCATCAGCAGGCGACATATCTGTCGGACGCGCTGATCAAGGTATCGCGAGGCGAAACACCCGCAGCGTTCGTCTTCCATTCGAAGGGAACGCTCGTCTCCCTGGGCGTACGCCAGGCGACCGGCGAATTGCCGTCGGGCCGCCATAAGTCGGTGATCCCGATGCGCGGCTGGCTGGCGAAGCTGGTGTACGTGTCACTGCAGCAGAGGCATCGCGCGACGCTGCACGGCTGGCCCCGTGCGACGGCACTGTGGCTGGCGGACTGGCTGCGGAACACGACGCTGCCGCCGGTGAAGTTGCACTGAGGCCAGCGGGCTCCGCTGGCGGAGCCGACTTCCACCTGGGCCGGGCGGCCTGGGTGGAAGCCAGTCCTGCTGGCGGTGGCCGGGTCCCTCAGCTCACCCGAAGCACGTCACTTCACCGCGTGCTCGAGCGCCTCGAAGTCTTCCTGCGACAGCTCGATGCTCGCACCCTTGACGTTCTCCTCGAGGTGGCCCGGATCGCCGGTACCCGGGATCGGCAACATCACCTTTGAACGCTTCAACAGCCACGCGATAGCCACCTGGCCGTCCGTCGCGCCGAGCTTCTTCGCGATCTTCGACAGCAGCGAGCCCTCTTTCGCCAGCTCACCCGCCGCCAGCGGGTACCACGGAATGAAACCGATGCCGTTTTTCTCCGCGTAGTCGAGCACCGCTTCGCTCTGGCGGTTACCGAGGTTGTAGAGGTTCTGCACCGTCGCGACCTTGAAGAATTTCGAGGCGGCTTCGATTTCCTCGACGTTGACCTCGGACAGGCCGACGTGGCGGATCAGCCCTTCGTTCTGCATGTCCCTGATCACGCCGAACTGCTCATCGCGCGGCACTTTCGCGTCGATGCGATGCAGCTGCCAGAGGTCGATGCGTTCGACGCCGAGACGGCGCAGGCTCATCAGAACGCACTGGCGCAGATATTCCGGTCGGCCCAGCGGGGGCCAGACGTTGGGACCGTGACGCGTAAGGCCGCCCTTGGTCGCGATAACGAGGCCTTTGTACGGGTGCAGAACCTCGCGAATCAGATCCTCGCTGACGTAGGGGCCGTAGCTGTCCGCCGTGTCGATGAGGTTGACCCCGAGTTCGGGAAGCTTCGCCAGCGTGGCCCGCGCCTTGGCGGGATCGGCCGGGTCGCCCCAGATGCCCTTGCCGGTGATACGCATGGCGCCGAAACCGAGGCGATTGACCTCGAGATCACCGCCGATGCTGAACGTGCCGCTTGCTGCTGCGTTGGGGGTTGTCATCGTATGACTCCATGAGTGGGACGAGGAAAGTCACAGACACACATTGGTACGCGATGAGACGTTTAAAGGGCGTGGTGGCGGCTCAGTCACCGTCGAGATGCCGCGCGATGGCTTCCATGAAGGGCTCGGCATCGGCAAGGCCCCCACCCGCCCCCAGCGATTCTTCCAGCCGCTCGGCGATGTCCGCGATCGCCACCATGCCGCAGACCAGCGCGGCCCCTTTCACGCGATGGACGTGATGCAGTGCTCGCGCGAAGTCGCCCCGCTCGAGCGCATCGCAGGTCAGCGCAAGATCGTGCCGGGTCTCCTCACGAAAGGCGGCCTGCATGGCGGGCGTGGGGGAAACCGCCTGCTCCGCCATGGGCGAGACGGGACCGGCCAGCGCCGACTTCAGCGCATCCAGCGAAAGCGGCTTTCCCAGCACGATGTCGATGCCGCTCTCCGCGCAGCGGCGCACATGATCGCTGCCCTGGTTGGCCGAAATGGCGATAAATCGGGTGGGAGTGACGCGAGCCTCGGCCTCGCGCGCGCGCAATTCGGAAGCGATGTCGTAACCCTGCATGTCGGGCAACTCACAGTCCAGGAGAACGCCCACGAAGCGCCCGGGCACGAAACGGTCGATAGCCGCCTGGCCATGATCCACGGCTTCGGTGGCGTAACCGAGGAACTTGAGCTGGGCAACGATGATCTGCCGGTTGGCCGGGTGATCCTCGACCAGCAGCACGATGCCGCCCGGTTCGCCGCACATCGACGTGTCGGCGGCTGGCGACGGTGGTGACGAGGTCGTGCGGGGCACCAGACTCGTCGGCAAGGTGACGCGGACGGCCGTACCCACGCCCGCCTCGCTGTTGAATTCGAGGGTGCCACCCAGGTTGGTCGCGATATCCCTGCAGATCGCCAGGCCGAGGCCACTGCCGCCAAGACGGACGTCGAGACGCCCACGCGCCTGGGCGAACGGCTTGAACAGCTGACGCTGCCGGTTCGCGGGGACACCGATACCCGTGTCGAACACCTCGATCAGCAGGCGACGCACCCCGTCTTCGTTTTCACCGGCACCCTGCCAGAGAGCGATTCCCACGTGGCCGCGCTCGGTGAACTTCACCGCGTTGGCGAACAGGTTTTCCAGAAGCTGCCTGACCCGCACTTCGTCGACCAGCAGCCACGGCAAGGGCCCCATCGGCAGATCCAGACGCACCGCGAGGCCCTTGGCCTCGATCGCCAGACGCTGTGCCTCGATCGCGTCACGCGCGATCGCCTGCACGTCGCAGGGCACCGGGTCAGGGGTGAAACCCTCAACTTCCGAGCGCGTGTAATCGAGGGCACTCTTCAGAAGGTTCTGCAGGTTCCGGCTGCTGACCTGTGCGATCGCCATGAGGTCACGCTGGGGACCATCCTGAGGTTCGCGTGCCATGAGGTCGATCGACGACGTGACCGCGTTGACCGCGTTGCGCACTTCATGACTCATCACCGCCAGCAGCATGGTCTTCTGCTGCTCGCCGCGACGGGACGCCAGCTGCGCACGGCGCATCTGCCATAGCGCGAAGACCAGCGCGGCTATCAGTGCGACACCCAGACCCAGCTCGCCGCGAAACGCCGAGAGTACCTGCGACACGGTAGGCTGGCGCAGATACGCCGTCTCGAGCCACCGCTCGATCACCGCCATGTTGTCCGCCGAGGACAGCCCGCGCATGCTCTGCTCCAGAATGGCGAGCAGCTCGGGCTCGTCGCGCTGGACGGCGACGCGGACCGACACCGCCATGTCCGGCACCGTCCCCGCCACGCGAAGGCTCATGGCGTAATCGCGGCGCACGATCGGGTAGTAGGCTACGTCCACACCGATCGCCGCGTCGGCCACGCCGCTCTCGACGGCGGCGAGCACCTGATGGATATCGGCCAGGGGAAGCCGGGTGATGGAGGGGTGCTCGCGCTCGAGCCACGCCTCGTACTGGCCTCCGCCCTTGAAGGCCACCGTGCGCCCCTGCAGATGCCAGAGGTCCATTTCGGCGGGTCCGACCGTCCGCGTCACGATCAGCGTACGGCCAACATAGAAAGGCGACGACAGCAGCGCCGAGCTGCCCAGATCGGCGGTGAGCATCCGATCGGCGGTGGACGGAAGCACATCGACCCGATGCGCCCTGAATGCGGCGACCGACTCCGCCCAGGAACGCGTGCGTACCGGCTCGAAGCGCATGCCCGCCTTACGCGCCGCAAGCGCGAGGTACTCCGTCACTAGGGGGTTCGCTTTGCCGGCACCGATCTCGGCGCCCTGCTGAGGATCCAGGGCGATACGCAGCACGGGGTGCGCTTTCACCCAGCGCGCGCGCGTCTCCTCGTCCGGCACGTCCTGGGCGACCGCGACCGCTGCGACCATGCAGCCAACCAGCATCCATGCGAAACGGCGCATCACGGCGGCTGGTTCGCCAGCGCGCGGATGTGTTCCTTCAGGCTGTGAAACTCACTGTCCGAGCGGACGCCGAGTTTCTGGTACGCCGCCGACTTCTGTGCGCTGATGGTCTTCATGCTACGGCCGAACTTCACCGCGATCTGCGTCACGCCCAGTCCGTCGAGCAGGCAGCGGACCACTTCCCACTCGCGCAGCGACAGCTGCTTCCCAGTCTTGCTGCCCGCGGCGCCCTCGCCCGGTATGCCGACACGCTGCGGCGGCCGGTAGACGCCGCCGGTCATCACCACGTCGATCGCATGGATGATCTCCGAGGGATCCTGGCTTTTCGCCACGAAGCCATCCGCGCCGGCCTGAAGCAGGTTGCGCACGATCAGGCCTTCGTCATGCGCCGAGACGATGAGAATCTTCATGCGCGGGTACGCCTTGCGCAGCAGCCGGATCAACGCGACACCATCGAGGTCGTCGAAAGCCAGCGAATAATCGAGCAGCACGACGTCCGCGGGCGTCTCGGCCAGCAAGGCACGGAAAGGCCGGCTGCTCGAAAAGCTGCCGAGAATCACGATGGAGGGGGACGTCTCCAGTTGCGCGACCAGCCCTTTGAGGACGAGCGCATGGTCGTCCAGTAAGGCCACGCGCACCGAGCCCAGATAGCTTCGCGCGGACATGAGTGGACCAGATGGGGAGATGCTTGTAGTCATACGCCCACCGATACGTAGTGGGACCGACGGCAAGATATCGCGGCGACCGAGCCTTGTAAACGCTTGCTTCACACGTCAATCGATGTCGCGCTAGCCCTACGTTCAGGCATGGTGCCATCGGCCATTCGTCCACCCACGTAAGCCATACAGGCAAGGCGAAGGCGCGTTGCTAACCTTCTCTGGCCTCGTTTCACGGGGTTTCCGGGCCATCAGGGGAAGGACGCGTATGGACATCGTTAGCCGCAGACAGGCCGGTAGCGCCGTACACGAGGCGTCGGCCGAAGCTCGTCCCTATTCCGACGCCGAGACCGCGCCACCACGCGCGCTGGCTACCGCCCGCATCGGCGTGGTCGGCCTCGGCTACGTCGGTCTCCCCCTGGCAGTCGAATTCGGCAAGCAATACGCAACCCTCGGTTTCGACATACATTCCCGCCGCATCGATGAACTGCGCGCCGGTTGCGACGTCACGCTGGAAGTCGACGCGGGCGAACTGGCGGCCTCGAAGCGCCTGCGCTTCTCGGACGCCCTGGATGAACTGGCCGATTGCGACATCTACATCGTGACCGTCCCGACGCCGATCGACGACGCGCGTCGCCCGGACCTCGCACCACTGCGCCGTGCCAGCGAAACATTGGGCAAAGTTCTCAAGCGCGGCGACATCGTTGTCTACGAGTCCACGGTGTATCCCGGCTGCACGGAGGAGATCTGCGTTCCCATTCTCGCCGCCGTGTCGGGCCTCGTCTTCAACAAGGACTTCTTCGTCGGATACAGCCCGGAACGTATCAACCCGGGTGACAAGACACACCGAGTGACCAGCATTCTCAAAGTCACGTCGGGTTCGACGCCGGAAACCGCCGATACCGTCGACGCGCTATACCGTTCGGTCATCACCGCCGGCACGCACCGCGCGAGTTCGCTCAAAGTCGCCGAAGCCGCCAAGGTCATCGAAAACACCCAGCGCGATCTGAATATCGCCCTGGTCAACGACCTGGCCATCCTGTTCAACAAACTGGGTATCGACACGCTCGAAGTCCTCGAAGCGGCCGGCACCAAGTGGAACTTCCTGCCGTTTCGCCCCGGCCTGGTCGGCGGGCACTGCATCAGCGTCGATCCTTATTACCTGACCCACAAGGCGCAGCAGGTCGGCCACCACCCCGACGTGATTCTGGCAGGTCGCCGCACCAACGACGGCATGGGTCCGTATATCGCCAGCGAGCTGGTCCGTCTGATGGTTCGCAAGGGCATCAACCCCGTGCAGGCGCGCGTGCTGATCCTGGGCCTCGCCTTCAAGGAAAACTGCCCCGACCTGCGCAACACACGCGTGGTCGATATCGTAGGCGCCCTCGATGGCTACGGCGTGCACGTCGACGTACACGACCCCTGGGTGCGGGCCAGCGAAGCACGGCACGAATACGGAATCACCCCGGTCGACGTACCTGAGGCGGGCAGCTACGACGCCGTCCTGGTCGCGGTGGGCCATAAGGAATTCATCGCATGGGGCGCGGAAGGCATCCGCGCGTTCGGCAAGCCGGCCTCCGTCGTTTACGACGTCAAGTACGTACTGCCGCGGGAAGCGGTGGACGGGCGCCTGTGACCGCGAGACGGCATCCATGAGAGTCCTCGTCACCGGCACCGCGGGCTTCATCGGCTCCCACCTCGCCCTGCGGCTGCTCGCGCGGGGCGACGAGGTGATAGGGCTGGACAACCTGTCGGACTACTACGACGTAGGGCTGAAGAAGGCACGTCTGCGACGCTTCGCGGACGACCCGGGCTACACCCATATCCACGCCGATCTCGCCGACCGCGAGGCGGTGGAAGAAGTCTTCGCCACCTACCGCCCGCAACGCGTCGTCAACCTTGCGGCACAGGCAGGCGTACGTTACGCCGCCACCAATCCGCACGTGTACATGTCCAGCAATGTCACCGGCTTTCTGCATGTACTGGAGGGCTGCCGCCATCACGACGTGGAACATCTCGTGTTCGCGTCGACCAGTTCGGTCTATGGCGCCGACACGCGGATGCCATTTTCCGAGCATCAGCCGACCGAGCACCCGCTGACCCTGTATGCCGCGTCGAAGAAAGCCAATGAGCAGATGGCGCACAGCTACGCGCATCTCTATGGCCTGCCCTGCACCGGCCTGCGCTTCTTCACGGTGTACGGCCCCTGGGGCCGACCCGACATGGCGCTGTTCCTGTTCACCAAGGCCATCCTGGCGGGCGAGCCGATCCGGGTGTTCAATCACGGGCACCACAAGCGCAGCTTCACCTACGTGGACGACATCGTCGAGGGGATCCTGCGCACGCTCGATCAGCTGCCCGGCAGGAACGAACAGTGGTCGGGCGATCGCCCCGACCCGGGCAGCAGCGGCGTCGCGCCCTACCGCATCTACAACATCGGCAACGAGAAGCCGGTGGAGCTGCTGCAGTACATCCACACGCTGGAAGAGTGTCTCGACCGAAAGGCACGCATGGAGATGTTGCCCTTGCAGGCCGGCGACGTACCCGACACCGAAGCCAATGTCTCGGCGCTGGTGCAGGCCACGGGGTACGCGCCGCGGGTGGATGTCCGCTCCGGCGTCAGACATTTCGTCGACTGGTACCGCGCGTATTACCGGGCCTAGCGCGGCGACGAAGACTTTCCAACGCGACGCGACATTTCTGGGAGATGCGCCGTGCTCATCGATTACCTCGACCCGTCGGCACCTGCCGATCTGCAGGCGGACCTGTGCGTCATTGGCGCGGGACCGGCCGGTATCGCCATCGCGCAGTCCTTCATCGGGTCGTCGATCACCGTCTGCCTCGTCGAGGGCGGCGGCCTGACGGGTGAGAATCGCAGCCAGGACCTCTACAACGGCCGCTCGACCGGCGACATGCCTTTCGATGCCGGCACCTCGCGCATGCGCGTGTTCGGCGGCAGCTGCACCCTTTGGGGCGGCGGCTGCATACCGCTCGGCGACGACGACATGGCCCCGCGCGACTGGGTGCCCGGGAGTGGGTGGCCGCTGCGCTACGCCGAGCTGACACCCTGGTACGAGAAGGCGCGAGCCTTCTGTCACATCGACGCGTCGTACCGTTTCGGCCAGGGGTCGTTCGAGGGTCCGGTGGCACGCAAGCCGCTCGACCTCGATCCGGACGTGATGACCAACTACATCTTCGCGCGGAGTCCGATCCTGTTCGGGGAAGCCTACCGCGAGCCGCTCGGCCAGGCGGCCAACATCACCGTTCTGCTGCACGCCAACGTGATGGAGCTGCGTTCCAACGACACGGCGAGCCACGTGACCGAAGTGCGCATCGGCTCGCTCGACGGCCGCCGTGGCCGTATCCGCGCGCGGCGTTACGTCCTCGCCGCCGGTGGCATCGAGAATGCGCGCATCCTGCTGCTGTCGGACAGCGTGGCGACCCGCGGCCTGGGCAACGACCGCGATCTGGTCGGACGATATTTCATGGATCATCCCAGCGGCACGCTCGGCAGCATCCGGTCCGACACGCCCGACCGGCTCACGCGGCCCTACGAGCGCACCATCGGCAAGGCACGGGCACCCGTGTCTCCCGAGATCGGCTTGTCGATGGCGGCCCAGAAACGTCACGAAACCCTGAACGGCCGCGTGCATCCCTTCGCGGTGGAAGGCGAGGTACCGCGCGGTATTCGCGCCCTGCGCGATCTTCGCGCCGCCTTACGTGGTCCCGTACGCGACGAAGGCTCGCTGCTCCAGGCCCGGCTCAACGCCGCGCTGCAGAACGGGCCCGGTGGCGCGGTCGCCGTCTCACCGCGGAACCTGGCGCTGAGCACGATGCGCCTCGGCCTGCATATCGGCGACATCGTCCGGGCGGCCGCCCAGAAGGCGAACGACCGCCCCACCGTCCATAGCGACCGCGTCGCCCTGGTCGGCTTCTTCGAGCAGGCGCCCAACCGCGACAGCCGGATCACCCTGGATACGAGCCGCGACGCGCTGGGGTTGCGACGGGTGAGCGTGGACTGGCGACTGACCGATCTGGACCGACACACCTATCGCACGCTCACCGTGCTGACCGGCGACCGGCTGGCCCATGCCTGCGACGGCCGGTTCGAACCGGCCGCGTGGGCGATCGATCCCGCCCTGCCACCGGATGTACATGGCACGGCGCACCACATGGGTACCACACGCATGGCGAACGATCCGGCTCAGGGTGTCGTCGACCCGAACGGCAAGGTCTTCGGCGTCGGCAATCTCCATGTCGCGGGGAGCTCGGTCTTCCCCACCGGCGGCTGGGCGTTTCCGACCTTTACGCTGATCGCGCTGAGTCTGCGCCTTGCCGGTCAGTTGCGGACCTTGCTGCAAGCCTGCGAAACGGGCGGACTCGGATAGCCGGATGACCGCACTGGCCCACGCGTCCCGAAGGGACACCTTCTCCGGTCGGGTCGTCGCCCGCCTTGCCGACACGGGCTTCGATGCGCCGCGCGCCGATCAGGCCCGTGTCCTCGTGTTCGACGCCCTCGCTCTCCGCGACGACGTGTGCGATGCCAACGCCCTGCTCGACCGGACCGAACGGGCACGGGCACTTCGCTTCCACTACCCCCGCGACCGCGATGTCTACGTTCTTGCGCATGCCGTGTGGCGTATCGTGCTCGGCGAGTGCCTGCGCCTGGCGCCATCGGACGTGCCGCTGGCACGCACCGCCGATGGGCAGCCCCGCCTTCCCGGAACCGCCTTGTCGACCAGCCTCAGCCATAGCGGCGATGTGGTGGCGCTGGCGGTCTCGCCGGCGGCGACGATCGGCGTCGACATCGAGACGTACCCTCCGCGCGTGGATATGGACACGCTGATGCCGGTGTTCTGTACCCGAGCGGAAATAGCACAGCTGTCGGTTCTCGACGATGTCGCGAGGCGTTGGGCACAGATGGAACTATGGACGCGGAAAGAAGCGCTGCTGAAAGCCTTCGGTGTCGGACTGCTTACCGATCCCGCCACGACACCGGCGCCCGCGACGCATCTTCTGCTCCCGCCCCCGGAGGCGGCGCACTACCCGCCATGCATCACGCGCAACCTCGAGGGCTGCGATCGCTGGGTCGCGGCCTTCGCCGCTCCGCCGGCGATCCGGGACATTCGTCTGCACACGCTGTAACGATGACGTTACACACGGCCATACGGCCTAGCCGCGTCACGACCGGAAGTGCAATCGACACTCCCGGCGCACATGCCTAGCCTTCCGTCATCGGCACGTCGACACGCGGCGTGCAAGGGGAACACGATGATTCGTTTGCTTCGACAGCCGATCGTACGCTGGCTCACCCTGATGGGTGGATGCGAGCTGCTCCTGCTTGCCGCGTCGCTCAACGTCGCCACGTACATTCGCTTCGCACCGTCGCCGGACGACCTCGAAGCATCGATGCAGATGCTTACCGCACGCGCGGTGATGTTCGCGCTGGTCATCTTCCTCGGCATGGCGGCACTCGGCGAATACCGGTCAACGTTGCGCATGAGCTGGCGAGGTCAGCTGGCGAGACATGCCATCGCCTTCGCACTGGGCGGCCTGGTGCTCGTGGTCGGTTATTACGTGGTACCGCAGGCGTACGTGGGACGCGGCGTGCTCGGCATGGCGCTGGCGATCGGCTTTATCGCCACGGCCGCTTTCCGTGCGCTTTTCATGCGTCTGGTCGAGCTGGAAGCCCTGAAACGGCGCGTGATCGTGCTGGGCGCCGGACAACGCGCGGCGCAGATCCATAATCGCATGCGCCGCCGCTCGGACCGTCGAGGCTTCTGCCTGCTCGGATATGTGCAAGGGCCCAACGAGAACATACTGGTGCCCGCCGAACTGCTGCTCGACACGCGTGAGTCACTGGCAGGCTATGCGCGCCGTGTGAAGCTCGACGAAATCGTCGTCGGCGTGGACGACCGGCGTGGGAGCCTGCCCATGGACGACCTGCTGGCCTGCCGCCAGCTCGGCGTGCAGATCACCGACCTCACCACGTTCGTCGAGCGCGAAGCCGGTCGCGTGCAGCTGACCATGCTCGATCCGTCATGGCTGGTGTTTTCAGGCGGCTTCAACGCGTCGCCTTTCGCGCTCTTCGTGAAACGCGCCTTCGACATCGGTGCATCGCTGACGATCGCCCTGCTCTGCTGGCCGGTCATGCTGGCGGTGGTCGCCGCCATCCGGATCGAATCCGGTCGCGGACAGCCCATTCTGTACCGCCAGGAGCGCGTCGGCGAACACGGGCGCTCGTTCTGGCTGTACAAGTTCCGCAGCATGCGCACCGATGCCGAGTTGGACGGCGTGGCACGCTGGGCGAAGAGCAACGACGATCGCGTGACGCGCGTGGGCCGCATCTGCCGCAAGCTTCGTTTCGACGAGCTGCCGCAGCTGTGGAACGTGATCCGTGGCGACATGAGCATCGTGGGCCCGCGACCCGAGCGCCCGCAGTTCGTGTCGGACCTGGAAACCAAGATTCGTTATTACAGCTTGCGGCACAGTATCAAACCGGGCCTGGCGGGCTGGGCGCAGCTCAGCTATCCGTACGGGGCTTCCGAAGAAGACGCTGCCGAGAAGCTGAAATACGACCTGTTCTACGTGAAGAACCACAACCTCTTCCTCGACATGGTGATCCTGATCGAGACGGTGGAGGTGGTGCTGTTCGGCCGTGGTGCGCGTTAGTGACGCGGGCGCGGGCTCTCGCTGTGCAGACCGCGAAGTGGCGAGCTGTACCAGTCACTGACCGCGTGGTTGTCGAAGCGGACCCAGGAGGGTCCGTATTCCCACCGACCGTCCGCGCGTTGCGTGGGTTCGCCCTCGAGTGCGATGACCTCGTCTTCGCTCATCCCCAGCGACAACGGTCCGCTGACCGCGAAGGCGGAGTTCGCCGCCGGTACGCCGGTCGTTCGAACGATGGCCGCTTCCGCGTTGTCTTCTGCGTCGGATTCGCTGGCAGCGGGCATCAGCGACCAGGCGAGCACCGCGACGCCGATCGCGCCGATCGCGAGCCACCACCAGGTGCCCAGCGGTCGCCGTGGCAACGACTCCGTATCGGCGATCACCGTAGTGGCCGGCGTACCGTCCTCGATCGCGGCAGCGGGTTCCGGTGTCGCGACGGCTACGCCTGGCAGCGGTGCGCCCCCCGGCAGACGGCCATGTCGCCGGTGGAATTCCATGGCCGCGCCATATTGCCTGGTAAGCCTTTGCAGGCGACGTGCCGCCAGCGCGTCGGCATGACCGTCGGCACGGCGGTCCGGATGCCACTGTGCGACATGGCGCCGGTAGGCTTGCTTGAACTCGGCCAGCGAGCACCCAGGCTCCAGCCGGAGCCGGGTGTAGAGGTCCAGAAAATCGGTTTCGTCCGCCACCGTCGAGCTCCCCTCGCTCCGCAGCCAAGAGCGTGGCGCAGCAACCACGGCGTGACAAGTACAACTTATGGAGAATACGCATGCGCCTGCCCCACAGCGCCGCCCTCCCCGCCACGCTGCTGCTCGTCCTGAGCAGCGGCGCCGTCACCGCCGCCGACATGCCGCCGCCCGCCTTAGGCGCGCACGTTTTCCTCGGCCAGGGCGAAGGTCTCGGGGTTACCCCCGCGACCACGGCGCCGGTCGACACGCAGGTCAGTGGCAGCGTGTTCATCGCTTTCAACGCGGGGTATGCCAGCAACGATGCCACGCCGCGCGATACCTACGGGAACCGTTGGAAGCCCCTGGGCGGGGCGCAGACGTACGCGAACTACGGTGACCGGTTCACGGTGCAGGGCTATGTCGTCACCGACGGCAAAGGCGGCGCGGCGCATTCGGTTTCGATCGACAAACGCGGCGAACCCCGCGGCGAACTCTCCCTGCCCTTCGTCGAAGTACGTCACGGCACACGCGTGGCTGCCGTCGCACGTTCCTACGCCAATGGCGCCTTGCAGGTAGCCAGCGACACCGTGACGGTGAACGGACCCGCCACCTTGCTGGCGTTCTGGTGGGGCGACGGTGGCGTCAAGCACATGACCGTGAGTCCGGGCGACGGCTTCCGGCTGATCGATGCCTTCGTCACGTTGCCCGACGAGAGCGGTGTGCAGGGAGCGGTGGCATGGCGACAGGTGGAGACCGCGGGCACCTACCGCGTGCACTGGACCGTGGCACCGGTTCAGGGCGCGGCGTTGTGGCTGATCGCCATCCAGTGACGGCATTTCACTGTCCGGATCCGGACAGTGAAAAACGGCAAGTCGAATGTAAGCTTTCGACCCTGCTCGCGACCCGGGTCACGCCTGTCCGCAAAGGCGGCAAGAAGCGCTCCGGGGTGTCCGGAACCGGACGTTCACCCCTACAACCAAAGACCTATTTTTATATGCGAAACAACACGATAGCCTAATTCCTCGATACCACTGAACCGCGACGAGCCAGATGACAGGGACCGTGCAGGGAGCACGTCCACGCAAGCGACATGCATGTCGCCCCGGTGCACGGATGCACAGCGCGGAGTGTCACGAGGAATGCGAGGAATGTTGCAAGACTCGCCAGCGGTTTAGCGGTATCGAACTGGGGAACTGCACGACCTCCACGGCATGTCGTCAACGCGACATGCCGTGGTCTTTTGTGGCCGCGCGTCAGAATGACACGCGGACACCGACGTTGCCGGCCCAGCCGCGCATGCCGTAGCTGCCGACGAAGTGCTGATAGGTGCCTTCGCCGTAAATTTGCACATGTTCACCGAGCTGGCTGACCGCACCCGCGGCAACACGATACGCATTACCCACACGACCCGAGCCGAAGCGGTCGCCGGTATGGAAGGCTTCGCTGGAGACGTCCACGCCCGGATCGCCATTGCTCGTATGTGTCAGGTCCAGGCTGGCATAGGGCATGAATCGCGGCTGCGCCGTCCGGGTAACACGACCGCCAAGCGTGGCGCTGGTCTGCTTCGCCGTGCCCAGCCGGATCTCGAGTCCATCGGTGTCGCTGAAGTCCCGGAAGTTCAGCTGTTGGTGCTTCAGCTGGAACCGCGGCTCCACCGTCCAGTCGCCACCGATCGCGATCGGCAGACCCGCCTCGATCGACGTGGTCCAGCCGTGCGCGCGGAGATTGCCGACATCGGAGCCGCGCAGATCCGTGCCGACATCGCCACGGTACCGCGTGGCGCCGATGACGCCGTCTACCCAGAAGCCGTTGCCGTGCTGCCAGGTGATCCAGCCGGATACACCATTGGCATGGTATTTCGCGCTGCTGTTGCCATCGACCGCGTTGGGGGTAACGCGCGTGGTCCCCTTGTCGGCGGCCCAGCCCGCACGCAGCGAACCGTTGTCGCCATCCAGCGCGATCAGGCTGCCGCCGAGCTGCAGCGCATTGATCTGCTGATCGAAGTCGTAGCCGTAACGCTGAAACGACAGGTTCGAGCTGTAGCGCAGCTGGCCACCGAGGTAGCGCGCGAATACTTCGCCGCCGACCGGGTTGTCCGATGCGCCCTGGCGGATGTCACCTAGCCGCTGGTGCAGACCGTCGTTCATCATGTCGCCATAGGTGAGCAGCGCGGCCGGGGCGGAGAGATAAGAAGGCAGCTGCGGAGCCACGGCGAATCGCTCACGCGGGGTTTCGGGGATACCGGGGTCGCCGCCGTCACCCGGAACACCGGGATCCTCGGGATTGCCCGGGTCGCCACCATCACCAGGGCCCGGACCACCCGGATCCACCGGTGTACAGCCTCCTTCGCACACCACCTGGTTGGCGAGACGGTAGTCCCAGTTCAATGGTGCACCACCCAGCTGATTCTGCGCCGGATCGGCCTGCCCTGGGCCGAACGCGTGCAGGGTGTACTGGTATGGACCGACGGCGACATAGCCCCCGCGAAGCCTGAACGCATCGGCCCGCGAAGCGCCGCCCACCTGCACCAGTGAAATGCCCTCGTCAGCTTCGATCACCCCGTTGCCGTTGGTGTCGGTAGCGGCACCGGCGCCGCCCGGCGTCACAACGATATCGGTCACGCCCGTCG
Source organism: Luteibacter sp. 9133 (assembly GCF_000800155.1). Taxonomy (NCBI): domain Bacteria; kingdom Pseudomonadati; phylum Pseudomonadota; class Gammaproteobacteria; order Lysobacterales; family Rhodanobacteraceae; genus Luteibacter; species Luteibacter sp. 9133. The sequence continues at coordinate 1,939,347 of NZ_JUHO01000001.1, read as the reverse complement.
TGGTCACGTTACCCAGGATCAACAGCCGGTCCGTCTGCTGATGGGACGAAGCCCCGCCCTCATTCAGGAGGACGTTGAGCCCGATGGTGCCGCCGCTCCCCGAGAAGTCGCCACGCACGGTCGTGCTTCGATAGGCCGCGCCGCTGACCGGCGTAAAGGATGCGCTGCCGCCGTTCAGGGCGAGCGAAGCGATCGTCGAGTTTCCCGTCGAGGCCCATGCGGTGCCCGCTGCCAGCGTCATCGTCGCGTCGCCCGTCACGCTACCGGTAAGCGTCGCCGCATTGGTCAGCGAAACGTCCGCGGAGGCACTGCCCGCCAGCTGGAAGTCACCGGCGATTCGACTATCGTCCAGCTGGATGGTCGCGTGCGTCCCGTCGTTCATGCCCAGCGCGACGCCGTTCGCACCTTCGAGCGATGCGCCGTTACGCAGAATGATCGTCGGATCGACTGGCGTGTCATCCTGACTGAACACCTGGATGGCGCTGCCGCCCAGGCCACGTACCGTGGAGCCGTCCACGATGAGGGTGCTGCCGACGGAGGGCGCGTAGACAGCGCGCGTTGTCGTCACCTGCAAGCCCTGACCTTGCCCCTGCACCAGACTGCCGTCAGTCAGTGTCAGGCTGCCGTTGTACATCGCGATACCGGCGGAACCGGCACCCTGACCGATGAACCGGGTGGCCGAAGCGTCAATGACGCCGTTGCCCGCGATACTGGCGGCGTAGTCATTTCCGTTGATGACGCTGCGTGCGACGGACACGTGTGCCGCCATGCCCTTGCCTTCGGGCAGGTTGCTTTCCGACAGCAGGAGGCCTCGCTGGAAGCGACCCGTCGTTCCCGGGGAAATCGTGGAATCGGTGATCGTCAGGTTCGATCCGTTGTATCCATCCACGCCGACGCCCGACGCGGACGTGATCGTCGAGCGGTCGATGACGAGCGTACCGAACGTCGTATGCACGGCGCCGGCGGTCGACCCATTCAGCACACGCAACGTACCGGACGCCCGCACATTGAAGACCTCCGGCGAGGCGTTCTCGTTATCGAGCACGACGGTCTGACCCGCGCCGACATCGCGCGCGATCGCATAGGAAGACGTCGAAAGTGCCGCGACGATCGCGGCCGAAAGCGTCGCGCGGCGCGCAACTCGGGACAAAGTGCAATGCATGGCGTTTTCCTGCTTCGGAACCAAGACAAGGAGTCGCCGGACATGAGGTCCTGGCGACGGACGCGGCGGACACAGGTCGACGCCACGAGAGAGGGCATTACAGCCACTCGCGGCCGACCTCGCTATTGGGCGTGGTCCTAAAAGTGGATGCGGTGTGGTGCGGCCCTCCCAGCCTTTCCGATCTCGTTGCGATGACCGGGCGCGGTTCCGGCGCGTGATCCGGCAAGAGTCGCATCCTTATCGCTGTACACGTCCATGTGACGTGAAGCGCGTCGATCCTCCCAATTTAAGCTCGAACATGCCGATTTCCGGCACACCGCGCCTACGACGTCCGGACTATCGAAGCAGCACTATACGGGCGAGTAGCATCGAAGCCGCGCCATTATTCGAATCACAGGAGTGATACAACATGCAAGGAAAGCCCACCGCAAACCCTCCGCGTCGCGCACAGCTTATGCTCGACACTACCGCCCAGCCTTCCATCGGCAATAATGCCGTGGCTGGTATCGCCGCCGCTTCGCCCCAGGACGAAAACATCGGCCTGCCCACTCTGGTGCCCGACGCGTTACCCAACGATAAGATTCCGCGCACAAAGATGCTGTCTCCTCTTCTGGTCACCTGCGAGACCTGGACCAACTCGAAGCCAAACGACCTTTACAGTCTGATGTACGGCGAGACGGAGCTTGATTCGTTCGAACTTCCTTCGAGTCCACCGTACCCCCAGACGATCGAGTTGCATGTGCCGGTGGCTTTTATGGCTGCCATCGCTGAGGGAACCGTGCAAACGGTTCCCCTTCGCATGCAGATCGAAACCCTGCTCGGCATCAAGTACTACTACAAGTTCGTTTCGCCCATCTTCGACAAGCAGCCACCGGGCGGCGATCTGCCGCCGGCGATCGATTTCGATGAGGACATCGACAATAACGGCCTGACCCTCGCCAAGTTGCTCGGTCAGCTCGGTGGTGTGCTCGAAGGTACGATCCCCAGCTACGAATTCCAGGAGAAAGGCGACACCATCAACCTCTTCATGAAGCTTCGTAGTGACGGCATTCAGATTGACGCCGGAACCGTCGTCACCACGAGTAAAAGCGGTGGCACGAAGGTCACCTACGACCGCACGGTACTCGAGAAGGTCGATGGGGCCGGTATTGTCGATTTTTACTATGCCGCGACGGACGACGTCGGCAATCAACACGGGCCGGCTCCGGGAACCCCGGTCAACATGCTGATCAGGGACGCTCCTGAGACCATTCCGGCACCGCTGATCCCCCGCTTCGACCCCGAAGAAGACAAGCTGATCACCGATCTTGACGCTCGACCCGCCATGGTGATTCAGATTCCCAGGTACACGCCAACGCCTAAGGAAGGCGATTACTTCATCGTCAGTGTCGGCGACCAAAGCGTCGTCACCAGCCCGCTGAAGGCTTCAGACATCGACAACGATCCGCTACTCGAGCTGGGTTTCCCTTACACGCTGCTGTTTCCGTCCACCAACGACGGCAGCCCGCCCGCACCGATTTTCACGGCCGATGTCCGTTATCAGGTCATGCGAAGCGGTCTGTCGAGTCCGTCCGAGATCAAACCGGTTGACTTCGATCTTTCATTGCCCGGCAATCCCGACCCCAATCCTGACCCGCTGCCGAACCCGGATCCAGGTCTGCCTGCCAATCCGAACGAGAATCTGCAACGGCCTACCCTCCGGGGTGAGAGCGGCGCGGACAACGATCTTCCGGCGGACGATGCCGAGAAGGACGCTACCGGCATCGTGCCCTGGCTCGACCTTTCCGCTACGCCGGTTGCAGCGTTCAAGGAAGACGATGTCATTCAGCTCTACATCGATGCCAAAGAAGGCGGCGCCGTGGGTGCCGCATACAAGGTTACCGGCGACGACGTCACCAAGGCTGCCGATCTCGAGATTACGGTTCAGAGTGCCGACCTCCAGAGCCATTCCGGCGCGCACCAGTTTTATTACGGTGCGACCCGTAAACTGGAGAGCGGCGAGGATATCCCGGCGTTCTCCCCGTCGCGGGCCATCACCATCAAGACCGCCGGCGAACTGCCCGGAGGAGGCACGCTCTATGCCGCCACCTTCGTGAAGGCAGCGGGCAGGCGGGCCTATGGCATCAACATCGACGACGCCCGAAACGGGACACTCGTGCGCATTCGCCTGGACCAGACCAATGTCGGCGAAGGCGATACCATCACGTGGAAATTCGTGGGAACGCCGGACTTCGAACCGCCGGGACAGCCGACAAGCGACAGCGGATCGCACATCATCACAAAGAACGATCTCGTCGAAAGGGACGACAGTTCGCTTCCCAAGCCACCGGCAAAACCGATCACGGAGAAGCGTGCTTTCGTCGACATCCTGCTGGTCCCGGGCGTTCTTCTGCCCGTCAATTTCGGTCACGGTTATTTCGACTATACGATCGAAAACCAGGCCGGCAAGGTAGAGGCCGTTCAGGACAACGTGCTGATGGATGTACGCACGGGAAACTGATGCGTTACGAGCGACGGTGGATCAAGGAGGTTCCATGCAAACCGAACACGAACGCCCGGATTCACCGCCACTCGCCGACGGTGGCGCCGCCGCAGACACAATCGTGCCAGATGCGGCGCTCCCGCCCCCGCTCATTCACGAGGTCGACGCCAACGGCGGTCTCGGGTACGACCTGGTGGGCCCTAACGCCGCGGGAAGCATTGGCGTGATCGTCGGCCCGTGGGATGGCTTCGCCGATGGAGACATCGCCCGTATCCGCTGGGGCGGCACGACGGGACCGGTCGTCGGGAGCCGACTCATCAACGCCGAGGACAACGGCAAGGCCATTCCGGTCACCGTTCGTGCTTCGGCCATCCATGCCATCGGCGCAGGCATCTACGATGTAGTGCACGAAAATGTGGGCGCATCGGGCACGGTGGTTTACTCGCCTTCCCTTTCGGTCGAAGTCAAACTGAGCGTCCCGGGCGGCCTCGACCCCGACCCGAGCACCGAAACCATCAATGAGGGACTGAAACCGCCGGAAGTCCTCCCCTGGCCGCTCGGGGCGGACCTGAGCAACGTGCGCGTCGTCGTGGCCAGGTACCTCAACATCGAAGCAGGCGACAGGGTCACGGCTTCGTGGCATGGCTTCCAGCATGAGATCACGGTGTCGTCAGCGGACGCGACGGCGCCGTCGGTCGAAATAGATATACCCGAGGACGAGATCAGGCAGGTCAGCGAGGGTCCGGCGACCGTCACGTACCGCATCCTAGACCGCGTGACCAACAGTTCGAAGTGGGCGCCGCATAAGCAGGTGCAGGTGCCCCTGCCCGATCCGGGTGCGCTGCCCGCGCCTCGCGTGGAGGAAGCCGACATCGATCAGACGGTTATCGACCTGGGCAAGCTGGGTACCGGTGACGTTACCGTCCAGCCTGTCAACAACGGCGGCCTGAAGGGCGCGAGCATCACCGTGACATGGACGGGCGTGGCGGAAGACGGGACCACGCCCCGCCCTTATTCGCCGCCACCCCAGTTGCTCACCTACGACTACCAGGTACCTGAATTCATCATCCCGAATGCCGAAGTCGCAGCGCTAGGCGGCACGGCCGGCGGCGGCAAGGCCAGTGTCGCGTACAAGCGGACCAATCCCGGGGACACGCCGGTTCAGTCGAAACGCAGGGATCTGCGTGTCATCGGCAGCGAGCTACCCGCTCCTAAGGTGGATGAGGCGATCAACTACACGATTCCCGCCGAACTTGGCGTCGCCCACCTGGTCATTCCGCCGCAGACAAGGGGCGACCGGGTTACCGCCAATATCGCCGCGCCTGTGCCGTTCACAGATTCCAAAGCCATGAGCGATCCGTCGAAACCCCCTGAATTCACGCTGACGGGAACGGCGTTCATCGCGCCGAACGCCGGCTCGCCCGCCACGGCGACCTATACGGTAACCGGGCCCAACTACTCCGCGACGTCGCTTCCCTATCCATTCGGCATCCTGCCCCCTGCGGTGCCGAACCTTCCCCTTCCCGGCATCGTCGAAGCGGTCGCTAATCAGATCGATCCGCCCGCGGCGCCCAACGGAATCACCGCCTCCATTCCGGCGTCCTCCGATATCCGCGCGAGCGACGATGTGATCGTGACTGTGGCGGGTCCAGGTGGGCAGGAGACCACCGCCGCGCAAACCGGCAACCCGTCAGGCATGAAGATCGACATCGGGCCGGCGGTCGTGGCGAAGAACCTGGCCCATGCGATCACTGTGCAATACAGCGTCACGCCCAAGGCCGGCGGCGCAGCGAAGTCCTCGCCGATCGCAAACTTCAACGTGATCGACTTCCAGCCGAACGACCCGCGCGTCGGCAAGCCTGTCATCCGGCAAGCGCTAGGTACCAGCGTCCTCGATCTCAACCAGTTCGTCGGCGACGCGACGATCGACGTACCCAAATGGCCATTGATGGCCACTGGGCAGCTGTACTGGCTTACGGCGTCGACGGCAAACAGTTCGCAAGTCATTGCCACGGCCAAACCGGTCACCGGCGGGAGCGCGTTCTCGGAGCCGCTGCCGCGCCTGTGGCTGAACACCCTCTCCGACCAGACACCGCTCGTCCTCACACTGGAAGTCGCCTTCGATGGCGGCGCGCAGGCGACGGCACGAAAATTCACCTCGCTCGCCTACACGGTTCGTGCCACGGTCGCGCCACCGGCCTTCCCGGCGCCGATCATTCCGCAGGCCATCGCGTCGCGGCTCGACGGCAACAGAACGTCCGCAGACCTGGAGGTCCCGCCCACCGCGCCCTTGCTGAGCGGTGACAGCGTCGCAGCGTCATTCGGTACCCACGCCTTGCCGACAAAGACGGCCTCGCCGGCCCTGGATCCGTTTAAGATCACCGCCGCCATGATCGCGGCGGAGCGCGGCAGGACCGTGGTGAGCACGTACACCGTCACGCGCGGCGGTACCACTTTGCCTGTGTCTGCGCCGCTCAGCGTGTTCGTCACGCCAGGAGGCGATCAGTGGGATGCGACGTTCGATTTCGACGGCGAGCAAACGCGAAGCGTATCGTCCGAGACGAAAGACAAACTTGAGTTCGACAAAGTGTTCCACGTCATGTTCGACAGGAACCACCATGTCGAGAAAGAGCAGTTCATCGGCGTCAAGCCCTACTCTGGCGCTGGCCTCGACGACTACTACAAGGGCGACATCCTCTGGATCGGACACCCGACAAACAACGAGCTTATCTTAAAAACCGTCCTCTTCAACTTGTTCGAGGAATGGACGGAAGTGCGCTTCGCGGTCAGTTCGATGGACGATCCGGTGTACATCTCGTTTCAGGATGCATCGGGCAACATGATCGGCGGAAAAAAGACACTCAACGCGGGGAGCGGCAACGGCCAGTACGCCGAAGTGAGAAATGACGTCGTTGCCGGAAAGAAGGTCAAGTGGATAGAAATTGTCTGCAAGGACTCGATCCACCTCGACTTCTTCAAATTCAAAAGGTGATCGAAAAGACCAGGACAACCCGCCCATACGGCGGGTTTTCTTCATTGGCTTATCGGCCAAATGCCCCACCCGGCTAGCACGCTGGTTGTATAGGCCCCGCGCTTTTCAAAGCCTATAAATGATCTCGCGAATGCAGGTGCCACTGGCACTGCGGTAGTTCACGGGGGATCGCATGAAGGTCGACAGGATGGCGTGGAGCACGAGGGGAAAAGGGATGCAAGGTGGCACGCCAGCCGGCAAGGCCGGCCATACCACTTCGACCCTGGCCGTTCGGCCTATGCCATTGCGCCGGACGTCCACCTGCGCAGGGCATGGTCATGAATGATGCGATTTTCCCCGATACTCCCGATACCACGGTACATGCGCGCTTCGTGCGTATTGCCGCGCTCTATCCGCAACATCTGGCCGTCGCTTCCGACGAACTGAGCCTGAGTTATGCCGAACTGGACGCGCAAAGCGATCGGGTCGCCGCCGGGCTGAGATCCGCCGGCGTTGAATCCGGGAGCTATGTCGCGTTACTGATGGAGCGATCGGCGGAAGCGATCGTTGCGATCCTTGGCGTGTTGAAGGCGGGTGCGGCCTACCTGCCGATCGATGGTTCGTGGCCGGAGGATCGCATTCGCTTCGCGCTGACGGACGCGGACGTCGCCGCCGTGATCGCGGATCGGCCCGGGGCGCCGGGCTTGGATGAGATTCCGGTGTTTGGTTTGCGGGATCTTGTGGGTGGCTCGGCTAGCGGTCGCGCGCAGGGCGCGCTCCTACAGGAGAGCTCGCTGGCTTATTGCATGTTTACCTCGGGGTCGACGGGGAAGCCGAAGGGCGTGGAGATCCGGCATGAGTCGATTCTTCGGCTGGTGCTGAAGTCCCATTATCTCGACTTCGACGCCCTGAAAATGCTACATGCGGCGCCGCTGGGTTTCGATGCGTCGACGCTGGAGATCTTCGGGCCGCTGTTGAACGGCGGCACCTGTGTGGTTTATGGAGACCGGGTTCCGACAGGCTGCGGCATCGCGCGCGCCGTCGAACGACACGGTGCCGAGGTGGCCTGGCTGACCGCGGCCTTGTTCAACGCGATCGTCGATGACGATGCATCGCATCTTGCCGGGCTGCGCTGCGTCCTTACAGGTGGCGAAGCCTTATCCGTGCCTCATGTGCGCAGGGCGCTCGCGGCTCTCCCGGCGACCACGCTGATCAATGGCTACGGCCCGACCGAATGCACCACATTCGCTACGACCTATCGCATTCCGCGTGACCTTCCGGGGGATGCCGGTGCGATTCCCATCGGGCGCGCGATCGGCGAGACCTCGCTGCATGTGTGGAACGAACAGGGTGAACCGGTGGCCGACGGGGACATCGGTGAGCTGTATATCGGTGGCTCGGGCGTCGCCAGCGGTTACCTCAACCGCCCCGAGCTGACGGCCGAGCGCTTTGTCTCATCGAAGCACGGAACGCTTTACCGCACGGGCGATCTGGCTCGCTTTCTTCCCGATGGGAATCTCGCCTTCATAGGACGGGCCGATGGGCAGGTGAAGATTCGCGGATACCGGATCGAGTGTGGTGAGGTGGAGTTCGCATTGCGTGCGTTGCCTGGGGTGGCTAACGCGGCCGTGGTGGCTCGCGAGGATGAGCCAGGGGATCGGCGGTTGGTGGCTTATTACGTGGTGGGAGGTGACCGCATCTCCGATCGCGAGCAGGCTCGCTCCTACCAAAGCCAGGGCCCGGGCAGCGCCGCACGTGCTCTGCGCGACCAGCTCAGCGTCCTATTGCCGGCTTACATGATTCCGACGGCGTGGGTGCGGATGGATGCACTGCCGATCAATGGCAATGGCAAGCTGGACCGGCATGCCCTGCCCGCCCCGGATCGTTCGCGTCCCGAACTGGCCGCCACCTTTGTCGCACCGCGTGGCGATGTCGAACGCGCGCTGTGCGATCTTTTCGCCGCGACGCTCGGCGTGGAGCGCGTGGGCCGCGACGACAATTTCTTCGACCTCGGCGGCAATTCGCTGCTGGCGACGCGCGTCATGACGCGCATCCACAACGAGTTGTCCGCTGTCCCGACCCTCGTCGGTTTCTTCGCGGAACCCACGCCCGCCGCCGTCGCCGCGGTGATCGGGGGGCGAACCTCGCGGCACGCACTGTCGAGCCGGCTCGCCAGCGGTACGTCGACGGCAGGCGAGCCGGTGGCGATTATCGCTATGGCCGGCCGGTTTCCGGGCGCGCCCGACGTGGAGTCGTTCTGGGACAACCTGTGCGAAGGTCGCGAAACGATCCGCTTCTTCGCGCCCGACGAACTCGATGCCGCGATACCTGCCTCGGAGCGCGACGATCCAGGCTACGTGCCGGCGCGCGGCGTCCTCGACGGCGTGGGCGACTTCGACGCCTCGTTCTTCGGCATGTCGCCGCGCGAAGCCGAGCTGACCGACCCGCAGCAGCGCCTCTTCATGGAACTGTGCTGGGAGTGCATGGAACGCGCCGGCTATGTACCGGATGGGCAGGAGGCACCCGTCGGCATCTTCGGCGGTATGCACAATGCGACGTACTTTCAGAAGCACATCAGCGGCCGCCCCGACCTGATCGAAAAGCTCGGTGCCTTCCAGGTGATGCTGGGCAACGAAAAGGATTACGTCGCCTCGCGTGTCGCGCACAAACTCAATCTCACCGGGCCGGCCATCAGCCTCAACACGGCCTGCTCCACGTCACTGGTGGCGATCGTGCAGGCGTTCGACGCACTGCGCGCCGGTCGCTGCGCTATGGCGCTGGCCGGCGGTTCGTCGATAGCCTGCCCGCCGAACAGCGGTTACCTTGCGCAGGAGGGCTCGATGCTTTCGCCCGACGGCCATACGCGGACGTTCGATGTGAACGCACAGGGCACGGTGTTCAGCGATGGCGCGGCGGTCGTTCTACTAAAGCGGCTGTCGGACGCGGTGCGCGACGGCGACCCCATTTACGCCACCATTCGCGGCGCGGCGGTGAACAACGATGGCGCGGTCAAGGCCAGCTTCACCGCGCCCAACGCCGCGGGCCAGGCAGCCGTCATCACGATGGCGCTTAACGACGCCGGCGTGGCCGCGCGTGATATTTCGTACATAGAAGCCCATGGTACGGCCACGCCACTGGGCGATCCCATCGAGATCGAAGGACTCACCGAGGCCTTCCGGCAGACCACGAACGATACGGGCTTCTGCGCGATCGGGTCGCTGAAGAGCAACGTCGGCCACCTGGTCATGGCCGCCGGGGCGGCCGGCGTCATCAAGACGGCCCTGGCGCTGAGCGAGCGTCGTCTCCCGCCGTCGCTGCATTTCACCGCCCCCAATCCCCGGCTCAATCTCGCGGCGTCGCCGTTCGTCGTCAACGATACGCTGCGGCCGTGGCAGAGCGCCGGTCCGCTGCTGGCCGGCGTCAGTTCGTTCGGCGTGGGCGGGACGAATGCCCACGTGATCCTTGGCGAAGCGCCGGCGCGTGCACCGTCGGATGCCGCGACCGGCCCGCAGTTGCTGACCTTGTCCGCACGCACGCCGGCCGCCCTCGCCGCCGCCGCGGCGCGGCTGGCCGACCACATCGCCATGCATCCGGACAGCAATCTCGCCGACACGGCCTGGACATTGGCCAGCGGCCGCAAATCTTTCGGACAGCGTACTCACGTCGTCGCGGTGTCCCATGGCGAAGCCGAAGCGCAGCTTCGTGACGTGGCAGCTGCCGCGATCTGCCGTACCAGCAGCGATCCGTCGCCCGGCGTCGTATTTCTGTTCCCTGGCCAGGGCTCGCAGTACGCCGGCATGGGTCGCGAACTGCATGCGACGGAGCCGGTGTTCCGTGCGGCACTGGACGAGGTCACCTGCGCCTTGCGCGACGAACTGGGCTTCGATCTCCGGGAGCGGATGTTCGACGACGATGCGGATGCCCTGAAGGCGACGGCACTCACGCAGCCTGCGACGTTTGCGCTTGAATACGCGCTCGCCCGCCTGTGGATGAGCCTGGGTGTCCATCCCGTCGCCCTGATCGGGCACAGCGTAGGCGAGTTCACCGCGGCCGCACTGGCAGGTGTGATGCCGCTGGCCGAGGCCGCGCGCCTCGTCGCGCGTCGCGGGCGAATGATGCAGGCGTTGCCCGCAGGCAGCATGCTTTCGGTTCGTCTGGGAGCGGCGGAACTGCGTGCGCGGCTTCCGGGCACGTTGTCCCTTGCAGCGGAGAATGCGCCTAACGCGAGCGTCGTTTCAGGGCCCTACGGCGAGATCGAGGCGTTCCGGGCCGAACTCGACGTGGAAGGGATCGCTTGCCGCCTCCTGCACACCTCGCACGCGTTCCACTCGGGCATGATGGATCCGGTGCTCGACGCGTTTCGTGCGGAGGTCGCGGCCGTGCCGCTTTCCTCGCCCACCATCGCTATCGTGTCGACACTGACCGGCGTCCCGCTGACCGACGCCGAGGCGACCTCACCCGACTACTGGACGCGTCATCTGCGTGAGAGCGTGCGGTTCTCGCCGGCGCTTCTGCATGCACTCGAAGACACCTCGGCGGCCTTTCTCGAAGTCGGTCCCCGGCCGAGCCTCGCGGTGCTGGGTCGCCAGCATGCACAGGCACGCGGTCGCACGATCGTTCCGAGTCTGGGGGATGGCCCTTCCGATGAGCGCGCCGCCCTGCTTGGCGCCGCCGGTGCGCTGTGGAGCGCAGGCGTGACGGTTGCCGTCGCGGCGCTCGACCACCGTGCGCAACGGCGGCGTGTGCGTTTGCCGACGTATCCGTTCGAACGGAAGCGGCACTGGGTGGAGGCGCGGGTGGCGGCCTCGGTGACGGCGATCGCGGCGGGGGTGTCGCTTTCGCAGGTTGCCGCCGGCATGGCAGGCATCGCACAGCCATCCGACGCACCGCCCCCCGTAGGAGCGCGCCCCGCGCGCGACCCGGACACCACCTCGCCAGACCAGTCAGATCACCACGACATCGTCTCGCCCCAGTCCCTGGAGCTCTCCATGCCCAATTCGCCCGTATCCGCCCGGCCCCAGCGCCTTGTCAGTGAGCTGCTCGCCTTGTTCGAGGATGTGTCGGGGGCTGAACTCGAGGGCGTCGATCCTGCGTCGAACTTCGTCGAGCTGGGGCTCGACTCGCTGTCGCTGACCCAGGTGGCGTTGCAGCTGCAGAAGACATACGCGTTGAAGATCACCTTCCGCGAATTGATGGATGGGTGTTCGTCGTTTGAAAGTCTGGCGGCGCATATCGACCGGTTGTTGCCGGCTGAGGCAGTGGCGGCGCCCGATGCAAAGGCTGTTGCAGGAGCCAGCGCGGCTGGCGACGGGTCTGGCGGCAAGCTGGCCAGCTTTGCCGGATCGCCAGCGGGGCTGGCTCCTACCGGAGCGGCGGCGCTGAGCACCGCCGGGGCTGGACTGGTGCAGGACATCATTGCCCAGCAGATGCAGATCATGCGGGAGCAGTTGGCGTTGCTGGCGGGAACCGCAGGCCCTGTGGCAGTGCCAACCCCGGCTCCTGGCAGACCGCAAGCACCGAATGAGGCAACCGTGGCGGCCAACGACGGCGAAGAGGCCGCGCTTGCGCATACCACTTACGACGTCAGGAAGGCCTTCGGCGCCATCGCACGGATTCACCACGGCGGGACGGACCTCAGCGCCCGCCAGCGTGCGCGGCTGGATGCCTTCATGCGCCGGTACATCGAGCGCACCAAGGCCTCGAAGGCGTATACGGAAGAACACCGCCCACATCTGGCCGATCCGCGGGTGGTCAACGGCTTTCGCCCGCTGTTGAAGGAAATCATCTACCAGATCGTGATCGAGCGCTCCAAAGGCGCCAACGTCTGGGACCTCGATGGCAATCGCTACGTCGATGCGCTGAACGGCTTCGGCATGAACCTGTTCGGCTGGCAGCCGGACTTCGTGCTCGACACCGTGCGCAAGCAACTCGATGAAGGCTATGAGATCGGCCCGCAGCATCCGCTGGCCGGCATCGTGGCGAAGCAGGTCTGCGACCTCACCGGCTTCGATCGCGCGGCGCTGTGCAACACCGGTTCCGAGGCGGTCATGGGCTGCGTGCGGGTGGCGCGCACGGTGACCGGTCGCGACACCCTGGTCATTTTCACCGGTTCTTACCACGGCATCTTCGACGAGGTGATCGTTCGTGGCACGAAGAAACTGAAGTCCGTACCGGCCGCGCCGGGCATCCTGCGCAACACCTCCGAACATGTGTTGGTCCTCGACTACGGCACACCGGAATCGCTGCGGATCATCCGCGAGCGTGCTCATGACATCGCCGCGGTACTGGTCGAGCCGGTGCAGAGCCGTCGTCCGGACTTCCAGCCGGTGGAGTTCCTGCAGGAGCTGCGCGCGATCACCGAAGAGGCAGGCTCGCTGCTGATCTTCGACGAGGTGGTCACCGGATTCCGTGCCCATCCGCGCGGTGCGCAGGCCGTGCTAGGTATCGATGCCGATATGGCGTCGTACGGGAAGGTCGTCGGTGGCGGTTTCCCCATCGGCGTCATCGCGGGCAAGCGTCGTTTCATGGATGCGCTGGATGGCGGTCACTGGCAGTTCGGCGACGACTCGACGCCGACCGTCGGCGTCACCTATTTCGCGGGCACCTTCGTACGCCACCCGCTGGCCCTCGCCGCCGCACATGCCGTGCTCACGCATCTCACGAAGGAAGGCGGCCAGCTGCAGGCCACGCTCAACGCGAAGGTCGCCGCCATGGTGGGCGAGCTCAACGCGTTCTGCGCAAGCGTCGGGGCACCGGTGCACGTCGTGCACTTCGCCTCGGTGTGGAAGACCACGTTCACCGAAGACCACCCGTTGCAGGATCTGCTGTTCGCGATGATGCGAAGCCGCGGCATCCACATCCTCGACAACTTCCCCTGTTTCTTCACCACCGCGCACGGTGAGGCGGACTTCGCCGCCATTGCCACCGCGTTCCGCGAATCGATTCTCGAAATGCAGGAAGCCGAATTCCTGCCCCGCCGCCGCGAGACCGCGTCCTTCGATGCCGAGCGTCCGCCCATAGCGGGCGCACGCCTGGGCAAGGACCCCGAAGGCCGTCCCGCCTGGTTCGTTCCCAACCCGGACGCGCCGGGCAAGTACCTGAGGGTGACCGCATGACGCCCAATGAGCTGGCCGCCGCCACAGCGGTCGACTACGATCCGTTCGCCGCCGCGCCGCTCTCGCACGTGCTGCCGACGACCGAGCCCCAACGCGAGGTGTGGCTGGCATCCCGGCTGGAGCCGGAAGCCTCGCTGGCGTACAACGAAGCGGTCTCGCTGACCTTCAAGGGCTTGCTCGACGTGCCGGCCCTCATGGGGGCACTACAGGCGGTCGTCGACCGTCATGAAGCCCTCAGAGCCACACTCAGCCGGGACGGCGAGGAGCTGTTCGTGGCCGACCACACGACGCTGCCCATCGCGAGCCACGACCTTTCGCCGCTGCCACCGTTCGAGAGCGACGCACGTTTGCAGGCAGCATTCTCGCGCATCGTTACGACACCCTTCGATCTCGAACACGGCCCACTGGTCAGGGCGGAGATCTTCCGCCTTGCCGCCGACCGCCATCTGCTGACCCTCGCCGCACACCACATCGTGTGCGACGGCTGGTCGTTCGGCGTGATCGTCCGCGATCTCGCCGCGCTTTACGCGCAACGCCTCGGCAAGGGCCCCGGCCCGGCACCGGCGGGCGCGTTCTCGAACTTCGCGTTGGCCGAGGCGGCGCACGGCGGCAGCGGCACGGCTCGCGAGGACGAACAGTACTGGCTGGGCCGCTTCGCCGGCACGCTTCCCGTACTGGACCTCCCCGTGGACCGGCCCCGCCCCCGCCGTCGTACGTTCACCTCACGGCGCGAAGACCGTCTGCTGGACGCCATGGACGTGGAGGCGATCAGGCGCCTGGCTGCGACACACCGGGCCAGCTTCTACGCCACGCTGATCGCGGGCTTCGCCGTCCTGCTCCGCCGCATCGCGGGGCAGGACGATGTCGTGATCGGCATACCATCGGCGGGTCAGGCCAGCGAAGGGCTGGATACCCTGGTGGGTCACTGCGTCAACGTGCTACCCCTGCGCGCCCGGATCCACGATGCCGCGAGCTTCGCGGACGTCCTCGGCAACGTGCGCGGCGACCTTCTCGATGCATTCGATCATCAGCGCTATACGCTGGGCAGCCTGCTCGCCCGGCTCTCGCTGGCACGCGATCCGTCCCGGCTGCCGCTGGTCTCCGTGCTGTTCAACCTCGATGCGCAACTCGACGAGACCAGCGCGCCGTTCCCGGACCTTCGTTTCGACGTGGACGCCATTCCTCGCGAGTTCGAGAACTTCGAACTGTTCGTCAATGCCGTGCAGGTCGAGGGCGGACTCCGTCTGGAGTGCCAGTACAACGCCGACCTGTTCGACGCAGCCACGATACAGGGCTGGCTCGACGCCTATGCCACCTTGCTGCGTCACGCGGCGCATGCGCCCACGACCGAAGCGATCGCACTGCCGGTCGTCTCGGACGCCGTCTATCGCGAACTCGCCGGTCTGCAACCGGCACCGACGCCGTTTCCGGAACTGCGCCTCGCGCACGAGTTCTTCGAGCAGCAGTGCGACCGCGCGCCGGAGCGCATCGCCGTACGTCATGCCGACCGTACGCTGACCTATGCGGCGCTGGAGTCACGGTCCAATCGCATCGCCAACGCACTGCGCGCCCGCGACGTCGGTCACGGTGCCCTGGTCGGGCTGTCGCTCGGCCGCGGACTCGACATGCTGGCCTCCGTGCTGGGCGTACTCAAATCCGGTGCGGGCTATGTGCCCCTCGACCCCGCCTTCCCCGCCGAACGCCTGGCCTTCATGGCCGAGGACGCGCGGCTTGCCGCGTTGGTTGTCGATGACGAAACACCCCTGGCGTTCGAGTTCGATGCACGCCGCGTCATCGCACTGAACAGCGACGAGGTGGTCCACGCGTCGTTCGACCGCCCCGCACGCGACCGTCGCGCGGGCACACCGGATTCCGTGGCCTATGTGATCTTCACCTCCGGATCGACCGGACGGCCGAAGGGTGTGCGCGTACCGCACCGCGCGGCCGCGAACTTCCTCACCAGCATGCAGCGTGTGCCGGGCATCGCGCCGGACGACCGTCTGGTCGCCGTGACCACCCTGTCGTTCGATATCGCCTTCATGGAAATGATGTTGCCGCTCACCAGCGGCGCCGAAGTCGTCATCGCCGGTCGCGACGACGTGCGCGATGGCGAACAGCTGCGGCGCCTGATCGAGGACTGTGACGCCACGATGATGCAGGCCACGCCCGCCGGGTGGCGACTGCTGGTCGACGCGGGATGGCACGGGCGTCCCGCTTTCCGTGCCGTTTCCGGCGGCGAACCGCTGCCCGTCGATCTCGCCGAGGCGCTGCTGGACCGCTGTGGCGAGGTCTGGAACGGCTACGGCCCGACCGAGACGACGGTCTACTCCACCTACTGGCGTGTCTCCGATCCGCGCGAGGGAATCTACATCGGCCGCCCCATCGCCAACACCACGGTGCATATCCTCGACGAGCGCGGCCATCATTGCCCGCTCGGCGTGCCGGGCGAAATCCACATCGGCGGCGCGGGCGTCACCCTCGGCTATCTCGACCGCCCCGAACTCACCGCCGAGAAATTCATCGCCGATCCCTGGTCGGAGGCGCCCGACTCGCGTATGTACCGCACGGGCGATCGTGGCCGGTGGACAGCGAAAGGCGTCCTGGAACATCTGGGTCGTCTCGACTTTCAGGTGAAGGTGCGCGGCTATCGCATCGAGCCCGGCGAGATCGAAAGCGTGCTTGCCGACGTGCCCGCGGTCGCCCGCGCCGTCGTCATCGCGCGTGAAGACCGTCCCGGCGACGTACGCCTCGTGGCCTACGTAGTGGGCCGCGACGGCATCGTCCCGGAGGAGGAATCGCTACGGTCGTACCTGCGCTCGCGCCTGCCCGACTACATGCTGCCCCAGCACATCCTCGTGCTGGACAGCGTGCCGCTGCTGCCCAACGGCAAGACCGACCGCAAGGCGTTGCCGCCGCCGATCGCGCACTCCGTCGCGACACCGGGTGCGCGCGTCGCGCCGCGCAACGACGACGAGCGACGGGTCGCCCTCGCGATGGAAGCGGTGCTCTGCCTGCCCGACCTCGACGTGCGCGACGACTTCTTCGCGCTCGGAGGGCATTCCCTGCTGGCCGCGCAGCTCACGGCGAAGCTCAACCGCGAGTTCGGCGTGAGCCTGTCGTTCCGGACGCTGTTCGACGCTCCCACGATCGAGCAACTTGCCGCCGCCATCGGATCGCAGGTCGCCAGCGGCTCGGCGCCCGCCGCGGAGCCGATCGGCCACCGCAGCGATCAGCACCACGCGCCGCTGTCGCTGATGCAGCGCCGCCTGTGGGCGCTGGAGCGCATGCATCCCGGCCGGGTCACGTATAACGCGCCATCGGCGCACCGGCTTCGCGGTCGTCTGGACGAACATGCCTTCGACATGGCTTTCCAGGCCCTGATCCAGCGGCAGTCCAGCATGCGCACGGCGTTCCGCGACGTGGGCAACGACATCGTCCAGGTGATCGAGCCGCAACTGACGTACCCGCTGTTCCCGGCGGAGGATCTGAGTCACCTGCCGGACGAGGAGCGCGAGGCGACGCTGATGGCGCGTCTGCAGCAGCTGACGGACACGCCGTTCGACCTCCGCCGCGCACCGCTGTTCAGTGCGCGCCTGTTCCGCCTGGGCGATACCGAGCACGCGCTGTTCTTCATGCCGCACCACATCATCTGGGACGGCTGGTCGTTCGACATCCTGTACAACGAATTGTCGGCGCTGTATCGCAGCTTCGTGGCCGGTCTGCCCTCGCCACTACTCGCCCTCCCGGTAAGCTACGGCGACTTCGCCGAATGGCACGCGCACTGGCTGGAGTCCGCGGCGTTCCAGGCGCAGCTGGGCTTCTGGCGCGAACGTCTTGCACAGATGGGCGACGTCCGGGCGCTACCGACCGACCATCCGCGCCGGCCCGGCATGTCCGGACTGGGACGCACCGAGTGGATCCGCGTGTCGCGCGCCGAGACCGACGCCATGCACGACGTGGCACGGCAGGCCGACGCCACCCTCAACATGACGCTGCTCGCGCTGTACTTCGCGATGCTGTCCAGCTCGGCCGGGCAACGTGAACTCGTGGTCGGCACACCGGTCCGTGGCCGTAACCAGACCGAGGTCGAATCGGTCATGGGCTATTTCAACAATCTGCTGCCGCTGCACGTGTCGGTCGATCCCGCGCTGTCGTTCCTCGAGTTCGTCCGTCTGGTCAGGCGCAAGGCGATCGAGGCCTTCGGCCATCCGGACGTCCCCCTGGAATACCTGCAGCGTGAGCTCAAGATCGGACAAGGAGCGGGCGCCACGCTGTACCAGGCGCTGTTTTCGTTCCAGGACGCCCGCCAGCGTGCGGTCGACTGGGGCGGGCTGGAGCACGAGCAGATCCTGCTCTTCCAGAGTGGCGCCACGGAAGACCTCGGCCTGTGGTTCCTCGAGAGCCACGCCGGCATGGTCGGCGGCGTGACCTACAACGCCGACCTGCTACAGGCCGCCACGGCGCGGCTGATGCGCGAGCGGTACCTCGACATGATGCGTACGGTCGCCGCCGATCCCGCCATCGCGGTCGGCGCACTCACGGCCGCGACCCCGGCCGAGCGCGAGCGCATGCGTCACTGGAACGCGACGGATACCGACATCGTCCTGCCCGTCGACCTGTATGGCATGGTCGCGGCGGCGGCGAAGACGAACCCGGACGCGGTAGCGATCGTCCAGCATACGCGCACGCTCCGCTACGACGCCCTGCTGGAGCGTGCTTCACGGATCGCGGCGCTGCTGCACGAGCGGGGTGCGCATGCGGGCGAGGTCGTGGGCCTGTGCGTGAATCCGGGTGCGGACCGCGTGGCGGCCCTGCTCGCTATCGGACTGACCGGTGCGACGGCGCTGCTGCTCGATCGCGCCGACCCGGCGGCCCGCCTGCGCGACATCCTTGCCGACGCACGGGCCACGGTGATGGTGGGCGACGTGGCGCTCGAGGCCATGCTCGACTGGCCGCGCGCCTGTGCCGTGTGGCTCGACCTGCACGAGGGAGAAGCGGACGTCGCGACGTGGGACGTTGCGCCGTCTGCCGTGCGGCCCTCGCCCGACGATGCGGCGATCGCCTTTTACGCTCCGGATGTCGAGGGCAAGGCACGCGGTGCGGCGTTGTCGCATCGTGCGCTCGCCAACACGCTGCAGGCACTGGCCGGCACGTTGGGCGTGCGTCCCGGCAAGCGCATCGCCGGCGACGCGTCGCCTTCCGATGCGATGTCCGTCGTCGAGCCCCTGCTCGCGCTCGCCCACGGTGCCACCTGGTTCGAGCAGGACGCCCACGATCTCGCTCACGGACGCCTGGATGCCATGGACGTCTTCATCGCCACACCTGAAACCTGGCACGCAGTCGTGCGCAAGGGCTGGTCCGGCGATCCGGGCATGCGCGCCGTGGTCGCCGGGGGCCTGCCCACCGCCGAACTGGCCACGCATGTCGCGGGCGCCACCGCCGGCCTGTGGACCCTGTTCGGCGACGCCATGTCCGCGCCCGTCGCGGCATGCGGCCAGGTGGAACGCGCGGCCGACGCCCTGCACGAAGGCCGGCCGCTTGCCAACAGCGAGGCGTGGATCCTGGACGACGGCGGCGAACCCTGCCCCATCGGCGCGACGGGCCACGTTGCCATCGCCGGCCTCGCGCTCTCCATGCCTTTCGGCCACCGCACGCAGGCCGGTCGCCAGCCAGCCGACGGTCGGCTGGCCCGGACGGGATACCGCGGACGCTGGCTGGCCGACGGCCAGTTGCAGGTGCTCGAACGGGAGGACCGTCGCGTTCGCCGCCATGGTCTCGACGTCGAACCGGCGGCCACCGAAGCACTGACGCTCGCCCAGCCGGGCATCGTCCGCGCCATCGCCGTGCCGCGTCGCGACCGCGACGGTCTGACGCGCATCGACGTATACGCACTGGCCGCTCCGGGCTACTCGCCGGACACCGACGACCTGCGTGCCTCGCTCGCGACGTCCCTGCCGGCGTCCTCGATGCCGGCTCACATCACCATGCTGGACGCGCTGCCGCTGTTACCCACCGGCGAGCCGGATATCGCGTCGCTGCCGGTGCCCGACGACGGCGCGCCCGGTGGACACACGGTGGACAGTGAACCGCATACCGAGAGCGAGCGTCTCCTCGCCAGTGTCTGGCGGGAGCTGCTGGGCGTGGGCCGCGTCCGCACCAGCGACAACTTCTTCGATGTCGGCGGCCACTCCCTGCTAGCGGTCGACATGGCGCAGCGCGTGCAGAAGCTGAGCGGTATCCAGCTCAATCTGCTGGATATCGCCAACGGCACCCTCGGCACGCTTGCCGCCGAACTCGCCATCGCCACGCCCGCACCGGCGATCACGGCAAAGCGCGGCCTTTTCAGTCGCCTGCTCGGACGCACCACGCCATGACGCATCTCGCCTGGATCGTCTGCTGGACATCGGCCATCCTGCTGGTCCACGTCTTCGTGGGCTATCCGCTGTGGGTCTGGTTGCTCTCGCGCCTGCGCCCGCTCCCGGTGGCGAAACGCGGCATCCTGCCGACCGTGAGCATCGTCGTCGCCGTGCACGACGGCGCCGGGTTCATCCGCGCCAAGCTCGCCAGCCTGCAGCAACTCGATTACCCCGCCGAGCTGATCGACATCGTGATCGCCTGCGACGGTTGCCACGACGCGACCGTCCTGCTCGCGCGGCGTTCGACGGATCCACGGCTGACCGTGCTCGATTTCCCGAACCGTCGCGGCAAGGCCGCCTGCCTCAACGACGCCGTCGGGCTCACGCGAGGCGAGGTGCTGCTGTTCACCGATGTCCGCCAGAAACTCTCGCCGGTCGCCCTGAAGGAGCTGGTCGCCAACCTGGCCGACCCGACCGTCGGCGCGGTGGGCGGCGAACTGCACATGGAGAACGTGCGCACCGGCTTCGCCCAGGGTGTGGATTTCTACTGGCGTTACGAGAAAGGCATACGCCATGCGGAGGCCTTGTCCGGCTCGACCGTCGGCGTCAGCGGCGCGCTGTACGCCATGCGTCGCCACCTGTTCCGGCCGCTTCCCGCCGGTACCGTGCTCGACGACGTGCTGGTGCCGATGCGGGTCGCCGCTCAGGGCAAGCGTGTGGTGTTCGAACCCAGGGCGATGGCCTGGGACCAGCCGTCGCAGGGAGCGGAGGACGAGAAGCGCCGCAAGATCCGTACGCTCGCCGGCAATTTCCAGCTGATCCAGCTGGCGCCGTGGCTGCTGCTGCCCTGGCCCAATCCGCTGTGGTTCCGCTTCGTCAGCCACAAGGTGTTGCGGCTGCTGGCGCCATGGTTGCTCGTTGCACTCACCTGCAGCACCGGCCTGCTGGTGACACGGCATCCGATGTACGCGGTTGCGTTCGGCGGACTGGTCGTCTGTGCCGCCATGGTCGCGCTCGCGAAGTTCCGCCCCCCCCTGGGACGCTGGTTTCCGCTGCGTATCGCGCTGGCGTTCTTCTATCTCAACCTCTTCGCGGCGCAGGCGCTCGTTGCCTTCGCCCGTAACCGAAGGCTGCACTTATGGTGATCGATAGGCCCCTTCGTGGCGCACCCGGTATCCGGGGCAGACTCGGCGAACTCTGTTACTCCAGTGGCCTGCTGCATCCGTTGCAACGCGTACGGGCATGGTGGCAGCGCGACCTGCGCATCCTCGCCTATCACCGGGTGATGCCGCTGCCGGATCCGGATACCTACGAGTTCGACCTCGAACTGATCAGCACGCCGCCTGCGGAGTTCCGCGAGCAGATGATCCGGATCAGGAAGTTCTTCCGACCGATGCGGCTGACCGACATCGCCGCCGCGCTCGACGCTGGCGAGGCCTTGCCGCCGGATACGGTGGCGATCACCTTCGACGACGGCTACGACGACAACTACCGCATCGCGGCACCCATCCTCGATGAGGTGGGCGTGCCTGCGACCTTCTTCGTATCCACCGGACATCTCGATACCGGTCGCCCGTATGGATACGACTGGCTCGTCCACATGATTCTGGTGACCCGCGCGCCACGCCTGCAGTTGCCCGAACTCGGTATCGACATCGCCCTGCCGCCGGATCGCGCCTCCCGTCGACGCATCGCCGGCAACGTGCTGCTGCGCATGAAATGGCTCGACGCCCTGGGTCAGACCGCGATGACCGAACGGCTCGAGCAGGAATGGAACATGCCGTCCGCCGACGCGCGACCGCCCGACTGCCGTCCGATGACCTGGGACCAGGCCCGGGAGATGGAGGCCAGCGGCCACGAGTTCGGTTCGCATGGCGTGCATCACCGCATGCTGGCCCGGCTGCCGGAAGATGAAATGGAGCGCGAGATCCGGGCCTCGAAAGCGACGCTCGACCGCGAGCTGCGCCACCCGTCGATCCTGATGTCTTATCCGGTCGGCGGCGATCGTGCCTACAACGAAGCCGTGATCGCGGCCACACGCAATGCGGGGTTCCGGCTCGCGTGCAGCTATATCTGCGGCACCAACCCGGAGCCCAGCGAGAATCGCTACGCCCTGCACCGTCTGCCGGTGGAAGCGAACATGGGACCGGGCTGGTTCGCGGCGATGCTCGCGCTGCCGCAGCTCATGAGTTACCCCACCGCCGCACACGAAGCCACCGGACCACAGGCGCAACCATGTTCCCTCTGATCCTGGTCTATGTGGTGCTCACCATCATCCGGCCGCAGGATTACGTGCCGGGGCTGGATCTCGTGCCGATCCTGCCCGTGGTACTGATGCTGGCGTTCGGCGCGTGGCTGATCTCACGCGACAAGACCTTCCAGGCGCCGCAATTCATCATCCTCCCGGCCTTCCTGCTGATCCTGATGGTCTCGGAAGTCGCCAACGGATGGACCGGTGGCGCGGTCGACGAGCTCGCCAGGTTCGGCCCGGCCGTCATCGCGTTCTTCGTCCTCGGTGCCGCATGCAGCACGCAGAAGCGTGTGCGGACGGCGATGACCGTGTTCGTCATCTGCGCGGCGGTGCTCGCGCTGCACGGCATCGAACAGGCGAAGACCGGCATGGGCTGGACCGGCATCCCGATCGGCGAAGGCGGCCGCATCCAGTATGTCGGCATCTTCAACGACCCCAACGATCTCGGCCTGCTCTTCGCCGCCACGCTGCCGATGGCGATGTTTCTGGGCCGACCCGGTGCGGGCACGATGCGCCTTGTCTGGCTCGGTGCCGCCGCACTGCTTCTGTACGGGATACTGCTGACCAATTCGCGCGGCGCGATGCTTGCCGTGCTCGTCGTGGCTGGCTGCTACGTCTGGTACAAGCGCGGCATCGCGGTGGCCGGCGTACTCGGCATCATCGGCCTCACGGTGATGAAGCTGCTGTCATCGCGCATGGACGAGCTGGATGCCGGCGAGGAGTCCGCGGCCGGTCGCGTGGATGCCTGGTACGCGGGACTCGAGATGTTCCGCGACAACCCGATCTTCGGCGTCGGCGCCGGCAACTTCACCGAGTACAACGAGCTCACCGCTCATAACTCGTTCGTGCTGGTCATCGCGGAAACCGGGTTCGTCGGCTTCGTGTTGTGGCTTGCCTTCGTCGGGTATGGCTTCTGGATGATGTTGACCATCGTGCGGCATGTGCGCGTGCCCGGGAAGGACGCGGCCGTCGAAGCCGACTGGGCAACCGAGCGGCAGATGGCGCTGACCTTGCTGCTGTCGCTGTGCGGCCTGTTCGCCTCGGCGTTCTTCCTCAGCCGCAGCTACATGATCGTCATGTACCTCATCGCCGCCATGGTCGCCGGCCACTACGTGGGTGCGCGTCGCCGCTGGCCGGAGCTCCCCTTCTTCCGTCTGTCCGACGGCGGCTGGCGTTGGGTCCCCGCTGCGATGGGCACCATCGCGGGCTTCTTCGTCCTCGTGGCCGTCCTGTTGAGGACCGTATGAGCACCGTCTACGAAAACTTGCTTCGCCGCGTCGTCTGGCCCGCCTACGAAGGCGGCCTTCGTCGGCGGGATACGCCTCAACATATGCATGCCTATGAACGTGACCAGTGGCTGCCACCGGCGCGGCTCGAGGCGTTGCAGATGGACCGGCTGCGCTCGCTGCTGGACTGGTGCTGGCACGAGGTGCCCTACTACCGACGCCGCTGGACCGAGATCGGCATGCGGCCGGGCGACATCCGCAGCATGGCCGACTTCGCGACCCTACCCGTACTGACCAAGGCCGATATCCGCCACCATGCGGACGAACTGAAGGCGAGATCACTGAAAGACACCCTCGGCTACAAGGCGACGGGCGGCTCGACCGGCGAACCGCTGCGCTTCGGCTTCACCCGCGAGAGCAACGACCGCCGCGTCGCGGTGATGTGGCGTGGCTACGGCTGGGCCGGATCGCGTATGGGAAGGCGCACGCTGTTCCTCTGGGGTGGAGCGGTGGGCAGCCCCTCGACGGCGCACCGGATCAAGGACCGGATCTACAACGCGGTCTTCGCTCGCAAGCTGCTCGACAGCTTCCACATGAGCGAGGCCAACCTCGCCTCCTACGCGGAAGCCATCGACGCCTATAAGCCGGAAGTACTCGTCGGCTACGTCGGCCCGCTGGTACGTCTTGCCGAATGGCTGCTTGCTACCGGGCGACATATCGCGCGGCCTGCTTCGATCATCGGGGCGGCCGAGGCCCTGCACCCGTTTCAGCGCGAGATCATCGAACGCGCGTTCGGCGCACCGGCCTTCAACACCTACGGCTGCCGCGAGTTCATGCTGATCGCTTCCGAGTGCGAGCACCGCGACGGGCTGCATGTGAATGCGGACCACCTTGTGGTGGAGACCCTCGTCGATGGCCATCCGGTCACCCACGGCAGCGGCGAAGTAGCCATCACCGACCTGTTCAATCGCGGCATGCCCTTCATTCGCTACGTCAACGGTGACATGGCGACCCACGCCGAGCACCGCTGCCCATGCGGACGCGGCCTGCCCATGCTCGCGTCGGTCGACGGCCGCAAGCTCGATGCCATCCGCACCCCGGCCGGTCACGTTCTGCCGGGAGAATTCTTTCCGCACATGCTCAAGGACGTGCCGGGGCTGCAGCGCTTTCAGCTGGTACAACGCCGTCTCGACCGGCTCGATCTTTCCATCGTGCGTGGCGACGGCTTCGACGACGCCTCGCTCGCCTATATCCGTCGTGAAGTGGGCAAGGTCATCGGCGACAGCGCCGAACTGCACTGCCATTTCGTCGACGACATTCCGCTCACCCGCAGCGGCAAGTTGCGTGTCACCGTCTCGGAGCTTGCCTCGTGAACATCACGCACTTCGTCGAGAACCTCAACCGTGGCGGCCTCGAGCGCATGGTCATCGACCTGGTGAAGGCGCAGCACCGTCAGGGTGACAAGGTCCAGGTGGTCTGCCTGTTCGAGCGCGGCTCGCTGGCATGCGAGCTCGACAGGCTGGGTATTCCGGTACATGCCTGCGGCAAGAAGACGGGACTGGACCTCCGTGCGCTCGCGTGCGCACGGCAGTTCATCGCCGGGCACTACACCGAGGTGCTGCACACGCATAACGCGGTGGCGCACTACCAGGCGGTGCTGGCCAGCGCGGGTATGGGCATCCGCCAGGTGGTCAACACGCGCCATGGCATGGGCGGTGCCAACCGCAAGGGTGGCCGCCGCGAATGGTTGTTTCGCCGCGCCCTGAAGGCGACCGACGCAGTCGTGGCGGTATGCGAAGCCGCCCGCCGCGATGCGGTACGCCGCGGCGTCGCGCCGGCCAGGAAAACCTGCGTCGTGCCAAACGGCATCGTCGTCGAAGGCTTCGACGTGGCGTCCGACGCCATGCACGAACGCCTGACCAACCTGTTGAAGATTCCCGACGCCACCCGGATCATCGGCACCGTGGGACGGCTCAACTGGGCGAAGGATCAGGCCAGTCTGATCCGCGCGTTCCGCCTGGTGCGCCACAAGCGACCCGATACCGCGCTCGTGCTGATCGGCGACGGCGAGCTTCGCGAGACCTTACGCGCCTGCGCCTACGATGAAGGCGTCGCCGGCTGCGTGCATTTTCTCGGCGACCGCGACGACGTACGCGAACTGCTGCAGGGCCTGGACCTGTTCGTGCTGCCTTCGATCACGGAGGGCTACTCCATGGCGTTGCTGGAGGCCTGCGCCACCGGCCTGCCCATCGTCGCCACCGACGTCGGCGGCAACGCGGAGATCGTCAGCGATGGGGCGACGGGGAATATCGTGCCCGCCTGCGATCCCCCGGCACTGGCCGAAGCGATGCTCGGTCTGCTCCATGAATCGCAGCGCGCGTCGCGTCTGGGCCGTGCCGCGCGCGACTGGGTCGAGGCGCATGGCTCGCTCGACGCGATGGCGGCGCGCTATGGCCGCCTGTACTTCGGCGACAGGGAGGCCGTGACGTGAAAGTCCTCGTCCTGACCAACCTGTTCCCCACGCCGTGGGATCCGCGGCGCGGCACGTTCAACCGGCAGCAGTTCCAGCGCCTCGGCGAGCGTCACGACGTGGATGTACTCACCGCAGTGGAATTTCGCGAGCGCATGGCGGGGCGCCAGGGCGAAACGCGGGTGTCGGGCGTCCGCGAGGACTGGTTCACCTTTTATCACCCGCCGGGCTTCGGCCGCTTCCTCAACGCGTTGTGCTTCTTCGCCTGCGTCATGTGGCAGCGCGGACGCGAGATCCGTGCCGCGCGCTATGACGTCGTACTCGCCAGCTGGGCCTTCCCGGATGCGGTAGCCGGCGCGTGGATGGCGCGCCTGCTCGGTATTCCGTACGTGGTCAAGGTGCACGGCAGCGACCTCAACGTGCAGGCGGAGGCGCGTCTCCGGCGTCCGCAGATCCGGCAGGCCCTGCGTGGCGCGGCCGGCGTCGTCGCGGTCAGTCGCGCGCTCGCCGCGCGTGCGGTGTCGCTGGGCGCGCACGCCAACACCGTCGAGACGCTGTACAACGGGGTCGACACGCGGGTGTTTCATCGCGGCGATCGCACCGCCGCGCGGCTTCGGCTGGGGCTGCCGCCCGAGGTACCGCTCGTCCTTTACGTCGGCAACCTCAAGGCGACGAAGGGCTGCCACGATCTGATCGACGCCTTCCCGCAGCTGGTCGGGCGTCATCACGACGCACGTCTGGTCTTCGTCGGCAGCGGTGCGAGCCGCGCTCACCTCGAAGATCGCGCGGCGTCGCTGTGTTGCGCCACCGCCGTGCATTTCGAGGGCGCGGTAGACCACGCAGCCACCGCCGACTGGTTCCGTGCGGCGGATGTCCTCTGCCTGCCCAGCCACAACGAAGGCGTTCCCAACGTGATACTGGAAGCGATGGCCTGCGGCACGCCCATCGTCGCCACCCACGTGGGCGGCATCCCTGAAGTGGTCCCAAGGCACGCGGGTATCCTCGTTCCGCCCCATCAGCCGCACGAACTGGGAACCGCACTGATCGAAGCCCTGGAACGCCACTTCGACGCAACCGCCATCGCCGGCCATGCCGCCACCTTCCGCTGGGACGAAAACATCGACCGCCTCGAGCGCATCCTCACCCACGTCGCCCATGTGGGAGCGCGCCACGCGCGCGGCCCCCACCTCGCGGCACGCGCCCACCCTCGCCACCCGCCGACACCATGATCCGAAAACCCAGAAAACTCGAACTCCTCGGGCTTCTCCCCGAAACCCTGGTGATGACCCGGACACGCGACACCTGCCTGCGCTACCTCAGCTTCGACGACGGCCCCGAGCCAGGCCACACGCCGCGCCTGCTCGACACCCTCGCGAAGCACGGCGTCAAAGCCAGCTTCTTCCTTGTCGGCGAGAAGATCGAGCAGTACCCGGAGATCGTGCAGCGGATCGTCGCCGAGGGCCACATGATCGGCAATCACTCGTACAGCCACTGGTCTTTCAGCAACATGACCCTCACGAAACAGCTGGACGAGGTGTATCGCACCGACGCACTGCTGCGGCTGTTCGACGACCGCCCGCATCACCGGATGCGCCCACCCAGTGGTTACGTGGGCGCGCAGTTGCTGCTGCACTTCGCGCGGCGCAAGCGCAATCTGGTCTACTGGTCCTACGACAGTCTCGACTATCAGGACGCCCCGGTGGAAACCCTGATCGCCCGCCTGCGCAACGACCCGCCCGCGCCCGGCGACATCGTGCTCATGCACGACGACAGCGACAAGGCGGCCGAGGCACTCGACGTGATGCTGCCTGAGTGGCTGTCGCAGGGCTTCGGCTTCGCGGCGCTGGAAGGGTCGGCACCATGAACATCCTCTATCACCACCGCACGCGCGGTCGACACGTCGAGGGAGTGCACATCCGCGGCATCGTGCAGGCGTTGCGTGAGCTGGGGCACGACGTTTCCGTCATGTCGTTTCCGGGCGCCGATCCCGAGCGGGAGGTCGAGGACGCCTCGCCCGGTAAGCGCGGTCGCATCGCCACGCTGGTGACGCGACTGCCTGGCGTCGTCTTCGAGATGTTCGAGCTGCTTTACAACGTGGTGACGTGGTTTCGTATGGCACGCGCCTGGCGCAAGGCGCCGCCCGCACTGATCTACGAACGCTACTCCCTGTTCCTGTTCGCCACCATCTGGCTCGCACGCCGGCGCGGCATCCCCCTGGTGCTGGAGATCAACGACTCGGCGCTGGTCGACCGGGTGCGCCCGCTGACGATGAAAGGGCTGGCCCGGCGCATCGAGGGCTGGTGCCTGCGGCGTGCGACGGGACTGGTCTTCATCTCCACGTACTTTCGTGACGTCGCGCGCGGCGCATACGGCGCTATCGCCCCCAGTGTGGTCTCGCCCAATGCGGTCGACCTGCCGCGTTTCGATCCCTCGCGCTTCGATGTCGCCGCACTGCGCGCCTCGCGCGGCCTGACCGGCCGGGTGGTGTGCGGCCATATCGGCGCCTTCGCCCACTGGCACGGTGTGGATGGTTTCGTCGAAGCCATCGCCGGGCAGCTGGATGCCGTGCCGGAACTGGCCCTGGTCTTCGTCGGCGATGGCAAGACGCTGCCCGCGGTCCGGGCGCTGATCGCGGATCGCGGTCTGGCCGACCGGGTATTGCTGCCGGGTCGGGTGCCGCACGACGAGGTCGCCAGCTGGATCGCCTGTATGGACTATGCCGTGCTGCCGAATTCCAATCACTACGGGTCTCCCATGAAACTGTTCGAGTTCATGGGTATGGGTGTCGCGGTGGTCGCGCCCGACTATGCGCCGGTGGCGGAAGTGATCGCCGATGGCCGCACGGGCTGGCTGTTTCCGCACGGTGACGCCGCCGCCTGCGTCGAGCGCGTGCTCGCGCTGGCGCGCCATGCCGACGAACGCCAGCGCGTGGGCGACGCCGCCCGCGACTACATCGCCAGCGAGCGGCAGTGGCGCAACAACGCCGAACAGCTGCTCACCCTCGTCCCGGCCGGAGCCTGAATGTGATCGTCATCGCCCTGCTCGTCCTGCTCCTGCTGGTCGCGGCGGCGGTCACCGTGGCCATCCGCGCACGCAACATGCAGTACTGGCTGTGGGGCTATCTGACCCGGCGCAAGCCGCCGAAGGTGCAAGGACCGAAACACGTGCTGTTCTGCTTCGTCGACCATTTCGAGCCGAACTGGGGCCGTGTGGACATGGATACGCAGCGGCGTCGCGTGGACCGCTGGTGCAGCGATTATCGCGCACTGGCGGCGCGCCACCGCGACGCGGATGGCCGCGTGGCACAGCACAGTTTCTTCTACCCGGAAGAGGAATACGTCGAGGAACACCTCGACAAGCTGCAGTCGCTTTGCGCGGATGGCTACGGTGAGATCGAAATTCATCTGCATCACGACAACGATACGGAAGCGAATTTCGTCGCGACCATCGACCGCTTCAATGAGTTGCTTCATGAAAAGCACAACGCACTGCCCCGTGACCCAGTGACGGGACAGCTGCGCTTCGCCTTCATCCACGGTAACTGGTGCCTGGACAACTCACGCGCCGATGGCCGTTGGTGCGGCATCGACAACGAGCTGATCCTGTTGCGCGAGCTGGGTTGCTACGCGGACTTCACCCTGCCCTCCGCCCCCAGCGACACGCAGACGCGGATGTCCAATGCGATCTACTACGCCACCGACGACCCGCAGCGCTGCAAATCGCACGACACCGGCGTGCCGATGCGCGTGGGCGGCAAACCGAGTGGCGACCTGCTGATTATCCAGGGGCCGCTGGGCCTCAACTGGAAAGACCGGCGCTTCGGCGTCATCCCACGTATCGAGAACTCCGATGTGCGCAAAGGCTGCCCACCGACGCCCTCGCGTGTCGATCAATGGGTCGATACGGGCATCCACGTCGAAGGCCGCCCCGAGTGGGTCTTCGTCAAGGTGCACACCCACGGCACCCAGGAACGCGACATGGACACGCTGCTCGGCGCTCCTGCCGATGCCATGCACGACCACCTCGAGGCGGTCTACAACGATGGTGTGAACTACGTCCTCCACTACGTCACCGCCCGCGAGATGTACAACATCGCCAAAGCCGCCGAAGCCGGCCTCGCCGGCGACCCCGGCCGCTATCGCGACTTCGAGCTGCCGAAGCCGGGCAAGCAGCCGGTCGCCCACGAGACCGCCGCAACCACCGTGTAGGAGCGCGCCTGCGCGCGACCATCGCGCCGGCAACGCCACCCCCGACAGGCCGCCCCCACGGCTGAAATTGTCTAACAGCCGCGCCGTCCAGTAGCATCGCAATCCATGCATCTCGCCACGCCACGCCTGTTCACCCGACTTCGCCGCCATCGCGGCGTGTGGGTGCTCGCGCTGGCCGTGCTGCTGTTCAAGCTGACCATGGCGACGTTCTGCCTGCTCGACGGACCGACGGCCGCGTCCGTCGACACGGCGGGTGCCACGATCGCCGTCGCCACCAGCGACACCGCACCGGGCGATATCTGCGTTCTGAACGAAGGCGGCGGCTGCCACTGCAGCTGCGCCCATAACGTGGCCGTACCCTCGACGATGCCCGCCCTGCTCGCTGGCGTGCCGCACGTACACGTCACCGCGACGCTCCGTACCGGTGTGACGCCGACCTACGAGCGCTCCCCGCTCCGCCCCCCGATCGCCTGACGAACGCCACCGTGCGATGCCGACCGCCTGAGCGGTCGCGTCGATTCGCGTCCGTTCTTCCGGAGATCCATCCATGTTTTCTCTACGCATCGCGCTTTCCGGCGCCGCGTGCGTGTGCCTGTGCGCCGCGGGCCACGCGAGCGCTCTGCCACTCGACCGAGCATCGCCCGCCGTGCGTGACCGCATCCACGCGTTGTGGGCCGACAACCCAGCCATCCAGGCGGCGGACGCCCAGCGTCGCGCCGCCGAAGCCCGTGTCCGCGCCGCGGCGCAGCCCGTCTACAACCCTACGCTGTCCCTCGAGGGCGAGAACGCCGACGTGGATCGCCGCACGGCATCGGCCAGCCTGTCGCTCGATCTGAGCGATAAGCGACGCGCCCGGGTCGACGAAGGCGAAGCCGCCTTACGCGTCAGCGAGGCCGCCTACGCGCTGCGCCGTCGCGATATCGCCGCCGAATGGCTCAAGGCGTGGGCCTCGGCCGAACTCGCACGGCGGCAGCGCAGCCTTGGCGAGGAACGCATCGTGGCGATGACACGCTTCGACCATCTCGCCGCGGACCGTCTGCGTGTCGGTGACATCAGCGCACCGGAGCGGGACTTGGCCGCGCAGGCACTGGCCGAGGCGCGCATCGAACAAGCCGCTATCGAGGGGCAACTCGCGGCGGCGCTGGCCTCCCTGACGGCTATCGGCGGCGAACGAGACGACGGGCGGGCGGGCGGATGGCCTGCGCTACCTGAAGCGCTGCCCGCCAGCCCCGATCGCATCGATGCACAAGCCCTCGACGACCGCCTCGAACTGCGGCGGGCCCGTGCCGAGCAGCAACGCCTCGATGCCGCCGTCACCGTGGCCCGCCGCGCGCGGCTGTCCGATCCCACGATCAGTCTCACGGGCGGGCGGGTCCGCAGCGGTAGCCGGAGCGATCCGGTCATCGGCATCAGCGTCTCGATGCCGCTGCCGGTGCGCAACACCGGCCGCGCAGAGGTGATGGCGGCGCAGGCGGAAGCGGATGCCGCGCTCGCCGATCGACAGGCGACCGCATGGAAAGCGGAAGCGACGCTACGTCAGACCGCCATGACCTATCGCGCATTACGAAGCACCGCGGAAACACTGCGCAAAGCCCGAACGGGAGCCCTGGGCGAGCGCGCCGCGCTACTCGAACGCCTCTGGCAGGCCGGTGAACTCGACACCTCCGACTACCTCGTCCAGCTCAAGCAGAACCTCGATACCGCGCTGTCCACGCTCACGCTGGAAGCGCAGACCTGGCAGGCCTGGTTCGACTACCTCGCCGCCGCCGGCCGTCTTCCCGAGTGGATCGACGGCCCCGCAACGGATGCCACCCCATGAATCGCCCCCTTCTGAAGATCGCTTTCGCGCTCGCGATGGCACTGTCCCTTGTGCCCGTACGCGCCGAAGAAGCGGCAAACCCGCTGAAACTCGACGCGCGCGCCATCGCCGATGCCGGCATCGTCGTCGACACGCTTCGCTCCCGCCAGTTGACCGACACCCTCACCGCGCCGGGCGAAGTCAGGGTCGACGCCTATTCCACCCTGCTCGTCTCGCCACGCGTCGCCGTCCAGGTCGTCGAGCGAAAAGCGAAGCTCGGCGACGTGGTCGCCGCCGGCACCCCGCTAGTGGTGTTGTCGAGCATCGAGGTGGCGGAAACCCAGGGCCGCCTCATCGTCGCCAGCCAGGACTGGGCACGCGTTTCGGCACTGGGTCCCCAGGCCGTCTCCGGACGTCGCTACGGCG
Organism: Luteibacter sp. 9133; assembly: GCF_000800155.1. NCBI lineage: Bacteria > Pseudomonadati > Pseudomonadota > Gammaproteobacteria > Lysobacterales > Rhodanobacteraceae > Luteibacter > Luteibacter sp. 9133. The sequence goes on along the minus strand of NZ_JUHO01000001.1, from coordinate 1,906,882 downwards.
AAGCGAAGATCGCACGCGACCAGGCTCGCGCCGCGTTACGTGCCTACGGACTGACCGACGGACAGATCGCCCGCATCGTCGCGCGGGGCTCGGCGGCCGCGGACGGCCAGTTCGAGCTCATCGCACCGAAGGCGGGACGTATTACGACCGACGACTTCCTCGTGGGCGAGCGCATCGAAGCGGGGAAACCGCTGTTCACGCTGGTCACCGAGGACAGCGTCTGGGTCGAGGCGCGTCTCTCGCCCGCGGCCGCGGATGCGATACGGCCCGGCGCAGCCGCAACCATCGTCGCGCACGGAACGGAACGGCCCGGCAGCGTCATCCAGCGCGCGCATCGGACCGACGAGGCCACACGCACCACCAGCGTGCGCCTTCGTGTCGACAACCGGGACGACCTGCTCCACCCGGGGGAACTCGTGGAAACGCGTATCGCCACTTCGGCGACCGCCAGCGTTCTCGCCGTGCCCGCGGAAGCCGTGGTGTTGCTGAAAAACGAACCGACGGTGTTCGTGCGCGGCAAGGAGGCCGGAACGTTCGAGCCCATGGCGGTGGACGTCGGCGAAACACGCGACGGCTGGACCGTCGTGCGCCGTGGCCTGACCGCGGGAGCCGCTTACGTCAGCAAAGGCGCCTTCGCCCTGAAAGCACGCCTCCTGCGCTCACAACTGGGAGACGACTGATGCTCGTCCGTCTCGTCGAACTCTCCCTCCGTTACAAACTGCTGGTGATCCTGGGCGTTCTGGCGATCGCCGCCCTTGGCGTCGCCTCACTGAGGCGGCTCCCCATCGATGCCTTCCCCGATGTCACGCCGGTGCAGGTCAACGTCTACACCGAGGCCTCCGGACTGGCCGCCGAGGACGTGGAGCGCCTGCTGACCACTCCTGTGGAAGCGGCCCTCGCGGGATTGCCCCGCGTGGAAACCATCCGCTCGGTGAGTCTGTTCGGGCTGTCGTACGTCGCCGTCTACTTCGATGACGACACCGACATCTACTTCGCCCGCCAGCTCGTGAACGAACGGCTGCAACAGGTCGCCGCCCGTTTACCCGATGGCTATGGCAAGCCCGAGATGGGTCCGAATACCTCGGGCCTGGGACAGGTCTTCTGGTACACCGTCGAGACCGACGACGGCAGCGCATCCGACATGGACCTCCGTGCGTTGCAGGACTGGACCGTCCGCCTGGTGCTGCGCACGGCACCCGGTGTCGACGACGTGACATCGTGGGGCGGGCAGGAGCGACAGTTTCAGGTCCGCGTCGATCCGATGCGCCTGGTCGCGCACCGACTCGCACTCAGGGACGTGATGCAGGCCGTCGAATCGAACAATGCACAGGTCGGCGGCAACGCGATCGACATCGGCCGGGAGCAATACCTCGTGCGAGGCGTCGGTTTGCTGCGCAACGCGGAGGACATCGGCTCCATCGTGCTGAAGAGCGACGATGGCACACCGGTGTACATCCGTGACGTGGCGTCCGTCGTGGAGGCAGGCGCACCCCGGACCGGCGCGGTCACGCGCGATGGCAAGGAGGTCGTCCTGGGCCAGGCACTGGCGCGCATCGACGAAAACGCGAAGAGCGTGGTCGACGCCGTCAAGGCGAAGCTCGATACGGTGCGTCGCGCGCTGCCTCCCGGCACCGTCGTCAAACCGGTCTACGAGCGCACGGATCTCGTGGACGCGGCGGTCGGTACGGCATCGCGCGCCTTGCTGGAAGGCGCCCTGCTGGTCGCCGTCGTGCTATTTCTCTTTCTGGGCGAGCTGCGAAGCGCCCTGATCGTCGTTGCGACCCTGCCCCTGGCGATGCTGATCGCGTTCATCGGCATGGAACGGTGGGGATTGTCCGCCAACCTCATGTCGCTCGCGGGGCTGGCCATCGGTATCGGCATGATGGTGGACGGCGCGGTAGTCATGGTGGAGAACGCTCTCCGCATCATGGGCGAGCGTGCCGCGCAAGGCGACGCGGTGGACCGGGGCGCCGCCGTGCTGCAGGCCGCTCGCGAAGTGGCGACACCGGTCGCCTTCGCGATCCTCATCATCATCGTAGTTTTTCTTCCGCTGTTCGGGCTGCAGGGCCTGGAAGGAAAGATGTTTCGTCCGATGGCGTTCAACATCGGCTTCGCCATGGCGGGCTCGCTGGTGCTCGCCCTGACGCTGGTCCCCGTCCTCGCCACTCTGCTTCTGAAGCCGGGACCGGAGCGGGATACGAGGCTAGTCGGCTGGCTCAAGAGCCACTACGAGCATCTGCTGCACTGGTCGCTCGACCACCGGCGCATCGTCCTGGGCGGCGCCGTGGTCGTGCTTCTGGGCACATTCGCCCTTATCCCCTTCCTCGGCAAGGAGTTCATGCCCAACCTGCGCGAGGGCGCCATCATGTGGCGGATCACGTCGATCCCTTCGGCCTCTCTCGAGGAGTCGATCGACCTTTCGCGTCAGGTCGCCGAGCGGATCAAGGCCAACGTACCCGAGGTCGAAACGACGCTGGCCATGATCGGACGCGCCGAGAAAGGTGAAACCGCGGACGTGAACTACATGGAGGTCTACACCCCGTTGAAGCCCGCGTCGGCATGGCGCGATGGCCAGACGCTCGAGTCCATCGAGGCGGCGATGCAGGAGGAACTCACCGAGGCCCTGCCTACCGCGGTCGTCAGCTACACCCAGCCCATCCAAATGCGCATCGAAGAGCTGATTTCCGGCGTCCGCGCCACCCTTGCGCTGAAGATCTACGGTGCCGATCTGGCCACACTCGACCGGCTCAGTGCCCGGGCGCGCGACGTGCTGGCGACGGTACCGGGCGCAACCGACCTGGCGCTCGAAGCCAACCTCGGCAAACCGCAGCTGCGCATCGAGGTCGACCGCACCGCCCTGGCTCGCTACGGGCTCAATGCCGACGATGTACTCACCGTGGTTCGCAACGGTATCGGTGGCGAACCCGTCAGCAGCCTTATCGACGGTGTACGCCGTTTCGACATCGCGGTGCGACTGGACGACGCCAGCAAGGCCTCGCCGGGAACGATCGGGCGCATTCCGCTACGCACCCCGACCGGCGCGCTGGTGCAGTTGTCCCAGGTCGCCCGCGTCACCCAGGCCGAGGGGTATTCGTTCATCCGCCGCGAGGCGCTGCAACGCTTCGCCGTCATCGGACTCGATGTGCGCGGCCGGGATATCGACGGGTTCGTGCGTGAGGCGGAGGCACGGCTGGCCTCGGAACTCACCCTGCCGACAGGCTATTACACCGAGTGGGGCGGCGCATTCGAGAACCAGCAGCGGGCCATGAAGCGTCTGGCACTGATCGTGCCGCTGACGATCTTCTGCATCTTCGTGCTGCTCTATACCGCGTTCAGCTCATTCCGGCATGCGGCGCTGATTCTTGCCAACGTGCCGTTCGCAGTCATCGGCGGCGTCATCGGCTTGTTCATCACCGGGCAATATCTCTCCGTACCTTCCGCGGTCGGCTTCATCGCGGTATTCGGCGTGGCCATGCTCAACGGCATCGTGCTGGTCAGCTTTCTGGACCGGCAGCGTGACGAAGGGGGTGACCTCCGCCAGGCAGTATTGCTCGGAAGCGCGCTGCGTCTGCGCCCCGTGCTGATGACTGCCACGGTGGCGATCCTCGGGTTGCTACCGATGTTGCTGTCCAGCGGCGTCGGCGCTGAGACGCAGCGACCGCTGGCCACCGTCGTTGCCGGCGGGCTGATCACCTCGACGCTCCTGACCTTGGTGCTGTTGCCGGTGGTGTACGAATGGATGGAGGCAAGGGCCCGACGCCGCTAGACCGTCCGGCTGCGGTGGAGGCCCACCGCAGTCGTCACCGGCCCTCGTCTCGAGGGCCGTCCCGGCTCAGCCCTTGCGACGTGCCCGCAGATCCGAGCGAACGCGATGCAGTCCCCGGTAAATCCATCGCACCGGCGCATACATCCGGAAGCCCGCCGTCGCACGGGTCGCGCGCACGACGTACAACGAGCCGCAAGCCTCCGCGCGCGTCGCCAGCAGTCGCTTGTACTGGTTATCTCCGTAGCCGAAGCTGATCCGCTCGCCAGGGAAACGATCGAGCAGCGCCCGCACGGCCTGAAACACGGCCACCGACCCGATGCCGACCTTCGCCACCTCTTCGTCATAGCCGAGGTCGTCAACGAGGTAGGTTCCCCCGAGGCGATAACCGTGGACGTAGGCCAGCGGTCTGCCGTCGCGCAGCACGACATGACCGATCAATTGCCCGGCGGCGGTAAGCCTTTCGAACAACGCGACCCGCTCAGGCGCCTCCCAGTCCATCGGCAGGTCGTCATGGTGCCAGGTCTTCGCGTACACCTCGTTCATCAGGCGGCAGTATTCGGGCATGTCCTCGGGCCGGTCGAACGTGCGCAAGGCCGCGTCGCAGCCGAGCTTCCGATAGGCGCGGCCCACACGCTGGGTCAGATCCGTGCGCTTCTTCTTGTCCATCGCCGAAAGCCACGCTTCCGACGAAACCTGCGGATCGATCGACCAGTGCAGCTGATCCAGCAGATGCGCAGCCACCGTATGAAACCCGCCGCGAGCAAGTGAGTCCGCAAACGGATTGGGCAGGTCCGCCTCCTGCACGCGCACCACACGGACGCTACTGTCCCCCGCCAGCTGGCGTGACACGGCGACGCTGACGACGCCGCGCTCGGCCTCCCCGGCCACGACGCCAGACCCAAGCAATCGCAACGCCGCCCCGCGATAGAGGCGCACACGCCGCCCCGCGAGATCCAGCCGCGCCGTGTGTTCGATCGCAAGCAACGGTGCGTAGCCGACCACCCTCCCCCCGGCATCGCGCACCACGATCACATGCGGCACGGTGCCATCCCGGCGACTCTCGACCTCATATGCGATCCAGTCCGGATGCTGCACGATACCGCTGGCCGCGCCGGGCAGTTCAGCGACGCGGGCCAGCTCATCGCGGTAGCCGCGCAAGGTCTCGAGGGAACGTACGATGCAACAGACGTAACTCATGGGCTGGCCTTGGACACTGCCGGCGGGATGAATTCGAGGGCACGGATCAACCAGCGACCCGGCCGGCCGAGGCGTCGGCCGATGCCGGCCATCAGCTGCACGTCGTCTCCGGTCCAGTAACGAACCAGGACGCTACCCGGCACGTAAAGCACAACGAACACGGCGCAGCCGCCGAGGAAGCCGACCCGTGACGGTATGGCGGCGGTGGTCGCCCATGCCGCCAGCGTCGCCACGCTGCCCACTGCGAACAGGCGGGTCATGGCCGCCACCGGCAGTGCGCCGCTGGTCGCCTTGCGCAGGTAGTGCACCGCAAGCACCATCTCGACGACACGTGTCCCCGCGTAAGTCACGACTGCGCCGGATAGCCCGAGAACAGGAATCAGCGCCAGACCGAGAACCGCGTTGGCGACGAGCGCGACAGTGGCGATGCGTACACGGTCGTCCTGCCGGTCCACCACGGTCTGAAAGGCCGCGATACCATTGCCGATCAACAGCAGGCCACCCAACACCAGCGTGGCCTCGATCGCGGGAATCGCATCGAGGTAGCGCGTGCCGTACATGAGGCGCACGATCTCGGGCGTCGTGACCAGGCCGAGCCCGGCGATGGCGATGCCCACCGCCCAGTAGAATCGCGTCGCCTCGGCAAGAAAACGCGCCGCGCGCGCACTGCCGCTCTCCCCGTACGACTTGGCCATGTAGGGAAGCAGCGTCGACGTGAGCCCGACCGAGAACAACTGCACCGCGCCGCGCGTCAGCGTGCCCGCAATCGCGAAGTAACCCACCGCGACCGATCCCGAGAACGTGTTGAGCAGAAAGATCTCGATCGTTCCCACACGAAACGAGCCCATCAACACCAGCACGGCCGTGAGTTTCAGGTGGCGGTTCACCCGCGCATTGAGCGTGGGAGGAATCGGTCCGGAAGCGAAATCCCGGCAATAACGGCGGTAGACCAGCCGGTTGACCAGGTTGAGGATCAGGCACGCCACCGCGAACAGCGCGACAAACGAGACCAGGTCGGCATGCATGAGCATGGCCGCAAGCACGAGCGGCATCCCCAGGATGCCGCCGGTCACCGTCGCCACCGCTTCGGGCTCGAAGCGCTCCTGTCCTTTGCCGATGGCCACCAGCACCGCGTAGTTGGCCTTGGCGACCACGGCCACGACGACCAGCGCCATGATCGGTAGAAGGGACGCATCCCACTCGGCGGGCCGGAACAACCAGCCGATCACGAGGAACAGACCGATGACGCTCGCCGAACTCCACGTCTGGATTCGTGAAAAGCGCGCCGCGAGACTGGACGCGAGCCCGAGGTCGCCCATGCCATCCGCCTCGGCGATGAACTTGGTCGATGACGTGGTCAGCGCATGGTTGGAGCAGACGATCAGCCAGCCACACAGCCACACGGTGAACGCATAGCGGCCGAAGTCGCCCGGACCCAGCGCGCGAGCGATCCACACACTCATCAGCAGCCCGAGCGCGTACTCGATGTACGTGGACACCGTGACGATGCCCACGCTGCGCAGGACGTCGAGGCGGCGGGTCATGGCGACGTCCGCGCAAGCGAGTCGGTCAGCCCCGCGCCCGCCGGCTGGCGCATCATCCACTGCGCCACGCCCGCACCGCGGTTGTTCCAGTTGAACCGGCGTAACGTGTCCGAAATGGCCGCGCATGACGGTGCGTACGACGACGACAAGGCGGCAAACCGCTTCTTAAGCAGCGCGGCCTGCGCCGGATCCGTCTCGAAGTAGTAGGCGGCCGCGACGGGGAGGCCCAGTTCGACATTGTGCCCGTCGCTATACCAGCCCTCCGACTCCTGGATCTTCATCAGGGCTGCCGGTGTCGCCTTCGATGACGACCAGTACCAGGCGATCTGCCCGCCCGGCCCCGAGCACTCGTTGCGCCAGTCGTGCGGATGCACGAGCAACGCCGGGTCGATCCAGCCGTAGCGTTCGAGGTAACGCCCGAAGGCGGTGATCATCGGAGGGATGCGCGGATCCTGCGTCACCAGCCATGCATGCCAGAGACCGTCCACGATGTTCTCGCTCATCCAGGGCGAGGCACCGCGCACGTCATCGGCACCGTCGGGATCGTTTTCATGCACGTTCCAGCTGTTGCGCCAGGAGCCGTCGTCGCCGAGCCCGTCGGGGTTATGTCGTTGCTGCTCGTCGAGCCAGCCGATGCGCGCCAGTACGCGATCGCGATAACGAGCGTCGCCCGTGAGCTCGTACGCGGCGACCGTCTCGACAAGTCCGAGGCCGGCGAGACGCTCGGTGAAGTAGTCAGTCGGGTGCCGGTATGGACCCGGCGGTCCGTTCCAGCCGCCGCTGTGCCAGAGGTCGGCCATCTTGCCGACAAGGGCGGCGTCGTGTATCGAGTCGTCTCCGCTCAGGGCGACCGCGAGCAGAATGGGTTCGATATAGACGTACTTCACGTCGCACGGCTTGCCGTCGGGCAGCCATCCCCCGGCACATGACGGGCTGACTGGAACGCCGTCACGCTTGATGCCCGCCATGTACCAGCGATAGCTCGCCTCGGCCGCCTCGAGATAATCGGCGCGGCCGGTGCGCACGTACGCCTTGAACAACGTGGAAGGCCGGTCGAAGAGCCAGGCGGTGCTGTCCTTGACCGGGAGTTCCTTCGCCCAGCGGAACTGCGCGTCCACGTAGCGCGCGTAGGGTTCGTCGCGGGCGGCCACCGACTGCGGGCCGGCGATCAGTGAGGCGGTGAGCCATTCGGGCGTGAGCACGGCGATCGCTTTGGGCCTGTCATCGATCAGGCCTTGCGCGTAGGGCCAGCCGGGAGCGTCCATCGCGCGAGGTGTGCCGAGTTCGAAGCGATAAATCCCGGCGGTGGCGCGGAACTGGACGCGGACGGCGCGGATGCCGCCGGCGCCGGTGTGCCACTGGAGGGTCGGGATGACGGACGCGGGGACTTCGTTGGCTTTGACGTCGACGATGCGAAGAAGCCTGGGGTCGCGGAGGGTGTCGGGTGGGAAAGGGATGCCTACGGTGACCTGGACGGGGGCCGTGTCGGAAGTGCGGCGGGTTACCGTGATTTGCCGAGTACCGGGGCCAGGTTGTTTCGCGACCAGGGTCGCTCCTGCCGGAGCGGGTGACGCGCCGCTGGCGGGTGACAGGCCCGCCGCGACGGCGGCAAGCAGAAGGCCGATGACGATGAGCACGTGGCGGGACATCGCTTGAGGTGCGCCCGGCGTCGCTCGCCGTGTCTCGCGCACGACGCCGTGCCAGCCGCGCCGACGCTGGAAGGCACGTGCGTTCATGCGACCGACGCGACAGGCGCGTGCAGCCCCGCGAGGCGGTATTCCCAGTCCAGCGCGGTACGGACGATGAAGTCGAGATCGTCGTGGCGCGGTCGCCAGCCGAGCACGTCGCGCAGCCGGTCGCTGCACGCGATGAGCTTGCCGATGTCTCCGGGCCGGCGCGGCAGTTCCAGCACGTTGAGCGCATGGCCGCCCGCGCGCGCCACGGCATCCACGACCTCGCGCACGCTGTAACCGTGCCCGTAGCCGCAGTTCAGGGTGAGTGAATCGCCACCGTCGCGCAGATGATCCAGCGCGCTCAGATGCGCGGCGGCCAGATCGTCGACGTGGATGTAGTCACGCACGCCCGTGCCGTCCGGCGTGTCGTAGTCGGTGCCGTAGATGGACACGCACTGACGCTTACCCACGGCGTGTTCGCACGCCACCTTGATCAGCAACGTGGCCAGCGGAGTGCTGTGGCCGATGCGTCCGAGCGGGTCGCAACCGGCGACATTGAAGTAGCGCAGGATGACATGCCGCATCGCTCCGGTTGCGCACCAGTCGCGCAACATCGTTTCGGACATCAGCTTCGACGTGCCGTAAGGATTGGCGGGACACGTCGGCGTCGTTTCATCGGCGACGCCGGCCTCCGTGGCACCGTAGACCGCCGCCGTCGACGAAAAGATGAACTTGTCCACGCCGGCCGCCGCACACGCCGCCAGCAGGTTGCGGGTATTGCAGGTGTTGTTGCCGTAGTACTTCAGCGGATCGCTGACCGACTCCGGCACCACCGTATGTGCCGCGAAGTGCAGGACCGCATCGACGCGATGCGCTTCCAGAACCCGCGAGACGAGGTCGCCGTCGCCCACATTGCCTTCGACCAGGGACGCGCCGCGCACGGCCTCGCGGAATCCGGTGGAGAGGTTGTCGATCACGACGACCCGGTCGCCCCGCGCGACCAGCTGCTGCACCGTGTGGCTGCCGATATAGCCGGCACCGCCGGTGACCAGGACCGTATTCATGGAGACCTCCCGGCCGTGGCCGGTGGGAAGTTGCGGGCAAGCCAGCCGCCGATGCCGTCGAGCAGACGGGCGCGGTCGCCGGTGAGGATGTACGTGTGGTCGGTCTCGGCCAGGTACCGCGTGGTGACCGCCGGATGGCTCATCACCTTGCCAAAGCACTCGCGGAACTGACGCGCGTGATTGAAATAGTTGCTGATGCCACCCGAGTAGACGAGATAGAGCTTCATGCCCCGCCCCACCATGCCGGTGAAATCGGCGATCACCTGATCGCGGGGCGCGGGTGCCACCGCGAACACGGGCTCGGGTGCCGCCTTGTCGGCACCGCCGCCACCCGGACGCCCGCGCAGCCAGCGCGCCCAGCGGCCGGGATCCGCCACACGCGGCAGGTAGTGACGAAGCTTGTAGCCGAGCGTGCGATACGCGTATCCGTCGAGGAATACCGCTCCCGAGACACGCGGATCGGTCGATGCCACCACATGTGCGTTCTGCGCGCCCGAACACAGGCCGACCAGCACGAAACGCTCGCACCCCGCCCGGTTTTTCATCAGAACCATCGCGTCGTCGAGATCCGCGCAGACCTGCTGGATACGGGTCATACCGCCGCCCGTGGCACCGCTGTCGCCGAGCGTCGACATGTCGAATCGAAGTGTCGGGTAGCCAGCCGCGTTGAGCCGGCGGGTCAGTTCCACGTGCAGCCGGAAGGGACCGATGCGATGCACCAGTCCGGCGTTCAGCACGATGACGCCGGTCTCTCCGCGCGCGCCTTCCGGCACACCCGCGATACCGACCAGGTGCCGTGCACGACCGAATCGATGAGCTTCCTCACGCATCACGCGACCTCCTTCAGACGACCGGTGACCGCCTGGATGAGCGGCTGCGACAGGATCGCGGTCTCGAGTCGCCGCAAGTCGTTCCATGGGGCGGACTGACCCAGCGACTGCGCATCCAGCACGAGCGTAGGTACGGCCGGCGTGCCGACGCGTAACTCGCAGAGCTGACGCCGCAAGCTGTCGCCGATGTCGAAGCCCAGCCATTGCTCGGCCAAATCGGCGTGGCTGCGCGGTCGCGTAAACCGCTCGGCGTCCTCGCGCAGGGCGGCCTGCATGGCGTCCAGCGCCGCCACATAATCGCCGCCATCGAGCACGGGATCCCATGCGATGACTTCCGTGAAACCGGCCCGACCCGCCGCGGCCATGGCGATGCTGCCACCCAGCCGTGCACCGAAGGCGACGACGCGGTCGATACCGGCGCGTCCGCGCAACTCCGCGGCGGCCGTCACGGTGTCCTCGACACAGCGCGACCAGTCCACCTCGCGACTGCTGCCAGCGGCGTCGCCGGTACCGTGGTAGTCGAAGCGCAACACGGGGACGCCCTGCATCGCCAGCGCTTGCGCGAGCTGACGATACAGGCGATGGCAGCGGATCAGGTCCTGCCCCAGCGAGGGGCACATCAGCAACGCGCGACGCGCGGTCGGCGTACCCGCGTGATACATGCCGAACAGGCCGTCGTCGGCACCGAAAAAGAACGGCAGGTCGAGGTCGCCATGCATGCTCATCTCCGGTAGACCACGCCGATGAAGAATTCCGCCTCGCGATAGCTCTGGCCCACGGCATCGCTCGTACGCCGCTCGCGTGCGACGGAGGCGTGCCAGCTCCAGTGCCGATTGATCTGTTTGCCCAGATCCAGGCCCAGCCGGACCGTATTGTCCTTACGGCTGAGCGTGTCGTAGGTCACGCGGTCGTAGGTGGCGAAGGCCGAGAGCGTCAGCGTGGGGTTGAGGCGGTAGCCGATACCCACGCTCAGCCCGCGTCCCGTCTGGTCGAAGGTGGGATCGTCCAGATAACTCAGCTTGTTGAAGGCCGGCGATACGGTCATGGTCAGCCGCTCACCGCGCCAGTTCCAGGTCGCTTCGAGACGGCGCTCCTTGTACACCTCCGAGCCGATCACCGCGCTGCCCACGCCGATGCCCGTGCCGGTCGCCCCCCTTCCCAGTCCGCCCGTGTTGGCGAACGGATCGATCGCCTCGGCGCGATCGGCGGTCAGGCCCGCGCCATAGGCCCCTGGCGTCGTGATCAGATCCTGCGCGGCGTCGGCATACTGGTAGGCACCCGCCACGGTCAGTGCGTTGCGCAGGGTCGGCTGCCAGCCGACCTGCAGTCGTACGACGGGAGCCGACGTGCTGCGTCCCTGGTCGAACGACAGTCGCGTACCGCCCACCAGCACGTCCGCATCGAAATGCGCCAACGTGCTCGTGTAGCGCACGAAGGCCTCCTTGCGATCGTAATCGGCCGTGCTCGGCTGATGGGTGAAACCGACCCGCTGGAACTCCACGTTGCCGGAGAGCTGATCGGTCGGGCTCAGGTCGCGATAGACACGAAAGGCGGCCATGCCGCGGGACGAATCGAACTCATCGACCTTCGATGCGTAGCTGTTGATGTACCGCAGTTCGAACTGACCGCGCGCCGCATCGCCGAAGCGCATGCGCAGCGTGGGGCCGAGCACGATCACGTTGGTCTGCTGCTGGTTGTCGGGCGAGTCGGCCGACAACTGATCCACGGGCTGCACGCCCGCATAGTCCTCGACCGAAAAGTCCAGCCGCTCCGGGGCGATCGTCCAGTTGGCCTGCGCGCCGAGCTGTGTCTGCGTCTGCGAATCGAAGTGGTTCTCGAGGTACTTGCGGTATTCGAAGGTTCCCGCCACGTTGGCCTGGAACGTCGAACCCAGCTGCGTGAACTGGAATGTCCCCCCTGGCGTCAGCACGTTCTCGCTCAGGGGCCGGTCCGACGACAAGGCGATGTTGTTGCTGTGCTCGATCCCCCCATACAGGGTGTAATCGAAGGTTCCGGCAAGCACCGCCGTCGGTGCGACCGCGAGCCCGATCACGATGGCCTGCGCGAGCCTGGTCGATGCCGGCATGATCCCTCCCCCTGCCCTTCGGTCCGCGTCACGGCGACTGATTGAAGACGACGCCCGCCAGCTTGGCCGGATCGAAATTCGCCACCGCCTGATTGATCGCCGCGGGCGTATCGCGTCCATAGCCCGCGACCACCACGACGAAGTCGGCGAGATCGGCCAGGATGCGCGCATCCGGCGAGCCCTTGACGGACGGACCGTCGAGGAACAGGTAGCGGTCGCTGTAGCGACAACGCAACGAGTCGAGCACGGCGCGCATGCGGAACGACGAGAAGTACTCGCCACTGTTCTCGCGCGACCTGCCGGCAGGAATCAGGCGCATCCGCGGTACGCCGGTCGGATACATGATCGAGGCGATGCCGCGTGACGGATGCTCGAGGAAATCGATAAGACCGCCCGTGTGTGGCTCGATACCGAACGCCTTGTGCTGATTCGGATAGCGCAGATTGCAGTCGACCAGCAAGCTAGTCTTCGACTCGTCGAAAGCGAACGCGGTGGCCAGGTTGCGCGTCACGAAGCTCGCTCCCGACCGCGGGCTCACCGCCACGACCAGGGTGATGAAGTTGTTTTCGCCCGCCATCTCCAGCAACCGCGTGCGGATCCCCCGGAAGGCATCGGACTGTTGTCGGACGGATTCCTCGCGATGGATGAGGCGTTTGCGCTCGCAGTCGATCGGCGCCAGCGCCCCGTCCGCCTCGCGCATGCGCGCGATGGAGTGACCCGGCGTGGTACGCGGGTCGACGTGCGGGTGCTCGGCATGCCCGGGTTCGATGGGTTCGGCGGCCAGTTTGTTCATGAGTCAGCCCTTCATCCTCAACCAGAACAGCAGCAGGTAGACGGCACCGACGCCGGTGACGATGAGCACCAGCAGCATGTTCTGCAGGTGCTCACGGCGGCGGTCGCGCGGCGTGGGATAGAACGGAATGGTGGCCAGCACGGGAAAACCCGTGGCCCGTTCGAGCTGGCCGACCGAACGCACGCGGGGATCGAAACGCGCCACCGCGAACAGCAGACCGAACGGAACCGCCAGCGACAACGCGACACCCGCCAGACCGAAGTGCATGAAACGCAGGCCCGACGGCACCAGTGGCAACACGGCCGGATCCTGCACCTGAAAGGTCAGCCCGCGCTGCTCGGCGTCGAGATTCATGGAGACGCGCGCGTTCTCGCGCCGCTTGAGCAGATCCTGGTAGACGTCGCGGTTGACCGTGTAGTCGCGCGTCAGCTCGGCGGTCACGTTTTCCGAGTTGGCGATGCGCTTGCTGCGCTCCAGCTCGGACTGAAGCATCGACTCGCTGGCGCTCACCCGTGCCGAGGCGGCGGCGGCATCGCTGCGGATCGTCGCCAGCTGCACGCGCATCTGCTGGTTGACCGGATTCATGGTGACCATCCGGTCGACCGTGCCGCCACCCACCGCACGGCTTGCGTCGGCGCTCTGCATCTGCGTTCGCACATCCTCGATCTGGTGACGCAGGCGGACGACGTCCGGGTAGGAGTCCGTATAGGTGAGCAGGAGCTTGTCGAGCTGCGACTGCATCTCGGCCAGCTGGGCCTGGTAGATGCCGCCGACGGTCTGCACGGCGTTGACCTCGGACTCGCCGCTGAGTTGCGCATTCAGCGCCGCGGCCTGGGACTGCTTCTGCATCGCGTCCATGCGGTTGTTCTCGATCTGCGTACGCAGGGCACTGATGCGGGAATTGGTGTCGATATCGCTACCGGGACGCGCATCGGCATTGGCATTGCGATACGCTTTCAGCTTGTCCTCGGCGTCGGTGAGCTTGCCGCGATAGGCCTCGACCTGACTGTTGATGAACTCGTAGGCGTCGCGGCTTTCCCGCTGCTTGGAGAGCAGGCTCTCGCTGATGAACAGCTGGCCGAAGGCACGGGTCACCTCGAAGGCACGCCGCGGGTCGGAGTCGAAATAGCTGATGGTGATCAGATTCTCACGGTTGTTGACGATCTTCGTGCGTGCCTTGATGCTCTCGATGAGCTTGTCGCGCTCGATCGGGGACGGTGAAGAGGCCAGCCACCCGCCGGTCCGCAACACCTCATCGAGCACGCGGCGGCTGAAAATCACGTCGCGTGCCATGCCTGCGCGGTTCTTGTTCGCCGTCGCCGAAGCCGCGCCTTCCATCAGCGGCGTGATGATGCTCGCGTCCTGCGCGAGGATGGTCGTGGATGCTTCGTACTTTTTCGGCCATACCGCTCCGATACCCAGCGCGGCCAGCGCGATCACCGCGAAGGTGACGCCCATCGCGACGCGCCGTCTGCGCGCCTCGCCGATCAGTGCGGGCAGCATGCCCGCGAAAGGAACGAGTTCCCCGCTCATCGATGTCCCCTTAAAAGGCGCGTTGCGGCACGGTGATCACGTCGCCGGGCTGTACCGGGTAGTTGTTGGCAAGATCGCCCTGCTGCAGGATCTTTTCCAGCCGCACGGCGTATGCCTGGGTGGCACCGGCCTCGTTGTGCCGATAGAGCTCGGTGCGGTCGGGCGCCGCGAATTCGGTGGTGCCGCCAGCGGCAAGCACCGCGTCCAGCACGGTCATGCCCTGCCGGTACGGCATGGAGATCGGGCTGCGCACGGCGCCCGTCACCCGCACACGGGACAGGTACTCATGGCTGCGCAACGCGGTGAGGATCACGGCGACCTGAGGATCGCGGATGTACTGCACCAGCTTCTGCTGAATTTCCGCACCGACCTGATCGGTCGTACGCCCACCGGCGGCAACGTCGCCGACCAGCGGCACGGTGATCTTGCCGTCGGGACGGACCGGCACGCTGACGCTCAGGTCCGGGTTATGCCAGACGGTGATCTGCAACTGGTCGTCCACGCCGATCAGATAGGACGCGACGACCGGGCTGGCCGCGTCCATCTTCGGTGGTGGAAGGTTGCTTCCCCCGGTGGCGCAGGCCGTCAGCCAGAGAGTGGCTGCGACGGCGGCGACGCGATTCCAACGCTTCATACGGACACCTACCCCTGTGACTTCGCTCGGTCCGTATCGTCATTTCAACCGGGGGCCGCGTCCATTCAACAGCCCGCCTATGCCATTCGACCGACGGGTGATCCGCGGCGTTTTAAGCCATGATCGCGTCCAACATGGATATCGCCGCACGCCTCCTCCATCCCGCCGTGCAAGCGTTGCTGCTGGCTCTGTGTTCGACGGCGTTCGTGCTGTGTCGGCGTCCGCGTGCGGCGTGCGCACTCGCGGCGATCGCGCTGATATGGATCTGGCTGGCCGCGACGCCAGCGCTGGCGTTGCGTCTGCGCGATGGGCTTGTCGCCAGTGCGCCGGAGACGTCGCGGCACGCCGATGCGATCGTCGTACTTGGCGGCGGCAAGCTTCCGGTCGGAGACTGGTCACGCACCACGACCCGGGCAGGCATGGGGCTGTCGTTATGGCGTGCCGGATGGGCTCCGATGGTGCTGGTATCGGGCAGCGACCAGGCGATGGATCTCGCGCAGGGATTCGGACACTCGGGCATGCCGGATGGCGATCTTCGCATCGAAGCGACCAGCCGGAACACGCACGAGAACGCGCGCAACTCGGCCGCCATACTCAAAGCCGAAGGGCTGCGCCATGTGTTACTGGTGACCTCGGCGGTTCATATGCGGCGGGCGGCCGGGTGCTTCAGGCATGAGGGTATCGAGGTGACGCCTGTGCCCGCCGACGATCGTCATGCGACGCTGGCCTCGGCACCACCATGGATCCCGACACGCGGAGCGCTCACCCTGACCGCCCGCGCTCTGCACGAGTACGTGGCCTTATGGATCTACAAACGCCGCCAATGGATATAGCCCGTAGCGGTCCGGCACTCTCAGCGGTCGCCTGTCTCGATCTGCAGTGACGTCTTGCTGTCGCGACGAACGAGCCCCGGACCGAACTGGGTGACCTTTCCGTCCTTCAGCACAACGGTGTAGTCCTTATGGGAGAAGGAGAAGCGGCCCGGACGGCGATCGAGCCAGCTCATCACCTCGAAACCGATGATCGTGCGATCGGAATCGGCCGGGCCGAGTCGATCCAGCACCTCGTCACGGGGCATTCCCACGTCGAGCCGGGCGACCTTCGACGCCATCCCCGCACAACCGGCAACCCCCAGGGCGAGGACGGCCACGACGATCGCCTGCTTCATCCTCACTCGCATACCTCGCATGGGTCGGCATTCACCGGATGGTAACGCACCGGCGCAAGTCCATGCGACCTCGCCGGATCAACGAACCGTGGTCGCGGGAGCTGGCATCGGGACGGCTGCCTGACCGACCGGCTTGCCGTGAGCATCCAGCGTATGTCCCTGCGCATCGACGCCGTGGGCATTCGCACGCTGAACCCGCTGGGTTACGCCTGTCGCCGCGCCATCCGTGCCTGCCGCGTTGCCGGCAGCTCCGGTGGTGTTCAGGCCCCGCTCCGTCGCACCCGCCTCCGAACGTGCAGGCACAGCGGCAGCCGCGGGATTCGCCTGATGCAGCATGCCGGGTGAACCGACCAGTGGAGCCGGCGACGAAGCGGGTGCCGTGACCGGCTTGGGAGCGGGCGCGCTGGCCGGATTCCCTGTCTGCGACGAGGGCGGATCCGTCGCCGTCTGTGCCATGGCGGCCGTGGCGGCGAAGACCAGGGATAGCAGGAACATGGGACGCGGACGCATGGCGTTTCCTCGATGCGCCAACAGCGGCGCGTGACAGATCCACGCTAACCCCTCCGGTGTGAAGCCCGCGCGTCCCTGTTAGGCTTCCACGATCCTGCTTCGGAGACCTGGAATGCTGCTTGCCCTTGCCCTCGCCCTGGCCACCGACAACGCCTTCGACGCGCGTGTCCACACCGCGAAGATGCTCGAAAACAACGCCGAGGGGAAAATCTGGCAGGGCAGACTGTGGGACAGCATCGGCAATCCCGCGACGGACGCGCTGAAGGGCTGCATCGCCAGCAATATGCCGGCGGCCGACCGCCGCCCCTTCACCCTGGTGGCCCGCGTGGCCGCGGACGGGCGCAGCAGCGATGTCGACGTACGGCCGAAGTCGACGGTGGCGACCTGCTTTGCCGGGCAGTTCGCCACCTGGACCCTGCCAAAACCGCCGAAGACGCCGACCCCCTATCCGCTGGAGATCGACGTCACGATGGACTGAAGCTCAGTTCAGTTCGTCGGGATCCGGGCCCATGCGCTTACCTGCATCGAGCGCGGCGATGGCCTTCATTTCATCGGCCGACAGTTCGAAGTCGAACACGTCGATGTTCGACTTGATGCGCTCCGGCGTCGCCGACTTCGGAATCACCATATGGCCGAGCTGCACGTGCCAGCGCAGCACGACCTGGGCCGGTGACTTGCCGTGCGTCTTGCCGATCGAGACGAGGGTCTCGTTCTTCAGCAAGTCGCCGCCCTGACCCAGCGGGCTCCACGCCTCGGTGATGACGTTGTGCTTCGCGTTCGCCGCGACGACATCGCTCTGCGCGAAATCGGGATGCAGTTCGATCTGGTTAACCACCGGCGCCACACCGGTTTCCTTCACGATGCGCTCCAGGTGCGCGGGCTGGAAATTGGACACGCCGATCGAGCGGATGCGGCCTTCTTCGCGCAGACGGATGAACGCCTTCCAGGTATCGACGTAGCGATCGTGCTTCGGCGTCGGCCAGTGGATCAGATACATGTCGACGTAGTCGGTGCCGAGCTTCGCGATGCTCGCATCGAAGGCCTTGAGCGTGGCATCAAAGCCCTGCTCCGAGTTCCAGAGCTTGGTGGTCAGGAAGATATCGCCGCGGGCGACGCCGAAGCGTTCGATGCCCTGGCGTACGCCGGCTTCGTTCTTATAGATGGCTGCGGTATCGATCGAGCGATAACCGGCCGCCAGCGCGGCGGATACGGCGTCGGCGGTCTCGCCGTCGGGAATCTGGAAGACACCGAAGCCCAGCTGCGGTGCCTTGTTGCCGTCGTTGAGGTCGAGGACCGGAACGGTAGAGGTCATGCGTCATCTCCTGCAGGGAACCGCCCGATATCATGACGGCGGCCCCGCATTCAACGCGTGACGGGTCAGTCGCCGCGGCTGGCGTAGTGCGTTTCGACGTAGTTGTCGAGGATGGCCACGAACTCGTCGGCGATGTGTTCGCCGCGCAGGGTCATGGCCTTTTCACCGTCGATGAACACCGGCGCGGACGGAGCTTCGCCGTTACCTGGCAGCGAAATACCGATATTGGCGTGCTTGGATTCGCCGGGACCGTTGACGATGCAACCCATCACGGCGAGGGTGAGGTTTTCGACGCCGTCGTACTTCACGCGCCACACGGGCATCTGCTCGCGCACATGCGCCTGCACGGTCTTCGCCAGTTCCTGGAAAAATTCGCTCGTGGTCCGGCCGCAGCCCGGACACGCGGTGACCAGCGGCGTGAACGCGCGCAGGCCCATCGTCTGCAGGAGTTCCTGCGCGACGATGACTTCGGCGGTACGCGACTGGCCCGGTTCGGGCGTCAGCGAGATACGGATGGTGTCGCCGATGCCTTCCTGCAGGAGCACGCCCAGCGCGGCGCTGGACGCGGTGATCCCCTTCGAGCCCATGCCGGCCTCGGTCAGGCCCAGGTGCAGGGCGTAATCGCCGCGGCGGGCGAGATCGCGATAGACGGCGATCAGCTCCTGCACGCCGGAGACCTTGCACGACAGGATGATGCGGTCGCGGGACAGGCCGAGGTCCTCGGCGCGGGCGGCGGAATCCAGCGCGGAGCGGATCAGCGCCTCACGGGCGACATGGCCGGCGTCCCAGGGATCGGCGCGGCCGGCGTTCTCGTCCATCAGCGCCGCGACCATGCTCTGGTCGAGCGAACCCCAGTTCGCGCCGATGCGGACCGGTTTGTCGTAGCGGATCGCCATCTGGATGATCGAAGCGAACTGGGCGTCCTTCTTCTTTCCGAAGCCGACGTTGCCCGGATTGATACGGTACTTGGCCAGGGCCTCGGCACAGGCCGGCTCGCCTTCGAGCAGCTGGTGACCGTTGTAATGGAAGTCGCCGATCAGCGGGACCGACACGCCCATCATGTCAAGCCGTTCGCGAATCCGCGGCACGGCCGCGGCCGCGGCCGGCGTGTTCACGGTGATCCGGACCATTTCGGAGCCGGCCCGGGCCAGTTCCGCGACCTGCCTGGTCGTGGACACGGCATCCTCGGTGTCCGTGTTGGTCATCGACTGGACGACGATGGGCGCGCCGCCGCCGACCCGGATACGATCGACGGAAACACCGGTGCTGGGACGGCGGGCGCCGGCTTCCGCGGGACGCGGGCGGCTGAGAAGGTCTTCGGTCATAGCGGGGCATTTTAGCGCAATGGTGTGACTGGAATCCGACTGGCTGCGGCAACCCGGCGGTGAGCGCCCTTCCCGGTCGGCCATTCGACCCGCCTCACCCCCTGCTCATCCTCCGGCCCGATAAACTCGCCCCCCATGAACGCACGTCACCGCACCCACGGCTTCTCGAGCCGCCTCTTCGCCGAACAGGCCCTCAGCCGCAGCGCCGGCGCGCCCCTCATCGGGGGGAACGCCGTCGAGCTGCTGATCGATGCCCAGGCTCACTTCGACGCCTGGCTCAAGGCCATCGCCAACGCGAAGCGCCATGTCTTCCTCGAGAACTACATCATCCGCGACGACCGGATCGGCCAGGCTTTCCGCGACGCGCTGGTCGAACGCGCGAAGGCCGGCGTCTTCGTCGCGGTGATCGGCGACTGGGGCGGCTGTCTCGGCCAGTCACGCTCGTCGTTCTGGGCGGCCCTGCGTGAAGCCGGCGGACAGGTACGGATCTATAACCCGCCACAGCTGGGCAGCTCGTTCGGCTGGATCAGCCGCGACCATCGCAAGGTTCTGGTGGTCGACGGCGAAGTCGGCTTCCTGTCCGGCGTCTGTCTCAGCGAAAAATGGCTGGGCGACCCCGCCAACGACGTGCCGCCGTGGCGCGACACCGGCGTCGCCCTGCGCGGTCCCGCCGTCGCCGAGATCGAACAGGCCTTCGCGGACAGCTGGCGTGAAGCCGGCGAACCGCTACCCGACGACCCCCGGCTGTCGCCTGTCGCCGGCGCCACCCACGCCGGCGAGGTGTCCTTGCGCGTCATCGCGACACAGCCCAGCACGGCCGGCATGTATCGCCTCGATCAGATGGTCGCGGCGATGGCGACGAAGACGCTGTGGCTCACCGACGCCTATTTCGTCGGCGTGGCGCCCTATGTGCAGGCCCTCTCCGCCGCCGCTCGCGACGGTGTCGACGTCAGGCTGCTCGTGCCCGGCACCAGCGACATTCCCATGGTCGCCGGGATGTCGCGGTCGGGCTACCGCCCCCTGCTGAAGGCGGGCATCCGCGTCTTCGAATGGAACGGCACGATGCTGCACGCCAAGACGGCCGTGGCCGATGGCCGCTGGGCACGCGTGGGCTCATCCAATCTCAACATCGCCAGCTGGCTGAGCAACCGCGAGATCGACGTGGCTATCGAGGACGTCGGCTTCGCGACGCAACTGGAGGCGCAGTACGAGAAGGACCTGGAGAACGCGACCGAGATCCTGCTGCATCCCAGGCGCCGCCGCTCCGGAAACGAGCGCGTCCGCAGCCGTGCCCCGCACCCGCCCAGGCCGCGTCACGGTGGTGGAAGTTCGAGCCGCGCCGCCGCGGGGGCCCTGCGCATCGCCAATACCGTGGGCGCGGCCATCTCGCAGCATCGCGTGCTGGGCGATACCGAAACCGGGCCGTTGCTGGCAGGCTTCATCGCGGCGGCGGTGCTGACCCTCGTCGCCATCCTCTGGCCCGCGGTGATCGCATGGCCGCTGGCTCTGATCGGCGCATGGTTTACCGTCAATCTTTCAGTGAGCTGGTGGACACTGCGCCGCAAGCGCGTGGCGAAGGCCGCCACGGAAGCGCCGCACGAAGATTGACAGCCATCGTCGACGCTCATGGCAAGGTGATCAGCCGCGCGGCCGGAACTCCAGCGGCTGCGCCGCACTCTTCGGCGCCACAGGCCCACAGCTCCCACACGACCCGCACCCGTCCCCGCAACTTCCGGTCGCCGCGGCAGGTTGCACACGCTTTCCCAGCGACCGGACCATCACCGGCCTGCCGTCGCGATTGAGCCATGCCGACACCCGCGCCAGCACCCGCGTCGACGTCTTCGGCAGCAGCTTCCGGAACGCCACATACGCCGCGACCGCGACAGCCACGCCGATAACGAAGCCCTGAAACAGTTCGAACGTGCTCATGAAAGCGCCCTCGCGATCTGGTAAGTGGCGAGCGAAGCGAGATATGCCAGGCCGAACAGATAGCCCGCGGCCACCGCCACGTTGCGCCAGGAATTGGTTTCGCGGCGGATGACCGCCAGCGTCGACATGCACTGCGGCGCGAACACGTACCACGCGAGCAACGACAACGCCGTGGCCAGCGACCACGAGTGCGCGATCACGGGCCCGAGCTGCGAGGCGACCGCATCGTCGCTTCCCGACATGGCATACACCGTGCCGAGTGCCGCCACCGCCACTTCGCGCGCGGCAAGGCCGGGCACCAGCGCGATGCAGATCTGCCAGTTGAAGCCGATCGGCGCGAACACGTATTCCAGCAGCCTGCCGAGGCGGCCGGCCAGGCTGTAATCGATGGCGGGCCCCGTGGCTCCTTCCGGCGGTCCGGGGAAACTGGAGAGAAACCACAGCAACACGGTGAGCGCGAGGATGATGCCGCCGACGCGCTTGAGGAAGATCAGCGCGCGCTCCCACAGACCCAGGCCGATGTCTCGCACGTTGGGCAGGCGGTAGGACGGCAACTCCATGATCAGCGCGTGCTCGCTGCGATCCTTGCGCAGTCGCTTGATCACGAAGGCGACCAGCAAGGCGCTGAAGATACCCGCGAAGTACAGCGTGAAAAGCACCACGCCCTGCAGGTTGAAGATGCCCCACACCGTCCGGTCGGGGATGAACGCGGCGATCAGCAGCGTATACACCGGCAGACGGGCCGAGCAGGTCATCAGCGGCGCGACCAGGATCGTGGTCAGGCGATCGCGCGGATCCTGAATACTGCGCGTGGCCATGATGCCGGGAATCGCGCAGGCGAAGCTCGACAGCAGCGGAATGAACGCCCTGCCCGTCAGGCCGACGCGGAACATCATGCGGTCGAGAAGGAAGGCCGCGCGCGGCAGATAACCCGATTCTTCCAGCACGAGGATGAAGAGAAACAGGATCAGGATCTGCGGCAGGAACACGAGCACCGCGCCCAGACCCGCGAACAGACCGTCGTTGAGCAGGCTGTGCAATGCGCTGTCCCCGGGGAGGAAACCCGTGACCGCCGTGCCCAGCGCGGCGATGCCCGCCTGGATGCCATCCATGACCGGCTGCGCCCAGGAGAACACCGCCTGGAAGATCATGAACATCAGGCCGGCGAGAATCAGCAGTCCGAATACCGGGTGCAGCACCCAGCGATCGATCGCGTCGTCGACGGCGGCGGTATCCCGCGGCAACGTGACCGTGTCGGCGAGAATGGACCGCACTTCGGCATGCAGTTGCTCGATCCCGGCGTTGTCGATGTCGGCCGGCTCGATCGCCGGCACCGAGGTATCGATGCGCTGGATCAGGGCCTGCGCACCACCACGCCTGATCGCGACCGTTTCGACCACGGGCACGCCGAGCCGACGTGAGAGCGCGTCGACGTCGATGACCATGCCGCGACGGCGCGCCGCGTCCATCATGTTGAGTGCGAGCACCACGGGGCGACCCAGACGGCGCACTTCGAGCACGAAACGCAGGTGCAGGCGCAGGTTGGTGGCATCGGCCACGCAGACGATCAGATCCGGCGGCGCTTCACCGGGATAACGGCCATAGCAGACGTCGCGCGTGATCGCCTCGTCGGGGCTGGTCGCATCGAAGCTGTACGTGCCGGGCAGATCGAGGATATGCAGCGTGCGACCGGACGGTGCGACGAAGCGCCCCTCCTTGCGCTCGACGGTCACACCGGCGTAGTTGGCCACCTTCTGCCGGCCGCCGGTGAGCTGGTTGAACAGCGCCGTCTTGCCGCAGTTGGGGTTGCCCACGAGGGCGATGCGCATCGCGGAAGCGCTCATGCGGCACCGTCCATGGCGATCATCACGCGCTCGGCTTCGGTGCGGCGCAAGGCGAAACGGGTCGAACCGATCTGGATCAACAGCGGATCTCCACCGAGGGGGCCCCGTGCCACGAGGCGCACCGGCTCGCCGGACACGAAGCCCAGGTCGCGCAGGCGCTGGGCGATGGGATCGGCGGGATGGGCATCGGTGACGGACTGGACCACGGCTTTGGCACCTTTCGGCGCGTCGGAGAGGCGCACTGGGATTACTCAAATAAGAACTGTTCGCATTGTATGCCTTTAGCGCGAAGGCTGCACAATGCGCAGGATCGGGAGTCAGGCGTTTATGATCTTGCGCCTCAGTCCCCGGAGAACGCCCATGTCAGCTGTCGAACTCACCCGCGAAGGCAGCACCGCCCGGCTCGTCATGAACCGGCCCGAGGTGCATAACGCGTTCGACGACGGTCTGATCGCGGACCTGACCGCCGCGATCGACGAGCTCGACCGCGACGACAGCGTGCGTGCCGTCGTGCTGACCGGCGCCGGAGCGAGCTTCTCCGCCGGTGCCGACCTCCACTGGATGCGCGGCATGGCGGCCGCCAGCGAGGCGGACAATCTCGCCGACTCGCTGCGGCTGGCGACGCTCATGCGCCGACTGCAGTTTCTTTCGAAGCCGACCATCGCGCGGATCAACGGCGCGGCGTTCGGCGGCGGCGTGGGTCTGATCGCCTGCTGCGACATCGCCGTGGCGGTCGAGGGCGCACGCTTCGCCCTGTCCGAGGTGAAGCTCGGACTCGTCCCCGCGGTGATCTCGCCGTATGTCGTCGCGGCGATCGGCCTGCGCCAGTCGCGTCGTCTGTTCCTGACCGGCGAGATCTTCGACAGCGCCGCCGCCCTGGCGCACGGGCTCGTGCATGAGGTCGTCCCGGGCAACGACCTTGACGGCGCGGTGGACCGGCTTGTCGGCTCGCTGAGCAAGGGTGGCCCCGCCGCGCAGCGTGAGGCGAAGAGCCTCGCCCTGAGCATGGGCGGTCAGTCGCCGGAAGCTATGGAGAAGACCGACGCGGTCAACGCGGCACTCATTGCGAAACTGCGCGTTTCCGCCGAGGGGCAGGACGGACTGTCCGCCTTCCTCGACAAGGCATCTCCGTCTTGGTTGCGCTGATCCGTTACGGCATCGCGACCATCCTGCTGGCCGCCGCCCCCTGCATCGCGGCGGAAAGCCTCACCGAGCGGATCGACGCCCATATCGCCCAGCCACGCTTCGCCGCGGCATCGTGGGGCATCGCGGTGGTCTCGCTGGAGGACGGGCATACCGTGTACGCGCACGACGAAGGGCGCCTGCTGCTGCCCGCGTCGACGGCCAAGCTCTACACGGCAGCGTTCACTCTGGATCGCCTTGGGGCGGATTACCGCACGCATACCGATGTCCTCGCCGCAGGCTCGATCGCACGCGGGCGCCTGCACGGCTCACTCGTCCTGCGCGGTCGGGGCGACCCGACCCTGTCCGGCGACGAATGGGCCGAGCGACTGGCGGCCCGGATCGGCGAACGCGGGATCCGCCGCGTGGATGGCGCGGTGATCGGCGACGACACCGCTTTCTCGGGGCCCGCGATCGGATCGGGCTGGGAAGCATCCGACCTTCAGACGGCGTACGGCGCGGCGGCGGGTGGGCTGGACGTCGACGAAAACACGATGACGGTCGCCCTCTCGCAAAGCGGTGTGGACGTCGCACCCGCCGACGCGGCCGTCACCGTCGCCGCCCAGACACGGGACGGCCTGGAGCTTTACCGGGCGCCGGGCTCGTCGACGGTTCACGTGCTCGGCGGCGTCGCCGAGGGCGGCGCCACGAAGCGCATCCGCCTGTCCCTGCCCGACCCGGCGCTCAGCGCGGCGCGGCGCCTGCAAGCCGCGCTGATCAGGCAAGGCATCCGTGTCGATGGCGAGGCACGAAGCGTCCACTGGCCGGTCGCCGCACCCACGGGCGAAACCATCGCAAGCGTCCCGTCGCCGACCCTCGGCGACATCCTTCGCACAGGCCTGAAACGTTCGCAGAACCTCTACCTGCAGAGCGTCTTCCTGCTCACCGGGCTGGAAACCGCGGAAGCCTGTAGCGCTCAGACTTCCCTCGCCAACTCGCCCGATGGCCCCGGCTCAGGTAGGAGCCAGCCCTGCTGGCGAAACAACCTTGCCACAGTCCCCAAAGAAGACCTCGCCGCCGAAGCACTCACCCAGTGGCTATCCACCAAAGCCATAGGCCCGTCCTCCACCACGCTCGACGAAGGCACCGGTCTCTCCCGCCACGACCTGACCACGCCCGCTTCGCTGGTGCGACTCCTGACCGTCATGGACAGATCTCCTCAGGCTGCCGCATGGCGCGATCTGCTGCCCGTCGCAGGGGTCGACGGCACGCTCGTCAACCGCATGCGCGGGACGGCGGCTGAAGCCAACGTACAGGCGAAGACCGGGAGCATGAGCTTCGTCAACACGCTGGCCGGCTACGTCACGACCCGAAGCGGAAAGCGGCTGGCCTTCGCCATCATGCTCAACAACTACCGGGCACCGCCGCGTAGCGCGGAGACAGTACCTCCGGTCTCGTCCGAGGTCGATGCGGTTGCGGTGATGCTGGCGGAGGCCGAGGGCAATCCGTGACCGGCTTGGGAACCGGCTCGCACCTTTGCACCGTGACCCGGCGAAAGCGAATGCCGTTAGCGATGCCCGTCGGCCGGCCGTCTCAGCCCAGCACGTTGGGCAGATCCTTCCCGATCTTCTCCGGCGTATCGGTCGGCGCGTAGCGCTCGACCACCTGCCCCTCGCGATTCACCAGAAACTTGGTGAAGTTCCATTTGATGCCTTCGGTCCCCAGCAAGCCCTTTTTCTCCGCCTTCAGCCACCGATAGAGCGGATGCGCATGCTCACCGTTGACTTCGACCTTGGCGAACATCGGAAAGCTGACGTCATAGGTCAGCGAGCAGAAGTTGCGGATCTCGGCTTCGTCGCCGGGCTCCTGATGACCGAACTGATCGCACGGAAAACCCAGGACCTCGAAGCCGCGCGCGGCGTATTCCTTCTGCAGGGACTCCAGGCCCTTGTACTGCGGCGTGAAGCCGCACTTCGAAGCCACGTTGACGACCAGCAAGGCCTTGCCTTTGAACTCCGCCAGCGACCGCTCGTTGCCGTCGATATCGCGGGCCGAAAAATCATAGATGCTGGTCATGCGGGCTTTCCTTGAAAGGGAATGGACCCGCCAAGTCTACGCCGGCCGCTCCGGCCATGGGCTGGCTTGGGCTACCATGGACGTCTTTCCGGCTGGAGCCTGACGCCCCGTGATCCGTTTTGCCGCCGCTTCCAAGTCCTATCGTGTCGAGGGAGCGCTCGTCCCCGCGCTCGAGCCCGTCGATCTCACCATCGAGCGCGGCGAGGTGTTCGGCATCATCGGTCATTCCGGCGCCGGCAAATCCACCATGCTGCGCCTGATCAACCTGCTCGAACGGCCCACCGCCGGCCAGGTCTTCATCGAGGACCGTGACGTCACGCACGCCGAGGGTGCCGACCTGCGTCGCCTTCGCGCGGGCATCGGCATGATCTTCCAGCACTTCAATCTGCTGTCGTCGCGGACGGTGGCGGACAACGTCGCGTTCCCGCTGCGCCTGCACGGTGGCATGAGCGACGCCGAGATCGCCGCACGCGTCGACGAACTGCTTTCGCTGGTGGGTCTCACCGCACATGCGCGGAAATTCCCCGCACAGCTTTCCGGTGGCCAGAAGCAGCGCGTCGGCATCGCGCGCGCGCTGGCCAGCAAGCCATCCATCCTGCTTTGCGACGAAGCGACCAGCGCGCTCGACCCGCAGACCACGGCATCCGTGCTGGAACTGCTAGCCGATATCAACCGTCGCCTCAACCTGACCGTCGTACTGATCACACACGAGATGGATGTGATCCGTCGCGTGTGCGACCGCGTCGCGGTGCTCGATGCGGGACGCGTCGTAGAAGTCGGCGACGTCGCCGATGTCTTCCTGCATCCGCAGCATCCCACCACACGACGCTTCGTCGCGGAAGCCGACCATCGTGAAGGCCGTGGCCCGGAATTTCCGGGTGTCGACGGGCGCCTGTTCCGACTCTCGTTCCGTGGCGACGCGACCTACTCGCCCCTGCTCTCTCGCGTGGTGCGCGATACCGGCATCGAATACAACCTGCTCTCCGGCCGCGTCGACCGGATCAAGGACACACCTTACGGCCAGCTCACCCTGGCCATGAACGGCGAACGCCTGGAGGACGCGCTGGCGCAGATCCGCGCCGCGGGCGTCGACATCGAGGAGGTGGCCCGATGAGCCCCATGCAGACCCTGTTTCCCAACATCGACTGGCCGGAAATCGGCCAGGCCTGCGTCGACACCCTGCTGATGCTGGGCGGCTCCCTGCTGTTCACGCTGGTGCTGGGGCTGCCACTGGGTATCTGGCTGTTCCTGAGCGCCCGCGGCCAGCTCCACGCCCGGCCAAAACTGTACTCGGCGCTGTCGCTGGTGGTGAATGTCCTGCGCTCGATCCCCTTCATCATCCTGATGATCCTGCTGATCCCGCTGACTCAGGCGATCACGGGCGTCAGCATCGGCATCCGTGGCGCCATCGTGCCGCTGGTGATCGGCGCCGCACCGTTCTTCGCCCGTCTCGTGGAAACCGCGCTGCGCGAAGTGGAGCGCGGCGTTATCGAAGCCAGCCAGGCCATGGGCGCCACGACGATCCAGATCGTCACGCGCGTACTTCTGCCCGAGGCACGTCCGGGGCTGATCGCCGCGACGACGGTCACCGCCGTGGCCCTGGTCGGCTATACCGCGATGGGCGGTATCGTGGGCGCGGGTGGTCTGGGCGCCCTGGCCTATCAGTACGGCTATAACGGCTACAAACCCGACTACATGCTGGTCACGGTGGCCCTGCTCGTGGTGCTGGTGCAGATTCTGCAGTCGCTGGGCGACCGTCTGGTGCTCCGCTATACCCGCCGCTGAGTCGTTCTTTGCATACGGCGGTATGGACGTCTATGCTGGCGCACCGCACCATCCGCCACGGACGTCCATCATGAAGAAGTACCTGCTGCCCCTTACCGCCGCCCTCGCCGTTTTCGTCGCGGGCTGTTCAGGCAGCACGGACGGCGGCAAGGCGGATCCTTCGGCGACGCTCACCATCGCGGCCACACCCGTGCCGCATGCGGAGATCCTCAAGGAGATCAAGCCTCTGCTGGCCCGGCAGGGTGTGAACATCGAGATCAAGGTGTTCACCGATTACGTCCAGCCGAACATGCAGGTCGCGCAGAAGCAGATCGACGCCAACTTCTTCCAGACCGAGCCGTATCTCGACGCTTTCAATAAAGAGCGCGGTACCAATCTGGTCAAGGTGGTGGGCGTGCATATCGAACCTTTCGGCGCGTACTCGAAGAAGTTCACCTCGATCGACCAGCTGCCGGACGGCG
The DNA here is from genome assembly GCF_000800155.1 of Luteibacter sp. 9133. Classification (NCBI taxonomy): domain Bacteria; kingdom Pseudomonadati; phylum Pseudomonadota; class Gammaproteobacteria; order Lysobacterales; family Rhodanobacteraceae; genus Luteibacter; species Luteibacter sp. 9133. The sequence continues at coordinate 1,878,230 of NZ_JUHO01000001.1, read as the reverse complement.
CCGATGTCGTCATCCCCAATGACCCGAGCAACAACAGCCGCGCGCTGCTGCTTCTGGCCGGGCACGGCCTGGTCAAGCTGAAGAATCCCGACGATCGCCTCGCCACGCTGAAAGACGTGGTCGAGAACCCGAAGCACCTGAAATTCCGCGAGCTGGAGGCCGCCATGCTGCCGCGCGTGCTCGACCAGGTCGACCTCGCCCTGATCAACACCAACTACGCGCTGGCCGCCAAGCTCAACCCGGTCAAGGACGCACTGCTGATCGAGGACAAGAACTCGCCGTACGTGAACTTCCTGGTCAGCCGTGCCGACAACAAGGACGATCCGCGCGTGCAGAAGCTCGCCGCGGCCCTCACCTCGCCCGAGGTGAAGGCCTTCATCGAGAAGAACTACGGCGGCGCCGTGCTGCCGGCGTTCTGAACCGGCATGTCGAACACCTTGCGCAGGTAAGCGACGTACTCCAGGTCGTCGCTCATGTTCTTGCCCGGCGAGTCTGAAATCTTCGCCACGGGCTGACCGTTGCATCGGGTCATCTTGATGACGATGTTGATCGGCGCCGGCCCCACGTCGTTCGTGAGGTTGGTGCCGACGCCGAACGACAGCAGACAGCGACCGTCGAAATGACGGTAGAGGTCCATCACACGCGGAATGTCCAGGCTGTCGCTGAAGACGAGCGTCTTGGTCCGCGGGTCCACACGGTTCGCCACGTAATGAGCCAGTACGCGGTCGCCCCATACGAAGGGGTCCCCGGAGTCGTGGCGCGCACCGTCGAACAGCTTGCAGAAATACATGTCGAAGTCACGCAGGAACGCCTCCAGTCCGTAGACGTCGGATAGCGCGATGCCGAGATCGCCGCGGTATTCGCGGGCCCACGCCTCGAGCGCGGCGGTCTGCGAGTCGCGCAGACGCGGTCCCAGCGACTGAAACGCCTGCAGGTATTCGTGCGCCATGCTGCCGATGGGTACCAGACCCTGCCGCATCGCCAGCCACACATTGCTCGTACCCGCCAGTTGCGGACCCAGCCCCCTGGCGAGCGTCGCCAGCATCTCGTCATGCCATGCCTGCGAGAACCGACGACGGGTGCCGTAGTCGGCGATGCGTACGCGCTCGAAGCCCGGGGTGTCGCGCAGCAGCGCGATCTTCGCCTCCAGGCGCGCCCTGCCCTCCGTCAGATCGATGTCCGGCTGTGTCGCGCGGTAGTACAGCTCGTTCACGATCGCCAGCAGCGGCACCTCGAACATGATCGTGTGCAACCACGGGCCCTCGATCACGATGTCGATCTCGCCATGGGCCTCCGCCGAGGGCGCGATCGACACATACTTGGCGTTGAGGTGGAAGAGACCCAGGAAGTCGACGAAGTCGCTCTCGATGAAGCGCAGACCACGCAGATAATCCAGTTCCGCGTCGGTGAATCGCAGCGCGCACAGGCCATCGAGCTCCTCGCGGATACGACCGATCAGCGGGACCAGATCGACGCCCGGCGTGCGGCAGCGAAAGCGATATTCCACCTGAGCCGCCGGGTACTGATGCAGCACCACCTGCATCATCGTGAACTTGTAGAGGTCGGTGTCCAGCAGCGAGGTGATGATCATGCGCTCGCCCCGGTCAGCCCGATCTGCTTGTCGACCGCGTCCACGAAGGCTTCCGTACCGGGCCACGACGTAATCCGTCCCAGCTTGCGGCCGCGATGGAAGAGGAAGAACGCCGGGATGCCATGCAGCCCGAAACGCGTGGCCATCGTCGGATCGTCATACACGTTATCGTGCAGCCAGCGCACCTGCGGCCAGCTGAAGCTTTCGGGCGTAAGCAGCATCTGTCGCTTGGCGATGTCGCAGTTGGGACAATCGCGCCCCCACAGGAACAGGATCGCGATGCGGTTGTCGTCGGTCGCCAGCTCGGCGTCGAGGGCGGTATCGACCACCTTCTGCATCGGGAACTGTTCGAAGAAGCGGGGAACGGTGGTGTCGGCCATGGTGAATCCGTGATCGGGTCGATCCCCCGAGGTGGGGACGATGAGGGGATAATCCGAGGGTACAACCGCCAAGGATTCCCCGTGCGCGCTTTCATCGGTCTCGCCCTGCTCCTCACCGCCTCGCTCACTCAGGCGGCCACGCTGACCCTGGACACGGGCAAGGGGCCTCAGCGGATCACCACGGAGCAGCTGCTGGCCCGGCCCGACGTGCGCGCCATCGACGTGCCTGGCGACGTGTCGTACCACGCGACCATGCATTATCGGGCCATACCGCTGAAGGCCCTGCTGGGCGGGGTGGATCCCGCGGCGCATCTCCAGTTCGTCGCCCTGGACGGCTTCGCGGCCGAGATTCCCGCGGCGCTGGCGCTGCAGGCTCGCGCCGAGGCCTGGCTGGCGATCGAGCCTGCCGACGCGCCCTGGCCAAAGCTGGGCCCCGACAAGCCGGGCGCTGGCCCGTTCTACCTGGTCTGGCTGCATCCGGAGGCGGGCCACGTCGGCTCCGAGCAGTGGCCCTATCAGGTGGCGACCATCCGCGTGCTGGCGGACCCGGCGTCCCGGTTCCCGAAGATGCGCCCGGCGCCCGGCCTTGCCACCAGCGATCCGGTGATGCGAGGGTTCGCGGTGTTCCAGCGCGACTGCATCACCTGCCACACGCTCAATGGCCAGGGCGACGCGAAACTCGGGCCGGATCTGAATGTCCCGCACAGCCCGACCGAATACCTGCGCGACGACCTGTTCCGCGTACTCGTCCGCAACCCGCAGGACCTGCGTCACTGGCCGCAGGCGAAGATGCCGGGGTTCGACCGCAATGCACTCTCGGATGCCGACCTGGACGATCTGGTGGCGTATCTGAAGCATATGGCGGGGAAAAAGGCCGCGCCCTGAGCGACGGCGTCACGCCACCGGCCTCCCCTCCACGATCAACTCGCTCGACGCCCGGTGATAAACCTCGAGATCGAGAATCCCGCGCTCCCGAGCCACGAGCACCGGCACCACCATCTGCCCGGTCACGTTGGTCATCGAATGCACTCTCGGATGCCGACCTGGACGATCTGGTGGCGTATCTGAAGCATATGGCGGGGAAAAAGGCCGCGCCCTGAGCGACGGCGTCACGCCACCGGCCTCCCCTCCACGATCAACTCGCTCGACGCCCGGTGATAAACCTCGAGATCGAGAATCCCGCGCTCCCGAGCCACGAGCACCGGCACCACCATCTGCCCGGTCACGTTGGTCATCGTACGCATCATGTCCAGAATGCGATCGATGGCGACCAGGTAGCCGATGCCCTCCAGTGGCAAGCCGGCCGAACTCAGCACCAGCGTCACCATGACCGTCGCCGTACCTGGCACCCCCGCCGTGCCGAATGAACCCAGCACCGAGGCCAGCAGGATCACCACGTACTGCGCGGGCTGCAGGTCGAGATGGAAATACTGCGCGATGAAAACCGCCGAGATCGCCGGGTAAATCGCTCCGCACCCATCCATCTTGATGCTCGCGCCTAGCGGCACCGCGAATGCGGCGTATTCCTCCTTCACGCCCATGTTGCGCACCACGCTACGCAGCGCGATGGGCATGGCGGCGAAGCTCGACGACGAGGTGAAGGCCACCTGCATCGCCGGAAATGCGGCACGGAAAAATTTCACCGGATTGAGGCCGTGCGTCAGCAACAGGCCACCGTAGACGAAGACGATCTGCAGCGCGCAGGCGAGATACAGCGCGCCGACGAAGGTCGCCAGGGGCAGCAGCTTCTCGAACCCATAACTTCCCACCAGCGCGGCGATAAGACCGAAAGTGCCGATCGGCGTCACCTCGAGCACGAAGCGCGTGACCTGGATCATCGCGTCGTTCGCCTCGCCTGCCAGGGCCCGCAACCGGGCCGACTTGTCGCCGATCTTCACGAGCGCAAGGCCAAGCAGGCCGGCGAAGAAGATGACCTGCAGAATTTTCCCTTCGCTCAGGGCCTTGAACGGGTTCGCAGGCACGATGTCGAGCAGCACCTTCACTGGCTCGGGCACGTCCTTCGGATGCCAGCCGGTCGGCGTCGTCAGACCTTCGACACCGAGTCCCGGCTGCAGGACATGCGCAACGAGTAATCCCACGAACACCGCCAGACTCGCCGTCGCGGCGAACCACGCGAACGTGCGTCCACCCAATGCAGCGACATCCTTCACGCCGTGCAGGCTCGACACGCTGTGTAGTACGGCGAAGAACACCAGAGGCACGGCGATCATCTTGATCAACGTGACATAGAGCGTGCCGAGCGGGCCGAACCACGTCGCTGCGTCGGGCCCGATGAGCCAGCCGGCCAGCGCGCCGAGGACGAAACCCGCCGCTACCCGCTTCCAGAAGCGGACGCGGAACCACGATGTGAACAAGGACATGAGACGTGCCAGGCAAGGGCAATGAATCACGATACAACGCGGTGTAGCCGTCTGGACGGCCAATCCCGAACGCTGTGTTTCCTCTCGCGAACGCTGAGGGGTTGATATACCTCGAAGGAGCATACATGACCGACCAGAACGTGCTTTTCCAGCCCTTTCGTGCTGGCGACATCGAACTCGCCAACCGTATCGTCATGGCGCCGTTGACCCGCGACCGATCGGGTCCGGATCGCGTGCCGCGTGCACTCGCGGTCGAATATTACGCCCAGCGCAGCACCGCCGGGCTCATCGTATCCGAGGCGACGCAGATTTCACCGCAGGGTCAGGGCTACCTCGATACGCCGGGTATCTACAACAGCGCGCAGGTCCGCGGCTGGAAGCGCGTTACCGACGCCGTGCACGCCCGCGGAGGAAAAATCGTCCTTCAGCTGTGGCATGTCGGCCGCATTTCACACACCAGCCTTCAACCCGGCGGTAAAGCGCCGGTCGCACCTTCGGCGATTCGCGCCGACGGCAAGACCTTCACGGCCCACGGGATGGAACAGGTCTCCGCGCCGCGAGCGCTCACGGCCGGTGAGATTCCGCTGATCGTCAATGACTACCGCCGCGCGACCGAACTCGCTCTCGACGCCGGGTTCGACGGCGTCGAAGTGCACGCCGCCAATGGTTACCTGATCGATCAGTTCCTGCGCGACAAGACCAATCGTCGCGACGATGCCTGGGGCGGCAGTATCCCCAATCGTCTACGTTTCCTCCGCGCCGTCCTGGATGCCGTCATCGGCGTGGCAGGCAGCGGCCGTACGGGCATCCGCATCTCGCCGACGACGCCGGCAAACGACATCGCTGACTCCGAGCCGACGAAGCTGTTCAATGCGGTGATCGACGACCTGAAAACACGGCATCTGGCTTACACCCATGTGATCGAAGGCGCCACGGGCGGCCCTCGCGACGTCCTTCCGTTCGACTACGACGCCTTCCGCGTCCGGCACGGCGGAACCTGGATGGTCAACAACGGTTACGACCGTGCCATGGCCGTCGATGCGGTGCGCAGCGGGCACGCCGACCTGGTGGCGTTCGGACGTCCGTTTATCGCCAACCCGGACCTGGTCGACCGGTTGCGTGAAGGGCACCCGCTGGCCAAGCCGAACCCGAAGACGCTCTATGGGGGCGGTGCGGAGGGTTATACGGATTATCCGGCGTTTGCCGGGTAAGTCGCCGCCGATCCATCGCGAGCAGGGTTGGCTCCGTCGTCGGGAGCGAACCCTGCCCGCGTCAGCGTGCTGACGACTTCAACGCCTCGAGTTCACGCGTCCGCTCAGCCGGCGCCTTCTTCCCGAGCTCCTTCACCCTCGCAAAGAAGACCGGCCACTTTCGCCCGCATCGCTCGAACAGCGCGGCGAACGATGGTTTCCACGTGTCATAAAGCCCAAACGGCAACAGCGCGGCATTATTGAGCGGCTTCGCCATCCATCGGTCATACCGGCGATCGCCGCCCGCGACCGTCGCCCGCCACTGGACATAGTCGCCACGAAACACCTCGAAAGCTTCCGCCTTGGCGACACGCTTCGTCTCGTCGCTGTCCTGCGTCGCATAGATCGAGCCGAGCCGGTCGCGCAGCGCAAGAACACGGGCCGTAAAAGAGCCGTCGAGCTCGCCATCCTTCTCGTCCGGCGGCGGTAGCCCCCGCGCGGTGTGCCACTCACGCACACCTTCCTCTTCGACGAAGCTCGCATACGATTCGTTGAACGACGAATCGTCCTTCACGTAGAACTTCTGATGAGCCAGCTCATGGAAGATCGTACCCGCGAGGGTATCGTCATCCCAGTAAAGCATGCTGCTGATGATCGGATCGGCGAACCAGCCCAGTGTGGAATACGCGGGGACCTCACCCAGCGCCACGTCGTCCCCCGCCGTCTTCAGCCTGGCCGCCTCCCGGTCCGCAAGATCCTTGCGGAAGTACCCCCGGTACGCGACGCAGCCTGCAATCGGAAAACAATGCGTGACAGGTGCAACGGACAGTTCCGGCGCGGCGAAGACGTTCCAGGCCACCCACGGACGATCGAGCTGGACGAAATACGTGTAGCTGCGATTGTCGGGCAAGCCGAGGCTCGCCGAGGCGAACCGCCGGGCCTCGCTGGCGAGTTCCAGGCGGTGGCGTGTTTTCTCCGGTGTTTTCGGATCGCGCAGCACGTTCGCGATCGGCCGTCGTCCGGCGAGCAGCGACGCCTGACCATGCGCGACATGCGCGTAGTAACCGAGCGAGCGGCAGCCGGTGAGTGTGGCTAGAACAACGATGGCAATGACCGAGAGACGCATACCCCATTCTGCCGTAAACGGCGTAGGAGCGAGGCCCGCTCGCGACCCACGTCGCGGCGAGCCCCCATCGCGAGCAGGGCTCGCTCTTACCCAGGCCGGGCGCGCCCGCGTCAGCGGGGGGCCTTGCCCCCGGTCATGCTCTGCAGCACGCCATCGCGGCGAATCAGGCCGTGCATGAGCGCCGCACCCATGTGCGCAAGGAAGGTCAGGAAGAACAACCAGGCCAGATACCGGTGCGACTCGCGCAACCACGCGAACAGGGCGGGGTCGGTCGGCAGGATCTTCGGCAGGTGCACGCCAGCGAACATCGTCACCGGATAGTTACCCGCCGAAAGCATGCCCCAGCCGATCAGCGGCATCGCGATCATGAGGGCGTAGAGCAGCACGTGCGAGCCATGTGCGGCCAGCTTCTGCCACAGAGGCAGATCCGCCGGCAGCGGTGGGGCGGGATGCGTCAGTCGGAAGGCAAGCCGGATCAGTGCCAGCACGAAGATCACGATGCCCAACGGACGGTGGATCGCCAGCAGCCAGTCGTGCTTTTCGGCCACGGTACTCACCATGCCCGCGCCGATGAAAAGCATCGACAGCACCATGATCGACATCAGCCAGTGCAAGGCGCGTGCGAAGGGGTGGAACGTCTGTTCGCGGCTCATCACTTGGCCTCCTTGGGACGGGCGGCACCGGGAAGATGACCTTCTTCGCTGGTTCGACGCAGGTATGAATCGGCGTACGCCGCGGAACGTGCCGCCAGCAGCGGATCGTTCGATGTCTCGATGCCCTTCGGCAGGATCGTGGGATCGTAATTCACGTCGCGGCATGGACCGGTCGCCTGATCCTGCCAGCTGTCGATCACCAGCGTGCCCGCATCCACCGATTTGCGGTCATCCGGCCAGGCTTTCGCGGCGTCGTCGATGGGATCGCCGTCGCTGGCGAACGTCATGATCAGATGCCAGCGGAGGGGACCTGCCGCAAGCCGCTTCGAAAGATCGGCGGCAAGATAGTCGGTGTCGCCCGCCGCTGGCGAGCCGTCGCCGGTCTCCGGCGTCTCCGGCACCATCTTCCAGCGCACGGCACGGCGCTCACCCGCAGAGTCGCGCAGGTAGAACGCGTTGATGCTCTGGTAGGTCTCCGTGGCGTAGCTGGCCGGCGGCTTTGCCGTCTTCGCCCAGCCCAGAAAGGCACCTGTCTCCGGGTGCGATCCGAAAAACGCACCGGCCTTCGCCGGATCCGGCTTGCCGGTCTTCGGATCGGGATGGGTGGCGACCTGAAGGTCGTAGAACGCCTGCGGGGTCGAGACCGGGAAGACCGGCATCGCGTTCATGCCGGTGCGCCACTGCTCGCCATCGGCAAGATCGAAGCGCAGCGCGAAACTGCGGATGGGCACCGAGCTGTCCGCCGCGTAGGGATTTCCGCCGGGAATGGCCAGCCGCCCGACGACCGGCGTCCTTTCCTTCGCGAAGACGGCCGAACTGGAAAAACTCTGCAGCGCGCCGTTGCCCTCGAAATAGCCGCCGACGCATATGCCCTTGGCATGGTTGCGACGGTATCCGGGGTGCGCGCCGCCGTTGGCCTCGAGGGAATCGACGATCTTCTTCGGCGACAGGCGCTCCGGTGCCAGCCAGCCGCCGACGTAACCAAAAGCGACGGCGGAGCCGGCGACCGCCAGTCCGATCAGGGCCCAGCGCCAACCGACGTGCGCCGGAGGGCGCCGATTCTCGGTGTCTTGCATGCGTCTTTCTCCGTTTTCCAGGGTGGTCGTGCTCAGGGTGGGACGTACGTCCACGACTTTTATTCCCGGGCAGGGGAATATTTCTTCGAACCGGGCGTCTAACGTCCGACACCACCGACCGAGGTCCGGAATGTCCGACCCCAAGATCGACGAAGCCCTACGCTCGATGCTGCCGCGACTGCGGCGCTTCGCGCTGTGGCTTGCCCGCGACGAACACGCCGCGGACGATCTGGTCCAGTCCACGATCGAGCGCGCGCTGTCGAAATGGCATGCGCGACGCGACGACGAGAGTCTGCGGGCATGGCTGTTCTCGATCTTGTACCGGCTGTTCCTCGACGGGAAGCGACGGTCCGGCCGTTACGCCCGCCTGCTGAGCATGCTGGGCCGGGAAGAGCCGACCTGGCCGTCGGCCGAGCGGGTCGCCGTGGCGCACTCGACCCTGGCCGCGTTCGCCTCGCTGCCGGTCGAGCAACGGAGCCTGCTGATCTGGATCACCGTCGAAGGCATGAGCTACCAGGAGGTAGCCGACATCCTCGAAGTGCCTATCGGCACCGTCATGTCCCGACTGTCCCGGGCCCGCCGCGCGCTGCGCCGGCTGGGCGAGGGCGTCCCCGAAACACCTGCCCTGCGACTGCTGAAATGACCCACACGCCCCCCAGCGAACACGACATCCACGCCTACGTCGACGGTCACCTGGACTCGCCGCACCGTAGCGAGGTGGAACGGTATCTCGCCCGTCATCCCGAGCGCGCTGACGAAGTACAGGGCTGGCGGCAGGACGCCCAGCAGCTGCGGACCTTGCTGGCGGGCGATCTCGCCCCTGCCCCGGCTTTCGATCCCGCCCTGGTCAGAGCGCGCGCCGGTCGCCGTCGCATCGTTCGTCTGGCCATGGCGGCCAGCCTGCTGTTCTGTCTCGCCGTGGGCGGCATGGCCGGCTGGGCCGCGCGCGGCATGGGCCCGGGCGCCATAAAGCCCATGGCCGATGCGATGCAGGCCTATCGCCTGTTGGCGCTGGATCACGGCGTGGGCATGGACATCACGACGGCCAACGAGGGCGATCTCCGCTCCTGGCTGGCCGGCCGCGTCGGCTCCAGCGTCCGCCTGCCCGACCTCGCCGATGCCGGCTTTCGTCCGATCGGCGGCCGCCTGTTCGCGACCGACCAGGGTCCGGCGGCCATGGTCCTCTATGACGACGGCAGCGGCCACACGGTGAGTTTCTACGTGAGGCCGCCGGGCGTCGCCCGGCACCTGCTGCCGCGAGGCACCCGCGAAGACAGCGGCCTGCTGGCCGACTACTGGTCACAAGGCGGCCACAACTACGCCGTGGTTGCCATGGCTGATGAAGCCGGCCGAGCCGCCGCTCAGCGCATGACGGCCAGAACGATCTGACGAGCGATCCGGCACCCGCGCCCGGTCTGCGCCAACCCTCCCGGCGATCCGCCCGACAGGACGACGACGGACCTCAGCGCTCCTGCAATTCCCCGTTGTGCAGCTCAAGGGTCCGATCCATCCGCCCCGCCAGCCGCGTGTCGTGCGTCACCAGCACGAAGCTGGTACCGATCTCCCGATTGAGTTCCAGCATCAACTCATAAACGTGAGCCGCATTGGCTTCGTCCAGGTTGCCGGTCGGCTCATCGCCCAGCACGCACGCCGGACGCGTCACCAGCGCACGCGCCACGGCGCAACGCTGACGCTCACCGCCGGACATCTCGGCCGGACGATGCCGTAGCCGCGATGACAGCCCAACGCGCTCGAGCAACGCGGTCGCTTCCTTCTGCGCCTGCGCAATCGACACGCCACGAATCAGCAGCGGCATGCACACGTTTTCCAGCGCCGTGAACTCCGGCAGCAGATGATGGAACTGGTAGATGAAGCCCAGTGAGCGATTGCGCTCACGACCGCGCTCGGCGTCCGACAGTTCGGACAGCACACGACCGTTCACCTCGACCTTGCCGGCCGTGAGCGTATCGAGCCCACCGATGATGTGAAGCAGGGTCGACTTGCCCGAGCCCGATGCGCCGACGATGGACATCGTCTCGCCGCGACGCAGGGCGAAATTGACGTTGGACAGGACGCCCGTACGCAGGTCGCCCTCTTCATACACCTTGGCGACGCCCGTGGCTCGCAGGACGATATCGTCGTTGGGCTTATTCATAACGGAGCGCCTGGGCGGGCTGCGTGCGCGAGGCACGCCACGCCGGATAAAGCGTGGCCAGCAGCGAGAAAGCGAAGGTCACCAGCACCACCCAGCCCACGTCGGACCAGAGCAGCTGACTGGGCAGCTCGCTGATGTAGTACACGTCGGGCGAGAGAAAATTCTGCCCCGTGACGTGCTCGATCCACTTCACGATGGCCGGCAGGTTGTACGACAGCAACGCGCCGAGCGCGACGCCCGCGCCGATGCCGACGATGCCGACGAGCAGGCCCTGCACCATGAACATGCCCATGATGCTGCGCGGCGTCGAGCCGAGCGTGCGCAGGATGGCGATGTCAGCCTGCTTGTCCGTCACCAGCATCATCAGCATGGAAATGAGGTTGATCACCGCGACCAGGATGATCAGCGACAGGATCACGAACATCACCGTCTTCTCCATGTCGATCGCGCGGAAGAAGTTGGCGTGGGTATCCATCCAGGTTTCGACGCGGTACGTCTGGCCGAGCTTGTTGACCAGGTCCTGCGCCACCGGCCAGGCGGCGCGGAGGTCGTCCAGCTTCAGGCGGATCCCGGTCGGACCATTGAGGCCGTTGAGACGCTGGGCGTCTTCCATGGAAATCAGGGCGAGGTTGGCATCGTATTCCTGCATGCCCAGCTCGAAGATGCCGCTGACCGTGAAACTGCGCAACTTGGGCACGGCACCCATGGGCGTCGCCGTGAACTGAGGCACCACGACCGTCACCTTGTCGCCCACCTGCACACCGAGCGTCATGGCCAGCTCGCGCCCCAGCGCGATCTTCCAGCTGCGATCGGTCAGGTCGGTCATCTTGCCTTCGACCATATGCGTATCGATGTCGGAGACCTTCGGCTCCAGCGACGGCACGATGCCGCGGATCAGGGCGCCGCTGGGTCGGCGGGCCTGCAGAAACGCCTGGATCTCGACATAGGGCGCGGCGCCCTTCACATGCTTGGTGGCTTCGGCGGTCTTCACGGCCGTTTGCCAGTTCTGCACCGTGTCGTCGATACCGGACACGGTGATATGCGAAACGGCGCCCAGGATGCGGTTACGCAATTCGTTATCGAAGCCGTTCATCACCGACATGACCGTGATGAGCGCGGTCACACTGATGGCGATGCAGACGATCGACACCGTGGAGATGAACGAAATGAACTGGTTGCGACGCTTGGCGCGCGTGTAGCGCAGTCCGATGAAGAGTTCGAGGGGTCTGAACATACCTGTCGATCGCAGCCTTGAAGGAGGGGGCCACCGCGAAAGGCAGGCACCGCGCGGCAGAGTGCCCGATGCGGCCCGTCGGGGCAAGCTGGAACAATAGACCGGGCAGATATCCTTCAGCTTTCGCCGGGATACGCTTACAGGCCCTCACGCCCGTTTCAAACGGCCGCGCAAAAGACGGAGGTGTTCCGTCGGCGTGCTGTCAGGCATCAGTAACACATGCCCTGCCCCGCCGCGCCAGCGAAACCGGAGAAACACCGCCAATCCGACCCGTCGAACGTGCAACAGTTCCGCAGGCATGGCCAACCCGCGGCGATCCGTCACGCTCCACACGCCATCGACGGCCCAATGCAACCGACGCAGCCGCGGGTGCCGATACCGGCGGACCCGACGCATGCCGATTACGCCGACAACCGCCATCGACGACCAGCGGGCGAACAACGGCAGCGAGGTGAATAAAGGTGCGAGCGTGGCCAGACAAACCACCACGACAAGCCATGCGTTCAGCGTGGCCGACGGCTTTATCTCAAATCTGATGCCTTGCGCGGATGTCATCGATGATCGCCTGCCAGTCGTCGCGAGGGGCGCGGGCATGGCCCATCACCCAATCCCAGAGATCGGGATCCTGCACGTCCAGAAGCGCATCGAATGCCGTCTTTCCGGCTTCATCGGCGTCGGCGAAACGCTCTTCCAGCCACCACCCGAACAGGCGATCGAGTTCGCGGGTACCACGTCGGGTACGCCAGCGGAGGCGTTTGAGGCGGGCGTCTTCCATAGCGGGAACGGCATCCTGTAGGAGCGCGCCCCGCGCGCGATGGGTTTAACGATTCCCTCAAGGGATACCGCAAAACCATCGCGCGCGGGGCGCGCTCCTACAGAGGCCTTTTAAGCCGACCGCCTCTGCACGATCAGCTTCTTGATCTCCGCGATCGCCTTGGCCGGGTTGAGACCCTTCGGGCAGGTGCGCGCGCAGTTCATGATCGTGTGGCAACGGTAGAGCTTGAACGGATCTTCGAGGTCGTCGAGGCGGTTACCGGTGTCCTCGTCACGACTGTCGACGATCCAGCGGTAAGCCTGCAGCAGAATGGCGGGACCGAGGTAACGGTCGCCGTTCCACCAGTAGCTCGGGCACGAGGTCGAGCAGCAGGCGCAGAGAATGCACTCGTAGAGACCGTCGAGCTTCTTGCGGTCTTCCGGCGACTGCAGGCGCTCCTTATCGGCCGGCGCCGGGCTCTGCGTGCGCATCCACGGCTTGATCGACGCGAACTGGGCGTAGAAGTGAGTGAGATCCGGCACCAGGTCCTTCACCACCGGCATGTGCGGCAGCGGGTAGATGTTGACCGTACCGCCGCCACACTCCTCGATGGCGCGCGTACACGCCAGCGTGTTGGTACCGTCGATGTTCATGGCGCACGAACCGCAGATGCCTTCACGACACGAGCGACGCAGCGCCAACGTCGAGTCGATCTCGTTCTTGATCTTGAGCAGGGCGTCGAGAACCATCGGACCGCACGTATCGAGATCGACCTCGTACGTGTCGGTGCGCGGATTCTGGCCGTCGTCCGGCGTCCAGCGATAAATCTTGAAGGTACGCGTGTTCTTCGCGCCCTTCGCCGGGAAATGCTTGCCGGCCGTAATCTTGGAATTCTTGGGTAGCGTGAACTCTGCCACGATTGCCTCTCCGGTCCGGTATCAGTAAACGCGCTTTTTCGGCGGCACGACTTCGACGTCGTCCGTCAGGGTGTACATGTGCACCGGGCGGAAGTCGAAGCTGGACTTGCCGGCCTCGTCGATCCACACCAGCGTGTGCTTCTGCCAGTCATGGTCGTCACGATCCGGGAAATCCTCGCGGGCATGCGCGCCGCGGCTTTCCGGACGCTGTTCGGCCGAATGCATGGTAGCCACCGCCTGCGCGAGCAGGTTGGAGAGCTCCAGCGTTTCGATCAGGTCGGAGTTCCAGACCAGCGAGCGGTCGCTGACCTTGACCTTCTCGAACGAGGTGAAGACCTCGGAGATCTTGGCCTTGCCTTCCTTCAGCGTCTCGCCCGTGCGGAACACGGCGGCGTCGGACTGCATGGTCTTCTGCATCTCGGCGCGGATCGCCGCGGTCGGCAGCGTGCCGTCGGCGTTACGCAGCGCGTCGAAGCGACCGAGGATCTTGTCCAGCGCATTGGCCGGGAGATCCTTGTGCGGCGTGCCCGTCTTGATGAGCTCGGCGCAGCGATGCGCCACGGCGCGACCGAACACCACCAGATCGAGCAGCGAGTTGGAACCCAGACGGTTGGCGCCATGCACCGATACGCAGGCCGCTTCGCCGATCGCGAACAGACCCGGGACGATCGAATCCGGATCGTCGTCGCGCTTGGTCACGACTTCGCCGTGATAGTTGGTCGGAATGCCGCCCATGTTGTAGTGAACGGTCGGCAGGACCGGGATCGGCTCCTTGGTGACGTCGACGCCGGCGAAAATGCGCGCGGACTCGGCGATGCCCGGCAGGCGCTCGTTGATGACCTCAGGACCGAGGTGCATCAGGTTGAGATGGATGTGGTCCTTGTTCGGGCCCACGCCGCGGCCTTCGCGGATCTCGATGGTCATGGCGCGGCTGACGACGTCGCGCGAAGCGAGGTCCTTCGCGTTGGGCGCGTAGCGCTCCATGAAGCGCTCGCCCTCGGAGTTGGTGAGGTAACCACCTTCGCCTCGGACACCCTCGGTGATCAGACAGCCGGCACCGTAAATGCCCGTCGGGTGGAACTGCACGAACTCCATATCCTGCAGCGGCAGACCGGCGCGCAGCACCATGCCGCCGCCATCGCCCGTGCAGGTATGCGCGGAGGTGGCGCTGAAGTACGCGCGACCGTAGCCGCCCGTGGCCATGACCACGGCATGGCCACGGAACAGGTGCAGGGTGCCTTCGTTCATGTCGAGGGCAAGCACGCCCACGCACTTGCCATCCTCGAAGACCAGATCGATAGCGAAGTATTCGATGAAGAACGTGGCGTCGTGCGCCAGAGCTTGCTGGTAAAGCGTATGCAGGATGGCGTGACCGGTACGGTCGGCCGCGGCGCAGGTGCGCTGCGCGGTACCCTGACCGTAGTGCGTGGTCATGCCGCCGAACGGACGCTGGTAGATCTTGCCTTCCTCGGTACGCGAGAACGGCACGCCGTAGTGTTCGAGCTCGATGATGGCCGGAATGGCCTCACGACACATGTATTCGATGGCGTCCTGATCGCCGAGCCAGTCGGAGCCCTTGATGGTGTCGTAGAAGTGGTAACGCCAGTCGTCTTCACCCATGTTGCCGAGCGCGGCGGAAATACCGCCCTGCGCCGCCACGGTGTGCGAACGGGTCGGGAAGACCTTGGTGATGCACGCGGCCTTGAGGCCCTTCTCGGCCAGACCGAAGGTGGCGCGAAGGCCTGCGCCACCGGCGCCGACCACGATCACGTCGTATTTGTGTTGCTGAACCTTATAGGCTTCCATCGATCAGTTTCCGAGCGCGATGCGCAGCACGGCCAGCACGCCCGAGAGCGCGGCGAGTACGGCGATGAACTTGATGGCCACCAGCGACGCGACTTCGAGCCAGCGCGTGTGGACGTAATCTTCAATCACGACCTGCAGGCCGAGGACGGCATGCCTGAACATCGTGACGATGAGAGCGATGAGCATCACCGCGTTCCACGGCCTGGCGATGGATGCGCGGGCGGTGGCGTAGTCGGCGTGAATGAGGCTCAGCACCGTGATGACGAACCAGAGGGTCAGGAAAATCAACCCGACCGCGGTGAGGCGCTGGAGCATCCAGTGGCTGACGCCCTCTTTCGCCGAGCCGAGGCCACGGGCGCGGGCAAGCGGATTGCGCAGGTCCTTGCTCATGCGTGCGCTCCCATCAGGATGTAGCCCCACACCAGCGCGGTGAGCACGATGGCCAGGACGATCGCCAGCCAGCTGGAACGTACGAAGGACTGGATCGAGTATCCCTGCCCGGCGTCCTGCGCCAGATGGCGGATGCCGTTGCACAGGTGATAGAAGAAATTGAGCGTCCAGCCGACCATGACGACCGTACCGAACGGACTCCCGACGATGCCGGTGAAGGTTCCGAAGGTGTCAGGACCGGCGGCGAGAGACGCGAGCCCCCAGACGATGATGAGGCTACCCACGGCATTGATGATGCCGGTGGCGCGGTGCAGGATGGAAGAAACCATCTGCACTTGCCACTTGTAGATCTGGAGATGGGGTGAGAGCGGTCGTCCCGTTTGTGCCATGGCGGCTATCCTGGATTGGAATCGCTGATGCCCGACGCACCTACCCTTGCCTTCCTGGACTCAGAAGTCGATACAGCGTCCGTTCTTTTCCCAGTCGCCATAACGCGTGGGGTCCAGCGGCGCTTTCTCGACCTTTGGCTCGCCATTCGTGGGGACGAGTGGCGGTACGAGCGGCTTCGCCGGGGCGGAATCGTTCGGGCCTTCGGACTTGGAGGGATTGTCGGACATGGTTATAAAGCCCCAAAAGGGTAATACCTGTGGCAAATCAGCACAACCTTGACGATCGGGCCAAACCTTGGTTTGGCCTTGGGCTGACCGTATATCCTACGCCTCCGCCCCGACTTGCGCCTCCCCATGCCGAGCCGTACCACTCGCACGATCACCCTCACCGGCCCCGACGCGGCCGCTTTCGCCAATGCCCAGTTCGGCAGCGCCGTGCTCTCTCTTGGGGTGGGTCGCTGGCAATGGAGCGGCTGGCTCGATCCCAAGGGTCGGGTTCGCGCCCTGCTTCAGATCGCGCACCCCGAAGACGACCGCTTCGTCGTCGTTCCGCGTGGCGGCGATGCCGAGACGCTGGCTTCCGACCTGAAACGTTTCGTCTTTCGTTCGAAGGTGAAGATCGCGGTATCCGACGTGCTGCATGTATCCGACGGTAACGCGATCGGCGACGGCGATGTACGCGAAGAAGATGACGCCCTGTATTTCGGTGAAGGCGATACATCGACACGTATAAATACGACGCAAGGTGGAGACACCTGGTACGCGCGTCACATACGGAAAGGATATGCGTGGCTTCCCGACGAGGCGATCGACGCACTGCTTCCGCCCGCCTTGTCGATGGAGCGACTGGGTGCCGTCGTATTCGACAAGGGATGCTTTCCTGGACAGGAAATCGCTGCGCGACTGCATTTTCTGGGCGGTCACAAAAAGCATCTGCACGTCGTGCGAAGCGATGACACGTTGCGCGAGGGCGAGACGCTACGCGTTAACGGCCGCGACATAGGTATCGTGCTGATGCATGCGGCATCGCAACCTTCACCTATATCGCTTGTCGTACTCGACGACAGCGTTGCATCGGCAGAGCCTCTTGAAATAGATGACAAGCACCTACACATCTTATCGACATTCGAAGCGTGATCTTCCGCAGATTCGCAAGAATGTGTCTCACGCAATGTGTGAGTTAAAGCTGAACCGGACAGCTCACGCACTTGCAGAATTCGTGCAGCGCCACTAGGCTCCGCCGATCCAATTTAAGTGGTCGTGGTGTTTCTCCACGGTTACACCCGCGACGATCCGTCGATGATGACGGTTCTGGCGCGACCCGGCGAAAGCCGGAGATTGAGCAGCGCGCAGCCCATGAGTAGCGCGTAGTCAGCCGACGGAGCCGCCGCCTTTGCGAGCCGCTCCCTTTCGGTGCACCCCCATACCGGGCGACTCCGGACAGTCGCCCAGTACAGTCACAGTGTGTGACGCCCGCCTCATCCGTGTTTCTCCAAACACAACATCGGATGTCGTCGGTTGGTCCAGGTAGTAACGGCCTGCCCGCCCGTCTACCGCTCATACGTCCCCCATGGCTCTTTCCGAAAGAAAGCCGCAAGTGACGGAAAAGCTCGTTGGAGGCAGATACACATGAAACTTTCCGCGCTGCTCTGGATGGCGTCCGTCCTCCCGAGCCACCTCGCTGACCAGACGTGCCTGGCGACGACGGTATACCTCGAAGCACGTAGCGAACCCACTATCGGCCAGTACGCCGTGGCGGAAGTCGCCCTTCGACGCCGCGACCGCGGCATGGGCGGCGACAAGGTGTGCGACGTCGTTTCGGCGCCACATCAGTTTGCGATCACCACCACGCCGAAGGATTTCGAGATCACGGATCTCGTCTCCTGGTCCAAGGCATGGAAGGTGGCAGGCGACTCCCTGAATAACTGGAGCCTGCCAAAGAGTGAACGACTCGTTTATGTTCCGCAGGCCGACCACTTCGCCACGGCTGCCGTCTCGCCGAACTGGTCCGCAAGCCGCATCGTTCGCAAGATCGGCGACCACGCGTTCTACGCCGTGAACTGACAACGGCTCTACAACGTGAGGGGAAAAGGAAGGCAGAGCGGGCAGCTTGTGCTTTCCCGGGAAAAGGGGCCCTCGGATGAGGGTTTTTTTTTGCGCCCGATTTTCTCATCGATCATAAAAAACCCGCCGAAGCGGGTTTTTATTTAGCCGTCCATACGTCTAAACGATCAACGACGATAGACGCGATCCCCGCGCACCTCGACGTAATCGCCGCGACGCAGCTGCGGATCTTCCACCTGGGTCACTGTGGCCCGGCGACCGTCGTCCAGACGGATGCTCACGCGGAAAGCGACCTGATCGGCACCGTTGCGCTTGCCGACCTGGTTACCGACCACGCCGCCGACCACCGCACCACCGACGGTGGCGGCCGAACGACCGTCACCCTTGCCGATGGTGTTGCCCAGCAAACCACCGGCGACCGCACCGATGACGGCACCGAGCGGCGACGAGTCGCGCTGGGTATAGACCTGCTCGACGTCGTCCACGACGCCGCACTGCTCGCACCCTCGCGGCGCGCCCTGATACACGACGCGATCCTCGCGATACACACGACGTGGCTGCTCATAGCACGCCGTCAACGACAGCGTGGCGACGGCGGCGGCGACGAGGCCTGACTTGCGGACAATGCTGTACATGGATGAAGCCTCTGGGAACGCGTTGGAGAATCAGCGTGCGTCGGAAACGACCGACACGCCTTCCTGTACCTCGACGCGATCGCCCGGATCGTGATCCATACGCACCGAACGCGTCACGCCGTTGTATTCGTAACGAACGTCATAAGCGACGATCTTGTCACCCGACGTGCCGGCCACGGTGCTGCACTTGCGCACCGTGCTCGTGGTGGTGTTCGTCTCCTGGCGGCGCTCCTGGATCTCGTGGCCCGCATAGCCGCCACCGACCGCGCCGGCCACCGTCGCCAGGGTGCGCCCCTTGCCTCCGCCGATCTGGTTGCCGAGCAGACCGCCGGCGACCGCGCCGATGGCCGTACCGGCGATCTGATGCTGGTCCCTGACCGGCACGTGGCGGGTCACCACCTCGTCGTGGCACTCGCGCTGCGGCGACGAGGCCGCCTCGCGGACCGGATCGACGCTGACCACGCGGCCGTACTTCGGGCCGGCCGGTGCGGGCGCGGGAGCAGAAGCCGCGGCGCCGTCGCCACGGTAGGACACGTCGGCATTCGCGTCGCGGTTGCACGCGGACAGGCCGCACACCAGCGCCGCGCCCAACGCGATGTTCAGGACGGAAATCTTCAGACTGCTCATAACCCTACTCTCCTAACGAAGGTCCGCGACCTCGATGGCGCATGAGCCCCATCTCCCGGAAGTCGCCTCGGAGGACATTTGACATTCGTTAAACTGAATGAGGCCTTAGACTGTCGCCACCTTCATTCAGGCATCACGCTTACATGGTCGATCTGGTCGACACCCACGCACACCTGGACGACGCGTCGTTCGACAGCGACCGGCGGGGGATGTACGAGCGCGCAGCCGCCGCGGGCGTTCGCCGCTGGATCGTGCCGGCGATCGATCGCGGCAACTGGGAAACGATCGAGCGACTCGCCGGTGAGAGAGACGGTATTTTCCCCGCCTACGGCCTCCATCCCTTGTTCATCGACCGGCATCGCGACGAGCACCTCGCCGAACTGCCCGACTGGCTCGACGGCCGCGGCGCCGTGGCCGTGGGCGAGATCGGGCTGGACTGGTACGTCGAAGGACTGGATCCGGTGCGGCAGCGCGACGTGTTCGCCCGCCAGCTGGGCATCGCCAAGGAGCACGACCTTCCGGTGATCGTGCATGCACGCCGGGCGTTCGAGGAGGTCATCCATACGCTTCGCCGGATCGGCGGATTGCGTGGCGTAGTGCACAGCTTCTCGGGAAGCGAGGAGCAAGCCCGACAGCTGTTCGACCTCGGCTTTCATATCGGCATCGGTGGCCCGGTCACCTACGACCGGGCTCACCGGATCCGGCGCGTCGTCGCGACCATGCCGCCGGAGTGGCTTTTGCTCGAAACAGATGCACCCGATCAGCCCTGTATGCATCGTCGCGGCCGACGCAACGAGCCGGCGTTCATGACCGATGTCGTGGACACCGTGGCGGTCCTGCGCGGCATCAGCCGCGAGGAGGTTGCCGAGGTCACGACACGCAATGCCGATCGTCTCTTCTCGCTCGGGCGCGCACGAGTCGACGACGCTCGTCAGCGCGGAACGGACCAGAACTGAAAATCCTTCGGAAGCAGCCCATACCGACTAACCCGGATGATGAAGGGCGATTCGACGGTGGCCGGCCACACGTTCACCCGGAGCCCTCCCTCGAGTTGCAGCTTTGTCCCATTCAGCGGAACACCGACGAGTGATCCAGGCGCGAACCCCAGAAACGCCGGAGCATCGTATGGGTCGAGAATTTCGAAGACGAGCGATCCGAAATCGTAATGTTTCCCGTCCTGATCCTTTAGCTCGAAGAGTCCGTCGAGATCGTGCGACATACCCGCAGCCAGCTTACGCGTGCCATAAAACTCTCCGTCGAGCGTAGTTGGCACATTCGACGAGACACGGACGAAGAATTCGTGTTCGACCTTGCGATCGATGGGCGCGTTCACCGTGAATGCCCGGACTTTGAAGTTGTCACCCGGCAACCCCGATGCGATAAGCGGCACCGGCGGCAACGCCCGACCACCGGAATCAGTGTAGGCGCTGGCGTATTTTGACGGGCGACCGTCGATGAGGAAATGTGCCTGCGCTTCGGCATGAGGGTCGCCGGGCTCGACCTGCCAGGCGATGAGCTCTCCGCCTACCAGGCCGCCATAGGGGTCGGTGGCGACCACACCGCGGTCAGCAATCCGCGCACCGGGATCGACATGGATGGGATCGCGCCCGCTCGGCCTGAGTCTGGATACCCTCGAGGAACCGTCGCCGCCGGCAGGGAACGACGACGCGGCCGACACGGGCTCCGGGGCCCCCTCGCGCCCTCGCCTCGGGTTGGCATACCCTTCCGGCCAGGAAGGCATAGCAATGGTCCAGCGATCTTGCGGGGCTTCGGCAGCAGGCGCGCTGTCAGCGTTGCGCAGCTGTTCGGCAGTGTCGGCCGCGTCCGATGACTTGTCGGTCGTCATATGGCTCTCCTTTTCCCATGGCTGCATGGTCCTCATGCAAAATGACTATGCGCCTCCAAAGAGGCGGCGAACAGCCGCTCGATGATGCGGTCGATTCATTTCGGCATCCGAATTCGGCAGCTGCGCCCGATGCGGCTGATGGGGCGCGCTTAGTCGCCGCAGCGGTCCAGGGCACGACGGCACTTGTTGCCTGAAGTCAGTGCTTGCTAGGCTAATAGTTCACCAGCGAACTATTAGCCAGCGTAATGTCCACCCTGAAACCATGCGTCGACGCGCTCTACGAGGGCGTCGACCGGGTCGCCGAGAACATCGACGGCTTGCCGAAATGCGAGGTCCTTCTCATCCGACTGCTTTTGCTGACGGGCGAAGCGCTGCAGCGCAACGTGGAGACCAGGCTCAGGCCGTTCGACCTCAACGACAGCGATTTCCGCACGCTGATGATGCTGTATTCGTCCCGGAACGGCAGTTCGACGCCCAGCGAGCTTTGCGCGCTGGCTGAGCAGAAGCCGACCAACATGACCCGTATCACCAATCTGCTCGCCAAACGCGGCCTGATCACCCGCTCGCATGCGACGCAGGACCGCCGTCAGATCGTGCTGACGATCACGACCGAGGGCAGGCAGTTCGTGCGCACGCTGCTCCCGCCGATGTTCCCCGAGGTGGTGTCGAAGTTCGCCTGCTTCAGCGCTACGGAACGAAAGACCTTCGAAGGGCTGTTGAAAAAGCTGGCCCTGCATCTGGATACCGCGGAAACCCCATGAAACCCTTACCGTTCCGCCCCACGCTGCTGGCGGGCATGCTGGCCGTGTCGCTCGCGGCCTGCCACGTGCCCGCGAAGATCGACCGCCCTGCCCTGGGCGACGACGTGCCACTGGCCGGCCTCGTCACCGACCACCGCCCGGGCTGGCCCGCCGCCGAATGGTGGCGTGCGTACGGCGACCCACAGCTCGACATGCTGATGGACATGGCCCTGCGCGGCGCGCCAGACCTCGCCCAGGCGAAAACGCGCGTCGACAGCGCGCAGCAGAACATTCGCGTCGCGGCGGCGCAGGCGGGCCTGCGCGTGGACGGCAGTGCGCAGGTCGCACGGCAGCGCATGAGCGAACATGGCCTGATTCCGGCGCAGTTCCTCGGCTTCACCTGGTACAACCAGGCCGACCTCGGCGTGCAGGTCAGCTACGACTTCGACTGGTGGGGCAAGAAACGTTTCACCCTCGAGTCCGCGATCGACAGCGCGCGGGCGGCGGAAGCGGAGCGCTCGGCCTCGTCCCTCGCGATCCAGGCGGTCGTCGCGGACACCTACTTCGGCTGGCTCGCGGACATGTCGCGCGTGGCCATCGCGGACCGGCTCATCGCCGTCCGCGAACGCGCGCTGCGTATCGCCGACCTTCGCGTGAAACAGGGCGTGGACGTACCCGATACCGTGCAGCAGGCACGCGCCGAGCTGTCCGGTGCCCGCCAGCAGCGTGTGGCGTTGCAGGGATCGGCGGACATCCGTCGCGCCTCGCTGGCCACGCTGGTCGGCGTCTCGCCCGGACAGCTGCCCGCGCTTACGCCGCGTGCGCTTCCCGCCGTCGCCCCCGGCCTGCCCGCGAACGTCGGCACCGATCTGATGGCGCGCCGACCGGACATCGCGGCCAGCCGCTGGCAGGTCGAAGCCGCGCTACGGCAGACCGACGCCGCACGCGCCCAGTTCTTCCCCGATGTGAGCCTGTCGGGCATGGCGGGTTTGTCCAGCATCGACATGGACAAGCTCTTCTCCGCGAGCAGCCGCGTGTTCTCGCTGACGCCCGCGCTGCACCTGCCGATCTTCGAAGGCGGGACGCTCGAGGCGAACCACGGCGTCAGCCAGGCGCAGCTCGGCGCCGCCGTCGCTCAGTACAACGCCACCGTGGCCTCGGCCGCACGCGACGTCGCTACGCAGGCGCTCGGTGCGCAGCAGATCGCCGCCCGACGCACCGAGCAAGCCGCGCAGATCGATGCCGTCAATACCCTGCTCGCCAGCGCGAAGGCGCGGGCGGCACGCGGCGTGCGTGACGACCGCGAGTCGCTTGCCACCGAAGCCTCGCTGGCGCAGCAGCTGGACATGGACGCAGACCTCCAGGGCCAGGCCTTGTCCACCGATGTCGCCCTGATCAAATCCCTCGGGGGCGGCTATCGCGCCGAACCCGTCGACACCTCTTCCACGCCCAGCACGAACGGAACCCAGAGCCCATGAGCGCCAACCCGACCGATACCCAGCGCACCCCGGTGGAAAGCGGCAACGCGCCCAGGGACAAGCGCAAGCGAGGCCGTGCGCTGCTGATCGCCCTGATCGTCTTCCTCCTGGCGGCGGCGACGTGGTTCCTGCTGTGGCTGTTCGTGTTCTCGATCCGCGAGACCACCGATGACGCCTATGTGGGTGGTAACCAGGTGGGTATCTCGGCGCAGGTGCCCGGCATCGTCACCGGCGTGTTCGCCGACGACACGCAGCGGGTCAACGCGGGTCAGGTGCTCGTCCGCCTGGACGCTACCGACGCCGATGTGGCCTTGCGCAAAGCCAGCAGCGCCCTGGCGCAGGCGGTTCGTCAGGTCCGCCAGCAGACGCAGTCGGCCGCCAGCGCGGACGCCGCGCTCGGCGCACGCCGCAACGATCTGAAGCGTGCGCAGGACGACCTGAAGCGTCGTCTGCCCCTGCTCGCCGAAAAAGCCGTCGCACCGGAAGAAGTGCAGCACGCCCGCGACGCGGTGGACACCGCGCAGTCCGCACTGGAATCCGCACAGCGTCAGGCCGATGCGTCGCGCGCGCTGATCGACGGCAGCGATGTCGAGTCCAATCCGGCGGTCGAACAGGCACGCGCCAACTTCCGTCAGGCCTGGGTCGCGTCGCAACGCAACGCGATCGTTGCACCCATCGACGGGTACGTCGCGCAGCGCAGCGTCCAGGTGGGCAACAGCGTGCAGCCCGGCCAGCAGCTGATGACGGTGATCCCGCTGCACGACCTGTGGGTTGAGGCGAATTTCAAGGAGAGCCAGCTGCGCCACGTGCGCATCGGCCAGCCGGCGAAGATCGAAGCCGACATCTACGGTGGTGGCGTGGAATACCACGGGCACGTGGTCGGTCTCGGCGCCGGCACCGGCAGCGCGTTCTCGCTGCTGCCCGCGCAGAACGCCACCGGCAACTGGATCAAGGTGGTGCAGCGCATCCCGGTTCGCATCGCGCTGGACTCGAAGGACCTCGACAAGCACCCGCTGCGTATCGGCCTGTCCACCGCCGTGACGCTCGATATCTCCAACGACGATGGCGACGTCCTGGCAAGGGCTCCGTCGACGACACCGGTCGCGCAGACCACCGTCTACGACGAGGTGGCCGCGAAGGCCGATGCCGCCGCCGACGAGATCGTGCGCAAGAACCTGGGAGCCAGTGCGCCTTGAGCGACGCCGTCGCCATTCCGGACGCCGCGCCCGCACCGGCGGGCCCGAAACCGCTGCAGGGCATGCAGCTGGTCCTGCTGACCATCGCCGTCGCGTTCTCCACGTTCATGGAGATTCTCGACATGACGATCGTCAACGTGGCCGTCCCGCATATCGCGGGCAGTCTGGGCGTGAGTTCGAACGAGGGCACGTGGGCGATCAGTTCGTACGCGCTGGCCAGCGCGGTGATGCAGCCGCTGACGGGCTGGATCGCCAAGCGCTTCGGCGAAGTGAAGACCTTCTGCTTCTCCGTCGCGCTGTTCGTCGCGTTCTCGATGCTGTGCGGCCTGGCCACCAGCATGCCGATGCTGGTGCTGTTCCGTCTGCTGCAGGGTGCGGGCTCCGGCCCGATGGTGGCGTTGTCGCTGTCGCTGTTGCTGGCGAGCTATCCGAAAGACAAACAAGGCATCGCGCTGGCGATGTGGGCGATGACCGTGGTCGTCGCACCGATCTTCGGCCCGATCCTCGGCGGCTACCTCACGGACAATTTCTCCTGGCCGTGGATTTTCTACATCAACGTACCGGTGGGCGCCGCGGCGGGCGTGATCACCTGGGCGATCCTGCGCACCCGTGAAACGAAGATCGTGCGCGCTCCGATCGACTCGGTAGGCCTGTTCCTGCTGGTGCTCGGTGTGGGCTGCCTGCAGTTCATGCTCGACAACGGCAACGACCACGACTGGTTCGCGTCGCCGCTGATCCTGACGCTCGGCCTCATCGCGGTGGTCGCGCTGACCTTCCTAGTCATCTGGGAACTGACCGCGAAGTATCCGGTGGTCGACCTGTCGCTCTTCACCCGGCGCAATTTCGCCGTCGGCGTCAGCGCGTTGTCGCTGGGCATGCTGGGCTTCTTCGGCATCACGGTGGTGTTCCCGCTGTGGCTGCAGACGACGCTGGGCTATACCGCGACATGGGCAGGCCTGGCGACCGCGCCCGTCGGCATCCTCGCGTTCCTCATGTCGCCCATCATCGGCAAGAACATCCAGCGGCTGGAACTGCGCGCGGTGGTGACCTTCGCCTTCCTCGTGTTCGCGTTCACCGCGTTCTGGTTTTCGACCTTCAACAGCGGCGCGTCGTTCGCCACGCTGGTCCTGCCTCGCTTCGTCATGGGCATCGGCATCGCGTGCTTCTTCATTCCGCTGAACCAGATCTTCCTTTCCGGCCTGCGGCCCGACCAGATCGCCGGTGCGTCGGGGCTGGCCAACTTCTGCCGCACGCTCGCGTCGAGCGTGTCGACCGCGCTCACGGTGACGATCTGGCAGCATCGCGGCGAAGCGCACCATGCCTCGCTGACCGAATACGTCAATCCGGCGTCCCCGGCGGCGATGGCCTATGTCGACCGGCTGCAGATGATGAACCTGCATGGACAGGCACAGCGAACCGTGCTGGACCAGGTGGTCAACCGGGAGGCGCTGACCCTGGCCGTCAACGACGTGTTCTGGCTGTGCGGGATCCTTTTTCTGGCACTGATACCGATTCTCTGGTTGGCGAAGCCGCCGTTCGGGAATGCCGGAGGAGCGGCGGCGCACTGAAATATTTCGCACCAATTCCGGCACAACCACACGTCAATTGGAAAAACGTCGCCGCAGTGTGGAAAGCCTTCCCTCCGCGCTCTAGCTAGTTACCCCCGCCAAACTCCTTTCTCCTCTTTTCGTAGTCTGCCCGGAGACCTTGCGGAAGGGCCATTCCCACCGCATCTGCAGTAGTCAGAATAAGATCAAGAATGAATCTCTCATCGTTTTCGCATTCGCGCAATGTGGCCTCGATATAAGGGACCACGAGCCTTGGCTGATTCAAATAAAACGACTGAGTGGCAACGATCTGCGCCCAGGCATCACGCTGCCAAGCTGCTACGATTCGAATAATGTCCCGCTTCAAGTGGGACCTATCGGCCTGTTGCAGTGAGCGAACTGAAGCGATGAAATATTCTTTGGGGGTCGCTTTACGGCCGGAAGCAAAGACGAGTAAATTCTCTAACACCTGCTCCTCAAATGACTCAGCAGACGCCCCATTCCGCAGACCATCAATCTTAGCAAGGACCGTCTCGGACAGGACCTCATCCCCAAGCCGACCAGCCACAGCCGATGGCATAGAAAGCACTATTTCGGCACGTCCCCTGCATGCCGCTCCGATTACAAAACAAAGAATCGCACCATTGAGGAAATCGATGGCACCCTGCGGCCAAGACCCCGGTTGCTCCCGAGGCAACAACTCTCTGCTCGGGCAAAGCACATCAAATGCCGCCCCGTCGCTTACGCGACGGATGTAGTCACCGTGCGACAGGCCGATGGTTACATAACCAGCCAAGTGCTGAGCAAACTTCCCAACATCCAAATCTTCCACACTGTTAAAGATGAGTTTTGCGCGAAGGCTGAACTCAAAAGACGGGAGCATGTATCCGTTGAGTCGATCGTGCACGACCGCAACGAAGTCGTGGTGTGTTCGGGACTGGATATCCATCTCAGCTAGCATGTACCACGCCACGTCGATCGAAGCGAGCGGGCGTTCCCCGAAACTAATATCTGGATCGGGATTGCTGCAACAACCCGGATCCATGACAATATTCTGAGGGTCCACGGCGAATGATAGATCATCGAGCCTTGACATGAACCATAAGACCAGATGCCTGATTATGTGGTGCGCGAATGCAGCGCGATGCGAGGAGCTCGCCTCAAGAGAGTCCAATTCAGAGAGCGCTTTAGCCAACAGCTGCAATGCCCGACTCGTGCTTTCAGCCATAAGAGCCGCCGCAGCCGCGTCAGCAAGAAGGCCGGCAGCCATAGCGTTCATGTCATTCGACTGAACAACCAAGGCAGATTTTCTACTCTCGAGAAACCACTCCTCAGCTCGGGTCCAGTCTCCGATTTTCGCCGAGCTAATTGCTGCTTCCCTCAGAGTAAACGCTCGTTCAATCGAGTTATCCTTGCCCACCAAGTCAATTATGCTACTTAGCAATTCGAATGCACGATCATGATCTTGTGCACGCCAATATATTCTTGCGCGTGCTCTAGTTAGAAGCACATTCTCGCCGCGAGCCGATGTTGCATCATCGATGACATCGAGCGCACGCTGTCGATCGCCGCTAAATTCATCGAAAATTATCGCGCGAGCAATCCAACACTGTGTTGCTACTGCCTGCTGCTCCCAGCCGGCCGTCTTGCGTGCCATGCGCAGGTATCGCTCCGCTGCGTCTTCCACGTCAAATGAGTCGCGGTTGGCGATAACGCAGGGTCCCTGGACAAACACTGAGAGATCTGGAATCGTCTTAGTGAGCATATTCATATACAGCGCTCTCTCCGCAACCGATATTGCGTCGAGTTCGTCCACTATACGCTCCAAGGCACGCACGCTGCCCAGCTGCGAGCTTCCGATCGCGAAGAGCACCGAAACAGCCTCATAGGGATTTGAGTACCGTGATGAACCTCCTCCAAAGATTAGGGAGAAGTGCTCGTTATTTGCGGAAAGCGCGCGGAACTCACGCAAAAGCCCAAACCAGTCATCGAGGTGGTTGGCCACCCCAATCACGTTCAGGACTGTCACTAACAGAGCAACGTGAAAGGTATCCCGAGCCTCGCCCTCAGAGTGGAGACATATTTCTTCCTTGGCAGCCTGGACGCAGCGGGGAAGCCACGACTTGTCGCTACTCGCAGCAATTACCTTCACCTGCACCAATCGAAGCATCGATGAAACAGCGATATTCTCGGGATAAAGAGGACCTTCAGTAGGCAGCAAACGGAGGATCGAGGAATTCTCTGCGAGGAAATCCACTACCTCCGAATTTCCGTGAAGAAGTTTTGTTGCCAGACTCGCTAAAACACCCGTGTTCTTGCCTAAATAGGCATGCGTAACGATCTTGTCGATGTCATCAGCGTGAACCGCCCTCACGGATAGAAGACTCGTAGCGATTCCGCTATGTAACTTAACTTGAAGCTGCGGTGGAATCATCTCTCGACCGAACTTAGCGGCAAGAGGTGACACCCGATAGCGATTTATCCCTCTAACCTCGATCCAAGATCCAATAAGCTCATCCAAAGCCTCGCCAGACGAACACAGTGGCGGCGGAGCATCCGCGAGCTGCATAGCGAGATCCCGATCGAAGTCACCTATAAACAGGCTCAATCGATATAACAGCGTACGACTGTGCTCCGGCAACTTCAGCGCCACCGCACGCCTTGCAGCCTCGCGCTCCGTTTCTACGTCGCCAGACGACAGACCCAAGCTCAGAACGTCCGGTATTTCCGCCTGTGGCCATCCTCTAACGGCCATTCCAGAAACGAAAGCGTGGACGAGCTGGGGATGCCCCCAGGCACCACTAACAAACGAGAGCCTTCCCCATAACTCCCGATCCCCGTTGTTCAAAGAAACTAGATCGCATGCCTCCTCCTCCGTGAAGTACGGACAAGCATATATACACGCCAAACTCAGACCAGAGCCTGAGAGCGCTTTAGCACTAGGCGCGTTGTAGCATGTAACAATTGCCGTCATATATCGTCGACTAATCGCTTCCATTAGTTGGGCAAGCGTTAGGCCAAGGCGAGGGTCATTAATGCAATTAAAGTCCTCGATCACGACCGTTTGGACCGTCAAGCTTCCAAGCCGGGACAGTAGGATAGCGAGCCTATTGGACGCCTCGGAAAATTCAACGTCACGTAGGTCAATAGTGATGAATCCACCGCCGATTTTTCGCGCAACTTCTCGAGCCACGCTCGTCTTCCCCACCCCGCTGGCACCTGTTATAACGGCCGCTCCGAATTTCCGAAGTCGATCCTCCACAGCGAGCACAACACAATCCCGAGAAATCTGGACAAGAGAATCAGGGAGCGAGACCGAATCGGCAAGCCAAGAGAGCTCGCCAACAGAAACAGGAATGTCGGAGCCATGAGAGCTCGACCGTGACGTCGCCAATTCTGCCGAAGCCTTTAAGAGAACGCCGAGCATAGATCTGGAGATCGAAGTACGCGTTGCTTCGTCTATGACTTCTGTCAGCTTGACTCTCGTAAGCGATCGCTCCTTCGCACTCTTCATCACGCTCGTCTCAAGCACATGATAAAGAAGTACGTTTGCTAGACTTTTCGCCTCCGCGACGGGCACTTGAAATCGGTCCCTAGCAACCACTGTCAGTCGCTCATCGAACTCTTTACGCAGCGCCGCAATATTCGGCTTTCCGCAACTCCACCGAATTCTGCGGAGCAGCTCGCTCCTCAAGGCCTCGTCGTCGCGACTACGAGAAAATTCATTAACCTTCTTGGAGAAATTTTCGCTCTCCAGAAGCGTGCGTATAGGGGTGACGTCGCCGGCTTTTGCAGCAGTCCGCCAATAAGACAGCCCTGCCTCCTTCATCGGACATCCTATTGAAGCCTTTTCGGTGCCTATTTCGGAAGTCGTGAAGTACTCGAAGTGCACCTCTACATTTCGATTCTCCTCGGATAGATGCACGAAGTTGGAAATTGCTTCACGAATACTCTGTGTGTTTAGGGTGACTGTAGTCGAAGCCTGCGTATCTTTTACCTGCACAGCATGAAGAATTCCCTCAGCGAAAGTGGCGTAATCCTCCGCGACCTCAAGAAAGATCGTTGATCGTTCACCTAAGTCCAGCCAAGCAAGTGAAGCGACTGTCACTTGATATGCATATCCGCGGAGCGCATCGACGGCCTGACGCGCAAGCTCAGCACGTGGAATGTAATCTTCAACGCCGAATTTCGATTCATCATCTGCATTCATATCAACGCAATGTCCCTGTCCCTTAAAACTCTGCCGCTACCGGCACCTCCACTGCTTAAGAGTGAGAGCGCACGCATTGGGCCTCAAAAACGGTCGACCCGGTACCCGTTCGCCCTACCGACTAGCATACTGACACCTAAAAAAGGCGGCCATCGAGTTCATCTATTCGTGTTCGGTGCCACCCGCGAGTCGGCGCGGCGCGGCGACTATAGTAGGAAGTGATCCGACCATTGAGAGTCTGGCCTGTCGTTGCCTTCGCTAGAGCTGACTATCGCTTTGGCACCGTCTCGTAACCTTGCAAAGAGTGTCTGCTAGCGCTCCGCCGCCGCTACCTAGCCGTCCGAACTCGCATTTATTAAGTTTGTGTTATTTAAATCGTTCCAATCCCATATGTGAAACCGCAAACGTTTACAAGACGGTGCGACAACTGGTGCGACGCAATACCACGTGGTAGCTTTCGCCGCATGGCACAATCCCTACGCATCATTAAGAAGTATCCGAACCGTCGTCTGTATGACACGGAGATCTCGAGCTACATCACGCTGGAAGAAGTCCGCCAGCTGGTCCTCGACGGGGAAACTTTCGAAGTCCGCGACGCCAAGTCCGGTGACGACCTGACCCGATCCGTCCTGCTGCAGATCATCTCCGAACACGAAGAGCACGGTCAGCCGATGCTCTCCCCGCAGCTGCTGTCGCACATCATCCGCTTCTACGGCGACTCCCTGCAGGGCTTCATGGGCCCCTATCTGGAGCGCAGCCTGCAGGTCTTCCTCGACCAGCAGCAGCAGTTCCGTACCCAGCTCAACAGCCTGATGGGCCAGACCCCGTGGTCGATGCTCAACGAGATGACCGAGCGCAACCTCGACGTCTGGAAGTCGATGCAGCGCGGTTTCCTCGATGCCGCCACGGCCAAGCCGCCCGAGCCCGCCTCGCGTCAGAGCCAGGCGTCGCGGCCAGGTAAGAAGGCAAGCTGACGCATCCCGCCGCCAGGGACTTGCTCCCGGCGGCGCTGCGGCGCACGATGCGCTGCCCCGCAATATTGCGCAGCAAAAACAGGCCGCCATGCCCCGTAACGACATCGCCGTGGTCGGCGCCGGACTGGTCGGCGCCATGGTCGCCACCCTGCTGACCCAACGCGGTTTCCGCGTCTCCGTCTTCGAGAAGCGCTCCGATCCCCGCAAGGCGGGCTTTCAGGGCGGCCGTTCGATCAATCTCGCCCTGGCCGAACGCGGCCTGCATGCCTTGCGCGCCACCGGTCTCGCCGCGCAGGTGCTCGAGCAGGCCGTCATGATGCGCGGCCGCATGGTGCACGATCCGGCCGGCCACAGCGGCCTGCAGCGCTATGGGGTGGACGATTCCGAAGTGATCTGGTCGGTGTCGCGAGGTGGCCTGAATAACCTGATGCTCGATGCCGCCGAAGCCGCCGGCGCGACCATCCATTTCGACCAGGGCCTGGCCGGGGCCGATCTGGACGCGGGCAGACTCATGCTGCGCAGCATGGACGGAACCGAGCGCAGCATCAACGCGCCCGTCATCATCGGTGCCGATGGCGCCGGGTCGGCATTGCGCGCCGAGATGCACCGACATTCGCCGCTCGGCGAACGGATCGAAGAGCTGGGTCACGGCTACAAGGAACTCGAGATTCCTCCTGGCAAGGATCCCTCCGCGCCTTTCGCCATCGAACGCAACGCGCTGCATATCTGGCCGCGCGGCCATTACATGTGCATCGCCCTCCCGAACCGCGAGGGCAGCTTCACGGTAACGCTGTTCCTGCCCAACGATGGCGAGCACCCCAGCTTCCGTACGATCGCAGGCGCGGCCGCCGCCGAGGGCTTTTTCCGCACGGAATTTCCCGATGCGCTGGCGCTGATGCCCGAGTTCACGAACGACTGGGCGGCCCATCCGGTCGGCACACTGGCGACGCTTTACCTGGATCGCTGGCATATCGGTGGCCGTGCCCTGCTGATCGGCGACGCCGCGCACGCGATCGTGCCGTTTCACGGTCAGGGTATGAACTGCGGATTCGAAGACGCGGCCGAACTGGCGGACCTGTTCGCGGCGAATCCGTCCGATCCGGCGGCCGTGTTCGCCGCCTTCGAAGCGACGCGCAAGCCGAATGCCGACGCGATCGCCCGGATGGCGCTGGAGAACTACGTGGAGATGCGCGACAAGGTCGCGGATCCCGTGTTCCTGCGCAAGCGCGAGCTGGGTGCGCTGCTGACGGAGCGCTGCCCGACGCACTACCTGCCGCGCTACCGGATGGTGACGTTTACGCATCTGCCTTACCGCTACGCGCTGGAGCGTGGGCAGGCGCAGGACGTGCTGGTGGAGCAGCTCCTGCTGGGGCATGAAAGCGTGGCGTCGGTGGACATCGAGGCGGCTGTGCGGGCGCTGCAGGCGACTTTGCCTCCGTTGCCGGCTGAGGCGTTCGATCGGGGCTGAGGAAGCCGCGACACCGTCACGCATGGACAAGCCGCCGCATGGCCCGGACAATCGTCGGAATGACCGTCGCCGCCGCCAACGCTGTCCTGCTTGAAGCGCGCTCCCTGTGCTTCCTGCGCCAGGATGAGCCGGTCTTCGGTCCGGTGGATTTCGCACTGCGCGAGGGCGAAATCGCGCTGATCGAGGGCGACAACGGCAGTGGTAAAACCACGCTGATGCGTGTGCTTACCGGCATGCTTCGCCCCGGCTCGGGGGAGGTCCTGCTCGACGGCGCTCCGTTCTCGCTCGATACCGTCGCCGGGGCCGTGGTCTTTCTCGGCCACCATCCCGGCCTGAAACTCGACCTCTCGCCTCGCGAGAACCTGCGTGTCGCCGCCGGACTCTACGGCTTGCGCGGCGGCGCCGATATCGATGTGTCCCTCGCCCAGGTCGGCCTCGCCGGATACGAAGACGAGTCCGTACGCCGCCTCTCCGCCGGACAGAAGAAGCGAGTGGCTCTCGCCCGC
Source organism: Luteibacter sp. 9133 (assembly GCF_000800155.1). Lineage (NCBI taxonomy): Bacteria > Pseudomonadati > Pseudomonadota > Gammaproteobacteria > Lysobacterales > Rhodanobacteraceae > Luteibacter > Luteibacter sp. 9133. The sequence goes on along the minus strand of NZ_JUHO01000001.1, from coordinate 1,844,897 downwards.
TTGCTGATCCTGCCCGCACGCGTGTGGCTGCTCGACGAGCCCTACGCCAATCTCGACCGCGAAGGCATCGCCCTGATCAACCGCCTGCTGGAGCGCCATGCGGCGCGCGGCGGTGCCGCTCTGGTGACGAGCCACGGGGCGGTGTCTTTCGCCGGCGACGCACCACGCCGCATCCGGCTGCACGCATGACGCCCGGAAGCACACCCGCCGCCTGCGCCGCCCTGCTGCGCCGCGACCTGACCCTGGCCTGGCGCCGGCGCGGTGACATCGCCATGCCCGTGCTCTATGCGGTGATCGTCGCGACACTGTTCCCGTTCGCCCTCGGACCCGAGCCCGCCCTCCTCGCCCGCATCGCCGGTGGCGTCGTGCTGGTCACGGTCGTGCTGGCCATCCTGCTTTCGCTCGACAACCTGTTCCGCGGCGATATCGAGGACGGCTCGATGGAGCTGCTGATGCTCGCACCGCAGCCGCTGGCCTTGCTCGTGGGCGTCAAGATCCTCGCTCACTGGATCGTCTCGTCGCTGCCGCTGATCGTCGTCGCACCGCTGCTGGCCAGCATGCTGAAGCTTCCGGCGCCGGCCATGCCCGTGCTCGTGGCCACCCTCGCGCTGGCCACGCCGTTGCTGTGCCTCCTGGGCGCGATCCTCGTCGCGCTGACGGCCGGCTCGCGACGCTCTGGTATGCTGCTCGCGCTCATGCTTCTGCCGCTTTGCGTGCCGGTCGTCATCTTCGCCGCGGGGGCTGTATCAGCCGCGCAGGACGGCCTGCCCTGGGTCGCGCCGGTGGCGTGGCTCGGCGCCGGACTGGTTCTGGCGCTGGTGCTGGCACCGCTTGCGTGCGCCGCGGCGCTGCGTATCGCGATGGACTCATGATGCGCGCCACCGTACGGACCGGAATCCGGACTCACCCTTTCTCGCACCAAACGGCAACGAGGACCGATGGCTAACTGGGTTCCCCTCTGGCTGCACCGTCTCAGCTCCCCGCCGGTGTTCTACCGCTTTGCGGGTGCCGTCCGTCCATGGGCGCTGGGCCTCGCCCTGCTTCTCGGCGGTGTGGCGCTCTATGGCGGCCTGTTCGTCGCGCCCGCCGACTACCAGCAGGGCGACGCGTACCGGATCATCTTCATCCACGTACCCAGCGCCTGGATGAGCCTGTTCATCTACGGCGTGATGGCCGTCGCCGCGTTCATCGGTCTGGTCTGGCGGATCAAGCTCGCCGAAACCGTGGCGATGGAGTCCGCCCCTGTCGGCGCCGCCTTCACCCTGATCACGCTGGTCACCGGCTCGCTCTGGGGCAAGCCGATGTGGGGCACGTGGTGGACCTGGGACGCGCGCCTCACGTCCGAGCTGGTGCTGCTTTTCATCTACCTTGGCATCGTCGGTCTGTACCACTCCTTCGAGGACCGGCGTCAGGGCGCGCGCGCCGCGTCGTTCCTGGTGCTGGTCGGCGCGGTCAACGTGCCGATCGTGCATTTCTCGGTGAACTGGTGGAACACGCTGCACCAGGGTTCGACGGTGCGTCTGCTCGGGCCCTCGCATATCGATGCCAGCATGCTGTGGCCCCTGCTGACGATGATGGCGGCGACCAAGCTGTATTACGTCGCCAGCCTGTTCGCACGCGTGCGCGCCGACTTCATCGTCGCGGAAAGCGGCAAGGGCTGGGTGCGCGATCTCGCCCTGAACACGCCGGGGAACGACGCCGCATGACCGCCGCCCTCGCCATGGGCCAGTACGGCTTCTACGTCTGGACCTCGCTCGCCGTTTTCTTCCTCGTCCTTCTGATCGATACCCTCGCGCCACTGGCGAGGCGTCGACGCAACCTGCGCGATCTCCGCGCGCGCCTCGCGCGCCAGGAGAACCGCCGCCGTCCCGGAACCGCTCCCCGTAATGAATCCCACCCGTAAGCGTCGCCTCGCCATCGTGATCTCGGTGATCGCCGCCGCCATCGTGGCGGTCGGTCTGACCGTGTTCGCATTGCAGCGAAACATGAATTATCTCTTCACGCCGAGCCAGGTGCAGCAAGGCCAGGCCACGCAGTACGGCAGCTTCCGGCTGGGCGGCATGGTCAAGGCGGGTTCGATCCAGCGCGCGAAGGACAGCCTGAAGGTCAGCTTCATCGTCGTCGACGACCAGGGCGCCATGCCGGTGGAATACACCGGGATCCTGCCGGACCTGTTCCGCGACAACCAGTCGGTCATCGCGACGGGTCGCATGGACGACGCCCGCTTCATCGCCAGCGAAGTGCTCGCCAAGCACGACGAGAACTACATGCCGAAGGAACTCAAGGACGCCATGGCCAAGGCGCATGAGAACCGCAAGATCGACGACAAGGGCATGGGCGATCAGGCCATGACTGACAAGGCCACGGCACCGGGTACGCCGAAATGATTCCGGAGCTTGGCCAGTTCGCGCTCGTCCTCGCGCTGTTGCTGGCGCTGGTCCAGGGAGTGCTTCCCATCCTCGGCGCGTGGCGTGGCAACGCCGCGCTCATGGCCGTGGCGCGACCCGCCGCGGCCGGCCAGGCCGTGTTCGTGTTCCTGGCGATGGGCGTGCTGATCCACGCGTTTCTCGTCTACGACTTCTCGGTGGCCTATGTCGCCGACAACTCGAACCTCGCGCTGCCCTGGTACTACCGGATCACCGCGGTGTGGGGCGCGCACGAAGGCTCGATGCTGCTGTGGGTCTTCATCCTCAACGTCTGGTCGCTCGCGCTGGCGGTGCTGAGCCGCCACCTGCCGACGCCTTTCGTCTCCCGCGTACTCGGCGTGCTCGGCCTCATCGGCGTCGGCTTCCTGGCCTTCATCCTGTTTACCTCGAATCCGTTTCTGCGTGAGCTGCCGATGCCATCCGACGGCGGCGACCTCAACCCGGTGCTGCAGGATCCCGGCATGACCTTCCACCCGCCCGTGCTCTACATGGGCTACGTGGGTTTCTCGGTGGCTTTCGCATTTTCCATCGCGGCGCTGCTGGGCGGCGAGCTCGAGCAGGCCTGGGTGCGCTGGGCTCGCCCATGGACCAACGTCTCGTGGGCGTTCCTCACCATGGGCATCGTCGCCGGCAGCTGGTGGGCATACGCCGAGCTGGGCTGGGGCGGCTGGTGGTTCTGGGACCCGGTCGAGAACGCGTCGTTCATGCCCTGGCTGGTCGGCGTCGCGCTGATCCACGCCCAGGCGGTGACCGAGAAACGGGGCTCGCTCCCCGCGTGGACGGTGCTGTTATCGTTGTTCGCGTTTTCGCTGTCGCTGCTCGGCACCTTCCTCGTGCGCTCGGGCGTGCTGACCTCGGTACATGCGTTCGCTTCGGATCCGCGTCGCGGCCTGTACATCCTCGGCTTCCTGATCGTGGTGATCGGCGGCTCGCTGCTGCTCTATGCCATCCGTGCGCCCAGGGTGGCGACGGGCAAGCCGTTCGCGGCACTGTCGCGCGAGACCGGCATCATGATCGCCAACCTGCTGTTCACCACGGCGGCAGCCATGGTGCTGCTGGGCACGCTGTTCCCGCTGATCGGCGACGCGCTCAACCTCGGCCGCATCTCGGTCGGACCACCCTATTTCAGTTTTCTGTTCATCGCGCTGATGGCGCCCGCGGTCCTCCTGCTTCCGTTCGGCCCCTACCTGCGCTGGGGCAGCGCCGAGGGCCGCCAGCTGACGACGCTCGCCCTGCGTGCCGGTATCGCCGCCGTGATCTGCGCCATCGTCGCCGCCTTTGTCGCCCAGGGTCACCTGCGTGCGATCGCCGGCATCGCGGGCGCCGTCTGGGTGGCCGCGGGCACCCTGTCGTACATCCTCAAGCGCTGGCGCGAGATGCCGCGCGGCCGCCGCTATCCGGCCGAGATGGCCGGCATGCTGGTCGCTCACACGGGCGTCGCCATCTTCATCATCGGCGTGATGCTCTCCGAATCGCTGAGTGTCGAGCGCGACGTACGTATGGCGCCCGGTGACACGCAGGCCATCGGTGGCTATGTATTCCGCTTCGATGGTGTCCACGAAACCCAGGGACCGAACTGGCGCGCCGATGAAGGCACGGTCACCATCCAGCGCGATGGCACGACGATGGCGACCGTGAAACCGCAGAAACGCACGTATTCGCGCGGCCAGGTACAGACCGAATCCGCCATCGACGCGGGCTTGTTCCGCGACATCTACGTAGCGCTCGGCGAGCCGATGCAGGCGACCGATGCAGAGGGCGCCTGGGCGCTGCGGCTCTACTACAAGCCGTTCGTCCGCTGGATCTGGCTCGGCGGCCTGTTCATGATGCTCGGCGGCTTCCTTGCCGCGGGTGAGCGCCGCTTCCGCGCGAAGAAGGCCGCCGCGACCGCCGCGGTGCCCGCGAAGGAATCGCTCGCATGAGTCGCCTGATGCCCTTGTTCGTGTTCCTCGCGCTGTGCGGTCTGTTCGGCTTCGGTATCTGGTGGAACACGCAGCACGATCAGCACGAGATCGTCTCGCCGCTGATCGACAAGCCAGCGCCGGACTTCCTGTTGCCCGAACTGGGTCAGCCCATGAGCACGGTTGGCAAGGCATCGCTGCTGGGTAAGCCGTATTTCCTCAACGTGTTCGGCAGCTGGTGCATCGAATGCGTGCATGAGCATCCGGTGCTGTCGGGTGAGGTGAAGTCGCTGGGCCTGCGCCTGGTTGGCCTGAACTACAAGGACGAACCGTCCGACGCGATGAACTGGCTGCACGAACACGGCAACCCGTTCGACCTCGTCATCACCGACCGTGACGGACGCGCCGGCATCGATTTTGGCGTGTACGGCGCGCCGGAAACCTTTCTGATCGATGGCAAGGGTGTGATTCGTTACAAGCACGTAGGGCCGATTACGCCTGAGGTGGTCGATAAGGAATTCCGGCCGGCGCTGGCGGCGCTGTCGAAGGAAGGTGGCTAGTGAGCAGGTACGGTCGCGCGCGGGGCGCGCTCCTACAGCGTGCCGGTAACGGTCAGGGTCCTGCCGCAGAAGGTAGGAGCGCGCCCCGCGCGCGACAGCTCCTCGCGATTGCCTTCATGCTTCTCCTGCCGCTGCTCTCGATCGCCCAGGCCATCCAGCCGCTGCCCTTCCGCGACCACGCCGAAGAACTTCGCTTCCAGCATCTCAGCGCCGAACTGCGCTGCCCGATGTGCCAGAACGAGACCCTGGCGGATTCCAACGCGCCGATCGCACACGACCTGCGCCGACAGATTTTCGAAATGATGCAGGCAGGCAGGAGCGACGCCGAGATCAAGGCATATCTGGTCGACCGCTACTCGGATTTCGTGCTGTACAAGCCACCGGTGGAACCGAAGACCTGGCTGCTCTGGTTCGGGCCGCTGATCGTGCTTGCCGTGGGCGGCCTCGTCGTCGCCATACAGGTACGCCGCCGTGCGCGCCAGAACCCCGTCGGCAATGTGCCGGCGAACGACACCGAGGACGACTGGTGACCCTTCCGTTCTATCTTGCCGCCGGGGCCATGCTCGCCGTCGCGCTCGCCCTCATCCTGGTGCCGCTCATTCGTCAGGGCCGGATGCACGGGCGCTCGAAGGGCGTGTTCGTGCTCGTCGTCGCGCTTGCGGTGCTGGTTCCTCTGGGCAGCGCCGGCATCTATCTGCTGGTCGGCACGCCGGCCACGCTCGGCGGCGTCGAGCCACCGAAGGAAATGGACGTCGGTCAGGCGATCGCCGCGCTGCAGGCGCGACTGAAAGAGCATCCGGACGATACGCAGGGCTGGCTGCTGCTCGGCCAGACCTACGCCATGCTGAAGCAGCCGGCGGATGCCCGCGAAGCCTACGACGGTGCGCTCAAGGCCGACCCGAAGAACGGCCCCGCGATGGTCGGCTGGGCCGAGGCGGACTCGCTCGTGCGTGGCGATCACCTGATCGTCGGACGCGCGTTCGACCTGCTGCAGGCCGCCGTCGCCGACAATCCGCAAAACCAGAAGGCACTGTGGTTGCTGGGCATCGCACAATTTCAGCAGGAGCACTTCGCGGACGCGTCGGCCACCTGGAAAAAACTGCAGCCGCTGCTGGATCCGGATTCGAACGTGGCGCATGCGGTGGCACAACAGATCGCCGAAGCCGACAAGCGCGTCGGTGGCAAACCGAAGGAATGACCCATGGGTGACGCCCGCCGCTACCACCAGCTGTCCTCACCGTTCCGCATGAAGAGGGGCGGTGAACTGCATGGCGCGCGTGTCGCCTTCGAGACGTGGGGCACGCTCGATGCGTCGCGCGGCAATGCCGTCCTCATTCTGACGGGCTTGTCGCCCAGTGCGCACGCGGCATCCAACGACGAGGATCCCACCGCCGGCTGGTGGCAGGACATGATCGGGCCCGGCAAGGCCTTCGATACCGATCGCTGGTTCGTCGTCTGCGTTAACTCGCTGGGCAGCGATAAAGGCTCGACCTGCCCCGCGTCGGTCGATCCCGCCACCGGCGCGCCGTACCGCTTGACCTTTCCCGAGCTGTCGCTGGAGGACGTGGCGAATGCGGCGCACGAAGCCATCACCGGCCTCGGTATCTCACAGCTCGCCTGCCTCGTCGGCTGCTCGATGGGCGGCATGAGCGCACTCGCGTACATGCTGCTGCACCCCGCCTCGGTGCGCACGCACATCAGCGTCGACACCGCACCGCAGGCGCAACCGTTCGCCATCGCCATCCGCTCGCTCCAGCGCGAGGCCATCCGCCTCGATCCCCACTGGAAGGGCGGACAATACGAAGGCGACGAATGGCCCGAACACGGCATGAGCATCGCGCGTAAGCTGGGCGTGATCACCTATCGCTCCGCGATGGAATGGAACGGCCGCTTCGCGCGCATCCGGCTCGACGCGGAGCAGCGTGAAGAAAACGAACCGTTCGGTTTCGAGTTCCAGGTCGAGTCGTATCTCGAAGGTCATGCGCGGCGATTCAACCGTCAGTTCGACCCGAACAGCTATCTGTACCTCTCGCGCGCCAGCGACTGGTTCGATATCGCCGAGCACGGCGAGGGCGACGTCATGCGCGGCCTGGCCCGCATCCAGGTCGAACGCGCGATGGTGATCGGCGTGAGCACGGACATCCTGTTTCCCCTGGAGCAGCAGGAAACCATCGCCAAGGGGCTGGAGGCCGCGGGCGCGGCGGTCGAGTTCGTCGCGCTGGACTCGCCCCAGGGCCACGATGCCTTCCTCGTCGACATCGCCAACTACAGCAAGGCCATTGGCGGCTTCCTCGGTTCGCTCTGACACCACGGCCCCACGTCAGTCGGGTGCGGCGGCACGCCGCTGACGCTCCCGCCCCGCCCGCCCTGCTATGATCGGAAGCGACCCGGCGTCCCCACGCCACCATCGCCTCCAGAGGTACCACGCATGATCACGGTCGATTTCCAGGGCAGCCGCAAGCTCATCGATGCGATCGACGCTTCCGTCGCGCAGCCGAGCACACCGGCGATCACCGACACCCTGCGCAACGCGCTGTGCCGGCTGATCCGTTCGCAGGAAGTCATCCTGCCCGCCTGCGTCTTCGAGACCGCCGGCGACCACTACGCCCGCCGCGAGCTCTATCGCAGCGAAGAACACGGTTACAGCGTCGTCGCCATGACCTGGGGTCCCGGTCAGGGCACCCTGATCCACGACCACAGCGGCATGTGGTGCGTCGAAGGCGTGTGGAACGGCGCGCTCGAAATCGTCCAGTACGAGCTGCTGGGCCACGAGGCGGAGCGCTACCACTTCCGCCCGGTCGGCTCGATCCAGGCAGGCCCCGGTTCCGCTGGCAGCCTGATCCCGCCGCACGAGTACCACACCATCCGCAATCCCAGCGACGACGCGGTCGCGGTCAGCCTGCACATCTATTCGGGCCGCATGACCCAGTGCGCCGTGTTCAACCCCGAAGGCGACGACTGGTACCAGCGCGCCGAACGCAAACTGGGTCTCGACCAGATCCATTGATTCCCGCATAATCGCGTGCCCGTGCCGAAATGGCGGAACCGGTAGACGCGGCGGACTCAAAATCCGTTTGTAGTGATACAGTGAGGGTTCGAGTCCCTCTTTCGGCACCACGCGTTTCAAAAAAAACCCGCCCACGTGGCGGGTTTTTTTTGAATGCCGGCACCCCGCCTTCACTAATGTGACGGGCTTGTCTGGCGCCGGATGTCGACTGCCGAATAGGTGCAAAGCGCCCGACTCGCCGACCTTAATGTGCCGCTCCTTCCACTCAAGTAGCCGTCGATGTCGATCCAGTCCGCCCGCTTGCGCAACATGCAAGCTATCGCTGCACGTTTGGTGAGCGAAGGATTTCATGGGAAGGACGCCATGGCGAGATACCTCGGGCCAGCCTTCACCGCACGTCGCCTGGAGACCCTCCTCTCCGGTGGGCCCATGACGGCCATGTGCGCCTGGGCGCTGGAACACCGTCTCCAGAAAAGCCGGGGATGGCTGGACGCCGATCGTGTGGCCGAAATTGTCGTCATGCCGCTGCCAGCCCTCTGCGAACCTGCGACCGGGGTGGCCCTGCGTGACGTCGCTTCCTCCACAGGAGACGACACCTGCCCAACCTGGGGGGGACGTACGTAAGTATTCGCTCACGGGGCCTTAACCGAGGGAAGCCCCAGAATCGCCAGCGGGGCATCAACGGGGGGAATGACGTGCATACCGACGAAAGAACGCGACACGAACCGACCATCGATCCGGAAGCGCGTTTCGCGCTCCAGCAACTCTGCTCCACAGCGTTTCTTGCCGTGAGCAGCCTCAACGAAACGGCGTGCGTCCGACTTCTGCGCCGCGGCCTCGCCTCGCAGGACGAATTCGGTTACTGGAGCGCCACGGCAACGGGTAAGCGTATGTTCGACCTGCTGACACGTGATGCTCGCGTCGCCGCGGAAGTCGCACGCCGGGCCTGACGGTGGTGAAAGTCCGGATCTGATCCGGTAAAGTCCCCGCCCATGGCACCTCTCCCTATTCCCGGTGGCCTGCTCGTTGCCATCGAAGGCATCGATGGTGCAGGCAAGACGACGCTCGCCCATACCTTGCGTGACACGCTGGCACCGGCCGGCACCCCTGTGGCGCTCAGCAAGGAACCGACGACCGGCCAGTGGGGCATGCGGATGCGCGCCTCCGCATCCACCGGACGGCTGACGCCGGACGAAGAACTTCGCCTCCTGATTCTCGACCGGAAAGAGCACGTGGCCGAACTGATCGGCCCCGCCCTGGCCCGTGGCGAGATCGTCATCCTCGACCGCTATTTCCCGTCCAATGTGGCCTATCAGGGCGCGGCCGGGCTCGACACCGGCGCCCTGCTAGAAGCCAATGCCTTCGCCCCTCGCCCCGACCTGCTGCTGCTGCTGGACCTGGAACCCAGGGTAGGTCTGGAGCGCATCCGTAAGCGCGGCGACAAGCCGAATCATTTCGAGACCTCGGACAACCTCGACCGTTGCCGTTCGATCTTCCGCGGCCTGGGCCTCGGGCATACGGTCGTCATCGACGCGACGCAGACCGCCGAAGCGGTCGCGCAGGAAGCGCTTGGCCATGTCCGCGAGGCGTTGGCGGCCAAACAGGGACATCCGGACTGACGCGCCGATTTCATGGACGAGAGCTGAACCGATTTTGTCACTTTTACTCAAGTAACCAATTCGCCCGCCGATGTGGTCAACACCACATTCCCCGGGTCACCGAATGCTTCGTTACTGGATCGACAGAAACCGCGAGTCGCGGACCAAGCTCGCCGCGCTGGACAAGGTCCAGGCGATCGTGGAGTTCACCCCGGACGGGCACGTACGCCACGCTAACGCCCTGTTCCTGCAGGCCATGGGCTATGGCATGGACGAAATCCGTGGCGCCCATCACCGCACGTTCGTGGCGCCGGCCGATGCCGACAGCCCGGACTATCGAGCGTTCTGGGAAGGGTTGCGTGCGGGACGCGGCGACACGGGGCTGTACCGCCGCCGGCGCAAGGACGGAGGCGACGTGTGGCTGCAGTCGTCATACAGCCCTTTGACCGACCGCAACGGCAACGTCATCGGCGTCATCAAATACGCGACCGACGTCACCGCCCAGCATCTCGCCGCCGCGGACATGGACGGGCGCCTCCGGGCGATCGATCGCGCTCAGGCGACGATCGAGTTCGATCTGGATGGCACGATCCTCGAGGTCAACGACAACTTCCTTGGCGCCATGGGCTACACACGGGACGAAGTGATCGGTCGCCATCACCGGATATTCGTCGATCCGACCGAAGCCTCCTCGCCCGGCTATCAGACCTTCTGGGCACGACTGCGCGAAGGCCGCCATGACGCCGCGCTGTACCGTCGGCTCGGTCGCGATGGTCGCGTTGTATGGATTCAGGCGACCTACAACCCCATCTTCGACTTCAACGGCGTACCGATGAAAATCATCAAGTACGCGACCGACATCACGGCGCAGACGCTCGCCGCGCAGACGCTTCAGCGCGAAGTGGTGTCGCTGTCGGGCGCCGTCGTCGACAACGCGGAAAAGGCCGGCAAGGCCGAGGCTCTTGCGGGTGGCGCGCGGCATGCGGCCGAGCGCGGCGGTGCGGTAATGCGCGATGTCGTACGTACCATGGGCGGCATCCAGGAAGGCACGCGCTCCATCGAGGAAATCCTCGAACTGATCGACTCGCTGTCGTTCCAGACCAACCTCCTCTCGCTGAATGCGGCCATCGAGGCGGCGCGCGCGGGCGAGAGCGGCAAGGCGTTCGCCGTGGTGGCCGAGGAGGTACGCCGGCTCGCGGTACGCAGCGCCGAGGCGTCCAAGCAGATTCATCAGCTGATCGGCGACGCCCGCGGCCGCGTGGACGAAGGAGCGAGCCTGGTCGGTACCGCGGGACACACGATGGAGGAAATCCTCGCCGCTATCGGCAACGTTACTCAGGTCACCGGGGCCATCAGCGAAAGCGCCGAGCGCCAGTCTTCGGGAATCCAGCGGGTCAACGCCGCCGTCTCGCAGCTCGAGGCGGTCTACGGAAATCTCTGACGGCCAGCGCTGCGCGTTCGACGCCGGTGGTCGTTACCGGTCTCGAACCCGGCGTGCGTCAGAGCTCGCGCACGATGCGGAAGCCGACGCGCGCGCTGCGCAGATCCGCCGAGGCGCCCTGCCGGTACGCCGAGCGAACCATCTCCGGCGCGCTGCCCCAGGAGCCGCCGCGGATCACCCGACGTCCGCACCCGGGATTGACCCACGCATCGGCCGAACGTGGCGCACGGATGTAGTTGTCGTGCCAGCAGTCGCCTACCCACTCGGAGACGTTTCCGCCCATGTCGTACAGGCCGAACGCGTTCGGCGTGAAGCTCATCACCGGCGCCGGCCCCCAGAAGCCATCCTTGTAACCGTTGAAGGCGTTGCTCCAACGGCGGCCGGAACCCGAACGATCGTTCCCGCCGGTGAGGTTTTCGACGCGTGACGTCGGCGTGTCGTCGCCCCACCAGTACCGGGTGGTGCTGCCCGCGCGCAAGCTGTATTCGAACTCCGCCTCGCTGGCCAGGCGATATTTCTTGCCGGTCCGCTGGGACAGCCAGTCCGCGTAGGCCTTCGCATCGTTCCAGGAGACGTTGATCACGGGCAGACGCTCCTGCCCGGGTTTGCCTGCGTAATCGTCCTGCCAGGTGGCCGCATCGTCATCGCGCAGGCCCCCGCTCTGTTCGTCGTATACGCTGCCGCCCTGCAGCGACTGCGACTGCGGCACGTAGCCGGTGGCGCGTACGAAGTCGCGGAACTGACCGATGGTGACCGCGCTGCGCGCCATGGCGAAACCCTTGTCGATCTGCACCTCGTGCACCGGCGCTTCGTTGGCGTCGTGACCACGTTCGCCATCGGGCGAACCCATCAGGAACTTGCCGGTCGGCACGACGACCATGGCGGGCGCCTGGCCCGTCGAGTCGACGAAGCGGTCTGCGAAGACCTGACCCGGCTTGTAGCTCGCATAGAGCCGGGCGTTGGTCAGCCGCTCGTTAAAATCATCCAGACCGGCGAGATCGGCACTGATCTGCTGAGCCTTGTCCGCCAGTTGCCGCGCCAGTTCGAGATTGCCTGAGTCCAGCGCGGAGCGCGCCTGCGCGAGCATCGCCGTGGCGCTCTGCCGACGCATGCCTTCGATGCGGCCACGGGTGTCCTGCAGGCCTTGCGATTCTGGCTGGATCGCCGCCGCCTCCGCCAGCGCGGTGTCCGCCGCCGCAAAGTCGTTCTGCGCCACCGCGGCCAGCGCCTTGTCCAACACGGTGCGTTGCACCTGCGTAATGCCCTGTTCCGCCACTGCGTTGTCCGCGTCCAGCTGCAGCACCTCGCGGTAGGTGTCGAGGGCACTGTCGCCGTGCGGGAGGTCGGCCTTGCCCTCCTGCAACTGCGCGGCGGCCTTGCCCAGCAGCGGCCGCACCTTGTCCAGCACGGCGAGTTTCTGTTGCAGCGGGGCGACGTCGGCGGTGCTGTCGGGCAGAGCCTTCAGCGCCGTCAATGACTCACGCGCCGCGTCGGCATCACCCAGTGCGATGTCCTGCTCGATCTCGGCCGCAAGACGTGCGCGAACCTCGTCCATGCCCGCGAGCGCGCGTTGACTGTCCGCTTTTTCCTTGAGCACGGCGGCGAAGAGTGAGGCCGCGCTGTCCTTGCCTCCGACCAGACGATCGGCGGCCAACGCCTTGTCACCGCGATCGAGCGCGGCAGTGATCTCCGGCGTGTCCGGGCTCTTCTGCGCCGGCAACGGTACCTCGGGCGATTTGTCGCGGCGGCGGGCGGCGATAACCGCCGCGGGCGCCAGCATGATCGGTGGCCCGGCGTCGATCTCGGACACGACGGCCGGCGTCGCGGCCTGCGGACGCTGGTCGAACCCCATGGTCGTCGGCTGGCCGCGCATGGGCGAACGCGGGGTGTTCTGCGTCGGCGAGACGTGAAGAAGCTGCGGAAAGAAGTGATAGAACAAGGCGAAACCGAGCACGGCCACACCCAACGCGCCGCCGATGGCGCGCTGTCGCTGGACGGTTTCGGTGTTGGGCATGGTGGGCGGTTCCGTGCGAGCCTGCTATCGTGCGTTGCAACCATAGGGAATCGCGCTCGACAGGGCAACACGATGCGTCGACGTGACCCCTGACCGAACAAGGACGCATGCATGACAACGAGCGACATCGCTCACACCGCTCCCTGGATCGACAACCGCGAGGTTCTCGACGCATGGCTCGCCCCGATCGCCCCCGCCGCCGTCGTCGGACTCGATACCGAGTTCATGCGGCGCAACACGTTCTATCCTCAGCTCGCCCTGCTCCAGCTTGCGCATGAAGGCCGCTACGCGCTCATCGATCCGCTTGCCGTGCCGCTGGAGGACGCGCTCGCACCGACGTTCGCCGCCCAACCCGTCGTCACGGTCATGCACAGCGCAGGCGAAGACCTGGAAGCCATGGCTCCGTGCCTGCCCGATGGCCCGCACACGCTGTTCGACACGCAGATCGCCGCCGCTTTCGTCGGTATGGGGCTGGGCATCAGCTATCGCGCGCTGGTCGCCGAGCTGGTCGGCGCCGAGCTGGACAAGGGCGAGACACGCAGCGACTGGTTGCAACGGCCTCTGACCGACTCACAGAAGTTGTACGCCACGCTCGACGTGGTGCACCTGCATCCGGTCCACGCGATCCTCAGCGAACGCCTGGCCGGACGCGGGCGCGGCGGATGGCACGCGGAAGACTGCGCACGCATGAAGCGCCGCGCCAGCCAGCGCGAGGGCGATCCGCAGCCCCAGCGAGGATTCAAGGCGGCCAGCGAATGGGCGCCGGAGAAACAGGCGCTGCTGCGCCGCGTGCTGCGCTGGCGTGAAGCCGCCGCACGTGCCCTCGACAAGCCCCGCTCCTGGCTGCTCGAAGACAACCATGCACTCGACCTGGTGTCGAAGATCCCGCAGACGCCCTCCGAACTCGACGAGCGTGTCCGTGGGACGCGCGCCCTGCGTTCGGCGCAGCGCCAGGAGTTGTTCGACCTGTTGCGTGTTCCGGTCGACGCCACGGAAGTCGAGACGACGGTGAGAATCACCGGCCATCCGATGGGCGACGCCAAGCGCGCCATCAACGAGATGCGCAGCGCCATCGATACGCTGGCCACGCAACTCGACCTTCCGCCCGGCCTGCTCTGCGCACGCCGCTCGATGGAAGAGTTCGTGATGAGCGGCGGCCTGTGGCCCGAGGCGCTGGAAGGCTGGCGTCGTGGGGTGCTTTACGACCGGTTGTCGGCGTTGTTGCCCGACCGGGCGTGACGTCGCTGCGTACCCGCCGCCGGCAGGTCTTACTCGTTGCCGCGACCCTAGGGCTTGGCGACCCGCTGTTCCCCTGCTAACATTTGTGGCTCGTGTGGGGCCTTAGCTCAGCTGGGAGAGCGCGTCGTTCGCAATGACGAGGTCGGGGGTTCGATCCCCCCAGGCTCCACCAATCCGATATCGACAAAACAGCGCGTGGTGCTTCGGCACCTCGCGCTGTTTTGTTTTACGAGGCCTCGTGGTCCAGCCGGCGCTCGTCGTAGTCCGACTGCGCCTGCGCCATCGCATGCCCGTGTCGGCTGGCCCAGATGCACAGCGCATCGAACGGATCCTTCAGCGTACGCCCCAGCGGGGTGATCGAGTACTCCACCGCGACGGGCGACAGCGGCAGCACGCGCCGCGCAACCAGACCGTTCCGCTCCAGCCGTCGCAGCGCCTCGGTCAGAGCCTTATGCGTGATCCCTTCCAGCCGACGCAGCAGCTGATTGAATCGCACAGGGTTTTCACAGACCACGCTGAGGATCATCACCGACCACTTGTTGGCGATCTGGTCGAGGATCGGTTTGGTTTCGCGCACGTCGATCAGCGCGACTTCGTCGTCGGGGAGCGGAAGCCTGGGCGGCATGGAGATAACCTCGCGTATACCTACGCACTTCAAAGTGCATAATTGACCGTAGATATACGACGTATACCATGATGCTTCAAGTCCTTCGGAGCATCGTCATGTCGCAACTCAGTGGAAAAATCGCCGTCGTTACCGGTGGTGGCAGCGGGATCGGGCTCGCCATCGCCCAGCGCTTCGTCAACGAAGGTGCCTATGTCTTCATCGTCGGCCGCCGCCAGGCGACACTCGATGACGCCATCGCCAGCCTCGGGGCCAACGCCGCAGCCGTGCAGGCCGACGTTACCGACGCCGACCAGCTAGACCGCGTCTTCGCCACGGTCGTCGCACGCAAGGGTCGCGTCGACACCCTCGTGGTCAACTCGGGCATCAGCGAATACAGCCTGGTCGACGACATCACCGAAGCGCACTTCGACGGCATCTTCGACCTCAACGTCCGTGCCGCGGCATTCACCGTGCAGAAAGCGGTACCGCACATGCCCCCGGGCGGCACCATCGTGCTGATCGGGTCCATCGCGGATGCGATCGGCGTGTATGGCTACGGCACCTACGCCGCAAGCAAGGCGGCGCTGCGCTCGTATGCCCGCACCTGGACCGCCGAGCTGGTCAGTCGCGGCATCCGCGTCAACACGCTCAGCCCTGGCCCGGTCGACACCGAAATGATGGCTGCCGCATCCGATGAGGTGCGCGAGACGCTGACCGCCCGCATACCGCTCGGCCGCATGGGCAGACCCGAGGAGGTCGCCGCGGCGGCGTTGTTCCTGGCCTCGTCCGAAAGCAGCTTCATCGCGGGTGCGGAACTGTGCATCGACGGCGGCATGACACAGGTCTGACCGGTTTTGTTCTAAGGTCATGGGATGACTCCCGACCTCAAAACCATGCCTTCCGTCCTTTTCATCTGCACCGGCAATATCTGCCGGTCGCCCACCGCCCATGCCCTGCTTCTGCACAAGGCGGCCGAACTGGGCTGGGACGTCCGCGTCGACAGCGCGGCCGTCAGCGGTGAAGAGATCGGCAATCCGCCCGACTCGCGCGCGCTGACCGAGTTGCGTCGACGTGGCGTCGCCATGCCGACACATCGCGCGCGCCGCGTCACCGCCAGGGACTTCGAGGACTACGACCTCGTGCTGGGCATGACCGGGTCACACATCGACGCCCTCCGCCGTGTCGCACCCGACGCGGCGGACAAGGTCGGGCTGCTGATGGACTATGCGGACGGTCCGAAAGGCCTCGACGTGCCCGATCCGTGGTACGGCTCGGCGAAGGATTTCGTGCACGCGTTCGACATGATCGAGCGCGGCGTCGATGGCGTGATTCGTAAGCTCCGAGAGCCCGCCGCACGGTGACCGTTTCGGAACTCGACCATCTCGGGCAGCTCCTGGGCGAGCGCCCTGCCCGCCTGCATACGCTCTCCGGCGGCGACATCGCGCGCAGCGTTCGTGTCGAGCGGCAGGATGGCAGCCACGTCATGGCCAAGTTCCGTCGACCGGGACAAGTCGCGCTGACGCTCGAGGCGAGCATGCTCGATGACTTGCGTGCCGCCGGGCTCCCCGTGCCCGAGACGCTGGCGGTCGATGACGATGCACTCGTACTGGCGTGGGTCGGCGATGGCGGCCGTGGCTTCGACGACGAGGTGCAGCGCGCCGCCGGTCGCGCTATCGCGACCATGCATGCGCAGCCCGTGGGCGATGAGTTCGGATATAGGCACGACACGGTGATGGGCAGCATCCCGCAACCGAATACGTTCGATCGCGACTGGATCGCGTTCTTTCGCGACCGGCGCCTGCTTTATATGGCGGGACTCGCGGATGAAGCCGGCGAATTGCCTTCGTCGTTTCGTCACCGCATCGACAAGGTGGCCCAGCGTCTTGGCGAGTGGATCGATCCGGCGGTGCAGCCGTCGCTCGTACATGGCGATCTGTGGGGAGGCAATATGCTGGCGACCGCGCACGGCGGCGCCTGCTTTATCGATCCGGCCATCTATCGCGGTGATGGTGAGGTCGACCTTGCGCTGGCGACGCTGTTCGGCAGTGTCGGACCGGCCTTCTTCGAGGGGTATAACGAGATCCGGCCGCTCGAACGCGGATTCATGACGACGAGGCGGCACCTCTACCAGCTGTATCCGCTGTTGATGCATGTGCGCTTGTTCGGCGGCTCGTACCACGCCCCGCTCGACAGCACACTCGGAAAACTGGGCGTCTGACGATTCGTCCGGCCGTCAGCGACTCGACGCACCCAGGCGTTCGCGCAAATACGTCACCACCCGCATCGCCCTCATCGACAACGCCCACTCCGCTCGACGCACCAGCCAAAGCGTATCAACGACAGGATCGGCTCCACTCACCACCTGGATAGCCTCCTGCCGCGCAAACGCACGACGCGCATGCTCCGGAATCACCGTGAAGCCAAGTCCGCGCGCTACCGGCTCCAGAATCAGCCCGATCTGATTACTGAACCCTGCGACGGGAACACCCTTAAGACCACCGGCACCGGGAAACTGACGCGCCAGGAGCCGCGTCGCCATCGCCTGACCGTCGGGATGGTCAATGAAGCCAATCTGGACGAGATCCTTCCAACCCTTCACAGCGCGGTCGGCAGGAGCGACCAGTTCCAGCGCCTCAGTCGTAAACGGCTCGGCGGCCAGCGATTCGTCATCGGGCCGCAGCCTCATCAGACCGATTTCATAGCGGCTTTCCATCACCGCCGCGCGAACTTCGCTGTCCGGGGCAAAGCGATGGCGAATGACAAGCCCCGGATTCGCCTGCTGCAGATCCAGCAATAGCGGATACAGCGACAAGCCAATGCTTCCAGGCGTAATCAGACTGACCTCGCCCTCCAGCGCGTCGACATCCGACAGGCGCAGCTTCAGCGCCTTGTCGGCGCGGTCCACGTCACGGCAGTAGTCCAGTAGCGCGAGGCCGGCTGGCATCAGTTCGATGCTTCGGGGCCGGCGAATCACCAGGGGGCCCAGCCGGTCCTCGAGCTGACGGATGTGCTGGCTGATGGCGGCCTGGGTGACACCCAGTCGCTCGGCGACACGGGTAAAGTTACCGAGGTCGGCAAGCTGCCGGAAGCTCTCCAGCCATTGCGGTTGAATCATAAGATTCTCTTATCCGTGAGAGATTATTCGCGCGAGCGAACTTATGGTCATTATCGACCCTCACGCACAGGGCTGCTAGTCGTAATCGCCCGCGAAACGTAAGCAGCCTGGAATAACGATAGTCCCCGCCTCCGCAAGGCGATCGAGGCGCCCATCCACCTGCACGGTCGCCCCGTACTGCCCACGCGATTCGGCAACCACCGGCGAAGCCGTGCGCATCCAAAACAGTCGTCGGGCCGTACTTCACGTCGCCGGTGACGGTCATCACGGTGTCGCGTCCGCTGACGTGTCCTCGAACATCGTGGACCTGAACGCGCGACGCCGAAGCCCGGCTGATCCGGTACTTGATGCATCACTTGGCATGCAGCTTGCCTTTACCATGGCAGGCTGCGCCGGCGCGAACGGGATTCGGTGCCTCAAACGCTTACCGCCACTTGCCGGGGATGGACATTCGCAGTGGCTGATACAGGTCATGTTGGCAGGATGGGAATCAATTCGATGACACCGCCGCGCACCGCGCGCGTGCCCAGGGCACGCTTGTGTCTCGCACTGGCGCTGGCTCTGCACGGGCCTCTGGCGCTGGCCGCGGCGCCTTCCGAACGCGACGCACTGATGGCGAAGGCACGCGACGAGCGTAGCGCGGGGCACCGCGTCGACGCGCTGGCGCACTGCCAGGAGGTACTGGCCCGTTGGCCGGACGATCGCGAGGCACAGACGCTCAACGTCGCTTTATTGACGGAAATGGGCGCGACGACGCGCGCCAGGGAACTGGCGGCTCGCTTGCAGCCGCCCCAGAGCGTGGGCGATCGCGTTCATCTGGACGCCGATCACATCGCCCACGAGATACGCTGGGCTAACGGCGAGCCCGCCGATCCGCGCGCACCCTACGCCGAGGCCGACCGCGCCGTGGCCGATGCCCGTCGCCTCGCGGACGATCCTCAGCTGGACGAGGGCCTGCGCCAGCGCGCGGAGCTGGATCTGCTGGTGGCGCTGGACCAGGCCGGTCGCGCGGACGAGGTGGTCACGCGTTACGACGCGCTTCGCCAGCGTAACGTCGCCCT
This sequence comes from Luteibacter sp. 9133, assembly GCF_000800155.1. Classification (NCBI taxonomy): domain Bacteria; kingdom Pseudomonadati; phylum Pseudomonadota; class Gammaproteobacteria; order Lysobacterales; family Rhodanobacteraceae; genus Luteibacter; species Luteibacter sp. 9133. The sequence continues at coordinate 1,825,928 of NZ_JUHO01000001.1, read as the reverse complement.
GCCCGCTTACGTCGAGCGCGCCGTCGCCGATGCGCTGCTGGTCAGGCGCCGGCCCGCGGAAGCCGCAACCCTTTACGAAGACAGCATTGCCAAGGACCCGGGTCCCTATGGCGCCGCCGATTTCGAACCACGCATCGGCCTGATGTACGCCTACCTGGAATCCGGGCAGACGGACAAGGCCATCCAGACCATCGATGCGCTCGCCGCGAAAGAGCCGACATGGACGCGTGTGCCCGGTATCCGTGCGCCGATCCAGAACCAGCGCAAGGTCGATGCCGATCTCAACGCGGCCACGCTCCGCGAATACGTCGACATGCCGGCCGACGCGTACGACCGCCTTCTTCCGCTGTCGCGCGAGGCGCCCGCCAACTCGCAGATCCGTCGCGAGCTCGGCATGGTCGAGCTGGCGCGCGGCTGGCCACGCCGCGCGCAGGAAGACTTCAACATCGCCGGCACGCTCGACCGCCGCGATGTCGGCGCTTACATCGGTGAAGCCGATGCCGCGCGCGTGCTCAACGATTATGAAAGCGTGGACGAAGACCTGGGCGTCGCGCAGACCCTGGCCGACCGCAATGGGCGCGTCGCCCGCGCCGTGCAGTCGTGGAACCGCGAGCGCGGCTGGCAGTTCGATCTGAGCACCGAACAGGGCAAGGGCTCCAGCCCCGACTTCGGCGACCGCGACGCCACGACCCAGGCGTCGGCCGCCAGCCCGCTGATCGACGATCACTGGCGTGTGCTGGCACTGGCCCGCTATTCGACCGCCGACCTGCCCGAGGGCGACGTGCGTCGCTCACGCGTCGGCGTGGGCGTGATCGGCTATGCCCGTGGCCTCGAGGCATATGTGCGAGCCCTTCCCGCCGCCGACCGTTATGTCGGCAAGACCGCCCTCGAGGCCGGCTTTGACTGGTCGATCACCGATCACTGGACCTGGGCGACCGATTACAGCACCGCGGGCGAAGACGCGCCGCTCCGTGGACAGTACTACGGCATTTCAGCGAAGACGCTGGATACCGCCGTCACCTGGAGGGCGAGCGAGCTGACCCAGGCGCGCGTGGGCCTGTCGCGCGACAACTTCAGCGACGACAACAAGCGCACGTCATGGACCGCCTCGCTGACCCAGCGACTGCACACCGCTCCCAATCTGGCGCTGGACGGCGGCATCGAACTGGGTGGCTCGATGAACACCCTGACCGATCGCCCTTACTTCAACCCGCGCCGCGACAAGAGCTACGCGATCACAGGCCGCCTGCAGAACCTGCTGGGCCAGTTCTACGAGCGCTCGGTCACACAGCGGATCGACGTCGCCGTGGGACAGTACGCCGAACAGGGCTACGCGACCGACTGGATGGCCACCATCCGCTACGGTCAGACGTTCCAGCCACGCGCCGGTATCCGGCTGGGCTGGGGAATCGGCTGGCACAACCAACCTTACGATGGTCAACGCGAACACCGCTTCGTCCTCGACCTGACGATGCACTGGGGAGAATGAGAGTCATGCGTCCGCTGTTGTTTCTGCTGATCCTGCTCGGAGCGGCACTGTCCGCCGCCGCGCAGCCGGTCGCCGCCCCGCACCCCACCCTCATCGTGCTGGCCTACCACGACGTGCGCGATGACGTCGGCCTCCAGGCCGATCACGATCCGGATGCGACCAGCACCGATCATCTCATCGCTCATTTCGACTGGCTGCGCGCCAACGGCTACAACATGGTCAGCCTGTCGCAGGTCGTGGACGCCAGCAACGGCGGCAAGCCCTTGCCGAAGGACGCCGTACTCCTGACCTTCGACGATGGCCTCGAGAGTTTCTACACCCGCGTGTATCCGCTCCTGCGTGCCTATCACTATCCCGCGCTGCAGGCGCTGGTCGGCTCGTGGATGGACATGCCCGACGGCAAGCACATGCCGTACAACGGCGGTGACTGCACGCGTTCGTGTTTCCTCACGTGGGATCAGGTCGCCGAGATGCAGAAGTCCGGCCTCGTCGAGTTCGGCTCGCATACGTGGGAGATGCATCAGGGGCAGAACGGCAACCCACAGGGCAACCAGATGCCCATGGCCGCCTCGATCGCTTACGACAACGCCACGAAGCACTACGAGACCGAAGCCGAATACGCCGCGCGCGTCCGTAAGGATCTCTCACACAGCGCGGATGAGATCGCCGCGCACACCGGCGTGCGCCCGCGCGCGGCGGTGTGGCCTTACGGTGCCTACACCCGCGTGGGTCGCGAAGTCGCCGCCGACCTCGGGATGAGCGTGTCGCTGAGCCTGGGCGACAGCGTCCCCACGCTGATCCCGGGCAAGACGATCCCGCGACTGCTGGTCAGCGGCAACGTCACCGCCAACCGCCTCGGCTGGCTGATGCGCCATCAGGCCCGTGTCGACGCCACGCGCGCCGTACAGGTCGACCTCGACTACATCTACGACCCCGATCCGGCGCAGCAGAACCGCAACCTGTCGAAGCTGCTCGACCGGATCAAGCGGATGCACCCCAGCCAGGTCTGGTTGCAGGCCTACGCGGACCCGGACGGTGACGGCGTGGCCGATGCCGTCTATTTCCCCAACCGTCACCTGCCGGTGCGGGCGGACCTGTTCTCGCGAGTTTCATGGCAGCTGCGTACCCGCGCCGGCGTGCGTGTCTACGCGTGGATGCCCGTGCTGGCTTTCCGGTTCCCGGACGGCAAGGATCTGCCTTCCCTCGCGGGCGAGCCCAAGCCCGGCGGCGATCATTTCCGCCTCGCGCCGTATGACCCACGCGTGCGCAGGATGATCGGCGATGTGTACGAAGACCTCGCGATGCATGCCGACGAGGCGGGCATCCTGTTCTCCGACGACGCGTACATCCGCGATACCGACAACCTCGGCCCGTGGGCGAAGAACACGCCTGCCCAGAACACGCAGGCGCTCATCGATTTCACGAAGGAACTGACCGAGCGCATGCGCCGCTGGCGTCCGCAGGTACTGACAGCGCGCAATCTCTACGCGCGCCCGGTGCTGCAGCCGCAGGCGGAGGCCTGGATGGCGCAGAGCCTGCCCGCATTCGTCGCCGCCTATGACATGACCGCGATCATGGCGATGCCGCAGCTGGATCAGCAATCGGACCGCCTGGGCTGGTATCGCAAGCTGACCGCACAAGTCGCCGCCGTGCCGGGAGCCATGGAGCGGACACTGTTCGAATTCGCCACGATGAACTGGCGCACGAAGAAGCCGATCCCCGATCTCGACCTTGCCGCGCGCATGCGCGCGGTCCAGGCGCAGGGCGCGCGTCACATCGGTTATTACCCCGACGATTTCCTGCACAACCATCCCGACCTGGAGACGATCCGTCCGTTCATCTCCGCCTCCGACTATCCTTATCCGGCGCCGGCACGATGAACGGCGGCGTTCTGCATGCCCTGCTCGAATTCGCGTTCTTTTATCCGCTGGTGATGTCGCTCATCTGGATGAGCGGCGGCGTCATCTATTTCCTGCGCTGGGAACGCAACGAGCCGATCCGGGTCAGGCCGCCGGACCTGGCCGACTACCCGATGGTCACCCTCATCGTGCCATGCCACAACGAGGGCGAGCAGGTGCGCGAAACGATCGCGCACCTGGCGTCGCAGCAGTACCCCAACTTCGAGATCATCGCGGTCAACGACGGTTCGACCGACGACACCGGGGCGCAGCTCGACCAGCTGCTGGACCAGTACCCGAAGCTGCGCGTCATCCACATGGCCAGCAACCAGGGCAAGGCGATGGGTCTGCGCGCCGCCGCACTCGCTTCCAACGCCGACTTCTTCGTCTGCGTGGACGGCGACGCGCTGCTCGATGACTACGCCACGCACTGGCTGGTCTCGCACATGCTGGACAGTCCTCGGGTCGCCGCGGTCACCGGCAATCCGCGCATCCGCAATCGTTCCACGCTGCTGGGCAAGCTGCAGGTGGGCGAGTTCTCCTCGATCATCGGACTGATCAAGCGGGCGCAACGGGTGTACGGCCGTATCTTCACGGTGTCCGGCGTGATCGCCGCGTTTCGCAAGAGCGCGCTGCACGACGTCGGTTACTGGAATACCGACATGGTGACCGAAGACATCGACATCAGCTGGCGCCTCCAGATGCGTCACTGGGAAATCCGCTACGAACCCAATGCGCTGTGCTGGATTCTCATGCCCGAAACGGTGCGCGGCCTGTGGAAGCAGCGCCTGCGCTGGGCACAGGGTGGCTCCGAAGTCCTGCTTCGCTACACCGGCAAGCTGATGCGCTGGCGGCAACGTCGCATGTGGCCGGTGGCGCTCGAGTATGTGATGAGCCTGGTCTGGTCGTACACCATGGCCGTCATCGTCACGCTGTGGGCGCTCGGCAAGTTCGTCGAGCTGCCCCGCGAGTACTACGTCGACACTCTGCTGCCGCACTGGCACGGCGTCGTGCTCGGGATCATCTGCCTGCTGCAGTTCCTGATCAGTCTGCTGGTCGACCGCCGCTACGAAACCCGCATCGGCCGCAACTATTACTGGATGATCTGGTACCCGCTGGTGTACTGGCTGCTCAACACGGCGACCTCGATCGTCGCGATGCCCAAGGCGCTGATGAAGCCCAAAGGCAAGCGTGCGGTATGGGTCAGCCCGGACCGGGGACTGCGATGAAAGCCGAAGCGATCGTTATCCAGCGACCGGAACGCCAGTCGCGCGTGCAGAAGGCCGTCTTCGGCACGGTCACCGTCTTCGCCTGGGTGGCCTGGGCGTTTCTGTGGATGCCGCTGATCACCTTCGCCGCCTGGGTCTTCGGGGCCCGCTCCGCGTGGGTGCAGTTCTATGTCGAGAACCGCATCGGCGATGGCGGCGACATCGACGTGATCTTCCTCGTCGCTCTGCTCTGCGCGCTCGTTTTCACGTCGTGGTCGGGCTATAACCACGCGCGCTTCGCCGGCAGGCAGAAACGCCGTGGCAACAAGCCGTTCACCGTGGAAGAAACCGCGAGGGAGATCGGCGCCAGCACCGACGACGCCCTGCGCATTCAGGCCCATCGCCGGGCCGTGGTGAGCGTCTCCGACGAGGGCTACATGACCGTGCAGGACGTGCGCTAGCGGGCCCTCAGGACGAACACGCCGAAGGCGGGATCGGGCGATATCCACTGCCGCTCGACGGTCCACCCGCCCGCCTCGGCCAGCCGTGCGAACGACGCCGGTGTGAACTTGTGCGAGTTCTCGGTGTGGATCGACTCGCCCGCGGCGAAGGCGAAGGTCTGCCCCGCCACCTGCACCTGTTGCGCCTCGCGGCTTACCAGATGCATCTCGATCCGCTCCAGCGCCACATTCCAGACGGCACTGTGCTCGAACGACAGAGGATCGATATCGCCACCAAGTTCGCGATTGATCCGCACCAGAACGTTGCGGTTGAACGCCGCCGTGACGCCTTCGGCATCGTCATAAGCGGCCAGCAGCACATCGGCGTCTTTCACCTGATCGGCGCCGACGATCAGGTGCGCGTCGGCACCCAGCCGTTCGCGTATGGAACGCAGCAGTGCGATCGCTTCAGTCGGGGTGACGTTACCGATGGTCGAACCCGGAAAGAACGCCACGAGTGGGCGACCGGCCACGGCCACCGGCACGTCGATTCCCGATGTGAAATCGCCGGCGACCGGATGGACCGGCAGCGCGGGATAGTTCGCTGCGAGGCTCTGCACCGCCCCCTGCAGGGCGTCCGCGCTGATATCCACGGGAACATACGCCGAAATCCACGGCGCGGCATCGAGCAGCACCCGCGTTTTCTCGCTGGCCCCGCTCCCCAGTTCCAGCAGGACCGCGCCTTGCGGAATCGTGCTTGCGAGATCGTCGGCGATGGCGTGCAGCAGCGCGGTTTCGGTGCGTGTCGGGTAATACTCGGGCGTGCGGCAGATCGCCTCGAACAGCGCCGACCCCGCACCGTCGTAGAAATACTTCGGCGAGAAGTGCTTGCGCTCCGCCGAAAGCCCGGCGAGCGTATCGCGAAGGAAGGTCAAGCGTTCGCTGTCGGGCGAGCCGTGGACATCGCGGGCGAGACGAACGCCGCTGAACATCCAGCGCTGACCGGGCCGGTAAAAGTTGCGGTATGACGGACGCGAATGTCCGTGCGGGGTAACGCTCGCACCACCGCGCAAGACCATCTGCCCGACCATGAACTTGCCGTTGTATTCGCCCACGGCATCGTCAGCCGCCCGGAAGCCGGGATACGGAAGATAGGCGCTGGCCGTCCACTGCCAGGCGACGTCGTCGATCTGCTCGAGCCTGCCGTGCGTGCGAACGGCATGTTCCCACTCGGCCTCTGTCGGCAATCGCGCACCCGCCCAGCGCGCGAAGGCGTCCGCTTCGTAGTAACTGACGTGCGTTACGGGTGCATCGGGATCCACCGGCCGCCAGCCACCCGGCGTCATGTGCGACCACACGTCGCCCTCGCGCCGCCAGTACAACGGTGCCGTCCAGTCGTCTTCCTGCCGCTGCGCCCAGCCATCCGACAACCACAGATCCGGGCGACGGTAGCCACCCAGGGCGATGAAGGCGAGCCACTGGCCATTGGTGACGAGGCGGTCGGAGATCTCGAACGGCTCCAGCCATACGGTATGACGTGGCCCTTCGTTGTCGAAGGCGAACGGTTCATCCGCGGCACCGATGCGCACCGGGCCTCCGGTGACCCGATGAAAGCGTCCGCCGGGTCCGGCCGCGGGCGCAGGCCACGCCGGATCGAAAGCCGGTCGCAGGGGCGACTGGGCGAACAGGTGCTGCGCGTCCATCACCAGGAGTTCCTGGTGCTGCTCCTCATGGGCGAAGCCGAGCCGGACCAGCGCCTCGACGTCGGCACCCGGGGCTGTGCGCAGGAACGACCGCATATGCATGTCGACATGATGCCGGTACGCCATCACGTGCTCGCTCGTCGGCCGTGTCAGCAGGCCGCGCATCGGTCGGGGATGCCGCGGACCGACCGCTTCGTAATAGGAATTGAACAGATAGCCGAAGTCCGCGTCGAACACGTCGTAGCCCGGAACGTTGGGGCCGAGGACGAAGGTTTCGAAGAACCACGTGGTGTGCGCGAGATGCCACTTGGCCGGGCTGGCGTCCGGCATGGACTGAACCACCATGTCTTCCGGACCGAGCGCGGATACCAGGGACTCCGTGTGAGCGCGCACGCGTTCGTAAGTCGCGCCGAGACTCTCCCCCGGCGTACATCGCGCGCACGCCGGGGTGACGTCTTCGAGAAAAGCTTGCATGGGTCGTCTTCCTTGCGGGCGGTTCAGTCGGGCGTGTGCTCGATGGTGACGCGGTCCGCGTAGAACGCGAGGTGGCCGTCGATCGACGCGACCGCGTCATGGGGTTGCTCGTAGGTCCATATGGCGTTGACCGCCCGCTCGCTGTCGCCGGGCAGGCTGTAATACGACGCCTCGCCCTTGTACGGGCACCAGGAGTGATGGGCCGTACGGCTCAGAGCCTGCATATCGGCATCCTTGCGTGGCAGATAAAAGACCGGCGCGTAGCTGGCCTCCTGAAGGAGCAGCGCGTCGCGGGTGTCGACGATGACGCGGTCGCCGTCGCGGACGACGACGCGACCGCCGGCCGGGGTCACGGTGATGGGATGATCGGGGCCGGGGATCCTGACGTGACGTGAGGACATTTCACTCTCCTTCGCGGCGGAATCGCCGCAGACCAGTCATCCTGCGACCGGACGGCGACGAATCCAAGGCGACAAACCGGAAAAGGTGAAATTACCCGCAGGCACAGATGACTGGATTGGAGCTTACGACCGCGCGAACCGGTAGTGCGCGACGAGCCACTCCTGTCCATTCGCGTACCCGAAAAGCTCGGCGCAGGACATCCAGAATATGCGCCAGCGCTGGAACCAGAGCCCCGCGGCGTCCCCGTAGGCTTCACGCAGCACCGCCATGACCTCGTCGCGGGCGGCGTCCTGATTGGCCAGCCAGTGATTGGCGGTGCGCTCGTAATGGCTTCCTTCCACGTGCCAGCGATCCTCGATCTTCAGGTCCTGCTGGAACCAGAGCAGGGTGTCGGAAGCCGGCATGAGGCCGCCGGTGAAGAAGTGCCGCCCCATCCAGTCGTCCTCCCCGTCCGTCTCGAAGGGGTACATGAACTGGCGATGGGCGAAGATATGCACGAAGAGCTTGCCACCGGGCCGGAGCCAGGTGCCGATGCGCGACAGCAGGGTCTCGTAGTTGCGCATGTGTTCGAACATTTCGACCGACACGCAGCGGTCGAACCCGCCCGCAGGGAGCTCCAGCGCGTTGACGTCCGCCGTGATCACCCGGACGTTGTCCAGCCCCAGCTCGACGCATCGCGCCTCGATGTGCCGACGCTGCCCCTGCGAATTGGATACGGCGGTGATCCGCGCATTGGGGAAGCGGCGCGCCATCCACAGCGTCAGCGAACCCCAGCCACAGCCGAGCTCGAGAATGGTCTGCCCGTCCGCCAGCTCCGCACGTCGGCCGTAGACGTCGAGCATCGCATCCTCGGCCTGCGCGAGCGTCTCCGCACCGGTGGGATACAGACAGCCGGAATACTTCAGGCGCGGCCCAAGGCACAGCTCGAAGAAGCGTGCCGGGAGCTCGTAATGCTGGCCGTTGGCGGCGTCCGTATGGACGGCAACCGCACTCTGCCTGAGTGCATCGATGCGCGACTGATAGCGGGCGGCCACCGTGGTCAGGCCGCCCTCGCCTTCCTCCGCCAGGCGTTTCGCGCAGAGTCGCCGGATGCCCGCGCGAATCAGCGCGTCGGGCAGCGTACCGCGCTCGGCGAGCCCGAGCAGTCCGGACGCCGCCTGATCCTCACGGGTGTAACGGGTGGAATCGGCCGTTGTGTTCATGTGTCCTCGCTATGCCGTGAGGGAAACCAGGGGAAAAACATCGGGGTATCGAGCTGGTATCGCCGGTATTCATCGCCACGCGAACGCAGCGCCTGGGTCTCCGTGTACGGCACCCCGCTGACGAAGCGCAGAAACAGGAACATCACCAGCGGACCGCTCCATGCCAGCCAGCCCACCGGCGAGCCCACCGCGAGTGCGACATAGGCGAACCAGTGCAGCCATTCGAAGAAATAGTTCGGGTGGCGTGAGTAACGCCAGAATCCGTCGCGACAGGTTTTGCCGCGGTTCGCCGGCTGCGCACGGAAATGTGCGAGCTGCCGGTCGGCCAGCGACTCACCCACCACGCCGACGAGCCAGACCGCGATCGCTACGCCGATCCAGCCGACATGGGTCGCCGGGTTGGCCGCCACGGCGACGAACGGCACCGCGAAGAGCGCGACGAGGAAGGCCTGAAACTGAAAAAACGCGAAGAATTTGCCCTGGTGTCCGTGCCAGTGAGCACGAAGCGCACGGTATCGCCCGTCTTCGGCCTCACCACGCACACGCCGCCACAGGTGCAGCGCAAGACGCCCGCCCCACAATCCACCCAGGATCGCCAGCACCGCGCGCGTCGCTCCCGCGCCCGATCCTGCCAGCGCCGCCCATACAGCCGCGCCACCCACGCCGATCGACCAGAGAACGTCGACGATACCGGCATTGTTCTTGCGCCACTGCCAGGCCCAGCCAGCGGCCATCATCCATGCCGCGGCCAGCCATATGGCGAGGAAGGTGTGTGACGTACTCATGACAGGCGCGGCTTTTCGAAGAGAAGGTGCGCCACACCGATCGACCGCTCGATGAAACCGCCTTCGCAGTACGCGAGATAAAACTCCCACATACGGATGAACCGCTGATCGAACCCCTGGCCGCGCACTTCGACCAGACTGGCCATGAAGCGCGCGCGCCACGCATGCAAGGTCCGCGCATAGGACTGGCCGAAGTCTTCAAAGCGAACCAGCGCCAGATCGGTCGCCCGGGTCTTGGCCGCCAGCATGCCCTGCACTGACGGTATGAAACTGCCGGGGAAAATATGGCGTTTGATGAAATCCACCGAGCGAAGCGCCTGTGCGTAGCGATCGTCTTCGATGGTGATCGCCTGGATCAGCGCGCGACCACCTGGCCGCAACACGCTACGGATCTTGGCGAAATAGGTCTCCTGGTACTTTGCGCCGATCGCCTCGATCATCTCAATGGACACGACCTTGTCGTAGGTGCCACGAAGATCCCGGTAGTCCTCCAGCAGCAGCGTCACACGATCTTCGAGCCCGGCTTCGGCGACGCGCTCGCTCGCCAGCGCGAACTGCTCACGCGAGATCGTGGTGGTGGTCACGTGGCAACCGAAATAGCGCGCCGCGTGCACGGCGAAGCCGCCCCAGCCCGTACCGATCTCGAGAACGCTGTCGCCGGGCCTGAGGTCGAGCCACTGGCAGATGCGATTGAGTTTGCGCGTGGAAGCGACCTCCAGCGTATCGTCCTCACTCTCCCAGAGCGCCGAGGAATACATCAGGTCTGACGAGAGGAACAACCGGAAGAAATCGTTGCCGAGATCGTAGTGCGCGGCGATGTTTCGACGACTGCCCACGCGGGTGTTTTCGCGCAACGCATGCCATGCCTTCATGGCGATACCGCCCACGCGCGCCAGGCCGGTCTCCATGCCGTCGAGGCGGTCGCGGTTACGGACCAGCAGCCGGATCAGGCCGACCAGGTCGTCGCAGGTCCAGAGACCCTCCATGAACGCCTCGCCCGCACCGACGCTGCCGTTGGCGGCCACGGCCTTGTAGAACGCCAGATCGTTCACGTCGATCCTGACATCGGGCGCACCCTCGACGAACTCACCGAACGTGGTGCCTCCCAGCGCATCGCGGATCGTCAGGCGGCCATGCCGGAGTCCCTCCATGCGCGCCAGCAACATCCGCCGCAGGAAGCGGTGGCTACGCGAATCGGGGACGAATTCTTCCGTGCGAGCGATGCGATTCATGGTCTCAGCCCTGTTTCATCGGGTGGTCGTAAACGGGATTGCGTTTCAGCCACAGGCGCATGGCTTCGAAATGGATGGCGCCGATGACCTTCGCGGTCATCAGCGGGTACCGCCAGAGGACACGCGCCAGCGATGCGCCCGTGAGCGGCAGGCGCCGCAGCGCGAGATGCGCGTCGAATTCGCGCTCACCGTCGCGCAGCACGTCCATATGAACGGCCAGCGTGTCGCCAGGTACGGTGAACCGCCACCGGTAGGCGCGCTCCATCGGCATGAAGGGAGACACGTGGAAGACCTTGTCGAACCCGGCATCGATCGCGTGCCCCCCGGAGGCATCCGCCGCCAGCACGTAGCTGTGCCGCTCGCGCCAGGGGGTGTTGGTGATCTCCGCCAGCACACACTCGAGTGTCACCCCGTCCGCGGCGTAGCAGTAATAAAAGCTCACGGGATTGAATGCGATACCCGCGTACCGCAGATGGGTCAGCAGACGCACCGGCCCCGCCGGGCGGCGACCCAGTACCTCGGCCGCGCGATCGCGTACGGCATCGGCCAGGGGCGTGGCGGGATCGCCGAAATAGTCGGAACGACGGAACTCCGCGAGGTTGCGCCGACCGTTCGACCACAACCAGCGCCGCGCGAAGACGCGATCGACCTCGTCGAGATCGAGGTACACCTGCGCCATGCGGTAGGTGAATGCATGGTCGTGAGGCGCGTGGCGATGGTGTGTCACCACGCCTTCGTAGATCGCGCTGGCGAAGCGACCGGTCATGCCATAGCCTCGCGACGTAGCGCCGCCACGCGCTCGAAGTCGTGCGAGAGTTCGACCGCGCTGCGCATGCCGTCCTCGTGGAAGCCCCAGCCCCAGTAAGCCCCGGCGAACCAGGTGCGACGCTGGCCCTGGATCTCGTCCTTGCGGGACTGAGCGGCGACCGAAGCGTGTGTGTAGACCGGATGGTGGTAACTCATGCGCCGCAGGATGCGCGCCGGGTCGATCGCGCCGGTCCGGTTGAGCGTCACGACGAACGGATCGGGCGAATCGATGCCTTGCAGCAGGTTCATGCAATAGCTGACGGTGCATGCGGCACCCGGTTCCGCGGGGACGAAAGCGTTCCAGGCGGCCCACGCCTTGCGCGACCTCGGCAGCAGTGAGGCATCCGTGTGCAGCACGGTATCGTTGGCCTGATACGTCATGGCGCCAAGCACGGATCGCTCGACCGCATCGGCGTCGCCGAGCAGCGCCAGCGCCTGGTCGCTATGGCAGGCCAGCACGAGTTCGTCGAAAGCTTCCGTGCCCGCGTGCGTCACGACTTCGACAGTATCGTCGTGGCGACGAACACCGACCACCGGCGTATTCAGGCGCTCCCGTACGTCCCAGCGTGAGCGCAACGCGTCGACGTACGTGCGCGAACCGCCTTCGACCACGCGCCACTCCGGCCGGTCGGTCAGCCGGAGCATGTGGTGATTGGCCATGAACTTGACGAGGTACTTCGCCGGGAAGCCGAGGATCGACGACGACGGCGACGACCACAGCGCGCAGGCCATGGGCACCAGGTGCTCATCACGAAAGGCTTCGCCGTAACCATGGGCTTCGAGGTACGCCCCCAGCGCGGGGCCTTCGCCAGGCACATCGAGCAGGCGCGGCGCTTCGCGATAGAACCGCGCCAGGTCCCTGAGCATCCCGAGGAAGCGCAGCGACACCAGATTGCGCCGCTGGCAGAACAACGTGTCCAGCGTGGTCGCGTTGTACTCGAGGCCCGTGGCATCGTTGCGGACCGAAAAGCTCATCGTCGTCGGCCGGGTCGCCACGCCGAGTTCGTCGAAGAACGCCGACAACAGCGGATAGTGCGCCCGGTTGTGCACGATGAAGCCGGTATCCACCGCGTATTCGCGACCCGCCTGGCTCACCCGGTGTGTATGGGTGTGGCCGCCGGGATAATCGTTGGCCTCGAACAGCGTGACCTCATGACGTCGCGACAGCAGCCAGGCGGAAGCCAGTCCGGCGATACCCGATCCCACAACGGCCACGCGCATGTCAGCCCCTCGCCTTTGCCGCGACCCACGCGGGAATCGGCTTCAGGTCACGGACCAGACCCAGCCACGACATGGCGACCAGGCCGTAGTACGTCATGTCGACCTCCCACCAGCGAAAGCCCTGACGAACGGTGCCCGGGAAAAAGTGGTGGTTGTTGTGCCAGCCCTCGCCGAAGGTGATCAGGGCCAGCCAGAGGTTGTTGCGGCTGTCGTCACGGGTCTCGAAACGCCGGCGCCCATAACGATGAGCCAGTGAGTTGATCGTGACCGTGGCGTGAAACAGCACGGTGGTGGAGATGAAGAATCCCCAGACCAGCATTTGCCAGCCGTCCGTACCCAGGCCGGGAGACAGATAGTGCAGGAGCTTGCCCAGCCCGAACAGGGCGACGGCCAGCAGCACCGGCACGGCCGTGTCGAAACGGTCCAGCCAGCGCAGCTCGGGGTAGACGGCGAGGTCGGGAACGCGGTCGATCTGCGTCCGGAAGCCGCGCGGCGTCAGGAACCATCCCGCATGACTCCAGAGAAACCCATGGACGCGCGGCGAATGAGGGTCCAGCGGGGTATCGGTATGCTTATGGTGATGGCGGTGGTGCGCCGCCCACCACAGCGGACCGCGCTGCACGCAACTCGCGCCGATCACCGCGAAGACGAACTGCACCGCACGCGACGTACGGAACGTGCGATGCGAGAAGTACCGGTGATAGAACGCGGTAAGCGCGAACATCCGCAGCGCATACAGCGCGACGGCGACACCGATCGCTATGGGCGACACCCCGGTCCAGATCGCGCCAAGGCAGGCGAGATGCATGACCACGAACGGCGACGCGCGCAGCCAGTCGATCCGGTCGGCACGGGCCTCATCGGACGCATCGGCAACGGACGTATCGAACCAGCGACGCCATGCCGCCTTGCGAGGCGGCAGGGGGGCGTTCTGGATGGCATCGAAGGACATGTTCGTGGCTGCTCCCGTGGGTTCTCCACTCTATACGGGACGAGGCGTCAGGCGGATGCACGATCCTGGCCGCGATGCTCCGGGCACACGGTTCATGCTATAGAACGTGATGCAACGCTGACCGGCCCCGTCCGACCAAGGAACCCGACGTATGCCCGCCACCAGCCCCGCCGAGCGCGACGAGCTGAACCGACTTCTGCAACGCACCGCGGCCGGGGACGAACGCGCCTTCGCCGAGCTTTACCGTCGCATGTCACCACGCCTGTTCGGCGTGTGCGTGCGCGTGATGAACGATCGCGACGAGGCCGAGGAGGTCCTTCAGGAAGCCTTCGTCACCGTCTGGAAGCGCGCCGGCAGCTTCGACCCGGCATTGGCCAGCGCCGTCACCTGGCTGATGACCGTGGCGCGCAACAAGGCCATCGATCGCCTTCGACAGCGCCCGGACATGCGCCAGCAGCACGACGTCGACTTCGACGCCATGATCGACGACACACCCGGTCCCGCCCACGACGCGGAGAACGATGAGGAGTACCGCCGCCTGCGTGCCTGCCTGTCCGAGCTCGAGCAACAACAGCGTCGCTCGATCCGTGAAGCCTTTTTCGGCGGCGCTACGTATAACGAGCTGGCGGAACGTGCAAAGGTGCCCCTGGGCACCATGAAAAGCTGGATCCGTCGCGGTCTCCTGCAGCTCAGGGCATGCCTCAATCCATGAACAGTACTTTCGAAGCGGACAAGGACAACTTACGGTATGCCGAGTACGTTCTCGGCCTGCTCGATGCGGATGCGCGCGCCGCCGTGGCACGGGAGGTCGAGACCAGCCCCGAGGCCGCCGCCGCGGTGGCGCTGTGGCAGCGGCATCTGACGCCGCTCGCCCTGGAGATCGCCGACAAGGTGCCGCCCCCGCACGTATGGGCCGCGATCCGTCGTCGCCTCCGTTTCGACGCTCCCGCGGAACACCCCCGTACCAGTGTCTGGGACAACGTCGCGCTGTGGCGCTGGCTGGGTCTGGGCGCCACCGCCGTGGCCGCCTGCCTGCTCGTGCTGACCGTCACCCGGCCGACTACGCCGGTCGCTCCACCGGTCGTGACGGCGCCCAGCGGCCCGACGACGCTCATGGTCTCCACCATCGCCGGCGAAAGCGGTGTCGCCGGCTGGACCGCAACCATGGACATCGGCCGTTCCGAACTGCTCGTGGTACCGGCAAGCCCCGACGCGGTCGCCTCCGATCGGAACACCGAACTCTGGCTGATTCCGGAGGGCGGCAAACCGATTTCGGTCGGCGTCTTCCCGCCCACCGATCCCAAGCGGTTCCACCTGGAGAAGGCCCTCCTCGAGCGGCTCGGCCCGACAGCCGCGCTGGCGGTTTCGCTGGAACCGGTCGGCGGCTCGCCTACCGGCCAGCCCACGGGTCCGGTCATTGCCAAGGGGGCAATCCGCGCCGCGTGACGCGGAGGCGCTCCCGCTGGCTGCGAACTTCACACTTTTTGGCGAGCGTGCCGTAACAATGGCGTCATGGCCCTCAACCTGCCGCTCTTCCCGCCGATATGACTACTGCGTTGCAGTCGGGGGAAGGACGCCAATGAAAGCGCTCACCGCCGCGGCCCTCATCGTCGCGGCTCACGTTGCCGGTCTCGCGCTCTTCCCCGCGCGCGGGATGGCGGTGTCGTACGTTTTCTTTTTCTCCGTGGCCGCGCTGGCGATGGGCAGCGTCGTGCATGCCTGGCGTCGCTCGGGGCCGCCGCGCGACCGGCGCTGGTGGCTGCTCCTGGCCAGCCTCGCGCTCTGGGTCATCGGCATGTCGCTGTCCGCCCGGCAGAACTACGCACTCGACAACTCGAATCCCGCCCCTGGCGACAGCATGTTCTTCTACATCCTGTACGTCCTGCCGGTACTGGTCGCCGTGTCGTCCGCGCCGGTGGCCGCACGGAAACACTGGGCCATGGGGATCGACCTGATACTGGCCGCGCTGCTGGGCGTGCTGTTCTACGTACGTACGTTCTCGATCGTTTCGCTCGAAGGGGCCATGGGTCCGCAACAGGCCATCGATGTCGCGTACATGCTCGACTTCGAGAACGCGTGCCTGGCCGTCGCGGCTTCGCTGCGTTTCCTGGCCACCGACCGTAGCGACGACCACGCCTTCTTCCGATCGGTCATGTTCTTCTTCGTCAGCTACGCGTTCGCCGGCTACTTCTACAACCACTACGTCGCACTCGGCGGACATCCGGATTTCGGTACGTCGCCGTGGGACGCCTTGCTGGACGTCCCCTTTCTCGCGTTGTTCGTCGCCATCGCCGTGCGCCTTCCGCAGCGCCACTGGCATCCGCCCGTCTATCTCGTGCGCTTCGTGCAGAGCGCCAGCCCGACGTTTCTGGCCATGAGTGTTCTGGGCTTCGGCCTGATGGTCATTCCCGGCTATCCCTCGCTGGGTATCGCCGGCGCGATCGCCGCCGTGATCGGTATCGGTCTGCGCGGCACGCTTGCCCAGGTGGATCTGGTGGAAGAGGAATACCGCCTGTCGCGCAGTCGCGAGGAACTGCAGGGACTGGTCTTCGTCGACGCTCTTACCGGACTGGCCAACCGCCGGGCGCTCGACGAGCGCCTCCTGCGCGAATGGCATCGGCCGGGACAGCGCGAGCCCATCGGTCTCCTGATGATCGACGTGGACTACTTCAAGGAATACAACGACCGCTACGGTCATCTCGCCGGCGACGATTGCCTGCGCGCGCTCGCCGAGACACTGACCGCACGTGGCCTGCGCCCCAGCGACTTCATCGCACGCTTCGGCGGTGAGGAGTTCGCCGTGGTCGCCCCGGGCACACGGCTCGAGGAAGCGCTGGCCCTCGCCGATGATCTGCGCGCGCACGTCGAGGCCCAGGCGATCATCCACCCGATGAGCCCGTTCGGCGTGTTGACGATCACGATCGGCGTCGCGGCGTCGCAGCCATCGGCCAACAGCGGCCCGCTGGACCTGCTCAACGCCGCCGACCGTGCGCTGTACCGCGCCAAGCACGCCGGTCGCAATCGTGCCGGCGGGCCGGTCGAACCACGTAACGAAAGCTCGCGGGCCTGATCGCGTCATTGCTTTAACCCCGTTTGCCTTGCTTCCGCGTTTCACCGTCATGTCCCCCACGAGGTCGTGCACGATGAATACGCTACGCATCACTCTGCCCCTGCTGTTGGCCGGCCTGGTCGCCGCCGCCGGCAGCGCCGCGTCGTCCGGACAAACGGCGGCGCCACGCTCACGCGCATCCCTGCCCGAGCCGGTCGACACGGGCAATGACTGCTCCGCCCAGGCGTTTCCGCCGCGCTTCCGACATGGTGGGCCCATGAACGGGGCATACGCCGCGGCACCCGTCGCGGTGCCCGCGCCACCGCCTGCACCGCCTGCACCGCCTGCACCGCCTGCTCCGCCGGCACCTTCACCGGAGGCCGGGGCGCAACTATCGGCGGCACCGATCGCCTCGCTGGAGGCCGCCAGGGCGTCGCCCTCGCAAGGTGTGATGGCCGCGGGGGCGATCGACCGCGACCATTACGCACACCGCGACGCCAACCCCGTGCATCTCGCCGCCGCCGATCCCGTGTCCACCTTCAGCATCGATGTCGATACCGGCTCGTACACGAACGTGCGGCACATGCTGAAGGAAGGGCGCCTGCCGCCTGCCGACGCCGTGCGTACCGAGGAATTCATCAACTACTTCGACTACGGCTACACGCCACCCACCACGCGTGCGCGTCCCTTCAGCGTCACCACCGAATTCGCACCGTCTCCCTGGAACACCGATCGTCAGTTGCTGCTTGTCGGTATTCAGGGCTACGCCGTGCCGGCCAGCGAGATTCCGGCGGCCAACCTCGTGTTCCTGGTCGACGTGTCGGGTTCGATGAGCGAGGAAGACAAGCTGCCGCTGTTGAAGGCCTCGCTGAAGCAGGTGGTGCCGAAGCTGCGCGCCCAGGACCGCATCTCGCTCGTGACCTACGCCGGCGCGACGTGCGTCGCGTTGCGGTCCACACCGGGCGACCAGCACGCGACCATCAACGCTGCCATCGATGCGCTCGGCGCGGGTGGGTCGACGAACGGTGCCGCGGGTATCGATCTTGCCTACGCGCAGGCGGCGAAGGGTTTCATCAAGGGCGGCGTCAACCGTGTGATCCTCGCCACCGACGGTGATTTCAACGTCGGTACGGTGGGCGTGAATGAGCTGAAGGATCGTATCGCCGAGAAGCGCAAAAGCGGTGTCGCGTTGACGACGCTGGGCTTCGGCGAAGGCAACTACAATGACGACATGGCGGTGGAACTGGCCGATGCCGGCAACGGCAGCCATCATTACATCGACAGCCTCGAGGAGGGCCGCCGCGTGCTGGTCGACGAGATGTCGGCGACGCTGCTTACCATCGCGAAGGACGTGAAGATCCAGGTCGAGTTCAACCCCGGTGTCGTCGCCGAGTACCGCCTCATCGGTTACGAGAAGCGTGTACTGGCTCGCGAGGATTTCAACAACGACGCGGTCGATGCCGGCGAGATCGGTGCCGGTGCGAATGTCACGGCCCTTTACGAGATCACCTTGAAGGGTGCGAAGGGTGCGCGGATGGATCCGCTGCGTTACGGCGACAAGCCGACGGCCTCGGCGGGGAACGAACTCGCCTTGCTGCGGATGCGCTACAAGTCGCCCGAAGGCGGTGCGAGTCGGTTGATCGAGCAGCCGCTTTTTCCGGTGGTGTCGGCGGCGCCGAGCGAGCGGATTCGGTTCGCCGCCGCGGTGGCCGCGTTTGCCGAGAACCTGCGTGGCGGGAAGTATGCGGAAGGCTTCGATTATTCGAAGGTGACGGCGCTGGCGCGTGCGTCGCTGGGCGCGGACAAGGGCGGGTATCGCGCGGAAATGGCGCGGCTTGCCGAACTGGCCGGTGGGATGCAGACGGAGCCGGTGGCAATGCCGTAACCTTCCCGGCCATGGACGCTCCCCTGACCGACGATGGCGGACTGATGCTCGCCTGGACAGGTGGGGACGCGGCCGCGTTCAGGGAGCTGTACAGCCGGCACAAGGGCCCGCTGTACCGCTTCCTGCTGAAGACGGTCAAAGACCGCGCGCTGGCGGACGAGCTTTTTCAGGAAACCTGGAGCCGCGTCATCGTGGCGCGCGACCGCTACCGCCCCGACGCGAAATTCAGCACCTGGCTTTTGCAGATCGCGCACAACCTGGCGATCGACAGTTTCCGCCGCCAGCGACCGCAGGCGGGCGAACGGGAAACCGAGGCGGTGTTCGCCGCGCAGGCCGCGCCCGAACGCGAGCAACCCGAGCATGCCCTGTCCGATTTCGAACTGCGCCGGCGTATGCAGCGCGCGGTCGAAAGCCTGCCCGACGAGCAGCGCACGGCGTTCGTGCTGCGCATGGAGAACGAACTTTCCCTGGAGGAGATCGCCACCATCACCGGTGTGGGACGCGAAACCGCCAAGTCGCGACTTCGCTACGCCATGGCCCGCATCCGCGAACTCGTAGCCGAATGACATGAATCCGAACACGCCTCCACCCAGCGACGACGATCTGCCCGACGAGCAGGCGCTCAGGGCACTCTACGCGCGCCTGCCGAAAGTCGAACCCGACACGTCGCTCGATGCGGCCGTCTTCGCCCAGGCGACACGTGCGACGCCGGTGCGGCGCCGGCCGCGGTGGCCCGTGGCGTTTGGCTCCGCCGCGGTGCTGTTGCTGGCCGTAGGGGTGGCCTGGCAGGTGCGCGACACGACGCCCCTGACCGTGCGTCCCGAGGCCGCTCCTGCCGCGCCGGCCGCGGCGCACACGGCCGAAGAAGCGAAGACTTCCGCCGTCCGGACGGACACGGGCGTCGACGGGACAACCGCCGAAGCGGCCAGGCTGTCGATGAAGGCGAGCACGGTCGCGCCGACGCCTCACCACGCCGTTCGCAGTGCCCGCGTCGCCACCGAGGCGCCTGTCGTATCGTCCGCTCCCGTGGCGGCACCGGCACCGGCACCGGCACCGGCACCGGCCGAGGCTGACATGGCTCCGGTGCCCGCGCCGCCGCCTGCACCTCCTGCACCTCCTGCACCGCCCGCGCCGTCGGCTCTCGCGGAACCAGCGCCCGCCAGCGCATCCGGCGACAGCGATAGCCATCGCGGCGCTGTCCCGTCGGAGGGCCTGATCACTCCGGAGCCGAAGACCGATCTCCCGCCCGACGACCGCATCGGCGACATTCGCCGGCTGCTCAACCAGGGACAGCGCGACGAGGCAATCCGCCAGCTGCGCGACTTCCGACGCCGTTATCCTCACTACGACCTGCCCCAAGACCTCCGCGATCTGAATCCTTGAGCACACCGCTGGACACCCTCGCAGCCCCCTGGCAGCACGAAGAGGACATCAGGAAGAGCCGTTTCCTGGCCCAGGCGTCGCCGGTCTCCTCGCCCGCGGAAGCCCTCGCGTGGTTCGACGAGGCGGGCGACCCCGCCGCCACGCACAACTGCTGGGCCTACCGCATCGGCGACGCCTACCGCTTCAATGACGATGGCGAGCCCGGTGGCACCGCCGGCCGGCCGATCCTCGCGGCCATCGATGGCCAGGGTTGCGATCGCGTCGCCGTCCTGGTCACCCGTTGGTACGGCGGCATCAAACTGGGTGCGGGTGGCCTCGCCCGCGCTTATGGCGGCAGCGCCGCCGAATGCCTGCGCCTGGCACCCCGCACGCCCATCGTGCTGCGGGGGCAGCTGCTCCTGCACTGCGACTTCTCCGAACTCGCCCTGGTCTCCGCACGTATCCGCGACATGGACGGCCTGATCGAGAGCGAGCGGTTCGTGGCCGACGGCGCCGATCTGGTGGTGAGCGCGCCACGCGACCGTCTCGACGCGATCGCGTCCCGCATCGTCGACGTATCCCGTGGCAAGATCCAGCCGCGACGCGCCGACGCAGTCGACGAGCGTTGAATACTGCACCGCCAGGCCCCATCCGTTGGCGAATGACTAAAGGAAGCCACCGCGCATGACCGTCGAACGCAGGGAGAAGTCACGCAAAATCGGTGCCTTGCGCAATCTGTGGCCCTTCATCAAGCCGCACAGGGGCCTGGCCATCGGGTGGCTGATCTTCCTCGCCATTTCCTCAGGTGCATCGCTGACCCTTCCCGTGGCCGTGCGGCACATCATCGACCGCGGGTTCCTCGCGGCCAACCTGTCCACCATCAACGGCACCTTCCTGGCGCTGTTCGGCGTGGCCATCGTGCTGGCGATCGCCACCGCCGCGCGTTACTACTGCATCGCCCTGCTGGGCGAGCGCTCGCTGGCCGAACTGCGGACCTCTCTGTACAAGCATGTCATCCAGCTGGATGTGGGCTTCTTCGAAAGCACACGCGTGGGCGAGCTCACTTCCCGCCTCGGCACCGACACCGAGGTCGTCCAGACCCTGATCGGCTCGGGCATTTCCGTCGCGCTGCGCAGCGCCGTGATGCTCATCGGTGCCGCGGCGGCGATGGCCTGGACCAGCCCGCGACTGGCGGGGCTCACCACGCTCGTGATTCCGGCCGTGATGCTCCCGATCCTGATCTTCGGCCGCCGGGTGCAGAAGCTGTCGCGCACCAGCCAGGACCGCATAGCCGACGCCGCCGCCGTCGCCAACGAGACGCTGAACGCGGCTCAGGCCGTGAAAGCCTATGCGCGGGAGCCGACGGAAAGCCGTCGATACGCGCATGCCATCTCGCTCGCACTGGCTACCGCGCGTCGTCGTATCGGTATGCGTTCACTGCTGACCGCCGCCGTGATCGTATTGATCTTCGGCGCCATCACGCTGGTGCTCTGGGCCGGCGCCCGTGACGTCATCGCGGGTACGCTGGAACCCGGCATTCTCAGCCAGTTCGTCCTCTACGCGATCTTCGCGGCGGGCTCGGTGGCTGGCCTCTCGGAAGTATGGGGTGACGTGCTGCGCGCGGCCGGCGCCATGGAGCGCATCGGCGAGCTGTTCGCCGAGAAGGCGACCATCGCGACGCCCGACGCTCCCGAATCGTTGCCGCGGCCGGTCACGGGCGCCCTGCGCTTCGACCGGGTGCAGTTCCGCTACCCGTCGCGCCCCGATGTGGCTGCCCTGTCCGACTTCGACCTGGAGATCTCGCCCGGTGAAACGGTCGCGCTCGTCGGCCCTTCGGGAGCCGGCAAGAGCACGGTCTTCAGCCTGCTGCTGCGCTTCCACGATCCGGTCTCCGGAGCGGTTCGTGTCGACGGCGTCGACCTGCGTGCCCTCGCTCTTCCCGAGCTGCGCGGCGCGATTGCGCTGGTGCCGCAGGAAACCGTGATCTTCGGCGGCAGCGCCGCCGACAACATACGCTTCGGCCGCGAGAATGCGACGGACGACGAGGTCCGTGAAGCCGCGCGTCTCGCGGAAGCCGATGGCTTCATCAGCGCCTTGCCGGAAGGCTATGAAGCGGCGCTGGGCGAGCGTGGTGTCCGCCTGTCCGGCGGCCAGAAACAGCGCATCGCGATCGCACGCGCGATCCTGCGCGATGCGCCGCTGTTGCTGCTCGACGAGGCGACCTCCGCGCTCGATGCCCAATCGGAGGCGGCGATCCAGCACGCCCTGGAGCGATTGGAGAAGGGCCGGACCACCCTGGTGATCGCGCATCGGCTGGCGACCGTGCAGCGGGCGGACCGTATCGTGGTCATGGATGGTGGGCGGATCGTGGCGCAGGGAACGCATGAGTCGCTGCTGCGTGAGGGCGGGCTTTACGCCGAGCTGGCCAGGCTGCAGTTCGTGGCCTGAGGTCACCAGCGGAGACTGGGGCTCTTGCCGTCATCCGCACACCGCGTTGACGCCCGTCTGCCTAACGTCGCCTCATGGATAGCGACCTTCTGCTACCCCGACCTGAAGGCCTTTACTGCCCGGCGGGGGACTTCTACATCGATCCGATGCAACCGGTACCGCGGGCCGTGGTGACGCACGCCCATGGCGATCATGCGAGATCGGGCAGCGGTCTCTATCATGTCGCCCGGGCCGGCGGCGGCCTCATGCGCGAGCGTCTGGGCGCCGCATCGGACATCCGCGAGTTCGCCTATGGCGAGCGATTCACACTGGGTGAAACCGTGCTGTCGCTGCATCCATCCGGGCACGTGCTCGGCGCGGCGCAAATCCGCATCGAAGGCCGAGGCCTCGTCGCGGTGGTTTCGGGTGACTACAAGCGCGATCCCGATCCGACGTGCGTGCCTTTCGAACCCGTGCCGTGCGACATCTTCGTCACCGAATCCACGTTCGGTCTGCCGATCTACCGCTGGCCACCCATGTCGGGCGTCGTCGAAGAGATCCTTGCATGGCTCGACGAATGCGCCGCGCGCGGCGTACCTGCCGTGCTGTTCTCTTACGCGTTGGGAAAAGCTCAGCGCATCCTTGCCGAACTGGCCACGCGCACCGACCGTACCGTGCATCTGCACGGCGCCATGGTCCGCCTCGTCGAGGCGTACCGCGAAGCCGGCGTCCACATGCTGCCCACGGTGCCGGTGAGCGATTCGGCGAAGGGGCGCGACTTCGCGGGTGAGCTGGTGATGGCGCCGCCGTCGGCCGCCGGCTCGCCATGGATGAAGCGGTTCTCCAAGGCGTCCACCGGCTTCGCGTCGGGCTGGATGCAGGTACGTGGCGCGCGGCGCCGACGCGGATACGACCGTGGCTTCATCGTCTCCGACCATGCCGACTGGTCGGGCCTGATCCGCAGTGTCGACGACTGCGGCGCGAAGCGCATCTATGTCACCCACGGCGACGGGGAAGCACTGATCCGCCATCTCCGCGAAACGGGTCACGATGCGCGACCGCTGCGGTCACTGGGTGGCGCCATGCCGGACGAACGCAGCAGTGAGGAAGGCGACTGATGCGCCGCTTCGCCCAGCTTTTCGAAGCGCTGGACCGCACCGCATCGACGTCGGCAAAGCGCGACGCCATGGCGGCTTACTTCGCGGTGGCGCCCGCTGAAGATGCGGCGTGGGCCGTCTATGTCCTCGGTGGCGGCAAGCTCAGACGCACCGCCAGCTCGACCGAGCTGCGCACCGCCCTCGCCGACGAAACGGGCTACGCCGACTGGCTCATCGACGACAGTTACCAGCACGTCGGCGACCTTGCCGAAACGATCGCGCTGATGTTGCCGGCGATCGACGACGAGGGCGAAGACACGCCACTGCACGTATGGATGGAAGCGCGCCTTCCCTCCATCGGCAAACTCGAACCGGGCGAGCGAATCGCCCTGCTCCGCGAATGGTGGCGATCCACGCCCAGGGAACAGATCTTCCTCGTCAACAAGCTCCTTACGGGCTCGCTTCGCGTCGGCGTGTCGCAGCGGCTGGTGGTACAGGCTCTGGCACAGTGGTCCGACCTTGCCACCGATCTCATCGCCCACCGTCTGAGCGGCACCTGGAAGCCGGGGGCGGAGGCCTTTCGCGCACTGGCCGGTCCGGAACGCGATGACGAACATGCGGGCGAACGTCCGTACCCGTTTTTCCTTGCCTCACCGCTGGAACAGGGTGTCGAGAACCTCGGCGACATCCACCAGTGGCTGGCGGAATGGAAATGGGACGGCATCCGCGCTCAGCTGATGCGTCGTGCCGATGGCGCACTTATCTGGTCCCGTGGCGAAGAACGCATGGATGGCCGCTTCCCGGAACTCGAACAGGCCGCCGCCGACTTGCCTGACGGCTGCGTGATCGACGGCGAAATCCTGGCCTGGCTACCGGACGAGGCGCATCCCCTGCTCTTCGCCGCCTTGCAGAAGCGCATCGGCAAACTGAAGCCCGGCCCGAAGCTGCTCGCCGATACACCCGTGCGCCTGATGGCGTACGACCTGCTCGAACTCGATGGGAAGGATCTGCGCGAACACCCGCTGGCCGAGCGCCGCGCCCTTCTCACAAGCCTCCTGGAGGGACGGGGTCCGACGCTGACCGTGTCGCCCGCGGTGTCCGCGCCGGACTGGGCATCGCTCGCCGAGGTGCGCGCGGAGTCACGCGAACGCCGCACCGAAGGCCTGATGCTGAAACGCACCGACTCTCCTTACCGCGTCGGACGCAAGCGCGGCGACTGGTGGAAGTGGAAGGTGGACCCGTACACCGTCGATGCCGTCCTGCTGTACGCGCAGCCGGGCCACGGTCGGCGCTCGGGACTGTTCACCGATTACACGTTCGGCGTCTGGGACGGCGAGACGCTGGTACCCGTAGCCAAGGCGTATTCCGGCCTCGACGACAGCGAAATCGGCAAGTTGGACCGCTGGATACGTGCTCACACCATCGACCGCTTCGGCCCTGTGCGTTCGGTCGAGCCCACCCATGTCTTCGAACTCGCTTTCGAGGCGATCCAGGCCTCCGGCCGCCACAAAGCCGGCGTCGCGGTGCGTTTCCCGCGCATCCTCCGCTGGCGCACCGACCTCGCGATACGCGATGCCGACAAACTCGACGACCTCCGCCGCCTGGCGTCGGGCTGAGGCTCGCCTCGTCGCCTGGTTCGCCGCGCAGGAGCGGCGACCGGCCCCGTTCCAGCGCGCCGCATGGCGCGCCTGGGCGGAGGGCCGAAGTGGGCTCGTGCATGCGCCCACCGGTACCGGCAAGACGCTGGCCGCGGCGGGTGGCCCTCTGATCGACGGATTGCTCCGGCCACGAACCGGTCTGCAGTTGCTGTGGATCACGCCACTGCGATCGCTGGCCACCGACACCACCCAGCACCTCACGGCGGCCGTCGAGGCGATGGAGTTGCCCTGGCGCGTACTTCGCCGCACCGGCGACAGTGGCAGCGCCGAGCGCGCCCGTCTGCGGCGTGGCGCCTGCGAGTTGCTGGTGACCACACCCGAGAGCCTGGCACTGTTACTGAGCTATCCCGACGCGCGCGAACGCTTCGCCACGCTGAGCGGCATCGTCGTCGACGAATGGCATGAGTTGCTCGGCAACAAACGCGGCACCTTGCTCCAGCTCGGCCTGACCCGCCTGCGCCACTGGCTTCCCGAGCTGCGCACCTGGGGCCTCTCGGCCACGCTCGGCAATCTCGATGAAGCCCTGGGCGCGCTGGTCGGCAACGGCGAGGGCAACGGCGTCATGATCGGCGGCGGTGGCCGGAAGAAGACGTCGATCGAGACCGCGCTGCCCGAAGGCGGTGAACGGTTTCCCTGGGCAGGCCATCTCGGTTTGTCGCAGCTTCCGCGTGTACTCAAGGCGGTGCTCGACGCGCGCACGAGCCTCGTTTTCGCCAATACCCGCTCTCAGGCCGAGCTCTGGCACGAGGCGCTCGCCTCCGTCTGGCCGGAAGCCCCCGAGACGCTGGCCCTCCATCACGGCTCGATCGATCCGAAGCTGCGTCTGGCCACCGAAGAGAAACTGCGCATCGGCGCGCTGCGCTGTGTCGTCGCCACCTCCAGCCTCGACCTCGGCGTGGATTTTTCCAGCGTCGAGCGCGTCATCCAGATCGGCAGCCCGAAGAGCGTCGCGCGGTTGTTGCAACGTGCCGGTCGCAGCGGCCACCGTCCCGGCGTGCCGTCGAAGATCCTCTGCGTCCCCACCCATCTGCTTGAACTGGCTGAAATCGCCGCGGCACGACGCGCGCTCGACGAGGGGCACCTCGAACCGCGTCACCCGATGCGCGGTTGCCTCGACGTGCTCGCGCAGCATCTGCTGACGATGGCACTCGGTGGCGGATTCACGGCGGACGAGGCGTATGCGGAAATCACCTCATCGCTGGCGTATGCCTCCCTGCCGCGCGAACGCTTCGACGCCGTGCTTGCATACCTGCGCACCGGCGGCTCGGCACTCGCAAGCTATCCCGAATACCAGAAGCTCGCGACAACCGACGGTCGCTTTCACGTGGAGAGCGGCCGCATCGCACGCATGCACCGCCTGTCGATCGGCACGATCACCTCCGACGGCAGCCTCGCCGTGCGCTACATGAAAGGCGCGCGGCTTGGCACGGTGGAGGAAAGTTTTCTGTCGCGACTGCGTCCCGGCGACCGCTTCCTGTTTGCCGGACGCCACCTCGAGCTGGTTCGCGTCCGCGACATGACGGCCTACGTACGTGCCGCACCGAACCGTCGCGGCGGCGTTCCCCGCTGGATGGGTGGACGGCTGCCGCTATCGGGCGAGCTTTCGGACGAACTGCGACGCACCCTGGCGGGGCAAGGCCGGGAAGCCGAAATGCGCGCACTGATTCCCCTGCTCTCCATCCAGCGCCAGCATTCGAGCGTGCCCGACCTTCATGAGACGCTCTGCGAAAGCACGCGTACGCGCGAAGGCGACTATGTGTTCGTGTATCCGTTCGCGGGGCGCCTCGCGCATGAAGGCCTCGCGGCGGTGATCGCACTCAGGCTCGCGCGCATCCAGCCCGGCGATTATGGCTACGCCGTCAATGACTACGGGCTCACGATCACCGCCGCGCGCATGCCTGCCATCGATGCGGAAACGATGCGCATGCTGCTGCATCCGGCGGGACTTCGCGACGACATTCGCTCGAGTGTCAATCTTTCCGAACTGGCGAAACGACAGTTCCGCGAGATCGCACGCGTGGCGGGCCTGGTGTTCAACGGTTACCCGGCGCACAACAAGACGATGCGTCAGCTACAGGCTTCCAGTGGACTGCTTTACGACGTGCTCCGTCGCCACGATCCGGAGCACCCGCTGCTCTGGCAGGCGGAGCGCGAGGTGCTGGACCAGCAGCTCGACTACACGCGGCTGCGCCACTGCCTCGTCCGCGTCGCGCGGTCACGCCTGCTGTGGAACGAACCGAAGCGGCTCACGCCGCTGGCCTTTCCGCTGTGGGTCGAACGGCTTCGTGGAGGCATCGCGGCGGACGACTGGAAAAGCCGGGTGGAACGCATGCTGGCGACGCTCGAAGCGGGAGCCGACCGATGACGACGCACGAGATCAAGGTTGCCGGTGAACGCCTCACCCTGCACAGCGAACGCGCCATCTACTGGCACGCGCAACGCATGCTGCTCGTGTCGGACGTGCATTTCGGTAAGGGCGCCGTCTTCCGTCGCGCCGGCATCGCCGTACCCAGCGGCGACACGGACGACGATCTGGCACGACTCGACGGCCTGATCGCCGCGTTCGCTCCCGCGACGATCGTGGTGCTCGGCGATCTGGTGCATGGCGCGGCCACGGAGCGCAGTGTCTGGGTGGAACGTGTGCGTCAGTGGCGACAGGCGCATGCGGATATTGCCATCATTCTGGTCGCCGGCAATCACGACCGTCACTTCGACGTGCGTCTGCTCGGTATCGACGTACGACCGGACCGGCTGCTGGTCCCACCGTTCGTGCTCGCGCATCATCCGGAGCCGCACGTCGATGGCTATACGCTATCGGGACACGTGCACCCGGGCGTCGTCGTCCGCGACGGCTGGCGTAAACATCGCTTGCCCGCCTTCGTCTTCGATCGCGAGGTGGCCATGCTGCCCGCCTTCGGTACGTTGACCGGCCTGCACGAAACGCCGGCAAAACCCGGTCGGCGCATCGTCGCGGTGACCCCTGCCGGATTGTTACCTGTCATGGTTTAGATGGCATACTCCGCCGACA
The DNA here is from genome assembly GCF_000800155.1 of Luteibacter sp. 9133. NCBI lineage: Bacteria > Pseudomonadati > Pseudomonadota > Gammaproteobacteria > Lysobacterales > Rhodanobacteraceae > Luteibacter > Luteibacter sp. 9133. The sequence goes on along the minus strand of NZ_JUHO01000001.1, from coordinate 1,797,609 downwards.
TCCCGACACGGAGTGATACGCATGAAGCGTTTTATCGTTGGTGTGACGTCCCTTGCCATCACGGGACTGGCGTTGGCCGCTGGCCCGGGCGCGGTACGCAAACAGGTCGAGGCCAGCATGCTGCTCACCGGCACGATCGTCGTCGCGCCCGATGGAAGCGTGAAATCTTACGAGCTGGATAAGGCGGAAAAAATTCCCGCCAATATCACCGCCCTCGTGAGCAACGCGACGCAGCAATGGCACTTCGATCCGGTCATGCGTGACGGTCAGGCGGTCACGGCGAAAGCCCGCATGTCGCTGCGCGTCGTCGCAAAACATGAAACGCCCGATAGCAGCGATTACACGGCACGCATCTCGGGCGCCACCTTCGGTGACTACGGCGCCGCGTCGACGGACCAGATCACCTATCTCGAACGCAATCCGCCCGTCTATCCCCAGGTCGCAGCGCGCGGTCACGTGGGAGGAACGGTCTACGTCCTGCTGCGCATCGGGCGCGACGGCAAGGTGGTCGATGCCGAGGCGGAACAGGTCAACCTCAATATCGTTTCCAGCGACGCTGAGATGAAGGCCTGGCGGAAAGTGCTGGCGAGCCCCTCCGTGTCCGCCGCCAGGCACTGGACGTTCCACATTCCGACCACCGGGCTGCATGCCAACGATCCCTATTACGTAACGCGCGTGCCCATCGTGTACCGAACCGAACGGACGAGCCCCGACGCCGAATACGCCACGTGGCAGGCCTATGTACCGGGCCCGAAAGACCGCGTCTCGTGGGCCGATGACGAAAGCGCGGCTGGTGGCGGCACCGACGCCCTGCCCGACGGTCAGATCCAGCTCGTCGGTACGGGTCTGAAGCTGACGACGCCCGTGTCGAAGGGCTAGCGCGCGAGCTGGGTCGACGCTTCTCCCGCCATCAAGCCAGCGCGGCGACGATCGCGCGCACGGTGTCGACGTCCGTGCGCGTTTCACCCGCGCCCATGCCGAGTGGATCGACCGGCAGTTGCATGCCCGACGGAAGCCGCCGCTTGGCTGAGGCGTGAAACTCCCGCGCACGCGTGGTCGCACGCAGTGCCGCGGCGTTGCCTGGCTCGACACCGGCGCCCGGCATGACGACGATACGCCCGCCTGCCTGGGCGACGAGCCTCGCCAGCGATGCCGCTCCGGCCACGGCACTCGGCATGCCCCCCGAGGTCAGTACCCGCTCGAAGCCAAGGTCGATCAGGACTTCCAGCGCCGCGCTGCGATCGGCCACCAGATCGAACGCACGATGGAAGGTCACACCCATCGTTCCCGCGGCGCGGATAAACATCCCACACGCCTCGGTGTCGATCTCGCCGTCGGCGGTCAGCGCGCCGACGACGACGCCATCGCAACCCAGATCGCGACAGTGCTCGATGTCGTCGAGCATCGCTTCGATCTCGACGTTTTCATAGAGAAAGTCGCCCCCGCGAGGACGAATAAGGACATACAGCGGAATCGTCAGGCCTTCGCGAGCGAGGGTGATCGTCCCGTGCGAGGGTGTGACTCCACCCTCGTCGAGGCTGGCGCACAGTTCGACACGACCTGCCCCGCCTTCCTGCGCGGCGAACGCCGAGGCCACGGAGTTGGCCGCGACTTCCAGCAAGGCCATGATCAGTAGGTGCTCTTGCCGGGGATCAGCGCATCCTGCTTTGTCGCATCGCACACGGCGTACGAAAAACCTTTCTGGATCGACCACGCACCGACATTGCCTTTCTTGTCCAGGGCAAGAAAGCCGACCTGGAGATCTTTCGCTTCCGGCTTGCGCCTGAGGATACGTTCGACCGCTTCGCGGCAGGCATCCTCCGGCGAACGTCCCTGCCGCATCAACTCGACGACGAGGAAGCTGCCGACATTGCGAATCACTTCCTCACCGACGCCGGTCGATGTGGCGCCGCCGACCTCGTTGTCGACATAGAGTCCCGCGCCGATGATCGGGCTGTCGCCGACACGACCGTGGAGTTTCCAGGCCATGCCGCTCGTGGTGCACGCACCGGACAGGTTGCCCTTCGCGTCGATGGCGAGCATGCCGATCGTGTCATGGTTGCTCGCGTCGCCCGGTGTACCACCCGGACCGGCGTTGTAGCTCCTGACTTCGCTGTTGGCGACCGGCTTGTATTTCGCGGATTTCAGCCACTCGTGCCAGGCCTTGTCCGATTCCGGGGTCAGCAGCTCCTCGCGCGGGAATCCCTGCTCGAGGGCGAACTGCAACGCGCCGTCGCCGACCAGCAATACGTGCGGCGTCCGCTCCATGACCCGTCGCGCGACCGATATCGGGTGCGCAATGTGCTCGATGGCCGCGACCGCGCCACAGTTACCCTTCTCGTCCATGATGCTGGCATCGAGCGTGACCTTACCATCGCGATCCGGGTAACCGGCACGACCGACGCTGTGGTTGCGCATATCGGCTTCGGGCACGCGTGCCCCCGCCTCCACCGCATCCAGCGCCCGGCCACCACCGGCCAGCACCTTCCACGCCGCCTGATTGGCAGCCACGCCGAAGTCCCAGGTGGAACACACGCGAGGCAGCACGCCGCCGCCCGTCACCGACGGCGCTTTGGCGTCCGCCGCCAACCCTCTGGCGGTCAACGCCACACCGGAGGCGACCGTCGCCCCCTGGAGAAATCGCCTGCGATCCATGAAACCCCTCAGTCTTCAGCCACGCGTTTTTCGCGCCTCGTCCGATGTTCGCATGGGGCGACGCCATCCTGCCAGCCAGCCGGATGCGGCCCCGGGCCGCAGAGAGCGTCGCGGTATTCCGCCGCGACCAACCGCCGCCAGGCGGCGTGCCGCGACAGGGTCGCACCGAGCACACCCATCGCCGCCAGCATGACAAGGACGAAGACGAGTATCGAACCGCGGCAGGCACTCATTGCTTAGCCACCACGCGAGAGAAGCGCGTGCCATCGGCGAACCGGATCGATACCTCGAGCAGCCGCGCCGCGTTGCCATGCCACTGCAGGAAGCGAACGCGTCGCACCCGACCGCTCTCATCGGGTACGTCCGCGAGCACATCGAGACCGACGATGTCATCGACCAACGCATCGCAGGCTTCGACACACCGTCGCAGGCCTTTGCCGACGAGCCAGTCGGCCGCATCGGTGTGCACGACGTAGGAACGGTAAGGTCTGCCCGCCGGAATGAGCGGGCAATCGCGCGCATCGGTACAGACGCCCCATGCCTTCGATTCGGCAAGGTCGTCCGCGAGGATGGCCAATGCCTGGCGAGCCGCATCGCTCCGCTCCATCGAGCGAAGATGCCGACGCGACGCCAGACCGGCCGATCCGAGTGAGACCGCCACCACACCCGCGACGATACCGGCGACCGCCATAGAGCAGAGAAGCTCCACGAGACTGGAACCACGATGCTTCATGGCTGAAACGACATCGCGACCAGAGGACGGCCGTCCCATGAGATGCGCACGACGCACACCGATCGATCCATGCAATGCAGCGTGTGCCGCGCAGCCGGGCCCAGTTGCTCGTGCAACGTCTGGTCGAACCGGTCCAGATCGTCCATGGCAAGTTCCGCCGGCGCACAGCCGTTCCCGCAGCCAGGCGAGCGACGAGCCGTTACGCCGTGGTAGTGGCCTGACCCCACTCCGGCGGGGTTCGAATGCATGCGCTCGCGAAAGTCGGCAATCGCCGACACCGCCGCCATGAGTCGTGATGCCTTCGCGTCAGCTTCGATGCAGGTGCTGAACCACGTGCCTGTCGCCGCACTGCCGATGGCGAACACGGCCAACGCAACGAGCGATTCGATGAGCGATGCACCACGGCAGGAATCTTTCATGCCGATAGATTGCGACCACTATCGCCGCGTCGATGCGCGCTTCCACAATCCGCTGGAGTCAGTCGTCTCCCATACGTCGCACGCGATGTGCCCGCGCTGTCGTGCATGCGCGATGCCTTCGCGCGGAAGGTGCACGCCTTTGGGCCTCGGGGAGCGGCACTGCCGCTCCGTAAAGCCCATTGACCCGTCGAAAAAAACCCCGCGCCAGGGCGCGGGGTTTTCAAGACACCAGACCGTGACAATCAAGCCGCGATTTCGACGCCCGAAGCCTGCGCGCCCTTCGGGCCCGTGGTGACTTCGAATTTCACGCGCTGGCCTTCCTGCAGGCTGCGAAAGCCCTTGGAGTTGATAGCGGAGAAGTGGACGAATACGTCCTCCCCACCGTCCTCGGGCGCGATGAAACCGAAACCCTTGGCGTCGTTAAACCACTTGACGGTACCGAAACGCATTGCGGAGACCTCATACATGGAATTGGAAGCGCCCGGATATGGCGAGGCGTTCCCCATGGATCCCCTGATGCCTGCCCCCGCGGCGGTGGCAAGTATCATCAAGTTTCGGCGCAAAGCGCAACTGGGATTTTTTCGGGGTCAGGCCCCCGACAGCAACCGGCCGAGGATCGGCGCCACATTGGCCGTGGCCGCCGCGAGGTGGGCGAAGATCTCCTCGATGCTGATTTCCGCCTCATCACCGGCCCCGGCCGCGAAGTTGGCCACCAGCGCCAGACAGGCGAATTCGAGATCGAGCTCGCGTGCCAGGGCCGCCTCAGGCATACCTGTCATACCGACCAGATCGCAGCCGTCACGCTTCATACGGGCGATTTCGGCACGCGTTTCCAGACGCGGCCCCTGGGTCACCCCGTGGCAGCCACCGTCGATGATCGCCAGGCCCTCGGCACGCGCCGCCGACAGGATCGCCTGGCGCAGGCTCTCCGTATAAGGCGCGCTGAAGTCGATATGGCGGACTTCGGCTCCGTCCACGTCATTGAAACTGGTGTACCGACCGTGCGTGTAGTCGATGATCTGATCGGGCACGACCAGCGCACGCGGGCCCATGTCGTCGCGGATGCCGCCGACCGCATTCACCGCGACCACCCGGCGAGCGCCCAGCGCATGCAGTGCCCAGAGATTGGCGCGGTAATTCACCCGGTGCGGCGGCACCGTGTGGCTTTCGCCATGCCGTGCGAGGAAGGCCAGACGCTTCCCGCGGAAATCGCCGGTGACGACATCGCCGGAGGCGGGCCCGAAGGGCGTCTCCACGCTGTGACGCTGCGTGTTCTCGAGGCCTTCGAACTGGTACAGGCCGCTGCCGCCGATGACGGCGAGATCGATGGTCATCGGGTCAGTCCTTCAACGCGTGGATGGCCGGCAGGTTGCGGGCCTGCTCGTGATAATCCATGCCGTAACCAAAGACGTAACGGTCCGGCAGGTCGACGCCGTTGAAGTCGGCTTCGATCCCGTGCGCGCGACGGTCGTGCTGTTTGGTGCAGAGCACGGCGAGCAGGACCTTCTTCGCGCCCATCGCGAGGCAGGCGTCGCGGACCGCCTTGAGGGTATGGCCTTCGTCGAGGATATCGTCGACGAGGACCACCGTACGGTCACGCAGCGGGACTTCCGGACGGCGCAGCCAGTGCAGATCGCTGCCGCTGGTCTCGCCGCGATAGCGGGTGGCATGCACGTAGTCGAATTCGAGGTCGGTGCGGATCGCCAGGGCGAGCTGGCCGGCGAACACCAGCGCGCCGTGCATGACGGTGAGGAAGACCGGCACTTCACCGTCGAGAGCGGTATCGATCTCGCGGCCCAGGCGGGCGATTTCAGTGTCGAGCTGTTCGCGGGTGAACAGGATATCGGAGTGCGCGAGCGCGTACTCGAGCGAAGCTTGGGCGGTCATGGTGGAATCAGGGCTCCAGGGCGGTCACGCGCGCGATGAATCGTTCGCGCTGGGGATTGTCGACGAGGCCTTCCCAGGTCGAGCCGATCGCGCCGCGCAGCGGGGCGATACGCTCGACCGGCGACGGACGGCGGCCCTTGACCGCCGCGATCGCCTCGGGAACGACGTCGGGAAAACAGGCGAGCACGAGATCGCAGCCCGCATCGAGGTTGGCGCTGACGCGTGCGGCGACACCGCCGACGCTGCCGGCCGCGGCCATGCTGATGTCGTCGCCGATCACGCAACCGCGGAAGCCGAGCTCGCCGCGCAGGATCTCGTCGATCCACACATGCGAGTAGCCGGCCGGCTGGTCGTCCACGGCCGTATAGACGACATGCGCGGCCATGACGGCCTCGGCACGTGCCTCGATGCCCGCGACGAAGGGCAGCAGGTCGGTGCTGAGGATCTCGTGCTTGCTGCGCGGATCGATCGCGGACGACAGGTGCGTGTCTTCCGCGACCGAGCCATGTCCGGGGAAATGCTTGAGTACGGCGGCCATGCCACCAAGGTGCATGCCACGCACGTAGGCCTGGACAAGATCGGCCGCAACCACGGGGTCGGCATGCAGCGCGCGATTGCCGATAGCCGCGCTGCCGCGATCGAGATCGGCAACCGGTGCGAAGCTGAAATCCACGCCGATGGCGCGCATTTCGCTGGCCATGATCCAGGCGTGTTCTTCCGCACGATCGATCGCCGCACCCGGATCGGTGTCGTACAACCGGCCGATGGCAGCCAGCGGCGGCAGACGTGTGAAGCCCTCACGGAACCGCTGAACGCGGCCGCCCTCCTGATCCACGCAGACCAGGACGTCCTCACCCGCCACATCACGAATGCTCTCGATGAGCGCGCTGACCTGCTCCCGCGATACGAAGTTGCGTGAGAAGAGAATGACCCCGGACACGCCGGGCGCCGTGAGCAAGGCATGCTCATGCGCCTCGAGCTGCGTGCCGGCCAGGCCGACGATCAACATGCTGCGTCCTCCTTCCCTTCCCGTTCCGCGGCCGACCACGCCTTGAAAGGATGGTCGATCAGGTTGACGTTGTAATAGCGGACCGCGTGGCTGACTTCGGCACCCAGCCAGTCGGGTGTCGGGTAAGCGGCGTCCGCCGATGGCAGTTCCACCTCGGCGACGATCAGCCCGGCGTTATCGCCCAGGAATTCGTCGATCTCGAAGTGTGCGCCGTCGAGCATGACATGGTGACGAATCTTTTCCACCCGCCCGTCGGCAAGGTCGTCCAGCATCTGGCGGGCATCGGCGAGGGGCACGGCGTACTCGTATTCCTGACGCTCGATGCCAAGCGTGGCCGACTTGATGTTGAGCCACGCCTGCTCGCCGGAGACCCGAAGCCGGACCGACGATTTCGCCTGGCCCGAGGCCACGGCGGCACCGCTGACCAGATAACCCTGCGCCATGCGCTCGCTGCGCTCGACCAGCGGGCGCCAGCCGTCGCCGGCGAGGAGGAATTTGCGTTCGATCTCGATACCCATGGGTCTCCGGTACTCAGCGGCGCTCGAACAGCGCGATGGATTCGACGTGCGCCGTGTGCGGGAACATGTCCATCACGCCCGCCGACACGAGGCGGAAGCCCTTGCCGACGAGAATGCCCGCGTCACGCGCCAGCGAGGCCGGGTGACACGACACGTAGACCACGCGGTCGGTGCCCTTGCGTGGGAGGTACTCGAGCACCTTGTCCGCGCCGGCACGCGGCGGGTCCAGCAATAGCTTGTCCCAGCGCTGGGTGGCCCACGGCTCGTTGCGCTGGTCGTCGAACAGATTGCCGACACGGAACGATGCGTTGGAAAGGCCGTTGCGCGCGGCGTTGGCGGCGGCGCGCTCGACCAGCCCATGCTCCCCTTCCACGCCGACCACCTCGCCCGCATGGCGCGCGATGGGCAAGGTGAAGTTGCCGAGGCCGCAGAACAGGTCCAGCACACGGTCCGTGGGTCTGAGGTCCAGCAGCTCCAGCGAGCGCGCGAGCATGCGCTGGTTCATCCCCGCGTTGACCTGGACGAAATCCAGCGGCTGGAACTCCAGCTCGACGTCGTCGGCCGGCACCGCGAACGCGAGCCGCGGCGACTCCGGCCAGATCGGATGGACGCTGCTGTGATTGCCGGGCTGAAGATAAATCGCGAAGCCATGCGCCTTGCCGAAGGCGATGAGCGCATCGCGGTCCGCGTCGCTCAACGCCGACATGTGCCGGAACACCAGAGCGATCATGTCGTCGCCCGCGGCGAACTCGATCTGCGGGATGTCGCGCGCCGCGGCCAGACCGCCGACCAGCTCGGCGAGCAACCCGACCTTCGGCCCCAGGGCAGGATGAAGCACTTCGCAGTGCTCGATCTCAGCGACGAAGCGCGGATTGGCCTCATCGCGGAAGCCGACCAGCACGCGCTCCTTCTTGGCCACGTAACGCACCGAGAACCGCCCCCTGCGGCGGTAGCCCCATGGCTGGTCCGTCAACGGGGGCAGCCACGACCCGGGCGTGACCTTGCCGATACGTTCGAAGTTGTCGGCGAGCACCTGCTGCTTCGCGGCGATCTGCGCGGCGGAATCCATATGCTGCAATGAGCAGCCGCTGCACTGACTGAAGTGCCGGCACTTCGGCTCGACGCGATCGGGCGAGGCATCGAGTACGCTGACGATTTCGGCGTCGTCGTAATGACGATGACGCTTGTAGTACTTGAGCAGCACCCGCTCGCCCGGCAGCGCGCCGGAGACAAAGGTGGCCTTGCCGTCGATGCGGGCGACGCCCCGGCCGTCGTGGCCGAGGCCGGTGATGGTGGCTTCGAATTCGGTCATGCGCTCAAAACGTAAAGCCCGGACGACGACGGTCCGGGCTGGCTGGGAGGAAGCCCGCGCCTGCGCGGCGGGCGGTCCTGGCGGAAGCCTACTTGCGCTTCCAGGCGCCGGAGGCGTCCCGATAATACCAGCCCGGCGGCGCGCGCTGGACCCAGCCATCGGCGAACGCCTTGCGGATCTGCGGCTCCCACTCCGGATGACCGTTGGCGCGGGCCACCGCGGCATACAGCGCATCGCGGTCGTTGTTCTCCTGCCCGACGATGCCATTGGCCTGCGAACGCTGATCCAGCGGCAACGCACCGGCGTCGCGCACGGCGACCAGGCCGTCGGATGTGAAGCCGACCGCGCCGCTGTCGAACAGGCCCTTGAGCTGACCGCTGAAACGACTGGTCATGCGTTGACGGATGGCATCGGTCTCCGGCGTGCGCACCTGGATATCCGGCGATTCCGCCGCCTGCGCCGCCGGGATGACCAGATCGAGCAGCGACGCGGACGGCTGCTTACCGGGCGCCGGCTTCGGCTTGTCCGATTCGCCGGACGGCTTGGCGACGCCGCTGTCGTCGAGGACCGTGCCGATGAACTGATCGGCCGCCTTCTGGGCGGCGGCCTCGGGGAAGTAGACATTGATGGTGACGCAGCCGACGAGGGCTACGGCGGCCGCCAGCATCACGATGATCAAAGGCTTGCGCGTCATTCCTTCCTCCGTTTCCTAATGAATGGTCGGGCCGTCGCCCTGCGTGGCGGCTTCGAGACGACGGACCAGCGTCGGCCAGTCGACCTCGCGCTGATGCCCGACGACCGTCAGCCGCGGCAATCCGCTGCCTTCGACGATAGTGTAGCCATCCTTCGCCGCGCCCAGCCCGCCCATGGAGCAGAGGTCGCCCTTGAGCGTGCAGGACAGGCCGATACGTTTGTAGCCGAAGGTCTTGAAGATCTTCAGCACCGTGCCCTGAAGGCCGCCGGCGATACCGCCGCCACCGACCGAGGTGAGGTTGTTCACCGCTTTCTGGCTGATCCGGCCACCGCTGTCCGCCAGCAGGTGGGCCTTGAACGCCGCAGGCTTCCAGCCGACCAGACGCAGGTCGTCGATCCCGCCGTCGAGGCGACCGGTGATGCTGCCGAAGTCGAAGACGGAGGTCATCAGCGCGAGATCGAGCTTACGCAGCGAAATGTCACCCGTGAGTATCGGCGCCGCGCTGAAGGGCTGCGCGAGGCTCATCCCGGTGATGTCGACGAAGCCGTCGAAGACGTTGAGCGAGAGACCGCCGGCCAGTTCGACACGATCGTCGACGTAACGCAGCGAGGGCACCGCACCGCCTACCGTACCCCTGAACTCGGGCCAGCCGAGCGCCCGACAGAACGCCGCCATGTCGACCTGAGTCAGTGCAAGCGAGGTCTGCAGCCGGTCGCCACGCGTCGCGGCCGGCTTCCAGGCGAGGCTCTGCACGCGCAACTGACCATCGAGTACCGGAATGGCGAACGGCTTCTGCAAGGCCAGCGTGCCGCCCGTACTGCGCAGGGTGGCGTCCGCGGCACCGTTGGGGATGCGCTGCACCTGAAGCGCCCGCCAGCCGAGTTTCGTCGCGGGACGATCGTCCGTCACGTTCCAGTCGATCGCTCCGTGCAGGCCCTGCACGCCGAATTGGCCATCGCCGCGGGCAAGGTCGAGTCCCACCGTCTGCACGGCGAACGACTCGAGGCCCTTCGGTCCCAAGGCGAGATGGCCGGACGCGTCGCCGTCCGCGTCGAGCGACTCCACACCCATGCTGCGCAGCAGGCCCTTCCCGTAACGCGTGTAGGCGGCGGGAAACCGAGCGTTGAAGCGATCCAGCCGGAGGACGGAAAGATCGCCGGTAGCGGCGAAGTCCACCTCGCCCTCCAGCTGCAACGCGTCCGGATCGGTCAGCCGCAGCTTCCGCACGGCGAGCGCGCCCTTCTGTGACCGCGCTGAAAGCGACAGTTGCACGGCGTGCCCCGGGAGATCCGCGTACAACCGTCCCAGCAGCAGAGCGCCGCCGCGCAACGCCGCATCGAGGTCGATCACGGTAGCGTCCGCCTGATTGTCCACGCCGAGGCGGCCGCTGCCGGACAGCTTTTCTCCCGCCAGCTTGCCTCCCGGGCTGTCGAAGCCGACGCCGTCGAGGGCGAACTGCCCCCCCGCCTGCAATCCGCCGTCGAGCACATCGAGCGCAAGATCCGCATTGACGCGGCCCGTGGTCGTACGTCCCGACCACACGGTCGAGAGAAGCCCCTGCAGCCAGCCGGCCGGCAGATTCTTGAGCGTTATCTGAGCATGGCTGGTCTGGTCCATCGGCAACGCGACCTGGGCCAGCGAGCTGTCCTGGCGAATCGATACCTCGAGCGTGTTCGCCGATTCATCGGCGGCCATGTGCACGGTCGCCCGCGTCCATGCGCCTCCCGGCGCGCCACGCAGGCGAAGGTCACCGTCGAAGTTCCATCGACCCAGTTCGTCGCGGTCGAGCCTGCCGGCAAGGTCCAGGCCGATCTTGCGCCAACCCATGGCGGCGATGTCCGCCTTCTGGGCCGTCAGCGCGAGTGTCACGCCCGTGCCCCCGGAGACCGGCGCAATGTCGGCTTCCACGCCCGTCATGCTCAGGCCGGGCACCGCAACGCTGTCGGCGCCCACGGAAAGGCCCGCCCGCGCGCCGTCGGCCCAGGTCAGCGCGATCCAGGCGGCGAGAAAAAGGGCGAACGTGCGGGTTGATACCGGAAGCATGCTCCGCCATTCTGCCAAATCAAGATGAACAACACGGAACGTTGCATGGTCGAGTACGGTACGCCCCCTTCTTTTGCTTCCCCCGGACGCGCGATTCTCGTCGCCGATGACGACGCGCCGACCCGGCAGTTCCTGGATCTGGCGCTCCGTTCGCTGGGCTATCAGCCGACGCTGGCCGACGATGGAGAGCGCGCGGTTTCACTGGGTCGGACGCAGTCGTTCGCGGCCATGCTGCTGGATTGCCGCATGCCCGGGGGCGGCGCTCTGACCGTGCTTGCCGCGCTCCGTGGCGATGCGTCAGCCCTGTCGCGCGGCGCCGTGGCGCTGGCGACCAGCGCGGAGGTGCCCGCGGAGCTTCGCGACCGCCTGCTCGCCGCAGGCTTCGCCGGCGTCATCGAAAAGCCCTGCCAGATCACCTCACTCAGGCATGCGCTCGCCGCGACCCTCGGCATCGACGAAGACCTGGGCGTACTCGACGACGAGCTGGGCCACGCGGCGAGCGGCGACGCGAGAACGCTTCTGGCGTTACGTCAGCTGCTGCGCGAGGAACTGACCGAACTCGATGCGGCCCTGGACGCACTTGCCGACCGCCCCACCGAGTTGATCGAGCGCATGCACCGGCTGCGCTCCGCGTGTGGCTTTTGCGGAACGGCCCGACTCGGCGCTCAGGCCAAGGCGTTGCAAAATCATCTGCTGGAAACGCGGGCCGTTGTGCCGGCGGCGATCGACCGCTTCCGCATCGAACTGAGAAAGGCCCTCGCCGCCCTTCCGCCGCGCCCCGCTTAGCGAAGCACGCGCCACGCTTTCAGCTCTCCCCCGCCGAGATGAAACGAGATGATCTGACGCATCATCCGGCGCAGCGAAGCGAGACCGGCCGTATCCGGAGCCCGATCGGCGGCCAGCGCGAGCAGATCGGCGCCACGAATGCCACGGGCGTCGCCCGCGCGTCCGGGCAGGACGCCCGATTCGGGATCGTAGAAATAGGTCAGCAAGGGATCGAGCGGTTCCCCGTCGATCGCGTCGATGTCGAGCGGTAACGCATAGCCCAGCGCCTCAAGCATGTCGCGCTCGAACCGGCGCAGGGTCCACGCCAGCGGCTCGCCCACCGCCATGCGCCGCAAGGTGCGCTCGTAGTGATCGAAGAGGTCGGGATTGGGATCCTGACGGCCCGTGAGGCGGACCACGAGCTCATTGAGATAGAGGCCGGCCATGCCGGCGTCGCCGGTCAGGCGCTGCGCCACGCCCGAGGGCTCGGCGGTACGCAACGTCGCGAGTTCGCCCTTCATGATCAGGTCGAACGCGAGACGCTGGAAGGGCTCGAGCTGGGCCCTCTGGAGGCGCGCCCGCTCGTTACGCACGCCGCGCGCGACCACGCCGATACGGCCGTGGTCGCGGGTCAGGCACTCGACCAGCAGTGAGGTTTCCCGGTACGGCCGGGCGTGCAGAACGAACGCAGGTTGCTGCTCGACACGCATGGCGCGGGAGGCCCGTCGGGTTTATTCGTAGCCGAAACGCTTGAGCAGGTTTTCGTCGTCCGCCCAGCCCTCGCGCACCTTGACCCACAGTTTGAGGAACACCTTACGCTCGAACAGGTGCTCCATGCCCTTGCGTGCGGACGTGCCGATGGCCTTGAGCTGAGCGCCACCGTCACCGATGACAATGGCTTTCTGGCCGTCACGCTCCACCCAGATCACCGCATGGACCTCGGCGATCCCGTCGGGACGGTCTTCGAAACGCTCGATCTCGACCGTGGTGGCGTACGGAAGCTCCTGGTCGAGACGCAGCATCAGCTGCTCACGGATCATCTCGGACGCCAGGAAGCGCTCACTGCGATCGGTGATCTCGTCTTCGCCGTACACCGCGGGCTGCTCCGGCAGACGCTTGAGGATGCCCTTCTCGAGGCCGTCCAGCCCCTTGGACTTCAGCGCGCTGACGTAATAGACGTCGTCGAACGGATGCTTCGCCATCAGATCGGCCACGAACGGCAGCATCGCCGTCTTGTCCTTCTGCAGGTCGACCTTGTTGATCGCCAGCAGCTTCGGCATGTCCTGCTGGGCAAGCGCGTCGTACATGGCGGCGTCTTCATCCGTCCAGCGACCGGCCTCGATCACCTGCACCGCGAGGTCCACTTCGGTGATCGCAGCGCGGGCGGCGCGGTTGATGCTGCGATTCATCGCACGCTTCGCGCCACGATGGAGACCGGGCGTGTCGACGTAGAGAATCTGTCCCTCGGGCTTGGTCGAGATGCCGAGGATGCGGTGGCGGGTCGTCTGCGGACGATGGCTGACGATGCTCAGACGAACGCCGATGAGGGCGTTGAGGAGCGTGGACTTGCCGACGTTGGGTCGGCCCGACAGGGCCACATAGCCACAGCGGAAGTCGTCGTCGACGAGGGTGTCGTTCTCGGGGGTGTCGTTGTCGTTCATGTCTTTTTTTCCAGCAATCGGCGCAGCACCGCTTCCGCGGCATCCTGTTCGGCGGCCCGCCGGCTGCCACCGCGTCCCTCCACGCGGATCGGTTCCGGTTCGTCGATACAGCAGCTGACGTCGAAGATCTTGGCGTGGTCTTCGCCGGAGCTGTCGGTAAGTTCGTAAGTGGGCAGCGGCAAACCCCTGCCCTGCAGCCACTCCTGCAGGCGCGTTTTCGCGTCCTTGCTGGAGCGCTTGAGTTCTGCCACGCGGGGCGTGAAAAGCCTGCGCACGACCTGGCGGCAGGCATCGAAGCCGTCATCCATGTAGACAGCGGCGATCAGCGCCTCGAACGCGTCGGCAAGGATGGAGTCGCGACGGAAACCGCCACTCTTCAGCTCGCCCGGGCCGAGCTTGAGGACGTCGCCCAGTTCGAGTTCACGGGCGATGACGGCCAGGGCCTCGCCGTTCACGAGCTGGGCGCGCAGACGCGACAGCTCGCCCTCGCTGGCTTTCGGATGAACCTCGAAAAGCAGTTCCGCCACGATCGCGCCCAGCAGGGCGTCACCGAGGAACTCCATCCGCTCGTTGTTCGGCTTCCCGACGCTTCGGTGAGTGAGCGCCAGGGTGGCCAGGGTCGGGTTACGGAAGGAATGCGGAAACTGCACGAAGCCTCATTATTGCCCAACGGCACTCTTCAGCGGGACCGAATGGTCGAAATGCAACAGGAACGAGATGTTGTAAAGGAAAGGGATTTCCTTGTCGTAGTTCACGTTGAGCACGGCGCCGTTGTTGGCCCGGGTCACGGTCACGTCCTGCGGCTTGATCGTCGAATCGTCGACGTACTGGAAGCTCATCTTGAAAGCGAGCTGACGACGCGCCTGACCGACGTCCTCATTGCCGCCCTCGGTCGACATCTGGTTCATGGCCTTCACCACGCCCATGTACTCGATGTACGACGGAACGAGCTTCATCGCCATGAAGGCGAAAAAACCCAGTACCAGCAGAACGATGACGAAGCCGATAAGGGTAATACCCGACTGCCTGGATTTCATGCGTTGTTGTCCCCCCGTGAATACGCGCAGATTACCTTGTCCGCGGCCGTCCGCAACGCCCTCCCGCGTGACGGACGCCACTAATCCGGTCAATGGATGACCTTGCCCATCTTCGAGAAATCGAGGATGCCGTTGTCAAGACCGCGCCACGCCAGCCAGACGAAGAAGGCCTTGCCGACCAGGTTCTGTTCCGGCATGCAGCCCCACCAGCGGCTGTCGGTGCTGTTCATGCGGTTGTCGCCCATGACGATGTAGCAGCCCTTGGGTACTTCGGACGGCACCTTGTCGTTCGGGATGTCCATCGGCATGTTGTAAGCCGGGGTCAGCGCGATCGTGTGGTTGATGCTGCCCAGATGCTCGGTATACAGCTTGGAGCCGAAGGTCATCAGGAGGCGGTCTTCCGGACGGGTCATGCTGCCCTTGAACGGACCGATTTCATCGGCACCGACGCGTTCGCCATTGATGTAGAGCTCGCTGCCGCGGGTTTCGATACGGTCGCCAGGCAAGCCGATGACGCGCTTGATCCAGTTTTCGCCGGGGACCGGCTCGTGAGGATTGGCGCAGGTCACGTCGCCGCTGCGAATCGTATGGCCGCTTTCGTCCGTGCAGACGTAGCCCGGGAACCGGAACACCACGACATCGCCGCGGCGCGGTTCGCCGTTTTCGAGCAGCTTGTTGTTGAAGGCCGGCATGCGCAGGCCGTACGCGAACTTATTGACCAGGATGAAATCGCCGACGTCCAGCGTCGGCATCATCGAACCCGAGGGAATCCGGAAGGGCTCGGCGACGAACGAGCGCAGCAGCAGCACGACGAGGATGACCGGAAACAGCGAGCGCGCCCAGTCGACCGGCCACGGCTCGGGCTGCTCGGTACCCGACGCTTCGGTGCGGGCACGGCGCGACTTGGCCAGAAACAGCCAGTCGATCAGCCAGATGACGCCGAAAAGCACCGTAAGGCCGAGAAGAATCGCGGAAAAATCGAATGACGCCATGCCAACTCCGTAAGTCGTGTCGAGGGGCCCTGACGGCCCGTTCCGGCGCATCCGGCGCCGGCCTTCCATAAGTTCGAGGGGTTACGCCGTGCGGCGAGCTTACTTGTTGTCCTGCCTGAGCACGGCAAGGAAGGCTTCCTGGGGGATCTCCACGCTGCCGACCTGTTTCATGCGCTTCTTGCCTTCCTTCTGTTTCTCCAGGAGCTTCTTCTTACGCGAGACGTCGCCGCCGTAGCACTTGGCGAGAACGTTCTTGCGCAGTGCCTTCACCGTGGAGCGGGCAATAACCGCCGCGCCGATGGCGGCCTGGATAGCCACGTCGAACTGCTGGCGGGGAATGAGATCCTTCATCCGCTCGACAAGTTCCCGCCCGCGGCGGTCCGCGTGAGAACGATGAACGATCAGGCTGAGCGCGTCGACGCGATCGCCGTTGATGAGGACATCCACGCGAACGAACGGACCCGGATCGAAGCGCTCCAGGTGGTAGTCCATGGACGCATAGCCGCGGGATACGGACTTCAGGCGATCGAAGAAGTCGAGCACGACCTCGGCGAGCGGCAACTCGTAGGTCACCTGCACCTGGGTGGCCAGATATTGGATGGTGCGCTGTACGCCGCGCTTTTCCTCGCACAGCTTGATCACGTTCCCGACGTATTCGCCCGGGGTGAGGATGTTGGCGACGATGATCGGCTCACGGATCTCGACGATCTGCTGCGGCGGGGGCAGCTTCGCCGGGTTGTCCATGGCCAGCACGGTACCATCGGTCTTGGCGACCTCGTACACGACGGTGGGCGCGGTGGTGATCAGGTTGAGGTCGTATTCGCGCTCGAGGCGCTCCTGCACGATCTCCATGTGGAGCATGCCGAGGAAGCCGCAGCGGAAGCCGAAGCCCATGGCCTCGGAGCTTTCCGGCTCGAAGAACATGGCGGCATCGTTGAGGCGCAGCTTGTCGAGCGCTTCGCGCAGTGCCGGATAGTCGTCGGCGGACACCGGGAACAGGCCGGCGAACACGCGCGGCTGCATGGTCTGGAAACCCGGCAGCGGTGCTTCGGCAGGCTTACCGGCAAGCGTGAGCGTGTCGCCGACCGGCGCGCCATGCACATCCTTGATGGACGCATTGATCCAGCCGACTTCGCCGGCGGAAAGCTTTTCGAGCTTTTTACGCTTCGGCGTGAACACGCCGACGTCGTCGACCAGGTGCGTGCGCCCCGTGGACATGACCAGGATCTTGTCGCCCGGCTTGATCTCGCCCTGCATGACGCGGACCAGCGAGACGACGCCGAGGTAGTTGTCGAACCAGGAGTCGATGATCAGCGCCTGGAGCTTGTCCGTATCGCCCGCCTTGGGGGCCGGAATGCGATGGATGATTGCCTCGAGCACTTCAATGACGTTCTGGCCGGTCTTGGCGCTGACAGCGATCGCGTCGCTGGCGTCGATACCGATGACGGCCTCGATCTCGGCCTTGGCCTTCTCCGGGTCCGCCGTCGGCAGGTCGATCTTGTTGAGCACCGGAATGACTTCCAGGCCCTGCTCGATGGCCGTGTAGCAGTTGGCGACCGACTGTGCCTCGACGCCCTGGGCGGCATCCACCACCAGCAGCGCGCCCTCGCACGCCGACAACGAACGGCTGACTTCGTAGGAGAAGTCCACGTGGCCCGGGGTATCGATGAAATTCAGCTGGTAGGTCTTGCCGTCCCGCGCCTTGTACGGCAGCGAAACGGACTGGGCCTTGATCGTGATGCCACGCTCGCGCTCGATCGGGTTGTTGTCGAGGACCTGCGCTTCCATTTCGCGCTCGGACAAGCCGCCGCACAACTGGATGATGCGGTCGGCCAGCGTCGACTTGCCGTGGTCGATGTGGGCAATGATGGAGAAGTTGCGGATGAGTTCCATGGAGCGCCGTGGTCACGTTCACCATCGCTCGCGGCGCGAACGACGTGCAGCGGCCGTGAGGGCCGCTGCGAATCCGGCATTATCGCATGGAAGGCCACCCGCCGCCGACCGGCGAGTGGCCCACGGCCGCATCAGCGGTCGCTGGGGATGGTAACGCCGACAAACCGGGTGGCATCGTCGCGGCGAACGAGCAACATGGCGGTATCACCGGGCTTGATGTCCTTGCTCGCGTCACGGAAGGCCGCCGAGGAGCCCACCCGCTTCTGGTTGACCATCAGCACCACGTCGCCCGGCTGCAGACCGGCGCCCGCGGCGGCCCGGCCGGTCACCTTACTGACCACGACACCTTCGCCGGGCTTGAGCCCGAGCTCGGAGCGCGTGGACGCATCGATGTCCTGAACGGACAGACCCAGAGCCGCCGAGCTGCCCGACCCACCGCCGGCGGCCGCACCGGCTTCGGCCAGCGCGTTCTTGTCCCGGGGCAACTCACCGACCTTGACGTCGAGTGTCTGCTTCTTGTGGTCACGGAGGATCTCGACCTTCGCCGTCGACCCCGGACGCGTGATGCCGACCAGCGGCGGGAGGTCGGGCGACTGGGTGATCGGCGTCCCGTTGAACGACAGGATGACGTCGCCCTGGCGGATGCCGGCCTTGTCGGCACCGCTCCCCGGCGTGACCTGGGCGACCAGCGCCCCGTTGGCATCCGGGAGGTCGAGGTTCTTCACGAACTGGTCGACCGGCTGCACCGTCACACCCAGCATGCCGCGCGATACATAGCCCTTTTCCTTGATCTGCTGGACGACGTTCATGGCGACGTCGATGGGAATCGAGAACGACAGGCCCTGATAGCCGCCCGAGGTGGAGTAGATCTGCGAATTCACGCCGATCACCTGGCCCTGGAGGTTGAACAGCGGGCCGCCGGAATTGCCCCGATTGATCGGCACGTCCGTCTGGATAAAGGACGTATAGGGCTGGTCGCCGCTGCCGAGGTTGCGCCCGACCGCGCTGATGATGCCGTGGGTGACCGTCGCGTCGAGCCCGAAGGGCGAGCCGATGGCCAGCGCCCACTGGCCGCGCCTGACGCTGCGCGAGTCGCCGATGGATACCGTCGGCAACGAGCTGCCGTCGATCTTGAGCAGCGCGATGTCGTACTGAGGGTCCTTGCCGACCACCCTGGCCGTAAACGTGCGTCGGTCCTGCAGCCGGATCTTGACCTCGTCGGCCTCGTCGACCACGTGGTCGTTGGTCAGTACATAACCATCGGCGGAAATGATGAATCCCGAGCCCAGCGACGTCTGGTCGCGCGGCGGGGCCGGCATGCCCGGCATACCCGGCATACCGAAGAAGCGCCGGAGAAGCTCCTGCTGGTCGTCCTGCGCGCCGCCGTCCGGCGCCGCTCTGCCCTTCTTGTTCCCGCTGGTCTTCGCTTCGACGTGGACGACCGCCGGCGCGTTCTTTTCCACGATGCCCGTGAAGTCCGGCAGCGCCTGCGCCTGTGCGCCCGCACTTGCGACAACCAGTGCGCCAGTCATCAGGGCGCGCACATGCCAGAAAGCCATCAAAATTCTCCTTTTTTTAGCTACGGCTGCCCGTGCGGTATTCGCCGCGCGGGGTTGGAATGCTGGGGATGGGGATATGGCGCTGGGGAGCCTGTCGCCAACAGGGCTGGCTTCCACCGGGGCTGAACACCGGCAGCGGCTCCACCAGGGCCGGGCCTAGCGAGCCTGCGGGACGGCCACCGGCTGGACATAACGGCTACCGTCGGGACGGGTCAGCAACATGTAACCGTTGCCGTCCGGGCTCTCCGCAGCCCGGGCACGATGGATCTGATAGGGCATCGAACGGGGAAGGTACGTGGCGCCGCCCTCACTGGACCCGTCGAAGGCGGCCTTCTGCGTGAACTGCGAGGCGTTGTTACCCGTCAGCCACTGAGGCGCTACGGGAGCCGTCGCCGCCGACACGTCCGCCACTTCGTTGCCTTCCACCGCCGGGGCGTGCTGCGCGACGTCCGTCGCGGCCGAGTGCCGGCCGGCGGGCTGCGACAACATCAGCGCGGCCACGGCCACGCTCGCGGCAATCGCGCCACCGGCGGACCAGTGGAGCCAGCGGCGGCGCGGCGCGGCCGACACGACCACCGACTCCGCGTCGATAGCCGCCATGACCCGGCTGGCGAAGTCGGGCGACACCGACGGCCGGTCCTCACCGCGAAGACCGTCACGTCCCGCGTGATAACGCGACCAGACGTCCGCCAGACCGGCATCGGCCTCGATGCGGCGCAACAGGAAGCGGAGTTCCTCCCGTGACAGCTCTCCGTCCATACCGGCGGAAAGAATTTCCCGATTGGCTTCACTCATGGGCTGTGATCCTCGCGGTCGGACAACAACGGCCGCAGTTTTTCGTCGATGGCTTCGCGAGCCCTGAAAATACGCGAACGGACAGTCCCGATGGGACAGTCCATGGCGGCGGCAATTTCCTCGTAGCTCTTGCCGTCCACCTCGCGCAGGGTGATCGCGACCCGAAGTTCTTCAGGCAAGGCTTGGACAGTAGAAAATACCGTTTGTTCCACCTGCTCACGCATGAGTTCGCGCTCGGGGGTGGCGCTTTCGTGCATGCGCGTGGCGCCCGGCACGTACACGGCATCCTCGATGTCGATATCGCCCGTGGGCGGGCGGCGTCCCATGGCTACCAGATGATTTTTCGCCGTATTCACGGCGATCTTGTAAAGCCACGTATAAAACGCGCTTTCGCCACGGAAGGAGGCCAGGGCGCGCCACGCACGCACGAAAGCTTCCTGGGCGATGTCCTCGCACTCGCTCCGGTCGTGCACGTAGCGCGAGATCAGCGCAATCACCTTGTGCTGGTATTTTCGGACAAGCAGGTCGAAGGCGCGGCGGTCTCCTTGCTGCACACGTTCAACAAGTGCTTGATCCAGTTCGTTTTCGCCCATCCGGGCCGTCTCCTTAACTCTTTCGGGGCCGTCGCGGGCGCAGCTGAGACAAGCTCAGGGAGGGCAAGTTCATTCGCCCTTCCCCTCCCGTCGCATCCGGAAAATATGCGGACCGCTGGCTGAACCACAAGTTTGGTCCTCGCCTTTTGCTTCCGTCAGGCGGGAACCGCGGCCCTCGCGTCATGGATGATGCGCTCCCGCTCGCCCAGCAGCTTTTCGAAGCTGATCACCGGCAGCGGGCGGCAGAACAGATAGCCCTGCAATTCATCGCAGCCGTTGGCGCGCAGGAATTGCAGATGCTGTTCGATCTCGACGCCCTCGGCCACGACACCCCGCTTCAGGCGATGTGCCATGTCGATCGTGGCGCGCACGATGGCCTCGTCGTCGGGATCGACACCGATGTTGCGCACGAAGCTCTGGTCGATCTTGATCCGGTCCGCCGGCAGGCGCCGCAAATAATCGAGCGAGGCGGCGCCGGTACCGAAATCGTCGATGGCGATATGGCAGCCCATGGCATGCAGCGCATCGAGGGTCTCGACCAGATGCGGCACCGTCTTCACGCTGATGCTCTCGGTCACCTCGAGCTCCAGCAGGTGTGCGGGGAAGCCCGTATCGCGGAGGGCCGTGGCCACCACCTCGGCGAGGTTCGGCTGCATCAGCTGCACCGCGGACAGATTCACACCCAGACGCAGCTTGAGGCCGAACCGGTCCTCCCACGTCTTGGCCTGAGCGCACGCCGTTCGCAGGACCCATTCGCCGATCGGCACGATGAGGCCACTCGCCTCCGCCAGGGGAATGAAGAACGCCGGACTGATCATGCCCAGCTCGGGATGCTCCCAGCGGACGAGAGCCTCCATGCCGACGATGTCTTCGCTCGCCGCGGCCACCTGGGGCTGATAGAACACGCGAAGCTCGTTGTTACGGACGGCATGCCGAAGCCGCGATTTGAGCTCGGCGTTCTGCTGCTGCGAAGCATCCACGCTCGCCGCGTAAATCTGATAGTTGTTGCGGCCGAGGCTTTTCGCGCCGTACATGGCTTCATCGGCGTGACGCAGCAGCAACTCGCCTTCGGCGGCATCGTCGGGAAAAAACGAGATGCCGACCGACACGGTGACCTGCAGCTCCGAGCCGTCGTCCAGGGCAAGCGGCATCTCCATCGTCTGCACGACCTTCTCCGCGATGCGGAGCACGTCGTCGCGCTTGATGATGTGGCGCAGGATCATGGTGAACTCGTCGCCCGCGTACCGGGCCACGGTGTCGGACGCGCGGACGCTGGCACGCAGGCGGCGCGCGACGGCATTGAGCACCTGGTCGCCGACGGCATGACCGAGCGACTCGTTGATGCTCTTGAACCGGTCGAGGTCGACGAGCAACGTCGCGAACAGTTCACCCGTACGTTCCGCCTCACGGATGGTGGTCTCGAGGCGATCGTTGAACAGCAGACGGTTGGGCAATCCGGTCAGGGTGTCGATCAGGCCACGCACCCGGCCCTGCTCCCGTGCCCGGCGCAATTCCAGCGCCGACGCGAAACGCGCCGTCGCGGCGCGCAGCGCCTGAGCCAGTACACGGCCGTCACCGCCACTGCGACGACGCCCGGCAAGCATGGCACCCAGCACACTGCGCCGTTCATCCAGAAGGGGCAGCAGCGCGAACGCGGTGAGGCCGAGCGCCTCGATGAGCGGGTCGCTCAGCGCGGCCCCTTCGCCCTCGACCAGACGCGAGAGCGACTCGCCGCCCAGACATACCCGCAACAGCGGCAGATCGCCGGCCTCCGGCCAGGTCGCGGGCGAGGGACCGTTCCAGATCCGGGCGAGAATCTCAGGGCCGGCGTCGCTTTCGGGCAAGGCCGACCAGATCGCCACGACGTCCAGTTCGAGCGCGTCGGCCAGCATTGCAGCTGCTTCATTCATGCCTTCGTCGTCACTGGGACAACCTTCGAGCACGGCGAGCAGCGACAGGGCCCGCGCCGCCATATCGGTGGCGCGCAGGTCCCGGAAGCCCACGGCGATGCGGTGTTCGCCATGATCCTTGCGGTGACGCACGTCGATCTCGCCGGTGATCTCGACACCGTCGCGGCGGCGCAACGTACATGCGATGGCGTCGCCGTCCGGAAGCGGCCATGTGGCGTCATGGGCGAGGTCGAAGAGCTCCGCGAGGGTCCGCCCCTGCACCGGTCCGTCGCCCGCGCAGAGACGCTCCATGGCTTCTCCGGTCTCGACGATGCAGCCGTCCGGCGTGGAAGCGATCACCCACGCGGCACCCGCATCGAAGGCAAAGCGGTAGTCGCGGATGGGCGTGGCCGGCACGGCCGACGCCGTCGTTCCCTGGGTCGCCTGACGCACTCGCTGGGCCAGTTCGGTGGGAATGGCGCCTTCGCGTAGCCAGTCGACACCCCCCTCGGGTGCGACGCCCGGCATATCGTCGACGACGTATACCGCAGGCAGTGAAGCGTATGCCGGGGATGCGCGCAGGATGCGAAGGCCCTGGGCGATATCGGCACTGTCATTTTCCCCGACCACGATCACGTGCAACGGCGGCGCGTCGGCCATCAGGGTTTCGAGCTGGGCGGCATCGCGCGCACTGAGCAGCACGAAATCGCCGTCGAGGTCGAGGGCATCGAAGATGGCACGCCGCACATCGCGACGCGGGGTAAAGATGAGAACGCCAAGGGGCTCGGAAATGGTGGCCACGACGTCAGACGATCCAGCGGCCGTCGCGCAGGCGCGGCGCCGCCGTGCGGGAGCGCCAGTCGGCGTCGACCTGGACCACGTCGTCTTCGAAAGTCGCCAGCAGGCTCGCGCTGGCCCCGATCAGGACCACGCGCCGCACATGGCCGGTGCTGGTCCGCGCCAGCTGCCGCAGCAACGCACCGTCCGTCGCACTGGGCACGCCCGGCGGCATGTCCAGCAGGTACACCCCGAAGTGCAGGCTCTGCAGGATGTAGCGAAGTGCGTCGCCCAGTCGGAGGCAACCGGGAACGCGCATCTGCGCGTCGCGAAGGCTGACCAGACCCTCGGCATTCCGCCACAGATAAACCGCCTGCCCCGACCGGCGTGCGACCAGCCGGAACTGGTCGACCAGCGAGGCCAGATCGGGCGCTTGCAAGGCGACCAACGGGCCCGGTGCCGCGAGGATCCGGTCGAAGACGTCCGTGGCTGCTAGGGCATCGGGTGGCATGAGGCATCGCTGGATGAAGAGACGTTCAGTATCGATCCAATACAGGGGAGTCCGCCAGTCACCGACGTGAATTCGCCCACCATACGGGCGGGTATCTCGCATTCGGCCCGGCGGGAAGGTATGGTGATGCGCTCATTCGCCACCGCACGACGCCGCCATGTTCGAAGGACTCCGATTCAAGCACTGGAAGACCAGCGTGGGCGACGACGGCATCGTCGTCCTGACGTTCGACCGCGAGGGTTCCAGCGCCAACGCGCTGTCCCGCGAGGTCCTGGATGAACTGGACAAGCTCGTCGAGCGCCTCACCATCGAGGGCCCTCGCGGCGTGGTGATTCATTCCGCCAAGCCTTCCGGGTTCGCGGTAGGCGCCGATATCCGCGAATTCGTCGAGTACGCGCACACCGGCACGGTGCTCGAGAACATCGAGAACGGCCAGCGTGTCTTCGATAACCTCGCCCGCCTGCCGTGTCCGACGGTGGCCGCCATCCACGGCGCCTGCATGGGCGGCGGTACCGAACTGGCCCTCGCCTGCCGCCTGCGCATCGCCGCCGACGACGAGGCGACGAAGATCGGCCTGCCGGAAGTGATGCTCGGCATCCATCCGGGCTGGGGCGGATCGGCGCGCCTGCCACGTCTGATCGGTGCGCCCGATGCGCTGCCGGCCATGCTTACGGGCAAGCCGTTCAACGCCCGTCGCGCCAAAGCGGTCGGGCTGGTCGACCGCGTCGCCCGCCCGGACGAACTGCTCGCGGAAGCCAGACAGCTCGCACGCCGCCCCACACGGCGCCCGCTCGCGCAGCGCGCGAAGGCCTGGGCGACCAACACCCTGCCCGCACGCGCGATCCTGGCGCCGATGGTGCGCAAGCAGACGGCGGCCAAGGTACGTAAAGAACATTACCCGGCGCCGTTCGCGCTCATCGACGTCTGGGCACGCGGCGGGTCGAGCATCCAGCAACGACTCAGACTCGAAGCGAAGTCGGTGGCGAAGCTCGCCACCACGCCCACCGCGCGCAACCTCATCCGTATCTTCTTCCTGCAGGAACGCCTCAAGGGCCTCGGCGGCGGCACCGACCATGGCATCAAGCACGTGCATGTCGTCGGCGCCGGCACTATGGGTGGCGACATCGCCGCCTGGTCCGCACTGAAAGGGTTCGACGTGACGCTGCAGGACCGCGAGCTGCGCTTCGTCGAGCCGGCGATCGCGCGGGCCCGCACGCTGTTCGAGAAGAAGCTGAAAGCACCGGCCAAATTCGAAGCCGCCGTCGCGCGCCTGCGCGCCGACGTCGAGGGTAAGGGCGTCGCCGATGCCGACCTCGCGATCGAGGCGATCTTCGAGAACCCGGAAGCGAAGCACGCCCTGTACGCGACCATCGAGCCACAGTTCCAGTCGGACGAGATCCTCGCGAGCAATACGTCGTCGATCCCGCTCGATGAACTGCGCCAGGGCCTGAAGGCACCGCAGCGCTTCCTCGGGCTGCACTTCTTCAATCCCGTGGCGCAGATGCCGCTGGTCGAAGTCGTGCGCCACGACGCGCTCGATCCGGCGATCGAGAAGCGCGCGCTGGCCTTCTGCAAGGCCATCGGCAAGCTGCCGGTTCCGGTCAAGGGCACGCCCGGCTTCCTGGTCAACCGCATCCTCATGCCCTATCTGATGGAAGCGATGCGCCTCTACAACGAAGGCGTGCCCGGCCCGGTGCTCGACCGCGAGGCGAAGAAGTTCGGCATGCCGATGGGGCCGATCGAGCTGGCCGATACGGTCGGCCTCGACGTATGCGCCTCGGTGGGCAAGGAACTGGCACCCTTCCTCGGTCTGGAAATCCCGGCAGGCCTCGAGGAAAAGCTCGCCGCCAACAAACGCGGCAAGAAAGACGGCGAAGGCCTTTACGTCTGGAAGGAAGGCAAGCCGGACAAACCGGATGTCGATCCCGACTATGTGCCGCCGGCCGATATCCAGGACCGCATGATCCTGCCGATGGTCAACGAGGCCATCGCCTGCCTGGCCGAAGGCGTGGTGGACGATGCCGACCTCCTGGATGCCAGCGTGATCTTCGGCACCGGCTTTGCGCCGTTCCGGGGCGGCCCGATTCAGTACGTGCGCACCGAAGGCGTGGCGGCGATCCGCGAGCGCCTGGCGAAGCTCGAACAGAAGCACGGCGCGCGCTTCGCGAAGAAGGAAGGCTGGGATAACCCGGAGCTGTCGAGCCCGCCCGCATAACGGCGCGAGATCATCCTGGGGGCGAGGGCCGCGCGAGCGGCCCGACGCTCACCCCGATTTACCACATCAGATCGTCTGGCACGCCGTCATCCGCCTCGCTCACCGCGTTCGGATCCACCATCAACGCGATGAACTCCGGGGCGAGCTCGCGTAGCGCGTCAACGACGGACTTGTCGACCACCAGGTAACGACCGCCCTGCTGGACGACACCCAGTTCGCCCGCGTTGATCGCGGTGAGCTGCGCGGCATCGACGTGCACGCGACGAATCTTTTCACCGTACGGGAAGTGACGCACCTGATCGGCGTCAGCGAGGTTGAGCGCTTTACCCTTAAGCAACTCTTCAACCTTGCGTTTCTTTTCCTTACGCAGACGCGCCACTTCAGCGGCTTCGGCCTCCGCCTTGCGACGCTCGGCCGACTCCGTCTGCGCGCGAATGGCATAGGCCCTGGCCAGATCCATCTCGCCATCGGTGCGTGCCGACTTCGCGCTCTGCGGCCGGCCAGCAGCCTGTCCGCGTCGTCCTTCCTGCGGACGGTTGTTTCCCGCGCCCTTACCGCCGCCGACGCGGTCACCCTGAGGCCGGCCACCCTGCCCCTGCTTCGGCTTGCCACCATGACGCGGATTGTTGCCCGCGTAAGGCTGACCGCTCGCGCCACCCTGTTTCGGTGGCGGCGTGGACGCACGCTTTTCTTCGCGGACTTCCTTTACGAGGCCGCTCTTCAACAACTGGTCGCGCAGGGACTCTGCCATTCGGTAAGACTCGTTCCGTGTTTCAGTAATGCGGGGGCGGCGGTTCGTTCGCCGCGTCGCTGCCAACGCCGGTGCGCATGTTGACCAGATCCGAGCGAAGGTCGCGCACCGCGCGCTCCAGCCGGTCCAGTCGCCGGGCGATTTCCGTGTCGGCGGAAGAAAGTCCGTTCACCGTGTCGTCGATGAAGGAAAGACGCACCTCGAGCTCGGTCAGGCGATCGTCGTCGTGGTCAGCCACGGCGGCGTTCCGCGAGTCGGAATCTGGACATCGAGGCGTTCATGCGGCTCCAGGAAGCTCAGGCGAGCATGTGGTAACAGTCGATTGTAATCCGCCGGTGCCGCGGATCAAAGAAACCGGGACAAAGAAAAAGGGCGCGGATTGCTCCGCGCCCTTTTCGATCACGCCGGTAGAACGAGAGGGGCTTACTTCGCGCCGCCCTTGTCCTGAACCTGCGGACCCTGACCAGCAGGCGTCGGACCCGTCTTCAGCAGTTCGACGTCGAAGATGATCGTCGCGTTCGGCGGGAAGCCGTTTTCCGGCTTGGCGCCGTAAGCGATGTTCGACGGGATGAACAGCTTGTACTTGCCGCCGGTCTGCATCAGCTGCAGGCCTTCGCGGAAGCCCGGGATCACCGCGGCGAGCGGGATCTGGGCCGCACCCGGCGGCTGGTGGTCGGCCGAGGAGTCGAACTTCTCGCCGTTCACGAACGTACCGGTGTAGTTGATGCTGACCGTGTCGTTCGGGCCAGGACGCTGACCGGTACCGGCCTGGACGACCTGGTACTGCAGGCCGGAGGCCGTGACCTTCACGCCCGGAGCCGACTTGTTCTTCGCCAGGAAGGCGTCGCCTTCGGTCTTGTTCTGGGTCGCGACCTTGTTGTACTCAGCCTCGGCCTTGACCTTCAGCTGGGCCACGAAGGCCTCACGGACGGACTTGGCTTCCGCCTCCGACATGGTCGGCTTCTGGCCCGACAGGGCAGCCTGCAGAGCCTTGGCTACCGTGGCGGCATCCACTTCCTTCGCGACGAGCGGCGGAAGCGAGCTGGCAAGGTCCCAACCCACGACGTAGCTGGCCTTCTGCTTATCGACCGGTGCCGCGGAGGCAGCCGGCTTGGCGGCCTGGGCGGATGCGCCCGCAGCCGTACCCAGCGCAACCGCCAGGGCGACGGCCGTCATCGTGGGACGCAAAAAGTGCTTCATTGAATACTCCCTCTCTTGGAAAGATTCGGCGACGCCGCCGGTTTACACCTCCTTGTGGAGGCAGAATCGCCATTGTGCGGTGGTTCGCATCCTGCTTGCAATGACGGGTCGAAAGACAAGGTTTCACATGGAAAGTTCAGAAACCTTTCAAAAAACGGGACACGGGTCACTCATGGTGGTCCTGCCCGGGCTTGTCCAGGGTGTCGCGAAGGGCCGCCTGAAGCCGGGCGTGCACCTGCACCAGCACCCGCCAGAGCAGCCACGCCAGGCCGATGCCGACCAGTATCAGCACCCCCGCGACTTCGCGCGGCGGCAGGATCGTCGAGGCCAGCGCCGCGACCAGCAGGCCCATGATCAGCATGGACATCAGAGGAACGATGCGGGCCAGGATCGCCCGGATCCGGTAGGTCCGGCTGCCGAAGCGGTCGGGCACCGACAGTTCGGCCAGGAGCATGCCCAGCGCCTCGGCCTTGCGGTAGGTCGCCACGATCATCGGCAGCGAGACCAGCGCCGCCAGCGACCAGGCGAGAGTGCGCTGAACGGTCGCATCGGTGTTGACGATGTCCAGATGGAGGAAGCCCCGGCGATAAGCGAAGGCCGCCGCGATGAACACCGCGACCACCAGCGCCGTGTTGATGATCACGTGCCAGACCAGCCGGCGGATCATTTTCATCACGATGGCGCCCTGCCCCTGCAGGCCCAGGCTGCCCATCCACTCCGTATAGGCGCCGAACACGCCGGTCACCCGTGACGGCAGCTTGCGCGCGAGGAAACTCGCCAGCGGATCGGACGCGCGCATCAGATAGGGCGTAAGGAACGTCGTGATGGCGGAGACCGCCACCGCGACGGGATAGAGAAAATTGCTCGTGACCTTGAGCGTGAGGCCCAGCGACGCGATGACGAAGGAGAATTCACCGATCTGCGCCAGCCCCATGCCGACCCGCAGCGAGGTGCGGCCATCGTTGCCGGCGACGAAGCTGCCGAAACTGCACGTAATGACCTTGCCCACGACGACCGCGATGGTGACGATGGTGATCGGCCACGCGTACTGCGCCAGCAGCGCCGGATCGATCAGCATGCCGATAGCGACGAAGAAGATCGCGCTGAACATGTCGCGCACCGGCATGATGATCCGCTCGACGCGCGCCACGCTGTCCGACTCGGCGACGATCGCGCCGATCATGAAAGCCCCCAGCGCCACGCTGTAGCCCATTTCGGTGACCAGCAGGCAGAAACCGAAGCAGATACCCAGCACGGCGACCAGCAGCACGTCGTTGCGGCTGACCCGTGCGATGTAGTCGACGACGCGCGGCACCAGCAGCAGTCCGACCACCAGCGAAACAGCCATGAACAGACCGAGGCGACCGATCGCGGCGAAGGCCTGCCCGGCCTCGACGCCGCCGGTGCTGGCGATACCGGTGAGCAAGGCCATCAACACGATGGCGAGCAGATCCTCGACGATGAGGATCCCGAACATGAGTTGTGCGAAACGCTCGCGCTTCAGCCCCAGGTCTTCGAGCGCCTTCATGATGATCGTCGTCGACGAGATCGAAAGCATCGCGCCCAGGAAGATCGAATCCATCGCCGACCAGCCGAAGAACCGGCCGATCTCGTAACCGATCCAGACCATCAGCACGATTTCGGAGAACGCGGCCACGAGCGCCGCTCCGCCGACCGCGCGCAGCTTCTTAAGACTGAACTCGAGACCGAGCGCGAACAGCAGCAGGATCATGCCCAGTTCGGACAGCGTTCGAATCGTCTGTTCGTCGTGGATGAAGATCACCGGCAGCGTGTGCGGCCCGATCAGCAAACCCGCGATGATGTAGCCAAGCACGACCGGCTGCCGGAGACGCTGGAAAATAACCGTCGTCAGTCCGGCGACGAGCATCACCGTGGCGAGATCCTGGATGAAAACGATGCCGTGCATGCTTGTCCCTGTGTGTGCGAACAGACAGGTTAACCCGTGTTTCGTGATCGAGGGACGCGGCAGCCAAAACAACGATCGATGCATGACACACGCAAGTGATTGCTGCACCTCGTCATTCTGAATTTGTCGAAAATAAATTCAAAAAAAGTGTAACGAATGCTTGACGAAGCGACGGGTCGGACGTAATCTTTGCGGCTTCCAGCAGGGGGCCATAGCTCAGCTGGGAGAGCGCCTGCATGGCATGCAGGAGGTCGCCGGTTCGATCCCGGCTGGCTCCACCAACTTCTAAGACGTCCCCATCGTCTAGAGGCCTAGGACATCACCCTTTCACGGTGGCGACCGGGGTTCGAATCCCCGTGGGGACGCCACTTTCTGGTCCGCCAGGAAGTGAATGGACGGAGAAGTTGGTAGTTGTTGGAAGAGTTGGAACGTAGTGTGGAGCGGTAGTTCAGTCGGTTAGAATGCTGGCCTGTCACGCCGGAGGTCGCGGGTTCGAGTCCCGTCCGCTCCGCCATTACTTCTAAAAGGAATCCGCCATCTGGCGGATTTTTTTTGCCTGCAATTTCTCCGGAACTGTAGGAGCGCGCCTGCGCGCGACCGGTTCCGCCCCTCGATACATACACAACCTGATCTCGTCGCGAAAAGCTCTCGCGCGCGAGGCGCGCTCCTACGGAAGCGGGTCGTCGACACGCGCCAGCGTCCCGATCGAATGGCCCTGCTCGGCCAGGTATTCCAGCCAGCGGCTGAGGAACCCGTTCATCCTCAGACGATGCTGAAACACCGTATGTGCCGCCGGAAACGGCCCCAGTACCTGCGACAGCTTACGACCGGGATGGCAATGCATGGCTTCGGCCACGTGGGCATCCGTGTACATGCGCAGCTGCGCGGACGGCGACGGCTGCCCGGTGACCTCGTCGACGAAGTCATAGGTCAGCTCGAGCTCCAGCGTATACGGATGCTTTTCCTGCACGTCCAGCCGCACCTTCAGCCCATCGTCGACATCGGAAATGTAACGGCCGGGCGTCAGCCGCTGTGGCGCGAACAGACGCGCCAGACGGTGGTAGTTCTCCGCATACAGACCCATCAGGAACTCGAAGCGTCCCGGGATCAGCGGCGTTGGGCGGTCGATGACGGCGGTCATAACGTGGGCGGGTCTCCGTAAACCGTGGCTCGGTCAATACATGTGTCGCTCGATCCCCAGGTATTCGAAGATCTTGCTCGAGATTTCCTCGATCGAGGTGTGCGTCGTGTTGAGGACCGGGATGTTCTCCCGCCGCATCACCTTGTCGGCCTGCTCCAGTTCCCAGCGGCATTGTTTCAACGTGGCGTAGCGGCTGCCGGGACGGCGCTGCTCGCGGATCTGCGCCAGGCGGACCGGGTCGATGGTGAGCCCGAAGAGCCGGCTGCGATAGGGGCGGAGGCGCGTCGGCAGTTCCAGCTTGTCGAGATCGTCGTCCGTGAGCGGATAATTGGCGGCACAGACGCCGTAATGCAAGGCCATGTAGAGGCAGGTCGGCGTCTTGCCGGACCGCGACACGCCCACCAGCACGACATCGGACTGGTTGTAGTCCACGTCGAGGCCATCGTCGTGAGCCAGGGCGTAGTTGGTCGCTTCGATGCGAGCCTCGTAACGCTCGAAATCGACCAGACCATGAGAGCGGTTCACCGCACCCGACTGCTTGGCCCCCAGTTCCGCCTCGAGCGGCTCGATGAAAGGCGCGAACACGTCAAGCATCAGCGCGCCGCTACCCGCCACGATGTCGCACAGTGCCCTCGAGGTCATCGTATTGACGACGATGGGGCGGTGTCCGTCCTGCGCGTATTTGGTCTTGATCCGGAGCGAGGCGGCTTCGGCCTTCTGCGCGTTGTCGATGAAGGGCAGCCGGTGGGTATCGAACTGCACGCCGTCGAACTGGGCGAGCATGCTGTTGCCGATAGTCTCGGCCGTAATGCCGGTGGAGTCGGAAATGAAGAAGACGGTACGCCGCATCGAACGGTTTCCTTGGGTTGGTTCCGTGACCGCCACCTTAAGACCAATACGTCTTCATAACCATCCACCCCGCATTATCACGGGCGATTTGTGCATCGCCGCTTGTCAGCCAGACCATACCACCGCGACAATGCGCCGATTTTCCAGCGCGGCCCGCCGCCCAACCGATGTGAGGAACTTCCTTTGAGCGACCTGGTACTTTGGCTCGACGCGCTACGCATGACCGACCTCGGCAAGGTGGGTGGCAAGAACGCCTCCCTCGGCGAGATGATCGGCAACCTGGCGAAACTGGGTGTCTCCGTGCCGGGTGGCTTCGCCACCACGGCCGACGCCTTCCAGACCTACCTCGAAAAGAGCGGCCTCGCGAAGCGGATCCAGGAGCGCCTGGCCACGCTCGACGTGGACGATGTGGATGAACTGACTCGCGGCGGCAAGGAAATCCGTGGCTGGATCGTCGACACCGCCCTGCCCGCCGACCTCGAGCAGGCCATCCGCGACGCTTACATCAAGCTCTGCAAGGATGCCGGCGCCGACGACATCGCCGTGGCCGTGCGTTCCTCCGCCACGGCCGAGGATCTCCCCGACGCCTCGTTCGCCGGCCAGCAGGAAACCTTCCTCAACGTGGTCGGCATCGACGACGTACTGCATAAGGTCAAGGAAGTCTTCGCCTCCCTGTACAACGACCGGGCCATCGCCTATCGCGTGCACCAGGGCTTCAAGCACGAGGACGTCTTCCTGTCCGCCGGCGTGCAGCTGATGATCCGCTCGGATGTCGGTGCGTCGGGCGTACTGTTCACGCTCGACACCGAATCCGGCTTCCGTGACGTCGTCTTCGTCACCGGCTCGTACGGTCTGGGCGAGATGGTGGTCCAGGGTGCGGTGAACCCGGATGAGTTCTACGTTTTCAAGCCCACGCTCAAGGAAGGCAAGCCTGCCGTCCTGCGCCGCAGCCTGGGCGCCAAGCAGCAGCGCATGGTTTATTCCGATAAGCCCGGCGAGCGCGTGCGCATCGAAGAAACCCCGGCCGAGCTGCGTCATCGGTTCTGCCTTGACGATGCCGACGTCGAGGAGCTTTCGCGCCAGGCCCTCGTCATCGAAAAGCACTACGGCCGCCCGATGGACATCGAGTGGGCGAAGGACGGCAACACCGGCAAGCTTTACGTCGTGCAGGCCCGCCCCGAGACCGTGAAGTCGCGCTCGCACGCGACCACGCTCGAGCGTTTCCAGCTCAACGAGAAGAGCAAAGTCCTGACCGAAGGCCGCGCCATCGGTCAGAAGATCGGTTCGGGCAAGGCTCGCGTCATCCGGTCGCTGGCCGACATGAACAAGGTGCAGCCCGGTGACGTGCTGGTGGCCGACATGACCGACCCCGACTGGGAGCCGGTGATGAAGCGTGCCGCGGCCATCGTCACCAACCGCGGCGGTCGTACCTGCCATGCGGCGATCATCGCCCGCGAGCTGGGCGTGCCCGCGGTGGTCGGTTGCGGCAATGCGCTGGAGTCGATCCCGGATGGCGCGGAAGTCACCGTCTCCTGCGCCGAAGGCGATACCGGCACGATCTACGAAGGCCTGCTGAAGTTCGACCGCATCACCGCCGACCTCGGCGCGATGCCGGAGGCCCCGCTCAAGATCATGATGAACGTGGCCAACCCCGAGCGCGCCTTCGACTTCGGCATGCTGCCGAACGCGGGTATCGGTCTGGCCCGCCTCGAAATGATCATCGCCAGCCACATCGGCGTGCATCCCAGGGCGCTGCTGGAGTACGGCAAGCAGGATGCCGAGACCCGGGCCCGGATCGACGCGCGCATCGCCGGCTACAAGGATCCGGTCTCCTTCTATGTCGACCGCCTCGCCGAAGGCATCTCGACGATCGCCGCCTCGGTCTACCCGAAGCCGGTGATCGTGCGCCTGTCCGACTTCAAGTCGAACGAGTACGCGGGTCTGCTCGGCGGTTCGCGCTACGAGCCGCATGAAGAAAACCCGATGATCGGCTATCGCGGCGCCAGCCGCTATGTTTCGCCGGACTTCGCCGAATCGTTCGCGCTGGAGTGCAAGGCCGCCAAGTACGTGCGCGAGGTCATGGGCCTGACCAACGTCTGGGTCATGATTCCGTTCGTCCGCACGCTGGACGAAGGCCGCAAGGTCATCGAGGTACTGCGCAAGAACGGCCTGGTCCAGGGCGAGCACGACCTGAAGGTCATCATGATGTGCGAGGTCCCTTCCAACGCCCTGCTGGCGGACGAGTTCCTCGACATCTTCGACGGCTTCTCGATCGGCTCGAACGACCTCACCCAGCTGACCCTCGGCCTCGACCGCGACTCAAGCATCGTCGCCAACCTGTTCGACGAGCGCGACCCGGCGGTGAAGAAGCTGCTGGCCATGGCGATCAAGACCGCGAAGGCCAAGGGCAAGTACATCGGCATCTGCGGCCAGGGCCCGTCGGATCACCCGGATCTTGCCGAGTGGCTGATGGAACAGGGCATCGAGTCGGTGTCGCTGAATCCGGACACCGTGGTCGATACGTGGCTACGTCTGGCCAGGAAGAAGGCCGGCTGATGGATCGGCTCTTTCCTTAGTCCGGAAAGAGCATCGCCAGCAGGCTTGGCTCCCACCGGGCGATCACACCCCGGTGGGAGCCGTACCTGTTGACGATTACAGGTGCACCGTCACGCCCGCCACCCGATACCGCTCCACCACTGCCGGATCCGTATCCGCCGCCACCACCAGATGCGAGACGCCGCTGATCGGCGCCGTGTGATGTGTCGCCGAGGCCACCAGCTTGTCCGGGGTGGCGATCGCCACCGTCTCACCACTCGCCTCGATGATCGCCTGCTTGAAGACGGTTTCTTCCTCGTCGTACGTCCATAAGCCGCGTTGCGGATCGATGGCGCAGACGCCCGGGAAACACAGATCGGCGCGAATATCCTGCGCCTGTCGCACCGTACGTGAGCCGATCGCGCCACCGATGGCCGGATCGAGTTTGCCGCCGAGCAGGATCACGTCGAAACCGGGTCGTCCCAGCACCGCGAGGGCGACGTCGGGGGCGTTGGTCACCACGGTCAGGTCATGGTGCTCCGGCAGCATCCTCGCCAGAACCGTGTTGGTCGAGCCCGCATCGATGAAAAGAATCTGGCCGCTACCGACCAGACCGATCGCGGTACGTGCAAGCGCCCGCTTCAGTTCCGTGCGCTCCGCATGGCGCTCGCCCAGCGGCGGAATGCTCACCGCCAGTAACGCGCCACCGTAAACGCGCCGACACAGACCCTGCCCCGCCAGATCGCGCAGATCACGCCGGATGGAGTCTTCCGACACCCGGAATTCCTGCGCGAGTTCCGCCGCCACGACTTTCCCGTCGCGTCGCAGACGCTCGAGGATCAGCTGCTGACGCTCGCGAGGCAGCGTAATGTCGACCGACGCATTCATGCCGACAGGAAACCCAGGGCAATCAGTTCGTCGCGCAACTGACGCGGCGTGTGGAAATGGATGCCATGAATGCCCAGGGCGTCGGCGGCGTCGACATTGGCCTTGTTGTCATCGATGAAGACGGCCGTCGCCGGATCGATGTCATATCGCTCGAGCAGTGTCTGGTAAAGCCTGGGGTCGGGCTTGATCATGCCCTCTTCGCCCGACACGACGATGCCGTCGAACAGGCCCAGGAAATCGAAGCGTTCCCGCGCGAACGGAAAGGTCTCGTGCGACCAGTTGGTCAGGCCATACAGCGGATGACCCGCCTCTTTCAGCTCACGCAGAATGTGCAGGCTGTCGTCGATGGCGCCGCCCAGGGTTTCTTCCCAGCGGTGCTGATAGGCGGCGATCAGTTCGGCCTTGGTGGGATGTTCGTCGGTAAGAAGGCGAACCGCCTCATCCCATGAACGACCCGCGTCCTGTCGCAGGTTCCATTCCGGCGTGGTGACTTCGGCAAGGAAGGTTTCCATCGCCTGTTCATCGTCACCGAACAGCTTGCGATAGAGGTAGCGCGGGTTCCAGTCGATCAGGACACCGCCGAAATCGAAGATCACGACATCGCGTTTCTTATGCATGGAAAACTCCGTTCAACGGCGCACGATGGAGGCGCAAAGGGAAACCACGACGAGCAGACTGGCGACCCCCGCCAGGGCGATCGAAAGGCTGCTGGCGTGGGCGACGAAACCGATGACCGCGGGCCCGGCCAGCATCCCCGCATACCCCAGCGAGGTGACCGTGGCGATGGCGATACCCGGCGAGGTGTTCTTCTGCCGCCCCGCCGCGCTGAACAGGACGGGCACGATGTTCGACGCGCCGATACCGACCAGGACGAAACCCAGCAAGGCGACGGGGCCCCAGGGCAACAGCGTGGCAAGGAAGAAGCCGGCCGCGGCGATCAGGCTGCCCATCCGCACGATGGTGGTCGCTCCCAGCGAGGCCGTGATGCGATCGCCCAGCAGGCGCCCGATCGCCATGGCGACGGAGAACGCCGCGTACCCCAGGCCAGCCACGGAAGGATCGAAACCACGCGAGAAGCGCAGGAATACCGCACTCCAGTCGAGCATCGCACCTTCCGCAAGGAAGACGACCATGCACAGGAAGCCAAGCAGGAAGACGGCGCCACTCGGCATACGGAAACCCGCATGCACGTCGCCCGAGCCATCGTCGTGCCGGACAAGGAAGTGTCGCCACTGGGTACCCACGATGAGCAGCATCAGCACGGAGACCGCGATGGCACTGCCGGTCAATGGCGCACCGAACCGAAGCAAGGCGGCCATACCGGCGGAACCGGCCAGACCTCCGACGCTGAAAAGCCCGTGGAAGCCCGACATCATCGGCCTGCCCTGCTGCTTCTCGACGTCGACCGCATGCGCATTCATGGCGACGTCGACCACACCGAGGGATGCACCGAAAAACAGGAGCGCCGCGCCAAGCCACCAGACATTCGGCGCGAGGGTCAGCAAGGGCAAGGCGAGGCAGACGAGAAGCCCGCTCACGCCGATCACATCGCGGTGGCCGAAGCGATGGCTGAAGAAACCGGCCAGTGGCATCGCCGCTGTCGCTCCGCACCCCATGCACAAGAGAACGAGGCCCAGCGTGGCATCGTCCAGACCCAGACGAGCCTTGGCGTAGGGGACCATCGGTGCCCAGCTGGCCATGCCGATGCCGGATAACAGGAAGATCAATCGGGTAGCGCGTACAGGCTTCATGCAAATTCCGGGGACGAGGAATGCGCATCAATGTATTCAATCATGCATAAACGTGCAATAGAGCGCACCCCTCTTGCACCGGTTGCCCGACCTATGTACAAATGTACACATGTCGACACCTACCCTCACAGAGCGTCAGCAAAAGACCCTCGCATTTCTGCAGGAATACCTGCAGACGCAAGGCCTGCCGCCCACGCTGCGCGAAATCGCCGATGCCCTGGGCTTCCCCAGCCACAGCTCCGCACAGGCCTGCGTCGAGTCGCTGGTCCGCAAGGGCGTGCTGGAACGTTCCCCGCAGCATCGTGGCCTGCGCCTTTCGGCAGGCAACGCCGCCATCATGCGTACCGCCGCCGCTAACGACCTCCCGCTGATCGGTCGCGTGGCCGCCGGTTCGCCCATCCTGGCCGAGGAAAACATCGAGTCGCAGCTCGAGGTCGATCCTTCCCTGTTTCGTCCGCGCGCCGATTACCTGCTGCGCGTGGTGGGTCTGAGCATGCGCGACGCCGGCATCCTCGACGGCGACCTGCTCGCCGTCCACAAGACCGCCACCGCCACCGATGGCCAGATCGTGGTCGCCCGGCTGGACGACGAAGTCACCGTCAAACGCCTCAGGCACGAGCGCGGCCGTCTTCTGCTGCTGCCCGAAAACCCCGACTTCAGCCCGATCGAAGTCGATCCCCGTCGCCATGCGTTCGCCATCGAAGGGCGTTACGTCGGCATCATCCGCAGGACCTGACCATGAACGCCATCGCCACTCCGACCCTCGCCCAGGTGCTCGACCATCCCGGTATCTGGCGCCGTTCCGCTGACCGTCAGCCGCGCGTACGTGCGCTGTCCACCGGCTGGACCTCCCTGGACCAGAAACTGCCCGGCGGGGGCTGGCCGCAAGGCGCGCTGAGCGAAATCCTGTTCGAACACGATGGGCTGGGTGAGCTCGATCTGGTGATGCCCGCGCTTGCCGCGCTCACCCAGGAACACCGTCGCGTGATCTTCGTCGCACCGCCCTACCTGCCTTATGCACCCGCGCTGGCGGCGGCCGGTGTCGACCTGCGCTTCCTGCACGAAATCCATGCCGGCAGCACCGAGGCCGCATGGAGCATGGAGCAGTGCCTGCGTTCCGGCTGCTGCGGCGCCGTGGTCGGCTGGTTGCCCGACATCGATTACCGCAGCCTGCGTCGCCTGCAGCTGGCCGCCGAAAGCGGCGACGCCTGCGCCATGATCTTCCGCCCGGCCGGGCACGCCGAGCAGAACAGCCCGGCGGCACTACGCCTCAAGGTCAGCAACAGCGACGAGGCCACCTATGTGGATGTCCTCAAGTCGCGAGGACTGCTGACCACCACTGCTCCGCTGCTGCGCATGCGGGCCTGATGGAAACCGTCATGACGCCGCTTCCCGCTCGCCGTCATGACGGACGCTCCGTCGTCGCTTCTTATACGCAGCCATGCTTTGGGCCTGTCTCCGTTTTCCCGGTCTGGCGTTCTCCGCCGCCTTTGCCGCGACACCGGAGGCAGGCCCCTCCGCCTTGCTCGATACCCGTGCGCGCCAGCGCCTGATCGCCGCCGCCAATCCGGAGGCCAGCACATTCGGTGTGCGCCGTGGGCAGAGCCTCGCCGCCGCACGCGCGCTTTGCCCCGCCCTGGAAGTCCGCCCTCGCGACCGTGAGGCCGAGGCGCGTCTGCTCGCCGAACTCGCCGCGTGGTGCTACCAGTTCAGTGGTCATGTCAGCCTGGTCCCGCCAGGTGCCATCCTCATGGAACTGGGTGCCAGTCTGCGCCTGTTCGACGGCTGGCCCGTGCTGGCGGAACGCCTGTGCCAAGGCCTTAGCGAGCAAGGTCATGCACACACCATGGCCGCCACTCCCTTCCCGGCCGCCTCATGGGTGTTCGCCGCCCATGCGGACGGCATGGTGCTGCCCGAGCGCGAAGGCGTCATACGCATGTTGGGCGCCTTGTCGCTCGATCGGGCGGGCTTGCCGGCAACCACGGTGAAATCGCTGCACGCGATGGGCTTTCGTCGTCTCGACGAAGTCTTTCGCCTCCCTCGTCCGGAACTCACCCGGCGCATCGGCCGCGATGGCGTGAACTGGCTCGATCGCATCCGCGGGCAAGCCACCCACCCCCTGGCCGCCTGGCAGCCACCCGCCAAC
The DNA here is from genome assembly GCF_000800155.1 of Luteibacter sp. 9133. Taxonomy (NCBI): domain Bacteria; kingdom Pseudomonadati; phylum Pseudomonadota; class Gammaproteobacteria; order Lysobacterales; family Rhodanobacteraceae; genus Luteibacter; species Luteibacter sp. 9133. The sequence goes on along the minus strand of NZ_JUHO01000001.1, from coordinate 1,758,464 downwards.
TTCCAGCAGAAGATCGAGTTCGACAGCGAACTGGATGGCAGTCAGCCCCTGCTCTTTCCATTGCGGCGCCTCACCCGTGCGCTGGCCAATCTGCTCGCGGCACGGGATGGCGGCGTACAGCGTTTCACCCTGACGCTCGAGCATGCACGCGGTGCCACGACACGCGTCGTCGTCGCCATGGCAGCGCCGCAACGCGACGCGGAGCGCCTGTTCGAACTGGCCCGCACGCGCCTCGAGCGCACCGTGTTGCCCGCACCGGCGCGCGCCATCGAACTGGATGCCGAAGAACTGCCGGTGTTCCGTCCACCGGTGCGCGATCTGTTCGAACCGGTCCGCGGCGATGGTCTCGACTGGCCCACCCTCGACGAACGTTTGCGGGCACGACTGGGCGACGCCGCGCTTCGGCAGATCGCGCTCGTGGCCGACCATCGGCCCGAACGCGCCATGCGTTACGGCACGCCGGACAGCACGGTTTCGCCGCCGCGCCGACGTCGTCCCTTATGGCTCCTGCCCCGCCCTCTGCCGATGCGCCCCGAGCCCACGGCCGTACTGGCCGGCCCCGAGCGTATCGAAAGCGGCTGGTGGGACGGTGAAGACACGCGACGCGATTACTACATCGTGCGCACCGCAAACGGACAGCAAGCCTGGGCCTACCTGCCGCCCGGCACACTCGACGGCTGGATGCTGCACGGCTGGTTCGCGTAGGTCCCGCTGTGCTGCCTCTCGTACTTACACTGCCCGCCAACGATGGGGATGTCGACGTCCCGGCGTATGCGGAGTTGCATGCGCTGAGCGATTTCAGTTTCCAGCGCGGGGCATCGAGCGCACGCGAGCTCTTCGAGCGAGCCAGGGAAATCGGCTACACCGCACTGGCGATCACCGACGAATGCTCGCTCTCAGGCATCGTTCGAGGTCTCGAGGCCTCACTCGAAGTCGGTTTACCGATGATCGTCGGCAGCGAATTCCGACTCTCCGACGGCACCGTCATCGTTCTCCTCGTCGAAAACCAGGACGGCTATACCGAGCTGTGCCGGCTGATCACGCTGGGTCGGCGACGTGCAACCAAGGGCCATTACGAACTGCATCGTGCCGATCTGGAGAATCTCGCCGACGGACTGTGCCTGCTCTGGGCGCCCGGCCCGCTGGCGGCCACCGGCATGGCGACACACGAGAGCCGGGCGGCATGGGTGGCAACGCACTTCAAAAGCCGCGCGTGGCTGGCCGTCGAACTGCACCGGTCCCAGCACGACGAGGCCGAACTGGACGCGTTGCGCGACCTTGCCGCGCGCCACGCCCTGCCCTGTGTCGCGGCAGGCGATGTACACATGCACCTGCGTCGCCGGCGCGCCCTGCAGGACGTCATGACAGCGATCCGTCTCAACCGCACGGTGGCCGAGGCGGGCCACGATCTGTTTCCCAACGGAGAACGCCATCTGCGCCGGCGCGAGACGCTCGACCGCATCTACCCGCGCGACATGCTGGACGAGACCGCCGTCGTCGCCGCGCGCTGCATCGGTTTCGACATTCGCAAGATCAACTATGTCTACCCCCGGGAACTGGTTCCCGAAGGCAAGGACCCCGCCGCCTGGCTGCGCCAGCTCACCTACGAAGGCGCGGCGTTGCGCTGGCCCGATGGCGTCGCATCCGCGCTGGTCGAGCGCATCGAGAAGGAACTGGACCTCATCGCCCGACAGCGCTACGAGGCCTTCTTCCTGACCGTGCAGGACATCGTGCGCTTTGCGCGTTCACGCGGAATCCTCTGCCAGGGACGCGGTTCGGCGGCGAACTCGGTGGTCTGTTTCTGCCTGCACATCACCGAAGTGAATCCCGACCAGATCACCACCCTGTTCGAACGATTCATCTCCCTGGAACGCGACGAGCCGCCGGATATCGACGTCGATTTCGAACACGAGCGTCGCGAAGAAGTCCTGCAGTACGTGTTCGACAAGTACAGCCGTGAGCGCGCCGCCCTTGCCGCCACGGTGATCAGCTACCGGCCCAAGAGCGCCGCACGCGATGTGGGTCGTGCGCTCGGTCTTTCGGAAGACCAGCTCGACCAGCTCAGTCATGCGTATTCCCATGCGCATGGCGAGGTCTCCATCATCCAGCGCCTGCAGGAGCGTGGCTTCGATATCGCCAGTCGCACCATCCGGCAGCTGGTGGTACTGGTGCAGGAACTCAGCGGCATGCCACGTCACCTGTCCCAGCACGTGGGCGGTTTCGTTATCTCCGATACGCCGTTGCATTACCTCGTGCCTGTCGAGAACGCGGCGATGGATAACCGCACCATCATCCAGTGGGACAAGGACGACCTGGAGACGATGAAGCTGCTCAAGGTGGATTGCCTGGCGCTGGGCATGCTCACCTGCATGCGCAAGGCGATCGACATGCTGCGTACGCATCGCGGTATCGACTACCGGCGCCTGGCCGACATCCCCATGGACGACGGTCCGACCTACGCGATGATCCAGCGGGCCGATACCGTCGGCGTGTTCCAGATCGAATCGCGCGCGCAGATGTCGATGCTGCCGCGTCTGAAGCCGGCCTGCTATTACGATCTGGTGATCCAGGTGGCGATCGTTCGCCCGGGTCCGATCCAGGGTGGCATGGTGCATCCGTACCTGCAGCGGCGACAGATGCCGTCCGGGGAGATCCACTACGAACACGGCGTACGGCCGGTGCTGGAGCGTACGCTGGGCGTACCGATTTTTCAGGAACAGGTGATGGCGATCCTGCAGGTGGTGGCGGATTTCTCGCCTGGCGAATCCGACGACCTGCGCCGTTCGATGGCCGCCTGGAAACGACGCGGCGGGCTGCAGAAATTCGAGCCGAAGATCCGCCGGAACATGGCGAAGAACAACTACACGCCGGAGTTCACCCAGCAGATCATCGACCAGATCCAGGGCTTCGGCAGCTATGGCTTTCCCGAATCGCACGCGGCCGGCTTCGCCCTGATCGCTTACGCCTCGTCCTACCTGAAATGTCACCATCCGGAGATCTTCTGCTGCGCCCTGCTCAACAGCCAGCCGATGGGGTTCTACGCGCCCGCGCAACTCGTCGCGGACCTGCGCCGCCACGGGTTTGAAGTACGGCCGCCCGATGTGACCACCAGCCACTGGGACTGCACGCTCGAGCCATGGAAGGACGATCGCTTCGCCCTGCGCCTGGGCCTGCGCCAGATCGCCGGCCTGTCGGCCGATCTGGGCGCGCGCATCGTCAGTGCACGCGAGGCCTCGCCGCTGCGCGATCTCGCGGATCTGGCCCGCCGTGCGGGTCTCAACCGTTTCGAACGCGAACGCCTCGCCGATGCCGGCGCACTCCGTGTGCTCAGTGGTCACAGACACCGCGCCCGCTGGGAAAGCTCAGGCATCGAACGGACATTGCCCTTGCTGGATACGGTTGCCGAGGAACATGCCACGCTGCGCCCTCCGACGACTGCCGAAAATGTTTTCGCCGATTACGCCACGGTCGGCCTTTCACTCACCGCTCATCCGTTAGGGTTGATTCGCAAGAACTTGCAGGCGCGTCGGGTCCGGCGGGCGCGCGACCTCGAAGGCGAACGCAACGGCATCTGGCTGCGACACGCCGGTCTCGTCACCGTGCGTCAGCGCCCCCAGACGGCCAGTGGCATCACCTTCGTCACGCTCGAGGACGAGACCGGACAGGTGAATGTGATCGTGCGGCCCAGGGTGGCCGAAGCCTGCCGTCAGGCCTTGCTGGACGCGGTATTGCTGGCGGTCGACGGCCAGTGGCAGTCGATCGAGGGCGTGCGCCATCTCGTTGCCAGCCGCCTGCATGACTTCAGCGACCTGCTTCCGCAACTGGGCTCCGTCTCCCGCGATTTTCACTGACACCCCCCTCACGCCCTGCGACCCTTGCCGTCACTTAATGCACGCTAATTTTCGGCTGAACGGTTCCCCGAGAAATTGCTGCTTTGCAGGAGCAACGTTCAGTGAAAACGCGATAGCGTTTGCTAAACCCGTCAGGTCCGGTCTACCGGTGAGCGATGCGCATGCGCCGCGCGTCGCAATGTTTCCCCAAGGCGCCATAAGTTCCAGGAGATTTCGTCATGCGCAACACGAAACTGATCGTCGCGATGCTGGCTGGCTGTATGGCTTTCGGCGGTACCGCCATGGCTCAGGACGCCGCTTCGAAGCCCGCGCCCACGCCGGCCTCCACCGCCGGGTCGCAGACGCATACGAGCAACGATTCCATGAAAATGGACAGCAACAGCTCGATGAGCGGCGACTCCAAGGCTGCCGATTCCAGCGGCGCGATGAAGTCGACCCACAAGAAGCACAAGAAGGCCACCACCACGACCGGCACCGAGCCGGCCAAGTCGTCCAGCTCGGGCATGTAATTCGCTTGCTGGAACGCAAAAACCCGGGGCCTCACGGCCCCGGGTTTTTTCATGCATGCGACAAAAACGTCAGTCGATTTCGGGCAGGACGCTGATCTCGTCGCTGCCGATCGTCACGACCTGTCCGGCACGCACCTTGTAGGTCTTGCGCATCTCCGTCACCCCGTCCACGGCAACCAGACCGTCGGCGACCCGATGCTTGCCCTCGCCACCGCTGGCGACGATGCCGGTGAGCTTGAGTAGCAGGTTGAGTTCGACATAGTCGCCTTCGAGGCGGAATTCATGGAACGGCATGACGGTGGCTTCGCTTCAGTATCGGTGCGCCATTAGAACACTCCCGGCCACCCGGAAACGCAATCGCCCGATCTCCCAGGTCAATCCCGCGGCACGACCCTGTCGAGGAAACGGCGGATCTCCGCACCGATCTCCGCGCCATGTGTCTCCAGCGCGAAATGGCCCGTGTCGTAGAACCTGACCTCGGCCCGGGGCAGATCGCGCTTGAACGCCTCCGCACCCGGCGGCAGGAAGAAGGGATCGTTCTTTCCCCACACAGCGAGCAGAGGCGGCTGGTATTTCCGGAAATAGGCCTGGAACGACGGATACTTCGCCACATTGTTCCTGTAGTCCAGAAACAGGTCGAGCTGGATATCCGCATTGCCCCTGCGGGATACCTGCGAGAAATCCAGCGCATAGGTTTCCGGCGCGACCAGCGTCGGATCGGCGACGCCATGGGTGTACTGCCACTTGATGGCATCCAGCGTAAGGAACTCGCGCAAGGCCTGTCGGTGAGCGTCCGTCGGCTCCTTCCAGTAGGTCTGGATCGGATTCCAGCCGGTGCTAAGGCCCTCCTCGTAGGCATTGCCGTTCTGCGTAACGATCGCCGTGATTCGCTCGGGATGAGCGGCCGCGAGGCGCCAGCCGACCGGTGCGCCGTAGTCGAAAACCTCGATGGCATAGCGCTTCAGGCCCAGTGCCTGGGTGAAGGCATTCACAGTAGTGGCGAGACGATCGAACGTATACGTGTACCGCGCACCGTCGGGCACCTCGGTCAGCCCGAAGCCCGGCAGATCGGGCGCGACCACATGGTACCTATCGGCGAGGAGCGGGATCAGATTCCGGTACATGAATGACGAGGTGGGAAAGCCGTGCAGCAGCAGGACCGTGGGAGCCCTCGGGTCGCCGGCTTCGCGGTAGAACACCCTGACGCCGTCCGCCTCGGCGAAACGGTAGTGAACGGTGGTGTCGACCGTCGACGGTGACGGCGCCGCGGTCGCCCCGCCGACGGCGGCGACGGACAGGATGCTGCTGGCTAGCAGGGTTCTGAAGTGCATGAGAATTCTCCGGGCAGGCGGTCGTGAGGCAAGGATGTAACTTGTTAGTTGCGTTTTTGAAGGTTACTCAGCTATGAGTAACTGGTCAATAGATACTTTGCAAGTTACACTGCACACCACGCCACGCGGACTCATTCATGAAGACCCCGACCGACCACAACTCGCCCGCGCCTCACTTCGTCGGCGACGACCTGGCACTGGATTTCATCAACAGCAGCTATGGCGTCGGAGAAGCGCGGCACGACCATTTTCAAACCGTGCAGGGTTTGTACGACTGGCTCTCCGCCGCCGGATTGCCGACAGCGCCCCTTACAGGGGAAGAGCCGGATACGCTGCTGGCGTCCGCCCGCGTCCTTCGTGACAACGCCCGCGATCTGGTCGCTCTGCGCAAACGCGGAGAGCATGGCAATGCCGAGCCGCTGAACGCGGTTCTCGCGCAGAGCAGTGCCTATCGTCAGCTCGACTGGTCGACCGGCGAAGCGCCCGCGCTTATCGATCGCCAGCGCGCGGACGGCCCCGTGGCCGCCCTGTTGCCCGTTGCCGAGGCGATCGCGTCCCTCCTGGTGAAGGCCGATTTCAACCTGGTCCGCCAGTGCGAGAGCGACGATTGCACGCTGTGGTTTCACGACCGCACGAAGTCACACCACCGCCGCTGGTGCAGTCAGGCAATGTGCGGCAATCGGATGAAAGTCGCCGCTTTCCGCGCCCGCAAACGCGGCTGAGCCCCGTCTCGCGACGGAGCTCAGAGCGAAAACTCAGAGCGACGTGCGTCCGCCGATCGGCAGCAGCATGAAGTCGTCCGCGGACAGGCCCGACTGCGTCAGCGCCTCGCCGAGCAATTGCGGCGGCTCGTCCAGCGGATCGTCCGCCAGTTCGAAAACGCCCCAGTGAATGGCGATGGAGCGCCGCACCCCGATCTCGCGATGCAACTGCACGGCCTGGGCCGGATCCACGTGCTGGCCATGCATGAACCAGCGCGGTGCGTAGGCTCCGATGGGAATGGCCGCCAGATCGATCGGCCCGGTGCGACGGCCGATCTCGGCCAGCTTGTCCGAGTAGCCCGTGTCGCCGGCGAACCAGAAACGAAAGCCCTCATGAGCCATCACCCAGCCACCCCATAGTGAGCGGTTGCGATCCCACAAGGTTCTCGCGCTCCAGTGCCGCGCGGGGACGAAGGTAAACGTTGCGCCACGCACGTCGGTGGTCGCCCACCAGTCCAGTTCCCGTACGTTGCCGATACGCTGACGATCGAACCAGCGCTTGAGGCCGAGCGGCACCAGGAAGACGGCATCGGGAAAGCGCCGCGAGAGCGCGTGCACGGTCGCCTTGTCGAGATGGTCGTAGTGATTGTGAGAGATCACCACCACATCGATCGCCGGCAGCGATGCGACATCCACCGGGGCCACGGTGCGGCGCGCTGGCCCGAGAAACGACAGCGGCGACGCGCGGCGGCTGAGCACCGGATCGGTCAGGACCGTAAGCCCCGCCTTGCGCACGAGGACCGTGGCATGACCCAGCCACCACGCCGCATCGGCGTCACCTGACACATCCGCACCCTGCCACCAGCGGCGTGAGAAAGACTCGTAACCGCCCTCGGGCGGCTTGGGCAGGCCTTGCTCCTTGCGTTCCCTTCGCCAGCGCCTGAGGCCGTCCGGTGGACGCGTTTCCGGTTCGAGGTTACGGAATCCCTCCGCGGTGTGATGAGGCTTCGAGGGATCGTGAAACGGATTGGTCCATGCCATGCGTGGCGTGCTCGGAAACGGGTCGCAGAAAGACCTGCGGCCCGTTTCGCCTCGTTCAAGGCCTAGTCCACCTCGACGCGCCGGACCTGGGCGAGCCAGTCCTCGAGGTTGTAGTAGTTGCTCACGCGGGTGATCCGGCCGTTCGCGACATCGAAGAAGGCACCACCCGGCAGAACGTAAGACTGGCCCTGGGCAAAGGGCAACCCTTCGTCGGTCGCCTTGTACTCACCGTGGACGATGTACTCGGCGGCCGCACGCGTACCCTCCGCGTTCGCCATCACGACGATGTTCTTCAGCTGCTCGCTGTAGCTCACGTTCATGCGCTCCAGGAAAGCCGCGAAGCGGGCGCGGCCGGATTCGCGGCCGCCCTGATTGATATCGTGTGCCACATGCTCGTCGAGCAGATCGAGCATCGCGGTCCAGTCGGCACGATTGAAGGCGTCGTAATAGCGGCGGATCAGGTCGAGAGTTTCGTTCATCGGCTTTTTTCAGAAAAGAATGACGGAGCGGATGGCCTTGCCCTCATGCATGAGGTCGAAGGCACGGTTGATGTCTTCCAGCCCCATCGTATACGTGATCATCGGATCGATCTTGATCTCGCCACCCATGTAACGGTCTACATAGCCGGGCAACTGACTACGCCCCTTCACGCCGCCGAACGCGGAACCACGCCACACACGACCCGTCACCAGCTGGAAAGGCCGGGTTCGGATCTCCTGACCGGCACCGGCGACGCCGATGATGATCGACTCGCCCCAGCCCTTATGGCAGCACTCGAGCGCGGCGCGCATGACATCGACGCTGCCGATGCATTCGAACGAATAGTCCACGCCACCGTCGGTCAGGTCCACGATCACCTGCTGGATCGGCGTATCCGGGTAGTCGCGCGGATTGATGCAGTCGGTCGCGCCCAGCATCTTCGCCATCTCGAACTTCGAGGGGTTCGTATCGACCACGACGATCCGGCTGGCCTTCGCCATGACCGCGCCCTGCACCACCGAGAGACCGATGCCGCCCATGCCGAAGACCGCGACGGTCGAACCCGGCTCCACCCTGGCGGTGTTCAGCACAGCGCCGATGCCGGTGGTGATGCCGCAGCCGAGCAGGCAGACCTTGTCCAGCGGCGCATCCTTGTTGATCTTCGCCAGCGAGATCTCCGGCAGGACCGTGTATTCGCTGAAGGTGCTGGTGCCCATGTAGTGCAGCAGCTGCTTACCACCCAGCGAGAAACGTGAGGTGCCGTCCGGCATCAGCCCTTTGCCCTGCGTCACGCGAATCTTTTGGCAGAGGTTGGTCTTGCCCGACAGACAGAACTTGCACTCGCCACATTCCGGCGTGTACAGCGGGATCACGTGATCGCCGGGCTTCAGCGAGGTGACGCCCTCGCCGACCTCTTCCACGATGCCGCCACCTTCGTGCCCGAGAATCACCGGGAAGGCGCCTTCCGGGTCGTCGCCTGACAACGTGTAGGCATCCGTATGGCACACGCCCGTGGCGACGATGCGGACCAGCACCTCGCCCGCCTTTGGGCCCTGGACGTCGATTTCTTCGATGGACAGCGGCTTTCCTGCTTCCCAGGCAACGGCGGCACGAGACTTCATGGTCGGATCTTCCTCTTACAATGACGATGGACCCGGCGCCAGCGCCGGTGAATCGGGGATTTTAGTCATGCCGCGCCCGATCGATTAGCCATCCGGCACGTGAAGCATTTTTACCTGAGAGCAAAGATCGATGCGCGCATGGGATGGGATGGACGCCTTTGTCGAGGTCGTGCGGCTGGGCAGCTTCTCGGCTGCAGCCCGCAGCCTCGACCTCTCGACGGCTTTCATCAGCCGGGCGGTCAGCGCGCTGGAGCAGCGGCTGGGCACCCAGTTGCTGCACCGGACCACCCGCAAACTCCGCCTCACCGACGCCGGCCGTCTTTACTATGAGCACGCCAGACACCTCCTCGAAGGGTTCGATGCCGCCGACCAGGCGATTGTGGACTTTCAGGACGGTTTGCGCGGCAACCTCCGGATCAGCCTGGCGACCACCTACGGCGAGCGTTACGTTGCCCCGCTGGTCAATGAATTTCTTGCCGCACACCCTCAGCTGGGCGTGGACATGGATTTCTCGAACCGGACGGTCGACCTGATCGAGGAGGGCTACGACCTGACGGTACGCACCGGGTTGCTGCCCGACTCGAACCTGGTGGCGCGCCGTCTTGGCGAGCGTCGGCTCTTCGTGGTCGCCTCGCCCGCGTATCTCGCCAGCCATCCCGCACCGGCAACCCCTGATGATCTGACGAGTCATACCTTGCTGCTCGGGTCGGCAAGCCACTGGATCTTCGCCGAGCACGGACAGCCCCGACAGCGGCCTGTGCGTGGCCGATATCGCGCCAGTTCCGGGCAGGCCCTGCTCGACGCCGTCCGTCGCGGACTTGGGATCGCGCAGCTGCCCGACTTCTACGTCGAGCAAGCCCTGACGGACGGCTCACTGGTGTCCGTGCTCGACAGCTGGCGCTATGACCATGGCTCCGTCTGGCTGGTTTATCCCCAGAGCCGCCACCTGTCGCCCAAGGTGCGCCAGCTTGCCGACTTCCTTGTTGAACGGCTGGCAACACCCCCGTGGCGTCAAACACCCGTTTGAGTTAAACTAGGGTTAACGGATACGGCTGAAACGGCGAACGAAAGCCGCAGGTAAGGGTTCGAAAGAGGTCCTCGGTCGGCTCGACCGGAAAATCGTTTGAACCTTTTCCTTACAAGCGCTGTCCAACGATTCGATGCCTGAGACCCCTTGTAATGTCCCAGGGCGCCCATAGAAAGGGCGTGTACTAAACTCGTTAGTTCAGAAATTAAGCCGATAGGGCGATGACGAAAGACTAACGAACCGATTGTTCACCAAACGAAACGGACCAGCGATATCAGCGGGTCCACACCGCGCCAAAGACCGGCGGCGCAGGTGCCCACGCTTTCGATATCCGGTCACTGACGACTGGGAGAAACGACTATGAACGAACTTCGCAACGATTACGGCATCACCACTTTCGAATACTCGACGGGCTTCCAGGCCGGCGACAGCAGCACCGGTCTCGACCTCTTCGGCGGTGAGATGGACGGCTACGACTGGCTCGGCGAAGTCGCCAGCCGTCTGAGCGGCGACTCGGTCTAAGGCGCCTGCGCCACCTGGCCGGTCGAGCATAAGCAGAAGGCCTGCCACGCGGCGGGCCTTCTTGCGTCAGGGCGTCTTACGCGCCCGTGTCTTCGCTGCTTTCTTCGCGGCGGTTTTCCTTCCCGTAGCACCTTTGGTGCGAGCGGCTTTCTTCGCGGCGGTCGAGCGGCTTGTGGCCGTCCGCTTCGACGCACTTTTTCTCGCCTGCACTGACAGCGCCCGCTCAGACGCAGCGGACTTACCCTCGCGCTTGAGCGCCTTGCTGCTTGCCCGGGAACGGGCGGCGGAGGTCTCCTTCACGACTGAAGTCTTCTTCGGCGCCGCTTTCCGGGCAGCCGGGCGTTTCGCCGGCGCCTTCGTTGTGGCGGATTTTTTAGCGGACGCCCTGGTGTCCTGGGCAGCCTTCTTCTTCGTCGCCTTACTCGCCGTCCTGGCGGGTTTCGCTTTGATACCAGCGCGCCGCGCCTTGGATAGCCCGATCGCAATGGCTTGCTTTGCCGACCGGGCGCCGTGCCTGCCCTCGCGAATGTGCTCTATTTCCTCGTGAACGAATTCGCCCGCCTGGGTCGACGAGGACTTACCTTCGCGCTTGTCCTTTTTTGCCCTGGCGAGTGTTTTTTTCTCAGGCATGGCGTGTCTCCTCCGGCAGTCGCTTCAGGGAATTCGGATCGCCAACGCTTCCGGCGCCTCAGGCGGCGGGGCATCGCCCTCGGGGTCATCTGGATGGGGCGGCGTTTCCTGCGGTCGATCCGAGCCGGGGTTGCCGCCGGGCATTTCCGGTCGAGGAGTCACCGGAGCCTCTTCAGGTATCACTGGCGAGCGACCAGGGGTTTCGGGAATGTAAGGGCTTTGCATGGTGGCGTGTCCATCGGCGGCGTCGTCCAGCGAGACTGCCCCGCCCCGCGTGATCCGATCGTCATTCCCACGTCATGCACGCGGGAACGACGCTCGTTACACGGACGCCTGCCCAACGTTCCTGGACCTGTCCACGGAGCACGCGCATGACACTGAAAGCCCTCGGCCTGAACTGCACGCTCAGTGCCTCGCCCAAGCCATCATCAAGTCAGAAGCTGCTGGATCAGTTGCTCGACGGCCTGAAAAAGTACGACGTCGAGACCGAAAGCGTACGGGTCGTCGATCTGAACATCAAACCCGGTGTCAGTCACGATGAGGGCGAGGGTGATGAGTGGCCGGCGCTGCGCCAGCGCATCATGGCGGCGGATATTCTTGTCATCGCCACACCGATCTGGATGGGTCAGCCTTCGAGCGTCAGCAAACGCGTGCTCGAACGCATGGATGCAATCCTCGGCGATATCGGTGATGACGGACGGTATCCCACGTTCGGGAAGGTCGGTCTGGTCGGTGTCGTCGGTAACGAGGACGGCGCGCACCACGTGACCGCGGAGATCTACCAGGCGCTCGCCGATGTCGGCTTCACGATTCCCGCAGGCAGCTCGGCCTACTGGGTAGGCGAAGCGATGTCCGACACCAATTACATCGATCTGAAGAAGACCCCGGAAAAGGTGGCCAAAACGATCGCAACGCTGACGACCAACGCCGCGCATCTCGCCACGCTTCTCAAGGCGTCGAACTATCCTGCACCCTGAGCACGGTGAATTCGACGAAACGCACGCTTCACAGGTCACTCATGGGGAGAGGGCGTAAACAGGTCACGCTGCGAATGACGCAGAGCCTGAAGAGGAACGCACCATGGATAAGAATCGCACCGAAGGCATGAAGCACGAGATCAAGGGCGCCGTGAAGGAAGGCGTCGGCAAGGTTACGGGCAATCACGCGAAAGAGGCCGCGGGCAACATCGAAAAGAATGCCGGCAAGGTCCAGAAAGAAGTAGGCAAGGCTGCGGACCAGGTACGCGACGAAAGCCGCAAGCACTAAGTGCTTTGCGTCGGGGGGTCCGCTCAGGATCCCCCGCGCCTTTCAGCCGACGTCAGCGCCGGTACTACCTGGCCGCACCACGCAGTCTCGTATCCATCGGTTCAGATCTCGTAACTCGCCCGCCCGGTAGCCGCCCCCTCCCGGACCATGCACGGCCCGCTTCCGGCGAGGCAAGCATGAGGGCGGTCGCCGCGCCGATCAGTATCCGCATGTGGCGGTAGCGCAGCGCATGCCCCCCCGCCAGAAAATCATCACGTCCAGCGGCATCAAACCGATGCCCGTGAGAGACGGACGAACTCTCCATCACGGCGCGGCGAGAGCAAACCTGCGCGGAACGCGATGATGGGAGACCACCAGCAGGATGCTGGGGCCGCGCAGCATGTCAATGCCGGGGCTACGTGGGAGGATGGAGCGGGACATGCCGGCTTCCAAGACGAAGCCGAGAGCATGCGGTCCTGCGGAAACGTCGAAACTTCGGACAGGGTCGAGGTAGGACAGCGGTAGCGCGCCGTTTGAGGGCGCGCTACCGCATGGCGTCGATCAGGTGCAGCCGCGTACCAGGAAGATCAGCAGCAGCACGGGGATCGGCACGCCCAGCAACCACAGCAGAATGTAGCCGATGCCACCCTTCTGCTTTTCCGGAACCACACTCTTTTCCTCATCCATCGAACGTCCCTCCGCATTGTGTCAGGGCGCAAGCGTCTATCGGGGCGCGTGCAACGGGTGTGATTTCGTCGCCACCGCCGTTTTCGCAACGACACCGTCTTCGCACGTCGTGCATTATTCGTGACGGGTACCCGCCTCAAGGATTTACGATGAATCTGCTCCGTCCTACCCTGCTCGCTCTTGCTCTGGTCGCCGCGTGCCCTGCCGCCGGTGCGGCCACGGTGATCCGGGGCGCGCGCCTTCTCGACGGCACCGGCGGCCCCGCGCGGGAGGATGTCACGATGGTCATCGACGGCGACCGGATCACGATGCTGGGCGCCGGTCTCCGGGTGAAGATGCCGAAGGACACCACGGTCGTCGACTACACCGGCAAGACGATCGTACCGGGACTGATTTCCGACCACGGTCACATCGGCTCGGTCGACGGGACCCGCAGTGGTACGCCGGATCTATACACGCGCGACAACGCCTTGCGCCAGCTGAGGCAGTGGCGTGCCTACGGCGTCACCACGGTCACCTCGCTCGGGGTCAACAACCCCGACGTGTTCTACCCGCTGCGTGCCGACCTGCATGCGGGTAAAGCGGACGGCGCCGATCTCTTCGGCGCGGATCGCGGGATCGGCGTGCCCAACGGTGCGCCGCCGGCAAAGATGATGCAGGTCGGCCCGAATCAGCTGGACCGCCCCTCCACCCCCGACGAGGCACGCGCCGCCGTCGACGCCGCAGCGGAACGCGGCACCGACATCGTCAAGATCTGGGTGGACGACTTCAACGGCAGCCTGCCCGTCAAGATGAAACCGGAGATCTGGCACGCGGTCATCGATGAGGCGCACGCCAGACATCTGCGCGTCGCGGCGCACGTCTATTACCTCGACGATGCACGCCAGCTGGTGGATGCGGGCGTCGACATACTCGCTCACGGTGTACGCGACCGACCGGTGGACAGCGCCTTCGTCCAGGCGATGAAGCAGCACGGGACCTGGTATATCGCCACGCTCGATCTCAACGAGGCCGCTTATATCTATGCCCGTCATCCGGCGTGGATGGACCAGCCCTTCTTCACCCACGCAGTGCAGCCCGCCCTGGCCAGGCAGTTCGCCGATACCGCGTGGCGCGATCGCGTGCAGAACGACGGCTCCACCAGGACCAACGAAGAAGCGCTGCAAACCAATCTGAAGAACCTGAAGACACTTTACGACGCAGGTGTGAGGATCGGCTTCGGCACCGATGCCGGTGCGATGCCGCTACGCATTCCCGGATTTGCCGAGCACCGTGAGCTCGCCCTCATGGTCGATGCGGGCCTCACGCCGATGCAGGCGATTCAGATCGCAACCCAGCGTGCCGCCGAACTCCTGGGTCTTGACGACCGCGGCGTCCTGGCCAGGGGCAAGCGGGCCGACTTCATCGTTCTCGACGCCGATCCGTCGGGCGATATCGAAGCGACCACGAAAATTTCCGCGGTGTGGCAGCGCGGCCGCCAGGTCAGCGGTAAGGTCGACGCGTTCACGCCCTGATGCCCAACCCACCCACATCGAGCCCGTCGAGTGTCACGGTGCGGCCAGCGTGTGCTGCTCGTCGAAGACAAAGCCATGCTCCGCTCGCTGGCCCCCATTTGCTGGGGCCGACGGCGCCTTAGCGTCAGGCCGTTTCAGGTTCCGCAGGTCGCTCGGCATCGTGCACCTGCGCCGCGCGCTGCATGGCCACCAGGAAATCGGTGCCATAGCGCATCACGAAAGGTGCCACCGTTCCCGGGACGAACCCGTCGGGCAAAGAGGCGATGTCGGTATCGATGTCGGGCAAAAGCGTGGATCGACGTGCCATGGCCTTGAAGGCCCCCTTTTCTGGTATTCCCCCATCGCTCTTACTAAGGCAAAAACCGGGCCACGTCAATCCTTGAGCCGAAAAAATCTGCGACAAAAAGGCGCACCCGACTGATTTTCGCGGAGGACATCCCGGCGGAGGCCTAAAATCCACTCACGCGCCGCTTCCGGCGCGCGGGAGGTCCCATCGTGTACCAGGCCCAGGCCGTCGCCAGTCAGTCCGTCGCCCGCCGTCCGTCGGTGTACTGCAATGCGTCGTGTCGTTACGCCGCCGTCTGCGAAGCAACACGTGGCGGCGATCCCGAGCTGCTCGACATGCGTGGCGTAGTCGAACGCGTCGGTCCGTTTTCCGAAGGCGACCGGCTGGTGCAGCCCGATGCCCCGCATCGCGCCGCCTTCGCCGTCGTCAGTGGCATGGCCAAAACGGTCGGCGATGGCCGGGTGGTCGCGTTTCATCTGCCGGGTGAACTCTTCGCGCTGGACGTCGCCAGGACCGGCACACATAACGCATCCGTCGTGGCCGTCGGCAAGACGTGGTTCTGCCGTTTTCCGCGCGCCGCGACCGACGAACTCTGCGAGCACAACGACGCGCTGACCCGACACCTACGCTCGCTGCGCCGGCGTGAACGAGTCAGTGCGGCCCACGCGGCGGACGGGCTGGCCGCGTCGCGCGTTCGCTCTTTCCTGGTCGACCTGCTCGACCGGCGGCGTCGTTTCGAAGGGGCCAGCCCTTTCGTTCCCCTGCCCATGTCCCGCGACGATATCGGCTCCTACCTCCGGATGAGCTCGGCCACCGTTACGCGCATGCTGGGGAAGCTCCGCGCCGAGGGTGCCATCGCCATCCTTCCAAATGGTATCGAGGTCACCGACGAGGCCGCTCTGCGCGGCTAGCGATCGATCCGCCCGCGTCATGCACGGGGCGGCCCGGACCTCAGGGGATCGAGCAGGCGACGCAGACCGTTATGGTCGAGCTCCAGCATGATCGCCAGCAGGCGTCCGAGTTCGCCGGGAGGAAAGCCCTCCCGGGCAAACCACGCGAGATAGTTGCCCGGCAGATCGGCGATCGCCCTTCCCTTGAACTTACCGAAGGGCATGATCGCGGTGGCGAGCTTGGCGAGGTCCTGACGAAAAGCGTCGTTCGGATCGGTCATGCCGAAATTCCAGCCCTACTCGTCGCCGGGATCGAAGCCTTCGCGTTCCTTCATCAACGTGCGCGCCGCCGCGACACCAAGGGTCATGCCCTCCGCGCACGCGTCTTCTTCATTCTCGTGGAGGGTAACGCAGAGCTTCTCGGCGATCTCGTCGCCGTCCTCGCTGATGACGTATTTACCGCGCCAGCGGCCGGGCTTGGCAACGTAGCACGTGCCTTCCACGTCGAAGTAACCAATCTTTCGATGCGTCATGGGTGGGATGTTCCTCCTTCTTCCCTCCATCGTATGCATCGCGGATCAACGTGACGTGCAGCCGTGCTATTGCAGACCGGCGACGGGCCGCTTGGCGTTGGATTCGAATTCCCGCCAGATACCGTCCGCGCCTTCCACGGAGACGAGCACCTGCAGGCCGCTTTGCACGCCGAGCAGCTTGGACTGCTGCACGGCGTACGCTATCGCGGCGACGCGAGTTTCGAAGTTTTCCATCGGCACGCCATTCATCTGGACGTGCCACAAGCCCGCGAGGTCGGGGCTGAACGGAATGTCGTAGATCACCAGGGCCATGAAGAAATGCGTAACCTCGTGCATTCCGCAGACGCCTTCGCGTATCGCGAGAAAGGTCGGCTGCGGAGATGGATGCGCAAGGTTATCCGTTCGCACGTGTCCCCACAATGGAAGAAATGCCCGAAAATCCTTCACATAGCGGTCACGACGCAACTCACTTCGGCGCGTCGTAGGTGCCCGGACTCTCCGACGTCGCCCGCCATTCGGGACGCCGCTCGCGCGTCGCATCGAGCAGAGCCTGCCGCACCCCTTCGAGGTCGAGGTCGGTGCCATAAACCGGACTGGCCGGCTGCTGCCGCCAGGACTCCGCGAGCGTGCCCGCATCCACTCCATCGAAACCCAGCTCGTCGACGAGCTTCAGGATCGTGGCCTTGGCGTTGGAATCGTCCCCAGCCACCGGAAGGGCGATGCGCTTATCCGCCGTGGAGGGCTTGCCGTGAGTGCGCAGATGTTCGGCGTAAATATTGTTGAACGCCTTTATCACGGGCCTGCCGAGCTGATCGGCGACCCACTGGCTTTCCGGGACACCCTCCTCGATGGGTGCGATACGACCGTCCCGCTCGCGGGGGTAGTAGTTGCCGGTGTCGACGACCACGGTCTCCGGCGAGACGCCGGCAAAGAGGTCCGAGGGGAGGCCGGGAATGCGCGATTCCGGGATCGTGACGATAACGACCTCGCCACCGCGCGCCGCCTCGTGGGCCGTGACGGCTACCGCACCCGTCTCTTTCGCCAGGCCGGAAAGCGTTTCCGGGCCGCGCGAATTTGCGATCAGCACCTCGTGACCGATTTCGCGAAACCGCCGGGTCAGAGCCTGCCCGATATTGCCAGCGCCGATAATGCCGATTTTCATAGCGAAGGAACTCCAGTCCGGGGGAGACGTCCATGTTCGTGATCCGCCGTGAATGGCGGGCGAGCACCTGGTGATTGCCCAGCTGTGCCGACCGACACTCGTCCGTTCATCGTCTTCCCTTTAGCCTTCTCGCCCATGACCCCGACCCGCACCCTCGCCCTGCTCGGCTCCCTCCTCCTGGCGATGGCGCCCGCCCTCGCCCAGACGACCCTGCCGGCGCCTGCCTCGTCCGTGCCCACGCTGGAGGCGGTGACCGTCAGTGGCGTGCAGCCGGGCCCGGGACTCTGGAAGGTGACGCGAGGGGAGCACACGTTGCTGATTCTCGGCACGCTGACGCCGTTGCCAAAGAACATGAGCTGGCAGACCGCCGAGATCGACGACGCTCTGAGCCATACCGATGCCCTGATCCTCCCGCCGAAAGTCGAGATCAAGCCGAACACCGGATTCTTCGGCCGCCTGGTCCTGCTGCCGTCCCTGATCGGCGTACGCAATTCGCCCGACGGCAAGACGCTGCAGGAATCCGTTCCCCCGGACGTCTACGCGCGGTGGCTGACCGTCAAGGCGAAGTACATCGGCGACGACCGCAAGGTCGAGCGTTACCGGCCCATTTTTGCCGTGCTGGAACTGTACAAGTCGGCTGTGCGCCAGAGCGGACTGGCGAGGTCAGGGGGCGTCACCCGCACGGTCATGGACCTGGCGACCAAACATGGCGTAAAGCAGGTGCCGGTCGAATACACCCTGCTGGTCGACGACCCCCGTGCGGCGGTGAAGTCGTTCAAGAAATCGACCCTGGACGATGTCTCCTGCTTCGCCCAGAGCATCGACAACATCGATGCTCAGCTGGCCGACATGACCGCACGCGCCAACGCCTGGGCCACGGGCGACATCGCCGCGCTCCAGGACGACCGCACGGCGAAGCAGCGGATCACCTGCATGAACGCGGCCACCGACAGCGGCGTAGCGCAGCAGATCGGCCTGACCGACGTACCCAGGGCCGTGCGCGAACGCTGGCTCGCCGCCGTGGATGCCGCGATGGCGAGCAATACGCAGACCATCGCCATCGTGCCGCTCGACGACCTGCTCGGCGGCAATGGCTACCTCAGCGCACTGAAGGCGAAGGGTTACAGCGTGCTCGCACCCGATGAGGGCGACTGAGCGGGTGGTACGCCAACCCGGATCGCGGCGGAGAAATCATCCCCCTGCTCCGTCGCTCGCGCACGGTCGGTGATGCGCCCGAGCCGACGCCACTCTTCCACGCTCAGACGCCGGTCGAGCGTACCGTTGTCCATCAGATATTCCGGCAGATAGCCGGTAAGCAACAGTCGGGGATCGAGCGGCAGACCACGGTCGATGCGCCGCGCCATCCGGTACACGATGGTCGTGCAGTTGGACGTCACGGTGTTGTAGAACCGGGGCTGCCTGACCAGCTGATTCGCTGCCTCCACGTAGGAAACGAATAACGAACGCATCGCCTCGCGCGGCATGCGCAGCGGGAAGATGTAATCGTCCTCGCCACGCACATTGGTGCGGACGCGCACGATGTCCCGCTCGTCGGCCGCCAGCAGGATCAGTTCGAACTGCTTGAAGAAGCCGCCGATTTCGGAAAAGGCCTCTCCGCGCTCACGCCGGATCTCGACCGAGAACACCACGTGGCGGCCATCGTCGAATCCGAACGACAGCATGGCGTGCGCGATGGCTTCGCTGGACCAGTAAGACAGGATCGCGTCGGCATCGGTCAGGTGGTCGAGGTCGTACTCGCGGGTTTCCCAGTGCTGGTCGTAGTCGGTCTCGGTACGCCAGCTGAAATCACGCACGTTGTGTAACGTGACCCGTGACCCGCTCACCTCACCTGACAGCAACCGGTTCACATCGTCGGCCCAGACACGGTCATGAGTGGGCCGGACCGTCGTCCACCATCCCAGCAGAGCGATCAAGGCGACCAGCATGGCCAGCGGCGCCCACCACACACGCCAGCCGAACAGCGCGGCGGCCAGCCCGAGCCACAGGACACTCCACACGCAGGCGCCCGCGATCCTTGCGGCCTGCGGCCCCGGCAACTGGTAAACCAGGGCGATGGCACCCCAGGCACCGGAAAGAAACAGCAGCAGCCCCGCGAACGCGCCGGCCAGGCCACGGGCAAACATCCGGCGTTTTCTCATGGAGGCTCATGGACTCGAAGGACAGATCGCATAAGCGTCGCCCGCCACGACCGCGAACGCAAACACCACGACATCGTTTGCCCGTTCGGTCTATGGCATCGCATCGAAAACCGCGTTATTTTCGTGACGTTACCGGGCGTCGCGCCCGGTCCGGCCGATTTCGGGGGTGGCATGGTCCGTTTTCCGGCGATACCGCAGGCGATTGTCTTCGATCTGGACGGCGTCCTCTTCGATACCGAGGCGCTCTACCGCGATGCCCTTCTCGCAGCGGCCGAGGAGGCAGGCATCCATCTGCCGCTGTCACTTTGCCAGCGCATGGTCGGACTGCACGGCCACGCGGCGCGCATGCTGTTGCGCGAGCACGTCGGCGACGAACTCGACCTCGATACCGTCTGGCACAGTGCCTCGCGGCGCTACCACGCCATGATGGACACCGACCTGCGTCTGAAACCCGGTGTCACCGCGCTGCTCGATACACTCGATGAGCTCAGCCTGCCCCGCGCCATCGCTACATCGTCCCCGCACCGGACCGCGATTCATCACCTCGAAGCGTTCGGCCTGCGTGACCGCTTCGACGCGCTCGTCGCGGCCGGCGACTGCGAGCGGTGCAAACCCTTCCCCGATCCCTACCTCCGTGCGGCCCGCATCCTCAACAAGGCCGCCGGCGTCTGCCTCGCGCTGGAGGACTCCCAGGCCGGCGTACGTTCCGCGGTCGCCGCGGGCATGCCAACCATCATGGTGCCCGACCTGCAGCAGCCCTCGGCCGAGCTGCGGCGGCTGTGCGCGACCGTGGTCACCGGTCTCGACGACGTCAACCTCTGGCTGCGCGAGGTCTGTGGCGCGAGTCCCAGCGAGGCACCGGCCCACTGATCGTCCTCGCACGCCGCGATCACGCCCCCATACGATGGCGGCCCGTGCAGGCTTCATGCACCGCGTCCTCCAGTTCCCTGAGGCTATAGGGTTTGTAGACCAGCGGTGCGCGGTATCTCCCGGGGATATCCACCGGCAGGGTACCGGTGGCGAGCACGTAGGGAATACCGCGGCGCTTCAGCTCGTCGAGCGCGGGATACGCCATCACGCCTTGCAGGTCGAGGTCGACCACCGCCACATCGCAGTGTTCGACATGGGCGAGCCGGATGGCCTCTTCGATGCACGATGCCGATGCGGCGACCGCGTAGCCCAGCCGCTCCTCGAGCAGGTCGGCGAGGGCAGCCGCCAGACCGGGGTGATCTTCGAAGACAAGCGCCCGCCCTGTGACGTGAGTACGACTCATGGTCCCCTCGAGCTCAAGCGAAAAAACTCGCGGTCCGACGCTACTCCGCTTTGACTCAGCCGGCCATACATCGTTCGACCGGCTTCGTGCCGCGCGCCGCTACGGGGACGCCGTCGCGTCGGACGATTCGACGATAAACGGTGGCGCGCCGCCGTCGCCCTTGCCCTGTGAGCCGAGGTCATCGCCCACCCTGGCCAGCCGCTGCGCGATGTGGCCGCTATCGCGGCGCAACGGGTCACCCGGCCTTCCCGCCTGCGCGCTGGCGATCATCGCGGCCTGCGCCTGCTTCAGCCGGACGACGCCCATGTTGTACAGCGCACGCGCGTGATCCGGCTTGATCTGGATCGCCCTCCCGTAGGCGGCGACGGCGTCATCGGGCCGTTGCAGCCGAAAACGCGCATTTCCCAGTCGGAACCAGGCATCGGCATCATCAGGCAGCACCTGCACGATCGCCTCGTACAGATCGGCCGCATGCTGGATGTCGCCCTGCGCATACGCCCGGTCGGCCTCGAGCTCCCGCTGCTGCACATCCGGCATGCGGGGCGGTTCGGGGAGGGTTCCGTGAGCGGCGCAACCCGCCAGCGCGAGCAGGCCCGCCATGAGGGGAACCCGCATCGTCGAAATCACCATCGCCTGCTCCTGTCACATCACCGTGCCGGACAGCTTGTCGCCTATGACGCGACCGCGTCAAATCAACGGGCGAGCCACTGTGCCGCCAGGGCGAGCGCGGCGGGCAAGGCCTGCACGTACAGAATGCGGCGGCTGGCGGTAAAGCCGCCCCAGAGGCCCGCGACCACGACGCAGCCCAGACCGTAAAACACGAACGCCGATGCGAACGGTTCGGGCAGGAGTACGCCAAGCAGCAGCGCGGCCACCAGGAACCCGTTATAAAGCCCCTGATTGGACGCCAGGGTCGCGCTCTGTTCGGCAAACTGCGGGGTGATCCCGAAAACGCGCGGACCGCGCGATCGCCACAGCACCATCTCCAGGATGACGATGTAGATATGTATCAGGATCACCAGGACGGTGAGTACGATGGCGACGAGGTGCATGGACGATCCTTCCCGATGCGGAGGGCGGCAAGGATAGCCGCAAAGACCTCCATTCCGCACCGGATGGTGTCGCTGCCCCGCAAGGATCGTCGCCGCACCGGACGGCGTCTACCGAAAAACTACTGCAAGGCAAAAAACGCCCGAAACGTCGTGGAATCCCGTGCATCCGATAGGCCGGAAGTCAGATTGCACGAAGGCCGGCATGACGGTTTCATTAGCGTCATGCGGAACGTTATGGCAGCGCAGGAGATCTCCCTGGAAGCTCTCGGGCTGCTTCAGGCATTACTGCATCGTGATTACGACGAGGCGCAGTTCAGGGCCAGCCATGTCGCCCGGCATGCCCTTCGCCACGAACACCTCTCCGTGGCCGACGCGGCCGAGCGGATCGAAGCACTCCTGCAACACGGCTGCCCTGACAGCGTCGCCCTACGCCGCGCTCTGCGTTTTCTGACCGCCTCGGTCGATCACATGCAGGTCGTCGCACTGAACCGGGCCGGCCGCATCCTCTGAGTCCGGCCCGGCGGCCAGCGACAAATGACGGCACGCGCGTCCTCCGCCGCGCCCTTCCACCTGGGTTAGGATCGGACGGACCTGCACGGAGTATCTATCCATGAGTCCCACCGACGGCATCGACCCCACGGCAAAACCCAGCGGCGCCGGATGCGCTGAATGCATCGCCAACGACACCTGGTGGTTCCACCTTCGTCGCTGCGCGCAGTGCGGACACATCGGCTGCTGCGACGATTCACTGCACAAGCACGCCTCGAAACACGCGCACGCCACCGGACATCCGATCATCCAGAGCTTCGAGCCCGGCGAAGACTGGTTCTACGACTACCGCACGGACTCGGAAGTCGACGGGCCGTCGCTCGCGCCGCCTCATAGCCATCCGTCGGACCAGCCGACGCCGGGGCCGGCGGGCAAGGTGCCGCGCAACTGGCAGCGTGTTCTGAGCGAGGGCTGATCCGATCCATGAAACACGTGCTTTTCGACATGGACGGCGTGCTCGTCGATTACGAACCCGGCATCCGCGTCGCCCACCTGGCGGCGGCGCTCGACCGCTCACCTGACTCCGTACACGCGGCCATTTACGATTCGGGCATCGAGGACGACTCGGATGCCGGGCGCATCGATGCCGATGAATACCTTCGTCGCCTTGGTGCGGCGCTCGACACCTCGGTCTCCTGCGCTCAGTGGACAGCAGCGCGCAGGGAAGCGACCCGGGTACGCCCCTGGGCCATCGCGCTGGCTTCTTCACTCCCGCCTCGCGCCGACGCAGCGATTCTGACGAACAACGGCCAGATACTCGCCCGACCCCTGCCCACCATCGCTCCTGCATTGGCCGAATTATTCGGCGCTCGGGCGCTTGTGGCCGGTCAGTTCGGCGCGGCCAAGCCGGACCCCGCCGTTTTCGAGTCGGCCGCGCGGCATCTCGGCTGGCGACCGGCGGATACGTTATTCATCGACGACACCGCCGGTCACGTCGAGGGCGCGAAGCGGGTCGGCATGCACGGGCACCACTTCCGTTCGGAAGCCCTGCTCCGCGATGAGATCCAGCGATTCCTAACCAGGTAACCTTCATGAAAGCCATCACCTTCGATCAGTTCGGCGACGCGGACGTCCTGCACCTCACCGACGTCGATCAGCCCGTGGCTCGCGACGACGACCTGCTGGTGCGTGTATACGCCGCGGGCGTCAATCGTGCGGACATCATCCAGCGCAATGGCGGCTACAAGGGCGAAAGCTACGGCGACTCCGAGATCATGGGCCTGGAGATCGCCGGCGAGATCATCGCGATCGGCCGCAATGTGCACGGCCATGCGGTCGGCGACCGCGTCATGGGAATCGTCGGCGGCGGGGCTTACGCGGAGGTCGCGCGCATCGACCATCGCATGGCGATGACCATTCCCGACCGCCTCGGCTACGTGGAAGCCGCCGCCATCCCCGAAGCCTTCGTCACCGCGCACGAGGCGGCCTTCCATCTCGGCCGCGTCGAATCTATGGACAGCATCCTCATCCATGCCGGCGCCAGCGGCGTCGGCTCGGCCGCCATCCAGCTCGCCCGTGCGGCGGGTGCCAGGGTGTTCGCCACCGCGAGCGGCGGCAAGCTCGACCGGGTACGTGGTTTTGGCGCCGGGATCGCCATCGACTACCGCAGCGACGATTTCGCCGAGGTGGTCTCACGGGAAACGGACAAGCGAGGGGTCGATGTCATCGTCGACTTCATCGGCGCGCCGTATTTCGAGCGCAACCTTGCCTCACTCAATCACGGCGGCCGTCTCGTCCAGGTGGGCCTGCTCGGTGGCAGCAACGGAACGACGTTGCCCCTCGACCAGTTGTTGTACCGGCACCTGCAAATCATCGGCACCGTCATGAAATCGCGCCCCGCCGCGGTGAAGCAGGCCATGACACGACGCTTCCGCGAGCGCTGGCTGCACCGCTTCGCCGACGGCACGCTCAGCCCGGTGGTCGACAGCGAATACCCGCTCAGCCAGGCCGCCGAGGCGCACCGGCACATGGAATCGGGCCAGAGCACGGGCAAAATCATTCTGACGATGTGACCCGGGGTAACCCCATCCGGTGACTGTCGGCGACTACGTAGACAGACCCACAGGATCGGGACCATGTACGCCATCGCTCCGGAACATCACCTCAACGCGCTTGTGCTCGCGCTGACCACCGGCTTCAAGGATCCGATGCCCTCGGTGCCGGATGACGACGCTACGCTCATGCACCGCTACCGGCATGGCGATGTCGATGCGTTCCGCGAACTGTACGAGCGCTATCACAAGCGACTTCATCGTTATTTGTTACGACTCGCCAACCGCGCCGCGGATGCCGAAGAAGTATTCCAGGACGTCTGGGCCGCCGTCATTCGCGGCCGCGGCGACTTTCGCGCCCAGACATCATTTGCCAGCTGGCTCTTCGCGATCGCCCATCGACGCGCGGCAGACCGGTTTCGCCTGCTGGACCGCCATGCGCCCGAATGGCGTAGCGATAGCGAAGATGAGGCTGGCATCGACGACCTGGTGGCCACCGATGCCATCGCTCCGGAGCGCGTCGCTCACAGCGAAGCGCTAGGAGTTGCTTTGCTCGAGGCGATCGCGGCGCTGCCGCCGCTTCAACGCGAGGCCTTCTTGTTGAAAGCGGAAGGCGAACTAACGCTCGACCAGATTGCCTCTATCACCGGGACATCGCGCGAGACGGTCAAAAGCCGACTTCGTTATGCCCAGGTCCGACTTCGTAAAGCGCTCGAGGCCTGGCAGTGAACGACCTCGACCAGCTCGCGTATCTTTATCGACGGCACGCGCACGAAGCGCCGGCAAAGCGGACGAATGACGCCATGCTGGCACTCGCCGCTCGTTCGGCCGCGAGGCAGCGTTCGCGGCAAGCGGGGGGCTGGCTTGCGCTCGCATTGGCCGCTTCGGCAGCCCTCTGGCTCGGCATGCATGGCACCTCCCCGCCGCCTCAGGATGTACCCACCGGCATGGCATCCGCCCTGCCCGCAGGTTACGAGGAAGGACGCACCAACGCGTTCCTGCGCAGCATGGATATCGATCCGCCGCCATCCGCTGCCACTCGCACCCTGCGCGACCCGACGCGTACCCCGTAGAACCCGTCTCATCTCTTCGAAGGACATTTCCCGTGAAAATGCGCCTGCTTGCTTCCCTCGCCGCACTGGCCCTTACGTCCGTCGCGAACGCGGCGACACTTCCTAACGGCTGGCACGTGGCGGGCTCCTCGCCCAGGGACTACGACATGGGCACAGCGCAGGCACCCAACGTCCGCGACGGCTGGCAGGCGTTCATCCACGCCAGGCCCGGTGCGAATGGTTTCGGTACCCTCATGCAGACGATCGACGCCACCGCCTACCGCGGCAAGCGAGTACGCCTGACCGGCGCGCTACGCACTCAAAACGCCGACAAGGCGCAGATGTGGATGCGCATCGATGGCACATCGAGCAAGCTGCTGGGCTTCGACAACATGGACCGCCATCCCTTGCGGGGTACCTCGGACTGGACGCCGTGCAGCATCGTGCTCGAC
The DNA here is from genome assembly GCF_000800155.1 of Luteibacter sp. 9133. Classification (NCBI taxonomy): domain Bacteria; kingdom Pseudomonadati; phylum Pseudomonadota; class Gammaproteobacteria; order Lysobacterales; family Rhodanobacteraceae; genus Luteibacter; species Luteibacter sp. 9133. The sequence goes on along the minus strand of NZ_JUHO01000001.1, from coordinate 1,732,406 downwards.
GTGCCGGATGCGGCGACGGCAATCGCGTTCGGATTCCTGCTCGACGGCAAGGGCGGCGTGGATGCCCGTCCGTTCAAGCTGGACGTCGTCGGCAACGACGTGCCCACGACAGGCATGGACCACCCCAACCTTCCGCCAGCACCGGTCAATCTGGGCTTTGAGCCTTGAAGAACTGGGGCTGGACCTCGACGGCGAGCAGTTCGTGCAGATGCACGGCCGGCTCGCCCGCGGAGCGAATCTCGTAAGGAATGTAAATGAAGCGGGCGAAACCGTCGCCCTCGATATGCACGCGGATGCCCTTCTCCACCTGAGCGCCAAGGTCGTCAGGAATGTCGACCTGGGCAACCAGAGCGACACCTTCGACGCCGCCCGCGGCGCCGATACGCACCAGCTGCGCCGAAATCGATTCATAAACATCGCGCGGTTGCGGATTTTCTTCTCCACCGACATCGCCACTCACCGCGGCGATCTTTCCATCCGCCGAGATCGTGGCACCGAACGGATAGAAATCACCACTTTCGGACAGCATCTCCTGCGCGAACCGGGCGGTGAACCTGAAGAGGTTTTCAATCTGGTCGTCGGTCTGGGCCATCGGTCGTTCCCCGCATGTCGTGAAACGGCATCCTAATGCACAGCGGGCGGCGTTGCGACTTTACGCCACCGCCCGGTTCGCCCGCGACAACTGATCGGCCGCGACGGGCACACCCAGCAGGTAGCCCTGCAGCGCGTTGCAACCCAGTCGCGTCAGCAGTTCCTGTTGCTCGACGGTCTCCACGCCCTCGGCCACGATCTTCAGACCCAGCGTCTTGCCCAGCGCGATGATCGCCGAAACGATCGCCTCGTCGTCATTGCCCTGGGTCAGTTCGGTGATGAAACCACGGTCGATCTTCAGCTCATCGGCCGGCAGCTGCTTGAGGTAAAGCAGGCTCGAATAGCCGGTGCCGAAGTCGTCGATGGATATGCCTACGCCCAGCGCGGCCAGCTGATTGAGAATCGCGAGGCTAGCCTCCGCATCGCGCATCGCGGTCGACTCGGTGACCTCGAGCACGAGATGGCGCGGCTCGATACCGTGACGTTCGAGGGCCTCCCTGAGCACGTCGACCAGACCGACATGGGTCAGCTGCACGGTCGACAGATTGACCGCGACCGTCCAGTCGTCGTGCCCCTCATCCTGCCAGGCGCGCATCTGCCGGCAAGCCTCGTCGATCACCCAGTTGCCGATAGGCACGATCAGCCCCGTGCGCTCGGCGACCGAGAGGAACTCATCGGGTGGCACGAGTCCCACATCCGGCTTCTGCCAGCGCAGCAATGCTTCAACGCCGACCATCGGGCCATTCGGCGAGACGAGCTTTGGCTGGTAGTGCAGCAGGAACTCACCCCGATCCACCGCCCGGCGCAGGTCCTGCTGGAGCTGCAGTTGCTGGTGAACGTTGGCGTTCATCGCACTTTCGAAGAAGCAGTAACCGTTGCGGCCCTGTTCTTTCGCGTGGTACATCGCCGCATCGGCGTTGACCATGAGCTCGTGCGTGGTCCGGCCATTCTCGGGATAGATCGCGATACCGATGCTCGCCGCGACGTGCACGGTGTTGTCGTCGATGCTGTACACCGCACCCAGCTGGTCGACCACCGTTTGCGCGAGCACGGCGGCATCTTCGGGCGTACCGATGTCCAGCACCACTACGAATTCGTCGCCGCCCAGGCGAGCCACCGTGTCATGCTCGCGCTTGATCGCGAGGATCCGGCGTGACACCGCCTTGAGCAGAAGATCACCGACGTGATGTCCGAACACGTCATTGACCGCTTTGAAACCATCGAGATCGATGAACAACACCGCCAGTTGCCGCTTCTCGCGCGCTGCCGTGTGAATCGCCTGCTCCATGCGATCGCCGAGCAGGACGCGATTGGGCAGCCTGGTCAGGTTGTCATGGAGCGCCAGCTGCACGAGCTCGCTGTTCGCCCGGTCGAGCGAGGAGGCCAACGCATCGGCACGCACGTCGAGCATCGCGATGATCAGAGCGATGGCGAAGACCATCAGGCTGATCAGGATCACGACGACCGCGAGCCATTTCGCATCGAGGCCGGAGTTGGCCGCACCACACCAGCTGCCCAGCGGGAACTGAGAGGCGGCCATGCCGGTGTAGTGCATCCCGACGATAGCGCAACCCATCACCAGCGATGCACCTACGCGCGGGAGCACGACACGCTCGGCGTCGCGACGAAGTCGGAAAGCGATCCAGAGCGCCGCACCCGAAGCGAGCACCGCGATGGCGATCGACGCGGCGAACAGCCAGGGCTCATAGATCACCCCCGGCTCCATCTTCATGGCGGCCATGCCGGTGTAATGCATCGCGGCGATGCCGACACCGAGGAGCAGAGCACCACCACACAGGCGGCGCCCCGGTAGTTCTTCGAGACAGACCAGCCACAGCGCGAACGCCGACGAGCCCACCGCGATCGCCAGCGACAGCGTCGTCAGACCCAGGTCGTAACCGATGGCGATCGGGAGACGGAATGCCAGCATGCCTATGAAATGCATGGACCAGATGCCGAAACCCATGGCCACCGAGCCGCCGATCAGCCATAACCTGGATGCGAGCCCACGCGTGCTCGCGACGCGGCCAGCCATGTTGAGCGCCGTGTAAGACGCCAGGACCGCGACGATCAGCGAGAAGAAAACGAGGATGCCGCTGTAACTGCTTGCGAGCATGAGGGAATCTGCCAGGCCTGCTGTGGCCATCGAATACGGCCGTCGAGGATGTGTCGGCAAATTTACCGAATTCTTGAGCGGGGGATGATGCGGAAACTCTGCATCTGCTCAGAACTGCTACCGCCGCTGATCGGGATCGAATCGCAGACACAAAAAAACCCGCTTCCGCGGGTTTGATTGCGATCCGGTTGAGGTACTCCGGATCTTGCGTTGGTGCCCAAGGGGGGACTCGAACCCCCACAGCCTAAGCCGCTACCACCTCAAGGTAGTGCGTCTACCAATTCCGCCACCTGGGCATAACCTTTACAGCGTGTTGCGTGTGTCGCTGATTACTTCTTGGCCGGTTCGGCGGGAGCCTGGGTGGCTTCCTGCTTCGCAGCCGGAACATCGTTGGTCGCTGCCGGCGCCGTGGCGGCCGGGGTGTCACCGTTGGCGGCGGGTGCCTGCGGCACATCCGACGCGACCGGCTTCACCGGAGCGTTGTTGGCGGGAGCGGCCGGCGTGGTAACGCCAGACATCACGCCAAGATCCGCGGCCGGCTGGGGAGCACCCGTGCGACCGAGGTAGATACCCATACCCAGGCTAAGCACGAAGAACAGTGCCGCCAGGATCGCGGTAGCTCGCGTCATGAAGCTCGACGAACCACGCGCACCGAACACGGTTGCGGACGCGCCGCCACCGAAACCCGAACCTGCATCCGCACCGGCGCCGCGCTGCATGAGGATCAGCACGATCATCGCCGCGGCGATCAGGATATAGAAAACGCTGAAGAGGATGAACATATCTTCTTGTTTGCCGTGTCGCGATTATCGCGCCGCGGCGCATATATCCAGGAAATCGGACGCTACGAGAGCCGCACCGCCGATGAGTCCCCCGTCTACATCAGGCTGGGCGAAAAGTTCGGCCGCATTGGCCGGCTTGACGCTTCCACCGTAAAGCACCCGGGTCAGGAGCGAGATATTAACATCCTTTTTTGCCAGTTGGCTACGGATGAAGGCATGAATTTTTTGCACCTTGTCCGGAGTGGCCGTCAGACCCGTCCCGATAGCCCAGACAGGCTCGTACGCGATGACCGCCTGACGGAACGGTTCGATGCCCACGTGTACCAACACGGCCTCTAGCTGGCGACCGATGACGGCCTCGGCCTGCCCGGCCTCGTGCTCCTCACGGGTCTCACCGACACAAAGGATGGGAGTCAGGCCTGCCTCGAGGGCTGCCTTGACCTTCCCGGCCACGACCGCGTCCGACTCGTGCTGGTACTGACGACGTTCCGAATGGCCGACCAGCACCCACGTCGCGCCCACGTCCCGCAGCATGCTGCCCGACACCTCACCGGTGAAGGCACCCGACGCCGAGTGCTCACTCAGGTCCTGGGCACCGAAGCGCAGCCCCCGGTCGCGGTACTTGTGCGTCAGCTCCTGCAGGAACACATCCGGCGGGAAGACCACCAGGTCGGGACCGTCCGGCCGGTTCTCCACCAACTCGCGAACGAGGTCGTCCGCCATCTTGCGGGAGCCATGCATCTTCCAGTTACCGGCGACGAGCTTCGTGCGCATGGGTCAGGATTCCGTGCGGGGTAAGGGGGCGGCAGGATAGCGGCGGGCCGCCCGGCGGCAAAGCTGCATTGCCGCACGGAGGGCGCGCACGCGCCATTCACCGAGGGTAATGCATGAATCGGGCATTTGCCTTGATCCGGCCTGTCTTATGATCCCCGTATGCGCACCCTGAGAATTCTCTTTATCGCCCTGCTCGTCTTCACGAGCGGCCTGGCCTTTGCCCAGACCGACGACGCCACGACCACACCGGCGCAGCAGATCGACGATCTGCGCGGCCAGCTCGACCAGGTCGAGAAGTCCATGAAGGACGAGCAGATCACCGACGGCAAGATCGACGACCTGCGCGGCAAGGCGACGGACATCGTCTCCAACGCACAGAAGGTGTCGAGCGCCCTGCAGTCCAGCCGGGACGCGGCCAAGGCCCGCCTCGACCAGATGGGCCCCGCGCCCGCCAACGGGACGAAAGAAGCACCGGAGCTCGCCGCGTCCCGCAAGGACGCCACCAAGGCGTTCAACGCGGTCGACGCTCAGATCAAGCAGGCGGACGGCATCGCGCTCGAGGCGCAGCAGACCTCCGGACAGCTGGCGGATCTGCGGCGCATCCGCTTCCAGCAGACCATCTCCCAGCGGACCAACTCCCCCGTGTCCCGCGCGTTCTGGTCCGATCCGGCGGACGCCTTTCCCCGTGACCTGGCCAATCTTCGCGATTTCGGAAACCAGGCCAGAACCGACCTTGCCGCCAGCTGGACCCAGGGCAACCGGGTCGCGCTGATCGTCTGCGTGTTCTTCGGCCTGCTTCTGATGACGGGCGTTCGCTTCTATATCGAACATCGCGTGCGCCACCTCACGGCCAACCGCATGCCGCCAGGCCGCCTGCGCCGCTCGGCACTGATCCTGGGCATTGCGCTGACCTCGACACTCACCACCGGGCTGGGCACCCAGCTCCTTTATCTCGGCATCAACTGGAACGACACGCTCAGCCACGACACCGACGAGATCGCGAAGCACATCGTCGGACTGGTGTTCTTCGGTGCGTTCGTCGCCGGACTGGGCCGCGCACTGATCTCCGCCAAGAAGCCCTCGTGGCGACTGCCCGCACTCTCGGACGAGACCGCCCTCCAGCTGCGGCGTTTTCCGATGCTGTTCTCGCTGGCGATCGTGCTGTTCCGCTTTCTCGACCTGCTGAACCGGACGATCGGCACGAGCCTCGCGGCAACGGTCATGACCAGCAGCGTGCAAGCGGTGGTACTGACCATCCTCGCCGCCCTCGCCCTGATCCGCCTCAGCCGTACACACAAGACGGAGGCAGACGCCGACAGCGACGATGCCGGGCAAGCCACGGCCGCCCGTCCGATCTGGGCCAGCCTGCTGATCGCGGCGGCGTGGATCGCCATCATCGCTTCCTGGGTCGGTCTGCTTCTGGGCTATGTCTCGTTCGCCGCCTTCATGGCCGGACGCGTGGTCTGGATCACCATCGTGATCGCCGCGACATATCTTGCGATGCGTCTGGTCGACGACCTCTTCGAGACGCTGCTGTCGGAAAAGGGGCCGATGAGCGCCCGTGCGCAGGCGGTCTTCGGCACGCATCCCAAGATGCTGGACCAGGCGGGCGTATTGCTCTCCGGCGTCGTGAGGCTGGGTCTGTTCCTGCTCGGTCTCTCCGCCGCGGCGGCCGGTGCCGGCGGCAGTGTTCCGGACCTGCTGGAACTCGGCGGCAAACTGCAGTCGCTGAAAATCTACAACGTCGAGCTGAAACCCGATCAGATCCTCACGGCGATCGGCCTGTTCTTCGTCGGCCTGATGGCGGTGCGCGTAGCGAAGAACTGGCTGTCCGACCAGTACCTGCCGCGAACCAGCCTCGACCCGGGCATGCGCAGTTCGCTGACCACACTGCTCGGCTACGTCGGCGTCGTCATCGTCGTCGCCATCGCGCTGCTGGCGATGGGTCTCTCGGTACAGAACGTGGCGTGGGTCGCCTCGGCCTTGTCGGTCGGTATCGGTTTCGGCCTGCAGGCGATCGTGCAGAACTTCATTTCAGGCCTCATCCTGCTGGCCGAGCGACCGGTCAAGGTCGGCGACTGGGTCGTGCTGGACGATGCCGAGGGCGACATCCGCCGGATCAATGTCCGTGCCACCGAAATCCAGGTAGGCGACCGCTCGACCATCATCGTGCCGAACTCGTCGTTCATCACCAAACCGGTGCGGAACATGACGATGGCCAATCCGCAGGGGCGCGTGCAGATCAAGCTGCCGATGCCGCTGGACAGTGACCCGGTGCACGTGCGCGATCACATGCTGGAAGCGATGACCGCGCATAGCGCCGTGCAGGATACGCCCGCGCCGTCGGTGACGCTGGACAGCATCGACCGCACCGCGATGATGTTCGTGGCGACGTGCTATGTGGGTAGCCCGCGCGACGTCGGCGGAGTCAAGAGCGATCTGTTGTTCGACATCATCGCCCGGTTGCGCGGGGCGGATATTCCGCTGCTCCGACCGCAGGATCTGGTGTTGCGCTCGGGAGGGAATACGCCAGAGATGCCAGGGCCGACGGGTGCGGCTGCGCCGAAGGCGTCCACGGACGATCCTTCGTCGTAGGAGCGCGCCCTGCGCGCGATGCTCTTCACATCGCGCGAAAGGCGCTCCTGTAAGTCTTATTTCTCGACCGGCACCAGGCGCAGATCCTGGAAGTCGAAGCTGAAATCGGTCAACGGTGAGACGGGCTCCATCCGCACTTCGCGGACTTTGCCATCCGGATCCAGCGAAAAGTTGACGAACGCATCGCCGTTAAGCGACCGATCCGTCCAGTGAGCGATGAAGGTATCGTGCTGCCACGGCTCCAGCGTGCCGCTGAGCTGCGCGGTCTTGCTGAAGGTCATGGACAGCTTGCCGCCCTGCTTCGACACCTTGACGTCGCCGTACCACGGATCGCGATACGTACCGACATAACCATCGAGCGGCAGCGAGGGCTTCGCACCCTTCATGCGCGCCGCCTCATGCTTCTTCATGCTGTCGTCGGCGTTACCTTCCGCCTTTTTGACGCCGGCGGCGTATGCGGCGATCCAGTCGGTCTTCGGCGCATCGGTGAATGCGTCCAGCGCACGCATGGTCACCGCCTGGAACGCGGCACCGCTCTCCTGATTGGTCAGCACCACGATACCCAGCTTGAGGTCGGGAACCATCGTGACGCGCGAGACCATGCCGGGCCAGCCACCGGTGTGCCAGACCAGCTTGTGACCGCGATAGTCGGAAACGAACCAGCCTTCGCCGTAGCCGGAGAAGTTCGGTCTGGCCGATTTGAGTTCGGGCACGGTGGGCTCAGGGATACGGATCGGCGTGATCAACGACCACATTTCGGCCTGACGCTTTTCGCTGAAGAGACGTTGTTCCTTGCCGCTGCCGTCCTTGTACGTGCCGCCATCGAGCTGCATGGTCAGCCACTTCGACAGGTCGTGCACGCTCGAGTAGATGCCGCCCGCCGAAGGATTGTTGTTCCACGACATCGGCGCGACCGGCTTCAGGTCCTTGAAGTCGAATTTGGCATGACCCGTAGCGATGTCGTCGTTCGGGCCGATGCTTTCCGGCGCATGCGTCTGCGACTCGGTCATGCCCAGCGGAACGAAGATGCGATCGTGCACGAAGTCGGCCCAGGGCTTGCCCGAGACCTGCTCGATCACCAGGCCCGCCACCGCGAAGAGAATGTTGTCGTACGCATACTCCGCACGGAAACTGTTGGTCAGAGGCACGTAACGAAGACGCTGCACCACTTCCTTCGTGGTGTACGTCGTCGCGGGCCAGTACAGCAGGTCCCCCGCGCCAAGGCTGAGGCCGCTGCGATGCGCAAGCAGATCGCGCACGCGCATCTCGCGGGTCACGTAGGGATCCGACATCTGGAACCAGGGCAGCCGGTCGACCACCCGGTCGTTCATGTCCAGCTTGTTCTCGTCGGAGAGGATAGCCAGCGACGCCGCGGTAAACGCCTTGGTATTCGAGGCGATGGCGAACTGGGTATGCGCATCGACCTTGGCAGGGTCGCCCAGCTTGCGCACGCCCGAGCCCATCTCGAGGACGATCTTGCCGTCCTTGACGATCGCCACGGCGATACCCGGCACGTCGAACTGCTTGCGCGTCGCATCGACATAGGCGTCGAAGTCGGCCAGCGCCGCCGGACGGGATGCCGTGGCGGCGGAAGCGGGCGACGGCCCCACGTCCTGCCCCTGCGCGGCGAGTGCGAACGCGAAGCTGGTGACGCCGAAGGCGAGAAGATAACGAAGACGCGACATGGAAAGCCCCTGCAGGCAAAACGGTGTGGGGACTATTCCACGCATCGCCGTCCGGCGAAAGACTTCTCTCAGGCCTTGCTTTTCTGGCTGAAAAGCACGCTGCCGAGAATGATCGCGCCGGCGAGCGCCATGGTCGGGGTGAGCGCCTCACCGAGGAACATCCAGGCCCAGGCCACGCCGAACAGGGGCACCAGATAGGTCGCGGTGGCGGCGCGCGGCGCACCGATACGCTGGATGAGGCGAAAGTAGAACGCGTAGGCCAGACCGGTGGAAAGCACACCCAGCGCCGTGACGGCGACCCACGACTTCACGGGAATGGGCGCGTCGGGCCATGTCAGCACGGCCAGCGGCGCGGTCAGAAGGGTCGCACCGAGCAGGCACCCGGCCGCTACTGCCGTGGGCGCGATATCGGACAGGTAGCGCTTGATCAGATTGCCGGCAAGTCCGTAGCAGAACGACGCCGCGGCGCCCGCCAGGGCGGCCGGTGCCACGTTGTCACCCGCAGTGCGGCCGCTGGCGAGAATCACCACGCCGATAAAGCCGGCGACCAGGGCGATGGCCTTGCGCGTGCCGATCTTCTCACCGAAGCCGACGAAGGCGACGAGGGCCGCGAAGAGGACCGTCATGCTGTTGGCGATGGCGCCAATGCCAGCCGGTGCGCGCTCCGCACCCCAGGCGAACAGGGTGAACGGGACGGCCGCGCTCAACGCGCCGAGTACCAGCATCTTCCACAGATGCGAAAAGCGCAGGGTGCCGCGGGCGCGCCACAACAGCGGCAGCAGGATCACCGAACCGAACAGCAGGCGCGTCGCCACCATCGGGAACGGGCCGAAGTCTTTCGCGGCCACGCGCATGAAGAGAAACGAGCCGCCCCAGATGGCGCCCAGGGCCACCAGCTCGACCGGTGTACGCCAGTCCCGCGTGGCGGTCGGCGTGATCGAATCGACGGGGGCATCGGTGGCAGCGGACATACGAACCTCACTTGTGTCTGGCCCTCATTGTCGCCGGAACCACGGGGCCGACAAGCGCGTTCTTTGCAACGCTGCCTATCGCCCGATTCATGCCTGCCATGCGTCCCTCCCCTTCCCTTGCGTTCACTGAGCGGGCGGAGCGGGAAACCCTGGAGCCTGGGAGGCCGCCCTACTCCACCCCGACGAAGCCACCGGTCTGATGCGCCCACAAGCGCGCATAAAGGCCGCCACGCGCAATCAGCTCCGAATGCGTGCCGGTCTCCACGATGGCCCCGTGTTCCATCACGACGAGACGATCCATCTTCGCGATGGTCGACAGGCGGTGGGCGATCGCGATAACGGTCTTGCCGCGCATCAGCGTCTCGAGGCTCTCCTGGATCGCTGCCTCCGCTTCGGAATCCGGCGCCGAGGTGGCTTCGTCCAGAACCAGAATGGGCGCATCTTTCAGCAGGACGCGCGCAATGGCGATACGCTGCCGCTGGCCACCCGATAGCTTCACGCCACGCTCGCCGGCGTGGGCGTCGTAACCCGTGCGACCTTCGCCATCCGACAGCAGCGGGATGAACTCATCCGCACGAGCTTGCCGGACGGCCTCGGCCATCTCCGCGTCGGTCGCATCCGGACGCCCGTAAAGCAGGTTGTCCCGGATCGATCGATGCAGCAGCGAAGTATCCTGCGTCACCACGCCGATCTTCGAGCGCAGCGATTCCTGGGTGACCTTCGCGACATCCTGCCCATCGATGTAAATGTGCCCGTCCTCGAGGTCGTAGAGACGCAGCAGCACGTTCACCATCGTGGACTTGCCGGCACCCGACGGGCCGACCAGTCCGATCTTCTCACCCGCACGCACGACCAGATCGAGGCCGCCGATGATGCCGCCGGCCTTGCCGTAATGGAAATGAATATCGTCGAAGCGGACCTCGCCCTTCGACACCACCAGCGGCACGGCGTCGGCCCGATCGACCACCGTACGTTCCTGCGAGAGCGTGGTGATGCCATCCTGGACGGTACCGACATCCTCGAAGATGCCGTTGACCACCCACATGATCCAGCCGGACATGTTGTTGATACGGATGACCAGGCCCACGGCGAGCGCCACCTGACCCGTCGTCACCGTGCCACGCGACCAAAGCCACAACGCCAGTGCGCTGGTGAAGCCGATCAGCAGGCCGTTGAGCGTCGTGATGGAGACATCCATCGTCGTGACCATGCGGCTCGACGACCGCACCTTCTCGGTCTGCTCGACGATGGCTTCACGCGCATAGGCTTCCTCGCGATTCGTATGGGCGAAGAGTTTCAGCGTCATCACGTTGCTGTAGCCGTCGACGATGCGCCCCATCAGCTTCGAGCGGGCCTCCGACGCCTTCCACGAACGCTCCTTCACCCGCGGCACGAAGAACACGAGCATGCCGATATAGCCAGCGATCCACCAGATCAGCGGAACGGCCAGCCAGATGTCCGCTTTGGCGAACAGGTAGATCGAGGTGCCGGCATAGACGGTGACGTACCAGAGGGCGTCAACCACCTGCACGGCCGACTGCCGCAGCGAGGGCGCCGTCTGCATGATGCGATTGGCGATGCGCCCGGCGAAGTCGTTCTGGAAAAAGGACAGGCTCTGCTTGAGCACATAGCGATGATGCTGCCAGCGCATCATGCTGGTCATGCCGGGATTGAGTGTCTGGTTGACCAGAAGATCGTGAATTCCGATCGAGAGGGGACGCAGGACGACCACGACGAACGCCATCCACGCGAGCGTGCCGGCGTGCGTCTGGAAGAAAGTCGCCGCCGGCGTCTTCTGCGCCATGTCGACCAGGCGCCCCAGAAAGTCGAACATGGCGACTTCGATCAGGGCGACGGCCAGCCCCACCACGAGGGCTGCGACGAAGATCTTCCATACCTGACGCAGGTAATGGGCATAGAAGCGGACGACACTCTTCGGCGGGGTCCGATCAGGGACCTCGCGGAAAATGTCGATCAGGGATTCGAACCATCGGAATATCATGCCGGCATTGTAGACCGGTATGGAGTCACGTCGATGTCGTAAGGCACCGGGGGATACGTGGTCCACGTATCCCCCGGCCAGGGCCCCGGTCAGGAGAGCGTTTCACGCTCCCAGTGCCGTCCCGCGGCCAGCGCCTGCACGAAGCCCTTCGCGAACCCATCGCTGGCCTTTCCGCCCGTGACGACCACGCCGTGCTCGCTGCGGACGTCCTTTTTTTCGCCGACGGCGACACCGCCGGGCAGACCGACGAGAAGCTCGGCGCCTTCACCGCTGGCAGCGATGGCCTTGCAATGGCGCCAGCTGTCCTTGATGAAGTCCGCGACATCCGGCACGCGCTTCAGCAGATCGACGCTACCCCGGCCGCCCGGCACGTAGATCGCATCGAACAGCACCGAATTGCTCGTGAGGAAGCTGAAGTCGGCCTCGACGGAATCGCCGTTCGAGCGAATCGAACCAAGCTGAGGTGCGACGAACTTGACCTGTACCCCACTCTGCTCGAGGGCCTTGCGTACCGCAGCGACGTCATCAGCCGCGAAGCCATCGGCCAGCAGCACCGCCACCTTGCGCGTCGCCAGGGTGTCGCCTGGCCGGTGGCGCATGCTGAGCGCCGGGGAGACCGGCACGTCACGCGCCGGCGTCGGTTGATAACTCTTCGGATCCGCGTCGGCTGGCACGCTTCGGTTGAGCGGCCCGTCGCTCTTCTTCGGGACAGGAATGCCGAGCGCCTGCGCCACGCTCGCCGCAAGGTCCGTGTCGACCTGAGCCAGCATGAACAGCATGCGTTGCCGTACCGTCGGCTCCTGTACCTTGCCCAGCTCGAAGCGCAGCGCGCTGACGATATGGTTGTACTCGGCCTCGGACTGGCTGTGCAGGAACATGCGCGCCTGCGTGAAGTGATCGAGGAACGTTTCACTACGCGCACGTACCTTCCGCGCGTCGATGCGCTCGTTCACCGACGTGAATCCGCCATCCTTCCAGGAGGCCTGGAACGGACACCCGCCGCCCAGCGAGTTGGGCTCATACGCGACGCGCCCCTTGTCGATCGTGTGCCGCATGTGGGCATCGCGCTGGTGATTGCGGACCGGAACCACGGCACGATTGATCGGCAGCTCGTGGAAGTTAGGGCTGCCCAGGCGCGAGAGCTGCGTGTCCGTATACGAGAACAGGCGTCCCTGCAGCAGGGGATCGTTGCTGAAATCGATACCCGGCACGACGTGTCCGGGATGGAACGCGACCTGTTCGGTCTCGGCAAAATAATTATCCGGGTTGCGGTCCAGCACCATGCGGCCGATGAGGCGCACGGGCACTACCTCTTCCGGAATCAGCTTGGTCGGATCGAGCAGATCGAAATCGAACTTGTGCTCGTCTTCCTCGTCGACCAGCTGTACACCGAGCTCCCATTCCGGGAAATCGCCCGCCGTGATGGCATCGGCCAGATCGCGCCGATGGAAGTCGGGGTCGTTGCCGGAGATCTTCAGCGCTTCGTCCCAGGCCACGCTGTGCAGACCGAGCTTCGGCTTCCAGTGGAATTTGACGAAGGTCGACTTGCCCGCCGCATTGACGAAACGAAACGTGTGGACGCCGAACCCTTCCATCATCCGGTAGCTGCGCGGAATCGCACGGTCCGACATCGCCCACATGATCATGTGCATCGACTCGGGCATCAGGGAGATGAAATCCCAGAAGGTGTCGTGTGCGCTGGCGGCCTGCGGAATCTCGTTATGCGGCTCGGGTTTCACCGCATGGATCAGATCGGGAAACTTGATCGCGTCCTGAATGAAGAACACCGGGATGTTATTGCCGACGAGATCGTAATTGCCTTCCTCGGTATAGAACTTCACCGAAAAGCCGCGCACGTCGCGGGCGAGATCGGTGGACCCGCGGGAGCCCGCCACGGTGGAGAAGCGGACGAAAACCGGCGTGCGCTTCCCTTTCTGTGCCAGGAAGGACGCGCGCGTGACCGATGCCAGCGAATCGTAGGCCTCGAAATAGCCATGCGCCGCGGCACCGCGCGCATGGACGATACGTTCCGGGATGCGCTCGTGATCGAAGTGGGTGATCTTTTCGCGGAGGATGAAATCCTCCAGCAGCGTCGCGCCGCGCTCGCCGGCCTTCAGCGAGTTCTGGTCGTCGGCGATGCGCGTTCCCTGATCGGTCGTCATCGTCGCGCCGGCGGCATCGACGGTATCCCTCGCCAGATCGGCGCGCTTGGGATCGTCGTGGACGGCGGAGGAGTGCTTGCGTGAATCGTCGGCTGGGGCTTTGGGCGCCTTGCTCATGATGTACCTCGCGTGTTCTCAACGGGAGGTATATGGCAGCGGCCCCGTGAATCGCGGGTCAAGCCAGTGCAAAGGCCACACTTCTACGTAGGTATCAGGCGTGGCGCGCCAGCGCCTTGTCGAGGGCGACGAGCGCGAGGCCCAGACCGAGAAACAGAGCCCCCACGAGAAGGCTGTTGAGCAGCACCGCGACGTAACCCAGGTGAGCCACGTCCATGAACGGATAGGGATACTCATGCACCACGGCGCCCCGACCCAGCGTCCATACCAGGAAAGCCAGCGGAAACACCATCCAGCGCAACGCGTCACCCCAAACCAGTGCGCCATGCGGGAGCAACGCAAGCCACCACACGACGAACAGAAACGGCACGACGTAATGCAGCGAACGATCGGCGACCAGCTGCGGCCCCATCGGGTGCCAGAGCGACTGCAGGAGCACCGCGTAAATCAGACAGGTCACCGAAATGGACAAGGCCGCCAGTCCGCGCACGCGCGGGCCACGCCATATCCGCAGGGGAGCCCATTCACCACCCGTCGCCGACGAGGTGGCGACCAGCGCGACCAGAAGGTTCGACAGGATGGTGAAGAAGCTGAAGAAACGCAGCGTCACTTCCAGTACCGGCCCCGACCAGAGCATCAGCCAGTACTGGAGCATCAGCGTCGGCCAGGCGACCGCTGCGACGATAATCGCGAAAAGATTTGAGACAGCGGCAACCCGGGGCGACATGGTCAGTGCGGCCAGACGTTGTTCGAGCGGTCGCGATCGGGAAGCGTGTGATCCGGATCGATCACGGCGCCCACGATCTTCTTCTGGCCCGGGACGGTCACGTCGAAGGCCGTGTGCTGCTGCCAGGTCTCCACCGGGATGCGGATATCGCGCGTGGTCTTGTCCTCGAAGGTCACCCGCAGGGTCGCAGGCATCACCAGCCGATCCAGATTGGCGATGGTCACCTTCGCACCATCCACCTTCGTCACCGCAAGGTCCAGCTGCCAGTTGTTGGCATACCAGCCGCGCCAGAACCAGCCGAGGTCCTCGCCGGTTTCGCTCTCCATCAGGCGAAAAAAGTCCGACGGTGTCGGATGCTTATAGGCCCAGGTGGCAATGTACTTACGGAACGCCGGATCGAAACGCTCGGGACCGACGATCTGCTCGCGCAACAGCACCAGGCCGAGGGCCGCCTTGAAGTACGTCGCCGGGTGCCGGTATTTCTCTTTGACCATGTCGGCACCGATCAGCAGATTCGGCGCTTCCGGATCAGCCAGCAGCGGCAGGATCTCGTCGACCGGATTGCCACCTTTGGGCGAGTACTCACTGTCGCGCTTCGGCGCGAATTCGCCCCGGTTGAACGCGTCCGCCTCATACACGTCGATGAAGGTGTTGAATCCCTCGTCCATCCAGGCGTTACGACGCTCGTCGGAACCGACGATCATCGGGAACCAGGTGTGACCGATCTCGTGCGCGGTCACCATGTGGAGGTCCTTCGGCGACGCCTTCATCGGATCGAAGACGATGCCCGGGTATTCCATACCACTGGCCGCGTCGCCGGCTTCATTGATCGCGACGGGGTACGGGTACGGGTACCACTTTGTCGAGAAGTGCTCGACAGAAGCCTTCAGGTATTCCGTCGAACGACCCCACTGCGCGTCACCGACGCTCTCCACCGGGTACACCGACATGGCCAGGGCTTTCTTGCCTTCGGGCAGATTGATCCGCGCCGCGTCCCACACGTAGCTGGTCGACGCGCCGAACGCGACGTCACGCGTGTTCTTCATCTGGAATTTCCAGGTGAGCGTACCGCCCTTCTTCGGCCGGCTGGCCGGATCGGTCACTTCCGCGGGCGTGCGGATCATCACCGTCTTGTCGCTCTCGCGTGCTTTGGCCAGCCTGTCGCGCTGCGCGGCCGTGAGCACGTCGTCCGGGTTGACCAGTTCGCCGGAGCCGGCCACGATCATGTCCGATGGCACGGTGATCGCGTAGTTGAAGTCGCCGTACTCGAGGTAGAACTCGCTGTTGAGATAGGGGGCGGTGTCCCAGCCACGTTGATCGTCGTATACGCACATGCGCGGGTACCACTGCGCCATCTCGTAGATATTGCCGTTCTTTGACGGTGCGAAGCCCGTACGGCCACCGAAATCGCCCGGCAGATCGTAAGAATATTCGATCGTCACCGAGACCTTGCCGCCTTTCGCGGAAACCGCCTCTGGCAGGCGGATCTGCATCCGTGTGTCGCTGACCACATACGTCGCCTGCGCGGTCCTGCCACCCTGCTCGACGCTCACACTCGCGATACGGTAACCATCCGTGTGCTGCTTGTCCGCCGGCTGCCGTCCGCCGGTGAAGTTGCCGCGGGCCTCGCGGGTGAAACGGTTCTCGTCCATCTGCAGCCAGAGCACGTCGAGCGCGTCAGGACTGTTGTTGGTGTAGTGGATCGTGGCCTTACCGACCAGCGTGTTCCTGACCGGGTCTAGCGTGGCGGACAGATCGTAGTCCGCCCGGTTCTGCCAGAACAGCGGACCCGGCATCCCGCTGCCGGAGCGATAAGCCGTTGCCGGCTGGGGATAATCGAACGGAGCGAACGCTTCGCGCGGATCGAAGGTCGCGGCCGCGGCGCCGAGCGAACCCGCAAGGGCGACACTGGCGAGCGACAGACGGGCAACGTTTTTCATCGGGGACGCCCTGGGAACGACCCCTGAGCGTAACCGGCAAACGAAGCCCGCCTCTACCGTGCCAGAAGTCAGGTCAACGGACGTCGATCTTGCGATTCTCGCCAAGGTCGGGCGTCTTTCCCGAAAGACGCGCCTTCAGATAGTCGAACGCGACGACCATCTTCGACGAGGGCGCATCCCAGTATTCGGCGGTGTCGACGTCGACACGGATCAGCGCGATGTCCGGGTCGTCCTTGCCATCCGGGAACCAGGTTTTGATCCACTCGTTCCAGTGCGCATCGATGGACGCGCGGTCGTCGACCACGACAGCGGCGCCCGACAGCGAAACATAGCTGTTGTCGGAGGAACTGGCATACGCGACGTTGACCTGGCGATGCGCCTCCACCTCGGCAACCTTCGGCGAACTCTTGCGGGTGAAAAACCAGAGGCTGCCATCGAAGGCCTTCTGCGAGGCGACCATGGGGCGGCTGTAAAGCCGGCCGTCGCGCTCGCTGGTCAGCATGGCGACGCGGGCGTCCTTGATCAGCGACCAGATCTTCTCGTTGTCCTGCTGGCGTGCGTCGGTCATGAGAGGCTCCTTTGAAGGTAATGGAAAGCCGCACCCTCCCACTGAGCCACTGAAGAACCCGTCAAGCATCTCCCCCGAGGGACAGACATCGCCCTCACATGACGGAATTTTCTCTCCCCCTGCGCTATCAAGGCGTTTTCCCACCGAGGATGACGCCCATGGGGCTGCTCGTCGAAGGCACCTGGACCACCGCGGGGTACGACACCGGCAAGAGTGGGGGCCGCTTCGAGCGCGAGCCGACGCGTTTCCGGAACTGGATTACCCCGGATGGCTCGGCGGGTCCGACCGGCGAAGGCGGCTTTGCCGCCGAAGCCGGGCGCTACCACCTGTACATCGCACGGGCGTGCCCATGGGCACACCGCACGGCGATTTTCCGGGCCATCAAAGGCCTCGACGAGATGATCGGCCTCTCCGTGACACATTGGCTCATGGGCGACGAGGGCTGGACCTTCGAGCTCGCCGAGGGCGTCGTGCCCGATGACGTCAACGGAGTGCGCCGGATCTACGAGCTTTACAAACGGGCCGATCCGGCGGTCTCGGGCCGGGCCTCCGTCCCCGTGCTGTGGGACAAACAGAGGCGCACCATCGTCAGCAACGAGTCGGCCGACATCATCCGCATGTTCAACGACGCCTTCGATGGCGTCGGCGCCCGGCGCGGCGACTATTATCCGCAACACCTGCGCGCGGAGATCGACGGGTACAATGCGCGGATCTACGACACATTGAATAATGGCGTGTACAAGGCCGGCTTTGCCGGCAGCCAGGACGCTTACGAGGAAGCCATCGTCCCGCTGTTCGACACACTGGACTGGCTGGAGATGCACCTCTCGGACCGTCGCTACCTGTGTGGCGACCGCCTGACCGAAGCCGACTGGCGACTGTTCACCACCCTGCTCCGCTTCGACCCGGTGTACCACGGACATTTCAAATGCAACCTGCGCCGCCTGATCGACTATCCCGTGCTTTGGGCGTATACGCGCGCGCTGTATCAGGAGCCGGGCATTCGCGAAACGGTCGACTTCGGGCACATCAAAAAGCACTATTACCTGAGCCACCCCTGGCTGGACCCGACCGGGATCGTTCCCGCCGGACCGGATATCGACTTCGAGGCACCGCTTTGAGTGCCTGACACGTTGATATGCCTTGCATCCTGACCGGGTAGCCACATATTCCCCCGATAAACACACGAGGACCCCACGCATGAAAATCGGTTTGATCGGTCTGGGCAAGATGGGCGGCAACATCGCCCGTCGCCTGATGAGGGACGGTCACCAGACCGTTGTCTATGACAACAACGCCGACGCGCGTGCCACGCTGGCGAAGGACGGCGGCGAAGCCGTCGAGTCGCTCGAGGCCCTGGTCCAGGCCCTGCCCTCGCCCAAGGTCGTCTGGGTCATGCTGCCGGCGGGCGAGATCACCGAGACCACGATCGCCAAGATCAGTGGCCTGCTGGGCAAGGACGACATCATCATCGACGGTGGCAACACCTTCTACAAGGACGATGCCCGCCGTGCCGAAGAGCTCGCCGCCAAGGGTCAGCACTACGTCGACGTCGGTACCTCCGGCGGTGTGTGGGGCCTCGATCGCGGTTACTGCATGATGATCGGCGGCGACAAGCCGACCGTCGACTTCCTCGACCCGATCTTCAAGACCCTCGCGCCGGGCGCCGGCGACATCCCGCGCACCGAGAGCCGTGAAGGCCGTGACCCGCGCGTCGAGAACGGCTACATGCACGCCGGTCCCGCCGGTGCCGGCCACTTCGTCAAGATGATCCACAACGGCATCGAGTACGGCATGATGCAGGCCTTCGCGGAAGGCTTCGACATCCTGAAGAACCGTAACGGCACGCAGCTGCCCGAGCGCGAGCGCTACAACCTCGACATGGCCGACATCGCCGAAGTCTGGCGCCGCGGCAGCGTCGTGTCCTCGTGGCTGCTCGATCTCACGGCCAGCGCGCTGGCCAAGGGTCCGGAGCTGGACAACTACTCCGGCTACGTCGACGACTCCGGCGAAGGCCGCTGGACGGTGAACGCCGCGATCGAAGAAGCCGTCCCTGCCGAAGTACTCACCTCCGCCCTGTTCGCCCGTTTCCGCTCGCGTCAGGACCACACCTATGCGGAGCGCCTGCTGTCGGCGATGCGCATGGGCTTTGGTGGTCACATCGAAGGTCGCGGGAAGCCGCCGAAAGAAGGCGATCATTCCTGAAAGGCATGAAAAATCCCGCTTCGGCGGGATTTTTTTTGGGTCGCGCGATCTGTGTCGGATCGTGCGATTTTCTGTAGGAGCCCGCCCTGCGGGCGATGGGCGCCAGCAGCACCCTCCCATTCGCGCGCAGGGCGCGCTCCTACCTGCCGTCCAGCTCGTTCAGGCGTTCCCGCCACCGCTCCGGCGTCTGCGGCTTGATGAACAACGCCACGATCGGCAGCTTCGCCTCTTTCGTCCGCCGCTCGATCTCGCGCACGCATTCCTCGATCTGCACCGTCGTCAACGCATCGTCGAACGCCGCGGATAGCGCCACCAGCACGTGGTCGGGGCCGACCTGCACCGTCAGCACGCCATTGACCGCCTCGATGCCGGGTACCTCGCCCGCGATATTGCACACCTGCGCCAGAAGCTTCGGCTGCGCGGGCTCACCGATCAACAGCTCCTTGCTCTCGCGAGCCAGCGCGATCGCCGCCAGCGCCAGCACGACCGAAATACCCACCGAGGCCCAGCCATCGATGCGCGGATCGTTGAACGCGTGCGACAGATAGATACCGATGGCCGCGATGCCCAGACCGAGCAACGCCGCGGTGTCTTCGAACAGCACCGAGTAGGTGGTCGGGTCCTTGCTTCGACGGAACGCCTCGAAGTACCCGAGCCGGCCCTTCTTCCGCTGCACACTCTTGAGCGACAGCCACCACGATGAGCCTTCGAACAGCACGCTCACGGCGAGGACGATGTAAGCGGTCTTCGGATCCTCGAGCGGCTCCGGCGTCAGGATGTGGTTGACGCCCTCGTACAAGGAGAAGCCGGCACCGAGCGACAGCACCAGCAGCGCGACGATGAAACTCCAGAAGTAGAGTTCACGACCGAAACCCAGCGGGTGCTGGCGGTCCGGACGTCGCTGGGAGCGCTTGAGCCCATAGAGCAGCAGGATCTCGTTGATGCTGTCGACGAGGGAGTGCACGCCCTCGGACAGCATCGCGGAGCTGCCGGTGATCGCCGCGGCGACGAACTTGGCGACAGCGATCGCGACATTGGACGCGAGCGCGACGTACACGACGAGTTTTGAACCTTCGGCCATGGGGTCATCGTCGCGGACAGGGTGTGTTCCGCAAGTAAAGCATGAGCAAGCCTCGCCCGCAGGGCAGCTCACCCGTAGGAGCCCGCCCTGCGGGCGAAAAGCCAACGATGCGCGGACGCGGAAACTCCACCCATGCGACGAGGTAAAACATAAAAAAAGCCGCCCCAACCGGAGCGGCTCTTTCCCAAACGCAAAACCCGTCGCGAATTACTTCGCGAACAGATGCTCCACGCCAGCGCGCTCTTCGCGCAGTTCCTTTTCGGTCGCGTCGATACGCGCCTGCGAGAACGCGTTGATCTCCAGACCCTGGACGATGGCGTACTTGCCGTCCTTGACCGTCACCGGATAACCGAAGATCACGCCCGGCTCCACACCGTACGAGCCATCCGACGGGATACCCATCGAGACCCAGTCACCCTCGGCCGTACCGAGCGTCCAGTCACGCATATGATCGACGGCGGCCGAAGCGGCCGAGGCGGCCGACGATGCGCCACGCGCCTTGATGATCGCCGCGCCGCGCTGCTGCACGGTCGGGATGAACTCGCCCTCGTACCAGGCCTGGTCGACCTGATCGAGCGCCGGCTTGCCCTTGACGGTGGTCGTGTGCAGGTCCGGATACTGGGTCGAGCTGTGGTTGCCCCAGATCGTCAGCTTCTTGATGTCGGTGGAGTGCGTACCGGTCTTCTCGGCCAGCTGCGACAGCGCGCGGTTGTGGTCGAGACGAACCATCGCGGTGAAGCACTTCGGATCGAGATCCGGAGCGTTCTGCTGCGCGATCAGCGCATTGGTGTTGGCCGGATTGCCGACGACCAGCACGCGCACGTCGCGCTTGGCGTGGTCGTTCAGCGCCTTGCCCTGCGGACCGAAGATGGCGCCGTTGGCTTCCAGAAGGTCCTTGCGCTCCATGCCGGGGCCACGCGGACGCGCGCCGACCAGCAGTGCGTAATCGACGTCCTTGAAGGCGACGTTGAGGTCATCGGTGGCGACCACGCCCGCGAGGGTCGGGAAGGCGCAATCGTTGAGCTCCATCACCACGCCCTGCAGCGTGGGCAGCGCCGGGGTGATTTCGAGCAGGTGCAGGATCACCGGCTGGTCGGGACCCAGCATGTCGCCGGCGGCGATACGGAACAGGAGGGCATAACCGATCTGGCCGGCTGCGCCGGTGACGGCAACGCGAACGGGTGCTTTCATCTTTCGACTCCTCAGGGATATCGCGGGGGACTGACGATCAGCTCAGCTCGGCGAAGAACTCGACGATGCGGGCCATGCCCTTGTCGAGTGCCTCGTCCGGGCACGAATAGGAAATACGCAGGGCGCGCGGCTCGCCGAAGGCCGAACCCGGCACGCAGGCCACGCCCTTGGCATCGAGCAGCACGGCGCAGAAGTCGACGTCGGAGGTGATCTCCACGCCGTTGTGCTTCTTGCCAAAGGCCACGGAGATGTCCGGGAACGCGTAGAACGCGCCCTGCGGACGTGGGCAGACCACGCCCGGAATGGACACCAGCGCGTTGTAGACGCGGTCGCGCTTCGCGGCGAACTCGACGCACTTCTGCGCGGGGACGTCCTGCGGACCGGCCAGCGCGGCGACGGCGGCGGCGGTGACCACTTCCGGCAGGCTGGTGATGTGATTGGAGTTGAGCGTGGTGACCGCCCTGGCGACGCTTTCCGGCGCGGCGATGAAGCCCACGCGCCAGCCGGGCATGCCGTAGGTCTTCGACAGTGAATCGACGAAGATCGTGCGGTCTTTCAGCTCCGGACGGACGTGCACGAAGTTGTGGTAACCCACGCCGTCGAACACCATCGTGTTGTAGATGTCGTCGGTGATGACCCAGGTATCCGGATACTTCGCGATGACGTCGGCCAGCGCGGCGATTTCATCGCGCGTATAGACCATGCCCGTCGGGTTGGAGGGGTTGTTGAACAGGAACACACGCGGCTTGCGCGCCAGCGCTTCGTCCAGTTGCGCGGGCGTGAGCTTGTAGTGCTGCTCGGGCGGGCACGGCAGGATGTTGATCTTTGCCCCGACGATCTCGGCGATGTCGAGGTAGCTGGTCCAGTACGGGGCCGGGAAAGCGATTTCGTCGCCTTCGTCCAGCAGCGCTTCGGCCAGGTTGTAGAGGATCTGTTTGGCACCGACGCCGGTGGAGACGTTTTCGCGCTTGTAGCCGGTGAGACCCAAAGCGTCGATGTGGGCCAGGAAGGCATCGACCAGCGCATCGGCGCCACGGTTGCTGCCGTACTGGCCGGAGTCCTTCGACAACGCCTCGCGGGCGGCGGCATAGACGTGCTCACCGGGAAGGAAGTTGGGGACACCGATCGAGAAGCTGACGATGTCGCGGCCTTCAGCCTTGAGGCGCTTGGCTTTCTCGGCAATGACCATGATCGCACTGGGTTTGGCGCGACCCATTCGCGTGGCGAGCTGCGGCATCGTTTCCTCGTCGGGGGTGGGGCAAAGTGCGGCATTTTAACACGCCCCAAAAAGAAAACGCCGCCCGGAGGCGGCGTTTCAAACGCTTTGACGCCGGACGGGCGCTCAGCGGTTGTCGAGCACTTCGTTCCACTTCGCGACCTGGGCGGCCTGCTTTTCGAGCAGCGCGTCCACGTCGCCTTCGACGGTCACCGTCTCGATGGTGTCGTCGCCGGCGATCTTGTTGACCACGGCCTGGTCGTCCGGGCCGACCACTTCGCCGAAGACGCTGTGCTTGCCGTCGAGCCAGGGGGTGGCGCCGTGGGTGATGAAGAACTGCGAGCCATTGGTGCCCGGGCCGGCGTTGGCCATGGACAGGATGCCCGGCTTGTCGTGCTTGAGGCTGGCGTCGAACTCGTCACCGAACTTGTAGCCCGGACCGCCACGGCCCGAACCCTCGGGGCAACCGCCCTGGATCATGAAGTCGGGGATGACGCGGTGGAACGTCTTGCCATCGTAGTAGCCACGCTTGGCCAGGTTGACGAAGTTGGCCACGGTAACCGGGGTCTTGTCGTCGTGCAGGCGGAGATGGATATCGCCCTTGTTGGTCTTCATGGTGACGGTAATGGTCATCGCAATTCCTGTAACTCGTTGAAAATCGGACTATCCACTGCGAGCGGCCGGTCCGGTGGGCTGCAAAGGCTAACGAAGATGGCGCCACCTGCCCAACAGTTCAAGCGGTAAAGCGTGATGGTGCGTTCAGGTCCGTGGCAGGGCCAGCGCTTCGGCGGTCAGAGGACCGGCACCGCGAGGGCGGGTATCGCGCACGGCGGCGTCCTCAGGCAGCGCCCTGCCCTCCAGGAGGTGCGCCCAGGCCCGGTCCAGCGCCGCGTAGCCGTAAGGCAGCAGCGGCACGTGGCCGTCTCCGAAGTCCGGGAAGGCCAGGAAGGAATCGAAGTGCTGGGCGTACGGCACCTTCCAGAACACGGGCGATCGGCCGGAAGCGCGCAGCCACTTTACGTAGGGCTCCGAGGTGAAGGCCACGGGGATCAGACCGTCCTGCGCCCCGTGCACGATGAGGATCGGGAGCGCGGCGCGTGGCAGCGTCGCCGCTGTGGCCGCTACACCAGCGCGCAGGCCGACACCGTCCTCGCCCTGCCCTGTCCACAAGTCACGCAGACTCAGATGGCCGGGCAGGGTCGGGTCGAGCGAGAAGTCGGTGCCGCCGGCAAGGATGACCCCGGCGCCCGGGGGTACCCCGGAACCCTCAGCCCACCAGGCGGCCCGGATGATCGCCTCCGCCGGACCGGCCAGGCCGCCGGCATGCTGCGCGCGATAAGAAAACCCGCATGGCATCGAGCCCGCCGGGCGTCGCAGGTAGGCGGAGGCATAGGCCGCGGTAACCGCGCGCCAGAGATCCAGCGAGGTCGACGACGCGCCCACCTTGAGGGCGTCGTCGTCCCAGCCTGACGCCCGCAGCATGGCCAGCGCTTCGTCGGCCTGCGGGCCCGGCATGAAAGCCTTCAGCCGTCCATGCGCACGAAGCGCGGCACCTCGCAAAGCCCAGGCCGGGGGCGAGACCGCACCGACCCGCGCGAATGGCACGCCGTCGAACTCACGCGCCGCCAGGGCGGCAGGCAACAGCAGGGCCGCCTCGGTCGCATAGTCGTAGAACGGCCGCCCATGCCCTTCGACGTGGATGTTGGGCTCAAGGGCGACGACCGCCGCGAGGATGCCCTCAGCGTCATCGCCGGCGGCACGCAGCACGGCGCCGCCGCCGTTCGAGAGACCGGTAGCGATGATGCACGTGTTCTCTGGCGTGAACGGCGCCTCGTCCGGAAACGCGCGGTCGAGCATGGCGAGGCCGAAACGCGCCGCCTGCAAAACGTGTCGACCCCAGTCCGCTTCCGGGTTGTCGCCCGAGTGCGCGTGCTTCACCGCGATACCCGCGTCGTGCGGCGCGTCCTGAGCTTCGAATTCGAGTGACGCCTCCCCCGCCTTCGCCCGGGTTCCGTCGAGCGCCACACCCGTTCTATCGGCGGTATCGAAATACCCCGCGCCCGCGCCTTTGTCCGTGTACGCCACCGCGCAGCCTCGCGACAGACCCCAGCCTCCGGCGAGGGCGATCGCACCATAGATGCCACGCGATCCCGACGAGGCGGTGACGACCAGGCAGCGCTGCGCGTGATCGAAATCATCGGGGATCTGCGCCAGCACACGATGTGACGCACGTGCACCGGACAGCGTGGCGAACGCGGTGTACTCGCGCCCTGGTACATCCGGCACCTGTCCGTAAAGCGTGCCGAAGCCGCCGAGCGGACCCAGATCGGCTATGCCTTTCCAACTGCTCTGGATAGCCCGTCGGCGGAGCTCCGCAGGCGTCGGCGACGTTGGCTGCGCGAACGCCGTGGACGTGCCCGTCAGTCCGCGCAAGCCGAGACCGGCACTGAGCAGATCGTCGCCATCCCGATGGGTGGTGACGCGGACATCGCCGAAGGTGTCGGGTGCTGACATGACGCGCTATCTCGTGGGGAACGCCGGGATGCCGAGCATACCGGTCAGCGGCGCTGGCTGAGCTTGCCGATGCGACGGGCGTTCCAGCGTAACCGCCTCTCGGTCGCCAGCCAGACGATCCCCCGCCCGCACTTCTCCACCATCTGGCTATTACCTGTCGTGCCCTGCCAGGCCTGCCTGACGCCGGAGCCGCTCATCCACGATGCGCTGTTCGATCTCACCAATGATGTTCAACTCGTCCGGGCTGAACTCGTCTCGCCACATGTCAGCGACGCTCTGTCCGGCCTTGCATACCGCATTCAGATTGATCGCGCACAGCCACGCCGTACGAGGACCATCGGGGCCACATTCTCCCGTTTCGCCACATCGGAGGTCTTCCAGCGCGATGTGCTGGTACACGTGCGCCTTCTTCTCGTATGCCGTTCCCTCGACAAGATCCATGGCGAATGGCCAGGGCTCCGCATCCGCTTCCAACAAGCCCGATATCAGATCGGCGTCTTCGAGGTTGGGCGAGTCGAGCACGATCTCATAAGGAACGGCGTGATCCTCGTCGAAAGTGCTCCAGTCCGGATGACGCGCGATCATGCCGGCCAGGCGACTCGCCTCATAAACACCGCGTTCGACCGTCGTCACACGCCCCTGGCAGAAGCGCTCTTTCCAGTCGAGGAATATCCTGGCTCTCGGATCTGACGACACGCGCCCACGCCACCCCGGCAGCGGCGCTTGCGCACACGCTGCTGCGGCATCGTAGAGCACGAGAAGCGCCGAACTGTCCGTGGCGGCACGCGGCGCGAGCCGGGCAACGACGGTCTCGTAAGTGTCGCCTGGCAGTACGTATGCCCCTGCCGCTACAGGAACGGAAGCGCCCCTGGTCCCTGGCCCGGCGCCGGTTCGACGAGGGCCCGAAAAAGTGCGCTGGACCGCCTCGCCGGGATCTGGACCCGCAGCGACAGCGCTTATACCGCTGCCCTCGGCACCTTCGGCCGAAAGGTTGCGAAACAACACGCCCGTCGCGACCAGCGAGGCCGTCATCAGCCAGATCAATAAACGCGGGCCGCGCTTCTCGTTCCTGTCCATGGATCTCCCCGATCGCCAGTAGCGACAGCCCGAAGTCTGAGGGAATCTCCGCCTGCCGCCAATAGCTGCGAACATCGTCTCCACAGGACGCCACCCCACCAGCCGAAACGGACAAGTCATAGCGAGCACGTTTCTTTGGAGGCAACAGCACGTCGATTATGCGCAAGTTCTCGCGAAATATCGCAGCGCGCCAAGGTATGCTCCGGATCCCGGCAGGAGCCGGAAGAACCCAAGGGGATACTGAGCAATGACTGCCCGTCGTAACGTCCTGCTGTCCGCCGCGATCGTCGCGGGTCTGGGACTGGCTGCCTGCCACAAGAAAGACGAAGCACCCGCCGCCGATCCGAAGGCCGTTGCCGCCGCGCAGGCCGTCATCGCTTCGCCCGCATGGTTACGTCAGCACCTGCCCGCCCAGACCGTCGCGTATCTGCGAATTCCTTCGCCGTGGGGCATGCTCGGCGCGGTCCCGGCAGGACGCCCGCTGGATGCCGCCCTGTCGACGAAGGCGCACCTGGATGCGATCGCGAAGATCCGCGAAAGCATCGGCAAGGACAAACTGCTCGCCGACCTGAAAATCGCGCCGGTTGCGAATCTCCTGCTCGGCGACCTGCGGTCGCCGATCGAGGGCATCATCGTCGATCCCCTCGGCATCCCCTCTTTCACGTCGCGCGTGGTCGTCACAGTCGTGCTCGACTTCCCGTCGGTCGATGCGTTTAACGCGCGCCTCAAGAGCCTCGGCGGCGAAACCCCGCTACTCAAGGCGCCGCTCGACGCGCAAGGCAACGGACAACTCGCGTCCGACGGCGGAGCGTTGCATTACGACGTCACCACGCGCCGTCTTTGGGTGACTGGACACATGAAAGGGCTCGCCGCCGAGCAGCCCGGCATCGACGGAACCGCCCTGACCACGCTCATCGCCGACGTCGACAAGGCCACGGCCGCTACGGCACCGGCCAGCCTCTCGGCGCTCGAGCCACGCATCGACACCTCGGGCGAGGGCTTCTTCGGCTGGATCAGCATGCGCGGCATCGGCGCCGTTGCCGCGGCACAGGCCGGCGATTCCCCGCTGGGCCGGTTGCCGGCCGACTTCGCTTCCAAGGCGGACGCCGTGGCCTTCGGCGCAGGCACCGTCAATGGTCGCGGGCAGCTTCAGCTACTGGTGCACGCGCCTCAGGCCCGCCTGCTGCAGTACCTGTCGCCGACGTCCTTTGCGCCGACGGTAAAGAGCGTCGGCGCGCCCCATTGGGCCGTCACCCTGAATACGCCGACCGCCGAGACGTGGAAAGCCTTCGAAGGCAATCTCAATCTCGACTTCGGAGCGGAAGGCGCGAAGGCATTCCACGAAAGCGTCGACCGCCTCTCGAAGCGCTACCACTTCGATCCTGAGCGATACACGGCCTGGTTCGGCCCGGAGACGGTCGTCTTCGCCGACGATGCTGGCCTTTACTACGCTACACGCGTCCGCGACTGGAAGGGCTGGCACGAGCTGATTGACCAGAACAAGGGCAACGGCTGGAAGACCGGCACGGCGAAGGTCGACGGCGCCGAGGTGCACTGGCTGTCGATCCCAGGACAGGCTGCCACGAACCTGCCGCCGGACAGCGACCCGTCCATGCGTGCGTTCATGCAGATGGTCGATCGCTTCGGCGGCCGTACATGGTGGACGGAAGAAGGCGACTGGGCTGTCTTTGCCAAAGTCCCTCAGGCCCTGTCCGATCGCGCGGCCGCCGGACCCGACACTTCGCTGGATGACTGGTTCAAGGCAAGGTCTTACCCGGGCCAGCGCACGGTGGCGGGCTTCACCGCGACCACCCATGGAGCCCAGCGCGACGCCTA
Organism: Luteibacter sp. 9133; assembly: GCF_000800155.1. Classification (NCBI taxonomy): domain Bacteria; kingdom Pseudomonadati; phylum Pseudomonadota; class Gammaproteobacteria; order Lysobacterales; family Rhodanobacteraceae; genus Luteibacter; species Luteibacter sp. 9133. The sequence continues at coordinate 1,704,256 of NZ_JUHO01000001.1, read as the reverse complement.
CTATCTGTATCTGTCGCTCCTGCAGTTCGTCGCGGGGGCCACCGGTTCCGATGCCGACATCAGCACCCTGCCATCGGCTCACACACTTGGCCTTCCGGACCAGGGCGTTCTGGGCGCGGCGCTCGAAGCCGACAAGGACACTCTGGGCTTCTCGCTCACCTACGAGCACTCCCCCGTCGAGCTCGTCGGTGAAGGTGGCGGCGCCACGGTCATCGCCGGCACCGCCATCCTCGCCGCCATCGCCGTCCCCCAGTATCAGGAGTACACGCTGCGCAGCCAGGTGGCCGGCGCCCTTTCCGCCGCCGACCCGGTCAAGACAGCTGTGGCCGAGCACCGCCTGACCACGGGGAAGTTTCCCGCCAGCAACAAGGCGGCTGGCCTGGACGATGGGGAAGCCCTCGGTAACGACTACGTCAGCTCGGTCGAGGTCGGACAGGGTGGCGAAATCACCGTCAACCTCGACGGCGAAGCCCCGCACAAGGCCGATGCCAAGCTCGACGGCGGCCAGCTGATCCTGCTGCCCAGGGTCGAAGGCGGCCAGGTCGGCTGGACCTGCTCGGGCGAAGGCATCGACGAGAAATACCTGCCGGCAAGCTGCCGGGACGCGTTGCCGGGGCTCTGAAACCGGTCTGCCGGGCGGGGTTCCTGAACGGAGCCTCGCCCGTCATGCGAAAGTCGTCAATTTCCTTTATAATCGGCGGCTTCCCAAACCAAAGAGGCGATCCGGCTTTACGCCGGCGCATAACGCATGTCGATCGAATTCCTGCGCAACATCGCCATCGTCGCTCACGTCGACCATGGCAAGACCACCCTCGTCGACCAGCTTCTGAAGCAGTCGGGCACGCTCAACGAGCGTACCGTGCTCGCCGAGCGCGTCATGGATTCGAACGACCAGGAAAAGGAACGTGGCATCACGATCCTGGCCAAGAACACGGCCATCACCTGGGAAGACAAGAAGACGGGCGTCAAGAACCGCATCAACATCGTCGACACCCCGGGACACGCCGACTTCGGTGGCGAAGTCGAGCGCGTGCTGTCGATGGTCGACACCGTGCTGATCCTGGTCGACGCGATGGACGGCCCGATGCCGCAGACGCGCTTCGTCACCCAGAAGGCCTTCGCCATGGGCTTCAAGCCCATCGTCGTCGTCAACAAGGTCGACCGCCCCGCCGCCCGTACGGAGTGGGTCGTCGAGCAGGTCTGGGACCTGTTCGCCAAGCTCGGCGCCACCGATGAGCAGATGGACTTCCCGATCGTTTACGCATCGGCGCTCAACGGTTATGCCTCGCTCGACGAGAACGCCCGCGAAGGTGACATGACCCCGCTGTACGAAGCGATCATGCAGCACGCGCCGCGGCCGGACGTCGATCCGGAAGGCCCCTTCCAGATGCGCATCAGCCAGCTGGACTACAACAACTTCGTCGGCGTGATCGGCATCGGTCGCGTGCAGCGCGGCACCCTGAAGAAGGGCATGCAGGTCGCCGTCATCGATCGCGAAGGCAAGAAGCGTCAGGGCAAGATCGTCCAGGTGCTGGGCTTCCTGGGCCTCGAGCGTATCGAGCAGGACAGTGCCGAAGCCGGCGACATCGTCGCCATCTCGGGCATTCCCGACCTGACCATTTCCGACACGCTGACCGCGCCGGATACGCCGGAAGCGCTGCCCGCGCTGAGCGTCGACGAGCCGATGATCAGCATGACCTTCCAGGTCAACAACTCGCCGTTCGTCGGCAACAAGGACCTGTCGGGCGGCAAGTTCCTGACCAGCCGTCAGCTGCGTGAGCGTCTGGATCGCGAGAAGGTGCACAACGTCGCCCTCCGCGTCGAAGACGGCTCCGACGCCGACAAGTTCCTGGTCTCGGGCCGCGGTGAACTGCACCTCTCGGTGCTGATCGAAAACATGCGTCGCGAAGGCTACGAGCTGGCCGTGTCGCGTCCGGAAGTCATCCTCAAGGAAATCGACGGCCAGAAGATGGAGCCGATCGAAGAACTGGTGATCGACATCGAAGAGATCCACCAGGGCGGCGTGATGGAGCGCCTGGGCATCCGCAAGGGTGAACTGAAGAACATGGTGTCGGACGGTAACGGTCGCGTGCGTCTCGAGTACGAGATTCCCGCCCGTGGCCTGATCGGCTTCCAGAACCAGTTCAAGACCCTGACCCAGGGCTCGGGCCTGCTGTTCCATGTGTTCAAGCACTACGGTCCGTACACCCCGGCTCCCATCGCCAAGCGCCAGAACGGTGTGATGATCGCCAATGCCGGCGGCAACACCCCGGCCTACTCGCTCGGACCCCTCCAGGAGCGTGGCAAGCTGTTCGCCGCCGAAGGTGACGCGGTGTACGAAGGCCAGCTCATCGGTATCCATGCCAAGGACAACGACCTCACTGTTAACGCGATCAAGCCGAAGCCGCTGACCAACATGCGCGCCTCCGGTAAGGACGATGCGATTCAGCTGACCCCGGCGACCAAGTTCACGCTGGAGCAAGCCCTGGACTTCATCGACGACGACGAGCTGGTCGAAGTCACCCCGAAGGAAATCCGCATGCGGAAGAAGTTCCTGACGGAAGGCGATCGTAAGAAGGCGTCGCGCGGTTAATTGCGGCGACATCGCGATGTGAAAAAAGCCCGGCCATTGCCGGGCTTTTTTTCGTTTACTCGTCTCGCTCGCGGACCAGCTTAAGCAGCAGGTCGATCTGCTCCTGCTGTTTCATCAGCATGCGCTCGAGCTGATCGGTACGCATCTGGTCGATCTTTTCGTGCAGGCCCATGATCTCGATCTCGGCCTTGAGGTTGACCTTGTAATCGTTGGCGGCGTCGAGACGGTCTTTCTCGGCCTGGCGGTTCTGACTCATCATGATCACGGGCGCCTGGATGGCGGCGAGCATCGAGAGCAGCAGGTTGAGGAAAATGTACGGATAGGGATCGAATGGCGCGTGCAGGATCCACGAATTGAAGCCGGTCCAGGATGCCAGGATCACGGCGAACACGATGATGAAGGTCCACGAACCGCCGAACCGCGACACCTTGTCGGCGAGGCGCTCGCCGAAGGTCATGTCCGAGCCGAAGACGTCGTTGACGTTCTCGGCGACGAGCTTGCGCTGCATGAGTCGGTCGATCAGGCGGCGTTCGGCGTGGCCCAGGTCGTTCAGGCCCTTGGCGAACCAGTGCTGAGCGGCGTGTTCGTGAGGGTGTTCGTTAGCTGCCATCGGGGGCTCCTGGCGTGATGCGTTGACGGCACGGGGTTCTTGCCGGGAAAGCTATCACGGTGGGGGCTTGAGGCGATGGGGGTCGCGACCAGGGTCGCTCCTACACAACCGTCGATCGCTAGCGGCGTACGTTCGCCAGCTTGCTGGCGAAGGGGGGCGATGCGGCGTCGACACCGCGGAGCTCGCTCTCGAGTTCGCCGCGCAGGCGCGGCAGATACTCCGGGAATTCACGCCTGACGAAGGCGATCAGTCCCTCACGAACCTTGCAGCGCAGGTCGAACGACTTGCCCGAATTCGACGAACTGACCAATGCACGCAGTTGCATAGCTTTGTCACTGGCGTCGACCACCTGCAGGACGATGACACGACCGTCCCATTCGTTGGCGTCCTTGCAGATGCGCTGCAACTCGTCGCGAAGCGGGTCCAGCGGAATACCGTAATCGAACCAGAGCATGACCGAACCCAGGATCTGCGAGCTGGTCCTCGTCCAGTTCTGGAACGGGTTTTCGATGAAATACTGCAGCGGCACGATCATCCGCCGCTCGTCCCAGATGGCCACCACGACATACGTGCTCGTAATTTCTTCGATCCTTCCCCACTCCCCTTCGACGATCACTACATCGTCGATGCGGATCGGCTGGGTCAGCGCGATCTGAATGCCGGCGATCAGGTTGCCGAGCACCGGCTTGGCAGCGAGACCGACCGCCAGCCCGGCCAGACCCGCCGATGCCAGGAGGCTGGCCCCGAACTGGCGCACGACCGGGAACGTCATCAGGGCAACGCCGAGGCCGAGGACGATAACGACGACCATGCCGGTACGGGACAGCACGCGCACCTGCGTCTGCAAGCGACGAGCGCGGAGGTTGTCCTCGAGATCGATAGGGTTGAAGCGCGATACGGTGGCTTCCAGCGCGCCGATGCAGCGGACCAGAAACCACGTGCAGGCCCCGATGAGCACGACCGCGATGACATGCTCCATGCCGTCGATCAGGCGCGCGGGCTCGTCGGGCGCGCCGCGGAAGGCCAGCAGCAGCATCGCCAGCGGAACGATCACATCCATAGGCGCCTTGGCGCGGGCGATGATGCTCGCCCCACGCGGATGGCGGAGGGCGAAGCGACGCAGCACCATGTCGACGGCGCGGCGAAGAAGACCCGCGACCGCCAGCGCGACCACAACGGTCAGCGCGAAACGTGTCCACGGATGCGAGAGATCGGGCATCCAGTCGGAGAAGTTCATGGGAGCCCAGCCTAAGCCCCCGGATGTCCACGTTTTGTTGTGACGCAGCAATGTAAAGGTAAAGTAGCGAAATGACCGCCGCCGACAACCCTGCTTTCGTGCTCCCCGATGTCCTGGAACCGGGGCTCGCTCTGGTGTTCTGTGGCACCGCCGCGGGTACGCGGTCGGCACGGGAGCATGCCTATTACGCGCATCCGGGCAACATGTTCTGGCGCACGGTGCACGCGGTCGGTCTGACGCCGCGCCTGCTCGCACCGTCCGAATATCCGTCGATGCCGGGCTTCGGTATCGGCCTGACCGACCTGTCGAAATTTCACTTCGGCAACGACAACGAGCTGCCGCGGGAGGCTTTCGATATCGACGCGCTGCGTGCCAAGGTACTTCGCTTCGCTCCCCGCGTACTTGCCTTTACCAGCAAGCATGCCGGACGCCATGCACTCGGCAGGCAGGCGACCTACGGGCGACAGCCAACGAACATCGGCGACACCATGGTGTTCGTCTTGCCTTCGCCCTCCGGACAGGCCCGCCGCTCCTGGGACATCAGTCTGTGGCAGGAGCTGGCGGACGTCGTGCGTGCTCAGCCGCCCGGCGTCGACTTGTAAGCGCGCACGTCATTCGGCGACACCGAAGCCGCTTTGTTCGACCAGGCCTGGCGGATATAGGTCACCACCGCGGCGGCGTCATCGTCGCTGAGCTTCTGCGAGAATGGTGGCATCGAATACGGGCGTGGATTGTCGCGCGTCGCCGGAGCGAATCCACCGCTCAGCACCATGCGGATCGCATTGATACCCGTAGGTTCGGTCACCGAAGCGTTAAGGTCGAGCGGCGGGTACGCATCGCCCTTGCCATGACCGTCGACGCCATGACAGTCCGCGCATTGTTCGACGTAGACCTTCTGACCGGTGCGTGCGAGATCGCGAGCGTTGGCGGCCGACTCGCGTTGCGCGGGAGGATCGCGTTCCGGCAATGACCTGAGGTACGTCGCCATCGCGGCGAGGTCGTCGTCGGTCAGGTGCTGCGTACTCTGCAAAACCACCTCCGCCATGGGCCCGAACGCCGTACCTTTCGCCGAGCGTCCGGTCTTCAGCAGCGCGACCACATCGGCTTCGCTCCATCCCGCCAGCCCGCCGTTGGGGCCCATCGACAGATCCGGCGCGTACCAGTTCTGTACCGGAATGATGCCTCCGGCAAGATACGGCTCCGACACCATCGCGCCGAACGCGTTGCGGTTCGCGTGACACTCGTTGCAATGGCCAAGGCCCTGCACCAGATAAGCGCCGCGGTTCCACGCGGCGGACCGCTTCGGGTCATGGACGAACTCGCCTTCGTCGAAATACAGCAGCCGCCACGAAGCGATCAGCGACCGCATGCTGTAAGGCCAGCGCAATATCGGCTCGATGGAAGCGCGCTTCACCGGCGGCAGCGATTTCAGGTAAGCGAAGATGGCATCGGTGTCGGCACGCGTGACCTTCGTATACGACGTAAAGGGAAAGACGGGATACAACGAGCGGTCGTCGTGCCCTTTCCCGTTGTGCATCGCACGGTAGAAATCGTCCGCGCTCCACGCACCGAGGCCGGTGTCCCGGTCGGGCGTGAGGTTGGGTGCGGGGATCGCACCGAACGGCGTACCGATCACCCGTCCGCCTGAAAACGGCGCCCCGCCGCGCGTCGTGTGGCAAGAGGCGCAGTCACCGGCCAGGGTAAGGTAACGACCTCGTTCGATGATGTCGCTGGCCGGGGCGACGCCAGTCGCGAGGGCCAGGGCAAGAAAAGCGATGAGTCGGATCGTCAGCGTCATCGACTCAGCCTCCGAGCACGCCGCAGCGCATGGGTGGGGTCACACTTCCCGCCACCTCGGCATGCGCGTCCGCAGGGACCGGCCGGGTCGCCAGCCATGCCGACACCGCGCTGATATCGGCATCGCTGAGGCGACTGACGATCGTCGCCATGCAGTCGGGCGCGATGGTGTTGCGGGTATTCGTACGCCAGGAACCCAGCTGCGCGCTGATGTAGTCGTACGGCAGATTTACCAGCCCGGGAATATCGGGTTGCACGCCCGTGAGGTTGGCGCCGTGACACGCCATGCAGGCAGGCACGCCGCGCGCCGGGTCACCGCGCGTCACCAGCTCCTCCCCGCGTGCGGTCGCCTGGGGCGACATCGCGGGGGCCGGCTGCTTCGTATAAGGCACCTGCTGCGCGGCGAAGTAGTCGGCGATCTCGCGCATGTATTCGTCGCTCAGCGGAGCGACGGTGTACTCCATGATCGGGTAGTGACGCAGACCCTTCTGAAAATCCTGCATCTGCCGGTGCAGGTAGCCCGCCGGCTTGCCGGCGAGTCGTGGGTTGAAGCCGTTGTCGCCACCCTCCCCGTGCACTCCGTGGCAGCTCGTGCATGCCGCGATGCGTTGCAGCAGCGTGTCGGGTACGGTCGGCGCGTCCTCCGCCCCGACGGATATGGCGAAACAGGCGATAGCGGCAGCGGCGAACCGGCTGAGGAGACGACGCATGGGCACTCCCTGGCTGACGAGGCATCGGGCCAGTATAGCCACGCGCGACTTGGGGTAGATTGGCCTCAGCCATCACCGTGTCGCCAGGGGGAAAAGACATATGCAGCATGTAGGGATCAGGCCGGCCGCGCTCGCCGCGGCGCTCGTACTCAGTTCGAGCTGCGGTGCAGCCAAAGCGCGCGACGCCGGTGACGATGACGCCTTCGCCTCCATCGCGACCCTGCGGCAAGCCTATGCCACGGGTGCGTTGACGCCGGCGGGCATGACCCGACTCTTCCTCCATCGTATCGAGACGCTCGACAAGGCCGGGCCGTCGATCAACGCCGTGATCGAAGTCAATCCGGACGCACTGTCCATCGCCGGCAAGGCGCCGCGCAAAGGCTCGCTGGCGGGCATCCCGATCCTGCTGAAGGACAACATCGACACCGGCGACCGCATGCTCACCACGGCTGGCTCGCTGGCCCTGGCGACGAAGCCCGCGCCTCACGATTCCGCCGTGGCGGCGAAGCTGCGCAAGGCCGGTGCCGTGATCCTCGGCAAGACCAACCTCAGCGAATGGGCCAACATGCGCTCCAACCATGCGACCAGCGGATGGACCGGGCGCGGCGGCCTCACCCTCAACCCCTACGTCCTCGACCGCAACGCCTGCGGTTCCAGCGCGGGCTCAGGCGCCGCCGTCGCGGCAGGCCTCGCCACGGCGGCGATCGGCAGCGAGACCGACGGCTCGATCATCTGCCCTGCGTCGATGACGGGACTGGTCGGCATCAAGCCCACGGTAGGCCTCGTCAGCCGCACCGGCATCATCCCCATCTCCAGCAGCCAGGACACCGCGGGGCCGATGGCACGCAGCGTGGCCGACGCGGCGGCGGTGCTCGGCGCCATCGCCGGCAGTGACCCGCGCGACCCCGCCACAAAGGATGCGGACAAGCACGCCACCGACTACACGAAGTTCCTCGATCCGAATGCGCTGCGTGGCAAGCGCATCGGCGTGGTGCGTCAGCTGGCGGGTATCGAGCCGAACGCGGATCGCGCGCTGGAACACACCATCGCGCTACTCAAAGCACAAGGCGCGACGGTGGTCGACAACGTCGAGATCCCTCACCTGAAGGAACTGAGCGAACACGAGATCGACGTACTGCTTTATGAGTTCAAACACGGGATCGACGCATATCTCGCCAGCCGGCCTGATCAGCCGATGAAGAACCTCACCGACCTCATCGCGTTCAACAATCGCGAAGCCGCGAAGGAGATGCCGTGGTTCGGGCAGGAACTGTTCCTGCAGGCGCAGGACAAGGGCGACACCACCGATCCGAAGTACATCGAGATGCGCGATCGCAACCAGCGTCTCGCGGGTCCGGAAGGCATCGATGCGGCATTGGCAAAAGACCATCTCGACGCCCTGCTCGCGCCGAGCTGGGGCCCGGCGTTCGTCAACGATCTGGTGCTTGGCGACCATGTGGTCAGCGGCGATCCTACCGTTGGCGGGGTTTCCGCTCCCGCGGCCATCGCCGGGTATCCGTCGATCACCCTGCCGGTGGAGTTCGCGCACGAGCTACCCGTGGGGGTTGTCTTCTTCGGCACGAAATGGAGCGAGCCGACGTTGATCGGCATTGCTTACGGCGTCGAGCAAAAAGCCCAGGCCTACCAGCGCCCGAAGTTCCTGCCGACGGTACCGATCAAGTAAGCCAGCAACCCTGCCGATGCCATGGCTCTGGAGGGAGCCAACCTTGTCGGCGATGGGCCCTGTCGCAAGCACCCATCGCCAGCAGGGCTGGCTCCTGCCGGAAGCGGCAGACGTCCGTCGTCAGAGACGCATGCCCTCGAACGGGCTCCAGTTGTCCTGACCCTTCACCCGCTTCAGGTAGTAGGCGTAGTTGGCGACCAGCATGTAGAACACGTTGAAACCCGTGCCGACGCCGCGGTAGAAACCATCGGGTGCATTGAAGATCATCAGCGCGATGATGATGGCGACTTCGAGACCGAGGATCACCAGGGCCTTCTTCCAGAGACCCAGAATGAAGAAGTAGATCGGCCCGAAGAAGAACGCGAAGAAGTTACCGTTGACGATGAGCTTCTGTCTGAAGGGAAGCTTCTTCAGCTCCGCCTTGTACTGCGGAGAACTGGGACCGCCGAAACGCTCGAAGAAAGCGAAGCGCGTATTCCACTTCGCGTTGAGGCTCGGGTCGCTGACAAATTCGGCTTCCGCCATGATTTAACTCCTGCTGGGATGCCGCGCGGGATGCGCGATCGCGGGATGTTACGCACGTAACGGCGTTACGTAACGATGCAATCGCGGTTCCGGTGCGCACAAAAAAGAAAGCCCGCACAGGAGTGCGGGCTTATGGGCGGGTACCGACGTCGCCTTACGGCTTGTTGGCAAACTCGCGGACGATCGGGGCGAGCTTCGGATCTTCCATCGCCATGGCCAGCGTCGCGCGCACGAGGCCCGCCTTGTTACCGCAGTCGTAGCGATCGCCGAAGAAACGATAGGCGAGCACCTTGCCTTCGTCCTTGAGGTAATTGGCGATGGCGTCGGTCAGCTGGACTTCGTTACCTGCGCCCGGGCGCGTGTTCTTCAGGTAATCGAAGATCTGCGGCGGCAGCACGTAACGGCCGACCACGCCCAGCGTCGACGGAGCGTCTTCCGGCTTCGGCTTTTCGACCATCGTCTTGATGATGGTGGTGCGGTCGTTGACCTTCTCCAGCGCATCCACGATGCCGTACTTGTCGGTGTCGGTGGCAGGAACGTCTTCCACCGCGATGACGCCGGCCTTGTGTTCGAAAGCCGCCTCGGCCATCTGGCGAAGCGCACCCTTGCCACGCGACCAGATCAGATCGTCCGGCAGCACCACGCCGAAGTACTCATCACCGACGACAGCCTGGGCACGCGCGACGGCGTCGCCCAGACCCAGAGCTTCGGGCTGGGTCACAAAGACGCAGCGCACGTGACGCGGAAGAATGCCGCGAAGGATTTCCAGCAGCTCATCCTTGTGCTTTTCGGCCAGCTTCTCTTCCAGCTCGTAAGCCTTGTCGAAGTAGTCCGCGATGGCGTGCTTGTAACGGTTGGTGACGAACACCAGCGTGTCGGCACCGGCGTCCACGGCCTCGTCCACGGCGTACTGGATCAACGGCCGATCGAGCACCGGCAGCATTTCCTTCGCCACCACCTTGGTCGCCGGGAGGAAGCGCGTACCGAGGCCAGCGACGGGAAATACGACCTTGCGCAGGGGTTGGGTCATGCGATGTCTCCACTTTCGTTGCGGCGTAGCGGCAGCACGTTGTCGCTCTGCGGCTCGCTCCAGCGGAACGAAGGCAACAGCTGCGACACGCACCGACGCAGGGTTTCTTCATCGAACGCCGCCACGGCCTCTTCGGCCCTGGCCAGCTGAACCTGAAGCATTTCCCACGAGACCTGGCGATGCTGCGCCTGAAAAATCTTCGCGTGGGTCGTGCTCGTATAATTCTCCAACGGGTGAAACAATTCTTCGAACAGCTTCTCACCCGAGCGAAGACCCGTATAAACAATCTGTATGTCAGAGCCGGGACGCTTGCCTGCCAGACGGATCATCTGTTCAGCCAGATCGCGGATCTTCACCGGGTCACCCATGTCGAGCGCGAAGATCTCGCCACCCTTGCCGAGGGTCGCCGCCTGAAGAATCAGCTGGCAGGCCTCGGGAATGGTCATGAAGTAGCGCGAGATCTCCGGGTGGGTGATCGTCACCGGACCGCCCTGGCGAATCTGCCGGCGGAACAATGGGACCACCGAACCGGCGGAATCCAGAACATTACCGAAGCGAACCGTAATGAAACGTGTAGAGGTATGCGCCGCGAGGTTCTGGCACCAGATTTCCGCCATGCGTTTGCAGGCGCCCATCACCGACGTCGGATTGACCGCCTTGTCGGTGGAGATCAGCACGAACGATGCGGCACCACAGCGCACGGCGGCGTCGGCTACCACGCGGGTGCCGAGCACGTTGTTGCGGAACGCCTCGCGCAGCTGACCCTGCAACATGGGCACGTGCTTGTAGGCGGACGCGTGGAAGACGATCTGCGGCTGCGTCTCCTGGAACAGGCGATTGATCGCCGTGGCATCGCGGGCATCGGCCAGCACGCCGTTGAAGATCAGTTCCGGGTAGGCCGAGGTCAGCTCCTGACCAATCCGATAAAGATTGTATTCGGACATCTCGACCACGGTCAGTGAGGCGGCGCCCAGGCGCGCGACCTGACGGCAAAGCTCCGAACCGATCGATCCGCCACCGCCGGTGACCAGCACACGACCGCCGCTGATGTTCTCGCGGATGGCCGTCCAGTCGAGTTCCACGGCGTCGCGGCCGAGAAGATCCTCGATGGCGACTTCCTTGATCTCGTTGAACTGGGCACGACCGGCGACGACGTCCTCGAGGCGGGGCACCGTACGGAATGGCAGGCCCGTGCTTTCGCAGAAGGCGACGATGCGACGCATCTGCGCGGTCGTGGCGCCCGGTACCGCGATCAGCAGCATCTGGACCGCGACGGCCTTCGACAATTCGGCCAGCTGGTCGACGGTGCCCAGCACGGGAATGCCGCCGATCTGCGCGCCGCGCAGGGCCAGGTTGTCGTCGACGAAGCCGATGACGCTGTAGCGGCTGTCGCGACGCAGGTCGCGAGACAGCGCCTCACCCGCACGATCGGCACCGACGATAAGCACACGCTTGGTCGGCGCCGACTGGAACAGGTCGATACGGCTGTCCTTCCAGAAGCGGTAGCTGAGGCGTGGGACGCCAAGCAGCACCACCAGCACGACCGGATAGACGAGCAGGACCGAGCGTGGCACGCCGTCGAGGCGCGCGTACATGACCATGGCCAGGCCGATGATCAGGGCGCCGATGACGGTCGCGCGGATGATGTTCCAGAGATCGGGCAGACTGGCGAAGCGCCAGACACCTTTATAAAGGCCTGTCCAGTTGAACACCGCACCCTGCACCAGCAACACGATGGGGAATTCCATCGGCAGGTACGAGACCGGTGCCAGATCCGGCATCAGCGCATAGCGCAGCGTTTTTGCAATCCACCAGGCGAGCGCCGCCATGGCCAGGTCGTGCGCGACGACCGCCGTACGTGGATGAATGATGCCGATGAACTTACGCAGAAACATGTCGCTCCCTTCGACGCAAGCCGTAACGCTTGCCAGTACGCCAGACCGCTGCCCCCAACACGTATGTCGCCCCGAAACACACGGGCGCCACCGCCGGGTAGCGGAACGCGATCCATGCGACGGGAACGCAGACGAGAACGTTCCATGCGAGGTAGCCCAGGGCTACCCTTCGATGTGACGAACCCCGCCTCACGAACCACTGGTAAAGGTGTTCGCGGTGCGGAGTGTACCAGCGCGCACCGCGCAGCATTCGCACGAGCAGCGTCAAAGTCGCGTCGATGACGAAGGCCGACGAGAAGATCAGCGCCGGCCACAGCAAGTTCGTGCGCCAGGCCCAGAGCATGGCCGACAGGGCGAACACCATGAGGCCGAGGGTGGCGCTGCCGACGTCCCCCATGAAAATACGGGCCGGCGACCGGTTGAACCACCAGAAACCCAGCGAAGCCGCGGCCATGGCCAACCCCGCACCGGCAATGGCCGGGCTACCCGCCGACCAGGCAAGGGCGGCGGAGGCGGCACCGAAGAAGACGGCCTGCTGCGCGGCCAGACCGTCGATGCCGTCCATGAAATTGTGCAGGTTGACGCACCAGACGCCCGCCAGCAGCAGGGGAAGCGCCCACCACAGGCTTGCCGTGGACGATGCCACGGCCACGCACAGCAGCAGGGTCGCCGCCAGCTGAATCAACAGGCGCGGCTTGATCGGCAGTGAACCGTGATCGTCCAGCCAGCCAATGCCGGCGATGGCGATCGTCGCCACGGAAAAGGCGCCAACCGTCGCAGCCCCTGGCGAGACAGGCAACAAAAGCAGTCCTGCCGGCATGCCCGCCAGAGCGCCGAGCACGATGCCGATGCCGCCCCCGCGAGGGGTCGGGATGCTGTGCGAGCGCCGGCGCCCCGGCTCGTCGAGCATGCCGCGTCGATGGGCATAGGCAATCGTGGCGCGGACCGAAGCGAAGGAGACGACGAACGCGGCCAGGACACAGGCGACGAGAGTCGGACCGATACTGAGGACGGGCGTCATTCGTTGGCGACGCCATGGATGGGCCGGACCGTACCCCAGCTCTTGCAGCTCGGGCACTGCCAGTGATGGGCCTTGGCGCCGAAGCCGCAGCGGCTGCAGCGATACATCGCCTGCCCCTCGAGCAGCTTGCGGGTGAGGTCGCGCAGGATAAGATAGTTCTCGCGGGCCTCGCCGGAGACCTTGTCCATGGTCGCGTCGATCAGCGCCATCAGGCCACGCACCGACGGACGCTTGCGCAGCTGCCCGGTCAGGAAGTCGATGGCCGTCCGTTCGCCGTCCCTGCCCTCGTACAAACGGGTGAGAGCCAGCACCGGTGAGATACCGTGATAGCGCTCCATGATCTCGCGCAGAAAGGTCTCGGCGCGGTCCATCTGCTGGGAACGCGCGTAGCAGTTGAGCAGCGGCGGCAGAATCTCGGGAACGAACGCGATGTCGGCGGCGATGGCGGCCTCGTAGGAGCCGATGGCACCCGGAAGATCGTCGTCTTCCGACGAGAGACGACCCGCGATCATGTGTGCCCGTACGCAGTCTTGCTGGCAGGCGAACGCTTCGCGGATGTACTCGCGGGCTTCGGTACGGGCGCCATGCTGTCGCGACTGTTCGGCCAGCTCGCAGTAGAACTGCGCGATCATCGCCGACTCATCTTCGCTCGTCATGGTTTCGAGCCGACGCGCGTGGTCGATGGCCTTATGCCATTCGCGCTCGTGCTGATAGATCGCGATCAGATGCCGGAGGGCCGAGGGTGCCAGCGCATCCATCGCGACCAGATCGGAAAACAGGGTCTCAGCGCGATCCAGCAAGCCCGCCCGCATGTAGTCCTCACCCAGCTCGAGCAAGGCCACCGTCTTCATTTCGTCCGAAAGACCCTGCCGGGATACCAGGTGCTGGTGGAGACGAATCGCCCGATCCACCTCGCCGCGCTTGCGGAACAGGTTACCCAGCGCGAGATGGGTCTCGACCGTGTCCCGGTTGTATTCCGCCAGACGCAGGAACACTTCCAGCGCCTTGTCCTGCTCCTCGTTGAGAAGGTAGTTCAGGCCCCGGAAGTAATCGGAGGAAAGCTCATTGACTCGCTCGCCGGAGCGTCGCGTATGAGTACGCCGGGCAAACCACCAGCCGCTGGCGAAGGCCAGGGGTGGAACGAGCGCCAGCAACCAGATCGGATTCATGCGGTCGTCGCGCTGCCTACCTTGCGTTCCTTGCGCTCGCGACGGCGCAGGCGCCGATGGGCGAACGACGTGCCGAGCCAGGCGGTGAGTCCGCCCAGAATCCAGCCCACGAGCACGGCGGCGAGGATCGTGCCGCCCTTGGGCAGGGAGCCTCTGGCGAAGCCGAAATCGAAGGTCACGAGATCGGCGTTCAGCGCACCGAACACGACGCCCACGGCGACGAAAAGCAATAGGAAAAGTATGACAAGAAGGCGCATTCCCGGACTGTACCCGAATCGTGAACGCGATGGTGCGGCGCGGTTGGCCTTTCATACAGGTTGGCCAGACGGGAATGTCGTGCCCGATGGATGCCAGGCGGCAAGACGGAGGTCACCCCGCCCCGCGACCAAAAAAAACGCCGCGTCAGAGCGCGGCGTTGGTTTCCTCGACGAGGTTTACGCGTTCGCGCAACTCCTTGCCAGGTTTGAAATGTGGCACGTGCTTACCCGGTAGGGCAACCGCTTCGCCGGTCTTGGGGTTACGCCCCATGCGTGGCGGACGGAAGTGCAGCGCAAAGCTGCCGAAGCCGCGGATCTCGATGCGCTCCCCCGTGGACAGGGCATGGCTCATCTGTTCGAGCACGCTCTTGACGGCGAGTTCCACGTCGCTGAACGCAAGGTGGGTCTGGCGCCGCGCCAGCGCCTCGATCAGTTCCGACTTTGTCATGGGTCCCCTGGTTCCTGTCAAGCAAACAGCGAGGGGCGGCGAACCGCCCCTCGCCCGACGGTTAGTCGGCCTTGTTCATCTGCTCTTTGAGGAGAGCGCCGAGCTTGGTCGTACCACCGGCAGCCGAAGCGTAATCGGCCATGGCGTCAGCCACGTCCTCTTCGTCCTTCGCACGGATCGACAGCTGGAGCTGACGGCCCTTGCGATCCATACCGGTGAACTTCGCCTCGACGGCATCGCCGACCTTCAGGTGCGTCGTGGCATCTTCCACGCGCTCCTTGGCGATGTCGTTGGCGCGGATATAGCCTTCGACGCCTTCACCGAGGTCGATGACCGCACCCTTCGCGTCCACTTCCTTCACGGTGCCATTCAGAATGGTGCCGCGCGGATTCGTGGCCATGAACTGACCGAACGGATCCTGCTCCATCTGCTTGATGCCGAGGGAGATGCGCTCACGTTCCGGATCGACCGCCAGAACCACGGCTTCGACTTCGTCGCCCTTCTTGAAGTTGCGAACGAGGTCTTCACCCGAAGCCTGCCACGAGATGTCGGACAGGTGGACGAGACCGTCGATGCCGCCTTCCAGACCGATGAAGATACCGAAATCGGTGATCGACTTGATCTGACCGGAAACCTTGTCGCCCTTCTTGTGCATGGCGGCGAAGGCTTCCCACGGGTTCGAGCGGGTCTGCTTGATACCGAGGGAGATACGACGACGCTCTTCATCCACGTCGAGGACCATGACTTCCGTCTCGTCACCGACCTGCACGACCTTGGCCGGGTTGACGTTCTTGTTGGTCCAGTCCATTTCGGAGACGTGCACCAGGCCTTCGACGCCCGGCTCGATCTCGACGAAGCAGCCGTAATCGGTGACGTTGGAGACCTTGCCAAACAGACGGCTGCCGACCGGGTAACGGCGGGCGATGGCGACCCACGGATCGTCGCCGAGCTGCTTGAGGCCGAGCGAAACGCGGTTGCGCTCGCGGTCGTACTTGAGGACGCGGACGTCCAGCTCGTCGCCGACGTTGACCACTTCCGACGGGTGACGCACGCGCTTCCACGCCATGTCGGTGATGTGCAGCAGGCCATCGATGCCGCCGAGGTCGACGAATGCGCCGTAATCGGTGAGGTTCTTGACCACACCCTTGACGACAGCACCTTCGGTCAGACGCTCAAGGAGCTTCTCGCGCTCTTCCGAGAACTCGGTCTCGACAACCGCGCGGCGGCTGACGACGACGTTGTTACGCTTGCGGTCGAGCTTGATGATCTTGAACTCGAGGTCCTTGCCCTCGAGGTAAACCGGGTCACGGACCGGACGCACATCGACCAGCGAGCCCGGCAGGAATGCGCGGACGTCCTTGATGTCGACCGTGAAGCCGCCCTTGACCTTGCCGGAGATCTTGCCGGTGATGGTCTCTTCCTTGTCGAACGCCTGCTCGAGGTCGTCCCACACCATCGAACGCTTGGCCTTCTCACGGGAGAGCTTGGTCTCGCCGAAGCCGTCCTCGAGCGCATCGAGCGCGACCTTGACTTCGTCGCCCACTTCCACTTCGAGCGCGCCGTTCTCGTCCTTGAACTGCTCGATGGGGACGATGCCTTCGCTTTTCAGGCCGGCGTTGATCACCACCACGTCGTTGCGGATTTCCACAACGATACCCGTGACGATGGAGCCGGGCTTCAGCTTCGAAATGGCCTGCTGGCTCTGTTCAAACAGTTCGGCAAAACTTTCAGTCATGTTGATTCCAGGGTTATGAAAGGTCGTACCCGGCGCCTGCGTAACATCAATGAACGCGTGCGGACAGGGGACCCACCGGTTGTGGGCGCAATAAGAGGGCCGTTATGGGGCCGCTCCGCGCCGTTGCCAATATCCCGCGCACACTGCGCGGGGGTCGTGCCGGATGCGCCCTTACGGACGCACCACGGCGAATACTCTTTCCACCACCACGTCGATCGGCATGCCGGTGGTATCGATCACCACGGCGCCCTCGGCGGGCTTCAACGGGGCCACGAGCCGCGACGCGTCACGCTCGTCGCGAGCCTCGATCTCTCGTTGAAGGACGGCAAGTGTAACGCTCAGCCCCTTATCCTTCAACTGCTTATAGCGCCTTTTCGCGCGCTCGGCGGCACTGGCCGTGAGGAAGAACTTATGCGCCGCATCCGGGAAAATCACCGTCCCCATATCCCGGCCGTCGGCGACCAGCCCCGGGGCCTTGCGGAAGCCGTGCTGCATGTCCACCAGGGCCTGGCGGACGCTGGGGATCACCGCGATGGCCGAGGCCGCGGCCCCGGCCGTCTCGGTCCGCAGCTCGTCCGTGGCGTTGTGGCCGTTGACCAGAATGTAGGTCTCATCGCCACTGGGACTGGGTTTGAAGCGGATCTTCACGGTCTGAGCGCAGCGGGTCACCGCGTCGACATCGGACAGATCGATGCCCTCCTCGCCCGCCGCGTAGCCCACCGCCCGGTAGAGGGCGCCGGAGTCCAGCAGGTGCCAGCCGAGTTTCTCCGCCACCAGGCGGCTGATGGTGCCCTTGCCCGAGCCCGAGGGCCCATCGATGGTCAGGACAGGGGCAGCAGCCGATGGGGCCATGGGGAAACCTCGTTCGCGAAACGAGCATGATATCGCGTCGACGCCCGGCAGTCGGCGCATGGACGCGACCGCCCTTGCGTGCTACAAGCGCCCGAACGATCGACCAGGCGCCCTTCCATGTCCGACGACCTCCAGAGCCAGTTCGAGCAGGCTTACCTGGACATCACCCGTCTGGGGCGCCGACCGGACAATGACACGCTGCTGCGGATCTACGCCCTCTATAAACAGGGCTCCGAGGGCGACGCCGTCGGGCCGAAGCCGGGTTTCTTCGATTTTGTGGGCACAGCCAAGTACGAGGCATGGGTGAAGCTGACGGGGATGCCACAGGCACAGGCGCAAGAGGAATACGTCGCACTGGTCAGGTCGTTAGGGGCCGAGGGGACGGGCTGATGGCGGTCTCAGGGGGCCCCGGGCCGCCCTGACGAGGGAAGTTCCCACCGAACCGGCGTTCACCGGATAGCGCGGTTCGGCGGGGCACGCCGGTGACTGCTATGAAGCGCGCTGCGCGAGCCACGCCGCAACCGGCAATTCGCCGAACAGACTGGCTACCTCGATCGCCCCGCCGTCGACCCGTCCTTCTCCGAAAACACTCATCCAGCGCCCATCAGGAAGCGTCAGCGACGTCCCCTCCCAGTGATTGGCGCCGATCACTGGCGCGTCGCTGCCGGCAATCCACTCCGCCGTGTGCCGGGCGACGGCGATGAACAGCCGCTGCCCGCGATGCTCCCGGACGAACGCAAGGACATGCTCCGAGGCAGGGCCTTCCGCCGCCAGAGCGCGATAGCTGCCCCGGGCAAACAGCTCCGGGTGCTCGCGGCGCGTCGCCAGGAGGCGGGCGATGACCGCCTGCTTGATCGCGCCGTCGCGCCAGTGCGTCAACGCCTCGAAGGGAGTCTCCGCCAGTTCAAGGGATGAGGCGCGCGCGAGGAAATCGACCGGTCGCCGGTTGTCGGGATCGACCAGACTGAAGTCCCAGTAATCCGTACCCTGGTAAAGGTCGGGTACGCCGGGCGTCGTCAGTCGCAGGACGGTCTGGGCCAAACCATTCGCCGCGCCAGGCGTGGCGATGTAATTGGCGAAAGCCGCGAACTCCGCCGCGACATCGCTGGACAAGATCGCCCGCAGGAAGTCTTCGCAGGCATCTTCGTAAGGCTCGTTGGGCGACGTCCAGCGCGTCCAGCGCTTGGCCTCACGCAGTGCCTTGCGCTGCCAGGCGGCGATACGCGAGGCGAACCGTTCGACGCCGTCGGTATCGTCGGGCGACAGGTGCAGAGGCCAGGCGCCTACGAGCATCTGATACAGCATCAGCTCATCGCCCGCCGAAGGCGCCATGCGCCCATCCGCCCGTTGCCGGAAGTCCGCGTGGCGAACACGCCAGCGCTCCGCGGTGACGACCCAGCGTTCGCTTACTTCGGACAGTACCGCCAGCCGGGCGCGCAGGTCTTCGCCACGTTTGTGGTCGTGCGTCGCCGTCGCCAGCAAGTTGTGCGGCAAGGTATCGGCACGCATCGCACAGCGCGCATGGAAGTCTTCGATCGACATGGCCATGCGCCCGGCGTCGACACCCACCTCGTTACGCGAGAGCAGCCGACCGTAGCGGTAGCCGGCGGTGTCTTCGACGGCCTTGGCGGCCACCGGCGATGTCGCCTGCTGGAACACCGCGATGGCGCGCTCGCGTGCCCGGCGTACAGGGCCCGGTGGCAGCGATCGGGGCGCTACGCCGCCAAGCCACGACGACACCAGTTGCAGCAGGTCGCTGTCTTCGAGCCGCAGGGTCCGTGAAGCGCCTTCAACCGCTCGGGCGAAGAAGACCTCGTCGATGGCGTCCCGCCCCGCGCCACCCGCATACGTGCGGTAGACGGGGAAGTGCACCAGCAGCTCGACGATCACCCGGCGTACCGCGGCCAGCGACACGTCGCGCGTGGCGACGTTGGCGCGGGCGGCCGTGAACAGCGCTCGTGCGGTGCGATCGAGCTCGGATTCGAAGCTGTCGACCAGAATCTGCCGGCGTGCCCGCACCGCCTGTGTGCCGAAGTCCGCCGACTCACCGGTGAGCTTGCGCCACAGTTCGGTCAGTGGCGCTTCGCCGCGCTGGCAGTGCAGGACGGCCGAGACCTGGTCCATGAACTCGTAGCCCGTGGTGCCGTCGGTGCGCCAGTCCAGCCGGAGATCTTCGTCTTCGGCCAGGATCTTCTCGACGACGAGATAAGCGGCGTCATGCGGCGCGGAGGGCGGCCGTTGCGTACGCAGCGTTTCCAGCCGATGGCGCAACTGCCGGCAGTAGCGACGCGGATCGGCGAGGCCATCCACATGGTCGCAGCGCACGCCATCGATCAGCCCTTCGGCGTAAAGCCGGAAAATCGTTTTGTGCGTATCCTCGAACACCGCCGTTCGCTCGATGCGAAGACCCGCCAGTTCGTTGATGTCGAAGAAACGACGGTAGTTGACCATGTCGCTGGCCAGCTTCCAGAACGCAAGCCGGTAATGCTGCTTTTCGATCAGAGCATGCAGCTTCGCCCTGCCCGTCTCCGTCGATGGGTCGTGCTCGTCGACCGCGTCATCGCCCAGTCCGGCAACGGAGGCTGGCGACAGCGGAAGACGATCGTCGTAGATGCCCAACATCCAGGTATCGCCGCGACGGCGCAGGCGCAGATGCCCCGACTGCAAGGTTTCCTCGTAACCGGCACCGAGGATCGGCAAGAGCACGCGACCGCGAATCAGCGGATCCGGCGCGGTCCATTCGATATCGAAGTAACCCGCGTAACGGCTCTCACGCCCGTTCCGCAGCACGTCCATCCACCAGGCGTTCCCGGTGCCGACGCCCATGTGGTTCGGCACGATGTCGACCACGAGACCCATGCCGTGCTCGCGCAGGGCGGCGACCAGACGGCGCAACGCGTCCTCACCGCCGATCTCTGGGTTGACTTCGTGGCAGTCGACCACGTCGTAGCCATGCGTCGAACCCGCACGCGCCTTAAGGATCGGCGACGCGTAGAGGTGACTCGCACCCAGCCGGGCGTAATAGCCGACGACGCCGACCGCGTCGTCCAGAGTGAAGCCCGCATGGAACTGCAGGCGAGCCAGCGCGCGCGGCGGGCTCATGTCCGGTTCCGGGTTTTGTCGATCGCCGCGCAGACCGCGTTGGCAATCGGGCCATCGAACAGGCGGGTGGACGAGTCGGGCATGCGCCGCCGCCAGTTCGGATGAATGGCATCGGTGGGGCCCGGAAGATTCGGCTGCTCATGCAGGCCGAGGATGTCCTCCACGGGGAAGATCGCCAGCGGTGCGGGCGCCTGAGACACGTGGCGCGCCGCCGCGACCACGACAGGAGAAATATCGTCCGTCGCGGGTGGCGCATCCTCGTTCCAGGCCGAGCCCGACGCGCACATCGCACGCCACAGCGCCGCGCGTTCCTTCTCACGCTGCGCCGCTTCGTCGACAGCGGGATCGTCCAGGCCGGTGCGCTTACGCCATTCGACATCGCGCCCGCTCCACCATCCCGCCACGGTCGAGACATCGTGGGTGCTCGTCGTCGCCATGGCATTGTCCGACCATTCGCGTGGCGACACGAAACCGCCGTCCGATGCACGCTCGAACCACAGCACGCGAATACCGAGCACGCCTTTATCAGCGATGGCATGGCGGAAGTCGGCGGGTACGGTGCCCAGATCCTCGCCGATGACGATGGCGCGGTGCAGATGCGACTCGAGTGCGATCAGCCGCAGCATGTCGGTGAGCGGATAGCGCAGATAGGCCCCCTCGGTGGCGCCGGCGCCGTGCGGGACCAGCCACAGGCGTTTCAGGCCGAGCACGTGATCGATGCGGACACCGCCCGAGTGCGCGAGCGCCGCACGCAACATGCCGATGAAGCCACGGAAACCGGTTTCGCGCAGGCCACGCGGGGAGAACGTCGTCAGACCCCAGTCCTGTCCCAGCCGGTTCAGCGCGTCCGGTGGTGCCCCCACCGACAGGCCGCGCAGCATCTCCGCCTGATGCGCCCACGCATGGCTGCCACCCGAGTCCGCCCCCACGGCGAGGTCGGCGACGAGGCCGATCGCCATGCCCGCGTCACGCGCCGCTTTCTGCGCACCTTCGAGCCCTTGCGCGGCCAGCCACTGCAGCCAGGCGTGAAAGGCCACTTCGCGACCATGCTCGCGCACGAACGAAGCGACCTCGTTGCCGGCCGGGTCGTGGAATTCCGCGGGCCAGCCCTGCCAGCCGCCGGGCCGGCCATGTGCGGTGAAATGCCCATGCAGCGCCTCGAAACGTGCGTGCCGCTCGAGAGGCTCGCCCTGCTCCCGCCTGAAAGCGCTGAAACGCTCCGAGTGGGCAAGATCCACCGACGCCCATTCGAACAACGACCGCAGAATGGTCATACGCGCACGGGCCGCGCGCGGCCAGTCGATCAGCTCGAGCCATTCGAGTTCGGCCAGTTCCTGACGCAGGTTGTGCGTGTCGATCACCGCGCGAACGGTCTGCTCACCACTGGTTTTCACCGGGTCGACATACAGACCGTTGAGAAAAAGGCGGCTCGACGGCGCGTAGGGGCTGTAACGCTCGGGAGCGGCGGCGAACAATGCATGCAACGGGCTGATCGCGAGCGCATCCGCGCCTTTTTCCGCCGCGGCGCGGGCACAAAGCTCAAGCGCCGTGAAATCGCCGAAGCCGCCATCGCCGGGGCGACGGAGCGCGGACATCTGCACGGCCATGCCCCAGGGTCGGCGCGTACCGGCGACGTCGCCGACGCCAAAGGTTCGCGGCGGTGCGATCGCCAGCGTCACCTCGTCGTCGTCGAGCATCAACGTGTAATAGCCGGGTGTCGAGGGCGCCGCAATGCCAGCCTCGCCCGACGGCAACGCGCCCTCGGCCACCTGGCCGCCTTCGCTGTCCAGCAGCTTCCACACGCGACCGCGCGGTACGGGCGGAATGGCTACCTGTGCGCCCGCATCGGCGGTAATCATGCGCGGCGGTCGTCGGCCGCTGCGCTCCTGCTCGAGCAGATGCAGGCTCGAGGAAACATCATCGGCGTTGTCCGCAGGCAGGCCGATCGCGCGAAGCACGGCACGAAGCGTGCTGGCCGGCGTGGTCTGCGGGCGGTCCAGCGCGTCGCGCCAGTCGACATCGATGCCAGCCTGTTCGGCAAGCAAAGCGAGACGATCGTCGAGGGGGGCGTTCACGGCTCAGGACTCCAGGCAGGCGACGGTACGGCGAGCGGGAAGCAGGCCGCGCGAAACGGAAGCGATATCCGCGGCATCGCCATGGAGCCATGCCGCGGACGCCGATGGTGGCCGCTGGATCGTGACGTCGGCGTCGCCGAGGTTGACGTACAAGGTAAGCGTCGCCGGTCCCAGTTTCCATGCGGCGGTAAAGGCGCGGTCGCCGACTGCCTCCGCTCCCGCCGCCCTGGCATCGCCTATGTGCGGAGCGACGTGCTTGTGCCGCTGGGCGATCAGTTCGCGAACCAGTTGCCGGCGCGCTTCACCCGCTCCTTCCTCACGGCTGGGAATGGACGCGGTGAATGTGTCGTAGTCGTTCGGATCGGGAATCTCCTCGCCGCCGAAGCTCGTGAATGCCTCGAACTCGCGACGCCGACCGTCGCGCACCGCCTTGCGAAGGTCCTCATCCTGGAAATCGGTGAAGAAGAGAAACGGCGTGCGGCTGGCCCACTCCTCTCCCATGAACAGCATGGGGACGAAAGGCGCAAGCAGCAGGAGGGCCAGCGCGGCCTCCATCGTCTCGGCGTCAATCAGCGTCGTCAGGCGGTCGCCGAACGCACGGTTGCCCACCTGATCGTGATTCTGCAGGAAGTTGACGAAGCGCGACGGCGGCAGATGGGCGCTCGATTCGCCGCGACGCTTGCCGCCCATCGGCTCGCCCTGAAAAACGAAACCCTCCTGCAGGCTGCGCAGAAGCTTGGGCATCGCCGCTTCGTAGTGCGCGTAATAACCCTCGGCCTCACCCGTCAGCAGCACGTGCAGGGCATTGTGAAAGTCGTCGTTCCATTGCGCATCGAAGCGTCCCCTGCCGAGAAGGCTGGCCTGGTTCGCCTCGTTCTCCAGAATCAGGTGCACATGACGGTCCGGTCCCATGGCGCCGTGCACGCGCGCCGCGAGCGAGCCCAGCCAACCGGGATTGCCTATCGCGTGCACCGCGTCGAAGCGCAAGCCGTCGAAGCGGAATTCCTCGAGCCAGTAAAGCGCATTGTGCACGAAGAAGTCGCCGACCTGCGGCGTGGACACGCCGATCGCCGCGCCCCAGGGAGTATGTACGGAGCCATCGAAAAACGGTGATGCGTAGGCGCCCAGATAATTGCCGTCGGGACCGAAATGGTTGTAGACGACATCGAGAAACACCATCAGGCCGAGGCCGTGCGCTGTGTCGATCAGCGACTTGAGGTCTTCGGGTGAGCCGAACGCGTCCGTCGGGGCATACGGGAGGACGCCGTCGTATCCCCAGTTCCGCTCACCGGGGAATTCGGCGACCGGCATGAGCTCCACGGCCGTGATGCCCAGCGAGGCGAGATGCGGCAGCACCATTTCCACACCGTGATAGCCGCCCAGCGCACCGACATGCAATTCGTAGATCACGGTGTCCTGCCAGGGACGCCCCTGCCAGGCGCCGTTCCGCCACTCGAAGGCCTGCGGATCGGTCACCACACTGAAGCCGTGCACATCGCCGCCTCGCTGCCGGCGCGACGCGGGGTCGGGTACCGCTGTGCCATCCGGCAGACGAAAGCGGTAGCCCGATCCAATCTCCGCGGGGCAGATGCATTCGAACCAGCCATCGTCCAGCGCGCGCATCGTCGACGTGTGCCCGGTATCGCACTCGATCGACACGCTGTCGACATCGGGTGCCCACAGACGAAAGCGCGCCTTGCCCTCGCCCAACGGCTTCACGCCATAAGGCATGGCATGTACGTAACGCGCGCTCACGCGGGTTCGGTCCGCACTGTCGCTGCCAGCAACAGGACGCTCCGTCCCTCCACTTCGATCGTCGGCTCGGTCCACGGTAGCTCCGGCGCCAGGGGCGCGGCAGTGTTGCAACGCAGGCGCCAGTTGGCGGCGGGCTGCGGAAGGTGGAAGACATGCGTCTCAGGCGTGGCATTGATCAGAATCAGCGTCACGTCGGCTCGTTTCTCTCCGTACGCCTGGGCGCGCCGCAGGGCCAGCAGGCGCCCTTCGGTATAACCCCAGGTCTCCAGTGTCATTTCGGCACCGCTCTCGTCGAACCACACCACCTCGCGCATGCCGGGCGCGACCTCCTTGTCGCCCCGCAGGAAGTGCGCGGCCCGCAAGGTGGGATGTTGTTCGCGCAGGCGTATCAGGCGGGAAACGAATTCGGACAACTCGCGACCCGGATCCGAGCTGGCCAGCTTCCAGTCGTACCAGGACAACTCGTTGTCCTGGCAATAGGCATTGTTGTTGCCGCTCTGCGTGCGACCGAACTCGTCGCCACCGAGCAGCATCGGCGTGCCGTGCGAGAAGAACATCGTCGCCAGCATCGCGCGCTTCTGCCGGTCGCGCTGGGCGCGGATGGCGGGATCGTCGCTCGGCCCTTCGACACCGTGGTTGTAGCTTTCGTTGTCGTTGCCACCGTCACGGTTTTCTTCGCCGTTGGCATCGTTGTGCTTGTCGTTGTAACTGACCAGGTCTTCCAGCGTGAAACCGTCGTGCGCCGTGATGAAATTGACCGATGCCCACGGCTTGCGCTTCTGGTGGTCGAAGAGCTCGCCGGACGCCTGAAGCCGACCCGCAAGCGCACCGCGCATGTTCGAGTCGCCTTTCCAGAACTTCCGGATATCGTCACGGAACTTGCCGTTCCACTCGGCAAATCCCGGCGGATGATTGCCCAGCTGGTAACCGCCTGGACCGATGTCCCACGGCTCTGAAATAAGTTTGACGTTGGCCAGCACCGGATCCTGCCGCATGGCATCGAACAGGCCGCAACAGGGGTCGAACCCATGTTCTTCGCGTCCCAGACTGACGCCGAGATCGAAGCGGAAGCCGTCCACATGAAAGGTCTGGACCCAGTAGCGCAGTGAATCCATCACCATCTGCAGCACGCGCGGGTGTGCCGTATTGACCGTATTGCCGGTACCGGTGTCGTTGATGCAGTAACGCGGGTTGTCCGCCATCAGACGGTAGTAGCTCTTGTTGTCCAGGCCCCGGAAGGACATGGTGGTGCCCAGTTCGCTGCCCTCGCAGGTGTGGTTGTAGACCACATCCAGGATCACTTCGATGCCCGCCGCATGCAGCGCCTGCACCGCGGCACGGATCTCGTTGAGCGCACCCTCGGCAAGATACGCCGGTTCCGGAGCGAAGAACGACAGCGTGTTGTAACCCCAGTAATTGCGCAGCTTCATCTCGGCGAGACGCCGGTCCTGGAGAAACGCATGCACGGGCAGCAGTTCGACGGCCGTGATCCCCAGCTTGACCAGATAGTCGATGACGTAAGGATCGGCCAGCGCGATGAAGGTGCCGCGCTCGTGCGGCCGGATACGCTTGAGCGTTCGCGTTATCCCCTTGAGATGGGTCTCGTAAATGACCGTCTCATTCCAGGGGGTATGCGGACGGTTGTTCTGCGTCCAGTGCATCGGTTCGTCGACCACGACCGCCTTGGGCATCGCCGCGGCGCTGTCGCGACGATCGAACGAAAGGTCCGCACGTGGCGAGGACACACGGTAGCCGTGAAGCGCATCGGACCAGCGAACCTGTCCGTGGAGCAGACGGGCGTAAGGATCCAGCAATAGCTTGTTCGGATTGAACCGGTGTCCCTCTTCCGGCTCGTACGGCCCATAAGCCCGGAAACCGTAAAGCGTCCCGCCACGTACACGTGGCAGGTAGCCATGAAACACCTCATCGGTGCATTCGGGGAGGTCGTATCGCGCGATCTCGCGTTTACCGGACGGATCGAAGAGACACAGTTCGATGCGCTCCGCATGGGCGGAGAACACCGCGAAATTCGTTCCCATGCCGTCGCAGGTGGCGCCAAGGGGATGCGGCGTACCGGACTGCATGCGCTCGGGAAGTGCGGGCATCGGATTCCTCGTCAGTCGGCCACGAAGATGACCGTGGAAAGGGGTGGCAGGCTCAGCACCAGCGAACGATCGAAGCCATGCGATGGCACATCCTGCGTATGCCGCTCGCCTTCGTTGCCGACGCCGGAGCCGCCGTAGTCGGAAGCATCCGAGTTGAACGCTTCCTTCCAGCGGCCGCCGTCGGGCACGCCTAGGCGGAAGCCGTGACGCGGCGTGGGCGTCATGTTGCTGACGACCAGGGCCGGCCGTCCATTCTCCGCGAAGCGAAGCCAGGCAAAGATGCTCTGCGACGCATCGTCCCCGATCACCCAGCGGAAGCCGCGCGGATCGGTATCCCATGCGTGCAGGGCCGGCGTCGACGCATAGAGCTGGTTGAGGTCGCGCACGGTCTTCTGCACACCGAGGTGCAGCGGGTTGTCCAGCAACTCCCAGGCGATCTGCGCATCGTGGTTCCATTCGTGTGGCTGCGCGATTTCGCCACCCGTGAACAGCAGTTTCTTGCCCGGATGACCCCACATGAAACCGTAGTAGGCTCGCAGGTTGGCAAAACGCTGCCACTCGTCGCCTGGCATGCGTCCCAGCAACGACCGTTTGCCGTGCACGACTTCGTCGTGTGACAGCGGCAGCACGAACTTCTCGGAATAGGCATAGACCATGCTGAAGGTCATTTCGCCATGATGAAACTGGCGGTACAACGGATCGCGCGACATGTACTCGAGCGAATCGTGCATCCAGCCCATGTTCCACTTGAAGTCGAAGCCGAGGCCGCCCTGCTCCACCGGCTGGGTCACGCCCGGCCACGCGGTCGATTCCTCGGCGATGGTCATGCAGTCCGGATGCCGTTCCGCGACGAGCTGGTTCACCCGGCGCAGGAAGGCGATCGACTCGAGGTTTTCGCGGCCGCCGTACTGGTTCGGCACCCACTCGCCGTGCTTGCGCGAGTAGTCGCGATACAACATCGACGCCACGGCGTCCACACGCAGGCCGTCGACGTGGAAGCGCTCGAGCCAGGCCAGCGCGCTGGCGACCAGGAACGCGGATACCTCGTTCCGGCCGAGATTGAAGATCAGCGTGTTCCAGTCCTGATGGAAACCCTCGCGCGGATCGGCATGTTCGTAGAGCGGAGTGCCGTCGAAGTGCGCCAGACCGTGGATATCGGTGGGGAAATGCGCGGGTACCCAGTCGACGATGACGCCGACGCCCGCCTCGTGGCAGCGGTCGACGAAGCGCGCGAATGCCTCGGGCGTACCGAACCGCGACGTCGGGGCGAACTGGCCCAGTGGCTGATAACCCCAGGACCCGCCAAAGGGGTGCTCCGACACCGGCAGCAGTTCGATATGGCTGAAACCCATGCCCGCCACATACGGGATCAGGCGTTCGCCCAGTTCATCCCAGTGCAGCTCGCGCCCATCGGGACCGCGCAGCCACGATCCGGCATGCAGCTCATAAATCGACAGCGGGGAGCCCGCATGATGCAACGAACCACGGTGACGCATCCACTCGTCATCCGTCCAGCGGAACGCGGTCGGGTCGGCCACGATCGACGCCGTTGACGGCGGCAGCTCGGCCGCGAGGGCGACCGGATCGGCGCGCTGGGTCAGCGATCCGTCGGCACCCCAGATCTCGTACTTATAACGTGCGCCGGGCAGCAAGCCGGGCACGAAGAGTTCCCAGACACCCGCCGGTACGCGTTTGCGCATGGGCAGGCGACGACCGTCCCAGCTGTTGAAGTCGCCCACGACGCTGACCCGCTGCGCATTCGGCGCCCAGACGGCGAAGCGGACGCCGTTCACGCCGTCGACCGTGACCGGATGCGCGCCGAGGCAGAGAAACAGCTCCGTATGCGTTCCCGCGGACAGACGTTGCAGGTCGTCGTCGCTGAGGAGGTTCCCGAACCTGTAAGGATCGTGCATGTCGTGGGCGGCCGCAGGCCAATGAACACGCAAGCGGTAGTCGTCGTCGGACTCCGGGAAACCGGCGAACAAGCCGCCGTCGTGTACCCGCTTAAGCTCGCCCAGCGACCGGCCGGTCGCATCGATCAGTTCCACACCCTGTGCGCCCGGCTGCAGACTGCGCACGACCCGCCTCCCCTCGACACGATGCGGGCCGAGCAAAGCAAAGGGATCGCCGTGCCGTCCGTCGACAAGTGCGTCGACGGCAGCGGCATCGGTCAGGCCATAGGTACGAAGATCGGTCACGTCTCTTCCTTCAATTCTCGGGATGTCTCACCGCGCGAGGCGTGCAGCAGCCCGCGCACCGGCACATCGACCCAGCCGGGCCGGTTCGCCGCTTCATAGTTCACTTCGTACGCCGCCTTCTCGATGACGAACAGCTCCAGGATGGGTGCCAGCGTCTCGCCATCGACCCAGCGTACCGGTGCCGCGTCCAGGACGGCGCGATAGGCCGCCAGGAAGACGCGCGACGAACGCTCGCGGAATCGGGACAGGTAATCGCCGAAGCCTTCGTCCTCGATCGGAGCAAGTCCGTCTTCACCCCGGCGCGCCATGGCGGCCGCATAGTCGAGCGAACGCAGGAAACCGGCGACATCTCGCAACGGGGAGCCCTTCGCCCGGCGCTCGTCCAGCGAACGAGCGGGTTCGCCTTCGAAGTCGATGATGTACGCGTCGTCCTGGACCACAAGGATCTGGCCGAGGTGGAAGTCGCCATGCACCCGGGTTTTGAGGGCGGATACGCCCGCCTTCGCCAGCTTGACCACGCGCTCGTCCAGCGTGCCCACGAGACCTCTGAGGGCCTCGACGTCGGCCGCCACGGCCTCCGACAGATCGGCAAGATGATCGATCGACATCAGCGCACGGCCGATCTGGGCACGAATGCTGTCGCGCACGGCGTCGGCGTCGGCGGCGCTCGCTTTTTCCGGAGAGAACGCGGGAACGCCCGATGGCTGCGCAAGCAAGGCGTGCAACTGGCCAAGACGCGTGCCCACGGCAGTCGCGAACGCGTCGTACCCTGCCTCGATCTCCGCCTTACGCGCTTCTTCGTCGGAGTGACTGTATTCGTCGTAGCTGCGACGAAGGAAGTCGAGCGTCCACCGCCAGGCATCGCCCTGATTGCGCAGGAAGCCCTGCAACACGGCCAGCGTGGTGCGGTCGCCGTTTTCGCCGATGCGTACCACCTCACCGAGCAACGGCGAGGTGTTGGCGTAGCCGTGCTCGGTAAGGAAGCGACCCATCTCGACTTCCGGATTGACGCCGACAGAGGTGCGTCGGAACAACTTCACCACACCGGCGTCGTGCATGATCATCGAGCTGTTGGATTGCTCAGCGGTCAGCCACCGGCTTTCGATGGCCGGGTCGAAGGTGACGCCGGCGAACGCATCGGTCGTCTCGAAACGCACGACGCCATGGTTCACCGGCAACTCGGTTCCCTGACGCAGCCCGATCAGGAGGCCGGAGGCAAAGGCGTGCAGCGCGAATCCGTCGGTGAGCAAGCCGATGCGACGACCGCGACGCACGCGTGCCAACGCAAGTTGCTGGGCACGCGCTGTCGGGCTTTCGTCTTCCCAGACGATGCCGACGGGCAGGCTGTAGCGCTCGGTACCGCCGTCGGCAAGCGTCGCTTCGACCTCGGTGAAGACGAGATCGTCGCCATGGTCCGGCCACGGCACGGCATAGAGAATCTTCGAGCTCTCGATGCCACGATCCTTCGAGGCGAACCAGCGACGCACTCCGAGGTAGCCGGGCAGCACCTGCTTCTCGATCACGCCACGGTGATGCGCCATGACCGGCCCTTCGACCAGCGCGCCGCGTAGCACCAGCGTCTCGTAATCGGGCAGCGGTTCGGCGGGTACTTCGTGCCACTCCGGCATCTGCGCGTTGGGGCAGATCTGGAAGGCGTAGAAACCGTATGCCGGCAGCGTCAGCAGATAGGGGAGCTGACCGATCGGCGGAAATGACGAGCCGCCCATGATCTCGATGGGAACCTGCCCGTCGAACGCGGCCACGTCGAGCTCGACCGCCTGCAGCGAACGGGACATGTTGGCGACGCAGAGCAGGTGTTCACCCTCGAACTCGCGCAGATACGCCAGCACCTTGCGGTTACCCGGATAGAGAAACTTCAGCGTGCCGCGACCGAAGGCCTTGTAACGCTTTCGCACAGCCAGCATGCGGCGCGTCCAGTTGAGCAGCGAGTGCGGATCGCGCCCCTGCGCCTCGACGTTGATGGCCTGAAAGCCATAAAGAGGATCCATGATCGGCGGCAGCACCAGGCTGGCCGGATCGGCCCGCGAGAATCCGCCGTTGCGGTCGACGGACCACTGCATCGGCGTGCGTACGCCGTCACGATCACCCAGGTGGATGTTGTCGCCCATGCCGATCTCATCGCCGTAATACAGCACCGGCGTGCCCGGCATCGATAGCAGCAAGGCGTTCATCAGTTCGATACGACGACGGTCGCGCTCGAGCAAGGGGGCGAGACGCCGACGAATACCCAGGTTGATACGAGCACGACGGTCGGCCGCGTAGGTCTGCCACAGGTAATCGCGTTCGTTGTCGGTCACCATCTCGAGCGTGAGCTCGTCATGGTTACGCAGAAAGATAGCCCACTGACAATTCTCGGGGATTGCCGGCGTCTGACGCATGATGTCGGTGATCGGGAAACGGTCTTCGCGTGCGATCGCCATGTACATGCGCGGCATCAGCGGAAAATGGAACGCCATGTGGCATTCGTCGCCGTTGCCAAAGTAGTCCTGAGTATCCTCCGGCCACTGGTTCGCTTCCGCGAGCAGCATGCGATCCGGGTAATGCTGGTCGATCTCCGCACGCATCAGCTTGAGGATGTCGTGCGTTTCGGGAAGGTTCTCGTTGTTGGTGCCTTCGCGCTCGATCAGATAGGGCACGGCGTCCAGTCGCAGGCCGTCGACGCCAAGGTCGAGCCAGAAGCGCATGACTTCGAGCACCGCTTTGATCACCGCGGGGTTATCGAAGTTCAGATCCGGCTGATGAGAGAAGAAACGGTGCCAGAAGTACTGACCGGCCACCGGATCCCAGGTCCAGTTGGACTTTTCGGTGTCGAGAAAGATGATGCGGGTGCCGTCGTAGGCCTGGTCGGTATCGGACCAGACGTAGAAGTTGCGCGCTGCGGAACCTTTCTTCGCCTCTCTCGCCCGCTGAAACCACGGGTGCTGGTCGGAGGTGTGGTTGATGACCAGCTCGGTGATCACGCGCAGGCCGCGCTTGTGGGCCTCCGCGATGAACCGTTTCGCATCGGCGAGCTTGCCGTAGTCGGGATGCACCGACTTGTATTCGGCGATGTCGTAGCCGTCGTCGCGCCGCGGACTCGGATAGAACGGCAGCAGCCATAATGTGTTGACGCCCAGCTCGGCGATGTAGTCCAGCTTCTGGATCAGGCCTTCGAAATCGCCCACGCCGTCGTCATTGGCATCGAAGTACGACTTCAGATGGACCTGATAAATGATCGCATCCTTGTACCAGAGCGGATCGCTCGAAAAATCGGGAGCGATCGTCTGTTTCTTTCCCTTACCGCGTGTTGCCATGGATCAGACTCCAGGGAGACGGACGTGCCAGATCGCGTAGGGCTGGCCGAGGCCGAGCCATACGTTCTGACGGGCACCGCGCCAGGCGATGGGTTGGGTATGCAGAAGGTCGTGTACGTCGATCGCGGCGTCGTCGCTCAGGCCCCAGTCGCCGAGCGGCAGCGTGAGGTCCGCGGACTGGGCGTTGTGCGGGTCCATGCTTATCGCGACAAGCACGAGATCGTCACCGGAACGCTTCTCGAAGAAAAGGACCTGATCGTTGCTGGCCGGCAGGAAGCGCAGTCCGAGGTGCGACTGCAGCGCCG
The DNA here is from genome assembly GCF_000800155.1 of Luteibacter sp. 9133. Lineage (NCBI taxonomy): Bacteria > Pseudomonadati > Pseudomonadota > Gammaproteobacteria > Lysobacterales > Rhodanobacteraceae > Luteibacter > Luteibacter sp. 9133. The sequence continues at coordinate 1,671,839 of NZ_JUHO01000001.1, read as the reverse complement.
GGTGCGCGCGCCGGATGTGGTTGAGCTGGGTGATTTCCGCAACGATGTTACCGGGGGCGTTGAAATCGCGGATGCGGATTTCGTACTTCTCGGAATCGAGGTACTCCTCCTTGCCGGGCATCGGCGCGGACTCGCAGATCTCGAAGCCCGAATACATACCCCAGAGGCCGGACAGCGTCGTCGCCAGCGCGGCGCGGATCAGGAAACCCGGGCGCCCCGAGGTCTGCAGGAAGTACGGGTTGATGTCCGGTGTATTGACGAAGAAGTTGGGCCGAAAAAAGTCTTTCGGTGCCGTCGTCGTCAACTCGGTCAGGTAGTCGATGAACTCCTGCTTGGAATTGCGCCAGGTGAAATACGTGTACGACTGGCTGAAGCCGACCTTGGCCAGGCGATACATCGGCTTGGGTCGGGTGAATGCCTCCGAAAGGAACAGCGTATCCGGGTACTTTGCCCGCACGCGGGCGATCATCCATTCCCAGAACGGGAAAGGCTTGGTATGGGGGTTATCGACACGGAAGGTGCGCACGCCTTCCGCGGCCCAGAACAGGACGGAGTCGCACAACGCCTGCCAGAGCGAGGGGATCGCGCCGTCGGCATAGAAATCGACATTGACGATGTCCTGGTATTTCTTGGGCGGGTTCTCGGCGTATTTGATGCTGCCGTCCGGACGCCAGTCGAACCACTCCGGATGTTCCTTCAGCCAGGGGTGGTCCTGCGAGCACTGGATGGCGAAGTCCAGTGCCAGCTCGAGCCCGTGTTCGTGCGCGGCGTCACGCAGCGCGCGGAAGTCCCCGAGGGTGCCCAGTTGCGGATGGATGGCGTTATGGCCGCCGTCCGGGGAGCCGATCGCATACGGACTGCCCGGGTCATCGGGACCGGGCGTCAGCGTGTTGTTGGGACCTTTGCGGAACGCGGTGCCGATCGGATGGATCGGCGGGAAGTAGAGCACGTCGAAACCCATGTCGCGGATCGCCGGCAGGCGCGCGATGGTGTTGCGAAAGGTGCCGTGCCTGGCTTTGTCATCGGTCATCGAACGCGGGAACAGTTCGTACCAGCTGGCGAAGACCGCTTCGCGGCGATCCACCTCGAGCAGATACGTGTCGGTGACGCTGGAGCGGTTCCGGGGATCGGTCGCCGCCATGAGCGCCACCGTCGTCTCATCGAGCAGCAGCTCGAGTCGCTGTGCGTCATCGGCCTTGCCGAGTGCCGCCGCCAGGTTACGCAAGGCCTTCGCCCTGGGACCAGCGGCATCTTTGGCCCGGGCTTCGACGAGCAGGCGTCCCTCTTCCAGTTCCAGTGCGAGGGAGACACCGGCAGCGTGCTTCACTTCGATCTCGTGGTGATAGCTGGCGAAGCGGTCATGCCAGGCTTCGACCTGGAACTCATAGCGGCCGACACGCGTCGGTACGAAGCTCGCCGAATGAATGTCGTTGTCCACCGGTTCCATGACGACTTCGCGCCATGTCCGCTCGTCCTGTGCGCGGTAACGCAGGCGTGCGGCCAGCACCTCGTGGCCGTCCATGAAGATGTCCGCCGTCACCTCCACCGATTGACCGACGACGCGTTTGGCCGGAAAGCGGCCCGCGTCCACCGTTGGCTGCACGGCTTCGATCATGACGCGAGGCGCACGCGAGGCCGCCTGTAGAAATTCCTTCTGCACACTCGCTCCCATCTTTCGTTTAGCTGGCGTGGACGGCACACCGGTGAGGGTCAGAACGGCGCCGGGTGCCAGAAGCATCCCGTCGCCCTGGTCGAACACCTTGCGTCCGTCCGGCGTGACCCAGGGAGCGAAGTGCGCGGCCGCGCCCGCCAGCGCCTGCGCGGCACCGACCGGTGCGTCACGGTCCAGCGACGCGTTGACCAGGGTCAGGGTGGCACTGGAGGCCTTTCGCGCGTCGGGTCCATCGACCGTCAGGAACACGGCGACATCGCGGCCCGTCGTGATGAGGGGGGCCGCCGGCACATCGTCACCCACGGCCGCGTTGGCGGCACGGACCGTCGCCGTCAGGTCGAGGGCGGCATTTGTAGAGAGCGCGGCGGGCGTGACCGCAAGGCCACGTCGCGGATCCAGCGCATCGTGCTGGGCAAACTCGAAACCGACCGGCATCATCCAGCCCCCGGGCGATGTCGCCGCGAACGCGATCGCCCGCTCATAGGCGTGCTCGAGCTGGTTCTCCTCGCCCAGTTCATCGCCGAGCCGCTTCGCGAAGGGCTCCTCCACGCAAGCCAGCGCCGGCGCGACGGTGGCGAGACGCGCGGCTTCTTCAGCGAACCACGGCGCACGAAAGTCCCACCAGTTGGCCGACGAAACGACCGCGTCAAATCCGGCACCTTTCAGGTTGGCGAGATCGTCAGCGGAAAGCCCGGGCGTCCAGGCGAGGAACGCGGCCTGCGACGCATCGGCGTGCGTGTTGCGCACCGCATCGATCAGGCTCTTCCAGCGCGACGCGCGCAGCCGCTGCGGGTGCACGACGCGAAAGCCTTCGACGCCCGCGGCGGTCCAGCGATGCAGGCGATCGACCCACCATTGCGTGGCCGCTTCGGCAACCTCGGGGTCGTTGAGGCGCCAGCGGACGCTGTCGCTCTCCGCGGGGGTCCAGCGTGGATCTGGCGTGCCGTGCTGCGCGGCAACCGCGCGAAACCATTCCGGATGCTCCTGGCGAACCGGCGCATCCGAGGCCACCTCGTCCAGAGAAAGGTCGAGCCACAGCTCCATGCGATGATTGCGGCAGGCCTTCGCGATTTGCGCAAGCCGGGTGACCGCATCGCCGTCGTCCGCCACCGCGCCGTTCAGCCGGTCGAAGTCGCGTGTAACGAAAACGTCACCTGTGACTGAGGCATCGAACGGGGGTGCCACCAGCAGCTGCCGGAATCCCAGCGATGCCGCGTGTTCGATCCACGCATTCCAGGCGGTCATCGGCCCGGCGAGCAGCGGATGCAGATAGTAGATTCTGAAAGGCGCTCGCGTGCTTTCCGACATGTGAATCGCATTCCTCTGGGGGAAGGACACAAGCATGCCGGGCAGGATGTATGCATCGTGCCAATACCCGGACACGCGAAGGCTTCACAGTGACGCAGAGGGGTGTTGCGGCAGCGTGAATATGGTGCCGTTAATTCACACGTTTCGAGCGGCAAGCATCGCCGCCGCGATAGCCTGTTCGTCGTCACCGGTGCGCTCGGCAAGCAGCGTCGCGGCTCCTGTGCGATCGGCGTCCGTACGATTCTGGCCCAGCTTCCACTTGCCCTCGATGCGGTCGATGGCGATGCGGATACCGACGATGCCGCGGTACATGGCGGCCAGATACTCGGCCGGGGCATCGCCCACCTGCCACGGCAGGGGCTGCGCAGCATCCTTTTCGGACTGGGCGGTCAGACGGTCCAGCAAGGCACGGAGCAAGGTCGGCTCCGTGAACGTCTCCGGGTGCCCATAGACGTGCACCGCGATGTAGTTCCAGGTCGGGACTTCGCGGTGGTGTTCAGCCTTGCCGGGATACCCGTTGGGTGAGATGTAGGCGTGCGGACCCGCGAAGATCGACAGCGCCTCCCCGACGTGACGTGTCACATGGTCGTTGCCGCGCGCCACATGGCAGTAGAGCGTGCCGTAGGGCCCCTCGTCCGGCGCCAGCACGAAAGGAACGTGACTCGCTTCGATGCCGCCCTCACCGGCCGTCACCAACGTGCCGAACGGATGGCGCCGGATCGCCTCGTGCAGGACGGGCAGACGATCTTCGGCGAAGGCTCGGGGCGTGTACACGTTACTGGCCGAACTTGATCTCTTCGCCTTCGTGCCCGCGGTCCCAGCCACGCAGCTCGTCGCGGATGTGTGCGATGCGCTGGCGGCCGAGCGCGTTGCGCTCCTCGTCAAGGACCAGGCCGTCGAGCAACTCGCCCAGGCGCTGCGCGGTGGGCAGCATTGCGTCCCAGGCGTCCAGCGCGGGCACGGGACCCGGCAGCGCCATGAAGAACGACAGACCCGAGGTCTGCAACGTGGCGATGCGCGCCATGTCGAAGTTGCCGGGCTTGGTCAGGTTGGCGACGCTGAAAATCGGGCCCTGTTCCGGATGGCCGTCGACGAGCCGGTGGTAAATCCCCATGTCGCCGAACTCCAGGCCGGCCTTTTCAGCGGCCACGACGAGATCGGAACCGTTGAACCGGGTGCCTTCGCGGGCGACGACGTACAGACTGACGATACGCTCGACCGGCGCGTGCGGCGGGCGGCGGCCGAGATCCGAGCGCGGAGGGGTCTTCGCCACCGGTGCCGGAGCCGGCGCGGGGGGGCGCACCGGCACCGGCGCGGGGGCCGGGACAGGCGCCGGCGCAGACGCGGCCATGCGCGGCTCGTCGTCGAGATTGAACGGCAGGTCCAGATCGAAACGTGGCTCGGTGCGCTGGGCGGGACGCGCCACGGGCGCGGACGCCGCCGGGGCCGGTGCCGCCGGCGCCACGGGCGCGGCGGACGCCGTCCGCTCACCGGCCAGCGATGCGCCGAGGCGCTCCAGCTCCGCCCTCAGGTCCACATCGAGCTCGGCCTGTTTCGGCCGCGGATTGAACAGCGGGTCGTTGGCGTCGTCCTCGCGCAGCTCGTCGCGGGCACTGAAGGACACGTTGTCCCGCTCGTCGTATGCCTCGCGCGCATCGACGCCACCGTCCTCGTCGCTGAAGACCGGTTCGCGGCGCTCGCGGCCACGCTCGGGCTGCTCCGGCACCGGCTTGCGGCGACCCTGCTCCTTGCGCGGCTGACCGAACAGCCAGAGCAGCACCATCACGACGATGCCGACGAAGAGCATCGGGATGCCCACTGCGGGATTCCAGGCGAGGCCGATGGCGGGATTCATGGTTCGATTTCCTTCAAGAACGGTACTTAGGCGGCGCCGACGAGCTTGGACGCTTCGGCCAGATCGACCTGGACGAGGCGCGACACGCCCGGCTCACGCATGGTAACGCCGCAGAGCTGATGGGCGGCCTCCATCGTGGCCTTGTTATGGCTGACGAAGATGAACTGCACCTTCTCACTCATCTCGCGGACCATGGCCGAGAAACGGCCCACGTTGGCTTCGTCCAGCGGTGCGTCCACCTCGTCGAGCAGGCAGAACGGCGCCGGGTTGAGGCCAAATATCGCGAAGACGAGTGAGACTGCCGTGAGCGCCTTCTCACCGCCGGACAGCAGCGTGATGTTGGAGACGCGCTTGCCGGGTGGCCGGGCCATGATCGACACACCGGTGTCGAGGAGGTCTTCGCCGGTGAGCTCGAGGTAGGCGTGGCCGCCGCCGAACAGCCGTGGGAACAACTCCTGCACACCCGCATTGACGCGGTCGAAGGTCTCCTTGAAGCGCTGGCGGGTCTCGCGATCGATTTTCTTGATCGCGCCCTCGAGGGTCTCCATCGCGCTGGTCAGGTCGAGCAGCTGCGCATCGAGGTATTCCTTGCGCTGCGACTGCTCGGCGTGCTCCTGGATCGCGGCCAGGTTGACCGGCTCCAGACGGGCGATCTTGCCGGAAAGATCGACCAGCTGCTGCTGCCAGCGCTCCGGCTCGGCGTCTTCGGGCAGTTCGGTGAGCAATGCTTCGAGTTCGAGACCCGACGCCACGATGGCCTGAGCCAGCTGTTCGGCACGCAGCTGCAAGGCCTGCGCGGCGAGACGCTTTTCGGACACGTTTTCACGCACCTGATTGAGCACGTGCTCGACGCGCTGACGCTCCTGCTCGAGCCGGCGGAACTCGGCGTCGCAGTCTTCGAGCGCACGACGTGCGTCGACCAGCTGCTTGTCGACCAGCAGACGCTGGTCGAGGTAGGTCTGCCGCTCGGCTTCGAGTTCCGCAATGGGATCGGAACCGGCAGCCAGCTGTTGATCGATCTCATCGCGGCGAGCGGTCACCTGGCGCAGCTGGGTATCCAGACGCGCAAGAGCCTGTTCGAGCGACCCCAGCGCCGAGCGCTTGGACTCCATGCTCAGTGCGAGCTGGTGCGACTGGTCAGCCGCTTCGCGCGCATTGATACGGGCTTCTTCGCGCGCTTCGAGCAACTCGCGACGCTCGTTTTCGAGACCACGGCGCTCGTCCTCGCGATCGCCCATGTGGCCGACGGCCTCATCGAGGCGCGCGCGGGCATCACGGGTCTGGCCCTGCAGTTCGTCGAGCTGATCGACGATGACGGAGATTTCGCCGCCGACCTTCTCGGCTCGGGCGCGCGCCGTCTCCATCTTGCCGCGATGGCTCTGCAACTGACCGGCGAGCTCGGACAGACGGCGATGCGCGGCGTAGAGATCGCGCTGGGCGTCGTCACGCTGACGCTCGGTCTCGAACTTGCTGGTACGCAGGGCTTCCAGCTGTTCGGTACGTTCTTCGAGAGTGGCTTCGAGGGTTTCGATCTGCCCGGCGAGCTGGCGGATCTCGCGTTCGCGGGCGAGCACGCCGACCTGATTGCCCTGCGCCCGCAGCACGCGGGCCCAGCCCGGCCCCATCCATGCGCCATCGCGCGTGATGACGGACTGGTGCGGCTGCAGTGAAGCGAGCCGTGCGGCGGCGGCTTCCACCGACTCCGCGACAAAGACATTGCTCAGCAGCGCGACGGCGGCCACCGGCCCACGCACGTGCTCGGCGAGGGTACCGGGGGCGCCGGGGCCGCCCTGCTCCCTCGCGAACAGCGCGACATCGGCCTGCCCGAGCGCTTCGAATTCGGGCAGCAAGGCCTCCATCGAATCGACCAGCACCCCGTCGAGGACGCCGGCGAGCACGGTTTCCACCGGCGACTCGAAGCCGGTGTCGACCTGCAGCGATTCGCCCAGGCGACGCGAGCGGTCGAGGCCAAGGCGCGACAGCCAGCCACTGGCCGCGGTTTCTTCCTGGCCCAGCGCGGCACTCTGCAGGGCTTCGAGCGAGGCCTGGCGGCCGCGCGCGGTCTGCAACTGCTGACGCCCGTCGTTCAGTGCGGTCTGCACCTGGCGCTCTTCGTCGAGCACGCGCTCGTACGCGACCTTGTGCTGGTCGAGCACGCCGCCCAGCTGCTCCACCTTCTCGCGCTGGGTATCGTGTTCGACATCGAGTTGTTCGGAGGCGGCGTCGAGCGCGGCGATGTCGGTCGCCTTCTGTTCGGCATCCAACGCCTCTTTGCGACGCGACAGGTCGACCGTCTGTCGGTCGAGATAGGCCAGCTTTGTCCGCTCGACCTCGGCCGCGCGGCTGGACTCCGACGCACCCCGCGTATGGGTATCCCAGCGCTGCTGCCAGTCGGCCAGCTTCGACTCGGTGGCACGAACCACGTCGCCCGTCTCGTCCTGGATCTGCTGCAGGGCTTCGAGCCTGGGCTCGCCCTCGGCCAGTGCCATGCGCAGGGTCTCCACCTGCTCGCGGTCGGCGCCGATGTGGCCCTGCAGTTCTTCGAATTCGCGCTCGGCTTCGCCACGCGCGCGCGTCAGTCGCTCGCTGAGGTCGCGGCTATGCCGCACCTGCTGCTCGACACGGGCGATCTCGGAGCCGACCTTGTAAACCTCGGCCTGAACCTGATTGAGGTGCTCGCTGGCGCCCTGGTGGCGCTCGCGCACGCTTTCCATCTGCGCCTCGACCTGACGCTGGCCGGCGAGGTGTTTCTCGATCTCGAGTTCCGCCTCGCGCAGACCGGAGCCTTCGCCTTCGTGGCGGCGATGCAGCGTGCGGTACTCCAGCGCGCGGAGCTCGGCTTCGCGGCGGGTGTGCTCTTCCTTGAAGGCCTTCCAGCGCTCGGCGGCGCGGGCCTGGCGATTCAGGTGGTCCAGCTGTTTGTCGACCTCGTCGCGCACGTCACGCACGCGGTCGAGGTTCTCGCGGGTGGCCTTGATGCGGCTCTCGGTTTCCTTGCGGCGCTCCTTGTACTTGGAGATGCCGGCGGCTTCTTCGAGATGGGTGCGCAGTTCTTCCGGCGCCGCCTCGATGATCTGGCTGATCATGCCCTGCTCGATGATCGAGTAGGAACGCGGGCCCAGGCCGGTCCCGAGGAACAGGTCGGTGATGTCACGGCGACGGCAACGCGCGCCGTTGAGGTGATACGAGGACTGGCCGTCACGACTGACGATGCGCTTGACCGAGATCTCGGCGAAGCTGGCGTACTCGCCCTGGATGGTGCCGTCGCTGTTGTCGAAGATCAGTTCGACCGTGGCCTGGCCCACCGGCTTGCGCGCGCTGGAGCCGGAGAAGATGACGTCAGTGAGGGAGTCGCCGCGAAGACGGCTGGCCGCGGATTCACCCATGACCCAACGGATGGCGTCGATGATGTTCGACTTGCCGCAGCCGTTCGGACCGACGACGCCGGTCATATTGGTGGGCAGGTGCAGCGTGGTGGGGTCGACGAACGACTTGAATCCCGCCAGCTTGATCGTGGTCAGACGCATGTTTTCTTTATTCCCCGGGGGCCTTGGCCTCGATCGCCAGCGCGTGGATGCCGTCCGGCATCATCTCGGCCAGCGCAGCATAGACCATGCGATGCCGCTGGATCGGGTTCTTGCCGGCAAAGGCCGGACTGACGATACGGGCGAAGAAATGCCCCCTGCCCTCGCCCGAATGCCCGGCGTGCTTGTGGCCCTCGTCGATCACGTCCAGCTCGACCGGGGCCAGGGCCCCGGTCAGCAGGACCCGGATGCGCTCGACTTTCTCGGCCGTCACGGCAGCACGGCGCGGAACGGGCGGACCGTCACGTCGCGATACACGCCGGCTTCGACATAAGGATCCGCGCCAGCCCAGGCTTCGGCGGCCGCCAGGTCGCTGAACTCGGCCACGATCATGCTGCCGGTGAATCCAGCCTCACCCGGGTCGTTCGAATCGATGGCCGGGAACGGGCCGGCCAGCTTCAGGCGGCCCTCGTCTTTCAGGGCGTTGAGGCGCGCCAGATGCGCCGGGCGCGCGGCAAGGCGCTTTTCCAGCGAATTCGGGTGATCCAGTGCGACGATGGCGTAGAACATCGATGTCTCCGGTAGCGAGGCCGGTCAGGCCTCGGGGCGCATGGTCGGGAACAGCAGCACGTCGCGGATGGACGACGAACCGGTCAGCAGCATGACGAGGCGGTCCATGCCGACGCCGAGTCCACCGGTCGGCGGCAGGCCCACTTCGAGCGCACGGATGTAATCGGCGTCGTAGTGCATGGCTTCGTCGTCGCCAGCATCCTTGGCGTCCACCTGGGCCTGGAAACGCGCGGCCTGGTCTTCGGAATCGTTGAGCTCCGAGAAGCCGTTGGCGATTTCCTTGCCGTTGATGAACAGCTCGAAGCGGTCGGTGATGCCCTTGTCGGTATCGCTCTCGCGCGCCAGCGGCGAGACTTCCACCGGGTGATCGGTGATGAAGGTCGGCTGGATCAGCGTGTGCTCCACCGTCGCCTCGAAGATCTCCAGCAGCAGCTTGCCCCAGCCGTACGACGGCTTGACCTGGATCTTCAGCCGCGCGGCGTGCGCGGCCATGACGTCACGGTTGCGCAGGTCGGCCGGCTTGATCTCGGGATTGAGTTCGAGCACGGCGTCTTCCATGCGCCAGCGACGGAACGCCGGAGCCAGGTCGACGGTCGCGCCGTCCCACTCGATGGACGTCTGGCCGATGACCGCCTCGGCCGAGGAGCGAATCATGCCCTCGGTGATGTCCATGATCTCGTGGTAGGTAGCGTACGCCTGGTACAGCTCGAGCATGGTGAACTCGGGATTGTGTCGCGTGGACACGCCCTCGTTACGGAAGTTGCGATTGATTTCGTAGACGCGATCGAAGCCGCCCACGACCAGGCGCTTGAGATACAACTCCGGCGCCACGCGCAGGAACAGCGGGATATCGAGCGCATTGTGATGCGTGGTGAACGGACGCGCGGTGGCGCCGCCCGGGATCACGTGCATCATCGGCGTTTCCACTTCCATGAAGCGGCGCGGTTCGGCTTCGAGCCAGCGACGGACGTGGCTGATGATCTTCGAACGGAGCGCGAAGGTACGGCGCGACTCCTCGGTGACGATCAGGTCGACGTAGCGCTGGCGGTAGCGTTGCTCGACGTCGGCCAGGCCGTGGTGCTTGTCCGGCAGGCCGCGCAGCGACTTGGTAAGCAGACGGATGGCGTCGACCTTGATCGACAGCTCGCCGGTCTTCGTGCGCATCAACAGGCCTTCGGCACCGACGATATCGCCGAGGTCCCAGCGCCTGAAGGCGTCGTAGGACGCTTCGCCCAGCGTGCCCTGGTGAACGAACAGCTGGATGCGGCCGGTGCCGTCCTGCATCTGCACGAAGCTGACCTTGCCCTGCCCGCGCATCAGGATGATGCGGCCGGCCACGGTCACGCGACGCGGCGCACCCTCGATGGCCTCGGCCGTCCAGGTGTCCTTGTCCGCGAACTCGTCCTGCAGGTCGCCCGCGAAACTGTCGACCTTGAAGTCGTTGGGATAGGCGATGCCCTGCGCGCGCAGCGCTTTCAGTTTCTCGCGACGCTCGGCGATGAGGCGGTTCTCGTCGGCGGCGGTGGCGGGCGTGGCATCGCGGGTATCGTCAGTCATGGAAAGGGCAACATGTTTGATGGATGAAAGTAGGAGCGCGCCCTGTGCGCGATGCTCTCCAATCGCGCGCAGGGTGCGCTCCTACCGCTGTCACGCGTCGACGCGCTTGGAACCGGCTTCGAGGCCGGACTTCAGGCTGGCCTCGACGAATTCGTCGAGATCGCCGTCGAGCACTTTCTGCGTATCGGAGCGTTCGAGGCCCGTGCGCAGATCCTTGATGCGGGACTGGTCGAGCACGTAGTTGCGGATCTGGCTGCCCCAGCCGATGTCCGACTTGGTCGCCTCGAGGGCGTCCTTCTCGGCATTGCGCTTCTGGACTTCCAGCTCGTACAGCTTCGCTTTCAGCATCTTCATCGCGCGGTCGCGGTTGGCATGCTGGCTGCGCTCGGTCTGGCAGGCCACGACCGTGTTGGTGGGCACGTGGGTGATACGCACCGCCGATTCGGTCTTGTTGACGTGCTGACCGCCGGCGCCGGACGAACGGTAGACGTCCGTACGCAGGTCGGCCGGATTGATGTCGATCTCGATGTTGTCGTCGACTTCCGGCGAAACGAACACCGAGGTAAAGCTGGTGTGCCGGCGGTTGTCGGAGTCGAACGGGCTCTTGCGGACCAGGCGGTGCACGCCGATCTCGGTCTTGAGCCAGCCGTAGGCGTAGTCGCCTTCGACGCGGAACGTGGCGGACTTGATGCCCGCGACTTCGCCCGCGCTGACTTCCATCATTTCCGTCTTCCAGCCGCGCGACTCCGCCCAGCGCAGATACATGCGCAGGAGGATTTCCGCCCAGTCCTGAGCCTCGGTACCGCCGGCACCTGCCTGGACGTCGACGAAGGCCGCCGCCGAGTCGAGCTCGCCGGAGAACATGCGCTGGAATTCGAGCTTGCCGACGCGGGCGTCGACCTTTTTCAGGTCGTCGACGATGGACTGAACGGTGGCGTCGTCGCCATCGGCGGCCGCCATCTCGAGCAGTTCACCGGAGTCGTCGAGCGTGCCGGACATCTCGTCGATGCCGGTGACGATGCCGTCGAGCTGGGCGCGTTCGCGGCCGAGCTCCTGAGCGCGCTTGGGGTCATCCCATACGGTGGGACTCTCCAGCTCGCGATTGACTTCTTCTAGGCGTTCTTTCTTGACGGCGTAGTCAAAGATACCCCCTAAGCGACTCGACGCGGCCCTTGAGGTCCGCAATCTGCGCAAGGATCGGATTGGTCTCGATCATGGTGTGTCTGGCCTGATGACGCGGCGCGGAAGGCGCCGACTAAAGCGGCCGATCTTAACAAATCCTGGGGTGGGCCGCATGGCGGGCGCAGGCCGCTCCTGTAGGAGCCCGCCCTGCGGGCGATGGGACTGCGGCAAGACCCCATCGCCCGCAGGGCGGGCTCCTACAGACGAGCGGCTGCCCTCAGGCCGGCAAGGCCTCCTGGTGAACGCCACGCACGGCCCGGCCCGACGGGTCGGCGGCGGCCGCGAAGGCAGGGTCCCACGCCAGCGCAGCCGGGGACGAGCAGGCGATGGACTTGCCGCCGGGCACCGTGGCCGCACAGGCCTCTCCCGGGAAATGGGTCTCGAAGACGGTACGGTAGAAGAATGCCTCCTTGGTCGCCGGCGGGTTCACCGGGAAGCGGGCCGCGGCGGCCGCGAACTCACGATCGGAAACCATCTTCTCGGCATGCGCCTTCAGGCCGTCGATCCAGCCATAACCCACGCCATCGCTGAACTGCTCCTTCTGGCGCCAGAGGATCGAATCCGGCAAGGCGCCTTCGAAGGCCTCGCGCAGCAGGCCCTTCTCGATACCCTTGCGGGCGACCATCTTGGCCTCGGCGTCGATCGACATGGCCGTTTCGAGGAATTCCGTATCGAGGAAGGGCACGCGGGCTTCGACACCCCAGGCGGACATCGACTTGTTGGCACGCAGGCAGTCGTAATAATGCAGCGCATCCAGCTTGCGTACGGTTTCCTCGTGGAAGGCGCGGGCCGACGGCGCCTTGTGGAAGTACAGGTAACCACCGAAGACCTCGTCGGAACCCTCGCCCGAGAGCACCATCTTCACGCCCATCGCCTTGATCCGTCGCGCCAGCAGGAACATCGGCGTGGATGCGCGGATGGTGGTGACGTCATAGGTCTCGATGTGGCGGATGACTTCGGGCAGCGCGTCGAGGCCTTCCTCGAAGGTATAGCGGAAGCCGTGATGGACGGTACCCAGCGCCTCGGCCGCGATCTCGGCGGCTTTCAGGTCGGGCGAGCCTTCGAGGCCGATGGCAAACGAGTGCAGACGCGGCCACCAGGCTTCGCCACGGTCGTCTTCTTCGATACGGCGGCGCGCATAACCCGCGGCGACCGCGGCGACCAGCGACGAATCCAGACCGCCCGACAGGAGCACGCCATAGGGCACATCGGTCATCATCTGGCGATGCACGGCGGCTTCGAACGCGGTACGGAGATCTTTCGGGTCGATGGTCTTGCCGACGGTCGCATCGTAGTCGCGCCACTCAGGCGTCCAGTAACGCACGGCCTCACCGGTCTGGCTGTCGTAGACATGGCCCGGCGGGAAGGGCGCCACGTCCGCGCAGACACCGACCAGCGACTTCATTTCCGATGCGACGCAGAGGCGGCCTTCGCGATCGTGGCCCCAGTACAGCGGGCAGACGCCGACCGGATCGCGGGCGATGATGTAACGCTGGCGGCCCGCGTCCCAGAGCGCGAAAGCGAAGATACCGTTGAGCTGACCGAGGAAGTCCGCCCCGTGCTCGCGGTACAGCGCGTTAATCACCTCGCAGTCGGAGCCCGTGGTGAACGGATAGCTGCTGGCGGCGCGAATCTCACGGTGGTTGTAGATCTCGCCGTTGACGGCCAGGGCCAGGTCGCCTTCTGGGGAACGCAGCGGCTGGGCGCCACTGGCGGGGTCGACGATGGCGAGGCGTTCGTGAACGAGGATCGCGCCGTCGTCGACGTAGACACCGCTCCAGTCCGGCCCGCGATGGCGCTGCCGCTGCGAAAGCGACATCGCCTCACGGCGCAATGCGACCAGGTCATCACCGGCCGCGAGGCCGAACATCCCGAAGATCGAACACATGGTCTTGCTCCTGGCTATCAATGGGGAAACGCGCAAAGAAAAAGGCCCGCCTGGTGAGGGCGGGCCTTTGGTGTCTGGTGGTTTGTCTCGCAACCGCCTACACGCCGACCCTCCCGAGGTTACGGGCATTATTGGTATTGGCGTTATTGGCGGCGAGGCGGGTCATGAGTCGAATAGAGCATGAAGATCGCTGCAATGCAACACCCTCCCCCGCGATTGCTACTCTGTAGGAGCGCACCCTGTGCGCGATGTCACGTTGCGGGGGCGGCACTCCGCAAAAAAAGCATCGCGAGCGGGGCTCGCTCCTACACGACTTCCGGAACCGAGGCATCCCATGACTCCCCTCCTCGCGCTCGCTCTTCTCTCCACGGCCCAGACCGCGCCGGCATGGATCGCCGGCGACTGGGATCCTTACAGCAACGCCTTCACCGGTCTGCGCATCCTCACCGTCGGCAAGGACTCGCTCACCTGGCACGGCTGCCAGAACGCGCACTTCGATGTCGTCGACGCGAAGGACAACACGCTCACGATCCGTCTTGCAAAGAACACTGCCTGCAGGCTCGACGATGAGCCGCCGACCCGCATCGACACCGTGCGCTTCACGCTGCGCGACAACCGGTGCGACCTCGCCGTATCTATCTACGCGTCGCCCGATGCGCTGGCCAGGAACGAGCCCGCCGCGGAAGGCCTCTACGGCAAGTCGAAATGCCCGTCGGGCCCGGCGGCTCAGGCGGCGACCAACCTTTCGACCACACCGCGATAAGCCTCGGCGGCACGCGTTTCGGCGGCGTGCGCGAAGTCGCGCACACGCCACGTGCCGCCCACCATCACGTCACGCACCAGCGGCGTGTTGCCGGCGAACAGGAAGCTGTCGATCACGTCCGCTTCGCCGCGCGCCGCCAGCAACGGCGAGCGATCGTCGAGGACGAGCATGTCCGCCCGTGAGCCGGGCGCAAGACGTGCCACGTTGACGCCGGCCGACTGCGCGCCGCCGTCCAGCGCGCGCTGCCACAGGACCGTACCCACGCTTTCTTCCGGCCGACGCGCCGCCACATTGCGATGCCGGGTCAGCAGGCGCTGGCCGTATTCGAGCCAGCGCAATTCCTCCACCGGCGACACCGAAATGTGCGAATCGGAGCCGATGCCGAGCTTGCCGCCCGCATCGATATAGGCCGCCAGCGGGAACAGGCCGTCCCCCAGGTTCGCTTCCGTCGTCGGACATAGCCCGGCGACGGCACCGGTCTTCGCGAGCCGGTCGGTTTCGTGCGGCGTCAGGTGGGTGGCATGGACCAGCGTCCAGCGCGCGTCGACGTCCGCGTGGTCGAGTAACCATTCCACCGGACGCGCGCCACGCGCGGCGAGGCAATCCTGCACTTCGCCGATCTGCTCGGCGATATGAATGTGGATCGGCAGGTCACGGCAGACGCCCGTGGCGAGCAGCGCACGCATCGCCTCCTCGGGAACGGCGCGCAGCGAATGAAGGGCCACACCCAGACGCAGCATGTCGTTCTGCAGAGGCGCCAGGCGCTCCAGCAACGCGACATACTGGCCCACGTCGTTGCGGAACCGCTGCTGGCGCTCGTTCAGTGCCCGGCCGTCGAATCCGCCCGTCATGTACAGGACGGGGAGCAGCGTGAGGCCGATCCCGGCTTCCCTGGCCGCCTCGATCAGCGCCAGCGACATCGCGGCCGGATCGGCGTAGGGCACGCCCCGGGGACCGTGGTGCAGGTAATGGAACTCGCAGACCTGGGTGTAGCCGGCCTTGACCATCTCGATGTAGAGCTGGGTCGCGATGGCCTTCATGTCGTCGGGGTCGATCGCCTCCGCGAAGGCGTACATCGTCTCGCGCCAGGTCCAGAAACTGTCCTCGCCCGGACCGCGACGTTCGGCCATGCCGGCCATGGCGCGCTGGAACGCGTGCGAGTGGAGGTTGGGCATGCCCGGCAGCACGAAGCGGCCGATGCGCTCTTCCGGGGCCGGTGAGGCATCGGCGAAGCGACCGGCGGCCACCGCGATACCACCCTCCCCCGAGCGCCATCCGCGGTCGTGCCAGAGATAGTCGGCGGCGAGCTTCTGATGTGACATGGGGAGATGTCCTTGGGGGGTATCTCGACATGGTATCGCGGGCGGGGCCCGCTCCTGCATGGGGACGGCAGGCTATCGCGGATCTGTCGGCGATTTCACCGCGCGGGCGCATAATGGGGGGATGACCGAGATCAACTCCGCTCAGGCGCCGAAGCTCACGCTTCGGCTTGCACGCCTCGCCGACGTGCCCGAACTCGTCGCCCTCACCGCCCGTGTCTACACGGCCGAGTGGGGTCATTCCGCCGAGATGCTGCAAGGCCAGCAGACCCACTTCCCCGAAGGCCAGTTCGTGGTCGAGTACGAGGGGAAGATCGTGGGTTTCTGCGCCACCTTCCGGATCAACGAGGCGCTGGCCCTGGCGCCGCATACGTGGATGCAGATCACCGGCGGCGGTTTCGCCTCGCGCCACGACCCCAAAGGCGACTGGCTCTACGGCATGGAAGTCGTGGTGCACCCCGACTACCGCGGCATGCGCATCGGCCAGCGGCTGTACATGGCCCGCAAACGTCTGTGCACCGAGCTCAAGCTGCGCGGCATCGTATTCGGCGGTCGCCTGCCGGGCCTCTCCAAAGCCATCGGCCGCTATGGCAGCGCCGAGGCTTACGTCCAGGCCATCGTCGACGGCAGCCGCCGCGACGCGACGCTGAGCTTTCAGTTGCGTAACGGCTTCGAGGTCATCGGGCTGCTGCGCGAGTACGTGCCGTCCGACCACGAATCGCTCGGCTATGCGGCGCATCTGGTCTGGCGCAACCCGCAGTTGCTCAACCATCCGGACACGCCGAAGGTGTCGCAGTCGCATCGACTGCCCGACTCGGTGCGCGTGGCATCCGTGCAGTACCAGCAGCGGCGCATCGCTTCGTTCGCCGAGTTCGCCACCCAGGTGGAATACTTCGTCGACATCGCCGCCGATTACGACGCCGACTTCGTCGTCTTCCCCGAGCTGATCACGCTGCAGCTGTTGTCGATCGAAAACGCCGAGCTGTCCCCGGTGGATTCGATCCGCCGGCTCTCCGAGTACACCGACGAGGTCAAGGCGTTGTTCCATCGCCTGGCCGTGCACTACAACATCAACATCATCGGTGGCTCGCACCCGACCCGGCAGCCCAATGGCGACATCCACAATGTCTGCTACGTCTGCCTGCGCGACGGCTCGATCCACGAGCGCGAGAAGCTGCATCCGACGCCCAGCGAGAAAAACGTCTGGAACATCACCGGCGGCGACAGCGCGGCGACCATCCAGACCGACTGCGGTCCGATCGGTGTGATGATCTGCTACGACTCCGAGTTCCCCGAGGTGGCCCGTCACCTCACCGACCAGGGTGCGCTGATTCTGTTCGTCCCGTTCTGCACCGACGTGCGCGAGGGCTACCTGCGCGTGCGTTACTGCTCGCAGGCACGCGCCATCGAGAACCAGTGCTACGTGGTGCTTTCGGGCAACGTAGGCAACCTGCCCGGCGTGAACAACTTCGATATCCAGTACGGCCAGAGCTGCATCCTGACGCCGAGTGATTTCCCGTTCGCGCGCGACGGTATCGCCGCGGATTCCACCCCGAATATCGAGACGGTGCTGTTCGCCGATCTGCGGCTGGAAAGCATTGCGCGCGCACGCAATGCCGGCGCCGTGCAGAACCTTAAGGACCGTCGTTTCGACCTCTACCAGGTACGCTGGGCACGACATCTGGAGGGCAAATGAACGAACTCCCTCCCGACATCGACCCGACGCCGGGCGCCGAACCCGCACCGGGGCATCCATCGCGCATGACCCGCCTGCGTGAGTTGCGCCGGCACGAATGGTTGTCGCCCAGGCAGTGGCGTCGACGCATCCTGTTCTGGACGGGCGCCATCGTCGTCGGCCTGTCCGCCGTCTTCTTCGCCAAGGCCGCGGATTACGCCTTCGAGCTGTTTCACAGCGTGGCGTCGCATGGCTGGTGGGTACCGTTGTTCATCACTCCGCCGATGTTCGCGCTGCTCTGCTGGCTGACACAGGGGGCGCTGAAAGCGACGCGGGGCTCGGGTATTCCGCAGGCCATCGCGGCACTGAAGGTCGAGGACGAGGGTTTTCGTTCCCGCCTGCTGGCGCTGAAGGTCGCGCTCGGCAAGATGGCTCTGACCCTTGCCGCGCTGCTCGGCGGCGCCTCGGTCGGCCGCGAAGGCCCCACCGTGCACGTCGGTGCGGGGCTGCTGTATTCGATGGGCCGGCGCTTCGG
Source organism: Luteibacter sp. 9133 (assembly GCF_000800155.1). Lineage (NCBI taxonomy): Bacteria > Pseudomonadati > Pseudomonadota > Gammaproteobacteria > Lysobacterales > Rhodanobacteraceae > Luteibacter > Luteibacter sp. 9133. The sequence continues at coordinate 1,653,991 of NZ_JUHO01000001.1, read as the reverse complement.
CTTCGACGACCCTGCCGCTGCGGGCCGTTTCATTCTTGCCGGTTCGGCGGCCGGTCTGGCGGCGGCGTTCAATACCCCGCTGGCGGGCATCGTGTTCGCCATCGAGGAAATGTCCGGCACTTTCGAGCACCGCATGAGCGGCACGCTGCTCACCGCCGTCTTCGTCGCCGGCGTGGTCTCCCTGGGCATCGTCGGCAACTACGCCTACTTCGGCGACATCACGGCCACCCTGCCCCTCGGTCGCGCGTGGATCGCCGTGCTGCTCACCGGCCTCGTCGGCGGTCTGGCCGGTGGCCTGTTCGCCCGGCTGATCATTCCGTCCACGCTGGGACTGCGCGGTGCGATGGGCCGTCTGCGCGCGCGTCAGCCGATCGTCTTCGCCGCGGCCTGCGGTCTGGCCCTGGTGCTGCTCAGCCTGCTCAGCGCCAACGGTCTGTATGGCACCGGTTATGCGCAGGCACAGGACATCCTGCAGGGGCATAGCGACACCGGCCCGCTGTTCGGCGTACTCAAGTTTCTGGGCAACATCGCGTCGGCGTGGGCAGGCATTCCCGGTGGCATTTTCTCGCCCGCACTGGCGGTGGGCGCGGGCTTCGGTGGCAACATCGCTCAGCTGCTGCCCGGCGCGGACACCTCCGCCGTGGTGCTTCTGGGCATGGCGGCGTATCTGTCCGGCGTCACCCAGGCACCACTCACCGCCACGGTGATCTCGCTGGAACTGACGGCCAACCACATGATGGCCCTGCCGATCATGGCCGCCTGCCTGCTCGCGCGCGGCGCGTCGGCTCTGGTCTGCCGCGTTCCGGTGTACAAGGCTCTGGCCGACGTACTGATCGTGCAATACGAAGCCGAGCGCGCGCGTCGCGAAACGCCTCCCACTCCCGAGACGAGCGCCTCGCCATGACCGCCGATACCCGCTGGGACTACCTCCTTCTCGATGTCGGGCTGGCCACGCTGACCGACAACGGCAAGGCTTACGGTGCGATCGAGCAAGGCGCCATCGGCTGGCACGACGGCGTCATTGCCTTTGTCGGACCTCGCGCCGAGTTGCCCGGCGATCCGCACGCGCTCGCCCATCGTGTCGAGTCGCTGCCCGGTTGCTGGGTCACGCCCGGTCTTGTCGATTGCCACACGCATCTGGTCTTCGGCGGCGATCGCGCGCAGGAGTTCGAGCAAAGACTGGAAGGCGCCACGTACGAGGAGATCGCCCGCGCCGGTGGCGGCATCGTATCCAGCGTGCGCGCCACGCGGGCAGCGAGTGAGGACGAACTGCTGCGCCAATCGCTGCCCCGTGCGCGGGCCCTGCTCGCGGATGGCGTCACCACGCTGGAGATCAAATCCGGCTACGGCCTGGAGCCGGATGCCGAGCGGCGTATGCTGCGCGTTGCACGACGCATCGGGGAAACGCTGGGCGTCGATGTACGCACCACGTTTCTCGGCATGCATGCCCTGCCTCCCGAATATGCCGGACGGCGCGACGAGTACGTCGCGCTGGTCTGCGACACCATGCTGCCATCGCTCGCGGACGAAGGTCTGGTCGACGCGGTGGACGCCTTCTGCGAAGGCATCGGCTTTACGCATGCGGAGACGGACCGGCTGTTCGCGAAAGCGACCGCACTCGGCCTGCCGGTGAAGCTGCACGCCGAACAGCTCTCCGACCTCGGCGGCGCGGCACTCGTCGCACAGTACGGAGGCCTGTCCGCCGACCATCTCGAATGGACCAGCGAGGAAGGCGTCCGGGCGATGGCGGCGGCCGGTACGGTCGCCGTACTCCTGCCCGGCGCGTACTACGCATTGCGTGATACGCGTCCGCCGCCCATCGACCGCTTTCGCGAGCATGGCGTGGCCATGGCGGTGGCCACCGATCTGAACCCGGGCACCTCGCCCCTGCTTTCGCTACGCCTGGCGATGAGCATGGCCTGCACGCTCTTCCGTCTCACGCCGGAGGAAGCACTGCGCGGGGCTACCGTCCACGGGGCTCACGCGCTGGGACTGGATGATCGCGGGACGCTCGAAGTGGGCAAGCGTGCCGACCTCGTCGCATGGGACGTCAGGCACCTGCCGGAGCTCTGCTACTGGATCGGCGGCGACCTGCTGCGCCAGCGCTGGGTTGCGGGTGAGCGTGTGGGAGCCGTTTAGCGTCACATTGGTCCGATTTTTCCGAAAACTTCCATCGATTTCGACCGGCATCGCCACCTAAGATCGCAGTCCCCTCGCCCATCCGGGCGTCGGCGACCACGGATGTCGAATTCGCGATGCTGCTCTTTCCCAAACTTCCCCGCCTTTCGCCGGGCGTGCTTTCCCTGCTCGCCTGCATGCTCGTGGCCTGCAAGGAAACCGACGACCGCGATGAGCTGCGCGCGCGGCGCGCACGCCAGATGCGCGACGTCTCGCGCATGCTCGATGCGATGGAGACGCAGGAAAACGCGAGGCGACCTGTCGACGCCACCCGCACACCGGCACCGGGCGCACCGGCCTCGCGTCCCTCAGCAGAGACAAGCGGGCGAACCGACGCTCCCGCATCGTGGATCGTCTCATGCCTTGCCACGTTCGGTTCCGGCGTCGCCGCGATCGCGATCCGACGATGGCGACGCAAGCGACGCCTCCGTCCACTGTCGCAACCGCTGTCCATCGCCGCGCATTTCAGCGACAGCCCCATCGTGCGCAGGACCGACGCACAGGGCATCCCCTCGCATCCGACGTGGGTCTACCGCACATCCCCTTTCGAAACGCCGCTGCTGTACATGGTGCCGGAATCGGTCGACCTGTTGCCGCTGCCGTCGCCTGACATCGCCATCTCGTTCGCCATACGCAGCGCACTCGGCGACGTCGAATGCCTGACCGGCGCGAGGCGTCTCTTCGCCGTACGTGAGCTCGTCGCGCGGTACTCGGGCGAGAACGAACCTCGCGATCGAGCTGGCATCCATGCCCTGATCGATGTCCACCTCGCCTGGGCGTCCTGGGTACGCGGTGACGCCCTCAAGGCGCGCCTGGCGGAGGTCGAACGGTTGTGCCGCGCCATGACCGCGTCCGGGTCCGGACAGCCCGATCCATCCATCTCGTTACTCATCGCGCGGACGGCGCTCGCACGCGCGCGCCTGCTATCGGGCATCGATGCGCGGGACGTGTGCTCCCTGGCGCTGCTGCATGCTTTCCTCGCGGAACAGGAGCCGTCCCTCACCGATCAGGCTGCGGCGTGCCGGCAGGAGATCACCGCGTTCTACGAAAGCATCCGCGAATCCATCCCGTCATTGCCCGGCGAGCCTTCTTCATGACCGTTACGACGTCTCCGCAGGATCCCTCCACGCCTTTCTGGTCCACCCGCTACGGCATCGCCGCGGCTGTGCCCACGGACAACATGATCGCCCGATCGCTGAAAACCTACGGCGAATGGACCGAACAGACATCGGACCTGCTCAGCGCCCTCGTCGATGAGCGGCACGTCGTGCTCGAGTTCGGTGCGGAGTACGCCGCGCACGCGCTCTGGATGTCGCGGGCCGTGGGCCCCGGGGGTCAGGTGCATATGGTCGAGCCACGACGCATCCGGTTCCAGCAATCGTGCGCGACCATCGCGCTCAACGGTCTGGATAACGTGTTTGCCCATGCGGTGTGGCTGGGAGGCTCACGTGGCCCGCACATACTCCGTGGCGACGGTCGCCCGGACGAGAGCGTTCGCGGCGTGACACTCGACAGTCTCCGGCTGGCGTCGCTGCAGTTGCTCAAGATCAACGAAACGGATGCTTTGATCGACCTCATCGCGGGCGGTGTCGAAACGCTGAAGACGTATCGGCCCCTGATTTACGCCCGGCTTTCCGGAAGCGAAAAGGCAGCCGGCGAAGTGGAAGCGATCAAGGCGCTCGGGTATCGCGTGTGGTCGCACCTGCCCTATCTGTTCAACAGGGAAAACCACGCCGGCGTCGCCCAGAACCTGTTTCCGGGCGTGGTCCAGCAAAACGTGATCGCCGCATCGGCGGGCGGCAACGTCGACTTTACGGACCTCGTCGAGTTATAGGGGTCAAAGCCCCGGAAACGAGAAACCCCGCCGAAGCGGGGCTTTTCGTCTCACGCAAGAACGGCTTTACGCCTTTTTGCGCGGCGCGGCTGCCTTCTTGGCAGCGGCAGGCTTGGCGGCGGCCGGCTTGGCAACAGCGGCGCCGGTCACGACGTCGACGTGCGGACGGGCTTTGCCATAGCTGGAACGGTAGATCTTGCCGCGACGGGTGCGACGATCGCCCTTGCCCATGGGAAACTCCTTGATTCGAAAAAGTAGAGAGGAACGGCCGGTCATCGTATCAGCGGCCGCGTAAATGGCAAGCGCCAGCCGTTCAGGCGGGCAGTTCAGTGAGTGTGCCGGCCGTCCTGGCCGCAGCCCTCGAGGTCGTCCGGACAATGACCCGGGTCCACCTGGACCGTCGCGTGCCCCACCCGCCAGCGCTCGCTCAGGGTCGTCTTGATGACCGTGAGAATGCGGGCCGGATCGGCCCCGGGCTTGAGTTCGGCGTGCAGCGTGGCCATCCGCGAGCCCGCGGTGACCTGCCAGATGTGCACGTGGTGGATGCTGAGGATGCCCGGATCGAGGCCCTCCAGCTGACTTCTCACGTCCGCCAGATCGACGCCTTCAGGCGTGCCCTCGAGCAGGATGTGGCCGGAACGTCGCACCAGGGACCACGCGCTGCGCAGGATCAGCATCGAGACCAGGATCGACAGGACCGGATCGGCCCAGTTCCAGTCGAGCCAGCGCACCGCCAGGGCGGCCAGCACCGCGGCGATGGAGCCCAGCAGGTCGCCCAGCACATGCAGGCTGGCGCCGGCGATGTTGACGTCGTCGGGGTCGTGGCCATGCAGCGTGCGCAGCACCACCACGTTGGCCACCAGTCCCACGGCGGCGACCACGAACATCACGCCGGAGAGGATCGGCGACGGATTGAACAGGCGCATCACCGCCTCGTAGACAATGAACGCCACCAGCGCGAACTGGGTCAGTGCGTTGACGAAGCCCGCCAGCACCTCGATGCGGCCGTAACCGTAGGTGCGCTGAGCATCCGCCGGGCGCGCCGCGAAGCGCGCGCCGAGAAACGCCAGCAGCAGGGCGAGCGCGTCGACCAGCATGTGGCCGGCGTCGGCCAGCAGCGCCAGCGAGCCGGAAAGGATGCCGCCGCCCGCTTCGACCACCAGCATCAGCGTCGTCAGTACGAAGGCGAACAGCAGCTTCCGTTCACTGCCGCCGGCGGCATGACTGTGGTCGTGGTCGTGGGTATGCGCGTGGCCATGGGAATGGCCGTGGGCGTGTGCGTGATCGTGTGCCATGAACGAAAGGCTAGGTGCTCGGGGCGCGGTTACACAATCACGGGTGCGCGCAGGAGGGGCCGTGGATATGGCCCGCATGCTCGCTGTGGTCGACCCGGAGATTGACGAAGTGCGCGGAAGCGACGAGCAGCCCGCCACAGGTCACGAGCACGCTGTGCACCACGAGCGACCCGCCGTGCAGAAAGGTTACGCCGAGCACGAGCAGGGTCAGGCCGGGTATCGCCAGAGCCAGTGGCAGACGTCGGTGGTGGCGCCGATACCCGGAGATCAGGGCCAGCGAGGCAAGGACGCAGGCGAAGGCGACGAAGCCGGTTTCGAACCGATGATCGGCCAGGAACGACAGGCCGAGCACAGGCAGCAGCGCGATCACGAAGGGCAACGCCGCGCAGTGGATCGCGCAGAGGAAGGAGGCCGTGGCGCCGAAGCGGTCGGCCACATGCCACCAGCGTCGGGGCACTTGCTGAGCGTCGGATTCGAGAGGGAGATCGGTCATGGGATGCATAGCGTGACTTCTTGCACGGGTCCAGGCAAGTAATGATACTTTATAACATCTCAAAACACACCACGGAGTTTCACCCCGATGCGCAGAACCCTTCTCGCCCTGACGCTGGCTACCACGTTCGGTAGCGCCCTCCCCGCCATGGCCGAAGACGCTCCCCAGGATGCTTCGGCGCCCGCGAGCGCCAGAGAGACCCAGGGGAAATCGCGCAAGAACGCCGAAAAGCTCGACGCCATCGTCGTCAACGCGGTGCCCCTGGGCCAGAGCGCCGACCAGATCGTGGCTCCCGTGGCCGTACTGGCCGGCTCGGCTCTCGATGACGCCAAGGCCGTGTCGCTCGGCGAGACCGTCTCGGCGATTCCGGGCGTGCAAAGCTCGGCACTTGGTACGGCGGTCGGTCGTCCGATCATTCGCGGTCTCGACGGTCCCCGCGTCGCCGTCCTCGAAAATGGACTGTCGTCGCAGGACGTATCCAATGTCAGTCAGGATCATGCGGTGACCCTCGAGCCGTTCCTCGCCGATCAGATCGAAGTGCTGAAGGGCCCCGCCACCCTGCTTTACGGTTCCGGCGCGATCGGTGGCGTCGTGAACGTCGTCGACGGCCGCGTGCCGGAGAAAGCGCCGGAGAACGGTTTCGCCGGCCGCGCCGAAGTGCGCAGCGATTCCGTGTCGGACGGTAAGACCGGCCTGCTCCGCCTCGACGCGGGTAACGACAGGTTCGCCATCCACGTCGACGGCATGCATCGCGACAACGAGGATTACGATATCCCGGGCGGCACCCTCGCCAACAGCGCGGTGAAGACCACGTCCGGCGCGGTGGGCGCGTCGCTGCTCGGATCGTGGGGCTACCTCGGCCTGTCGGTCTCGCGCTTCATGGATCTCTACGGCAGCCCCGCCGAGCCAGGCGATCCGGCGGAGGGCGAAGATCCCGTGCACATCAAGATGGCGCAGACCAATTACAGTCTGAAGGGAGGCTTCATCCAGCCGATCGACGGCATCGCGAAGATCGAGTTCAACCTCGGCCACGGCGCTTACCAGCACGTGGAGTTCGAAGGCGATACGCCGGGCACGACGTTTGCGACGACCAGCAACCAGGGCCGCCTCGTCGTCACGCACGAAGAACTCGCCGGATGGAACGGTGCCTTCGGCGTGCAGACCCAGCATCGTCAGTTCTCCGCCGTGGGCGAAGAGACCTTCGTACCCGCGACGACGACCAAGGGCGTCGGTGTATTCCTCACCGAGCAGCGCGACTTTGGGCCGGTGAAGGTCGAGCTTGGCGCGCGGCATGACAAGCAGACCGTCCAGCCCGATAGCGGCGCCAGGCGCGACTACAACCCGAACAGTTTTTCCGCAGGCGCCGCGTGGCGTTTCGCTGACCAGTGGCATCTGTCGCTCAACCTCGACCACGCCGAGCGCGCGCCGTCGGAAGAGGAACTCTTCGCCAATGGCCCGCATGAAGCCTCGAACACCTTCGAGATCGGCAGCGACCTCAACAAGGAAAAATCCAACCAGGCCGAATTGGGCCTTCACTTCCACGGTGACGTGGTCGAGGGCAAGGTCGCGGTCTACTACAACAAGTACAAGAACTTCATCTATCTCGCCGACACCGGCGAAGTCGAGGACGACCTGCCGGTACGCATCTGGTCGCAGAACGACGCGACGTTCCGCGGCGCGGAAGCGGAAGCCACGTTCCACCTTTCGAAGGGGACGTCGGGCAACTGGGATCTGCGCGTGTTCGGCGACACGGTGCGCGCCACGCTATCCGACGGTGCCGGCAACGTGCCGCGCATTCCCGCCGGTCGCGTGGGCTCCACGCTGAGCTGGACTGCCGACAGCCTGCGCGCCAGCCTCGGCGCCGTGCGTTACATGAAGCAGGACAAGATCGCCGCGTTCGAAACCGACACCGCCGGTTACACGCTGGTCAATGCGCACTTCGCATGGACGTTCGTCAACGACGAACGCAGCCAGTGGGAAGCGTTCGTCGACGGCAACAACCTGACCAACCAGAACGCCCGTCCGGCGACGTCGCTGTTCAAGGATGTGGCGCCGATGCCGGGGCGGAATGTGTCGGTGGGCGTGCGCGCGTTCTTCTGAACGACAAAAAAACCGTGTAGGAGCGCGCCCTGCGCGCGAAAAGCCTGCGTAGCGATGATGGGTGCCGCTTCTTCGCTGTGTAGGCTTTTCGCGCGCAGGGCGCGCTCCTAGCGATGGTGGGGTGCCGCTTCTTCGCTGTGTAGGCTTTTCGCGCGCAGGGCGCGCTCCTACCGATTTTGGGGCGTTACCGGCAGTTCTTGCAGATGCCGTGCACTTCGAGGGTCTGCGCCTGCGGACGGAACCCCAGCGCCTTGGCCTGGGCCTCGATCAGCTCCGCGACGCGTTCGTCGCAGACTTCCTGCGCGCACTGGCATTTGTCGCAGATCAGGAAAGGTACCTGATGCGTTTCCGCCGGATGGTGGCAGGACACGTACGCGTTGATCGACTCCAGCTTATGGATGAAGCCGTTTTCGAGGAGGAAATCGAGCGCCCGATAGACCGTGGGCGGCGCGGCGTTGCCGTGCTTCTCGCGCAGGCGATCGAGCAGATCGTAGGCTTTTACGGGTTTGCCCGCGCTCGCCACCAGTTCCAGCACCTCACGACGCAGGGGCGTCAGGCGCAGACCGCGCTCCAGCGAGGCGTGTTCGACCGCCGCGACGAAGCCGCGGGCATCGTCATGGTGTTCGTGCGTGTGCTTGTGCGCGGCGTGCGTGGTCACATCGAAATCCTCGTATCCCTCATTCTAACATGAGGGCCCGTCAGCGCTTTTTCGACCCGGGCAGCGGCGGCGGACCGCCACGCGGCGGTAAAGGCGGGGGCCGCTTGCGTGGCATGAAAGGCACCACCCAGCCGAACGGCCCCAGCACCAGCGCGGCGACGATGCCGGCGACGAAGCGCCCGCGCCACCAGCCCAGCACGCCGCCGACGACGATGAAAACGATCTGCCAGAGGATCAGCTGCCCCCATGGCACCGCGGCCATGAGGTTGGTGAAGATCGCCAGGAAAGCCCCGGGGTCGTCAGGATCAACGCCCCGCATCGCCTTGGCCAGGATCTCATCCACGAGCGCGGGCGAGCGCCTCGTCGATGCGCGCCAGCGCACCGTCGCGACCGGCCAGGTAGATGGTGTGTTCGATCGACGGCGACACCTGCGTGCCGGTCATCGCCACGCGCAGCGGCGCGGCCACCTTGCCCATCCCCAGTTCGAGGCCCGCGGCCACGCGCTCGACGGCGCCGTGCACGGTCTCCGGCGTCCACTCAGACAGAGCGGCGAGTTCGGACTTCGCCTTCTCGAGCGCGGCGGGCGCGGTGTCCGTACGCAGGTGTTTCTCGATGGCCTTGTCGTCCCACTCGACGATCGGGCCGTACCAGATCTTCGCGCGCTCGGCCATTTCCTTGAACGTCTGCACGCGGTCGCGCAGGGCCACGACCACATCGGCGGGGTTCGGGCCAGCCGAGGCGTCGATACCGATCTTGCCGAGGTGCCAGGCCAGTTCCGGCCCGAGCGTCGCCGGGTCATCCGTCTTCAGGTAATGCTGATTGAGCCAGGAGAGCTTGGTCACGTCGAAGCGCGATGCGGCCTTGTTGACGTCCGAGACGTCGAACAGCGTTTTCATGTCATCGACCGAGAAGATTTCCTGATCGCCATGCGACCAGCCCAGGCGGACGAGATAATTGAGCAGTGCATGCGGCAGGAAACCGTCGTCGCGGTACTGCATGACGCTGACGGCACCGTGACGCTTGGAAAGCTTCTGGCCGTCCGGCCCCAGAATCATCGGCAGGTGCGCGAATTCGGGTACGGGCGCACCCAGCGCCTTGTAGATGTTGATCTGGCGCGGGGTGTTGTTGACGTGGTCGTCGCCGCGGATCACCTCGGTGATACCCATGTCGATGTCATCGACCACGACCGCGAAGTTGTACGTCGGGAAGCCGTCCGAGCGGAAGATCACGAGGTCGTCGAGCTCTTCGTTCGACCACTCGATGCGCCCCTTCACCTTGTCGTCGAACACCACCGAACCCGTGGACGGGTTCTTGAAGCGGATGACGCGGTTCGGATCGTCACGCAGCGGCTCGTTGCGGTCGCGGTAATAGCCGTTGTAACGCGGCTTCACCCCGGCTGCCATGGCCGCGTTGCGCATCTCCTCGATCTCTTCCTTGGTCTCGTAGGCGTAATACGCCTTGCCCTCGCGCAGCAGCTGGTCGGCCACCTCGCGGTAACGGTCCATGCGCAGCGTCTGATAGTACGGACCTTCGTCATGCGTAAGGCCGAGCCACTGCATGCCGTCGAGGATGGCCTGCACGGCCTCCTGCGTGGAGCGCTCGCGATCGGTGTCCTCGATGCGCAGTACGAATTCGCCACCGCGGCGGCGCGACTCCAGCCAGCAGTAGAGCGCGGTACGGGCACCGCCGATGTGGAGGTAGCCGGTGGGGCTGGGGGCGAAACGGGTACGGACGGTCATCGTTGAGGTCATCGGACGGACAAGGACGGGATTTTAACCGATCGGGCACCGGGGTGGTTTCGAGGTCATCCCCTACAGCGTGCCTGCCTTTCTGCCAGTGCCCCGCTGCAGTCATTCCTACACACAAAAAGACCATGAGCCGGATGCTGCGCACGGGCTCGCCCGCGCATGCTGTAAGCACTCCCCAACTGCAAGGATGCATCCATGAAGACCCCCCTACGCCACGCGGTCGTCGCCATCGCCCTGGGCCTGTCCGCGCCGATCGTCGCGCAGTCACCGCCCACGGACGCCCAGGTGGTCGGCCTCGACGTGCGCTATCTGCGCCTTTCGGACCTCCCGGCGATCCTGACGGCGACCGGCGGCGACCCAGCCGCCTGGCGGACACCGGCAGCCTTGAAGGGCACGGCACTGTCGCAATCCGGAGCGTCGGCCGATCCCGTCATCGCATGGGTACCCGCCTCGGCACTGGCCTCGCCCCACGCCCGGGCCGAGGCCCTGGATATCGTCTCCTCAGGCGTCGCCCTGCTCGTTACCGCCCGAACAGGTGAGCGACGCTACGAAATCGCCCTGTTCGGCGTGGAAGCCACCGAAGCGACCGTGCTCTACCAGCCACTGCGCCATGGCGGCGTTCACCTGCATCTGTTCGAAGATACGGTCGATCCGCTGGCCCTGGCGGCCATCGCCGGCCACGTGGTCGAGGACGCCAGACGTCTGGCGATGGCTGACGCAGAAGAAGCATCGAGGTCACGCCTTGCCCCTGTCACGCGCGGTCCCGCGCAGGCATCGCAGACGGCGCCCGCGCGCGCGACGCCCGTGCGTCCCTGGGCCGCATCCAAGACCCACACCAATGGATCGCGCGTGGCGCTGATCGCGACGGTCACCCGGGATACCAGCCGCACGCACGACTCCAAACTGATCACGGTAAAGAGCACCGCCGAGGTCATCCCCCATCAGCGAGGGCTGGATACCCGAAAGAACAATCCCTTATGGTGGGTGCCGATCTGGCCGTTTCCGTCCCTGCCCCACGGCGCGGGCATCTACGTGCCTGGCGAGTACGGCTTGTCGACGTGGCTCATGTGGCCGGAAGATGCAACGCCGAACGCCCGCTTGCTCAGTTATCACCCGATGACTGACGGCCGTACCGCCCGGACAATCACCGACAAACATGTCACCACCTCGACATGGGGGGTGTCGGTATCGCCCGAGACGACCCGTGGGCTCGCCGATGGCAAGATTTCGTCGGCCGGCAAATTCCCCGCATCGTTTTCCTACAGCGAAACGAACACGGACGAGCAATCCGTAACGATCACGCTCGACGACTACAGCGCCGCGTTCTCCGAATTCCAGGCGGAAAATCAAACCGAGGCATCGTGGCGTTTCGCCCTGGCCGATGACATTTCAGCCAAACCCGCCTACTTCGGTAAACCCGCCACGACAGGGGGGCGCAGTCGGATGATGAAACACGCGGGGCTGGAAACCGCGGCCACGTGGCGGGTCGACGGTACGTACGAAGGCCCGATCAAGGTCACCAGCGCCGCCACCGTGATGAACCGCTACTTCCATCACCAGGCCAAAACGACCGCTGATGCCATCGACTGCCATGAGAAAGTCGTCGTTCTCGATGCGACGCCGTGCGAACTCTCGATCGTCACCAGCCGCGGCCCGTCGGACAGGCGGGAATTCGTCGCCACGGGGCAGCCGATTGCCAGCGTGATCATGGACCTTGGCACGCCCTACCTCACGCGCACGCCGACGGTGCTGCTGCAGTCCCTGGGCGACGCCAACCGCTGCATCACGCAGCCCGACGCGTCCGCCCGGATCACCCTCGAAACCTGCGACCGCACCGAAGGCCATCGCGTTCAGCAATGGATGATGGACGAGGCCGGACGATACGTGAACCGTGGCAGCGGCATGTGCCTGGAGACGGATACCGCGTTCGGTGGCGTGAGGGCCACGGCATGCACGCAGACACTGGCGCAACAGTGGGAATGGCGTGCCGACCGCATCCATTCCCGTTTCGAAGGTGGCCGCCTGCGCCTGCATACGGACGCATCGGGCTTGTCGACGGCGTTCCGCCCCGGTAAGGACGCATTGCTGCCGGTCAATGCGACCAACGCACTGTTGCCGCCGTGGACGACCTACCCGTTGCAGCCACGCAGGGGCGACTACATTCCCGGCTTCAACTTCCAGGCCGAACCGATCCCCGATGCCTATCTCGCATTCGGCGATGTCGACAGCGGGCAGCGCTGGGCAGCCATCCCGCTCATTTTCGGCATCAAGTGACAAAGCGGGCCCGGCGGTCGATCGCCGGGCCCGTTCCGGTAACGCCAGCGTCATATCACCATCATGCCCGCGACATCCCTGCGCGCGAAGCTTGGACCAAGCTCAGGCCAACAGGGGCACCGCCATGCGAGTCGGCATCGTCACCGAGACCTATGCACCGGACGTCAATGGGGTCTCCCTTACCGTCCAGTCTCTCGCCCGCGGACTCGTCCGCCGCGGACACACCGTCGACCTCATTCGCCCGATCCACCCCGACACGCCGGCCATGGCCGATGCGGGCATGGATGTCCTCGCCGTCGAAGGTGCCGCCGTCCCCCGCTATGCCGGCCTGCGCTTCGGCCTGCCCTCCCGCTTTCGCCTGGAACGCCGCTGGCGGTCGGACCGCCCGGATGCGATCTACGTGGCCACCGAAGGCCCGCTGGGATGGAGCGCGGTAAGCGCCGCCCGCCGCCTCGGCATCCCCGTCGCAACAGGCTTCCACACGCGCTTCGACTTCTACGTCGGCCATTACGGTTTCGGCGCCTTGACCCCGTTCGTACGCAACTACCTCGCCCGGTTCCATCGTCGCGCGCAGACCACCCTGGTGCCCACGGGCCAGCTCGCCGGTGAGCTCAACGACCTCGGTGTCCACGACGTACGCGTGCTTCGCCGCGCTGTCGACCCGCAGCGTTTTCATCCGGAACGCCGTAACGACGACCTGCGCACGTCATGGGGCGCGGGTCCGGATACGCCGGTCATGCTCAGCGTGGGCCGTGTGGCGCCGGAGAAAAACCTGCACGTCGTGATCGATGCCTACCGTGCCCTGCAGCGTCGCGTTCCCGGCGCCCGCTGCGTCATCGTCGGTGACGGTCCGGGTCGTGCCGCGCTCGAGGCGGCCCATCCCGATGTGATTTTCGCCGGCGTCCGCCGCGGCGACGACCTGGCCGCTTACTACGCCAGTGCCGATCTGTTCGTTTTTCCGAGCCTCACGGAGACCTTCGGCAACGTGGTGCTCGAGGCGATGGCGTCGGGGACACCCGTCGTGGCCTATGCGGAAGCCGCCGCTCGCGAATTCATCCGCAACGGCCAGAACGGCATCCGCGTCGCGCCCGGCAACGAAGGCGGACTGATCGAACGCGCCGCGGCGCTCGGTGCGGACATCCACGCGTGCCGGGCGATGGGCGGCGCCGCACGTCTCTCGCTTGCCGGTTCATCACCCGATTCGGTCATCGCCGAATTCGAATCCATCATGCAATCAATGGCCGAGGAGAGCGTCCATGAACGCAGCACCGCCGTCGCCGCGTAGGGCCAGCCTCGACCGGCGCATGTGCGTCGCCGCCAACCGCTGGGGCGCGCGTCGTGCGATCGGCATCTTCTTCGGCGCCATCAGCCGCCTCGGTGATGGCGTCTTCTGGTATTCGCTGATGACGGTCATGGCGATCGTCGGCGGCTGGCACGGTGTGGCCGTGGCGGTCCAGATGGCGATCACCGGACTGACCGCACTGATGCTCTATCGCGTACTGAAGCGCTGGACGCGTCGCCCACGCCCCTTCCGCACCTGTCCCGGCGTGATCGCCCACGTGCCCCCGCTGGATGAGTTCAGCTTTCCGTCGGGACACACGTTGCAGGCGGTCTCGTTTACCGTCGTCGCCGTCGCGCACTACCCGGTGCTCGCACCTTTCCTGATCGGCTTCGCCGCGCTCATCGGTGCCTCACGCGTCGTGCTCGGTCTGCACTACCCCAGCGATGTGCTCGCCGCGACCGTCATCGGTGGCGGGCTCGGCACGTTGTCGCTGTGGGCGGAGCGTGCGCTGGTCTGATTCGCGAAGGACGGAAGCAGGACGGAAGGCAGAGCGCTTTCGGGATGCATCCGCAGCAACTGCCACGCGACGCCGCCCAGGCCGGCGATCAGGCCCGGTGACAGGTCTTCACTCTGCCTGCCGCACCGGGCTCCGTGGCTTTCGATGCTGCCGATGATCGTGGCCTTCAGCGTATCGCTGTCGCAGCCTGCGGGAGCGAATCCCGTGCGCACGGCGATGTCGAGCAGCTCCCACGCCCCCATATCGCCGTGGCATAGCCCATGACCGCCACCGATACCGTTCTGCCAGGCGAGCGTCGAAGCGACGCGGAACTGGGCACGCCGATCGGCGTTATCCAGTGCCGGATCCAGATCCACCAGCGCCAGCCCGATACCGACCGCGCCGTGGCACCACGCGGCCGCCGGGTCGCCACCACGAAGGTCGCGCCAGCCCGTCGCCGGATCGAACAACGACGCGTCGAACGCGAGCGCGGCCCGCGACATCGCGAGAAAGCGATCCTGTCCGGACGCCTGCGCCAGCTTCGCCAGTGCCCATCCGATGCCCGTCGATCCATGGGCGAATCCGCCAAGTCCATCGGGCCATCGCTCGTGCGGCCACCAGGCGCGGCCGTCCTGCCGACGCGCCGCCTCGATCAGTGCATCGCCCACGGTCATCGCCTGGGTCAGGTGGCTCGCATCCTTCGTGCGCTCGTGAAGCGTAAGAAGCGGCGCGATAGCACCGCTGCTGCCGGTAAGCAGGTCGCGCGTATCGTCCGCCGCGACGGACTCCGCGATGAGTCCGGCGAGACGCTGCGCCCGCTCGACGCCCTCACCCGCCGCCGTCGCGCCCCAGACCTCCAGTAGCAGCCACGACGCGATCTGGGAGCCGAGACCGATGTACCCACCGGGAGGCACCGGGCGCGGCCGCGCCACATGGGTACGACGCTCCCATAGCTGCGCTTCGGCCCATCGCATCGTGTCGACCGCCGCCGCGGCGATTGCATCGATCCCGGTCACATCGTCCGCCCTCCCCGCATCGCGCTCGCGCGTATAACCATGAGCCAGTAACGCGATGCCTGCGATGCCTCCGTATACATCCTGAGCGATCGGTTGCACGCTGCGCCCGTTGGGGCCCAGCACGGAAGCGATCCACGCCACGCTGCCATCGTCACCGCGGATCGCACGCCTCACGATGCCTTTCATGACACCTGCGGCGAGCCGACGGCGACGGCGGTCGAGATCGTGCAACGCGAGGCGTACCGGTCGCAGGGAGGCATGCGCTTCGTCGCGGTCACCGTCGGCATAGGCGCTGGCCAGCGAGGCGCGGATAGCCTGACGTTCGAGCGCGAGATCTGCCTCGCGCCAGCGTCGCAATGCATCCTCGGCGAGGTCGCGGGGATCGAGCCACGACGTGCCGCGAGGGCCCGCCAGCCACCCTTCGCTAACGATCGTCGAAAACAGCGGAATGTCGCCGTCGAGCAGGTCGGCGATCTCGGCCGCGATCACGTCGTCGCGATCGGGCGAAATCGCTCGGTTCAGACCCATCCGACGCAACAACGCGGCGGCGCGATGCGTCGCTTCGTCAGGTGCGTGCAGCGACACTGGGTGCCAGAGCATCCGCGCCAGCTCGGCGTACACCTCGGTCGACCGGACGACCGCACGCACTTCGCAGCCCGCAAACGGGCGCAACCGGCCCGCCAGTCTCCCCGCCGCGTCCTCGGAGCGCAGCCAGGCGGTCACCTGATCGAAGCCTTCAACGACCTTCGGCCAGTGCGCGGCCAGCGCGGGCGCGCGTGACGGATGATTCGCGGCGCCGCCGGGTTCGACCATGACGGTGCCCAGCCGCGCACGATCCGTACCCGCGTCGACGATGGCGGGCACCTCCACACTGGGCTGCTGCCCCGGCAAGGCACCCATGCCGGACGAATCCACGCCACGCCAGGCCAACGCCGCGCCGCGCCCCGGCAGAAACCCCATGCTCAGCACGCTGCCTTCGACCATGCCCGCGGCGCGGTCGTGCGCCAGGCCCATGCCCGAGGGTGTGACCGGCGGATGCGGCGTGAACAGCGTCTCGCAATCGATGACGAACGGATGCGCACCGTGCGCGATCAGGTTTTCGGCGTGCAGATCGCTACCGCCGAGCAGACGCATGACGGCCAGCCACTCGCCCAGTCCGCGATAGAAATGGGTCAGTTCGCCGTCGTCGGCGGCGTAGCGGTGTTCGACGAACGCGGCCCAACCGTATCCATCCCGCTCCACGACGGGTGGTACACGAAGACTGGCGCCCTGCGCTGTGAGCGGCTCGATAAAGCGGGACAAGGCCGCGTCGATGCCCACCGATCGTGGCTTGTAGACGATACGGCCGCGGGCGCAGGTGAGCAACGCCACGGTCCTTCCACCGCGGTGACTGTCGCCCGCGCCGATCGCCAGGGCGACGAGTTCGCCGAGCGGGCTACCGTGAAATACGTCGAGCGCCTCGCGGTCCGTCGCGAAATGCGTGGCGAACGTCAGCGCGCTTGCGCAACGCTGTTCCACCAGGCGATTCACGCGATCCATCAGCGTCGGATAATGCGTCGTCAGTTCCTCCCAGAACGCGGGAGTCGACGAGCGCGCAATGAATTCGTGCCAGCGGCCCGCGCTGTCGGCAGCGACGAGCAAGCCGTCTTCGACGGCCGCATGCAACTCGAGCAACAGGACACGACCGAGTCGGCCATGCAGCGCTTCCGTCAGCGAAGCGCGCGTCGCGTCGGCGACGACGCCGCGTTCGGCGCACGTCAGGCCGGCTAACCCGGCGAGCCGGGCTGCAAGATCCACCATGGCATCGGCGATCAGGCAGCCCAGCGATTCGCTGAAATCGTCGGCGTCCGTGGAGGACGTCACGGCGAGAGGATCAGGCGCAGTAGATGTGGATGGTGTTCTTGATGGAGCCCGTACACATCGCACAATCGGTGACGAGCATATCGGTGCCGCCGATGATATCCGCCTCGGCGAATTCGTTGGCGAAGAGCGCACCCGCCGGGTTGTTCTTGTCCGCCTGCGTGCGCCATTGCGCGGCACGGCTGACGGAGTTGGAAGCGAAGTTCATGTCGTTGTTCATCGGATTCATCCTTTGCGGTATGGAATGGAAAAACGTACGTACTCCGGTGCCCTCACCCCGGCCGATTCTTGTCGTGCGCCCGGATACGGCACAAGGGCCAACGCCATGCGTCGTTACGTGTTTTCGGCATGAGCCGCAAAAGTGACGGCCGCAAACGAAGAAGGCCCCGGATTTCTCCGGGGCCTTCCTTGTTTTGCTTACTTACGAAGCCGGGATCACGCCGCCGCGCGCGGCGCCTTCTCGAGAATGCCGAGAATTGAGCCGAGCTTTTCGCGCATTTCGCGACGGTCGACGATCATGTCGATGGCGCCGTGATCGACCAGGAACTCCGGACGCTGGAAACCTTCCGGCAGGGTCTCGCGCACGGTCTGCTCGATGACACGCGGGCCGGCGAAACCGATCAGCGCCTTCGGCTCGGCGACGTTGAGGTCGCCCAGCATGCCAAGGCTTGCCGACACACCGCCGGTGGTCGGATGCGTAAGCACCGAGATGTACGGCACACCGGCATCGCGCATGCGCGCCAGTGCGGCCGACGTCTTGGCCATCTGCATGAGCGAAAACAGGCCTTCCTGCATGCGTGCGCCACCCGTGGCGGCGAAGCAGACGAGTGCGCTGTTTTCCGCCAGCGCCTTCTCGGCGGCGCGTGCGAATTTCTCGCCGACCACCGACCCCATCGAGCCACCCATGAAAGCGAACTCGAAGGCGACCGAAACGATGGGACGATCCAGCAGCGTGCCGGACATCGCGATCAGCGCATCCTTTTCACCCGTGGACTTCTGCGCGGCGACGACGCGGTCCTTGTACTTCTTCTGGTCCTTGAACCTGAGCGCGTCGACGGCCTCCAGCTTCGGCCAGAGTTCCTTCGCGCTGCCTTCGTCGAGGAACGCGTTGAGGCGCACGCGGGCCGAGATCGCGTGATGATGGCCGCACTTCGGGCAGACCATCAGCGACTTTTCGAGCTCCGGCTTGTAAAGGACCGTGCCGCAACCGGCGCACTTCTCCCACACACCCTCGGGCACCTTGCCCTTACCGCCGGCCGCGCTGGGTGCGCGGGTCTTCGGCGTCATGATTTTCTGCAGCCAGTTCATCGTGCGTCTCCGATTGGTGTCGCGTCGCGCGCGGGGCGCGCTCCTACATGAAGCTCGTTTCGATCAGCGCGCGTCGAGGGCGGCGCGGATCGGGGCCAGGAAATCGTTGGCCCGTTTTGCCACCTCGTCAGCGGACGTCGCACCGGCCAGACGTTCGACCAGGGCACTGCCGATGACGACCGCATCGGCGAACGCACCGATGGCCGCGGCACTCGCGGCGTCGCGCACCCCGAAGCCGACGGCGACCGGCGCCTTCGACGTCGCCCGGATGCCGGCCACGCGCTCGGCGATATCCGCCGTGCTGAGCTGGGCCGCGCCGGTGATGCCAGCGAACGACACATAATACAGGAAGCCCGAAGCCGCCTCGCACAAGGCCTGCAGCCGGGTATCGGTGGTCGTTGGCGAGGCCAGCAGGATCTGGTCGAGGCCAGCATCGCGCAGCGGCGCGAGCACGTGCGCCTCCTCGAGCGGGCAGTCGACCATCAGCACGCCATCGACACCCTTCTCCACGGCATCGTCGGCGAATTCCGGGTATCCGTACATCTCGACCGGGTTGAGGTAGCCCATCAGGACGATCGGCGTTTCGTTGTCGGTCTCACGGAATGCCGCGACCCAGGCCAGCACGTTATGCAGGCCGATGCCTTTAGCAATGGCCCGCTCGCTGGCGTGCTGGATCACCGGGCCGTCGGCCATGGGATCGGAGAACGGCACGCCCAGTTCGATCACGTCGGCGCCCGCGGCGACCAGCGCATGCAGCATCGGCACCATGGCGTCCGGCTGCGGGTCACCCGCCGTGACGAAGGTGATCAGGCCGGTACGACCGGCGGCTTTCAGTGCCGCGAAACGGCTTTCAAGGCGGCTCATCAGATCTCGATCCCTTCACGCTCGGCGATGGTGTGGACGTCCTTGTCCCCGCGACCGGAAAGGTTCGCGAGCACCAGGCCGTCGCTGGGCAGTTCACGGGCCAGCTTGATCGCCTGGGCGATCGCGTGGCTCGATTCCAGCGCGGCAAGGATGCCCTCCGTGCGGGCGAGCAAGTGGAATGCCTCGAGCGCTTCGTCGTCCGTCACGCCGACGTATTCCGCCCGACCGGCGTCCTTCAGGAAAGCGTGCTCCGGGCCGACGCCCGGATAGTCGAGGCCCGCGGAAACGGAATGCGTTTCGACGATCTGGCCGTTCGCGTCGGAGAGGACGTAGGTGCGATTGCCGTGCAGTACGCCCGGCTTGCCCGCCGCAAGCGAGGCGGCATGACGCCCCGTACCGATACCGTCGCCCGCCGCCTCGGCACCGACGATGCGCACGTCGCGGTCGTTGAGGAAGGCGTGGAACAGGCCGATGGCGTTCGATCCGCCGCCGACGCAGGCGGTGATGACGTCCGGCAGACGGCCGAACTGCTCCAGCGTCTGCTCGCGCGCTTCGCGACCGGCGATGGCGTTGAAGTCGCGGACCATCTGCGGGTACGGGTGCGGGCCCGCCACGGTGCCGATGATGTAGAAGGTGTCGGCGACATTCGTGACCCAGTCGCGCATCGCTTCGTTGAGGGCGTCTTTCAGTGTCTTCGAACCGGAGGTGACCGGGACCACCTCGGCGCCGAGCAGGCGCATACGATAGACGTTGATCTTCTGCCGCTCGATGTCGACGGCGCCCATGTAGACGACGCACTTCAGGCCCAGACGCGCGGCCACGGTGGCGCTCGCCACGCCATGCTGGCCCGCACCGGTCTCGGCGATGATCCTCGACTTGCCCATGTGCCGGGCGACCAGCGCCTGACCCACGGTGTTGTTGATCTTGTGCGCGCCTGTGTGGTTCAGGTCTTCACGCTTGAGGATGATCCGCGCGCCGCCGACGTGCTTCGTCAGCCGCTCGGCGAAGTACACCGGGCTGGGACGGCCCACGTAGTACTTGAGGTCGCGATCGAGCTCGGCGATGAAGGCGGGATCGACACGCAGTCTTTCATACGCGGCGGTCAGCTCGGCCAGGGGCTCCATGAGCGTTTCCGCCACGTAGATGCCGCCGTAGTCACCGAAGCGGCCATGCGCATCGGGGTAGGCGTGAAAATCCGTGATTTCGGTCATTGCCTTCTCGTTATCGTCGTACAGCGGAAATGAAGCGTTCCATCTTAGCCCCATCCTTGATACCGGGCGACGTCTCGATCCCGCTGGAGACGTCGACGGCCCAGGGGCGTGCGATGCGGATGGCCTCGGCCACGTTGTCGGCGCCGAGCCCACCCGCGAGGATCAGGGGTTGCGCAAGATGTTTCGGCATCCGCGACCAGTCGAAACGCTGCCCGCTGCCGCCCTGCTCGCCGAGCCCATGCCCATCCAGCAGCAGCCCGGCCGCGCGCGGATATTCGTGCAGACGCGCCAGCGCCGCCTCACCCTCACCCATCGCGATAGCCTTGGTATAGCGCACGCCGTAGCGGGCGCATTCGTCGTCGGTTTCGGCGCCGTGGAACTGAAGCATGTCGGGACGGAGCACGCGCAGCACCTCATCGATAAACGCAGGCTCATCGTCCATCACCAGCGCAACCGTGGTGATGTACGGCGAAACGGCATCGCGCAGCTGCGCGGCGGCGGCCGGCTCGACGAAGCGCTTGCTCTTGCGCGTCATCACGAAGCCGATGGCATCCACGCCGAGGTTCACCGCGAGGCGTACATCGTCGAGGCGGGTCAGCCCGCAGAACTTGATCCGGGTCATAGCGTCACTTCCTGTGGCAGCCCCCAGTGGGCTTCGTAAAGCGGTCCGAGGAAGGTCAGCCCTTCCGCGGGTGCGGTGGCGCCGGCGACCTCGCGATCGCGGCCGGCCAGCAGTTCGGCCATCCAGCCGACGCTCTCTTCACCACGGCCGATCCGCAGCAGCGAACCGACGATATTGCGCACCATGTGATGGAGAAAGGCATTCGCCTCGATCTCGACGACCACATGGATGTCTTCGCGAAACACGCGGATCGAGCGCACGTTGCGCCGCGCATGCGCGGCCTGGCAGGAGATCGCGCGGAACGCGGTGAAATCATGCTCGCCGACGATGGCTTGCGCGGCTTCGTTCATGGCCTCCGCATCGAGCTGACGGCGCTCCCAGGCGACGAACCGCGCATCCAGCGCCGGGCGCACGAAGCGCGGCAGCAGGCGGTATCGATAGCGTCGGGCCCGTGCGGAGAACCGCGCATGGAAGTCGTCCGGCACCACCTGCGCCCAGGTCACCGCCACCGTATGCGGCAGATTGGAGCAGGCGCCGAGGATCCAGCCGCGCATGTCGCGCACCACCTCGGTATCGAAATGCACCACCTGGCAGCGACCGTGCACCCCGGCGTCCGTACGACCGGCCGCGGTCACTTCGATGGGCGTCTGCGCGACAAAAGCGAGCGCGGCCTCCAGCGAACCCTGCACGGTCTTCGCATGGCTGAGCCGCTGCCAGCCGAAGAAGTCGGTGCCGTCGTATTCGACGCCAAGGGCGATGCGCATGGGGCGGGGTTCTTGGGGCGGTGGAAACGGGAAAGAGTACCACTCGGGGGGCTGGGGGTGCGTTCGGGGGCGTATGGGGGATGGCAGCGGTTGCGCTGAGGCTGGGGAGCCGTTGGATGCCGTTCCTGTCGCTAAGTCCTCGTCCGGCCTTCGCCTCCCTGCGGAATCGCTCCAGGAACGGCAGCCAACGACTCCCTCCCAACGCAACGGTAGATTGTGGGCGAGCAAAACAGAGCGCGGCGATCTTGCGGCCTGCGCCTATGCTCCTCGATCGTTTTTGCGACACGAAACCTCATCGGTCGGAGGGGTGCCGCCGGGTGTCGTTCTCGGAGCGCTTCCGCACGTAGGCGAAGGCCGAAGGAGGACTTAGCGACGAGAATGGCACCCGGCGGCGCCCCTGCCTCGACGCATTCGCGCCCAACGCGATGGCGAAGCCGAGCACAAAAAAAAGCCCCGGCACAACCGGGGCTCCAGCATCACGGCCTACGAATGACTCAGACGATATCGCTCAGAATCCGCTTCGCGGTGTCTTTCTGCATCTGCGAGCCCTCGGCGATGACTTCCTCGAGCATGAGGCGGGCGCCTTCGGCGTCGCCCATGTCAAGGTAGGCACGGGCCAGGTCGAGCTTGGTGTCGACCGGGTCGTCGCTGAAGCTGTCCGCCGAATGGTCGGTAAGCGGTTCTTCGTCGGGGAAGACCGGGAACGCCGGCGGTTCGTCGAAGCGCGGCGGCTCGTCGAAGCGCGGCGGCTCGTCGAAACGCGGCGGATCCGACGGCCTGGGCGAGGCGAGATCATGGTCTTCGTCGAACGACCACGTCGAACGCTCTTCCTCGTGCGTCTTCGTCTCTTCGCTCAGGATGTCGCCGAAGGTCGAGCCGTGGGCGGGCTCGTCGTGCAGCGGGGTTTCGCTGTACGGCGATTCCGGCGCATCGACATCGAAGACGTCCGGTGCGTTGGGACGGCGATCCGCCTCGGCACGCTGCACCGGCGTGAGGTCGAAGTTGAAGTGGTATTCGCTGTGTTTCTGCGGTGCCGGACGCGGCGGGATCTCGCCCTCGTCCGGACCCGTCACGTAGCTGCCCAGGTCGAATTCTTCGAGCGCGGCGGCCTCGTCGGCCGTGTGCGGCGTGGCCGCCGTGTACGTGTCGTACGGCTCCTCCACCGCGTCGACCGGCGTGCCGCCGAACAACGGATGGCTGGGGGCCAGGTCTTCACCCATCATCACGACTTCGCGCCATTCCGGCTGTTCCGGATCGGCGACGTGCGCGTGCATGGCCTCGGCGGCGGCTTCGAAATGCTCGACGTCGCGGCGGCCGTAGTAGAGGCTGACCAGCTCCAGGTGCAGGCCGATGTCGTCCGGGTGTTCAGCCAGGGCGTCGAGGATCTCGCGCTGATCCTGGTCGATGGCATCGTTATGACCGTATTCGCCGAAGCTCGGCTCGTGGCCGAAGCGATCGGCCAGCGAACTCGCGCTCGCCGCGGCCGGCCTGGGCTTCTTGCGGCCGAACACGGCCGCGACCAGCAGCAGGAGGACGACGATGGCGCCGCCGCCCCATGCCCACGGCTGCATGTACCAGGGATCTTCTTCGACCGGGACCGGCGCGACCGGAGTCGCCTTTTTGACCGGCGGCCTGGCGGCAGCCACTGGCGCGGGCGCAGGCGCCTGAGGCGCGGCCGCCGGTGCCTGCAACGGCGTCGTTGCCACCGTGGCGGCGGCGGACGGTACCGGTGCCGGCGTGGCCGCCGGAGCCGATACGGTAGCGGCCGGGGTCGACGCGGGCGTGGCAGCGACCGGTGCCGGTGCGGGAGCAGGCGTCGGAGCCGGGGTCGGCGCGGAAGCCGCCGGGGCCGGCTGGCCACCCGTCTTGCGCGCGTCGGCCAGCTTGCGCTGCAGCTCGGCGATTTCCGAATCCTTGAGACTCAGGAGGCGCTCGTTCTTGGTGTTGATCTCTTCGAGATCGCTGATCCGCGACTTCAGCTCGGCGCCCTGCTGCTTCAGCGAGGCGACGTTTTCCTGCTGGGTCGTCAGCTCCTGCTTGAGGCCGGCGACCTGGGCATCGCCCTTGCCGTCCTTCGTGCCCGCGCGGGTGGACGCGGCATCGCCACCGGCCTTGGACGGCACGATGGCGAGGCGATCGTTGGCGGGCGCGGCGGCCTTGCCGGTGTCCTGTGCCGCGCCGGTCGAGGCGCCATCGGCGACCACGGACGGCTTGCGGGTGGAGCCCGAGCGCCACTCTTCGTTCTGGCGACGCACTTCGGCCAGGGCCGACGCGGCGGACTGGGCTTGCACGTCTTCCGGCGACGGCACGCGCAGCACGGCGCCCGTCTTCAGCGCATTGATGTTGTCGCGGTAGAACGCATCCGGGTTGGCCTTGTGCAGGGCCAGCAGCATCTGGTTCATGTCGCCGCCGTTGCCGTGCGCGCGCACGATGGCGGACAGGCTCTGGCCGCGCTGGACCGGACCGTAGCTACCGTCGGCGGAAACCGGCGCGCTGCTGCGCGATGGCGATCTGGCCGGAGCGGCCGCTTCGCTGCGCGACGGACGCGATTCATCTGACGAGGAGCGGGACGGCACGTCCGAGGTGCGCGACGGGCGCGAGGTCGGCTTCGGTGCACCCGTGGACGGCGCCGAAATCGGGGTACCCGGCGGATCGAGCAGCATGGTCACCTCGCGGACGACCTTGTTGCTCCCGCTGGAGACCTCGACGAGGAAATCGAGATAGGTGTCGCGGACCGGCGAGCTGCTGGTCACCCGGATCACCGGCTGGCCGCTGGCATTCCTGGCCACCGCGAAGCTGAGCGCCACGGGCAGGCCGTCGCGATTGAGCCCGGCGCGGGAGAAAGCCTCCGGCGAGGCCAGAGCGACATGGACGTTGTCGAGACTACCCGACACGCCGGTCAGCGGGATTTCCGCGACCAACGGCTGTTCCATGGTGGAGCGCATCTGGACCGGACCCAGGTTCTGGGCCATCGCGTGGCCGCCCCCCGTCACCAGCGCCAGCATGATCGACAACTTCAATGTGCGGTTCATTACTGCTTCCCCCGAACGAATATCATGCCGGCGGTGCGCCTCTTTCGGGCGATCAACCGCGAAGGCGCCACTTTAGTGCACCCCAGCAACAACTAACAATAGCGAACACGGGTAGTTACGCGACAACGTTGCGGTCGTTCGCGAATCCCGTACACGCCCCCCTTACAGTTAACGCGGCCGTTGCTCGGCGGCCAGTTGCTTTTCCAGCTCGGCGATCTTCCGATCGCGTTCGGCCAGGGCTTTCGCCGCCGCGTCGGAGTTCGACTCCAGCGTGTCGACCCTGGCCTTGAGCCGCTTCACACTGGCATCCTGCGCCGTGACCTCCCGGTGCGTCGCATCCAGTCTGGCCCGGGCGGCCTGCGCATCTTCAGCTTGCGCCGGCGCCGCCGCCCGCTGCCCGGCCATCGCAAAAGGCGAAACCAGAACGAGCAGGCAAGCGGCAACGGCGCGATGCTTCATTACAGATAGTCCTCGATCAGGATCTCCGCGATCTGCACGGCATTCAGCGCCGCACCCTTACGGATGTTGTCGGACACGACCCAGAGGTCGAGGCCGCGCTCATGGGAAATGTCCTCCCGGATACGGCCCACGAACACGGGATCCTTGCCGGCGACATCGCCGACCGGGGTCGGATAACCGCCGGCCTTGCGCTCGTCCTGTACGACGATACCCGGCGCCTGCTCCAGCAGTTCGCGGGCGCGCTCGGCCGTGATCTTGTCGCGGGTCTCGATGTGCACGGCCTCGGAGTGACCGTAGAACACCGGCACGCGCACCGCCGTCGGGTTCACCTGGATCGAAGGATCCTCGAGGATCTTCCGGGTCTCCCAGACCATCTTCATTTCTTCCTTGGTGTAGCCGTTGGGCTGGAAGTCGTCGATGTGCGGGATCACATTGAAGGCGATCTGCTTGGGAAACTTGGACGTCTCGACGTCCTGGAAGTTGAGCATCTGCGCGGTCTGCTTGCCCAGCTCTTCAAGGCCGCTGCGGCCCGCACCCGACACCGACTGGTAGGTGGCCACGTTGATGCGTTCGATGCCCACCTCGCGATGGATCGGCGCCAGCGCCACCAGCATGCCCATGGTCGAGCAGTTCGGGTTGGCGATGATGCCGCGCACCGTGTAATCGGCGATCGCGTGCGGGTTGACCTCGGACACCACCAGCGGAATGTCGTCCTGGTAGCGGAATTCGGAGGTGTTGTCGATCACCACGGCACCGGCCGCCGCGGCGCGCGGCGCGTGCTCACGACTGACGGAGCCGCCGGCGGAGAAGAAGGCGATATCCACGCCGTCGAAGTCGTATTTGGCGAGATCCTGGACGACGTAAGGCTTTCCAGCGAAATCGACCGTACCGCCCGCCGAGCGCTCGCTCGCCAGGGGCACCAGTTCGCTGACCGGGAAGTCCCGTTCGGCGAGGATCGAAAGGAGGGTTTCGCCGACCGCGCCGGTCGCACCCACCATGGCTACCTTGTAACTCGTCTTCTTGCTCATCAGTCGCTTTCGTCAGGGCGTGGGAAACAGGTCAGCTGGCGTCGGCCAGTACACCCGGATTGAGAATCGTGGGTGGCCGGCCGGCGTGGGGACCATGTCCAAACGCCGCCAGCACATTGTCCACAGCCAGCGCCGCCATATCGCGACGTGTGTCGCGACTTGCGCTGGCGATGTGCGGACTGAGCACGATATTTTCGATTTTCAGCAGGTCGGGGTGCACCTGGGGCTCCCCTTCGAACACGTCGAGGGCGGCCGAGGCGATCGTCCCGTCGGTCAGCGCCCGGGCCAGGGCCGCGTCATCGACGATGCCGCCACGGGCGATATTGACCAGCGTGGCCGTCCGCTTCATGGCCTTCAGCTCCGCCTCGCCGATCGTATGGCGATTGGCCGGCGTGAACGGGAGCACCAGAATCAGGTGGTCCGACTGGGCGAGCAGCGTGGCCTTGTCGACGTACCGGGCCCCGCAGTCGCGCTCGATCGAGGCCTCGAGGCGCGACCGGTTGTGGTAGATCACCGGCGCGCGGAAACCGGAGGCGCGGCGCGCGATGGCCTGCCCGATCCGGCCCATGCCGAGGATACCGATGGTCTTGCCGTGCACGTCGGCGCCCAGCCAGCCCTCGAAACGAGAGCCATGCCACTGCCCGTCACGCAGCCAGCGTTCGGACTCGCCCACCCGGCGGGCCGCGGCCAGCATCAGGGCCCAGGCGTAATCGGCTACCGTCTCGTTGAGCACGTCCGGAGTGTTCGACGCACCGACACCGGCGCTGGTCAGGGCATCGATGTCGAGGTTGTTGTACCCCACTGCGAGATTGGCCAGGAAGCGCAGCTTCGGCGCGCCCTGCAGCACCTTGCCATCGATCTTGTCGGCGAGGCCGACGATCGCGGCGTCGGCGTCGGCCAGGCGTTCCGCCAGCTCAGCTGGCGAGAACGGCCGTTCTTCGGTCTCGGCGCGCACGTCGAAGTGCTCGCGCAGACGGTCGACGATATCGGGAAAGAAGGGTCGCGAGACCCAGACGACTGGCTTGCTCATGCGTTGTCCTGTACGACGCCGGGGATCCGCGGGGGCACCTCGCCCACATCGCCGCATTGCGCACGATGGCGCAGCGCCTGATCCATCAGCACCAGAGCCAGCATGGCCTCGACGATAGGCACGGCGCGGATACCCACGCAGGGATCATGGCGGCCCTTGGTCACGACCTCGGCCGGCTGCCCTGCCCGGTCGACGCTGCGTCCCGGGATCAGGATGCTGGAGGTCGGCTTGAAGGCCACCGAGACGACGACAGGCTGGCCCGAGGCGATGCCGCCCAGGATGCCGCCCGCGTGATTGGAGAGAAAACCGTCGGCGGTGAGTTCGTCGCGGTGCTGCGTACCGCGCTGGGCCACGGCGGCGAAGCCGTCGCCGATCTCGACACCCTTGACCGCGTTGATCGACATCATGGCGGCGGCGAGTTCGCCGTCCAGCTTGCCGTAGATCGGCTCGCCCCAGCCCGCCGGCACGCCGTCGGCGACCGCGGTGACTCTGGCGCCCACGGAATCGCCCGACTTGCGCAGGGCGTCCATATAGGACTCGAGTTCGGGAATCTGGGCCGCGTCGGGCCAGAAGAACGGGCTGGTCTCGATGGCATCGGCGTCGAAACCACGCGGCACCATCTCGCCGATCTGGGACACGTGGCCGCGAACGGTAACGCCATAGCGCTGGGCCAGCCACTTCTTGGCGATGACACCTGCCGCCACGCGCATGGTGGTCTCGCGCGCCGAGGACCGGCCGCCGCCGCGCGGGTCGCGCACGCCGTACTTCTGCCAGTAGGTGTAGTCGGCATGTCCAGGGCGGAACGTGTCGAGGATATTGCCGTAATCCTTTGACCGCGCGTCGGTATTGCGGATCAGAAGCGCGATCGGGGTGCCCGTGGTCACCCCCTCGTAGACGCCCGAGAGGATCTCGATGTCATCCGCCTCGCGGCGTTGCGAGGTGTGCCGCGAGCGCCCGGTGGCGCGGCGCTCGAGGTCGGCACGGAATTCGGACGCCTCCAGTGCCAGACCCGGGGGACACCCGTCGACCACGCACCCGATCGCCGGGCCGTGGCTTTCGCCGAAGGTGGTGACAGAGAGCAGCTTGCCGAACGTATTGGAGGACACGGTACTTCCGATGGATTCAGTTTCTTGCCGCGCGTGCGGCTGCGATATCCGAGGCATGCTCGATAAGGTCGCGCCGCTCCAGCGCGAAGATGCCCATCTGACCGACCTTGAACTCCAGCCAGACGAAGGGCACGCGCGGCAGCAACGCCGCCAGGGCGTGCTCGCTGTCGCCGACTTCGACGATCAGCAGGCCGTCTTCGCTGAGATGGTCCGCGGCCTCATCGAGCATGCGCAGGGTGATGTCCAGTCCATCATCGCCGGATGTCAGCCCGAGGACGGGTTCGTGGCTGTATTCGGCCGGCATGGCGGCGTATTCGGCATGAGTGACGTACGGCGGGTTGGAGACGATGAGGTCGTAGACCTCACCCTTCACGCCGTCGAACAGGTCGGACTTGATGGCGCGGACGCGATCTTCCACATGCTGGAAGACGATGTTCTCGTTGGCAAGCGACAGCGCGTCGTCGCTGACGTCGATCAGGTCGACCTGCCAGTCGGGGTTGTACTCGGCCATGGCGATGCCGATGCAGCCCGAGCCGGTGCACAGGTCCAGCGCGCGCTCGATGTGGCGGTCGTCGAGCCACGGCGTGAAGCGGCCTTCGATCAGCTCGGCGATGGGCGAGCGCGGGACCAGCGCACGGTGGTCGCTCTTGAACTTCATGCCCGCGAACCAGGTTTCGCCGACCAGATACGCGACGGGCACGCGCTCGGTGACCCGGCGTTCGATGAGGGCCAGCACTTTCGCCTTCTCTTCCGCGATCAGCTTGCCTGCGCCGTAAGCCGGCGGGATATCCGGCGGGAGGTGCAGCGCGGCCAGCACCAGATGGGTGGCCTCGTCGATCGGATTGTCGTGGCTATGGCCAAACGTCAGGCCGGCGGCCGAGAAACGGCTGGCGCCGTAGCGGATGAAATCGATGATCGAGGAGAGTTCGCTGGTCACGGGATACGGCTTTCGATGGGGCTGACCACGGAGTATAGCCGTCCGGGAGATAGGCGGGGCCGCCCGGACCGGTCAGACGGCCCGCGGTCCCGGATCGCTCGTCGCCGGCTGACCGTCTTCGTGATGGCCAGCGAACCGTCGCAGGTAGCGCGGCTGCTCCGGTGAGACGATGTCGATGTCGTACCAGCCCGCGCTCGCCTGCAGGTCGAACGACAACGTCACCGACTGGCCCGCCGCCAGATCCAGCTCGCGTGCGTCTTCCGTCGCATACGCGTTACGTACGCGGATCGGTATCGTGGCCGTTCCAACGTTGCTGAGCCGGACCTCCACACGACGCGCGCCAGGCACACCGGCGAGAACGGCCTCGACCGCATCGCCGGCGAAGCCGCGAAGATGCGCCAGGTATCCATGGGGACCGTGCACACGTCGATCATATGCATCGCCTGCGTTCGCCAGAGGCCAGCGATCCTCGATGCGCTTGCCCGCACT
Organism: Luteibacter sp. 9133; assembly: GCF_000800155.1. Lineage (NCBI taxonomy): Bacteria > Pseudomonadati > Pseudomonadota > Gammaproteobacteria > Lysobacterales > Rhodanobacteraceae > Luteibacter > Luteibacter sp. 9133. The sequence goes on along the minus strand of NZ_JUHO01000001.1, from coordinate 1,623,907 downwards.
CACCGCGTAACGGCGCGGTGGGGCATCCCGCTGCAACCCGTCGTAGACCAGGAAACCGGCGCCCAGACGCCCCGTGTTGCGGAAGACGAGTCGACTGCCATCCGCGTCCAGGGAGTGTTCGACGGACCACGCGTAGCCCAGTGCGCGCGCAGGACGGCTGCCCGCCTCCTGCACCGGCATCGCTTGTACGCGCGGGACCTCGATGGGCAGCTTGCCGTCGGATCCGGATGGCACACCGAGCCGGGGCACCCGGTCGTCGGCGACACCGGTGAAATCGAACGCGCTGGTCAGATCGCCGCATACGGAACGGCGCCATGCACTGATGTTCGGTTCCTCGACACCGAAGCGCTTCTCGAGAAAGCGCAGTACCGAGGTGTGGTCGAACGTTTCCGAACATACCCAGCCGCCACGTGTCCACGGAGAGACCACGATCATCGGCACCCGATTGCCGAGTCCCACCGGCTGTCTGCCCCGTGGATCGCTGCCAGGCACGAGCGGCGCGGAAATCTTCGGATGCGCGTCGAGATCCATGATCTCGTCGTCGAGCGAGGCGACAAGATCGTCCGATACGACGCCCTGCCCGTCCTCACCGCTCCCGGTCGGCGGGGCGGGCGGCACGACATGATCGAAGAAACCGTCGTTCTCGTCGTAGTTGAGGAACAGCACGGTACGCGCCCAGACCTTCGGGTTCACGGTCAGCGCATCGAGCACGCTGCGGATGTAGAACGCACCGTCGGCCGGAGAGGACGTCGGATGCTCGCTGTATTTGTAGGGCGCGACGATCCAGGCGACCTGCGGCAGCCGGCCATGGATGACGTCGTCGCACAGGTCACGCAACGTGTGCGTCGAAACACCATTGCGCACGAGTGAGCCGTTCGGATCCGCCCCTTCCTTCACCTGATAGGCCGCGAAGAATTCGAGCGAGTTGTCGGTGTAATTGTCGGTGGGCGAACCCGGCTCACCCGTGCCGCCCTGATAAACGCGCCAGCTGATGCCGGCTTTCTCCAGACGCTCGGGATACGTCGTCCACGTATAGCCATTGGCATCCGCGCGTTCTTCCGTGCCGGGACCATTCGGCTTGCGGCTCAGCCGCCCCGAGGGATCGCACGTCCCGCTCCACAGGTAGATGCGGTTGATCGCCGTATCGGCCAGCGCGGACGCGTGGTACGCATCGCAGACGGTGAACGCGTCGGCGAGCGCGTAATGAAACGCGGCATCGTCACGGCGCAGGTACGCCATGGTCAGCACGTCCTGTTTCTGCTCGATCCAGCGATCGTTGTGTCCGAGGTTCCACGCGCCGTGGCCGGTACTCCAGCCGTGATCGGTCCCCTCGTGATGGTCGCCGCTGGCATGGGTGTCGAGGTGGAACGGATAGACCCAGGCCACATCGTCGCCGATGCCGCGCGACTTCCAGTATTTCGTGCGAGCGGCGCCGACGGGTTGTTTCCATACCGGATCGCCGTTACCGAGTTCGAGTACGCGCGGGTCGGCAAAACCGCGCACACCGCGCAGGCTGCCGAAGTAGTGATCGAACGACCGGTTTTCCTGCATGAGGATCACCACGTGTTCGACGTCCGCGATGCTGCCCGTGCGACGGTCCGGCGGCGTGGCCAGCGCTTTCGCGATAGCGGCGGGAAAACCCTGCGCGACCAGCGAGGCCACCGCCGTCGCACCCGCGGTCTGGAGGAAACGGCGCCGATCGCGTGAAACCATGGAAACTCAGTCCTGTCGCAGGGATTCGATGAGGGCCAGGTGCAAGGCCGGCGTCGCGGCCGCGACGACACGACCGCCACTGTCGAGGCCCAGCGCACGCCCCTCCCAGTCGGTGATCACGCCGCCCGCCGCTTCGACCACCGGTGCGATGGCGAGGTAGTCGTACGGCATAAGATTCGCTTCAATCACTGCATCGATATGACCGGACGCCAACATGCCGTAGCCGTAGCAGTCGCCACCGAAGCGACGGGTGTAGGCGGCGCGGCTCGTACGGTCGAATTTCGCCCACTCTTCCGGCGTGAACATGTCCGGCGTCGTGGTGTACAGCGTCGCCTCCGCCAGCGCTTCACACACGCTGGTGCGACACGGATGTCCGTTCATCGTGGTACCTACCCCGACGTGGCCGATCCAGCGTTCGTCGAGCGCCGGCATGTCCAGCAGGCCGAGCACGGGACGACCGCGATGCAGCAATGCGAGCAAGGTGCCCCACAGCGGCCAGCCGGAAATGAAACTGCGCGTGCCGTCGATCGGATCGATCGACCATACGAACTCGGCGTCGATACGGGTCGCGCCGTACTCCTCACCCAGCAGGCCATGGCCCGGCCAGGCCTGCTCGATGCGCTCGCGCAGCATGGATTCCACGCCGCGATCCACGGCCGTCACGGGACTCATGTCGCCTTTCAGGGTGACATCGACGGGACGGCGGAAACGCGGCAGCGACAAGGCTCGGGCGTTGTCGGCGATACCCACGGCAAACGCCTCGAATTCCTTCCGCCCGGCGGCGGACAACGATTCCATCGACAGCACTCCAACGTTTCGCGTTGATGACAAAAACGAAAATTCTCTGCTGGATCTAAGTCCCCAGCTTTGCAAATATACCCAAAACGCCACACAGGTGGGGTATGTTGTTTCAGCGCCACAGCCCGGGGACATCGATGCGTCCATACCGCCAGATCGCCTGCACCGTCGCCCTGGGCGCCGCCTGTGGCGTGGCGAATGCGGGCAGCGTCACCGTCTACTCCGCGCTTGAGAGCGACGAAATCGCCACCTATCTCGCTGCGGCGAAGAAAGCCCTGCCCGATCTGGACATACATGTGCTGCGTCTGTCCAGTGGCGATCTTGCCGCGCGCCTGCTGGCCGAATCGGCCCAGCCGCGCAACGACGCGATCTGGGGTATGGCCGTCACCGACATGCTGGACCCACGCATCGCGGCACTGCTCACACCCATCCACGGGGACAACATCGACCGCATGCCCGCCCGTTTTCGCGGTGCGGACGCCAGCTGGTTCGCACCCACGGGCTATCTGGCCGCGCTGTGCGTCAACCGTGAAGCGCTGGCCGAACGCGGACTGCCTGTGCCGCGGACGTGGCAGGACCTGACCTCGCCGCGTTACCGCGGGCAGATCGCCATGCCCGATCCGGCATCCTCGGGCACCGGATACATGGTGTTGTCCTCGCTCAGCGATGCCGGGCGCAGCGCGAAAGGCATGGCGCTGGTCACCGCGATCGCACACAACGTGGGCCAGATAACGCTCTCGGGTTCGGCGCCGTGCAAGCTCGCACGCATCGGCGAATTTCCGATCGGTGTGTCGTTCGCGTTTTCCGCGATGCAGTCGATCCGCCAGGGATATCCGGTGACGATGGTGATTCCGTCGGATGGCGCCGGCTACGAACTCGAAGGTTCCGCCCTGATGAAGGACGCCACGCACGACGCGGACGCCCGCCGTTTCCTCGACTGGACCGCGTCGCCGGAAGCCGCGTCGCTGTACCGCGGTTTCAAGGAAATCGTGGCGGCGCCCGGCGGCAAACCGACCGAAGAACAACAACGGCAGGGCTTGCCCGCCGACCTCGTCGCGACGCTGCCCGCCCGCGACTTCACCACGGCGGCGCGCGAACGCGCGGCGCTCATTGCCAGATACAAGCGGCTGACGCGCTGACGCGCCGGCCCGGGGAGTCAAGGGGAACATGCATCTTCGCATCGACGACATCGCGAAGGCCTGGAACGGGCAGACCGTGCTCGACGGCGTGTCCTTTACCGCCGGTGAGAGCGACTTCGTCTGCCTGCTCGGCCCCAGCGGCTGCGGCAAGACGACGTTGCTGCGCATCGTCGCCGGACTGACGCCGCCCGATGCCGGCCGGGTCATCCTCGGCGAACGCGATATCACCCGGCTGCCCGCGCGCGACCGTCGCATGGGCCTGGTGTTTCAGTCCTATTCGCTGTTCCCGGACATGACCGTCGCCGCCAACGTCGGCTACCCCATGCGTCTGCGCCGCGAGGTACCCGCGACCGTCATCTCGCGCACCGCCGACCTGCTCGATCGCGTGGGCCTGGGCGCACTCGCCGCGCGCTATCCGGACGAGCTTTCCGGAGGTCAGCAACAGCGTGTGGCGCTGGCCCGGGCACTCGCCAGCGATCCGGCCATGCTTCTGCTGGATGAGCCGCTTTCCGCGCTGGATCCGGCCATCCGGACACAGCTCCGCACGGAGATCCGCTCGCTGCAACGCTCACTGGGCATTCCGACCCTGATGGTCACGCACGATCAGGACGAGGCACTGGCCATGGCGGACACCATCGTCTGCATGAACGAGGGACGCGTGGAGCAGATCGGCACGCCGCGCTGCCTTTACGAGCGGCCGCGCACGCGCTTCGTCGCCAGCTTCATCGGCAAATCCAACCTCCTGTCCACGGCGCTCGTGCGCGAGGCGATGCCCGCATTCCTCGAACGGCGCCCTCCGGGTGCCGAAGCCACCTTCGACCTCTGCCTGCGGCCGGAGGACCTGAAGGTCGTCGCCGATCCACGCGGTGAAGGCGTGGTTGAGGAACTCACATTCATGGGCAACCTTGCCCACGCGCGCATCGCCTGGCGTGGCCGCTCGTTACTCGTCGAACTGCCGGGGCGCAGCAACCTGAATCCGGGCGAGGCCGTATCGGTCGATGCGACCCGCGCCGCGTGGGTCGCCGCATGAGTGCACTGACACTGGCCGCCGTGCACACACGACGCCACATGGCGGGCATCCTGCTCATCGTGCTGCCGCTGCTGGGCCTGTGCGGCTTTTTCCTCTATCCCCTGCTGACGGTGCTGTGGCGGAGTGTCACCGATGCCCATGGTGCCATCACGCTGTCGAACTACGCGCGGCTCTTCGACGATCCCGGCCTGCCGCGTGCGGCGCTGCACAGTCTGGTCATCGGCGTGACGACGACACTCGGTACCATCGCGACCGGCGTGTGCGTCGCCATGGCCCTGCACCGCTCGCGGCTTCCAGGCAAGGCGCTGATTCGCGGCGCGTTGCTGCTCCCGATGCTCGCCCCCTCGCTCGTGCTCGGCCTCGGGCTGGTGTGCCTGCTCGGCCGCAATGGCCTCGTCCACCGCCTGACCGGATGGCCCACGGACATCTACGGCTTCTGGGGCCTGTTGCTTGCCAACCTGCTTTACGGGCTGCCGCAGGTCGTGATCATCGTGTCGGCCGCACTGGAGCGCACCCCTGTCCGCCACTACGACGCCGCCGCATCGATGGGTGCCACGCCCTGGCGCCAGTTCGTCGACGTCACGGTGCCACGCATCCGCTTCGCCGTCATGGCCGCCGCGTTTCTGGTCTTCACCGAAACGCTGACGGACTTCGGCAGCGCGGTCGTCGTCGGCGGCAGCTATCGCGTACTCGCCATGGAGATCTACAGCGAAGTGGTGGGCCAGCTCGATTTCCCGATGGGTGCGACGCTCGGCGTGCTGTTGCTCGCGCCCGCCGTGCTCTCGGTCTGGCTGGGTCGCCTGGCGAAGCGCCGGCAGGACATGGGTGACGCGAGTCCGGGCCGCGCGCTGGTGCCGGAGCGCAACTTGTGGCGCGACAGCGTACTCGGCGCCGTGACGCTGCTGGCCGTGCTCGGCATCGTCGCCGTCGTCGGCACCGTCGCCTACGTCAGTCTCGTCAAACTCTGGCCGTACAACCGCACCCTCACCCTGGCCAACTACCTCGGCGGCATGCCCGACGGATATGGACCGGTGGGCACGTCGCTATGGGTCTCGCTGCTGGCGGCACTCGCCGGCGTCGTCCTGGTCTTCGCGCTGTCCGCCGGGCTGCGTCGACTGCCCGGCTGGGTTGCCCGGCCGGTGCAGGTGCTGGCTTCGCTTCCCGCCGCCGTGCCCGGCATGGTGCTGGGACTCGGCTACGTGCTCACCTTCAATCACGGCGCCTTGTCGACGTGGCTCTACGGCAGCGTGGCGATCGTCGCGGCATGCAGTCTCTATCACTATCACGCGCCATCCTTTCTTACGCTGCAGACCGGTATGCGTCGTGTTCCGGAAGCACTGGAAGACGCGGTGGCGGTGTTCGGCGGCGACACACGTCACGTCGTTCGCGACGCGGTGCTGCCTTTCGCGGCGCCCGCCGCTGTCGCGACCTTCTTCTATCTGTTCATGCGCTCACTGGTGACCCTGTCGGGCGTGATCTTCCTGGTGACGCCCGACCTTGGCCTTGCCTCGGTCACGGTGATGCGCCTGGACGAAAACGGCTTCCTGGCGCAGGCGGCGGCGTACGCGATGTGCGTCGTCCTCGCCGGCGGCCTCGCACTGGGCGCCATGCGCCTCATCCTCCACACACTCAAGGACCGACGCCATGTGGCATGAAGAACGACACACCCGTATCCGTGACCTGCTCCGCGCCAGCGGCAAGGTCTCCGTGGAGCGCATCGTCGCCGAGCTCGGCGTGTCGCGCGAAACCATTCGCCGCGACCTGGTCGAACTGGCCGCGCTCGGAGAAATCCGCCGTGTGCACGGCGGTGCCGTGCTGACCGGCGATGAGCCGCCGATCGCCGTGCGCCATGCTACCCGCGTACGCGAAAAACGCGCCATCGCGAAGAAGGTCGCCAGCCTGGTCGAGAGCGGCCAGACCATCTTCATGGATGCGGGCAGCACGATGACGCTCGTCGCTGAAGCATTGGCGACACGAAGCGGGCTCACCATCGTCACCAATGCGGTCGACGTGGCGGCGCGCTTCGCGTCACGCCCCGGCAACGAGGTTCATCTGCTCGGCGGTCGCTTCGATGCGCAGATCGGTTGTACCAACGGATCGGCGACGATCGCCGAGATCGGCCGCTATCAGCCCCACCTGGCGATCCTTTCGCCGGTGGGCATCGATGCGAAGGCCGGTGCCAGCAGTTTCGAAATGGAGGAAGCCGAGATCGCCCGTGCGATGTGCGCCAGCGCACGACGCATCGTGATCGCGGCGGACCATTCAAAAATCGGCGTACGCAGTCGCGTCGCCTGGTGTCCCGCGGACCGGATCGACGTGCTGGTCACTGACCGCCGCTCGGAAAAGTCGCGCGGTATCGCCGCCATCAGTAAGGCGATCGGCGATGTCGAATACGCCTGAAACAACAACGTGCCAGGAAGGCCAACTCACCCATCACAACCCCATGTCCTTCCCGGAGCAACCCATGATTCCCCGCCCCAATCTCCGACGCACCCTGTTGTGCGCCGCCGTCGCGGCGTCACTGACCGGCCTCGCCTATGGTCAGGCCACCACCGGCCGCATCGCCGGTAGCGCGCCTGTCGCCAGTGGCGAGACCGTGGTGATCGAAGGCAGCAATGGCATCACCCGCGAGGTCGCGGTCGACTCGCGCGGTCGTTATGTCGCCGAGGCCCTGCCGCTGGCGACGTATAAGGTGTCACTGAAGTCCAACGGCAACATCGTCGATACCCGCGACAACGTCACCCTGCGCGTGGGCGCCGCAACGGACGTGTCGTTCGCCGCCGCCTCCTCGCAGGATGCCCAGCAGCTCGATCAGGTGACCGTCTCGGCCACGCAGGCGGCGAAGATCGATGTCGCCACCGTCGCATCGAGCACGGTGGTCACCTCCGCCGATCTCGCCCGGCTGCCCTTGCAGCGTTCGGCCGAAGCCATCGCCCTGCTCGCTCCCGGCGCCTCGCCGGGCTACACCGGCTTCAAGAACGCGTTTGGCGGCAGCCTCGTGAGCTTCGCGGGTTCGGCCGTCTCCGAGAACGCCTACTACATCAACGGGATGAACACGACCGACCCGCTCAGCGGCTTCGGTGGCGTGACCCTGCCCTACGGTGCGGTCGATCAGCAGGAAATCCTCAGCGGCGGCTATTCCGCCATGTACGGCCGCTCGGACGGCGGCGTGATCAGCCAGGTCGGCAAGCGCGGCACCAATGAGTGGCACTTCGGTGCGCAGGTGCTCTGGGAGCCGGATTTCGCACGCGCCAGCGCGCGCAACATCACCTACGGTCACGACAACCCGGCGCCCCCGGGCACGATCAACCAGCGCAACGACGAAAACCACGAGTGGACCACGACCGTGAGTGCGTACGCCGGCGGCCCGCTGGTCAAGGACAAGCTGTACGCTTTCGCCGCGGTGGAAATGGAGCGCAGCAAAGGCAACAGCATCGGCGACGTCAACCACGCCTACGATACCCGGTACACGTACAAGGATCCGAAGTGGTACGGCAAGCTCGACTGGAACATCACGGATAACAACATCCTCGAGCTGACCGGCGTCAACCAGACGCATCGCTCCAACGGCAACAAGTACACCTACGATTACCCGACCGATACGGTGGGCGATTTCGCCAGCACGGACTCGACATACAAGACCAAAGCGATGGTCTATGTGGCGAAGTTCACCAGCTACATTACCGATGACCTGACCCTCACCGCCCTGTACGGCAAGTCGAAGCTCACCTATTACAACGAGCCGCCGGCCACCGGCGTCTCCGGCCCGTTCATCGGCAACGTCAGTCAGCAGAACCCGGCCCTCAATGGCGGCACGCCGATCACCAACGGCCAGACGCTGGATACGGTGGACAACCCGGATCATGAGTCGACCAACCGCAACCTGCGCGTCGACCTCAACTACAAGATCGGCAGCCACTCGATCACCGCCGGTATCGACAATCAGGACTCGCAGGACATCGAAGACGGTACGACCATCGGTGGCGACGGCTACGAACTCTGGTATGCGAAGGGCGATCCCAATCTCAACATCAGCGACAGCCCCTTCGTCGACAAGCCGGCCAACTATCCCGGTGGCCAGACCGGTTACTACGGCTACTACCGCCACTACAACACGCTGGCCTCGGTACGCGTCAGACAGCGTGCGCAATACATCATGGACGACTGGCAGGTCACCGACCGCCTGCTGCTCTCCCTCGGCCTGCGCAACGATCAGTTCACCAACTACAACCCGTCCGGCCAGCCGTATCTCAAGCTGACCCGCCCGCAGTGGGCGCCGCGACTGGGCTTCAGCTGGGACGTCAACGGCGACTCGAGCATGAAGATCTACGGCAATGCCGGTCGTTACTTCCTCGCCATGCCGGCCTCCGTGGCGCTGCGTACCTCCGCCGGCTCGCTGGCGACCAACCAGTACTTCACCTATACCGGCATCGACGCGAACGGCCTGCCGACCGGCGTCAACTTCATCCAGTCGGCCACCGGTGGTGCGGTCTCTCCCAACGGCGAATACGGACAGCCGCCCGACCCTAAGACGGTCAGCGCGAAGAACATCAAGTCGGAGTATCAGGACGAATACATTCTCGGCCTGGACAAGCAGATCAACGCCGACTGGGTGGCGGGCGCGAAGGCTACCGTGCGTCACCTGCGCAACGCGCTGGATGACGTCTGCGACAACGGCGCGATCACCCGTGCGGCGATCGCACAAGGTGCCGACATCGACGCCGTGACGGTGGGTAGCTGCTACCTGTCGAATCCGGGCCGCGCGAACGTGTACCAGCTCGCCAATGCGAACGGCGGCTACACGAATGTCACCGTGACCAACGCCGATTTCGGCTTCCCTCACCTCAAGCGCAATTATTACGGTCTGGACCTCTACCTGTCGCATCCGTTCGACGGCACGTGGTCGGGCAAGATCGACTACCTGTACTCGCGCAGCTACGGCAACACGGAAGGACAGGTGCGCTCGGACGTGGGCCAGGGCTCGGTCGCGGCATCGCGTGACTGGGATTACGCCACGCTGATGAACTACGCCAACGGCGACCTGGGCAACGATCGCAAGCACCAGCTGAAGCTCTACGGTTCCTACCAGATCGCTCCCGAATGGCTGCTCTCGGCGAACATCCTGATCCAGTCCGGACTGCCGAAGTCGTGCCTCGGCCGCTACGGTGCGGACGAGAGCGACCCTTCCGGTTACGGCAGCTACTATCACTTCTGCTTCGGTGTGCCTTCGGCATACGGCGCGAAGGGTCGCGAGCCGTGGGAAGAGCTTGTCGACGTGAATGCGGAGTACCGTCCGCTCTGGGCCGACAAGAAGCTGGCCTTCACCGTATCGGTGTTCAACATCCTCAACCAGCAGCGCTCGCAGCGGACCAACCCGGTGTCGGGCAGCACCAACTCGGTGAACGACGGCTACCAGCAGGTCATCAGCTACACCCAGCCGCGTTACGCCCGGTTTGGCGTCACCTACGACTTCTGACGGAGCGTCCATGCATCCACTTCTGCGACTGGGTATCGTCGCGCTTGCCGCCGGAGTCCTCGCGACTCCGGCGGTCGGTGGCGAGAAGACTTACAAAGACCTGCCGACGGAAACGCCGGCCCGATTCACGCCGACGAACCCCGGCTTCGACTACGTGCGCCGCACCGTCGAGATCCCGATGCGCGATGGCGTCAAACTGCATACCGTCATCCTGATGCCAAGGGGCACGGCACACGCAGGCATCCTGCTCACGCGCACGCCTTACGGCGCCGATGGCATGGGTCACCGCAGCGACAGTCCGCATCTGGATACCGCCCTGCGCGGCTACGACAACCCGGCGGACATCATCGTCCAGGACGGATACATCCGCGTCATCCAGGACATCCGGGGCAAGCACGGTTCGGAAGGCGACTTCGTCATGAACCGCCCGCCGATCGGCCATGGCAATCCGACCGCCGTGGATGAGTCCTCGGACATCTACGACACGGTGGACTGGCTGGTAAAACATGTGCCGGAGTCGAACGGCAAGGTCGGCATCATCGGCATTTCGTACGACGGGTTCGAGGCGATGGTGGCGACGATCCGCCCTCATCCGGCGTTGAAGGTCGCCGTGCCCATCAATCCCATGATCGACGGCTGGATGGGCGACGACTGGTTTCATCGTGGCGCGTTTCGCCAGCAGATGATCCCCTATATCTATGGCATGGTGAATTCGCGCGGTAGCGACATCGGCTGGACGACGGGTTACCGCGACGACTACGACCTGTACCTTCGCGGCGGTTCGGCTGGCGATATCGGCCGCGCCTACGGCATGGAATCGCTGGGATTCTGGCAGAAGATTCTTGCGCATCCCGCGTACGACCGCTTCTGGTCCGAGCAGGCCATCGACAAGGTCGCGGCGAACGAGCCGATGACCGTGCCGACCATGCTGGTGCACAGCCTGTGGGATCAGGAAGACAATTACGGCGACATGGCGGTCTACCGCGCCCTCGCGCCGCGCGATCCCCGGCATGAGAAGTTGTGGCTGGTCTTGGGACCGTGGCGTCACGCGAAGACATGGGAAAAAGCCAACACGATCGGCGCGATCGATCTCGGCAGCGATACGGGCACCGAGTTTCGCCAGAAGATCCTGCGTCCGTTTCTCGCCCAGTACCTCAAGGACGACGCGCCGAAAGCGGACATCGCGCCGGTCAATGCGTTCGTTACAGGTGAGAACACGTGGCGCAAGCTGAATACGTGGCCCTCCGGCTGCCGTGACGGATGTGTACCTGCGATGCAGCGCTGGTTCGTCGGGGCCGACGGCGCGCTGGGGACGGCGGCACCCGCCAAGGGCGACGACGAATACGTATCGGATCCCGCGAAGCCCGTTCCCTACCGCGTGCGCCCGATTCAGTCGTGGTCGCACGGCGTGGCCGATCGCGAAGACTCGTGGCCCGAATGGCTCGTGGATGACCAGCGCGATTTCGCGTCGCGGACCGATGTGCTGACCTATGTGTCCCCCGTGCTGGATAAGCCGATGGGCGTCGCCGGCGAGCCGCTGTTTCATCTGCTCGCGTCGACGAGTGGCACGGACAGTGACTGGGTGGTCAAGCTCATCGACGTGTATCCGGACGAGGTCGAAGAGAAGCCGTCGATGGGTGGCTACGAGCTGCCGGTAGCGATGGAGATCTTCCGCGGCCGCTACCGCGAGGGCTATGACAAGCCGAAGCCGCTTCAACCGGACACCGCGCAGGAGTACCGGTTTCCGCTACCGACCGTGAACCATGTGTTCCAGCCGGGGCATCGCGTGATGGTGCAGATCCAGTCGAGCTGGTTCCCGCTGTACGACAGGAACCCGCAGACCTTCGTACCGAACATCTTCAACGCGAAGCCGGGGGATTACCGGAAGGCGACGCAGAAGATCTATCGCGACGGGCAGGAAGGAACCTACGTCGAGTTACCCGTGGTGAAATAGAGGGACGACCGGTCAACGGCAGGCCGACCCCCACCAGGTTGCGACACCCTGGTGGGAGCCGGCGCTGATGGAGGCCAGCTGGCTGGCGATACGCGATCGCCTCAGCCCGGAGGACTCAGAAGTCCCAGCGCGCCCCGACATTGAAGCCCCAGCCACGCGTTCCCGCGTCACCCAGCTTCTTCTGCCAGTCCGCCTCGCCATACAGCGAGATCCGGTTGGTCCAGGCATACGTACCGCCCAGCCCCACCTCCACCATCCGGCCGAAAGCACCGCCGGCAAACTGCTGCGAGATGTCGTAGCCCTCGGCGCCCACGTTCACCGACGAACTGCCGCCCCAGCCCTTGATGTAGTTCACCCGCGCATAAGGCGTGGCCTTGCTGCCGCTATCCGTCACCCACGTGCGATCGAAACGCACGCCGGCTCTTCCGATCGTCTGCGACAGGTCGTTGAACCGCGTGGTGGCGCCATCGGTATCCGTCTGATCACGTAGCGCGATGTGCTGACGCGTCAGCTGAAGCTGCGGCTCCAGTTCCCATCCGCCATCGAACTTGAACGGGTACCCGGCCTCAAGCGAACCGTTCCAGCCCGAACCACGGATGCGCGCCGTACCCTTCGAGCGAGCGGTATCGACGTCGCCGACGTGGCGGTCGCCCTGGGCGATCGCGTCGATATAGAAACCGCTCACGTGCTGCCACGTAACGAACATGGCGACCGAGTTGGTATCGAATTTCGTACGGCTGTAACCGTCGGCCGCTTTCGGTTCGAGCCGCGTCGTGCCGTGCGTATAGGCGATACCCGCCCGCAGGGCTGACCGGTCCGCATCGAGCGCGAAGATGTTCACGCCCACCTGCACCGCATGCGTGTCGATATCGGCGTCGTAGCCGTACTGGCTGAACGACCGGTTGGAGGAGTAGCTGTAGTCGCCACCGATGTAACGCACGAACGGCTCACCGCCGAGACCCTCTCCCGCATCGTTCATATCGCGAATCTCGCCGAGCCGGCGATGCAGGTTGTCGATCGTGCTGTAACCGTAGATGGCCAGCGCGGTCGGCGAGAGAATGTACGAAGGCACCTGTGGCACGACCGCCGGGCGAGCATCGCCTGCCGGCACGAATCCGCCGATCGATCCCGGCTGTGGCGTGGGATAAGGCAGGCCCGTCGCTGGCGTAGGCGCCGGTGTAACCGTGGTGGGCGTGGGGCAAGGGCCGTCGCACACCAGGACGTTGGCCAGCCGGTAATCCCAGAACGCGTTGCCGGTGGTCGCACCACCCACGACGCGCTGCGACGCATCGCTGCTGCCAGGCTGGAAGGCGTACAAGCCGTACTGCCACGGACCTGCCGCGACATAACCGCCCTTGAGCCGGAAAGCACCGCCCGTCGACGTGCCCGCGACTTGCACGAGGGAGATACCTTCATCGGCACGCACGTAGCCATTGCGATCGGTATCGGTCAGCGCTCCCGTGCTCAGCGCGGCAGGTGTGACATCGAGCACCGTTTCACCCGATGCATTCCCTTGCACCAGCAGGCGATCGGTCTGCTGCTGGGCCAGGGCGCCACCGGCGTTGAGGTTGGTTACCAGATTCAGCCGACCGCCCGAACTCGCATAGTTGCCGTCGATCGTCAGTCGATTGCCCGGCGATCCGCTGCCCTGGGTCAGGTCGATCAGGCCGGCATTATTCACGTTGGCCGAGCCCGGCGACGCGCCCGAGATCACCGGGTAGACACCGTTACCGGCATAGAGGGTGGACGTGGGATCGATGTCTACGTCGCTGTTGGCGAGCTTGAGGTTGTCCGTAAGGGTGAACTGCGCGCCGTTCGCGAGCGAGACGGTGTTCCAGCCGTTGCCGAGGTTGATACCCTTCGCAAGATCGTCGTAGGCGAACGTGCCGCCGCGTGTCTGTGTCCCGTCGAACGTCAGCGAGTTACCGCCGCCGGTCCCGGCCAGCAGATGATAGGTGCCGGACGTATCGACCTTGCCCACCGTCGCCTGGTTGCCCGTCCCATTGCCCATGGTCAGGCCGCCCTGCAGGGTGCCGCCCGTCCAGGCGAACGTGTCGGATCCCTCCCCCGTGCCGATGTCGCCGCGTACGCTGCCGCTGACGAGACCGACCGTATCGTTACCGGCGCTACCGCGCACGGCCTGCGCCGACGGCGACGCCGCACGGATCGTGCCGCTGTTGACGAAGCGGGTGCCCGTCCCATTGGCAAGATCCACGACGGGCGACGCGGTGCTTGCGGACGTCAGCACCCCGGCGTTGGATACCGAGGACGCCGTCCCTGCCACAAGCGCCGATCCACCGGCCGGCGAAAGGATATTCACCGACGCGGCATTGGCCACGGAACCCGTGGTCAGGGCCTGGATACCGGTCGCGCCCGCACCGTTACCGTTGACGGTGAAGCCATTGCCGATCGAAAGGTTACCGTCGGCCGGACTGCCGTCGGCGCGGCGGAACGCGTAGCCCACACCCGAGCCGTCGACGTTGAACGTCGCCGTGGACGAGGGATCGATCGCCGTCGCGGTACGCAGTCCCGCGCCGTTGACGACGCGAAGCGTCGCGCCGCGGAGCGTGATCGCACCGGTCTCCGCGGCGTTCTCGATCGCGTTACCGGTACCCAGCGTGGTGATCGTCGTGCCCGTCGCGTTGAGCGAGACGGCGCCCGTGTCCAGCAGTACGCCGTGCGCGCTGCCGTTGGTGACGATCGCGGAGTCACCCGAACCGAGCACGAGGCCGGCACCGCTGGTCAGCTGCACGCCCGCCACGCCATCATCCACCGTGATCGACCCGGCGGGATTGAGCCGCTGCGTCCCCGCACCTTCCACGCGCACGCCGGTGCCGCTGCCCACATGGATGCTGCCGTTGTTGGCGAACGTGCCGCCCGAGCGCAGCAAGGCGCCCGTGGCACCCGGGCCCGACAGATTGAGCGCCGCGTTGTTGATGGCCTTGCCGTTGGTCTCGACGATGAACCCGGTGGTGTTCGCCCCTGTCAGAGTCATGGCACCGGCATTGACGAGGCTGGCACCGTTCCGTGCGATGTAGCCAGTGACCCCGCTCGTTGCGGACGTGAGATTCGCCAGGCTGTTGAGTTGCGTACTGGTGACGACCGCACCCTGGCTGGCGCCGGTGATGCTGTGTTTCTGGCCGTCGGCCACGCCGGCGATGGCGCCAGCGCCAGCAAGATTCACGTTGGTCGCCGCGTCGATGGTGGCCACCGCGCCACCCTCCGCCACCACGCCCTGCGCGCCGTTGCCGGAGACCGTGATACCGGCGTTGCGGGTGTTCACCAGTGAACCGGTGCCGGTGCCCAGGATACCGGTCGACTGCGCACCGGAAGCGACCATGCTCAGCCCCGTGCCATCGAAATCCGCGCCCGAGTCGAGCCGGAACAGCGTCGACTGCGCCGTCGAGACGTTCAGCAGGCTGCCGCCGTTGACGTTGATATGTGCGTCATCGCCGTAGGCGAAGAAGCCGATCTGCCGTGTGCCGCTGGCGAAACTCGGTGCCGCGCCGGCAGCCACATCGACCGTGGCGCGACCGCGCGCATGGATACCGATCGCGCCGTCGCCGAGCAGGTTTACCGCACCCTGCACGTTCGCGCTCGCCGTGGCGCTGCCCTGCCCTTCGGCCCAGACACCGTAATTGCGCGTGCCACTGGCGGGATCCGCGCCACCGGCGACATTGATCGTGCCCGTATTGCTCACCAGCGATGCCGTCGCGCCGGTCGAGAGCGCCTTGATACCCGTCCCGTTCACGCCATTGAGGTTGATGGTTCCGCTGTTGACGACGTTACCGGTGGCGCCGCCGTTCTGTACGAGGATGCCATCGTTTTCGCGCGGTACCGCGGCGGCCGCGCCGTTGACGTTGATCGTCCCCGAGCTGTCGACGTTCGCACCCGGCGACGTCACGAGGATGCCCGCGGCGTTCTGGGTGAGCGAGCCAAGCGTGATGGTGCCCTGGTTCCGCGCGATCGCCGCGTAAGGTACGTAGATGCCTGTCGTCATCGTGCCCTGGTTGACCGCGATGTCGGCCGCCGGCGTCGCGGGTGACGTTTGCGGCCCGCGACCGATATAGATCGTGCCCGCCGCTCCGTTGGTGAAGATGGCGCTGGGATCGCCCAGCGCGATGCCGTCCATCGAGCCGTTCGAGCGCGAACCCGTCACGCCGACGTTGACGATGCCGTTGTTGGTCGCGCTGGCATTGGCGCCCACGCGCACACCGATCGACTTGCCCGCGCCATTGGCCGAGCCGGTGGCGAGGTTGAGAATACCGTTGGTTCCATTGGTGAACGTACCGCCGGACTGCAGATCGACCGCCGTGGACCCGATGGCACCGTTGGTAATGGTGTTGTCGGCATTACGGAAGAAGTTGCCGTTGATCACGCCATTGTTGGTACCCGTCGTACCCGCTCCCGTCAGCACCAGCGCCGAGCCGTCGCCGGTGTTATGCGTGGCCGCCAGCGTGCCATTGATCGTCACGTTCGCGCCGGCTTCGCCGCGCACCGTGCCGCCGTTGGTGTTGACGGCTTCCAGCGTCGCGCCGGAAGCCACCGTGCCGGAGGCGTTGGGGCCGACCAGTTGCATGACGATGCGATTACCGATGGGCTGCGCCACTTCATCGGCTGCGTCGTCGGCGCTGATGCCGTAGCTGATCTGCTCGGTCGTCGCGCTGTAGCCCTTCGCGAACAACGATGCGTACGAGGTGGGAGCGAGATTCCCCGTCTGCAGGTTGGCGATGAGGAAATTGTTGTAATCACGCAGCTGCGCGTCATTGGTGACGGTGTGTGAACTCGTCACACCGTCGACGGTGGTGACATCGAACGTGCCGCCGTAATGCGAAACGTAACTCACGTACAGGTTTTGCGGCTGGGCCGGGTTGGCCACGTCACCGTTGAAGGCGATGCGATTGCGCGAGGTCCAGTCGATGGTGCTGGCCGCGCTCCCGGTGCCGTCCGCGTAGAACAGGGAGGTCTGTTTCGCCGCCATGGTCCAGCCGTTGGTGGTGGAGTCCGTCGGCACGCCGGGACTGCCGATGTCGACGGTGAGCGCGCCGCCACCACTGGTCACCGTGCCGACGCGCGCGTCGATGTACTGCTGCCCGTTGACGTTGACCACGTCCGGCACCGCGGTGCTGCCGTCAACGGCGCTCAGCCCGACCAGGTTGGCACTGTTGTACGTGGAGACGACACGCCGGCCACCGGTGATGGGATCCGGCACGCTGACGCCAAAGTTCTGGGTGCCGGGGTTCAGACGTGCCGCACCGATCCACTCGGAACCCGACTGGATCCGTCCAAGCCCCTGGAGCGCGGCGATGGTCGTATTGCGCGTGCCGGTGTCACCCGCGGCGAAAAGCTGTGGGCCGGAGATCGTCACCACCTGACCGGGCGTCAGTACCGTGGCGTACTGCTGGTTGTCGTTCTTCGTGGGTGAATAGGCGTCGAGGGTGACGGTCTGAGCGACGACCGGACCACCCGTCAGTGCCGCGGCGACGGCGAGAAACAATTTGGCGCGACGGCGGCCGCCCATCATGGCGCGGCGCGAAATAACCTGGGAGCTCATTTTTGGTACGTATCCCTATCGGGCGCCGATCCCGGCACCGTGAAGCACGACTGGCACTCCCTTACCCCGCGACGCGAGCCCCCTCACCCGTTCACCGTGGCCCTCCTGGGCCCCGTGCGAAGCAGCGACGTGTCGAAGACGCGTCGGTCATTACTTAGGTATATTCGGCAGGCCATGAAAAAAACGTGCATTTATTTGCCGAATATGCGCATAGTTTTTGCACAGTCTTACCGCAGCAGCGGGAAACGCGGGCCTCGCCTATACTTCCCCGATGAAGCCAAAGGTCCTGCTGCAGTACATCCTCCCGCACCGCTTTCTTTCGCGAATCGTCTACTGGGCGACCCGCTGGGAATGGACGCCCTGGAAAAATTTCCTGATCCGGGAGATCGTCCAGCGCTACGACGTCGACATGAGTCAGGCGGCGCAGCCCGACCCGCTCGCCTATCAGCATTTCAATGCGTTTTTCACGCGCAAGCTGAAGCCGGGCGCACGCTCCGCCGCGCCCGATCCGCAGGCCATTCTTTGTCCCGCTGACGGACGTATCAGCCAGTGCGGCCCGATTCGCGACGGCCGGATCTTCCAGGCCAAGGGCCAGGAATACACGGCGGCCGAACTGCTGGGCAGCGACGAAGCTGCCGCCCCTTTCCGAAACGGCAGCTTCGCGACGATCTACCTGTCCCCGCGCGACTACCACCGCGTTCACATGCCGCTGTCGGGCACTCTGACCGGCACGACACACGTGCCGGGTCGCATCTTCAGCGTCGCCCCGTTCGCGGTGGCCGACATCCCTCGCCTCTTTGCACGTAACGAACGCCTCGTCTGCCATTTCGACGGCGAACACGGCCCCTTCGTCTCGGTGATGGTGGGAGCGATCCTGGTCTCGAGCGTCGCCACGGTCTGGGACGGCATGGCTATCCCGCCGTACGCGGCGGATATCATCCGCAAGGACTGCCGCGGCAGAGGCGTCCACATCGATCGCTTCGGCGAGATGGCCCGCTTCAACATGGGCTCGACCGTGATCCTCCTGCTGCCGGAGGGCTACCGCTTCGACGACCTCCAGCCCCAGCAGCAGGTCGTCGTCGGCCAGCGTCTGGGCCAATACGTGGGCGCCGGCACGCGCGACTGACCCACCGCGTCACAATGTGACGAATATGTCTTCAAATTGACGCGACGTCAGCGTATGCTCCGTGGCTCCGGCGCCTCTTAGGGGGAAGCGCCGGGGTCATAAGAAGCATCCGCCCAGGGGAAGTCGTCCATGCGTCTTGTCACTCATCTCATTGCCGTCAATCGCGAAATCCGCCTGAAACGGCAACTGGCCGACATCGAGCGCGTCGTGCTTGCTCTTCCCGTCCGGGCACACGCCGACCTGCAGCAGCTGGTCAGGCGCGAGATGGAGCAGGCCGCAGCATGTGACTTCCCGCATCTCTACGGCACTCCGCCGGAAGAACGCTACAGCACCTATGGTCACGGGCCGGATGTCGGCCTGGGCAAGGCACGCTCGGAAAATCCGCTGATCGCCACACGCGGCGTCGCCCTGTGGATCGCCTCGGTGTATCACGAGACCCTCGATTCCCGCCGTCCTGGCATGGAAGACCTGCACCGGCAGATTCTTCGCCTGATGCGTCAGATCAAGGAACTCTCGACACCGGATAAGCGCGATGCCGCCGACGCGTGGATGGAACCGCACGCGGTCGCCTGATTCTTCTCAGAAAGACTACCGGCAAACCGGTACGCGCAGCGCCTGCCCCACTTTCAGCTGATGTCCTTTGAGGCCGTTCATACGCGCGATGTCCTCGACATCCGCGCAGTTGCTCTTGCGAGCGATACTGACGAGCGTGTCGCCCCGGCGCACCGTGTAGCTCTTCGAAGCCGACGACGATGACTTCGACGGTGTCGACGACGACGAACCACCGGCCAGCGCGGCGGATGTGGCGGCCGGCGGGGGTGGAGCGATGATCTTCACCGCATTGTGCAGGTCGGCCGCGAGGATGGGCCACGGACCGTCGGCACAGCTGGAGGCGTAGGCCTTCTCGAGCTGTTTGGGTACTTCGAGTCGCATACCCACCGGCTGGCTGATCTGCGGATCGAGGCGGGGGTTGAGGTTGCGCAGCGTGCGGAACCAGCCTTCCGGCATGTCCTGCGTCGAGCCGAGGCAGACCGTCAGTTCGCTCAGGGAGGCCGGGCGCTTCAACGTGATCTGGCCCGGCTCACCGTCGATCTTCGGCCACTTCAGGTGATAGCTGTCAGGGTGCAGGAACAACCATGCCGCGGCCAGCACCATCGGGACGTAGTCACGCGTTTCCGCCGACATCTGGCCATAGATCTGCGGGTCGTAGAAGCTCGCGCCGGGACTGCTCGCCGCGATGCGGCGCATGCGCCCCTCGCCGCCGTTATAGGCGGCCAGGGTCAGCTCGAGATTGTTGTTGAAGGCGGCCAGCTGCTCGTCGATGTATTCCGCATTGGCCTGCGCCGCCATCGTCGGATCGAAGCGCTGGTCGAAGCCGTCCGAGTTGCTCAGGCCGAAGCGCAAGCCGGTGGCGTACATGAACTGCAGGGGGCCGGATGCGCCGGAGCGCGAGACCGCGTGCACCTTGCCACCCGACTCCTTCGCCATGATGCCGAAGAGCAGCGCCTCGGGCAGGTCGGCCTTCTTGTAGGCCGGCCACATCTTGTAGCGCATCATCTGGTAATTGACGTAAGCGTCCATCAGGTTGGGACGCAGCTGGGTCAGCCAGAGCTCCAGTGCCGCCTTGACCGGACCGTTCATCACCATCAGGTCGGAAAACTGCTGGCCCTTGAGCATGGTGACGGCGCGCTGCGCCGCCGGTAACGAACCGATCGCGACGGAGCCCGGCAGATTCGCGTCGCCCGGCTGCGCACCGACTTCGGCACCCTGCTCCGTATCGTCCGCATCTTCGCCTTCGATGAAGCTGCCGTCCTTCAGGCGCAGCAGACGATCGAACACCGCGGCGAACCGCTGCGGGTCGCAACCCGGGGTCAGGCTGCAACGGGCCGACGCGTCCTTGAGCTGGTCGAGCGACTGCTTGCGCGTCTGCGCCGCCTGCGGGGTATCGCCCCGGCGAGCCTGGTCGATCGAGCTCTCGTAACCCTTGCTCGCCTGGTTCATCCGGTCGTACAACGCATTGACCTCGGGCGTGGCCCTGCCCGGACGGGGCGTACCGCTGGAAGCGCAACCGGCGAGGACCGCCAGGGGAAGCAGGAGAAGCGGACGCGGCACGCGAAAGGACATGTACGAAACTCAGGGTCAGGCAGTGGCGGCCACGTTACCCGCCGGACCGCCCGGACTCAAGCGGTCGTGCGTCAATTTTCTCCGTAACGGCATATCGTTGCGTACACTTATTCAGGAGATTCTTAAGGATGAAACCATGCCCACGATCCTGATTGGCCGCAACGACGAGGCCACTGTCGAACTGGACTCCCGCTACGGCAACCGCCACGGCATGATCGCCGGAGCCACGGGTACCGGAAAGTCGGTCAGCCTGATGCTGCTCGCGGAGGGTTTCTCCCGTCTCGGTGTGCCCTGTTTTCTGGCTGATGCCAAGGGCGACCTCGCCGGCCTGTCACAAGCCGCCGGCGCTCCGTCGGAAAAGCTCACCGCCCGCCTGACCAGGCTCGGTCTCACGACCTGGAAGCCGCAGGCCAATCCGGTGGTGTTCTGGGACATCTACGGCAAGGCCGGTCACCCGGTACGTGCCACCGTGTCGGAGATGGGCCCGACCCTGCTCTCCCGCATTCTGGAGCTGAACGACACGCAGGAGGGCGTCCTCGAGGTGATTTTCCGGGTCGCCGACGATGAAGGCCTGCTGCTTCTCGACCTGCCCGACCTGCGCGCGATGCTGGGCTTCGCTTCCGGGCACGCCAAGGACATCTCGTCGCGCTATGGCCTGATCAGTCCACAGAGCGTCGCCGCCATCCAGCGATCCTTGCTGAAGCTGGAGCAGGACGGTGCCGACGCCTTCTTCGGCGAACCGGCGCTCGAGTTGCCGGATCTGATGCGTCAGGACATGAGCGGCCGTGGCGTGATCAACGTGCTGGCGGCGGATACCCTGATCCTCAAGCCGCGCCTGTATTCGACGTTCCTGCTGTGGCTGTTGTCGGAGCTGTTCGAGCAGCTGCCTGAAGTGGGCGATCTGGACGTGCCGAAGATGGTGTTTTTCTTCGACGAAGCGCACCTGTTGTTCGACGACGCGCCGGCCGCCCTGCGCCAGCGTGTCGAACAGGTGGTGCGGCTGATCCGCTCCAAGGGCGTGGGCGTCTACTTCTGCTCCCAGAATCCCGACGACGTACCCGGCGAGATCCTCGGCCAGCTCGGCAATCGCGTACAGCATGCGCTGCGCGCGTTTACCCCGCGCGACCAGAAAGCGGTGAAAGCCGCCGCCGAAACGTTCGCGCGAAACCCGAAACTCGATGTGGTCGAAAGCATCGGCACGCTCGGCACCGGCGAAGCCCTGGCATCGACCCTCGGTGATGGCGGTATCCCCTCGCCCGTGCAGAAGATCCTCGTGTCGACGCCTGAATGCCGCATCGGCGCGATCACCGATGACGAGCGCGCGACCGTTCGCGCGCGCTCGCCCGTCGGCGCGAAATACGACACGTCGGTCAACCGGGAATCGGCCGAGGAACGCCTCGCCGCGCGCGCCACGGCGAAGAACGCCGACGATGCGCCGCCGGTGAAGTCCACGGGCAAAGCCGGCGACTCCGCCAGCAAGGCGGGTGAAGACGACGCGGGCTGGGGCGGCGCCGTGCGTGACGCCGTCTTCGGAACCCGACGGCGGCAGGGTATGGTCGAGACCATGGCCAAGTCGATGGTGCGCGCGGCCGGAACGCGTGCGGGTCAGCAGATCGTGCGCGGCATTCTTGGCAGCATCTTCGGCGGAAAGCGCTGAGCATGCCGCGACACGCGCTCGCCGACGCCGACACGCCGTTTTCGCAGCGTGCGATCGACGGGTTCCGCTACCCCCTGGGTAGCGGCGCCCGGCTGACGCTGATCGCGGTGACGCTGCTGGAGGCGCTCTCGTTCCTGCCGGTGACCGGTCTGAAACTGCTGGTGATCTTCATCGGCTGGATGGCGATCTACGTCTACGCGTTCGAATGCCTCCGGCACACGGCCGATGGCTTCGCCGATCCGCCGGAGCTCGCGCTCAACACCGAGGACAGCACCGGCGTCGCACTGATCCTGATTCAGCTCACCGGCAACGCACTGGCCGTGCTGGCACCGTTTTTCCTCGGCATTCCCGGATTGCTCGTCTCACTGGTGTTCGCTTTCGTCCTGCCGGTGATCACGATGTCGCTCACCTTCGACGGTGTCGGCGCGGCGCTGAACCCGGCTAACTGGGTCGCGGCCATCGCCCATTTCGGTCCGAGCTACCTGCTGCTGTTCGCCATCGTCATGCTGACCAGCCTGCTCCAGGCGGGCGCGCAGTACGCCATGAAAGATCACGGCCCTACGTTCATCGGCACGCTCGGTTATTACGCGGTGGCCAATTACCTGACCATCTACAACTTTCATCTCATGGGCGCTCTGATTCACCACAAACACGAGACGCTGGGCTATTTCCCTTCGTCCATCGCGCTGCGCGAGGCTACCGAACCCGATGACGACGACGCACTGCTTCAGCACGTCAACCTGATCGCGCGCGACGACATTCCCGGCGCCACCGACATTCTTACGGAGCGCTTGAGAGAAGGCCTCGCACCCGTCCCGATGCATACCCGGTACCGTGAACTGCTACGTGCGCAGGACCGGCTTCCCGAGCTGCTCGTCCATGGACAGATCTGGATCGCCGCGCTGATCGCCGGGCAGGAAACCCGACGTGCCCTGGGCGTGGTTCAGGACTGCCTCGACGTCGATCCCGCCTTTCTCCCTGACGATCCCCGCACGTGCGGACCGCTGGCGGATGTCGCCGCGCATGGCGGCATGGTTCGGCTGGGGCTGCACCTCGCGCAGGGCTACCTGACGACCTGGCCGCGTGACATGGGCGCGCCCAGCTACGGACTGCTGGCGGCGCGTCTGCACGACCGTCTCGGCGACCCCGTGTCATCGGCACGGCTCGCTCGCCGGCTGCTTGCCGACTATCCGGAACATCCCGTGAGATCCGACCTGGAAGCATTGCTGGCGACGCTGAGCCCGACATACGGGGTGTCGCCATGAGCCGCTGGCGCCCGCCTTCGCCGTCGTCGACGGCGATCATCACGCGCGAGGGCTTCGAGCGACTCAAGGCGGAGCTCGACCATCTGTGGCACACGGTACGTCCCGAAGTGGTCAAGGCACTCGCCGCGGCTGCCGCCGAAGGCGACCGGTCCGAGAATGCGGAGTACACGTACCGCAAGAAGCAACTCGGCGAGATCGATCGTCGCGCGCGCTATCTCAGCAAACGCATTCCGGTGCTCAAGGTCGTCGAAGCGGCGCCTTCTCAGCGCGATGCGGTTTTCTTCGGCGCCACGATGGAACTCGAGAATGTGGAAACCGGCGAGACGGTGCGTTACCGCATCGTGGGACCGGATGAAACCGATGCACGCAAAGGGTGGATCAGTATCGATTCGCCCATGGCGCGCGCGGTACTCAAGAAGCGGCTGGATGATGAGTTCGAGGCGGATCTGCCGGGTGGACGGACGCGGTTTGCGATTCTGGCGGTGGCGTACGACTGAGACAGGCAGGGATTGAAACGGGCAGAAACCCACCCGGAACAGGCGGGGAGACAGCCTTGTCGGCGACTCTACGAAGCCGCCACCAGCCGCCCGGCAAACGCCTCCAGCCCATCGGCAAAACGCCCGACGCCCGCGGCGAAGTCTCGCAACGCGACCCGGTCGACGTCACTGCCTTCCCGCAACGCCAGCTCCATCCGCTCCCCCTGCTCGCCCACCTCGGATTGCCCGAAGACGTTCACGCCGCCCAGCACGTGGTGAATCCATCCCGCGACCTCATCGCGATCCGCGCGAGCCGCTACGACATCGAGGCTCGTCAGCGCATCCCGCGTCGCCTGCACACCCGCCTGAATCACGCTGACGACGTTGGCGTCGGAACCGAACGCGCGGCGCATGCGATCCATGTCGATTCCGAGGTCGGGCACGCTGACCGAAGGCGCCATCGCGTGGTTGCCGTCATGCGTGTCGTCGAGATGGACGTCTAGGTCGACACGACCCCGCGCGCCAAGCCAGCGCGCCACGGTCTCATGAAACGCCTCGAGCCGGATCGGCTTGCGAAGAAGGTCGTCCATGCCTGCCGCGAGGCAAATCTCCCGCTGATCCGAGCGTGCATCGGCGGTCATCGCGACGATGGGCAGACGCCGCGTGCCACCCGCCTCGCGCAGGCGCACCTCGCGCGCCACGGCATAGCCGTCCATGCGGGGCATGTGGCAATCGACCAGCAACAGGTCGTAGTCGCCGACGTCGAGGGCCCCGAGCGCGGCGACACCGTCGTCGACCACATCGCACCGGTAACCCCGAAGCGCCAGCTGCACGCGGACGAGCTCCTGGTTCACCGGATGATCTTCCGCCAGCAGGATGCGCGCGTCACGAGGCGTGGCGGCGACAGTGGCCCTGTCGTCGACCTCCGTATCCTGCGACAGCGGTAGCGTAGTGACAGGCAGCTCGAGCGTCACCGTAACGACGGTGCCCCGTCCCGGTTCGCTCTCGATCGCGATGTGCCCACCCATGCGTTCCACGAGACGCCGCGAAATCGCCAGGCCGAGGCCCGTCCCGCCGAAGCGGCGGGTCGTCGACGACTCGGCCTGACTGAACGGGGCGAAGACATGCCGAAGCTTGGCCGCATGAATGCCGATACCGGTGTCGCTGACCACGAAGCGCAGGCGCTGGCGCGCGCCATGTTCTTCGTCGACGTGTAACGCCACGTTTACGGCGCCACGCGCCGTAAACTTGATCGCGTTACCCAGCAGGTTGAGCAGGACCTGACGCAAGCGCCCGTCGTCGACCATCAGCGCAGGCGCCAGGGTCTCGTCGAATGTCACGTCGACGCGCAGTCCTTTCGCCTCCGCCTGCGCCGCCATGATGGCGACGGCGCCCTCCACGATGGCGCGTGGATCCGCGGGCCGCGGGTCGAACGTCAGATGACCGGCTTCGATCTTCGAGAAGTCGAGCACGTCGTCGAGGATGTGGAGCAAGGCCTCCGCCGAATGCTCGATGGTCGACACCATCTTGCGTTGCTCCCGATCCAGCGGCGTGCGCTCGAGCACGTCGAGCAGGCCGATCACGCCGTTCATCGGGGTGCGGATTTCGTGGCTGATCGTCGCGAGGAAATCGCTCTTCGCGCGGGTCGCGGCTTCCGCTTCGTCACGTGCATGGGCGACGCCGCGCGCGGCCAGTTCCTGCGCGGTCACGTCGACCCAGTAGCCGTTCCAGCGCACGCTGCCGTCTGCCGCGGCCAGCGGCACCGCATCGGAGCTGAGATAGCGCGTGCGCCCGCCGACCTGGGCGCGAACGGTGACATGCAGCGGCGTGAGTTCGCGGGCGGATCGTTCGAACGCTTCGCGCAGCGCTTCGCGATCCTCGTCCGGCACGGGCGCCAGCATGGTTTCGCCGCCGGCGAGCAGCTCGCCCGGCTCCATGCCGAGAATGCTTTGCGGATCGCCACCGACATACGCCATCGCATAAGCGCCGTCGACGCCGCGGACCGCCTCGTAGACCACCGCGGGCACATGCGCCGTGACCTCGGCGAGACGCCGCTCGGTGCGTTCGCGTCGGCGCGTCTCGCGACGCAGATTGAGGTACGCATAGCTGATGGCGATCAGCGAAGCCAGCAACACCGCGACGAAGGGCAGCACGCGCCCCGCGATTTCACGCCATGTCGGTCCCACCACGTAGTGGGAGGCGAACCAGGTGTTGCGGATCTCCTGCTGCCGGTGCGTCGACAGGTTGACCAGCACACGGTTGACCAGCGGAACCAGCGGCGCGAGTTCACGCCGCACACCGATGGCGATCGCTTCGTTGTCGCCGGTGGGAGCGGCCACCTTCAGCTGGCCGAGGAAATTTTCGCGGATGAGGTAATCGACCGAGGCCAGATTGCCAACGAACGCATCCCCCTCACCGGCCGCAAGGCGGCGCAGGCCGTCCGCCTCGGTATCGACGGAGACGATCTGCACGCCGGCAATGCGCGAGAGCAGCCGCCGGATCGGCTCGCGCGTGGTATTACCCAGAACGCGTTTACCCACCAGATCGTCGCGGCCGGCCACCGTGGGCGAGCCCTCACGCGTCACGATCATGATCGGAAAGTCGAGGTAAGGCACGCTCGGTTCGAGGAACGGCGCCGTCGCACTCTGTGGATTGATGGCCGCGACGAGGTCGACATCGCCCCGATGCACCCGCTCGACCGTGCCCGCCCAGTTCTCGCTGGGCACCTGAGTGACGCGGATACCCAGTTCGGCCGCGATCTCGCGCACGTAATCCAGCGAAAGGCCCTCCGCCTCACCCTGCCCCGTGATCAGGCTGAAAGGCGCATAGCTGGGATCCACCCCCAGACGCAGAGGCGGCAGCGCCTGCAGCCAGTTCTTCTCCTTTTCACTGAGAGGGATACCGGCCTCCCTCGGCCGCGGCGCGATATCCCGCCCCACCCAGCGCGCGCGCAGGCGGCCGTGATCCGCGGCGGTGAGCTCACCCAGGGCGTGGTCCAGCGCCCGCCCCAGTGGAGCACGCTCCGCAGGCACAGCGAAGGCCAACGCGCTGATCGGCAGCGCCAGCGGCGCCCCGACGCGAAGCTCATGGTCCAGCCGCAGACGCGAGACGAACTCGCGTGCCGAATACGGGTTGTCCAGGTACGCGTTGACGTCACCGCTGCGCACGCGCTCCAGCGCCTCGGCCGTCGAGGCGGTCTCGACCAGAGTCGTCTCAGGCAGCTCGCGACGCAAGGCCGAAATATCGAAGTAGCCGGTATGGACGGCGAGGCGCTTGCCGACCAGATCGCCGGGACGGTGCACGATGGGCGCGTCCACACGCTCCACCACGGCCGGGAGGGATTCGAAGTAGGTCGCACCCACACGAATGCCGGGCATGCCCTGTTCCAGCGGCGTGACCGACGTGGCGACATCGATCTCGCCCCTGGCCAGACCCGCCAGGAGCGCCGGCCAGCTCGGATATTCGCGAGTCTGCAACGTGACGCCGAGCTCCGCGGCGATCTCGCGCAGGTAGTCCGGGCCCAGACCCTCGAGTTCACCGTCACGAAGCTCCTCGAAGGGGGGATAGCCCTCCGGGTAGGCGCCGACCGTGAGTACGGGGTGGTGGCGGAGCCATTCGGCATCCTCCGGACGCAACGGCACGTCCGGGGTGGCCATCGCCACACTGGCAAGCACAAACAAAATTAACGGGAGCAGGCGTCGGATCACGTGGGAGGCTTCGTCAAGGTAACCTTCTGGGCATAATCGGTTCGAAGCTCAATGTGTCGCAACGTATTCAGGAGAACGCAAGGCATGCCACTCAAGGTCATTCTGGCAGACGATCACCCCCTCGTTCTCGTTGGCGGGCGGCTTGCGCTCGAGAATGCGCATATCGAAGTGGTCGGTGCGGCGAAGGCGGCCGACGAACTTCTGGCCATGCTCGCCGACCGCGAATGTGACGTCGTAATTACGGATTTTCTCATGCCGAGCGATCGGCAGGACGACGGATTCCCCCTTCTCGAAGCGATCGCCAAGGATTATCCGCATATCGCGCTGATCGTCCTGACCATGATCAACCGCCCCGCCGCTCTTCAGTCGATGCTCTCACGCGGCGCACGCGGCATCGTCGACAAACGTGCCCCGATGGACGAGCTGGCCACGGCCGCACGTGCGGTCTCCGACGGCGAAACCTACCTCAGCGAAACCCTGCTCGACATCCTCAACGAGGCCGACGAGAGTTCGGTCGCCATGCCGGGTGCGCCGTTGTCACCCCGCGAGACGGAAGTCATCCGCGCCTTCGTCAACGGCATGTCGCTTCAGCAGATCGCCGACCGCGAAGGCAAGTCGGTCAAGACGATCAGCCGCCAGAAGCGGGACGCCATGCGCAAGCTGGGCGTCGATCACGACAGCCTGCTCGGCGACTACGTGCGGGATCACGGACTGAGCTGAGCGCTTTTCGCTAAAGCGGTGGCGGGTAGATCCGCCCCGCGCGCAGCGGCTGGAAACACGGCGCCGTGGTGTAGAACGACGCCTCCCCCGTATCCGCGTGCCAGCCCGGCACGCCGGATACCGGCAGCGGCCGAAGTTCCTGCGGATCGTTGAGAACGGCACCGCGGTGAATCGCCTCGGCGCAGACGGCACGCGCATCGCGCCCGTCCATGACGACCAACGCCTTCCCCACCAGCAGCTTCTCCGGCGTCAGGGCATGCTCGAGCAGCGCATGGCCGAACACCTCGACGCTCGCTTCGCCGCGCAGCCAGGCCTCGCGATGCGTCCAGAACAGCGTCGACCAGTCGTGTGCATCCCAGGCGCGCAGCATCTCGGGATCCCGCAGCGAAACGATCATTCCCGCTTCGTCGAAATGCGTCAGCGCGCACTGCGGACGTGAGCGCTCCCGCGGTCCCATACGCGCGATCTCATCCATCTGGCGCGCGTTGAGTGCACGTTTGAGCGACGGGTAGCGCAGCCAGATGAGCGCGTTGAACAGGTCGTGCCAGTTCTCGGCACGCGTGGCTATCGCGCCTTTGCGGGCGATGCGCTCTTCGTAGTGCAGTCCGTCGTCGAGCAGGGCCTTATCCTGCGTCACGAAGCGCACGGCGGAACCGGGCGGGAGCAAGGCATTCAGCGGCGCGGTATCGGGCCACGTATCGCCGTCGAGGAGCGACGTGTACTCACCCCAGGCGGAAAGCGGCGGCGACGCGAACACGCTCCGATCGAGCGAATGCCGCGTCGGCGCCACGTAACGCATGGGACTTAAGCCAGACGACCGTAGAGGTCGTGGGCGTCGGCTTCTTCGACGACGACGTCAACGAACTGGCCAGGCTTCAGCAGCTGGCCATCGTCGATGCGCACGGCACCGTCGATTTCCGGCGCATCGGCGCTGGAACGCCCCCAGGCGCCATCGGTATCGATTTCGTCCACCAGCACCCTGATCGTCCTGCCCACCTTGCGCTGCAGCTTGGCGGCGGAAATCTCGGCCTGCACCGCCATGAACTGCTCGA
The DNA here is from genome assembly GCF_000800155.1 of Luteibacter sp. 9133. Taxonomy (NCBI): domain Bacteria; kingdom Pseudomonadati; phylum Pseudomonadota; class Gammaproteobacteria; order Lysobacterales; family Rhodanobacteraceae; genus Luteibacter; species Luteibacter sp. 9133. The sequence goes on along the minus strand of NZ_JUHO01000001.1, from coordinate 1,594,116 downwards.
GGCGGTCTTCCTTGAGTTCTTCGTCGATCTGACCGGGCAGGTCATTGGCCCTGGCGCCGTCGACCGGCGAATACGCGAACGCACCCACGCGATCGAGTTCGGCCTCACGCAGGAAGCCGAGCAGTTCCTGGAACTCCTGATCGGTCTCGCCGGGGAAGCCCACGATGAACGTGCTGCGGATGGTGAGATCGGGCACCTGACGACGCCAGTTCTGCACACGTTCCAGTGTCTTGTCGACGTTACCCGGGCGCTTCATCAGCTTGAGGATGCGCGGGCTGGCGTGCTGGAACGGGATATCGAGGTACGGAAGGATCTTGCCGTCCGCCATCAGCGGCATGATTTCGTCGACGTGCGGATACGGGTAGACGTAGTGCAGCCGGGTCCAGATGCCCAGTTCGGACAGGCCCTCGCACAGCTCGGTCATCCGCGTACGGTACGACCTGCCACGCCATTCGCGCTCGGCGTAGCGCACGTCGACGCCATAGGCGCTGGTGTCCTGCGAGATCACCAGCAACTCCTTCACGCCGCCGCGGGCCAGCTTCTCGGCTTCCATCAGCACCTGGTCGACCGGGCGGCTGACGAGGTCGCCGCGCATCGACGGGATGATGCAGAAGCTGCAGCGGTGATTGCAGCCCTCGGAAATCTTCAGGTACGCGTAGTGCTTGGGCGTCAGCTTCACCCCGGTGTCGGGCACCAGATCGAGGAACTTGTTCCGCGTCGGCGGAATGGCCTGATGCACCGCGCTCATCACGCTGACGTAGTCCTGCGGGCCCGAGATGGACAGGACGTCGGGGTAGCTCTCACGGATCAGCTCCGAACGCTTACCCAGGCAACCGGTGACGATCACCTTGCCGTTCTCGTGAAGCGCCTCACCGATGGCATCGAGCGATTCCTGAACGGCCGAGTCGATGAAGCCGCAGGTGTTGACGACGACCGCGTCGGCCTCGCCGTAGCTGGGCACGATCTCGTAGCCTTCGACCTTCAGCTGGGTGAGGATGCGTTCGGAGTCGACGAGGGCTTTCGGACAGCCGAGGCTGACGAAACCGACTTTGGGAGCGGCCTGGGACATTGCCGTGGGTACCGGGGGTATAGGAAGCCGGGCATTATAGCGGGTTGGCGGGCACGGGGCCGAACGGCTCTTCACACCAGATCCCCAGGCCTTTCAGGCCTCAGGCGCAGCCCCGCCGGGGTTGTACCGGAATCGCTTCCGGATGTCGTCCTGGAACGCGGATCGCCTTCTGAGTGTCTACCGTTCAACGGAGTCACGCTCACAAAACTTACGAGCCGAAACAGCGAGGACTCATGCGCACAATGGCGCGATGATGAGGAGAGCTGCCCCACTTTCCGCTGAAGACTAATTGATCCTCATGTTTCGTGACTTCGTCAGTTCCCCACATCGATTTCCAGCGAATCGACTGAGGCGCGCTGAAGCGACCGTCCGATTTGAAGACCGTTCCGCCCGGCGCTATCCGGCACTGAAATGCGGAACCGTCGGGATCGATCTTTATCCAGACCGTTCGATCATCAAATTGCCACAAGCCAACCATCCAGCTGGGTGTGACTGGGTCAGCTGCTCGTACCAGTCCAGAGAACGCGAGCAGTAAGCACAGGGAAACGAGGCGCACCCAAATCTCCGAAATGAACACGTGGGCGAATAGCTTAATGAAGGTCCGCTTCCGAAACGACGCGTGCCCTGCCTGGCGCGCTATTTCCAAATGGCCGACCCGGCTTGAAGCGTAAGGCCTTCTTTTCGATGAGGTGCCACGAGGCAGCGGCCAGAGCAACGGTTACCGGCACGGTGATGGACAGCAGTTCAAGGTAAGGCGTTTCCCGCCCCCAAAGTGCGACTCCTATCTGCTGCACGGGCCATGCGTATATGTAAATGCCATAGGAGAGATCTCCGACTTTTGAAATGTTTCGCAGACCAGCCCATGACCGCACGCCAATCGCAATTGTCAGTGACGGAACGACGAAGGCGAGCCCAAGATTGGTCTGATCAATGCGGATGAGTGCGTAGCCGATGACCAGGGATGACAGGGTCGGCAGGGGTTTGCGGAGGTACGGACAGGCCCGCAACAGACTTCCTGCGGCGAAGAAGAGCCCGAAGTCAGCGAGAAAACTCTCCCCGGACTGCAGGCCGGAAAGCACGAAGTAACCAAAGACTCCCACAGCCAACACGATAGATGGACGCCGCGTTGCAACTCCGGCAACGAGAAGCAGCCCGTAACAATAGACCTCGTACGGAATGGTCCACAGTGATCCGTTGGTGAGGTGTCTTGGCGGATCATCCCCGACAAACCTTGGTTAAGCGCGTCCGGACAGGGCGAACTGATGGCTGATCAGCACGAGGAAGGCGCCAAATAGCCTCAGTGCATCAAAATTGTTGCGCTGTCCGTGAGTCATTGCTTCTTCCTTGAACACGGCCATTTTCTCAGGTGCGCAGCTCGCCAGAGACGTATTCGATCAGTTCGCTGGTGTTTCTCACGTACTCGTTTTCCAGGTCGATGCCGCACTTGTTGGCCAGTACCATGATCGACCATAAGCAGTCCGACAATTCATGACCGAGTTTGGCTTTGCAGTCATCGATGTCCCGGACACCCGCATTCGCCTGAATCAGTTTGGCCAGATCGCCGACGTCACCTACGAAACCAAGGGCGAGTTCCTGCGTCGTCCAGACACGCCCCCACCGCTTGACCTCAAGCTGTTCGTAGAGCACGTTCAGCTCTAGTGCCGAGGTCTCAAGTTCACTGAATTTCATGCTGGCGACTGCCACAGGCTGATTCCATTTTCGTGTTGGATACGGCGGAACACTACACGCGCCCGCCGCTGCCAAACCAGTGCTGCCTCGCGACCACCGGGCCCAGACAGGCCTTCACGCACATCCCGCCGACATGTGGCCGGGTTACCCTTACGGGTATTCCTACCACCTCCGGAGATTCGCCCCATGGGCCGCACCCTGATCCTCGACACCTCACGCCCGCACGAAAGCATGGACGCCTACCTCGCCGAGCCGACCGGCACCCCGAAGGGTGGCGTCGTGGTGATCCAGGAGATCTTCGGCGTCAACGCCCATATCCGCAGCGTGGCGGACCGTTTCGCGGCCGAAGGCTACGTCGCCATCGCGCCGGCGCTGTTCGACCCGGTCGAGAAGGATGTCGAGCTTGGCTACGACCAGGACGGTATGCAGAAGGGCGTCAAGCTCATCGGCGAGTTGGGTCTTCTGCGCCCGATGCAGGATGTGGGCATCGCCGCGAAGCTGATCGCCGACCAGTACAAGGTCAAGGTCGGCACGGTGGGCTACTGCTGGGGCGGTACCGTCGCGGCGCTGGCGGCCCTGCGTCTCGGCTTGCCCTCGTCCAGCTACTACGGCTCGCGCAACGTGCCCTTCCTGAGCGAACCGGCCAAGGCCAACGTGATCTTCCATTTCGGCGAGCGCGACCACTCCATCCCGCCCGAGATGGTCGAGAAGCACCGTGAGCTGAAACCGGAAATGGATACCTGGGTCTACCCGGCCGACCATGGCTTCAATTGCGACGCACGCGCCAGCTACGACGAGCCGAGCGCAAAGCTGGCCTGGGAACGCACCCTCGCCTTCTTCGCCCGCGAACTGGCATGAGCGAGGCGTTCGACCTCGATCCGCGGCTCGCCGGCGACACCCTCGTCGTCGGCGACCTGCCGCTGAGCCGCGTCCTGCTGATGCGGGACGCGCGCTATGCTTGGCTGGTGCTGGTGCCTCGGAAGGCGGGGCTGGTCGAGGTTTCGGATCTTCCCGACGAGGAACGTGCCCTGCTCTGGCAGGAAGCCGGCCTCGCCGGGAGCGCACTTCGTGCCGTGGCACCGTGCGACAAGCTCAATATCGGGGCGCTCGGCAACATCGTGCGCCAGCTCCACGTCCACGTTGTCGCCAGAACCGAGGGCGATGCGGCGTGGCCGGGGCCGGTGTGGGGGTTTGGCAAGGCGGAGCCTTATGCGGATCGTGAGGCGGAGAAGCGGGTCGAGGCGTTGCGGGAATTGCTCGGCCTGAGCTGATACCGCACCACCCATCGCCAGCAGGGCTGGCTCCTGCAAGAGCCGGGGACAGCCGAGACGGCGCCAGCAAGAACAAAAAAGCCCGGAGGCGCGAGCCTCCGGGCTTTTTTCGAGCAGAAGACCTGAGGGCTTACTGCTGCGTCTGCGGGTCGTAGGCGCCGCTGGAGGCTTCCTTACCCTGCATGCGGTCCGGCAACGCGGCCTTCTGCGGGGTGTCCTCGAGCTGGCGTGCCTTTTCTTCCACGGCGTTCAGGCGGGTGAGCTCGCCCTTCTTGTCGTAGTACACGGCAAAGCCGTAATCCAGCTGCATGCGGGCCATGAAGCCAAGATGGATGTCACGGATCTTGGAGTCGTCGCTCGGGATCAGCAGGACCGTCTTCGGCAGCTTGCCCTGGTCTTTCAGGTAGGCGAAATGGCTGCCGGTGTCGGCGGCGGAAAGCACCGCGTTGTCCACGACGAACTGGCCACTCTTATAGGCCTTGATCGTGACGTCGAACTGGCCCTGCTCTTTGGCGACGGGGTCGTTCTTCGTGGCACCGCTGTGGCAACCGGCGAGCACCAGCATGCTGGCGAGGAGCATCGCCGCGGCGGCGCGGGACAGGAGGTCGGGAACTCGGATCATGCGGTGTCTCCGTGGATCGGCGTTTCGTGAAAGTGGGAAGTTTACCCCGCGCCCCTGTCGGGCGCGGATGCGACCGGAAGGCCGTTCAGGTACTCGGCAGGGTGACGCCGCGCTGGCCCTGGTACTTGCCGCCGCGATCGGCGTAGGACACCTCACACTCCTCGTCGGATTCGAGGAAGAGCATCTGGGCAACGCCCTCGTTGGCGTAAATCTTTGCGGGCAGCGGCGTCGTGTTCGAGAACTCGAGGGTGACGTGGCCTTCCCACTCCGGCTCGAGCGGCGTCACGTTGACGATGATGCCGCAGCGGGCGTAGGTGCTCTTGCCGAGGCAGATGGTCAGGACCTGACGCGGAATGCGGAAGTACTCGACCGTGCGCGCCAGCGCGAAGGAATTCGGCGGAATGATGCAGACGTCGGATTTGACGTCGACGAAGCTGCGCTCATCGAACGCCTTCGGATCGACGATGGTCGAGTTGATGTTGGTGAACACCTTGAACTCATCGGCGCAACGGACGTCGTAGCCGTAGCTCGAGGTGCCATACGAGACCAGCCGGTGACCGTCGCGCTCCTTGACCTGACCGGGCGCGAACGGCTCGATCATGCCGTGCTGCTCGGCCATGCGGCGGATCCACTTGTCGGACTTGATGCTCACGTACTTGTCTCCCTCGCTGGAGCCGGAAAGGTATAGGAACGTCGTCGAAGACGCTACTTTCAGGTGTTCTGGATGACGATCTTGGGGAAAGAGATCGCCTTGTTACGGGCCTGCAGGGACAGTTTCGCCGCCGTGGAACGCGCGATGGCGCGATAACGCCCGGCCAGATCGGATTCCGGGATCGCCGCCACGGTGGGCTTGCCGTCGTCCGACTGCTGACGGATGCGGATGTCGAGCGGCAGATCGCCCAGATAGGCGATACCGGCTTCTTCCGCCATCCGTGCGCCGCCGCCGTGGCCGAAGATATGCTCCTCGTGACCGCAGTTCGTGCAGATGTGCGTCGCCATGTTCTCGATGACGCCAAGCACCGGCACCTCCACCTTGCGGAACATGCCGAGCGCCTTGCGCGCGTCGAGCAGCGCGATGTCCTGCGGCGTGGTAACGATGACGGCACCGGAGACCGGCACCTTCTGCGAGAGGGTCAGCTGGATGTCGCCGGTTCCCGGCGGCAGGTCGATGATGAGGTAATCCAGGTCGTCCCAGCGCGTGTCGTTCAGCAACTGCATCAGCGCCTGGGTGACCATGGGACCACGCCAGATCATGGGGGTGTCTTCGTCGATCAGTACGCCGATGGACATCGCCTGCAGGCCATGGGCGTGCATCGGCTCGATGCTTTTGCCGTCAGGAGAAACCGGTTTTCCTGACAATCCGAGCATGCGCGGCTGGCTGGGGCCGTAGATATCGGCGTCCAGGATGCCGACCCGGGCGCCTTCGGCCACCAGCGCCAGCGCCAGGTTCACTGACACCGTGGATTTGCCTACCCCGCCCTTGCCCGACGCGACGGCGATGATGTTCTTCACCCCAGCCATGGGAGACAGCTGGCCCTGCACCTTGTGGGGATGCACGCGCCAGGTGACCGACACGGCGGCCGAGGCGATGCCCGGCTCGGCCTCGAGGGCCTGGCGGGCCTGCTCCGCCGCTTGTGCGACATAGCCCACGGCGGGGTAACCGAGCTGGATGTCGACGGAGACACGGTCGCCATCGACGCCCACCGCACGCACGGCGGCGCCGAACGGCTGTCCCGAGTGCGGGTCGATAACGCGGTCGAGGACACCGCGGACGAGGGATTCGCTGGGCTGGGTCATGAGGAGAGTTGAGCAAAATCGAAGATCGCCCATTATGCCAGCTAGCGTGCCTCGACCGGGCCGGCACGTTGGCGCGGGGCCCCGGGGCCGCTGCCTTGCCTCGTGGCGCGATGCAGCTTGACGGGGCTGCCGCCGCTCGTCAGGCTCCGGCCGTACCTTACCGTATGGGGAGCACCGCCATCCTATGAAGTCCCTGATCCGCACCGCCGCTGCCCTCGCCCTCGTCGCGAGCGCCCTCCCCGCCTTCGCCGCCACGGATACCCCGGTCGGCAAGTGGAAGACCATCGACGACAAGACCCACGAAGTGAAGTCGATCGTCGAGATCACCGAGCACGGCGGTCTGCTGGAAGGCAAGGTCGTGGAGGTGCTCAAATCCGACCACGGTCCTCACCCGGTCTGCTCCGAGTGCGATGGGGAGCGCAAGAACAAGCCCATCGAAGGCATGACCATCATGTGGGGCCTGAAGAAGGACGGCGACGAGTGGTCCGGCGGCCAGATCCTCGATCCGGCCAAGGGCAAGATCTACAAGGTGACCCTGAAGCTCGAGGACGGCGGCAAGAAGCTCGATGTCCATGGGTATATCGGGTTTTCGCTGATCGGTCGCAGCCAGGAATGGGTGCGGGCGGAATAATCAAAGACATCGCGCGCAGGCGCGCTCCTACGGGGGCGGGGGCCCAGGGGCCCGTCGCCCCCTTCGCATGCCATAATCCCCGGTCCCAAAGCAGACCGCGATCCTCATGGCCCGCCGCATCCTGGTTACCAACGCTCTACCCTACGCCAACGGCCCGCTTCATCTGGGCCACATGCTCGGTTACATCGAAGCCGACATCTGGGCGCGGGCGCAGCGAATGCAGGGCAACGAGGTCTGGTACGTCGCCGGTGAGGACGCCCACGGCACGCCGATCATGCTCGCCGCCGAGAAGGTCGGGCTGACGCCTGAGGAATACATCGCGGGTATCCGTGCGTCGCACGAGGCGGATTTCACCGACTTCCATTTCAGCTACGACCAGTACCACACGACGCATTCCCCGGAAAACCGGGAAATCGCGACGGACATCTACGTGCGCCTGCGTGACGCCGGGTATATCGCCCGCCGCGATATCCAGCAGCTGTATGACCCCACGCGTGACATGTTCCTGCCGGACCGCTACATCAAGGGCACCTGCCCCAACTGCGGCACGCCAGACCAGTACGGCGACAACTGCGAGAACTGCGGCGCCACCTACGCACCGACCGATCTGATCAACCCGTACTCGGTGATGTCGGGCGCTACCCCCGTGCTGCGTGACTCCGAGCATTACTTCTTCGAGCTCGGCAAGTTCGAGCAGCTGCTGCGCGACTGGTTCGCGGGCAAGTACACCGACGGTAAGCCCACCGCCAACAGCAGCGTCGTCGCCAAGCTGGCGGAATGGATCGACGGCGGCCTGCGTGACTGGGACATCTCGCGCGATGCGCCATATTTCGGATTTCCGATCCCCGACGCGCCGGGCAAGTTCTTCTACGTGTGGCTCGACGCACCGGCGGGTTACCTCGCCTCGTTCAAAGCACTGTGCGAGCGCAAGGGCATCGTCTTCGACGACTTCCTGCGTGCCGACAGCACCGCCGAAATGCACCACTTCGTCGGCAAGGACATCATCAACTTCCATGGCCTGTTCTGGCCGGCGATGCTGCACGGCGCGGGTATGCGCGTGCCAACCGCGCTGCATACCAACGGTTACCTGACGGTCAACGGCGCGAAGATGTCCAAGTCGCGCGGCACCTTCATTCAGGCGCGCACGTTCCTGGACTCCGGCCTCGACCCGGAAGCCCTGCGCTACTACTTCGCCACCATGCTTGGCCCGCAGCCGATCGACGTCGACCTCGACCTCAAGTCGTTCGAGGAACGCGTCAACTCGCATCTGGTTGGCAAGTGGGCGAACATCGCCAGCCGTACGGCGGGCTTCCTGCACACGCATTTCGCCGGCAAGCTGTCCGATCGCTTCGACGACGAGGCGACCGCACTGTGGAAGGACCTCCTGGCACAGTACGAAGGCATCGAAGCCGTCTACGAAGCCGACGAATATGCCGAAGCGACGCGCCGGTTTGTGTCGATGTCCGATGCGGTCAACGGCTACATCGCAGCCAAGGCACCCTGGGTGATCGCCAGAGACGAGGCGCGCCGCGACGAACTGCAGCAGGTCTGCTCGTTCGCGATCAACGCGTTCCGCCTGCTGTCCGGCCTGCTCAAGCCCATCGTGCCGACCACCGTCGCCGCCGCTGAGGCATTCCTCGGCGCGCCGATCGCGACGTTCGCCGACGCACGCCGCGAGCTTTTCGGCCACACCGTCAATGCGTTCTCGCCGCTGTTCGGCCGTCTCGATCCGAAGAAGATTGCCGCCATGGTCGACGCCTCGAAAGAATCGCTGACTCCCGCCGAGCAGGCTCGCGAAGCCGCCGCGGAAGCCAGGCCCGCCAAGAAACCCAAAGAAGCTCCGAAGCCCATGACCGACGCCACCGCTACCGCCTCCACCGATACCGCCGCCACCATTTCCATCGACGACTTCGCGAGGCTCGACCTGCGTATCGGCAAGGTGACCGTCTGCGAGTTTGTCGAAGGCTCGGACAAGCTGCTGCGCTTCGAACTGGATGCCGGCACGCTGGGCACGCGCCAGATCTTCTCGGGCATCCGTGCCGCGTACGGTGAGCCGGAGAAGCTCGTCGGCCGCAACGTGGTCTTCATCGCCAACCTCGCGCCGCGCAAGATGCGCTTCGGTCTGTCCGAGGGCATGATCCTGTCCGCCGGTGAAGGCGGTGCGGACCTGTTCCTCCTCGACGCCGACCAGGGTGCGGCGCCGGGCGCCACCGTCCGCTAAACACGACCCGGCAACGCGCCAGCCATGACGCCAACGCTCGCCGACCGCATCGACACGCTCCTGCCGCAGACCCAGTGCGAGCAGTGCGGTTTCCATGGCTGCCGCCCGTACGCGGAGGCGATCGCCGCCGATGAAGCGGGCATCGATCGCTGCCCGCCGGGTGGTGCCATCGGCATCGCCCGTCTGGCCGCCCTGCTCGATCGTCCCGTGGTGCCGCTCGATCCGACGCATGGCGTGGAGAAGCCGCGCACGCTCGCGCGCATCGTCGAAGCCGATTGCATCGGCTGCACCAAGTGCATCCAGGTGTGCCCGGTCGATGCGATCCTCGGTGCATCCAAAGTGATGCACACCGTGGTTAGCGATCTGTGCACCGGCTGCGAACTCTGCGTACCCGCCTGCCCCGTCGACTGCATCCGGCTCGATCCGATGCCGCTGGCACAGGCGGATGACCGCGAGCATGCCGACGCGGCGCGACGTCATTTCCAGCGCCGTGAGGCACGTCTCTCTCACGAGCGTGCCGAGCGCGAACGCCAGCTCGAAGCGAACAAGGCCGTAGTCGCCGCGCCCACCGCACGCAACGCGGTCCTCGAAGCGCTCGCCCGCGCCAGGCTGCGGAAGAAGGATACTCCGTGAAGAAAGCCAACGTGGTCGAGATGTTCAGCCGCCTGCGCGAGCTGGATCCGCATCCGAAAACCGAACTCGAATACACCACGCCGTTCGAGCTGCTTTCCGCCGTGGCGCTGTCCGCGCAGGCCACCGACGTCGGCGTGAACAAGGCGACGCGCAAGCTGTTTCCGGTGGCCAATACGGCCCAGAAGATCCTCGATCTGGGGCTCGAAAAACTCAAGACGTACATCAGCACGATCGGGCTCTACAACAACAAGGCGAAGAACCTGATCGCCATGAGCCGGATTCTCGTGGATCGTTACGACGGCGAAGTACCGCAGTCACGCGAGGCGCTCGAAGAACTGCCGGGCGTCGGTCGCAAGACCGCCAATGTGGTGCTCAACACGGCGTTCGGCCAGCCGACGATTGCCGTCGACACGCACATTTTTCGGGTGGCCAACCGCACGGGGCTGGCACCCGGGCCGGATGTACGCAAGGTTGAAGACAAGCTCGAGAAGGTCATCCCGAAAGAGTTCATCCAGGATGCGCATCACTGGCTGATCCTGCACGGGCGTTATGTTTGTAAGGCGCGTAAGCCGGAGTGTCCGAACTGCGCGATCATCGACCTGTGCGCTTATAAACAGAAGACAAAGCCGGCCTGAGCCGGCTTTTCTTCTTCGCGAGGGAATGTCGCGTGCGAGGCGCGCTCCTACGCAGCCTGTCTGGAACCCTCGACCCGCCGTCCCAGTTCGTGCCAGTCCACGACGAGTTCGCAGCCGCGTTTCGAGGCGTTCTGCCCCCACTCCCGCAATAGCTCCAGCGACGCCTGGTCGACATGCACCAGGCGATCCATCCGCACGCTGAGGCGCGTATTGGCCGGCACGGCCTCCAGCTTGCGTGCCATCGTCGGCACCTTGAGGAACGTCGCAGAACCTTCGAGGTGGAGCGTCGCCTGACCCGGCTCGTCGTGGTGCTGCACGTCCATCTTGAGCTTCGACGACAGCAGCGCCAGACGGAACAGGGAGAGACCGAAGCCGACGATCACGCCGGTCAGCAGGTCGGTGGCAACGATAGCCACGGTCGTCGCGACATAGACCGCCGCCGTACCTTTGCCGTACGCCGCCAGCGTCTTGATCTGGCCGGGATTGACCATCTTCACGCCGGTAAAGACCAGGATGCCGGCCAGGCAGGAGATGGGCGTCATGCGCATCAACCACGGAAGCAGCATCACGAAGGCCAGCAACCAGCCGCCGTGCAGGATCGACGCCATACGTGTGGCTGAGCCGGCCTGCACGTTCGCGGCGCTACGCACGATCACGCCCGTCATCGGCAACGCACCGAGGAAACCGCAGATCAGATTGCCGACGCCCTGCGCCGTCAGTTCGCGGTCGTAGTTCGTACGCACGCCGTTGTGCATGCGATCCACCGCTGCCGCGGAGAGCAGCGTCTCCGCGCTGGCGATGAACGCAAACGTCGCCGCCGCGACCAGCAGCGACGCGTCGAACAGTCCGAAGAGGCTACCCATGCTCGGCAGGCTCACCGCCGAAAACAGGTTCGCGGGCACGTCGACTCGCTTGACGTCCACCGCCGTCAGTTGCGCGATGAGCGTCATCGCAACCACCGCGAGCAAGGCACCCGGCACGAAGCGGAGCTTCGCCGGGCGCAGCTTCTCCCAGCCGAGCATGATCGCAATGGTGCCCAGGCCGATCATCAGGGCGGCGGGGGCCTGCCCTTCCGCGGCACCGGTGACCGATTCCCACGCTGCGGAGGGGAGCGCCGCGAAGTTTTCGAGACCGCGTGCTTTCGGAATCGCGTCCAGCAACACATGGGACTGGGACGCGACGATCAGGATGCCGATGCCGGACAACATGCCGGCGACCACCGCGGGCGACGTCATCCGGAACCAGACGCCGACTTTGCACAGACCGGCGACGATCTGAATCAGGCCGGCAAGCAGCACGACGGGGCCAAGAGCGGCCACGCCGTGCTCGCGCACAAGTTCAAACACCAGGACCGCGAGGCCCGCCGCGGGACCGCTGACCTGCAGCGGCGACCCCGCGATCGAACCGACGATGATTCCGCCCACGATGCCGGTGATCAGTCCTGCGCTGGGCGGCATGCCCGACGCGATCGCGATACCCATGCACAGAGGCAGAGCGACAAGAAAGACGACCACCGAGCCGAGGAGGTCGCGGCCAAAGAGGCCCTGGGAGAAATATGCGCGCATGTCGTGCCTTCCTTAAGCGGCGTTTGCTACCGGCACGGGCGTGGAGAAACGCGCGTGCGGTGTCGCGTCCGGCGCGTGTGCATCGCCGGCGACGAGGGGACGGAACCTTCCTTCCAACGGATCGAAGGCGGTGATTTCGGTGTTGGCGATGTCGTAAATCCAGCCGTGAATACGCAGGCTGCCGTTGGCGATCGCGGCTGCGACGGCGGGCAGCGTGCGCATGTGTTCGAGCTGGCCGACTACGTTTTCTTCGGTGAGATAACGCAGACCCTCCTCGCCCAGGATGGTCGGACGATTCTCGGCGACGACGTAGCGAGCCACGTCGGCGTGCTTCAGCCACTGCTCGACCGACGGTTTGCCCTTCAGCGCCGCCGGGTTCTGCAGCGCCTTCATCGCGCCGCAGTCGGAGTGGCCGCAGATGACGATGTGCTGCACCTTCAGCGCCGTCACCGCGTATTCGATGGCGGCGACCACGCCACTGACGTGCTGAGCGTACGGCGGGACGATGTTGCCGACGTTGCGGTAAACGAACAGGTCGCCCGGCTGAGCGTTGAAGATCAGCTCCGGCATGATGCGCGAGTCGGCACACGTGATGAACATCGTATGCGGCGTCTGGCCGGACGCCAGCTTGGCGAATACCTCGCGCTGATCGTCGGTCATGTTGCGGCGGAAATTATCGAAGCCCTGGATGAGACGTTCCATAGTGGTTTCTCTCTTCGTTGGCGAAAACAAGGCACGAGCGCGCACGCTCGCGGCGGCTGGCGGATTGCCAGCGCACGAAAACTGCAGGTGAGAAAAAGAAGGTGGGGCTGTCGGCGCGCGAAGGCGCCGGACCGATCAGACGATCGGAGGCCGCAGCTCGAGGCTGGGATGATGCGCGTGAGGCGCCGGCCGGACGTCCGCATGACGGGAGGTGCTGACGTGGGGAATCGTCACGACATGCTGAGGGGGGACGTCGAAGGTATCGTCGAGGCCGCCGCTGTTGTCTTCCAGCGACGGCACGGGATCCTGATCGTCGAACGAGGCCGTGTCGTCGGCAACCGCCAGCGCGTGCTGCGCCGCGTGTTCCTGGGAAGCCACCGCCGCGGCGAGGCCGCTGGCGGAGGGCGCCGCATTGACGCCGACGCACGCGACGAACAACGCGAAGAACACGAAAATCGTGCTCGCGAAGCGGCGCATGGCGGGGGCGAAAAGGGTCTGCATGAGCCCGAACCTACGACAGGCTTCATGACGTTCGCAAGTGTGGCGATGCAACAAATTCAGGCTTGGGGCATTTTTGTGTGCTGAAACGTGACGTGGCAACGGTTTTTTGCCGGTGACGGGGCACGAAGCGGCCTGCGCTTATTCAGATATGGACGTCCGAAAGACCATTGGCTGCCTGAGATCATTCGCAACGAGAATTCGCTGACAGCGTCAGTTACCACGAACGCATGGCCGCGTCAGGCAAAAAAACGGCGGGCTTGCGCCCGCCGTCCGGTTCGTCCCTGAGCAGAACTCCGTTCCGATATCGATCAGAAGGTCAGCATGCCCCAGAAGCCCACTTCGTTGGTCTTGTAGTGGTAAGGGGTAGCGAACGGGCCGTCGAGCTTGTTGTGCTTGTAGACGAGGGCCAGCTTCAGGTTCTTCAGCACGTCGTACGAGACGCCGGCGTTGTAGTACTTGTCCTTGATCTTCTCTTCGACGTTGACCAGGTTGTCGTACTTGTAGTCGACCTTGTCGTAACGAGCGAAGACGGCGAACTGGTCGTAGAACTTCCAGTCAGCCCAGAGCGAGTAACCGTCGGCCTTGTCCTTGGTCGTGCCGGTGGCCACGCCGGTGCCGGCGCCCGTACCCTGATACTTCAGGATGTCGTCCCAGTTTTCGGTGTGGAAATATTCCGCACCGACGCCCCAGGTCTTGTCGCGCCACGCCAGCAGGGCATCGCCGCGAGTCGCCGTACGGGTCGGGGCGCCGGCCTCGACGTCGTTGCCGCGCTTGCCGCTGTAACCGCCGATGGCGATGACCATCTGCTCGATCGGCGAGTAGCCGAGGCGGGCTTCCGTGTCGACGCTCTTGGAGCGGCTCAGGTTGCGGTAGCCGCGACCGTTGACCACGGACACCTGGTAGTTGACCGAGTTGTCGCCGGTCGTGGCACCCATCGCGTGGATACCCCAGTCGGACGAGTTGCCGAAGGCGCCGACGCCGCCGGCGGTTGCGGTACCACCGCTGCGACCACCTTCAAACGAGCGATCGGTGATGGTGTTCTCGACGTAGCGGTAGCCGTACCACTTCTCGACGAACGGGATCCAGGGCATGTCGGACGCACCGAAGCGCACCGTGAACAGCTGGTCGAACTTGCCCTGCACGTAGGCCTTCTTCACGAACAGGCTCGTGGACGAGAGCGACGACTGGTAGCTGAAGTCGGTCGTCAGGTTGGCCGACCAGATGTCGTTGAACTTGTGGTCGACGGTCAGGTAGAAGCGCTTGACGTCGAAACCCGTGCCGTTGACCGAACCGTGACCATCCTTCTGGATCGAACGGCCGTTGCCGATCTTCTCGTCGTGATCCTGATTGGTCACGTCGAAGAACATCGTGCCGCCGATCTTCGTGTTGTCCACCAGCTTGTTCAGTGCGTCGAGCTTCTTCGCGAGCTCGTCGGCCGGCTTGGCGGCGGTCACCTGCACGTCGTTCACGGCCTTGGCCGTCTCGATCTGTGCGTCAGCCTGGGCTTCCTGCTTCGCCTGAAGGTCGGCGACCTGGCTCTGGAGGGCGGCCAGCTGCGCCTGCAGCTGCTGGAGGGTGGCGGCGTCGACCGTGACGCGGGCCGGCTGCTGCGACTTCTGCGTCGCGGCGAGGGCCGAGAAGCTCGTCAGGCCCAGACCGGCGGCGATGGCCACCGTGAGCAACTTGGAACGCATGGGATTTCTCCGCTTGGTTTTTAGAATGTGTGTGGTCCCCTGTGTCCCCACTGAGCTTTTTCTGTCCGAAAAACCTCAAGCGGGGCCAACGGCGCGAAGGATGGGCCGTGGCGTTTACCGTTCAATGCAATTTTTGTTACAGATCGGAGACATGCGCACATCCGCTTAACACGGACGGCACAGACGGACGCCGGATGGGCCCCCCGGCTGATATCCTTCACGTATGGATACGACCAGTAACAGCACCGCTTCGACGATGGCCGCGCGGTTCCGGGGCTTTCTGCCCGTGATCGTGGATGTGGAAACCGGGGGATTCGATTCGGAGCGTGACGCGCTGCTGGAGATCGCCGTGGTGGCCGTCACCATGGAGCCCTCGGGCCTGCTCGTGCCCCAGCCGGCCGTCGCGGCCAACGTGGAGCCCTTCCCGGGCGCCAATATCGACCCGCGGTCCCTCGAGATCACCGGCATCGATCCGGACCACCCGTTCCGCGGCGCCCTGCCCGAGCGTCAGGCCCTGGATCACGTCTTCAATGCGGTGCGCGAGGCGGTCAAGGCCTCGGAGTGCCAGCGCGCCGTGCTGGTGGGCCATAACGCCGCATTCGATCTGGCCTTCCTTAATTCGGCCGTGCGCCGCGTGGGGCACAAGCGCAATCCGTTCCATCCTTTCAGCTGCTTCGACACGGCCACGCTGGGCGGCCTCGCCTACGGACAGACGGTCCTGAGCAAGGCCGTACTGGCCGCCGGCATCCCGTTCGACAGCCGCGAAGCCCATTCGGCGATCTACGACGCCGAGCGCACCGCCGAGCTTTTCTGTGAAATCGTCAATCGCTGGCGCCGCCTGGAGCTCGCGGAGCGCGATCAGAGCGCCCCGATCGAGGTCTGAGGCATTTCGTAAGTTCATGAATATGACAGCAAATCGGATGCTGTCATATCGCTGCAACATTCAGTACGTCTCATTGCAACACGGCAGGGCTGCAATACGGCCCCAGGCGGTCAACGCCTGACACTCATCCATCCGAGGACTACTCCGTGTTCACACGTAAACTCCGCATCGCTGCGCTCGTCGCCGCTTCCCTGTTCGGCATGTCCGCCCAGGCCACCGACATCACGGGCGCCGGCTCGAGCTTCGTTTACCCGGTCCTGTCGAAGTGGTCGGCGACGTACGCCGAAGCCACCGGCAACAAGCTGAACTATCAGTCCGTCGGTTCGGGTGCGGGTATCGCCCAGATCAAGGAAGGCACCATCGACTTCGGCGCGTCCGATGCTCCGATGAGCGCTGAAGACCTCACCAAATTCGGTCTGGGCCAGTTCCCGGTCGTCGTCGGTGGCATCGTGCCCATCGTCAACCTGCAGGGCATCGCCCCGGGCCAGCTGAAGATCGACGGCAAGCTGCTGGGCGACATCTACCTGGGCAAGATCGCCCGCTGGAACGACCCGGCCATCGCCGCCCTGAATCCGGGCGTGAAGATTCCGGACGTCAAGATCACCGTCGTGCACCGTTCGGACGGTTCGGGCACTTCGTTCAACTTCACCAACTACCTGTCCAAGGTCAACCCGGAGTGGGCGTCAAAGGTGAAGTTCGGCACGGCCGTCGAATGGCCGGCCGGCGTCGGCGGCAAAGGTAACGAGGGCGTCTCGCAGTACGTCCGTCAGATCCCGGGCTCGATCGGCTATGTCGAATACGCTTACGCCACCAAGAACAAGCTCTCGTACACGCAGATGCAGAACGCTGCCGGTACGTGGGTCCAGCCGAACGCCGACGCGTTCGCCGCTGCCGCCTCCACGGCGGACTGGAAGTCGGCCAAGGACTTCAACCTGATCATGACCAACGCCCCGGGCGCCCAGGCGTGGCCGATCACGGCTACGACGTGGGTCATCATGTACAAGAAGTCCAAGAACGCCTCGCACAGCAAGGTCGCCTTCGACTTCTTCAAGTGGTCGCTCGAGAAGGGTCAGTCGCAGGCCGCTTCGCTCGACTACGTCGCGCTGCCGCCGGCCCTCGTCCAGCAGATCGAAGCCTACTGGGCTGCCGAGTTCAAGAACTGATCCATCCGGTCTCAACGGACCGGCTGTCATATAGCCGGTCCAGAGTATCGTCCAAGGGGGTCGCCGTTCCGACAGGGACGGCGACCCACACGTTTGCATAGGCTCCCGGGAACCCGAACCCATCATGCACGCCACCGTCAGCAACGCCGTGCCCGACCAGGAACGTCAGGCGGAAGCGTCCCGGAACGCGCGGGATACGCGTAACGACCGGCTGTTCGGCTGGGCCCTGAAGGCCTGCGCCCTGCTCGTTCTGCTCTGCCTCGTCGGCGCCGCCGCTTCCACGCTCTGGCTGGGCCGCGACGCGTTCGCCACCTTCGGCTGGGGCTTTCTTACCAGCGCCGTGTGGGATCCGAGCAATAACCAGTACGGCGCCCTGGTGCCGGTGGTCGGCACGGTCGGCACCGCGATCATCGCCCTGATATTCGCCGTGCCGGTCAGTTTCGGCATCGCCCTCTTTCTTACCGAGATCGCCCCTGGCTGGATGCGCGGTCCGGTCAGCTCGGCCATCGAACTGCTCGCCGGCATTCCCTCGATCATCTACGGCATGTGGGGTCTCTTCATCTTCGCCCCGTTCGTGGCGGAGAACGTCAAGCCGTGGCTGATGAACAACTTCAGCGCGGACCCGCCGGACGGCAAGGTGTCGTGGCTGGTCCAGCACGTGCCATTCATCGCGAAGTTCTTCTCCAGCGAGTACCCGTTCTTCGGCGCCGGCGTGCTCACCGCGGGACTGGTGCTGGCGGTGATGATCATCCCGTTCATCTCTTCCGTGATGCGCGAGGTCTTCCAGACCGTGCCCACCCGCCTGAAGGAGTCCGCTTACGCCCTGGGCTCCAGCACGTGGGAAGTGGTCTGGGACATCGTCGTCCCCTACACCCGCACGGCCGTGATCGGCGGCGTGTTCCTCGGCCTGGGCCGGGCGCTCGGCGAGACGATGGCGGTGGCCTTCGTCATCGGCAACACCTTCAAGTTCACGCCGTCGCTGCTCGAAACCGGTAGTACGATCGCCTCGACCATCGCCAACCAGTTCGGTGAGGCCGAGGGTCTGCAGAAGTCCGCGCTCATGGCGATCGCCTTCCTGCTCTTCGTAGTGACCTTCATCGTGCTGATGATCGCGAGACTCATGCTCCGCCGCCTGGCGTCGAAGGAGGGCAACTGATGTCCGCCTCGCTCTATACCAGGCGCCGGATCAAGAACATCCTCGCGATGGCCTTCAGCATCGTGGCGACCTGCATAGGCCTGCTCTTCCTCGCGTGGATCCTGTGGGAGACCCTGAGCCAGGGGCTCGCGGGACTGAAGCCGCAGCTGTTCACCAAGATCACGGCGTATCGCGAAGAGGGTGGCCTGGCCAATGCCATGGTCGGCAGCCTGATCCTCAACGTGCTGGGTATCCTGATCGCCACGCCGATCGGCGTGGCCGCGGGCACCTGGCTCGCCGAGTATTCGCGCCGCTCGAAGCTCGGTCCCACGATCCGTTTTCTCAACGACATCCTGCTGTCGGCGCCGTCGATCGTGCTCGGTCTGTTCGTCTACACGGTGATCGTCCTGCCGTCCAAGTGGCTGACCAATGGCGACGTGACGTTCTCGGGCATCGCTGGCGGCATCGCGCTGGCGCTGATCGCCCTGCCCGTCATCGTCCGCACCACGGATGAAATGCTCCGCCTGGTACCCGGCACGCTGCGCGAAGCGGCACTGTCGCTGGGTGTCCCGCAGTGGAAGCTGACGATGCAGATCCTGGTGCGTTCGGCGCGCTCGGGTATCGTCACCGGCATCCTGCTGGCCCTGGCCCGCATCAGCGGTGAAACCGCGCCGCTGCTGTTCACGGCGTTCGGCAACAACTTCATGACGTTCAACCCGATCGACAAGATGCCGAGCCTGCCCCAGGTCATCTACGAATACACCAAGGACCCGAGCCCGGACATCAACACGCTCGCCTGGGCCGGTGCTTTCGTCCTGACCATGTTCGTGCTGGCGCTCAGCCTGATCGCCCGCCTCGCCTTCTCGCGTTCCAAGGTGTCCCATGACTAAGATGAACGAAGTCGCCTCCAAGCCGGGATTCGGCACCTCGCCGCATGCCGCCGCCGTCGACCTCGGCCAGGTGCCGGCGAAGATGACCGTGCGCGACCTCAACTTCCATTACGGTGAGTTCCATGCGCTGAAGCACATCGCCATGGACGTACCGGAGAAGAAGGTCACCGCCATCATCGGTCCGTCGGGCTGCGGCAAGTCCACCCTGCTGCGCATCTTCAACCGCATCTACGCGATCTACCCGAATCTGCGCGCCAGCGGCGAGATCGTGCTCGACGGCGAGAACATCCTCGACCCGAAGTACTCGCTCAACCGCCTGCGCAGCAAGGTCGGCATGGTGTTCCAGAAGCCGGTGCCGTTCCCCATGACGATTTTCGAGAACGTCGCTTACGGCATTCGTCACCACGAAAAGCTCAACCGCACCGACATGGAGGGCCGTGTCGAGCAGGCGCTGCGTGGCGCCGCACTGTGGGACGAGGTGAAGGACAAGCTCAAGCAGAGCGCACTCGGCCTCTCCGGCGGCCAGCAACAGCGTCTGTGCATCGCCCGCGGCATCGCCCTGAAGCCGGAAGTGCTGCTGCTCGACGAGCCGACCTCCGCGCTGGATCCGATCGCCACGAGCCGCATCGAGCAGCTGGTCGAGGAGCTCAAGAGCCAGTTCACCATCGTCATCGTGACGCACAACATGCAGCAGGCGGCGCGCTGCTCGGACATGACCGCGTTCATGTACATGGGCGAGCTCATCGAGTTCGACCGGACCGAGAAGATCTTCACCAAGCCGGACAAGAAGCAGACCGAAGACTACATCACCGGCCGGTTCGGCTGAGCGCCCCCTATTTCGAGGTCCCGCGATGAATACTCCGCACCAGCACATCATCAAGAGCTACGACGACGAACTGAAGCGTCTCACCGGCGAAATCGTCCGCATGGGCGAGATCGCCGTCGCGCAGCTCGAAGCCGCCATCGACGTGGTCGAACGTCGTGACGAGCGCGCCGCCCAGCGCGTGGTCGACAACGACGACGCACTCGATTCACTCGAGCAGGAAATCAGCCAGGACGTCGTGCGTCTGCTCGCCCTGCGCGCGCCGATCGCCGGCGATCTGCGCAACGTATTCGCCGCGCTGCGTATCGCCGCCGACATCGAGCGCATCGGCGACTACGCCGCCAACGTAGCCAAGCGTTCCATCCCGCTCAGCCGCGTCGCCCCGATCACCGCCGCCGGCGGCCTCAAAAACCTGGCCGAGCTGGCCGCGGACCAGTTGCGCAACGTGCTCAAGGCGTACGACGAGCAGGACGCCGAAGCCGCTTATGAAGTGTGGAAGTCGGATGCGGATCTGGACGAGGCCTATACGGTCGTCTTCCGCGCGCTGCTGACGTACATGATGGAAGACCCGCGCAACATCACGCCCTGCACCCACCTCCTGTTCATGGCAAAGAACATCGAGCGCATCGGCGACCACGCGACCAACATCGCCGAGAACGTTTGGTTCGTCGTCCACGGCGAGCCGCTGGTGGCCCCGCGCACCAAGCGCGACACCACCGCGAATCCGGATTTCGATAAATAAGAGGCGGCCGGCAGGGCAACCGCCCTGCCGGCGTTTTACGTCGCCGACGTCAGCTTCAACCCAATAATCCCGACGACGATCAGTCCGACGCAAAGCAGCCGCAACGGCTGCGCCGACTCGCCGAACAGGATGATGCCGAGCGTCACGGCGCCGACGGCACCGATGCCTGTCCACACCGCATAAGCCGTACCGAGCGGCAATTTTTTCGTCGCCCAGGCGAGCAGGACGATGCTGATGAGCATCGCGCCACCCGTGAGCACGCTGGGTAGCGGCTTCGAAAACCCTTCGGTGTATTTCAGGCCGACCGCCCAGGCGATCTCGAACAGCCCGGCAAGGACGAGGATGAACCAATACATGGGAGTGAGCTCCGCAAGAGCGGGGTCGTCCCCGCGGAGATAGTGCGCGCCCCGGGGTCGTCCCCAGGGGCGGACCGGCATTGCGCCGGTCCGTTTTGCATTATACGGAGGAGGTGTAACCCCCCGCTGACCGAATGCCTCAGACGACCGGTGGAACGACCGCCTTGCGCGCCCGGACACCACGCACGATGCCGTACACGCTGATGAGGAACCAGGCCAGTTCCTGCACGAACGCGGACAGGTTGAACATGCCGAAGATCAGGGAAAGCAGGATGCCGAAGGCACCCAGCAGGTTCATCACCTGGTACGTATACCCCTGCCCCGACAGCTTATGTGCCTGAAGCAGAAGAAACGCGACCAGCACCAGCGCAACGCCGACCAGGCCGGCCCAGTCATGCCAGAACATCGAACTCATTTCTTCGCACCTCGCTGACGCAGCGCCTCGAACAACACGATACCCGTAGCGACGGACACGTTGAGACTCTCCATGCCACCCGGCATCGGGATCTTCGCCACGAAGTCACAGGTATCGCGGGTAAGGCGGCGCATGCCGTCACCTTCGCTACCCATGACCAGCGCGACCGGACCCTTCAGATCGATGGCATAGAGCGACTGATCCGTATCGCCGTCCATCCCCGTGATCCACACGCCTGCGTCCTTGAGCAGGCGCAGGGCGCGGGCGAGATTGGTGACGGCAATGACCGGCACCAGATCCGCGCCGCCGGCCGACGCACGACGGACCGTGGGGGTAATGCCGACCGCGCGGTCCTTAGGCATCACCACGGCGGTGACGTTCGCGGCCGCCGCGCTGCGCAGGCAGGCGCCGAGGTTATGCGGATCCGTCACACCGTCGAGCACGAGCACCAGCGCGTCCGCACCGGCCGCCTCGAGCAGACCGGGCAACGCACTCTCGTCGCGGAGCGGCGGTGTTTCGTACCGCGCGATGACGCCCTGATGGCGCGCTTCGCCGCCGAGCTTCTCGAGCTGCTCCTTGCTCACCGTCTTGACGATGAGCCCGAGCTTGCGCGCCTGCGCGGCGATCTCGTTGACACGGGCGTTCCTCGAGTTCTGCTCGATCAGTACTTCACGGACACGATCCGGGTCGTTGGCGAGAGAGCCTTCGACCGGATTGATCCCTACGATCCACGTCTCACTCATGCTTGCGGCTTGCTCCTGGGTTTACGCGGCCCACGCCGACCTGCGGATGTCTTCGCGGGGGCCTGGTCCGCCGGCGCCGGACCGGCCGCCGTTTTCGTTACGGCGCCTTTCTTCGCCGTGGATTTCTTCGCGACGGGCGCCTGCGCGACGTCGGACGCCGCACGGCGCCTCGATGTGACTTTGCGCGCCGAGGTATCGGGAGACGCATCGCGACTGTCGTCCCGACGAGCGCCACGACGACCTGACGGACGCGCATCCTCCGCACGTGCCTCGTCAGCCTGGCGCGGGCCGCGCTGGCGTGAGCCACCTTGCGGCGCCGCGTCCTGGCGTGACGAGCCCTGACGCGAACCGCCGGC
The DNA here is from genome assembly GCF_000800155.1 of Luteibacter sp. 9133. Taxonomy (NCBI): domain Bacteria; kingdom Pseudomonadati; phylum Pseudomonadota; class Gammaproteobacteria; order Lysobacterales; family Rhodanobacteraceae; genus Luteibacter; species Luteibacter sp. 9133. The sequence continues at coordinate 1,571,580 of NZ_JUHO01000001.1, read as the reverse complement.
CGAGGAGCCGCGCTTTCGTGACGATGTTTCGGCCTCCGCCTCGCGCCTGGGCGCCCGCACGGGACGCGCATGATGCTCAACCGGCTCTTCAACCGCAACCGGTGCCGCCGTCTTCTTGCCGAAGATCCGGCCGACGGCCTTCTTCGCGGCACGTCCCATCGCCATCCCCGCTTCCAGCATGCCCGAGCGAGGCGCCGGCTTGGCCGCGGCCACGACCTTCGGCGCAGGCTTCGGCAACTCGGCCAGACGTGCGACCAGGCGGAAGTCGATCTTGCGATCCTCCAGGCTGGCGCGCAGCACCTGCACGCTGACGTAGTCACCGAGGCGATACGCCACGCCCGTGCGCTCACCCTGCAACAGGTGACGTACGGGATCGAACTTGTAGTAATCGTTGGGCAGCTGCGAAACATGCACCAGACCCGATACGCGCGAGGCCGACAACTCGACAAACAGACCGAACGAGGTGACGCCGGTGATGGTGCCCGCGAATTCCTCGCCGACGTGCTTCTCCATCCACGCGCATTTGAAACGCTCATCCACGTCGCGCTCGGCCTCTTCGGCACGGCGCTCACGCTGCGAGCAATGGATCGCCATCGCGGACATCTGCGTATCGCTGTAGATGTAATCGGCCGGCTTGCCGCGGGTCAGCGCGTAGCGAATGGCACGATGTACCAGCAGGTCGGGATAACGGCGGATGGGCGACGTGAAGTGGGCATACGCGTCCAGCGCCAGACCGAAGTGGCCCTGGTTCTCCGGATGGTAGATCGCCATGCTCTGCGCACGCAGTAGCACCGACTGAATCAGCTCCGCTTCCGGGCGGTCCTGCACTTTCTTCAGCAACGCCGAGAAATCGGCCGGCGTGACTTCGTCCGCCGGCGGCATCTTCAGCTTGAACTCCTTCAGGAACTGCAGGAGGTCGTCGTACTTTTCCGCCGGGGGCGGCGCATGCACGCGATACAGCGCGGGGATCTTGCGCTTGGTCAGGAAGCGAGCCGCCTGCACGTTGGCGGCGATCATGCATTCCTCGATCATCTTGTGCGCATCGTTGCGATCGGACGCGCCCATCGATTCGACATCGCCCGCGGGACCGAGACGGAACTTCACTTCCGGTGTTTCGAAATCGATGGCACCGCGACGCTTGCGCGCCTTCGCCATGACCTTGTAGAGCTTGTGCAGCGTTTCGACCTGCGGCAGGACGTCGGCGATCTCGTCACGAACGTCCGCGTTGCGCTCGCCCACCGCCTGCCAGACCTTGTTATAGGTGAGGCGCGCGTGCGAGAACATCACCGCGTCGTAGAACTTGGAGCGTACGACGTCGCCGTCCTCGTCGATCTCCATGTCGCAGACCATGCACAGACGTTCGACCCTTGGCATCAGCGAGCAGATGCCGTTGGAAAGCGTCTCGGGCAGCATCGGCACGACGAAGCCCGGGAAATACGTGGACGTGCTGCGGTTGTAGCCCTCGACGTCGAGCGGCGTACCGACCGGCACATAGTGCGAGACGTCGGCGATCGCCACGATGAGACGGAAACCGCCGTCCTTCAGCGACTCGGCATACACCGCGTCATCGAAGTCACGCGCGTCTTCGCCATCGATGGTGACCAGCGGAAGCTTGCGGATGTCCGTGCGGCCCTTGCGCTCTTCGGACGTCACCTTGGGCTCGACTTCCTCAGCCTGACGGATGACCTCCGGCGGGAACTCATGCGGCAGGTCGTGGCTGGCAATGGCCATCTCGACCACCAGCGACGGCTGCAGGCGCTCACCGAGGACGGCGCGCACGGTGCCCATGGGGCCACGGTGCTGGGTCGGCGGATCGGTGATCTCCACCACGACGATCTCGCCCGAGCGGGCGCCGGCGTCGCGGCCGGAAGGAATCATGATGTTCTGGTGCAGGCGGCGATCGTCCGGCTCGACCAGGGTCACGCCGTTCTCGATGACCACGCGGCCGACCAGGCGCGGCGAGCGGCGCTCCAGCACCTCGACGATGGCACCCTGCCGGCGGCCACGACGGTCGATGCCGACGACGCTCGCGAGCACGCGGTCGCCATGAAGCACGCTGCGCATCTGCTGCGGCGACAGGTAGAGATCTTCTCCGCCCTCGTCCGGGCGCAGGAAGCCGTAGCCCTCGGCGTTGGCGATGACCCGGCCCGGCAGCAGGCTGAGCTTCTGGGCGGGTGCGTAGTCGCCGCGGCGGTTACGCAGCAGCTGGCCATCGCGGACCATGGCGCCCAGGCGACGGTTGAGGGCGACGATTTCGTACTCGTCGAACAGCCTCAGGGCGCGGGCGATGTCGTACTCGGCCAGCAACTCGCCCCGCTCCTCGAACAGCGCCAGGATGGCCTCGCGGCTGGGGATCGGCTTCTCGTAGCGCTGAGCTTCGCGATCGGCATGGGGGTCGACCACGGCGCGCGCCGGGCCGTGCTGATCCAGCGCCTTGCCGGAGCGGCTGGACTTGGGTTTACGGGGGCCGCGGGCGGCATCCGAACCTTTAGTTTTCTTTGTCACGTATGAACCTTTGAAGGGGGACGCGAAATAGTTTCACATCCGGTGTGCAAAATCGTTGACAAGTTTCCCCGACCTACCTAATCTACGCGGCTCACGGGGCAGCGATGCTTCGGGACACCTGCCCAGGTGGCGGAATTGGTAGACGCACTAGTTTCAGGTACTAGCGGGTAAAACCGTGGAGGTTCGAGTCCTCTCTTGGGCACCAATTATAGACGAAGCCTCGCAGCGATGCGGGGCTTTGTTGTATCTGGGGTTCAGAAAGCCGCGTCTGGCGTACAGCGCGGGCACGATGTGCAGCTGCCATAGGTCTCTCTTGGCACCGGCGACGGACTCGCCGAGAATCCGGTGACACTGCATTGGGAAGCCCACGTGTTCACACGCCTGAAGTCCATCTTCGCAACGTCCGGGGGCAACAGCAGCGCGGAAAACGATATCCGCCTCAATGTCTATGCCACCGTCAGCCCGCTGCCGAAGCCAAGCTTCCCTCACACGCTCCTCGGCGAGCGCGATCTGAGCGATCCGGAATTGCACGGTCACCTCGAGGGGTTCATCGGCTACACACTCAGCCGTGGCGACGGGGAAATGACTCACACCCGTTACCACGTGATGCGGCACCTTCAACGGGTGCAACACCATGTCAGCCTGATGCTGTCCTCGAATGCGCTCCCCGAGTTCGCTCGATGGGCCTGCCAGGCGAATGCGATCGTCTTCCACGACGACGGCAGGATCTGCGATCCCGAGGGCCGCGTGCTGATCGACAGCCAGGGCGCGGGAGATCCCGCTGCGGAGTCGCCCTACCCCACCGACGCGCTGGAACGAAAGTCGCGCAGCGAAGCAAGGCTGCTGGCGGATGGTATCGCCGTGCCTGGCAGCCTGCCGCCCATCATCGGTGAGCACGAGGTCCAGTGGCGCACTGCCGATGAGGTGGCCGGACGCGTGATGGCCCTTCTGGCCGTGAGCGCGTTTGCCGAGGGCATACGGGACAACGACCCGCTCGACCTCGAACAGATACGTGAACGGCTCCCGGCCGCCTTTTCGTATTTCTCGCAGGCCGAACAAGCGTTCCTGCAGGCCGCTACGCCCGACACGCACGTCGTCATCCAGATGGGGTGGCGTTATGAGAGCACGGCGATCCTCGCCTGGGCGGCGGGACTGTGGCCGGAACTACCGTCTCCCGGCGAGATATGCGACGTGTCCGGCCTGACCGGGCACCTGCTCGATGCGTCAGCACATGGTCTGCCGCCGACCCATGGCCTGCGGCCTGCAAACGAGATTCTCGACGCGCTCGACGAGACGATCCGATGGCACTGGGTCATTCGCGAAGCCGAACTCGGACGACGCGAATTCCCGCCCGACGTCATTCCCGGCGTCATCAGGGAACGGCACCACGCCCTGAACTGGCTCGTTCGTTTCGAGCGCGCGGATTGGGATGATGTGACGACGCCGACGTGAACTCACCAACCCGAAAGATCAAATCGGTCGTCCCCAACGAGGTCTGGCAACTGGCCATCGTTTTCGACGACGGGACCATACGCCTGTTCAATGCGTCCGTGGCCCGGGAAGAGATGGGCTGGCCGCAGCTGGCCTATCCCCAGACCTTCAAACATTTCTCATATAGCGAAAGCGCATTAACGTGGCCCCTGCTAGGTAACGTCACGGCCGACTACCTGTACGACAACTCCGCACCCGTCACGCAAGCCACCCTCGAGCATCATGCCCTTCGCCTCAGCTACAAGAACCAGGCACCGACCGAGGAAGATGCCACGCATCACGTCTATGGCATCTATCTCCACGCCTTCAGCGAAGCTCTTTTCGCCGTGGGCGAGTCCATCGGTGGCGGTCACGCCGAGCGGGGCGGATCGCGACGGATGACGCTGCGCGAATGGCGGGACTGGCCCGGCTGGAAAGAGCACGCCATCCTGTCCGGCGCCGAGTGGGCCATCCCGATCATCGAGTCCCATATCGATGATCCTGAAATGCTGGCGGATCGCCTCGTCCGCGAGATCTGTCGCCGAGCGGCCGATCCTCAGTAAGAGGAAATCGAGCCCTTAGGCCGGATAATGTCGCCCTGCCCCAACGGACCTCCTGGCTCATGAACGACCTGATCGGCGAAGAAGCGGAGTTCTATCTGAAGGCCTTTCACGGCCTCGACTACGCCGAAGGCAAGCTCGCCTCCAAGACCTTCGAGGAATGCACGTTCACCCGATGCTCTTTCAGCGACGCCGTCCTCGACCACTGCAAGTTCATCGACTGCACGTTCAACGCCTGCGATCTGAGCAACGTCAAGGTCAATGCCAGCAAGTTTCAGGGCGTGACCTTCAACGAATGCAAGGTGATCGGCGTGGACTGGGCGCGGGCGGACTGGCCTCGTTATGCGGCACCAGCCAAACTGGCATTCCGAAAATCAGTGGTGAACTACTCGTCGTTCTTCGACCTGAATCTTCAGGAGCTGGTGCTCGAAGAGTGCAAGGCACGCAACGTCGACTTTCGCCAGGGCGATTTCGCGCGAGCCAACTTCACCTACTCCGATTTCGCCGAGAGCATGTTCGGCAAGACGAAGCTGATGGGCGCGGACTTCAGCGAAGCGACCAACTACGTCATGGACATTCGCGAGAACCAGATAAGAGGGGCCAAGTTCACGCGGACGGAGGCATCGGGGCTTCTCTACGGTCTGGGTATCGAGCTGGTCGACTAAAGCCAGGGACCGCAGGCATTGGTCAAGGCGCTCCTATGGCGCGCCCTTCAATACCTGCCTGGACCGATCCTCCGCGTGCCGCTGGGATAATCAAGCCCGGGATCGTCGCCAGTCGCCCTTGATGGCGATCACTGCGAACAGAAGCAGTGTAATTCCGATCCTCGATGCAAGCGCAAGGGCGTAGTGCAGCCCGGGATCGATCAGCCGCGAAAGCGCAATCATGAGCGCGGTGTACACCAGCATGGTCACCCACCCCTGCCAGCTGCGAGGACCGATTCCCCAGCCAAATCGCTTCTTCCCGAACCAATACGTCCGATCAGCCTTCATGCCTGGCGCCCCAAGGTTTTGTGCCGCTCAATGTACGCCGGCATGATCGCAAGAACTTGTCGACTTACGTGACGAACCGGCAAAGCACACTAGCCTTGTGACGTTCCCGGCTATGATCCGATCCACACCCCACGAGGTATCAAGGATGACCGCTCGTTTATCACCCCGATTCGCTCTTTGGCGCGCTGGTGCCTTCTTCGGCATTCTCGCGGCAGCCGGCATCATCATCTTCGTTCCCGCCGGACTTCGCGAAGCGGGAGTCCACGTGGCGAAAGCGTGGGGACTCGATCAGTGGGCCGCGCCGCTTTGTCTGTTGGGTGCGATACCCGGCGCGGTAATCGCAGATCGAATCCGAACGAACCGAACCACCGCAGGTAGCTCGTAGGCACCTCGCATGGGATGCGTAGCGACTTCTATGATTCACTCCGCTCGATAAACAAAACGTGCCCAGGAAAGTGCTCTCGAATGGTGACCAGCTCGTCATCAATTCCGGCTCCGTCTAGCGGATCGAGTCGACGCGTCATGATCGTCAGATCGAGGCCCTGACGCCGAAGCTCCGACACCTCCGCCGGATCGGCGACACCGCCGTTGAGCCATATCGAAGCATGGCCCGCTGCCACATGGCGCCAGCGATCCCAGCCCTCTAGCGTCAACACAAAGACAATCATGGCGCGCTCCTATGGGTCGGACCACTAGACGCGACACCTCGTCGGGCACCTCGTCGAGGGTTCCTACCGGCGCCGTGCTCCCCTTGCCGGGAACGCGCAGCGAAACCGCCCCCGAAACTGACAGGATCACCTGCCACAATCTTTTCTGTGCCTTCGTAGTCCACTCTTGTGCCCCGCAGCAGAATGACGATAGTCCGACTCTATGGGTTCGATAGATTCAATCAGTTTCCGAACGCATCACGGCCAAGCGTACACTCCGACGAGGTCTTCCACAGGTTCGCGTCATGCCTACCAGCCAACGCGCCCCATTTGTTGCATCCAGTGCCCTTTGCATGCGGGCCAACGATGCTCTGGTCGACCCTCCGGCAGTCACGCTGCCCAACATCGTTGTCCCTCCGGCGCTCCGCGTCGGAACTCCGTGCAAGCCTGACACCCCGTAACGCCAGCATTTGGGACCTGTCCCAAGGAGAAAGAGCGCATGACCAATGAAGCCAAGTGCCCGTTCAACCATACCGCCGGCGGCGGTACGACCAATCGCGATTGGTGGCCCAAACAATTACGTGTCGACCTGCTGGCCCAGCATTCGAACAAGTCCAATCCCCTGGGTGAGCAGTTCAATTACGCCGAAGCGTTCAAGAGCCTCGATCTGGCGGCGGTCAAGGCCGACCTGACCAAGCTGATGACCGACTCGCAGGACTGGTGGCCCGCCGACTTCGGTCATTACGGCGGCTTGTTCATCCGCATGGCCTGGCACAGCGCCGGTACCTACCGCGTCGGCGACGGCCGTGGCGGCGGCGGTCGCGGTCAGCAGCGTTTTGCGCCGCTGAACAGCTGGCCCGATAACGTCAGCCTGGACAAGGCGCGCCGTCTGCTGTGGCCGATCAAGCAGAAGTATGGCCAGAAGATTTCCTGGGCGGATCTCTACATCCTGACCGGAAACGTCGCTCTGGAGAGCATGGGCTTCAAGACCTTCGGCTATGCCGGCGGCCGCGAAGACACCTGGGAACCCGACCAGGACGTGTACTGGGGTAACGAGAAAACCTGGCTGGGTGGCGACGTCCGCTACGGCAAGGGTGCCGCGGGTAAGGACGACGATGGCGGCGTCCTGGTCGCCGACGCCGAGAAGCACGGTGAAGAACAGAGCCGCACCGATGGCGGCCGCAACCTTGAGAGCCCGCTCAGCGCGGTGCAGATGGGCCTCATCTACGTGAACCCGGAAGGTCCGGACGGCAATCCCGATCCGGCCGCGGCTGCGCACGACATCCGCGAAACCTTCGGCCGCATGGCCATGAACGACGAGGAGACCGTCGCGCTGATCGCTGGCGGTCACACCTTCGGCAAGACGCACGGCGCCGGCCCGGCCGATAACGTCGGTCCCGAGCCGGAAGGTTCCGACATTGAAAATCAGGGCTTCGGCTGGAAGAGCAGCTTCGGCAGCGGCAAGGGCGCGGATACCATCACCAGCGGCCTCGAGGTCACCTGGACCAGCACCCCGACCAAGTGGGGCAACGGCTTTTTCGAGAACCTGTTCGGTCACGAGTGGGAGCTGACGAAGAGCCCGGCCGGCGCCCATCAGTGGATCGCGAAGGACGCCGAGGAGACCATCCCGCACGCCTTCGATCCGTCGAAGAAGCAGCGTCCGACGATGCTGACCACCGACCTCTCGCTGCGTGTGGACCCGGCGTACGAAAAGATCTCCCGCCGTTTCCTGGAAAATCCGGACCAGTTCGCCGACGCGTTCGCCCGCGCGTGGTTCAAGCTGACCCACCGCGATATGGGACCCCGCGCCCGTTACCTGGGGCCGGAAGTGCCGGCCGAGGTGCTCGACTGGCAGGATCCGATTCCGGCGGTCGATCACCCGCTCATCGGCGAGTCCGACCTGGGCGCGCTGAAGGAGAAGATCCTTGCGTCGGGTCTGACCGTTGCCGAACTGGTCACCACGGCCTGGGCTTCCGCGTCCACCTTCCGAGGCTCCGACAAGCGCGGCGGTGCTAACGGCGCGCGCATTCGCCTGGCACCGCAGAAAGACTGGGAAGCCAACCAGCCCGAACAGCTCGCCAAGGTGCTGAACGTCCTCGAAGGCATCAAGAAGGACTCGGATGCCGCAGGCAAGAAAGTCTCCATCGCCGATCTCATCGTGCTGGCGGGTAACGCCGGCATCGAAAAGGCCGCGAAGGATGCGGGTCACGCCGTAACCGTGCCCTTCTCCCCCGGTCGTGGCGATGCCACACAGGACCAGACGGATGTCGAATCCGTGGGCGCGCTCGAGCCGAAGGCCGATGGCTTCCGCAATTACCTCAAGCGCAAGTGGCGTGTACCCGCCGAAGCCCTTCTGATCGACAAGGCCCAGTTGCTGACCTTGACCGCGCCGGAGATGACCGTGCTGGTCGGTGGCCTTCGCGCGCTGGGTGTGCGCTCAGGTAACGACAAGCATGGCGAGTTCACGTCCAGGCCGGGCACGCTCACGAACGACTTCTTCCGCAACCTGCTCGACATGGGTACGGAATGGAGAGCGATGTCATCGGCACAGGATGTGTTTGAAGGCGTCGATCGCAAGTCGGGCGAGCGCAAGTTCACCGGTACGCGTGTCGACCTGATCTTCGGCTCGCATGCGCAGTTGCGTGCGATTGCCGAGGTGTATGCGACGGAAGATGCGCAGGCGAAGTTCGTGAAGGACTTCGTGGCGGCATGGACCAAGGTGATGAATCTGGATCGCTTCGATCTGAAGTAAGCGGGATACGTTTGCCGTTTTACCCGAAAGCCGCCGGGACCAACGTCCCGTCGGCTTTCTTTTTTTACCATCCACCCAGCTCTTGACACGAAGGGTGCCGGCACGAAGACTCGGCCCACGGTCTTACACAGCGTCAAGGGGATCCATGGAAAGGAATTTCGACGAAAGCCAGTCCGAACGCGTCACCATCAATGCCACCCGGACATTCTCACGCACATTCCTCGTCATGGTGCAGCTCTGGTTTTCTGGAGCGTCCGGGTATATCAATATCGCCGTACTCGCCGGCGTCATGACATTCGCGTTCCACCAACCGTCGCACTGGGGCACCGCCGCAGCGGGCGGCTTTGCATGGGTCGCCATCATGCTGCCGATCCTCTTCGCCTACCAGGCGTGGAAGATCGTCCGACTCTCCAGGAAAGGCGGCCCGCTTCAGTTCGAACTGGATGCCGAGGGCCTCGTATGCAACAACAGGTCGCTTACTACGCAGATCAAGTGGCCGGCCATCGTGCGAGTCCGGACGACCAAGCGAACTATTTTCTTCTACGTTTCAAAAAATGCTGCCTGGTTCATCGATCGCCGAGACTTGAAAAATGGCGATGAGCAGGTCATTGCGGAACTTGCCGCCGCGCATGGTTTTGCGATGACGCGTAAAGCGCGCGCTGCCTGACGTGCTCGATGCCGTGAAGCTGGCTGTCGCGCACTAGCCGCTCAGAACGTCGTCCGCGCGCAAGCGCGCTCTACCCGGGCCCATACGTCAGGCGAACTGCTTTCCCATACACCATTCAGCAACTCACGAAACGCTGGGTCCTGCCGCGCCCGTATCTCGATGCGGTCGATGAAGTCCGCCCCGCGATAGTGGATCAGGTCCTCCAAAGGACCGGCGGCGAGCATCCCCAGAACCTCCTTGGGAGGCGATTTCGCCAGAATGTGCAGAATGACGTTCCATATGTCATCGCCAGGCGTGTCTGTGTCGTGGAATCGTTCGATCGACCACCACAGAGGATGATCCTCCTGAAATCGCGCAGGGTCCTGCACACCCTCGATGTATGCCGTCGCCCAGCTTTCGAGTTCCGCATCGCTCATCGTCATATCAGGCTCTCCTGGATACCGCCATCAGATAGGCGCGACACATGATCGGCAGCTGCGCCCTCAGCATCGCCAGCGAAGACACCGGCGCTTCCTTCTCCAGCACTTCGCGTACCGTTCCTACGAGAATCGTACGCACGGCAAACGTCACCGTCGGCAGGTCGTCGAAGTGGGCGTCGGCCGCGCTGGCAAGCAGCCGCTCGATCGCCTGGTCGGCGCGGCGGACGATGTCGTCGATCAGGTCATCGGTGTCGAGTTCGGCAGCCACCGTGTACAGCACACGCGAACCGGGCATGTGGCGCAGCTTTGCTTCGAGATAGGCGTGCACGAGACCATCGGCCATGTCGCTCAGTGGCGCACCCTCCAGCTGCATGCACGCCTTTTCGGTCGCGATCACCACCTCATACAGGTACTGCTCCAGCACCGCGTACAGCAGCGCCTCCTTGTGCGGGAAGTACTGGTACATCGTGCCCACCGACACCCCTGCCCGCTCGGCCACCCGCGTAGTGGTCAGCTTGACGAGGCCGTCGGACAGCAAAACCTGAAACGTCGCCTCGAAAATCGCCGCCACCGTCGCGGTCGAGCGGGCCTGACGCGGGGTTTTACGCGGCTTGAGGGGGTCTGAAGGGACAACGGCCATATGCGAATGTAAAAACCGAAGGATGATTCATAAATTAACTCATAGCGCCACCCGCCACCTAATCCAGAAGGAAACGCCATGAGCAACACCGATCGACGCATCTCCCTCATCACCGGTGCCAACAAGGGTATCGGTCTCGAAATCGCCCGCCAGCTCGGCAAGGCCGGCCATCGCATCCTGCTAGGCGCCCGTGACACCGGCCGTGGCCAGCAGGCCGCCAAAACGCTCAGCGACGAAGGCATCGACGTCCGTTTCGTCTCGCTCGATCTCGGGAGCCCGGCATCGATCAAGGCAGCCGCGGCGGATATCGAAGCCAACGAAGGCCGTCTGGACGTCCTCGTGAACAATGCTGGCGTCGCCGTGCAAGGCGACGGCAACACCAGCACCGCGACGATGGACGCCGTGCGCACCACTTTCGAGACGAATTTCTTCGGGACGGTGGAAGTCACCCAGGCTCTGTTGCCGCTGGTGAAGAAGTCCGCCTCGGGGCGCATCGTCAACATCTCGAGCGGCCTCGGCTCCATCGCGCTGAATGCCGATCCGACGTGGGACTATGCCGCGGTCAAGCTGATCGGCTACAACGCGTCGAAAGCCGCGCTGAACATGTTCACCGTGATCCTCGCCGATGAGCTGAAGGACACCGGGATCAAGGTCAACGTCGTCAATCCCGGTTACACCGCAACGGACCTCAACGGCAACAGTGGCCATCAGACCGTGGCCGAGGGTGCGCAGGAAGCCGTGCGAGTCGCGCTGCTTCCCGACGATGGCCCGACCGGCGCGTTCACCAGCAAGGAAGGTCCGGATCCGTGGTGAGCGCCAAGCTCGCGAGGTAATCAGGTCGCGGACGGGATCTGCGTAAACATCTCGACGAGGCTGTGCGGGGCACGCTCGCCGAAACAGATGTCGAGGAGTTCGTCCGCGTCCGCCGCCGCCGAGGCGCTGCGTGGAAACAGCGTCGCCTCGTATGCGGCAAGCGCCGCCTCGATGTCGCCGGGATGAGCCACGATGGCTTCAGCCAGTTCCGCGCCATCCCACATCGCCAGATTGGCGCCCTCACCCGAGGGCGCCATCAGGTGGGCGGCGTCGCCGAGCAAGGTCACCCCGGGAACGCGATCCCAACGATGATCGCCCGGTAAGGCATGGATGATGCGGAGGACGGGCGCCGTTTCACCATCGGTAATCAGCGCGGTGAGCCCCGATGCCCAGCCGTCGAATTCCAGGGCCACGCGAGCCCTTGCTGCCGCCGGATCGGAGACGTCGATCTCGGCCATCCAGGCTTCGGATCGCCTGAGCGCCACATAGGTATGAAGCGCGCCATCCGGCTCCCGGTGCGCAAGGATGCCTTTGCCAGGCATCGCGGCAAACATGGCGCCACCACCAACCGCATCCACTGCCGCCTTGTGGCGCTCGTCGCTGTCGTAGAGGTAGGTCTCGACATACGACATGCCCACGTAGGCCGGCCTGGCATCCGACAGCAACGAACGCACCTTCGACCAAGCGCCGTCGGCACCGACGAGAAGGTCGGTCGTCACGCTCGAGCCGTCGACGAAGGTCAGGCGATGCTGCGCACCTCCCGCTGGCGATGCACTGACAAGCTTGCGCCCCCACTGAATGACGCCATCCGGCAGCGACTCGATCAGCATGCGGCGAAGCTCGCCACGAGGCACTTCCGGGCGGCCACCGGTGCCGTCATCCGGCTCGTCGAACAGGACGCGACCGTCCGCGTCGAGCACGCGCGTTTGCTGACCGCCAGAGTGAACGAGCCCCTGAAAGGCATCGAAGAGACCTGCCGCCCTGATTGCCCGCTGACCATCGCGTTCGTGGATGTCGAGCATGCCACCCTGCGTACGTGCCGTCGCCGAGGCCTCTGCCTCGAACACCGTCGACGCGACGCCATGGACGTGGAGAACGCGCGCCAGCATCAAGCCGCCAAGACCGGCACCAACGATCGCTATGGGGGTATGCATTGTGGGAAGACCTTGCGGGAGGGCTTATGGAACGTCGTTCCAATCATCTTGGAACGACGTTCCATCCATGTCAAGATGGCTCATGGTCAAGAAAGCTGCCCCCGCCCCGCGCCGTGAAGACTCCCTCTCCCGGGACCGCATCGTCGACGTGGCTATCGAACTCCTCGACGCCGAGGGTGAGAGCGGTTTGACGTTTCGCGCTCTGGCGGGGCGGCTCGCCACGGGCCCGGGCGCGATCTACTGGCACGTCGCTAACAAAGGCGAGTTGCTGACAGCCGCGTGCGACGCGATCGTCAGCCGGACGATGACTATCGCAGTGGCTGGCGAGTCGCCGGAAACCGACATCCGCGCGCTGGCTCTCGGGCTCTTCGACGCCATCGACGCGCATCCATGGGTGGGCTCCGCGCTCACGCGCGCGCCCGGGCAGCTGCCTGCCGTTCGCATACTCGAAGGACTCGGCCAGGCCCTCTGCGCGCTTGACGTTCCGGCCGAGAGGCAGTGGCCGACGGTGTCGGCATTGCTGAGTTACATCCTCGGCGTGGCGGGACAGAACGCGGCCAATGCGCATGTCGGCAGAACGCTGGGGACGGACCGCCTGGCCTTCCTGTCGAGTGTCGCTGCGACCTGGTCCGAGCTCGACGAAGAGGCCTTTCCGTTTGTGCGGAGTATGGCGGGGCCTCTGCGTGAGCATGACGATCGCGCGGATTTTCTGGCGGGGATCGATCTGATTCTTGGCGGGGTCCGCGGACGAAGGGGCGTGATCAGGGAGGAAGTAAGTCCGTGCGCTCACGCACCAGATCGATGAAGGCACGGAGGCCAGCGGACATATGCCGGTGCGCGGGGTAGTACACCGCGAGACCAGGGAAGCCGGGGCTCCAGTCGTCGAGAACACTTACCAGATGGCCAGCGGCGAGATGCTCGGGAACGCCCGGGCCATTGCTCCACGTCCACGCCAGGCCGAAGCCGTCGACGGCGGCCGCAACCATCAGATTGTGATTGTCCAGGCCAAGCGGACCGTCAACCTCGATACGCCGCTGCTCGCCGCGCTTCTCGAACTCCCAGCGGTAGATCGTCCCGCTCGGCAGGCGGCCCCGGATGCAGACGTGCTTCGTGAGGTCGTCCGGAACCTTCGGCTTGCCGTGGGTTTTGAAGTACGCCGGTGAGCCGACCACGATCAGCCGCAGCTTGTCCGAGCAGCGCACGGCGACCATATCCTGCGGCACGTCGTCAGCCAGACGAAGACCCGCATCGAAACCCTCCGCCGCGATGTCGATGAATCGTCCCTCGGTATTGAGGTCGAGGCGCATCTCCGGATAGCGGCGCAGGTACTCGAGGATGACCGGCTCGAGGATCATGGCCGCGCCGCCTTCCGCCGCACTGATCCGCAGCGTCCCGGTCGGGCTGTCCCGGAAGGCGTTGGCGGCCTCCATCGCGGCGGATATCTCGCCCAGTGCCGGGCGCACCCGTGCCACGAACTGCTCCCCGGCTTCGGACAACGACACGCTGCGGGTCGTCCGGTTGAACAGGCGGACGCCCATGCGTTGCTCCAGGGCCGCGACCGCGTGGCTCAACGCCGACGGGGACATGCCCAGGGCCACGGCGGCCCGTCGGAAGTTCTGGTGGCTGGCCACCGCCAGTACCGCCTGAAGTTCGATCAGCCCGGCCTTGTGCATTGTTCGGGATTCCGCATCGATGGGTGCCGGATAAGCCTGATTGACGGGATGGCCGGGTGCAAGTGAAAACCGTCATCTTCGGCCCCGCCTCTGTATAATCGTGCCCAGCAACACCCGGTGGGAGAAGCGGAAGGACCCGCTGCCGAAGGCGCAACGCCCGTAATCGCTCAGGCTCCCATGACCACCGGCGTGCTTCATCACTCTGGAGAGACCGGTTAGATCCGGCGCCGAAGGTGCAAGAGGCCATCCGCCTCCAAACTCTCAGGCAAAAGGACAGAGGGGCGCCCCACGTGCCGGCACGGCACGTTCTTTCGGATGCCTCCAAAGTCATGAGCCAGAAAAACTCTCCTTCGCTGCGCGAGCTCGAGAACCATGGCGCGTTCATCGAGCGCCACATCGGCCCGAATGACGCCGAGATCGCCGAGATGCTCGCCGTGGTCGGCCACGCCGACCTCGATGCGCTGACGGACGCCATCGTCCCCGGCTCGATCAAGTCGCCCGCCCCGCTGTCGCTGCCCGCAGCGGTGACCGAGGAAGAGGCGCTGGCCAAGATCCGCGCGATCGCCGACCGCAACACCGTCTTCCGCAGCTTCATCGGCCAGGGCTACTACGGCACGCTCACGCCGAACGTCATCCTGCGCAACGTGCTCGAGAACCCGGCGTGGTACACGGCCTATACGCCGTACCAGGCGGAGATCTCGCAGGGCCGCATGGAGGCGCTGATCAACTTCCAGACCATGGTCACCGACCTGACCGGCATGGACATCTCGAACGCGTCGCTGCTCGACGAGGCCACCGCCGCGGCCGAAGCGATGACGCTGGCCAAGCGCTCGGCCAAGTCGAAGTCGAACGTCTTCTTCGTCTCGAAGGACGTCCATCCGCAGACCCTCGAAGTGCTGCGCACGCGTGCCGACGGAATCGGCATCGAGCTGCAGGTCGGTGACGACAGCGAAGGTACGACGGTCGACAGCTTCGGCGTGCTGCTGCAGTACCCGAACACCTTTGGTCGCATCAACGATTACAAGGCGCTCGCCGACGCGACCCACGCGCGCGGTGCCATCATCTGCGTCGCCACCGACCTGCTCGCCCTCACGCTGATCGCTTCACCGGGCAGCTGGGGTGCGGACATCGTCGTCGGCAACACGCAGCGCTTTGGCGTGCCGTACGGTTTCGGCGGCCCGCACGCCGCGTACCTCGCCTGCCGCGATGCGTACAAGCGCTCGATGCCGGGTCGCCTGATCGGCGTCTCCGTCGACACCGAGGGCAAGCCGGCGTACCGCCTCACCCTGCAGACCCGCGAGCAGCACATTCGCCGCGAAAAGGCCACGTCCAACATCTGTACCGCGCAGGTGCTGCTTGCCGTCATGGCCAGCATGTATGCGGTGTACCACGGTCCGGAAGGCCTCGTCCGCATCGCCCGCCGCACGCATCGTCTCACCGCGATCCTCGCCGGTGCGCTCGGCAAGGCCGGCGTTGCCGTCGGTGGCGACTTCTTCGACACGCTGCATGTGACCGGAGTCGACGCGAAGGCGCTGCACGCCAAGGCCGCAGCCGCCGACCTCAACCTGCGCGCGATCGACGCGAACAGCGTCGGCATCAGCCTCGACGAGACCACCACGCGTGCGGACATCGCCGCGCTGGCCGGCGTGTTCGGTGCGAGCGTGAACGACATCGACGCACTCGATGCCGCGACCGACGACGCGCTGCCGGGCGCCCTGCTGCGTGATGTCGACTTCCTGCAGCACCCGGTGTTCAACACGCACCACAGCGAGCACGAGTTGCTTCGCTACCTGCGCGGCCTGGCCGACAAGGATCTCGCGCTGGATCGCACCATGATCCCGCTGGGCTCCTGCACCATGAAGCTCAACGCCACCGCCGAGATGATCCCGGTGACGTGGCCGGAGTTCGCCAACATCCATCCGCTGGCCCCGGCCAGTCAGGCGCAGGGTTACAAGCAGCTGATCGACGAGCTCGAGGCGATGCTGGTCGAGTGCACCGGTTACGACTCCGTCAGCCTGCAGCCGAACTCCGGCGCCCAGGGTGAATACGCCGGCCTGCTCGCGATCCGCGCGTACCACCGCTCGCGTGGCGAAGGCCATCGCGACATCTGCCTGATCCCGGAATCCGCGCACGGCACCAACCCGGCGTCCGCGCAGATGTGCGGCATGACCGTCGTGGTCACGCGCTGCGATGCCAACGGCAACGTCGATGTCGACGACATCCGCGCCAAGGCGGAGAAGTATTCGGATCGCCTCGCCGCGATCATGATCACCTATCCGTCCACGCATGGCGTGTTCGAGGAAGACGTGGTCGCCATCTGCGACGTCGTGCACAAGCACGGCGGCCAGGTGTACACCGACGGCGCCAACATGAATGCGCTGGTCGGCGTGGCCAAGCCGGGCAAGTGGGGTTCGGACGTCTCGCACCTCAACCTGCACAAGACCTTCTGCATTCCGCACGGCGGTGGCGGCCCGGGCGTCGGCCCGTGCGCGGTCAAGTCGCACCTCGCGCCGTTCCTGCCGCGTGCCTTCGGCGCCGAGGGCGACGTGGGCATGGTCAGCGCGGCCACCTTCGGCTCCGCGTCGATCCTGCCGATCTCGTGGATGTACATCACGCTGATGGGCACCGAAGGCCTGCGCAAGGCGACCCAGGTCGCGCTGCTCAACGCCAACTACATCGCGAAGCGCCTCGCTCCGCATTACAAGACGCTGTACACGGGTCGTAACGGCCTGGTCGCGCACGAGTGCATTCTCGATCTGCGTCCGCTCAAGGACGTCACGGGCGTGGGCGCGGAAGACGTGGCCAAGCGCCTCATCGACTTTGGCTTCCACGCACCGACCCTGTCGTTCCCGGTCGCGGGCACGCTGATGGT
Source organism: Luteibacter sp. 9133 (assembly GCF_000800155.1). NCBI lineage: Bacteria > Pseudomonadati > Pseudomonadota > Gammaproteobacteria > Lysobacterales > Rhodanobacteraceae > Luteibacter > Luteibacter sp. 9133. The sequence goes on along the minus strand of NZ_JUHO01000001.1, from coordinate 1,554,416 downwards.
CGAACCGACCGAAAGCGAGTCTCAGCATGAGCTGGACCGTTTCATCGACGCCATGATCCAGATCCGTGAAGAGATCGCCGCGGTGGAAGATGGCCGTCTGGATCGCGAGGACAACCCGCTGCGCAATGCCCCGCATACGGCTGCCATGGTCACCGGCACCGAGTGGACGCACGCCTATCCGCGTGAGCTGGCCGCGTTCCCGCTGCCCTCGCTGAAACTCAGCAAGTACTGGCCGCCGGTGTCGCGCGTGGACAACGTCTACGGCGACAAGAACGTGATGTGTGCCTGCATCCCCATCGATGCCTACAAGGAAGATGCGGAGGTTTGAGGCTTTCGCTGCTGAAAGCGTTCAGGGCGGGAGCCATCGCCAGCAGGCTGGCTCCCGAATCCCTCGCTCCATACCCCCGCGAATCCCTTCGGCCATGCTTTGTCTTAAACTGGAAACCTGACCGCCGCACCTCCGCAGCGGCGCACTTTCCAAGGTAAGCGCATGACTCAGGAAACTCTTCGCGACCAAAGCCTCCTCGGCCTCCTCAGGGGCGTCGAGGACTTCAGCGCCAACGTCTTCCCCGAGACGCAGGAGCTCTTCAGCGAGCTGGCCGAAGGCCAGAGCCCGCACACCTTGTTCATCACCTGCGCGGATTCACGCGTGGTCCCGGAGATGATCACCCAGACCCAGCCAGGGGATCTCTTCGTCTGCCGCAACATCGGCAACATCGTGCCCGGCTACGGCGAAATGCTCGGTGGCGTGTCCGCCGTGGTCGAATTCGCGGTCGCCGTCCTGCATGTCCGTCATGTCGTGATCTGCGGTCATAGCGACTGCGGCGCCATGAAGGGCCTGCTCAACCCGGACTCCACCCGGACGCTGCCTACGGTCGAGGCCTGGCTACGCAACGCGGCCGCCGCCAAGAGCGCGGTGTTCGCACGCCAGATAGAGGGCCCTGCCCTGCTCAACGCCGTGACCCAGGAAAACGTCCGCCTCCAGCTGGCCCATCTGCGCACGCATCCGGCGGTCACCGCCGCGCTCGCCAACAAGGCGATCACGTTGCAGGGCTGGGTGTACGACATCGGCGACGGTACCGTTTCGGTGCTCGACCAGGCACACGACGAGTTCATCCCGCTGGCCGAGGCGATCAAGCGGGAACACAAGGCGTGATCCTGCCGGGGCGGGCGCACCTGGGCCACATCCTGCGTTACGTGGGCAAGCCGTTGATCTGGCTGCTTGCGTGGGATGTGGCGGTCACCGCCTTCTGGTACGTGATGCATCCGCGGCTCACGGCGGAGTTTCCCGCCCTGCCGCTCACTCTGCTCGGCTCGGCCGTCGCGGTGTACCTCAGCTTCCGCAACACCACGGCGTACGCGCGCTGGTGGGAAGCGCGCACCCTCTGGGGAGCGATGGTCAACGCCTCGCGGACACTCGCCCGCGAGGCGGTCACGCTCCTGCCGGACCGCGGCATGGGCGTCACGGTCGCGCATCGACAGATCGCCTATGTGCACGCGCTGCGCATGCATCTGCGTCGACAGGCGCCGTGGGACGAACTCGCGGCGCGGCTGCCGGCGGAGGAAGTCGAACGACTGCGCGGCGTCCTCAACGTGCCTAACGCGATCCATGCGCGCACCGCGGCGCTCATTGCCGACACCCGCCCCGATCCGATCATTCAGGCGGCCTTCGCGCGGACGCTGTCGGACATCTCCAACGCTCAGGGTGGCATGGAGCGGATCAAGAACACGCCTCTGCCGCAGCAGTACGCGACCTACCCGGCCATCTTCACGCACGGTTTCTGCATCTTGCTGCCCCTCGGCCTGGTCGAGACGCTGGGCCTGCTGACACCGCTCGGCTCGACGGTCGCGGGCTTCCTCTTCCTCGCCCTGCTGCAGATCGGCAACGATATGCAGAACCCCTTCGAGAACCTCGAAGACGACGTGCCACTCACCACGCTCACCCGCGGCATCGAGATCGACCTGCGCGACTCGCTCGGCGAAACGCATGGGCTGAAGCCCGTGCAGCCGAACGACGGGATTCTCTGGTAGCGATTGCTGCGCTGCATCCATGACGCCTGGCACACGACCCGGCCTCCGATTCGGATTTCAATCGATATAAATACCGGTCCCGGAGATCTGCCCTTGCGCGCGATTCGCCCGTTCGTCCTTGCCGCCGCCGTTCTGCCGGCCGCTGTCGCCGCCGCTTCCGGCCCCGCCGACCTCGTCAACCCACTGATCGGCACCACCAACGGCGGCAACGTCTTCCCGGGCGCCGTCGTGCCGTTCGGCATGCTGCAGTTCAGTCCCGAGGCCTCGCCGTTGCCGGGCAAGAAGGCCCCGATCGCCGCACCGGGGGGTTACGAATATCGCGCCGATGCGATTCGCGGTTTCAGCCTGACCAACGTCGAAGGCTGGGGTTGTGCGGGTGGCTCGGGCGATGTACCGATCATGCCGATCACCGGGGACGTGACGACCTCACCCAGCACCGACTTCCGCCATGCGTACGCATCGAAGTTCAGCCACGACCATGAGACGGCTAAAGCGGGCCAGTATCGCGTAACGCTCGATAACGGCGTCACCGCCGATCTCACCGCCGCGCTGCACAGCGGTGCCGCACGCTTCTCCTTCCCCGCCGAGAAGCCGGCCAACGTGCTCGTGCGCGCGTCCGATTCGGAGGTCGGTTCGGAGAACGCGGACGTCGTGGTCGACAAGGCGAACCGTCGCATCAGCGGCTCGGTCACCAGCGGTAACTTTTGCGGCTATATCGACAAGGCGGACCGCCACAGCTACTACACGATTCATTACGTCATCGAGTTCGACCAGCCGTTCGCCAGCACGGGCACGTGGAAGGACACCGCCGTGACCAAGGGCGGCACAAAGAGCGAAGGCGGCTCGGGCTACGGTGAAAAGGGCTTCCCTGCCGAGGGCAAAGGCTCCGGCGCATGGGTCGGTTTCGCCAGGGGCACGAAGGACGTGAACCTGCGCGTCGGCATCTCTTACGTCAGCGCGGCGAACGCGCAAGCCAACCTCGATGCTGAAGTACCGAAAGGCACTTCGTTCGATACCGTACGCGATAACGCGATCGCCACGTGGAACAAGCAGCTGTCACGCATCGACATCGAAGGTGGCACGCCGGACCAGCGCACCGTGTTCTACACCGCGCTGTACCACGCATCGATGACGCCGAACGTCTTCAGCGATACCAATGGCGAGTACATGGGTTTCGATCAACAGGTGCATAAGGTTTCCGGCACGCAGAAAGCGCAGTACGCGAATTTCTCCGGCTGGGACGTGTACCGCTCGCAGCTGCCGCTGGTGACCTGGCTCGACCCGAAGACCGGCAGCGACATCGCGCAAAGCCTCTACAACCAGGCGCAGCAGAACAAGGGCGTCTGGGACCGCTGGACGCATAACAACGGCGCGACGCACGTCATGAACGGCGATCCCGCCGCGCCGTCGATCGCCGGCATCTACGCGTTCGGTGGCAGGGACTTCGACGTCAAGGGCGCCTTTGCCTCGCTCGTGCATGCCGCAGACAACCCGACTGAACTGGACAAGTCGATGGATGGGTGTCCGGTCGAGTGCGTCGGCCAGCGCCCGGGTCTCGAATCGTGGCTCAAGCTGCACTACATCCCCGTGGGCGCACCGTCGTGGGGGCCCGCCGCGGATACGCTCGAAATCGTCGCCGCCGAGTTCGCCCTCAGCGCCCTGTCCGACCGGCTCGGCGACAAGGCCACTTCCACGCGTTTCCTGGACCGAGCCCAGTACTGGCGCAACCTGTTCGATCCGAAGGCCGCTCCGGACGGCGGCTACATCCGCAACCGCAACGCCGACGGCAGCTGGGCGCTGGTGAAGGATGATGACGACAAGGGGGCCCACGCGTTCACGCCATCCACGGAAGACGGCTTCGTCGAAGGCAGCGCCGCGCAATACGTGTGGATGGTGCCGTTCAACGTGCACGGCCTGTTCGACGCGATGGGTGGCATGGACAAGGCGCGCAAACGTCTGGACAACTATTTCTATCAGCCCGATGGCACCTTCGCGGTCACGAAGTCCGGGCCGCTGCATGCGGAGCTCGACAACGAGCCGTCGATCGGTGGTCCCTGGCTTTACAACTACGCCGGCCAGCCATGGAAGACACAGGAGCTGGTGCGCCGCGTCCTCGATACGATCTGGGTCAACGGTCCGAACGGCATCCCCGGCAATGACGACCTGGGCGAGATGTCTTCGTGGTATGTGTTTGCGGCGTTGGGCATCTACCCGAATATCCCGGGACGCGCGGAGTTCATCGTGGGCAGCCCGATTTTCACGAAGGCCACCGTGCATCGCGAAGGCGGCGATGTGGTGATCGAAGCGCCGAATGCGGGCGCGGGCAAGCCGTATGTCACGGGGCTGAAAGTCGACGGGAAGACGACGCCCCGCTCATGGCTGCCGGAGTCGTTCGCGACCGGCGGCGGCAAGCTCGAGTTCGACCTGTCGGACAAGCCGAACAAGAGCTGGGCGAGCAAGGCATCGGACGCCCCGCCGTCGTTCGACACCAGGAAGCACTGATTATGTAGGAGCGCGCCTGCGCGCGACGGGGTCTGCTGCAGCCCCTATCGCGCGCAAGACGCGCTCCTACAAAGTGCTGTGGCGCAGGCGTAGTGCGTTCGCTACCACCGACACCGAGCTCAGACTCATCGCCAGTGCGGCGATCATCGGTGACAGCGTCAACCCGAACACCGGGTACAACACGCCAGCCGCTACCGGCACACCTACCGCGTTGTAGACGAACGCGAAGAACAGGTTCTGCCGGATGTTTTTCACGGTCGCATCCGACAGAGCGCGAGCACGGGCGATGCCGGCGAGGTCGCCCTTCAGCAGCGTAACCGAAGCGTTCTCGATGGCGATATCGCTGCCATTGCCCATGCCGATACCGATATCGGCCACCGCCAGCGCCGGGGCATCGTTCACACCGTCGCCCGCCATGGCCACGACGGCACCGTTTGCCTTCAGCGACGCCACGATGCGTGCCTTGTCTTCCGGCGATGCGCCGGCGTGTACGTCATCGATTGGCAACGAGGCTGCTACCGCTTTCGCGGTGGCCGCATTATCGCCCGTCAGCATCACCAGCTTGACGCCGGCCTCATGCAAGGCCTCGAGCGCCGGCTTCGTCGACGGCTTGACCGCGTCCGAGAAGGAAAAAACCCCCGCCAGTCGTCCATCGATCGCGAGGTACATCGCGGTGGCGCCCCTTGCACGTGCTTTCGAAGCCACGTCATGCGCGGCACCGAGTTCGACACGCTCGTTTTCCATTAGCCGGCCGTTGCCTACGGCTACATCGCGGCCCTCGACGCGACCGCTCACGCCGCGCCCCACGTAGACCTGGAATCCCGACACGGCGGCGATGGTTACGCCCTCCCCTTCCGCCGCCGCGACGATAGCCGCCGCCAGCGGATGCTCGCTGGGACGCTCGACGGCAGCGGCCATTGCCAACGCGGTGGCACGATCGACCCCGAACGTACGCACATCGGCCAGCGTCGGCTTGCCTTCGGTCAGCGTGCCGGTCTTGTCGAAGACCAGCGTGTCGATATCCCGCAGCCGCTCGATCGCTCCGGCATCGCGAAACAGCACGCCCGCCTGGGCACCACGACCGCTCGCCACCATGATCGACATCGGCGTCGCAAGGCCGAGGGCGCAGGGACACGCGATGATGAGAACCGAGACGGCCGCCACCAGTGCATGCGTCAACGCTGGCTGCGGGCCCACCCACCACCAGGCCGCGAACGCCAGGATCGCGGCGACGACGACGAGCGGGACGAACCACGCCGCCACCTTGTCCGCGACGCGCTGCGACGGCGCGCGCGAGCGTTGCGCTTCGGCGACCATCGCCACGATGCGAGATAAGACCGTGTCCGTACCGACATGATCGACGCGCATCGTCAGTGCGCCGTGCTGGTTCTGCGTGCCGCCGGTCAGCCGGTCATGCGCATGCTTGGCCACGGGCATCGCCTCGCCCGTAAGCATGGCTTCATCGACGTGGCTCTCGCCATCCAGCACGGTGCCGTCGACCGGTACTTTCTCGCCCGGACGCACGCGAAGCGTGTCACCGACGCGCAGGGCATCGATCGCGACATCCTCTTCGTGGCCATCGCTGCCGACGCGACGTGCCGTCTTCGGCACGAGACCCAATAAACCTCGCAGCGCTTCGCCGGTGCGCCGACGGGCGCCCAGCTCGAGGAAGTCACCCAGCGTCACCAGTGTCACGATCACGGCCGCGGATTCGAAATAGACCGCGACCTGCCCATGCATGTCGCGCATGGCCGGGGGAAACTTGCCGGGGAGAAGAAAAGCGATCGTGCTGTAAAGCCAGGCGACGCCCGTACCCAGCGCGATCAACGTATACATGTTCGGCGACCACGGCTTGAGCGACCGCCAGCCACGGACGAAAAACGGCGCGCCGCCCCACAGCACCACGACCGTCGCCAGGATCGCCTCGACCCAGCCGAGGATCGCCGCCCACGGCTGATGCCATGCCTGCCCCGCAAGATGCGGAATCATGGCGATCAGGAACACGGGCACCGTCAAGGCGACAAGCAGCGCCAGCCGACGGCCCATCGAGCGCACCTCACCGTCGTCGTCATCCAGGCTCGGCATCGCCGGCTCAAGCGCCATGCCGCACTTCGGGCATGAGCCCGGGCCCTCCTGCCGCACGTCCGGGTGCATGGGACAGGTGTAGATCGTCCCGGCGGGCGCAGGTGCCGCCGGGGTCTTCGGGCCGAGGAAGGCCATCGGGTCGGCGGCGAATCGTTCGCGGCAGCGGCCGCAGCAGAAGTGATACTCCTGGCCGTCATGCGTCGCGTGGTGTGCGGTCTTTGCAGGATCTACCGTCATGCCGCACACGGGATCGATCGCGGTCGCCGGCTCGGCGGCCGCGTGGTGCGCGCAGCAGGAACTCATGCGTTCGGCTCCGCCAGCGCCTTGAGGATGGGACAGTCTTCAGGCGCACCGTGTCCCGGGCACGCCTCGACCAGTTCAGAGAGGCCATCGCGGACACGCTGGAGTTCGGCGATGCGCTCGTCGATGGCCTGAAGGCGCGCTGCGGCGCGTTCGCGGACGCCCACGACACCGCCGTGGCGGTCGGCCGAGAGGGCCAGCAGTTCGCGGATTTCCTCGAGGGTGAAGCCAAGGTCCTTCGCTCGACGGATGAAGCGCAGGCGGGACACCGCACCCTGGTCGTATTCACGGTAACCCGAGGGGCGGCGCTTCGGCTCGGGAAGGAGGCCTTCCCGCTCGTAGAACCGAATGGTGTCGATGGCGACGCCCGCGCTCTGCGCGATGCGGCCGATGGTGAGGGAGCTTTGGCTGGTCATGGGATAAGTCTAGACCCTTTATCCAGGTCCAGAGTCAAGCGATTGGGCTCATGGGGCGACCACCCCACCTACCAACGCAAAACCCGCGGCCCGAGCAGCGCACCCAGCGCCGCGGGCACCAGCATCCCAAGCAAATACCAGACCGACCAGAACGGCGGCGCCATTTCCGGGCAATGCAGGCAGTAGGCAACGGCGGAGGTCGCACCAGCCAGCAATCCCGCAGCGGCTCCCGCCAGGCGCAGCCGCACGGGCGCCATGCCGCGCACAGCCCACAACATCGCGGCAAACGGCGGTATGGACAGGACGGCGATGATGATCGAGCACACCTTCCAGGTATGACCGAGCAACAACGGCACGCGGGCATCGACATCCGAGCCGGCGAGCACGATGCCTGCGGCGATCCAGGCGATCACGGCCGGTATCACGACGGCGGTCCATCCCGCACCCACCGACACGCCCGGACGCGACAGCCGGAGCGTCACGAGCAGGGCACCGCCGCCGAGGGCCACCGCAAATCCGAGCCGGAACCAGAAGACCGGCATGGAGACCACCTCGCCGAGATCCGGACGGATCCCCAGAAAGACCGCCATCAACACCGTGGCTGACGACAATCCGATGAGGATGGCTACCGCGAAGCGCCAGGGCGGGACACGCCGATCGACCGGTGTCGTCTGGCTTGCCAGCAGGGAGATCAGATCGTCGGTCTTCATGTCAGGCCTCGAATGCGCGTGGCGAGGGCCTTGAGGCCGCGGTGTATGCCGACTTTGACCGCCGATTCGGACAGTCCGCTGCGAGACGCGGCTTCGGCCACGGACAAGCCCTGAAGCTTGACCAGTTCGATCGGAAGGCGATGGCGCTCAGGCAGGGTGACCAGTAACTCGCCGAGATCGCGCCTTGCTTCAGCCGGCTCCAGGTCGACGGTACCGAAGAGGTTATCGTCTTCCCAGAGGGGCTCGTGCAATGCCTCGCGTCGCGCGTGCGCGCGAAAGAAATCCATCAGCTTGTACCGGGTAATGGCATAGACCCAGGCCGTCAGTGACTGATCGTCCTGATAGGTGTGCCGTGCGTTATGAATGGCCAGCAGGGCCTCCTGCAGTACGTCCTCGACATCGGCCGGAGCCTTCGGCAGTCGGCGACGCAGGTACGCACGCAAGTGCGACGACAGCCTGCCGAGGAAAAGGCGGTACTGCGCGGCATCACCGCTCAGCCCTTGCAGGAAACACCAGCGCAGTTCGACCTCGGCGGAGGTGGTGGCGTCATTATCGGACATCGTCCCGCCTGTGATCACCCGAACACGGGCATCGCGGAGTGTAACGCTGGAGGTAACGGGAGTTCATAGTCACTATTCGCGTCCGCGCCCCATCCGGTTACACCTCGCGATGTCCGGGTGTAACCAGCGGGCCCTTTCGAGCGAATTCTCCTGTACCGGACGCCGTGTCCGGATCCAAGGAGACCGCCATGAACCATCGCCACATCGCTTCCCTCGCCCTGACCTTCGCCGCCCTGACCGCCGGTGTCGCTCACGCCGACGCCGCCAAACCCGCCGTCGAAAAATGCTGGGGTGTCGCCAAGGCCGGCCAGAACGACTGTGCCGCCGGCCCCGGTACGACCTGCGCTGGTACCGCGAAGGCGGATTATCAGAAGAACGCGTGGAAGAACGTCCCGGTCGGCACGTGTACCGCCATCAAGACCCCCAAGGGCAACGGCTCCCTGACCAAGGTCGGTTGAGCTCGCCATGACCCTCGCACCCACCGCGGGTATCGGTTTCAAGCCCCAGCACGCTGACGACGTCTTCGCTTGTGCGTCGCCGGCCCTTTGGCTCGAGATCCATCCGGAAAACTACGCGGTGGATGGTGGGCCGCGACTGGCGCTGCTGGATGCGCTCGCGTCGAGGTTCCCGCTGTCGCTACACGGGGTCTCCCTGTCACTGGCCGGGGAGACCCCGCCCGATCCCGTGTGGCTGCGGCGACTGAGGACCCTCGTCGAGCGAACGCAGCCCGTTCTGGTATCGGAGCACCTCGCGTGGTCATCGTGGGACGGGAACTATCTTCCCGATCTGCTTCCCTTCCCCCGGACGCACGAGGCCCTGTCGAGAATCGTCGAGCACGTCGACCGGACGCAGACGGCACTCGGGCGGCGCATCTCGCTTGAAAACCCATCCCATTACCTCCCGATCGACGGGCATGAGTGGAGCGAGACAGAGTTTCTCGCCGAACTGGCCAAACGCACGGGATGCGGTCTGTTGCTGGACGTCAACAACGTCTATGTCAGTGCCGAAAATCTCGGCACCGACGCTCACGGATACATCGACGCTTTCCCTCTTTCTTCCGTCACCGAGATCCATCTCGCCGGGCATGCACCCGACGAGGAACTCGATGGGCTGCTCATCGATTCGCACGATGCGGCGATCGCCAGCGACGTATGGAATCTCTACAGCTACACACTGCAAAAGACAGGTCCGATGCCGACACTAATAGAACGCGATGGCAAAGTTCCGTCATTCTCCACGCTGCTGGCCGAGCGCGAGATCGCTCAGTCGATCCTCGCCAACGCCCACGGACGGACGCCATGACGTCCGCGTCTTTTCAGCAAACGTTCGCGGAGGCTTTAAGGGCGGATGGCAGCCGAACGGGGGTCTCCGACCATCCTGCCTTCGCCGTCTATCGCAACACGGTCATGCGTGGCTGCATCGACGCACTCGAAGCCAACTACCCCGCGGTATCGTGCCTCGTCGGACGCGACTGGTTCAGGTCGGCAGCGGCCATCTTCGCCAGCGAGGAGCCCCCGCGTGACGCACGCCTGGTGGCCTACGGTGAACGCTTTGCCGACTTCCTCGCAAGGTTCGCACCCGCTTCCGAACTGCCTTATCTACCTGACGTCGCGCGCATAGACCGCTTATGGACGGAGAGCTACATCGCGGCGGATGCACCGCACCTCGACCTGGAACCGCTGCGGCAGGCGGACCCCACCGCCATGACGTCATGGCATCTCACCATCCATCCGGCGACTCGTACCTTTGCCTCCGACCTGCCCGCCTTCTCCATCTGGTCACCCAGCCGGGCCGGCGAGGCGGTGGATGGCGGCCTCGTGTGGGAGCCGGAAGCCGTGCTGGTCACCCGGCGCGACCACGGGGTGCGCGTCACGCCAGCCAGTCCCGCCGTGTTGTCTTTCCTGCATGCGTGTCGGGACGGCCTGTCTCTGGCCGATGCGATCCGTGTAACCACCCAGGGTCATCCCGACACCCGTATCGACCTGCTTCTCGCCCTCCTCATCGAGGCGGGTGCTTTCGCCTCATCCCGAAGGATCCGATCGCCATGACCGAAACACGCCCTTTCTCCGATAACTCGCTGCGCGCACGGTGGAACGCGATCGCCGGAGCGGTCGAATCCCACATCGGCCACAGCTTCCTGGCCTTGGTAGCCCGCGTCTCCATCGCCGCGATCTTCTTCCAGTCCGGACGCACGAAGGTCGAAGGTTTTCTGACCATCACGGAGAGCACGTACGAACTGTTCCGCACGGAATACAAGCTTCCGCTGGTGCCGCCGGAAATCGCGGCGCACATGTCCGCCTATGTCGAAACCTTTGTACCCGTACTCCTGGTGCTGGGCATCATGACGCGCCTCTCCGCCACCGTTCTCCTCGGCATGACGACCATCATCGAGATCTTCGTGTATCCCGACGCATGGCCTACCCATCTGTCCTGGGCGGCCATCCTGCTGTACCTGATCGCACGCGGAGGCGGACGCGTGTCGCTCGATCATGCATTCGGCATTCGCTGAACGCGAAAAGATAGTGCGGGCAGCTGTAACCGAATAGCCACCGGCAACGAATCAATCAATGCCACTTCCGGCACACCTTCTGGAGAACGCCATGAATACCGCCACCCACAGCATCGCCGCGGCTGCCGCCCTCTTCGCCGTCTCCGCCGCCGCCATCAGCGCACCGGCACAGGCCGCCGAACAGGCAGCCGGCAAGACCGTTCACTGTTATGGCATCAACAGCTGCAAGGGGACGTCCGATTGCAAGTCGGGCAATCACCAGTGCAAGGGGCAGAACGAATGCAAGGGCCAGGGCTTCAAGGCCGTCTCCGTGCAGGAGTGCAAGGCACAGAACGGCAGCACCACGCCGCCCGCGGCCTGATCGTCGGGCCCGGCCGATATACACGGCCGGGCCACCTTGAAGGACTGTCGATGCAACCGACCATACCTCCACCGTTTCAGGGTTACGGGCTCGGGCTTCGCGTACCTCACTACGCCGAATTCCTCGCGCGTCAGCAGCCGGTGGATTTCGTCGAAGTCATCTCGGAAAACTTCATGGTCGAAGGCGGCCGGCCCCTGGATACGCTTGCGCGCATCCGTGACCGCTACGAAGTCGCTTTGCACGGCGTATCCATGAATCTGGGCTCGGACGACGGTGTCGACCTCGACTATCTCAGACGCCTGCGCGCGCTGGCCGACACCATAGAGCCCCTGTGGCTATCCGATCACGTGTCCTGGACCGGTGTCGGCGGCATCAACTCCCACGACCTGCTCCCGCTTCCCTACACGGTCGAAGCGCTCGATGTCCTCGTCAGAAACACGCTCGATGCGCAGGACGCCCTCGGACGCGCACTCGTGCTCGAGAACCCGTCGACCTATCTGTCGTTTTCCGACAACACCATGGATGAACCGGGCTTCCTGAAGGCACTGTGCGAACGCACGGGATGCTTTCTTCTTCTCGACGTCAACAACATCGTCGTCAGCGCGACCAATCATGGACTCGATACCGAAGCATGGATCGAGCGCTTACCCCTGGACCGTGTACGCCAGATCCATCTGGCAGGTCACAGCCTTGGCGTAGACATGCTCGTCGACACGCACGACGCCCCGGTGCCCGACGCCGTCTGGGATTTGTACCGGCGATTCGTCCCTCGCCTCGGGGAGGTGGCCGTCATGATTGAACGTGACGACCACATTCCGCCATTGCCCGAGTTGCTGTCGGAACTCGACCGGGCGCGACAACCGGCGATCGTCGCGACGCCATGAGTCTGGGCGACCTCCAGCGCCGCCTGCTCACGGCGGTCATGACCGGACGCCCGGTGCCCGAGTTGTCGGCGGCGGGCCAGCGCGTGTATGCAAACAACGTGCGCGGTCAGCTGCTGGCCGCGTTGCGCGATACCTACGAGAAATGCGAGGCGTGGCTGGGCGACGACGTCTTCCACGTGCACGCCAGGGCCTATATCGAAGCACACGGTTCAACGTCCTGGTCGCTGGATCATTACGGCAGCGACTTTCCGGACTATCTCGCGCGAGCCTTCCCGGAAAGGCTCGAACTGAGTGAACTGGCGTGGCTCGAATGGGCGCTTCGCACCGCATTTTCAGGAAGAAACGCTTCAGGCCTAGCGCTCGAGGAACTGCACGTGAAGGATTGGGATGGCGTCCAGTTCTCGTTCGTTCCCACCCTCATGTACCGACAGCTGCACACGAACGCACCCGCTCTCTGGGCCGGCATCGCGACCGGCCAGGGAATACATACACGTCCATCCGACAGCGCGACCGATAACGGTCACGGCGTCCGCGTCTGGCGGCATGAGCTGACGCCACGTTTCGTTTCCATGACGCGTGCGGAACACGCGTGCCTCGACCTCGTGGTAGCGGGCGCAACGTTTGGCGAAGTCTGCGAGTGGCTGTCCTCGACGGCGCGTGAGAAAGACGTCGCCTCGGCGGCAGGATCGCTGCTTCGTGCCTGGGCGACCGACGGGTTGATTACCGGTGTGCGGGAAACCGGCTGACCCCTCGTCCATTTTCGAGCCCGAGTTTTTGCAGCGCAGCGTGACACAAACGCGCAATAACGGCTTAATTCTCCACAGGGGATTTAGATCGATCTAAGTGTGTGATCCACGTCACGTCGCTCAAGCGATGACGTGGACGACCTGGATCGTGGGGTGGGGACAGTCTGGGGATGACGCATAAAGCGTGGCTTCCCACAACGCTGCTTCCTGTCGGGCCTTGGGTGGGGATTTGGGAAGCTGTCGCATGAACGCACGAAACGATCGTATCGCCGTGAAACGAGCCTGCGCGAGGAGTGCTGCCTGTTTCCCACGGTGAGGGATGCTGACCGTTACACGGGTCTCGCGCAGGCGCGCTCCTACGACCCCGTGTTGGAAAACGGTGGTTGCGCAGGCGGGCATCCGCTTTAACCCATAGAAAACCGCAGAGAGACCATCACCGACAAGCGGGGGCTTGTCGGGCGTGGAATTTTGGATCGATGTAACTGGTTCCAGCAGGAGGCCGTGTGCAGAACTAGACCGGGTATCTGCAGTGATGAAACGGGGATCAACGCGCCGTCTCAACGTGCGCGCACATTACTGAGGGAAGTAATCGCAATGACTTATCTGCCACACATGCTCAAGCGCAAGCCGCTCTGCGCCGCACTCGCCGTAGCCACCCTGTCCTTCGCGGGCCTGCTCGCCGTTCCGGCGACCGCCTTTGCGCAGGCCGCCGCACCCGTCGCGACGAGCTCCGACGCCACGGCGCAGACCACCGATGGTGCCAAAGCGAAACAGGACGAAAAGACCCGAAAAACCGACAAGGCAAAGGACGACAGCACGACTAACCTCGACGCCGTCGTGGTCACGACGTATGCCCAGTCCATCGACCAGAACGTCCAGGACAAGCGCGAAGCCAACTCCATCGTCGAAGTGATCAACGCGCAGAACATCGCGCAGTTTCCGGCCAAGAATATCGCCGACGCGCTCGCCCACGTCCCTGGCGTCGTCATCAGCCGCGAGTCCGGCGAAGGCAAGACGGTCAGTATCCGCGGCCTCGCGCCCGAACTGACCCTCACCGAACTGAACGGCAACTACGTGGCCTCGGCCGATACTTCCGCCGGTCTGACGCGCTCGTTCAACTACACCCTGATGCCGGCGAACATGTTCTCCGACATCAAGCTCTACAAGAGCCTCGAGGCGCGCCTCGACGAAGGCGGCATCGGCGGCAACGTCGACCTGCGCACCCGCCGTCCGCTGGAAATGAAGGCTAACGACGGCTTCGTCTCCGCGAACATGGCCGGCTCGGACAACAGCAGCAAGATCAAGCCCCAGGTTTCCGCGCTCTGGTCCTGGAAGAACAAAGACGAGACTTTTGGCTTCCTCGTCGCCGGTTCCGAACAGAAGCGTCGTGACATCAACTACACCGCCAACGCCAACAGCTGGCACTGGTGGGGCAATGACTGCACCGACCACGCCACCTGTACCGCGCCACCCACGGATATACACGGCAAGCCGTACGGAGGCGACGTCGCACCTAATATCGACCTCTGGTCCGGCGGTGGCGTCGTCGATCAGGGTGGCAATACCTATAACGGTTACTGGATGCCGCAGCAGTTCTCGACCAGCCGGAACCAGCTCGACCTGAAGACCAAGGGCGCCCAGGCGACCATGCAATTCAAGCCGAGCGATCATTTCCTGCTGACGGGAAACTACTTCCGTTTTCAGCGTGAGCAGACCCAGATCACCAACACGCTGGAAGTGCCCGAGTGGGGCCTGCCGGGCAACAGCAACTACGCCGACCAGCAGGGCCGTCTGCTCGCGAACAACGGCTTGTCTTTCGATCCGTCGCACACCGTCGTGACGGGTGCCAACTACGTGCTGCCACCCGCTGGCACGGGCTGTAACGCCACGGTCAACCCGAGCACGGGTGCGGTACGCCAGGCCGTCGACGTGTGCTCCACGGAAATCCCTTGGGTCACCGGCAATTACTCCGTCGAGAAAGCCACCTCGCAGACGCTCAATCTCGAAGGCGAGTGGGACAACGGCGGCGCGCTCAGCGGTACGTTCAACGTCGGCCGCACGTGGGCCAAAGGCGGACCGTCGGTCGAACTGGGCATGGCCGCCAAGCCGCGTAACTTCGTCAACGGCGCGTGGGTCGATGGCAGCAACGGTGCCGCATGGACCCTGGACGGCAAGCCGACCCTCACCGCGGCTCCGGGTGTACTGCAGGCCATGCAGAACGGCGCCGGCCAGGTCGACCTGGGCTCGACCGGTTCCAACATGGTCAACACCACGACATCGCAGAACTTCGCACAGGCGGACTTCACCTGGGCGTTCGACGACAGCTGGATGCAGTCGCTGCAGTTCGGCGTGAAATACCGTGACAACAAGGCCGAGCAGCAGAGCAACGAGGTGCGCTGGTACTGCAAGGGCACCGAGTCGCAGTTCCAGACCTGCGACCCGAACGCCGGCCAGCTGCCCGCGGGCTTCCTGCAGGCCAACAGCCTGGACGGCAGCAGCGAGGTCTACAACGACAATACATTCCCGGCGATCAACTTCCCGGCGTACTACAACTACCTCAACTCCACGTACGACCGGGTGCTGTACAACCATCCCGAGAACAAGTCGTCGATCCAGGAGAAGATCGCCGCGGCGTACGTCCAGGCCAACTTCGACACGGGTACGATTCGCGGCAACGTCGGCCTGCGTTTCGTCAGCACCAAGCAGGACCTGACAGTCGCGGATCAGATCACGACCAACAACGCGGTGTACTACCACGATCCGGCGGGCAACATCCTTATCTGCCCGGCATCGGGTGTGAATGCCGGCGGCGGCGCCTGCGCGGCAGGTGACTTCCAGTACCTGCCCCGTGAAGTCGCGGTCATCCAGAACTACACCAACGCCACGACGTCCAAGCGTTACAACAAGCTGTTGCCGAGCTTCAACATCGCGTGGAACGTGACGGACGACTTCCTGGTTCGCGCGGCCGGCTCGCAGGCACTCGCCCGTGCCAACTACACCGATCTGGCGCAGCTGGGCAGCCTGACCAACAACACCCAGGAGTACTACAACGACCGCAAGCAGTTCGGTGCTCCCCTGCCCGGCTGGTACGGCAGCGGCGCCAACGCCGATCTGAAGCCGTTCACGGCGACGCAGTTCGACCTGGCCGGCGAGTGGTACTACGCCGAGCATTCGGTGCTCGGCCTGGATCTGTTCCAGAAGAAGGTGAAGAACTTCGTCGTGCCCGTGACCGTGAACAACCTCACGGTGAACGTCGGCGGCACGGAAGAGAACTTCCTGCAGTACAGCACCAACGCCAACGGCCGTTCGGGTACGTCGAAGGGTATCGAGCTCTACACCCAGCACACCTGGGAGTCGGGCTTCGGCTACATCGGCAACTACACGCTCAACAAGACGAACGAAACGGCCGTGACCCTGGGCGACACCGCGGTAGGCAAGGCCGAGCTGATCGGCAGCGCCAAGTACGCCGCCAACGTCTCGGTGTTCTACGAAAAGAACGGCCTGCTGCTACGCGCCAGTGACAACTGGACGGGCCGTACCATGCAGGGTCTGGCGTCAGGTCTCCCGATCTACTCGCAGCCGTACCACCAGATCGATCTGAATGGCGACTACGAGTTCAACAAGCACGTCATGGTGACCGCCTCGGTGATCAACCTGAACAAGGCGACGCCTCACCAGTACCTCGGTGGCGACACCCGGGCACGCCTGGTCTCGCTCGAGTACGCCGGCCGCCAGTACTACGTCGGTGTGACGTACAAGTTCGGCGACGGTACCTGAGTAAAAACAGACGGGGTCAGGCGCATCGCCTGACCCCGTTTCCGTTTCAACGGATGCCTCCCCACTCCGTCGAAGGAAAAACACCATGAATTCGCATAAGGCACGCCTTCCCGGCCGTGCTCTCGCCGTCGCGCTGTCGCTGCTTCTGTTCGGCGCCATCGGCGACGGGCAAGCCAGAGAGAAGACAGCCGCCACGCCGCCCGGATCGTCGCTCGATCTGGCGAACCCGCTGGTCGGCACCGCTTCGCTGGATCGGAAGGAACTGATCGGGAATGCCCCGCCCCCGGGTGAGCCGCTCTACACCGGCATGACCACGCCCGGCGCCAGCCTGCCGCAAAGCGCGACCGAAGCGGCGCCGGTCAACATCAACGCCGACCTCAGCTTCCCCACGGGCGTGCCCGTCGCCTATGACTACCGACGTCCCGCCATGGTGGGTTTCACCGGCGGCGGATCGACCTATGGCGCACGTGGCGCACCCATGGTCATGCCGGTCGTCGGCGACTGGACCGTACCGCCCGACTACGCCACCTCGTACTACGACAAGGCCACCGAGAAAGCGTCGCCCGGCTACTACGCCGTCGATCTCGCCACATTCCACACGAAGGTGGAGCTGACGGCGTCGCGGTGGACCAGCCTCATGCGTTTCACATTCCCGGAAAGCCGTCGTTCGAACGTGGTGATCAACCTGCGCCGGGACGGCGGCGACGTGGAAGTGGTCAACGACCACACGATTCGCGGTGTCGCCACCGCGGGACGTCGCGACCACGACGCGGATGGTCCCTATTTTGTCGCGGAGTTCTCCCGGCCTTTCGCCAGCTTCGGCACGTTTCACGCGAACCTGAGCGATAAGGGCGAAGGCCTGGGTGGCGAAGACGTACAGGCCGGACGACGCAACGTGTCGGGTAGCTACGCGGGTGGCTATGTCACCTTCGACACGAAGGCGGGCGATCAGGTGGTCGTACGCATCGCTCACGGACACAGCGCCGAAGAAGCGGATCAGCGACTGCATGCGCAGGACAGCGATACGGACTTCGACCGCGTACACGCCAGCGCACGCGCGGCCTGGGCAAAGCTGTTCGATCGCGTGGAAGTGAGTGGCGGCACCCCGAAGCAGCGCACACTGTTCTATTCGACGCTCTACCACTCGTTCGCCAGCCCGCGCATGATCGCCCGCAAGGGTGAGCACTACACGGACGCCGCGGGCAAGGATCAGGTGGCGGCATACGATCATTACGGACCGGTGCCCTTCTGGGACACCGGCCGGAACCAGATCACGCTGCTGATGCTGCTCGAGCCTGGCGTCGTCCAGGACATCATGCGCTCGGAGCTGGATCGCGCGCACGAACGCGGTTACATGAACACCTCGTTCCACGGCGACCATGCCGTGTTCCTGTACGACGGTGCCATGCAGCGCGGCATTCCGTTCGATTATGCAGCCGCCTACGACGCGTTACGCAAGAACGCCACGGACCCCAGGGGCCCGCGCGGTTATCTCGCGGAATACGACAAGAACGGCTGGATCTCCGACATCGTCCCTGCCGGCAACCCGAGTCCGCCCTACGCCGGCGGGAAGGCCGGCGTGGCCACCACGCTGGAATATGCGTGGGACGACCATGCGCTGGCCGACGTGGCACGACGCCTGGGTAAGAAAGACGA
Source organism: Luteibacter sp. 9133 (assembly GCF_000800155.1). Classification (NCBI taxonomy): domain Bacteria; kingdom Pseudomonadati; phylum Pseudomonadota; class Gammaproteobacteria; order Lysobacterales; family Rhodanobacteraceae; genus Luteibacter; species Luteibacter sp. 9133. The sequence goes on along the minus strand of NZ_JUHO01000001.1, from coordinate 1,535,879 downwards.
TGCCGACCTCTTTGAGCGCCGTTCCGTGAACTATCGAAACGTGTTCGATCCGTCGACAGGTTTCTTCCGCGGGCGCACCGACGACGGCAAATGGATCTCGCCGTTCGATCCCGCCGAGCCTTACTACAACTTCATGATGAAGGAAGGTTCGGGCTGGTCGACGCTGTGGCTCGTGCCGCATGACGTGCAGGGACTGATGAACCTGCTGGGCGGCCGAGACGCGTTCAACGCCAAGCTGGATACGTTCTTCTCCACGCCTTACCAGCCCAAAGGCATCTGCCGTGACTGCACCGGAGTGATCGGGCAATACGTGCAGGGTAATCAGCCGGACCAGCAGGCGCCGTATCTGTATGCGTGGAGTGGTCAGCCGTGGAAGACGCAGGCGCTGGTACGTCGCATTCTCGCCGACCTGTACGGCAGCGACGCCTCGGGCTACGGCTACCCGGGGATGGACGATCAGGGATCGACGTCGTCGTGGTACGCCCTGAGTGCGATGGGTTTCTATCCCGTCGACCCGGCGACGCCCGATTACATCATCGGTAGCCCGATCTTCGACCGTGTCCGTCTGCGTCTTGGCAACGGCAAGGTTTTTGAGATCGTTGCCCGGAACAACTCGGACCGTAATCCGTACATTCAGTCCGCCATGCTCAACGGGAAGCCGTGGACCAAACCATGGTTCAGTCATTCCGATATCGCCGAGGGCGCCACACTGGTGCTCACGATGGGTCCCGCACCCAGCAAGACCTGGGGCACCGACCCGAACGACGCGCCGCCCTCCATGTCGGCCGCAAAAAAGGATCCTCAATGATGCGTACGACCCACCTGCGGCACGCCTGCCTCGCCATTGGGATGGCTGCCGCCTTCGCTCCGGTCGCCATGGCGGCATCCACGGACAAGGCCTCGACCTGGAGCGGTAAAGCCGCTCCGCTGGCCACGCCCTGGACGGGCAAGGTGTCGCCCACCAACGCGCTGCCGGAATACCCGCGCCCGCAGCTCGCGCGCCCCTCGCTGGAACACCCGCAGTGGCTGAGTCTCAACGGGCTTTGGCAGTACGCGGCGAGCGACACCGAGACGAAGCCGACCTTCGGCCAGGCACTGAAGGACAAGGTGCTCGTGCCCTACCCGGTCGAGTCCGTGCTCTCGGGCGTGCAGAAACATGCCGACTTCATGACATACCGCCGCACGGTCGATGTCCCCGCCGACTTCACCGCCCATGGTCAACACGTCATGCTGAACTTCGGAGCGGTCGCGCAGGACGCCGTCGTCTATGTCAACGGCACGCAGGTCGCGAAGCACACGGGCGGCTATACCTCGTTCGCTGCGGACATCACCTCGGCGCTGAAGGCCAAAGGCCCTCAGGAAATCGTCGTCACGGTACACGCGCCCGTCGACGGCGAAGACGTAATGGTCGGCAAGCAGCGCCTCAAGCCCGAAGGCATTTTCTATACCCCGGCCTCGGGCATCTGGCAGTCCGTGTGGATCGAACCCGTCGGTGCGACCAGCCTCGCACAGCTGACCTTCACCCCGGCGCCCAGCCTGGATGCCTTTACGGTGACCCCGAAGCTTCAGGGTGACACGACCGATGCCACCCTGCATGTCACGGCCTACGCAGACGGCAAGCCCGTCGGCGAAGCGACCGGACCCGCCAATGCTCCGCTTCATCTGGGGATCGCCCATCCGCGCCTATGGAGCCCGAAAGACCCGTTCCTGTACACGTTCAAGGCGACGCTCGCCAAGGGCGACCAGCACGACGATGTCACCAGCTACGCGGGCCTGCGCACCATCGGCCTCGCAAAGGTCGGCGGGCTCAACCGGATCGTCTTGAACGGTAAACCGACCTTCCTGCTCGCCACGCTCGACCAGGGCTACTGGCCCGACGGCATCCATACCGCTCCGACCGACGCGGCACTGAGGTTCGACATCCAGAAGACGAAGGACCTCGGCTTTAACACCATCCGCAAGCACATCAAGGTCGAGCCGGCGCGCTGGTACTACTGGGCCGATCACATCGGCCTGATGGTGTGGCAGGACATGCCCGCCCTGCCCAACGGCCACAACGAGAAGCTCAGCGATGCCGCCAAGGCCGGCTTCAAGACCGATGTCACCGCCATCGTCGAACAGCTGAAGGGTGAGACCTCGATCATCGGCTGGATCCCGTTCAACGAAGGCTGGGGTCAGTGGAGCATCCCCGCCGCCGGTGAACTGGCCACGCAGATCAAGCAACTCGATCCTTCGCGCCTGGTCAATGCACGCAGCGGCGCGAACTGCTGCGATACCAAGGGCGACCCGCATGCCGGTGACGTGTACGACATCCATGATTATCAGGGTCCCGGCCTGCCGGCGCCAGATGCGACCCGTGCATCCATCGATGGCGAGCACGGCGGCTTGACGCTCGGCGTACCGGGTCACGTGTGGCCGAACACACCGATCAATCCGTACGGCGAGGTGAAGGACAACGCCGCATTGAACGCCGGCTATGTGGCAAACACTGCTGTGCTTCGTGACAAGGGCCCCGGTATCGGAGTCTCCGGTTCGGTCTACACGCAGATTACGGATGTCGAAGGCGAGCACAACGGCTTGTATACGTACGACCGGAAAATCGAAAAGGTCGACGAAGCCAAAGTCCGCGCGATCAATGAGGCGACCATCGAGGCGGGTAGCCCGTCCCTCTGAGTTTCAACAGTTGTTCCTTTTTCCCAAAGCCCCGGAGCGATCCGGGGCTCTTTTTTTATTTTTCCGCCTCTTCGTCATGTGAGGCCAGTATTCGCCGAAGACGTTCAACATTCTCAGCAGAATCAAGCCCTGAGATCGATTCCACGACCTTCCCGTCACGGAAGACATTGAACGTAGGCGAGGCAGTGAAGTCGACGCCCTTCCAGGCCGCGTTATCAAAAGCGATCATCGCCGGGAACATCGGAAACCGTCGATTCCACTCGGTCAGAACCTCGCGGTCCAGTTCCGCGCCACTGATCAGCCAGGTAACGTTGGATTTGTTGAACATCCCGGCCAGCTCGGCATCGCGTAGCACTTTCGAGGCCGCATCCTCGGCGAAGTGACACCCAATGACGACGACCACGTACGTGCCCTTTGCCGGTGTGGTCGGCTCAACCAGACTCAGGCCGCCGTCATGCTCGACATATCCCATCGGATGGCCCGGCCCTGGCGCCGTAGTGACTTCAAAATGGCGATAGTCGTAGAAATCATCCTCGGGGTATGCCTGTCTCAGCTGGGCCGATGCGACAAAATCCCTGGCCGTAATCAGAGCTTCGTAGTACGCCTGGACTTCACTTTCGGCTGCAATGTTTCGCCGCCGAAGCTCTTTCAGTACGTCGCGCATGCCATGCAGATACAAACTTCTCGCATCGTAGTCTCCCGCTTGCGCGAAGAAACTCGAGGTCTTCAGCATGCGGAAGAGCATGCGAAGATCCGCTTCCTGCTGTACTTCCAGGCTGGCAATCCACTCCGCCAGCGACCTTTTATAGAGCCGCTTCAGTGCCAACGACTTCGCTTTGGGAGTAATCGCCGAGAGACGGATCGATGAAACCTCGGACCACAGCACATCGCCCGAATGACGCACGCCGCTGAGTACGGGCGACGCGTAAAACGCCAGAAACGAAAGAACCCAAAGGGCGCCGCTCCGACATGTTCGCGAATCAGGACGGTTTTTCACCTAGTGAGTCCGACAAAGATACGAGCAGACCGCACCTTCGAGCCGCTCACAAACATGGCTGCTACCGCCCTTGTGTACGAGGCACGCTGCGCCCCCACGGGTAGGTGGAAGTGACCGCCTCAAACGACGCTCGACTCGATTGTCATCCTCGGTTGTTGCACGACGCGTCCGAACGGCTCGTGTCGTCGTCTGCAATCCAAAGAGCGCCAGGATGCTGTAGACCTCCGAAGAATGCATACCCTCAAGCTCTACGCTCGAATACGAACCCAGTCCTCGCGGAGAGAACATCAGCGATGCGAGAAATGTCTTCATCTTCGCCTCTCCAAGCCGATGAATGGGGGAATTTGGCGTGACGGCCAGATAAGCGTCCAATTGCGCCCGGGTCCGAATAGGAGCACTTATCGCGTCGAGGACCTCTTCAGAAGAGGCTGCTTCGTTCTGTGGTTGATAACTCGACGCGCACGCATCGAAGCTCAGTGCCAGAGCGAATGCTCCAGCAAGAATAATCATTTTCATGTGAGACCCTGGGAAGAAGGTTGGCTGGTGGCGCACGTACCGAAAGGTTGGTGTTGTGCCCGGGAAATGATCGCTGTATCGACCCTCACCTGGATGTAGGCGAACGACATCAATCCCGACAGGAGATCTCCCTCCGTGCCTCAGCAACCCGTCCTTAAGTGAGCGCGCTGCCAAGGTGCAGCGGCCCTGAGCCGTCTCTGAGCAGAAGCGCAGCCCGCCGCCTTCCGTGGTGATGCGCTGGCTCCATCGCCGGGACCACCCGCCAACGTTACCGAATCGATCCAGGCAAGACTGCTCGACCCTTCGCCGGGTTACGTAGCGCCAAACCTCCGTGGTACCGAGAACGCGCATGTTGCGCTGCAGCTTTTCGACGCCTCCATTTTTGTGATCACATATCAAACGTCGCAACGAAGGTCCTACGATGAGCGTCGATGCCAAAGCCCTCCCCTCGCTGACCGAAGTCACCCGCTCCACCCTCGTGGACCAGGTGTATCGGCAGTTGCGGGACGCCCTGATGAGCGGTCGGTTCGAGCCCGGCCAGCCGCTGACGATCCGAGGTCTGGCCGAGGCGCTGGGGTCCAGCCCGATGCCGGTACGCGAAGCGTTGCATCGGTTGCACGCGGAGCGCGCGTTTGAAGTGACGCAGACCGCGCGCATCCGCGTTCCGGTCATGACCGTCGCCCGCCTTCGTGAAATCCGCGATGCCCGCGTCGCCCTCGAAGGCTTGTTGGCGGAGAAAGCCGCGGCTCTCATCGACAAGAACGATCTCGCCGAGATCCGCGCGATCTACAAGCAGATGCAGGCCGCCGTCACGAGCGTGAACGTTCCGGATTACCTCTGGGCCAACTTCGCCTTCCACCGTCGCATCTACGCCGTCGCGCGCACCGAACTGGTGATCGCCGCCGTCGAGACGTTCTGGCTGCACATGGGCCCGTGCTTCGGGCTCGTCGCGCCGGACAAAGCGCATCTGCGCCGCTCGATGGAGGCGCATCGCCGCATCGTCGAGGCACTGGTGGATCGTGATGGCCCCGCCGCGAGGGCCGCCGTCGCCGACGACATCATGCAGGCCGCCGACTCCCTCACGCATTTGCTGGCCGACAGCAGCGGCCGCGCCCCCACACAAAAGAAGAAAGGAACCGAAGCATGACGATTCTCGATCGGATGGTGCCCCAGCCTGGCTTGCGTGTGCTGATCTCGGGCGGCGCGTCCGGCATCGGTGCGGTGTTGGCGGATGCCTATATCGAAGCGGGCGCCACCGTGCACGTGTGCGACGTCAGCGCCAAGGCCGTCGACGCCTTCAACGCGGCGCGTCCCGGTGCGCTCGCCACGCTGGCCGATGTCTCCGATGCCAACCAGGTAACGAATGTCTTCCGTGTGCAGGAAGAGCGCTTCGGCGGTCTCGACGTCCTGATCAACAACGCGGGTATCGCAGGACCCACCGGCGGCATCGACGCTATCTCGCCTGACGCTTGGAAGGCCACCGTCGATATCAACCTCAATGCGCAGTACCGCTTTGCCCACCACGCCGTGCCGCTGCTCAAGCAGTCCGACCGGGCGCAGCTGCTGTGCATGTCGTCGGTGGCCGGGCGTCTCGGATATGCGTGGCGCACACCCTATGCGGCGACCAAGTGGGCCGTGATCGGTCTCATGAAATCGCTGGCGTCTGAACTCGGCCCTGACGATATCCGCGTGAATGCCCTGCTGCCGGGCATCGTCGAAGGGCCCCGCATGGAAGGCGTGATCCGCGATCGCGCCACCCAGCTGGGCCTGCCGTATCCGGAAATGGAAAAGGAATACCTGAAGAAGATCTCGCTGGGCCGCATGGTCACTGCGGAGGACGTAGCCGCCATGGCGCTGTTCCTCTGCTCGCCCGCCGCGCGCAACGTGACCGGCCAGGCCATCAGCGTCGACGGCAACGTCGAATACCTCTGAGCCCCCTTCCTCCCTTTTCGTTCCGGAGTCTCCCCATGACCAAGGCCAAGCCCGTCATCATCACCTGCGCCGTCACCGGTGCGATCCACACGCCATCGATGTCGCCCCATCTGCCGATCACGCCCGATGAAATCCGTGATGCGGCGCTCGGCGCGGCAGAAGCAGGTGCCGCCATCGTCCACCTGCACGCGCGCAATCCGGAAAACGGCCAGCCCAGCCAGGACGTGAACCTGTTCCGCCAGTTCCTCCCGCAGATCAAGAAGCAGAGCGACGTGGTGATCAATATCACCACCGGTGGCGCGCCCAACATGGGCGTGGAAGAGCGCCTGCAGCCCACCCTGTTGCTGAAGCCCGAACTGGCATCGCTCAACATGGGCTCGATGAACTTCGGTCTGTACGAAATGCTGCAACGCTTCCAGGATTTCAAATACGACTGGGAACGCCCGTACCTCGAAGAGAGCGACGACCGCATCTTCCGCAACACGTTTCGTGACATCACCTACATTCTCGAAAGCTGCACGAAGAACGGCACGCGCTTCGAGGTCGAGTGCTACGACATCGGCCACATCTACGCGGCGCAGCACTTCGTGCAGCGTGGTTTGCTCAAGACTCCTGTGTTCCTGCAGTCGGTGTTCGGTCTGCGCGGCGGTATCGGTGGCGATCCGGAGGACCTGATGCATATGCGCCGTACGGCAGATCGTCTGCTCGGCAAGGACTATGTCTGGTCGATCCTCGGCGCCGGGCGCAACCAGATTCCGCTGGCGACGATGGGCCTGGCGATCGGATCCAATGCACGCGTCGGGCTCGAAGACTCGCTGTGGGACGGCCCCGGCCAGCTCGCCGCGAGCAATGCTCACCAGGTCCGCCGCATCCGCACCGTGATCGAAGCACTGGGCCACCGCGTGGCGACACCTGACGAAGCGCGCGAGATCCTGCAGCTCAAGGGCCGCAACCAGGTCGATTTCTAAGCATCCCGGGAGAGCGTCATGAAGATCGAAGTACTCGTCGACATCAAGACCACCCTGGGTGAAGGCCCGCAGTGGGACGTCGAGCAGCAGCGGCTGTACTGGGTGGACAGCATGGACGGCCGTATCCTGCGTTGCACCGCGGAAGGCAGCGAATTACGCGGCTGGGAAGTCGGCCAGAAGATCGGTTCCATGGCGCTGCGCAAACATGGCGACCATGCACTGGTCGCCATGGAGAACGGCATCCACGACCTCGATCTGGGCAACGGCGACCTGCAACTCATCGTCGATCCCGAGCCGGGCATGACCAACAACCGGCTTAATGACGGCAAGGTCGATCGCCACGGGCGCTTTCTGGTGGGCTCCATGGACATGCAGGAAGAAAAGGGCTCGGGAAAACTGTTTCGTCTCGACCCCGATCTTTCGCTGCACGTGCTGGAGGAAGACATCATCTGTTCGAACGGTCCGTGCTGGAGCCCGGACGGCAAGACCTTCTACTTCGCCGATACGTGGACAGGCGAGATCTGGGCATACGACTACGACAACGCCAGCGGCAAGGTAAGCAACCGTCGCACGTTCGCCCGGGTCGATACGTCGGGCGGCGGCGCCGCGGACGGTGCCACGGTGGACGCCGAAGGCTGCGTCTGGCAGGCGCTGGTCTACGACAGCAAGCTGATTCGCTACACGCCTGATGGCGAGGTGGACCGCGTGATCGAGATGCCGGTGCGCAAGGTCACCAGCGTGGCGTTCGGTGGCCCGGACATGGACGTCCTGTACGTCACCTCGATGGGCAAGCCGCCCTTGCCGAGGTTCCCCGGCGACGGCCAGCAGCGCGGTTCGCTGTTCGCCATCACCGGTCTGGGTATACGAGGCGTGCCGGAGCGCCGCTTCGCCTCCTGAGCCTCGCGCACGGGATTTCCACAGGATCCGATCCATCTCACTAACGGTGCCGTGACGCGCCGGGGGGAGTGTCATGTTCAAAAAAACCGAAGCACCGTTGAAGAAGATCCATCGCTTCTCGTGGGTCTCCCTGCTGGTCTGTTGGTTGATCTGGGTCCTGAATGCCTATGACCGGGAAATCATCCTTCGACTCGGCCCTACCATCTCCAAGGAATTCAACCTCAGCCCCGATCAGTGGGGCACCGTGGTCACGGTGGTCATGCTGGCTCTGGCGCTGCTGGATATCCCCGGCTCGATCATGAGCGACCGCTATGGCGCCGGCTGGAAGCGTGCACGCTTTCAGGTGCCGCTGGTCCTCGGTTACACCTTCATCTCGTTCCTTTCGGGTTTCCAGGCACTGACCGGCAAGCTCTGGTCGTTCGTCGCGCTGCGCGTCGGTGTGAACCTCGGCGCGGGCTGGGGTGAACCGGTCGGCGTCAGCAACACCGCCGAATGGTGGCCGGTGCAGCGCCGTGGCTTCGCGCTGGGTGCGCATCACACGGGCTACCCCGTCGGGGCGATGCTCAGCGGCCTGATCGCCAGCTTCGTCATCAGCACCTTCGGCGAGGGTCACTGGCGCTATGTGTTCTTCCTCGCCCTGATCGTCGCCATTCCGCTGATGATCTTCTGGGCTCGCTATTCGACCGCCGCACGCGTCGACACGCTGTACGCCGATATCGCCGAGAAGGGTATGACGCCCCCGGATCTGGGTGATGGCGTGAAGGTCGCCAAGGGCGAAACCTGGAAGACCTTTGTCGCCACGCTGACCAACCGCAACATCGCGCTCACCGCGGGCAACACGATGCTCACGCAGGTGGTCTACATGGGCGTGAACGTGGTGCTGCCGGCGTACCTGTACAACATCTCCGGCCTGTCGCTGGCGGAGTCCGCGGGCATGAGCGTGGTCTTCACCATCACCGGCATTCTCGGTCAGCTGATCTGGCCCAGCCTGTCGGACATCATCGGCCGGAAAATCACGCTGGTGATCTGCGGCGCGTGGATGGCCGCGTCGGTAGCGGCGTTCTACTTCGCCCAGAACATGGCGATGCTGATCACGACGCAGTTGCTGTTCGGCCTTGTGGCCAACGCGGTATGGCCGATCTACTACGCGGTGGCTTCCGACTCCGCCGAGCCGCGTGCCACGTCGACGGCCAACGGCATCATCACCACGGCAATGTTCATCGGTGGCGGTATCGCACCGGTACTGATGGGCGGACTCATCTCCATGGGCGGCGGCTGGAAGAACCTCAGCGGGTACATCGTCTGCTTCTTCGTGATGGCCGGATGCGCGCTCGCCGGTGTGCTGCTGCAGCTGTTTACGCGATACGGCAGCCAGCACCACAACCCACAGGCGGCCGCCTGACCGGATCCCCGGAGAACAGCCATGAGCATCCTCAGCCCGTCACAAGACACCGAACGCCTGGTCATGCGCAAGTTGATGCCGGTACTGGTGGTGGCTTACATCATCAGTTTCCTGGATCGCAGCAACATCGCGCTGGCCAAGACGCATCTTCAGGTCGACCTTGGCCTGTCGACCGTGGCCTACGGAGTAGGTGCAGGTCTGTTCTTCCTCACCTACGCGCTGGCTGAGATACCCAGCAACCTGATCCTGCACCGCGTGGGCGCGCGTTTCTGGATCACGCGGATCATGGCGACGTGGGGACTGGTCTCCGCCGCCATGGCGCTCGTCCAGGGCGAGACCTCGTTCTACGTGCTGCGGCTGTTGCTCGGCGCCACGGAGGCCGGATTATTCCCGGGCGTGATGCTCTACCTGACCTACTGGTTCGGCGAAGCATCGCGCGCCCGGGCCACGGGTTACTTCCTCGTCGGCGTGAGTCTTGCCAATGTCATCGGTGGACCGTTGGGCGGTGCCTTGCTGGGGCTGGAAGGGAAGCTCGGGCTTCATGGCTGGCAGTGGATGTTCGCGGTGGAGGGCCTGCTGGCGACAGCCTTTGCCGCCGTGGTCTTCATCACCCTGCCTGACCGCCCTGCCCGGGCGCGCTGGCTGACGCCTGCACAGCGCGATGCGCTGGAACGGCGGATCGCTGATGAGTCCGTGGCGATTGAAACGAAGCGCGGTAAGGGAGCGAGTGGGCTGGCCCGGTGCTTCACCGACCCACAGATCCTGCTGGCGATCCTGGTCTACTTCTGCCATCAGATAGCCATCTATACCGTGATCTTCTTCCTGCCCGGCATCATCGCCGGCTACGGAAAGCTGAGCGATCTTCAGGTGGGCTGCCTCAGCGCCCTGCCCTGGCTCGCCTCGGCGATCGGTACGATGACCATACCCCGGCTGGCGAACACGCCCGCACGCAGTGCGTGGCTGTTGCGCGGCGGACTCGTGCTGATGGCCGCCGGGCTTCTGATCGCCGCATGGACCGGTCCGCTCGTGGCGATGCTCGGCTTCTGTCTGGCGGCCTTCCTGTTCTTCGTCGTGCAGTCGCTGATCTTCACCTACGCCACGTCGCGACTGACCGGCCGCGGACTCGCGGGCGGTCTGGCGTTTATCAACACCTGCGGCTTGCTGGGTGGCTTCCTCGGCCCCTCCCTGATGGGCGCTGTGGAAGCGCATACAGGCAGCACGCATGACGGACTGATCGTCATCGCCGGACTGCTCCTGCTTTCCGCTATCGCCGCGACGCGACTGCGCCATGGCAGCGAGGAACGCGCGACTCCTTCCCCCGATCTTCTCAAGGTGAACCGATGAACAAGCTCTACCCCAGCGCCCAGGCGGCCCTGGCCGACCTGCTGGCCGATGGACAGACCCTGGCTGTCGGCGGCTTCGGCCTGTGCGGCATTCCCGAAGCGTTGATCGACGCCGTGCGCGAGCATGGCGCAACCAACCTCACCGTCGTCTCCAACAATGCCGGTGTCGACGGTTTCGGGCTGGGTGTGCTGCTGGAATCGCGGCAGGTATGCAAGATGGTTTCCAGTTACGTGGGCGAGAACAAGGAGTTCGAGCGTCAGTATCTTGCCGGTGAACTCGAACTCGAATTCACGCCACAGGGCACACTCGCCGAGAAGCTGCGCGCCGGTGGTTGCGGCATCCCCGCCTTCTTCACCCGTACCGGCGTTGGCACCGAAGTGGCGAAGGGCAAGGAAACCCGCGACTTCGCGGGCGAAACGTATCTGATGGAAGAGTCGATCCGCGCCGACGTCGCGCTGGTGAAAGCCGCCGTCGCCGATCGTTCGGGCAACCTGCGCTTCGCCAGCACCGCGCGCAACTTCAACCCGTTGTGCGCGATGGCCGGCAAGCAATGCGTAGCCGAGGTGGAGCGCATCGTGGAAAACGGCGAATTGCATCCCGACGATATTCATCTGCCGGGCATCTTCGTCCAGCGCCTGGTGCTGAACGCGACGCCTGAAAAGCGTATCGAGAAGCTCACCGTGACGGAGGCAAACTGATGGCTTGGGATCGCGACGATATGGCGCGCCGCGCCGCCGCCGAACTGGCCGACGGTTTCTACGTCAATCTGGGCATCGGCTTGCCGACGCTGGTGGCCAACTACATTCCCGAGGGCATGGACGTATGGCTTCAGTCGGAGAACGGCCTGCTGGGCATCGGCCCGTTCCCCACGAGGAGCACCGTCGATCCCGATCTCATCAACGCAGGCAAGCAGACCGTGACCGCCCTGCCCGGCTCGAGCTTCTTCGACAGCGCACTCAGCTTCGGCATGATCCGCGGTGGTCACGTGAACCTCGCCATCCTCGGCGCGATGCAGGTGTCCGAACGGGGCGACCTCGCCAACTGGATGATCCCGGGGAAGATGGTCAAAGGGATGGGAGGCGCCATGGACCTCGTCGCGGGCGTCGAGCGTGTCGTGGTATTGATGGAACACACGGCGAAGGGGGCGCATAAAATTCTCCACGAGTGCAGCCTGCCCTTGACCGGCGTCGCGGTCGTCGACCGGATCATCACCGATCTGGGCGTACTCGATGTCACGGCCGATGGCCTGCGACTGGTCGAGCTCGCGCCCGATGTCACCCTCGATGAATTCCGTGAAGCCACCGGCTGTACCGTGCACGCCCCAGATGGAAACACCCCATGAAATACCAGCTCGGCGACACTCGCGTAAACGCACATCCGGACAGCTGGATCGCACCCCAGGCTGTGGTGGTCGGCAACGTTCACCTGCACGCGGGCGCCAGCGTGTGGTTCAACGCGGTGGTACGCGGCGACAACGAGCCCATCGTCATCGGCGAAGGCAGCAACGTACAGGATGCCGCCGTCCTGCATAGCGATCCCGGATCACCGCTGACCATCGGCAAGGGCGTCACCATCGGTCATCACGCCATGCTCCACGGCTGCACCGTGGGCGATCACACGCTGATCGGGATCAACGCCGTGGTGCTCAACGGCGCCGTCATAGGCAAGCACTGCATCATCGGTGCGAATGCACTGGTGACCGAGGGCAAGCAGATTCCCGACGGCTCGCTGGTCGTGGGCTCCCCGGCAAAGGTTGTACGCGAACTCAGCGACGAGCAGCGCCAGGGTCTCGAAGAGAACGCGGCCCACTACGTCGCCAATGCCGCGCGTTTCGCCGCCGGGCTGACGCCGCAGGACGATGCGTGAAGATCGTCATCGCGCCGGACTCCTTCAAGGAAAGCCTCGACGCCTTATCGGTTGCGCGGGCCATTCGTGATGGCCTCGCCGATGTGTGGCCCGATGCCGACTACGTGCTGAAGCCGATGGCCGATGGTGGCGAGGGAACCGTCGACGCCGTGATCGCATCGACGGGTGCGCAACGTCTTTCCCGGAAAGTGTGCGGGCCGCTGGGGGATCTCGTGGACGCTACATGGGCCTGGCACGCCGACACGAGGACGGCGACCCTCGAGATCGCCGAAGCCAGCGGCTTGATGCGTGTGCCGCCGGATCGCCGCGATGCGGCGCGGGCCGACAGCTACGGCACCGGCGAACTCATGCGTGCCGCACTCGATCACGGTGCAAGGCGCATCGTCGTCGGACTCGGCGGTAGCGCGACCAACGACGGTGGCGCCGGTTTGCTTCGTGCGCTTGGCGTGCGCTTTCTCGATGACACGGGGAGTGCCCTGCCGCCCGGCGGCCTCGCGCTGGGCGCACTGCACCGGCTCATCCTCGATGACCTCGACCCACGTCTGCGTGACGTTGAGCTGATCATAGCGAGCGACGTCGACAACCCGCTGTGCGGCGCGTCAGGGGCGTCGGCGGTGTTCGGGTTGCAGAAAGGCGCCCATGCCGCATTGGTACCGCAGCTCGACGCCGCTTTGGCTCGACTGGCGTCCGTACACGCAGCGCAAACCGGCAAGGACTGGAGCGGAACGCCCGGTGCCGGTGCGGCTGGCGGAGCCGGCTGGGCGATGCTCGCCGTGCTTCGGGCGACGCTGCGCCCCGGCGTGGCGCTGATTGCGGAGATGAACGGCCTGGAAGACGCCATCGATGGCGCTGACCTCGTCATCACCGGCGAAGGCCGTATGGACGCCCAGACTGTCAGGGGCAAGGTGCCCTTCGGTGTCGCGCGCCTGGCGAAGGGCCGGAACGTGCCTGTGGTGGCCCTGGTCGGCAGTCTCGGCGAAGGCTATCGGGACCTCTACGGACACGGCCTCACCGCGGCGTTCTCGCTGGTCTCGCGGCCGATGTCGCTGGCGGAGGCCATGACCGACACCTCCTCGTTGCTTACGAGTCTGGCCCGGGACGTGGCGCGGCTGATGGATGCCTCGCACCCTACGCGTTAGGCCTCGTCCAACAGGCACAGAGGTACTTCACCCGGGCGAAGTGTCAGCACCCGCACGCCCTTTCGCGTGACCGCTACCGTATGTTCGAACTGGGCGGAAAGACTGCCATCGCGCGTATACACGGGCCATTCGCCGTCGCGCGAGAGAATGGCGGAGCGGCCCTGATTCAACATCGGCTCGATCGTGAACACCATGCCCTCGCGTAGCTCCAGGCCGGTACCGCGACGGCCGTAATGGAGGATCTGGGGATCCTCGTGCATCTCCCGGCCGCCCATGGGGCCTCCCGAGGTTCTGCAGGGCATACGTAACGTATATGGATCATATTCGAAGCATTTATGCCGTACAAAGGCAGGCGAGGCCGACGATCAACCCCCGGAAAAGTGAAAGGCGCCAGCGCATCGTGCGCCGGCGCCTCTCGGTCCACACAGGGGGAAGTGGACGCCTCCAGCATGCTGCGACGGATGTCGGCCAAGTGTGACGCAGCGCACAACGTGGCCTGCTGCCGGAAATGCGTGGGTAGAAATGAGAAAAGGCGACCGGGATCACGCCGTATGGAGGACGTGTGATGCAGTAAGGCGCTGACCGATTGAGTTGAGATATTTAACCAGACCTGCGAAAGCTGGCTTCATGGTGCGCGTCAGACAGCATCGTATAAATCCCGACGCCAGCGGCCATCAGCCCCGAAGCCGCCCCCACGCCCAGCGCCCAGCGCGGCCCCATATGATTGGCCACCCATCCGACCATAGGTGCCCCGATCGGTGTCCCGCCCAGCGCGATACCCAGACGCAGCGCCATGACCCTGCCCCGCATCGCGGCGGCGGTAGTCAGTTGCATGAGGCTGTTGGTCGTATTGGTGAAAGTCAGGGCGGCCACACCGATGACGACAAGGGCCGCGGCGAAAAACCAGTAGCCCGGCGCCACTGCGGCCAGTGCGCAGCCCAGACCGAAGACCGCCGAACCGACCAGCAACGACGCAAAGCGCGGCTTATCGCGCCCGGCTGCCAGCAAGGCGCCGGCCAGCGTGCCGACAGCCATGATCGACGACAGAAGCCCATAGCCCCGCGCGTCGGTATGGAACACCCCGACGGCCATCGTCGAAATAAAGATCGGGAAATTCATACCGAACGTTCCGATCAGGAACAGCATGACCAGAATCGCCTTGAGATCGGGCCTGCCCCACACGTAACGCAGCCCATCGGTAAGACTGCCTTTGGTGCGTACGGCACGCGTCCTCGCATGCAAGCTGTCCACGTGTAGGAAAAACAACGACCCCAACACCGCGAAGAAGCTGATGCCGTTAAGCAGGAACGCCCAGCCCGTGCCCACTGAAGCGATCACCAGACCGGCGACGGCCGGCCCGATCATGCGCGCCGCATTGAACGAGGTCGAATTCAGCGCCACGGCGTTCGGCAGGTCATCATCACCAACGAGGTCGGCCACGAAGGTCTGGCGTACCGGGGCGTCGAAAGCCGAGGCACAGCCGGAAGCGAACGCGAACAGATACACGTGCCACAGTTGCACGACGCCGAGCACGGTCATCAGCCCGAGTGCAAGGGCGAGCAGACCCATCGTCGCCTGTGTCGCCATCAACAGGGTACGGCGGTCGTAGTGATCGGCGGCGAAACCCGTCCACGGCAACAGGAGCAACTGCGGTCCGAACTGCAGCGCCATGACGGTACCGACCGCTGCGGCGTCATGGTGAGTGAGTTGCGCGAGAACCAGCCAGTCCTGGGCGGTGCGCTGCATCCACGTTCCAATGTTCGACACCAGCGCACCCGCCGCCCACATGCGGTAGTTAGGGCTTTTCAGTGAACGAAAAACACGTGTTTTCGCGGCACTCACGAGCGCTCAGGCACACGGCCACCGTGAAACTGCCCGAAGTGCCGGGCCGAGTGCAGGCTCATGACGAGCACGCCAAGACCGAGAACCACGACATCTACCGTCTTCTTCATGTCGATGTCGCCGGTACGGCAGACCAGCACGTAGCCGATCACCAGATTGGCAATACCCCACACCACGTTCACCGTCGAAGAAGACAGCCCCTTGCCCGGCGGCTTGGCGAACGGACTCTGGAACGACTCACCCATCACGCCGCCGACAAAATGCGGCACGGCATTGGACAGAAATGCACCCCCGAAAAACAACGAAACCAGATGCTGCCAGGGCATGTCAGACACTCCTCGTATCGAGTAGATCGATGATTTCCTTCGTCGCTCCCGTCTCGCCCAGCCGTGGGAAAACGTGATTGATGCTGTATTCGTGTGCTTCGGGCCGCGCATCAGTCATCGCGTCGATCGCCAGGGTGACGTTGAAGCCTTGCTCGTAGGCCTGCCGCGCCGTGGATTCGACACCGGTCCCCGTCGCCACGCCGGCCACGACTACCTGGGTCACACCGCGCGCTCGTAATGTGCTTTCGAGGTGAGTGCTGGCGAAAGCACCCCAGGTTCGCTTCGTCACGACGATATCGCCGGGTTGTTGATCCAGCTCAGGGATGAAATCGGTCCAGCCTGGCGGCCGGGATGTCATGCGAGGTGGTCGCTCCGTGCGACCGGGCGCGGCACCTGCCACGTTCACCAGCACCACAGGCAGGGCTCGCTGGCGGAATGCCGCGAGCAACGCGCGCGAGCGCTCAATGACATCCTCGATGGGATGGGCCAGCACGGCGCCAACAATGCCCTTCTGCAGGTCGACGACGATCAGCGCCGTCTGCGGATCAAGCTTCGTAAGCGCCATCAGAAGTCCGCCAGCCGCTGCAACAGTTTCACGGCGGCCGCCAATTCGCGACGTTCCTGTGGCGACAGCTGCGCCTCAAGCGCGCGAAACAGCCAGTCTTCCTTGGCGGCTCTGACCTCGGTGACTTTCTTGCGAAACCCCGCCGTCAGCTCGATAAGCGTTTGCCGCCCATCGGTCGGATCCGGCGTGCCCGTCACGGCTTTCATCGTTTCCAGCGTGCCCACGGTCACCCGCATGGACTGCGGGCGCACGCTTTCGGCCCGGGCCAGAGCGGACACCGTGGCCGGGCCGTCGCGCTCAAGGCGGAGCAGCACCGATTTCTGGGCGGCCGTCAGGTCGTGTGCCTGGGTTTGCTCACGTACCCGGCGGATGAGCTTGCCAAGCGTGATGCGCAGGTCACCGGCGAGGGCCACGGAGGGGGCGGTATCGGGAGTGGACGAGGGTTTGACCATGCACCCACGGTAGCATGCGTACAGGTTATATGTACAGTCTACCTGTATACAGGCCAGCAGCTAAGGTAATGGCTTGGCTCGGGTAGGAGCCAAACCTGTTGGCGATGGCAGGTCGCGGCAAGCACCCTGTCGCCAGCAGGGCTGGCTCCTACCAGAGCCAGGCCGCGATCAGCGTGTTAGCAAACTGCTTACCAGCCCACGCCCAACGTAATCTGCGTCGGCGCAGCGGTATTCACCGTCGAGCTCTGCTCCTGCGCGTCGTCATAAGCGAACCCGTACGCCAGCCGATCGATGGAATGGTCGTGCCAGAACCTGGCGTAATAGTTGGCCGGTGCGGCCTGATACCATGCAGTCGGGTCGCTCCACTTGCTTACGTCGGAAATGACGTGCCGATTGAACGCGGCGGAGATCTGCGTTTCCAGCGCTTTCTCGGCGTCGTTGCCCTGCGCAAGGCTACCCTTGGCCTCCAGGACATCCTGCGTCGTCGGCTTCTGGACCAGATATTGACCACCGACATACGCACCGTTGCCAAGGTCGACCTCGTTGAAAACCAGCGTGGTTCCCTGCACTTGCCCGCTGAAGCGACGCGCGCCGCCCCACAGATCGATCACGAGCGGCCGCGTGCTGTAGTCCGCCCACGCCTGGTCGATGTAGCTGTCGAAGTAATGCTCGTTGGGCTGCCCCGTGTCGAATGTCGACTTTCCGGGCGCCAGGATGCGCGTGTCGCTGTCCGCCTCGGAGACGAACTCCGGCGGGACTTCGGCCTTGAAAGCCGCGTAAATCGAAGCACGCGACTGCTCGATGCCGACGCGCTTCTGAAATCCACCTTCACCGGTGACGTTCAGCGTAAGCGGAAAACCGAACTGGTCGACCTGCGTGGTGTTGATCCAGAGACCGCTGTCGTTATAGGTGAACTCGTACCAGTCCAGTTTGACGTCGTTGTTCGCGTCGGTCGGGTTCTGTGGATTGGGACCGGCGAAACCCGTCAGGCCATCCGCCGCGACAAGAATCTTCAGATAGACCGGCTCACCGACCGACACGTAGATGCGGCCTGACGACATTTTTGGCAGCTTCAGGTTCTGCGCCTGAGCCAGGGTGAAGCCATGATTCGGATAGTTCTGTCCATTCTTGCTCAGATGGCCGTCCGCATCGTTGTCGCCCACCGAGGCCGCCACAAGCTGGCCGTCGGCGGATACCCAGGAGAGATTTCCCGTGACGGGATCCTTGCCCAGGATCGTCACGTAGACCTGATCATCGGCAAAGGCACCGGCCGTGTTGTTCTGAACGATTGTCGGCACGTCGGCGTAAGCCGGAAGCGCTGCACATACACCCGCCGCCAGCGTGGCCAGTGGAAGGACCAAAGCCAGCATACGGCGGCGGCCTGCGGAACGAGCGGTTTGAATATTCGTTGTCACCATGAAGCATCTCCTTGCGTTAACGAAACGAGAGCATGCGCATGGCAGGCAGGAATGTCTGCCTTATTTCGGATAAGCGGACCGCATGACCGGCGCAATGGCCCGTACTGTGACGGGACTTCACTCCCATTCGTGCGACCGCCGTTAACGTGGCGTCGGCGACATGTTAGTCGCGCAGAAACTCACGCAAAAAGGCATTGAAGCGCTCGGGATATTCGACAGGCGGAAAATGTCCGCACTTCGGAACGACATGCAGAACGGCACCGCATGCCTGATCGCACATGAGCTGACCCGCGGCAACCGGTGCACTCGCGTCGTCTTCTCCCACGATCACCATCAATGGGATAGCCGTCTCGGCGAATCGTGCCGCCAGCCGGTCTTTGAGGTCGAGCGTCGCAACGAGATCCCATAGCGAAGCGTGAAAGCTCGGGTCTTGTCTATGCAGCAGCTTCCGGAACCGGTCGGACACTTCGGGATGTTGTGCACGAAACGCTTCGGGGAACCATCGCGCCAGATGCGCCTCTGCCATGATCGCCATGCCGCCGTCACGCGTAGCGCGCACACGATCACGCAGCATCTGCCTGACCGTCTCGGGGAACGTGCAGGATGTGGCAACGAGTGTCAGGCTCCGGACCATCGATGGCTGCTCGATCGCCAGGGCCTGAGCGACCATGCCACCGAACGAGATGCCGACGACATGGGCGGATGCGATATCCAGCGAGGCTAACGTCTCCGCCACCTGCGTCCCGATGGCCTCGAATGTCGGCGCGCTGTCGGGAGCGCCGGACAGACCGTGACCCGGAAGGTCGAGCGCTACGACATCTCGATCGCCCGCGAACTCCGCGAACTGCGCATCCCAGATACCGAGATCGAGCCCCAGTGCGTGAAGAAACACGATCGGCGACGCACCCGGTGGCCCCGAGCGCACGACGTGGATGGCATCTGGAGCGCGTGCGGACAAATCATTCACGAATGAATACCCTTCAGTCGATATCAGCTCCCGCCCCCGCAGGAGAGCGCCGAGCATACGGACGCGAAAGCTGCCGCGAAAGAAGGTTCGCCACGGCACCTAACGCTAGAGCGGGATACCTTGACCGGAGCGT
Source organism: Luteibacter sp. 9133 (assembly GCF_000800155.1). Taxonomy (NCBI): domain Bacteria; kingdom Pseudomonadati; phylum Pseudomonadota; class Gammaproteobacteria; order Lysobacterales; family Rhodanobacteraceae; genus Luteibacter; species Luteibacter sp. 9133. The sequence continues at coordinate 1,516,442 of NZ_JUHO01000001.1, read as the reverse complement.
CGCGCTGCTTTTCCCGCTCACCAGGGCACGACACGCCCCAGATAGTCGAGGTAATGCAGCCCCTGGCGCCCCGCATACGTCGTCATGGTGTCGACCAGGTTCGGAATGCTCTCCTGAATGGTCAGACGCGCCTCAGGGCCGCCCATGTCGGTGCGAACCCAGCCCGGCGCCATGAGCAAGAGCGTGCGCGGGTCGTCCTTGTGACGTGCGGCGAAGCTGCGCATGAACATGTTGAGTGCGGCCTTGCTGCCTCGGTAAACCTCGTGATTGCCGTTGGTGTTGTTGGTGAGGCTGCCCTGCCCTGACGACATGATCCCGATCGTCCCGTCGACTGTCACAAGATCCTGCAGGGACTCGATCACGCGCATGGGACTGAGCGCATTGGTGACCATCACGCGGATGAACTCGTCGGTGGACACGTCGGCTATCGTCTCCGCGTCATCGTTGGTCACCCCCGCGTTGACGAAAAGCACGTCCACCGTCCGCGATGACAGTCGGGCCTTGAGGGCGGCGACATCCTCGACCACGGTCGTATCGAGGACCTCGACTTCAAGTGCGCCGTCGGACGACGCTGCCAGTTCACGCAGCTTTCCGGTTGAGCTGGCCCGCCCCGTAGCGATGACGTGCCAGCCACGCCCGAGGTATTCCTCGACCATCGCGAATCCGAGGCCGCGCGACGCGCCAATCAGGAGAATGGTTTTCTGTGAGGACGGTGCTTGCATGAGCTACTCCGGTTACGAGGGGCCCGCGCTCCGGGCCGGTCCTCCCAACGTAGCGACGACGCAACCGGGGCGGAAGACGCGCGACAGTCAGTCCATACCTGCACCAAACGCCTTATCTGATCCGATCGCGATACGATGGGTCATGGACGAACCCGACCTCAACCTCCTCGTCGCCCTTGACGCTCTGCTGGCCGAAGCGAGCGTCGCAGGCGCGTCACGACGCCTGGGGCTCAGCGCGTCGGCCATGAGTCGCACGCTGACGCGCTTGCGCGCCGCCACACAGGACGAACTGCTGGTCCGGGCCGGGAGGCGTATGGTGCTGACGCCGCACGCCGAAGCTCTGCGCGAACGCGCCCACGGCCTGCTCCAGGACACGCGAAGCGTTCTCCGCCCGGCGGTCACCGAAGACGGGATCGCCTCCCTCCGGCGCACGTTTACGATCCGCGCCAACGATGGATTTGTCGAGGTGTTTGCGGCCGAACTCATCGGCGCGGCCAGCCGCGCAGCGCCTGGCGTCCGCTTGCGTTTCGCCCCGAAAGCGGAGAAGTCCGCGGTGCCGCTCCGCGAAGGACTGGCCGATCTCGAGATCGGCGTCCTCGGCGGCATGGGACCCGAAGTCCGCGTGCAGGCGTTGTTTCGCGACCGTTTCGTCGGTGTGATCCGGCGCGGCCATCCGCTGGCCGATGTCGATCCGATGACGCCCGAGTCGTACGTGGCGTACGGCCACGTTGTCGCCTCACGTGCAGGCCGCAGCGAGGGTCCGGTCGATGCCGCCTTGGCCGCAAGGGGTCTTCAGCGCGACGTCGTTTCGGTCGTGCCGAGCTGTCAGGCGGCTCTGGCGGTGACGCTGGCATCCGACCTGATCGGGCTGGTTCCGGCCTCGTTTCTTGCCAGCCCGCCCGATACCGTTCGCGTCTTCGACCTGCCGGTCGAAACGCCGACCATCACGGTGTCGCAGATGTGGCATCCAAGGCTGGAGAACGAGGCTGGACATCGCTGGCTCAGACAGTTGGTGCGCGAGGCTTGCCAGGATCGTCTTGCGCAGCTGACATCAGCCTGATCACGCTGGAGAAATCCAGCTCCCCATTCCCCGCCTTACTATTCAACGCATAAAGATTGCGCGCCAGCTCCCCGAGTGGAATCGAGGCCCCCACACCGACTGCCGCCTCGGTGACCAGCCCGAGATCCTTCAACATCAGATCGTTGCCGAAGCCACCGGTGTAACCACGCGATGCCGGCGCGTTCGGCAGCACACCCGGCCACGGATTGCACACCTCGGTAGCCCAGCTGCGCCCCGTGCTCACCGCCATCATCTGCGACAGCACGCCCGCGTCGAGACCGTGCGCGACGCCCAGGGCGAGTGCTTCACCGGTAACGGCCATGATCACGCCGAGCGCCATGTTGTTGCATAGCTTGGCCACCTGCCCCGCACCGCTCGCGCCGACGTGGAAGATGTTTTTCCCCATAGCTTCTAATACGGGCCGCGCACGATCCAGCACCGCGGCGTCACCCCCGACGATGAACGTCAACGTTCCCATTGCCGCACCTGCCGTGCCGCCAGAAACCGGCGCATCGATCATCGCCAGCCCGCGACCATGGGCCGCCTGCGCGACCTTTTTCGCCGATGCCGGTGCGATCGTGCTGCAATCGACGACGAGTGCACCATCGGGAATGGCGGCCAGCAGCCCCGCGTCTCCCAGATAAAGCGCTTCCACATGCCGGCTGGCGGGAAGCATCGAGATGACGATCTCAGCGTCGCTCACCGCATTGGCAGCGCTCGCCGACGCGGAGGCTCCTGCGGCAACCGCCGTATCGACCGCCGACTGAACGAGGTCGAAGACCCGCAGGGCATGCCCTGCCTTGAGCAGATTCGCGGCCATCGGGCCACCCATGTTGCCCAGCCCGATAAAAGCGATGCGACTCATGCGTACGACTCCGGTTGACTGCCCAGATCGGCAAGCGGATGCGCTTCCGCGCTGAACGGTGTATTGAAGAAAGATTCGGCCCAGCTCGATGTCGCCTCGGCCAGCGTTGCCGGGTTCCAGCGCGGTTGGCGGTCCTTGTCGATCAGCAGCGCACGGATGCCCTCCGCGAAATCGCCGTGTGCGGCGCAATGCAGCGACACGATGTATTCGAGGCGAAAGGTATCGGCGAGAGAAAGCGTCGACGCGCGGCGCTGCAGCTCGAAGCCGAGCCGCGCGGAGCCAGGCGCACCGCCAAGCAGCGCCGTCCTTGCGTTCTGCAGCCAGGTATCGTCATCCTGGATCGCATCGATGGCGCCAACGATATCGTCGAGCCGCTCGTTGCCGCAGACCTCGCGGATCAGAGCCGCGTGCGCTTGCAGCGGACCGGGTGACACCGGCTGCTCGATGGAGCGTAGAACCGCAGTCAGCTTGTCGTGGTTGGCGCTCGCCGAACTCGACCAGTTCGCGTTGGACAGCGCGTTCATGACCTCCGGACGCGCATCCTCGGGAATGAAGTGGTCGGCGAGACCCGCATGGATGGCATCGCCCGCGCCGAGCGGCGCGCCGGTGAGGGCCAGGAACATGCCGCCGCGATCGGGCACACGCGACAACAGCCAGCTGCCTCCCACGTCCGGATAGAGTCCCACGGTAATTTCCGGGAAGGCGAGCTTCGACCGCTCGGTGACCACACGGTGGCTTGCTCCCGCCATCAGTCCAATGCCGCCACCCATGACGATGCCGTGCCCCCAGCAGAGGATCGGTTTGGCATAGGTGTGGATGCGATAGTCCAGCCGGTACTCGGTCGAAAAGAACTCACTGGCATACGCGTTACGCGTGATCTCACCGCCGCCTGCGTCCCGGTAGTCGACCATGCTTCGATACAGGCCATGCAAGTCGCCGCCCGCGCAGAAGGCCTTGTCGCCGGCTCCCTGCAGGACGACCACCGCGATAGCGTCGTCGTCGGCCCATGCGCGAAGCTGGGCATCCAGCAGGCTCGCCATCGTCAGTGAGAGCCCGTTGAGGGTCTTCGGAGCATGGAGCGTCGCGATGCCGATACGTCGGCCATCACGCCCGTCGCGCTCTTCGAACAGCACGTCGCTCATGCGTTCTTCCACTCTGCCGGGCGCTTCTCGAGAAAGGCGTGTACGCCCTCCGTCTGATCGGCGCTGTCGAACAGGTCGACGAAGGCTTCGCGCTCGGCGACGAGCGCGGCGGCGTGCGTCTGAGTGCGCGTCGCCTGCACCAGGCGCTTGCAGGCCGTCACGCTGGTGGGGCTCTGCTTCGCGGCACGCGCTGCCCATGCGAGCGCGGTATTCAACCCTTCGCCTGGGGGAACCACGTCTTCCACTAATCCGATGCGCAAGGCCGTCGCGGCATCGACTCGCTCGCCGAGCAGGATCATCCGCTTCGCCCAGCCCTCGCCGACCAGGCGCGGCAGGTTCTGTGTACCGCCGGCACACGGCAGCAGTCCCACACCCGCTTCCGGCAAGGCCATCTGCGCGTGTTCCTCGGCGATGCGAAGGTCGCATGCGAGTGCACATTCGAGGCCGCCACCCATCGCATAGCCGTTGATGGCCGCGATGCTCACGCCACGGAACGCCGACAACGCCTCGAAGGCCTCACCGAACCGACGGGCGGCTTCACGCGCCAGCGCGCGGTCGCCATCCGCGAACTGCTTGAGATCGGCGCCGGCCGAGAAGAATTTCTCCCCCTCGCCCGTCACCACCAGGGCGTAGACATCACGATCCGCATTCAGCGCCGCGACGAGATCGCGAAGCGCGGAAAGGCTATGTACCGTCCAGGTGTTGGCTGGCGGGTTGATCAGCGTCACGATGGCCGTGTGGCCTTCGAACGCCAGCCTGAGCCCCGTCCAGTCGGTGTCCTTGTAACCGGTCATCGCAACTCCTCTTCAGTGTTGAGCAAGTGGCGCGCCACGATCACGCGCATGATTTCGTTGGTGCCTTCCAGTATCTGATGCACACGGCTGTCGCGCAGCAACCGTTCGATCGGGTACTCGCGAATATAGCCATAGCCGCCATGGAGCTGCAGGGCGTCGTTGCAGATGTTGAATCCCGCATCGGTGGCGAAGCGCTTGGCCATGGCGCACCACACCGTGGCGTCGTGACTGCGTGCGTCGAGCTTGCGCGCCGCCGTGTGCACCATCTGTCGAGCGGCGACCAGCTGGGTCGCCATATCGGCCAGCTTGAACTGCAAGGCCTGGAACTCGCCCAGCTTGCGCCCGAACTGCCGCCGCTCACCGAGATAACGCCGCGCGGCGTCCAGGGCGCCCTGTGCGGCACCGAGTGAACAGGCGCTGATGTTGATCCGCCCACCGTCCAGACCCTTCATGGCAATCCGAAACCCTTCACCCTCTTCGCCCAGAAGGTTCGACGCCGGCACACGAACGCCGTCGAACGTGATGCCCCGCGTAGGCTGACTGTTCCAGCCGAGCTTGTCCTCCTTACGCCCATACGTAATGCCTTCGGCGTCGGCGGGTACGGCGAACGCACTGATACCACGCGCACCCTCGCCCCCCGTGCGGGCCATGACCACGAGCATGTCGGTAGCGCCGGCTCCCGAGATGAAGGCCTTGCTGCCGTGGAGCACGTACGCGTCACCATCACGCACGGCGCGCGTCTGCAGAGACGCCGCATCGGAACCGGCGCCCGGCTCGGTCAGGCAGTACGACGCAAGCTTCGCCCCACTGCACAGCGTCGGACCCCATTCGGCACGCAACGAAGAACGTGCATGCGTCGCCAGCATCCACGTCGCCATGTTGTGGATACTGATGAACGCCGCGGTGGATGGATCGGCGGCGGCGAGTTCTTCAAACACAATCGCCGCATCCAGCCGGGTCAGCCCGCTGCCGCCGGCCGCTTCGTCGACATACAGGCCGCAGAAACCCAGTTCGCCCGCCTTGCCGATGGCCTCACGCGGAAAGATGCTCTCGGCGTCCCAGTGCGCCGCACGCGGCGCCAGTTCGGATGCCGCAAAATCGCGCGCCGCCTCGCGAAACGCCATCTGCTCGTCGCTGAAGCCGAAACCGTGCCCCATCACAGGAATGTCCATGACGGCCGCCATCACTTGAGACTGATCGTCGTATTGACGCCGTGGCCGCGCGTGTCATCGTCGAACCAGCGCGACGTGATCGTCTTGGTCTGCGTGTAGAACATGACCGCCTGCTTGCCGTAAGGGCCCAGGTCGCCTAGTTTGGACGCGCGCGATCCCGTGAAGGAGAACAGCGGCACCGGCACCGGGATCGGTACGTTGATACCGACCTGCCCCACATCGATGTCTTCCTGAAAGCGACGGGCAGCCGCACCGCTCTGCGTAAACACGGCCGTACCGTTTCCGTTGGGATTGGCGTTGACCAGATCGATCGCTTCGTCCAGCGTGTCGACCGTGAGGACGACCAGCACGGGCCCGAAGATCTCTTCGTCGTAGATACGCATGCCAGGCTTCACGCCCGAGAAAATCGTCGGCCCCACGAAGTTGCCCTCGTCGTAACCCGGCACGCGAAAGCCGCGACCGTCGAGCTCCAGCGTCGCCCCCTGCACCACACCGGCGTCGATCAGGCGCTCCACGCGCTCACGCGCTGCTGATGAGATCAGTGGACCGACATCGGTGCCCGCTTCTATGCCTGCGTTCACCCGCAGCGCCTTCGCTCTGGCGACGATGTCGGGAATCCACTCCCGCGCGTTACCGACCAGCACCGCCGTCGATGCCGCCATGCAACGCTGCCCGGCCGCACCGAAGGCGGCACCGACCATGGCATTGAGCGTCTGCTCCTTGTTGGCGTCGGGCAGAACGACAGCGTGATTTTTCGCCCCCATCATGCACTGCACGCGCTTACCGGCTTGCGATGCACGGTGATAAACGTGCGTACCGACCTTTGTCGATCCGACGAAAGACACCGCCTTGATGTCGACGTGATCGCAGATGGCGTTGACCACCTCCTCGCCCCCGTGCACAACGTTGAGCACGCCCCTGGGAATGCCCGCCTCCTGCGCCAGCTCGACCAGCCGCATGGTGACCATCGGGTCCTGCTCCGACGGCTTCAGCACGAAGGTGTTTCCCGTGGCGATGGCCATCGGAAACATCCAAAGGGGGATCATCGCCGGAAAGTTGAACGGCGTGATGCCGGCGCAGACACCCAGCGGCTGCAGCAGTGTGTACGTGTCCACGCCACCGGCCACGTTGTTGGCCAGCTCGCCGAGTTGCAGATTGCCGATGGCCGCCGCGTGCTCCACCACCTCGAGGCCACGGAACACGTCGCCTTCGGCGTCCGGCAGTGTCTTGCCCTGCTCCGCCGTGAGGATCGCCGCCAGTTCCGCCATGTGTTCGCGGATCAGTTGCTGGTACCTGAGGAAGATGCGGGCCCGCGTCCCGATGGGCGTTTTGCGCCAGGTGGCGAACGCGCGCCGGGCGGCGGCGACGGCCGCATCCACCTCCCGGGACGTGGCGAAGGGTACACGAGCCAGGACGATCTGCGTCGCCGGGTTCACCACATCGCGCCATTGTGGGGTCGCCGACTCGACGAACTCACCGTCGATCAGCAGTTTGACGGTCGCGACATCGGTCGCGGCACGATTCATCTCGTTCATGATGCTTGTCTCCATATCGCTCACCCGCGAAACCGGGCGTGCGTGAGCGAGACAAGTCGGTTCGAGGCCACGGACGCCGCATCGAGCCAGCTCGTCCGGTTGCCCACCGCAACACCCGAGGAAGACACCGCAAGCGGTGCCCACCACGGGCCGGTCTCCGGGCTTGCGAGCGATGCGATCCGCATCACCCCGACACCTTCCCGCGTTGCCGCAGTGGTTCTGAGTCGGGTTTTCTCGCCTACCGTTGCGGGGGCAGCGCCGGCATCGGACCGGCTTCCCGTTTCACCCTGCGCACCGGAATGGCGGCGGCAGGACACCTGTGGCCAGCGGGAGTGTAGGCGGCGACGCGGCGAGCGACACGCTGCGATGCAGTAAAGGCGCCTTGGATGCCGCCACGGATTCCGACTAAGCTGCGCGGATCAGCCGTTCCACGCCCAGGAGATCCTCATGATCGACCACACCGGCGCCACCGTCAGCGACTTCGAGCGCAGCAAGCAGTTCTATACGACCGTATTGGCCTCCATCGGCTATGAACTGATCGTGCACTTCCCCGCCTCGAAAACGGGACGTACCGACGTGGCGGGTTTCGGCGAAGACGGCAAGCCGGATTTCTGGATCTACCAGGGCACACCCAATCAGCCGCCGGTACACGTCGCCTTTCGAGTGAGTTCGCAGCAGCTGGTGCGGCTATTTCATCAGACGGCGCTGGATGCGGGCGCGAGGGACAACGGTCCGCCGGGCCCGCGTTCGCACTATCACGAAGGCTATTACGGCGGTTTCGTGCTGGATCCGGATGGCCACAACATCGAGGCGGTGTTTCACGCCGGCTGATGGAAAATCATTGATGAACTGCCCGCACAGGCTCGAGCCGTTTATCCCACTTAATGGCTGGACCCCCGGTCGGTAGCATGGCGTCATGGCTACCTTCTGGAGATCACCATGAAAAAGCGCGTTCTCGGTAAAAGCGGCCTGGAGGTCTCAGCCCTCGGCTTTGGCTGCATGGGCCTCAATTTCAGCTATAGCCACGCGCTGAGCAGCGACGAGTCAGTCAAGCTCATCCGCGAGGCGGTGGACCTGGGCGTCGATTTCTTCGATACGGCCGAGGTCTATGGCCCGTTCACCAACGAGGAAATCGTCGGTAAGGCCCTTGCGCCGATGCGCGACCGCGTCGTCATCACGACGAAGTTCGGCGTCGCGTTCGATCCGGAAACGAACAAGCAGACGGGTCTGGACAGCCGCCCGGAGAACATTCGCAAGGCCGCCGAGGGATCGCTCAAGCGTCTGGGCATCGAGCAGATCGATCTGCTCTATCAGCACCGTGTAGACCCGAACCGGCGGCAGACCTCCCCCGCACTGACCCTGCTGGTGGATGCGCGACGTTATCGTGGCTGAATCGCCCACAATCCCTTGACGTTTCCGCGATTGACACCATCTCGTAGGTAGCCGAGGATCGAATCAGGCCGCGCCCGGGTCCCGGGGCCGCGCAGCAAGCAGGAGTCACCCATGAGCCAACGTTATCTCGTCCTCGCCGCCTTGTTCGCCCTGGCCGTCGTGTTCTTTCTCGCCGGTTCGGTCACAGGGACGTTGCTGCTCGTCGCCGCTGGCGTCGTGACGGAGACGGCCTTCTGGTTCAATATGATGCAGCAGCGCCGGATGCAGCGGATCAAGGTTCGCGCGCGACGCGATCGCTGAGCCTCCCGTAAGTCGGCGTCAGAAACCCCGCACCGCGGGGTTTTTTATGTCGCCCCGGAAGCCTCCTCCGCACTCGGCCCCCGCTCCAGATACGTCGACAGAGCGATATAGCTCCGCGTCCCCTTGAATCCCTCCATCGCGTGAATCCGCTCCAGGAGGTGCTCGAGCCCCCGCGTATCGGCCGTCCGCACCTTCAGCAACATCGCGCTCTCTCCCGTCACGGTGTGGATTTCCTCCACCTCGGGAAAGGCCTGCAGCGCCAGCAGCTGGCGTGTCACCGCCCAGCTGGTCGTGTCCACGTGGACGAAGGTCAGCAACGGACGCCCGACCTTCACTCCATCGAGCACAGCCACGGTGGCCTTAATGACCCCATCCCTGCGCAGCCGCTTCACCCGCTCATGCAGCGCGGGTGCGGAGAGATGCAGCCGTTCGGCCAGCTCCGCGTAGCTGAGGGTGGCATCGGTGGAGAGCGCGCCTAATAATTTTCGGTCGATCGCGTCGAGCCGGACCGCGTCGGGGGTATCGCCCGGAATGGCTTTCGTTTTTTTCGTCATGGCAGTCTGTTGCCCTTTCGCCGAATGACATTCGGCGTTTTACTGAATCAGCCTAACAGACTGCGAAGAATCTTTGACATGACCACCTTCGACACCCGCGTCGCCATCCTCGTCCGCAGCGACTTGCTGACATGGCAGAAGCTCAACGTCACCGCCTTCCTGGCCACCGGCATCGCCGGAGCGGCGGCGGATGCCATGGGCGAGCCATACATCGATGCGGCCGGACGTCACTACGCGCGCCTGCTCGGGCAGCCGATGCTCGTGTTCGGTGCCGATGCGACGCAGCTCGCCCATGCGCATCGCGTCGCCATCGAACGCGACGTGACCCGCGCGATCTATGTCGAGGCGATGTTCTCCACCGGCCACGACGCCGCCAACCGCGAAGCCTTCCTGGCGGAAGATGCCGACGCGCCCCGCCTCGTCGGCATCGCGTTACGCGGGCCTCGCAAGGCGATCGAGAAAGCCACGAAGGGCGTGCCCCTGCACACCTGATTTCACGGGAACCGCAAGCCGGGGCTGCGATAATCCCTGGATGACCAAGCGTAGATCCCCGCCCTCTTCGACCGACCTCCATGGCTTCGTGCGTGTACGTGGCGCACGCGAGCACAACCTCAAGAACATCGACGTCGTGATCCCTCGCGACTCGCTCGTCGTGTTCTCCGGGGTGTCGGGATCGGGCAAGTCGTCACTCGCTTTCGGGACGCTGTACGCGGAAGCGCAGCGACGCTACTTCGAGTCGGTGGCGCCTTATGCGCGACGCCTGATCGACCAGGTCGGCGTGCCGGACGTCGACGAAATCGAGGGGCTGCCGCCCGCGGTGGCATTGCAGCAGCAGCGCGGCACGCCCGGAGCACGCTCATCGGTGGGTAGCGTAACCACGCTGTCGAGTCTCGTGCGCATGCTCTACTCGCGTGCGGGCTCGTACCCCGCCGGCCAGGCCATGTTGTTCGCCGAGGATTTCTCGCCCAACACGCCGCAAGGTGCCTGCCCGCACTGCCACGGCCTGGGCCGCGTGTACGAGGTGACGGAGGCGTCGATGGTGCCGGATCCCACGCTGACCCTGCGCGAACGCGCCATCGCGTCATGGCCACCGGCATGGCACGGTCAGAACCTGCGCGACATTCTGGTCACCCTCGGCTACGACGTGGACGTGCCCTGGAAGGACCTGCCAAAGAAGCAGCGCGACTGGATTCTGTTCACCGAGGAAACCCCGACGGTCCCGGTCTATGCCGGCTTCACGCCAGCGGAAACCCGCGCGGCACTGAAGCGAAAGACCGAACCCAGCTACATGGGCACGTACATGGGTGCGCGGCGTTACGTGCTGCACACCTTCAGCACGACGCAAAGTCCGCTCATGAAGAAGCGCGTGTCGCGCTACATGATCGGCAGCGTTTGCCCGGTCTGCGATGGGAAGCGCCTGAAGCGCGAGTCGTTGTCCGTGACTTTTGCAGGGCTGGACATCGGAAGCCTGTCCGCGTTGTCATTCGATGCACTCGTCGATACGTTGAAACCGGCAGCCGAGGGGCGGTTCGACGATTTGGCCGAGTCGACGACACGCAGCCGCGCCGCGGGCAAGCGCGCGAATGCGAAGCGCGTAGCCGCCGGCGGCGCCGCGCACGACGGGTCATCGGACGTGCGGCGCACCCCCAACCTGTCCGAGGAAAAACGTATCGCTGCTCAGCGCATCGCACAGGATCTCGTTGCCCGCGTGGGTACGCTCCAGGCACTCGGCCTTGGCTACCTGTCGATGGACCGATCGAGTCCCACGCTGTCACCCGGCGAGTTGCAGCGGCTTCGCCTGGCCACGCAGATCCGATCGAACCTGTTCGGCGTCGTCTACGTGCTCGACGAACCGTCGGCCGGCCTTCACCCGGCGGATGGCGAGGCCTTGCTCACCGCGCTGGAGCAACTGAAGCGATCGGGCAATACGATCTTCGTCGTCGAGCACGATATGGACGTCATGCGTCGCGCTGACTGGCTGGTCGACGTCGGCCCGGATGCAGGCGAGCGCGGCGGCGAGATTCTTTACAGCGGTCCTCCCGATGGTCTCGCCGATGTGGCGCTGTCGCGTACCGCGCGTTATCTGTTCGGTCACGAGCGGCCTCTCGAGCGGTCACCTCGCCCGGCATCGCGCTGGCTCGATCTCCGCGGCATCACACGCAACAACCTCCATAATCTGGATGCCGCCTTCCCCATCGGTCTGTTTACCGCGGTCACCGGCATTTCCGGCTCGGGCAAGTCCAGTCTGGTCAGCCAGGCGCTGGTGGAACTGGTCAGTGAGCACCTGGGCCACGAGCTGCCCGCCCCGGAGGATGAAGGCGATGACGCGGCACCCAGCGTCATCACGAAGACCGGCGGTCGCATCCACAAGGGCGCCGACGCCATCACGCGACTGGTCCAGGTCGACCAGAAGCCGATCGGGCGCACGCCTCGCTCCAACCTCGCGACGTATACCGGACTCTTCGACCACGTGCGCAAGTTGTTTGCCGCGACAAAGGCGGCCAAGGCGAAACGTTACGACGCCGGGCGCTTTTCGTTCAACGTGGCGAAGGGGCGCTGCGAAACCTGCGAGGGCGAGGGATTCGTCAGCGTCGAGCTGCTCTTCATGCCCAGCGTCTATGCACCCTGCCCCGCGTGCCACGGTGCGCGCTACAACGAGGCCACGCTGAAAGTGCAGTGGAACGGCAAGAACATCGCCGACGTGCTGCGGCTGACGGTCGAGGAAGCCTGCGAGTTTTTCGTCGACGAGCCAGCGGTGATGAAGCCGCTGTCGCTTCTCTATGACATCGGGCTTGGCTACCTGCGCCTCGGACAACCCGCCACGGAACTATCCGGCGGCGAGGCGCAGCGGATCAAGCTGGCGACGGAACTGCAGCGGTCGCAGCGCGGGAGCAATCTTTACGTACTGGACGAGCCGACCACCGGGCTGCATCCGTCGGATGTGGACAAGCTGGTGGCGCAGTTGCAGGAGCTGGTGGCGGCCGGCAATACAGTGGTCGTCGTCGAGCACGAGATGCGCGTGGTCGCCGGAGCCGACTGGGTGATCGACGTCGGTCCCGGCGCGGGTGACGAGGGCGGCAAGATTGTCGCCTGCGGGCCACCGCGGCTGGTCGCCAGCGAGACGACGAGCCGTACGGCGCCTTATCTGGCTCGGGTACTCGGGTGAACGGCGGCGCCGACAGGGGCAGGCCCCATCGACGACCGGGCGCTGCCCTCGTGGGAGCTGCCCTCAGCTTCCCTCGGCAACCGCCGGCAGCTCGCTCACGTCACGCACGCTGTATACATCGATGGCATACGGATGCTGCGCGTCGCCAGTCGCCTTGAAGCGTCCGAACACCGTGGCATCGGCACGGGTGCCTTTATTGCTCACCGTGCGTCGGAATGAGGACACATCCCGCTTACCCGCGGACTTGTCGTCCATTGCGAGGTCCACCGCGCCCTTGCACTGCGCATCTGACAGCGTCGTCGTCTTGCCCTCGCTGCTGGCCACGCCACGGACGGTCACCGTCGTGTTGAGGTAGCGGGCGGCCGTGCCGAGCACCGAGCAGATCGACTCGGGTGGTGTGTCGTCCTCGGAGCGAGCGACCGCCGCGTTACTGGCGATAACGAGGACCAGGGCGACCCCCGCCGCCCGTGCGAACGTCTGGATTGTCATTTGGCTTCCCCCTTCTCTTCTCAAGCCCGTCAGGGCCCCTGCCGTATGGACGGCTAATCGAAGGACACCGCGTTTGCGGCGTCGCGTCAATAAGAAAAATGGGCAGTAGGGGGTGAACTTATTCCCGATCAGGCCTTGCCGGCGGCGATGTTCACGCTGATGGCGATGATGAAGACGTTGAAGAAGAACGCGATCGCGCTGTGCATCAGCCCGATCCGGCGCAGGTACCGGGTGGTGATCTGGACATCGGAGACCTGGAAAGTCATGCCGATGGTGAAGGCGAAATAGGCGAAATCCCAGTAATCGGGTTCCTCATCACCGGGGAAATCGAGCCCCTGGTGTGGCTTGCCGAACTCTCCGTAATACCCGTGGGCGTAATGCAGGGAGAACAGGGTATTCATGAAGGTCCACGCCAGGATGATGGTGGTCGCGGCCACCGCGATGGCCAGTGCCCCGCCCTTGTCGCTGGAGTTCAGCTCCGTCGTGACCGCGCCGAGCACGACGGCGGAGAGGACCACACCACTGAGCAGCGTGGTCCACCGGCCGGTGTCCTGTTGCTTCGCCTGCCGCCGCATGGTGGCCGGACTGGCACCGACGAATATCCGCAAAAGCAGGACGAAGTACACGACGGCACCCAGATCGAATCCCAGCAGCAGCGGCAACGACCGTGGCATGCCGCTGAATTCCAGCGCCGCCGCGGCAACCACCGCCACGGCGGCGCCCACCAGCAGGCGTGGGCGGGCGTGGGCGTAGCGGATCGGACCCCACACTTTCCTGCGATGAGGCGCTGATTTTTGCGGCGTTTCGGTCATGAAAAAAGCTGTCCACCCGGCGAATGCGGCGGACTATAACCTCTTACGGCTGCGTCAGCGTCACAGTCGCCTGACGCAAAGCCTCGGCGGCCTTCCGGGTCGCGTTGGCGGTGAGGGTCACTTCCGCACTCGCCTGATCCCAGGCTTTCGCGTCGATGGCGTCACCGATACCCGGAAGCGGCGCGACGTCTTCGCCCTCCTTGCGACCCGGGGCCTGCAGCAGGTGCCGATACCAGGTGCGCTGGGGCAAGCCCGATGTCTGGAGGAACGCGGGCGCCACATCTCGCAGCGAACGGTTGACCTTCGCCGTCTGCGCCGATGAGAGCGGAGGCGCCCCCGATGCTCCGGCGGCGGTCGCGGCCGCGTCGAACGCGGTAGCGGCCACCAATAGGTCGCGCTGGGCGTCCCGCAGGGCATCGAGATTCACCGCCTGCCACGCATCGTCCACGCGCGTGGGCGGCTGCAGCTTCCGATAGGCCACATCGGCCAGGTGGTACGAACCGTCGTCCACCAGGGCGTTATGGCGCTGCGCTTCCTTGTGCGCCGTTTCCGAGCTCGCCTGCAAGCGGTCGATGTCCTTGCCGAGCGCCGTGGCAAAGCCGGTGTATCGCCACGGCAGCACGTCCGCATTGGCGACACGCAGGACGAGTCGCGCGTTGGTTTTCGCCAGCAAGCCGACATACGCAAGGCCGGGATCGCCGAAGCGCTGGTAATGCGTGTACGTGTCATAGAGCGAGTGGTACACCGGCACACTCTCGTCGTCCCCGTCGCGGTCATAGCCATAGCGAACGTGCAGCGACGGCACGCCGAGACGATGCGCAAACGACAGGTAATCGGAGCCCGTACCCACACGCGACGGGATGATTGGGCCGGAAACATCCTTTCCCTTCTCCGCCGCATCCACCGCACGCTTGGCCAGGCGACGTGCCTGGACGGTGGCGCCGGTTTCCGGATCCTGCAGATCGGCGGCCACGCCGTCGATCAGAGTGGAAAGCGACGGGTCACCCTGCGCGGCGAGGAAGCCCCGCCCGGTGGTGTCGTTATTGAGGTAGAACACGGCCTTTTTCGACAGCTCGGCGGCGTGCTGCGCGGTCCAGGCCTTGGAGCCCAGGATGCCCAGCTCTTCGCCATCCCAGCTGGCGAACACCAGGGTGCGCTTCGGTCGCACGCCTGCCCTGGCCAGCTCGCCGATAGCCCTGGCCTCGGCCAGCAGGGCCGTCGTGCCCGCGAGAGGATCCCACGCGCCGTAGATCCAGGCGTCATGATGCACGCCGCGAATCACCCACTCGTCGGGATGCTCGCTGCCGCGCAACGTGGCAATCACGTTGTGCAGCGTGCGCCACTCCCACGGCGAACGGACTTCCAGATGAACACGTGCATTGCCCCCCACGTGATAGGTCAGCGGCAGACCGCCCTGCCAGCGGTCCGGCACGGCCTGCCCGCCGAGCGCCCGCAGGAAGTGTTCGGCGTCGCCATAGCCGATGGTAACCACAGGAATCGTCAGGTCCGCCGTGTGCTTCGCGGCCTGGATCGTCTTCGCACTTGCCGCATCCAGCACGCTGTCGATGCCGAGCGTGCCGCGCTGCACGGTACGCGGCGTGCGCCACGCGCCGTCCGGGTACACGTCGCCCTTCACGAAGCCGTCGGCTTCCGGATCGGAGTAGATCACCACGCCGACCGCGCCGTGCTCCTGCGCAAGACGTGGCTTCACCCAGCGCCCGGCACCGCTCGACTTGATCAGGACCACCTTGCCTTTCACGGACTCGCCCGCGCGTTCGAGCTCGGCGTAGTCCTTGGCCAGGCCCTCATTGACGTAGATCAGCGGCGCATCGACCGCGCCGTCCGGGCTGTACGACTCCATGCCCGGCAGCACGCCATCCCGCTTCGCCGTGTCCGGATCGCCGGCGACCGCGGGCTCGGTGAAGTCCGCCGCATAGTGCTCGCCGCCCAGCAACGAAAGCTTCTGCACGGTGGGATAGGCGACAAGCACACGGGTCGCTTCAACCTTCACGTCCCAGCCCCACTGACGCAGGCTGTCCGCGATGAAGCGCGCGTTGTCGTCGTTATGCGGCGACCCGACCTGGTTGGGCGCCGACGTCAACCGCCGCAACCAGCCGTCGAGATCGGCGCTGCCGATGGACGCGTCGACACGCTGCTCCACGTCGCGTTCCGCCTGCGTCGAGGCGCCGCCGAAGCCGGCGGTCGGTTCGGCGGGAGCGGCATGGGCGCCAGCGGCGACGGTGAGGGAAAGGGCGAAAAATAGCGTACGCATGCGCATCAGTCCCACCGGTACGTGGCGCTGGCGTAGTAGTAACGCCCGTTCCAGCTCAGCGGTGAGAACAGGCTGTACTTGAAGTTGCCGCTGGTGGAATTAGCGTACTTGACCTGCTCCGGGCGCGCATTGAACGCGTTGTCCGCACCGGCGCTCAGGGTCCAGTGGTCGATGTTGTAATCGGCCGAGAGATCCAGCGTCCAGCGATGATCGAAGTTCTGGTCCAGCGCATTGCCACTGTTGCTGTAGACGGTATAACTGCCGTAGCGCTGCACGTTGGCGTGACCCGCCCAGCGGCCGTGCAGGTAATCGAAGCCGACGTCGAGCTTGGTGCGCGGATTGGTATCGCCCAACAGGCCGAGACGCTCGCGACGCTCCACACGCTGCACCGCCACGCCGAGCTCATCGAGGATGGCCGGATTCGGCTTGACCCGGGTCACCTCGTTTTCGTTGTACGCCCAGCCCACGGTGGTGTTGAGGCGATCGCCGTTGGCGAAATCGAAGCCGTACTGGCTCACGACATCGAGGCCGCGCGTGCGCGTGTCCACCGCATTGGTGAAGTAACGAATCGACTGATAGTTCGCGTCCACGCCGTTGGCGGCGAGGTAGGCGTTGACGGCCGGTGTGCTGACCGGAATGTTCGACGACAGATTGATGCGATTGTTGATCTTGATGTAGTACGCATCGACGCTGACGTTCCAGCCGTTGAGCGGCTCGAGCACGAGGCCGAGCGTGGCGCTGCGCGACTTCTCGGGCTTCAGCTTCTCTGCACCCAGAAGACTGGCGGCTGCCGCATCCACCGGGAACGTACCGGATTGCACCAGCACCTGTCCCTGCCCCAGGTCCTGCAACTGCGAGGAGATATCCGCATAGTGCTGCTGCACCAGCGTCGGCGCACGGAATCCGGTGCCGACGCTGCCGCGGACGGCGACGCGCGGCGTGAAGTCGAAACGACCGGACAACGATCCGGACGTCGTGCCGCCGAAATCGCTGTAGTTCTCGTGGCGTCCCGCCAGCGACACGGCGAAACGGTCGGTCAGGTTCGTCTCGAGATCGATGTACTCGGACGTGTCATGCCGCTGCCAGTTGCCCTGCAGGTCGCCCGTGATACCTCCGTTCGCACCGTACTGCGAGACGGCATCGCCCGGCGTCACCTTGTAAGCCTGACGCAGATACTCCGCGCCAAACGACACGCTGACGGGATTGGGCAGCCACGATGTCGTGATTTCCTTGCTGATATCGAGGTTGGCGACCTGCTGATTGGTCTTGTAATCGGCCCCCTGGATGAAGAACGGCGTCTCACCGAACGCCCTGTAATAGTCGGCGTTGATCGAATGACTGCGCTGGTCGTACTCGTTCGAACCATGGCTGACCGAGGCATCGTAATGCCAGCCGTCGCCCAGCTCACCGCGCAGGCCCGCGGTCAGCGTGGTGTCGTTGACGATCGGAATGCTCACCGGCAGGTAGCCGCTGGGATAGATCGAGGCGACATTGGTCGAATCACCGCGGTGACGATAGAGGCTGGCGGTTTCGTCGCGGTCACGCCGGTAAAGCGCTTCGAAATAGACCTCGGCCGCCTTGCTGAACTCGTACTGCCCGACCACGGACACCTTGTTCGACTGCACGGCCGGATCGCCGAGCCAGTACACCTTCTTGCCGTACGTGGTACCGACCGACGCCGCGGTCTGATCGCGCCCTGCGCGATTGCTGCCATCGTTGTTCTGGGTATCGATCGCCACATGGATCGAGCCCTTGTCGCCCAGCTTGAAACCGGTATCCGCCGAGAGCTGTCGCTGCAGGCCATCGCCCGCGTCATAGCCGCCGAACTTGGCCGTCACCTGGCCACCCGTACCCGACTTTTTCAGGATCACGTTGATCACACCGCCGATGGCGTCGGAACCGTAACGTGCCGACTGGCCGTCTCGCAGCACCTCGATACGCTCGATCGCCGACACGGGAATGGCGTTCAGGTCGACGGGGTTCGAACCGCGGCCGATGGCGCCACCGAGGTTGAGAAAGGCGCCCGAATGCTGCCGCTTGCCGTCGATCAGCACCAGGACCTGATCCGGGCTGAGACCGCGCAGTGTCACCGGCCGGGCCACTTCTGCCCCGCTGATGGTGGTCGGCTGCGGGAAGTTGAGGGAGGGCACCAGACGCGCCAGCGCCGCCGCGAGCTGGGTGGCCCCACTCTGCTGCAGCTGCTGCGGGGTGATCACGTCAATCGGTTGCAGCGAGCTCGATACGGTGCGCTCGGTGCTGCGCGTACCGGTGACGATGACGGTGTCGAGGTTGCTGGGTTTGGCGGGCTCGGTCGTGTCGGCCGGCGCGGCCTGTTGCGCATGGACGGTCGAGGCGCTGAGCGCGACGGCGAGTGCAACAAACAACGGCTTGCGGCGATGAGCGAAAGACAACATGGGTACGGAATTCCCCTGGAAACGGAAAGTGCGCCGACGCCCCGGGGGCGACGGAAATGAGTGACGGCAGGTCGCGGCAACGCTCCGGGGCGTCACCCGTCGACGTGACGGAGAAAATGGCGAGATGTGCTCCGCGGGTTTAGCGGAACGCGCAGTACGCGCGGTGTGGGTCGCTCAGACCAGTCGACACGAACGACACGCGCATGCCGCCACCGAACATCGCGGCATGGCCGGCGACGTCATCGGGAGGGTGTGCGCGTGGAAGTCGTATGCGTTCACTGGGAGCGTGTTACACCTGAAGTAAGCCGCCGGAACGGCATGGTTGGCAGTGGCCCGGATGTCATTTGTTGCACCGCGTCGCAAGTTTGTCAACCTGTGCGATTGGACGTCCATTTCAAGACCTGCGGCGCTATGACGCGCATCGTGCGATGATTCCACCCGATCCCACAGGCCATTCCCCATGAGCTACGACGACGATTACCCCGAAGAACGCGAGTACGACGATGAAGAAGGCGAGGACACCGTCGAGTCCCAGGTCTGGCAGCTGTTGCTGCTGATCAATCCCGGCGACGAGGAGAATGCGCTGCGCCAGTTCACCGTGTATCGCGCGGAGATCGAGGACCAGGGCGACGACGACCCCATCCGCATCGTGGCGCAAGTCACCGACTGGCAGTCGAGTTTCGAGGTGGATGCCGACGACACCCGCACCCTCGTCGATGCCATCATGGAGCTGGTGTCGCGCTGGAGCGATGTCACCATCGACTGGGACGGCGACCCGAGCGAAGACGAGTTTCACGAGGACATCGACGGTCCGGAAATCTTCAGCCGCGCCTTCGACCAGCTCAATCAGTACGGCTACACCCTTTGGGCGCGCGAGGCCGAGGAAGACGACGTGTACGCCGGCTGGATCACCTCCTCCCGCGACGACGAGCACATGCGCCAGCTGGCGGCGACCCTGGGGATCAACCTCCGGCTGGGCAGTCAGGTGACCTGATTCGGAGAGCAACGCACGGAGGGGTCTTGCTCCGGCCCACTCCGTGCGCGCATATTCTTCGGCGGGATTCTGGCCAGGAGATGCTTGGTGAGTGGGATCAACGACCTGCACGTGTCGTATTACGCCCCGCATGGATCGATGGACCTGCACGCCCATGATGAGGGCTGGTTCTGCCTTGTCATCGACGGCCGGTATGAAGAGCGCATCCTGGGTGAAACCAACGAGCACGATCCCGGCGACCTGCTCTTCTGCCCGGCCCACGCCGTGCACGCGCAGCGATTTGGTCGCGAAGGGGCTCGGAAGGTGATTTTCTCGCCCGACACGGCGACCACGGACGTGCTCACCGAACACGCGGCCAGGCTCGACGGCCGGCCGCTGTTGCGCCGATCTGCGGACCTGCTCCGCCTGGGCCAGCGGATTGCCGCCGAACTCAGTGTTGGCGATGTGTTCTCCACCCTGTCGGCCCAGGGACTGACGCTCGAGGCTCTGGCGCTCGCCGGGCGAGGGCTGGACCTGCGCCTACGCCAGGAGCCCGTATGGCTGCGGCGGGTACGCGACTTCCTCCATGAAGATCCATCGCGCGAAAGCACGCTCGAGCAACTGGCAGCGATCGCGGAACGCCATCCGGTGCACCTCGCGCGCACCTTTCGCATCGTCCATCAATGCACGATGGGCGACTATCTGCGCCGCCTTCGTGTCGATCGCGCTGCCGAGCTTCTACGCAGCTCGCGCCGGCCGCTACTGGATATCGCCCTGGAGTGCGGTTTTGCCGGGGCAGCCCAGTTTTCGCGCTCGTTTCGTGCGGTATACGCGACCACGCCCACCGCCTGGCGACAGGCCGTCCGCTAACCCGGGGAAACGACGCTAATCAGAGTAAAGCATTGACCGGCAGCGCTTGCTACGGTGCGGCCATGCGCTCATACCACCTGATCACCGCCCTCCTCCTCTCGGTGCCCGGCCTCGCCGTCGCCGAGACGTATCGGATCGATCCGACGCTCTATTTTGCGTCGCCCACGACCGAGACCGCCGCACGCAGCGCGCTCGAAACGGAGATTGCCGAGCTGCCCGTACTTGCCTCACCGCCGCCTGGTGATCTGCTCGCGTACCTCAGGCGCACGGAGAGCCTGCTGACCGATAACCAGCGGCACATGGCCTACCTTCATCTTCGTGCTTCGCTCGATATCGACGATCATGACGCCGCCGATGCCTACCGCTCATCGCAGAACGACGGGAACACGCTCATGGCCAAGGTCAAGAGCTCACTGCGAAGCGTTGGCAAAGCGGGATTCGATAACGCAGCGAAGTCGGAGCCAGCGCTCACGCACTATGCCTACGTTCTGGACCGCGCCGTCCGCGGGCTGCCCCACGAGTTGCCACCCGCGGAGCAAACGATCGTGGACGACCTCGCCGACGAGGGAAGCACCGCGCTGTGGAACACCTACCAGAAGACGCGGCGTGCCACCGTCTACGGCAGCGTGCACACGGCTGACGGCGACCTCGATGCAGGCAAGGACGCGGATCGGCTCGGCGCGAATGCCAGTCGCGAGATCCGGCAACAGGCCTGGCGGCAGCGGCAGGCAGCGACCGCAGCCAACGCGGAGACCTATGCGGCCTTGCTTATCGGCGTGGTGCGAATCAATGACCGCACCGCGCACCTGGAGCACTTCGCCGATGCACCCGACGCCGCCTATTTTTCGCGCCA
Organism: Luteibacter sp. 9133; assembly: GCF_000800155.1. Lineage (NCBI taxonomy): Bacteria > Pseudomonadati > Pseudomonadota > Gammaproteobacteria > Lysobacterales > Rhodanobacteraceae > Luteibacter > Luteibacter sp. 9133. The sequence goes on along the minus strand of NZ_JUHO01000001.1, from coordinate 1,495,057 downwards.
GTTCGATCGTGCGGACGTCGATGCGACAGCGCTCGCCGTGCAGCGAAACGCGTCGGTCCTTATGGATTATCAGCGCCTGCGCGCCAGCCAGATCGGTCGCAGCGCGGCGATCGCCGATGTGCATAGCTGGGACATGAGCTTGCCGCCCCAGGGCTTCACGATTCCGACCTTCGATTACGAACGAATCCGTCTCACCGTCCCGGCCGCGCTCGCGCCCCTGGGGCGTGACTACGTGGCGCGCTTTACCGCCTTACTCGACCCGGCCGCGCATCGTACCGATCTTGCCGCCGCGAGCGGAAACCGCGTAAACGATGCGTTTTCGATCGCGGCCTCTGGCGTCCCGCCGGGCCTGTTTCTGGGGCAATGGGACTCGAGCCTCAAGGGCGCGAGTGTGGTCGCGCACGAAGGCGGGCATGCACTGCATAGCGAGCTGATGAGCGCGCACGGCGTGTCCGCCTTCTACAACCACGGCCCCAGCTGGATGCACGAAGCCCTGGCCATTCTCAACGAGATGCTGTTCTACGAGTATCTCTACAGACACGCACCCGATACATCGACCCGGGCGTACTTCCTGCAAGCTCAGCTCGACGAGATGACCTTTGAGATTTTCACGTCCGCTGAGGAAGCGCAGCTGGAAGAGTCGATCTATGACGGCGTGACGAGCGGAAAGGTCCGTGGCGCAGCCGATCTCGATGCCCTGACGCTCGCCGTTACCAGCCGCTTCGAGATCTGGCCCGGCATCGACCCGGAACTGAAACATGCATGGATCGGAAAACGCCTGATGTTTCAGGACCCGCTTTACCTCGCCAACTACCTCTACGCCGGCCTCGTCGCGACGAAGATGTTCGCCATGGCGACAAAGGACCCGCACGACTTTCAGAAACGCTATGCGGCGATGATGGCAGTGGGTTTCGATGCGCCGCCCAGGGAAATCCTGCGACGGTTCTTCGGTCGCGATCTCACCCCATCGGACCTGGTCGATGCGGACATGCAGGTCATTCGCGCAAAAACCGTCGATCTGGGCAAGCTTTACCGCTGAATCCGCTATCCGGCACCGGGCCGATCCGATGCCAGGCGCTCCTTCAGCAGGTCGATGAACGCACGCACTTTCACCGGCGGCTGGCGACCTGGATAGACCGCATGCACACCGCCTTCGGGAAGCGTGAAGCCAGGAAGCAATGCGACCAGTCGCCCCGATGCGAGATCGGCATTGACGACGTAGTCGGGCAGCACCGATATGCCCATACCCTCGAGCACGAAACGATAGGCGACGGCCGCGCTGTTGGCACTGGCGATGACACGGGTCTGTACCGAGTACTCATCGCCGTGGCCATCGGTGAAGGTCCATCGCGTCGGCGAAGCCAGCACCGTGACGGCGATCCAGCGATGCGTGGCGAGGTCGCCGGGGACCGATGGCGTACCGTATTTTTCCAGATAGGCCGGCGAGGCGACGAGGCATTCGCGGAAGGCGGCCAGCCGGGCGGCACGCAGGCTCGAGTCGCGCAGCCAGCCGATACGGATGGCCAGATCGAACCGCTCGGCGATCAGATCGGACACGGTGTCGGTGACGACCAGTTCCACCCTCACCTGCGGATAGCGCTCGGCGAACTCGGCGAGCGCCGGGGCGACGACGGTGGTGCCATGGTCGCTGGCAGCCGTGACGCGAAGCACGCCCATCGGCGTGTCACGGCACTCGCCCAGCCGGGTGATCGCATCTTCGGCATCGGCGAGAATGCGGGCGCAGTCTTCGTGGAAGCGCTCACCGGCGTCGGTCAGCGCCATCCGCCGCGTGCTGCGCACCATCAACGCGACGCCGAGCTCGTCTTCCAGCTTTGCCAGGTGCTGGCTGACCATGGCCTTGGTCGTCCCCAGCTGCCCGGCCGCGGCGGTGAAGGACCCCGCCCTGACGAGGGCGACGAAGACGGCCAGGCGGTTCAGATTGACGTCGGCGGCGGCCATGAGTCGGTCCCTGTCGTAAAGCGATACTTTACGATGAATTGCGCGGTGGGGCGTTTTTCGGAAACGATCGCCGGCGCATCCTAGCTGCCTGACTTCCGACACCAAGGCCATTCCCATGAAGATCGTTCTGTTCGGCGCCACCGGCAACATCGGCAACGTGATCCTCGACGAGGCTCTGGCCCGCGGGCATGAGGTCACCGCCGTCGTTCGCGATCCTGCGAAACTGGCCACGAAGAACCCGAAGCTCGAGGTCGTCAAAGGTGACGTGGCCGACGCCACCTCGTTTGCCCCCGCCCTTGCCGGGGCCGATGCCGCCATCGCCAGCCTGAACGACCATGCCACGCCGGCCAATGTGCCGAAGCAGGCGACCGCGTTGCTCGACGCACTCGCGGCGGCCGGTGTGAAGCGCTTCGCCTGGGTCGGTGGCGCGGGCAGCCTGGAGACCGCACCGGGCGTGCGCGTGATCGACGACCCGAACTTTCCGGAAGCCTGGAAGGCCTCGGCGAACTCGCAGATCGAGGCGCTGAAGGCGTTCCGCGGCAGCGATGCCCGTGTGGACTGGACTTACATCAGCCCGGCGGCGGAGATCGCACCGGGTGAACGCAAGGGGAGCTTCCGGGTAGGTGGCGATCAGTTGCTTGTGGATGGTGACGGGCACAGCCGGATTTCGACCGCTGACTTTGCCATCGGCGTGCTGGACCGGATTGAGAAGGGCGATGCGGTGAAGAAGCGGGTGACCTTCGCGTATTGAGGGGCATCGCGCGCATGAGGAATCGCGCGCACGAGGAGTCGCGCGCAGGTCGCGCTCCTACATGGGGATTGGCGGCTTTTGGCCGCTATAATCCCCCGATGAATTATCGCCACGCCTACCATGCCGGCAACTTTGCCGATGTCCTCAAGCACATGGTGCTCGTGGCCCTGATCGACTCGCTGAAGCAGAAGGCGTCGCCCTTCTGCTACATCGACACTCACGCCGGCAGCGGTCGATACGACCTGCAAGGCAACGAGGCGCGCAAGACCGCCGAGGCCGACGAAGGCTTCGGCGTCCTCAAGACCGCCTCCGGCCTGCCGCCCCTGCTGTGGAAGTACCTCGAGATCGTCCGCGCGTTGAACGAAGGCAGCGACTCGCTGCGCTTCTATCCCGGCTCGCCGTGGATCGCCGCTCATCTGATGCGTGAGACCGACTCGGCGCAGATGGTCGACGTACGCAATGACGAGTCAGGCGCACTCCGCCAGCTGTTCCACCACGACAAGCGCATCCATGTGCATGAGCGTGATGGCTACGAGGCGATGAAAGCCTTCGTTCCGCCGAAAGAAAAACGCGGCCTGGTCCTGATCGATCCGCCGTTCGAGGCTCAGGAAGCCGAGTTCCGCATCATCGAGAAGACGCTCAAGGCCGCGCTGGAAAAGTGGCCGACCGGCGTCTACGCGGTCTGGTACCCGATCAAGCTGCGCAGCCACGTGCAGCCGTTCCATCGCTGGCTGACCAAGTGTGGCGCCAAACGCGTCCTGGTCGCCGAACTGCTGCTGCGTCCCGACGACTCCCCGCTGCGTCTCAACGGCACGGGTATCGCGATCGTGAATGCGCCGTGGAAACTCGATGAAACGATCCGCGATTCGCTCAAGCTGCTGCCGAAGCTTTTGGGGAAGCCGGGCGAATCCGAATACCGGCTGACCTGGCTGGTGGAAGAAGGCAAGGATGAAGAGCCTGCCCACAGTCCGCACGCGCCCCGTTCAGTCCGTCGGCGCTAAATTGGCGATACATGCCAGGAGCCGACCCATGCGCCCGACCATCGTTCGTTTAGCCGTTCCTGCCGCCCTGCTCACCCTCGCGCTGTCCGCCTGCGCGCCGGCGCCGATTTACAAGGCCACCGCAAACAACGCCGCCGTGCCGCCCTCCCAGGTGGCGCGCGAGCCGGAACGCTACGGCAACTCGGACGTGATCTGGGGTGGCCGCATCGTCAGGGTCAGCAACTTTGCCGACCACAGCGAGATCGAGATCCTCGCCTATCCGCTCGATGGTTCGCAGCGGCCGCAGGCGAACGACACCGGCAACGGCCGGTTTATCGCCGCCATGCCTGGCTACGTCGAAAGCCTCGACTACCCGGCCGGCGGCCTGGTGACGGTCGCGGGTCGCCTGAATGGCACGCGCGCGTCCAATGTCGGGCAGGCGTCTTACACCTTCCCATTGGTTTCGGTTAACCAGTCGCACGTGTGGACGGCCAAGGAAATGTCGGGTGGCCACCCGAACATCAGTTTCGGCGTGGGTGTCGGCGTCATACGGTAAGATCTTTCGATCACTTACCGGGACAGGGATCACATGTCGGGACATTCCGATTCGAAGCGCGCGATTTTTCTCGCGCTTGGCGCCAACTTCGCCATTTTCGTCGCCAAGCTCGTCGCGGCCCTCTTTACCGGATCCGGTGCGATGCTCGCGGAAGCGGTGCATTCGCTCGCCGATTGCGGCAACCAGGGCCTGTTGCTGCTCGGCATGAAGCAGGCCAAGCGGCCGCCGTCGTCCGAGTACCCACTGGGCTGGGGGCGTGCGCTGTATTTCTGGTCTTTTCTCGTCGCCATCCTGCTTTTCAGCGTGGGCGGCATGTTCTCGGTTTACGAGGGCGTCCATAAGCTCACCCATCCCGAGCCGCTCAAATGGGCATGGCTGGCCGTCGGCGTGCTGGTGTTTTCCATCATCACCGAAGGCGTTTCCATGCATGGCTGCATGCAGGAAGTGAACAAGGCGCGCGGCGACCAGCCTCTGTGGCAGTGGTTTCGCGAGACGCGGGCGAGCGAGCTGCTGGTGATCTTCGGTGAAGACCTGGCCGCTCTGCTCGGCCTCTGCCTGGCACTGATCGCCGTGTTGCTGACCATGCTGACCGGCAACCTGATATTCGACGCTATCGGCACGATCGCCATTGGCGTGCTGCTTATCGTGGTAGCCGTCGCGGTCGCCCGCGAGGTCAAGGCGCTGCTGATCGGCCAGGGCGTGGAGCCAAGGCGCCGCGTGCAGATGATGGCTTTCCTCCAGGGTCGGCCTGAAATCGACACGGTCTACAACCTGCTGACCGTGCAGATGGGCAACGAGGTGATGGTGGCGATCAAGGCGAAGATGGCCGCGGCGCCGACCGCGCGCGCCATGGTCGAAGCGATCAACATCGTGGAGGCGGACTTCAAGGCGGAGTTCAAGGACGTGCGGTGGAGCTTCTTCGAGCCGGATATCGCGGACTGAGGCTGGCCTAGCCAGCCGCTTCACCCCGGGGTAGTACAATCGTCGGCTTGTCCGCAAGCGACCAAGCCGACTTCATGCCTCTAGCTCTGACCCGCCCGCCGCTGCCCGCCACCGCCAAGACACGCCGCTACTGGGCCACACCCCATGGCTCGGCCTGGGCTCTCGAAGTCGCCGAGGCGGCGCGCGCGCACGAAGGCCTGCTGGTCGTGGTCACCCGCGACACCCGCAGCGCCGATAACCTCGAAAGCGAACTGGCGGTGTTCGCGGGCGAACTGCCCGTGCTGCACTTCCCGGACTGGGAAACGCTGCCTTACGACGTCTTCAGCCCGCACCCGGAAGTCGTCTCCCAGCGCATCGCGACCCTCTACCGGCTACCCAGCACCCGGCGCGGCGTGCTGGTCGTGCCGGTGGCGACCCTGATGCAGCGCATCGCCCCGCGCACGCACATCACCGGCTCCGGCCTGGTGCTGCGCAAGGGTCAGAAGCTGGACCTGGGCGCCGAGCAGCGTCGCCTCGAAGCCGCCGGCTACCGCAACGTGCCGCAGGTGGCCGAGCCCGGCGACTTCGCCGTGCGCGGCGCGCTGATCGACATCTATGCCATGGGCGCGAGCGAGCCGTATCGCGTCGAACTGTTCGACGACGAGGTCGAGTCGATCCGCAGCTTCGACACCGAAACCCAGCGCTCCACGCACCAGGTCGACAGCGTGGACCTGCTCCCGGCCCGCGAATTCCCGTTGACCGAAGACGCCGCCAAAAACTTTCGTGCCAACCTGCGCGAACGTTTTCCGATCGACATCCGTCGCTGCCCGCTCTATCAGGACATGAAGGAAGGCGTCACACCGGGCGGCATCGAGTACTACCTGCCGCTTTTCTTCCCCGCCACCGAAACGCTGTTCGACTACATCGCGGGCGATGCGATGTTCGTCCTGGGCGAAGGTGCGCTGGCGTCGGCGGAGCAGTTCTGGACCCATACCGCCGAGCGCTATGACCAGCGCGCGCACGATATCGAACGCCCGGTGCTGCCGCCGGCCGAGATCTACCTGCCGCCCGAGCAACTGCGCGAGCGCCTGAACAAGCAGGTGCGCGTGGATGTCGTGGCCAGCGATCACGAGCACGCCGTGGACCTGGGCACGCAGCCCGCGCCCGAGGTGCCGCTCAACCGCAAGGGCGAAGAACCTGGCACCGCGCTGCGGCACTTCCTCGCCAGCTACAAGGGCAGCGTTCTGATCGCCGCGGATTCCGCCGGCCGCCGCGAAGCCCTGATCGAACAGCTCGCGGGCGCGGGGCTGAAGCCGGCCATCCTCGACGGCTGGAAAGACTTCCTTGCCCGCGACGAGAAGCTGGCGATTACGGTCGCCTCGCTCGAGCAAGGCTTCGCGATCACCAGGCCCGCGTTCACCGTGCTCACCGAGCGCGAACTGTTCGGCGAGCGTGTGCGCACCGACCGCAAGCGCCGTGCCGGTGCCGCCCGCGATCCCGAAAGCATCATCAAGGACCTGACCGAGCTGTCCATCGGCTCGCCCATCGTCCATATCGACCACGGTGTGGGCCGCTATCAGGGCCTGCTTTCGCTCGATGTCGGCGATATGCCGGGCGAGTTCCTGACCATCGAGTACGCCAAGGGCGACAAGCTCTACGTGCCCGTGGCCCAGCTGGGCCTGGTCAGCCGCTACACCGGCACCGCGCCCGAACTGGCGCCGCTGCACTCTCTGGGCGGCGATGCCTGGGAACGTGCGCGCAAGAAGGCCGCCGAAAAGGTGCGCGACGTGGCGGCCGAGCTGCTTGGCATCTACGCGCAGCGCGAGGCGCGTCAGGGCCAGTCACTGTCGGTCGACCGCCAGATGATCCAGGAATTCGCGGCGACCTTCCCCTTCGAGGAAACACCCGATCAGCAGGCCGCCATCGATTCCGTGATCGTCGACCTCGCCGCACCCCGTGCAATGGATCGCGTCGTCTGCGGCGATGTCGGCTTCGGCAAGACCGAGGTGGCACTCCGCGCCGCTTTCGCCGCCGCGACGGCCGGCAAACAGGTGGCCGTCCTGGTGCCCACCACCCTGCTCGCCCAGCAGCATTACCGCAACTTCGCCGATCGCTTCGCCGACTGGCCGGTCCGGGTGGACGTCATCTCGCGCTTCAAGTCGAAGAAGGAAGTGGACGGCGCGCTGGAGCGCCTCGCCGAAGGGCAGATCGATGTCATCGTCGGCACCCACAAGCTGCTTGGCCCCGAGATCCGGTTCAAGGATCTGGGCCTGGTCATCGTCGACGAGGAGCAGCGTTTCGGCGTCCGCCAGAAAGAGCAGCTGAAGAAACTGCGTGCGGAGGTCGACCTGCTGACCCTGACCGCCACGCCGATCCCGCGCACGCTCAACATGGCGATGAGCGGGCTGCGCGACCTGTCGATCATCGCGACGCCGCCGGCCCACCGGACCGCCGTGCGCACACTGATCTCCACGTACCAGCCCGCCCTGATCCGAGAAGCGATCCAGCGCGAGCTGGCCCGTGGCGGACAGGTCTACTTCCTGCACAACGAAGTCGAATCCATCGAGCGCATCGCACGCGAGCTGGGCGAACTGGTACCTGAAGCGCGCATTCGCGTCGCCCATGGACAGATGCCGGAGCGCGACCTCGAACAGGTCATGGCGGACTTCCACCGCCAGCGATTCAACGTGCTGGTGTCGACGACCATCATCGAATCCGGCATCGATATCCCGACCGCCAACACCATCGTGGTCAACCGCGCCGATCGCTTCGGTCTCGCGCAGCTGCACCAGCTGCGCGGACGCGTCGGTCGTTCGCATCACCGCGCCTACGCGTACCTGATCGTGCCCGACCGCAAGGCGATGACCGCCGATGCGGAGAAGCGTCTCGAAGCGCTGGCCTCGCTGGAAGAACTCGGCGCCGGCTTCACGCTCGCCACGCACGATCTCGAAATTCGCGGCGCGGGCGAGATGCTCGGCGAAGAACAATCGGGCCAGATCCAGGAAATCGGTTTCGGTCTGTACACGGAACTGCTCGACCGCGCCGTACGTGCACTGAAGTCGGGCAAAGTGCCGGACTTCGATCTCACCTCGGAGCACGAGACGGAGGTCGAACTGCATCTTCCCGCGCTGATTCCGGAGGACTACCTGCCGGATGTCCATGCGCGACTGACGCTCTACAAGCGCATCGCCAGCGCGCGCGACGAACATGGGTTGCGCGAGTTGCAGGTGGAAATGATCGATCGATTCGGCCTTCTGCCGGATCAGATCAAGTGTCTGTTCGCAGTCGCCCAGCTGAAGCTGATGGCGACGCCGCTGGGTATCCGCAAGGTGGACTTCGGTGCCAATGGCGGACGTATCACCTTCCGCGATAAACCGGATATCGACCCGATGGCGCTGATCAAGCTGATTCAGCAGCAGCCCCGGGTGTTCAAGATGGACGGTCAGGACAAGCTGCGCGTCATTCTTGAGCTGCCGGGTTCGGCCGAGCGAATTCGCACGGCGCAGGACTTGCTGGTATCCCTGGGGGCGAGGCGCCCCGGCTAACCCACCAACCTAGCGTAACCCCTTGTAGGAGCGCGCCTCGCGCGCGACATCGAGCGCGCGGCACCATCACACGGCGACGCAGACCGTTTTCGCGCGCGGGGCGCGCTCCTACAAAGCTACCGCTGGCTTCAGGCCACCACCGGTGTCGACCGGACCAGATACTGCACACTGAAACGGCGGTCCTCGTCCATCCAGACCTGCGCCACGGACAGCCCGGCTTTGTTCGCCATCTGCGCGAAATCGTCCAGCGAATACTTGCAGCTGTATTCCACATGCATCGCTTCGTCCGCGCGGAAGCTGAAGGCCTCGTCGCGCACGTGCACCACTTGCTGCTTCGTGCTCACGAGCGACGTCTCGATCCGACCTGCCAGAACGTTGTAACGCGCGCGGTGGCGGAAAGCGTCGACATCGAAGTCGGTCCCGATTTCCCGGTTGAGACGAACCAGCATGTTGAGGGTGAAGTCGCGCGTGACGCCTGCCTCGTCGTTGTAGGCCGCCTCGATCTCCGCGACGTCCTTCTTCAGATCGACGCCGATCAGCACGCCGCCGCCGTCGCTCATCTCGGCACGCATCTGGCGAAGAATCTTCACCGCGTCCTTCGCCTCGAAATTGCCGATGGTCGACCCCGGAAAATAGATCACGGTGCGACGTGGCGAGCGCGACGCGACCGGCAGGCGAAGCGGCTGCGTAAAGTCGGCACACACCGGCTGCATCGGCACGTTGGGGAAACGCGTCGCAAGTTCGGCGACGCTTTCCATCAGCGCGGTGCGAGAGATCTCCACCGGGACGTAAGCCACCGGCGTCTCGAGGTGTTCGAGCAGCATGCGCGTCTTGATGCCGCTGCCGCTGCCGTACTCGACCAGACGCACGTCCGGCCCGATGACATCGGCGATATCGCCCGCATGATCGCGCATGATCGCGATCTCCGTGCGGGTGAGGTAGTACTCGGGCTGTTCGCAGATTGCCTCGAACAGAGCCGAACCACGTTCGTCATAAAAGAGTCGCGAAGGCAGCTTCTTGATCTTCGCCCCGAGGCCGCGGCGTACGGTCTCGAGGGTGTCCTCGACATCCGGGTGGCGGTCGTCGACACGGATGTCTTTCGGTTGAGCGCTCATCGATCGTTTCCCAGTCGTATCCCCGTGAACTGCCAGCGGGCATGGGGAGGAAAAAAGTTGCGGTAAGAGGCGCGAACATGATCGGCGGGCGTAGCACAGGAGCCCCCGCGAAGGATCCACTGCCCGTTCATGAACTTTCCGTTGTATTCGCCCAGCGCTCCGTCCAGCGGACGGAAGCCCGGGTAACTGACATAAGGGCTCATGGTCCATTCCCAAACGTCGCCGTACATCTGTCCAAGATCGGTCTCGAACGACGAGGCACGTGGCTGGAACACCCCGCTGTCCTGAAGGTTTCCGCGCACGGGTACGTCGGCAGCCATCGTCTCCCACTCGACTTCCGTCGGCAGGCGAGCGCTGGCCCAGCGTGCGAAGGCATCGGCCTCGAAATAGCTGATGTGACACACAGGCGCGTGCGGGTCGATCGCGCGTCGGCCCTGCAGGGTGAATTCGGTCTCGCAGGCCTCGTCCCAGTACAACGGATTCTGCCAGCCTTCCGCATTGACCGTCGCCCAACCATCGGACAGCCACAGCATGGCGTCGCGATAACCGCCGTCCTGAATGAAAGCGAGGTACTCGGCGTTGGTGACAGGACGATTCGCCAGCGAACCGGCCTGCCGGTACGCGCGATGGCGCGGGCCCTCATTGTCGAAATGGAAGCCCTCGCCCTCGTAGCCGATCTTGACGACGCCTTCGTCGAAGGGAATGTAGCGCAGGGCGGGAGCCGCAACGGAAAGCGCGCGCGGCGCATCCGGAGCGAAGGCTGGCTCCAGGGGGTTCTGCGAGAACGCATGTTTGATATCGGTGAGCAGCAGTTCCTGATGCTGCTGCTCGTGCTGGCAACCGAGCTCGATCAGCATCGACAAGGCCTCGTCGTCACCGCGCTGGATGCGCCCGGCAATGGCCTCGTCCACGCGGGATCGATAATCCAGCACCTCGTCCAGACCCGGCCGGGTGATCATGCCGCGGCGCGGACGCGCGTGCATCGGACCGACCGACTGGTAGTACGAATTGAACAGATAGTGCCATTCCGGATGGGGCGAAACATACGCCGGGTCACGAGCCAGGATGAACTGCTCGAAGAACCAGGTCGTATGGGCGAGATGCCACTTCGTGGGGCTCGCATCCGGCATGGACTGGATCACGGTATCTTCGGGTCGCAGCCGGGCCGCCAGTGCCATAGTGCGATGGCGGACGCCAAGGTAGCGCTGTGCTAGATCCGCGGGGGCCGATGAGGGGGTTTCGAGGCCAAGCGGGCGGACCATCATGCGCTGGCCTCCTGTGCGGCCGAAAGAGCGTCAGTCATGACGGAAAGGATGGCCGAGCAAACGTTCAACGAATGTGAGCACACCCCTTCACGACCTTAACGAAAGGTGCACCCGGCCCTGTCCCCTCTCGCTTCCAGGCCGTTTCGGGCTTAACGTGAGACATTCCCCCGGAGGACCACGCCGTGAATGTCCGCACCCTGATCGCCGCTTCCGTGCTGCTTGCCTGTGCCTCGTCCGCGCATGCCCAGAACGCCCCGCCAGTTCCGCGCAACGAGCTTCCATTCAACGACTGCATGCGTACCGACCGTATCAACGAATGGGCCGTCGCCGACGCCCGTACGGTGGCCGTGCGCAATGGGCCCAATCACTTCCTCATCAAGACCAGTACGGACTGCCCGCGCATGGATCTTGGGGGAGGCATCCACTTCAAATCGTCCAACAGCGACAAGGCCATGGGCGAGATGCGCATCTGCGGCGGGATCGACGAGAAGATCGTGCGACGAGACGATCCGCCGTGCCAGATCCAGTCGGTGGAGACCATCGACAAGGCGCAGTTCGAGACACTGAAGAAGAAGGCGAAGCGGCGTGGGTCGGGCGCGGAGCCGAATGGGGCCGTGCGCTGACGTGACCCGGTCCGCTCACTGGCCCTCAGCTGTCTCCAGCGCGACCGTCTTCCAGAGCGGACCAAAAAAAGAGGCCCGGCAATGCCGGGCCTCTCTCTTAACGTTTCAGCGACTGCTGATTCAGCGACTGCCGACGATCAATACCCGTCGTCGCGGATGTAGCGCGTGCCACCGTAACCATCGTCCACATAGGTGGTCGTGGTGGTCACGCGGCGGGTCACCACCGGCGGCGCGTCCTCGTAAACCACCGTGCGGCGCGGCGCGTAATACGTCGGGCCGTTGTCGTACACGACGGTGCGCGGTGCCGTCGCGTTCGCGACCAGACCCACCACCGCACCGGCGACGATCGCGCCAGCGATCCAGCGGCCGGCGTGGTCGTAGTGACCGCGACCGTAATAACCGCCACGACCGCCATAGTAACCACCGCCGTGGTAGCCGTAACCGCCACCATGGTAGCCGCCGTAATACCCACCACGCGCGAACGCGCCGGGAGCGAACGCCATCAGACCCGCAGCGGCGAGGACGAGGGCGGACTTTACGAACTTACCTTTCATGACAGTTACCTCCGGGTGTTGAGCGCAGATTCGCGCTCTGCCACTGAATCCAATCTGAAGTTTTCTACACTCTCAATTCACGTTTTCCACGGATTCACGTACGGCTTCCGAAGCAGCCAGCAGCCATGGATGTTGTGGCGGCGGGCGAAGTCGAACGGGATGCTGGGAGCACTCCAGTCTTCAATGGAGAAATGGGGTTCGAGGGCGGCTTTGTCAAGCTGGAACCGGCGGAAATTGTTCGAAAAAACAATGACCCCGTCCGGCAACAGGCGGTCCAGGCAGAGCATCAACAGCTTGACGTGATCACGCTGGACGTCGAAGTCGTCGGCCCGCTTGGAATTGGAGAACGTCGGCGGGTCGACGTAGATCAGCCCGTACTGCATCGAGCGCTTCTCGAGGAACGTAAGGGAATCTTCCTGCACGAGCCGGTGACGTGCGCCCTCAAAGCCGTTCAGCGCGAGATTACGCGATGCCCAATCGAGGTAGGTGCCCGACAGGTCGACCGTCGTCGTGTCGCGCGCGTCGCCGGCCGCCGCGTAGACGCTGGCCGTACCCGTATACGCAAACAGGTTGAGAAAATGCTTACCGGGGGCAAGCTCACGGATCTTGGCCCGGACCAGGCGGTGATCGAGGAACAGGCCCGTGTCGAGGTAGTCGGTCGGGTTGATCAGGAAGCGCAGGCCGCCCTCACCCACTTCGACAAATTCGCCCTTCTGGTCGAACTGACCGTATTTGGAGCCGCCCTTGCCGCGCTCGCGCGTCTTCACGGCGATCCGCTCGCGGGGAATCCCGAAGACTTCGCTGGCCACGCGACCGATCTCGCGCATGCGGATGCGTGCCACATCGACCGGCACGTCCTGCGGCGCCTTGTATTCCTGGATGTGCAGCCAGTCCTCGTAGACGTCGATCGCCGCCGCGTACTCCGGCAGGTCCTGGTCGTATGCGCGCCAGCAGGTAATGCCCTCGCGGGTCAGCCGCTTGCGCAAATGGCGGACGTTCTTCTCGAGACGGTTCTTCAGCATCTCCGCGCCGGCCGACAACGGCCTGGCCTCGCGGGGCGCCGCATCGCGCGGGCGCAGCGCGAAGGTCAGCAGCGGCGTCTCGAGCGCGCCGTTGAACAGCACGTAGCGCTTGTCCGGGCTGAGGCGGAGGGCGCGGCCCAGCTCCTCGTCACCGGCCAGAATGGCGGCACGCCAGCCCTGGAAACGATCCTTCAGCGCCTGGCCGAGGTCGCGGTAGAGCACCGGCAACTCGGCGCGGTCGCCCAGACGCTCGCCGTAAGGCGGGTTGGTGATGACCAGACCCAGCGGGGTCTCCGGCGGCGGCGCGACATGCACGGCGTCGCGCTTGTCCAGATGAACGAAACCGGCGACGCCCGCGCTCTGCGCATTGCGCTTCGCGGTCTGGACCATGTGCGCATCCGAATCGCTGCCGAAGAACACCGGACGCAGGGCGCGCAGGCCTTCCTCGGCGCGAGCCCTGGCCTCGTCGTAAATCGTGCGCCACAGCGAATAGTCGTGCTTTGCCCAGCCGAGAAAACCGAAGTAGTCGCGACGCAAGCCCGGCGCGACGTCGGCAGCCATCAGGGCGCCCTCGATCAGGAGAGTGCCCGAGCCGCACATCGGGTCGACCAGCGCGCCGCCTTCGGCGTAGATCCGCGGCCACTGGGCACGGACGAGCATGGCGGCGGCGAGATTCTCCTTCAGCGGAGCCTCGCCCTGCTGCTCGCGCCAGTTACGGCGATGCAGCGGCAGACCCGAAAGGTCGATGGACAGGGTGGCGCGGTCGCGGCGCAGGCGCACGTTGACGCGCAGATCGGGTTCTTCCGGATCCACATCGGGGCGCGCGCCGCTGGCGGCGCGGAACTGGTCGACGATGGCGTCCTTGGTCTTCAACGCGATGAACTGGCTGTGGTTGAGCTTGCTCTGCGCCGTGTTGGCGTCCACGGCCATGGTGCCGTGCGGCGCCAGATGTTCGGACCAGTCGATGTCCTGCACACCGGCGTACAGGGCGTCCTGATCGGCGGCGTCGAACTCGGCCAGCGGCAGCAGCACCCGGCTGGCCATACGCGACCACAGGCAGGCCCGGTAGGCCGTCTCGATGCTGCCGGTGAACGACACGCCCGCCAGCGCCTCGCGGACGTCACCGGCGCCGAGAGCGATCAGTTCGTCCTTGAGCAGGTACTCCAGACCCTTGGGGCAGGTTGCGAAGAAGTGGCTCATGCCAGGCCTCCGAGGAAACGGCGGAACTCGGCCTCGATATCGGGCAGCGAATCGCTCAGGCGATGGTCGTCCTGCACCAGCAGCAGCGGCGACGCGTGGGCACGGGCGTAGCCGATGGCCTCATCGACGGGGCAGACGTCGTCCGCATAGCCATGGATGAGGAACGACGGCACGCCGGTGGCGGTGGCGAACGCGCGACCGTAGCCGGGGATGCGTGCCGGCAGGGCCAGCAGGAACAGACCGGCGACCGGGGCGTCCAGCGAGGCCAGGCCGGAGACGAACGCGCCCATGCTGGACCCGACGAGGACCGGCGGCGCGGGCGACGCGGCGACCGCCTCGGCCAGGCGTGCCAGACGCGGATCGACGCAACCGGCATGGCCGAGGGCGTCGTCGTCGCGGTAATCGGGGCGGACCGTGGTCCAGCCGAGCGATTCGGCCACGGCGGCCAGCGCGCTGACCTTGGTGGCGTCGGGACCGGAATCGGACCCGTGGGAGAGAATGATGTTGCCGCGCATGGCGGACTCCGTACGCGGAATGACCGCCTATGTTATCAAAGCGCCATGATCGACATACTTTACGCCCCCCTGCCCTATGAACGCCTGCTCCCCGAGCGGGCGCCCGACACCGTCGACCTGGTGGTCATCCACTGCACCGAGCTGCCCGACCTGGCCATGGCCCGGGAATACGGCGAGCGCGTGCTGTACGAAGATCGCGTCACCGGCGCCAGCGGGCACTACTACATCGACCGCGATGGCTCGATCCTCTGCTACGTCGACCCGAACCGCGTGGCCAATCACACCCGCGGCTACAACCCGCGATCGATCGGCATCGAGCTGGTCAACCTCGGCCGGTACCCGGACTGGTTCCACTCCGCGAAGCAGGAAATGACCGAGCCCTACCCGCCCGAGCAGATCGCCGCCCTGCGCGACCTGCTGGACGAACTGGTGGTCCGTTTCCCGTCGCTGCGCCACATCGCCGGCCACGAAGACCTCGATACCGCGCTGGTGCCGGCCAGCGACGATGAGGAAAACAGCGTGCCGCGCAAGCGCGATCCGGGCCCGCAATTCCCGTGGTCGCGCGCGTACGACGCCGGCCGCCTCGGGCGGCTCGAAGGCTGAGGCCCGTTATACTTTCCGACCATGTCGCCACCCCGCACACCAGGTAACCCCATGACGGACAACCACGTCGGCGAACTCGTCGAGCTGCTCGAGCTCGAACGTCTCGAAGACAACCTCTTCCGCGGCCAGAGCCGGGACATCGGCACCAAATTCGTCTTCGGCGGCCAGGTGCTGGGCCAGGCGCTGTCCGCCGCTCAGCGCACCGTGGACCCGAGCCGGGAGGCCCACTCGCTGCACGCCTACTTCCTGCGTGCCGGCGACATCAACGCTCCGATCGTCTACAGCGTCGAGCGCACACGCGACGGTGGTTCGTTCTCGGCCCGCCGCGTCGTCGCCATCCAGCACGGCCAGCCCATCCTCAACGGCTCCATCTCGTTTCAGGTGCCGGAGACCGGCTACGAACACCAGATGTCGATGCCCGAGGTTCCCGCGCCGGAAGACGTCGAGCCCATGCCGTCGATGACCGCCGAACAGCTCAGCCGTCTGCCGGAGAAAACCCAGCGCTGGCTAGGCATCGACGGGCCTTTCGAGTTCCGCCACGTCTGGCCGCGCGACGAACTGCGTCCGGCCAAGCGCCCGCCTTATCAGCACATCTGGTTTCGCCTGACCGCGCCGATCGGGGACGCGCTCGGCCTGCACCAGGCCTTGCTCGCCTATGCCTCGGACTTCCATCTGATCGGCACCGCCACCCTGCCCCACGGGATCTCGTACCTAACGCGCAACATGCAGATGGCGAGCCTGGATCACGCGCTGTGGTTCCATCGCCCGTTCCGTATCGACGACTGGCTGCTCTACTCCTTCGACAGCCCGACGTCGCAGGGAGCACGCGGCCTGGCACGCGGCATGATCTACACACGCGACGGCGTGCTCGTGGCTTCCACCGCGCAGGAAGGCCTGATCCGCGTCCGTCCGGACTGATCCCATGAGCATCGAGCTGCGGCATCTGCGCTACTTCATCGCCGTCGCCGACGAGCTCCATTTCAGCCGCGCCGCCGAGCGGCTGGGCATGTCCCAGCCGCCGCTCAGTCAGCAGATCCGCGATCTGGAGACCATGCTGGGCCTGCGACTGCTGCGCCGTACCAACCGCCGCGTCGAGCTGACCGACGCAGGCCGGGTTTACCTGGATGCCGCCCGCGACATCGTCACGCGCGTCGACGACGCCGCCGACATGGCGCGTCGTGCCGAGCGCGGCGAGATCGGCGAACTGCATGTCGCCTTCACCCGTTCCACGCCGCTCATCGAGAAATTTCCTCAGGCCATCCGCGCGTTTCGCGATGCGTATCCCGCCGTGCGGCTGGTGCTCGTCGAGCGGAACACGCTGCAGCAGGTCGAATGCCTGCTCGACGATCGCCAGCAGATCGGTTTGCTTCGCGGCGGCAAGCTGCCCGCCCCGCTGGTTTCGCACAAGCTCGTCGACGACCCGCTGGTAGCCGTGCTTCGTGCGGACCATCCCCTGGCGAAGCGCAAACGTCGCAAGCTGCGTATGGAAGAACTCGCCGACGAACGCTTCGTCGTGTTCAGCCGTGCCGCCGGTACCGGCGTACACGATCAGTTGCTGACGATGTGTCGCAATGCGGGCTTCGCGCCGCGCATCGCACAGGAGGCCGGTGAATCATCGACGATGATCGGCCTCGTCGCCGCGGGCATGGGCGTCGCCGTATTGCCTGACTCCCTGCGCCACGTCCGCGTCGACGGCGTCGCCTATGTCGCCATCGATTCGCCTGACGCGGCGAGCGCGATCCACGTCACGCATCGCCGCGACGACACCTCGCCGCTGGTTAGAGCCTTTACGACGCTGATGCTGAAGGCGTAAGCGTGCGCAGCTTCAAGGCGATGGCGAGGCCACCGAGCACGAGCAGAGCCGCGTAACCCGCTACGCCATTCCAGCCTCCATGAGTCCAGGCGAGACCACCGACCGAGCCGGCGATGCTCGAACCCATGTAGTACGAAAACAGATAAAAGGACGAGGCGTGCGCCTTGGCATACACCGCGCGCCTGCCCACCCAGCTGCTGGCGATCGAGTGCCCACCGAAGAAACCGAAGGTCAGCATCGCGATACCGGCGACGATGGCCCACAGCGATGAGCTCGCGGTCAGCGCCACGCCTGCCAGCATGATCACGAAGGTCGTCCAGAGCACACGGCGACGTCCCAGCTTGCCAGCCAGTGAGCCCATCCACGCCGAGCTGCCCACACCGATCAGGTACACCATGAAGATCGCACCCACGTGCGACTGCGACAGTGAGAACGGCGGCGCAAGCAGGCGATACGACACGTAGTTGTAGATCGTGACGAAGGCGCCCATCAGCAGGAAGCCCTCAGCGAACAGCCACGGCAGACCCTTGTCGCGCCACAGCGAACCGAACGACGCGATCAACGCACGCGGATGGGCGCGACGCTTCTCGAAATGCACGGAGGCGGGCAGCCCGCGGAATACGAGATACGACGCAAGGAGACCAAGCACGCCGATCACCGCCACGGCGACACGCCACGACGAATGATCCGCGGCGAAACCGGAGATCAGTCGCCCACCCATGCCGCCAATGGCGTTACCGCCTATGTAGAGACCCATCGCGAAGCCCAGCGAATCGCCGTGAATCTCCTCGCTCACATACGTCATGGCGACCGCGGGTAGCCCTGCCAGCGTGATGCCGAGCAACGCTCGGATTACCAGGAACGAGCCCCAGGTCGGCGCCATGGCGGAAAGCAACACGAGAATCGACGAACCCAGCAACGACGCCAGCATGATCGGCTTTCGACCGAACGCATCCGAGATCGCCCCCGCGAACAGCATGGCCACCGCCAGTACGCCGGTCGTCAGCGACAACGACAGACTGCTGCTCGCCGCGTCCACCCCGAACCCGTGAGAGAACGCGGGCATGAGCGGCTGGACGCAGTAGAGCAGGCCGAAGGTCGCGAAACCCGATGAGAACAAGGCCAGATTGGTGCGCCGGAATGCCGGCGTGCCATGACGGATGCGTCGATCGACGATGACCGCCGACGCGGCGAGGGACGAGCCGTCCACGGGAACCTCCAGGGAATGAGCCATGGGAATAAGGCTAGACCCTGAATTAAGTCGAATCGATACCCGAACGCGTCCGCTTCGATATGTCCTGCGTATCAATAAGAGACCCGTTGCGAGACGTGCAACGTGACTGGCAGTTCGGTGACCGCGTATCCGGCGACGTGCCAGCGCGTAGGCGCTAGCGCACTGCGGTGCCCGAAGCGGCACCGTCCCACTGCACCGCATCCGCGAGCTCCTGCTCGGTCAGCGCCAGAGAGCCGGATTCGGCCTCGGTTTTGACCGAGAGCACGTGCCCGTCGTTACGCGACAACTCGCGTGCCCCGGACGTCGCCATCGCATGCGCCCGCTCGTCATCGGACGACAGCAGCACCAGCAACGTCTTCGAACCCGCGACGAAACGCACGCCGCTGGTCGCACCCGACTTCGCGAGTGCCGCGGAATCCAGTGGCACCGCCGTTACCTTGCCCGTCCAGCGTGGCGGAGCGACGAAGGTGTAACCCGCGGCTTCGTCACGCCAGGCAAAACGCTTCATAGGCTCAGCTGCCGGCGCGCGCTCGCCGTGGGTACCGGGAGGCGTCTGGGCGGCGGACGCGGCGACGCTGAAACCGAGCAGCAGGAAAGCGATAGCGACAGGTTTCATGGCATACCTCCGGACGATGGGAGCAGCGTACGCTTCCCGTGTCGCGATGGCGTCAAGCGCCCCGGTCGGCGGCGACCTCGTCCGGGGCGACGTGCCCTTCCCTGCCGCTGACCCAGGCAAACAAGGCGATGCCCACGATGATGGCGACCGCGCCGATGGCGGCCATCGGGCCCGGCACGGCTTCGTGCAGGAAGATCACGCCGATGACCGTCGCGAACAGCAGCTCGGCGGCCTGCATGGCTTCCACGCCGGCCAGCGCGGTCGGCTGGCGACCGACCATCTCGGTCGCGTGGAAAAACAGCACCGTCGCAATGACACCGGACGACAACGCCACGCCACCGGCCAGCCAGATCTCCCGCCAGGACGGCGGCCCGATGCTGAACCACGTGGCGACCGCAAGGACGATCCAGAGGGGCCAGCTCGCCAGCGTCATCCCGAACACCCGCTGCACGGCACCGAGGCGCGTGCCGGTGCGCTCGAGATGCAACAGGATTTTCCGGTTGCCCAGCGGATAGGCGAAGGCGGCCAGGACGACCGCGCCGACGGCCAGCCACGCCGACGCGTCGAGCGATCCGCGGGCATTGCCGAGCTGCAGCAACATCACGCCGATGACGATCAGGGCGCCAATCGACAAGGCGCCGACGTGCCAGCGAGCACGCTCATCGCGATAGATGAAGGGGGCAAGCAAGGGTCCGGCGAGGACGGTTGTCTGGAAACTTCCCGCCACCAGCCAGGACGGACCACTGCTGGCCGCCCAGGTGAGCGGCAGGCCGAACAGCACGAAGCCGATGCTGCTCCAGATGAGCCACGTGCGCGTGTGCGCGCGAAGTTCGCGAGGAAGCGAACCCAGCCCGCCTTGAAACGGCAGAACCGCCGCGAGCAGCGGCAGCGTGATCAGGTAACGAAGGATCACCGCCCACTGCCAGTGCCCACCCCCACTGACGACGGCGCGGTTGAGGACATAGGTCAGCGTGAAGAACAGCGCGGAGAGCAGCGCGATCGCGACGGCCTGGAGTGCACGGGAACGCATGGTGGACCTTGATTCGAACGAGGTCCGAGTGTGCCAGTGATGGAAAGGCGCGTCAGCCCGCTTCGTTAAGCTCCAGAAACAACTCCTGCAACTCCCCGCCGATCGGCTTCCCGTCCACACAAAGCGTCACGTCGCCCTCGATCCCGGAAACCGGGCAACACCCGTCGACGATACCCAGCAGGTTCGCCGTCGTATCGATCATCGTGTGGCAGATCACCTGGAGGAAGACCTCCTTGTCGTCCTCGTCCAGCCCGTTGAACAGTTCGAGCGCGCGCACCCAGTGCGGGTCCACCGCCATCTCCACGGGGGTGCTGCGGAACAGCTCGGAGTAGACCGCGAGGTTGTCGCGGACCACGGTGTTCTGGAGAGCGAAAACGAAACGCTCGGGGGACATGGGTGCCACCTGCTCAGAAGACGGGTTGGGGATGCACCCTATGTGTGGGGGATGGGGCCCTGGCTCAATAGTGCTCCCGCCCCTCCCGCCTCGGCCGGCGTGAAGCCGGCACGTAGCCGGGCCAGATGGCGTCGTAGAAATACCGTTCCGCCTCGCTGGGCGGCCCGTAGGCCCGGACCGGCGGAGGGATCAGTTTCCGCAGCCGGGCCTCGTTATGTTCGGCCCAGCGCATCACCATGCGCTGCATGAGGGAGACGCCCCGTAGCGTCGCGCCCTGCCCGCCGCGAGGCCCGTAGCGCCAGCGGACCACCCAGCGGCCATCCTTCGGGCTGACCCGTGCGAAGGCCCGCGAGGTCCCTTCCAGGATCGCGTACTGCCGTTCGCCCATCTGTACCCAGTTCACCTTGGCCATGGGGCCGAGATTAAGCGGGGGTAGTCTCAGATATGTGGACGGGACGGCAGGTTTGCCTGAGGTAGTTCGGGCAAGTCGTTGAGTGCGCGAGGTCCCGGGTCAGTCTGCCGGAACATGGCGACGTGCTCTTCCGGTCGACGCAGCCAGACGCAGCCAAAGGCAGGCAAATGGTCGCGACGTTGCCGTCAAATCGCCTCGAGATGCGTCACCAGCAACCGAACACTCTCCCTGCCCTGCCAGTCGTTGACGGACAGTTCGTAGGCGACACGCATCCGCGCGGGTGGCGGCGTACCGTCATAGCAGTTGAACATCACCGCATCCAGCGGTGCACCGCCCTGCGTGTGGCGCAGATGCAAACGCAGATGCCGGCTACCCATCGGCTTCCATGACGCGCACTCGAAGCGCGCCTCGAACACCGGCGGCGGAAACGCCTGCCCCCACGGCCCGGCGTGCCGAAGCTGCTTCGCCAGATCGAGTGTGTGGTCACGGTAGTCGAGTTCACCATCGGTATGCACGAGTGCCTGCAGATGATCGTCGTCGAGATGCTTGCGTGCGATCGCGTCGAACGCGGCGGCGAAGCGCTCGAAGTCGCGCGCCCGCATGCTCAGGCCTGCCGCCATCGCATGGCCGCCGAAGCGCAGGATCAGACCCGGATGCTTCGCGTCGATCTCGGCCAGCGCATCGCGGATGTGGAACCCGGGAATCGATCGTGCCGAACCGCGCAGCTCATCCGTGTCGTCGCCGGCCGGCGCGAACGCCAGCACGGGGCGATGCAGCTTCTCTTTCAACTTCGAGGCGACGAGACCGACGATGCCGGGATGCCAGCCTTCGTCGAACAACGCCACGCCCACCGCATCGACATGTTTCGCCAGCGAGACCATGCGCTCGGCTTCGTCGACCATGCCCGCCTGCATCTCGCGGCGTTCCTGATTGATGGCCGAAAGCTGTTCCGCGTAACGACGCGCGATGCCGACGTCATCGGTGAGCAGACAGGCGACGCCTAGCGACATGTCTTCCAGTCGGCCGGCGGCGTTGAGGCGCGGGCCGATGGCGAACGCGAGATCGGTTGCGGCGATGGTGGACAGCGATCGGCCACTGGCTTCGATCAACGCCGTGACACCCGCGCATGCCTTGCCCGCGCGCATGCGCTTCAGGCCGGCTTCGACCAGTACGCGGTTATTGAAATCCAGCGGCACCAGATCGGCCACCGTGCCGAGCGCGACCAGATCGAGCAGCGCGCTGAGGTCGGGTTCGCCGTTCGGAAACTGCCCGGCGTCACGCATCGATGCGCGTAACGCCAGCAGCAGGTAGAACATGACGCCGACGCCCGCCAGGGCCTTGCTCGGAAAGCCGTCGCCGTCGAGGTTCGGATTCACCATCGCATCGGCATCGGGCAAGGTATCGCCCGGCAGGTGATGGTCGGTGATCAGTACGCCGATACCACGCGCTCGCGCGGCCGCGACACCGGCGACACTGGCCACGCCGTTATCGACGGTAACGATCAGGTCCGGTGACGGTTGCAACGATTCGACCAGCGCTTCGCTGAGGCCATAACCGTGGACGAAGCGATTGGGCACGACATGGGCGACGTGTTTCGCACCGAGCAGGTGGAGGCCGCGCACGGCGACCGCCGTGCCCGTCGCGCCATCGCAGTCGTAATCGCCGGCGACGACAATGCGCTTGTCGCTGGCGATGGCGTCCATCAGTACGGCGACGGCGCGATCCATGCCACCGAGCAGGCTGGGCGACAGGAGCCGCGCGAGGCGATGCTCGGCGCCGTCAGGGGTGCTTACGCCGCGTGCGGCGTAGATACGCTGGATCACGGGATGGATGTGCGCGGGCCAGCCGCTGGGTGCGGCGGTGGCGATGCGTTGTCGCCAGACGCGGGTGGTCATGCCTTGCGCCAGAAGCGCAGGCGGTGGTTCTTCTTCAGGACCATGCGGAGGCCGTCGGCGAAGGCGAGGCGGAGTTCGGTGCCTTCGGTCAGGTGGGTTTCCAGGGCGGGCCACCAGGTCTGGTCGAAGTCGTGGGGCTGGGTGTCCTGGAGGTCCAGCAGGGTATAGGGGGAAAGTGCTGCGTGGGTTGTGCCGTCGCCAGCACCCTTCGCCAGCAGGCTGGCTCCTGCAGGAGCGGGCCCGGGACCTGCAGGAAAGGCAGTGCGGGCCTGAACGTCGACGTTGGCTTTGTGGCCGAGGGCCCAGGGCAGGAGGTCGTCGCTGTAGATGCGGCTGAGGCCGCATTCGACCCAGTCGGGGAGGACGCCGGCGCCCCACAGCCAGACGCTGTTGACGGGCGGCAGGTGGCGCGAGGCACGCGAGCGGTTGACCGGGTGGTTGTGCAGGACGACCTGCGCCTCGTTGATCAGGGCACGCCAGCGACGGCCGGCTTCGCCTTTGGGCAGTTGCTCGAACAGGTCGGCGCCGAGGGCTTCTTCCGGCTCGGGGAAGGCGGGTACGTCGATATAGCTGGGCAGACGCAGCTGCCAGTGCTGTGCGTCACCGACGTGCAGGCTCATGCCTTCCGCTTCGAAGGTCTCGGCCAGCGCGGCGACGAGGCTCGCGGACTCCTCCACCGTGAGGCCGAGGTTGCCGCAGGCGAGCAGCCGCGCCCCGCTCAGTTCGGGCTGCACCCAGGCGGGATCGGCGGACAACCACAGCGCGTCGCCCGCGTCGCCCGCGACCGAC
Organism: Luteibacter sp. 9133; assembly: GCF_000800155.1. Lineage (NCBI taxonomy): Bacteria > Pseudomonadati > Pseudomonadota > Gammaproteobacteria > Lysobacterales > Rhodanobacteraceae > Luteibacter > Luteibacter sp. 9133. The sequence continues at coordinate 1,471,265 of NZ_JUHO01000001.1, read as the reverse complement.
TGACGGATGACCGCCGCAGCCGGAAGTGCGCCGCCGGGCCAGCGGAAGTGCTCGGCCATCGCGACCATGTAACCGGGCAACGCCGCCGGCAATGTCGTGCCGCGCGCCAGCCAGGCGGCGAACGGCGCGAGGTGGGCGAGTTTGTCGCGTCCCGGCAACAGGACGTTGAGGACGGCGGCCATGCTTACTCCTCGATCTGTTCCAGGATGCCGAGCCATTCGAGCTCGAGGGTTTCCTTTTCGCCGCGCAACGCGGACTGCCGCTGGCTGAGCGTCATCATCTCCGCGGTCGGGCCGTCGTAGACCCTGGGGTCGGCGAGCTGGCTTTCGATCGCGGTGAGCTCCTTGTCCATCGTGGCGATGAGGGTCTCGATCTTCTTCACCCGAGCGCGCAGCGGCTTTTCCTTCTCGCGCTCTTCGGCGCTGAGCTTGCGCTTTTCCTTGGCCGAGGCCTGGATCGGCGCTTCCGGTGCGGCCGAGGCGACGGCGGCGGTCTTGCGCGTGGTGGCGCGCGTGCGCAGCCATTTGGCGTAATCGTCGAGATCGCCATCGAAGGCTTCGACATCGCCGTCGGCCACGCGCCAGAACTCGTCGCAGACCATGCCGAGCAGATGGCGGTCATGGGACACCAGCACCAGCGCACCGTCGAAGCCGGACAGCGCATCGGCCAGCGCTTCGCGCATGTCGAGGTCGAGATGGTTGGTCGGTTCGTCGAGCAGCAGCAGGTTCGGCTTGTCCCACGCGATCAGCGCAAGCGCGAGACGCGCGCGCTCGCCACCGGAGAACGCATCCACCGGCTCGAAGACGCGGTCGGCGGGGAAGTTCCACGTACCCAGGTAATCGCGCAATGCCTGCTGACCGGCAGTGGGTGCCTTTTCCTGCAGGTGATCGAACGCGCTCCAGCCTTCGTGCAGGCTTTCGACCGTGTGCTGGGCGAAGTAGCCGATCTTCATGTCCTTGTGGAAGGACCGCTCGCCCTTCAACGGTTCCAGTTCGCCGACCAGCGACTTCACCATCGTGGATTTACCGGCGCCGTTCGGACCGAGCAGGCCGATGCGGTCGCCCGACTCGAGACCGAAGGCGACGTCGCGCAACACCACGTGATCGCCGTAGCCCGCATCGATGTGATCGAGCTGAAGCATCGACGTGGGGAGACGATCCGGCGCGGGGAATGAGAAGCTGAAGCTGCGCTCGGCGCGCACCGCTTCGGTACCGGCCAGCTTTTCAAGGCGCTTCATGCGCGACTGCGCCTGCTTGGCCTTGCTGGCCTTGGCCTTGAAGCGGTCGATGAAGGATTGCAGATGAGCGCGCTCGGCCTGCTCGCGCACATGCGCGATCTGCTGCTGACGCAGATGCTCGGCACGCTGGCGTTCGAAGGCGGTGTAGTTGCCGGTGTAGAGCTTGGCCGTGCCGTCATGCAGATGCATGGTGTGCGAGATCACGCCGTCGAGGAATTCGCGATCGTGCGAGATGATCAGCAGCGTGCCCGGGTAGCGGCGCAGCCATTCTTCCAGCCACAGCACCGCGTCCAGATCCAGATGGTTGGTGGGCTCATCGAGCAGCAGCAGGTCGGACGGCGCCATCAGCGCGCGAGCCAGATTGAGGCGCACGCGCCAGCCGCCCGAGAAGGAGGACACGGCGCGCTCGTGGGTTTCCGGACTGAAACCCAGGCCATGCATCAGGCGGCCCGCGCGGGCGCGCGCGTCGTAGCCGTTGAGTTCCTCGATACGGTGGTTGGCCACGGCGGCGGCCTCGTAGTCTTCGCGGTCATAGGCCTCGGCTTCGGCCTTGAGCGCCGCGGCGACCTCGACGTCGCCACCCAGCACGTAGTCGATGGCGGGATCGGGCAGCGACGGAGTCTCCTGCGAGACGGACGCCAGCCGGACCCTGGAAGGCATGTCCAGCTCGCCCACCTCCGGCTCGAGCTCGCCCTTGAGCGCGGCGAACAGGGTGGATTTGCCACAGCCGTTACGGCCGATGACACCCAGGCTCCATCCACTCTGGATGGTGAGGTCCATCTGCGACAGCAGGGTGCGGCTGCCCCGGCGAAGGGCAAGATTGCGAAACGAGATCATGGATTGGGGAGACTGGCGGCTAGCGACCGTCCATGATAACTGCCCCGCCCTGCCCGCGTCCGGAAACGCGACGCAGCACACAGCCGTGAAGGCGGCGCGGCGCGCCCCATGGCGTGCGTGAAGGCGATCTGTTAAAACGACGTCCTGCGCCGCATGGGGAGCGCGACGGAGCCATCATGAACACCTTCAAGCCTGTTTTCACCGCGATCGCCCTGGCGCTCGTGTCCGCCGCCATGGTCCCGGCCGCTCACGCGGGCGACAGCCTGCTGGTCAACCGCGTCCAGCAGGAGCAGGCCATGAACCTGCCCAGGAAGGGCATGAGCATGGCCCAGGTGGAACGCCAGTTCGGCGCGCCGACGTCCAGACTCGACTCGCGCGGCGGCGGCAGTGCGAAGCAGCCGGTCATCAATCGCTGGATGTACCCGGGCTACATCGTCTATTTCGAGCGCAGCCACGTGGTCCACACGGTGCTGAATACGCCGGCCGGCAACAACCTGAATCCGCAAGCCGCGAGGTAACCGGCGGATTACAGCAGCGGTAACGAGGAAGCCCTACAATGGTCGGCTTCCTTTGCTGCCCCGTTGCCCGCCATGACCGACCGCACTTCGTATCGCCTGCCCGCCGAATGGGAGCCGCAGGCCGGCGTTCTGATCGCCTGGCCGCACGCGGATACCGACTGGGCCGACCGTCTGGCCGAGGTCGAGAGCACCTATGTGGCGCTGGCCGCCGCCGTGACCCGCTTCGAACCGCTGCACGTCATCGTCGCCGATGGCGAGTTGCGTGAACGCGCGCGGCTGCTCACCGGGCAGGCCGGTGCCGACATGTCACGCCTGCACTTCATCGAACTGCCCTACGACGATACCTGGCTGCGCGACTCCGGCCCGATCACGCTGACCGGCCCCGACGGTGTGCTGCTCAACGATTACCGTTTCACCGGCTGGGGCGGCAAGTTCGGCGCCGAGCAGGACGACGCGCTGATCTCCGGCCTGCTCGAGCGTGGCGTGCTGTCCGGTCTGCCGCACAAGCGGATCGACTGGGCGCTGGAAGGCGGCGGCATCGAGAGCGACGGTCGCGGCACCATCCTCACCACGTGGAAGTGCCTCAACCAGCGTCACCCGGACCTGTCGCGCGAAACCATGACCGAAACGCTGGCCACCACGCTGCACGCGGACCGCGTGCTCTGGCTGGACCACGGTTACCTTGAAGGCGACGACACCGACGCCCATATCGACACGCTGGCCCGCTTCTCCGAAGACGGCGGCATCGTGCATCAGGCGTGCGACGACGCCAGCGATCCGCACTTCGAGGAACTGGGCCAGATGGCCTCGGAACTCGCCGAACTGCGCACCCCGGATGGCAAGCCGTACCCGTTGCACCCGCTGCCCTGGGCGCAGCCGATCCTCGACGATGGTCGTCGACTGGCCGCGTCCTATGCGAACTACCTGATCGTCAACGGCGCGGTGCTCGTGCCGGCGTATGGCGATCCGGCGGACGCGGAAGCGGCGCGGATCATCGGCCTCGCCCATCCGGGCCGCGAGATCGTCCAGGTACCTTGCCGTCCGTTGATCTGGCAGAACGGCAGCCTGCATTGCATCACCATGCAGCTGCCCGCCGCCATCGCCAAGTAAGGAAGAAGTCATGTCCCGCAAGACTCTCAAGGTCGCCCTCCTCCAGGAAACCGACCGCGGCAGCCGCGACGCCAACCTCGACGCGATCGAGCAGGCCCTGCGCGATGCGGCCGGAGCCGGCGTCGAGCTGGTGCTGCTTCAGGAACTGCACAACGGCCCGTACTTCTGCCAGCACGAAAGCGTCGACCTGTTCGACCTCGCCGAGACCATTCCCGGCCCAAGCACCGAGCGCCTGGGCAAGCTTGCCGAAGAGCTCAGGCTCGTCGTCGTCGCCTCGATCTTCGAGAAGCGCGCCACCGGCCTGTATCACAACACCGCGGTGGTCTTCGATCGCTCGTCGGCCATCGCGGGCAAGTACCGCAAGATGCACATCCCCGACGATCCGGCGTTCTACGAGAAGTTCTACTTCACGCCGGGCGACCTGGGCTTCGATCCGATCCAGACGTCGGTCGGCAAGCTCGGCGTGCTCGTCTGCTGGGACCAGTGGTATCCCGAAGCCGCGCGCCTGATGGCCCTGGCCGGCGCCGATATCCTGTTCTACCCGACCGCGATCGGCTGGGATCCGAAGGACTCCGACGAAGAAAAAGCGCGTCAGCGCGAGGCATGGATCACCGTGCAGCGCGGCCATGCCGTCGCCAACGGCCTGCCCCTGCTCTCGTGCAATCGCACGGGCTACGAGGCGGACCCGACCAGCGTCGGCAACGGCATCCAGTTCTGGGGCTCCAGCTTCGTCGCCGGTCCGCAGGGTGAGTTCCTCGCCCAGGCCGGTACGGACGGTCGTGAACTGCTGATCGTCGATGTCGACATGGAACGCAGCGAGCACGTGCGCCGCATCTGGCCGTTCCTGCGCGACCGTCGTATCGACGCCTATGCCGATCTCACCAAGCGCTTTCGCGATTAAGACATCCAACGGACACCCGAGCGCATGATTCCTGCCGAGAACGACGTCACCCTGCCCGCCGCCCTGGAAGGCCAACCCTTCGAGCGCATGACGCGCGACGGCGTCGACTACGTCATTCTCGGCACCGCGCACGTGTCACGCGCCAGCGTGCAGGCGGTGGATGCGCTGCTGGAAACGGAGCACTTCGACGCGGTGGCGGTGGAACTGTGCGCCAGTCGTGCGCATGGCATCCGCGATCCGGAAGCGTTCAAGCAGATGGATCTGTTCCAGGTCATCCGTCAGGGCAAGGCCGGCATGGTCGCCGCGAGCCTCGTGCTCGGCGGCTTCCAGAAACGTCTCGCCGCGCAATACGGCATCGAGCCGGGCGCGGAAATGAAGGCCGCGATGGACGGCGCCGACGCGCGCAACCTTCCGGTGTGGCTGGTGGATCGCGAAGTCGGCACCACGCTCAAGCGCGCCTGGCGCAGCGTCGGTTTCTTCCAGCGCTTCGGCCTCATGGCCGGCATGCTCGGCAGCGTGTTCGAGCGCGAGGAGATCCCCGAGGAAGACATCGAGAAACTGAAGCAGGCGGATCTGCTCGAAAGCGCCTTCAGCGATTTCGCCCAGGGCTCGGCGCCGCTTTATCGCGCACTGATCGCCGAGCGCGACGAATACATGGCCGCGCGCCTGCGCGAAAACGGCCAGCGGATGGATGCTGCCGCGCCATCGCGCAAGGTGCTCGTCGTCATCGGTGCCGGCCACCTGAAGGGCATGAGCAGGCAGCTTGCCGATCAGCAGGGAGATGCCCGTTCGACGGCGGATGACCTCGCTGTCACGCCACCCGCCTCGCACTGGCCGAAGATCGTCGCCGTAGGCGTGGTGCTCGCGATCTTCGCTGCCATCGGCTTCGCCTTCTACCGCAGCCCGAGCCTGGGCGCCGACGCCGTGAAGAGCTGGATTCTGCTGACGGGCGGCCTCTCCGCGCTCGGCGCCCTGATCGCGGGCGGTCATCCGCTGTCGATCATCGCCGCGTTCATCGCCGGTCCGCTCAAGCCTTTCCGGCCCGGCATCCCGTCCGGCGCCTTCAGCGCCATGGCCGAAGCGTGGGTCCGCAAGCCGCGCGTGCTCGACTTCGAACACCTGCGTGACGACATCACGCACTGGACCGGCTGGTGGAAGAATCGGGTGGCCCGCACCCTGCTCAACTTCTTCCTGGTCTGCGTCGGCACCATCGCCGGCGAGTACATCGCGGGCTTCCACATCATCAAAAGTCTTCTCTGACGCGGACTTACGCCTGAGTTGTTCCCCGTTGCGACAGCCCTCTATACTTCGACGGCTGTTCAACCCCGGCCCCGCCCGGCACCCAGGGAACTCTTAATGAAGCGTCTGCATCTGGTTGGTCTGATCGCTGTAGCTCTGTGTGCCGCATCCGCGGCGCATGCCGAAGGGGATAAGGCCCGGGGACGGACGCTCGTCTACACCTGCAATGGCTGCCACGGCGTGCCCGGCTATGCCAACGCCTACCCCGAATACCATGTGCCGCACATCGTCGGCCAGAACGAGCAGTACATCGTCAACGCCCTGAAGGCGTACAAGAGTGGCGAGCGCACGCACCCGACGATGGGCGCCCAGGCGCAGAGCATGTCCGATCAGGAAATCGAGGACATCGCCGCCTACCTCTCCAGTATCGCCAAGTAAGCCGCCGAGGACGAATGATGATCCGTGGTTTCTCCCTGATTGCCATGGGCGCGCTGCTCGCGCTGACCGCCACCCAGACCTTCGCCGCCGGTGACCCGGCGCGCGGCAAAACCAAGATCGCCACCTGCGTCGCCTGCCATGGGCAGGACGGCAATTCCGTCGACCCGCAGTATCCCCGCCTGGCCGGCCAGTACGCCGACTACCTCGCGCAGGCCCTGCACGAGTACAAGGACGGACGCCGTGGCAACGCCATCATGAAGGGCTTCGCGGCCACGTTGTCCGATCAGGACATCGACGACGTGTCGGCGTATTTCGCGACGATGCCGTCGAAACTGCAGGGGCTCGAGCACCACATCCAGGGCGACTGACCGCCCTGTAGGAGCGCGCCCTGCGCGCGATGTTTTTCATTCCAATGCGCGCGTGTCATTCGCGCGCAGGCGCGCTCCTACATTTAGCCTGCTGCTTTCGCGAAATAGGGGGCGTCGCCGGTTTCGTGATCGGTGACGTCGCGCACTTCCGTAATCTCCGGCACGCGCTCGCGCAGGGTCTTCTCCACGCCGTTCTTCAGCGTGACGTCGACCATGCCGCAGCCGTGGCAACCGCCACCGAAACGCAGCACGACGATGCCGTCGGCGGTGACCTCGACGAGGGAGATGCGACCGCCGTGCGAGGCGATCTGCGGGGCGACTTCGGACTCGAGGACGTATTTGACCCGTTCGACCACGCCAGCACCCTCACCCGGGGCGTCGCCCTTGATGCGCGGCGCACGGATGTTGAGCTGGCTGCCGGTAGGCGTCATCTCGTAGTCGATGTTGGCTGGATCGAGCCAGCGCATGCTCTCGCCGTCGACGTAGAGATTGAAGCCGGTGCACTCGATCGTCCACTCGTCGCCGGTCAGCTCCGAGGCTTCGCAGAATTCGAGTTCGCACTGGGCGGCAGGCGTCCCGGCCTCGACGACGCGCAAGCGAACGCCGAGGCCATCATCACCCTGCTGGGCGATCAGGCGCTGGAAATGCGCCTGCGCGCGTTCCGTGATGTCGATCATGGGGGCTCCGGTATCGGGTCCGGCGTGGGGAGCGCCGGAATACAGCACCATTCTAGTACTGTTTCCTCCGGGATGCCGCCTTTTGACAATTCAGGCGCAAGCGTCGACGCTTCGCGCTTTCCTCTGCCGGATGCCCGCCATGACCCTCTCCCCGCTCGCGACCCAGCATTGCCAGCCACGCAAAGGCCCGGAGAATGCGCTCGACCGGGCGACGCTCGACCAGCACCTTGCCGGTCTGCCGGGCTGGACGGTGACCGCGGACGGCAAGGCCATCGTGAAGGACTTTTCCTTCAGGGACTTCCATCACACGCTGGGCTTCATCAATGCGGTCGGCTTCATGGCTAACCAGGAAGACCATCATCCGGACCTCGAAGCCGGCTACGGCCATTGCCAGGTGCTCTGGTCCACGCATGACGTCGGCGGCCTCTCACTCAACGACGTGATCTGCGCCGCACGCGTCGAGGCCCTGCTCGATCGCTGACGTGTCACCCCGCGCCTCCCGCTGGATGGTCGCGGCGACGCTCGCCGCGGCGGTCGCCTTGCTGTTCGCCCTCCCCCGGTTCGCCGCCACGGTGGTGCAGGGTGCGATCGAGCGTGAAAGCGCAAACGATCGCGTCGCGTTCGCCGAAGGCCGCTCGCCGTGGTCGTGGCGCTTCTCTGACGTCGAGGACGTGGTGGCCGGTCGGGCGTTTGGCGGCGGCCGACTCGCGACGTCGCCTCCTGGACTGAGCGTCCAGGCGACAGACGCGGGCGGCTTCGAGATCGGCCTGGTGTTGCGGCGTGATGCCGACCTCGTCCGCCTCGACACGTTCTATCTGGACGCCACGGCATCGGCGACGGGACGCTACGCGCTTGCGGTGAGGGAAACGCTGACGAGTCCGGGACGACATGCCGACCTCGGTACGCTGACGCCCGCGGAGGTTGGCCGGCCCGTAAGGCTCGACAGGCTGTCCTGGACCGACGATCAGGGCCGCGCCGTCGATCCACCGCGTCGGGCCGCCATGCTGCGCATTCGGGCTGTGTTGCCGGTGGGCGCGACGCTGAGTCTACGCAGCGCGCGGCTGGCGTTGGCGGAGGGGGCCTCCTTGCCACCTCCGGTGATGCTGCCCGATGGCCTGTCGGCGGAGGGCCTGCTGGCACTCCGGGACCGGGAGCGTGCGGCGGATCCGCTGGTGGCGTTCGGTGAGGCTCTGGGGCGGGTACGTGCCACGTCGGTGGAGTCTTACCCTTCACCGGCCTGGCCTGGCTGGGTGGAGGCCGGGGTTTATCTGGCTCTGGTGTCGGTCGTCGGGTGGCGCCGCCAGGGCGATCGCGCACGTCGACCTGTCGACGAAGGGACCGGCTCCCACGCGGGCTGGCGAGCTCTGGCCGGCGCCGGACTCGACGTGGTGCTCGTCCTGGCGGGCCCGTTGTGGTTCATCGCGGGGCTGGGGCTCTCGTTGCGGCCGGCGCCGCCTGGCATCGCGGCGTTCGTTATCGGCGTGGGCTACGCGGTGACGCTGGGCGCGCGGCGGCAGTTGCCGTCGTGGCACTGGGCAGACGCGTGGCGCCAGGCGGGCTGGCCCTTGCTGGCTGTCGCGGTCGCCGGCGGCATCGCCCTCGCGGCGGGGCATTCGCCCGCATGGCCTCCTGTCGGGCGCACCCTCCTCTATATAGGGTGGGCGCTTTTTCAGCAGTGGCTGATTCTGGCCGTCGTGGCCGCCCTGCTCGACCGGGCGGTCCCCCGAGCGGTCGCCGTCCTGCTGGCCGCCCTCGCCTTCGCGCTGCTGCACACACCCAACGGGCTGCTGATGCAGCTCTGCTTCGTCGCCGAACTGGGCTGGGCCTGGTGGTACCTGCGCCACCGTGCCCTGTTGCCCGTGGCCGTGGCACATGCGCTAAGCGCCGTGATCCTCCAGGCCTGTGTCGCGGGCGGCCTGCTGCGCTCGCTCGAGGTCAGCGCGCGGTTCCTTGCCTGATCAATCGCGCAGTTTGTCGAGGAACGCCTTCAGATCGTCGGGCAACGGCGCCGAAAAGTCGTAGTTCTTGCCGCCAAGATCGAAGCTCATGCGGGCCGCGTGCAGGAACATCCGCTTCAGGCCCTTCGCGCGGAACCGCTTGTTGGCCTCCTCATCGCCGTATTTCGGGTCGCCCGCGAGCGGATGGCCGACATACTGAGCGTGAACGCGGATCTGGTGGGTACGACCCGTACCCAGTGTCGCCTGCATCAGGCGGGAGGCCGGGTACTGCTCCAGTTCCTGGAAGAACGTAAGCGAGGGCTTGCCTGCGTCGTCGACCCGTACCATCCGCTCGCCGCCGTGCATCACCGACTTCAGCAGCGGCTGATTGACGTCGAACTTCGCCTTACGCGGCGTACCGGTCATCAGGCAGAGGTATTGCTTGACCACCTCGTTGTCGCGGATCAAGGCCTGCAGGCCGGTCAGACCCGGACGCGAGCGAGCCAGGACCAGGACGCCGCTGGTGTCGCGATCCAGCCGGTGGACCAGTTCGAGGTGCTCGTTCGGACGGGCCGCGCGCAGCAGCTCGATGGCGCCGTGGCTCACGCCGCTGCCGCCATGCGCCGCGATGCCCACGGGCTTGTCGATCACCAGGAAGTGTTTGTCTTCGAAAATGACCGAGTCGGCTACCGCACGGACCATGCCCGAGGGCGCCACCGTCTCATCGCGCTCCGCGACGCGTACCGGTGGAATTCGCAGCATATCGCCGGCGGCGAGGCGCGTTTCCGGCTTGGCCCGCTTGCCGTTGATGCGAACCTGTCCGGTTCTCAGGATGCGGTAGACCAGGCTGCGCGGCACTCCCTTCAGGAGGGTCATCAGAGCGTTGTCCACGCGCTGACCGTCCCTTTCGGGTCCGATTTCGACGATGCGCACACCTTGGCCGCCGTCGAGGGAAGTTGCCGTCTGCATTGATAAAACTCGAAATTGATAGGATACTCGGCCAGCGCCAGGCTCCGCTGAAGACTTATCTCTCGCGGGGTGCCTGTACCGTCACGTAAGGCGAGTGTCGCGCGGGTCCGTCCGAGGGGACGGAACGCGAAGACACCCCACATCGTAACGGTTCGGGTTGCGGTTGTCCGGCTAATCCGTAGGGACGCGGACCGGTTGCAAGGCGCTTATCACGAATCACGCCGGGTCCAGGTATCGGTCCCGGATCCCATGCCGCTTGAAGCCTCACCGCTGCGGCGCGATCCCCGGCAGGCCGCCAATCAGGCGCCACCGCGGCCCGCGGCCGCGCGGCAAGGCCGAGGAAATTACAATGAAGCGTATGCTTATCAACGCGACTCAGCGCGAAGAGTTGCGTGTGGCCATCGTCGATGGTCAGAACCTTTACGATCTCGATATCGAAATCCCGTCCCGCGAGCAGAAAAAGGCCAATATCTACAAAGGCCGTATCACTCGCGTCGAGCCCTCCCTCGAAGCCTGCTTCGTCGACTACGGCGCCGAGCGCCACGGGTTCCTTCCCCTGAAGGAAATCTCCCGCGACTACTTCAATCCGAATGCGGAAGGTAAGTCGAACATCCGCGATCTCCTCAAGGAAGGCCAGGAGATCATCGTCCAGGTCGAGAAGGAAGAACGCGGTAACAAGGGCGCCGCCCTCACCACGTTCATCAGCCTCGCCGGCCGGTACATGGTCCTGATGCCGAACAACCCCCGTGCCGGCGGCGTCTCGCGCCGCATCGAGGGTGAGGACCGCCAGGCCCTGAAGGAAGCCATGGAGCACCTGGAGGTGCCCGACGAAATGGGTCTCATCGTGCGCACCGCCGGCATGGGCCGCGACGCCGAAGAACTCCAGTGGGATCTGGACTACCTCCTGCAGCTCTGGAAGTCGATCTCCGGCGCCGCCAACTCGCAGAAGGCGCCGTTCCTGATCTACCAGGAATCGAAGCTGTTCATCCGCGCCCTGCGCGATTACCTGCGTAACGACATCGGCGAAATCCTCATCGACGAGGAGTCGCTGTATCAGGACGCCCGCGATTTCGTCCAGCAGGTGATGCCGAACAACCTGCGCAAGCTCAAGCTTTACCAGGATCCGACCCCGCTGTTCTCGCGGTACCAGATCGAAACCCAGATCGAGAGCATCTTCGAGCGTAACGTGCGCCTGCCCTCGGGCGGCTCCATCGTCATCGACCAGACCGAAGCCCTGACCGCCATCGACATCAACTCGTCGAAAGCCACCAAGGGCAGCGACATCGAAGAGACGGCGTTCAACACCAACCTCGAAGCCGCCACCGAGATCGCCCGTCAGCTGCGCATCCGCGATGCCGGCGGACTGATCGTCATCGACTTCATCGACATGGACAGCCCGCGCCATCAGCGCGAGGTCGAAGAGCGCCTGAAGGACGCCCTGAAGGCGGACCGCGCCCGCGTCCAGATCGGTCGTATCTCGCGCTTCGGCCTGCTGGAGATGTCCCGCCAGCGCCTGCGCCCGAGCCTCGGCGAAGCCACCCAGAACGTTTGCCCGCGTTGCGAAGGCCACGGCCACATCCGCAGCGTGGAGTCGCTGGCGCTGTCGACCCTGCGCCTGATCGAAGAACACGCGATGAAGGAAAACACCGGGCAGGTCCTGGTGCAGGCACCGTCCGCGGTCGCCAACTTCATGCTCAACGAGAAGCGCGCCAGCGTCGTCGAGATCGAGCTGCGCCACAGCGTCCACGTGGTCGTGGTCGCCGACGAGAAACTGGAAACGCCGCACCTCGAGATCACTCGCATCCGCGAAGCGGACATGGGCGAGCACAGCAAGCCGAGCTACGAGCGCACCACCCCGGTGGTCGCCCAGGCCCTGCCGAAGATGGGCCAGGCCCTTGGCAGCGGCGAGCAGCCGCTGGTGACCGGCGTCGTGCCGGCGTCGCCCGCCCCCATCCGTGAGGAAGTGGCCGAGCCGGTCCCCGTCGCGGCACCCGCGCCGCGCGTTTCCGCCCCGGCCGCTCCGACCGGCGGCTTCTTCTCGCGCCTCTTCGGCAGCCTGTTCGGCGGCGGCAACGCCCAGCCGGCAGCGGCGCCGCAGCCGGCCGCACCCGCACGTCGCGAGGAATCGCGCTCCGGCGGCCGCAACGACCGCAACGATCGGGGCAACCGCCGTGACCGCGACGATCGTCGTGGCAACGAGGGCCGTGGTCGCAACAACGAGCCGCGCCAGCCGCAGGGCCAGCGCAAGGACCGCGATGCCTTGCCCGCGCAGGGCAAGGGTCAGCAGCAGCCCAAGGGCGGCAAGCAGGCCCAAGTCCGCGACGAGAAAGCTCCGCGCCAGAAAGACAACGCCCAGCAGCAGGGTCGCCAGGGTGGCCGTCAGGAACAGCCGCAGGGCGGCGAGAGCACCGGCCGCCGCGAGAGGCAGCCGCGTGGCGAGCGCCAGCCGCAGGGCGAGAAGGTCGAGAAGGCGGCGAACGTCAACGTCGCTCCGGTCGCCGCTCCGCGCAATCCGGCCGAGAAGCCGGTGACTGCGCCGGTCCTCAACGATGACGAGAAGCTGATTCTCGACGCCGAGGCACTGGGTGTCGACGCGACCGCCACGGGTGAAGTCAACGGCGACGCGCCGTCGACCGATGCCGGCAAGGACACCGAAGGTGGCCAGCGCCGCCGTCGCGGCCGTCGTGGTGGCCGCCGCCGTCGTCGCCAGGAAGAAGGCACGGCAGCCGGTGGCGTCGAAGGCGCCGCGGGTGCCGACGACCTCGACGACGAAGACGGTGACGACGAAGGCCAGGCCGATACCGGCCGTTCCAGCCCCAGCGTCCCGCCGATGCTCGACACCGCCGCGGCCGCCGAGAACGCGTTCGCGGTCGAGGCTCCCCGCCACGAGGCGACTCGCCCTGCTCCGTCTGCTCCGTCTGCTCCGGCAGCCTCGACTGCGGGCAACGCGGAAGATGAGAACGTGCCGTCGGCACTGACGCTGTCGTCGCTGCCGAAGTTGCCGCCGATCCCGGGTCAGTCCCCGGCGCCCGCGCCGTCGCGCTCCGTCGTCGACCCGGCCACCCCGGCCGACTCGGCACAGACCCGGACGACCGAGCGTCGCCAGACCGAGTCGGATGCTCCGCTGAGCTCCGCCCCGGCCACAGGCTCGGCTTCGGTGCCCGCTGCGGCGCGGGCTCCGGTCGTCACAACGGAAGACGCCATCCAGCCCGCGGCCTCGCCCGCGAGCCAGCCGTCGGTGCTCGACGCCCCGGCACGCGGCATGCTGCCGACCGAAGCTGACGAGGCCCGCGCAGGCGTCAAGGCGACGACGCCGGCCCCGGCGGCTGTGACGGAGGCCGCCGTATCGGCTCCGGCTAAGTCTCCGGCTCCGGCAGAAACGCCGACCTCGTCTCCTGTGAAGACGTCGGTCGAAGCTGCTGTCCCGGCGGAAGTTCTGGCTCCTGCTCCTGCTCCCGCGCCGGTCGCGGCACCGGCGCCTGCTCCGGTTCCGACGCCAGCTCCGGCCGCGACGCCTGTTCCGGCTCCGGCTCCAACTCCGGCGCCAGCTCAGGCTCCGACGCCAGCCCCCACCCCTGCCCAGACGGCCAGCGCACCGGTCGTCGTCGAGAGCCCGGCGGTCAAGGCCGACGAGGATGCGATCGAGCACGGAAAAGCACCTTCGGCAGCGCCTGCGGATCCGACGGCGGCCGCCCCGAAGTCGCCTGAGGCTTCCAACGTGTCGCCGGTGTCGCACACCCCGCCTGCCGCACCCAGGCCTGCGTCGACGCCGCTGCCGGCCCAGGGCGACCTGCTGACGCGTCCGCGTCAGGAGCCGTCCTCCGGCGATACGCCACGCGACGACGCGTAAGCCTGCGGGAGGCTTCGGCCTCCCCGAAAGCTGACTGACTCGTCGTTCCAAACGAAAAACGCCGGGCTGAGAAGCCCGGCGTTTTTCGTTACAGCGAGCCGGTCGTGGGACCGATCAGGTGCCGACCTGGTGATTGTGCGTATCGAGCAGGCCGTGAACGGTCATGAGGTGGGCCAGCCCGACCACGTGCTCCACGTGCAGCTTCTCCATCAGGCGCTGCTTGTAGGTCGATACGGTCTTCGGACTGAGATTCAGACGCTCGCCGATGGACGTGAGCGGCATGCCGCGCACCAGCATCATCGATACCTCCATCTCACGCGTAGACAGCGTATCGAACGGCGAATCCGAGCCGTCGAGGGTCGCCAGGGCCAGCTGCTGCGCCACCGTGGGCGCGAGGTAGCGCCGGCCGGATGCGACCTGACGCACGGCGCTGAGCAGCTCGTCCGACGAGCAACCCTTGGTGAGATAGCCCAGCGCACCCGCGTCGAGCAGGCGCTTGGGAAAGCGCGCGTCGTCCACCACCGTGAGAATCACGATGTTGGTGCGCAATTTCGCACGGATCACCCGTTCCGTCAGTTCCACGCCGCTCATACCGGGCATGTGGACGTCGACAAGCGCGATATCCGGCGACTGGGAACGGATAAGACGCAGGCCTTCCTCCGCTGAACCGGCTTCACCCCTGATACGGATGTCCGCCTGCTGCTGCAGGATCATCCGAAAGCCGGTCCTGACCAGTTCGTGGTCGTCGACCAAAACAACATTAATCATTCTTTGCCCTCCCTGGGCCGACTGTACTTCTATGCGCGCGGTGTGGCCCGCACGCTGCCTGCGAATGCATACAATGCCAGATGTGCAGGCGAGACAACCAGCGTGACGGTATGATCATGGAATGCCTTCGAGGCCTGTAGCGGTAATCTCCCACCGTCGTGAGGCGATGCGACCCGATGGTCGTGTAGGCGCCGTCCGCGCTGATCTATAGGGTTTCCCCTACACTCAAAGATGGACGATAGGGATGACGCGGTTATTGCCGGAAGAAGCGCACTGGGACGGAATGGACGTGGCCGCCCCTGGCTCCACTTATCCGAGGCGACATACCCGTCACGCAGGGGGCACGCCACCGTCAACGGGATGGCGCGAAGCTGGTCGCTCACTCGAGGAGATGACCATGGCTAATGAGAAAAATCGCCCGCCGCAGCATCCTGGACAGAACGATGCGCCGTCAGAGAAGCGCGGTCCGACGGAGCAGCCCGAAACGAATTCTTCCGGCGACCCGGTCGATGACACGGGCGAAGACAATCAGAGCAGTAAGTAGTCGCTCTTAGCGCAGCGCGTCGATGCGGTGATCGCCGGACTTCAGATCAGCCCGTAAACGGCGCGCCGCGCGATTGGCGGCACGCTTCCTCAACAGGACGATGCCCGCAAGAATGAGAATAACCGGGCCCCACCGCCCTCCGGCTGCCTGCGCGAGCAACCTGCCTGCCGCCAGTGAACCGATCGTATTGACGTGTGAACCCGTCGTGCTGGCCATGATGCCTTCCCCGTTTCATCGGTGCGCTGACTGCGCTGACACACAGACTTACCGCTGCGACATGGCAGGCGCGTGAAGCCAGCGACTAGGCGGTATTTACCTCTGCATTCAGCCTGGCGGCGTGGCGATGCCAGCTGACAATACGGCGATCGCATGACGGGTGATGACCTCGGCGTCGATGTGCCCGCGGAGCGGATCGTCTTTCCATTTGCGAATCGCGGACATCGGCAGCACGGTCAGGCTCAGCACCGTGGTCATCAGCAACGCCGGATCGAGCCCCTTGCTCAGACGGCCCTCTTCCTGCCAGCGTCGAATCGTGTCGATCACGACGATCTGGCGCGAGTCGCCCAAACGTTTCTGCATGTGTTGCTTGAACAGATCGTTGTCGCTCAGCATCTCGCCGAAGAACACCGGCCCCATCCACGGCGAGTCGCCGGCGATCGTGACGAAGCGCCGGGCAAGTTCGCTGAATGCGGCGACGGGATCCTCCGCGTTGTCGAGAAAGATGCCTTCGAGTCGCTTCCGCATCGGAGCGATGCGCTCGTCGAACAGGACGTCGAATAACTGCTCACGGGTCTTGAAGTAGTAATGCACCGCGGCCGAGGTCATGCCCGCCGCCCGTGCGATGCCGGCCAGCGTAGTTTCGGCGTAACCCTTACGGGCGATCAGCTCCAGCGCGATGTCGACCAGACGCTGACGCTGATCGGGTCCATCGGGCTGCAGGGGTGGCCGGCCGGGCCGACGGCCACGGCGGGGAGCGGAAGTAACCAAGCAAACTCCTGACAGCGTCGAAGACGACGACCTGAATACCACGACCGCCGGACCGATTGACCGGCCACGGTGTCGCATTTATATTAACTTACCCATTAATTAAATTCATTGGACGCCTCGTGACCGCCTCCTCCCCTCCGGAAACGGCCAGCTCACCCACTTCATCGCCGTCCCTGCGCGTCCTGTTCCCCGCGCTGATGCTGGTCATGCTGCTGGCGGCGCTGGACCAGACCATCGTATCGACGGCGCTGCCGACCATCGTCACGGAACTGGGCGGTTTCAACCAGCTGTCCTGGGTGGTCACCGCTTATCTGCTGAGTTCGACCGTCGTGGTCCCGCTCTACGGTAAATTCGGCGACCTGTTCGGGCGCAAGATCGTCCTGCAGACAGCCATCGCCCTCTTCCTGCTGGGCTCGGTACTGTGCGGGCTCGCCCAGAATATGGATCAGCTGATCGCCATGCGCGCTCTGCAGGGCCTCGGCGGTGGCGGATTGCTGGTGGTCGCCATGGCGTCGATCGGCGATGTCATCCCACCGGCCGAGCGCGGCAAGTACCAGGGCCTCTTCGGTGGCGTATACGGGCTGGCCACCGTGCTCGGGCCTCTGGTCGGCGGCTTCATGGTCGACCACCTTTCGTGGCGCTGGATCTTCTACGTGAACCTGCCGCTGGGTCTGATCGCCGTTGCGGTGATCGCCGCGGCGTTTCATCCTCACGTTCGACACGTAAAGCACACCATCGACTACTGGGGCGCCGGCTGGCTCACCCTCGCATTGAGCTGCCTGATCCTGTTCACCACGGAGGGCGGCACGATCCTGCCCTGGAACGCGGCGGAACTGTGGTTCATCCTCACCTTTGCCGTCGTCGGCGTCATCGGCTTCATCTACGAGGAGTCGATCGCCAGCGAACCGATCATCCCGCTCGGCCTGTTCCGTCACCGCACGTTCCTGCTCAGCTGCATCATCGCTCTCTTCGTGGGTGCCGCCCTGTTCGGGTCGACCACCTTCATGCCGCTGTACCTGCAGGTCGTGAAGGGGGTCTCACCCACCGGCGCGGGCATGCAGCTGCTTCCGCTGATGGGCGGCGTGCTGGTCAGCTCCATCGTCAGCGGACGGGTGATCAGTCGTATCGGCCGCTACCGGATCTTTCCGATCGTCGGCACCTTCATCGCCACGGTCGCACTGACCCTGCTCGGCACCCTGCACAACGACAGCCCCATCGCCTTGCTCTATGCCTACGCCGGCCTGCTCGGTCTGGGCCTCGGCATGGTCCTTCAGGTCCTCATCCTCGCCACGCAGAACAGCGTCGACATGAAACACATGGGCGTGGCGACGTCCGGCGTCACACTGTTTCGGTCGATCGGCGGCTCTGTCGGCGTGTCCGTGTTCGGCGCGGTGTTCAGTAACGGGTTGCAGTCGCGGCTGGCCGACATGATGCCGGCCGGCGTGCCCGCGCCGCACTCGCTGCGCCCGGACGCCGTCAATGCACTGCCACCTGACGTCCACGCACGCTATCTCGAGGCGTTCGGTGCGTCGCTGCATACCGTGTACGACGTGGGCGCGTGCGTTATCGCCGTCGCTTTCTTCTTCGCCTGGTGGATGAAGGACATGCCACTGCGCCGCGCCTCCCGCCCGGCTGCGCCGGTCGCGACGGGCAAGCCGGTCGCCGCGGAGGAGCGGATGGCCGAGGCGGGAAGCTGAACATCACGATGCGCGCATTCGGCATGGCCCATCAAGCGCGCGGTCGCGCGGCCGTTACATCAGGCGACCCTCCGGCTGGACATCATGTGAAACGCCATCGCGTATCGGGCATCGCCCTGCTTTCTCTGCTACTGCTCGCCGGCTGCGGGAGCAACGACCTCCATCTCGCCGGCAAGGGCGCCGATCCGGCGGACATCACGTTGTCCGGCAAACGCGGAACGGTCACCTGGCAGTGGGGACCGAAGTCGTTTGCGGAAGCCGTCACGGCGATCAGCCGAACGACCACGCATGGGCCCACGGGTGTGTCCGGCACCGTCGACCTGACCCTTGCGGGTGGCAAACACGTTTTCCTCGTCGGGGACCACAGCACCTTCGCCTGCCGGCATGGCTGCACGGAACTGCACATGCCGGCTCTGTGGGTCGTGGCCGAGGACTAGCTCCCCCTTCCGGATCGGACACAAAAAAAGCCCCGGTTTTCACCGGGGCTTTAAAAATCTGGAGCGGGAAACGAGACTCGAACTCGCGACCCCGACCTTGGCAAGGTCGTGCTCTACCAACTGAGCTATTCCCGCATCGAGCCGGCAATTCTATGGAAGATGCCGGGGCATTGCAAGCCCTTCGATCAGGAGACGCGCACGGACATCCACGATCCGGAAATCTTCTCCTGCAGCACTTCGACCGGGCGACCATGGCCGCTCAGTTCGCGAGCACGCGTGAACGCGAAATCGACCGCCGCGCCTTCGGAGCCGAACACTTGTTTCACGGAGCCCGGGAGCAAGACCCACCACGAGCGGTGATTGATCGAAGGGTAGAAGACGTAGACACGTAGCGGTTTGACGTGTTCCGTCACCGGTCCTTTCTGCGCGGTACGGTTGGAACCGGGCATGGGCTACCTCCGGAATTCCTACGTGTCGCACATGGGGAGTTATGCGTATGTGACCTGGCCTGGAAGCGGATGCGCGGTCGGGTACAAGCACGGGCCGTCAGCCTTATGGCGATCCGGGCATCATGCATGCCTTGTCTTCCGACAGCACGAAACATGTGCCCGCCTTACCCGGCTATGCGAACGGTTCGAAAGTACGCGGTGTCGATCTTGCGCCCCCATCCAGCATCCGGAAGTCCATCGAACGTATCGGCGACTTCCTGACATGCAGCCAGATCCAGATGAAGCGACAGACGGCCGGCTACGGACTGAATCGACGGTTGGCGCAGGCTTATGAGGCGATGGGGTGCACGCTTTGAAGCGCCGACCGCTGATAGCGTGACGTGGTCGCACAAAAGAACCTATGCCACTACTGGCGAGCTTCACAGCGCAATTTCGGGTCGGCACAATGCGTTCGATATGCGACTATCAGACGAAAAAGTGCTCACCCTCGCGGACCTGGCGAACGACGCACTAGCCCTGAACAAGGCGGCCCTGGCTGGCGACTACGACGAGGCGCGCTTTCGCGCTCAGATGATTACCGAGAAGGCCATGACAGCGGGTTACGACGCGCTTGCGTCGGCGGCGGCCACGGCACACCGAAGTCTGGGCGCGGTGGGCACTACGCCGGAAGCCGGCTTCGGCTACGGCATTCTCAATATCGCGGAGCAGATCGGCGCTCTGGTCGAAAGGCAATCCGCCAGGCGCCTGCCGTGACGTTTACGAGTCGGATGCACTGACGTCGTTGCGACGCACGAAAGCCGTCGGTATCCCTGGTGCCCGGAGTCGGACTCGAACCGACATACCCTTGCGGATGAGGGATTTTAAGTCCCTTGCGTCTACCGATTTCGCCATCCGGGCGTCACAAAGAAAAAAGGCGCAACCGCGTTAACGGATGCGCCCTGGAATGCGATGGAGGCCGAGGTCGGAATCGAACCGGCGTACGCGGATTTGCAGTCCGCTGCATGACCACTCTGCCACCCGGCCATCGCTTGCGCAGCGCGAAGAGTATCGCGTGGCGCTTAAAAAACAAAACCTCGGGTGACCGAGGCTTCGTAAAATCTTTGGAGCGGGAAACGAGACTCGAACTCGCGACCCCGACCTTGGCAAGGTCGTGCTCTACCAACTGAGCTATTCCCGCGTCGTTGTCCAGCTATTCTAAATCACGACGGCAATGTGTCAACTACCTTGCACGGGTTTTTTTTTCATTTTCGTTCTCATCCTCCGCATCGCCCCGCAGCGCGGGCCACGCGGCGCGCAGGTAGTCCAGACCGGACCAGATGGTCAGGATGCCCGCGATAACCAGGAGGGCCTCGCCGATGTGGTACAGGCGCAGGGTTTCGGCGTCGTGCTGCAGAAGCAGGACGACGAGGGCGACCATCTGCATGGCGGTCTTCAGCTTGCCCAGGAAGGCGACCTTCACCCGTGAGCGCGCACCGATCTCGGCCATCCACTCGCGCAAGGCCGAGACACTGATCTCACGCCCCACAATCACCGACGCCGTGACCGCGAGCAGGATGCCCTGCCAGCCGCCGGGGTGCGACTGCACCAGCAGGAACAGCGTCACCGCCACCATCAGCTTGTCCGCGACCGGGTCGAGGAAGGCGCCGAAGGCCGAGGTCAGATTCATGCGACGTGCGAGGTAGCCGTCGAGCCAGTCGGTGAAACCGGCCAGGACGAAAACCAGCGCGGCGGTCAGGCTCGCCCCGCGGAACGGCAGGTAGAAGACGACAACCATCACCGGCAACAGCAGCACGCGGAAGAGGGTCAGCCAGGTCGGGAGGTTGATGCGCATAGGTCAGCCAGTACGGGAGAGGTCGGTGCGAGCCGACACCTCCGTTCGATCAGGGATGCAGCATGGCATAGATGCGTTCGGCGAGCCCGCGATCAATGCCCTTTACGCTCATCAGTTCTTCGACGCCTGCCGCTTCCACGCCGGCGAGCCCGCCGAAAGCCTTCAGCAGCGCCGCGCGACGACGTGCGCCGACACCGGCCACGTCTTCCAGCGTACTGCGTTCGCGGGCCGCCTCACGCCGACGGCGATGCCCGCTGATCGCAAAACGGTGCGCTTCGTCACGAACCGCGGCAACCAGGTGCAGTGCGGGCGACGATGTGCCGGGATGCAGGGTCTTCCCACTTTCCGCGAGAACCAGCGTTTCTTCACCCGCGCGGCGACCCGGCCCCTTGGCCACACCGACCACGCGAATGCCTTCCACGCCCAGCTCGCGAAGGACGTCCACCGCCTGCGCCGCCTGCCCCGTGCCACCATCGATCAGCAGGATGTCAGGCCTGACTCCGCCTTCAACGACCTTCTTGAACCGGCGCGTCAGCGCCTGGTGCATGGCGGCGTAATCGTCGCCCGGGGTGATGCCTGCGATATTGAAACGACGGTAATGGGATTTTTCAGGACCTTCGGGGCCGAAGACCACACACGAGGCCACGGTCGCCTCACCCATCGTATGGCTGATATCGAAGCACTCGATGCGACGCGGCATGACGTCCAGTGCCAACACCTTCTGCAGATCGTCGAAGCGCGCCAGCAGGGTGTGCCGACTGGCGAGCCGCGACGTGAGCGCGGCGCCCGCGTTACGCTGGGCCATCTCCAGGAAGCGCGCACGCTCACCGCGCACGCTCGGCTTCAGCGAAACCGTATAACCCGCATGCTCGGAGAGGACGGACGCGAGCACGTCGATGTCCTCGACGGTGTCGCTGAGAATCAGCTCACGCGGCACCTGCCGCTCGAGGTAGTACTGCGCGATGAACTGCGCGAGGACGTCGCCCAGCGACGCATCGGTACCCAGTCGCGGGAAGAAATCGCGCGATCCCAGGCTGACGCCATTACGGAAGAACAGCACGCTGACGCACGCCATGCCGCCCTCCATGCTGCAGGCGATCACATCCATATCGGCGCTCGCGCCTTGCACGAAGTGCTGTGCCTGGAGTCGGCGGAGGGCGGCGACCTGATCGCGTAGCGTCGCCGCGCGCTCGAAATTGAGCGACTGACTGGCGGTTTCCATGGCCACGGCCAGTTCATCGATCACCGCACTGCTGCGCCCTTCGAGGAACATCTCGGCGTGGCGCACGTCATTCGCGTAATCCGGCACGTCGATCAGGCGCACACACGGTGCGCTGCAGCGGCCGATCTGATGCTGCAGGCAGGGCCGGGAACGATTCCTGAAATAGCTGTCCTCGCACTGGCGCACCTTGAACAGCTTCTGCATGAGGCCGAGGCTCTCGCGCACGGCGAACGTGCTCGGGTACGGCCCGAAATAACGGCCGGGGCCCGTCTTCGCGCCCCGATGGAAAGCCAGTCGCGGGTATTCGTCGGTGCTCGACAGGTAGATGTAGGGATAGCTCTTGTCGTCGCGCAGGACGATGTTGTAGCGCGGTTTCAGCGACTTGATCAGCTGCGATTCGAGCAGCAGCGCCTCACCCGCGGTGCGGGTCAGCGTCACTTCCGCGCGCGCGATCTGCGACACCATCGAGGCGATGCGCGGATCCATCGGCGGCTTGAGGAAATAGTTACTGGTCCGCTTTTTGAGATTGGCGGCCTTACCCACGTACAGCAGCTCGTCCTCCGCGTCGAAATAGCGGTAGACGCCAGGCGAGGTGGTGAGATGACGAACGAAGGCCTTGCCGTCGAACGGATGCGACTCGGTGTGCTCCATAGCGGTCATTTTACCGCGTCCGTGTACGCCGGACGCGAAAACGCCGGCATGGGATGAATCATGCCGGCGCCGGACCTTCCGTGGGAGCGTCGCCGTCCTTAGGGGGAGAGCTTGGCGACAGGGATAGGTTACGTCGCCGCCCTACGCCGCGCGCCCGGCGGAGGCCGACGCCGGGCCTAGGCAAGCGCCTCGGCCCAGCGTCAGCGATCCCCTACACGCCGGCACGACGGGATCGATTCCTACGCAATACCAAGGCCTCGGCGGGCCAATCGCGCCGGCTCAGCCCTTCAGCTGCGCCGCCACCCAGCGCTCGGCCCGCTCCAGATCCTCCGCCGTGTCGATCCCCGGCGGGAACGGCTCCGGCGTCGGCCGGACCGAGATGGCATAGCCGTGCTCCAGCGCCCGCAGCTGCTCCAGGGACTCGATCCGCTCCAGCGGCGTACGCGGCAGAGCCGCCAGACGGCGCAGGAAGCCCGCACGGTAGGCGTAGATCCCGATGTGGCGCAGAAACGGGACATGAGGCGGCAGGACGCCGCGGTCCTTCGCGAACTCGTCCCGGGCCCAGGGCGCGGGCGCCCGGGTGAAATACAGCGCCCGGCCGTTCCCGGACCGGACCACCTTGACGATGTTCGGGTCGAAGAATTCCTCGGCGTGCTCGATCGGGGTCGCCAGGGTGGCCATCGGCGCGTCGTCCCCGGCCAGGGTGGCCACCACGGCACGGATACCCGCGGCGGGCGCGAACGGCTCGTCGCCCTGCAGGTTCACCACGATGGTGTCTTCCGGCCAGCCGAAATGGTTGACCGTCTCCGCGATGCGGTCGCTGCCGGACGCGTGGTCCTCGCGCGTCATGCAGACGAGGATGTCGCCGCAGCCGCGCAGCTCCTTCGCCACGCGCTCGTCGTCGGTGGCCACCACGACCTGGGCGGCACCCGCCTGCCCTGCCCGCGCCGCCACCCGACGAATCATGGACTCGCCGGCGATCTTCAGCAGGGGCTTGCCCGGCAGGCGGGTCGACCCGAAACGTGCGGGTACGACGACGACAAACGGGGGAATCTTCTCGGCCATGAGGGCTTCCGGTCTCGGGGAGACGGAAGCGTACCCCCTATGACCGCACGGCGGAATCAGACAACCGAGAGATTGAAGCCCAGACCGTTGGCCAGCTCCATGAACCCCGGGAATGACGTGGCGACATTCGTACAGTCGCCGATCGAGATCGGCGCGGAAGCGACGAGGCCGGCGATGGCGAAACTCATCGCGATGCGGTGGTCGCCGTGGCTGTCGACGTTGCCGCCACCGATCGTGCCACCACGGATCATCGCGCCGTCCGGCAGTTCGTCGATCAGCACGCCACAGGCCTTCAGGCCGTTGGCCATGCTGGCGATGCGGTCGGACTCCTTGACCCGGAGTTCGGCCGCGCCACGGATCGTGGTCATGCCCTCGGCGACCGCCGCCGCGACGAACAAGGCCGGGAACTCGTCGATCATGTCGGGCACGATATCGAGGGGCAGTGCCACCCCGTGAAGCTTCCGATAGCGCACGACGAGGTCGCCGATGTCTTCACCGCCGCTGCTGCGCTCGTTCTCGACCGCGATGTCCGCACCCATGAGTTCGAGCGCCGCCAGCAGACCGGTGCGACGTGGATTGAGGCCCACACCCTTGATCCGTACATACGAACCGGGCACCACGCAGGCTGCGACGATGAAGAACGCCGCCGAGGAGAAGTCGGCCGGGACGTCCACGTCGACCGCGGTCAGGCGGTGACCGCCCTCCAGTTTCGCCTTGCCCGGCGAATACTCGATGGGCCAGCCGAACGCCTTGAGCATGCTCTCGGTGTAGTCGCGGGTCGGATGCGGCTCGATGACCTCCGTCGTGCCTTCGGCGTACAGGCCGGCCAGCAATAACGCCGACTTGATCTGGGCACTCGCCACGGGCGGCCGGTAGCTGATGCCCTTGAGCTTCGCGCCGGCGTGGATGCGTAGCGGCGGCTTGCCGTCCTCGGTGTCGATGGTCGCGCCCATCAGAGCGAGCGGATCCGTTACGCGACGCATCGGCCGGCGCGACAGCGATTCATCACCGACCAGCGTGCTGCCGAACGCCTGACCGGCAAGCAGGCCGGCAAGAAGACGCATCCCCGTGCCCGCGTTACCGCAGTCCAGATGGTCCGCCGTGCCGCGCAGGCCGTGCAGGCCCACGCCGTGAACGACACGCTCGCCCGGCGCCGGCGTTTCGAAGCGCACGCCGAGCTTGCCGAGGATCGCCGCCGTGGCGCGGGTGTCCTCACCTTCCAGGAAGCCACGGATATGGGTCACACCTTCAGCCAGGGCACCGAACATCAAGGCGCGATGGGATACGGATTTGTCACCGGGTACGACGATGTCGCCGTGCAGGGCGGTGCCTGCGCGGCTTTGCCAGTCCATGCGGCTCATGGCAGGTTCTCCAGAAGACGTTGTAATTCAGCGCGACTGCCGATGCTGATGCGTACCGTGTCGGGCAGGCGATAGCCCCCCATGGGGCGCACGATGACGGCGCGCTCGAAGAGGTGCGCCTCGAACGAGGCGGCGTCGCGACCGAGATCGACGAGCAGGAAGTTGGTCTGCGATGGGAGCACGCGCATGCCGTGCGCCGTGAGCTCCCCGGTCAGCCACGCGCGATCGCGACGATTGACCTCGCGCACGCGGGCGCGATGCTCGTGATCGCCCAGCGCCGCTTCGGCCGCGGCGAGCGCCACGACATTCACGTTGAAGGACTCACGCAGGCGTTCGCACACCGCAGCCACGGACGGATGACTCAACATGTAGCCGATACGCAGCCCGGCCAGACCATGCGCCTTGGAGAAGGTGCGCGTCACGACCAGATTGGGGAAGCGACCCAGCAGGTGCAGCGCCGTGCTGAGGCCCGCCGCGTCGACGTACTCGTGGTAGGCCTCGTCGACCACCACGATCGTTTCGTCTGGCACGCGCTCGAGAAAGGCTTCAAGCGCGGAGTCGGTGAACCATGTGCCGGTCGGGTTGTTCGGGTTGGCCAGATAGATCAGCCGCGTCGTCGGCGTGACCGCCGCGGCGATGGCATCGAGGTCATGACCGTACGGCGCCTCCGGATGATCGGCCGGCAACGCCGGCACGGCGATACCCGGCGCGCCGGCGGCAGCCGCCGCGATGGGAAACACCGCGAAGCCATACTGCGAGAACACCACCGGGTGATCCGCATCGGCGAAGCACTGCGCCAGCAACATCAGCAGTTCATGCGAACCGTTGCCCAGGGTGATGCCGGCCAGCGGGACGCCCAGTTCCGACGACAGACGCTCTTTGAGCGACTTGCCGCTGGGATCGGGATAGCGCCACATCTCCTCGAGCACGCGCGTCGCCGCCTGCGTGGCGAGGCGGCTCGGGCCGAGCGGATTCTCGTTGGAGCCGAGCTCGGAAATCACCGCACCGAAACGACGGCGCAGCGCGGGCAGGTCATGACCGGGATCGTAGGCACGCAGCGCCGACGTCGCCCGGTTGGCGAGCGCCGCCGCGTCGAACACGCCGGTCACGGCAAGGCGACCGGGTAGGAACCGAGCACGCGCACGTCGGCAGCCGCGGGCTTCATTTCCTCGAGGGCGGCCTTCATCGACTCGTCTTCGACATGGCCGGAGACGTCGATGAAGAACGCGTACTGCCACTTGCCGGTGTGCGCCGGACGCGACTCGATGCGGTTCATGCTGATGCCGTGATGCGCCAGCGGGCTGAGGACGTCGTACAACGCACCTGGCTTGTCACGCACGGACACCAGCAGCGACGTGCGATCGTTACCCGACGGCGGGAAGATCGAACGACCGATGACGAGAAAGCGCGTCGTGTTGTCCGAGCGGTCCTCGATGGGGCCGGCCACGGTCTTCAGACCGTACACACGCCCCGCCGTCTCGCCAGCGATGGCCGCGGACTCCGGCGACAGCTTCGCCGTGCGCGCAGCCTCCGCATTGCTCGACACCGCGATGCGCTCGGCGTTGGGCAGGTTGACGCGCAACCAGCCCTGGCACTGCTGCAGCGACTGCGGGTGCGAGTAGATGCGCTTGACGTCTTTGAGCTCGCCCGTGAGCGAGAGCAGGTTCTGGTGGACACGCAGCTCCACTTCGCCGCAGATGGTGGCTTTGGACACGAGGAACATGTCCAGCGTCATCTGAATCATGCCCTGACCGGAATTTTCGACCGGGACGACGCCGAAATCGGCATTGCCCGCGGCGACTTCCTGAAAGACTTCCTCGATGCTGCCCAGGGGCAGACCGTAGGCGGCGTGACCGAAATGCTTGCGCACGGCCTGCTCGCTGAAGGTCCCCTCCGGGCCGAGGAAGCCGATCTTCAGCGGCTGCTGCTGCGACAGACACGACGACATGATTTCACGGAACAGACGGACCAGCTCGCCATTGGGCAGCGGGCCGTCGTTACGGTCGATCACGCCGCGCAGGACCTGGGCCTCCCGTTCGGGTCGGTAATACTCCACCGCAGCCTTCAACGGGCCTTTGGCCCGGCCGACCTGCTGTGCCCAACGGGCGCGCTCGCTGATGAGCGACTGCAGTTGCTGGTCGATGCTGTCGATGCGCGTACGCGCTTCGACGAGCGTGGCTTGCTTATCGGTGGGGGTCTTGCTCATGGACTTCCAGGCGGCTAAGTGGTTGCAAATGAAACGGTTATCACCGCAAACAGCATGCTGCAGTGCGGTGACTCCCGACTTTAACCGTGCCGCGCCATAAAGTCCCGCATGAAATTCACGAGGACGTCGACAGCCTCCTGCGGCACCGCGTTGTAAAGCGACGCACGCATGCCACCGACGGCCTTGTGGCCCTTGAGCGCCAGCAGGCCGGCTGCCTCGGATTCGGCGAGGAAAGCCGCATCCAGTGCGCTGTCGTGAAGAGTGAATGGCACATTCATGCGCGAGCGAGCGCTCACTTCGACCGGGCTGCGATAAAAGCCGTCCGAGCCATCGATCGCGTCATACAGCGTCGACGCCTTGCGCGCATTGCGTTCGCCCATCGCGACGAGACCGCCCTGCTCTTCCAGCCATTCGAACGTGAGCCCGGCGAGATACCAGCCCCAGGTGTTCGGCGTGTTGAGCATGGAGTCGTTCGCTGCGTGCTCCGCGTAGCGAAAAATCTTGGCCATCGGACGGCCCGCGCGTGCCAGCAGGTCGTCCCGCACGATCATCACCACCAGCCCCGACGGCCCGATGTTTTTCTGCGCGCCAGCGTAGATCATTCCAAAGCGCGAGACGTCCACCGGCTCGCTGAGGATGTTCGATGACATGTCCGCCACCAGGGGAACACCACCGGCATCCGGCACGTCATGAAATTCGACCCCATGGATCGTCTCGTTTGGCGTGTAGTGCAGGTAGGCCGCTCCCGGATCGAGATCCCACGTGTCACGTGCAGGCAGCGCAAGATAATTCGCCGATTCCGACGTCGCTGCCACGCGTGCCGTGATGTACGGCGAAGCCTCACGTACGGCCTTCTCGCCCCAGTGCCCTGTAACGACATAGTCGGCCGACGCGCCCACGGGTGCCAGGTTCATCGGTATCTGCGCGAAATGCTGGGTCGCCCCACCCTGCAGGAAAAGCACCTTGTACCCGGCCGGCACGCTCATCAGCCGGCGAAGACACGCTTCGGCCTCCGCTGCGAGGATCATAAAGGCCTTGCCGCGATGCGAGAGCTCCATGACCGATGCCCCGGAGCCGTTCCAGTCCAGCATCTCCGCTTGCGCCCGTCGCAGCACCGCTTCGGGAAGCGCTGCCGGACCGGCACTGAAATTCCATGCTCGCGACATTGTGAGTCCACTCAGAAGGGAGGCCTCGATTATGCCGAAAAGTGCCCTCGATCGCGCCTGACTTTGCGTCAAGACATTAGCGAATTTCACGACGGCTGAATGCTTTAAGGACTGTAATCCATACCGTAAGCGGTAAAGGATGCCGCCCTCGACGCAAGGAAGCGAACATGCCGACCCATGCCATCCCGAGCACCGGGATCTCCGCGAGTGACCTGGCCTCGGGCCTTAGCCGCCTCGGATTCATCTCCTGCCTGGACGTCGTCCGCCAGGGACGACAAGCCTTTCTCGAACACGCCCGAACGATCGACACGCCTGCGGGCGCCGACACCCCGACCGACGCCGATGCGCTCTACGACGCCGCGCTGAGCCGTGCCTCATCGCTGGCCCAGTGGCATAACCGCCTCATTGCCCGCCAGTCCCCGACCACTCGCGCCCTCCGCAAGCTGGACGCGGGGGACGCGAGACAGCGAACCGTCGCCACCATCGGCGATGGCACGCAATACGACGACTGGTTCGCACGCGCCGGGAATTACGCCGCCACGGACTCGGTGGCCAGCCTGTTCTCGCCTGCGAGTTACCTCGTCGACCTCTATCGGCAGGCGAAAAGGCTGCACCTTGTGAGTAGCGTGTTTCACATCGACAAACGCCGACCGGATCTGGCGACGTTCGTACTCAGCCAGGCCAATATGGATGACGAGGTACCCAACCTGACCCTGGTCAATGAGATCCTCGCTACCGCCGTCGACGCCAAATGGAATCTCAAGGAAGAAAAGTCCCCGCCCTTCGAGCTTCCGTACGATGCCGACGCCGATCTCGTCGACGAGTGGATCCGATCCCTCGGAACCACGGAGGCATCCATACTGGATGCTTTGTTCGATGATGTTGCCGACGCATTTGAACCGGCGGTGTCTTACAACGACAGTGCGCCCTGGCGCGTAACGCCGGAACTTTGCCGGGCGACGCTGCGCTGGGCCCCCGCGCGTATGGCAACCTTGGCCAAGGGCGCGACGCCCTGGCGGACGCCGACTCCCGATAGGGTGACCGACCTGACGCGACAGACCGGGTTATCTGTCGGGCAAGTGCACGATCTCCTGGCAGTCGAGCCAGCGTTCGGACCCGACGGGTTGCGCACGAACCCGAAAACCTACGGCGCCTATTTCATCCACGATGGCAACCACCCCCTCCCGCCCGCCGCGTTCGAAATCGTGCATGACAAACCCGGCGACCCTGGCAAGATCGTCAACGGAGGCATTGACAACTGGGCCCGCATGCTCTGGTCGATCGCCATCCAGCGATCTCTCGGCATCTCCTTCGAAGACATCGACTGGATAGGTCGACAAATCGATTATGACGTCACCGACCTCCGTGCACATGCAAGGCTCTATACGGCCTTCAGCCAGATTCGCGATCTCCACGGCCTTTCCGCAAACGCATTCGCCGGACTCGTCGGCGACCTGAACAGTTACGGTCGTCCGAGAGAAGCGTCGTTCCTGTGCACCGTCTATTCGCCTGCCATTCTTCCCATGCTCGGCAAGAAGTACGATTTCCTGGCAAGTGCCGGTTTGGCAGAGAACAGTCCCATGAAGTGCATTTGCGAGGCACTGGGCATGCTCCCGGACCAGGTCGAACGTTGCATACGAGAGGGCTTTGCGACGACCAGACAGGTCGAAGTCAATGTGCACCTGCTCAGTGGTCTCTACCGCGCCTCCCTTATTGCCAGGCTCGTCGGCCTGACCATGGGTGAAACCCTGGCGTTGTGGGATCAGATGGAAACGACTCTCGTTCAGCAGCTCTTCGAAACACGCGCATCCAATCTCGCGGAACGATCCATTCGCATCCTCAAATGCACGTACACCGTCGCCTGCTGGCTTCGCGAACAAAAAATGGACGTGGACACTCTCGTCCGCCTGACGGCGCGGACGCACGCGACGACCGTCGACGACAACATCCTGAAGTTTGTCGCCAATCTGCATCAGAGTGCGCAGGAGGGAACCGACGCGGAAGGGCACGGTTTGAGTGACGCGCTAACGCAGGCCAGGATGATCTCGCAACTGTCCCGACACGTCGCCACGCATTTCGGCATGAAGGCCGAAGCGGCAGCAGCCATGCTCTCCTGGGTCGACGAAGTGATCGTGGAAGCGGATCCGGACCTGGAGGGATACGGTTCCGCGACGTTCTGGAAAGACGCATTCGCCAACCCGCAGACCAAGCATCCGCTGGGCCGCGACGACCTGCCTCCAAAGCTCATCCAGTACGTGCGCGTGCTCACCCAGTTCGCCGAAGTCTGCTGCCGCTATGGCTTCGAGGAACAGGACATACGCCTCATCATCGCACCGAACGGATATAGATCACCGGTTTACAAGGGAAAGACACCCGCACTGAGCCTGCCCACGCTTTTTCACCTGGCCTGGTACGCAGCATGGCGAGACGGCATCAAAGGGGATATCAGCCAGGCCAGACTGAAGCTCGTCGAGGCGGTACAGGCGAAGAAAGGCGAATACGACGTCACCGAGTTCGCCATCCTGAACGCGTGGCCCGTCGACGATACGCAACATATTTTCACCGGCGAACTCGAATCGAAAATAAGCACCGTGTCCCATATACGTCGAATTCAGGCGCGACTGGCTCAATGCGACCTGCTGAGCATCGACCATCCGCAACTCACCGTTTTCGAGTCGACGTTCGCGTTGATGGACTCAGCCGAGCCGACTTTCACCGATCGCGGCCAGCACGCGGCCATCGCGCGTGCCGCCCTCAACCACGCGCCAGCCTCCGCGCAGCGCGGAGTGAGTGAGGCCTGCGCCGAGCGTCTGCGCGATGCGCGGCTCGCCTGCTACATCCGACTGAACGACTGGGGCACATTGAAAGGCCGCATCAACACGCCGGACGACCTCTACGAGTATCTCCTGCTCGATCCGCTCGTCACCGCGAAGCCCACCACTTCCCGGTTGGCCGAAGCGATCGCCAGCGTGCAGCTCTATTTGCATCGCTGCAGGGAGGGCATGGAACCCGACGTGATCGCCTCGGCACTCGCCGAGCTGAAGCGGCCTGGAGGCTATTTTGACTACTGGGACGCCTATCACAAGCGCTACGGCACATGGGCGGGCCTCCAGCGGCTTCTCAGATACCCGGGCAGCTTTCTCGATCCCGCACTGCGATACCGAAAAACCGAAGCATTCAGCAAGCTGGAAAATGCATTGGCATCAGCCCGGCTGAGCAAGGAGCACACCGAAACGGTATTTCGCGAATTCGTTGCCGCTACGTGCGATCGTCTCGACATGCGGTATGACTCGGCGTTCCTCGTGGAGGACGGAAAAAATACTCACATATTCATGTTAGGTCACATGGAACAGAACCCGCGGCGGTACTTCTGGCAACGCGCGGACAATCCCTACGTTTCGGCGTGGAAATGGTCTGACTGGCACGAAATTACGTTTCAACCGGGCACCAGGGAACTGGTGCGACCAAGCATCTTCGTATATCGGTCACGGCTTCACGTTGCGTGGTGGTGCATCCGTCCCAGCAGCGAGGCCAGCACTGAGCCGACACCCCTTTACGACATAACCCTGATGATTGCCGTCCAAACGACGGATAGCGGATGGACGTCCTACACCTATGACGTGGTGCGCGGAGAGAAGTTCACGCTCTACACGGACGGGACCGTAGGCGTCGCCGGAGATTACAGCTTCGGCATCGTAGCGGCCTTGTTCACGGGAACGGTGATGACACGCTTTCTTATCGTCTCCCCCGACATGACGAAGAAACCCGAGAGCGAATGGCCTTTACATAATAATTTCTCACTCACCGTACGTGACGTCCCCGGGCGAATCCACGTAAGGCAAACGCTTCATTACAGAGAGCTTGAAAATAGTAGTGACGACGACGGAGTCGTAGCAGACGACGAAGTCAATTCAATGAAAGTATCGAATTACCACGATGACTTTCCCCATGCGAGCCTTGTTTTCGAGTACCCAGGAAAAGCCTTTGGCAAAGTAACTCTTGACCTGATCG
Organism: Luteibacter sp. 9133; assembly: GCF_000800155.1. Classification (NCBI taxonomy): domain Bacteria; kingdom Pseudomonadati; phylum Pseudomonadota; class Gammaproteobacteria; order Lysobacterales; family Rhodanobacteraceae; genus Luteibacter; species Luteibacter sp. 9133. The sequence goes on along the minus strand of NZ_JUHO01000001.1, from coordinate 1,438,789 downwards.
GTACGAACATTGTCATCGCCCATCGCTCGGTTTCCAGCCACCTCATTGCAGCGCTATCCCGAGGCATCGAGACGTTTCTGGCTTATCGTACTCAGCACGACATGCCGTCCGACTGGCCTGCCTGGCATACTGGATATGGGTACTATCTGTGGGAGCTCTTCCTCCACGCCCCGCTGCTCATCGCGAGCCGCCTGATCGACGAACAGGATTTCGACGAAGCCACTACCTGGCTAAGCCGGCTTTTTTCTCCGTCCGGGTATATCGGCACCAACGGCGCCCCGCTGCTCGACAGTGCCAACAAGCCGCTCTACTGGAATCCACTCCCGCTGCAAGACGACGTCAGCTGGGGTTCAACGGGGACGGAAAGCACCGACGACCCCGACATCATCGCGATGCTCGACCCCATGCACTACAAGCTGGCCATCTTCCAGCGCTGGCTGAAGCTCTACCTCGACCGCGGCGATCGCGCCTACCGGCAACAGACGCGCGACACGCTGACCGAAGCGAAGATGTGGTACGTGCAGGCGTCGCAACTGCTGGGTGAGCAGCCGTACTTTCACGAAGTGCCCGGATCGCTATGGCCCAACCCCACGCTCTCGAGAGCTGCCACATCGACCCTCGGCGCGCTGGATGTTCTCGAGGGCACGGTCGAACCCGGCGAGGAACTGCCTGCCGACCCGGGCCCTCGTGGCCAGATCGATCTCATCGACGGCGTGTTTCTCTCACCCCTGGACGACGACACCTTGCAGTGGTGGCCACGAATCGCGATGCGCCTGCGTTATTTGCGTGCCGGTCTGTCGCTCGATGGCCGGCCACTGGTTCTGCCTCTCTATGAGACGCCCGTGTCGCCACGCGAGCTGCAGCAACGGCGCCTGGCGGCCGGTGCGAATGGCCGAAACCTCGGTGGACCAGTGCCGGCCATGCCTGTCTACCGCTTCCTTTATGCGCTCGAACGCGCGCGCTCGATCGTTCGCGAGGTCATGCAATTCGGCATGACCTTGCAGTCACTGATGGAACGAAAAGACGGCGATGCCATGGGCGCGTTGCGCGAGGATCAAGCCGTCGCTATCCAGGCGCTGATCAAAGACGACTACCTCGATCGTCAGCGGCAACTGGAGACGACCGAGCGAGGGCTGAAACAAAGCCGGGCTCGCGCCGAACAGCGACGGGATCACTACCAATCCCTGATCGATCGCAACCTTCTGTCCGAGGAGATGGCGGCGCAGATCATTCGTTACGCATTGCCCCCGCTCTACCATCTGACGGCCGGCGCTGGCGCCGCTGCGGCATTCCTGGACACCGCGCCCAATTTCTACATCGGGGGAATGTCTTTCGGTGTCGGCGGCATCAAATGGTCGGCGGTCGGCAACGCCGTCGTCCAGGGCATGCAGCTCGAAGCGGCCGGCATGGAGTCGGTCGCAGCCGGCCTTGAACAGAAAGCGGCCTACGCCGTACGCCGCGACGAATGGAACACGCAAAAGACACTGGCCGAAGGCGACATCGAACAAATCGATATCCAGTTGGAAATCAACGCCAGCGAACAGCGACAAGCCATCGATGCGAGCGAACTGCTCGACCTGCAATACGAGCATGCCAGGGCAACGCGCGACCTGCTCGCCACCCGTTTCAGTTCGCAGGAGCTGTTCGGCTGGCAGGCGAGCCGCGCCAGCACGCTGTATTACCAGTTGTACGACATGGCACTTGGTCTGTGTGGTGAGGCGCAAAGTGCCTACGCCTATGAAACGAGGCAGCCGGAGGGGTTCATTCTTCCCGGGGTCTGGGATGACCTGCATCAGGGCCTGCTGGCTGGAGAGGGATTGCTGCTTGGTCTGCAACGTATGGAACAGGCATTCCAGCAGCAGAACATCCGCCCACTGGAAGTGGAACGGACGGTATCGCTGGCGGCGCTCGCCGACCAGCCACTGGCCGACCTGATCGCAGAGGTCATGGGGGCAGACGCGGGCGAGGGCATGAGCATTCGCGACAGTGGAGCGCTCAAGGTGGAGTACGGCAAGCAGGGACTCGATATCTCATTCTCGCTCAAGGATGCGGGCATCGCGACGGATTACCCGGCCTCGATGAACCTAGGCAACGCACGACGGATCAAGTCGATGGCACTGACCCTGCCCGCCCTCCTTGGCCCCTACGAAGATATCCGCGCACTACTCGGCTATGACGGCGCTTATGCCGGCGACATGCCGCGTGGATGCCAGGCGGTGGCTATCTCGCGGGGGCTGGCCGACAGCGGGCAATTTGTCCTCGATTTCAACGATGCGCGCTACCTTCCGTTCGAAGGCATCCCGGTCGACGACCCAGGCGAGATCCGCCTGAGTTTCCCCGACCCTGCCGACCGGCCGCAACGGGAGATGCTGCTGAGTATCACCGACGCCATCCTGCATGTGAGGTACACGATCCAGGAGGACGCTACGACACGACGGGTCAGAGCTTGACGAAGAGCACCAGCGCGATGCCGAGCGCGAGCAGCGCGGCGGTGACGATCAGCCACCAGACGTCGCCGCGGGCGCCGCCGGATTCGTCGTTCGCCGCGTCGGCTTCGACCTCCGGCTCCGGCATGACGACGACAGGCTCTGCCGACCAGCCGGGGCCATCGACGACGAAGCGGTGTGCGGCCAGACCGATCTGGTCGCCTGGCTGCAGCACGGCGCGGACGAGCTTGACGCCGTTGACCCTGACCGCATGCCTCGCTGGCACGCGGGACCCGTCGAGGATGAGTTCACCGCCTTCCCAGGCGAGTACGAGCAAGGCGGCATCGTTGCCGGGCAGCTCGAGCGGCAGCGCGCCATGGGTGGCACCGAGCTCGAGCCGGTCGCCCACGGCGATGACGCGGCCGGACAACGGCCCCGCCACCGGGCGCAAGGCGACGGTGCAGCGGGCTTCGGTGGGCTCGACCGTCTCGCGGGCATCGAGGTCGGCATCGTCGCGCAACAACATGCGGCAGTCGCCAAGCGACAGGCTGTCGCCCGGACGCAGCAGCGCACGCTCGCGCACGGGACGGGCATTGACGTAGACACGGCCCGTCTCCGGGGCCACCTCGAGGACGAGGCCGCGGCGGTCGCGATGGATGGTGACGTGACGCGCGGCCACCTGGGTTTCGGACACGACCAGGTCGTTGTCCTCACCACGGCCGATCGTGAGCACGGGCCGTGACCAGTGGAAATCACCGCGAGCCGAGCTGACGAATTCGATGCGCATGGAGGAACCGGGACGTTGACGAAGCGACTTTAGCAGAGTGCGGTATCTGTTTGAACTTAAAGGTGTCGACGTAGCGTGATGCCGGTCCTGCTAGACTCCGTCGCTTTCCACGCACAGGAGACTCCCATGGCGAAGATCGACATCCGCCGCCCGCACGGCAGGACCGTGGCCGAGGCGCGCGCCGTGGTCGAGAAAGTGGCCGCCCGCATGAGCGAGAAGTTCGGCACCGAAGGCAGCTGGAATGGCGACACCATGAGCTTCGCCCGGTCCGGCGTTAAAGGCGCCATCGCCGTCTCGGATACCGACGTGCACGTGACCGCCGAGCTGGGCATGTTGCTCTCGCCGCTCAAGGGCACCATCGAAGAAGAAATCCGCAGGAAGCTGGACGAGCACTTCGCCTGAGACCGCCTCGTGGGGTGACTCGGGCGAGGGGGCATGGCATACTAAGGGACTTATGCGGCCATTCCGGCCGTTCATCGACCCGGAACACATGGCAAAAGACGACGTCATCGAAATGGAAGGCACGGTCCAGGAGACCCTGCCCAACACCATGTTCCGCGTGCAGCTCGAGAACGGGCATGTCATTACTGCCCATATCTCCGGCCGTATGCGCAAGCATTACATCCGCATCCTCACCGGCGACAAGGTGAAGGTCGAGATGACCCCCTACGACCTGACCAAGGGTCGTATCACCTACCGTATGAAGTAAGCGCGTCTCGCGCTGCACCGGGTAGGTGCCGAAAAAAAGCCGCAGCCTTCGCCGCGGCTTTTTTTGTTGTCGCGATTCCTGAGGGAAATCAGTCGCGGCGCACGTCTTTGCGATGCTCGACGATGCGCGAGACCAGGCCGTACTTCACCGCGTCTTCGGCCGACATCCAGAGATCGCGCTCGATGTCTTCGCGCACGCGCTCGATCGGCTGGCCGCTCTCACGGGAGATGACGCCGGCGATGCGCTCGCGCGCCTTCATGATCTCCTTGGCCTGAATCGCGATGTCGCTGGCCTGACCACCCGCGCCGCCGCTGGGCTGATGGATGAGGAAGCGCGTCTGCGGCAGGCAGACACGACGCTCGCGCGGCGCACCGAGGTACAGATGCGTGGCGGCGCTGCCGACCCAGCCGGTGCCGATCATGTTGACCGGCGCCGTGATGAAGCGGACCACGTCGTGGATCACATCGCCCGACTCCAGGTGACCACCCGGCGAGGACACGATCATGTCGATCGGGGCGTCGGATTCGGCATCCAGCGCCAGCAGGCGACGGACGGTATCGGCGGCGACCGAGTCGGTGATCGTGCCGAAAACCAGCACGGTACGCGCGCGGAACGCTTTCTCTTCGAGGAACGTGCTGCCCTGGCCCTGACCGGCGGTCGGCTTGGGCTCGGTTTCGTTGCTGAACATGTGCGTTATCTCCATGGGGCAGTATTTACTTCTGGCGGCAAAAAAGGGCGGCCCGCAGGCCGCCCTTTCTCTCAAGCCAGCATGTCTTTCAAACCATCATTCCAACTCAAGCCGTCAGGGCCGCCGGCTCAGCCGACTCAGTTTCCACGTGAAGCTCGTCGCCGTCCACCGACAGCGTCACCTTGCCGCCATCGGCGAGCTTGCCGAACAGCAACTCGTCGGCCAGCGCACGCTTCACCTTGTCCTGGATCACGCGAGCCATCGGGCGGGCACCCATCTGCGGATCGAAGCCGTGTTCCGCCAGCCAGCGACGGGCCTCCGGCGTTACGTCCACGCTCACCTTCTTCTCGGTCAGCTGGGCCTCGAGCTCGATCAGGAACTTGTCCACCACGCGCAGGATATGGTCGAAGTCCAGTGCGTTGAACTGGATGACCGCATCGAGACGGTTGCGGAATTCGGGCGTGAACATCCGACGGATGGTCTCCATGGCGTCGGTCGCGTGGTTCTGCTTCACGAAGCCGATACCGCGGCGCGAAGCCAGCTGCGCACCCGCGTTCGTGGTCATGACGATCACCACGTTCTTGAAGTTCGCCTCTCGACCGTTCGTATCCGTCAGTACACCGCGATCCATGACCTGGAGCAGGATGTTGTAGACGTCCGGGTGGGCCTTCTCGATTTCGTCCAGCAGCAGCACGCAGTGCGGATGCTTGGTGATCTGCTCGGTGAGCAGACCGCCCTGGTCGAAGCCGACGTATCCCGGAGGCGCACCGACCAGGCGCGAGACCGAATGCGCCTCCATGTACTCGGACATGTCGAAGCGCACCATCTCGATGCCCAGCTGCATGGCGAGCTGCTTGGTCACCTCCGTCTTACCGACACCCGTGGGGCCGGCGAGCAGGAAGCTGCCGATCGGCTTGGACGGATCGCCCAGGCCGGAACGCGCCATCTTGATCGACGAGGACAGCGCTTCGATCGCACCGTCCTGCCCGAACACGACCATTTTCAGGTTGCGCTCGAGATTGCGCAGCACGTCACGATCCGAGGCCGAGACCTGCTTGGCCGGGATGCGCGCCATCTTGGCCACGATGTATTCGATTTCCGGCACGTCGACCTTGCCCGTGCGCTCGTCTTCCGGGAGCAGCCGCTGGCGGGCGCCGGCTTCATCGATGATGTCGATGGCCTTGTCCGGCAGCAGGCGATCCGGGATGTGCTTGACCGAGAGGTCCACGGCCGCGCGCAGGGCTTCACCGGTGTACTCCACCGAGTGATGCTCTTCGAAGCGGGTCTTCAGGCCCTTCAGAATCTCGATGGAGTCGGCCACGGTGGGCTCGACCACGTCGATCTTCTGGAAGCGACGAGCAAGTGCACGGTCCTTCTCGAACACGCCCCGGAATTCCTGGAACGTCGTCGAGCCGATGCAGCGCAGCTCTCCGGAGGCAAGCATGGGCTTGATCAGGTTCGAGGCATCCATCGTGCCACCCGAGGCCGAGCCCGCCCCGATGATGGTGTGGATCTCGTCGATGAAGAGGATGGCATTGGGCTGCTTCTTCAGCTGACCGATGACCGCCTTCAGCCGCTTTTCGAAATCGCCGCGATACTTGGTGCCAGCAACGAGGGCGCCCAGGTCCAGCGACCAGATCGTGCAGTCTTCCAGCACTTCCGGCACCTGACCCTCGACGATGCGCTTGGCCAGACCTTCGGCCAGAGCGGTCTTGCCCACGCCGGCTTCGCCGACGTAGAGCGGGTTGTTCTTTCGACGGCGGCAGAGCACCTGGATCGTGCGCTCGACCTCGTCCTGGCGGCCGATCAGGGGGTCGATCTTGCCCTGGATCGCCAGTTCGTTGAGGTTGGCGGCGTATTCGCTCAGGGGGTTACCCTTGCCTTCGCCGCCTTCCTCGCCGTCACGCTCCGGGTTCTGAGCGGCCGCTGCCGACTCGTCGCCAATCTTGGCGATGCCGTGCGAGATGTAATTGACCACGTCCAGCCGGGTGATTTCCTGCTGATGCAGGAAGTACACGGCGTGAGAGTCCTTTTCGCCGAAGATAGCGACCAGCACGTTGGCACCGGTGACTTCCTTACGGCCCGACGACTGCACGTGGTAGACGGCGCGCTGGAGCACGCGCTGGAAACCCAGCGTGGGCTGCGTGTCACGCTCGTCACCGGCCGGCAGCACCGGCACCGTTTCAGCGATGATTCGCTGAAGATCGGCCGAAAGTCGCGGAAGATCGACGCCGCAGGCGCGCAGGGCGGCCAGGGCTGAGGTGTTTTCAGTGAGCGCGAGGAGCAGGTGCTCGACGGTCATGAATTCGTGGCGCTGCTCACGGGCCTGCTTGTAGCAGTGCCCGATGGTGACTTCGAGATCCTTGCTGAACATACGGACCGTCTCCGATAGCTGTGGGCGGCGGGGACCAGCCCCATGTTTCATTGCCGCATGAACACCAGATGGGGGAGCGCCTACATTTTTTCCATAGTGCACAAGAGCGGGTGCTGATTCGACCGTGAGTACTCGTTGACCTGAGTCACCTTGGTTTCTGCCACCTCGCGAGTGAACACGCCGCACACGCCCTTCCCTCGCGTGTGCACATGGAGCATCACCTGGACCGCCCGCTCCTGATCCATGCCGAAAAACGTACGTAAAACCTCGATCACGAAATCCATGGGGGTGAAATCGTCATTCAGCAAAACCACCTGGAAGAGCGGCGGCTTTGCCGTTTCCGGACGAACGGTCTCGATCGCCAGCCCGTGGCCGCGATCGCTTTCCTGATCGTGTTCGTGTTCCTGGGACATTAATTGACAACCTGTCGGTACGCGATTCGATTATATACACCGGAATTCCGTCGTCCTCCGGCTCGATTTCCACAGGTGATGGCACAATATGCCTTTTTCCAGAGCCCACCCGACCTTTCCGCCGATGCCGCCGACTTCCAACCAGCCTGAAAACGTCTGGCGCCCCCGTGCCACGGTGGCGTGCGTCGTCGCGCGCGGCGATCGCTACCTGATCGTCGAAGAGGACGTCTTCGGCGAAGTCGCTTACAACCAGCCGGCCGGTCATCTGGATCCGGGCGAGAGCCTGCAGGCCGCGGCGATCCGCGAAACCCTGGAAGAAACCGGCCACACCATCGCGCTCGACGCTTTCCTCGGCGTCTGGCAGTGGGCAAGCCCGGAGCACGGCGAACAAGTGCTGCGTTTCGGTTTTGCGGGTCATGTCACCTCATACGATGAGCATCGCCCCCTGGATGAGGGTATTCGCAGGGCCATCTGGCTGCGACGCGACGAGATCGAGGCGCTGGGCTCGCGCCTGCGCAGCCCGCTCGTGCTCGAGACCATCGACGCCTGGCTGGACGGACGCCGCCTTCCGCTGGACGCCGTCACCAGCCGCCTGCCCGAGCCCTCCGCGTGAAGGTGATCCTTGGTGTTTCCGGCGGCGTGGACTCGTCGGTCGCGGCCCTCCTGCTCCAGCAGGCCGGACACGAGGTCGAAGGCATGTTCATGCAGAACTGGGAGGAGGACGACCGCTCCGGCCCCTGCACCACCGACGACGACCGCAAGGATGCCGTGGCCGTCTGCGGCCGGCTGGGCATTCCGTTTCACGCAAGAAATTTCGCCGGCGAGTACTGGGACGGCGTCTTTGCCTACTTCCTTGCCGAGTACGCGGCGGGCCGCACGCCCAACCCCGACGTGCTGTGCAATCGCGAGATCAAGTTCAAAACCTTCCTCGAGCACGCGCAGGCTCTGGGCGCGGAGAAGATCGCGACAGGCCACTACGCGCGCGTGGATTTTCACGACGGGCGCTACCGGTTGCTCCGCGCGGTGGACGCCGCCAAGGACCAGAGCTACTTCCTGCACGCGCTTGGGCAGAAGCAGCTCGCCGCCACGCTGTTCCCGGTCGGCGAGATCGAGAAGCCGCTGGTGCGCGAGATGGCACGCGAAGCCGCGCTGCCCACGCATGCGAAGAAAGACTCCACCGGCATCTGCTTCATCGGCGAGCGCGACTTCCGCGCCTTCCTGTCCGCCTACCTGCCGGCCAGGCCGGGTCCGATGGTCGATCCCGACGGGCGCGTCATCGGTGAGCATCAGGGCGTGATGTATTACACGCTGGGCCAGCGCAACGGCCTCGGCATCGGCGGCCGCGCCGACGCGCCTAACGAGCCCTGGTACGTGGTCGGCAAGGACGTCGCGGCCAACACGCTGATCGTCGCCCAGGGCGGCGAGAACCGCTGGCTGCAGTCGACCCGGCTCACGGCCACCGATCTGACGTGGGTGGCCGGCGAGCCGCCCGCCCCCGCCTTCCGCTGCACGGCGAAGACGCGCTACCGGCAGGCCGACCAGGCCTGCGCCGTCGAGATCCGCGGCGACACCTTATATGTGTCGTTCGACGAGCCCCAGCGCGCCGTCACCCCCGGTCAGTCCGTCGTGCTCTACGACGGCGAGGCCTGCCTCGGCGGCGCGGTGATCGCCGCCACGGACGCCACCTACGGCGGCCTGACATGACCCCGCGCCCCTACACGCCCCCTCTACGCTGTAGGAGCGCGCCTTGCGCGCGATCCCCTCTCATTTTTTCCAGGCTTTACCCATGAACGAAGAACGCGTCCTCGCCCTCGCGGGGGTTTTCCAGGGTGCCTCACTGGCCCAGCAACTGGCTACCGAAGGCCGTTGCGAAGATGCCGCATTCGAGGCGAGCGTGGGTAGCGTGTTCCGTATCGACGCGGATTCCGTCGCGTCCGTCTATGGCGGCGTCAGCGGCGTGCGCCGTGGCCTGCGCACCCTCGTGGCTCAGTTCGAGGACGAGACCCGCGATATCGCGGTGATGCGGATGGCGATCACGGTGCTGCGGCTGGAGCGCTCGTTGTCGCGCCATCGCGGTCTGCTCGATCGCCTGCGCGAGGGCATCGTCGCCACGCAGCGGCAGGTGGAGCATTTCGGGATCGAGCACCCGAATGTCGCGGCGCGGCTGGCGGAGGTCTATTCGACCACGCTGTCGACGCTGAAGCCGCGCGTGATGGTGACCGGCAACCCGACGCACCTGCAGCAGAAGCCGAACGTGGATCGGGTGCGGGCGTCGTTACTGGCGGCTGTGCGGTCGGCGGTGCTGTACCACCAGATCGGCGGGCGGCAGTGGCATCTGCTGATCTATCGCAAGCAATGCGCGATGCTGGCGAGGGGGTTGCTGACGGGGTCCACGCTGGACGACGGGGGTTAAGGGCTACGAAGCGGCCGCATCCAGGCCCGGAATCGACCCCGCCAGCTCCCGCAACAAGTCCCCGAACCGGTCCAGATCCTCACGCCATGGCGTGGCACTCCGCCAGTAAAGCGCGATATGACGGCCCGGTCGTGCCCCCTCCACCTGCGCCAGCACCACGTTGCTAATCGACCCCAGCCGCTCGTGCGCAAGAATCGGCACCAGGGTGTAGCCGCCGCGCATCGCCACCAGCGACGCCAGGCTTTCCAGGCTCAGGTCCTGAATCCGCTCCGGCCGCGCCGCGCCGGCCATGCCCAGATCCGACACGCCATTGCCATGGCTCTCGGCCATCAGGGTGGCATCGGCGGCATCGAGGGCGGTGAGCGCCACGGAGGCCCGTCCCGCCAACGGATGCGACGCGTTCAGCATCAACTCGTACGGCTCGAAGAACAGCGCCGCGGATTCGAGTCCGGTGGCGGTCGTGCTCGGCGGCGCCAGCACGGCATCGAGCTCGCCTTCGTGAAGGCGGCGCAGCAACCCGCGTGGCTTGCCCTCGGAGATCGTCAGCCGCGCGCCCGGAAAACGCTGCGGGAACGGCTCGATGAAATGCGGCAGCAGATACGGTCCCAGTGTGGACGGCACGCCGAGGCGCAGTTCCCCGCCAAACGCCACGTCCCCGGCACGCGCGGCGTGCTCCAGGTGTTCGGCCGACCCCAGCACGGCCTCGATATAACCCAGCAGGCGCTGGCCGCCGACGGTCGGAACGACCCGCCGGCCACCGCGCTCGAACAAGGGGACGCCGAGGGCCTGCTCGACCTTCTGCACCTGATGCGAGAGCCCCGAGGGGCTGATGTACATGGCCCGCGCGGCGCTGGTGAAGCTGCCTTCGCGCGCCACCGCCTGGACCAGCGCGAGGTCGCGCAGCGACACCGACGACAGGGCCATCGAAATCATCGAACGCTGCGTGCCATCAAATACGTTTGCGCCCATCCGCTTACCGCTCCATCCTTTCGCCGCCGAATCATCGCCCGGCCCTGCCCCGAAGCCCGCCATTCTAGCCCGACGCCAGACTCATGGCGGTCGCACAGGGGCAGCGGACTGCGCGATAATCGACGCTTTGGCGGAACCCTTGCGGGGTTTCTCCAGGCCTCCCCAGCTAAAGAACGTCACGCCAGGAGTACAGCATGAAAGATTCGTTCTCGGTACGAGACAGCATCGAAGTCAACGGCAAGCGCCACACGATCGCCAGCCTCGCCAAGTTCGGCGCGCAGCACGACATCAAGCGCCTGCCGTACTCCATGAAGATCCTGCTGGAAAACCTGCTCCGCCAGGAAGACGGCGTGAACGTCACCTCGAAGGAAATCGAGGCCGTGGCCAAATGGGACGCCAAGGCCGAGCCGGACACCGAGATCTCCTTCATGCCCGCCCGCGTGGTGCTGCAGGACTTCACCGGCGTGCCCTGCGTGGTCGATCTGGCCGCCATGCGTGACGCCGTCGCCAAGCTCGGCGGCGACCCGAACAAGATCAACCCGCTGGCGCCGGCCGAACTGGTCATCGACCATTCGGTGCAGGTCGACGCGTTCGGTTCGGAAAGCGCGCTGGAAGAGAACGTCGCCATCGAATTCGAGCGCAACCAGGAGCGTTACTCGTTCCTGCGCTGGGGCCAGAAGGCCTTCAACAACTTCAAGGTCGTGCCGCCGCGCACGGGCATCGTCCACCAGGTCAACCTGGAGAACCTCGCCCGCGTCGTCTTCACCAATGAAGTCGACGGCGAGTCGTTCGCCTATCCGGATACCGTCTTCGGTACCGATTCGCACACCACGATGATCAACGGCATCGGCGTGCTGGGCTGGGGCGTGGGCGGTATCGAAGCCGAAGCCGCCATGCTCGGCCAGCCGTCGTCCATGCTGATCCCGCAGGTCGTCGGTTTCCGCCTGAAGGGCAAGCTGCCGGAAGGCGTCACCGCCACCGACCTCGTCCTCACCGTGACCCAGATGCTCCGCAAGCTCGGCGTCGTCGGCAAGTTCGTCGAGTTCTTCGGCAGCGGCCTGCAGAACCTGCCGCTGGCCGACCGCGCGACCATCGCCAACATGGCGCCGGAATACGGCGCGACCTGCGGCATCTTCCCGATCGACCAGGAAGCCCTGAACTACATGCGCCTGTCGGGCCGCGACGAAGCGCAGATCGCGCTGGTCGAGACCTACGCCAAGGCCCAGAACCTCTGGCACGACGCCGACACGCCGGAAGCCGAGTTCACCACCGTGCTCGAACTCGACCTGGCCGACGTGCGCCCGTCGATGGCCGGCCCGAAGCGTCCGCAGGACCGCGTGCTGCTCGAAGGCGTACAGCAGAGCTTCCTCGACGTGGTCGGTCCGCTCACCGCCAACCGCAAGCCGAAGAGCCACGGCGAAGCCAGCTTCAGCAATGAAGGCGGTGGCACCGCGGTCGGCAACGAAGCCAACAACGTCGGCGAAGACGGCGGCGTGCTGGTCGAGAAGGACGGCAAGTCGTTCCGCATCAACGACGGCTCCGTCGTGATCGCCGCGATCACCTCGTGCACCAACACGTCCAACCCGGCCGTCATGCTGGCCGCCGGCCTCGTGGCGAAGAAGGCGGCCGCGCGCGGCCTGACCTCCAAGCCGTGGGTGAAGCCCTCGCTCGGCCCGGGCTCGCTCGTGGTCACCGAATACCTGAAGAAGACCGGTCTGCTCGAAGAGCTCGAAAAGGTCAATTTCTACGTGGTCGGCTACGGCTGCACCACCTGCATCGGCAACTCCGGTCCGCTGCCGGCCGAGATCAGCAAGGGCATCGCCGAGGGTGATCTCGCTGTGGCGTCCGTGCTGTCGGGCAACCGCAACTTCGAAGGCCGCGTGCATCCCGAAGTCAAGATGAACTACCTGGCGTCGCCGCCGCTGGTGGTCGCGTACGCCCTCGCCGGCACGCTCAACATCGACCTGACCAGGGATCCCATCGCCAACGGCAGCGACGGTCAGCCCGTGTACCTCAAGGACATCTGGCCGAGCAACCAGGAAATCTCCGACGCCATCGCGGGCGCCATCAATCCGCAGATGTTCAAGGACAGCTACGCCGACGTCTTCAAGGGCGACAGCCGCTGGAACCAGATCGCCTCGCCGGATGGCCAGACCTACGCGTGGGATGACTCCACCTACATCAAGAACCCGCCTTACTTCGACGGCATGTCCGCCGAAGCCGGCACCATCGAAGACATCCACGGTGCGCGCGCCATGGGCATCTTCGGCGACTCGATCACCACCGACCACATCTCGCCGGCCGGCTCGATCAAGAAGGACAGCCCGGCGGGCCGTTTCCTGATCTCGCGTGGCGTCGAGCCGAAGGACTTCAACTCCTACGGTTCGCGTCGCGGCAACGACGACGTGATGGTGCGCGGCACCTTCGCCAACATCCGCATCAAGAACCTGATGCTCGACGGCGTCGAGGGTGGCTTCACCCGGTACATCCCGACCGGCGAAGAAATGGCGATCTACGACGCCGCCATGAAGTACAAGGCCGACGGTACGCCGCTGGTCGTGCTCGCCGGCAAGGAATACGGCACCGGCTCGTCGCGTGACTGGGCGGCCAAGGGCACGCTGCTGCTGGGCGTCAAGGCGGTGATCACCGAGAGCTTCGAGCGCATCCACCGGTCCAACCTGGTTGGCATGGGCGTGCTGCCCTGCCAGTTCCAGGACGGCGAGAACGCGCAGACGCTCGGTCTGAAGGGCGACGAAGTGTTCGACATCACCGGCCTGAATGGCGGCGAGTCGAAGACGGCGACGGTGAAGGCCGTGCGTCCGGACGGTTCGGTCAAGGAGTTCACCGTGAAGGTGCTGCTGCTGACCCCGAAGGAGCGCGAGTTCTTCCGCCACGGCGGCATCCTGCAGTACGTGCTGCGTCAGCTGGCCAAGGCCGCTTAAAGCACCACCAGGAGGCTGGCTCCTGCCAGAGCAGGCATCGCGCCGCTCTTGCAGGAGCCAGCCCCGCTGGCGATCTCATCTACAACGCCCGCTTCCAGCTAGCCGTAAAACAGCGCCACTCCCCACCGTCCTTACGCCATCCCGTCTCGACGTCATACGCCCCCGCGTTATCCGGCAACACGCCGCTACCGGCGGTAAGCGTCACGGTGAACCTCGCCACTCTCCGCTCGCCACGCGGCTCGACCGTCACCGGCCCCATCAGCACGTGGATGCCCTGCCCGCGCAATGCGAACAGGCGAACCATGTTCGACAACGCCCGCTTGTCGAATTGTCCGGCGTTACCGTCGAAGTCATCGCTAAGCGCGGCGACCGTGTCGGACGCCTTGCCCGCTTCGGCTCCCGCCGCCGTCGTCGCGATGGCCTCACGAATCCGCTCGTCATCCGGGGTGCGATGACACCCGGACAGCGCGATGACAAGGGCGAAAACGAAGGCGAGGATCGACGGCAATCTCATGGCTTCTCCGGTTGATTTCACGCTGCGTTGCGGCTTGCCGCTATACGCACGCGTATGCTCCAATGCCGCATCGTACGGGACGTGTGCCGTGCGACAGTCATTTTACGGAGCGCGTCCGATTCATGAGCATTGAACGTCCCTGGCTTGCCCACTACCCGGCCGGCATCCCCGCCGATATCGACGTCAACGCCTACCGCTCCGTGGCGGCCGTCTTCGAAGAATCCTTTAAGAAATTTCGTGACCGTCCCGCCTACAAAAACTTCGGCAAGGTTCTGACCTACGGGCAGATCGACGAACTCTCGACCGCGTTTGCCGGCTACCTTTCCGGCGAACTCGGCCTGGTCAAGGGCGATCGCATCGCGATCATGCTGCCCAACCTCCTGCAGTACCCCATCGTGCTGTTCGGCGCACTGCGCCTCGGCCTGACGGTAGTGAACACCAATCCGCTCTACACGGCGCGCGAACTCCATCACCAACTGGAAGACTCGGGTGCTAAGGCACTGGTCGTCCTCGACAACTTCGCGGCGACGGTGCAGCAGGCCCTGGACGGCACCAAGGTGCACCACGTCATCACCACCGGCGTCGGCGACCTGATCGGTTTTCCCAAGGGCAACATCATCAACTTCGTCGTCAAGCACATCCGCAAGGAAGTGCCTGCGTACAAGTTGCCATCCAGCATCCGCTTCAAAGACGCGCTCGAGCGCGGCAAGTCGCACGCTCTGCCGCCCGTGGAAGTCGGTCACGACGACATCGCCTTTCTGCAGTACACCGGCGGCACCACCGGCGTGGCCAAGGGTGCGATGCTCACCCACCGCAACATGGTGGCGAACATGCTGCAGGCGGATGCCTGGATCAGCGGCTCGGCCAAGGCCGGCGAAGAGATCATCGTCACCGCGCTGCCGCTGTATCACATCTTTTCGTTGACGGCGAACGGCCTGGTCTTTACGCGCATGGGCGCGATGAACCTGCTGATCACCAACCCACGGGACATGAAGGGCTTCGTCAAGGAGCTCTCGAAAGAGCGCTTCACCGCCATCACCGGCGTGAACACGCTCTTCAACGGCCTGCTCAACACGCCGGGCTTCGCCGACCTCGACTTCTCGGCCCTGCATCTCTCGCTCGGCGGCGGCATGGCCGTGCAGCGCGCGGTGGCGGAGCGCTGGAAGAAGACGACGGGCGTGACGCTGGCGGAAGCCTACGGTCTCACCGAGACGTCTCCGGCCGCCTGCATCAACCCGCTGGATCTGAAGGAATACAACGGCTCGATCGGCCTGCCCATCTCGTCCACCTACGTGCAGATCTGGTCCGATGACGGTGACGTGCTCGGCTTCGGCGAAGTCGGCGAACTCTGCATCAAGGGCCCGCAGGTGATGAAGGGCTACTGGAACCGTCCCGACGAAACCGCCAAGGTGCTCGACGCCAACGGCTGGCTGCGCACCGGCGACATCGCGAAGATGGACGAAAACGGCTACGTCTACATCGTCGATCGTAAGAAGGACATGATCCTGGTCTCCGGTTTCAACGTGTATCCGAACGAGATCGAAGACATCGTCGCTCGCCACCCCGGCGTGAACGAAGTGGCCGCCGTCGGTATCGACGACGAGCACTCGGGCGAAGTGGTGAAGCTCTTCGTCGTCCGCAAGGACCCCTCACTGACCGAAGCAGCCCTCAGCGAGTACTGCCGCGAGAACCTCACCGGTTACAAGCGTCCCAAGCAGATCGAATTCCGCGACAGCCTGCCGAAGACGAATGTCGGCAAGATTCTCCGTCGCGAGTTGCGCGACGAGGACCGAAAGAAACGCGCTGCCGCAAAAGCCTGACAAGTGTAGGAGCGCGCCCTGCGCGCGACGCCTTCTGACGCTGGCGCTGCCTTCAAGACTACGCGCGAGCTCCCGGACATGGCCCTGAAACATGTCGCGCGCAGGGCGCGCTCCTACTCGTCCTCCCAGCTACTCGTCTTGCCAGGCCTCAAGGGTATCGGCGTAGCCGCCCAGCAGCTCCCACAGGGGGGCCTGCTTGTCTTCCGGGATCAGCGTGTATTCCAGGCCGATCTGGCGGGCGGACACCCGCGCGACGCACGCCTCCATATGAATGTGGAGGTCGTGGCCGAAGATCATGTCCAGCACCCAGGTCTGGCCGGCCTCGCCCCGCCAGCCCAGCGGACGACGAAGCAGTGCGCCGGTAGCCGAGATGTCGACCAGATCGGTCGGGTGCGCTTCACCGCCGCGACTCATGAGGACGGCACTGTGGACTTTCATGCGCGCGTGGCGATAGCGCGTTCCTTCCTTGTCAGACGACATCAACGTATTTGTCCATACCGGTTTAACGTCTGTACTCGTGGCAACGTGCATGAGTGCACCTCGACCGACTTACCTTGCGTGTCACAAACGGACACATTAGCGCAGTCGCAGGTTCCGCCCATCCTGTCGGCGTTCACTCGCTACCACGCGTTTTCAACACACCAGCGCGAACCAGCGCCCCGGCGCCAAAGCGGCCGTTTATCAAATCCTGTACGCCATCCGAAGGCTTTTTAGAAGCCGGAGCCGCGAACATATCCTGTTGCTCGTCGCCGCGCCGTGCATCGAACCCCGAAAGCGTCACCCCGAGCAGCCGCAAACTCGGCCGGGGGTGCTGGTCCCACCAAATGTGAAGCAAGCGGCGTGCCACTTCAAAGATTTCGGGGGTTCCGTTGCCGGGCACGGGAAGCTGGGCCTGTCGGCTGTGCGTCACGAACGGTGGCTCTCGCAGTTTTACCGAGACGGTCCGCGCCTCGACCGCCCTGCCCCTGGCTCGAGCACCGACCCGCTCGCACTGGCGCAGCAACCAGGCTTCCGCCACACCGAACTCCTCGACGTCGTACTCGAAGGTCCACTCCGAGCCGATCGATACCTCGGGTGCGTCCGTAACCACCGGGCGGCGGTCATCACCCTGACACAGCAACCGCAGCTGAGCGGCATGTCGCTCGCCCACGGCCTTGTTCAGACGCCAGGCGTCGGAGCGGATCAGGTCGCCGATGGTGCGGATGCCGACCTTCTGCAGCGACTCTTCCGCCACCTTGCCTACCGTCCACATACGCCCTATCGGCAGGGGGTCCAGGTAACCGCGCACCTGATCGGGCGGGATGACGAGAAACCCGTCCGGCTTGGACAGCTCGCTGGCCAGCTTGGCGAGCAGCTTGTTGTGCGCCATCCCGACCGACGCATTCAGCCCGGTCCGCGCCTTGATGGTTTCCTTCACTCTGCGACCGATCGCCTCGATCGATGCGAAAAGTCTCAGGCTGGCGGTGACATCGAGGAAGGCTTCGTCGAGGGACAGGCCCTCGATCATCGGCGTGACTTCGGCAAAGACGCCGAAGACGATCGCGGAGATTTCCGCGTAACGGTCATGCCTGGGGAAGATGTAGACCGCGTCCGGGCAGCGCCGACGGGCCTCGGCGGTAGCCATGGCCGACCGCACGCCGTACTTGCGCGCCTCGTAATTACAGGTCGAAACGACGCCGCGGCGCCCCAGACCGGCGACGACCACCGGCTTGCCGATGAGCGTCGGGTCGTCCAGTTCCTCCACGGACGCGTAAAAGGCGTCCATGTCGACGTGGATGATGGCGCGATCGGGAGCAGGCATAAGGCGTATTGTGCCAAAACGATGAAGGACGGGCGTCTACGCCCGCTGGACTTGCGCGGAAACAGGCGATACCCTGTGTCCATTCGGGTGAACTTATTCGGGCGTCACGCCCTCACCGGTCCGACAGACGGGACCGGCGGCGGACAGCTTCCGACGATTCTTCACAGGCGGTGACCCTCCTGGGGTGTCCAGCGGCAAAGCCTTCCGCTCGTCGGCGACGATGCGAGGCATGGCCGGGCGAGGTGGCGGTAAAGCCGCCGGACGGCATCGATTGTTGCGTTCCCGGTCGCACTCGCGGCCCTTCTGACGTGTGCCGATGACTAACGAGACAACCGACGTCCAGGTGGTCGAAAACATTCAGGGTGCCTTCGCGGGCATTCCGCAGCAACAGGAAATGCCCCTTGCGCTCGTGCGCGGGCAGCCGGTGCTGCAGATGCCTCAGGACCTGTACATTCCGCCGGACGCGCTCGAGGTCATTCTCGAATCGTTCGAAGGCCCGCTGGATCTCTTGCTCTACCTGATCCGCCGGCAGAACCTGGACATCCTCGACATCCCTGTCGCCGAGATCACCCGGCAGTACATGGACTACATCGAGATGATGCGCGAGGTGATGCGGCTCGAGCTGGCGGCGGAATACCTGCTGATGGCCGCGATCCTGGCGGAAATCAAATCCCGACTGCTGTTGCCACGGCCGCCCGCCGAGGAAGGACTGGAAGAGGATCCCCGCGCCGAACTGGTCCGTCGGCTGCAGGAATACGAACGCTTCAAGAAGGCCGCGGCGGATATCGACGAACTGCCCCGGCTGGAACGCGATACGGCGGTGGTCCACGCCTTCGTCGGCGAGCACAACGTGGTACGTGTGCCGCCGCCGCTGGACCTCAGGGAGATGTTGCTCGCGCTCAAGGATGTGCTCGGCCGTGCCGACCTGTTCACCCACCATGCGATCCAGCGCGAACCGCTCAGCGTTCGTCAGCGCATGGGTGACCTGCTCGGCACGCTGAGTGAAGGCGGCGGTTTCCGCCGGTTCGAAACGCTGTTCGACGTCAGCGAAGGCCGACTCGGAGTCGTGGTCACCTTTCTGGCCATGCTCGAGCTCGCAAAGGAAATGCTCGTCGAGATCGTTCAGGAAGAGGCCCTCGGGCCGATCTACCTGAAAACGAAGGTACAGACGGAGGCCGCGCGCGACGAAGCGCTCGCCTGACCCAAGCACGCATCCGAAAGGCCTATGCAACCCGAACAACTCAAACCCATCGTGGAAGCGGCGCTTCTCGCGTCGACCCAGCCGATGACGGTCGCGCAGTTGAAGGCGATCTTCGTCGACGAGGATGAAGTGACCGACGACGACCTGGTCGTGGCGCTTAAGTCGCTGACGCATGACACCGACGGTCGCGGCGTGGAACTGATGGAGGTCGCCACCGGCTGGCGCTACCAGGTCCGCCGCGACGTTCATCCCTGGGTTTCGCGGATGTGGGCCGAAAAGCCGAGCCGCTACTCCCGCGCACTGCTCGAGACGCTGGCACTGATCGCTTACCGCCAGCCCATTACCCGCCCGGAGATCGAACAGATCCGCGGCGTGGTGGTTTCCTCGAACATCATCAAGACGCTCGAAGAGCGCGAATGGATCCGCGTCGTCGGACACCGCGACGTTCCCGGCAAGCCGGCCTTGTTCGGCACCACCCGGCTGTTCCTCGACTACTTCAACCTGAAGTCGCTGGATGCCCTGCCCCCGCTCTCCGAGATCCGCGATCTGGAGGAGCTCAACCCCCAGCTTCGCCTGGGCGATGCGGACGGCGTTCCCGCCAAGGCGGCGATGCCGACCGATCTGCCCGTCGACGTGGAAGACGACGAAAGCCTGACGAATACCGAAGACAACGATGATGTCGTGGCCGAAGCCACGACGATCGAAGACACCGCCGCGGAGACCGCGCCCCCCGAGGGCGACGACGTCGAAGTCGCGACCCAGCTGCCAGCCGGCGACGATGACGTCGCCGCGGCTTCCCCCACTGCCGAAGAGGCAGAGAACCCCGAAGGCGACGTCGAAGACGACGACGCCGGCAAAGATACCGAGGAGTCACGCGCATGAATGCGCCGCAACGTTCCCTACTCAGCCTGAAGCGCGGCGAGAGCCGCACCACCGAAGACGGTCCGCAGCTCGAAGAGCGCCTGCACAAGGTCCTGGCCAACGCCGGCCTTGGCTCCCGCCGGATGCTCGAACAACGCATCCAGGCCGGCGAAGTCGAAGTCAATGGCACCGTCGCCACCATCGGCGCCAGCGTGCATGCCGGTGACCGCGTGGTCCTGGACGGCAAGCAGTTCGTCGTCGCCACCGACAACCGCAACGACGCCGAAGTGCTCGTCTACCACAAGCCGGAAGGCGTGGTGACCACCCGCGAAGACACCGAAGGCCGCCCCACCGTGTTCGAACAGCTGCCGCGCCTGAAGGGCGCGCGCTGGGTCGCCGTGGGTCGCCTCGACATCAACACCACCGGCCTGCTGCTGCTCACGACCGACGGCGAACTCGCCAACGCGCTGATGCATCCGAAGAGCGGCCTCGAGCGCGAATACCTCTGCCGCGTCCACGGCGAAGTGCCGGACGAGACGATCGAGCGCCTGAAGGCCGGCGTGGAGCTGGAAGACGGCCCCGCCCGCTTCGACGAAATCGCCACGATCAGCCGTGGCGGCAGCCACAGCTGGTTCCGCGTCACCATCCGCGAGGGCCGCAACCGCGAAGTCCGTCGCCTGTGGGACTCGGCCGGCTTCCTCGTCAGCCGCCTGAAGCGCATTCGCTACGGCACCGTCGAACTGCCGCGCGCCCTGCGCCGTGGCGACTGCGAGTCGCTCGACGAAACCGCCATCAAGGAACTGCGCGAGCGTTCGGGCCTGGGCGCACCCGCCCCGGTGCTGACGCTGAGCGCCGTGGTGCACCAGCGCCGCGCGCCGCGCCACGTCACCGAGTACAAGCCCAACGCCGGCGGTGCCAGCGCGTGGAGCTCGGCACGTCATGACGAAGCCCGTGAGCTGACCGCTTTCGATCGTCTGCGCGATGACAATCCGCGCGGCGGCCGTGGTGGTCGTGCCGGCGGTGCCGGTGGCCGTGGCGGCGCTCCGCGTCGCGAGGTCAACGGCAACGTCGATCGTCCGGAGCGCGGCAACGCCGCGGGTGGCCAGCGTAAGCGTCGCGTCGCCCCGGGCCAGGAACTGCCGGGCGTGCGCACGTGGTTCGCGGGCGACTCGCGCACCGGTGGTGGCCAGGGCAACTCCGCAGGCAACAGCACGGGCAACCGTGGTCCGCGTCCGGGTGGCCGCGCTGGCGGCAATACCGGCAACGCCGGTGGCGGCGGTGGCTACGGCAACCGTTCGGCCGGTCCGGGCGGCAGCCGCACGGGCGGTCCGCGCACCGACGGTAATCGTGCCGCTGGCGGCGGTCGTGCCGACGGCAACCGCGCTTCGTCCGGCGGTTCGCGCTTCGAGGGTGGCGGTAATCGCGCCGCTCCGGGCGGCGGCGCCCGCTTCGAAGGCGGCGGCAACCGCGGCGGTCGTCCGGGTGGCGGCGGCAACGCGGGCAACCGTGCCGGCGGCGGCAATCGTACCGGCGGCGGTCAGCGCCCCGGTGGCGGCGGCAATCGCGGTCCGCGTCCGGGTGGCGGCGGCGGTAATCGCAGCGGCGGCGGTGGCGGTAACCGCGGCGGCAACCGCTAAGCGCTGAATGCCAAACGCTCGTGTAGGAGCCAGCCCTGCTGGCGATTCAGGTCTCCGGCGAGATTGATTCGCCAGCAGGGCTGGCTCCTACAGAAGCCGTCTGCCGGACGGCTTTACCCTTCCGCATCGGCTCAGCGGTGTCTCTCGATCAGCTTCTTCGCCACCGCGTCGAAGCCGATACCGCGGGCACGCAGTACCACCATCAGATGAAACACCAGGTCGGCCGCTTCGCCGATCAAGGCGTCGTCGTCTTCGGCGACGGCGGCGAGCGCGGTTTCCACGCCCTCCTCGCCGACCTTCTGCGCGATACGCCGGATGCCGCCCTCGAACAGCTTCGTCGTGTAGCTGCCCTGGGGCCGCTCGGCATGCCGCGATGCAACCAGCGCGTCGAGCTCTCCCAGAAAACCGAGCGACGGCGCCACGTCATCGCCGAAACAGCTTGTCGTGCCGTTGTGGCAGGTGGGCCCGGCCGGCACCGCACGCACGAGAAACGTGTCCGCGTCGCAGTCCAGACGCACGTCGACCAACGTCAG
This sequence comes from Luteibacter sp. 9133, assembly GCF_000800155.1. NCBI lineage: Bacteria > Pseudomonadati > Pseudomonadota > Gammaproteobacteria > Lysobacterales > Rhodanobacteraceae > Luteibacter > Luteibacter sp. 9133. The sequence goes on along the minus strand of NZ_JUHO01000001.1, from coordinate 1,416,701 downwards.
CGTATCGCCTGACGTCTCGCCTTTCGTCCACAGACGCTGCTTGCTGCGGCTGAAGAACGTCACGAGACCCACCTCGCGCGTCTTCGCCAGGGCGGCCTCATCCATGTAACCCAGCATCAGCACCTCGCCGGTCCGCGCATGCTGCACGATGGCCGGGAGCAAACCGTCGCCCTTGGCGAAATCCGGTGTCGTCGTCTCGCTCATAGTCTTACCTCGATACCCTGCGCACGCAGTTCGCGCTTGAGCGCGGGAATGCCGATGTCGCCACTGTGGAAGACGCTGGCGGCGAGTGCCGCATCGACGTCCGCGAGGCGGAACACCTCGGTGAAATGATCCGGCGCGCCCGCGCCACCCGACGCGACCAGTGGCACGCGACTCAGTGCGCGCGCGGCTGCCAGTTGTTCGATGTCATAACCCCGGCGCACCCCGTCGGTGCCCATGCAGTTCAGCACGATTTCACCCGCACCCAGCGCCTGCACTTCCTCGATCCAGTCGAGAGTGCGTTTGCGCAGCGCTTTCGTACGCGACGGATCGCCCGTGTACTGGCGCACACGCCACTCCCCGTCGTCATCGCGCAGGCTGTCCACGCCGACGACCACGCATTGCACGCCAAAGGCGTCAGCGATTTCGGCGACCAGTTCAGGACGCTCCAGTGCCGGCGAGTTGATGGAAATCTTGTCGGCACCCGCATGCAGCACGTCACGCGCGTCATCGACGCTGCGGATGCCTCCGGCCACGCAGAAGGGAATATCGATTTCGCGCGCCACGCGTTCGACCCAGTCGCGATCCACACGGCGGCCTTCCGGGCTCGCGGTGATGTCGTAAAACACAAGCTCGTCGGCGCCCTCATCGCGGTAACGCAGTGCGAGCTCGACGATCTCGCCGACCACCACGTGATCGCGGAATCGCACACCCTTGACCACCTGCCCGTCGCGCACATCGAGGCAAGGAACGATACGACGGCTCAGCATGATGCGTTCGCCTTTTCGGCGGCCACGAAGGCATCGGACAGGGCGAACGCCCCTTCCAGGAGGGCACGCCCGAGAATCACGCCGGCGACGTCCTGCAGCGCGAGCGTGGCGATATCTTCCAGCGAACGGACTCCGCCGGAGGCCTGCACATCCATGCCCGGCGCCAGCGTCGCCAGGTGGCGATACAGCGCGAGATTGGGCCCGGTCATCGTGCCGTCGCGGTCGATGTCCGTACACAGCAGGTGGCGCGCACCGGCGGCGCGATACCAGGGCACCAGGTCGTCGAGCGTTCGCTCCTCGTCGGCGGTCCAGCCCGCACTCGGCAGCTTCCACAGGCCATCGCGGAAACGCGTATCCAGCGCCAGCACGATGCGTTCCGCGCCGTAGCGACCGATCCATGCGGCGACGGTTTCAGGATCGCGCATGGCGATGCTGCCGACCACGACGCGCTGTACGCCGGCGTCGATCAGACGACGGACACCGTCTTCGTCACGCACGCCACCACCGGCCTGTACGCGTAAACGTCCGCTGGAAGCGATACCCGCGAGGGTGGAAAGGTTCTCGAAGCGGCCCGTGCGGGCACCATCGAGATCGACCACGTGCAGCCACGAAGCACCCTCGTCGGCGTAATGCGCGGCAAGCGCTTCAGGCTCGAAGGCGAAGGTCGTCTGCTGGGCATAGTCACCCTTGAACAGACGCACGACTTTGCCTTCGCGCAGATCGATGGCAGGAATGGGAAGTGTCATAGCGAGAGAAAATTCCGCAGGAGCTGGGCGCCGACACCGGCCGAACGCTCGGGATGGAACTGCATACCCATGAAATTACCGGACGCGACGACGGCGGAGAACGGGGTCCCGTGCTCGCTCGACGCCAGCGTGTAATCGCCCGTGGGCACGGCGTAGCTGTGGACGAAATACGCGGTGTCGCCTTGCCTCAGACCGGCCGTCAGACGATGATCGCCGGTCGCCACCAGAGTGTTCCAGCCCATGTGCGGGACACGTAAACCCGGCTGCTCCGCGAAGCGACGCACCGTCGCGGGAATCATGCCCAGGCACTCCGTGTCGCTTTCCTCCGAACGGGCACACAGCAGCTGCATGCCGAGGCACACGCCAAGCACCGGCTGAGTCAGCCCGCGCATGACATCGACCAGGCCCGCCTCGCGCAGCATGCGCATGCCGGGAGCCGCCGCACCCACGCCCGGCAGGATCACGTGCGTGGCGTTACGGATGCGATTCGCGTCGGAGGTCAGTTCGGCATCGGTGCCGAGACGCTGGAGCGCGTACCGCACCGAACCGATATTGGTACCGCCCGCGTCGACGAGGACCACGCGCATCAGAGACTCCCCTTGGTACTCGGCAGGTCCGCACCCTCGCGACGGATCGCCTGGCGCAGCGTACGCGCGACCACCTTGAAGCAGCCTTCGACCATATGGTGCGCGTTATCGCCGTGCACGGTGAGGTGCAGGTTGGCGCCCAGCGTCTCGCACAGCGAACGGAAGAAATGCGGCACGAGCTCAGTGGGGACATCGCCGACGCGCTCACGCGGGAACTCGCCTTCGAACACGAAATACGGACGCCCCGACAGATCCAGCTCGGCGCGCGCCGCGCTCTCGTCCATCGGCAACGCAAAGCCGTAGCGGCCGATGCCGCGCTTGTCGCCCAGGGCCTGCTTCAGGGCCTGCCCCAGCGCCAGCGCGGAGTCTTCGATGGTGTGGTGTTCGTCGATGTGGGTGTCGCCATCGCAGCGCAGCTGCAGGGCGAAGCCGCCGTGCTTGCCGATCTGTTCGAGCATGTGATCGAAGAAGCCCAGACCCGTGTGAATCTCCGGATCCGCCACGCGGTCGAGATCGACCGACACGCGAATCGACGTTTCTTTCGTCTTGCGCACGACCTCGGCGGTACGCGGCGCATCGAGCAACGCGTGCGCCAGCTCGGCCCAGCTCATGCCCTCGGGACCGACCCGGAGACCGCGCACGCCCATGTTCGCGGCGAACGCCAGATCGGTCTCGCGATCCCCGACCATGGCCGACTGCGCACGGCTCCAGCCGTCGTCCGCCAGCCAGTGCCGTGCGAGACCGACACCCGGCTTGCGTGTATCGAGATTTTCATGAGCGAAGCTGCGGTCGATCAGCTGCTCGCGAAAGGTAATGCCCTGCGAAGCGAGAATACGCAGCAGCAACGCATGCGGACCATCGAACGAGGCCTGTGGGAAGGCATCCGTCCCGAGGCCGTCCTGGTTGGTAACCATCACCAGTTCGTAGCCGGCCGCGACACAGCGCTGAAGCGCGGCGATTACGCCCGGCAACAGCGCCAGCTTTTCGTAGCTGTCGATCTGCTGGTCCGCGGGCTCTTCGATGAGGCAGCCATCGCGGTCGACAAAGAGGATCTTGCGGCTCATGCCCCGGCTCCCAGCACGGCAAGCACGCGGTCGTTCTCGTTGCCCGTGCCGATGGTGATGCGCAACGCGTCGCCGAGGCCCGGGTATCTCGTGATGTCGCGCACCACGACACCGGCGGCGAGCAGTCGGCGATAGGTACCCGCCGCATCGTCGAAGCGTACGGCGAGGAAGTTCGCGTGCGACGGGAGGACTTCACGCACACCCGGCTGCGTGGCGAGCGCCCTGGCCATCCGGGCGCGCTCGTTGAGCAGTTCGTGCACGTGATGGCGCTGCACGCGGCGTCCTTCGTACGACAGCGCCGCCAGCGCCGCGTCCACGCACGGGGACGGCAGCGGATACGGCGGAATGATCCGGCGAAGCAGGGCCACGACCTCGGCCCGTGCGATCAGGGTGCCGACGCGAGCACCTGCCAGCGACCAGGCCTTGGACAGGGTTCGCAGCACGGCGATGTTGTCGAAGTCGTCGATCAGCGAGGCGGCGCTGCGCGTGCCGCTGAACTCGAGATAGGCCTCATCGACGACCAGTAACGTCCTGCCCTGCAGCTCGCGGGCCAGGCGTTCGATGGTGGCGAGTTCGACCAGGTTGCCGGTGGGGTTGTTCGGCGAGCAGACGAAGACGAGCTTCGTCGTGTCGGTGACGGCGGCGAGCAAGGCGTCGGGATCGAGCTTGCCGGACGCATCCAGCGGCGATTCGATCACCCCGGCCGCCTGTACACGTGCGCAGACGGCATACATGCCGAACGTCGGCGGCGAGATCGCGATCGAGTCCTGACCTGCCTGGCAGAACGCGCGGACCAGCAGGTCGATCGCTTCGTCGCTGCCCCGGGTGACCAGGAGGCGCTCGCTGGTGCTGCCGTAAAGATCGGCGAGCGTTTCGACGAGACCGCGCGGCTGCGGGTCGGGATAACGATTCAGGCCTTCGCCCCCGGGCACGTTCGGCGAACGGGCCGACTCGTTGGCGTTGAGCAGCACCGTGCCCCCTTGCGCTTCCATGCGGGCGCTGGAATACGGCGTGATGGCACGGATATCGGGACGGGCGAGATCGAGCACGCTCATGCGACGGCATCCATAACGGCAAGGCGCAGGGTCACCGCGCGACGATGGGCTTCGAGTTGTTCCGCTTCGGCGAGGATCGCCGCACACGGACCGATGTTGCGCAGGCCTTCGGCGGTGACTTCCTGCACGGTGACCTGTTTCTGGAAGCTGCCCACGGAGACACCGCTGTAGCTGCGCGCGTAGCCGTAGGTCGGCAGGACATGGTTGCTGCCACTGCAGTAGTCACCGACGGATTCGGGCGTCCATTCGCCGAGAAAGACCGAGCCGGCGGATTCGACGTCGTCGAGCAGCGCCCGCGGTTCGGCCGTCTGGATGATCAGGTGCTCAGGCGCGTAGCGGTTGCTTACCTCGACGGCTTCCGCGAGATCGCTCACGAGGATCAGGCGACTCTCGTACAGCGCCATGGCGGCGACCTCGGCACGCGGGAGTTCCCGGCGTTGACGCTCGACTTCCGCCTCGACGCGGTCGAGAAGACCGGCTGACGGACTGACCAGCAAGACCTGAGAGTCCGGCCCATGCTCTGCCTGCGACAGCAGGTCGGCGGCAACGAAGCGCGGGTCGGCGCCGGCGTCGGCGATCACCAGTACTTCCGACGGGCCAGCGGGCATATCGATGGCGGCACCGGAGGGATCGCCGGCCGCCTGCAGTTTGGCTTCGGTCACCCAGGCATTGCCGGGACCGAACAACTTGTCGCAACGCGGAACGGACGCCGTGCCATAAGCCATCGCGGCGATCGCCTGCGCACCGCCGAGCTTGTAGACGCGGTGCACGCCCGTCGTTTTCGCCGCGAACAGCACGGCATCGTCGCAGCGGCCGTTGGCCTGCACCGGCGTGCACAGCACCACATCGCGGCAACCGGCGATGGCGGCGGGGACGCCGAGCATGATCGCCGTCGACGGCAGCGGCGCGCCACCGGCCGGAACGTACAGGCCAACGCGGCGAATGGGACGAAGCACGCGTTCGACGCGCACGCCCGGCGCCGTATTCACACCGACTTCGGTCGGTGCGGCGGCACGGTGGAAGGTATCGATACGTTCCGCGGCTTCGCGCACCGCCGCTTTCAGTTCAGGCGACAGACGCGCTTCCGCCGCGGCGAACTCCGCCTCGGTGACCGCGAGGTCGTCGAGCGTCGTGCCGTCGTAGCGTGCGGTGAGTTCGCGCAGCGCATCGTCACCGCGGGCGCGCACGTCGGCGATGATCGCCTCCACACCATCACGCAGTTCCGCCGCGCGGGACTGCGCCGGGCGGGCGAGCGCGGCGTCGCGGCCATTTTCGTCGAGGGTCTTCCAGTCGATCCGTTTCATGCCAGCATCTTCTCCACCGGCAGCACCAGCATGTCGCGGGCACCGGCGCGTTTCATGTCTTCCAGCTGGCGCCAGCTCACCGAGCCGGCACACAGCGCCTGCAGCACGACCTGATCGGGCGAGCCGTCGACCTGCGTGAGCGTGGGCACCGGCGTCCCTGGCAGGAGGCGGGTGATCTCCGCCAGCGCGGCGCGCGGCGCCTGCATCAGGATCAGGCGCGAGTCGCGCACCTGGATGACGCCATCCAGACGACGCAGCAGCAGTTCGGCGATCTCACCGCGCTCGTCCAGCGGCAATTCCGCGTGGCCGGCGAGGACGGCTTCGCTCTCGATCACCACGGCGGTCTCGCGCAACTGGTTCGCGACCAGCGTCGCGCCGCTGGAGACGAGATCGCAGATGGCGTCGGCGGTGCCGAGGCGCGGCGCGATTTCCACCGAGCCATTGAGCATGACGACTTTCGCATCCACGCCGTGCGCGCGCAGCCATTCGCCGGTCAGCCCGGGGTATGACGTCGCGATGCGCTGTCCTTCGAGCTGCGCCGGGCTTTCGTAGGCGTCTTCCTGCGGCACGGCGATGGACAGACGGCAGTGACCGAAACCCAGTGAGCGCAGTTCGTCGATGCCCGTGCCGGCCTCGGGATTGGACAGCTGAAATTCGCGCAGGACATTGCGACCGACGATCCCGAGGTCGCACACGCCTTCGGCGATCAGGCCGGGAATGTCGTCATCGCGAACGAGCAGGAGGTCCACCGGCTCGCCTTCGCCGAAGCAGAACAGCTTGTCGCGGCTCTGGCGGAACTTGAGGCCGCAACGGGCCAGCAACTCCTGCGCGGGCTCCGTGAGGCGCCCCGATTTCTGCATGGCGATGCGCAGTCGATCACGCGGCTTCATACGGCACTCCCGGCATTGCGGCGGGCGGCGGCGGCCATGTAGCCCCCGCTGCCCTGGTTGAGGTACCGGGCGACCCGGCCAATGGTGGTGATGCTGACGGCCGTACGCTCATGGATTTCGCGGTACGAACGGCCTTCGAGCAGGAATGGCACCACGCGCCAGCGATCGACCATGACTTCGATCTCGGCCGGCGTGCAGAGGTCATGCAGAAAGGCTCGCATCTCCTCGATCGTGGCCAGGCCGGCCAGGGCTTCGCACAGGCTGGTTTCCGCCGAATCGGCGGGCGTCTCAGGGTCGAGTGAGCGACGCTTCATAGTGTACTAATGCGTTAATACGATAACGCATCCTAACTTGAGCAACCGGTTCGTGGCAAGCGCCGACAGAGAATTGCGCTTTTCTTCCATATACCGCATCGCAGCACCCGGCCAACATGGCGGCCATCTCCAAGCCGTGAGCCTTATCCATGCGTAGTACCGTGATCATCGCGGACGACCACCCGGTCGTGGTCGCGGGGGTCGAAACCGTGCTGAAGTCGCATCGCTACGACATCGTCGCGCGCGTCCACAACACCGACGCCCTCTTCCACGCCCTGGCCGATTACCCGTGCGACGTCGTCGTGACGGACTTCTCCATGCCCGAAGGCAGCCGCCCGGATGGCATGCCCATGATCCGGCGCATCCGTGCGATGCGTCCGGACACCGGCATCGTCGTACTCACCATGCTGTCGAACACGGCCATGCTGCGCAGCCTGCTCGACGCGGGCGTGGCGGCCATCTTCGACAAGCGCACCAATCTGCGCGACATCCCGGTCGCCGTGCATGCGGCCAACGTCGGGCGCTCCTACCTCAGCCCGGCCATCCGCCGGCTCTTCCACGAGGCGGACTGCGCGGCGGCGCAGGAAGAAGAACTCGCCACCCGGCTGTCCCCCCGTGAAATCGAGGTGCTGCGCGGGTACGCGCAGGGCTACCAATTGCCCGAGATCGCCTCGGCCATGGGTCGCAGCATCAAGACGATCAGCCGGCAGAAGCGCTCGGCCATGAGCAAGCTGGGCCTCGTCAACGACGCCCAGCTCTATCACTACCTGGCCGGCATCCGCGCCGACAAACTCGACGACTGGTCCCCGACCGACGAGGCCGCCGCCAGCCTCAACTTTTTCCCGCCGTGATCAGGCCGCGGCGACGAGACGCCCGGAGGCCACCAGTTCGCACATCAGGCGGACTTCGCCATCCATCGCACGATCGCGCTGCATGAAGGCGATGTGCTGGCGAAGAGCCGCCAGTGCCTCGCGCACGGCGACACCGCCATGGAAATCCTCGGCGACTGCGAGGGCGTCCATCAGCGCGCGCACTTCGGTTTCGAAGCGCGCGTAGTGCGGCGAGTCGGTACGCGGCGCTCCGGCGATTTTCGACGCGAGCGCCTGCCAGTCACCGCGCATCGCAAGGGTACGCGCGGCGTTGAGCATGTCCTGGCGGTATTCGAGCGCCTGCGCGGCGGTATACAGCTCCATCGCCAGCACGTGGCCGAGGTCCTCGGTCATCTCCAGCACGTGACGGGCCTCGTTGGCACCCATGGACACGTGGTCTTCCGCGTTGGCGCTGGTCGGCACCGAATAGACGGAGGCCGGGTGCGCGCGCGTGGCGAGGTCGTTGACCAGCGCCGCCGCGGTGTACTGCACGATCATGAAACCGGAATCCGTGGCGTCTTCATTGCCGATCAGGAAGGCCGGCAGGCCGTCGTTATTCGCGGGATCCACCAGCTTGGCGGTGCGACGCTCCGAGATCGAGGCGAGTACCGGAATCGACGCCTTGACGTAGCTCATCGCCAGCGCGAGTGGCATGCCATGGAAGTGACCGGCGGAAATCACCTGATCCTCGATGACCTCGGCGTTCTCGGCATCGGGGAAGACCAGCGGGTTGTCGGTGACGGCGTTGAGCTCGACGTCGAACACGCGACACGCCTGCTCCCACGCGTCGCGCACGGCACCATGCACCTGCGGCGCACAGCGCAGGCAGTACGCGTCCTGCGGCTGATGCTTCTTGCCGCCCTTGAACGGGAGGAAGCGGGAGTAGAACGCTTCCTTGCCGTGCCGCTGCGTGGCCGGTACCCAGTCCCAGCCGATGTCGAAGCGATACGTCTGGTCGGCGGGATCCGCCCACGAGTCCGACAGCCACGGACGGAAGCGCGGCACCATGTGGTACGCGATGTCCGCCAGCGTTGAACCTTCGAGCAGACCGCGTATGTTGCGTGCCGCCGCCACCTGCCCCGGATGGGGGCGCAGCGCATGCACCTGTTCGGCGTAAGCGCCCGTACGGCCAGCGAACGCGTCGAGCGTCATCGCGGCCGCCAGGTCCGCCGTGCGGATCAGCATGTCCATCGTGTCGAGCGCGAGCACGCCCGTGGCCAGCATCTGCGTCGTGCCGTTGTTGAGCGCAAGACCTTCCTTGAAGGACAGGCGCACCGGTTCGAGACCGGCACGCTTCAGCGCCTCGGCACCGGGCAGGCGCTCGCCCTGATAAAAGGCTTCGCCACCACCCAGCAGCACGATGGCCAGATGAGAGAGCGGAGCCAGATCGCCACTGGCGCCGACGGAGCCCTTTTCCGGAATCACCGGGATGATGTTACGGTTGAGCAGCTCGGCGAGCGCACGCAGGGTTTCCACGCGAATGCCGGAGTGTCCCTTCATCAGCGTGTTGACGCGGATGGCGAGCATCGCGCGCACGACGTCTTCAGCGAAGGGCTTACCCACGCACACCGCGTGGGTGATGATCAGGTTGTGCTGCAGTTCTTCCAGCAACGTGCCTTCGCGCGGCTCCGGATTACCGCCGGGCAACTCGTCGCGCACGCGATGCGCACCGAGCAGCTTGTCGGCATTGCTGCCGAAGCCCGTGGTCACTCCATAGATCGGCTCGCCCCCACCGACCTTCTCGGCGAGAAAGTCGGCCGCGCGCCTGACCTTCACCAGCTGCGCGTCGTCGAGACGAATCGAAGCGCCGTGGCGAGCGATAGCGGCGACCTGGGCGCGCGTGAGGCTACGTCCGTCGAGAAGAATGCTGCTGGTCATGGGGAATGCCGTGCGGTGGGGGTATGAGAAAGCTCAGCGACCGATTTCGGCCTGGGCCAGTTCGACGCGCAACGTCTTGACCAGGTCGGCGCGAGCCACCTCGAACTGATCTTCGCGACGAAGATCCTTCACGGTGACCACGCCCTTCGCGATCTCGTCTTCGCCCAGCACCACGACGAAGCGAATGCCCGCCCTGTCCGCGTACTTGAACTGCTTGCCGAGCTTGCCGCCCTCGAGCACGACCTCGGTGGCGATGCCCGCGTTGCGCAGTTCCGTCGCGACGGCGAGATAGGTCGGCAACTGCGCCGCGTCCATCTGCGTCACCAGCACGTCCACCGTGCTCTGCGCGGTCGAGATCAGGCCGGCGTCACGCAGCTGCCAGTAAAGGCGCGTCAGGCCGATCGAGATGCCGACGCCCGGCAGATGCGACTTCGTGTACTGACCGGCCAGATTCTCGTAGCGGCCACCCGAGCAGATCGAACCGATGCCGGGATGATCGTTCAGCGTGGTCTCGTAGACCGTCCCCGTGTAGTAATCGAGGCCGCGGGCGATCGACAGGTTCAGTGCGAAATGCGTCTCCGGCACGCCGAAGTCGCGGATCATCGTCAGGACTTCCTTCAGCTCGGCCCTGCCCTGCTCAAAGGTTTCCGAACCGGCACCCAGCGCGTCGAGATGCACAAAGGCGTTATCGACCGAGGTGGAACGTACCTGCACGAAGGCGAGAATCTTCGCCGCCACGTCGGCCGACAGGCCGAACGCCTCACCGGTCAGCGTGTCGCGCACATAGTCCGGACCGCGCTTGTCGAGCTTGTCGACTTCGCGCAGCACGAGCATCTGCTGCTCGGCGTCGGCGATGCCGAGGTTTTCGAAGTAACCGCGCATCAGCTTGCGGTTATTCAGCTGAATGGTGAACGGACCGATGTTGAGGTCGCGGAACACGCTGTAGATGACCGCCGGAATCTCGGCGTCGTAACGCACCGAAAGCGAGTCCTTGCCGATCACGTCGATGTCGCACTGATAGAACTCGCGGAAGCGTCCGCGCTGCGCGCGCTCGCCGCGATAGACGCGCTGCATCTGGTAGCGACGGAACGGGAAGCTGAGGTCGTGCTCGTGCTCGGCCACGTAGCGCGCCAGCGGCACGGTGAGGTCGAAACGCAGGGCCAGCTCGGGTACGCCGCCCTTGTCCTTCTCCGCCGCCGCGCCCAGCGCACCGGTGGACTGCACGAAGTAAACCTGGCGCTCCGTCTCGCCGCCGGTCTTGGTCAGCAGCACATCGCTGTGCTCGATCACCGGCGTCTCGATCGGCAGGAAGCCGAATTTCTCATAGTTACGGCGGATCGTGTCCAGCATGCGCTGAAACGCGATCTGATCGAGCGGCAGGAGCTCGAGGACACCGGGCATGGTGCGGGCCGGGGTGAGTGCCATGCAATTCCTCTTCGGACAGGCTTATACGGAGGCCGCCACGCGGCAGCCGCATAGATTAGCAGATGGCCACAGCCCCGCCCCGGTAGGCAATGCGTGAAAAAAGTTGAAGCGACCTGTTGCCATTGATCGGGAGCATGGCTAATATACGCGGCTCCCGTCGGGGTGTAGCTCAGCCTGGTAGAGCGCTACGTTCGGGACGTAGAAGTCGCAGGTTCGAATCCTGTCTCCCCGACCAATGAATTCGTTCATTATGAAAACGCCGGCCTAGTGCCGGCGTTTTTGTTTGCGCGGGATCCGGCCTGCGAACGACCCGCAGGCACAGCCGCCTGGCGATCCGCGTCAGTAGGCGACGGCGAAGGCGTGCGTCACGGCGCTCATCGCCGCACGCCAGCGCACCTCCAGTTCCGGCGTGAGCTGATCGTCACGCTCACGTACCGCCTGCAGCAGACTGTCGAGCCAGTACGCGTAGTACTCCGGCGGTACCGGCGCCCTGCCCGTGCGGGCATGGACGCGAATCATCTCATCGACCGGGCGTTTCGCCATACCGTCGCCGGCGGCCCAGGAGATCGCCAGGCTGATGCCGCGGCGCAGGGCCATGTGTTGCTTCTGGAAGTCGGTCGTGGCGAACAGGAGCGCGAGGCCGGGGTCGCGGGACAGGAGTATCTCGTAGAAGCGCCCGATGAAACCGCGCGTGCGCAGGCAGCGACCGTAGCTGACCTGAAGGTCGTCGTATCCGGAGGACATGGGAGGCTCGCTTTGGACAAAAGCTGCGAGCTTAGAAAGGTGCGGCGCGGGCTGCCCCGACCTCGGTCAAATTATGGGGCGCGAGGGTCACGGGTCGCGCGCGGGGCGCGCTCCTACATGACTCTGGAAACGGTGGTGTGGAAACGCAAAACGCCCCGTTAGGGGCGTCTTGCGTAACTGGCGGAGAGTGAGGGATTCGAACCCTCGATAAGGCTTTTGACCCTATACTCCCTTAGCAGGGGAGCCCCTTCGGCCACTCGGGCAACTCTCCGGGATGTTTCGTAAAGGACCTGCCTTCACGAGCCGGCAAGGATACTTAACCTTGGTCGACTCGTAAAGCCTCAGACCTTACTGGTCGTGGTCGTCCCCGGAATGGCCGCCGGCGTCGCCTTCGTTCTTGATGCGCTGGTAAATCTCTTCGCGATGGACTGCGACATTCTTCGGTGCATTGATGCCGATGCGCACCTGGTTACCTTTGACACCCAGAACGGTGACGGTCACCTCGTCGCCGATCATCAGGGTTTCACCGACCCGGCGGGTCAGAATCAGCATGATTGATACTCCATAAAATCAGGTATTGGCTTCCCCACCAACGACAACCTCACCCCGAGTGCTTGCCGTCGATGGATTGACGTTTCGACCATCGAAGGCCGAACTGCCTTCCCCGGCTCTAGTTGTGTGTGTCGCTGACCAGCTGTCCTGCCATTCCGATCCGAAGGACCGACACCGAAAATTACGTTCGGCATTCGGATCATACTAGCTGAGCCAATCCAGCGTAAGCAACGCACACAGCCGTGAAGACGTGTACCAAAGCGCCTTTACGGCACTTTGGTACGGGTCCATCTATCTCCCGTTCAGCGCAGACGAGCTTCCACCCACGCAGGGATGCTTTCGAGAATACCGGGAAGCGCCGGGCTGTCGACGCCGCCACCCTGGGCCATGTCAGGGCGGCCACCGCCCTTGCCGTCGATCTTCGAGGCCACTTCGCCCACCAGATCGCCGGCCTTGACCCGGCCCAGCGCGGCGCCGCCGACGCCTGCCACGAGTGCAACGCGACCATCGACCGCACCTGCCAGCACGATGGCGCAATCGCCGAGCTGCTGCTTGAGCACATCGACACTGTCGCGCAGCGACTTGGCATCGAGACCTTCAATACGGGCGGCAACGACTTTGATACCGGCGACATCCACCGCCGAGGCGGCGAGATCGGCCGAGGCGGAACTGGCCGCCTTGGCCTTGTAGGATTCGATTTCGCGCTCGAGCTTCTTCTGTCGATCGAACAGCTGACGGAGTTTTTCGACAACTTCGTCACCGGTCGCGGCAAGCAGTCCGGAGACCTCGCCGAGGACGCGTTCTTCATCCGAAACACGTGCCATGGCTCCCGCGCCGGTCACCGCCTCGATGCGTCGTACGCCAGCGGCGACGCCGGATTCCGCCACGATCTTGAACAGACCGATGTCGCCCGTCCGGGACACGTGCGTACCGCCGCAAAGCTCCGTTGAGAAGTCGCCCATCTTCAGCACGCGCACTTCGGCACCGTATTTTTCGCCGAACAGCGCCATGGCGCCGAACTCGATGGCCTCGTCGTAGGCCATGTTGTGCACTTCGGCGGCGTCGTTGTGGCGAATCTCGTCGTTGACCATGCGCTCGATCAGCGCGAGCTCGTCGGCGGTCAGCGCCTTGAAGTGGGAGAAATCGAAACGCAGGCGCTCAGGAGCCACCAGCGAGCCCTTCTGCGAAACGTGGTCGCCCAGGACGGTGCGCAGCGCGGCGTGCAACAGATGGGTCGCCGAATGATTCAGCACCGTGGCCTGACGCTGCGAGGCGTCCACCGCGGCGCCTACGATGTCGCCCTTGTTCAGCGGCGCGGACCCCTGCCAGGTTCCGAAGTGCGCGAAGAACGCGCCACCGACCTTCTGCGTATCGGCCACGGCCAGCGCGCCCGAAGGATTGCGCAGGACGCCGGTATCGCCCACCTGGCCGCCCGACTCCGCGTAGAACGGTGTACGGTCGAGCAACAGGAAAGCTTCTTCGCCGTCGGAGAGGCGATCCACCGACTTGCCGTCACGGACGATCGCGAGCACCCGGGCATCGCTCAGCTCGAGGCTGTCGTAGCCGGTGAAAACCGTCGGCGACACCGCGCTGGCGACTTCCGCGGGCAACTGGGCCCTGGTCGAGAAGTTGCTGGCGGCGCGAGCACGCGTGCGCTGCTCGCCCATGGCCTGCTCGAAGCCGTCCATGTCGACGCTCATGCCGCGCTCGCGGGCGATGTCGGCCGTGAGATCCACCGGGAAGCCGTACGTGTCGTACAGACGGAAAGCGTCGACGCCGGGAATCACCTTTTCCGCCCGGGATGCGATGTCGTCGAACAGACGCATGCCGTGCTCGAGGGTTTCGCCGAAGCGCTCTTCTTCGTTCTTGAGCGCCTGCTCAACGAACGCCTGCTTCTTCGCGATATCCGGATAGGCCTCACCCATCTCGGCGACCAGCGGCGCGACCATCTTCCAGAAGAACTCGCCCCGCACGCCCAGCATCCAGCCGTGGCGCAGGGCGCGACGGATGATGCGGCGGAGCACGTAGCCACGACCTTCATTGGAGGGCAGCACGCCGTCGACGATGAGGAACGAGCAGGCACGGATATGGTCGGCGATGACGCGCAGCGACTTGTTCGAGAGGTCGGCGGTGGCGGTCAGACGACCGGCCTCGGCGATCAGATGGGCGAACAGGTCGATTTCGTAGTTGGAATGCACGTGCTGCAGCACGGCGGCCAGGCGCTCGAGACCCATGCCGGTGTCGACGCAGGGCGCCGGCAGCGGCGTCAGCGTGCCGTCCGGGGCACGGTCGAACTGCATGAAGACCAGGTTCCAGATCTCGATGTAGCGGTCGCCATCCTCGTCGGGCGAGCCCGGGGGGCCACCGGCCACGTCGGCACCGTGGTCGAAGAAGATCTCCGTACACGGACCGCAGGGGCCCGTGTCGGCCATCTGCCAGAAGTTGTCGGAGGCGAACGGCGCACCCTTGTTGTCGCCGATGCGGACGATGCGGTCCACCGGGACACCGACCTCCTTGTTCCAGATATCGAAGGCCTCGTCGTCCGTGTGGTACACGGTGACCCAGAGGCGCTCGGCCGGCAGCTTGTAGACGTCGGTGAGCAGCTCCCAGGCGAAGCGGATGGCGTCGCGCTTGAAGTAGTCGCCGAACGACCAGTTGCCCAGCATTTCGAAGAAGGTGTGGTGGCGGGCGGTGTAGCCCACCGCGTCGAGGTCGTTGTGCTTGCCGCCCGCCCGCAGGCAGCGCTGGACGTCGGCCGCACGGACGTAGCCTGGCTTTTCGCTGCCGAGGAACACGTTCTTGAACGGCACCATGCCCGAGTTCGTGAACAGCAACGTGGGATCGTTCGACGGCACCAGCGATGCCGAAGGCACGATGGTGTGGTCCTTGGAACGGAAGAATTCGAGGAAGGTCGAACGGATTTCGGCGGTTTTCATGAGCGATCGTGGCTTGGAAGCTGCGAGACGCGTTACGTCGACGCTCCGTCCAGAATCAAGGCTCGTTGCCTTCAGTCGTCGTCGGCGTCTTCCGCATCGGCGTGGGTTAGACCACGTACTGTGGCGGCGGCGAAGCCGCGACGCAAGAGGAATTGCGCCCGCCGCGCCCGTTCAGCGGGGTCGGCCGAGGATCCGCCATAGCGCCGACGCAGCTGACCGGCGGCCAGATCGTCCCAATCGATGTCCGTTTCCTCCATCAACTGGCGGATCGTGGCATCGCTGACGCCCTGACTGCGAAGTTCGGCCCGGATCCGTGCCGGCCCATAGCCCTGCCCGGCCCGACTGCGGAACAACGAGGCGGCGAAGCGATCGTCGTCCTGGTAGCCCTGGTCGCCCAGCCGCTCGACGGCGGCGGTCGACTCGTCACGCGTAAAACCGCCGCGATCAAGCTTCTGCCTGAGTTCGCGGCGGGAGTGTTCGCGCCGGGCAAGCAGCCCAAGCGCCTTGTCGTACGCGGTGCGGGTGGGGCGATCGGCCTTGCCGTCGCCCTTCCCCGCGCCTTTATCAGACTTCCTCAAGCTCGTCGGCCTCGGTCGAGGCTTCGGACTTCGGACCGGCCTTGACCAGCAGACGCGCGCGTAGTTCCGCGTCGACTTCGTTGGCCATGGCCGGGTTGTCGCGCAGGAACTGGCGGACGTTTTCCTTGCCCTGGCCGATGCGATCGCCCTTGTAGCTATACCAGGCGCCCGACTTGTCGATCAGGTTCTCCCGCACGCCCAGCTCGATGATCTCGCCTTCGCGCGAAGTGCCCTCGCCGTAGAGGATCTCGAACTCGGCCTGGCGGAACGGCGGAGCCACCTTGTTCTTGACGACCTTGACGCGGGTCTCCGAACCGATGACTTCGTCACCCTTCTTGACCGCGCCGATACGGCGAATGTCCAGACGAACCGAGGCGTAGAACTTCAGCGCGTTACCACCGGTGGTGGTTTCCGGGCTGCCGAACATCACGCCGATCTTCATACGGATCTGGTTGATGAAGATGACGAGGCAGTTGGTCTTCTTGATGTTGGCCGTGAGCTTACGCAGGGCCTGGCTCATCAGACGGGCGTGCAAGCCGACGTGGGAATCGCCCATTTCGCCCTCGATTTCCGCCTTGGGGGTCAGCGCGGCCACCGAATCGACCACGACCATGTCCACGGCGCCCGAGCGAACCAGCATGTCGGCGATTTCGAGCGCCTGCTCACCGGTATCCGGCTGGCTGACGAGGAGATCGGCGACGTTGACGCCCAGCTTCTCGGCGTAGCTCGGATCGAGCGCGTGCTCGGCGTCGACGAAGGCCGCCGTGCCGCCGTTACGCTGGCAGGACGCGATGGCCTGCAGGGTCAGGGTCGTCTTACCGGAGGATTCCGGGCCGTAGATTTCGACCACACGGCCACGCGGCAGGCCGCCGATGCCCAGGGCGATATCGAGGCCGAGCGAACCGGTGGACACGGTATCGATGTTGTCGTCGACACGGTCGCCCAGACGCATGACCGCACCCTTGCCGAACTGCTTTTCAATCTGGCCGAGGGCACTCGCCAGCGCCTTGCGCTTATTGTCGTCCATCGTGGTATCCGGTCTCGTGTGTAGGTGAGTATCTTGCCGGACCGTCGTCTCAGGGACTGCGATCCGCAATCCCCAAGTTTGCCATAGCCCGGACGGTTCAGCCCTTCAGTTCCGCGGTCATTCCAGCAAGTGCGGCCGCGACCGTCTGCCGCCGCACCGCCTCGCGGTCACCATCGAAATGGTGAAGCGTGGCGTGGGCATAGCCCCCGCGGCGCTTCCAGCCGATCCAAACGGTGCCGACAGGTTTGTCTGGCGTGCCGCCGGACGGGCCCGCGATGCCGGTCACCGCCACCGCGACCCCGGCGCCATACCGGGCCAGTGCACCGGACACCATTTCCAGCACGGTCTCCTCGCTGACGGCGCCCGTCCGCTCCAGTGTGCGCGGGTTGACCCCGAGCAGCGACTCTTTCGCGCTATAGCTGTAGGTCACGACGCCGGCTTCGAACCACGCGGAACTACCGGCCAGATCGGTCAGCGTCTTGGCGATCCAGCCGCCCGTGCAGGACTCGGCGGTCGCGACCATCACCCGGCGCTCCTCGGCGGCGGCGGCGACCTCCTGGGCCAGCGCCATGAGTTCGGCATCGGTGGGCATGAGGTCAACGGCCATCCGGGGATCCTGTCGGGCAAAGAGAGAACTTCTAACCCGGAAGGTGGCGGGCTGTCGATGCGAAGCCAACCCCAATCCGGACGATTTTTCAGAAAAGTTCTATGTACGACGCATTGTCGCGTCCGGCCAACGCCGCTACGATGGCAACCCATGATTGGCATGCAACGACGATCCTGAGTTGCCAATCCGTCGTCGCAAGCCGGTCCAGAGCGCCGCCCTCCCCTACCAACGCGTACTGCCCATCAAACCGTCTGCTTCGGCAGGCGCAGGAAGAAGCACCCTCATGAAAAGGAACGTCACTCGCAACGTGGCGCGGCTTCGCGTCGCTGTCGCCACCGCCCTGTTCGTCAGCACGCGGCCGTTCGCGCTGCCCGCGCCGCCGCTGCCGACCGTCCCGGACGACGTCCGCGCCGCTCTCGCGCCCGACGACCTGGTGCTCGCCTTCAAAACCGGCGAGTTGACCGGCAACGGCACGAAAGGGCTCGTCGTTGCCGTCTACCCCGGCGCACGTTACGTGGAAGAGCCCCGTCATGGCGGAAACAACCCATGCAAGCTGATCGTGTTCACCGATCACGAGGGCACGTGGAAGGAAACGGCTCGCAGCGACAGCGCGGTTGACTGCGTCAACAACCCTTACATGAGTCGCCCGCAGGAAATGATGGGCATTTACGACCTGGAAATCGCCGCCGGCACCATCCGCTGGGCAAACGCGACCCATCGCCAACATCACACGTTCGAGTTCACTTACGACGGCACCAGAAAGCGGTGGATCGTCCATGCGATGACCCAGGACTTCCCTGTTGAGCGCTCAGCCGACCCCGACGCGCCCCTAGGCGCCGCCCACGGCGAAATCGTCTCGCCTCGCGACTTTCCCGTCACTCCGATGGAAGACCTCGATCCCGACCGCCTCTGGCCTCTGCTCGTCAAACACACCTCAACCACGTTCTGAGCGGAGGGAACCGTGAGCACATTCAACCAACACTCGACGACACTGCTGAAGCGCGCGATCGACAAAGGAATCACCTCGCCCGCCGAGCTGGCCAATCTCATGGGCCAGGCCTCGGTGGAGTCGATGAACTTTCACCGCGTGAACGAAAGCATGATGTATTCGAGCGCCGATCGCGCGCTCAGCCAGATCAAAGGCCTTGGTTCCAGACACACCCGCGAGGAGGTCGACGCGGCACTGGCTACGCGAGATCCCGAGACCATCGCAAACCTCCTTTACGACACCCACCCCACGCTTGGTAACCGGGAGCCCGGGGATGGCTGGCGTTTTCACGGGCGCGGCGTGATCCAGCTGACCGGACGCTCCAATTACGAGAAGTTCGGGCGACTCGTGGGCGTGGACCTGGTCGAGCACCCGCACCTTGCCAGCGACCCCGACGTTTCCGCCGATGTCGCCATCGCCTACTGGAAGGAACGATGCAGAGACATCGATCCTACGGACGTACGCGCGGCGACCAAGGCCATCAATGGCGGCAGCAATGGCTACGCCGAGCGCGTCGCGGCGGTGAATCACTGGTCGACCGTCATCACGCCCGAGCTCGTCGAAGGGATCCGTAACCAGACCATCGGCACCGAAGACCTCATGGCGATGAGTGCGTCGCACCAGGCGCCGACTTCTTCCACGCTGCGCGAAGGCGCTCGTGGGGATCGGGTCCGTGAACTCCAGACGCAACTGCATGACCTCGGCTACGCGGTGCGCCCGGATGGCGCTTACGGCAACGCCACGCGGCTCGCCGTCATGGCGTTTCAGCAGAACCACGACCTGGTCGTCGACGGGATCGCGGGATTGCGGACGCTCGATCAAGCCAGGACGGCGCATGAAACGCTCATGCAGAACAGGGGCCCATATGTCAGCGCACCCGACAGACCTGATGGAAATGTCACGCGGCAGACGTCGACGCACGACATGTTCGAGGCATTGTGCCGTTCGGGCGCCGAGGGCGACGTGGACGCCTTGTGCCGGGTCGGTCGGATCTATGGCGAAACGTTGGACGGGCAGACCTGGCTACTTCAGGGAGAACGGAGCAACCAGCAGGCCCTGACCGATTCGCTCCCGGTGCAGCCCGCAGCGGAACAGGCACCTACTCAGGTCGCGGAGCAAAGCGCTCCAGCGATGGCGCTCTGACATGCTGCCGATGACCCGGACCGACGCTGAAGAGATCACGGTCAAGCTCGGCATGTTCGCTTCCGGCCTGCAGGGCCTGGGCGAGCGCCTGACGCGACAGGCGGAGTTGTCGCACGCCGAACTTGTCCGCGCGGCGGAGTCGCTCGCACTGACCGCGGAGACAAGCGCACGCGACGCGACCGCCGAACTTGCCCTGCGCGCTGGCGACGCGATCGTCGCCAGCGCCGCCGCTGCCGCCGGCGATCTCGAGCGTGCGATGACGCAGGCGTCGACCCGGCTGACACGTGCAAGTACGGCGCTGGAAGCGAACGTCCACGCCCTGAGACGCCTGCACGCCATCAGCGCGTGGAAGGCGCTGGCCGCCGCAGGCGCGGCGGCGGCCTTCGCGATCTGTGGCGCCTGCGTGCTCAGCTGGACGACTTACAAGCGTATGGACGACGCCGCGTGGTTCGACGAGGTGCAGGAAGCGCGCGCGCATGGGCGCCTGCAACCCTGCCCTGAAGGCGGCGTGTGCGTCTACGTCGGTAAACGCTGGCACCGCCTGGGCCACTGAGGGCACCGGTTGGCCGTTGCTCACATGTTTTTCAGGGCGGCGCACATTGCCATCACCGGCGCTCCTCCTTCAGCATGGCACCCCCGTTTTTGAATGCGGCAAAAACTCAGCCAGAGACACGGCTGTCGCACGAGTGACATCGCAAAGTGACAACGTTTGCATACCCCCGGAAGCGTGCGTCTTGGTTTCAAGCGCAACCTTCACGAGACATACACATTCCAAACGTTCTCGTAAGCCTTAACGCACGGCAAGAATGTGATCTGCGTCAACTTTCGGTTAGTTCAAGACATGATAAGGGCTGGATTTGTGTGATATTCGCCACAGAAAACGGTTATACAGCCCACTAGTCAGGAATGCGACGTTGCGCTATCTTAACAACGTGGACTGAGATCCGCAGAAGCGTTTTGGGGAATCACTGGTTCGGTGCGGCAACTGCGAGTGGCGATATCTCTATCGCTCCGGGGGTCGTGCGGCCATTCTTTGCTGGCACGTAATGCAAGGGCGCGCAGGCGCTCGATACAGGATGTTCTATGGATGATTTGCATATCGCTCGGGGCCGGTTGGCCCGAGGTTCCAGCTCCTCCAGGGGAGTCCTTTGCCGTTGGCGCGCGTCGCGCCACGGCTCATCGACCGATACCGGTCTGGCAAGTCGCCAGGCCGCACGTTCCGTCGTCATTTTCGTAGCGATGTAAACGGTTTCTCGACCCCGCGTCCGGGCTTCCGCGACGAGGGCCGCTGATGTTTTCTGTTTGCTTTTCATGACTTACGAGCCACGCGTGAAAAAAATCCTGCACCCTGCCCTTACTCTCTTCCTCGTCTCCGGGTTTGTCCTGCTGCTGTCCGCATGCGGCACGCCGCCGGCGAAGGACTTCGGCGGTCGCTGGCGTCCGGTCAACAAGTACGACGACAAGGTGGTCGAGATCCCGCTCGCCGTGCCGTACACGTATTACGCGGCGCCGATGGACGGGACGCTGAAGACGATGCTGACTCGGTGGACCACCGATACCGGCATGAAGCTGGCGTACAAGCTCCGCTCCGACTTCACGCTGCCCAAAACCACGTCCGCCATACACACGACGGAGGTCCGCGACGCCGCGTCACAGCTCAGCGCGATCTACGCCGCGCAGGGCGTCGCAGTGGTCGTCGACGGACCGCAGTTGATCGTCGAGGAAGTGAGCGCGATCGCCCCGCCGACCGCGCCTGCCGCGCCGGCTCCGGCATCGGCGCCCAACGCCGCCGTCTCCACAGGCGATGCGGGCAACGTCGCCGCGACGCCCGATTCGAAGTAACCGCCAGGCAGCGCACTCACATGCTCAAGAAGAAAAGTTCGCCGAAGATCGACGCCGCCGTGCAGCAAAGCGTCAACTTCGAAGTTACCGTTGCCGACATGGCCAGGCGCAGCGAGCGCCGGGCCTGGATCGTTGCGCTTTGCTCGCTCGGGGTCTCGTGCATTCTTGTGGGTGGCTATTTCTACATGCTGCCGCTCAAGGAAAAGGTGCCGTACATCGTGATGGCCGACCCGTACTCGGGTACGAGCTCGCTCGCGCGCCTCACCGAAGACCTGGTCAACAAGCGGGTCACTACGAACGAAGCCGTCAATCGCAGCAACATCGCGCACTTCGTCCTGGCTCGCGAGGCTTATGACATCGCGCTGACCAACATGCGCGACTGGCCCACCGTGCTGACCATGGCCGCACCCGACGTTGCGCGGCCTTACATGAATCTGCACTCGACCAACAACGACAACAGCCCTTACAAGCTGTACGGCAAGAACAAGGCCGTTCGCGTCAAGATACTCAGCATCGTGCTCATTGGCGGTGGCCAGGGCTCGCCCCCGAAGGGCGCCACCGTGCGCTTCCAGCGCAGCATCTACGACAAGACCAACGGCGCCACGTCAGTTCTCGACAACAAAATCGCGACGATGGAGTTCTCTTACAACCCGAACCTCCGCATGGACGATCAGAGCCGCGTCGAGAATCCGCTCGGCTTCCAGGTCACGAGCTATCGAGTCGACAACGATTACGGCTCGACGCCGCCGGCCGAAGTACAGGTCAATCCAGCGGCTACGGTCAACCCGAACGCGCCCGTCGCGCCGACCGCCCCGGGCGTGGATCCCGACGACCTGCCCGCCGCGGGTGCGGCGCCCCAGAGCGCTGCTCCGCAGGGTTACGCGCCCGGCGCGGCGACCAACGACACCCTTCAGCGCAGTGCGATGCCGACGGCTCCCATTCCGGTCGACGGCGCCTACGCCGCACCACCCTCCGCAGGAACCCCGGTTCCCGTGCCTTCCAACGCCGCACCTGCGGCTCGTTCGCCCCGTAGCGCCGCCAATGGAGGGCGCCGTTGATGAATCGACCAATCAAGCTGAGTCTGCGCACCGCCGTTGGTGCAGCCGCGATGTGCCTGGCGCCGTTCGCCATCGCCCAGACCGAGCAGAGTGCTCCCACGGCCGCGATGCAGGCGGTGACCGGCGTCACGTCCTATGAATACCAGCCCGATCGCATCTATCAGGTACGCACCGGCCTCGGCATTTCCACCCAGATCGAACTCAGCCCGAACGAAAAGATCCTCGACTACAGCACCGGCTTCAGCACGGGCTGGGATCTCACCCGGCGCGACAATGTGTTCTACGTCAAGCCGAAGAACGTCGACGTCGACACCAACATGATGATCCGTACGGCGACCCACTCGTACATCTTCGAGCTGAAGGTCGTGGCGACGGACTGGAAGACCCTTGACCAGGCTCGCCGTGCCGGCGTGCAGTACAAGGTCGTGTTTACCTATCCGTCCGACACCAGCTTCATGTCGGAAGCCAAGAAGGTCGAACAGGCGCCTGCGCTCGACACCTCGCTGGTCAAGGGTCGCGATTACAACTTCGACTACGACTTCGCAAAGACGCGCAAGACGCCGCCCTGGCTCGTGCCGATCAACGTGTACGACGACGGCCGCTTTACGTACATCAAGATGCCGGACCTCAAGCAGTTCCCCACGGGAAACTTCCCCACGGTGTACATGCGCGAGAAGGAACACGGCGAAGACGCAGTGGTTAATACCACCGTCGAGGGCAACACCATCGTCGTCCATGGCACGTACGCCTACCTGGTCATCCGCCACGACAGCAATGTCGTCGGTCTGCGAAGGAACACAAAGAAGTGAGCCCGAACAACCCCTATCACCCGGACGAAGAATCCAACGGCAGCAACGTGCCGCCGCAGGATCGTGCCGCCGAGCAGCACGATCCACTGGCAAACAACCCGTATTCGAACAATGCGCGTCAGACGCGACAGCCGGACCTCGACAGCGCCGCACCGCAGCTGACCTCGAACGACATGCAGCGCATGAATCGTAAGGCGCTGGGCCTGCTGGCGAGCATTGCCTTGCTCTTGCTGGTGATCGGTTTCTGGGTATTCGGCGGCAGCAGCACCAAGACCCCGCCGAAGGTCCGCGAAGAAACGGTCAGCATCCCCGAGGCACCGCGCGCTCCGCCGCCGATGCCGCCCGAGAATGCGCCGACTCCGCCGCCCGCGGATCCCATCGCACTGAAGGCACCGCCGGTCCCGTCGCAGATGCCGCCCATGCCGACGCAGCCGGAAGCGCCGCGTGGGCCGAGCCTGCTCGAACGTCGCATCGCTGCGTCTAACGGTGGTACCAGCGGTGTTGCAAACGCACCGTCCTCCGAAGCGCCTGGATTCAACTTGCCGCCGGGGCTGCTCGGTCAGCAGGCAGCTCCGCCCCCACAGATGAGCGCCAATGGCAATCTGGCCTATACCGCAAAGGAACTGCCCGACGTGTCGAGCGCTTCGCCGCTCACGCACCCGGACACGATCATGCTGCGCGGCACGTTTATCCGCTGCGTGCTCGAGACCCGGATCATCACGGACATCCCGGGCTTCACGTCCTGCGTCGTGACCGAGCCGGTGTACTCCTTCACCGGCAAGCGCCTGCTTCTGCCCAAGGGCAGCAAGGTGATGGGCAAGTACGAAATGGAACCCAGCGGCCCGCGTGTCGCGGTCATCTGGGACCGTATCGTCACGCCCACGGGTATCGACGTGAATATGGCTAGCCCAGGTATCGACGCGCTCGGTGGCGCCGGTCATCCGGGTTACTACAACGCGCACTGGGGTAGCCGTATCGGCGCCGCCCTGCTGATCAGCCTGCTCAGCGACGCGTTCAAGTATGAAGCTGCGGAACACGGCCCAAAGAGCACGACAATCACCAATGGTGTCGTCACCCAGACACCTTTCGAGAGCAATACCGCGGACACCATCCAGCAGCTGGCCAATCAGGCCGTGCAGCGCCAGGCCAACCGCCCGGCGACTGTCACGATCAACCAGGGTACGGTGCTGGCAATCTACGTCGCCAAGGATGTCGACTTCACCGGCGTGGTCGCGAGGTATTGAGGGAGCTATGGACGAAGGCGCGCTAGCACAGGTCAGCAACGACTTCCTCGATTACCAGTACGAAGTGCTGGGCGTGAGGGATTTCCTTGCGTCTTCGGATGTGACCGAAATCTGCATCAACCGCCCCGGCGAGCTCTATCTGGAGCGCAAGGGCGGCTGGCAGCGCGTGGACGTCCCGTCGCTGACGTTTGAGCGTGCGCGGCAGTTCTGTACCGCCGTCGTCAACGAAAGCAATACCGGTCAGCGCATCACGGACACGGATCCCGTGGTGTCGCTGACCTTCCCCACCGGCCAGCGCGCGCAGTTCGTCATCCCGCCCGCCGTGGAAGCCGGTCGTGTGTCGATCACCATCCGTCTTCCGTCGAAGCAGACGCGTACCCTCGCCCAGTACAGCGAAGACGGTTTCTTCGACGAAATTCTCGAAGGTGCGAACACGATCAGCCAGGCCGACAAGGAACTGCTCGAACTACGTGCCGAGCGTCGCTATGCGGACTTCTTTCGCCATGCCGTGCTCAGCAAGAAGAATATCGTGGTGGCTGGTGCAACCGGCAGCGGCAAAACCACATTCATGAAGTCGCTGGTCGGTCACATCCCAGACGACGAGCGGCTGGTTACCATTGAAGATGCCCGCGAGCTGTTCATCGACCAGCCCAACGTCGTGCACCTGCTCTACTCCAAAGGCGGCCAGAGTGCAGCCAATGTAACGGCGAAGAGCTGCATGGAAGCCTGCCTGCGCATGAAGCCCGACCGGATTATCCTGGCGGAGCTGCGCGGTGACGAGTCGTTTTATTTCATCCGAAATTGCGCGTCCGGCCACCCTGGTTCGATCACAAGCTGCCACGCAGGCAGCGTAGAGCAGACCTGGGACCAGCTGGCACTGATGGTGAAGGCCTCGTCAGAAGGCGCTGGACTGGAATTCGCGACGATCAAGCGGTTGCTTATGCTCACCATCGACATCGTCGTACACATCAAGGCACATGCGGGCCGGCGCTATATCACCGGCATCGACTTCAACCCGGCTCGCGCACTGAGCGCGGACGGGGGGTAACACTTAAGACATCGGTCATTAGACAGGAGTTGTAACGGTGATACCGGGAATGGAAATGATGGCGTGCCCCAACCTTGCCGTACCGGCGGAGGTGATGCAGCACGTCGTCAACGTGGAGTCCAGCCGCAACCCGTACGCCATCGGCGTAGTGGGCGGTCAGCTCGTGCGTCAGCCCCAGAACCTCGGTGAAGCCATCGCGACGGTCAAGTCGCTCGAGGATCAGGGCTACAACTACTCGGTCGGCGCGGCACAGGTGAATCGCGCCAATCTCGGCAAGTACGGGCTGGACACCTTCGAGAAGGCCTTTGACTTCTGCCCCAACCTGCAAGCCGGCTCTCGCATCCTCCGCGAATGCTACGACAGCGCGGGCAAGGACTGGGGCAAGGCATTCAGCTGCTACTACTCCGGCAATTTCGTCACCGGGTACCAGCACGGTTACGTGCAGAAGATATTCGCCTCAATGGCGCGCAGCGCGGGAACCGCGGTCGCAGCGGCCATTCCGCTTCAGGCGAGGCCGGTCCCGGTACGCGTCGTCAAGGTCGGCAATGGCATGAGGGGCGTGGTCGAAGACAGCCCCAGCTACCGCGTCGCCATGCGCAGCAGCGTGCTCGACAGCGCCGCCGCTGCGATGATCGGCACCGCCACGGGCGTCGCGCCCTCCAGTCGCATGGTCGCCATGCAGACGGTACCTGTTACTAACCCCGTGCTGGTGCAGACGCCACAAACGGCGCCCGGCGCGATCGTCACCGATCCCGATACCGCCGCCATCATGTCGCAGATCGGCGCACGCCTGCCGCAGGTCAATACGCCGTCGCAGGCCGGACGGATCCAGACCGATCCATCGACCGCCGCGGCAATGTCGCAGATCGGTGTGTCGGCCGCGTCACCGACCGGTGCGCAGGCCGCACCGCCCGCACAGGATACCGGCGGCATCTTCGTACCGCAGGTGCACGGACCCAACGACCCACCGCCGGGCGCCGTACGCCAGATGCAACAACCCCAGGGACGACCTGTCGACAACGCCGATACCCGAACGCAGTCAGGCGATGACGCTTTTGTCTTCTGATACGCAGGCCCGTGCCGGACGGATTCCGGGCGGCGCCATGGCACCGTTGGCTGCGCGGCACGCAGCTTTATCCGCTCCGTCGCATGTTGCGTCGGCGCAATTTGATTCAATCGCAACGAAGGAACCGAAAGATGGCCCTGTCCGCCCTCAGCACCACGATCGCCAAGTCCAAGCGCCCCTTGCTCAACACGGTCGCCCTGTTCGCCTTACTTGCCCTGGCCTTCCTGCCGGAGCTGGCGCTTGCTGACGACACCACCCAGACCAAGGTCTGCGGCTTCTTCGGAAGCATCAAGACCATCCTGAACGCCGCTTCCATCGTGGTCGTGACCGTCGCGGTCATCTTCTCCGGCTACCAGATCGCCTTCGCGCACAAGCGTATCGCGGACGTCACCCCGGCTCTGATCGGCGGCGTGATGATCGGTGCGGCTGCCCAGATCGCGAAGACCGTGGTCGGCTCGGACAATGATGAGTGCGGCGCCACCAGCGGCACGTCTCTGTTCCTCATGGACGTGATCAACTCCGCGATCCACCTCGTGTCGTTCCATGCATAAGAACGTACTGTTCCGCGGCTGCACGCGCCCGCCCATGTTCATGGGCGTGCCTTACGTGCCCTTCTTCATGGGTGCCGGCTCGTGTCTGCTGCTGGCCATGTACTTCAATTATTTCTTCCTCCTCCTCATCCCGGTGGTGATCTTCGTGATGCGCCAGATGGCGCGTCGCGACGAATTGATCTTCCGCCTGCTTGGCTTGCGCTTTCAGTTCAAGACAAGGGTCAGGAACGTACGGGAACACGACGGCATGTGGGTGTTTACACCCAACAACTATCGCGACCCGCGCAAAAAGGACAAGCGGTAAATCAAGGACCCACGCCCTGGCACCTGGTGCCAGGGCCTTTCGGCTTTCACGGTATCGACCACCATGTTCACACCCGACGCGCCCATCTCAGCCCACATCACTCTCTCCAGCCACGTCTCCCCCACCGTCGTGAAAACGACCGGCGGCGACTTTCTGTTGGTGTGGCGTCTTGGAGGACTACCTTTCGTCGGGCGAGAAGAGTGGGAGATCGAACACCGTCACAACACGTTCAACCGCATGCTGCAGACGCTGCGTGCGCCCGACTACACCAACGTCGCCTTCTGGGTGCACGACATCCGTCGTCGTCGCACCCTGCGCGACTCGTCGAAGTTCGGCCAGAAGTTCAACCAGGACATGTCGGATCAGTACTTCGACGCATTGTCCGGGCAGAAGCTCATGCAGAACGAGCTCTACCTGACCATGATGTACCGCCCGATGCCGGAGAACCGTCGACTGGCGGAGAAATCCACGAGCGTCGACCGGCTCCAGCAGGAGCAGGCACACGCGATCACAACCATTCTCGAGCTTGCGGGCAACGTAGAAGCCGTACTCAAGGATTACGCACCGTACCGTCTTGGCTTGTACGAAGCTTCGAACGGCATCGTGTTCTCCGAAATTCTCGAACTCTACGGATTCATCCTCAACCGTGTGGACGAGCCGGTGCCTGCGCTGAACGCGCCTGTCTACGACTACCTTGCCATCAGCCGCCAGCGTTTTTCGGCCAAGACCGGCGACTTCGTACTGACCACACCCAGTGGCGTGAATCACTTTGGCGCGCTACTCAACATCAAGGAATACACCGACGGCACCTATCCAGGCATCCTCAATGGACTGAAGTACCTGGATTTCGAGTACGTCATCACCCATTCGTTCACACCCATGGGCCGCACGAGCGCGCTGTCCGCGCTGGAGCGAACCAAGGGCATGATGATCTCCTCGGGCGATAAGGCCGTCAGTCAGATCATCGAGCTCGACCATGCAATGGATCAGCTGGCCTCGGGCAACTTCGTGCTTGGCGAGTATCACTTCACCATCGCCATCTACGCGCCCAGCCAGGACCTGCTGTCGCAGCAGATCGCATCGACGCGCGCGGAGATGTCCAACGCCGGCTTCGTCACGGTGAAGGAAGATCTGGCCGTCACGTCCGCGTTTTATGCGCAGTTCCCCGGCAACTGGAAGTTCCGTACCCGACTGGCCAACGTCAGCTCGCTGAACTTCCTCGGCCTGTCGCCGCTGCACAACTTCGCCACGGGTAAGAAAGAGAACAATCCGTGGGGCGAGTGCGTCACCACCCTGCAGACGACCAATGGCCAGCCGTACTATTTCAATTTTCACGCCACCCACCCCGCCGAGAACTCGCTGGGTGAGAAGGCGATCGCCAACACGATGGTCATCGGTAAGTCCGGTACCGGCAAGACCGCGCTGATCAACTTTCTGCTGAGCCAGGTGCAGAAGCTCGACCCCGCGCCGACAATTTTCTTCTTCGACAAGGACCGTGGCGCGGAGATTTTCGTGCGCGCCTGCGGCGGCAATTACCTCGCGCTCGAGAACGGCCAGCCCACCGGATTCAATCCGTTTCAGTGCGAACGCAGCGAAGAGAACGTCCAGTTCCTGGGAAACCTCATCAAAGTACTGGCCGGCAAGAGCGTATACAGCTCGCGCGAGGAAGAGGACATCTTCCGCGCCGTCGAAAACATGCTCGACACGCCCATCCACCTCCGCAACATGACGAACTTCCAGAAGAGCCTGCCCAATCTGGGCGACGACGGTCTGTTCATCCGCATGCGCAAGTGGACTGCCGGCAACTCGCTCGGCTGGGTGTTCGATAATCCGCGCGATACCGTGGATCTGACCAAGGCAAACATCATCGGCTTCGACTACACCGATATCATCGACAATCCGGAAGTCCGCGCCCCGGTCATCAACTACCTGTTGCATCGCCTCGAAGCGCTGATCGACGGCCGCCGCCTGATCTACGTCATGGACGAATTCTGGAAGATCCTCGACGGCAAGGGCGGCCTGAAAGAGTTCGCGAAGAACAAGCAGAAGACCATCCGTAAGCAGAACGGTATGGGCATCTTCGCGACGCAGAGCCCGGAAGATGCGCTGGCCAGCGACATCTCGGCCGCGCTGATCGAGCAGACTGCCACCATGATTCTGCTGCCTAATCCGAACGCCAGCCGCGAGGACTATGTCGACGGCCTGAAACTGACCGAAGCCGAGTACCAGGTGGTGGTCGGTCTGGATGAGCGTTCGCGCTGCTTCGTCGTGAAGCAAGGCCACGCTTCGGCCGTATGCCAGCTGAACCTGCGCGGCCTGGATGACGCCCTGGCGGTGATCTCCGCCTCGACGGACAACATTGAAATCATGCACGAGATTCTGCAGGTCACCGCCGAGAACGCAGGTGTATCTACCAACGACCTCCGCCCCGACCAGTGGCTGGAAGCGTTCTACGAAAATCGCAAGGGAAGTGGCAAAGGCAGGCCAACACGCCCGACCTCTTCTTCGTCCTCATCGTCCGCGCGCGTCGCGTAATCCATCGCTCGTCACCACGGCATCGCATTGGGATAGGAACATCATGATCAAGCGCAACCTACATCGAAAGCTCACGAACAAGCCGCTCCTCAAGGGGACGCTGGCACTGGCACTGGCGCTGGCAAGCTGGGCTCCGGCCGAGCGCGCGGAAGCGACGGGCATCCCGGTAGTCGATGTCAGCGCCATTCTCCAGTCGGCAGAGCAGTTTGTCGAACGCAGCCAGAACTGGATTGAAACCAAGGCGCAGTATGTCTCTGTCCTGAAGCACTATGCCGACCAGGTCGCCTTCTGGCAGCAGCAGCTGGTGAAGATCAAGGGGCTGCAGTACGACCTGTTCAAACTCGATCAACAATACGTGGAAATCGACGAATATTACGGCGTGCCGGAGCGTTGCCCAGGTGCGTCCAAGGGCATTCTCGGAACCGCCACAGACTTGCTGAAGTCCGCGCTTCCCGCGTCGCTCAGCTTCGATGGAAGCATCAATGATCAGCAGACCGCGATCTGCGCCAAGCTGGTGATGGCTGACAACAAGAAATACAACTTCACGGTGAAGTATTTCGAGCAGCTGACGAAGGACACGAATTCGCTCGTCGAATTGCAGACGCTGCGCCTTTCGGCGATTGACCAGTCACCGGGAAATATGGAAGCACTGGCCGGCGATACCGCTCGCTATGAAGCCAATATCAGCACCGCGAAATCGACCTGGGAGGCGCAGCTTCGCCAACAGGATGCCGAAATCGACCTGCTCAAGAAGCAGCAAGGAATCCTGACGCGCCGCGCCATTAACGGCCAACCGACCATCATCGGCGAGCTCGTAGGTGCTGCCGTACTGAAGGGAGCATTTACGGTAGGCAAGTAACGCGTCGCGCCAGCAGTCACGGACGTCCATAAAACACGCAAGACCGCTGCAGGCTAGCCTGCCGGCATGGGAAACACGGATCAAATGCCAACCAATATTGCTGACTACGTCTATTACCGGCTCGTCTACGACTATCTCAGCGATGAGATCAGTACGTTCGGCATGACGTTGATGAAGAACCTGATGAGCTGGGCCAGCGCGATCGCTCTGGTTCTTGTCACCCTGTGGATCATGTTCCAGGGCTTTCGTATTCTCACCGGTCAGTCGCGCGAGCCTCTGATGGCCACCGTGCTCAACCTGGGCCGCATCGCCGTGGTCATTGGCGCAGCGACCACGATGGCCTTCGCGGGCTCCGGCCTGCACCAGTTCCTGACCGTGGACCTGGACAAAGAGATCAACGGCCTGTTCACCGGCAAGGACGACGCCACCACGTCGTCCTCGATCGACAAGAATCTGGCCTATACGCAGCTTGCCCTCTCGACGATCAACAACATCCAGGTGGTCGAAGGCGACCAGGAGATGCAGAACGCCAAGGAACGCTCGCTGTTCATCGCGACCTTCGGCACCGCCTCCCCGCCCATGGCCGCCGGTGCCATGCTGCTGCTCTACCAGTTCGCTATGGCGCTGTTCATCGGACTGGGGCCACTCTTCATCCTGTGCCTCATCTTCGACCAGACCAAATCGCTCTTCCAACGATGGCTGATGTACGGCCTGGGTACGACCTTTTCGATGGCCCTGCTCAGCGTCGTTTCGAGCATTGTGCTGGAACTGACGATCCGCATCAGCGCCGCCTTCTGGGTGACGCATGCGCTCGTGGGCAATCAGTCCGAAGGTGTGAGCAGCATCGCCATGCAACAGGGTGGCATTGGGCTATTGTTGAGTACGTTGATTATTTCGGTGCCGCCGATGGCTGCGATGTTCTTCCAGGGTACGTTGGGTAGCTTCTCGCCTTACGGGGTTTTTGATAAGGGCGGTAGTGGTCGGCCTGGGCCGCAAGGGCAGCCAGCCGGATCGCAGCAGGGCGGACATCGTCCAACGGAAATTTCCGGCCGTGAGACGCAGGCCAATGTAGGCGGGAGCGCTTTTGGAGGAACACGTTCCTACCAGCCAGCACAAGCACCGCAAGACAATGAAGTGAAGACGGGCACGCCCTCGCGGAACTATTGAGATGTACAAAAAATCAATTTGTCGCATTCTTATTCTCCTCTTAGCTTGGGCATGGGGGAGTGTGCACGCCCAGGGTTGCCCGCCCGGACAATATCCTGTGGTCGGACAGGGCTGGAATTACTGCGCCCCCGTACCTGGGAGCCAGGCCCAACCCGAAGCAACAGCCCCAAAGGTGACATGGCAAGATCAATGGCAGGCTATCGCTACAGACGCGCCACGGGCAATTCTCGGCATATCAAAGGATCTTCCTACGCAGCGATCTGCTGAAGCGGCAGCAATGGCGGACTGCACCAAGAAAGGCGGTATTGACTGCACCCTTCAAATCTCGCATGGCAACGGTTGTATCGCCATGGTCGTTGGCGACAAAGTAATGAACACGAACAGCGGCGCTTCGAAAGACGAAGCCGCGCAGAAAGGGATACGCATGTGCCGTTCCGAAGATAAGAACTGCAAGGTCTACTATGCTGAGTGCAGCCTGCCCGTGAGAACTAACTAGGCTAGCCAATGCCAAGAAACCCACAAGGAATGTGTCCCACCGCTTTAACAGCAGAGCACCTTTGCTTCGCATGTTCGCAACAGCTCATCCATGTTCGCAGGCGGATTCAATGCTTCACATATGTATCAGTCCACCACTGCGCGCATGGATGAAGGGTGGGCGGCTATTCGGATAAACGCCCCTTAGCGATGAGTGACGGAGGTCAGGGAGGAGCTGACTAATCTCGGGCAGTGTTCGTATCGACCAGCAGCACATCCGAATCACTGACAGTGAGAGCAGTTTCACCCACGCAACCCCATTATCCTTTAGCTACCACTTTTCCGTTCCCTCATATTCGACCAGACCAAATCGCTCTTCCAACGATGGCTGATGTACGGCCTGGGCACGACCTTTTCGATGGTCCTGCTCAGCGTCGTTTCGAGCATCGTGCTGGAACTGACGATCCGCATCAGCGCCGCCTTCTGGGTGACGCATGCTCTCGTGGGCAATCAGTCCGAAGGTGTGAGCAGCATCGCCATGCAACAGGGCGGTATTGGGCTATTGTTGAGTACGTTGATTATTTCGGTGCCGCCGATGGCTGCGATGTTCTTCCAGGGTACGTTGGGTAGTGCATTGACGTATTCGGTGTTCCAGGGTGCGGGTGGTAGGCCGGGGCCGCAGGGCCAGCCAGCCGGATCAGGGCTGGGATATCAGCCTCAAAGCGCGGAGAAGCCCAGTACCGCCAGTGATTCCGGCGGCGCATTCGTGAGAACGCAGAGCCAGCAGGCTGCACCGCAGCTGGACATTACGAAAACAGCCCCCCAGAAGTAGGGACGAGTTAGCGGCGCTGGTTTACCCGTTGTTCCGGGGCACGGGTCGCCGACTAGGGCCTCAGGGGCAGCCACCAGGATCCGGCGGTTGGGATACTCCTTCCGGGGCTGTACCTGCACCTGCAAGCAGGACTACTCATTCGGAATCAGGAAATCAGGGAACAGGGGACTCACGGGCGCCCAAACCACTCCGTCTCCTACGATCACGCTGCGTAATGAGACGAATAATCAAATTGCTCGGACTTAAGCCTTATGAAGTATCTTTTCTCGATCGCTCTCCTAATCTTGAGCGGTTTAGGCTGTAAGCCGGCAGCCGCCGAGGGCGGTTGCCCCCCTGGCCAATATCCACAGTCTGGTCAAGGCTGGCAAACGTGTGTCCCAATCCCAGGTAGCGACAACCGTACCGCTTCACAACCGCCCGTAAGGTGGGAGTCTCGGTGGCAAGCAATCGCCAGTGATACGCCAAAGGGAATTCTCGGAACCGCGACGAATCAGAAAAGCGAAGAGGCTGCCGAGCGTACCGCTATAAGCGATTGCCAATCGAAGGGTGGAACTGATTGCTCAGTTCGGATCACGAACGCGAATGGTTGCGTCGCGATGGTCGTCGGCGATAACGTGATGAATACGAATGACGCACCAACGAAGGCGCAAGCGGAAGATAAAGGCATTGCACTGTGCAATAAGGACGATGTGAATTGCAGGGTATATTACTCATCGTGTAGCCCACCAGTAAGATTGCAATAAACTGCACTAATTGAGGTACTCGCAGCATTGCGATGGCGAATGAGGTTCGCTTAATAGCTGACAAAGAAGGGAGCCAGCAACCTCATCGCCGAGGAAGATAAAACGGCATAGTGGTTGGTGGTCCAGAATCTCGCCCGCAGCAAGCCTTCATATGCACATCAACGGGGCCAACTTCGTTCGGGGTAACTACGACACGAAACCGGCAAAGAATTACTATTCTCGTTGTCTCAGTTCCACCCATGACGGCGATATTCATCCAAGGGACGCTGGGTTGTGCGCTGACCTACTCGGCGTTCCAGGGTGCGGGTGGTCGACCGGGGCCGCAGCGGCAGCCGCCGGGCATGATCAAGGCACCAAGTTACGCGGGCCACGCGCAAAAAACGGGGGATCAACAAGCCGGAGGCTTCGAGCCACGCCTTTCCGGTACCACTCCTGTCGCACAAGCAGATGCAACGAAGCAATTTTCGAAAACATGAGGGTCTCGCTGTGATTCGCTCCTCCCTTTCTGTGCTGTCACTTGCGCTACTGTTCTTCGTAGCCGCTCCCGTTCGTGCGGAAGGCGGTTGCCCGCCAGGCCAGTATCCTCAGAATGGGCAGGGTTTCCAGACTTGCGTCCCCATTCCTGGGCAGCAACAGCAAACGCAGCAAGTGCCTGTAGCACGCTGGGCCGATCGCTGGCAGGCAACTGCAGCTGATATACCCAAGGGCATTCTAGGGACGTCCAAGGGGCTTGCGAATGCAGGTGATGCTGAGAAACAAGCTATAAATGACTGTCGAGAAAAAGGAGGCACTGCTTGCGAACTGCAAGTATCAGCAAAGAACGGT
The DNA here is from genome assembly GCF_000800155.1 of Luteibacter sp. 9133. Classification (NCBI taxonomy): domain Bacteria; kingdom Pseudomonadati; phylum Pseudomonadota; class Gammaproteobacteria; order Lysobacterales; family Rhodanobacteraceae; genus Luteibacter; species Luteibacter sp. 9133. The sequence continues at coordinate 1,381,666 of NZ_JUHO01000001.1, read as the reverse complement.
TGCATTGTGATGGTCGTTGGCGAAAAGACCCTGAACTTCAAGAGTGCAGCCACTGAGAGCGAGGCGAAGCTCGCTGCCTACGAGCAATGTAGCCGCACCAACTCCCAGTGCACCGTTCACTACGCTGAGTGCAGTCCGCCAGTTCGGATTCAATAGATACCCGCCGCCCATACGCCCTACTCGTGATCTGCTGCACTCCAGAGCTGACTGAGTCACTGCATATGCGCGATATTTTCTATGGCAGCCTTGTGTGCGGTCGCCGCCATGCTTCTTGAATTGACGATTCGCATAAGCATCGCGTTCCGGGTCACTCAAGAATGGAATTCGCTGACGGGAGATCAGCCCAAGGGCTTGAGTAGCGTAGCGATGTAACAAGGTGACAACGGTTTGTTCCTCAGCATCGTGGGCGTCTCCGAATCGCCTATGACGGCGATTCTTCCAGGGGACGCTGGGTAGATTCGCACGCTATTCGGTGTTCGGAGGCCCCGGCGGCAATGGCCGGCCCGGAGCGCAGGGGCAAGCGATTGCCACCGATTCAGGGAAGGGCGTTCTCGGAACATCGATTAACGCGGACACAATGAAAGCGGCGGAACTACTCGCCTTGGACGATTGCAAATCGAAAGGCGGCACCAACTGCACTGTCGCAATCTCATACGGTAATGGCTGCGTTGCGATGGTAGTCGGAGACTCGCTACTCACCACCGGATCCGGCGGCACAAAGGAAGAGGCTGAGAATAAGGCCAAGCATAGTTGCAATAACGGCGACACGAACTGTCGTGTGTATTACTCGGCCTGCAGCTTACCCGTCCAGCGATCATGACATATCCTAAGATCCAAGGATTGTCCTGAACGAGGAGACCGATCGCTCGAGAACCGCATAATCAGGGAATGGGCCCTACCGGTAAGCATCACGTTCTGGGTCTAGCGTGGACTGAGCACGTTGATGGGGAATCAGCCGGTGTTCCAGGGTGCGGGTAGTCGACCGGGGCCTCAGGGGCAGCCGCCGGGCGCACCGGTCTACGCCTCCAACCCAATTAACAGCGTCGGAGCAGGAAACCCTAATCAGCAAATGCAGGCCACGATGCATGGGGGGCGTGCAACACAACCGTTGGGGCCGTCGCTAAAACGATGACGTGAAGACGTCGAGGGCATAAATGCAATCCCATAACACATGGAAAGATCGATGACGAAGGCTATGGCCGCCATTTTCTTGCTCATATGTGCGTCTGGCTACTCACATGCCGAGGGTGGCTGTCCTCCAGGCCAATATCCCCAGTCGGGGCAAGGATGGCAGACATGCGTGCCCATCCCCGGAAGTACCCAGCAGTCGCCACGATCCGGCCCAAGCGAGCGCTGGGAGGATCGATGGGGTGCGTTGGCAGTTACCGACTCAGGGCAAATCGCTGGTGGCTCAAGCGGAAAGAAAACAGAGCGCGAGGCGATAGATGCTGCTATCGCGGACTGCCGCCTTGACGGAGATGAAACATGCAAAAGTATGGGAACCGTTAGAAATCAATGCATTGCAGTGGTTGCTGGCAGCGGCGGCACAAAGATCGAATCCGCACCGAGCGAAACCGAGGCAACGAAGCGCGCGATGAAAGAGTGCTTGCGTTCTGGTCAAGATGACTGCCATTCGTACTACTCTTCGTGCAGCCTGCCTGTTCGCGTGCAGTAGCGATTGCTGGCATGGCGCAGCATCACTCATCCCCAAGCAGAAAGCCCGGGCCAAGGATTCTACTGACGAGCACGCAAACCGAAGCAAGTCTCCGGCAGCGCGCCCGCGCGTGGCTTCAGTGTTTCAGAACGAGAGCCTTCGCCAGCATCGGCAACACCGACGGCATCAGCAGCATGGTCCTGCAAGCCTTTAGGGCAATGTCATCTCTTAACAACGCGCTTGCGGACACTACACCTACTCAGAGAGCTCCAACCGGGCGAGGCGAGGTCGAGTGACACTTACGAAAATCCTGCTACTGACAATCACTCTATTTGCCAGCAATGCTGTCTGGGCGCAGTGCGCTCCCGGCATTCCGAGCGCCGGGAACCCGGGATGCATTCCTCCGACGCAACCTGGCTCCCCTTACGGCCAACAGGGAGATGCCAGTTCGTCCTCGTCTAGCTCTCCACCTCCCACAGCGCGATGGTCAGAACGCTGGGGCGCCGTGGCCCTGGATGCCAGCACTGGAAGCGCCGGGGTATCGACAGGCATGAAGACGCAGGCCGAGGCAAAGCGTGAGGCCTTGGACCAATGCCGCGAGAACCGAGGGCAGGCCTGCGCCATTTCCGTCGCGTATCGCAATCAATGTGCCGCCGTCGCTCAGCGATCCACGGGAGGAGTGATGGGAAGTGCTAGCGGTCCGAGCCTTGAAGTCGCCAAGGCTGCTGCCAAGGAAGAGTGTGGAGATACGGCTTCGTGCCAAATCGTCTACAGTGCCTGCAGCCTCGCTGAGAGAGTCGACTAACGCCTCGCAGTGTCCGCCGCGCCTCGTCCGTCAAAAGGTTGCAAGAAGTTGGCCGCATCAGAGTCAACTACGTACCGCACGACGAATCGCGAGCTGGCAAGAAAAACTTCATAATCACCCTCGTTTATCTTGCTTACGGGCCTTGGCATGGTCGCAGTATGCTTCCCGCATATCTCGTGCCGGAGGGCGCTTTTACAATGTGAGGAGCAAGGCGGAACTCATTGCGAGGTCGTACTCACGTATTACAGCCAGTGTGCCGCTATCACGCAGTTAGCCAAGGGTATCTTCAGCAGCGCGACAGCAGCTACAAGATCTCGTGCGGAATCGCGAGTCGTGACAATATGTGGGGACGAGCGGACATGCAGATTTCCTTACAGTCCGTGCGCACTGCCCGTCCGCGTTCAGTGGATCTCAACGGTCAACGGAAGAAAACATCAGATGGGACATGGAATGATTTCCAACGGTTGCCGAGCCGCGCTGTTAGTCGTACTGCTATCACCTCTGGCAGCAAGGGCACAATGCGGAGCCGGAATTCCCGGCGCCGGCAATCCAGGGTGCATGCCTCCAACAGCAACGGGTTCTCCTTACCATCAAGCTGGAGACGCGCCGGTCGTTAACGCCCCGCCTGCCGTGCACTGGGTTGGCGGTTGGGGCGCGATAGCTATGGACGCAGAAAACAGAGGTGGAACGGTAGAGGACCGGGATACGAAGAGCGAAGCAGAACGTATCGCACTGGATATGTGCCGGAGGAACGGTGGAAGCAACTGTAAAGTGTTGGCGACTTTTAATAGTCAGTGCGCCGCCATGGTCCAGGAGGCTGGTGGCGGTGCAATAAACGGTAACACTGGTGCGACCCAGGAACGGGCGGAGCGCCGCGCATTGGATGGTTGCAAATCAGGAACGACTTGCCACGTGATCTATAGCAAGTGCAGTGTCCCCCACCCCGTACGCTAAAAGCCTGAGATCCAGGTCGGATCACTATCGTCGAATTACTGCAGCAGGGCGGCGTCGGTCTCTTGTTGTCGACACTGCTTGTCATGCCGCCACCGATGGCCGCCGCGTTCTTCCAGGGCACGCTGGGGCAGTTTGCGTCGTATTCGTCGTTCGGTAACGTCGGATCCCAGCTCCGGGGGGGGCAGGATCAGCAGGCGATAGCTCAGGGTAGGATGCATGTCGGGGGTCCGGGTATATGCCGTCTGTGCGCACTTCGGGCGACGGAGGGGGTGACTCCAGTGGATATCGTGCGAATGCAGCGCAGAATCTGAATATCGGAAATAATCTGGGAAACAGCTCACAGGTTGCGCAAGCCGACTCTATTAAATATCGTTCGCCAAATTGTGATGGATCATTCCGTTCATGACATCTCTTAGGTTATTTGCGATTCTTATGATCGCTTACTCCCCGCTAAGTTTTGGACAGTGTGCCCCGGGAATTCCGGGGGCCGGCAATCCAGGATGTGTACCTCCGAGTGCTCCCGGATCACCGTACGGTCAACCGGGCGAGACCGGAGCTGTTGCGCCACCCGCGCCGCCAGCTATCTGGGAGGATCGATGGGGAGCTATCGCGATAGATCGTATGAATGGAGCTGCTGGTGGCGACATCGACGGCACCTCAAAGAGCGAAGCGCTAAAGGTTGCGACGCAGCGATGCGTCGAATCAGGTGGCAGCAGCGACCACTGCACAATAGTCGTCAGCTTCGTTAACCAATGCGCAGCGGTCGCTCAGGAACCGGGCAGCAGTGTGATTAGCAGCGCCACCGCCGCCGACGCTACTGAGGCGACCGCTCGGGTACTAAACCGATGCGGAAAGAGCCACTGCCGCGTCCTGTACAACGTGTGTACATATGCCGTTCGAGTGAACTGATATGGGCGCTTAACGCACGGTCATACCAATCCGCTTTTCGTGATGGAATGCCGCCAAGGTACCTCGCGCGCCGTATCGAGCAGTAAACCAAACGGCAGACCGTACCAGCCCGTTCCAGTCCATACGACGACCTCGCCCAAATGGAAAACGTCGCCACAGCCGACGCGCTGCTACTAAATAAGGCCACCTTGGCCTTCGTCGTTGGTTTAGGTCCTATCCCATCAATCCGCCTGCTCTTTGAGCAGGCCAAGGTACTATTGGGAGATAGTTGGTATGCGGCATAGACACCGCGAGCTCACTCGCACCTCCTGACCGTCGTGCTCGTAAGCGCGCTAAAGTACCTCGCGACGTTCGACAATATCGGCAGCACAGACGGTATCAACAGCGTGGCCTTGCAGCAGGAGGCGCAGGCCTTCTGTTGTCGACGCTGATTGTCATGGCGCCACCGATGGCCGCAGCATTTTTCCAGGGCACGCTGGGGCAGTTTGCGTCGTATTCGTCGTTCGGTAACATGGACTCGCAGCTTTCTGATCAGGATCAGCAGGCGATGGCTCAGGGCAGGATGGGTGTGGGGAATTCGGGGTACGCCGCCCACCTCCGCGAGGTCAGGACAACTCGAATTCGCGTTTGACGCAGAGGCAGCAAGCGCAGATGGGCGGCGTACATGCGGCAGGCAGTGCTATATCCGCTGAAAATACCACTAAATATCGCACAACGGATCGCGATCAAGCATGATGAAATTCGTCCTGATTACCTATGCATTCCTTGCTTACGCTCCTATGGCGTGGTCGCAATGCGCTCCCGGAATACCCGGTGCCGGAAATCCGGGCTGTATCCCGCCCACCGCTCCCGGCTCACCCTATGGGCAGACGCCAGCTTCGGGCGAGTTACCCCCGGCGGCTGCTCCACCGGTATGGGAGGATCGGTGGGGCGCCGTTGCGATGGATTACAAAGCAAGCGCGAGCGGGTCCGTTTCAGACAGCCCTACTGAAGAACGCGCGAGCCGAGCCGCACTTTTAGACTGTGAGGGTCAAGGAGGAACGCATTGTGAGGTCGTACTCACGTATTACAACCAATGTGCCGCCATCACACAGTCGGCCAAGGGCATCTTTAGCAGCGCGACTGCAGCTACAAAATCTCGCGCGGAATCGCGAGTCATGGCGAAATGCGGGGATGAGCGAACATGCAGAATTCTTTATAGCCAGTGCGCACTTCCTGTCCGCGTTCAGTAGATCCGGACGATCAAGCGGAGAAAACATCAGATGGGACATGAAATGATGCGGAACGGTTGCCGAGCCGCGCTGTTATTCGTACTGCTTTCACCTCTGGCAGCATGGGCACAATGCGGCGCCGGAATTCCTGGCGCCGGCAATCCGGGGTGCATCCCTCCAACAGCACCTGGCTCTCCGTACACGCAACCAGGCGATCCGAACCTTGCGTCTCCCAACGCAGGTCCCGGTGCAGTGTGGGAGGACCGTTGGGGTGCGATCGCCATTGACTATCAAAATGGGGCAGCGGGCGGCGCGGATAAGGGAAGGTCAGAAGACGAAGCTATCCAACTGGCGATGCAAAGATGCGAGCATTCCGGTGGCACGCGGTGTGAGGTCACGGTATCGTTCGTAAACCAGTGCGCCGCGATCGTTCAGAAAACGGGCGGTGGATTGGTATATCCAGCTACTGCTGAAGATACGAATGAAGCAACTGCGCGAGCTTTTCGCAAATGCGGTAACGGCGAGGCTTGCAAAGTCAAAGCTACGCTGTGTACATATGCCGCACGCGTTCAGTAAGAGGCTGCGCGAACAACCGTGTTGGCCTGCTCTCGACGTTAGGCCTGTGGCCACTCCTTGTCCAAGTCCATTTGGCGCGTTTGCTACAGGCCTCAACGCAAGGGCTTAAGGCACTACTGACGAGCATGCAAACCGAAGCAGGTCTTCCGCAGCGCGCCCGCGCGTGGCTTCAGTGTTTCAGAATGAGAGCCTTCGCCAGCATCGGCACCACCGACGACATCAGCAACATGGTTCTGCAACCCTTGAGGGCAATTTCAGCTCCTATAACGCGCTTGCGGAAACTACACCTACTCAATGAGCTCCAACAGGGTGAGGTGGAGTCGACTGAAACTTACGAAAGTCCTGCTACTGACAATCACGCTATTTTTGAGCGATGCAGTCTGGGCACAGTGCGCACCCGGCATTCCAGGCGCCGGCAATCCCGGTTGTATACCTCCAACGCAACCGGCTTCCCCATACTTCCAGGAGAGCGATCAACTCCCGGCGCAAACTTCCCCAGCTGCTCCAGTTGGCCATTGGGAGCGTCGATGGGGGCTGTCGCGGTCGCTCCATCGGGGCGTGCAGGCATAGTCACAGGGGCCGTGAGTAAGTGGTCAGCAGAGCAAGAACCCTTCAGCGGTGCAGTGACAACGGCGGAACTGCGTGTGATATCGCTGTGTCGTATCACGACCAGTTCGCCGCCATCGCTCAAAAACCGTCGGGTGGAACCATGGGTACTGCATCGGCACCGACCATTGACATTGCTAGATCCACTGCGCTGACCCAATGCCGCGATTCATCTTGCCGAGTTGTCTATACTGGCTGCAGCATGTCGGAACTAGTGAACTGACCGGGAGCTTTTGCAGGCATCGGCAACAACGACAGGATCGACAGCGTACCCCTGCAACTGGGTGGCATCGGCCTTGACACCGATGCTGATTGCCATAGCACCGCCGATGGCCGCCGCATTCTTCCAGGGCATGCTGGGTCAGTTTGCTTCGTACTCGTCGCTCAATGGCGTCGGATCCCAGCTTGGTGGGCAGGATCAGGCGGCCATTGCTCACGGTAAGCAGGCTGCGGTGACTACGCCGCCACCTCAGCCTGCAAATACCATTGTGGAAAATAGGCACGATGGGCAGTCTAGCTATGATTCGCTCGATTCCGCCGCATGTTCCGGAGCGAGTAGCTCCCGATTCGTCCAGGACGGCAGTAAATTTACGTCACTCACCGGAACCGGAAAGACTCCACAATGATGAAACAGCTCCTGGCATTCGTTAGCGCGACACTGATGACTTGCGCGGTGTGGGCGCAGTGTGCTCCTGGAATCCCAGGCGCTGGCAACCCGGGCTGCGTACCTCCTACCCAACAGGGATCGCCTTATTATCAGGGGAGCGATCAGCTTCCGGCCCAACCTGCTCCGACTGCCAGATGGGAAGACAGATGGGGGGCGGTCTCGGTCGACCCACGGGGACACGTAGGTATCGTTACCGGGGCAGTGAGTAAGTCTTCCGCCGAACACGACGCGCTCCAGAAGTGCAGTTCAAGTGGCGGGACGTCGTGCGACATCGCAGTGTCGTATTACAACCAGTGCGCGGCGATCGCGCAGAAGCCATCCGGCGGAATCATGGGCACATCAACTGCGCCAACCGTCAGCATGGCAAAATCGAACGCACTGACCGAATGCGGCGATTCATCTTGCCGCGTTGTTTATAGTGACTGCAGCATGCCGGAACGAGTGAACTAACCGACTGCGTTCGCGTCACAGCTTTGCCTGGTAAGTCGTCGCAGCCGACAGTTCGTGCCCATGCGTATCGACGTGGATATGAACGTCAAGATATTGGTTTTTCGGGTGGCGAACGCTTGTTACGCAGAATTCGGAAGCACTCGGGGACTCGGGGACTCGGATCAAGCATGAACAAGCACTTCTTGCACGCTCCACACGACGGATCGTGGTCAAACCGACGGCCAACGGACGAACACATCCGATGGGACATCGAATGATTCCGAACGGTTGCCAAGCCGCGCTGTTACTCGTACTGCTTTCACCTCTGGCACCATGGGCACAGTGCGACGCCGGCATTCCTGGCGCTGGCAATCCAGGATGCATCCCTCCAACAGTACCGGGTTCTCCGCAAATCAGGAACGACTGCCACGTGATCTATAGCAAGTGCAGCGCCCCCACCCCGTACGCTAAAAGCGCGAGATCCAGGTCGGATAAGTATCGTCGAAGCACTACAGCAGGTCGGCGTCGGTCTCTTGCTTTCCACTTTCATCGTCATGGCGCCGCCGATGGCTGCCGCACTCTTCCAGGGTAAGCTGGGGCCATTTGCAGCGTACTCGTCGTTTGATACCGTGAGCAATCCTAGCTCGGTGGCAAGATCAAGTGCCAATGCTCAGCGTCGGCCGGATGCAATGAGTACGCGTGCGCCGGGTTTGAGCGGTAACACGCAGCCCGCGCAGCGGGATCAAGCGCGGCCGGTGACTCACGTTGGGTCATGTGGGAATAATCGACCCACCAATTCAGATACGGTGAAAACCGGCAGCTCCACGTAATTTGGGAAATCGCGTGATGAAACAGGCTCTGCCCTTCTTGCTATTTGCTTGCGCCTATGCCTCGTCAGCCTGGTCGCAATGCGCGCCAGGAATCCCGGGCGCTGGTAACCCAGGCTGCATTCCGCCAACGGCGCCGAATTCGCCGTATTCACAAGGTTCTGACAGCGGTGCGTCAGGTATCCAGTCCGTCGGCCCCCAACCGGTATGGGAGGAGACATGGGGGGCGTTCGCTATGGATGACGTCACCGGTGAAGCGGGAACTGTAGAAAACAGGCAATCCCGCAGTGAAGCTGAGCGATTGGCCGTTGAAACGTGCGCCCGCGGAGGCGGCGTAAAGTGCGAAGTGATATTTGCTTTTCACAACCAATGCGCGGCGTTCACCCAAAAGATAAACGGGGGCGGCCTGAACTGGGACACTGGTGAATCCACCGGAGTTGCGGAACAGCGAGCACTTTCTGCCTGCCGGGGGACCTGCCAGGTTATTTACAGTAAATGCACGGTACCCCGGCGAGTATACTAATAGCGTAACCGTCTGGACCAGTGGATTTTCTCGCGCGGCCGGGGCGCCGCGCATTGCGTGGTTGCAGATCAGAAAATACTTTCCACGTGCTCTATAGCAAGTGCAGTACCCCTAGAACCTACGCTAACGTCGTACGATGTGTTCGGATCACTGTCGTCGATTATCAGGATAGGAACCATGTTCGCGCTCGTCGTACGGTCCAAGATAGTCACTACAGAGATGCAATTGATGAAGGCCATCGCCGCCGCGAGATACCTCGCGACGTTCGCTGGCTTCGGCAGCACTGACGGCCCGCCCCCGAATGGGTGGCCAGGATGTAGCACGCAACCCAGGCGGGTCGACTCGCACCATCCACGTTAGCCCATTAGAGCTTGGGGGCGGGATCCCCACCGCGAACACCTCGGAGATGGGCACTCAGAACTCCGACTGAGCTTAAAGTGTGAAGTCCAAGACCCTACTATGGTTTCTGATGGTGGCTTACACCCCGTTTGGGTCGGCACAGTGCGGTGCCGGCAATCCCGGATGCATCCCTCCAACGGCACCCGGCTCTCCGTACGAGCAATCAGGCAATCCGAATCTTCCGCGTACCAACGCAGGTCCTGCTCCCGTGTGGGAGGACCGTTGGGGTGCGATCGCCATCGACTACCAAGCGACGGACTGGCCTATCCGGCCACCACGACAGATACGAATGAGGCATCCACGCGGGCTCCTCGTCATTGCGGTAACGGCAAGGATTGCGAAGTGACGTCTACGCTATGTGCACATCCTGTACGCGTTCGATAAGCGCCTTCGCTGATAATGGCGTTAACTTGTTTCCCAGCGTTTGACCAATCACGTTCTGCGTCCGACTTCATGCGGCGCGATTGCTAAAAGCGTCAAAGCAAGCGCTCAAGGCGCTGCCGACGAGCGCGCAAACCGAAGAAAGTCGCCCGCACCGCACCCGCGTGGGGCTTTTGTGTTTCAGAACGAGTGAACTGACCTAAAGCCTGCGCTAGCATCGGTAACACCGACGACATCAGCAGCATGGTTCTGCAACCCTCGAGGGCAATTTCAGCCCTTATAATGCGCTTGCGGAAACTGCCCCCACTCAAGGAATACCGACAGGGTGAGGCGGTGTCGACCGAAGCTTATGAAAGCCCTGCTACTGACAATCACGCTATTTGCCTCGCAGCGCCCGCGCTAAGCTCGCCGCCAACCCGAAATTGCGGGGGCCGCACGGTTTTAGCCTCCAAAAAAATCTATACTCGCTAAGCGCTAGGCCTGAATCGCGGGCCCCTGAGGCATCGATCGGCATGGACTGGCGCCATGGGGAAATACGGCAAGACGCTGAAGACAGCAGCGTACCTGTGCTAAAAAGGCACAGGGTACTTCGCTGAGGCGCCCCGCGACATCCCATCAGGACGGCGGGATCGGCCAGCAGGAGGCAAAGCCAGGCGATCATCAAACAGGAGTTACACGTGACGATTGACCGTTCCAGGCCGGTGCACACCGGCACTGCGCCCGTGCGCGCGCTTCTTCTCCGCTTGAGCATGCCGATGCTCGCGGGCGCCTTTGCTGCGCCAAGTTCACCTCAAGCCGTTTCAGCCCGCATTTGCCGGCACCGTTATCCGCCCTACGGATAGGCGCGGTTCCTCGTGCCAACCACTTACCCGTTCGTCAAACAGGAGCTACACATGACAATCGATCGTTCAGGAAAGCGCGTACGCACCATGGCCCTCGCGGCTGCTCTGGTCGCCCAACTGGTTTGGGTCCCGATGCTCGCGCACGCTTACGATGCAGCCCCAGCCGCGGCCACGGCAGCCTCGGTTGCGAAGGTGCCCAAGTCCTTCAGTGCTTACGGATCGACCCCGTTCAACGGCGGCGAATGCGTGGCAGGCGCCGTCACGAAGGAAGGCATGAACGAGCGTGCCACCGTCTATGTAGACAACCCGACCTCCCGTCAGGTCAAGTGGATCAAGTCGATTCCGTTGCCGCCCCGGCGCTACCAGAACCGCGCGACACACTGCGTCGCCATCGGTGACTCGTTGTTCGTGCTGGTCCAGACGGACATGCACCAGCAGACCTCGCTGAACCAGACCCTGCTCAGCGTTGTCGAGCTCTCGGCCACCGACGGCACGATCAAGACCACGCGGGATGAAGAACTCCCGGGTGTGGAGGACGCGTACTCGGCGTGGGTCGACAACGGCACCGAGGGCTTTCACGAGGTATCCGGCCAGCTGAAGATTTCAGGCCAATACTTCCTCATGAACGATGCGAACAAGCGCATCCCGTTCACGATGTCCGTGCCCGCGCACGAATCCCACTGATCGCCGGACACAAGGAGCCACGTGATGTCGACACCGCAGCAGCAGTTCATCGCCGAAATCTATCCCTCGATTCATAAAATCGCGCAGGAAACCGGTGTTTCCGAGCGACTTCTTCTTGCCCAGGCCGCCGCGGAAACGGGCTGGGGCCAGAAGACCCTGCACGGCACCCACAATCTGTACAACATCAAGGCCGACTCCAGCTGGCACGGCGAGTCGAAGTCGGTGACCGCCTGGGAGCACAAGAACGGCAAGGACGTCATGGAGACGTCGAAGTTCCGGGTGTATGGCTCGTACGAAGAGTCGATCAAGGACCGCATCAAGTTCGTCCAGGAAAACCCGACTTACGCGAAGCATGGCCTGTTCGATCCCGGCGTAAAGGGCAACCTCGAGGGTGAAGCAAAAGCGCTACAGGCGGCCGGCTACGCCACCGATCCTAAGTACGCCGCCAACCTGATCGAAATCGCCAACGGCCCCACCATGCGCAAGGGCATCGCGCTGGCGACGGGTCAGGCCGAACCCGACCATGCGCAGGGCAAGAGCCATGCGCAGCCGAAGGACGACTACCTGCGGATGCATAGCGTCGGTACCCCCGTCACCGAGCTTCAGACGTCGCTGAAAAACCTAGGCTATACCAACCCCAACGGTACGCCGCTCGGTACGGACGGCAAGTTCGGCGGCAACACCGATCTTGCCCTGAAAGCCTTCCAACGCGACCATCACCTGAAGGACGACGGCGTCGCCGGCCCCAGGACGCTGGAAGCGATCAAGGAAGCGCAGCAGAAGGCCCCGGCCACAACCATGGCCGATCCGAAGCACGAGGCCCATGGCATGTTCAAGCAGGCGGAAACCGGTGTGAACAAGATCGACCGCGAGCATGGTCGCGAACCGTCGCTGCAGAGTGGCCAGCTCGCAGGCTCGCTCGTGGCCTCCGCTGCGGCCGCCAACATGTGCCGCATCGACCACGTCATGCTCAACGACAACGCCAGCAAGCTGTACGGCGTTCAGGGCGATCTGAACTCGCCGTTCAAGATGGTCGCCGAGGTGGATGTGATGCGCGGCCTCAATACACCACTCGCCCAGAGCACCGAGGTTGCGGACGAGCATCTCGCCCGCAACGCGGTGCAGGGCCAGACCCAGCAGGTCGCGCAGCAGAGCCAGGGGCATGCACAGCAAGCTGCCCCGGCTGCACCGCCCGCACCGGCGGCGCATCACGGCCCGTAGTTCCTGATCCATCGCTGATGGCTTCCGCCACGGACGGCGGAGTTGCCAGGCCCCAAGGAGCACGACGGCATAGGAGCTAACCAGGAGTTGTAGATGCCGCTTGACCGCGAAACCCAGGTGCTGACGGATGCGACGGCCGCAGGGATCACCCACCCGAGGGAACTGGCCAACTTCATGGCCCAGGTCACTCACGAATCCAACGGGCTGAACCGGCTCGAGGAGAGTTTTCGCTATACGCGAAACATCTCCCAGATCTCGGTGCCCGAAGCATGGCGCGAGGGCAACGACGCCCTGGACGCCGCGCGCAAACAGGCCCTGATGGGCAAGCCAGAGCAATTGGCCGAACTGATGTACGGCGGACGTCTCGGCAACGACGAGCCGGGCGACGGATGGAAGTATCACGGCCGCGGCTACGTCCCCCTCATCGGCAAGGACAACTACCGCGCCGCTGGCGAAGCGCTGAACCTCGATCTGGTCAGGCAGCCGGACCTCGCGGCCGACCCGCAGCACGCCTCGAAGATCGCCGCGTGGTACTGGGAGAAGCAGGTGCCGCAGGACGCCCGAGAGGATGTCCGCGCCGCTACCCAGGCACTCAATGGCCGACCAGCTGGGCTGGACGACCGCGAGAACCGCTTCGAGGACTGGCAGCGACGACTGACGCCCGAAGTGATGCAGCGTCTCGCGGACGGGAACGTGGGCCAGCCCCAGGAGACGCCACCTGCCTCGCAGACCCGGATCAGCCCTGCCCGCCTGGACAACCCCGCTCACCCCGACCATGCACTCTTCGAAACGACGCGCGCCGCCGTCCATCGCCTCGATGCTCACTACGGACGCACACCGGATACGCAGAGCGATCAGCTCGCCGGTTCCGTCGTGCTCGAAGCAAAGAAACAGGGCCTGACGAAGATCGACCACGTCGTACTCAGTGACGATGGCAGCCGTGCGTATGGCGTGCAGGGCGACCTCAATTCACCGCTTAAACGCATGGTGGAGGTGGATACGGCGAAGGCCGTCAATACGCCCGTTGAGCAGAGCAGTGCCGAGGTGGCAAAGCTGAGCTCCCCGACGGCTGACGAACAACGTCCGAAGCAAACGCCAGACGCCCCAACACCCGGTCGCTGAGAGCGCCCCCTTCCTCCATTGACGGAACTTCCCGGAAATCCATGATGCTAAATCGCAACCCCGACCACGCCACCGCACCATCCGTCCCGAGGTCGGCATTGACCTTCCTCCTGGCCCTGCTTGTGCCGATGGCGCAGACCATGGCTTCCGGCGCTCCTGCGGCTCCAGAGCTTACGCCCGCCGCGCTCCAGGCACGCTTGGCAAAAATGGACAACTCGTCCACTGTGGAATGTCACACGGATAAGTACGGCAATCCCGCCTGCACAGCCGGTGGCTATGACGTCGATGTGACCGGGTGCGACGATCGCGGCGACAGCTTCTTCGGTCAGGTGCTTCGTAAGCCGGGAGCGACCCTCGGCGACGCGATTGCTCCCGACAAGGCAAAACCGGTGGCGCAACTCGCTGACGGGCAATTCCTGTGCATTGCTGCGACCGCGGAGAAGGAGGGAGCCACTACTCGCCTCTACGTTGAGGCGCTTCCCATCGAGCGTGTCGCGGCGTGCAAGGGCAACCATCTGTGCGCCTCGCATGCCGTGCAATGGATCGCGCCGAAGCCAGCCGACGAATGCAAGTGGATCGGCCACGATGGCGATTTTTCGGGTGGTTGCGCCGCAGGATGGGTAGACGAAGACAAAGTCGAACAGTTCTCCATGGGCATGCATTGACGCATAAGGAAGACCGCAATGAGCAAAGACATCCTCGACGCCGCCGAAGAACATTTTTTCCGCTCCGGGCTCAAGTTCGAGTACGGACGACCGGATATGCGCCACAGCAACAGCCGCGGCAACCATCTGATCGACTCCAGCCGCACGGAACAGGATCTCGATGGCGACGGATACCGTGGCGTCGACTGCTCCTCCTTCGTCTGGCGAGGAATGAAGAACGCGGGTTACGACGTGGGTGATCAGCCTTTTAGTACGCACACGCTGTACAACGGTAATCACACGACCGCGTATGCGGAAAAGCATTTCGATGTGATCTCGAAGACCGACGCGGGAAAGACGCCGGGCGACCTGCAGCCCGGCGACGTCCTCATGCTGAAGAGCAAGCATGGCTCTGACCAGCACGTCGCCATATTCAAGGGCTACGACGCCGAGGGCCACATCCAGTTTATCGGCTCCCAGACCTCGACCGGCCCCGCTCCCGTCACGATCATGCCGGACAAGTTCTGGGGCAAGGACATGGAGATCGTCGGCGCCCTCCGCGCCAAGCCTGAATTCCGTACCCACGAACCGGTTCACGGCAAAGCCCCGGCCGACACAGCCGCCCCGGTCGCAACGCACGCAAAGGCGGAGCCCTCCCACGCGGTCGCAAAGGCTGCAAACACTCCGACTGATCATCCCGACACCCTGAGCAAGGGTGACGAGAGCACCAAGGTCACGGCTCTGCAGGAATCGCTGAGCCGCCTCGGTTACAAGGACGAGAACGGCCACGCGATCAAACCCGATGGTCACTTCGGCGAACACACCAAGGCAGCGGTGGAGAAGTTCCAGCGTGCGCACGGCCTCGAAGCCGATGGCATCGTCGGCAAAGCCACGATGCAAGCCCTGCACACGGCGACGCCACGACTAGATAGCGCGGCGCACCCCGCCCACCCCGTCTTCCAGACGGCGCGTGACGCAGTACATCGTCTCGACGCGCAGCATCAGCGCACGCCCGATGTACAGAGCGACCAGATCGCTGGCGTCCTTACCGGCAAAGCCATCGCACAGGGCATGACCCGGGTCGACCATGCCGTCCTCAACGAAGACGCCAGCAAGGTCTACGCCGTCCAGGGCGAGCTGAACTCGCCGTTCAAGCAGGTTGCCGAAGCGTCGACACAGCAAGCGGCAAACACGTCTCTTGAAGAAAGCGGCAAGCAGGCATTGCAAGCTTCGGCTCAGCAGTCGCAGCTCGCAACTAACGTTCCGACGCAGGCGACGCCCTCCCATGCGCCGAGCCAGACCGCCTGAGGCCTTCCGGCCGTCAGCAAGGATGTAACTATGACTATCGCCAGGCATCGCCTCGCCCTCCTCCTCTGCATCGCCGCACCACTGCTAGTGACGGCCGCACCGGCTTTCGCCGCCAAGGCCGATGCACAGAACTACCAATCGCTGCTGCAGTCGTCTTCAAACGGTTCCAAGGTGGCATGCGGCAAGGATTCGTACGGCAACGTCGCCTGCACTATCGATGGCGAGGCTGTCGACGTCGGCGATGACTGCACGTCGAACCTGGCCTTCGGTGGCATCGCTAACGATAAGGGAACGATGCTGCAGGACAACTTCAGGAGCGCCGGAGCCAGACCGGTCGCGCACGTCGGCAAGAACCAGCTCGTATGCCTCCTCGCGTCTCAGCGCAAAGAAGGCGAACTCATCCGCGCATTGGTAAAGGTGGTCCCCACGGCCACCGTGAAGAACTGCAAGGGCAACGACGCCTGCAAGGACGCGGATACGCATGTGGAGTGGAAACGCCCGGTGAGCGGCACCGCTTGCACGCTCAAACCTGATGGCCACTACGCGGGCGATTGCGCGACAGGATGGATCGACGGCAAGGATCTCGAGGAATACTCGATGGGGCTGAAACCCGAAGATACGGGCGCGTGATCGCGCCCGTCCTATGAACAGCATTCGCATCAACCGTTTCGCGCGATTCGTCCCTGGCGCGTTTACCTGGGCTACCCCCGCAAGGGTGGCCCGGAAAATCGTGCAGGTCGCCGTCCCCGGCCTGTTTCTCTTGCTGACTGCATGTGGTGGAAACATGGAAGAGCCAAAGATCGAACTAAATCCGCATCCGGCGATGCATTACGTCGTGACCATTGCTTTTAACGGAGCACCGGGCGCGTTCGATACCATCAAGGCATCGGCGCAATACGAGGTAACCAATCGCGACTGCGTTCCTGAGCAGCCCATCTCGGGCGCAACGATTCTTCCCAGCAAGCAACTGTGGCTAGACCTTCACCGAGTCAACGAGGGGGTATACGAGACCGATCTGTACATCGATCAAATCAAGGACGAGAACTACTTCTCCAAGGGACTGTGCCGCTGGTCGCTGGTCGCCGTAAGTGCCAAGGCATCCCATGGAAGAATGCAGTTTGTCACGCCATTATTTGTTCCGCGGTTCTTCGAAGAACGCGGGATAACGAACTACTTTTCTTTCGCCTCGTACAACGACGCAAACACTGCATTGCTGAACACGGGCAACGAGAACCGTGCAGCGTACCCGCATCCTTCTGAAACATTTTCCGTGCAAGTGTCGGCCAGGGAGGCACGCCGATGAGTACGCGCACCCGGGAGTACGCGGCACTGGCTCTCGACAGCTATACCGTATCTAACGAAGGGAAGGAACTTCGGCGCGGCGATCACGATTACATCGTCGATCGAGTAGCAATGGACGGATTGACGGGATTCTACGCTGTGGCCTATCGCGACGTCTCGAGCGGAAGGACCATTATTGCGTATCGCGGGACTGACGATGTATCCGACGGCTTAATAGACCTGGGCATGGCGAGCTCCCGCCTGGACCTCCAGCAGTTCGAGTCGGAAATATTCACACGAGGAGTTCTCGCCGACGCAAAAAAGCAGGCGGAAACAGCCGGGAAGCCGATGGACGTCACCGTCACCGGCCACTCGCTAGGCGGCGGCCTGGCCGAACTCAACGCAGCAAAGTTCGGCCTCACAGGCGAGACCTTCAATGCATACGGCGCCGCAGGCCTGATAGGTGGCGCACCTGAGGGAGGCACCCAGGTCATTAACCATGTTCGCGCCGGCGACCCCGTCAGCGCAGCGAACCGTCATTTTGGCGAAGTGCGCGTCTACGCGACAGCCGATGACATCAGCACGCTGCAGCGTGCCGGTTACGGCCGTGAGAACACCACCTTGGGCGACACGGTAAGCGCGATAGCGCTCAAGTCGCATTCCATGAGCAACTTCGTTCCGAGGGAGGGAGAAACGGCGTTGATCGGCCCTGAGGGTGAAGCGCGTTACCGGGCCAACAGCGGGATGATCGACCGTTACCGGTCCGATGTCCTTCGTGCGCGCGAGACGTACACGCACGCATTGGAAAACCCGGCCATCGTCGGCCCGTCCCTTGCCGTGCACGCCGCGGCGTTGTACGCCAACCGCGTCGAACGGGATCTCCACGAACTCGCCGACCGCTCCGCGCCAGCGGCACGAGCGGCTGGACAGGGGGCCATCGAAGCCTCCCGGGCGATTGACGCAGCTGCAAGCCACGTCGCTGCCGCAAGCGTACACGGCGCCCGCGCGTTCGACATGATCCCCGAGTCAGTTGCACGGAGCGTGTGGGGTTCAGACACGGGCTCAGCCGAGCTCGATCGCCTTCTCCATCCCCCAAGGCTTACCGACGCGAGTCACCCAGACCATGCCATGTATACCGATGCACTCAAGCGAGTGCATGCGATTGACGCCAGCACCGGCCGTAAGCCCGATCACATGAGCGAAAACCTGGCCGGTGCGCTGACAGCCGAAGCACGCCTGCACGGGCTTAGCCGGATTGACCATGTCGTGATGAACGACGACTTCAGCCGTACGTTCGCCGTCCAGGGCGATATGAACTCCCCTTTCAAAAAGATGGTGGAGGTGCCGACAGAAACAGGCATATCCACGTCCATTGATCGAAGCACCGCCGTGCTTCAGTCCGTCGCCGCGCAGGTGCCCCAGGTAGCGCACCACAACCCGCCGACAATGCAGCAAACCGCGCAGACCGAAACGCCGACGATTCATTACGGCTCCGCCATGGGCCGATAGGAGCACGAGCCAACCATGAACCGACGACTCGCCCTACCCTTTCTTTCTTTATTCGCCATCCATCTCAACGCTTACGGTGCCAACATGACCCAGCCCGACATCAAGCAGAATCCGGCCCCCAAAATGCGGTACGAGATCACCGCGACGATCGATGGCGCGCCGGGTCCGTTCGATCGAATCCACGGCATCGCCGACTATCGCGTCACAAACGAGCTGTGCGTCCCGCCGACGCCGGTCATGGGCGCGCGCATCGTCCCTGAAAAACGCGCCGACATCGAATTCCGTCACGATCACGACAACATCTATCGCGCGACGGTATATCTCGATTTGCTCCAGGATGAAGATTACTTTGGCAAGGGCACCTGTCACTGGGCGCTGATGGCGGCAGGTATCGAACTCACCCATGCGACGGTAACGTTCAGCGCATCGTTGTTCCATGACGATCTCCTTACCGGAAATGCCATCCCTCGCTACTTCGCGGAAGGTTCGTACACGAAGTCGCAGACTGTCCGAGTCGACACCGGTATTGCCGACCGCAGCCAGTTCCACGGGGCCGGCCGTTTGTTCTCGGTCACGATGAAGGCTGAGGAGCGCAAGCCATGACATTCAAGTCGACCGATTACGCCTTACTCGCACAGGACGCATATAACGACCCGGTGCTCGACAAGAGCACCATCCTGGACGGCGTCGAGTACAAGGCCATCGACACCATGAACAATCCGCGGACCGGCTTCCAGGCCACCGCGTACGAGCGCGTGGACACCGGCGAGGTCGTGATTGCTTATCGAGGCACCGAGTTCGATCGCGAACCGGTCCAGGATGGTGGTGTCGATGCCGCCATGGTGCTTACGGGCATCAACCTTCAAACCGCGGACTCCGAAGCATTTACGAAGCGCGTACTTGCGGCGGCGAAGGAAAAGTCAGAGACCTATGGCACGCCTCTGAATGTCACCGTCACCGGCCATTCGCTGGGCGGCACGCTGGCCGAGATCAACGCGTCGCGGTTCGGCCTGCACGGCGAAACGTTCAATGCTTACGGCGCGGCCGGCCTGAATCAGGGCATTCCGTCAGGTGGCTCGCAGGTCATCGACCATGTTCGCGCCGGCGACGTTGTCGCCGCAGCGAGTCCGCACTTTGGGGAAGTGCGTGTCTACGCGACCGAGAAGGACATCGACACCCTAAGCAAGGCGGGATACCGCGACGACAGCACGCTGCTGAGTCCTCGCAACCCGGTCAAGGCCATCGATTTCGATGCGCATGCCATCGACAACTTCACGCCGATCAATCCGCGCCTCGGTCACTCCATCATGGATGCGGAAAGCCAGGCTCGGTATCGGGCCCACGAAGGCATGGTCGACCGCTATCGCAACGATGTCCGCGACATCCGCATGGGCTTGTCGGCCGCGTGGGAAATTCCCAAGGCGATCGGCGAGTTCAAGGACGCCGTTGAGCACCGCGTCGTCGACGCCGTGGGCGCAGGCGTATTGGCTGTCGAACATGGCTTCGAGGACCTGAAGGAAGGTGTCCAACACGTCGGCCACGAAATCTCCCAGGGCATCCACGCAGTCGAGGAAAAAGCCCACAGCGCCTGGAACACCCTCACCCACCCCGGTTCCTGGTTCGCGCACGACAAGCCGAGCGTGCCCCTGAACGACCCGGATCACCCCGACCATCCGATGTTCAGGCAGGCGCGCAGCGCCGTTCACGAACTGGACCGTGCCCAGGGACGTCAGCCGGACGGCATCAGCGAGAACATCGCCGGCAGCATGGTGGTCAAGGCGCGGCAGGACGGGCTTGAGCGGATCGACAAGGCGGTGCTCAGCGACGACGCCTCGCGCATCTATGGCGTGCAGGGCGCGATGGAGTCGCCGCTCAAGCGCGTCGCCGAGCTGCCGACGGAGCAGGCGGCCCGCACCAGCGTGGCCGAGAGCAGCGACGCCTGGATCGCCGCGGCACAAGCCGCGCAGGGGCGGCAGGGCGCGCAGGTGGCGCAGCAACAACCGCCGTCGCGCGATCCCTCCCAACCGAGCCATGGGCTTTGAGATGAGCCCATGCCAAAAACCAATCGCAACGTTACACTTCCGCCCGCAATCCAACCGTGCCAGGAAGGTAAATAGAGCATGAGTAAGACCAGGGGATATTGGGCCGCCGGCCTGTTCGTCATCGCGCTCCTCGCAGGTGAGGTGCTCTCGGGGTACCTGACCCTGCTGTTTCTCGGCCTGGGGCAGATTCCGCTGAGGTTCGCCACCTACTACGAATACGTCCGGGCACTGGGCCTGCCGCAGGTCGCGCCCTATGCGTGGAAGATCAAGACCGCAGGTGGCCTGGGCTTCGGCCTGCCGCTGATCCTGTGGTTCGTGGCGCTTTACTTCCTCATGAAGAAGAAGCAGCAAGCCATGCACGGCGACGCACGCTTCGCCCATGCGTCGGACCTGCGCAAGCAAAAGATGCTCTCCCCCGCGGACAACGGCATTCTCGTCGGCAAGTTCAAGGGAGACCTCGTCCGCCTGCCGGGGCAGCAGTTCGTCATCCTCGCCGCCCCGACCCGTTCGGGCAAGGGCGTGGGCGTGGTCATCCCCAACCTGCTCGACTACCAGGAATCCATCGTGGTCCTGGACATCAAGCAGGAAAACTTCGACCTGACCAGCGGCTGGCGTAAATCCCAGGGACAGGAAATCTACCTGTTCAACCCGTTTGCGGAAGACCGTCGCACGCACCGCTGGAATCCTTTGAGTTATGTCTCAAAGGACCCCGCCTTCCGCGTGTCCGATCTGATGAGCATCGCCACGATGCTGTACCCGGACGGCTCCGATGACCAGAAGTTCTGGGTCAGCCAGGCACGTAACGCCTTCATGGCCTTCTCGCTTTACCTCTGCGAGAAGTGGGAGTTCGACGAGAAGAACAACCTGCCCTTGATGCTGCGCAGCAAGCCCACGCTCGGCATGATCTATCGTCTGTCGTCGGGCGACGGTACCGACCTGCGGGAGCTGTACACCACCCTGTCGAAGCAGCCGTTCCTGAGTTCGAATGCCCAGTCGGCCTTCGCCAACATGCTTTCGCAGGCGGCCGAAACGTTCGCCTCGATCCTCGGTACCTTCAAGGAGCCGCTGAACGCCTGGATCAACCCGGTGCTGGACGCGGCCACCAGCGAAGACGACTTCCTGCTGACCGATGTCCGCAAGAAGAAGATGACGATCTATATCGGCATCCAGCCCAACAAGCTGTCCGAAAGCCGACTGATCGTAAACCTGTTCTTCAGCCAGCTGATCAACCTCAACACGAAGGAACTGCCGCAGAACAACAAGGAGCTGAAGCATCAGTGCCTGTTGCTCATGGACGAGTTCACTTCTATCGGCAAGGTCGAAATCATCGCCTCGGCCGTTTCGTACATGGCCGGCTATAACATCCGTCTGCTACCGATCATCCAGAGCATGGCGCAGCTGGACGCGACCTACGGCAAGGACGTCTCACGCACGGTCATCACCAACCATGCCTTGCAGATCGTCTTCGCCCCGCGCGAGCAGCAGGACGCCAACGACTACTCCGACATGCTGGGCTACACCACGGTGCGTCGCGAGAACATCACCAAGAGCAAGAAGGGTGACGTCTCGACCAGCCATACCGAAGAGAAGCGCGCGCTCATGCTGCCGCAGGAACTCAAGGCGATGGGCACGGACAAGGAAGTATTCCTCTACGAAGGCATTCCGCATCCGGTCCTCTGCGAGAAGATCCGTTACTACGAAGACAAGTACTTCACCTCGCGGCTGATGGAAAAAGCCAAGGTCGAGCCACTTAACATCTGAGGTCGGCGCGAACGTCCCGCCACCACGTCATCCAGGAGTCGAATTCGATCATGAAGACCTGTGCAAGCGCGCTTCTGCTCGCCGCCACCCTCACCGCTCCCGCTGTCGGCGCCGCGCCCGCGCCGACGATGTGCGCAAGGGGCGACCAGCCGGTCTTCTCGTGTCCCCTGGCCGGAAGCAAGAAGACCGTTTCACTTTGTGCCACTGCTGGCGAACCCCATGGTGGAGGTCAGTTTTACTATGCCTACGGAGGCGACGTTTCGAAACCGGAGCTGCGGTATCCCGGTGCGGGCGACGAGGCCAAGTTCACTCGAACTCACTTGATGTTCGGCGGTAATACCGGCGGCTTTGCATACGCTTTCACCAATAGGGGATTCAAGTACGTCATCTACTCGATTTCTGGGTCAAACAATCTGGAAGACCAGGGGCTGGTCGTGTTGAAAGACGGCGAGACGAAGCCCATCAGGCAATCCCGCTGCGAAGCCGGCAAGGTCAGCGTTGCGCCGGACCGTTCTTTGATAGAAAAGACCCTGCAGTGGGAGAGCGATCCGGAGATCGAGGTCCAGGGCGTGCCCACGCCATAACGAACCATCGATTATGGCGTTTCAACAGGAGTTACACCTATGTGTGGCATGACCCTGCAGAATATGTGCGCCGCGGACACCGAGTTACCGGCTGGCACAGAATCCAGGCGAACAATGATATGCGCAGGCATAGATGCGCGACTGTCGAAATACCCGCCATAAAATGACCACGATTCATCCCGTCGAACAGGATGTCCGCAGCATGCGCATTGCCCTGGTAACCATCGTAGCGATAGCCCTCCCCGCTACCCTGATAGCGGCGGCCGCGCAGCCCTCTGCGCCAACGGAGGTTGCCGCCTTTGCTCCCGCGGGTACGAAGCTCGTCGCCTTCAAATCCAGCGGCGACGCCGACGGTGCCGATGCCGTAGCCGTTTTTGAGAATGAAAGCGGCGGTGCCACCAGGCAGCGCGACATGCTCATCCTGCATAAGGAAGCGGGGCACATCGAGGGCAAGGAGGGTGACGTACATCCGTTACTACGAAGACAAGTACTTCACCTCGCGGCTGATGGAAAAAGCTAAGGTCGAGCCACTTAACATCTGAGGTTGGCGCGAACGTCCCGCCACCACGTCATCCAGGAGTCGAGTTCCACCATGAAGACCTATGCAAACGCGTTTCTGCTCGCCGCCGCACTCATCGCCCCCGCTATCGGCGCTGCCGCGCCAGCGCCGACGATGTGCGCCAGGGGCGACAAACCGGTGTTTTCGTGCCCGCTTGCCGGAGGCGGCAAGACGGTCTCCATGTGCGCGGCGGGCGACGTTACGCACGGCAGCGGCCATTTCTACTACGCCTACGGACGCGATGCGGCAAAGCCGGAGCTGACCTATCCCGCTGCCAATGCTCCGGCCGAATTCACGCGTACGCACCTGGGCTTCGCTGGTAATACCGGCGGTTATGCCTATTCGTTCACCAACGCTGGGTTCAAATACGTCGTTTATTCGGTTTCAGGCTCGAACAACCTGCAAGACGGCGGGTTGGTGGTGCTCAAGGACGGCCAGGACAAACCGGTGAAACAGAGCGCTTGCCAGGCGGGCAAGGTCACCGACACGGATGACGATGCACTGATCGACGCGACGCTCAAGCTCAAGAGCGATCCGGCGATCGAGAAGAACGGCGTCCCGGGGCAATAAGCCGCGGACGACCTTCCCTTTTAAGTCAACCAGGAGTTACACCATGTCCGCGAAAGAAAACGCCGACTATCTGATGGACGCCGCCACGAAGGCGGGCATTACCGACCCCAGGGAACTGGCCAATTTCATGGGCCAGATGCAGGTGGAGTGCGGAGGCTACTCGAGCATGAACGAAGGCCTGGGCTACTCCGGCAGTCGCCTGCTCGAAGTCTTCCCCGGCCGCAACGGGATGAACACGCTCGCTGAAGCCAACAAGGTCGCCGCGGGTGGTCAGGAGGCGATCGCCAACGAAATCTACGGCGGTGGCTGGGGCAAGAAAAATCTTGGAAACACCGAGCCGGGCGACGGCTGGAAATTCCACGGTCGCGGCTATGTGCAGCTGACCGGCCGTGCGAACTACGAGGCCGTCGGCAAGGAGCTGGGGCTTGATCTGGCCAACCACCCCGAGCTGGCCGCCGATCGCGATGTCGCCGCAAAGATCGCCATCCACTACTGGAAGGATCGCGTCCAGCCCCACGGTCATCAGACCGATGTCACAGGCGCCTGCAAGGACATCAATGGCGGCCACAACGGCCTTGCCGAGCGTAAGAACGCCGCGCAGGCATGGGAAGGCGCGCTAGACAAGGGCTACAAGCCCGGCGGTCCGGATCCGATCCCGCTGGCCGGTGGCGGCGGCCACCGGATGAGCAAAGAGAAAGCCGAGCACGTCCAGACCCTGCTCAACGCCCATGGCTACACCGACACCAACGGCAAGCCACTGGTCGTGGACGGCCACGCCGGCAAGGAAACCAAGCTCGCCATCGAGCGGTTCCAGACGGACCATCATCTCAAGGCGGACGGCATCGTCGGACCGGCCACGCTGAAGGCGCTCGAACAGAACCTGCAGCATGACAAGGCGCAGCCCGCCGCAACGCCGGCAGCACCGGCGGCACCGGCGGCACCGGCACCGGCACCGGCAACACCCTCCGCAACACACTCGCCGACGGCAGCTTCGCTGCGCGAAGGCGCCACGGGCGCGTCGGTCGAAGCGCTGCAAGCCCACCTGCGCGATCAGGGCATCACCGGCTCGAACGGGCGCCCGCTTGCCGCGGACGGACACTTCGGCACGCAGACCAGGGAAGCGCTGCAGTCTTTCCAGCGTGCGCATGGCCTCGAGGCCGACGGTATAGCAGGCCCGAAGACCTTCCAGGCGATCGAAAGCGCGCAACGCCAGGCGGGCATACCGTCACTCGCCGACGCAAGTCATCCCGCCAACGGCATGTTCCGTCAGGCGCTCGAACGTGTGCAGGGGCTCGATGCACAGCATGGCCGCGAGTCCGGCCCGCACACCACCAACATCGCGGGCTCGCTCACGTCGGCGGCGACCGTCGCCGGGATGAGGAGCATCGATCAGGTCGTTCTCAACCAGGACGCAACCAAGGTGTATGCCATGCAGGGCGCCGAAAACTCTCCCTTCAAGCAGCATGCGGAGGTCGATGTGGTGAAAGCGGCCAATACACCCTTGGCGCAGAGCAGCGCCGAGGCATTCGTTGCGAGCGACCTGGCGCGCCAGCAAGCCCAGCCGTCGCAGTCGATCACGCAGAGCCACGAAGCTGTGCAGAGCGCCCCCTCCCGGACATGACGGGAGGGTGACCCGAGGGACGATTTTCAATAAGCGGATGCCGGTCACAGCACGCCATCCGCTCGTACCTCAGAATGCACATAAATGGCACGACTGGGTTGACCAGTCGCGCCCAGTGGCCGCGCATAGCAGACGAAATCAGACGCCCCCACTGGGGGCGTCTTCACATTTGCGTCCTCAAGTCCCGGGAGCGACGGCCGTATATGTGCACTAAGTCACACTTAAGTAGTAAAATTCGGCAAAATTGCCTAAATCGATCCAATCGCACGCCGGACAGGGGTTACGCGAGTCATGGACTATCTGGAAGCAGAGAACGCGCTTCTTCGTGAGGGATTACGGGCCACCCGGCTCGGCCTCTGCATCACCGACGCATCGGGTCGGGTCGTACAGACGGCCGGTGATTTCGCTGATCGGCTGGGCATCAATGAAAAGGACCTGCTCGGCGCGGAGCTGCGCCTTCGCATGCCGGCCACCCTCATGCTGTCCCAGGCCGCCCCCTTGCTGGACATCGACAGTGCGGAGCTGAGCACCGAAGGCCAGCTTCGCCGCGATGGCGCGATTGAGAAATTTCTTCTTTTCCAGGCGCGTACCGTCACTCAGCGGGGCGAGCGGTTCCGCGTCATCAGCGTCATGGATGTCAGTCTTTTCGGCGTCAGCCGCGGACGTCTCAGCGATCTGCAGAGCACGCTCGAGGCGATCGGTGCGGGCGTCATCATGGTCGACGCACAGGCGGTCGATCAGCCCATCGCTTTCGTCAACCGTCGCTTCGAACAGCTGACCGGCTACACAGCCGCGGAGTGCATCGGGCGCAACTGCCGCTTCCTGCAGGGTCCGGATTCGGATCCCCAGGCGATTTCGGCGCTGCGTCGTGCGATCGCACTCAAGCAGGCCACCCAGGTCGTGGTCCGCAATTACCGCAAGAATGGCGAAGCGTTCGATAACGAGCTTTACGTCTCGCCGGTGTCGGACGATCACAACGAGGTGCGCTGGCTCGTGGGTATCGTCCGCGAGCGTCGCGATCGCACCCTGGTCGGTACGGGGGCCGCATGAGCGAGGCCGCCCTTGCCATCGCCTTTGGCCCCATGCCACTGGGCGACGCCATGTTGCTACGTGCGGGACTCCGTCTGGCGGGCATCACATGGCACACCGCGCCACGTGAGAAATGCGACGTGTTCTTCGCGGTGAGCCTGGGCGACCTCCCGCCCGCCGTCCGTGGCGGCCCGCGCTGTGTCATCGCGGGTCCGCGTCGCGCCTCGTCGGTTCCCGCCATCTTCCTGGATCGCTGGCCCAACATCAGCCAGATGTCCGATGTGATGTCGCTGCTTCGCACGCCGGTGCGCGACCTGCCCGCCGCCGCGAATTCGCCCCACATGACCGCCGCCCTTCCTCCCAGCCCGCTCGATCGCTGGCTGGACGAAGTGGCACGAGCGGAAACGCGCGACCGCATGGTCCACGTGTCTACGGCATCGGGCCCGACCGCGCTGCTCGACCCGGCCAATCGCTGCGCCTGGCTGGCGCCGTCGGCCGTAGGTCGCCTCGCCGAAGTACTTGGCGAGGGTCAGGTGATGCTGTCCAGCGTGCCACGCGGCATTCCGCCGTCGACGGCCGTACGCTCATCGCTCGCGCACGTGTTGTGGGCGCTGGCGCTGACCGGCAACTGGCAACCCGACGCGCTGGGCATTCCCGGCGACCGCCGCCTCAAGCTGCGGCGCTGGCCGGACTTCGGTTCGCTCGAGCGACGCGACACCTTTCTGCATGTGGCGTCCCGCCTGACCCGTCAGCCGACCTCGCTACATGCCCTGCTCACGACCTTTTCGAAAGATCGCGACGATCTCCTCGTCTTCCTCGCCGGCTGCCGACTGTGCGGATGGCTGGAGGTCACCGCCGACATCGACGACACACCGCCCCCGGTCGTCGCACCCGCACCGAGCCGCCTGTACGCGGCGGTCGGTGCGATCCGCCGCGCCCTGGGTATGAAGGAAGCGAGCCGATGAGCAAGGATTACAAGCTCGTCTTCATCGGTCCCATGGGGGCTGGCAAGACGACCGCGATTACCGCGATCAGCAGCAAGCCACCGGTCGTCACCGAGGTGCGCAATACGGATCGGGAGGCGCATGCCAAGGCGTCGACCACGGTCGCTCTGGACTACGGCGAAGTGGTGATCGAAGGCGGCGGTCTGTTGCGCCTCTATGGCGTGCCCGGACAGACCCGCTTCTCCTTCATGTGGCCCATGGTCGGCAAGGGCGCGCTGGGGGCGGTCCTGCTGGCCGACGCCGCGGCGCCCGACGCACTGGCCGCCCTCGACCCGTTCCTGGAGGCTTTCGGGCACCTGCTGCGCGATCAGCGAGCCGTGCTCGGTGTGGGTCGCGGTGACGTGCCCGGTGCCGTCCCGACGGACGACTTCATCGAACATCTCGCCTCCCGCGGTTACACCACCCCGGTTTTTTCCGTAGACGTGCGCCAGCGCGCAGACGTCCACCTGCTTCTCGACGTACTGTTCGTGCAGCTGGAAGGCCGCACGGACGGCGCTGCCCTGGAACTCGCCCCATGAACACCTCATTTGCTGCGCCGATGTCGTCGTTGTCCCGTACCCAGCGTTTCGTGCTCGAGCAGTTCCTGTCGGTGATGATCGAACGGATCAATGGAGCCGAAGGGGCGATGCTGGCCACGGCTGACGGGTTTCCATCGGCCTTCTCGGGTGCGCTGGACGAGACCATGCAGAACCGCGTCGCGGCCGTGATGAGCTCGCTTTGCGCGCTGGGTGAAGCGGCCGGCGCGCAGATCGATGCGGGCGGGCTGGAAATCATCAGCCTCCAGTTCAGCGACCGGCAGATGCAGGTCGTTTCCATCCGTGGCGAACGAAGCGACTACGTACTCGCACTCGTCGCCCGCGCGGACGTGCTCCTGGGCAGCAGCCTGTGGGCTATCCGCGAATGCGCCACCCAGATCCGCGAATCGCTCCGGCCCTGACCGGAACAACCTACGAACACAAACAAGGGGAAACACCATGGCTACTCTGCAAGAATCGCTCGCCGAACTGATGACCACCGATGGCGCCGTCTGCGCCGCGCTGGTCGACTCCAACAGCGGCATGTGCCTCGGCACCGCAGGCAACACCGGCACCTTCGACCTCGACATCGCCGCCGCCGGTAACACCGAAGTGGTCCGCGCGAAGATGAAGACGATGCAGTCGCTGGGCATCAAGGAAGCGATCGAAGACATGCTGATCACGCTGGAAAAGCAGTACCACGTGATCAATCCGGTCGCGAAGTACCCGGGCCTGTTCCTGTACGTGGTGCTCGACCGCGCCAAGTCGAATCTGGCGCTGGCGCGTCGCCGTACGGCTGACGTGTCGGCGGCTGTCGCGATCTGATGTAGCGATGCGTGGCCTCTGGCGCCCCCGGCGTTCCGGGCGCGCCAGAGATGCTTCGTCGTCGCCTAGTTCGATGACGAACAGTGCATGTCGAACGGTATCTCACCGTTCTGCGGCTTGCGATTCAGCGAGACATACTTCTCGAAGACGTGGTCGGAGGCTGGTCCACTCGAGCGATACCAGACAAGCTTGCCGGCCTCCGGCACGAAGTAAGCATCTTCATTGCCATATGCGGGGCAAACGGGATAGCCGCCTCGCTCTGCCGCGTTGGCGCAAAAGCGAACATACAAGCGACCACTGCGCCACGCGCCGCTGAACTCACCGTCGTTACCCCCGGTATCCGTGCCGTCCGACCAGGTGCCTTTGACGTCGGTTCCCTGCTGCGTAGCCGCGAATTCGACGAAATGACCCATGTCGCATCGGCTGCGGTATCCCCACTTTCCCACCACCGACGCGTCACCGGGTCCGAAAGCGTTGAGCCGCCCGTCAATGACATGAGCGCGCTGCAGCGTCCGGCTGACCGCGCATGCGTTCTTCGCAACGCCCTCGGGTGTGTCCGCGACCCCGCAGCTCTTCGCCCGGTCGGCTACCCACCGCTTCTGCTCGGCATCCAGTGCTTTCTGGGCCGCCGGGTCGAGTTTGCTGAAAAGTACCGAATACTCGATATCCAGCGTGGCCTGATGATGGTCAAATTCCGACGCCAGGCAGACGTTATGGTCGCCATTGCCGGCGGCAAGGAGACAAGCGGTATAGCCCTCCGTGACTCCGCCCTGGGTGGGCAGATAGGGGTTTCGTACCTGCTCCGCTACCGCACTGCCGACGAACAGCAGCAATAAGCACCCGATCAGAATCCTGCTCATTCACTTCTCCTTGTTTGCGCTCCGCCACGACCCAGCGCTGAGTCCACGCCTCGCGACGTCGGGCGACCGGAATCCTAACTCAGCGCGTGATCTGTAGAGAATCGCGCCGGGCGGTATCATGCACGGCCAGCGCGCCATCACAGGCGCCCTGCCCCATCGCAACCCCTCGGAAAATCATGGCTTTACCAGACGACGACCGCTCGGCCGCCGGGCATACGCCCTTCATGCGCCAGTACCTCGGGGCGAAGGCGGAGTATCCGGACATCCTGCTGTTCTTCCGGATGGGCGACTTCTACGAGCTGTTCTACGACGACGCCCGCAAGGCGGCGCGGCTGCTCGATATCACCCTGACGCAGCGCGGCCAGTCGGCGGGCGCCCCCATTCCGATGGCCGGCGTGCCCTATCACGCGGTCGAGAATTACCTGGCGCGCCTGGTCAGGCTGGGTGAGTCCGTGGCGCTGTGCGAACAGATCGGCGATCCGGCCACCTCCAAGGGGCCCGTGAAGCGCGAGGTCGTCCGCATCGTCACCCCGGGTACCGTGACCGATGCGGCGTTGATGGAAGAGCGCCGCGACAATCTGCTGCTGTCCATCGCCGCTGGCCAGACAGGCTATGGCCTGGCATGGGTCGACCTGTCGACCGGGCGTTTTCTGCTGACCGAAGTAGGCAGCGCCGAAGGTCTTGCCGCCGAACTCGCACGCCTGCAGCCGGCCGAAACGCTGGTCGGTGAGGACGTCGCATGGCCGAAGCTGGTCTCCTCGCTGCCGGGCCTGCGCAAGCGGCAGCCGTGGCATTTCGACGGGGATGCCGCCACGCGTGAGCTCTGCCGCTTCTTCAGAACGCGCGACCTGCGTGGCTTCGGTGTCGACGGTATGCCGCTTGCCGTTGCCGCCGCGGGTTGTCTGCTTGGCTACGTCGAAGAAACCCAGAAGGCCGCCCTGCCCCATCTCACCGGCATGGCCGTGGAGAACGCGGGCGAGACGATCGCGATGGACGCCGCCACGCGCCGTAACCTGGAGATCGACACGCACCAGAGCGGCCGCGTCGAGAACACGCTGCTCGGCGTGCTCGACGAGACGGTGACGCCGATGGGTGCGCGTCTGCTGCGTCGCTGGCTCAATCGTCCGCTGCGCGATCGCACCGTCCTGCGCGGACGCCATCAGGCGATCGGGAGCCTGATCGATACGCGCCGTCATGCGACGCTGCGCGAACGCCTTCGCGGCATTGGCGACCTCGAGCGCATCCTGGCGCGCGTGGCACTGCGCTCCGCGCGTCCGCGCGATCTGTCCACCCTACGCGACGGCCTGGCTGCCGCACCGGCGTTGCGCGAAGACATCGCCGGCCTGGACAGCCCCTTGCTGCACAGTCTGGTTGAGCGTATCGGCGACCACGCGGACACCGCCGCCCTGCTCGCCCGTGCAGTGATCGCGCAACCGCCGGTGCTTCTGCGCGACGGCGGCGTGCTCGCCGAAGGCTATGACGACGAGCTCGACGAACTGCGCCAGCTGTCCACCAATGCCGACCAGTTCCTCGTCGACATGGAGGAGCGCGAGAAAGCGGCCAGCGGCATCGCCACGCTGAAGGTCGGCTACAACCGCGTACACGGCTATTACATCGAAATCTCCAAGGCGCAGTCCGAGAAGGCGCCACAGCACTACACGCGGCGGCAGACGACAAAGAACGCCGAGCGCTACATCACCGAAGAACTGAAGCAGTTCGAAGACAAGGTGCTGTCGGCAAAGGAACGGTCGCTGATGCGCGAGCGAGCCCTGTACGAACTGCTGCTCGACAAGCTCACCGAACGCCTGCCGGAACTGAAGATCGCCGCCTCGGCGATGGCTGAACTGGACGTACTGGCGGACCTCGCCGATCGCGCGGAGACGCTCGACTGGGCCGCGCCCGAACTCACCGACGTGCCCGGCATCCGCATTGACCGCGGCCGCCATCCCGTCGTGGAGAAGGTGCGCGACGAGCCTTTCGAGCCGAATGACCTCGCACTGGACAGCGATCGTCGCATGCTCGTGATCACCGGCCCGAACATGGGCGGTAAGTCGACCTACATGCGCCAGAACGCGCTGATCGTCCTGCTCGCGCACGTCGGCAGTTACGTGCCCGCGTCGGGCGCGACGATCGGACCGATCGATCGCATCTTCACGCGTATCGGCGCGGGTGACGACCTGTCGCGAGGCCAGTCGACCTTCATGGTCGAAATGAGCGAGACCGCTAACATCCTGCATAACGCGACCGAGTGCAGCCTCGTACTGATGGACGAAGTGGGTCGCGGTACCAGCACGTACGATGGCTTGTCGCTCGCACGCGCGGCAGCGGTGCATCTTGCGGCGACGAGTTGTGCGTACACGCTGTTCGCCACGCACTACTTCGAGCTCACGGAACTGGCCGGCGATTACCGCACGATCGCCAATGTGCATCTCGACGCGGTCGAATACGGCGAGCAGCTGGTCTTCATGCACACGGTGAAAGATGGCCCGGCCAATCGAAGTTTCGGATTGCAGGTGGCCGCGCTGGCAGGTTTGCCCAAGGCCGTGATCGCGGACGCGCGTCGTTATCTGGCTGCGCTCGAGCAGGGCCACGAGGTCACGGCGGCCGTCGCGACACCGCCTGCCGCGGCGCCGCAGATGGGGTTGTTCGCGCCTCCGTTGCCGTCGCCGGTCGAGGAGGCACTGCGGGCGGTCGATCCGGATGACCTCACACCCAGGGAGGCGCTGGATCAGCTTTACAGGCTGCGGAAAATGCTGCGCTGAACCATTGAAGGACCCTATGGGATCGATCTGAACAATCGAATTCCACTAAGCGACGTCTGTTCTTATAGTGGGGTCGTTCCATTTCACGGAGTCTTACGACTCTCCATCTTCGGCTCCGTGACGCCCCCCGCTCCCATCCCGAGTCAGCAGCCCGGGGTTGGAATTCGGGGGGCGGTTTTTATCTACCTGCCTTCCAAAGCGTAGCGCGTCGCCCAACCGGACTCGAACGTACCTGGCTTCTGAGGCAGGGCGCTAACGCCGGCACCGAGCGTCAGCCTGGCCGGCTTCGCCGCGCGGAGCAGGTCAGCCAGCGACGGAGCAAGCAAACCGCTTCGTTGCCATTCCGCAACATGCTCAGCCGTGGCGGGGATACGCAACAGGTTGAACGACTTCAGGGCGCAGGTCGCCATGTCGCCATCGGACTGCCTGCATGCGTCGTGATCGATGACGACACTGGCGCCGTCCACGACAAAACCGTCGACATAAACCACATCGCCCTTGCCGACCCGGAACGACGCAAACGCATGCAACAGCTGCGTCGTGACCAGCAGCCCGCTGACTTGCTTGTCGCGCAGCACGGTCTGGTATCCCCCTGCGGTCGCCTGCTTCGAATAGCTTCGGGTGCCGACGTCGAAGCCGGCGCATCCGCCCGTCGTGGCATCCATGAGGGCGCAATAGGTGCCGGTATAACTGCCGTTTTGATACGTGGCGCTCTGCCACACCTGGGTCTTGTAGTACTCGGTATCCTGCGTGGACACAAACGATGCCGTGCCCAACGGCGACCTCGCCGAAGCAGCCTTCCCCGACATGTCCGGCATGGGCGAACGGCGAAACTCTGCGCTGGTGCCTTTCAAGTCATAGGTGCCGGGATCCACGATAAACAGGCCATACTCCGAGTTGCCGCTGCCGCCCGGGTACCTGTACGCAAACCCATGCAAGCCCTGCTCGATCATGCTCGACATGGAGCCCGTACGCAGTACATCGGCCGGATCATCCGTACGACGCCACTCAGTCGTAGCCGTGAGGTCGATCCAGTAATTGACCAGTTGTTCTTCCCTGAGCTTGTCGACTCCCATGGCCTGGTATTTCTTGGATACGAACAGGGATGGCACAGCGACAAACGCCTTGCCGGCATGGATCGCACGCACGAAAAGCGCTTCGATACCATCGTTTCGGCGTTTCAGGTCGTCCGTGCGTTTCGCCATCGCAGGATCTTCGGCCTGCTTGAACGGGTTTCGGAACCGCGAGGCACTCCCAGTGCGGCTGGGTGATGACGGGGCGGCGCCAGCCACTGCGGCTGCCACCATGGCGCAAGCCGCAGTGCGAAGCACGTCGCGCGACCCTTGCTGCTTCGAGAACGTACGAAGCACGAGAGATGCCGCCCCCATGTCGCCATCGAACTCCACTCGCACGGGAAACGGCCTGACATCGGGCACATCCATGATCGTCGAGCGAACGTAGGCGGCACTAGTGAGCGCAATGTCCATGGCGCCCTTCTTGCCGTGATACTCCTCCCGAACCATGCGCGCGTCCGGGGTCTTGGCGAGGAACGCCTTGAGACGAGCCAGAGCTTGCCGCGCGTCTTCTCCGGACGAGGTCAATGTCCACGTACCGAAGACGGAACGGGTTCCACCGACCACATCGGTTTCGTCTGTGAAGTTCGCCTCGCAGAGGCGTGTGGAATCCTCTGGGGAAATGGGGTCGGGTAACGCGCCCGATCCACTTTGTAGCGCAGGTGCGCCGGAAATGCCTGCAGCCGCGACGGACGGCTGTGATCCGCCGGACTTTACCCGCGCAAGAATGCCGCACATTGACGCGCGCATGTCCTTTTCACTGGCCCCCATCCCGGCGGGCAGACTGGCCTTGAGTACGAGTTGCCCCTTGTCATCAGCTGAAAACTCGACAGGAAATCCTCGCGCATTGGCCTGCGCCTTGTTGGTGAGAGCAAGCGTGGCAGTCGATCCGGTCAGCGTGTCCTGGCCGACTTCAAAGTCCTCGCCCGGTGCGATGGCCTTCATCTGCGCGACTGCGCCCTGCGCCGTGACGCCAGGAGCGATCGAATGTGCCTCGAAAACCTTCCCGGAAAACAGACTTCCGGAGGACTTGAACGTGGACTCACACGTGTCCGCGGCCCGAACGGCAGGACAGAGTGACAGAAAAACTAGCGCCGCCACGCCCGATAGGCACGTTGAAGCGATGGATCGAGGGGATCGCTCGCGTAGACCGTAAAACATCATGCTGTCCTTGTTCCCTGAAAATGATCCTGCCAGCCGGCATCCGCCGATTGGACACTGAAAGGGTCACGGGAACAAGCGGCGCCGATCCCAGAGGTCAGTCACGGCTCATCGAAGTTTTTCCGCCGCCCTATCAACCTGCCATGACCGATGGGAACGGTATTTACAGGGTTTTCTTCAGGTCCTGGATCAGGCGCCGTGCATGCTTGTCAGGGCGCGAGTCCGGGCGCAGCAACGCACCGCCGGTGAGGCGGCGATCCTCGCGCTGACGTTCGCGTTCGGCAACGCTTTCGTCGGTTTCCGTATAGAGCTTGCGCGCCTCTGGTGCGGGTCCGCGTTTGCCCGACAACGCGGCGACGATGCAGGTCAGGCGTTCTTCCCCGCGGGTGATCTTGAACGTGTCGCCGACGGCCACTAGCTTGGCGGGCTTGCAGGTGCCCTCATTGAGCTCAACCTTCCCGCCTTCAATCGCCTGCTTGGCCAGGCTGCGGGTCTTGAAGAAGCGCGCGGCCCACAGCCACACATCGGCACGCACACCTGCGGAACTGGTCTGATCGGTCATGCGAAGAGTGTGCGGACGGCCCGCCCGAAATCCAAGCGGTCAGCCGGCGGGGAGAAACAGGTTGCCCAGCGGAATGGTCACGAGTGACAGCAGAATGCCTGCGCCCAGGACGGTGTTCGCCAGACGCGGCTCCAGTCCGTGCTGGTCGGCGAGAATCGCCGCCGAAATCATCGGAGCCATGGCTGCCTGCAGCACGCCCACGGTGAGTATCAGGCCGCTTACGCCAACGGCGAGGCCGATACTCAGGACGATCAACGGCGCCAGCAGCAGCTTCCAGCCGAGGCTGGCGGCGAGAGGCCCGGCCTCCTCCCTGCGCAGGTGCAGCTTGAACTGCAAGCCGACGGAGAAGAGCGCCAGCGGCGTCAGGGTCTGACCGACTTGCAGAAGAACCTTCTCGATCGCCGACGGCCAGCCCCCAGACACGCTCACGACGATACCCACGAGCAAGGCCAGAAAGGCCGGAAAAGTCAGTACCCGCCGGACGATAGTCGGAACACTCGCACCCTTGCCGGAGTAGATCGACGCGACCACGATGCCGCCCGCTGCCAGCAAGGGGAAGCAGCCCAACTGATCGGCGATGACCGCGATCGACAGACCCGGCTTACCGTGCAGGGCTTCCATCAACGGATAGCCCATGAACGAGGTGTTGCCCAGGCCGCTCACCAGCGTGAGGCAGCCGATCCGCTGCGCCGACCAGCCCAGGACCCGGCCAAGCAGCGCGAAAAGCGCCCATGCACCGAAGAAGGTGACGTACATCCCGACCACCGGAAACCACAGGTGCGCATCGACCGTCACATGCGGTACCAGCGCGAGAACCAGCGCTGGCAGCGCGACGTTCAGCACCCACCAGTTGATACCGGGAACCATCCCCTCGGGCAGGTTGGCGTAACGCCGGCAGAGGATGCCGAGCGCCAGACAGACGAAGAGGATGAGCAAGGCTGACATGGGGCGAACGATAGCAGCCCGCCCCGTCAGATGTAGGAGCGCCTCGCGCGCGACACGGCTCACCATCGGCACGTGGTCGCCAGGTGTGTCGCGCGCAGGCGCGCTCCTACATTCTTCGGCGCCTCTAGCCCAGCAGCACCCGGTTCATCCGCTGCACGAAGGCGGCGGGGTCGGACAGCTGCGCACCGGCGGTGATCTCGGCCTGCTCGAGCAGCAACCCGGCGAGATCGGCCGCCCGGGTGTCATCGGCTTCCGCGGCGAGACGCTTCACCAGCGGATGCTCGGGGTTGAGTTCGAGCACGGGCTTGGATTCCGGCACGTCCTGCCCTGCTTCGCGAAGCAGACGAGCCAGATGCGGGGCGAGATCGAAGTCGGCGAGCGCGAGGCACGACGGCGAATCGGTAAGACGTGCGGACACACGGACGTCGCCGACGCGGTCGCCGAGCAGCGCCTTGGCGCGATCGATCAGCGGCGCGGCGGCTTCGCTGGCGGCCTCCTGCTTCGCCTTGTCGGCCTCGTCCAGCGGGAACTCGCCCTTGGCCACGTTGCGCAGGCGCTTGCCGTCGTACTCGGTGAGGTAGCCGAGCATCCACTCGTCGACGCGGTCGAACATCAGCAGGACTTCGATGTCCTTCGACTTCAGCGCCTCCAGCTGCGGGCTGCCGGCGGCGGCGGCGTAGCTATCGGCGGTGACGTACCAGATGGTGTCCTGACCGACCGCGGCGCGGTTGATGTACTCGTCGAACGATACCGTCTTGGCCGAGCCCTCGCCCTTGGTCGAGGCAAAGCGCAGCAGCTTGGCGATGCGGTCGCGGTTGGCGGTGTCTTCGACGATGCCTTCCTTGAGCGTATTGCCGAAACCGGCGAGGAACGTGGCGAACTTCTCCGGTTCGTCGCGCGAGATCTTCTCCAGCAGATCGAGCACACGCTTGGTGCAGGCCGCTTTGATGCGCTCCAGCTGACGGTTCTGCTGCAGGATCTCGCGGCTGACGTTCAGCGGCAGATCGTCGGCGTCGACCACACCGCGCACGAAGCGCAGGTAGGTGGGCAGGAGTTCTTTGGCGGCGTCCATGATGAAGACGCGCTTGATGTACAGCTTGAGGCCCTTCGGCTCTTCGCGGCCGCCACCGCCCATCAGGTCGAACGGCGGCTGTTCCGGCACGTAGAGCAGCGTGGTGAAGCTCTGGCTGCCCTCGACGCGGTTATGCGTCCAGGCCAGCGCGTCGTTGAAGTCGTGGCCCAGGGCTTTGTAGAAGTTCTGGTATTCCTCGTCCGTGATCTCGCTCTTCGGGCGTGACCACAGCGCGGACGCCGAGTTGATCGTGGTCCACTCGGTCGGGTCCGGCTTGCCGTCCTTTTCGACGGGCATCCTGATCGGGAACGCCACGTGGTCGGAATACTTGGTGACCAGCGAGCGCAGCTGCCAGGCCTTGAGGAATTCGTCCTCATCCGCCTTCAGGTGCAGCACGACGGTGGTGCCGCGCTCGGAGACCGTCATGTCCTCGAGCACGTACTCGCCCTTGCCGTCGCTCTCCCAGCGCACGCCTTCGACGTCCGCGGCGCCGGCACGGCGGGTGATCACGGTGACCTTGTCGGCCACGACGAAGGCGGAGTAGAAACCGACGCCGAACTGGCCGATCAGGCGCGCGTCGGCTTTCTGCTCGCCGGATAGGGCTTCGAGGTAGCGACGGGTGCCGGAGCTGGCGATGGTGCCGATGTTGGCGACCACCTCGTCCTTGCTCATACCGATGCCGTTGTCGCGGATGCTGATGGTGCGCGCATCCGGATCCCAGGTGATCTGGATGCGCAGGTCCGCGTCGTCGGCGCTCAGGTCGGGCTGCGCCAGGGCCTCGAAACGCAGCTTGTCGCAGGCGTCGGAGGCGTTTGAGATCAGCTCGCGAAGGAAGATTTCCTTGTGCGAGTAAAGGGAGTGGGTGACCAGATGCAGGACCTGGGCGACCTCGGCTTCGAACTTACGGGTTTCCTGGCTCACGATGCCGTTCCTTCATGGGATGGACTGGCAGCGGATTATGGGGGCGGCTCCGTGAGGAAAAAAGGTTAGGCCGCCCTCTGCAGTGCCGCGATCCGCTCCTCGATCGGCGGGTGGCTCATGAACAGCCGCTTGAAGCCCGAGGCCAGATGGCCGGAGATGCCGAAGGCCTGGATCGTCTGCGGCAGGGAGGTATCGCCATGGTTGCCGGACAGGCGCTGCAAGGCCGAAACCATCGACGCGCGCCCCGCCAGGCTGGCGCCGGCGGCATCGGCGCGGAATTCGCGCCAGCGGGAGAACCACATGACGATCATCGAGGCGAACAGGCCGAAAACGATCTGCAGCACCATGACCACGACGAAATACCCGATGCCGCCCTCCCCGTCGCGCTCGCGGCCGCCGCTCATCCAGCTGTCGACCACGCGGCCGACGATCCGGGCCAGCACGATCACCAGCGTATTCAGGACGCCCTGGATCAGGGTGAGGGTGACCATGTCACCGTTGGCGACGTGCCCGATCTCGTGGCCGAGCACGGCCGAGACCTGCTCGCGGTCCATCTGCTGGAGCAGCCCGCTGCTGACCGCCACCAGGGCGTTGTTGCGGCTCATGCCCGTGGCGAAGGCGTTCATCTCCGGGGCGTCGTAGACCGCCACCTCGGGCATGCCGATGCCGGCTTTTTCGGCGTGACGGCGGACGGTCTCGACGAGCCAGCGCTCGGTCTCATTGGCCGGCTGCGTGATCACCCTGGCACCGGTGCTCATCTTCGCGGTCCACTTGGAGATGGCCAGCGAAATGAAGGCGCCGCCCATGCCGAAGACGGAGGCGAAGACGATCAGGCCGCCGATACCCATACCGCGCTGCGCGGCCCACTGGTCGATACCCAGCACATGGGTCACGCACATCAGCAGAAGGATGACGGCGAGGTTGGTGGCAACGAAAAGAGCGATGCGTTTGAACATGGGTTTCTCTCTTATGACGGCTGGCTGTGTGGCGCCGCCCTGGCGAAGTTTTCGGGGCAGACGCTGAACGATTCAATGCCCGCATGCGCCGCGTTCAGCCGGGCCGCGCCCTGACGCGGGTCCGTCGGCGGCGTCATCGCCTACACTGAGTCATCCGCGTCCCGCACGCCTTGAGAAACTGCTCAACTTTTCGTGTCATCGAACCCTCCACGCTACCGGGGACGCTTCGCTCCCTCTCCCACCGGCGCCCTGCATTTCGGCTCGCTGGTCGCAGCCGTAGGTAGCTGGCTGATGGCGCGGCGCGCGGGCGGTGACTGGCTGGTGCGCGTAGAGGACATCGATCCGCCACGCGAGATTCCCGGATCGGCCATGTCGATCCTCGCCACGCTGGAGGGGTTCGGCCTGATCGCCGACGAAGCCCCGGCGTACCAGTCGCGCCGGAACGATCTGTATGAGTCCGCCTTCGCACGCCTGCAGGCGGCCGATCGGGTCTTCCCCTGCTGGTGCAGCCGTGCCGACCTGGCCATCCACGGAGGCATTCATCGGGACGGACGTTGCATCGCGCCGCCGGACCCGTCACGCCCGCCCGCGTGGCGCCTGCGCACGCCCGACCGGACCGTCACGTGGCACGACGACCTCCAGGGACCCCAGCGCGAAAACCTCCGGGAAACGGCGGGCGACTTCGTGATCCGCCGTGTGGAGGGGCTCTGGTCGTATCAGCTGGCCTGCGTCGTGGACGACGGCGACCAGGGCATCACCCAGGTCGTTCGTGGCGCCGACCTGCTCGACTCGACGGCCCGGCAGATTCATCTCCAGTGCCTGCTGGGCCTGCCCACACCGGATTATCTGCATTTGCCCCTGGTGCTCGACGCGGAAGGCCGCAAACTGTCGAAGTCCGCAGCCTCCCTTCCGGTCGATGCCGGGGATCCGCTGCCCCCCCTGCGCCGCGCCCTGGCGTGGCTGGGCGTGGACATCCGCTCCGCGGCCACCCGTCCGGAGCGGATCCTGCGCGATGCGCTCGATGGATTTTCGCCTGCGTCGCTTCGCCGCAGTAGTCTTACCCCCGCCCCGACGCTATAAAAGTCGTTTGCCCGCAAAACGGGCCACCACCGAAACAGGTCAGAAATGAAGCAAGGGATCACGCAACGCACGGCCCTGGTCACCGGAGGCACCGGCGGCATCGGTACGGCGCTCGTGCGCTACCTTGCCCGTCAGGGTCATCGCGTGGCGACCAATTACCGCGACGAAGCCCGTGCCGCCGCCTGGCGCGAGGACATGATCCGCGACGGCATCGACGTGGTCATGGTGCCCGGGGACGTCTCCGAGCCGCACACCGCCGAAGCCATGGTCCGCGAGGTCGAAGCGCTGGCCGGTCCGGTCGAGATCCTGATCAACAATGCCGGCATTACCCGCGACACCACCTTCCACAAGATGGACTACCAGCAGTGGACCGAGGTGGTGAACACCAACCTCAATGCCTGCTTCAACGTCACCCGCCCGGTGATCGAAGGCATGCGCTCGCGTCAGTGGGGCCGTATCGTGCAGATCAGCTCGATCAATGGCCAGAAAGGCCAGTACGGCCAGGCCAACTACGCCGCGGCCAAGGCCGGCATGCACGGTTTCACCATCTCGCTGGCACAGGAAAACGCGCGCTTCGGTATCACGGTCAACACGGTGTCGCCGGGTTACGTGGGCACCGACATGGTCATGGCCGTGCCGGAAGACATCCGCGCCAAGATCGTTGCGCAGATCCCCGTGGGACGGCTGGGCCGCCCCGAAGAGATCGCCCACGCCGTGGCGTTCCTTACCTCGGAAGAATCCGGCTGGATCACCGGATCCAATCTCGCGATCAACGGCGGCCATTACATGGGCTGGTAAGTCCTAGAGCCCGAGGTCGTCCAGCGAGTTCGGCTCACCGATGGTGCGGTGATTGTGGTGCGCACGAAACTTCGACATCACCATGTACGCCACACGCCTGGCACGCATCACCGAACCCAGTGGGCGATGTGCGGCCACGCCATGCCACGGACTGAAAGACAGACCGTCGTCGATCGCCTGCTGGCGCACTTCGCTCCATGCCTCCTGTGGCTGAAGCACGATGCGCGCCACGTCGATGTACGGGCTCTTTTCTTCCGACCAGGCCACCGAGGCGTCCTCGATCGGCATGCTCTCGGCATCGGTACAGAACTGGACGCGCAGATCCCACTCACCGCCTTCGCGGGCGAAGTGCTCGACCATCGCGTCACGCAGGCCGTTGGGCTTGCCGTTGACGTTGAGCTCCGCACCCGTGAGCGCGGTCAGGTTCGGTGAGTGCGGCGCGACCGACACCTTCACCACGTAGTCGCCGAAACGAATCGGCGCCTGGCTGTAGTAGGTGTCGCCCAGCGGATGGGTTTCCGGCTGACCGCCCAGGGCAAGCAGCGTGGAACTCTTGCCGCCAAAGGCCTCGATCACGCGCTCGGTACCGCGCAACACGGCTGACAAGGCTTTTTTCGCGCCCTCGGCACGATCGGTCGTGGCAGCCACGAGCTTCAGCGTGCCGGCGAACTTCTTCGCGTTTGGCGCGGAGAACGCCGGGCCATTGACCATGACGAAGTCCTGCGTGGCGTCGCCGACACTGCCGGGAAGACGTTCGCCTTCGACACCCAGGATCTTGATCGCCATGCCGCGGGGCGTCGAAACGCTGTCGTCGAGGATGTCGCCCGGCACCGTGGAAAGGCGCATGACCAGCGGATACCGTCCGGGCTTCGAAAAAATGCCCTGCGCCAGTTCCACGGGGAGATCGTCCGGGACGATCAGCTCACCGGTGAGCAACCCATGGCTTTTCGCGTGCACCGAGCGGAACGCGTGGTTCTCGTGCTCCAGCGTGGTCTGGTTGATCTTCGTCAGTGTCTCGACGAG
Organism: Luteibacter sp. 9133; assembly: GCF_000800155.1. Classification (NCBI taxonomy): domain Bacteria; kingdom Pseudomonadati; phylum Pseudomonadota; class Gammaproteobacteria; order Lysobacterales; family Rhodanobacteraceae; genus Luteibacter; species Luteibacter sp. 9133. The sequence continues at coordinate 1,339,391 of NZ_JUHO01000001.1, read as the reverse complement.
CTGCTCCGCGGTCTCCGGCTCATCCGCCTCGATGTGCTCGAGCGATTCGTCGAAAAGGATCGGCGGCGGGGTCAACGAGAGGGGCATAGGGCGGCTTCCGGTCAGGTGGCGTCGGTGGATCGTGCCGCCGCCGCTGTGAACGTCCGGTCGGCACGAGGCACGCCACGTGAAGGCGCATCGCCGCCGCTACATCAGCTTGTAGCTGAAGGTGAGGTTCCACCGGGTCTCGCGGTCGTCGCTTTCCGGGGGACGGTCGCCCGTCGGCCTGGCCAGAGCGAAATCCAGGGAGTAGTGCTTGTTGTCCGACACGCGCACGCCAACGGCCGCCGAATCCAGCTTGTCGATCAGCGGACGTGAGCCATTGAGGTAGACGCGAGCGGTCTGGTAGACCAGATAAGGCACCACGGACTTGATCCACTTCGTACCGGAGACAAAGCCGCGATTGACCTCGGCCGACGCCGCCCAGCCGCTGTCCCCCGCGGCATCGCCCGGGTCGTAGGCATAGGCGTAACTCGGGCCGCCGAAGTTGATCTGCTCGGTCGAGGGCAAGGCGTTGTCGCTGTACTGGCCGGTCCCGCGAACCACGGTACCGAACTTGTGTTTCCACTGCTCCGACCAGGCGAAGTTCATGGTGTAGCGGGTGAAGCTGACGTCGGGGGTGGATATCGCCAGCGGTCCGTTGTTGCTTACCGCACGCGAGTACGCACCCATGCCGGCGAAGCCATGCGCCGCCGCAATGCTGAACTGCCCGGTACGCTGCGTGCCTGCCTGAAGCCATGCCAGTTCCGCATTAAGTACCCGGATGCTGGACTGCAGCGCCACCATCGCACCATTGTCCGTGTTGCGATAACGGTCGTCCTGTCTGGACGCATAAATGCCCATCGTGAGGCTCAGCCGCCGGGTATTGGTCAGCACGATGGGGTAGACGGTGGAGAGCGCCAGACGATCCTGCGTCAGCCGGTGATCGAGATACGCCGGCAACTGGTTATCGGTGTCGGGGGAGCCCCAATAGCGGGTCGCATCGATCTTGCCCTGCCAGCCTTCCGAGCCGAACGGCTCCATATAACCGAGCGAATAGAGTCGCTGCCCTCCCCCGTTCGGGAACAGCGTGGACAGGCTGAGCTGCTCACCGAGCGGTGTCGCTCCGTTTTCCAGCAGGGTGAAGACACCCTGCGCGCCAGGATGGTTGAAGTCCATACCGTAGTTGACGTCGTAGCGCTGGCGTTTGGCGACGAGCTCGAGCTTCGTCGCGCCATCCGTCGTCGTCGGCGGGGGGACGTTGGCACCGACCGTGAGCCCGGGCAGTTGCCCGAGCAACTGGGTATAGCGCTCGAAGGTCTCCTGCCGCAGCGGACGCTCGCCGACGACGTGCGATGCGATGGCCCGGACGCGTGAATCCATGTTGCCGGTGTCGCCGGTCACGCTGACTTCGGAGACGTAGCCTTCGACCACGGCGATGTGCACGACGCCGCCGGCGAAGCTCTGGTTCGGCACGAAGGCGAACGACAACGCGTAGCCGGCCTGCTTGTACATCGCCGTGACACGGTCGGCCGCGGCGATCAGTTCGCGCACCGAGGTGTCCTTGCCACGCATGGGCGCGAATTCCGCCGCGACTTTCGCGAACGGAATGGACCTGACACCGGTCACGTCGAAACGCGTCGGTGTCAGGTGGCTGGCGAGCAGAGCTTCCATAGCCTGCGTGGGCGCTTCCACGTTGACCTTCACGGGCGCCTGCTTCGGCGCTTCCGTTCGGGGAAGGGTCTGCAACGGATTGGCAGGGGCGCGGACCTGCCCTTGCGCGGAACACACGACGGTCATGCCAAGAAGGCACCCGAACCATCGATTCATGGACTTTCCCCTGATTTTTTCCATGTTGCTACGACAACGGGCGGCGCGTGTGCGCCGCCCGTCTTTCCCACGCTTTCAGTTTTCAGCGGTTGCCACCACCCAGCAGGCCTTTGAGGCCGAGCTTCGGGTTGTCGTTGTTGTTCTGCAAAGCGCCACCGGTGAGGCCACCGACCAGACCGCCGACCGAGCTGCCCACGGTATTGGTCACACCGGCCAGCGCATTGCCGAGGCCTGCCGAACCCGTCGAGCCGCCACCTGCGGTGGCACCCACGCCAGTGGCCGCGGCCACGGTGTTGACGACCGTGCTGACGCCGCCGGTCACGCCAGACAATGCACCGCCGCCAGAGACCGCTGCCGTGGCGCCGTTGCCGACGGCGGTGACCGTATTGCCCAGACCCGTGGTAACCGGTGCCAGCGGAGCGAGCGCGCCGGTGCCGAGACCGGAGACCGTGGCGCCCACGCCGGATACGCCACTGGTCACACCCGCGAGCGTCGTGCCGACCGTGTCGCCTGCGCCAGTGCCCGCCTTGCCCAGGCCGTTGGAAAGCCCGCTGCCGATCGGAGCCAGCGCCGCTCCCACGTTCTGTACCGCCGTTCCCGCTGTCGTGGTGAGGCCACCGGCCGCGCCCGGTGCCTGCACCGCGGCGATACTGGCGCCCAGGGCACTGACGCCCGTGCTCGTGCCACTGACAAGATTGCCGCCGCCCGTACCGACCGCCGCGACCAGGTTGCCCGAGTTGATCGGCGACGCGCTGTCACCCAAAGCCATCGCAACCGGCGTGACGACATTGCTGAGCGTTTGCGTCAGCCCATTGGCCGAGTTGGAATTGAGCGCGCCACCCAGCGACGAACCGAGCTGCTCGACGCCCGTGCCGACCATCGAGACCGCCGTGCCGACCGCCGCCGTGATCGGGGTGATCGGCGTGCCCGCGCCCACCGTGCTGACACCGCCACCCAGATCGTTCACCGCGCCGCCCACCTGGGTCACGACGTTGCCCAGCGTATCCGTGGTGGTACCGACCGGATCCGAGGTATTGCCGATCTGACCGAGACCGCTGGTCACGCCGTTGCCCAAAGTGGTAACCGCTCCACCAAGGCCATCGACAGCGTTACCCAGGCCGTCGGTGAGGCCCGTGGTGCCACCCAGGACGCTCACGCCGGGAATGGTCGAACCGACGTCCGACACCGTGTTGCCGATGGCGGCAATGATGCCGCCAAGCCCCGACGCCGCGGTGCCCGCGGTGGTGCGGACGACCGGAGGAGGAACCGTACCGCCGCCACCCGTTCCGCCGCCATCGCCACCGCCACCGCCACCGGTTCCGCCGCCGGTGCCACCGCCGGTACCGCCACCATCGCCGCCACCGCCGCCGCCGGTGCCGCCGGTGCCGCCCGCTCCGCCGCCGCCCGCTCCACCACCGCCGGTACCCCCGGTGCCTGCGCCACCCGTACCGCCGCCGTTGTCGCCGGTGCCGCCGGTACCTCCCGTGCCGCCACCGTTATCGCCGCCACCGCCGGTTCCACCTTGCCCGCTCGGATTGACACTGGTACCGGACCCGCCGCCGGAACGCGTCGAACCATGACCGCTGCATGCCGTCATCGACACCGCGCCTGCGAGCAGGCAGCTGACGAAGAAAGTGCGGGTGAGAACCTTGCTGAATTTGTGCTCGCTCATGATTCACTCCTCGAGCGCACAGCGCTCTGGGTAGCGCCCCCTGCCATGTGGGAGCTGAACATCGAATGTGACCCACGTCACAGCCGGTGAATTCATGAGACTCGCAGGCCCTGCGCTGAAATACGCAAAAATGGCGGATAAACGGGCATCTTCAACGCTATTTCGGCCAAATGTTGACGGGCGTCAAAGCGACGGCGCACTGGATCGAGCGAAACGCGAAATTCGGGTAACTGCTGTTTTTTCCGTCGGAAAATCGGCTGGCGGATGGGGGAAACGACGTGTTCTTCGTCGGGCTCGGCTTCGCCGTCGCAATTCACCGGGCCACAAAAAAACGCCCCGGCAAGCCAGGGCGTTTCCGTGAAACCGAAGCCGGTCTTTGAGCCGCTTTTAGTGCACGGTGAAAAGCTTATCGAAGCCAGCGATGCGCAGCGTATTACGCAGGTCGGCACCGGCGTTGACGATGCGGATCTCGGCGCGGTCGCCGCCGGCGTGCTCGCGCAGAAGCATCAGCATGCCCAGCGCGGAGCTGTCCATGCTGGTGACCTGCTCGAGGTCCAGCACGTAGCTGCGGGCCGCTGCCACGTCGCCCAGGCAGGCATCGTGGAAGGCACGATGGATGGAGAAGTCGAAGCGCTCGCCCAGGTGCAGGGTCAGGCAGCCGTGATCGGTATCGTTGTGGACGTTGATGGCCATGGTGTCTTCCCTCAGAACAGGTCGATGTCGCCGGCAGCCATCGACTGCTGGAGGGCGGGGCCGCGGGCACGCAGGCGGGCGCGTTCACGCTGTTCGGCCAGTCGCGAGCGGACGCGCTGGGCGCGGGCGCCGAGCTCGGACGGATCGGACGGCGCGCAGGCGAGTTCTTCGATGTCACGTGTGCAGTCGGCGGTGATTTCCTGCAGCTCGACAAGACGCGAGCGCGTCTGGTGCAGCAGCTGGCTGAGGATATCCTCGAACTGCAGGGAGCGGATGGTCGTCGAGACGTCCGTGCCGAGCCCGCGGTTGATCATGGCCGCCTCGTCCGCCGCGGCGCTGGTGCGCTGGTTGGACTCGGTGATGGTCGACATCATCTGGTCGATGTCGCCCTTGGCGGACAGCGCCACGTTCATGTCCTGCGAGGCCATGTGGCCGACCAGCTCGCGCAGCTGTTCCATCGCGGTGCGCGAACGCTCCACGTGGGTACCGATCTTTTCGTTGAACTGGTTGCTGTGCTGGGCGAGGTTGCGGATCTCGCCGGCCACCACCGCGAAGCCGCGGCCGGACTCACCGGCACGTGCCGCTTCGATGGCCGCGTTCAGCGCCAGCAGGTTGGTCTCTTCGGCGATCGTGTTGACGTTCTTCAGCAGCGCGAACACGGCGTCCATTTCCTTCGCCATGCCGTCGATGCGGTAGACGATGCGCAGGCTCTCGCGCGACAGCTGGACGATCAGGCCGACGAAATGCTCGAGCAGTCCGGCGGTGCGATCGGCGAAGTCCTGCACCGAGATGCCCTGGCCGCCGCTTTCGATGATCTGGCTGAGCAGCTTCTGCTGCTTGCCGGTCTTGTGCGACAGGCCGTTGAAGCCGCCGCCCAGTTCGGCGACCGCGTCGCGGACCAGGTCGAGTGCCTGATGGAGTTCGCGGCTGGCGTGACCGAGCTCGTCGACGATGGCGCTGCGAACGTCTTCCATCGCTTCGCGCACGGACGCTTCGTCGTTGGATGCCGTCGAGCTGAGCACGACCTCGACATCGGGCAGCGGTGCGGGCACGAGGCTGATCGCGATCCAGGTGGCCGTCAGCAGCGCCACGACGACCGGGGCGACCCAGGCGGCGTGGAACACCAGGACGGTGACCAGGGCGATGGCACTGGCGATGAAGCCGATGCTGCGTTCGTTCTTGGGATTGACCATGATGACGTCTCGTTCTTCAGGTGCCGACGCGCGCGGCGGCGGAAACGGGGGTTTGGGCGAGCGCGAGCAAGCGCGCGGCGATGGCGTCCAGCGGCAGCATCTCGCTGGCGGCACCGGCTTTCCAGGCGGCACCCGGCATGCCCCAGACGACCGAACTGGCTTCGTCCTGGACCAGCGTGGGTGCGCCGATTTCTTTGAGTTCACCGAGGCCGCGTGCACCGTCATCGCCCATGCCGGTCAGCAGCACGCCGATGGTGGCGGCGCCGACGCTGGCGGCCATGGAGCGGAACAGCACGTCGACCGCCGGCTTGTGGCGATTGACCGGGGGGCCGTCGTGCAGACGACACACGTGCCTGGCCCCGTCCCACATCACGAGGAGGTGCTGGCTGCCCGGCGCGATGTACGCGTGGCCAGGCTGGATCGGCTGCCCGTCGCGGGCCTCGCACACGCGCATCGCCGAGCAGGTATCCATGCGCGCGGCGAACGGACCGCTGAACGCGGCCGGGATGTGCTGGGTAATGACGATGGGTGGTGCGGTCGGTGGCATGGCCGCGAGCACCACACGAATGGCTTCGGTACCGCCGGTGGAGGCACCGATGGCGATGATGCGCGTGCCGCCACGGCTGCCGGCGGTCTGCGCGCGCGGCAGCACCGCGTCGGCGGAAAGGCGCGGCGGCACTTCGAGGCGAGCGGCGTCGTGACGCGGTTCGTGGCGCGGATGATCCAGCTGCATCACCTCGGAGCGCTCGCGCGGCTTCGCGCCGGCGGCAAGACGAACCTTGGCGCAGATCTCCGGCGCGTGCTCCATGAAGGTGTTGGCGAGGTCCGCCGACGGCTTGGTGAAGAAGTCGATGGCACCGAGTTCGAGCGCGCGCAGCGTGACGTCCGCGCCCTTCTCGGTCAGCGTCGACACCATCACCACCGGCATCGGACGCAGGCGCATCAGGTTTTCGAGGAAGGTCAGGCCGTCCATGCGCGGCATCTCGACGTCGAGCGTGAGCACGTCGGGATTGAGCTGCTTGATCTTCTCACGCGCGATCAGCGGGTCCGCGGCGGTACCGACCACCTCGATGCCCGGATCGGACTCGAGCATGGTCGACAGCACCTTACGCACCAGGGCCGAATCGTCGACGATGAGAACGCGTACTTTGTGCATGGGCTCTGGCAACTCGGGTGGCGTAACGTCCCTGTCGGTGGACCGACCGGTACTGAATGTCTTGAGGAAAGCTTTCCGCGCGGCGCGTCAGAAAAGCTCCACCTCTCCCTTTATCGGATCGTCAGCCAATCGCTTGAGGTATCGTTTCTCGCGATCGGCAAGATTGTTGTCGTGTGCGGCACGCAGCTGGCGCACACGCACCTTGCCGCTGACCGGGAAGAACTGCACCTGACGCGGGTAGATGTCGCCGACGTCGGCCGCGCAGAGGCGCAGCTTCTCGGTGGCGATATAACGCTGCACGAAGGCGATATTGCGCTGACCGATATCGGTCATGGTCGCCAGCACACGCCCGCCGCCGAAGATCTTCACTTCGAGATCGTCACGACGGCCGCCGGCTTTGAGGATCGAGTTGATCAGCTGCTCCATCGCGTCGTTGCCGTAACGCGCGGCACGACCGACGGTGGAACTCCAGCTGTCACGCTCGCCCGCGGGCTCGGGTAGCATGAAATGGTTCATGCCGCCGATGCGCTGTTTCGTGTCGCGCACGCAGGCCGACACGCACGACCCCAGTACGGTGGAGATCATTTCTTCCTGCGTGCTGACGTAGTATTCGCCAGGCAGAATCTTGACCGTCACCACTTCCTGCGCGGGATCCCAGAACCGGCGGACGTGTTCGAACCCCGGCAGCACACTCTTTGGATCGAAGCCGACGAACGTGCGTGGCAGGGTCGCGAACGCGTCTGTCATGTGCGTTTCCGATAAACGGTTCGACCGATGAGGTCGAAGTCTTCGGACAGTCCGTACATGGATTCCGAGTGACCGAGGAAAAGGTAGCCGCGGCTTTCCAGCATGCCGGCATAACGGGAGAACAGGCGCTGCTTGGTCGGCTTATCGAAATAGATGACGACGTTGCGGCAGAAAATGGCGTCGAACTTGCCCTGCATGGGCCAGTCGTGAAGCAGGTTGAGCGGCTGGATGGTGACCAGCTCGCGCAGGCGCGGGTGCACCTGGGCGAAACCGTCGAACGAGCCTTCGCCGCGCAGGAACCAGCGCTTGCGACGCGCTTCGCTCACGCCCGTCAGGCGGTCGACCGGGTAGACGCCCTTGCGCCCGAATTCCAGCGCCTGCGGTGACAGGTCGGTCGCGAGAATCTTCGCGTCGATGTTGACGCCCATCCGCTCCATGGCCTCGGCCAGCACCATGGCGATGGCGTACGGTTCTTCGCCCGTGGAGCAACCGGCCGACCAGATGCGCAGGCGTCCACCGTTGCGCTTTTCTTCAAGCCAGCGTGGCAGGAGCTCGTCCACGAGCAGGTCGTAATGGTGCATCTCACGGAAGAACGAGGTGACGTTGGTGCTGATGCAGCTGGCCAGTTCACCCAGTTCGCCGTCCGGATCGCGACGAAGCAGATCGCAGTACGCCGAGAAACCGTCGAGGCGCAGCGTGCGCAGCCGGCGGAGCAGACGCCCCTGGACCAGCTGGCGCTTATGCTCGCCTAGCGAGATACCGCAATGCTGAAGCACGAAGTCGCGAAGGAAGGCGAAGTCCGCGTCGCCCAGGCTCGGGCCCGCTGCGCTCGCCGGTACGACGCTGTCGCCGTTGTTGACGAGCGCATTCATCGATCAGAACTCCTTCCAAACGCCGGAGTCAGCCGACTCGGCGGGACGCGACGGACGCACGGGGGCGTCCGGCGTACTGCGCACCGCGGCGAACACCGTTTCCATCTCCTCCTGCGTGGCGTCCTTGCGCGGCGCCCTGGCGGCCGGTGCGGAAGCCACTGTACCGGTGACCTGGAAGAACGACACCTGACGGCTCAGCTCGGTCGCCTGCTCGTGCATGGCACGGGCGGCGGCGGCGGATTCTTCCACCAGTGCGGCGTTCTGCTGGGTCATCTCGTCCATCTGCAGCACGGCGTGGTTGACCTGGTCGATACCGGCCGACTGCTCGGAGCTGGCGGCGGCGATCTCGGCGACGATGTCGGTCACCTTCTTCACGCTCTCGACGATCTCGGCGAGCGCCTTACCGGACTGGTCGACCAGCTCGGAACCGGCCTTGACCTTGCTCGCGCTGTCGTTGATGAGGCCCTTGATTTCCTTGGCCGCACCCGCCGAACGCTGGGCGAGGTTACGCACCTCGGTAGCGACCACGGCGAAGCCGCGACCCTGCTCACCCGCACGCGCGGCTTCGACCGCGGCGTTGAGCGCCAGCAGGTTGGTCTGGAAAGCGATTTCGTCGATGAGGCTGACGATGTCGGAAATCTTCTTGCTGGAACTGTTGATCTCGCGCATGGCGACAACGGTCTGGGCAACGACTTCGCCGCCCTTCTCCGCCTGCTCACGTGCACCGCGGGCCAGCTGGTTGGCGTGGCTGGCGTTCTCGGCGTTCTGCTTGACGGTCGAGGTCATTTCTTCCATCGACGAAGCGGTTTCTTCCAGGCTGGACGCCTGTTCCTGCGTGCGCTGCGAGAGGTCGTCGTTACCGCGCGAGATCTGCTGCGCGGCGGTGCTGACCGACGAGGAACCGTGACGCACTTCGGTGACGATGGCGCTGAGGCGCTCGTCCATCGCGCGGAACGCGCCCTGCAGCTGGCCGAGTTCGTCCTGACGGGTGACCTGCACGTCGTGACCCAGCTTGCCTTCGGCAATCTGGTTGGCGACGTTCACGGTGACCGACAGCGTGCGGAGGATCGAGCGGATCACCAGCACGCCGATCAGCAGGCTGACGATCAGGCCGAGCGACAGCGCAATGATGCAGAAGGCACGGATCGTCTTGTACTGGGCGGCCTGCTTTTCATAGATCGCCGCGGCTTCGTCGCGCTTGGCGGTGACCAGCTTGGCGAGCTGCGCCTGACGATCCATGAGGATCGGGCGGACGGACATCTCCATGACGTCGAGCGCGCCCTCGTCACCCTGCTTGAGGGCGTCGAGCATGTCGTTCTTGGCCGAGTTGTACTCGTCGTTGGACGACTGCCAGCGGTCGTAGAGCTTCTTGATCTCCGGCGACATCGGCATCTTTTTGTAATCGTCCTTCAGCTTGGCCATCTCGTCCTGGAGCTTCTGGAACTCGGCAAGCTTCTGGTTGACCTGATCCTTCTCGGACACCTTCGCCGCGGCTTCACCCATGACCACGAAGGCCATCAGGGCGCGCGTGCTCACCTGGCTGAGCATCTCGGACGGAACGAGTTCTTCCTCGTAGACCTTGCGCAGGCCTTCGTTCTGAAAGTACATGGCACCGAGGCCGACGGCGGCGCCGCCGATCAGCATGACGCCCAAAAGACCGAGCACACCGTAAAGGCGTCCACGGACGGTCAGGGCGGGCATCTTGAACTTGAACTTATTCATTGCGATTCCAATCGGCAAAGTGCGGCAGTGGCAAACCGGGCATCTCACGCCACGGCGACCGAAGCCGCCACGGCGCCTCTACGCTCAGGCGACGGCTTTGACGTCGGTGGAAGCCAGCGCGGCTTCCAGCATCTGGGCGTCCTGCGGCTGCAGGAGACGGTCGACGTCGAGCAGCAACACCATGCGCTCGCCGACGGACGTGAGGCCCTTCAGGTATTCGGTATCGACGGTGGTGCCCATGTCGGGAACCGGACGGATGCCGCCGGGAGCGACCTCCACCACGTCGGAGACGGCATCGACCACCACGCCGAACTGACGGCCGTTGACCATGACGATGACGGTCACGGTGGTGGCGGTGTATTCCTCGCGCGCCAGATTGAAGCGCAGGCGAAGATCGAGCACCGGCACGATCGCGCCGCGCAGGTTCAGCACACCCAGCACATAGGACGGTGCCTGCGGGATGCGCGTCACCGGTGTCCAGCCGCGGATTTCGCGGACGGCGAGGATATCCACCGCGTATTCCTCGTTACCGAGGTTGACGGTCAGGTACTGCGCGGCCTCGTCGGACGCGTCGATGGCGGTATTGGCTGCTTGATTCATGTCGTTCCCACGGCGGATCGGATCGGCGGTTCGGGACCCCTTCCCTTGGGGTATCGGCTATTCCGGTGGGGACTTGAGGGGCAATTTTGCGGTGCCGCATCCGGTGGGGTGTGGGGGCGTGATGGGGGTGGGACAGTCGGGGATGGGGAGCCGGAATGGGGAACCGGGGGTGCCGCTTCATTGCTTTGTCGGCTTTTCGCGCGCAGGGCGCGCTCCTACCGCGCGGCGGTACACCGCACGGGGATACCTGACGGGGTGCCGCACGGGCCACCGCACGGGAGTACAGCACGGTGTTAACGCATGGGGCACCGCGCGGCGGGGATGGCCGGCGGCTGTAGGAGCGCGCCTTGCGCGCGACCCCGTTCAACCCACGGCGATCAGGCTGCCTTGCGACGCGCCTGCAGACGCACCAGCCCGGCGACGTCGGCGATCAGCGCGACGGAGCCGTCGGCCAGAATCGTCGCGCCGGAGATGCCGGTGACCCGGCGATAGTTGGCTTCCAGCGACTTCACCACCGCCTGCTGCTGGCCGATGAGTTCGTCGACGAACAGACCGATGCGACTGCCCTCGCCTTCCACCACGATGACGATACCGTCGTCGATGGCACGGCGCTGACCGGCGCAGCCGAACGCGTCGAACAGCCGCACGATGGGCAGCCAGTGATCGCGGAAGCGGAACAGCTCGCCGCCGCCCGCCACGCTGCGAATCGCATCCGGCTTCACCTGCACGGATTCGACGATGGAAACCAGCGGCACGATGTAGGTTTCTTCACCCACCGCGGCCGTCAGGCCGTCGATGATCGCCAGCGTCAGCGGCAAGGTGATGGTGAAGGTGGTGCCTTTGCCCTCGACGCTGCGGATACTGACCGTACCGCCCAGGTCCATGACATTGCGACGGACCACGTCCATGCCTACGCCACGACCCGAGAGGTCGGTCGTGGCGGCGGCGGTGGAGAAGCCCGCTTCGAAGATGAGGTCGGCCACGGCGTCGTCGGACATGTGATCGCCCGAGGCGATGATGCCGCGCGAGACCGCCTTGGCGACGATGGCCTCGCGATTCAGACCCGCACCGTCATCGGCCACTTCGACCACGATGGAACCGCCGCGGTGGAAGGCTTCCATACGCAGCGTGCCCGTATCGCCCTTACCAGCGGCCTGGCGTTTAGCCGGTACTTCGAGGCCATGGTCGATCGCGTTGCGGACCAGATGCACCAGCGGGTCGCCGATCTTCTCCAGCACCGTCTTGTCGAGTTCGGTGGTTTCGCCGCGCATGTCGAGCACGACTTTCTTGTCGAGCTTCTGCGCGAGGTCGCGGACCAGACGCGGGAAGCGGTTGAACACCGTGCTGATGGGCAGCATGCGGATGCTCATGACGCTTTCCTGCAGTTCGCGCGTATGGCGACCCAGCTGGGCCAGCCCCTGGCGGAACATTTCCAGCTGCGAGGCATCCACACCGTCGTTGAACTGGGTCAGCATCGACTGCGTGATGACCAGTTCGCCGACGAGATTGATCAGGGTGTCGATTTTTTCGATGCCGACGCGAACCGAGCTCGCCTCGCTGTTGACGGCGGGCTCGCGCACGGCACGGGGGGCGGCCGGGGCCGCGGCCGCGGCGGCGACCGGCGCGGCCGCGGCGATGCGCGGTGTCGCCGTCAGCTCGCAATCGCCATCGACCCAGTCGAATACACCTTCGACGGCGGCACGTTTGGCACCGGCGGCGAGATGGAGTGTCCAGCCGAGGTAGGACGACTCGGCGTCCATATCGGCCAGCGCGGGGAGCTTGCTCGCGTCGCAGGTGACCGAGAGCGGGCCCATGGCCTCGAGCTCACGGAACATGCGCGCGGGATCGTTACCGGTCTTGAGCAGGTAATCGAACGGACGGAACGCGATGTCCCAGCCTTCGATCGCCTCGACCGGCGCGGCGGCCTTGACCGCCACCGGTGCCGCCACAGGCGCACCGGAGACCATCGCCGAGAGTTCCGCCAGCAGGGCCTGGCTCTCCGCCGTGGCGGCCGGCTGGCCGGCCATCGACAGCGACAGCATGTCGCGCACGGTATCGCCCGAGCGCAGCAGCAGCTCCACGACGGCCTTTTCCATCGGACGGCGGCCGCTGCGGACCTCGTCCATCAGGTTTTCGGCCACGTGGGTGAACGCCGCCACGTCGGTGAAACCGAACGTGGCCGCGCCGCCCTTGATCGAGTGGGCGGCACGGAACACGACGTTGATCAGTTCCGGATCCTCGGCGCCTTCGTCCAGCGCGAGGAGCGCCTGCTCCATGGCGTCGAGACCGTCGAGGCTCTCTTCGTGAAACGCCTTGTGGAATTGCGCCAGATCGACTTTGGACATGGAAGTAACCCTGGATTACCGGAACTTGAGGAAGAGCCGTTTACGAAGAATCAGCCGAGCACGCGGCCGACGGTAGCCAGCAGCTGTTCCGGATCGAACGGCTTGACCAGCCAGCCGGTCGCGCCAGCCGCCTTGCCTTCCATCTTCTTTTCCGGATTGGACTCGGTGGTCAGCATGAGGATCGGCACGCCACGGTAGTCCGGACGGGTGCGGATCTCGCGGACCATCGTGATGCCGTCCATCACCGGCATGTTCACGTCGGCCAGGATCAGGTCGAACTTGTGCACGGCAGCCGAATCGAGCGCCGCCTGGCCGTTATCGGCTTCTTCGACGTCGTGGCCGGCGCCACGCAGGGTGAAAGCAACCATGCTGCGCATGGAGGCCGAGTCGTCTACCGCAAGAATCTTAGCCATCGAAGCACCTTCAGTTCACGCCGGCGCGAGCCGGCAGTTCAATCAAGCCGTTGAGACCCAGCACGGCTACGCCGCGCTGGAGGGAGTCGCTGACGCCCGTCCAGGTGACCGCATGCCCCGCCGCCTTTGCGTCGCGGGAAAACGCGGCGAGCAGCTGCAGGGCGGCGGTGTCCACCTGGGCCACCGCGCCGCCGTCGATCTCGACCGAGCCGCCGGTGGCGAGCGCCGCCAACAGGGTATCGCGCAGCGCAGGCGCCGCGGCGATGCGCAGGTCGGCATCGAGCGTGAGCGGCGCGCTGGTCGCGTCTTTGGAGGATTTCTTCGCCATCGTCCGTACCGTGGGTGGGTCGTTCGATGGGCTTATCGGCCCACCCTGGCAAAGCTTTAGGCCAGGGCGGCTGCCTTGCCGCTTATGCGGGCGTCGCTGCCGGGTAGATCAGCATCGCGTCGCCGTAGGAGAAAAACCGGTACCGCTGGAGCACCGCGTAGCGATAGGCGTCGAGAATCGTTTCCTTACCGGCCAGCGCGGAGACCAGCATCAGCAGGGTCGACTGCGGCAGGTGGAAATTGGTGATCAGCGCGTCGACGCTGGTGATCTTGTAGCCGGGGAAGATGAAGATCTGGGTCTCACCGGCGAAGGGGCGAAGCACCCCTTCCACCGTCGCGCTCTCCAGTGCGCGGACTACGGTCGTCCCCACCGCGATGACCCGACCGCCCGCGGCGCGCGTCGCACGGATCTTCTCGACCAGCGCCGCGCCCACATTCAGCCACTCGCGGTGCATCACGTGGTCACGCACGTCGTCGGCGCGCATCGGCTGAAACGTGCCTGCGCCCACGTGCAGCGTGACGTAACCCATATCGACGCCCACGTCGCGCAGGCGCTGTAACAGGTGCTCGTCGAAATGCAGGCCTGCGGTAGGCGCAGCAACCGCGCCGGGCTCACGAGCGAACACGGTCTGGTACCGCTCCATATCCGACTGATCGGCGGTGCGCTCGATGTAGGGCGGCAGCGGCATCTCGCCGAGACGGGACAGCAGGCGCTCCAGCGGTTCTTCGGACTCGAAGCGCAGCAGGAAGAATTCGCCTTCCCGGCCGAGCACCGTGATCATGCTGCCGTCGGCCAGTTCGATCCTGCCGCCTTCCTTCGGCTTCTTGCTGACACCCAGTTGCGCACGGGCCTCATGGGGTCCGGTGACGCGCTCGATCAGGATCTCCACGGCGCCGCCGGACTCCTTGCGGCCGTAAAGACGCGCCGGCAGGACACGGGTGTCGTTGAACACCAAAAGGTCGCCGGGACGAACCATTTCCGGGAGTTCGTCGAACTTACGGTCTTTTTTGCTGCGCGCGGCGACATCGACCACGAGCAGCCGGCTGCCTGAGCGCCTGGCCAGCGGGGCCTGGGCGATCAGGTCGGGCGGGAGTTCGAAGTCGAAATCGGATTTTTTCACGGCAAGGGCAGCATCGGGTAACGGGTGGGGATTATCGCCCACACCCGCCTCCGGGGCGACCTCGTCAGACGCGGGGCTTCCGTCGACGCCGGACGATGACCCAGCCGAAGCCTGCGGCAACGAGCGCCAGCACGATGATTTCGACGATCAGATGCTTACGGATGAAGTGTTTGACCGCCCTCACCTGCTGCGCACGCTTGAGTTCCCGAGCCCGATCGAAATCCGGCTGCTCGCACGTCCGACCGAAGTCGTCGGCCCATTCGACGTACGGGCCCTGCTTCACGTAACGCGCGTAGTAAGCCTCGGCGCGACGCTGACGTTCGCTGACCGGTTTGCCTGCCTCGCCCTCTTCCGGCTCGTCGTAACCGGGCGGACCGTCGAGCATCCATCCTGCGGCGACGCACAGGCTCGCGGCGAAGGCCTGGGAGCGCGGCGGCAGCAGGTCGGCGGCGGATACGGCTTCATCGGCCGCGACGTAACGGTAGTGGAAGCGCTGGTCGGGTTGCGCCGTGCTATCCGCGAAGCGCTGACGCTCCCCGCCGGTTACCAGGTCGCCCTTCAGCGTCGCCGCCGTCTGGCCGCTGCCGCCCGGGTAGCTGCCGCCTTCGTCGCGATAGTCCGGGCCCTGCTCGTAACCGAGCAGTTCCATGCCGTGCTCGCGGGCGATCCTCGCCGCCGCGAAACGCGCCTCGGCCTTGCCGATATCGGTCCAGCGGTGATCGCCATCATGCAGGTCGTCGGCGTAGGCCTTCGCGGTGGCGCGCAGGTCGACCTCCGCGTAACGCTTGTCCACACCGCTGGGAAAATACGTATAAGCATCGTCGAAACGGCCGGCACGCATCAGGCGACGCGCGAGCATCCAGCGCAGGCGATCGCCCAGCGTGAGCGAGTACGGCGACGCGAGCGCAGCATCCTTGTCATCGGCCTTCGGCGCGGGCGTCGCCGTGGGCGCGTTCGTATCCACGAAGCTCTTCAGTTCATCGACGGTGAGAACGCGCTCGCCGATGTACATCGTGTCGTTGCCGTAGCCTGCGCCGACGCCCTCGCCATCTTCGCCATAAACGTTGCCGTCGCCACCGACGGCGGTGGAAGCCTCATACATGCGCGTCATCGCTTCGACGTAGTCGCCGCGGGCCAGCGCGAGCACGCCGCGTTCGCCCATCAGCTGATGCACGCTGGCGGGCTCGAGCGCGGCCTTGGGATCGTCTGCGCGAGGGAAGGCCTTCGCCGCCTCCGCATAGGCCCCGGCGGCCGCGTTGCGATCGCCCTTGCGCAGTGCCAGCTTGGCGCGAACCCAGGCGGCGAGCGGACCGTCCGCGTGCGCAACGAGTTTCCCGGCGTCGTCGTACCTGCCCAGCGAGTACGTCAGCGAGGCCAGGCGATCCGCCGCGGCGACCTTGTCCGGTGCCACCTTGCCGATGGCATCGACGAGCGCGCTGAGTGTGGGATCGGGCTGGCCGTCGGTCGTCTGAGGAGCGACCCGAGCCAGCGCGTAGGTAACGAGCAGGCGCTGGGAGATCGGACCGTCGACGAGTGCCTGCGCCTGCTCCGGCACGGCGAGGACCGCGCCGGCCAGGGCGGCAAGCGATTCAACCGCGATGCCGGAGCCGTGACCGGCTTGCGCGGCGTACAGCGCGATCGCGTGTTTGAGATCGGCGGCCGGGATATCGGCGATGCAGTCGTCGCCGCTGACCATCTCGGCCCAGAGGCACGGTTTCCCACCCGCGTACAGGCTCTGGCGTGCCTCCTCACCGAAACTGGCGACCGCCAGGCCCTGCGCATCCGAGGCGCCGGCGAGCACGCGGGCACGCGTGTCCTGGAAGGCTTTCACCGCCGCCGCGCGTTCGGCGGCAAACGCAGGCGTACCGAACGCCTTGCCAGCGCGCAGCGCGTGAACCTCGCCAAGCATGTAAGCCGCCCACGCGCCGCGCGCTTTTGCCTGGTCCGGTGCCAGTGCCGCCACCGCTTCGAACTGGCCCTGAGCCTTGGCGAGCGCGTCGCCGTCGAAGTCGGTGCAGAGCGGCCGGCCGGCGACGTCCGGATAGTTGACCTCGGGCGCCTCCGGGCAATCGGCCACCGCGCGCTTCCAGTCGACCGCGCCGGCCACGTAGCCGCGCACGTCCTGAGGGAGACCCTCTCCCGCGACGAAGGCGTCCGCGCCGCTCGCCGATGCCATGAGCGTTTTCACCCGCTCGGCCTGATCCGGCGGAAGATCGGGCTTCGTATCCCGTTCGCCGTAGCGACTGGCTTCGACGGCGACCAGCGAATCGGTCGACGGCAGCAGATGGGCCGCCTCGAACGCGAACGTGTTCTGCGGCACGGCCGCCAGGGTGGCGGCGCGGTCGTCCAGCATCTGGGACGGGAACCACGGGCCGCAGGCCAGGGCGACCGCGCCTGCCAGAGCCAGCGCCGTGCCGACGGCCAGCGAATGGGACTTCATCATGAAAGCGGCGCTCCTTCAGCGCGGATGGATAAGGTGACGGGCGAACCCGCCGGGCAGCGCGCCCAGCCGATCGGCCGCTGAACGTGTGCGGGCAGTGGACGGGCTTGCCGTGAAACGAGTTCGAGGCCGTCGTCGGTGCGACGTACGACATATCCGTCGACACCATCGGCGACATCGCAGCCATGCGGAAGCCGCACGGCGACGGGCGCGACGGCGTCGATACCGCCGGGGTTGTCGATGAGCACGTCGGCGGCCGCGTCGCCGGTGCCGGGACGAAGCGTGGCCCGCAGCGCCGGTGCGTCCAGTTTCCCCGTTACCACGCCGCGCCATGTGGCGAGGCTCCAGGCACGCGTGTCCTCCGGTGTCGGAAGGCGGAACCAGGCCACGCCGACCAGACCTGCCGGCCGGGCGCGAGCGAGTCGGTCGACCACCCCGCGCACCGCGACGGGTGAGGCGTAGAGTTCGGAAGCGACGGCACCTGCCGCGCGTGCGCCTTGCTCGCTTTCGACCGCGAGCAAGGTGCCGTCGGCGTTCCAGCTCACCCGGGATCCATACGTAGGCAGGGCGACCCGGAACGGCTTATGGGTATGTCGGGCGAAGTCGGCGATCCAGCCGATCGCCACGTCCGGATCGAACAGACCCGCTTGCGGTGCCTGCACGGCGTGCACCTGCAGGACGGACTCATCGGGCACCGCGAGCACGGTGTCGAGATCGGGCGACCCTATCCAGGTGGGAAGTGCCGTGATCGATAGTGGCACGCCGCCAAGCTCGCCTTTCAGATGGCGCAGAAAGCTGGCATAGGCCGGCAGGCGCGCCGTGGGGCAGTCGTAGTCGATCTCGACGCCCGCCGCTGTCGCCGTCGTTTCGCGCACGAGCGTGACCACCCGGGACACCAGAGACGCCTCGTCGAAACGCGAAAGACGGCCGTCGATACGCACCACGAACACCACCGGCCGTCCGGTGGCGGCCAGCGCGGCGCGGTCCGGGGTGAAAACATGAAAGCTGCCGTCGCTGTCGGCCTGTGCGACAAGTACGCGCCAGTCGCGAACCAGATCCGACGAGGACGCCACGGACTCACGCAGCGAAGGCGTCCACTGACGCTGCCAGATGTAGGCGTCGTGGGTGAGTGGCGCGGGCGGGTGGGTGCAGGCGGACAGAAGCGTCCACAGCGCCAGAGCGATCGCCGGACGAAGACGCGGAGGCCGCGACCTGTTCATGCGTGTGTTCGCGAGCAGGCTCGCTCCTACATTGGGCCCTGAGTGCCGCCGCATGCGAGTGGATCTCCGTGACGCCGGCTGGCGTGGGCAGGTGCATTCTACCCGGCGGATCGCCCCTCAGAGCCACCCTTTTTGGCGGGCCAGGCGGTAGGCCTCGATCCGGTTCGCGGCGCCGAGTTTACCGATAGCTTCTGACAGGTAATTCCGAACCGTGCCGTGGGACAGGTTCAGCTGCGTACCGATGTCGCTGGCCGACTGCCCCTCCCCGGCGAGGCGAAGGACCTGCCGTTCGCGATCGTTCAGCGGGTCGGCATCGGACCAGGCTTCCAGCGCGAGTTGGGGATCGATGGCGCGACCACCACGATGCACGGTGCGCAAGGCATCGGCCAGGTTCTCCGCCGGCGCGTCCTTGAGCAGATAGCCACTGACGCCCGCGTCGAGGGCACGACGAAGGAACCCCGGACGAGCGAACGTCGTCACGATGACGACCTTGATCGGCAGCTCATGCCGATGCACCCGCTGCGCGATCTCCAGCCCGGTCAGCCCGGGCATCTCGATGTCGGTGACCAGCACATCGGGCTTCAGACGCTGGAGCTCGCGCCAGGCCGTCTCACCATCGGCGGCGGTGCCGAGCATTTCGATATCGGACTCCAGGTTGAGCAGCGCCGACAACGCGCCGCGCACCATCGCCTGATCTTCCGCAAGAAGTACCCGGATCATGCGGAGCGCTCCACCAGGCCACGAGCGCGTGGCAGGTTGATCGCGAGCAGCGTGCCCTGGCGCGCCGGGGACTCGATGGCCAGCCGGCCACCGATCCGCCGGATGCGTTCGCGCATGCCCGATACGCCGTTGCCATGGGCCGCCAGTCCTCCGCAGCCGTTGTCCGTGATGCGCATCGAAAATTCCTCTCCATTCCGGGTAATGACGACACGTGCCTCGGTGGCACTCGAATGTCGGTGAATATTGGTGACGGCCTCGCGCAGGACGAGAGCCAGTTCGGCCTCCGCCGTGGGTGCGAGATCGAAGCGATCGGGTAGCTCGGCGGACAAGGCGATACCGGACGCTTCCAGCATGACGCGTGCGGAAACGATTTCCCCGGCGAGATCGCCGGCACGAAGACCGGTCACCGCGCTGCGAACCTCGGCCAGTGTGTGCCGCGCGACGCGCTCGACTTCCTCCATTTCCTGCTGCGCCCGCACCGGATCGGCCAGCGCGAGACGCTTGGCCAGCTCGGATTTTAGGGTGATCAGCGACAACGTATGGCCCAGCAGATCGTGGAGGTCGCGCCCGATGCGCTCGCGCTCGGCCAGCGTGGCGAGACGCTGCACCTCGTCCTGCGAAAGCCGCAGCGCCGCATCGCGGCGGGCGCCGCGCACGTAGAGGTAGTTGCCGCAACCTGAAATCAACCCGGCGGCGAACACGATCGATACATGGAGAAAAGGGATGCCGAAGGCGAACGCCCAGGCCAGGGTCATCGCCGTGGCGGCCAGCGTGCCCACCAGCCAGAACCACGGTCGACGGGCGTACGCCAACAGGGACACGCCGAGCACGACGTAGCCCAACGAGATGGGATTGACCAGCCACAGGACGAAACCGAGTGCGACGATGGCAGCGGCGTAAAACGGCAACCGGCACAACGGGCCGATGAAAACGCCCACCGTACAAGCCACGTAGACCACGATCGAGGCAAGTGTCGGCGCCATCCACGACCACTGAAAACCGTGGACGGCCAATGGCCCCTGGACCAGGCCGATCAGCCAGAACATCTGCACGCCCGCCTGCCAGCGCAGGTAGGTCGGGGAACGGAAACTCGCCAGCAGCGAATCCGGGTGGGTAGCCGGCCAGTACTTCATGACGCGAGACGCTGGTTACCGGGCAGCGCGCCCGGCAGTTCGCCACGAGGCGGCGTCACCAGACGGTCGCCGGGGTTCAACGGGACCGTGATGCGCACGCGCGTGCCGGCACCGCGAGCCGACTCGAACGAAAGCGTGCCCCCCAGCTTGCGCACGCGCTCGCGCATGCCGCAGATACCGTTGCCTTCATCCGATACGCCACCCTTACCGTCATCGATGACGGTGAGTACCAGTTCCTTGCCGTGCACCTCGACGCGCGCTTCGGCGATCGACGCGCGCGCGTGACGATGCACGTTGGTGACCGCCTCGCGCAGGACGAGAGCCAGCTCGGCTTCGATCCGCTCGGAAAGGACGGGCAGTTCGGTGGTGTACTCGAAGCCGACCATCGACGCATTCAGCAGAAGACGCGCCGAGGCCAGTTCGGCGGCGATGCCCGAGGCGCGGATACCGGTGACCGCGGAACGCACCTCGGCGAGGGCATGCCGGGCTACGCGCTCGGCTTCCTCCATCTCACGGCGCGCCGCCGCTTCGTCTTTGTCGAGCAGCCGGCGCGACAGCTCGAGTTTCAGCGTGATGAGCGACAAGGTGTGACCGAGCAGATCGTGCAGGTCGCGGCCGATACGCTCTCGCTCGGCCATCGCGGCAAGGCGGCGGACCTCGTCGTGGGACAGCTTGAGTTCCGCGTCACGCTGCGCGTTGTACCGGTAGATCACGTTGATCGAGCCGACGCACAACGCAATGAAGGTGATGCCGGCGATGATCGCCGGAGGCCAAGAATAGACGTACCAGCCCACGAGGACAAACGCACCGAGCACGCCGCCCATGCCACTGAATGACCGTTTTGGCGAACCGTCGAAGCCGACCATCGCGCAGGCATAGATGACATAACACCCCCCGGCGCTCGCATTGACCCCCATGACGGCAAAGCCCAGCAGCGCGGCCGCGCCGCCAAGCCAGGGCGACCATCTCAGCGACCGCGTGTAACAGAGCGCATACAGGCCGAGGAACACCGGAAACGAAGTCGCCGTTACGAGCCACCAGTGCGGCGAAAGCGTCCTTGCGAACGCAAGATCGCCGAAGACGTAGACCGTCCAGACCAGATGAAACAGGCTGGCGACGCGCAGGCGCGGCTTGTCGCGGAAGCGATTCCAGAGCGAGTCCGGTGCTGGCGTGAACCACGAGCGGGCCATACGGGTGTCCGAGGAAAGGCGTGGCGTCATGCTACTTCAACCGTAGCGGCGCAGGCGGCGCGTCGCGATCAGGAGAAACACCGCGGTGAACCCGAGTAGGACAAGCGCGTGGATCGCGTCACCGCCCTCTCCCAGACCCACCACCGAGAGCGCCAGCCGGTCGAGATGATACGCAGGCCACAACGGCGCGATGGACTGCAGGAACGACGGCAGCACCGGCAACGGAATCCACAGGCCCGACAGGAACGCCATCGGCAGGTAGATCAGGTTGACCACCCCGGGCGCGCCCTGCCCCTTCACCAGCGTACCGATCAGCAGGCCCAGTGCGCAGAAAGGCAGGACGCCGAGCACCTGGAGTACGAAAAAGGCGGCGATGCGCGATGCGGGCAACGATACGCCGGCGACGAAGGTCGCCAGGCACAGCAGGATGATCGAGATGATGGCGGCCACCAGCACGGCCATGCACATCTTGCCGATGAGGTATGCGCCGGGAGGCATGGGCAAGGCGCGCTTGAGTGTCAGTAGCCCGGTATCGCGCTCCAGCGCCAGCGATACGCCGAAGCCGAACAGCCCCGGCGCCATGACACCGAACGTGCCGTACGAGGCAAGAAGATAGCGTGGCGCATCGGCGCTGTTCGAATGCGCGAGGAAGATGCCGAACATCACGTAGAACACCGACGGAAACAGCAGCGTCGGCAGCAGGAATCCGGGATTGCGCAGGTAGCGCAGGCATTCCGCCCGGGCTTCCTGGAGATAAGCGTTGATCAGGCGCCCGGCGGTCATCGCCGGCACGGCGGTGCTTTCGATCGTGTTCATGCGGCCTCCCGGGCGATGTCGCCGGCTTCGGATTCGCGGGTGATTTCGGTGAAGGCCTCCGCCAGACCGGCACGCTGCACTTCCAGTTCGGACAGTGTCGGATCCGCATCGAGCAGGCGGCGCACGACACCTTCCGCCTGCGTCGTGGCGATGGTCAGACGCCCCTGATGCGTGTCGACCGAGGTCACCCCGGGCCACTGCGCAATGACGTCCGTGGGTATCGTGGTGACGCAGCGAATACGGCGCACAGCGACATGCGCGCGTAGCGCATCGACCGTGCCTTCGGAGATCACCTTGCCTTTGGCGATGACGCAGACGCGGTCCGCCAGCGCTTCGGCTTCTTCCAGGTAGTGGGTGGTCAGCACCACGGCACACCCGCCGGCGACCAGCTTGCGGATGGCGGTCCACAGCGCCTGGCGGGCCGTGATATCCATGCCGACCGTAGGCTCGTCGAGAAAGAGGATTTCGGGACGCCCCGCCAGCGCCATGGCGAACTGCACACGGCGTTGCTGACCGCCCGACAGATCGCTGTACTTCCGGCCCAGCAAGTCGACGATGCCGGCCAGCGCGGCGGACTCCGGGACGGGGCGCGGCTCCGGGTAGTAGCTCGCCGTGAGGGTGAGCAACTCGCGCACCTTCAAGGTGGGCGGAAGACTCGCCGACTGCAACATGACGCCGATACGCCGACGCGCGTCGATGTCCTGCGGATCGCGGCCGAAAAGGCTGGCGGTACCGCTGTCGGCGCGGATGAGACCCAGCAGCAGACCGATGCTCGTGCTCTTACCGGCGCCATTGGGCCCGAGTAGCGCCAGCAACTCGCCACGGTGAATGGAAAGATCGATGCCGTCGAGCGCGACGAGGTTGCCGTAGCGCTTGCCGACATGGTCCAGACGTGCAATGCAGGTGTCGTTGTTCATGAGTGCCCTCCCTTGCGTCGCACCATATTCGGACGCAACCCGTTGGTGGCAGTCGCTTGCGTCATTGTGCGAGTGTGACAAGCGTCACCCGGGGGTTACGGGGCCAAAAACCGCATGCTATGCTGGGCCATTAAACCCTTTACATATAAACACTTAGCGGTCGAAGGAGTGCGTTATGGACGTTATCGGTCATCTGCGTGAGCTGCGTGAATTCGGTGGCTCGGCGCGTACGCGGGGCCTCCCGGATACGACCATCGCCCGCTTTGCCTCCTCCGACCCCGCGCTGGTCCGTGCCATCGAAGAGGCGGTTGCCTATCACCGCGCGCTGCGTACCGACATGGCCGACTTCCTCCGCCTGGACGAAGCCGAACAGATCCACCAGCTGCAGTCGAGCCTCGTCAACTTCTATCCCGACGACGGTCTCAATCCGTATGTGCCCGCCGCGGCTCGCGGCCCGTGGGTCGTCACGCTGAAAGGTGCCGTGGTCCACGACAACGGCGGCTACGGCATGCTCGGCTTCGGTCACAACCCGGAGGCGATCATCGAAGCGATGTCGCGTCCGCAGGTCATGGCCAATGTGATGACGGCCAACGTCGCGCAGACGCGTCTTTGCGCCGCTCTGCGCAAGGAACTCGGTCGCACACGCGGCGGCAGCCCGTATACGCATTTCCTCTGTCTCAACTCCGGCTCGGAATCGGTCACGCTCGCCGGCCGCATCGCCGACGTCAACGCACGTGTGATGACGGACCCGGGCGCGCGTCACGCGGGTCGCAGCATCAAGCGTCTCGCCGTGAAAGGCGCCTTCCACGGCCGCACCGAGCGTCCGGCGCTCTATTCCGACTCATCGCGTCGCAACTACCAGCAGCACCTGGCCAGCTTCCGTAACGAAGACTCGCTGATCACGGTCGAGCCCTATAACGTCGCGGGTCTGAAGGCCGCGTTTGCCGAAGCCGATCGCCAGGGCTGGTTCATCGAGGCGATGTTCCTCGAGCCGGTCATGGGCGAAGGCGATCCGGGCCGTGCGCTCACGCCGGAGTTTTACGCCGCCGCACGCGAACTCACCCGCGAGCACGGCACCCTGCTGCTGGTCGATTCGATCCAGGCCGGCCTGCGTGCGCACGGCGTGCTGTCGATCGTCGATTACCCCGGCTTCGAGTCGATGGAAGCGCCGGACATGGAGACCTTTTCCAAGGCGCTCAACGCTGGCCAGTACCCCCTCTCCGTCCTCGCCGTCACCGAGCGCACCGCCGGCCTGTATCGCAAGGGCATCTACGGCAACACAATGACCGCCAACCCGCGCGCCCTCGACGTCGCCGTCGCCACGCTGGCCGAACTGACCGACACGGTACGCGACAACATCGTGGCGCGTGGCCGTGAATTCGTGCAGAAGCTCGAGGGCCTCAAGAACGAACTCGGCGGCCTGATCACCAAGGTCCAGGGCACGGGCCTGTTGTTCTCCTGCGAGCTGGCCCCCGAGTTCAAGTGCTATGGCGAGGGCTCCACCGAGGAATACATGCGCGAGCGCGGCATCGGTGTGATTCACGGCGGCGCCAACTCGCTGCGCTTCACCCCGCACTTCCAGGTGACCAGCGCCGAGGTGGACCTCATCATCGAGGAGATCCGCCATGCGCTGAAGGAAGGCCCGCGCCGGGCGGAATCGTCAACCAAGGCGGCGTAACAGTCCCTGTAGGAGCGCGCCTCGCGCGCGATCCCCGACCGCGATGAGCCCCGACCGCCATTGCGTAGCCCCGAAAAATCGCGCGCGAGGCGCGCTCCTACAGGTTAAGCTCGGACCGCCGGATTGGCCCGGCGTCACGTAGGGGTTCGCCATGCGTACGCAGATTCGTGTCCTTGCCGTAGCTTCGCTTCTCGCCTTCGCCACAGGCGCCATCGCGGCCTCGCCGCAGGCGCCCGCCAAAAAGGACCTCACGCCGCAGCAACAGCGGATGAGCACCTGCAATACGCAAGCCACCGGCAAGAAGGGCGACGAACGCAAGGCCTTCATGAGCAGCTGCCTGAAGGGTGAGCAGCCGGCCAAGGCGACGCAGCAGGACAAGATGAAATCGTGTAACGCCGACGCATCGGCAAAGAGCCTCAAGGGCGACGAACGCAAGCACTACATGAGCACCTGTCTCAAGGGCTGATCAACAGACCGGGCGCCGCGTGCGAGAATGGCGCGTCGCCCACTGTCCTGTTTCCGTCCATGAAAATCGTCGAAGTCCGTCACCCCCTCATCCAGCACAAGCTCGGCCTCATGCGCGCCGCGGGCATCAGCACGAAGGAATTCCGTGAGCTGGCCTCCGAGGTCGCCGCGTTGCTGACGTACGAGGCCACGGCCGACATGGAAACCGAGTGCAAGACCATCCAGGGCTGGGCTGGCCCCGTCGAGGTCACCCACATCAAGGGCAAGAAGGTCACCATCGTTCCGATCCTGCGCGCGGGCCTCGGCATGCTCACCGGCGTGCTCGAAATGATCCCGGCGGCGAAGGTCAGCGTGGTCGGTCTTCAGCGCGACGAGGAAACGCTCGAGCCTGTCGCCTACTACGAAAAGCTCAGTGGCGGCATGGACGAGCGCACGGCGATCATCGTCGATCCGATGCTGGCGACCGCGGGCACGCTGGTCGCCACTGTCGACATGCTCAAGGCGGCCGGCGCGAAGCGGATCAAG
This sequence comes from Luteibacter sp. 9133, assembly GCF_000800155.1. Taxonomy (NCBI): domain Bacteria; kingdom Pseudomonadati; phylum Pseudomonadota; class Gammaproteobacteria; order Lysobacterales; family Rhodanobacteraceae; genus Luteibacter; species Luteibacter sp. 9133. Next base: position 1,313,578 of record NZ_JUHO01000001.1, on the reverse strand, counting down.
GGCCTGTTCCTGGTCGCCGCACCCGAAGGCCTCAAACGCATCGAGGCCGCACATCCGGACATCGAGATCTACGTCGCCTCCATCGACGACCATCTCAATGAACTGGGTTATATCCTGCCCGGCCTCGGCGACGCGGGCGACAAGATCTTCGGCACCAAGCAGAAGACCTGAGTCCTGACGAACGTCGCACCGCGAATCAGCTGGTGACGGCTTCGCGGGCGTCGAGCGCGGCCGCCAGCCGGGAGGCATGCTGCCGCGTCGTGTAAAGCATCTGCCCGAGTCCCGAGTGAGTACCACCGGCGACGCAGACGACGACATCGAGATGCTCGCTGCGCGCCTGGCAAAGCACGACGTGCCCTCCTTCCGCTTCGATGCATACGTGCCGGCACGCCCCCAGATGCGCTTCGTGACTGCCCAGCTCGCCGAGCGCGGCGAGCGAGCCCGCGACGGCGGCCAGCCGGGCCGGATCGTCGCCCGGTTCGACCCGGCACGCCAGCTGCAAGCCATCGCTCGTGGTCACGATCACGGCGCGCACGCCCCGGACGTCACGCAGCAGGCGATCGGCCGTCCGTTCGCATAATGTGCGGGATTCCTCGTCGACCGTCAGCACGCGACCTCCGCATGGGCGGTCAGCTGCCAGAGCAGCAGATCGATCAGCTGCAGGACATCGTCCTTGCGCGTCGCGTTGGCCGCGATCACCGGACAGGTGACGCCGTGGCGTGCCGCCACGCGGACGAACGCATCGAGACCCGGCAGCGGATGCCCTTCGGTGCGCCCGATGCCCACCACGCAGGGTGCCGTGCGCAACAGGTCGGCGAAGCCGGCGAGGTAACGGGAAAAGTCCTCGAGCGGAGCCGGCCGGCTGTTGTCGATGAGGATGATCAGACCGAGCGCGCCGCGGCCGATGATCTTCCACATGAAGTCGAAACGCTCCTGGCCCGGCGTACCGTAAAGGCGCAGCGTCTCGCCATCGGCCAGCACCAGTTCGCCGTAATCCATACCGACCGTGGTGGTCGCCTTGGCGAAACCCGCATCCATGTTGCGTGCTTCGGTGGCCATCGGCGCGACGTCACTGACCGCGGCTATCGCGGTGGTCTTGCCGGCGCCGGTGGTGCCGGTGAACACAAGCTTGAATTCAGGCATCGCTATCAGAGTCCCAGTCGTGCACGGATACGCCCGATCACACCGACGCGCTCACGCACGGTCAGGCTCGACAGAAACGGATTCTGGATATCGCGTTTTCCGGCGGCGAGCGGTTCGCTGGACAGCAACCCCGCGTCATGCAGGTCGGTGAGCAACTGGCGGCATTCGCCGGCGGTGCAGCCGATCATCCGGGTGAGCTCGCCGGCGCTGACGTCCGCACGCAGCAGGACCGCGGACATGCGCATGCGCTCCCGCGTCGCGACCAGTCCGGCTTCGGGCCAGTGGCGCAGCCGGAAGCTGTTGGTCGCCATCGCATGACGGTCGATGCGTGAGGGCAGCGCCGGCGATGCCTGCTCGAGCAGGTCGCCCAGTTCGTTCAACGTATCTTCGAGCGTGTGATAGTTGAAGGGGAACGCCAGCACCCGGCTGTGTTGGGTCGCGTCCGCGTAGGCACCCCTTCCGATAGGCTGCAGTGCGATGCGATTGTCTTCGCTGCGTACCACCAGATCGCCTTCGACCGCCGTAGCGATCCAGCGCTGACGAAGCCGGCCATCGATCACCCGCATCAGCGAGCGCAGCACCATTTCATGTCGCGTCTCGACGTCCCGGCACTCGAACGTCAGCCCTCGCCGTTCCTGCCGGAAAAGCGCATCACTGTTCACGAAATCCCCCGATAACGCGCTGAAAACGGTGTTTTCGCCACCGTGCTGGGAGTGAGATTAGCCAGCACGGCAGGCGAATAGCGCGACATTCGTCACACATCCGGTGCGTCACATTCCGCTGTCATAAATTTGCGTCAGACTCGCCGGTACGGACCTTCACGGGGGGAACGTCGCGCGAGGACCGGGCGACGCTGTGGGTCGCGTACAACCAACGACTCGAGGGGACATTCGAATGCGTTTGACCACGTCACAGCGCGCCACATGGGCGGCGCTGGCAGGCCTCATGGCCGTCCTTCCGCTGCAGGCGGCGGACCTTTCCATCACCCAGTTCCGCGTACGCGGGCCCGCCGGCGGCAACGACGAATTCGTCGAGGTGCAGAACACCGGCACCGCCGCGCTGGACGTGTCCGGCTACAAGTTCAACGCATCCAACGCGAGCGGCACGACCGGCACACGCTTCACCTTCCCTGCCGGGACATCGGTCGCTCCGGGCTGCTTCCTGCTGCTTTCCAACAAGGCGGCATCGGGCTATTCGGGCACGGTAACGCCTGACCTGAGCTACTCCACCGGCGTCACCGACGACGGTGGCCTCGCTCTGCTCGACGCCTCGGGCTCGGTCATCGATCAGGTAGGCCTCAGCGCGGGTTCGGCGTACAAGCTCGGCACGGCGCTGACGACGCTGGGCACCGGCAATTCGGACCAGGGTTACCAGCGCAAGGTCAACGGCGCGGGCCTGCCGCAGTCCACTGGCGACAACTCGGCGGACTGGGTGAAGGTCGCACCGACCGCTCCGCGCGCAAGCACATCGCCTTGCACGGTCCAGGGCACCAGCCTGTCGATCGCCGATGCCACAGTGAGCCTGCGTAACGGCGACGACGTGCCGATGCCGTTCTCCGTCACGCTGAGCGAGCCGGCGGACACCGACGTCACCGTGCATGCCCGGACCGCCGACGACACCGCCACCGTGGCGGCCGGCGACTACGACGCCGTGGACACGACGCTCACGATTCCGGCCGGTTCGACCACGACGACCCTCACGGTGAACGTGCACGGAGCCAGGGCGGCCGGACCGGACAAGGCGCTGCGCGTCAGCCTGTCCAACGCGACGGGTGACGTGACGCTGGCGAAGGACACGGCGGTCGGCGCCATCCTCAATCAGATCCCCATCGCCGCCGAAATCTGGCAGGTCACCGGTCGCGGTCAGGTCTCGCCACTGGTCGGCAAGCGTGTCGCCACGACGGGTAACGTGGTGACCGCCGTCGGCCCCGCGGGCTTCACCATCCAGACGCCGGACAACCGTGCGGATGACGACCGCCTCACCTCCAACGGCATCTATGTGTTCACCAGTTCGGCACCGACGGTCAAGATCGGTGACCTGGTGAACGTGGAAGCGACGGTCGACAATTATTACAACCTGCCTGAGCTGAAGAGCGCCACGGTCGTCACGACGATGCACGGCGCGAAGCTGCCGGCCGCCGTCGTCTTCGATGACAAGATCCCCTCCACGGATCCCAACGCCCTTTCCTGCGGCGACACCAACTTCCAGTGCTATGTCGGCATGCGTGTCGCCATCGACAACGGCATGATCACCACAGGCAACCTGCGCTTCAGCAACGAACCGTTCGCCGAGGTGTACATCACCGCCAATGGCCAGCGTTCGCTGCGCAAGCCGGGCGTGCGCTACACGGTAGCCGTGCCCGACGGCGTCAACCTGCCGAACTGGTCGGGCAACCCGGAAGTGTTCAAGATGAACACCGCCGACTACGGTGCCGTGCCGGCCAACACGCCATTCAACGCGGGCACCACGTTCCGCGCGGAAGGCGTCATGTCGTACGCGTTCGGTGCGTATACGCTGATCCCGACCAAGGTCACGGTGAAGAAAGCGGTCGAACTGCCGCGTCCCGTGGACTCGCATGCGTTCTACGCGGTGCGGGTGGGCGCGCTCAACACCGAGCGTTTCTGCGACACCAACTTCAACACGACCTTTACCTGCAGCGGCGGCGACACCGAGCCGACGGCGGATCAGGTCAAACTTAAGACGCAGCGCCTGTCCGCATACATCGGCGGCGTGCTCAAGCTGCCCGACATCCTCTCTGTGGAAGAAGTGAAGAGCCTCGCCGTGCTGCAGGGCCTCGCCAGGCAACTGGGTGACGACTACCCGGCACAGTACGAAGCGTTCCTGCAGGAAGGCCACGATCCGAGCGGTATCAACGTCGGTTTCCTGGTGCGTACCGACCGCGTACGCGTGCTCGACGTGCGCCAGCTGGGCGCGGATGAAACCTGGCAGGATCAGGGTTCGACCGCCTTCGTGCACGACCATCCGCCGCTGCTGCTGACCGCCGAAGTACCGTCGATCCTCGGCAAGATGCGCATCAACGTGATCTCGGTGCACCCGAAGGCACGCCAGAACGTGGACAAGACCGGCACCACCGCCGATCGCGACCGCGAAAAGCGCTTCCTGCAGGCGAAGTCGCTGGCGACCCAGGTCCAGGCGATTCAGACCGACCGCAAGAACCTTCTCGCGCCGCTGCTGGTCGTCGGTGACTTCAACGCGTATCAGTTCAGCGATGGCTTCACCGACGTAGTCGGCCTGATATCCGGTCGCTACGACGACAGCCAGAACCTGCTGAAGCTGGGCAAGAACCTGGTCAGGCCGGCACTGTGGAACGCCGTGGATTCGGTACCGGCGAACGATCGTTATTCGTTCCTGTTCACCGAGAACTTCGGCAACATCCAGGGCCAGGCCCCGCGCTCGGTGCCGACGCACCAGGTACTCGACCATGCGCTGCTCAACACGGTGGCCCGTGGCCTGTTCCTCAAGATGCAGTACGGCCGCGGCAACCTCGACGCACCGGTACAGACGCTGGACGATTCCGCGTCGGCGACCGATGTGAAGAAGGCGCTGGGCTCATCGGACCACGATGGTTTCGTGGTCGACATGGTGACGCTGCCGCTGGGCTTGTTCTAAGCCCCGTGTAGGAGCGCGCTCTGCGCGCGAAAGGCCCTGTGCGACGCTCTGTCGCGAACGGGCTTTTCGCGCGCGGGGCGCGCTCCTACCTGTTTTGTCAGCCGGCAAACCGATCCGTAGCCCGTACCAGCTCCTGGATGATCCCCGGCTCGAACGCCGAATGCCCCGCGTCCTGCACGATCTTCAGATCGGCTTCCGGGAACGCGCGATGCAGATCCCATGCGCTACGCACGGGACAGACCACGTCGTAACGTCCCTGCACGATCACCGTGGGGATATGGCGAATCTTGCTCACGTCGCGCAACAGCTGGCCGTCGACCTCGAAGAAGCCGGCATTGACGAAGTAGTGGCATTCGATCCGGGCGAACGCGAGCGCGAACTCGTCCTCGCCGCTCGACGCGATATGCCCCTCGTCCTGGTACAGGTAGCTGGTCGCGCCCTCCCACACCGACCACGCCCGTGCCGCGGCCACGCGGACCGCCGGGTCTTCACTGGTCAGCCGGCGATGGTAGGCGCTGATCAGGTCGCCGTGCTCCGCCTGCGGAATGGCCGACAGATACGTCTCCCAGGCATCGGGATAGAGCTGGTCGCAACCGCCCTGGTAGAACCACTCCAGTTCCGAACGACGCAGCATGAAGATGCCGCGCAAAACGAGTTCGCTCACGCGATCCGGATGCGTCTCGGCATAGGCCAGCGCCAGCGTGGAGCCCCACGAGCCGCCGAAGACCTGCCACGTGTCGATACCCAGATGCTCGCGAAGGCGCTCGATGTCGGCGACCAGATCCCACGTCGTGTTGTCGGTGAGTTCGGCATGCGGTGTGGACTTGCCACAGCCACGCTGGTCGAAGAGCACGATGCGGTACTTCTTCGGATCGAAGAAGCGACGGCAACGCGGATTCGTGCCGCCACCCGGGCCGCCGTGGAGAAAGACCACCGGCTTGCCCTGAGGGTTGCCGCTTTCCTCGAAATAGAGCGTGTGCAGCGGCGAAACCGCGAGCGTGCCGCTGTTGAAGGGCTCGATCGACGGGTAGAGGTCGGGAGAATCCTGGGCCATGGGGGCGGGTCCTGTGGAGAAGGCGGGCCCAATAGGCTAATGGGCGCACCGCCGCCTGCCAACCTGAAGCGCTGCGGCTACCGGGCGTCCCGCAGGCGACCGGCGGTGACGAAGCTGAAACCCATCGTTCGCAGCGCGGGCACGACGAGCCTGACGACCTCGGCGATCGCGGGACGGGCCCTTTCGCCCTCGTCACCATCGTGAAGCAGCACGATCGCGCCGGGGTGCACCTGTTCGATCACGTGACGCACGACACGGCCGGTGTGGTCCTTTGCCTCGACCTCGTCCCAGTCGCGCGGATCGATCGACCAGCCGACGAGCGTCACGCCTTCTTCGGCGAGGCGCCCCGTCTGGGCCGGGGAAATCTCGCCGAAGGGTGGACGAAACAGCGTCACCGGCGTGCCCGACACATCCTCCAGCAGCGAGCGGGCCGGCAGAACCTCGGTCATCCAGAACGTCCTGGGATCGAGCGCTCGCAGATCGCGATGAGTGAAACCGTGATTGCCTACCTCGTGCCCGTCACGTGCGATGGCCCGCACCGTGTCGGTCGCACGGCGTGCCTTCTCGCCCACACAGAAGAAGGTGGCTTGCACGTCGCACTCGCGCAGCGTCGTCAGCAAGGCCGATGTCGCCCGTCCCGGGCCGTCGTCGAACGTCAAAGCGATCTCGCGTCGATCGGTGCGACCACGGCCGATGTACGTATCCGGAAACTGGGAGAGAAATGCGTGGTAATCCATGCCGTGTCGTCAGGTAGAAGGGCAGCGTAGCCTGGTCTCGCCTTGCATCCGGCGCTGATCAGCGGGTCAGCCAGCTCTTGCGTCCGCCGCGCAGTTCGTCGACCAGGCCGATCACGTTGGCCGGCAGCAACAAGGTATCGATGCCGGTGTTGTAGAGCGAAACCAGCAGCATGTCCCGCCAGCCGAGCTTCAGCCTGTGGCGTGCCTGCAGACAGGCGACTCCGTTCAGCAGAGCCATCACCACCCAGTTCGCGACAGCCAGACCGAACAGCAGCCTGCTGTCGTAGAGCCAGGCGGCGGCGATGCTGAGCAGTAGCGTCGGCAGAAGGGCCGATTGCGCCCAGAGCAGCCACCAGGGCAACATCTTCATCGTATGCGCGCGGGATATCCGCCAGGCGACACGGAACGATTCCAGCCTGCCACGGGCCCAGCGACGTCGCTGCCGGAACAGTCCGAACAAGGTCGAAGGACAGACCGTATAGGCGATGGCATCCGGCGCGTAGCCGATGGTGTAGCCGTGTGCCAGTGCTCGCCAGGTCCAGGCAATGTCCTCCACCAGCCACTCGCCCCAGCCACCCAGCTCCCGAATCACGGCGGTCTTGTGCAAGGAGAACGCGCCGGCGACGACGTTGACCATCCCCATGCGGCTCTGAACGAATCGGATCGTCGCCAGTGCGCCGACATGCTCATAAAACTGGAAGCTGTGCAGCCAGGAATCGTGGCGACCGGCTGGCACGATGAGGCCACAGGCCGCCGCGTGCGTGGGCGACGCGTACAGCGCCTCCACCGCCAGCCGCAGGGCTCCCGGCAGAATGACAGTGTCGCTGTCGATCACCGTCACGACATCGGACTCGGCCGAAATCAAGGGGAGTGCCGCATCGAGCGCTCGCCCCTTGGCACCACTGTTTCGCGCGAGCGAACACAGCACGTAGTGCTTCCGTCGGGGATGTCGCAACCATTCGGCAAGACAGCCGGGTGTCGCATTGCTCGAACCGTCGTCGATGAGGATGACTTCCATCTTTCCGCGATAGTCGGTCGCCTCGATCGCGTCGAGCGTACGCAGAAACGAGTCCTCGGGTTCGTTGAAGAACGGCACGAGAACGGAAACGAACGGATAGGTCGCCGCCCCCGGGGTGGCGACCTGCACGGGACGAAACGCCTTCACCACCGACCAGACAAGCAGAAACAAGAGACACAGCGCCAGAAGCAAAGTCGAAAAGCCGATAAAGCCCAGAAGCACCGATAGACTGATCATATTGACAACGATGTCATGAGGTCGGCGTCGAGCATGTCGTTCCGGTCTGCGGCAATCTGTGAGGAGCCGCACAGTTTCCATCCCCCGACGAGTGTCTTTTATCCAGGCACCTTTTACGGCGGCGAAAGCTGCACCTGCATTGATCATCCGTCCTCGCGGAGTCCGGCGACATGGCACCCTCTTCTCCAAAGCTTCTTTCCGAAAACGTGCCTTGCACGCCGTCGTCCGCAGGAAGATTTGACATCGGTGTCATTCTCGGCGACTGCGGCATCGAGCCAACGGTCGAACGCCACAACGCGGCCGCGGATGCCATTTCATGGCCACTGATCGATTATTCGTCCTGCCCGCCTACCGACGACCAGATCGCCATCAATCGCTGGCTGACGCACGCTCCGCTGGCGGGCAAACGCATCCTGCATGTCGGGGCGGGCAATTCGTCTCTCGCCAGTCTGCTGGCGGACAAAGTCGGCGCCATTGTCGCGGTCACGGTGTCCGTCGATGAATTGCGACATGCACAGATGCTCGACCTGCCCGGCTATACGCCACTGCTCATGAACAAGCATGGCGAAGCCTTCGCCAACGCTTTCGATGCAAGGTCGTTCGATTACATCGTCGACAACAACCTGAGCAGCTTTGCCTGCTGCCAGAAGCACTTCGAGCGTTACTTCGCTGCGATCGCCGAAGCACTGGCGGAGGATGGCGTCATCCTCACGCATTGGCTCGGTATGCGATGGGTGCTCGATGTCGGCGTGGATGATGTCGAGCCCGCCTGGCTGCTCGACGAGCGTAAACTGCGAACGATCGCCACCGCGTTCGGCCTGCGACTGGACAGCGACGGCGATGTGTTCTTCATGCGGCACGCGGATCGATCCAGCGGATCGTGAGCATGATCGGAGCGATGGACCGGTTGCGGCGGGTGTGGTGCATTGGCCGCAGGGAGCCACGTTTCAAGCTGCTGCTTCTGGACAATCTGACGACCACGCTCGGAGCCAGTTTCACGCTGGTCGCCTTGCCGTTTCTGGTCATGCGGCTGACCGGAAAAGCATGGGACCTCGGCATCACGATGGCGATCGAGGCTGCGCCGGGCCTTTGTCTGTTGCTGGCTTTCCCGCGTCTGCTCGATCGCGTCGACCCGTTGCGAACGCTGCGCCTGTGTCGGTGGTTCTTCGTCGTCGCCAATGCGGCGATCGCGTCGCTGGTCTGGCTGGGTGGCATGTCGATCGTCGTCGTATACGTGTCGACCGTACTCGGTGGCGTCGTCTGGGCCGTGGCATTTCCCGCCGGGCGCGCCGTGTTCACTTTGTATGTCCGCAAAGGCTGGCTGTCGATCGGCAACGCGATCTTCGCGCTGGTCTCGGCGGCGGCGACCGTGGTACTGCCGCTGGTTGCCGGATGGCTGGTCTTCGGCACCCGGGGAGATGCGGGATTGGCCGTGGCATTCGGCATCGACGCGATCTGCGTCTTCTGCTCCCTGCCATTGCTGGCTGCGCTGAGCCGCCATGCCCCGATCCGCCGATCGCCCGGCGGGCCATCGAGCCCACGGGTCACACCGTCGGACACGACCGGGGCCGCAGCCATCCCACGCGTGTTCCATGCCTATGTCTTCGCCAGCTCGGTACTCGTGTTCGGTCCGGTGCAGGTCCTGCTGCCCTTGATCCTGGCCAGATATCGAGGCGGGAGTTATCTGCTGATCTATGTCGTGCAGTGCATCGGTGTCGGCGTGGCCAGCGCGGTCGCCCTGCGCGTCGCGCCTTCCTTCCGAGGTACCGTGCGCCGGATGCTGGCCTGCTGGGCCGTCGCATCTTCCGCCTACCTGGTTCTTCATCAGGCAAGCGGTCCGGCGATGACGCTGCTGGCGTTCTTCCTGCTTGCCGTCGCCGCCGCCCGCCATGGCGTCCAGTCGCAGTCGTGGCTGCAACGCCATGTTCCGTCACGCGATGTGGGCCAGGAGATGACACGTTTTGCGGCGGCCACGTTGTGTGGCACGCCCATCGCTGCCTTGCTGACCGGCGGTCTCATGGACGCGCTGGGTTTCGAATCCGCGACCCTGATCCTGTCGCTGGCGATCACGCTTGGCGTGCTCCTGGGGGCACTGCATGTGCATCGACTCGGTGCCGCTTTACACGCTGACTCCCGCGCTCATCGGTCGAGTCCTTCGACGTCGAGACCGGTCGGATGACACCGCAAGCGGGTCGCTCGCCCGCCATGGACGTCACACGAGCGGTCGCCTGCGCCATGGTGGTGCTGGTCCACACCGCCGCCACCTATTTCTATGCGTTCGGGCCGATGTGGCTGCCATCCGTGACATACGACGCCGTCGCCAGGGCTGCGGTTCCGATCTTCTTCATGTTGTCCGGGGCATTGCTGCTGTGGAAGGACGAGCCGATCCCGACGTTCTATCGCCGCCGCGCGTCGCGCGTCGTGCCGCCCCTGGTGTTCTGGACCGTCGTGTATGTCGTCGTCTTCGGTGACCGCTCCGTTTCATGGACCGCTCACGTCGCCCATTACCTCATGGAGCCGTACCGACACCTTTGGTACTTCTACGTGGCTTTGGGCCTCTATCTTTCCGCACCCTTCCTGAGCAGGATGTTGCGAGCGTCGACGCCAGCGGAGACAAGGGTCTTCCTGATGCTATGGTTCCTGGTGTCCTGCGTGCTCAACCAGGTGCGCCTGCTGGTGTCGGAAGACTGGGATCCGCCATCGTTCCTGGGCGTGCAGCTGTTCTCAGGATTCGTCGGCTACTTCGTGCTGGGAGCCTATCTCACTCGCTACGCTTCGGTCGTCTCGCCGGCCGACCGATGGCGATGTCTGCTGGTCTTCGTGGCATCGGTGGGGGGTATCGTCGTGGCGACGTGCCTGTATTCGGGATACCGGGGCGAGCCGAACGAGTTCTTCTTCGCGTACCAGACGCCTCTGGTCGCGATGTCGTCCGTGTCCGCTTTCGTATGGCTGACGACCATCACCCGGGTACCGACACCGCTGATGACGCCGATCCGGTGGATCGCCGACGGTTCGCTCGGCATCTATGGGCTGCATCCCATGATCCTGTGGCTCTATGTGGAACACTTGCGCGTCGACAGTGATCTGACCACGCGGTGGGCCCGCATCCCGATCGTCTGGCTCGCGGTCTTCGTTTCGACGGCTCTCGTGATTCACCTGGCAAGGAAAATACCGCTGTTGCGGCGCGTCGCCTGACGCTTGGCTCGGAGCGCCTTAGAGCAGCTTCCCGGGATTCATGATGCCGTTCGGGTCCCACACCGACTTGATCCCGCGCATCAGGGCGATCTCGGCTTCGCTGCGGACACTACCTAGCCAGGGCTTCTTGACCAGGCCGATACCGTGCTCAGCGGAAATACTGCCCCCGTGGCGCTGCAGCGTGTCGACCAGCAGCGAGGTGACGTGCTCGCACTGTTCGACAAAGGCCGCATTGTCGAGATCGGCCGGCTTCAGCACGTTGATATGCAGATTGCCGTCACCGATGTGGCCGAACCAGACGACATCGAAGTGGGGGTATTCAGCGGACAGCAACGCCTGCATCTCCGCCATGAACGCCGGGACCGCGGAAATCCGCACGGAGACGTCGTTTTTATACGGCTTATGCGGCGCCAGCGACTCGGTAATCCCTTCGCGCAGACGCCACAACGACGCCGCCTGCGCATCGCTGGAGCTGATCGCGCCATCGACCACCCAGCCTTCGCCCAGACAAAACTCGAAGAACGCCAGTGCCGCGGCTTCGGCGGCCTCGTCCGGGGTATCGAATTCGGTGACGACGTAGAACGGGTAGTCCTCGTCGAACGGGCGCTGCGTACCGTGCGCCGTCACGTGCAGCAATGCACGATCGGTAAAGAATTCGAACGCGCCGAGTGGGAGACGGTGGCGCGCCTCGGCGAAGACCTTCATCAGTGCGTCCATCGCCGGAACCGCGAGCAGCATCACTTGCGAGGGCGGCGGCGGTGACGTGAGGCTCAGGGTGGCTTCGACGACGATGCCGAGCGTGCCTTCCGAGCCGATCACCAGATGGCGCAGGTCGTAGCCGGACGCGTTCTTGATCAGGCCCCGGTTGAGATCCAGCAGCTCGCCGGTCCCGGTAACGACCTTAAGACCCGCGACCCATTGTCGCGTGTTGCCGTAACGGATCACGCGGATGCCGCCGGCGTTGGTCGCGATATTGCCGCCGATCTGGCAGGAGCCCCGCGCGGCGAAATCCACCGGGTAAAGCAATCCGCGTTCCTTCGCCGCGTTGTGCACGGCCTCCAGGGCGATGCCCGGCTGGACGGTCAGGGTGCGGTCGATCGGGTCGAAGTCGAGCACGCGGTTCATCCGGTCGAGGGTCACCACCAGCTCGCCGTTGGCCGCCACGGCACCGCCGGAAAGGCCCGTCCGGCCGCCCGAAGGCACCAGGGCCACGCCCTGCCCGCTCGCCCAGCGGACGATGCCCTGCACCTCTTCCACGGTCGCCGGGTAGGCAATGGCGAGCGGCGCGGGCGTCCAGCGACGGGTCCAGTCGCGGCCATGGTGCTCGAGGTCGCCCGGATCGGTCGACAGCCTGAGTTCGGGAAGGAGGCGGGCCAGTTCGGCCAGGCGCGGGTCGGTCATGGGAGTCTCGCTCGGGTATCCACCGAGGGTGCCAGTCCGCCGGGTGCGCTGCAACATGGGCGTCACGATCTGGCATAGTGGTCAGCCCTGAATCCGCGAAGCAGAAGCGTCAGCCATGAAGCGCACGTCGTACCCGAAAGAAGACATCAAGGTGCTGCTCCTCGAAGGCGTCAGCCGCAGCGCGCTCGACACCTTCCGCCAGGCCGGCTACTCGCAGATCGAGTTTCACGAGAAGTCACTGCCCGAGGACGAGCTGAAAGAGCGCATCGCCGATGCGCACATCGTCGGTATCCGCTCGCGCACGCATCTCTCCGCCGACGTGCTTGCGGAGGCCCGCCGCCTGATCGCCGTTGGCTGCTTCTGCATCGGCACCAACCAGGTAGATACGGTCGACGCCGAGCGACTGGGCGTGCCGGTCTTCAACGCGCCCTACTCCAACACGCGCAGCGTGGCGGAGCTGGTCATCGCCGAAACGATCATGCTGGTCCGCCGCATCCCGGAAAAGAACGCCGAGTGCCACCGCGGCGGCTGGTCCAAGTCGGCCGCCGGCAGCTTCGAGGTCCGCGACAAGGTGCTCGGCATCGTCGGTTACGGCCACATCGGTACCCAGGTCGGCGTGCTCGCCGAATCGCTGGGCATGCGCGTGATCTTCCACGACGTCGAGCCGAAGCTTTCGCTGGGCAATGCACGCCCCGCGGCCAGTCTGGACGACCTGCTCGAGCGCGCCGACGTCATCACGCTGCACGTGCCGGAAACACCGCAGACGAAGAACCTCATCGGCGCTGCCGAGATCGCCCGCATGCGTCCCGGCTCGATGCTGATCAACGCCTCGCGCGGCACCGTGGTGGATATCGACGCACTGGCCGACGCCCTGCGTACGAAGCACCTCGCCGGTGCGGCGATCGATGTGTTCCCGGTGGAACCCAAGGGCAATACCGATCCGTTCGTCTCGCCACTGGTCGGCATGGACAACGTCATCCTGACCCCGCACGTCGGCGGCAGCACGGCCGAGGCGCAGGAGAACATCGGTATCGAGGTGGCGTCCAAGCTGGTGCGTTACAGCGACAACGGCAGCACACTCTCGGCGGTGAATTTCCCCGAAGTGTCCCTGCCGGGCCATCCGACCAGCCGCCGCCTGCTGCACATCCATCGGAACATTCCGGGTGTGCTGTCGCGGGTCAACGAGGTGTTCTCCAAAGCGGCGGTCAACATCGACGGCCAGTATCTGCAGACCTCGCCGCAAGTCGGTTATGTCGTGATCGACGTGACCACCAGCGAAGAGCATGCCGTGGCGCTGCGTAACGAGCTGGCGGCGATCGAGGGTACGCTTCGGGCACGCGTGCTTTACTGAAATCCCATGACTGGAAAAGCCGGCTGGATCAGCCAGCCGGCCTCTCAGACGGTCAGGTCATCCGCGACCACCCGGGCACGACCCCGCTGCTTGGCCATGTAGAGCCGCTGGTCGGCGCGCTTGATGAAGGCCGACAGCTCATCGCCCTCCTTCGGCACGATGCTGTTGACGCCCGCGCTCATGGTGACGCGCTTGCCCGAACCGATGCCCGCATGCGGGATCAGTGCCTTGTCGACCAGATCGAGGCATCGCCATCCCAGCGCCAACGCTTCGGCCTCGTCGGTATCCGGTAACAACAGCACGAACTCCTCACCACCGAAGCGGCACAGGAGGTCGGCGGGTCGACGCACGATGTCGGACAGCGCCGAAGCAACGCGCTTCAGGCACTCGTCGCCCTCCAGATGCCCGTAGTGATCGTTGTACTGCTTGAAGAAATCGATATCGAGGACGACGAGCGAAATGGGCTTGTGACTGTCTCTGGCGTCGCGCCATTCCGTCTCCATCATGGTGTCGAAACGACGACGGTTGGGCACGCCGGTCAGCCCATCCTTGAAGGACAGCTCTTCGAGCTCGCGCTGCATATTGAGCAGCTTTTCTTCCGTGCGCTTGCGCTCGCTGATGTCGAACATGAAGCCGACCAGCGCATTCGGGGTGCCGTCCTCATTGCGCACCACATGCACGACATCGCGAATCCAGACGAAGGTGCCGTCCTTGCGCAGCGCGCGATAATCGGCCTCGTGATCGATGCCCGCCATCGACTGCGAGACACAGAAGTCGAAAACCCACGCGCGGTCCTCGGGGTGCATGCGATCGGCCCAGTCCTGCACGGTCATCCAGGATTCGGGTGCCCAGCCGAGCAGCTCCTCGATCTGCGGTCCCACATAGGCAAAACGCAGCGTCGCCCAGTCGATCTTCCATGGAATGGCGCGCGTCGATTCGAGCAGCGTCTTGTATACCGCGACGTCGTCGTCGCGAACGATGTCCTGGATACTCATGCATTCCCCCCGATGCGGCAGGCTCGCCGCGGACGGAATGATCGCCTGCTGTCGACGTGGGCGCCAGTGGATCCTCGCCAGAACACCGCGCGACCGCCTCGGCCAGGTCTTCCATGCCATCTGGCCGAAGGCTGGAGCAAACTCTCGGCGGGTCATGCGGCGGGCAACGGAATAGCGAACCAGCCCATGCATGCCAGCCCCTTCACCGTAACGGGATCGTCGGTCAGCTCCGGGAAGTCCACGCGCGCCGAAACGATATGGCAGCCGCCCGGTGACTCGAGCAGGAGCTGCGGCCCGGGCCCACAGGGGCCGATGATTTCGTCGACGTCGCCCATGCGCGGCGCCGTGACCTGCCTCGCCAGACGCGGCGCGTAGCGCTCGGCCTCGCCCGAATAGGCGACGTCAACCACCACCGTCGCCTGCCCTCCGCCGCTATCCCTTCGGGTCACGATCCGTACCCCATCGGCCAATTCGATGGGCGATAGCGGCGGACCGACGGCAACGCGGACCGATGGGGCGAAGGTCGAACCGGGCTGCGCTGAGCCGGAGGTGGCGATCTCGTATACATGGCCCGACCTGAAGCCGCCCTCGGGCGCGACGAGGTAGTAGCCATCCCGGTCCGGGCGTTTCAGGCCCACGACATGCGTATGAAGGCGTTCAGCGGTCGTGCGGTCGGTGACGATGAAATCATCCGGCGAGGGCGCGTGAGGCACACCATCGCGAACGTCCACATACAGGGCACCCCGCGCATTCGACGGCAGGTTCTGTTCGGCGCCGCTGGCCGAGTAGCCGACGGAAAAACCGGTGGGCTGCCAGAACACGGGCGTGCAGGCGAACACCGCCGGAGAGGCGACGAACGAGGCTGCAAGCAACAGGCGGCTTACGAAAGACTTCATTGATTTCGCGACCTCGACGGGGTGACCTCCTGTTCAACGCCCCTGCCGCCCCTCCGGGGTTAAAACGCTTACGAAACAAAACCAGCTATGCGCAGCACGCCTATGCTGCGCTGCGATCTGGCGAACGGGCGGCGCTGCAGAGCGTCTGCGCCATTCCTTCCGCACCGCAGCATAAAGACCCGCCACGAGCGCTTGCCTGACAGGAAATTATTTCGTTCAGGCGCAGCGACCGCCTGCCTAGCATCCGGCAGGTTTTTCGTTTCGATGGTCCAGCATGCCCACTCCGATCACCTGCGTCGCCGACCTTCGGGATCTCGCCCGCAAACGTGTGCCTCGCGCGTTTTTCGACTACGACGACCGCGGCTCTTATGAAGAAGTGACGCTGCGCGACAACCGCGCCGTCTTCGACCGGATCCACCTGCGCCAGCGAGTCATGATCGATGTGGACCGCCGCGACCTGACCACCGACGTCGTCGGTCAGCCGCTGTCCGTGCCGCTGGCGATCGCGCCGACCGGCCTCACCGGCCTGACGCACGGCTCGGGTGAGATCCTCGCCGCCCGCGCGGCGGCGGCCGCGGGCATTCCCTTCTGCCTGAGCACCATGTCGATCTGCTCGGTCGAACAGGTCGCCGCGGCGGTGAAGGACCCGTTCTGGTTTCAGATCTACGTGATGCGCGACCGCGGCTTTACCAGGTCGCTCATCACCCGTGCCCGCGAGGCGGGCTGCTCCGCGCTGATGGTGACCGCCGACCTGCAGATCCAGGGTCAGCGCCATCGCGAGATCAAGAACGGCATGACGGTGCCGCCGAAGCTGACGATGCGCAATCTCGTCGACATCCTCGGCAAGCCACGCTGGGTGAGCGGCGTCCTGTCCGCGCCGAGTCGCTCGTTCGGCAATCTGGCCGGGCAGATCGACGGGGCGGATGGCCTCACGACGCTCGCGCAGTGGATCGGCAATCAGTTCGATCCGCGACTGACCTGGGACGACATCGGCTGGATCCGCGACCTGTGGCCGGGCAAGCTGATCCTCAAAGGAATCATGGAGCCCGATGACGCACGCTCAGCGGTCAAGGCGGGCGTCGACGCGATCGTCGTCTCCAACCATGGCGGGCGGCAGCTCGATGGCGCCGTCGCTTCCGCTTACGCCCTGCCCCGTGTCGTCGACGCCGTCGGCAACGACATCGAGGTCCTTTTCGACGGCGGCATCCAGACCGGCCAGGCGCTTCTGAAAGCGCTGGCCCTCGGCGCGCGTGCCGGCCTCATCGGCAAGGCCTTCCTCTACGGCCTCGGTGCCATGGGCCAGGAAGGCGTGACCAGGGTGATCGAGATCCTGCGGCGCGAGCTGGATGTCAGCATGGCGCTGACCGGCAACACCTCGGTGCGCGCCCTCGATCGTTCCATTCTTCTCGACGAACGCGGTGAGCCCTGGCTCCCGCTTCGCCCCACCGCTTGAACACCCCGCGCCGTATGGCGCGCGTACCCAAGGAAACGACATGAGCAGCAGCTACCAGAATTACATCGGCGGACGGTTCGTCAGCGACTCGTCCGATGGCAGCGTCGAGGTCACCAACCCGGCAACGCAGGCCGTGCTCGGCCATGTGCCGGAAGCCTCCGCCGGTACCGTGGCCTCCGCCGTGGACGCCGCGCGCAAGGCGCAGCCGGCGTGGTCGAAGCTGCCCGCCATCCAGCGCGCCAATGCACTGCGCGCGATCTCGGCCAAGGTGCGCCAGCATCGCGAGCGCCTGGCCGCGCTGATCGTCGCCGAACAAGGCAAGACGCAGGGTCTCGCCGCGGTCGAGGTCGACTTCACCGCCGACTACATCGATTACATGGCCGAATGGGCGCGCCGTCTCGAAGGCGAGGTGCTCACCAGCGACCGCCCGGGCGAAAGCATTTTTCTGCTGCGCAAGCCGATCGGCGTCGTCGCTGGCATCCTGCCGTGGAACTTCCCGTTCTTCCTGATCGCCCGCAAGATGGCTCCCGCACTGGTCACCGGCAATACCGTGGTGATCAAGCCCAGCGAAGAAACGCCGCTCAATGCGTTCGAGTTCGCGAAGCTGGTCGCGGAGACCGACCTGCCCGAGGGCGTGTTCAACCTCATCGGCGGCACCGGTGCCAAGGCCGGTGCGGCACTGACCGACAACCCGGGCGTCGGCCTGATCAGCTTCACCGGCAGCGTCGAGACCGGCAGCCGCATCATGCAGACGGCGGGCAAGCACCTCACCCGCGTGAACCTGGAACTGGGCGGCAAGGCGCCGGCGATCGTGCTGGCCGATGCCGACCTCGACCTCGCCGCGAAGGCCATCACCGATTCGCGAGTGATCAACACCGGACAGGTGTGCAACTGCGCCGAGCGCGTCTACGTCGACCGCAAGGTCGCCGACGAATTCGTCGAGAAGCTTCGCCGGAACATGGTCGCCACGACCTATGGCGATCCCGGCGCGGATGCATCCGTCGGCATGGGCCCGCTGATCAACAAGGCAGGCCTGGACAAGGTACGCGGTGCGGTCGAGCGAGCCGTCGCCGCGGGCAACGAAGTGATCACGGGCGGCAAGGTCGCCGACCTCGGCCAGGGCTTCCATTACGAGCCGACCGTGCTGATTGCGAAAGACAACGATCAGGAAATCATCCGTAAGGAGACCTTCGGTCCGGTCCTGCCGATCGTGCTGGTCGACGGTCTGGAACAGGCGGTCGCCTACTCCAACGACTCCGACTACGGCCTTACTTCGTCGCTGTATACGCGCGATCTCAACAGCGCCTTCCGTGGTGTGCGCGATCTCGAATTCGGCGAAACGTACGTCAACCGCGAAAACTTCGAAGCCATGCAGGGCTTCCACGCCGGTCGTCGCAAGTCGGGCATCGGCGGCGCCGACGGCAAGCACGGCCTTTACGAATACACCGAAACGCACGTCGTCTACATCCAGCACGACTGATGGCGCGACACACGAGGGGAGACACCATGAAACCAGCAAGCGGAAAGCCAGCCCGGTTCCTGACGATGACGACGGCACTCGCCCTCGCCCTCGTCGGCGGGTCCACCACTTTTGCCCAGGATGCCGCCAGGGGACCGGCCGCCGTCGACGGCGCGCGCATCGTCAATGCCGACAAGGAACCCGGCAACTGGATGACCACCGGACGCACGTACGACGAGCAGCGCTACAGCCCGTTGAAGCAGATCACCGACAAGAACGTCGACAAGCTCGGCCTGGCATGGACGTACAAGATCGACATCGATCGCGGCGTCGAAGCGACACCCATCGTCGTCGACGGTGTGATGTACACCACGGGCCCCTTCTCCATCGTTTACGCACTGGACGCGAAGACCGGCCAGCTGAAATGGAAGTACGACCCGAAGTCGGACCGTGCACGCGCAGGCGAAGCCTGCTGCGACGCGGTGAACCGCGGCGTGGCCGTGTGGAATGGCAAGGTCTACGTGGGCGTGCTCGACGGCCGCCTCGAGGCGATCGACGCGAAGACCGGCACGAAGGTCTGGTCGGTCGATACGCGCTACGACACCACGCGCAGTATCTCGATCACCGGCGCGCCACGCATCGTCGAAGGCAAGGTGATCATCGGCAACGGTGGCGCCGAGTACGGGACGCGCGGCTACATCACCGCGTACGACGCCGAGACCGGCAAGCAGGACTGGCGCTTCTGGACGGTACCGGGCGATCCGGACAAGCCGGCCGAGAACAAGGCGATGGAAATCGCCCGTCCGACGTGGACCGGTCGTGCGTTCGTCACGCAGGGTGGCGGCGGTACCGTATGGGATTCGATGTCGTACGACCCCGAACTGAAGCTGCTCTACATCGGCGTGGGCAACGCGTCGTCGTGGAATCCGAAGTTCCGCAGCGAAGGCAAGGGCGACAACCTGTTCCTGTCGTCCATCGTGGCGATCCATGCGGACACCGGCGAGTACGCCTGGCACTACCAGACCACCCCGGGCGACGCCTGGGACTTCACGGCGACCGCGCACATCATCCTTGCCGACATAAAGATCGACGGCAAAGTGCGCAAGGTGGCCATGCAGTCGCCGAAGAACGGCTACTTCTACGTCATCGATCGCACCAACGGCAAGCTGCTGTCGGCGAAGAACATCATCCCGCTCAGCTGGTCCAGTGGTGTCGACATGAAGACCGGTCGTCCGAAGGTCAATCAAAGCGCCGAATACTGGAAGGATCCGGAACACAAGCCGCACCTGGTACAGCCCGCGTTCTGGGGCGCGCACGACTGGCAGCCGATGTCGTACAGCCCGGATACGGGTCTGGTCTACATCCCGACGCACATCATGTCGGCGTACTACCAGGATCTGGCTAAGGAACCGCCGCGTCGCAAGTTCAAGAGCGCCTATCAGCTCGGTGCGGATGCCGGCATGGTGCCCGAGGCGGAGAAGGAGCTGCGCGAACTGGCCAATACCTGGAGCGGCAAGCTCACCGCCTGGGACCCGAAGACGCAGAAGATGGTCTGGGAAGTCCCGTACAAGACGATCTTCAACGGTGGCGTGCTGTCCACCGCGGGCAACCTCGTCTTCGAAGGCACCGCCGACGGTCGCGTCGTGGCGTACTCCGCCGACAAGGGTAAAAAACTCTGGGAGCAGCCGGCCAACACGGGCGTCATGGCCGCACCGATCACCTATACGGTGGACGGCGAGCAGTACGTGACCTTCATGGTCGGCTGGGGCGGCGCGTTCTCCACCTTCGAAGGCGGCATCTCGCTCAACGCCGGTGTGCTGCCTAACGCACAGGTCCTAACCTACAAGCTAGGCGGCACCGCCAAGCTGCCGGACTTCAAGTACAAGTACGCCGACCACAAGCTCGATCCGCCGCCTCTCACGGGCACACCGGAACAGATCGCCGAAGGCCAGAAGGCGTTCGGTGCCAACTGCTCGCAGTGCCACGGCATCAACGCGGTCTCCGGCGGCGTGCTGCCCGACCTGCGCCTCCTGTCGAAGGAAAACCACGCGCGCTTCGCCGCCATCGTCTACGGCGCCCGCGTCATGGACGGCATGCCCTCGTTCGCCGACGGCCTCACCATGCAGCAGGTGGAAGAAGTGCATCAGTACCTGATCAAGCGGGCCCACGACCTGAAGGACTCGCCGACCAGGGAACCGCGCGCCGCGCAACAGCCGTAATAAATCCCGGGGATCGCGCCCCACGCGCGATTCCCCTTGATCGGTAGGAGCGCGCCCTGCGCGCGATGCCTTTCCACACGGAAAAGCATCGCGCGCGGGGCGCGCTCCTACATTTGGGTCATCGCGGTTAAGGCCTCTGCGCCTCCACACAGACCTCCCGCAACCACGCGATAAACGCACCTCGCGCCTCGTCGGGCTCCGCCACGCGGTGCCAGCACAGGTGATAGGCATACGCCGGTTCCGCTTCGATCGCAAACAGCTTGATCAGCTTGCCGTTCTGCAGATGCCGCCGCGCAAGACTCCGCCGCACCAGCGCCACCCCATGACCATTCAGCGCCGCCTCCATCAACATGCCGAGGTCCATCAGCCGATGGCCGTCCGTCGGTTCGGCGGTATCGCCCTGCCCCGTCTCGGTGCGGGCGGCGCGCATCCATGGCCCCCAAGGCTCGAGCGGACAGCGCAGCAGGATCGCGCGGCGAATCATGTCGGCCGGCGAGTCGAAACGAATCTGCGCGAGGTAAGCAGGACTCGCCACGGGAAAAACGGTCTCGCTGGTGAGGCGCTCACTGTCCACGCCCTCGAAGCGTCCGTCACCGAAGCGCACTTCCACATCCCAACCCGGCGCCGTGATGTCGAGATACGGGATGGACGGCATCAGCTCGAGTTCGATGTCCGGATACCGCTGAGTGAAAGCATGCAGGTGCGGGACGAGAAGATCGCGCCCGAACGTCGGTGGCGTGGCGACACGCAGCCGTCGACGTGATGATGAATCGCGGCGGTGATACGCGGAGCGCGTCAGCAGACCGAGCGCGACGTTGACCTGCTCGAGGTATTCGCGGCCGATAGCGGTGGGCTCGACGCCGCGGCCTGTACGCGAAAGCATCTTTACACCGAGTAGGGACTCGAGTCCGGCGACGCGTTTGGCGACGGCGCTGGGCGTGACTGCCAGCTCATAACTCGCGCGTTCGAAAGAGCCTAATCGTGCGGCGGCTTCCAGCGCCCTCAGATGCGCCGTCGAAGGCAGACGTACGTTGTTCTGCTCGAGCGAGTGCAACCGGTGATCGAGCCCGTCGTTCGACGGACGGCGTGGAAAATTCATCCGCGGGCCTCTGTTTTTCAGAAGGTCACATTAGCAGCGTACGCAAGGAATTGAAGATCAGCGCGCCCACGTTGCCAGCAGCGCTGCGACGTCGCGACGGAGCATTCGCGTCTGGAGGTCACGACGGAGTTCCAGCGGAAGTCGAAAAAGGTATCGGTGGTCCGGGAGTTCACGGCTGCGCCAGTGGCTGGTACGGCCACAACGAAAAAAGGCGCCCCCGTGAGGGACGCCTTTTCGAATAATGGTCGGGGTGGCGAGATTCGAACTCGCGACCACTACACCCCCAGCGTAGTGCGCTACCAGGCTGCGCTACACCCCGACGAGCAAACGATTGTAACAGCAACGCCGCGATCTGCGGAAGCGGGTCAGCGACGAAGCAGGGTCAGGACTTCTTCGAGCTCCAGGCGGACCTGGCGGACGATCTGGTGCGACATGCTCGCTTCCATACGGGCCTGGGGGCCCTCGAGGCGTGCGCGCGCACCGGTAATGGTGAAACCTTCGTCGTACAGCAGCGAGCGGATCTGGCGGATCATCAGCACGTCGTGACGCTGGTAGTAGCGGCGGTTGCCGCGACGCTTGACGGGCTTCAGGGCCGGAAATTCCTGCTCCCAGTAGCGAAGGACATGCGGCTTGACGCCGCAAAGCTCGCTTACTTCACCGATGGTGAAGTAGCGCTTCGCCGGGATCGCCGGAAGTTCGGTGTTATTCCCTGGATCCAGCATAGCCCTCGACTCTTACCTTGAGTTTCTGGCCAGGACGGAAGGTGACGACCCGCCGGGCAGAGATGGGAATTTCTTCGCCGGTCTTGGGATTGCGACCCGGCCGCTGATTTTTCTGACGCAGATCGAAATTGCCGAAGCCCGACAACTTGACCTGCTCGCCCCGCTCGAGAGCTTCACGAACGACTTCGAAGTACGCGTCAACGAACTCTTTGGCCTCACGCTTGTTGAGACCTACGTCGAGGAAAAGCCGCTCGGCCATTTCCGCCTTGGTCAGCGCCATCTTATCCTCGCAATCTTGCCTTGCATGTCTTCTCCAATGCCCCCACCGCTTCTGCCACACGAGCGTCGGCATCTTCGTCGGTAAGGGTGCGTGAAGCGTCCTGTAAAATCAAGCCCATAGCGAGACTCTTTCGCCCTTCGTCGATCCCTTTCCCGGCGTATCGGTCGAACAGGCGGATCTCACGCAGGACCTCGCCGAGGGCGCCACGAACGGCTGCCTCGACGGCCGACCAGGAGACGTCGTCAGGCAGTTCGACCGCGATATCGCGACGCACGGCGGGGAACCGGGCCACGCGCGCCGCGCTGGGCAGGCGTCGGGCCAGTACCGGCTCGAGGGCCAGCTCCATCACATGAACATCCGGACCGAGATCCAGGGCCTTCGCGAGTGCCGGGTGCAGGGCACCTAAGTAACCGGCCGGCAGTCCGTCGCGAAGTACGCGTGCGCCACGCCCGGGATGCAGCCAGGACGGCAGATCGTCGGTGTCGACCGACCAGCGGGCCGGCTCACCCGTGTGAGCGATCAGCGCGTCGAGGTCACCCTTGAGGTCGAAGAAGTCGACCGTGCGGGACGCTTCGCCCCACTGCTCCGCCCGTGCATTGCCTGAAGCGACGACGGCCACCCGGCCGATCTCGTCCGGGGCACCGCCCGTCGCGTGGAAGCTGCGCGCCACTTCGAACAGACGAACGCGCTCCTGCTGGCGGGCACGATTGTGACGCAGCGCTTCGACCAGACCCGGCAACAGCGAGGTACGCATGACGGCGAGGTCGGCCGACAGCGGATTGGCGAGCGGTACCCAGGCGTGATCCACGCCCCAGGTTTTCAGCAGGTCGGCACTGAGGAACGAGAGCGTGACCGCCTCGAAATAGCCACGCGCGGCCAGCTGGTCGCGCAGCGCCATCTCGCTCAGGCGCGCTTCCGGCTCGGACCGCAGGGCGATCTGACCGGCGGGGATATGGGTCGGGATGCGCTCGTAACCATGAATACGGGCGACCTCTTCGATCAGGTCCTCCTCGCGCTCGATGTCGAAGCGGCTGCTCGGTGGCGTGACTTTCCAGCCGTCCGCGATTTCCTCGACGCCCATGCCCAGCGCGGTGAAGATGCGGGTCACTTCGGCGGCGGCGACGTCGATACCGAGGATGCGACGCAGACGCGCATGACGGAGAACGACAGGCGCGTGCTCGCGCAGGTCTTCGAGTCGCTCGGCGACCGTCACCGGACCGGCCTGGCCGCCGGCAATCTGCAGCAGCAGTTCGGTGGCGCGTTCCATCGCGCGCTTCGGCAGGGCCGGGTCGACACCGCGTTCGTAGCGATGCGAGGCGTCCGTGTGGAGCCCGAGCTTGCGCGCGCGACCCATGATGGCCGACGGCGCGAAGTGCGCAGCCTCGAGAAAAATGGTGCGCGTCGCATCGGTGACGCGCGAGTCGAAACCGCCCATCACCCCGGCGACGGCAAGCGGAGCGGCCTCATCGGCGATCACGACGAACGACGGATCGAGCTTGGCTTCGCTGCCATCCAGCAGCTTCAGGGTCTCGCCCTGCCCCGCATGACGGACGACGATCGAGCCCGTCAGCTTGTCGTTGTCGAACGCATGCATCGGATGACCGAGCTCGAGCATCACGTACTGAGTGACGTCGACCACCGCGCTGATCGGACGGATACCCGCGCGGCGCAGACGCTCCGCCATCCACAACGGCGACGCCGTGCTCGCGTCGATACCTTCGATGATGCGACCGAGGTAGCGCGGCGCGTCGGCACCGGCTTCGAGACGGACCGGACGCGTGGCGCTGGCGGTGACGGCGACGTCGCCCACACCGATCGCTTTGACGCGGCTGCCGAAAAGCGCCGCCACATCGTGCGCCAGACCGTTGAGGCCGAGTACGTCCGGACGGTTCGGCGTGATCTTGAGTTCGATGCTGGCGTCGGGCAGACCGAGGTATTCCGCCAGCGGCTTGCCGACCGGCGCATCGGCCGGCAGTTCGAGCAGACCGGAGGCATCCGCATCGAGGCGAAGCTCTTTCGCCGAGCAGAGCATGCCGAACGACTCGACGCCGCGCAGCGTGGCCGCCTTGATGTGCACGTCGCCGGGCAGCGTGCTGCCGACAGTGGCCAGCGGTACGTGGATACCCGCGCGCGCGTTCGGCGCGCCGCAGACGATCTGCACCAGCTCACCCGTGCCGGCGTCGACCTTGCATACCTGCAGGCGATCGGCTTCGGGATGTTTGGTGGCTTCGACGATCCTGGCGACGACCACGCCGTCGAGACCATCACCCAACTCGGTGACTTCCTCGACTTCCAGGCCGGACATGGTGAGTGCGTGAACCAGCGCCGCGCGATCCGCGTCGATGTCGACCAGCTCGCGCAGCCAGTTTTCGGAGAATTTCATGGGAGCGACTCTCTAATCCGGAGGGCTATCAGGCGAACTGACGGAGGAAGCGCAGGTCGTTCTCGAAGAACGCGCGCAGATCGCCCACGCCGTAACGCAGCATCGCGAAACGCTCGACGCCGAGACCGAAGGCGAAACCCGTGTAGCGCTCCGGATCGATGCCGCAGTTCTTCAGCACGGTCGGGTGGACCATGCCGCAACCCAGCACTTCGAGCCAGCGCGTGGAGCCGTCTTCGGCGTCCCAGCGGATGTCCACTTCGGCCGAGGGCTCGGTGAAGGGGAAGTAGCTCGGACGGAAGCGCATCTCGAAATCGCGCTCGAAGAACGCGCGAATGAATTCAGCCAGGGTGCCCTTCAGGTCGGCGAAGCTGGAGGTCTCGTCGACCAGCAGACCTTCGATCTGGTGGAACATC
Source organism: Luteibacter sp. 9133 (assembly GCF_000800155.1). Lineage (NCBI taxonomy): Bacteria > Pseudomonadati > Pseudomonadota > Gammaproteobacteria > Lysobacterales > Rhodanobacteraceae > Luteibacter > Luteibacter sp. 9133. The sequence goes on along the minus strand of NZ_JUHO01000001.1, from coordinate 1,287,893 downwards.
GGCGAATGGGTCTGGTCGGAATCGCTGCGATAGACCTTGCCCGGGGCGATGATGCGGATCGGCGGCTGGCGCCCCTGCATCGAACGGATCTGCACCGGCGAGGTATGCGTACGCAGCAGGCGACCGTCGCCGAAATAGAAGGTGTCGTGCATCGCGCGCGCGGGATGATGCGGCGGGAAGTTCAGCGCCTCGAAGTTATGCCAGTCGTCCTCGATCTCGGGACCGTCGGCACGCTGGTAACCGAGACGACCGAAGATATCGGCGATGCGCTCGAGCGCGCGGGTGATCGGGTGGATGCCACCGTACTCGCCGTCGCGCCCCGGGAGGCTGACGTCGATTCGCTCGGAAGCGAGGCGGCGATCCAGTTCGGCCTGTTCCAGAGCCTGCTTGCGCGCGGCAATGGCGTCCGTGAGACGCTCCTTGACCCGGTTGACTTCGGCGCCACGCGCCTTGCGTTCGTCACCCGACAACTGACCCAGGGCTTTCAGCGCGGCGGTCACCGCACCGTTCTTTCCCAGCAGGGAGACACGCACGGCATCCAGCGCCTCGAGGGAGGCCGCCGACTCGATGTCGCGCAGGGAGGCGTCGATATGCTCGATCGATTCCATCGGTTTTCCTGACTTTTTCGAGGCACACAAAAAAGTGTGGGGAGAAGGCAAGGCCTTCTCCCCACGTCATCCATCTTCGCGCGATAAGACTACCGCGCGTTTAAAGCGGATTACGCAGCCAGACTGGCCTTGGCCTTCTCTGCGATCGCGCCAAACGCCTTGATGTCGTGCACGGCGAGGTCGGCGAGGACCTTACGGTCGACGGCGATCTCAGCCTTGGCCAGGCCGTTGATCAGGCGGCTGTAGGACAGACCGAACTGACGGGCGGCGGCGTTGATACGCACGATCCACAGCGCGCGGAACTGACGCTTACGCTGCTTGCGGCCGATGTAGGCGTACTGACCAGCCTTGATGACGGCCTGGTTGGCTACGCGGAAGACCTTGCGACGGGCGTTGTAATAACCCTTTGCACGGCCGAGGATTTTCTTGTGACGACGACGGGCGGTAACGCCACGCTTAACACGAGCCATGGTTCAACCCTCCCTTAGAGATACGGCAACATGCGAGCTACACCCTTGGTGTCGCACGCTTTGACGTGGTTGGGAGCGCGCAGGCCGCGCTTACGCTTGGTCGACTTCTTCGTCAGGATATGCGACTTGAAGGCGTGACCGGCTTTGAACTTGCCGGATGCGGTCTTGCGAAAACGCTTCGCTGCCGCCCGGTTGGTCTTGATCTTGGGCATCGGAATGCTCCGTATTCGGTGACTGACTGATCCGGCGGCAAGCCCTTGCGGGACAAGCACTTTCCTTCCTGCCGGGTACGGTGATTCGGCCCATCCATACGGGCCGAGCCGGCGATCATACATGAATTCAAACGAAAAAGGGCGCCGGAGCGCCCTTCTCGTTCGATCAGATCTTTTTCTTCGGTCCGATCATCATGACCATCTGGCGGCCTTCGAGGCGGGGGAAGGACTCCACCACACCGTCTTCGCCGATGTCCGTCTGGACCCGGCGGGCCAGATTCTGACCGAGGTCCTGATGGGACATTTCACGACCGCGGAAGCGGATCGTGACCTTGACCTTGTCGCCTTCTTCCAGGAATTCGCGCATCTTGCGCAGCTTGATCTGATAGTCGCCCTCGTCGGTGACGGGACGGAACTTCACTTCCTTGATCTCTACCTGCTTCTGCTTCTTCTTGGCAGCCGAGGCCTTCTTCTGGGCTTCGAACTTGAACTTGCCGTAATCCATGATCTTGCAGACCGGCGGATCGCCGTTCGGCTGGATTTCGACGAGATCCATGCCCAGCTCTTCAGCGGCCTTGATGGCGTCATCAGTCCGCATGATTCCGAGCTGCTCGCCTTCCGCGCCAAGCACGCGGACCTGCGGGACACGGATGTCTCTGTTCTTGCGATTGCCCTTGTTATCGGTCGTAGCGATACCGCTATCCTCCAGAAGAATGATCCAAATACCGGACCCCCGCTCAGCGGCGGGTCTCGGCTTCCAAACGTTCGACGAACTGGGCCACGGTCATGCTGCCGAGGTCCTCGCCGCCGCGGGTACGTACGGAGATGGTACCCGTTTCTTTCTCGCGATCACCGACCACGATCAGATAAGGCACCTTCTGCAACGTGTGCTCGCGGATTTTATATCCGACTTTTTCGTTGCGCAAATCGGAGTTTACCCTGAACCCTTGTCCGACAAGGGCTTGGGCCACGTCCTGCACGTAATCGGCCTGAGCGTCCGTAATGCTGAACGCAACTGCCTGAATGGGGGCGAGCCAGGTGGGAAGCAAGCCCGCGTGGTGCTCGATCAGGATGCCGATGAATCGCTCCATCGAGCCGACAATGGCCCGGTGCAGCATGACCGGGTGCTGGCGCTGGCTGTTCTCGTCCACGTACTCGGCGCCCAGACGCTCGGGCATCATGAAATCGACCTGCATCGTGCCCACCTGCCAGGCGCGGCCGATGGAGTCCTTCATGTGGTACTCGATCTTGGGACCGTAGAAGGCGCCCTCACCCGGCAGTTCCTCCCACTCGACGCCAGCCGCCTGCAGGGCCGCCCGCAGGGCGTGCTCGGCCTTGTCCCAGACCTCGTCGGCACCGATGCGCTTGTCGGGACGCAGGGCGATCTTCATGGCGATGTCGCTGAACCCGAAGTCCTCGTAGACCTTCATGGCCTGGGCGTGGAAGGCCGCGACTTCGCCCTCGATCTGCGCCGGGGTGCAGAAGATGTGGCCGTCGTCCTGCGTGAAGGCACGCACGCGCATGATGCCGTGCAGCGCGCCCGAGGGCTCATTGCGGTGACAGCCGCCGAACTCGCCGTAGCGGATCGGCAGGTCGCGGTAGCTGTGCAGGTTGGTGTTGAAGATCTGGATGTGGCCCGGGCAGTTCATGGGCTTCAGGGCGTACGTGCGCTTCTCCGACTCGGTGAAGAACATGTTTTCCTGATAGTTGTCCCAGTGACCGGACTTCTTCCACAGGCTGACGTCCATGATCTGCGGACCACGGACCTCCTGGTAACCGCTCTTCTTGTAAACGCCGCGGACGTACTGCTCGACGGCCTGCCAGATCGCCCACCCCTTCGGGTGCCAGAAGATCATGCCCGGCGCTTCTTCCTGCATGTGGAAGAGGTCGAGCTGCTTGCCGATGCGGCGATGGTCGCGTTTTTCGGCTTCCTCCAGTTGCAGCAGGTAGGCCTTGAGGTCCTTGTCGTTCAACCACGACGTACCGTAGATGCGCGTCAGCATCTCGTTGTTGGAATCGCCGCGCCAGTAGGCGCCGGCGACCTTCATCAGCTTGAACGCGCGGAGCTTGCCGGTGTTGGACACGTGCGGCCCGCGGCAGAGATCGGTGAACTCACCCTGCGTGTAGAGCGAAAGCTCTTCGTTCGCCGGGATGCTCTCGATGATCTGGGCTTTGTACTCTTCACCCAGACCGCGGAAGAAGGTGATCGCCTCGTCGCGGCTCTTGACCGAGCGCGTGACCGGAATCTGTTCCTTGACGATCTTTTCCATCTCGGCCTGGATGGTCTCCAGGTCGTCCGGCGTAAACGGGCGCTCGTAGGCGAAATCGTAGAAGAAACCGTTGTCGATGACCGGGCCGATCGTGACCTGCGCGCCGGGGAACAGCCGCTGCACGGCCTGACCCAGAAGGTGGGCCGTGGAGTGACGCAGGATATCCAGCGCCTCGGGGCTCTTTTCGGTGACGATCTCGAGGGCGGCGTCGTGATCGATCGTGAAGCTGGCATCGACCAGCTTGCCGTCGACCTTGCCCGCGAGGGTCGCCTTGGCGAGGCCGGCACCGATCGAGGCGGCGACGTCCTGCACGGATACGGGGTGATCGAACGGGCGCTGGCTGCCGTCGGGTAGCGTGATCTGGATCATGAATGCGAATTCCGGACAAACAAAAAGGGCGCCATGCGCCCTTCGACAATGACGAAGACGTGGCGGGGGGTCAGATTGAAGAGCGCGTAGTCCGCATGTCGCACACTCGGCCAGCGTTGCCGCGGGCCACCTCGTCGGTTGGATACCCGTAAAAGCTAGATCAGGGGCGCTGCCGTGTCAATCCGGGCGTCCGCTACAATGGGCGACTCGCTCCACTGGCAGGACATCCCCATGCGCATCCTGGTCACCGGCACCGCCGGCTTCGTCGGCTCGGCCCTCGCCGAGCGCCTCCTTGCGCGCGGCGATACCGTGCTGGGATTCGACAATCACAACGATTACTACGACCCGGGCCTGAAAGAGGCACGCGTCGCCCGTTTCGTGGATCACCCGAATTACACTCATGTCCGCGCCGACCTCGCCGGGCAGGCGGCCGTGGATAAGGCTTTCGCGGAGATCCAGCCCGAGCGCGTGGTCAACCTGGCCGCGCAGGCCGGCGTGCGTTATTCGCTGACCCACCCGCATGCTTACGCGCAGAGCAACCTGGTCGGCTTCGTCAACATCCTCGAGGCCTGCCGTCGCCACGCCGTGGGGCATCTGGTCTATGCCTCGTCCAGTTCGGTGTACGGCGCGAACCGGAAGATGCCGTTCGCCGTCGAGGATGCCGTGGACCATCCGGTCAGCCTTTACGCCGCCACCAAAAAATCCAACGAGCTGATGGCGCATACCTATAGCCATCTCTTCGGATTGCCCACGACGGGCCTGCGCTTCTTCACCGTGTATGGCCCATGGGGTCGTCCGGATATGTCGCCGATCCTCTTCGCCAACCGCATCGTGCGCGGCGAGGCGATCGACGTGTTCAATCACGGAAATCACAGCCGCGATTTCACTTACATCGACGATATCGTCGAGGGGTTGATCCGTACGCTGGACCATCCGGCGCAGCCTGACCCCACCTACGACCCCGTGGATCCGCATGCGGGAAGTTCGGCGGCTCCGTATCGCGTCTACAACCTGGGCAACGATGAGCCCGTGCAGCTGCTCGATTTCATCGGCCTGCTGGAGAAGCACCTCGGGCGGACGGTGGAGAAGCGACTGTTGCCGATGCAGCCGGGCGATGTACCGGATACCTGGGCCGACGTATCGGCGATTCGCCGGGATGTGGGTTACGCACCATCGACGTCGATCGACGAAGGGCTGCGGAAGTTCGCCGAGTGGTACAAGGACTTTTACAAGGTCGGATGATCAGATAAGACGACGCAACAGCCCGGAGGCGCGGCGGGTCTTGCGAGCGATGGCATAACCGAGGATGTCGGCCGATGCCAGCAGGGTGAATGCCTTCCGCGCCCGCGTCACACCGGTGTAGACGAGTTCGCGCGTGAGGACGGGAGACGGTTCGGGCGGCAAAGCGAGCGCGGTGTGCTCGAATTCCGAGCCCTGCGATTTGTGCACGGTCATGGCGAATACCGTATCGACGGCGGAGAGGCGGCTCGGAACCACGAAACGGATGCGCTCGCCCGCCTGCTCGTCCGCGACGGAGAACGCCACGCGCAACGCCATGGCGCCCTGCCCGTCCGGCACCCAGAGCGTCACACCCACGTCGCCGTTCATGAGGCCCAGCGCGTAGTCGTTGCGCGTCACCATGACGGGACGGCCTTCGTACCAGCCCGTGACGGCATCGATCAGGCCACGCTCGAGTAGTCCTCTGGCGATACGTTCGTTTTGTGCGTCGACGCCGGTGTCGCCATGGCGGGTAGCGCACAGCAGCTGAAAGCGCGCGTACGCCGCGAGTGCCCCGGCGCCCCACGCCTCGAAATCACCGAACGCCGCATCGAGCGCAGGCCGTCGCTTTTCGATCCAGTCCAGATAATGCCGGTATCCCGGTGCCTGCCCGCGCCCCTCGATGGCCAGGCTGGCGATGGCGGACGTCGATGGCGGAAGCATCGCGACATCACCCGACGCGGCGGAAAAACTGGCCATCGCGCCGGCCATCTCACCCCGATTTATCCCGAGCGCCAGTGCGCCGATGCCACTGTCGGCACCAAAGCGGCGACTGCGACGAAGCATGGTGACCTGCTGGTCGAGCGGCCGGGCGTCGTCTTCGACGGTCCAGGCGGTGACGTCCACACCGGCCACCTCGCTCAACCACTCGCGCGTACGCTCGTCGTAGTGCCCGCGATCGGCGCGTGCGCAGAGGTCGCCGAGGACGGCGCCCGCCTCCACCGACGAGAGCTGATCCTTGTCGCCCAGAAGAATGAGGCGCGCCTGCGGAGGCAAGGCATCGAGCGTTGCCGCCATCATTTCGAGGTCGATCATCGATGCCTCGTCGATGACGAGCACATCGAGGTGAAGCGGATTATCGGCGTCGTGGCGGAACCGCCGACTGTCCGGACGACTGCCCAGCAGACGATGCAAGGTCGTCACTTCCGCGGGGATCGCCTGCTTCACCGCCTCATCGACCCGCAACTGCTCGATCTGCAGGGCAATGGACGCGTTCAGTCGCGCCGCCGCCTTGCCTGTCGGCGCCGCCAGACGAATACGCAGGCGCGGCTGACCGGCGCGATGCGCGATCGTCTGGAGCAGCCCGAGCAAGCGGATGACCGTCGTGGTCTTGCCGGTGCCCGGCCCACCCGTGATGACGGCAAATGCGGCGCGCGCCGCGATGGCACACGCGATTTTCTGCCAGTCGGGACCGTCGTCACCGGCGGGGAACAGCCGGTCGAGTTCCCCGGCCAGATCGTCCGGGACCGCCACACGCGTCAGACGACTCATGATCGATTCGGCCACCCGCGCTTCGTCACGCCAGAAACGGCGCAGGTAGAGCAGGTGTCCATCGAGCACCAGCGGTGCGGCCGGATCGCCTTCGGGCCCCGCCACCAGCGGCGACATGGCGAGCGCGGCGTCGACGCCTGCCAGCGCGTCGCCGTCTTCCGCCCAGTCACGTACGTCGACGCAGATATGTCCGTCGCCGAGCTCGCGACTCAGCAGCGCAGCCGCCAGGAGAACCCGGCGGTCACCCTCCGGGTCCAGCGTGAGGAGAAAACGGGCGAAAGCACGGTCGACCGCCCGGAGGCGGCCTTCCGCCACCCCGGTGTCGAGCCAGCCGATGGCGTCGACCAGACTGACCTCGGTCGTCATGCGACGCCTCCTTCGAAAAGCGCATCCAGCGCGTCGATCATGGCCCGCGGCGGCCGTTCGGCGTGCACACCGTGACCTCGGCCATCCACGCCCCGCAGGTACAGGTAGACCGCTCCGCCGATGTGGGTGTCGTAGTCGTAGACGTCGCCGAGGCGCGCACGCAGCTGGCGATGCAGGGCAAGGAGATAGAGCGCGTATTGCAGTTCGTAGCGCGCGTCGAGGATGGAGCGACGCATCGCCTCGGGCGTGTATGACGATTCATCCGGCCCCAGCCAGTTGGACTTGTAATCCGCGACGTACCAGCGCCCCTCGTGTTCGACGATGAGATCGATAAAGCCCTTGAGCATGCCATTGACGCGGTCGGCGGCGAGCGCGGGACGGGCCGCGCCTTCCAACGTATGCGTCCGGACGATACGGTCCAGTGCGAGGGTATCGACACCCTTCGCCTCGAACAGGAACTCGAGTTCCGCGCGATAACGGGCGGGGTCGTCAAGCGCACCCAGCGTCAGTGAACCCCCGTCCGGCAGCGCAAGCGGCGTGGCCAGCAACACGAGCAACCAGTCGGTCAGAAGGTCGATGGCATGCAACCAGCCACGCCGCTCGCAACGACGCGCGACCATGTCGCGCAGGCGCGCGGGATCGGCGGCAATCGTGGCGAATCCTTCTTCAGCGATCCATTCGAGCAGGTCGTGGAGAAAGGTACCGGCTTCCGCGCCGCGCTCGAACCCGTGGATGCCCCCGCCCGCGACTGGGGCGGGCACCGCCATCGGCTCGGCCGTGTATTCGACGATGACGTCGTCGGTGGCCGTTTCCGGAGCGACGATCTCATCTTCCGCGTGTCGCAGCGCGCTGTAGCTTGCGATCCACCAGCGCTCCGCGCGCGAGGCGCGCGCCGTCCGTGCAGGCAGGGGACGCTCGATCCGCGAGGGCGGTGTGTAAGGACGGTCCTCGGGCGCGGGCATATAATCGACGTTGATGAAGGGCTTGCCGTCGGCAAGGCGGCGCAACAGCCCCTCGATGGCGCCGTTGTCGATTTCAGCGCCGCCCGTCAGGAGGTGCCCCAGCGCCGCCTTGTGCAGCTGGGGTTTTTTCGCCGCCTGATGACTGACCGGCGCGACGCCGACCCAGCAGGCATGGCGGGCACGCGTCAGTGCGACGTAGAGCAGGCGAAGGTCTTCCTGCAGCGCGGCGCGCTCGGCGGCGTCCTTCGCATCACGCACGGAATCACCGGCCCCTTCCTGACTGGCCGACAGCAACTCGAGCTGCGCGCCGGTGCCGTCGTGATAGCGGTAGCCCTGCCCGGCCCGGACGCCCGCGGCGGCGGAGGCGAACGGCAGGAATACCAGGGGGTACTCGAGACCTTTCGACTTGTGAATGGTGACGACCTTGACCAGATCGTCGTCGCTTTCCAGCCGGACGATCTGATCGTCCCCGGAATGCGTCGAGGTATCGGCGATACGTTCGGCCAGGTGGCGAATCAGTGCCTGCTCGCCGTCGATGGTCGACGACGCCTGCTGGAGCAACTCCGCCAGGTGGAGCAGATTGGTCAGACTTCGCTCGCCGCCCCGTTTTGAAAGCAGTCGTGCCGGCAGGTCGAAGACGTGCAGGAACCGGTGCAGCATGGCAAGCACGCCGCCACGTCGCCACGTCTCCCGCAACTCGAACAGTTGCTGGCCGCGATGCTCCCAGTGCCGCTCGTCGACGTTGAGCCGTTCCAGTTCGCCATAGCCCAGGTCGAGGCTGCGCGTGGCCAGCGCGGCGCGCATGGCCGTGTCCGATGACGGCTCCGCCACAGCCCGCAACCAGAGCACCACGTCGTGGGCTTCGATGCCTTCGAGCACGGAATCGCGATCGGAAAGGAACACGCTGCGCACATTACGCGCGGACAGCGCATCGCGGATCTCGGCCGCTTCGTTGTGACTGCGCACGAGGACGGCGATATCGGCCGGCTTCAAGGGCGTGAGCACACCCTCGCCACCGACGAACCCGCAGTCGCCGCGCTCTGCGGCCGTCAGCAGATCGACGATACGGGTAGCGCACGCACCAGCCATCTGCTCGCGATAGATCCGGACGCCTACCGGTTGTTCGTCGTCGAGCAGCCAGACCTGGAGTGCGGCGGGTGTCGCACCGTCGACGACGAAGCGCTCCGCACGGCCACGCGCCCGCACCGGCACAAAGGGCAGACCCCGGTCGGCAAAGTGGAAGGCGCCCGTCGCGTGCGCTTCCGCGTGGCCGAACACGGCGTTGACCGCCGCCACCATGCCCTCGCTGGAACGGTGGTTCGTATCCAGGCTGTAGTGTGGCGCGACCGCCTCCGCACGCGCGGCGAGATACGTCTGGATGTCGGCGCCGCGGAATGCGTAGATCGCCTGCTTGGGATCGCCGATGAGCAGCAGCCCCGTCTCTTCCCGGACAGCGTAAATGCCGCGGAATATCCGGTATTGCAGCGGGTCGGTATCCTGAAACTCGTCGATCAGCGCCAGGGGAAACTGGCGGGCGATGGTGTCGGCGACACCGGCGCCGACGTCCGATGCGAGTGCCTGATCGAGGCGCAGCAGCAGGTCGTCGAATCCGATCTGCGCGCGACGGCGCTTCTGCGCGGCGAAGCGCTCGCGCACCCAGACGAGGGCATCCGCCAGTACGAGGTGTCTGATGCTGACCTTGCCGGCCTGCCACTCCTGCCAGTGCTCCAGCGCCGCGAAAGCCGGGTGTTCCGGCCGGCTCTTGCCCTTGCCGGTGGCGCGGCCCAGGCGCGTTACCGAATAACGGGCGATATCGAAGTCGGCCCGCTCCGCGCCTTCGGCCCAGCGCCGCATGGCGGCGAGGTCGGCAGGCATGCGGTCGGGCTTGTACCAGCCGTTATGCAGAATCTTGTCGCGCACGGCATCGACGATGATGGATTCGATGCGTTCGCGATCCGCCAGCCAGCTGCGCGCGGCCTCCTCGTTCCGACGCCGGTCTTCCTCGTCCCACGCCGCGCGCTCGGCCAGCGCGGCATCGGTATCGCCACCAGGCGCGAGCACCTCACCATTGACGCGCAAGGTCGCCTCGCCACCGAACAACAGCGGTCGCAGCGCACGGGCGAGCGCATCGGGGGTACGCCACTCTTCCAGAATCGGCGCGAGCCGGGCCTCGTCGAGAGGATAGAACGCCTTGCGCCAGTAATCGCGAACGCACTCGGCGAGCAGCTCGCTTTCGTCAGGCTCGAGCGTCTGCGCGAAGGCGTGACCGCTGCCGAACGCGTGCTGCACCAGCATGCGCTGGCTCCAGCCGTGGATGGTGAAGATCGCCGCCTCGTCCATCCACTGGGCCGCGAGGTCGAGCCGACGCGCGCAGGCGCCGTGCAGATCCGGCGCGTACGCCTCCAGCAATTCGCCGAGAAAAGGCTCCGCCGCGTGTCCCGTGCGGAACGCGGCCGCGGCCTCGACGAGACGCGCCCGGATACGCTCACGCAGTTCCTGCGTCGCGGCCTCGGTAAACGTGACGACCAGAATCTGTGGTGGAAGCAAAGGCTGCGCCAGTCCGTGACCGAGCACCGCGCGCACGTAAAGCGCAGCGATCGTCCAGGTCTTGCCGGTGCCGGCGCTCGCCTCGATCAGGCGTACCCCGTCCAGGGGCATCGAGAGGGGCCGCAGGGGCTGAATATCGATGCTCACGACCGATCCACCCGCAACAGACCGAGAAGATCGCGGTAGGGCTGCAACCAGCCAGAGAAGCCCGCCTGCGCCAGGGCATCGAAGTTCGGCCAGGCACGTGTCAGATAGGGGTCGCCGTCGACTTCGCCGCGCGCGCGATCGTGTACGCCGTCATAGGCGGTTCGTGCCGCCTGCAGGGCACCGTCCTCCGGCGCGGAAAGCGCCGCGATCGCCGTGCGCGCGGCGACCGGCAAGGGCGTGCGCATGCCTTCGCGCCAGGCGTTCACCAGGGTGTGCAGCATCGCGGTGGCAGGATCGAGCGGGACGGGAGCGAGGACGATCGTCGCGTCCGGTCCGACATACCGCGTCTCGACGGCCAGACCCGCTGCCTGCGCCACGAGGTGATCGATCCAGGGCATGACCAGCCGATGCGCACGCGGGCTGCCGTCCAGATCCAGCACGTTCGACGGCGACAGGAGAAACGACGCGAGGTCGCCCTGCTCGTTCGCGCGCAGATCGGCGAGCCAGTCCTCGATGACCACGCCATCCACTTCGACACGAATCTCGCGTTTACCGGCATCGACCGGCCATGCGCGGCGCTCGGTGACGAACCTGCCGAAGACCGCGGAAGCCGCCGCCGTCAGATCCCTGCGCACGGGCGCGGCAAAAGCGCCCATCGGCAACAGGCCGCTGCGTTGAAGACGCGACGCGGCGGCATCGATCGCACCCGTGGCGTCACGCTCGTCGTGGAGGGCTGCACGCAACAACGTATCGGTCATGCCGAAGCGACCGAGCGCATCGACCGCAAACGGCTCCAGGTCATCGCCCGCGACGTCCGCCAGTTCGAACCGCACGCCGAGCCTTGCCTGGAAAAACTCTCTGACGGGATGACGAAGAAACCGGCGAAGCACCGCCAGGCCGACCGGACGCTCGACCGCCAGAGCGGGAAGTTCGACATGGTCCGCATGCGGCGCCGCATCGTGCGCCTGACGCCATTCGCTGGCGTAGGTGAACAACCGCGCATCGCCCTCGCGAAAGTAGGCGCGACTGAACGGCTGCAGCGGGTGCTCGACGGAAAGCCGGTTCAGCAGGGTCTCCCCGACGGACGACGCGCGCCAGGCCGTGGCCAGGTAGTCGCGCAGCTGGCCCACCAGCACCGAGGGCGCGCGCTCGCTGTTGTCGCGGGCGCTGCGCGCCACCCAACCGATGTGCAACGCATCGCGTGCCGAAAGCAACGCTTCGAGAAACAGGTAACGATCGTCCTCGCGCCGCGACCGGTCGCCGGGGCGCCAGGCGCCGGCGCGCGACATCAGGTCGAAGTCCATCGGCGGCCGCGCGCGCGGGTAGTCGCCGTCGTTCATGCCGAGCAGACAGACCACGCGAAACGGAATGGCGCGCATCGGCATCAGGGTGCCGAAGCTCACCGCGCCAGCGAGGAATCGCTTCGACAGGCCGGCATCGTCGAATTGCCCGAGCCAGGCCTCGCGAACGACGTCCACCGGGAGCGCCTCGTCGAAAGCGGCTTCGGCGCAGGCACCCTCCCATACGTCCAGGGCGTCGAGCAGGCGCTCGACAAGTTTCGCATCGTCGGCATCGGACCGGTCGAAGAAGTCGTCCAGAAGCTGGCGCAGGCGTGTGGCCCACACCGTCGGCGGTGCGGGATCCGCCATGTGACGCCAGTGACGGCCGAGCGCGTCGAGCAGGTCGGCAAGCGGGCCCACGAGCGCCGCATCGAGACCGCCCACCTCGTCGAACGGCTCGATGTCGCCCCATGCCTCGCCGGCACCGACCGCGTAGCCCAGGAGCATGCGACGCAGCCCGAACGTCCACGTGTTCTGCCCGAGCGCCGGCAAACCCAGTGAACCACGCTGGGCGGCGTCCAGTCCCCAGCGAATCCCCGCGCCCTCGATCCAGCGGTGAAGCAACGGCAGGTGGTCTTCCTTCAATCCGAAACGGCGACGCACCGACGGAACGTCGAGCAGGTCGGCCATCTCCCCTGCCGCGAAGCGCGACTCGGTCATGCCCATGAGCATGTCGAGCGCCATCACGAGGGGAACGGTGCCGCGCGCCGCCCGATCGGCGACGCTGAAGGGTATGAAGCGCGGATCGTCGCGAGGCACGCGCCCGAAGACCGCATCGATATGCGGGCCATAGGTTTCGATGTCGGGCACCATCACGATGACGTCGCGGGGCAGAATGGGATCGCCCCGGTCCGCCGACGCCTCGAAACGCGCGAGCAGCTGATCGTGAAGGATCTCCACTTCGCGCTGGGGACCGTGAGCGAGATGGAAAACGATGGACGTGTCGTCCGTCGCGACGGGCCGCGGTTCGGCCGGTAGCGGCTCGAGGTCGAGAATCGCTGCCTGCACCTGGCCGAGCAAGGTGTCGGAGGCAGGCTCGGCGAACAGGTCGATCCGCTGATCCCATGCCGTGAAGCGCTCACGGTAACTTTCGGGATGATCGAATTCATCAAGGAGACGAATGTAATCCCGGCCCTGCTTGCCCCAGGCCGCCAGCAGCGGATTGGCATAGAGATGCATGTCGGCGTCGGACGGCAGAGCCGGCATGCCCGGCTTCGCTTCCTGCCGGCGACGCTCGGCGCGAAGGAGCTCGCGGTCGTCGACGATATCGGCCCAGTAGTGCCGACAGGGGTTCATGACCACGAGAACGACCTGCGACCAACGCGCCAATGCGGAAAGCGCTTCGAGCGTCTGTCGCGGCAGCGTGGACATGCCGAATACGACGATGCGCCGCGGAAGCGCCGAAGGCCTCTCGCTCGCGGCGGCCACGGCGCGCAGGAATCGCTCATGCACCGCGGCGCGATGACCGTCGGCCTCCCCGGGCCCTACATCGTCGAGCAGGCGACGCCAGAGCAGGGCCTGCCACCGATCGCCCTCGGCCATTGCCGGCGCCGCGCCACGCGCGTCACGCAGCACATCGCGTCCAGCGGCCCAGTCGTCGAGCCAGTCGGCGCGATACACCTGATAGCCGTCATAGAGATCGGCGAGTCGCTCGGCGAGCTGGTGGCATTTGCGCGCGTCGCCATCCGAACCAAGGAATGCGGCCAGGGGCGCGAACCCGTCCTCGCCCGCCAGCGACGGCAGCAGCCGCATCAGTCGCCAGACGAGCCGCGACTTGTCGAACGGCGATTCGGGCGGTACCGCGTCCTTGCCGAGCACGGCGCGATACGCCACCCATAGGAAACGACCCGGCAACTGCACGTTGACGGCGGCGGCGATTCCGAGGCCGCCGTCTTCGACCGCGCGCGCCAGCGCCAGACGGAACCACTGCGCGATACCGTTGGACTGGACGAGGACCCACTCGTCTTCCAGTGGTCGCAACGGTGCACGGCGAAGCCACGCGACCAGAACGTCACGCAGCTCTTCCAGTCGGTTGCCATGCAGGACCATGAGGCCCGGGGCGACGTCGTTCCCTGCGCTCAAGGTCGGACTCCGGTGAACAAGGGGGCGGCACGAAAGCTCAGAACGGTTTCCCGACCACGAGGTAGACGATGCCGAGCAGGACGAGCACAGGCAGTTCGTTGAAGATGCGCAGCGTTCTGGACGGCGGCAACGCCCCGCCCGCCATGCTCCGCTTCAGGAGACGCCCCGACCAGATGTAATACGCCAGCATGACGGCGACCAGCGCGAGCTTGGCGTGCAGCCAGGCGCCGTAGATATGAAAATAGAACCACAGCACGAGCCCGAAGAGAACGGCCATGCCAAACATGCCGTGGCCGAACTTATAGAGCCGCCGACCCATCAGCTCGAGCCGCGCTTTTACAGCCGGCTCGTTGCCCGCCTCGACGATGTTGATCAGGATTCGGGGCAGGTAGAACACCGTCGCCATCCAGGCGATGACGAAGACGATGTGCAGGGATTTGATCAGCAGGTAGCCCACGGATGCCGCTCCACTGGAAATAGTGTGAGTGTAGCGACTCTCCGTCGCGCCGACCGGCGGCGTGAGGACGCATCGATGCCACGACACTTATGCCCATAAGCCCTGGAACCGACGGGCCGCGCCGGGAAGTGCCGCAGGCGTCGCACGCGATCGCGAGGATCCGGAAAACAGGCACAAAAAAAAGAGCCTCAGGCTCCTTTTTTCAGCTTCTTCGTGCCACTTCCACAAAAGAAAGTGGTGGGCGGTACAAGGATCGAACTTGTGACCCCTACCATGTCAAGGTAGTGCTCTACCGCTGAGCTAACCGCCCGAAGAGCTGCGCAGTTTACCGACGCCCGCACGCGTCTGCAAGAGGTTCGGGTGAAATATTTCACCCGAACCTTTCCGGCGGCTCAGCGCAGGGCGCGCTCACGCAGCTTGTGGATCTCATCGCGGAGCTTACCCGCCTCCTCGAACTCGAGGTTCTGGGCGTGCTTGTACATGCGGGTCTCCAGCTTCTTGATCGTGGAGCCCACCTGCTCCGGCGTCAGCGAACTGTAGTCGGCCTGTTCCTCGGCGACCTTCTTCGCTTCCTTGCCCTTGCGCCCCTTACCGCCTCGCGAGCCCAGATCGGAGCGAGCCCCCTCCATGATGTCCGCGATGCGGCGGACGACTGTCGTCGGGGTAATGCCATTGGCCGTGTTGTACTCGATCTGCTTTTCCCGGCGGCGGGCCGTTTCCTCCATCGCTTCCTTCATCGACCCCGTGATGGTGTCGCCATAAAGGATGGCCTTGCCACGCACGTTACGGGCTGCCCGGCCGATGGTCTGAATCAGCGAACGGTTCGAGCGCAGGAAACCCTCCTTGTCCGCATCCAGAATCGCCACCAGCGAGACCTCGGGCATGTCGAGGCCCTCACGAAGCAGGTTGATGCCTACCAGCACATCGAACTCACCCAGACGCAGGTCACGGATGATCTCCGTGCGCTCGACCGTATCGATATCGGCATGCAGATAGCGCACGCGCACGTCGTGCTCGGACAGGTAGTCGGTCAGGTTTTCCGCCATGCGCTTGGTCAGGGTGGTCACCAGCACCCGGTCGCCCATCGCCACGCGCTTGTGAATCTCACCAAGCAGATCGTCGACCTGGGTGCGAACCGGACGCACCTCGACCTCGGGATCGATCAGGCCCGTCGGACGGACGACCAGCTCGACGATGTTGTCGTCGGAGCGATCGAGCTCGTACTTCGCGGGTGTCGCCGATACGTAGATCGCACGCGGCGCCCTGCGCTCCCACTCCTCGAAACGCAGCGGACGGTTGTCCATCGCCGACGGCAGACGGAAGCCGAATTCCACAAGGGTTTCCTTCCGCGAGCGGTCGCCCTTGTACATGGCGCCCAGCTGCGGCACGGTGACGTGCGACTCGTCCACGACCATCAGCGCGTCCGGCGGCAGGTAATCGAACAGGGTCGGCGGCGGCTCGCCGGCACCCCGACGCGTCATATGCCTGGAATAGTTCTCGATGCCCTGACAGAACCCGACCTCCGCCATCATTTCGAGGTCGAACCGCGTGCGCTGCTCCAGCCGCTGCGCCTCGACGAGCTTGTTGTCCCGATACAACTGCTCCAGACGTTCCGACAGCTCGATCTTGATCGTCTCCATCGCGTTGAGCACGCTCTGGCGGGTGCTGGCGTAATGCGTCTTCGGATAGACGGTGTAGCGAGGCACCTTGCGCAGCACTTCACCCGTCAGAGGGTCGAAAAGCGAGAGGTTCTCCACGTCGCCATCGAACAGCTCGATGCGCAGTGCCTCCGCTTCCGATTCCGCCGGAAACACATCGATCACCTCGCCCCGCACGCGATACGTACCGCGCCGCAACTCCATTTCATTGCGCACGTACTGCAGCTCGGTCAGCTGCTTGATGAGCGCACGCTGGGCGATATGCTCACCACGCGACAGGATCAACCGGAGGCTCATGTAGTCCTCGGGGTCACCCAGACCGTAGATCGCCGACACCGTCGCCACGATCAGTGAATCGCGGCGTGAAAGCAGCGCCTTCGTCGCGGCCAGCCGCATCTGCTCGATGTGGTCATTGATGCTCGAGTCCTTCTCGATGAAGGTGTCCGAGGCAACCACGTAGGCTTCCGGCTGGTAGTAGTCGTAGTAGCTGACGAAATACTCCACGGCGTTATGCGGGAAGAACTCCTTGAACTCACCGTACAGCTGCGCCGCCAGCGTCTTGTTCGGCGCCAGCACGATGGTCGGCTTCTGAATCTGCTCGACCACGTTGGCGATCGTGTAGGTCTTGCCTGAGCCCGTCACGCCGAGCAGGGTCTGCGCGGCCAGGCCGGACTCGAAACCCTCGGTCAGGCGACGAATGGCCTCGGGCTGGTCGCCGGAGGGCTTGTACGGGGAAACGAGCTGAAAGCGATCGGTCATGGCTGACGATATGCTGGTTCGGAGGTCGAGTTTAAAGCTCCAGCGCCTACACGACGTGACGTCTTCCCCCTACAGCTGACAGCAGGTGTCAGCAGTCACGATCAGGCGCCCCCCTCCCGGACGCGAGCCGCCATGCCTCCCTGGCCCCCAAAGGGTTTCACCCTGCCGGAACTGATGACCGTCCTGGCCGTGACCGCCGTGCTTGCCGTGGCCGCGATATGCGGTGCCGGGGAGGCCATCGGGCGATATCAGCTCAGGGCGACCGGGGATGCCCTTTTCGGTTCTCTGGAGCGGGCCAGGGCCACCGCCATCCGCCGCGGACATTCCACCCGTGTGTGCGCCAGTGCGGATGGGCGGACCTGTTCGTCCGCTTCGGGCTGGAATCATGGCTGGATTTCACGCGACCGGGATGTCCTCGCTCTTTTCGACGCGTCCGACGTTGTCCCAGCGCGCATCGCATCCGCCCGACACGGCAAGCCGCCCGTGATCGACTTTCAGCCGGATGGAAGCGCTGGCGGCGGCAACCAGCGGATCACCCTCTGCCTGCGCGGCAAGCCGCAGACAGCGCTCAGCATCGTCATATCCAATGCGGGTCGCGTCCGGCGCGACACCGCTCCGTCGGACGATGCCACCGCCTGCTCCCGCCGTCCTTCACGAAATGCTTAGAGACGCTTGACAGCCCCCACCGTTATCAACAAAATACGTGGCTCCCCGCCCGAATAGCTCAGCCGGTTAGAGCACTTGACTGTTAATCAGGGGGTCGTTGGTTCGAGTCCAACTTCGGGCGCCAGGTTTTGAAAGGGTCTGCAGCGATGCAGGCCCTTTTCTTTTGTCGGCACGATGTTCGCCTACGGACAAGCGAAAGCTGCGCACCTATAGTCGGGTCTCGCACACACACAAGGAGAGCGCGCGGACATGGACACCTTTGCCAACGACCGGAATGCAGCCGCGAATGGCGAGTCGACCACCTCCCGAGGTCCATTCCTGACCGACAACACCGCAACGTCCATCCTGCTCCAGATCAAGGATGCGATTCCGCGCATCGAGACCGAGCTCAGATACCTGAAAGATCTGGCAGCGGCGACGAAAAAAGACGTTGACGATCTGAAAACGTGGAAATCGCTGATTTTGGGTGGCGCCGGACTTCTGGCCATGCTGTTCGGGCTCTACAAAGCAGCATCCGGCTCCATCCACGTCACATTCGGAGATACGCCACCGGTCGCCGCGATGGTTCGGAACGTCTCTTAAGCGTCGGCGCGCCCGACGCCGACTTCGATAAGGCGATTGCACAGGGCGCTTCGGCCATTCGTCCCATGGAGGAAAAGCCCTGGGGTCAGCGCGTCGGCCATCTGCGTGACCTCAACGGCGTGATCGTCGAGATCTGCTCGCCCATGGGTGCCTGACCGGGCACGACGCGCTTAAAGCGCCATCCCGCCAGCGACCTCGATGCGCTGCCCGTTGACCCAGCGATTCTCGTCACCGAGCAGCGCGGCGATCATCTCGCCGATATCGTCCGGCTGCCCGATCCGCGCAAGCGCCGTGTTCGCGATCACCATCTTCTGCACCTCGGGGTTGTCGCGAACCATGCCGCCGCTGAAGTCCGTCGCGATGGCGCCGGGAGCCACCGCGTTCACGTTGATACCGCGCGGACCCAGCTCCTTGGCCATGTACCGTGTCAGTGACTCGACAGCGGCTTTCATTGCGCCGTAGGCGGCCGTCGGTGCCGCCGAGACGCGTGCCAGGCCGGACGACAGGTTGACGATGCGTCCACCGTCGCGAATCAGCGGCAGCAAGGTCTGCGAGAGCAGGAACGTGCCTTTGAAATGGACGTTGAACACCGCATCCAGTTCGGCCTCCGTGGTCTCGGCAAACGCCTTGTGCAACGAGATGCCCGCGTTGTTGACGAGGTAGTCGAAGCGATCGGCGCCCAGGGACGACAGCGTCGAAGCCAGCTCGGTTGCGAAGGCGCCGAAGGACGACGCCACTCCCACGTCGAGCGGGAGCGCCATGGCCCGCGAACCGAGGTCGGCGACAGCGGCGACCACGGCCTCGGCATCCGCTCGACGGCTCTGGTAGGTGAACACGCTGTCGACGCCGCGCCTGGCAAGGGCGAGCACGGTCGCACGACCCAGGCCACGGCTGCCGCCGGTCACCACCGCGATACGGCGGGCACTGTTATTGTCTTTTGAAGTCATGACGCCATGTCCATCAGGGAAAGAGTCATCACAGCTTAGGCAGACGGGGCGTTGCCCTGAATGCCGGAACCCACCCGCTTCCTGCCCGATCCTGCACGACGATTCCGGAGCCCCCATGCTTGCAGCCCTGCGCGACGCGATTCTTCACCAGACCGATCGCGCCATCGGGCAAAGCCCTCTGTCGACGGGCGTACCGGGCCTTACGTTGCTACGCTCGCCTCACGAGAAGATGCCCGCCCTGCTGATCTACAAGCCCGCGCTCTGCATCGTCGCCCAGGGGTCCAAATGGGCGCTGTTCGGCGACCGCCACATCGAGTACGGCGCGGGACAGGCGCTGGTGGTCAGTGTGGAAACACCCGCTCTCGGGCGCGTTACCGCCGCCAGTCCGGACGAGCCGTACCTGGGCGCCATCGTGGAATTCGATCTGGGGATCCTGCGCGACGTCCTCGTGGCCATCCAGCCGCCGGATGACGTCGATGACGCGGAAGCGGGCGTCTTCGTTGCCGACCTGGACCGCGGAATCGGCGACTGCGTCACCCGGCTCATCCGCCTCATGGACACCCCCGCAGCCATCCCCGTGCTCTATCCGGCCATCATGCGCGAGCTCAGTTACTGGCTGCTCGCAGGGCCACAGGGTGGCGCCATCGCACGACTCGCATTGGCCAACGAGCATCAGGCCTCGATCATCGGCGCGATCCACGCACTGCGCGACCGCTACGCGGAAACGGTCAGTGTCGACGACCTCGCCGATATTGCGCGAATGAGCGCGTCCGCGTTCCATCGACAATTCAAGCGCATGACCTCGATGACACCGTTGCAGTACCAGAAGCAGCTGCGGTTGTTCGAGGCGCGACGGCTGATGCTCGCCGAAAACAGCAATGTGGAAACCACCGCGTACCGCGTCGGCTACGAAAGCGCTTCACAGTTCAGCCGCGAGTACGCGCGCATGTTTGGGGCGCCGCCGCGGCGCGACGTCGAGCAGCTTCGTAGCAGCGCCGCCTGACCGGCGCGACGATCAGCTGTCGATCTGCGTGATCGAGCGAACACGGCCGTTGACGATCTCGATCTGCACCGACTTACGGCCTTTAAAATACTCGAGACGATAGCCTTCGAGCCCGCCGGAAGACGATTCGATCGGCGTTTCGCGATCTGGCTTACCCGCGACACTGCGAAGGGAAGCCCATTCGCTGCGCTCAGGCACGCGAGACGTTGACATTCCCCGCGACGAACCAGCGCCATAACAGATCCGTACCCTCACGGATGCCGATGCGCGCGGAGCCGGGCACCTCATCGGGAGGCGGCGTGCCGTCGTCCAGGATCGTGTAACCGTCTCGCGCCGCGACAAGGTCGATACCGTTCTGCTCGCCGGTAATGCCCATCGCCTGGGTCAGTCGTGCGGGGCCGCTGCACAGTTCGCGATCCTTGCGTATGCGCGGTCGTGCGGCACGCATGCGTTCGATGCCGTTGACGGGTTCGAGCGCACGAATCAACACACCCGAGCCCTCGCCTTCGTCGCCACACACCGTGTTGCAGCACCAGTGCATGCCATAGGTGAAGTACACATACATGTGGCCCGGGGGACCGAACATCACCGCGTTGCGTCGGGTCTTGCCACGAAAGGTGTGCGCGGCGGGATCGATAGCCCCGACATAAGCCTCGACCTCGACGATGCGCCCTGCGCGCCCGTCTTCGCTGGCGAGAAGTTTGTTCAGAAGTTGGGGCCCTACCTCGCGTGCATCGCGATGGAAGAAGGATCGCGGAACGATGTCCCCAGGCCAACGACGGCGACGAGCCAACGTTAAGGCTCCACCGGCGCGCCGTCGGTATCCGGATCGGGACCCGGGCGCTTCACGGGCTCAGGGTCGTAGGGAGGCGGCGCGGTTCCCGGTGGCACGCTGTCGGTGTCGGGAACGGGTCGATGAGTTCGATGCATGACATTCTCCGGTGGTCGGTGCCCGCGTCTGGCGGGCACCGACGACGCGAAGCCCGATCAGAATACGCCGAGCAACCAGCAAATGAGGACGATGGCGAGAATGACGCCGATACCGCCGCTGGGACCGTAGCCCCACGAGCTCGAATAACCCCAGGTCGGAAGACCACCGATGAGGGCGAGAACCAGAACGATGAGCAGGATGGTGACAAGCATGGTGACTCTCCGGGCAGCGGTGCGTGGGAGCCATCGTCGCTTGTGGAACCGTCTAGAGCATGTGACGCGGAAGCCCCGTTTCCACGTCACGTTCAGCTAATGGCAGGCCGGATCGCCGCGGGCGAATCCGGCCTGAAAGTACTTAAGTAGCGACTTCAGGTACGCACTACATAGCACGGCTCGTACGCCGTACCGCCGGGCAGCTTCATACGGTGCTGCTCGACGAACGCCTTCAGCATCTCGTCCAGTGCGCGCATGATTTCCGGCTCGCCGTCGATCACGAACGGACCGAACTGTTCGATCGCACGCACGCCCTCTTCCTTGACGTTGCCGGCGACGATGCCCGAGAACGCGCGACGCAGATCCGCCGCGAGTTCATGCTTCGGCCGGTCGCGATGCAGGGCCAGACCGGCCATCGCCTCATGTGTCGGACGGAACGGCTGCTGGAACGGCAGCGGGATGTCGAGCGCCCAGTTGAAGAAGAACGCGTCCTTGTTGTCGAGACGATGGTTACGCACCTTCTCGATACCCGACACCATGGCATGCGCGACCGCCGCCGGATCGTCGACGATGATCTTGTACAACCGGGACACGTCGTCGCCGAGCGTCAGACGAAGGAAGCGATCGATCTGCTCGAAGTACGCGGCGGAATTCTTCGGGCCGGTGAAGATCAGCGGGAACGGAATGCCCTTGTTCTTCGGCAGCAACAGAATGCCGAGCATGTAGAGGATCTCTTCCGCCGTACCCACGCCACCCGGGAACACGATGATGCCGTGACCCAGACGCACGAACGCTTCGAGACGCTTCTCGATGTCCGGCATGATCACCAGGTTGTTGACGATCGGGTTGGGCGACTCGGCCGCGATGATGCCCGGCTCGGTCACACCGATGTAGCGGTTGCCCTTGCGACGCTGCTTGGCATGCGCGATGGTCGCGCCTTTCATCGGGCCCTTCATCGCGCCCGGGCCGCAACCCGTGCAGATGTCCATCCCACGCAGTCCGAGCTGGTAGCCCACGCGCTTGGTGTACTCGTACTCATCGCGCGAGATCGAGTGACCGCCCCAGCAGACGACGAGATTGGGATCGACCTGCGGACGCAGGATGCGCGAGTTGCGCAGGATCTCGAACACCGCGTGCGTGATGCCCACGGTGTCATCGAGATCGAACGCGCCCGTTTCGAGCTGGGTCGACACGTAGACGATGTCACGCACGACGGCGACCAGCAGCTCGTTGATGCCGCGGATGATGCGGCCGTCGACAAACGCCTGTTCCGGTGCGTTCTTCAGTTCGATCTTGATGCCGCGGTCTTCCTGCAGCACCTGGATGTCGAAATCGGGGTACTGCTCGAACAGCGTGCCGGGATCGTCCGACAGGTTGCCCGAGGTCAGCACGGCCAGTGCGCAACGGCGCAGCAGCTGGTGCAGGCCGGAGCCGCTGGCGTCGCGCAGGCGCGCGACCTCATTACGGGACAGGATATCGAGGCCGCCGGCCGGGGACACCCGCGCGCTGACTGTCCTGCCGTTGACCGGATCCCCGAAATGGATGGCATTCATGGAGTTACTCGTCCTTCTGACCGCGAATTAGCGGCGAACCCCGCTCCGGATCGGGAGCGGACCGCCTAGGATCACCGTCCGGCGGCGGAGGGTCAAGACCGGGCCCGGGCGGCGCAAAAAAAGGCCGGCACCCTCACGGGTACCGGCCTCGGGATCGAGCAGCGAATCCTTCGCTTAGAACGTGTACCTGACGGTCAGCATGGCGGACCAACGCGAGACCGGGTTGACCTTGGTCGCGCTATTGTCGGTCGGGGCGTCATACACCGCCTTCGTGCCCGGCTGGTAGTTGCCGTTGGCGTCGGTCGGCAGGTTGTAGATGTACTTGCCCGTGGCCGGATCCACGCCGCCGAAGGCCGCGAAGTTACGGGTGTACGGGAAGCCGACGTACGACTGCTGGCCCCAGTCCTTGTTCACCAGGTTCAGGAAGTTGTAGACGTCGAGACGGATCTCGCCCTTGTTGCCCTTGAAGATGCCCGGGATTTCCTGGCTGATGCCGAGGTCGATCTGGTTGACCCAGGCGGCCTTGGTGGCATTACGGCCGGCGATCTTGCCCTGACGCTTACGCAGGTAGTTGTCGTCCTGGATGTACTGGTAGAACTGGTCCTGCAGCTGCTGCGAGGCGCCCGCCGTGCCGGCCGCGTTACGCAGAATCACGTCGCCACGGTTCGGGATGTAGGCCAGGTCACGCGAGTAGCTGTCGCCGTTGGCATCGTTCGAGAACACCCAGCTGTACGGCACGCCGTCATGACCGTCGTAGAACGCGCTGATGGTCGTGGCGTAGTCGCCGAAGAACTTGTGCTGCCACGTCAGCGACGCGTTGAGGCGCTTGCCGATGTTGGTGTTCGACGTCGACGCGATGTCTTCGTTCGGGTTGGTCCACGCGTTGTTCGAGTAGTTCGAGCTGGCCTGGCTGGAGGTGCCCGGATTGACTTCCGTGGCGTGGCCGCCGGTGGCCGACACGCTCCACGCCCACCCGTTCTCCATCGCCTTGCTGAACGACAGGGTGACCGAGTCCGCCTTGCCCTTCGAGGTGTTGGTCAGGTAGGTAACGGCCTGGGCGAAGCGGTTGTCCGAACGCGAGCGAGCCGTGTTGGTCGTGCTCCCCGCGGAAGGCGCGCCCGCCGGGAACGCCGCACAGTTACGGCCGGTGGCGCCGCCGACGGCCTGCGCACCGCCGATGCAACCGAAGTACGTGTTGCGACCGTCCGGCAGGATACCCGTCGGATTACCGATGTTGAGGTTCTGATAGAAGATGCCGTCGCGCGTATCGAGATGCTGCCATTCGATGCTCGCGATGATGCCATCCCACGGCAGTTCACGATCGAACGCCAGCGACGACTTCCACACGCTCGGAAGCTGGAAGTCCTTGTCGACGGTATCGACCGCCATCTGCGGAACCGTGCCCGCGCCGCTCGTGTTCTGAGCGAGCGGATTCGCGCTGAACGCCGGGCAGGGAATGGCCGGGCCATTGCCGAGCGTGCAGTTGTTACCCTGACGGTTGTACGAGTAGGTAACGATGTTGATACCGTTGTTCTGGTACGGGTTGGTCATCCACACGGTCGGCGGATCGGACTGGAACAGGCCAACGCCACCGCGCAGCTGAGTCTTGTATTCGCTGTCGAAGGTGTAGTTGAACGACAGACGCGGCTCGACGAGCTGGCTGCCATTGATGGTGCTGGCATTGCTGAAGCCGTACTTCGACGCGAACGTCGCGTTGTAGAGCGGCTTGTCGTCGGTCAGGTACTTGTTGACGCGCACACCGAACTGCACCGAGAGGTTGTCGCTCGCCTGCCAGGTATCCTGCAGGAAGAACGTGTTGCGACGCAGTTCCCACTGAGCCGCGATGTCGTTGAGCGAATAGCCCGGCGCCGGCTGGTACAGCGAATAGTTGGTGTAGCGACCGGCGGCGAGGTTGGCGTAACCGTCGTAGAGGTACGAACCGAACTCGGTACGACCGAACAGGTTGTAGATACGGTTACGTTCCCACTCGAAACCACCCTTGATCGTGTGGTCGCCGAGGTACAGGGTGCCCGCCCACATGGCGTTCAGCGTCTTCACCGACGCCGAGTTGTAGTGGCTGAACTGGTCTTCGCCGAGGTAGACCGACGGACCCGACGTGCCGACGCCCTGGTTCAGGCGAACCTGGACCATCGGCTGCTGCTGATCGACCGAACGGTTCAGCGAGTAATCGCTGTAGCCGACCTTGGCCTCCGACGAGAACACGTCGTTCCAGTCGTCGAACGACTGCAGCGTGTAATTCTTGATGTCGGTGTTGACGGTGTACCAGTAGCTCGAGAGACCGACGCTGTTGGTCGAGTTGCCCTGCGGATTGGGCTTCACTTCCTTGGTACGCGAGTACGCAAGGTTCATGCGGTGACCGTCAGTGATGTTCCAGTCGATCTTGGCGATGTAACGCTTGTCGGTCAGGGTACCGGCGTTCGCGCCGGTCGTGCCGGGCGAAAGACCACGACCGGTGGCGGCGGCGATGGTGCGGTCGAGATCCGTCTGCGAGATCTTGTTGGCCGTGGAAAAGCCGGTCAGCGTCGGGTCGAGGCCGGTGACGGCGCCCGAGCTGAGGCCCGTGACTTCTTCCTTCTCATAACCGGCGAAGAAGAAGAGCTTGTCCTTGATGATCGGACCGCCGACGGTGGCACCCGCCGTCCAGTTGCGGTCGAACTCGGTGTAGTCCTTGCCGCGGTCGAGCCAGCCGGCTTCGCCGACCATGCTGCTCGCGTTCTTGAAGCCGTAGTACGCCGAACCGTGGAAGTCGTTCGTACCCGACTTGGTGACGGCGTTGATTTCCGCACCGATGGTGTCGGAGCCGACGTCATAGTTGGCGGTGGAGATGTTGAACGAGTCGATGGTGTCCATCGACACCGGCGAGCCGACGGTCGGCATGCCGGTGGAGTTCAGACCGAACGGGTCGCCGACGCCCAGACCGTCGACCTTGATCGAGTTCAGGCGGGTGTTCTGGCCGTTGGCCGAGATCGCGCCGGTGCCGTGGTCGACATTGACGCGCGGATCGAGACGCGCGATGTCCGCGATGTTGCGGCTTGGCGACGGGGTGTTTTTCAGCTGCTGCTGCGAGATGTTCGTGCCCAGACCCTTGTTCTCCGAAGAGAACTGGCCTGACACGGCCGACACGGTGACCGCATCCAGCGCGGTCGCGTCAGCCGCGCTGGCGGCGGTGCCGGCGCTCAGGTTGACCGAGGTGTCCGAACCCAGCTGCAGGTAGACGTTGTCCTGGCGGGCCGACGGCGTGCCGTCCTTGGTGGCGGTGACGTCGAACGGGCCGCCGACGCGCAGACCCTGGGCCGAATAACGGCCGCTGGCGTCCGTGGTGGTGGTCTTCGTCGTGCCCGACGGCTCGTGGACGATGACGACGGTAGCGTTGGCCACCGGCTGACCGGCGGCGTCGAGCACGCGACCGCTGATCGTGGAGGACGTTTCCTGCGCAAATGCAGGTGCCGCGAAGAGCGAGGCGATCGCCAGCGGCAGGAGTTTGGCGCGGATTCGGCTATTCATCTAATGGTCGACCCTGTGGCTTGCAACGAAAAAAGTTTTTGCCAAACGAAGGGCGGCTCGGCCGGAGCCGGGCGGTGCGATTCGCTTGAGCTTTCCCCAATCTGTGGCTGTGTCGTCTCGTGTGACCCGGTTCACATCCTTGCGACCGGTGGCGACAGTTGTTAAGCCAACTTTAACGGCATTGTATGACAGATTTGTAACGTTTTCACGCCAGTTTGATAAATACCACTTTTTCCTAGCCAGGCCGTTTTGTCGTCTAACTTGCCGTTTTTGGTCGATATTTATTTTTCAACGGCAGGTTACGCGAGCTTCGTGTAAGAACCACTACAGCCGGTCGCAACGAATCGCGGTCATGTGAGTCGCAACAACACGTGGGCGCGTCGTGGATCGTCACGATCCAAATCGCGAAACGCTGCGGTTTCCAGCCCAACACGAATCCAACCGGCTCTTGTAGGAGCGCGCCTTGCGCGCGATCGAGGGTCCCGCCAGCACCGGTCGCGCGCAGGGCGCGCTCCTACAAAAAGCCGAATCCGGCGCCCGGGGGAAAGCCGAATCGTGCGATCGGAGAAAAGCCGTATCGGGCAAGCGGGGAGAAGCCGGAACGGTGCAAACGCCGGGCAAAAAAAATCGCCCCTCTTTCGAGGGGCGATCGTCGTGTCGCTGAGAAGGGAGGGCGGTATCGCCCTCCCCCGGCTTTTGTCAGAAGAACGAAGCGCCGACCGTGACCATGAACGTGCGGTCCTGCAGCACCGAGTAGTACGGCGCCGAGGTGAACAGTGTGGTGCCGTTCGCGTCCTTGATCTTGTTCGGGTTGCTGGCGAGGAAGGCGCCGGCGTTGCTGGCATACGTAAGCGCCTGACGGTTGGTCAGGTTGTACACGTTGATCTTGATGAAGGGCTTGCGGAACGTGGTCGAGAAGTCCGGGAAATCCCAGCCCGCGTTGAGGTTGAGGGTGGTGTAACCGCCGACTTTCTCGGTGTTCGACCAGTCACCCCAGATCGCACCCTGGTACTTCGCGTTCAGCGCAGCCCAGAACGGGCCGTTCTTGTAGTTCAGCGCGACGTAGGCCGCGTTGCGCGGAGCATTCAGCAGGGTCTTGCCCTTGGTGTAATAGATGCCGTCGCCCAGCGAGTCGAGGTTGTCTTCCATGCGCGACTGCAGGTAGGTGTAGTTGGCGTACACCGACCAGTTTTCGTCGAACTTGAAGCTACCCTCGAGGCTCATGCCGCGGTTGTGCACCTTGCCCAGCTGCGTGTAAACGCTGAGGCCGGTGACCTCGTCGTAGCCCGACACCTGCTTGTTGTTGAAGTTGGCCGCGAACGCGTCGACGCTGAGCGACGCGCGCTCGCCGTAGTAGCGCCAGCCGAGGTCGGCGCTGGTCGACGACTCCGGCTTGTTCGGCAGCGCGCCGGCGTTGGCTGTGCCATAGCCGTACAGCGAGTTGCTCAGCACCGCGCCGTTGATCGGCGCACGGAAAGTCTTGCCGATGCCGAAATACAGCTGGTTCTCGTCGTTGAGCTGGTACTTGGCGCCCGCCGTCGGCGTCCACTTGTGGAACGTGTCCACCGGTGACGAACCGTAACCGACGTTGGTCGGGGTGACGGTGACCTTGCCGGCGGCATTGATCGCACCGGCCGAGCCGGGGAATTCCGCCACTTCGCCATCACGCTTGGACCAGATGTACGCCACGCTGCCGGTCAGGGTCAGCTTGTCGGTCGGGTTCCAGTTGTCGGTCACGAACGCCTTGGCGTTGGTGGTCGTCGTGTACTGGCTGTACGCCTTCTGCGTGCTGCCGTCCGGGTACTTGATGCGCGAGCCCTTCTCGGCCCACGTATCGATCGGCACGCCGGTGGCGTAGTCGACCGGGACGAAGACCTGACCCTGGCTCTGACGCGGACGCTCGGCCCACACGCCGTATTCCAGGCTGTTGCTGTCCGAGAGATCCTGATTGAACTTGGCGATGATGCCCGGACGGTAGGTCGTCGAGTAGCTGTACGAGTTGACCAGCTGCGTGCCGCTGATCTTGCCGTCGCCGTTGAGGTCGTACGGCACCGACTTGTAGTAGTTACCGGTGGCGAGCGGGTTCTCGGTGAACGTGGAGCCGGAACCGCCGCCGCCCAGGCCGTACTGGAAGTACGGGACCACGGACAGGCGCAGGTTGTCGGACAGGGTGAACTCTCCGTCCAGGCTGGCCAGGTAGTTACGGAACGGGTTCTGGTGAAGCGCGTAGTAGTTGCTGCTGGTGCTGCCCGGCGTGTAAGTGCCGAGGTAGCTCTGCTTATAGTCAGCAGCGGCCTGTGCCTTGGTCAGCGACTCGTAGTTGGTCTTCACTTCGCGGTTGTACTGCACCGAGAAGGTCACCGAGTTCTTGTCGTCGATGCGCCAGACCGACTTCTCGTCGACCTTGGTCACCTTCGACTTACCGCGGCCGCGCCACAGGTTGGTCTCGTTGTCCGAGTACGACAACCAAGAACGCACCGGACCGATGTCACCGGTGTTCAGACGAATGAAGGTGCGGTGGTAGCTGTTGCTGCCGCCCGACTGTGCGACGTCCAGACCCGCCGTGTGCGACGGATCGACCGTCACCCACGCGATCGAGCCACCGGCCGCGCCCGAGATAGGGGTGCTGTTATCCGGAAAACCCTGTTGCACGGTCACGTCGCCCATGTTCTCGGCGTCGCCGTACTCCGAGGCGTAGATCTTGTAGTTGCCGCTGTCGTTGATCGGTGCACCGTTGACGGTGACGCCCACTTCGTCGAGACCGAAGCCGCGGACCGAGGCGTTACCGTCGTTCAGACCGGTGTAGTCATCGGTGGACGACACGACGCCCGGGATCGAGTCGATGGCCTGGGTGAAGTTGACGCCGGGCGCCGCCTGAATGATGGCATCGCGGGAAACCGTGGACACGGCCTTCGGCGCGTCCTGGATCGACATCAGACCACCGCCGAGCGACAGCGAGTCGGCCTTCACCTGCACGGCTTCCATCGCCTGTGATGCGCGACGCGTAGCGTTGTCATTGGAGGTGTTGGACGTGCTGGTCGCCGTGGCGCGCTGGCTCTGCGTGCTGCTGGCCTGGGTGCTCTGGGCGTCCTGGGCCGAAGCGGCGCCGGTAGCCACAAGAAGGGTCAAGGCGATCGCGGCCGAGAGTGAGTTACGGGTCATCGCAGTTTCCTGAAAGAACGTGGTTTTGAGGGTGAAATCGTGAGTTCGCGCCGCACACCCCTCGTGCGCGTCGCGGCAGTCAAGCCAAAAGCCTTCCCTGACGAACCTCTTGCGAGGCCGTTATTTAATTTCCGCGTTTATGCAATTAATACCCTGATCGTAAATAAGTTCGATTATTTCTCTTCGATATTTATTACGATCGCCGCAAGAAAAAACGTTTTGACCGGCCACAGCGAATTGCCCACTTCGATGAGCGGGACGAAAGGAAACGACCGGATTGGGGAGCCTTCAGAGCCGTTGCGCACCAAGCGCCGCGACCGGAGCGCTAAGCCTCACCTTAGCCTCACATAATGACAGTTTAGCGATTATCTGACCTTTTTTTACAGATCGGGAATAGGCATTTTTCCAGCGCGGCAAATCAGCGCGGCCATCACCCCGTAACCCCGGCTCATTATTACCCCGCGCCGCTCTGTAGGAGCCAGCCCTGCTGGCGACCGCCAACGCAGCGAAGAAGCAGCGACAAAAAAAACCGCCCGGTCTCCCAAGCGGTTCTCCAGGCGACGGTCGCAAGAGGACCCAGTCAGCCCTTCCCCAGATACCTCGACCGCTTCGCCGGCTTCAGCGACGCCAGATCCAGCATCACGAGTCCATCCACGCAACCGGCGAAGTCCGGGTCCTCACCGAAGGCGAGGAACTGCACGCCCGTCGGCTCCACCAGATCGACGTACTGACGGTAGAGCACCGGCAAGGTGACACCCAGGGCATCGAGGCGATGCTTGAGGCGGCCCAGGCCGCTCGCCGGATCCAGTCCCTCGAGCTCCGCGCGCACCGACTCGATAGTGGACTGCGGAATCACGAACGGCTGGCGGGCCGCCGCGAGCCCCTGCACACCGAAGAAATGCTGGTGGGCGGCGGCGATCCACTCACGCGCCTCGCGCGGCATGCTGACCGACATGCTCACCGGACCGAATAGGTAACGCACGTCGGCATGGCGCTGCAGGTACAGGCCGATGCCCTGCCACAGCTGATCCAGCGCACGTGAGCGCCAGTAAGCGGGAGCGATGAAGCTGCGGCCAAGCTCGAGGCCCTGCGCCAGACGCGATTCCAGCGCCGGGGAGTAATCGAACAGGCTCGACGTGTAGAGCGAGGTCATGCCGCGCTCGGCGATCAGGCGACCGCCGTGACCAAAGCGATACGCACCCACGATGCGCAACGCCTTGGCGTCCCACAACACCAGGTGCTCGTAGTACGGATCGTAGGCATCGAGGTCACGGCGCTTGCCGGTGCCCTCGCCCACGCGACGGAAGGTGAGCTCACGCAGGCGCCCGATTTCACGCAGCGCGTAGCTGTCGGACGAGCCCTGCATCAGCAGGATGCGTTTGCCATCCGCCAGCTCGGCCAGCAGTTCGGCCTTGTCCAGCTCCGCCGCGACGCGCTCGACGGGCTCCGGATGCGCCAGCGGGGTCTGCCCGCCGAAGACCAGATCGCGGCCGCGGCCGACACGGTAAACGTGGCGGCGCATGAGTTTGGCGGCCTGCTCGGCCGACCCACCACTGACCTGCTTGAGTTCATCGGCATCGACCAGCTTGCCGATGCGGAAGGTCACGCGCTGGTGGCCCGACGTGGCTTCGCGCGGAAGCATGGCGGTGCTCAGCGGCTTGGCCAGCATCGACAGGCCATAGAAAGCGACGGAGTTGCGCGCGGCGATGTGCACCGGCAGGACAGGCACGCCGGACTTCATCGCTATGCGCGCGAAGCCGTCGGACCACTTGCCATCACGGACGCCGGACGGACCGACACGCGACACTTCGCCGGCCGGGAACATGACCAGCACCTCACCCGCCTGGATGGCGCGGAAGACGTTGCGCATGCGTGACGCCGAGCCCTTGCCGAACACGTCGACCGGCAGCAGCAGCGGGCCCAGCTGCGGTACGGCAGCCAGGACGTCGTTGCCGAGAATACGAACGTCTCGGCGCACCGAGCCGATCATCTGCAGCAGCGCGATCGCGTCGACCATGCCCAGCGGGTGGTTGGCGACGACGATCAGCGGGCCTTCGACGGGAATGTTCTCGCGCTCTCGCTCCGTGATGCGACAGCTGACCCCGAGGTAGTCGAGGGTGCGTTCGCAGAAGTCGAAGCCAAGGGCGGCGCCGGCGTGATCCAGCGTCTTGTTGAAGCGGGTCTCGTGCGCCAGCTTTTCCAGCATGCCGACGAGCGGCTTGCGGATAAGCGGGTGCTGGGCCAGCCAGGGCAGACGTTCCTGGAGGGTCTGATCGATGCTCAGCATGACTTAGGCTCCCTTGACGTCGAACGGATCAAACCGAACGGGGCCGGTGCGCAGTCGTGGTTTCTCATAAGCCTTCGAACGTCCTCAGCTGCCCCTCGTCAGGGCCATCGACGCATGCCCCGGACGGACCGCGCCCGTCCCGTGCATGCTCGCGGGCAATTATGACAGCAACCCTACCGCCGCGTACGTTCCTGCGACAATGGGCGGAAGGTCACACGGCAATGTGCAGGTAGGCAGACAGCCCGGTCAGGAACATCTGCACCGACAAGGCGATCAGCAGCATGCCCATCAGCCGCTCCAGCGCGGTCAGGACGCTCTCGCCCAGCCACTTGAACAGGAAGGTGGAGCTGAGCAGGATCACCGAGGTGGCGAGCCAGGCCAGGAACAGGGCGATGCCCCACTCCGCTGTACGGCCCGGCTGGGAATTGGTCAGCAACAACAGCGCCGCCATGGCCGACGGACCCGCGACACCGGGGATCGCCATCGGCACGATGAAGGGCTCACCTTCGCCCGGCTTGCCGAATACGCCACCTTCCACGGGCGGGAAGACCATGCGGATGCCGATCAGGAACAGCACGATACCGCCGCCGATGCTCACCGACTCCTGGCGCAGCTGCAGCACCTTGAGGATGTACTGACCGCCCAACAGGAAGCCGATCAGCACGCCGAGGGCAATGAGCAGTTCGCGCACCATCACCTTGCGGCGGCGCTGGGGGGGCACATCCTTGAGCAGGGCCAGGAACAACGGGATGTTGCCCAGGGGGTCCATGATCAGGAAAAGCAGGATGCCCGCGGACAACGTCGTCATCTGCGCTTCCATGGGGTAACTCCTATAACGCGGTCAGTGGGTCGGGCGAAGATCGAGTACGGTGCCGCGGGTTTCCGCGCCGGCACCGGACAGAAGATAGACGATGGCCTCCGCCGACGCGGTCGGCATGGGCTTGTCGAGGGTGTTTTCGCCGAAGTACGCGGCACGGCGCAGGGCCGTGCGCATCGGCGGCGGCAGCACGGCATGCACGCGCAGTGCGCCGCGCGCGTTCTCCGCATGGAGCACCGACGCCATACGCTCGACCGCCGCCTTGGACACGCCGTAGCCGCCCCAATGGGCGCGGGAAAGCAGGTCCGGGTCGTCGAGCACGAAGACCACCGCGCTGTCCCCGGCCTTGCCCAGCAGGGGCATGCAGGCCTGGGTCAGCGCGAACGGCGCCGAGACATTGACCTGCATCGCGCGCAGCCAGTCGTCCGGCTTGTGCATGGCGATCGGCGTCAGTTCATTGAAGTGCGCGGCGGCATGCACGATGCCGTCCAGGCGACCGAATTCCTTTTCGATACCCTCGGCCAGCGACGCGTAGTCGGCCGGCGTGGCGCTTTCGAGATCCAGCGGATGGATCACCGGCTCGGTACCGCCGAGCGCGACCAGCTCGTCATAAAGCTTCTCGAGCGCACGCACCTTGCGGCCCGTGATCACGACGGAGGCGCCAGCGCGGATCGCCGCCTTCGCCGTCTCGCCGCCAAGGCCGCCCGTGGCACCGGTGATCACCAGCACACGACCCGCGAGCAGGCCCGGCGCGGCAGACCAGTCGTCAGGAAGACGCGTTGACGGCAACGAACTCACGAATCGGCTCCGGCGACGTCGGCCGCCATGCGCTTGAGTTCACCGGCCGAATGCAGGTCTTCCACGATGTCGCAGCCGCCGATGAACTCGCCCAGCAGGAACAGCTGCGGGAAGGTCGGCCAGTTCGAGTAATGCGGCAGGCCGGCACGGATGCGCGGATCGGCCAGGACGTTGACCGGAAAGAAGACCGCACCCGCGGCGTCGAGCGCTTTCACGGCGCGATCGGAGAAGCCGCAGGTAGGGAATTCCGGCGTGCCTTTCATGAAAAGCACGATCGGATGGGCCGCCACGATGGCCTTGATCTCGTCTACGACGTCCATAGGTCGGGTTTCATCATTAGAATGCGATTAGTTGCGTAGTGTAGCAGTGTGGGCCCCGCGCCCCTCGCCACGCCCTTTCCCCCCAGCCACCGCTAAGGAGTCCCGCTATGGCGTTCGAACTTCCCCCGCTCCCTTATGAAAAGAATGCCCTGGAGCCGCACATCTCCGCTGAAACGCTGGAGTTCCATTACGGCAAGCACCACCAGACCTATGTCACGAACCTCAACAACCTGATCAAGGGCACCGAGTTCGAAGGCAAGAGCCTGGAAGAGATCGTCAAGTCGTCCTCGGGCGGCATCTTCAACAACGCCGCCCAGGTGTGGAACCACACCTTCTACTGGAACTCGATGCGCGCCCCCGGCGGCGCCGAGCCGCCGGCCAAGCTCGCCGACGCGCTGACCAAGGCCTTCGGTGGCGTCGACAAGTTCAAGGAAGAGTTCGCCAAGCAGGCCGCCGGCAACTTCGGTTCGGGCTGGACCTGGCTGGTGCAGCGTCCGGATGGCTCGCTGGCCATCGTCAACACGTCCAACGCCGCCACCCCGATCACCGGCAGCGACAAGCCGCTGTTCACGGCGGACGTGTGGGAGCACGCCTATTACATCGATTACCGCAACGCGCGTCCGAAGTACCTGGAAGCGTTCTGGAATCTGGTGAACTGGGACTTCGCGGCCAAGAATCTCGCCTGAGGTTTATCTTGCTGCGATGAAAAGGCCAGGTCGTTCAGACCTGGCCTTTTTGTTTACCGGGTACGGCGCTCCGATGGTTCGGCTTTTGGGGCTCGGCTTGCGCCATTGCGCAACCGGTTAGCCGAGCAGCTCGACCGCCGGGGCTACCTGGCTCTCCCGTCCAAGGCCGACACCGACTTCGGCCAGCTTCGCCCGCAAGCTGCCGGCATCCGAAGCGCACAGCGTCGCATGGCCCACCTTACGGCCCGGACGCGCCTCCTTGCCGTAGTCGTGCCAATGGCCATCGGCCACGGAAAGCACCGGCGCCGGATCCGGCATGTCGCCGATCCAGTTCAGCATCGCACTCGCGCCGCGCACACCGGTGTCACCCAGCGGGAGGCCGAGCACCGCACGGATGTGGTTTTCGAACTGGCTCGTGTGCGCGCCTTCGATCGTCCAGTGGCCGGAGTTGTGCACGCGGGGCGCCATCTCGTTGCCAAGCAGGTCGCCGCCGCGGACGAACAGCTCCAGCGCGAAGACTCCGACGTAATCGAGCTTCTCGGCGATGGCGTGGGCATGCGCCGTGGCCGCCTGCTCCAGCTCGTCGGACGTACCCGGCGCGGGAGCGAGGCTCAGCGAGAGCACGCCGTCGACATGCCAGTTGCGCGTCAGCGGCCAGGCGCGGAACGAGCCATCGCGGCCACGCACCGCCACCACCGACAGCTCGCGATCGAACGGAACGAAGGCTTCCAGAATCAGCCCGTGCTTACCCGCCGCTTCACCCAGAGCGGCCCAGGCCGCGTCGATGTCGTCGGCCGTCTTCAGACGGAACTGGCCCTTGCCGTCGTAACCGAGCCGACGGGTCTTGAGAATGGCCGGGGCGCCGATACGGGCCACCGCGCGGACCAGGTCCTCTCGGGTGTCGACCGTTTCGAACTCGGGCGTGTCCAGGCCGGTCTCACGGAACAGCGTCTTCTCGCTGAGACGATCCTGCGCCACGGCGAGCGCACGCGGATTGGGGAAGACGTCGACCAGCCCGGCCAGACGCTCGGCGGCGGCGGCGGGAACGTTCTCGAAATCGAAGGTGACGACGTCGACCCGCCGGGCGAAATCAGCCAGCGCGGCGTCGTCGGACCAGTCGGCGACGATCAGTTCGGCCACCTGGCCGGCGCAGGCGTCGGACGTACCGTCGACCACCAGCGTGCGGATGCCGAGGGGTGCCGCGGCAAGGGTCAGCATGCGCGCCAGCTGCCCGCCGCCGAGGATGCCCACCGTGGGAAGCTTGCGGCTCACGAGCGCGGATCCGGGTTATCGAGGACGGTGCGGGTCTGATCGCTGCGGAACGTGTCGAGTGCCGTGGCGACGGACGGGTCGTGCAGCGCCAGGACCGAGGCGGCCAGCAGGGCGGCATTGGTCGCGCCGGCACGGCCGATCGCCAGGGTACCGACCGGGATACCGGCCGGCATCTGCGCGATCGAAAGCAGGGAATCCATACCGTTCAGCGCCTTGGACTGTACCGGCACCCCGAACACCGGCAGCGCGGTCTTGGCGGCGATCATGCCCGGCAGATGGGCGGCGCCACCGGCACCGGCGATGATCACCTGGATGCCACGGCCACGGGCCGCTTCGGCGTAGCTGAAAAGCAGGTCGGGGGTGCGGTGGGCGGAGACCACCTGGACCTCGTGGACGATGCCCAGACGGGACAGCGTGGCGGAGGCATGCTCCATCGTTTCCCAGTCCGATCGCGAGCCCATCACCACGCCCACGCGCGGCGCGCTCGCTTCGTTACCTTCGTTGGAAATCATGGCCCGGGCACCCAAAAGTCGCTATTGTAAGTGCATTCCCGATCTACAGGTTGGCCTCCGCGGCCGCTCTCATGGACAAGCGTCTCCTCGATATCCTCTGCTGCCCGGTCAGCAAGCGCCCCCTGCGTCCGCTGACGGCCGCCGAGCGCGACAACCTCAACGGCGCCATCCGCGCCGGCTCGGTCGACACCGTCGCCGGGGAAAAAGTGGCCGAGCCACTGACCGAAGGCCTGATCACCACCGACGGCCAGCTCGTCTACCGGGTCGAGGACGGCATCCCCGTCATGCTCCCCGAAGCGGGTATCGGCACCCTCCAGTTGACGGGCTTTACTCCGGAATCCGGTCTCGCGCAGAATCCGTGACGTCCGTCACAATTTAAAGCATTCGTTCCCGCACAATGGCCCCTCAGGCGGGGGCCGTTGAATCCAGAGATGCGCGATGAGTAACGCGAGCGAGCCGTCCAATGTGATCGATCTCAGCCAGCGCCTGGATCCGCGCAGCGAGAGTGTGGGCGCGCTTCTGGTCACGGTGCGTGGCCTGGCGACCAAGCGGCTGCACGCGCTGGCCACCAACATGTTCGAGAACATCGACGACGCTCTGTTCGATCTGGCCGAAAAGGCCGAGAACAACGCCGCGCAGACCCAGTTCTTCGACGGCATGCGTGAAGTGCGCAAGAAGCGCGCCATCGTCGAGCGCACCTTCCTGGGTCAGGTCGCCCGGGATCTGGCCGATTTTTCCGCCGGGCGCACGCGCGCACCCGATGCCGACGCCCACGCCCGCCCCCTCGCCAATATCGAGCTCAGCCTTGTCGGCGAAAACGAACTCGAGGAATCCCTCGCGATCACCAGCATGATCGGCAAGAACGAGCAGCGCCTTGCGCGCGCCCTCTTTGCCGTCAATCAGCGCCTGTCGGTGATCTGCGGCGGCGCCCGGATGGACGACGCGTCCAACCCGGTAGGCCCCGCCTCGCTGGCCGCCGCGTTCCGCCAGGCCATGCGCGAGCTGATGGTCGAGGTCCGGGTCAAGCTGATCATCTACAAGCTGTTCGATCGCTACGTGCTCGCCGGCATCGACGAGCTCTACGACGACATCAATAACGAGCTCGCCGCCGCGGGCGTCCTGCCGCAGCTGCGCCACGAGATCGTCACCCGTCGCAGCGATGCGCCCGCCCCGACGGGCCCGGCCTCGTCGGTGGTGGCCGCTCCGCAGGCGGCCGCACCGGTGACGGATGCCGCCGCGGCGGAGTTCATGCAGTCGCTGCACGCCATGTTCTCGGCGCGTCGCGGTACCACGGCCGGCACCGAGGGCTTCGCCGGAGGCGCTTCGATGCCTACCGGTCCCCTGCCCAGCGCAGCCGAGCTGCTCGGTGCGCTGACCCTGCTGCAGAGCCAGATCGCCGGCATGCCCGGGACTGCCGTGCCGATGGCGAGCCAGGCCGACGTCACGCGTGACGTCGCCCAGCTGAAGGAACAGCTGCTCGCGCAGATCGGCCAGCTGCGCGGTCAGCAGACCGCACACGTGTCGGGCGTGGACGAAGACACCATCGACCTCGTCGGCATGCTTTTCGAGTTCATCCTCGAAGATCACAACCTGCCGGCCGAGATGCAGGTCATGCTCGCGCGTCTGCAGATCCCCTACCTCAAGGTCGCGCTGCTCGACCGCCGGATGTTCGCGCACAAGTCGCACCCGGCGCGTCAGTTGCTCGACGCCCTGGCCGATGCGGCCAAGGGCTGGTCCGCCGAAGCCGATCGCGACGGCCGCCTGTTCGACAAGATCAAATCCATCGTCGAGCGGCTGCTGCATGACTTCGACGACGACGTCGCCGTCTTCAACCGTCTCGCGGCCGAGCTACAGGACTTCCTCGACATCAGCCGCAAGCGCGCGGAACTCGCCGAGCAGCGTGTCGCCGAATCCACCCGCGGTCGCGAGAAGCTCGAGCACGCGCGCCGCCGCGCCGCTCAGGAAATCGTCGGCCGCGTCGACGGTGCCGCGCTGCCGCCCCTGATCTACGGCGTGCTGACGCGGGCGTGGGCCAACTACATCGTGCTCACCCTCCTGCGTCAGGGCGAAGAAGCCCAGGAATTCCGCGACTCGCTGCGCTTCATCGACGATTTCATCGCCAGCGCGCGTCCGGTCTACGACCTCAACGGCCGACGCGACCTTCGGGCCATTCTGCCGTCGATCGAACGCTCGCTGCGTCGCGGTCTCGCCGCCGTCGCCTTTCAGGAGGCCGACACCGAGCAACTGCTCGCCCAGCTGCACGCGTTCTATCGCCAGCAGCTCGGCGAGTCCGTGCCGGAGACGGAATCGGGCACGCTCGTCACCAGCGTGATGCCCTTGCCCGAGGCCATCCAGGCGATCGAAGAACCAACGGTCGAACCGGAGCCCGAGGACGAATCGCTCCCTGACGAAGCCTTCGACGAGCGCAATCTCGCTCAGGCCCGTGAACTGAAAGTCGGCCAGTGGCTCGAGTTCACCGCCGAAGACGGCAGCACCGATCGCGCGAAGCTTTCGTGGGTCAGCCCGATCAGCGGCCGCTATCTCTTCGTCAACCGTCGCGGTCTGAAGGTCGCCGATCACAGCCTGGGCGGTCTCGCGCAGGCCTTCGCCAACGGCCACGCGCGCGTACTGGATTCGTCGATGCTGTTCGACCGTGCGATGGACGCGATCGTCGAGCGGCTGCGTACGCCCGAGGCCTAAGCCAGGGCCTGATCCGACCCGCGCGGGTTACACCGCGCGCGGGTCAGTCTTGATAAGGTAGCGC
This sequence comes from Luteibacter sp. 9133, assembly GCF_000800155.1. NCBI lineage: Bacteria > Pseudomonadati > Pseudomonadota > Gammaproteobacteria > Lysobacterales > Rhodanobacteraceae > Luteibacter > Luteibacter sp. 9133. The sequence continues at coordinate 1,248,840 of NZ_JUHO01000001.1, read as the reverse complement.
CCTCTTCCACGGACGCATCCTTCCGATGACCTCCACCGCTTCGCCATCGCTGACCGACGCACTGCCGCCGGCGGCCGACATCCTTGCCGATATCGATCGCGCCTTCGCCGAAGACATCGGCCCCGGCGACGCCACGGCCGACCTGCTCGATCCCAAGGCCACCGCCACAGCCGTCCTGACCTGTCGCGAGAATGCCGTGATCTGCGGCACCGCCTGGTTCGACGCCGCGTTCCGCAAGCTCGACCCGGATGTGCGCATCGAGTGGCTGGCCCACGACGGCGATCGCGTGACCGCCGGCTCGCCCATCTGCCGTCTCGCCGGGCAGGCACGTGCCCTGGTCACCGCCGAGCGGACGGCGCTCAACTTCCTGCAGCTGCTCTCGTCGACGGCGACGGTGACCTCGCGCTATGTCGACGCGCTGGCCGGCACGCCAACTCGTATCCTCGACACCCGCAAGACGCTGCCGGGCCTGCGTCGCGCGCAGAAGTACGCCGTTCGCTGTGGCGGCGGTACCAATCACCGCATCGGCCTGTTCGACGCGATGATGCTCAAGGAAAACCACATCATCGCGGCGGGCGGCATCCGGCCGGCGGTCAACGCGGCGCGCCTCATTCACCCCACGCTGCCGCTGATCGTCGAGGTGGAGACCATGGACGAGCTGGCGGAAGCCATCGCGGCGGGTGCCGATCGCGCGCTGCTCGACAACTTCACTCCGGCAATGCTGACCGAGGCCGTGGCGTATACCGCCGGGCGGATTCCCCTCGAGGTGTCGGGTAACGTGGAGCTGGACACGATTCACGCGATCGCGCGGACCGGCGTGGATTTCATCTCCAGCGGCGCGTTGACCAAGCATGTGCGGGCGATCGATCTGTCGCTGCGGCTGGATGTGAAGCATCCGGGGGATTGAGTTGGCTTTTCGCGCGCAGGGCGCGCTCCTGCGACGGAGCGCCCTGTCGTGCGCTCCTGCGGCAAGCTTCCAGCTCAGGGACTTGTAGACACGCGGAATCGGCCACACACTGACGCCATGGCATCTTTCAGCGATCTTTTCTGGCTTCTCGTCCTCGCAGGCGGTATCGCGAGCTGGTACCGACTGACGCGAGCCAGGGAAGTCGCCGTACGCGCCGCGACGGGGCTATGCAAACGCTACGGCCTGCAGCTGCTCGATCAGTCGGTCGGGCTGCGCGGCGTGCGGCTCCAGGGGGTCGATGGCGTCCGCCGCCTCGAGCGCTGCTACGGCTTTGAAGTAAGCATCGACGGCCAGTCGCGGCAGATGGCGCGTCTCTGGATGGCGGGGAACGAGATCGCCAGCTATTCGCTGCCGGGAACCGATTCGCCCGAGCTGGAGACCGTGGTGGCTACCGATTCGATCGTGCATGGGGCGAACGTGATTTCGCTGGCGGATCGGCGGCGGTTGCACTGAGGGATACGGAATCGCCAGCAGGGCTGGCTCCTACCGGAGCTGGCCTGTCGCCCGGCACAAAAAACCCGCCTCCCGGCGGGTTTCTTTTATTTGACGACCCGAAGGTGCGGCGCGCCGCGCTTGGGCCGGTCATCGTCGCCACCGGTGGGCGGTGGGGCGTCGGTGTCGTCGACCGCTTCGATCGCCGTGGCCGGCGCGGTGTCGTTCTCGTCGACCGGGAACATCATGCCCTGGCCGTTCTCCTGCGCGTAAAGCGCCAATACGGCCTGCACGGGGATGACGATCTGCTGGCTGACGCCTGAAAAACGGGCCTGGAAGCCGATCCGGTCGTTGCCCAGATCCAGATTGGCCACCGCGCGCATGGCGAGGTTCAGCACCACCTGGCCGTTCTTCACGACGTGGGCGGGCACTTTGACGCCCGGCTGCCCGGCGTCGACGAGGACGTACGGGGTCAGACCGTTGTCGCTGATCCAGTCGTAGATGGCACGCAGCAGGTAAGGCCGATTGGAGGTCATGCCTGCGGTTTCATTGGTATCCATGACGACAGTTTAAGGGATACGCGGCGAAAGACGCTAACCGGGCAGGAAATTGAAGTCCGGGCGCATGTCGCGCTCTTCCGGGGTGAGACTGCGGGCGAATCCCTGGCTATGGAACAGACGCTCGCCGTAGTCCACGATGGCCTTGCCTTCCTTGCCCAGCTCCACACCCAGGTGCGGCAGGCGCCAGACCACGGGGGCGACGAGGCAGTCGATGAGGCTCATTTCCGGATTGAGGAAGAACCGCGAGGCACGGAACAGCGGTTCCGACAGCAACAGATGCTCGCGCAATCGCTTGCGCGCGCCCTCCGCCGCCTTACCGCCCTCCCCGATCGTCTCGATCTCGGGCAGCCAGTCGTTCTCGATCCGCCACGTGGCCAGGCGCAGACGCGCCCGGGACAAGGGGTCGATCGGCATCAGCGGCGGGTGCGGATAGCGTTCGTCGAGGTATTCGACCACGACAAGCGTGTCGTAAAGGGTCAGGTCCCGGTCGACGAGGGTCGGCAGCGTGCCGTAGGGGTTGAGATCGAGCAGGTCGGGCGTGGGCTCGTCCGCCTTGAGGATGATCCGGTCATAGGCCACCCCCTTCGCGGCCAGGACCAGGCGCGTCCGGTGACAATGGATGTCGTCGGCGCTGGTGTACAGAGTCAGCGCCGCACGCGAACGAGCATTCTGGACCATGCATCGACCTCCCTAACTTAATGTTCTTCGTGAACGTCTTTCCAGTACTCGTGCTTCACCAGGTACAGGAGAAACGTGAGGCCAGCCAGGAAGAGGATCACCCACACACCGACCGACTGGCGCTCGAGTGCGGCGGGCTCGGCCGTGTACTCGAGGAAGGTAGCGAGATCGCGCGTGGCGCCCCTGAATTCGTCCGGCGTCATGCGACCCGGACGTTGCAGCTCGAGCTTCTCGACCGTGGCTTCCTGCCCCGGCTTCGCTTCACCGTGCACCGCCACCTGAAGGCCCTGCAATTCCCACAGGGGATTGGGCATGGAGGCATTCGGGAACACCGTGTTGTTCCAGCCCACCGGCCGGCTCGGGTCGAGGTAAAACGCGTTGAGGTAGTTGAAGATGAAGTCCACGCCCTTGGCGCGCGCCTCGAGCGAGAGATCCGGCGGCTCCTTGCCGAACCAGGCCTTGGCGCCGTCGGCAGGCATGTGCGAAAGCACCGGTTCGCCGAACTTCGCACCGGTGAAGTTGAGGTTGGACATCACCTCGTCTTCGGACAGGCCGAGGTCGGTCGCCAGGCGCGAGTAGCGCACGTACTTCAGCGAGTGGCAGCCCACGCAGTAGTTGAAGAAGAGCCTGGCACCGCGCTGTAGCGCGGCCCTGTCGTTGACGTTGGTGCCGGCGGACGGCAGGTCCTCGCCACCTTCGGCGGCAAGGACGGGCAGCGTGGCGACAAACAGACCCAGAGCAAGAGCGACTGAGAAAACATAGCGCTTAATCATGCATCGTCACCCGTTCCGGAACCGGCTTGGTCTTCTCGAAACCGAAGCGCGTGTAGACCCATACGAAGAGGAAGAAGCCGAAGTAACCCAGCGCCATCAGGCGACCGAAGGCGTTCTCCCACGTGGTGACGTCGGCATGCGGGAACCAGGCGGGAATCAGCTCCGCCGTGACGCCCGCACCTACCGCGCCCAGCGACAGGAAGGACACCACGAGCACGCCCAGGGCGATGCGGAAACCGAGGCCGCGGTAGCGCACGGAGCGCACCGCTCCCTTATCGATCCACGGCAGCAGCGCCAGCAGCAGGATCGAGCCGAACATGCCGATGACGCCCCAGATCGCCGTGCCGAAGAACGACGGAATCATGCGGAGGATCGCGTAGAACGGCGTGAAGTACCACGACGGTTTGATGTGGCTCGGCGTCACCAGGTTGTTGGCTGGCGTGAAGTTGTCATGCTCCAGGAACCAGCCACCGAAGGTCGGCGCGAAGAAGATGATGAACGCCGCGATGGTGAGGAAGAAGCCGACGCCGAAGAGGTCTTTCACCGTGTAATACGGATGGAACGGCACGGCATCCTTCGGCTTGTAGGCGTCCCAGCGATTGCCCTTCGGGCCATGCTTGACGTCGACGCCGTCCGGGTTGTTCGAACCCACCTCGTGCAGCGCGGCGAGGTGCAGCACCACCAGCAGCAGGAGCACCAGCGGCAGCGCGATGACGTGCAGCGCGAAGAAGCGATTCAACGTGGCGTCGGCGGGCAGGAAATCGCCCATGATCCATTCCACCAGCGACGAGCCGATATAAGGAATGGTGCCGAACAGCGAGATGATGACCTTCGCGCCCCAGAACGACATGTTGCCCCACGGCAGCACGTAGCCCATGAAGGCCTCCGCCATCAGCACGAGGAAGATCAGCATGCCCAGGATCCACACCAGCTCGCGCGGTCGCTTGAACGAGCCGTACATGATCCCGCGGAACATATGCAGGAACACCACCACGAAGAACAGCGACGCACCCGTAGAGTGCATGTAGCGGATGAGCCAGCCCCACTCCACGTCACGCATGATGTACTCGACCGAGTTGAACGCTTCGAGCGCACTCGTCTTGTAGTTCATGGTGAGGAAGATGCCGGTCACGATCTGGTTGACCAAAACCAGCATGGCGAGCGAACCGAAGTAGTACCAGAGGTTGAAGTTCTTCGGCGCGTAGTACTCGGTCATGTGCTTGCGGAACGTCGGCGCCAGGTTCGGCGCGCGTTCGTTGACCCAATCGAAAAGGCTGGCCATCAGCTTTTGCCCTCCGGGTCGACACCGATCTGGATGTGCGAGTCATCCACGAAGTGATAAGGGGGCACCGGGAGGTTCTTCGGGGCGGGAACGCCGGCGAAGACACGGCCCGACAAGTCATAGCGTGACTTATGGCAGGGGCAGTAGAAGCCGCCCTTCCAGTTCGCGTCGAACGGCTCGGGCTTGATGTCGGGCACGAAGTCCGGCACGCAGCCCAGGTGGGTGCACAGGCCGATGACGACCAGCCACTCGGGCTTGATGGAACGGTTCTCGTTGGTCGCGTACTTCGGCTGTTGCGCCGAATCGGACGACTGCGGGTCCAGCAGACGGGGCTCGAGGCCCTTCAGCTGGGCCAGCTGTTCCTTGCTGCGATTGACGACGAAGACCGGAAGGCTGCGCCAGGCGAAGGTGACCTTCTGCCCCGCCTCGATGGCGCTGATGTCGACCGTAACAGGCGCTCCTGCTGCCTTTGCCCTTGCGCTTGGTTCCCACGACTTAATGAAGGGCACGATCGCCGCGACTACCCCGACTCCGCCAACGACCGCGGTCGTTGTGGTGAGGAAGCGACGGCGGCCGTGATCGACGAATTCGTTCGCCATCAGGCTCTCCGGAACTTATGCCATTGAGAATGCGGACCCCTATCGCCGGCTCGTATCGGAAATCGGCTTCCGCTAAATCGAGTCAGTGTAACGGCAGCACCAGCCACGTACAATAAACTGAACCTTCCCCTGTCCCCCATGACGGATGGGGCTGCCAAGTGCCCGCCAGGATGCGGAAAATTCGGCAAAACCGGACGACAGGACCCCTCGCTACTCCATGAACCACGCCGCTCGTACGCTTGCCTTCGTCGCCCGTTTCGTCGTGCTCGGCCTTGCCGTCGCCTTCGTCATCGGCCTGTTCTGGCCAGGCAGCGGCGCTTTTCTTCGTGAGCGTTTCACGCCGCCGGTCACCGAACACGAGCCTGCCGCGGTCGAGCCGGCCGCTCCCGGGGCGGGCACGGGTCCCGTGTCGTATGCCGATGCCGTGGCCAAGGCCGCGCCGTCGGTCGTCAACATCTATGCGAACAAGCTGGTGACCGAGCAGCCGCGCGAGCTCTACTCCGATCCCGTGTTGCAGCGCATCTTCAGCGTGCCCACCGGCCCGGCGCGTACGCGGCGTCAGCAGAACCTCGGCTCGGGCGTCATCGTCAGGGAAGATGGCTACGTCCTGACCAACAACCACGTGATCGCCAACGCCGACGACATCCAGCTGCTGCTCTACGACGGCCGGGTGGCCAAGGCCCGGGTCGTGGGCTCGGACGATGAGACGGACCTTGCGGTACTCAAGGTGGACGCGGGCAACCTGCCGGCGATCCACATGACCGACGCCGAAAGCCGTCCCCGGGTCGGCGACGTGGTGCTGGCCATCGGCAACCCCTTCGGCATCGGCCAGACGGTGACCATGGGCATCGTCAGTGCCATCGGCCGCCAGCTCAATCTGTCCAGCCTGGAAAACTTCATCCAGACCGACGCCGCGATCAACTTCGGCAACTCGGGCGGCGCGCTCGTCAATGCGCACGGCGAGCTCGTCGGTATCAATACGTCGCTGATCGGTCAGGCGGTCGGCGCCGAAGGCATCGGTTTCGCCATCCCCGTGCAGAGCGCACGCGAGGTGCTGGACCAGATCATACAGACGGGCCACGTCGTGCGTGGCTGGATCGGTGCCGACTACGGCGCCGTCCCGGTCTCCGCCGACAGCGGCCTGCCTTCGGCGGCGCGCGGTGTCGTGGTCAACGACGTGTCCCCGGGCGGCCCCGCCGCCCTCGCGGGCATCCAGCAACGCGACGTGCTGCTGCGCATCGGCGATGAGGACATCCTCGACCCGTCGGATCTGCGCCGGCACGAGGCCTCGCTGAAACCGGGCGATCCGGTGCAGGTCTCCGGGCTGCGCAACGGTGCGGCGTTCAACACGACCGTGACGCCGGCGCAGAGGCCGCCCACGGCACCGATGCAGGCGCTGCAGGGCGCGGCCCGGTAGGAGCGCGCTGCTACATTCGGTTGTCGGCCAGGGGGACGCCGGTGCTGGGGCGGCTCTTCAACAGGTCGCCATAGCGCTTGCGCAGCACGCCGACGCGCTCGACATAGACCTGCGTTTCGTCATAAGGCGGCACGCCGTTGTACTTCTGCACCGCACCGGGTCCGGCGTTGTACGCCGCCGCGGCGAGGCGCTCGTTGCCATTGAAGGTCTTCAGCAACAGCGCGAGATAACGCGCCCCGCCGCGAATATTCTGATTGGCGTCGAAGGCATCCAGGACGCCCATGTCACGGGCGGTGCCCGGAATCAGCTGCATCAGGCCCTGCGCGCCAGCCACCGACAGCGCGCGCGGGTTGAACGCGCTTTCGGCGTGAATGACCGCGCGCAGCAACGCTTCGTCCACGCTGAACTCGCTGCTCGCCGAGCGGATCGCGTCGCCGTACGCGACCAGATTCAGACCGACGTTGTTCCAGTCGACCTTCGAATGCACGTCGCAGGCGGCGCAGGTGGCGATATAAGTAAAGAGCATCTTGATGCTCGATCCCTGACCGCCGCCGCCCGGCGGAATATTGGTGTACTCGACGCCGCCGTCCGCCCGGGTGATCCGGTAGACCGCGCCACGCAAGACCCGCGAGCCCTGAGGTGCGGCAGGCGCAACCGCCGCCGTTAAATCGGTACTCGCCGACTCCTTATAGTCCCACTGCCCTTTCGGCGCGGTCACGGGAGGCAGGGCCAGCGGTTCGCGCTCGGTACCATCCGCTCCGCCGACCACGCCACCAGTCACGCCTGCCAGCGAAGGCACGGCGGCGGCAGGCGCCAGCACCACGGAGCCGATCACGCCTTTAAGCGACGGGGGCCCGGCGACCGGTTCGAAGACGGCCTTCTGCGGCGCGGCGGGCAATGCGATGGGCCGCGCCGGACGCGAGGGGCCCGTGCTGCCGATGCGCTTGCAGTCCTTGTAGCCCGCGGTGCCGCCGGAGAAAACCGTCTCGCCCGTACTACCGATGCAACGGTAGAGCGCACCCGCCGACGCCGGCCCGGCCAGCAATCCCAGCAGCAGGACGCAGGCGCCCGCGACCCTTCGCAGGGCCGTCCGGGAGGTCAGGAAACGGCGGGCGTGATGGCCGGCGCTTTCCCCTGGCGTCGCGTCGTCAACCATGGGCGCGAGTTTGCCCGAGCACCCCTGCCCTGCCAAGGGCCGCAAACGTGACGTTCTTCACGCAAGTCATTGATCCACGGCGGCCAACTGGCAACGGACCCGGGGGCAGAGTAAACTGCGCGGTTCGGAAACTCCCCACGAAACACGGTAACCCGGCCCATGAGCGGCAAGCTTTTCATCAAGACCCACGGCTGCCAGATGAACGAGTACGACTCGGCCAAGATGGCCGACGTGCTGGCGGCGTCCCATGGCCTGGAACTCACGCAGAACGAGGACGAGGCCGACGTCATCCTCGTCAACACGTGTTCCATCCGCGAAAAGGCGCAGGAGAAGGTCTTCAGCCAGCTCGGTCGCTGGAAGGCGCACAAGGCCAACGGCAAGCCCGTACTGATCGGAGTCGGCGGCTGCGTCGCCTCGCAGGAAGGCGACGCCATCCTCAAGCGCGCGCCGCACGTCGACCTCGTCTTCGGCCCGCAGACCCTGCACCGCCTGCCGCAGATGATCGAAGCCCAGCGCGCCACCGGCAAGTCGCAGGTCGACATCAGCTTCCCGGAAATCGAGAAGTTCGACCGCATGCCGGAACCCCGCGCCGAGGGCCCGACGGCCTTCGTCTCGATCATGGAAGGCTGCTCGAAGTACTGCTCGTATTGCGTGGTGCCTTACACGCGCGGCGAAGAGATCAGCCGGCCGTTCGACGATGTGATCGTCGAGGTGGCCCAGCTCGCCGAACAGGGCGTACGCGAGGTCAACCTGCTCGGCCAGAACGTCAACGCGTATCGTGGCCCGATGCACGACGGCGACGTCGCCGACCTGTCGGTGCTTATCCACGCCATCGCGCAGATCGACGGTATCGGCCGCATTCGTTTCACGACATCGCATCCGCTGGAGTTCTCGGACTCGCTGATCGAGGCCTACGCCAACGTGCCGCAGCTGGCCAACTATCTGCACCTTCCGGTGCAGGCGGGCTCCGATCGCATCCTCGCGGCCATGAAGCGCGGCTACACGGCGCTGGAATTCAAGCAGCGCATCCGCAAGCTGCGCGCGGTGCGACCGGATATCTGCGTGTCGTCGGACTTCATCGTCGGCTTCCCCGGCGAGACGGACGACGACTTCGAGAAGACGATGAAGCTGATCGACGATATCGGCTTCGACCAGAGCTTCTCGTTCGTGTTTTCGTCGCGACCCGGTACGCCGGCGGCAAACCTCGCCGACGAGACTCCGGCCGAGGTGAAGCACGCGCGTCTGAGCCGGCTGCAGGCGGCGATCAACGAGAACGCGCGCAAGATCAACGAGGCCATGGTAGGCACCGTGCAGCGGGTACTGGTCGAGAAGCCCAGCCGCCGCGATCCCAACGAACTCAGCGGGCGGACGGAAAACATGCGCTATGTGAACTTCCCGGGACATCCGCGGATGATCGGCCAGTTCGTGGACGTCACGATCACCGAGGCGATGAGCAACTCGCTGCGTGGTCGGGTGCTGCTGGCGGACGAGGTTGCGGTCGCATGAATCCTGGTCTTTCGCAACGCGATTTTACCCTCGATCCCGAAGACAACACCCGCCTGGCGAACCTGTGTGGCCCGCTGGATGAACACGTGCGCCAGATCGAACTGCGCCTGGGCGTCGAGGTGGACCATCGCGGCGCCATCTTCCGTGTCATCGGTGACGAAGGCTCGGCACGCGCGGGCGAGAAAGTCATCCGCGCGCTGTACGCCGCGACGGAAACCGAAGTGCTCAACGGTGCCGCGATCAATCTGCATCTGGCCGAATCGGGCATCGACGCGATCAACGACGAGTCGGCGGAGTCTTCGCAGGAAGTCGTCATCAAGGTCAAGCGCGGCGTCATCAAAGGCCGTGGCGCCAATCAGGCGCGCTACCTGCACGCCATCACCACGCACGACATCAACTTCGGCGTAGGTCCGGCCGGTACCGGCAAGACCTATCTGGCCGTGGCCAGCGCCATCGAGGCACTGGAAGCCAACCGCGTACAGCGCGTGCTGCTGGTGCGCCCCGCGGTCGAGGCCGGCGAAAAGCTCGGCTTTCTGCCCGGCGACCTCAGCCAGAAGATCGATCCCTACCTGCGCCCTCTGTATGACGCGCTGTACGAGATGGTCGGCTTCGAGAAGGTCGGCAAGCTGATCGAGCGCAACGTGATCGAGATCGCGCCGCTGGCGTATATGCGTGGCCGCACGCTCAACGATTCCTACGTCATCCTCGACGAAGCGCAGAACACCACCGTCGAACAGATGAAGATGTTCCTGACCCGTATCGGCTTCGGCTCGGTCGCGGTGATCACGGGCGACGTCTCGCAGGTCGACCTGCCCCGCCACATCCGCTCGGGTCTTCGTCACGCGGTCGAAGTGCTGCGCGGCGTGGACGGCATCAGCTTCACTTTCTTCACCTCGCGCGACGTGGTCCGCCATCCGCTGGTGGCCAAGATCGTCCGTGCTTACGAGGCGTTCGAAGACAAGCAGGACGCCGCGAAGTGAGTCAGCTGGACGTTGCCGTCGGCTATGCCACCGCGCGCAAGGGTGTGCCGGCGCCGGCCAGCTTCCGTCGCTGGGTCGAGGCGGCGTTGAAGGGCGCGCGCCGTCGCAAGGGCACCGAGCTGTCGATCCGCATCGTCGATGCGGATGAAGGCCAGTCACTGAACCTGCAGTACCGCGGTAAGGACTACGCCACCAACGTGCTGTCGTTCCCGGCCGAACTGCCGCCCGGGGTCGACCTGCCGCTGATCGGCGATCTGGTCATCTGCGCGCCCGTGGTGACGCGCGAGGCCGCCGAGCAGGGAAAAAAGGCGGCGGATCACTGGGCGCACCTGACGGTGCACGGGACGCTGCATCTGCTGGGGTACGACCACATCGACGACGCCGAGGCCGAGACGATGGAAGCGCTGGAGACCCGCGTGCTGGCGGGTCTGGGAATTGCGGACCCCTACGAGACCGTGTAGGGACACGCCCTGAATCGTCACAGGAATTCCGTTAGACTGACCGTTCCGCTCATTTTGGGCAGAAACGCAAAGAGTGATGAACGAGGAACCTGGTAGTACCCATGGCCCGACTCACCGATCCTGGTGGGACCGTCTGGGCCATATGTTTTCCGGCGAGCCACGCAACCGCGACGAACTGATCGAGGAACTGCGTACCGCCCAGGCCAACGGCCTGCTTTCCAACGACACCCTGACCATGGTCGAGGGTGCCATCAAGGTGACCGAGCTCAGCGTCGACGATGTCATGGTGCCCCGCGCCCAGATCGTCAGCCTCGCCGCCGATGCCTCCCTCCCCGAGATCCTTTCCGCCGTCGTCGAGTCCGGGCACTCCCGCTTCCCCGTCCACGGTGAAGACAAGGACGAAGTGCTGGGCATCCTGCTGGCGAAAGACCTGCTGAAATATTATGGACAGAGCGAAGGCGGCGATGTGCGCGCCCTGCTCCGTCCGGCCGTGCTCATTCCCGAATCGATGCGCCTGAACGTGCTCCTGGCGGAATTTCGCCTGACGCGCAATCACATGGCGCTCGTGGTGGACGAATACGGCGGCGTCGCCGGCCTGATCACGATCGAGGACGTTCTCGAGCAGATCGTCGGCGAGATCGACGACGAGCACGACGACGAGGAAGATCCGGTCCTGGTCCAGGCACTGGAAGAAGGCGGCTTCGCGGTGAGCGCCCTCACCCCCATCGCCGACTTCAACGAGATAGCGGGTGCACGGTTCTCCGATGAGGAGTTCGATACCATCGGCGGCATGATCACCTCGGAGTTCGGCCACCTCCCGGCGGCCGGCGAAGAAATCGCCATGGGCGACTTCCTCTTCCGGGTTACCGAAGCCGACGACCGTCGCGTCCAGCAGTTCCACGTCGCGCACGCCAACGGCGGCGCATGACGTCACCGCCGGCCGTATGGCCGGCGGCCCCTGACAGCCATGCCTGCGGGCAAGGATCCAAGCCCGACCATGCGCCACGCCCTGCTCTTCCTGCTCGCCCTCTGTGTCGTTCCCATGGCCCGCGCCGGCATCGTCGATGCACCGGCCGCGGATCTCGATATCTCCCTGATGACCTACGGGCCGGGCGACATCTACTGGGAACGGTTCGGACACGACGCACTGGAGATCCGCGACCGCGTCAGTGGCGAAGCGATCGCGTTCAACTACGGCGTCTTCGACTTCGATCAGAAGGGCTTCATCCTCAACTTCGCGCGCGGCATCATGGCCTACCGCATGGATGCCGAGACCACGCAGTCCGATGTGGAGTTCTACGCGGGCGAAGGGCGCTATGTGCACCGCCAGCACCTGAGCCTGGATATCGCACAGAAAGACGCACTGCGCCGGTTCATGCTGTGGAACATCCGCCCGGAGAACGCGGGCTATCACTACGACTACTACACGGACAACTGCACGACACGCGTGCGCGACGCACTCGACACGGCACTCGGCGGCGCGCTTGGCCGCCAGCTGGGCTCCTGGGGCGGCGACATGACCTACCGCGAGCACACCTCGCGGCTGATGAGCAACCAGACCTGGCTGATGCTCGGCATGGACCTGGGCCTCGGGCCGTACGCCGACCAGCCGATGACCGCCTGGAAGGAAGCTTTCCTGCCGATGGAGCTCGAGGCCGAACTGCGTCGTGTGCGCATCGGCAACGGCGCGACCGAACGTCCTCTCGTCGACGGCGAGGAAATCCTCGCGACGGGCCAACTACTGCCGCCGCCATTCGAGGCCCCAGACCTCCGCTGGCCCCTGCTGATCGCAGGGCTGCTCCTTGCGATTCCACTGGCGCTGCCCGCGTTCACGCGGCATCGCGAGGCCCGGTTCACGTTCGTGATCGCCGGCACTTTGTTCAGCGTCTTCGCTGGCGTGGCCGGTCTGTTCATGATCGGACTGTGGGCCTTCACATTGCACCGCTCGGCCTGGGGCAATTTCAATCTGCTTGCCTACCAGCCGCTGGCGTTTCTACTGATACCCGGCATCTGGCGCCTGCGTCGCGCCGGTCGCCCGATGGGGCGTTTCAGCACACGCATCGCAGCAATCTCGTTCGCCGCCTGCATCATCGGTCTGCTGCTACATCTATGGCCCGATTTCCCGCAGCGCAACATGCCCTGGCTGCTTTTCGCACTGCCCTGCTGGGCCGCGTTGTTCGCCACATTCGGCCGTCGCCACGACTGACACTCCCTCTTTCGGGTAATTGACGCCACCGCGTCAAAGCACGCAAATAGACGGCTAATTCCAGACGAAGCCCAGGGCATGAACGCACCCTGACGAGGCTTCGCCGCACGCGGTTGTGCGACGCAGGTCACGGACATCCCCCTCCCTGACTCTGACGGCCGTCGGTCACCGATTTCGTGCATGGCGAAAACGCGAAGTCCATCGCAAGAACGCGTTCCGCACGAAACGGACGGCTGCGTATGGTCGGTCATGACTGTCAGGATGTCACACTTGCCCGTCACGCTCGGGCCAGGTTTACGCAACTGCGGGTGGACGATGTCATGACCTATGTATCCACGTATAAACCCCGGCACGGAAGGAATTTGCGTTAGCGATGACGCGACTCACGTCGCGCATCGAATTGACTGACAAATAGCCGCAGCGCAACCCGAGGGTGCGTTTGCTTTCCCGCCACCTGCGCGCTTCCCCGACGCGTTTGACCAGCGGTATTCATGAATCTCAAACCGAGCGACCTGCCCCTACTCGTCTCTCTCGACATGCTGCTGGAGGAACGTAACGTCACCCGCGCGGCGTCGAAGCTTCACGTGAGCCAGCCTGCGCTTTCCGCGCAACTGGCGAGGCTTCGCCGCCTGTTCAACGATCCACTGCTCGTTCCGTCCGAAACGGGTCGCGGCATGGTGCCTACGCCCAAAGCCGAAGAAATGGCTGCGCCGCTGCGCGACGCGCTTTCACAACTCGGCACGCTGGCCGACCCGGGCGGTGTCTTCGATCCCGTGCGGGATGCGGCCACGTTTCGTATCGCCGGCTCGACCAGCGCCGTGGGGACCTTCGCGCTTCCCCTCATTCAGTCCTTTCAGGAAAAAGGCAACCGTGCCCTCAAAGTGGCGTTCCGCGCGGGATACGAAGACCAGGACGTGCTCGGCCTGTTCGAAAGCGGCGAGATCGACATCCTGCTCGTTCCGAACGAGGACGTACCCAGCTCGCTGAAAATGCGCCAGCTGATGGCCGACGAGTTCGTCATGGTGCAGCGTGCGGGGCACCCGCGTGGCACGCACCGTCTCTCCGTCGAGGAATACTGCTCGCTAAGCCACATGGTGGTTTCCTCCTCGGGCCGCCTCGAAGGTCTGCTGGACCAGCACCTGAAGCAACGGGGCCTGACGCGCGACGTCCTGGTCTCCGCATCCAACGGCGAAAGCATCGGCCCCATGCTCAATGCGACCGATCTCGTCTGCACGGTGCCGCAGAGCATGTTCGATTCGCTCGGCGCGGGTATCGAAGCTTACGCATTGCCTTTCGACATCCCCGACACCGCGCTGGCGATGGCCTGGCACAGCCGGCTCGACAAGCAACCGGCCCACCGATGGCTACGCGAGGAACTCACGCGCATCAGCCGTGGACTGCATCCCACGCGGCATACGGGCGGCCAGATCTATCCCTTCCCTCCACTGGAGCATCTCCGTGACGGATACCACTGATCACCTGCTGGAACCGCTGGACGCCGAAGCGCCATGCGGCCCCAATCTCGAATACGACGCCGCCTTCCTCACGCTGGAAAGCCTGGCGGCACCCCGGCCGGAGCGCGCGATCGGCGATACCGTGAAGCAGGCCGAGGAACCCGACTGGCGCGACGTCGCGCGACAGGCCGAACAGGTCGCCGGGCGTACGCACGATCTGCGGGTCGCCGTTCACCTGGGCAACGCACGGCTGAAGACCGCCGGTGTCGTAGCCTGGGCGGCGAGCATCGGCCTCATCGCCGGGTTGCTTCAGCGCTACTGGGACGACGTGCACCCGCGCCTCGACGGCGACGATCCGACCGAGCGGATCAATGCGCTCGCGTCGCTGTCGGCGGTGGATGGCACCGCTGGCTATCTGCGCGGTACCCCACTCCTGCGCGCCGAACGCATCGGAGCATTCTCCCTGCGCGACCTGCGTCTGCTCAACGGAACGCTGAAGCCGGGCGACGCACCGACGGCGGACGACGGGGCGGTCTCGCAGGAGATCGTCGACGCCGTCGTGCAGCACGTCGACATCGCGGAACTGCTGGCGACGGACGCCGCGATTGCTGAGGCCGTCTCACAGGTACAGGCGATCGGACACGTGTTCGAGATGCGCACGCCAGGTGCCGGCCCCGACCTCGACACGCTCGAACGCGACCTGCGTGAGTTGCATCTGTTCCTGCGTGCACAGGTCGCGTCGCGTGCACCGGAAGCCCTTGCCAGCCAGGACGCGGAGGCCGCGGGAGAAGGCGACGCCATCCGTCCGGAGACGGAGCATGTCGCCGCACGCGGTCCCGTGCGCAACACCGACGACGTACTACGGATGCTCGAAGAGATCTGCGCGTGGTATGCGCGGCACGAGCCGTCGAGTCCCGTACCGCCTTTACTCCGCCGCGCCAGTCGCCTGGTGGGACTGAGTTTCGCGGAATTGCTGCGGACGCTCGCGCCGGGTGGCCTGTCCGAATTCCAGTCGCTGGCGGGGGACGACGAAAACCCGTGACGTGTGTGGACCCGGCGTCAGAATGGCGGAAACAGCAGCAGCCAGACGACCGCTCCAGCACCCACGACCCCCGCGCCCACCCACCAGGCGATGCCGCGCAGACTTCGCCGCGAGCGCACCATCGCGCGGCGCGTCGGCATGTCGCGAACGGCGCGGATGCTCAGGGACGTCGCCGCGGCGGGGCGGCGCAACGTATGCGATGCCGTGCCCTCCTGCCGCAACGTCGCATTGAGCAGCGCACGGCGCCGACGACGATACTCAGGCGTATCGATACGCGCCGCACTGTGGGCGTCGTTGAGGTCGCTCAGCTCGCGATTGACGCTCCGCTCCCATGCCGTCATTTGATGTCCCTCACCAGCCGGAAGCCGACATCCCGTTCCGGCGAGCCGTTGCTCGGGCGCACGCTGGCGACGGAACAGACCGCCGGACCGCTTCGGAAACTGCCACCATGCACCACCAGCGCGTCGCCGCGGGTCACCCATTCCCAGACACTACCGGTCATATCGATCAGTCCCCATGGATTGACGATGCCCTTGCTGGTCAGTTCGTCGCTGCGCATCAGCCGTCCCAGGCCCGATGACGAAGCGCCGCAGTTGGATTCCTTCGCATCCCAGTTCTCGCCCGCCCGCGCGGCCAGCAGCCACTCGTCTTCGCTAGGCAGGCGATACACGTGCCCGCTGACCTGCGACAGCCACGCCGCATAGCGGCGGGCGAAGGCCGCGTCGATCGAGCGCGCGGGATCGGTCAGCGGGTTGTCCTTCTTGATCGCGCACGTCCGCGTGGCACGGCAGAACTGGTCGAGATCGGCGATGTGTACCTCGGTACGCATCATCGCGAACGGCTTGCGGCCACGAGGTACGACGACCATGGCCGGGCCGTGGGCGCCGGCGGAAAACGTGTCGAAACATTCGCGCCCGCTGCCAGCCAGCCCGCGCAGTGCGCATGGATCGGCGACCGGCGCCACCGTCCGCAGTTTCTTCACCACATTGGCCAGCGAGCCGTCCGGAAGCGCTTTCGACGCGGCCATGGCCGCTTCCAGATTCTTAAGGCCTTCCGGGTCGTCCTTGGCCACCGCTTCGACCCGCTTACGCAATCCGTCCTGATCGGCCGCCGTGACGGTCGGCGCTCTGGCAGCCGTCATCACCGCGAGCGCCAGCTGGTAGCGATTGTTCGCGGCGGCCAGGTCGGCGCGCCCCGGAAGCTGGGTAACGCCCGCGGCGATACGATCGGCCGCTTCTTTCCAATGCCCGGCGGCGCAGGCGGCACGGGCCGCCCCCAGATAGGCGTGCGCCAGCAGATCGGCGGCTTCGTCGTTCACGCTTCCCGTGCCGTCCTGCGTCGCGCGGAGCTGGCGAAAGCTGTCGCTGGCCTTGTCGAGATCCCCTGCCGCGGAAGCGCGTCGCAGCGACTCCAGCCTCGACGCCTGCTCGGCGGCGCGGATATCAGGCGACGTGGGCGGTGGCGCCGCGGTCGACGCCGGTGCGACCGCGGCGAGTTTCAGTTTCAGCTCCGGGCTGGAAAGCAAGGGGCTCGCGGGATCGATGGCGCGGATTCTGCTCAGGATGGCCGGTACCGCGTCGTCGCTCGTGCCGGTAAGCCGATTGGCCAGCATGGCCTGGCTCAGTGACGTATCCAGTCGATTGAGCGCGTCGTCGCGTTCGTGCGCCACCTCTTCGCGGCGACGGTCCAGACGCGGTGCGAAGGTCTTCAGTTCACCGCGCAGACGGAACGCTTCCTGAGCCCCCGCGTAGTCGTAGCGGCCATGCGCGGGATCCCAGTCGTTCGCCACCAGCCGGACAAGGAAACCGTCGATGGCGTCCGCACCGTCGACCACGACACGCCGACGCTCGTCGCCATCGAGCGCCGCCAGGGCGACGCGTGCATCGTCTTCGTTGCGGAAACCGTCCGCCTGACCGGGACCGAAACGCCGCAATGTGTCGACGACATGCTGCTGGTGGATCCGCATCGCGCCATACCAGGCGAAGCCTACCGCGACCACCGTGAGCAACACCGCCCCGGCGAGCCACGGCGTCGCGCGTTCGCGCCAGCGCCGCTTGCGCAGGCCGGCCAGAAGGTCGCCGATGTCGCGCGTGCGCTTATCCGCCGTAAACGCCAGTCCATCGCAGAGCGCCTTGTACTGGCGCTTGTCCAGTCCCGGTACCGCGGGCGGACGACGCCCCGCGTTCATGGCTTCTTCCGCGCTTTCCTTGTCGAAAGGGTGGCGCCCGGTGAGCAGTTCGACCACGACACAGGCGAACGCATACACATCGTCGCCGGGCGTCGGCGACCTACCCTGGAGCATCTCCAGGCTGGCGTATGCGGGGGTCATCGCACCCAGCGTGCCAGCATCGAAAACGGTGCGGTCGTCGGCCGCTTCGAGGCCGATCTGACCCGCGCGCGCGATGCCGAAGTCGAAGACCTTGGCAACGCCGGATGGCGTGATCATCACGTTACCCGGCTTGAAATCCGAATGCACGATACCCGCCGCGTGCGCGCGGGACAGCGCTTCGCCCATACCGTCGATCAGGGGCCACGCCTGATCGAACGGCATACCGTCACGCGCGCGCGAGCGGATGACCGTGCGCAGGTCGTCGCCCTCGACGTACTCCATCGTCATGAAGACGTTACTGCCGTCCTTGTCGAAGTCGTACACACGGACGATGTGGTCGTTGCCCAGATGCTGCGCACGGCGCGACTCGCGTTGCAAGGCGATCAGTGCGTCCGGATGCTTGCGGAATTCGTCGTTGAGCACCTTGATCGCGACATACGGATCGCGGTCGCGTGCTTCGACCTTGCGCTCGTCGCGCGCCAGGTACACCACGCCCATCCCGCCACGCCCGAGTTCGCGCTCCATGAGGAAGCGACCCTTGAGCAGGCTGCCGACGGCGATGCGCTCGCCTTCGGCCATGCCGGACATGCGGCGCCAGGTATCGCCGGTGCCCTGCGATGCGGATGCCGTCGTGGCTGCGGACGATGCCGCGCCGTCACCGGCCTGGGTATGCAGCGGCTTGAACACCGTCGCATCATCGTCATCGTCCGCACGGGGCGGTGTCGACGGCGACAACGGCAGCACGCGGGTTTCGTCGTCGCCAGGATGCTGCGTCATGGGTGCGACTCCTCGTAATCGTCCAGTCGTATCGCCACGGCGGATACGTTGTCCCTGCCGGCGCGATTCAATGCCGTACCGACCAGCGCATCGATCAGGCCGGCCGGGTCGGAATGACGCCGGCAGTGCACCTCGATCTCCGCATCGGTCAGCTCCTTGTTGATGCCGTCCGAACACAGCACGAAACACGTGCCCGGACGGCGCGGATGGACGACCCAGTCCACAAACAGGTGATCTTCCGCGCCGACCGCGCGCGTCAGTGCACCGGCGTTTTTCTGCGCCGTCTGTGCGCCGAACCGTGTCTCGTCGGCGCGGTCGCCGTGCACGTGGTCGTGGGTCACCTGCCACAGACGTCCGTCTTCAAACGCGTACGCCCGGCTGTCGCCGACCCAGCCGACCACCACCAGATCGCGCGTATGTACGAGCACCACCACCGTCGAGGCGACGGCGTCCACGCGCCTGTCGCTGGCGAGCGCGCGCAGACGCTGATTGATGCGCAGCAGTTCGTCTTCGACCGCGTCCATCGTGTCGGTCACGTCGTGCGCGAGAGGCAACGCGCGCAGCCGCTCGGTGATCAGCGAACTGGCGACGTCGCCGGCGCTGTGGCCGCCCAGTCCATCGGCGACGGCCCAGAGGCCACGTTCTTCGGCGACGAGGATCGCGTCCTCGTTGTGACGACGCACATGGCCGGTCTCCGTCCGGCCGGCGGATACATAGGGCATGCTCACGCGAAAGGCTCCAGGCGGTCGACGCCGAGCAGGCGCAGGTAATCGGGAACACCGGGAAGAGCCGACATGGCGATGCCGTCACCGGGAACATCGTCCCGCCACCAGAGACTTCGCGTGTGGTCGGGCATGCGGGGCAGATCGTGCGGGCCCGCGACCGGCTCGGGAAGCATGGCGACCACCGCGTCGAAGATCGACACGCTGACCGCATCACGCGAGCGCTCCATCGCGGCGTCGAGCGCGTGGAACCACGCGGGACGAGGCGGCCGCGGCCATCCGTTCTGTCCGCGCGGCACGGGGGCGCCGAGCATCAGCGGGAACGGCCGGTCGACGCGGTCGTGCGAAGACGCGATAACACCGGCCCACGCCAGCGGCCCGCATACGTGTGCGGCCAGAACGAATCGCCAGCATGGCGCCGCGCCGAAGCGGTCCTTCCAGCCCTCGCCCAGCGCCTCGGCGATACCGGCCAGTGAAGCCTGCATGGCGGTATCCCAGCGATCCACGAAGCCGACCGGCAGACGGCGCTGCACGAAATCTCCCGCGCAGGGCAGCTTGCCGTGGAAACCTACAAGTACCCGCGTCATGTCGGACACCGGAAGCGGCGCACGCTGGTGTCGCCGAACGGATTGCGCAAGCTGGACGCCTCGATGTCGACATTGGCCCGCACGCTGCCGAAGCCGAAGCTGGCACCGAAGCGGGTCTCCGTACGCCGCTGGAGCGACGCGGCATCGAGTGCGTGGAACCAGCCCCACTCGCCGGGGTACTCCAGGACCGGCAGCGGATTGCCGGCGGTGTCCCAGGCGCTGACGCGCGTGCTTCCCGGCGTCGGGCCCGGCCAGCGCATCGCGACCGGCGCGCTGTCCTCGCCCGCCTTGTACTCGAACTTCTGGCCGTCGATCTCCACCAGCAGGCGACCGATACCGGCCGGCGGCGTCGTGATCGACAGCGTGAAGCCGACCTGTGGCGCGGGGCCGTCGCGGAAATACGCCTGCCGGATCGCGTCGGCGAGCTGCGCCTGCGCCAGCACGGCACCGCCGGAGCGGGCACCATCCGCGTCGCGGAACGTCCATGTGCCGCCACTGCTGTCGACCGCGCGCGAGAGCGTCTGCTTGAAGAAGGTGTCGAAGCGCCCCCCGTTGCCGAACAGCTCGGCAAAGTTCTGCACCGGGATGTCGGATCGGCTCTCTGCCGCGAACGGATAGCGCCCCTGCACGAAGCGTGAGCAATCCCCGCCCGCCGCCTGACGGAACCCATCGGCAAGCGCGCCGTCGGCGCCTTTGCTCACCAGGCTCTGGCTCGAACCGACGAGACTGCCCAGCCACGTCGAGAGCGGCGGAGGCAACTGACCGGCCTCCTGCCGCGCCACCGCCAGAGCGGGGTCGGGTTGTCCGAAGGTGTCCACGCCCGGCCGCAGCGTCAGCAACGTCTTGCTCATCTGGTCCAGCACACCGAGCACGCGATCCACCGGCATGCTGCCGGGCGTGCCATCGGTCAGCTGATTGAGCGTGGCGAAATGATCGGAAATGGTCGCGTCGGGACGTTGAACGGTCGCACGCTCGGCCGGTGCGCTGCCTTCGGCGATCACGCGCGCAATCTCGCTGCGACTCTTCACCCGGTCGACCACCCGGCGTTCGGCCACCGTCGCCACCTTGCCGCCGCCGTCCGGTGCGGCCTGGCGCAGCAGATCGCTGGTATTGTCGCGGACCAGCATCAGCAAGGCCTTCAGCGGCGACCCCGGCCCGGCCAGGCGTGCCGCCACACCACTGGCTTCCTGTACGTTGGTCACCGGCTGCAACTGCAGGTCGCCGATGAGTTCGTCCCACGCACGGATGTAGTCGGCGACGTATAGCGTCTGCACCTGAGCGACGAGCGAGGCACGACGCAGGGGATCCGCCGTCGTCGCACCGAACACCCAGTCATCCTTCACGAAACGATCCACCGCTTTCGCGATCCCGCCCTGCGTGCCCAGCGCGGCACTGCCGCCCTCCTGCACGAGGTTGGCGAACACGGGGCGCGTGTAGAGCGCCGGCAGCGGCCTGGCCAGGGGCGCACCGCTACGGCGACGAAATACATTGCCAAGCAGCCCGAGTGTGCGATCCAGGCGTACCGGCATGTCCTGACGCGTCTCACTGTCGAGCTTCAGACCGCCGTAGATCAGCGTCGCCAGGTCCGCCGCGCGCAACGAGGCACGCGCCGCTTCCACCAGCGCGACGTCGACAGGCAAGCTGCGCAGCCCGTCGTGCCCGTCGAACAGCAGACGGAAGTGTCCTTCGAGCGCATCCGCCAGCCCGTCCTCATCCGGGAATACCTCACGCCAGCGCTCGCGTGCCAGCAACGACAGCGCTTCGCCATCGCGGTGCTCCGGCTGGCCCAGCATGAGGTAGCCCTTCAGCACGTAATAGAGTCGCTGCGGATCGCCCGCCGCATCGCGCAGGCCGTCACGGAACTGCAGCGCCAGCCCCGGTACGACGCTCGCATTGATCTCGCGCACGTGCGCGGCACGCACTTCATCGAACAACGCGTCGCCCTGGAACAGGCCGAAGCGCATCGACCACGGCCGTTCCGCGCGTACCTGCGCCGCCACCTGTTCGGTGCGGCCAAGTGGATCGAGCCTCTGCAGCGCCTGCGCATCGTACTGACGCAACGACGACGGCACCGGCACGCGCGAGTCGTCCGGATAATCACGCAAGGCCTCGTCGACACGGGCGACAAAATCCGCGTTGCGCGCGGCGCTCGTGAACATGCCGATCAGCAAGCCGGCCGTCAGCACGGCAATCGCCGCGATGGCCCCCGCTTCGGCCAGGCGGCGACGGCGCAGCCGCTGCGGGTCCGACCCTGCGAAACCCGCCTCGGGAAGAATCACGTCGTTGAGCAGTCGTTCGACGAAGAAGGTACGCCGTGGCGAACGCGTGGTGCCCTGAACCGACGAACGAATACCGAACGAATGACCGACCACCGAAAGCACACGATCGATCGGCGTGCCCTCCTGGGTGCCGGACGTCAGGTACATGCCACGCAGCACGGGTGCACGCCCGTAGGCATGACTGCCGAAGATGGCGGCGGCCAGCGGCACGGCCAGTTCGCGCAGGTGACGCAACTGTTGCGGGAAGGAAAGGATCCTCGCGCGACGGCGCACGTCGCGTTCGGCGTGCATGCGTTCGATCGTCCCCGCATCGATGCGCTCCAGCAGCGCATCGAACTCGCCGCCGAGCAGCGACGAGGCACCGCCGTCGAGGCTGCGCTCCGGCGTGAACGTCACACCCCACACCTGCGCGCGTCCCGCGGCATCCAGCGTGTCGACCGCTTCGAGGAAGCCGGCGACCAGATCGACCTTGGTGAAGACCAGATAGACCGGCAAGGTCACGCCCAGCCAGTTGCCCAGTTCGTCCAGACGCTCGCGCAGCGTGTCGGCGAGACGTTGCCGCCCCGCCACGTCCATCGTCAGGAGTTCGGTGACACTGACCGTGAGCAGTACGCCGTTGACCGGGCGACGACGACGGTACCGGCTCAGCAGACGCAGGAAATCGTGCCACGCCGGTGCATCCACGCCGGGATCGGAATCCTGTGTGGTGTAGCGGCCGGCGGTGTCGAGGAACACCGCCTGATCGGTGAACCACCAGTCGCACTGGCGTGTACCGCCGACGCCGGCCAGGGACTGCTTGCCCGCCGTGCTGGCCAGGGGAAAGTCGAGCCCGGAATGCTCGAGCAAGGTGCTCTTGCCGGATCCCGGCGCACCGATCACGACGTACCAGGGCAGGTCTTCCAGCTTGCCGCCACCCTCGCGGCGCTTGCGCAGCACGGCGAGCGCGTCGAGGAAGCGCGCACGCAGACCGTCCCGCTCCGCCTGGATGCGGGCGTCGACGTCCTTGCGTCGCGCGTCGTCTTCGCCGGCCAGCGCATCGCCCATGCGCCGGTCGCGACGCCGCGCCAGCCATTGGCGCAGCAACACCGCGCCGATCCAGATCGCCGCCACGGCGGCGATCGCGATGACGCGTGCGGCCACGCTGGCGAGCGGCTGGCGATCGCCGATTCCCAGATAGGGTCCGCCGAAGGCGATCAACAGCGCGCAGAGCAGGATGCCGATCGCCGTGCGCAGCCACACGTGACGGAACATGTCGTTGAAACGTTTCATCCGGCCTCCGGAACGAAGAGAATCTCGACCCGGCGATTGCGCGCGCGGTTGGCCGGCAGGTTCGCCGGCGTGGCGATGGGCTGCGAGGCGCCCGCCCCACTGGCCTCCACGCGTCGCGGATCGTCCAGCTGCTTCGTCAGCAGCGCGCTGACGTTGCGTGCACGTGCCGCGGAGAGTTCGAAGTTGTCCTTGAATCGCAGCGAGCGGATGGGCTGGTCGTCGGTGTGCCCCACGACGATGATCCGGCCATGCACCCGGTTCAGCGCCCTGGCGACGCGCTCCAGCATCGCCGCGTGTGTGGGCGCCACATCGGCGCCTCCCGAGGGGAACATTTCCGAGGCGGCCAGGCGGATCGTCGCCTGGCCGTCGGGTTTCTCTTCGACGGAAAGCGCACCACTGCGCGCGTCATCGGCCAGCAACTGACGCAAGCTCACCGCCTGCGGCTTCGGTGGCGCGGCCGCCACGGGCAACGGCACACCACGCAGGCCGATCGCGGCGAGCTTCGCGCTGACCGGCTCGGTACGTCCGTTGAGCCGCGCATGCAGGTAGATCCACGTCCCGCAAAGCAGACACACCGCCACCAGCGCGGCCATCCAGATGGGGATGCCACGCCGTGGCTTCAGTGGACGATCGACACCTTCCCAGCGCGGCGACAGCGCGACGGGCGTCGCCGCGCGATAAGCCATGATCCGCCGGTATACGTCTTCGCGGCGATCGGCGAGGCGCGCCACACCGCCGGGCTCGACGAGGTACTTGCCGCCGAAACCCAGGGCCAGGCACAGATACATCAGCTCCACCAGATCGGCATGTCGGACCATGTCCTGGCACAGCCGGTCGAGGATGGCGAAGAACTTCTCGCCGCCGTAGGTCTCACCGTGAAAGGTCACGAGCAAGGTCTGCCGGCTCCAGCCGGTCTGCTCCCCCCAGGGCGAATCGAGCACCGCCTCGTCGATCATCGTGCACAGCACATAGCGCGCGGCGACCGAGGTCTGCGCGTCGGCACCGGCACGTGTGGCGATCTCTTCGAAGCGCCGGATATAGGCGATGGCGCGATCCCTCAGCAGGCCGGGATCGGGCGCTTCCGCGCTGTTGCGCAGCTGCGCGGCCAGCAGCAGTAACGGATTGGCGGCACGAACGAGCGGATTTCCGCCCGCCGACGGCAGGTCCTGCACGCTGCGCGCAAGGTCACGCTCCGGCTCGTGCTCACGTACCGGTGGGTGGGCTGGTACGTCCTGGCGCGCGGCACTGGCCCGTACCACGGTGGCGTCCGCGTCGCGTTTCGCGTTGCTCTCGTCGTAGTTCATCGGCTCAGGTCCTCACGGCCCACAACTCGAGCTCCAGTCCCTCGAAGCCGTTGCCGAAATGCAGGGCCACGCCGCCGGAGGTACGCAGCGTCTTCCACATCGGCGAGGCCGTATCCAGTTCGAAATACTGGTAGCCCGCGTGATACGGAATCTGCCGCGGTGCCACGGCGAGCGACGCCACCGATACGCCGGGCAACTGCAGGTTGACCAGGTCGCGAATCTTTTCGACAGGCCCGATCTTCGACTGCGTGGGCAGACGCCGGCGCATGTCCGCAGCGGCGATATCGGCCTTCGCCGCCAGCACGAACGAGGCGCCATCGAGCAGTGTCGTGTCCGCCACCGTGCCCACCCACACGCCGTATTTGCGCTGTTGCAGCGGGACGGGCACGGCCGTCTGCTCGAGCACCGCGCTGAGGCTCAGTCGCAACGCGGCGATCACGGGCTCGAAGCTCTCGCGCAGGCGGTCGTGACGGTACGGAGGAAACGTCACGCTGCGTTTGCCCGGCGTGGTGAACGTAGCGAGTTCACCCGCCATGCCGAGCAGAAGGCGATACAGATCCTCGGGGTGCAGAAGCGGCGCCTCGGCGAGATGCGCGAGCTGCGGCTGGTAGCGGTTGACCACCTGCAGCATGAGGAAGTCCGTGAGTTCCGCCGTGCTCGCACGGTCCGCACCGCCGACACGCCCGGCGAGCGCTTCGCCACGCTGGTGAAGCAGACCGAGCAGCTCGGTCAGGAACAGGGTCAGACGCTCCGAGGCGCGGCACGCGAGCGCGCTGGGCATGAAGCCGTCGTCGAGCACCACGCGCCGGTCGGCGCGACATTCGACCAGATGCGCCAGCGGCAGCTCGACCAGACCTTCGCGCGCCTGCGCGGTAGCGATCACCCGCGTACTGAGGCCACCGACTTCGAGCACCACCGTCCCCGTCGTGCTGCCCGAGGCATCGACCACCTCGGCCTCACGCACGGCGAAACGGGCAAGCTGGCCCGGCGCCTGCGTATCGGGCCACAGGCTTTCGGCCTGCGCGGGCGAACGCAGCGGCAAGGTCAGGTAGATCACCTGGTCACGCCAGTTGGCGTCGATCTCCAGCGGCGGCGGCAACGGATCGCGATCGGGCATCGAGAACGGCGTGCCGTCCGGGAACACGCCGCGTGCGCGACGAATGCCGAGCTTGCCGATCGCGAGCAGGTCGCGCTCGAGTTCCAGTTCGTCGAACCCCCAGGGGTACGAACGCAGGGTGGCGGCCCGCAACTCCACGTAGCGTTCGGTGTAGCGATCCTGCTGTTGCATGTGCTGCGGGCGAAGGAACAGACCTTCGCTCCACACCACCTTGTTGAATGCGGTCATCGTCGGTTCCGGTCAGCGGTTGTCGCGCTTGGCGCGCACGAGCTGGTCTTCATAGGCGCGGGCGAATTCGTCACCGAAAAGGCGACGGAAACGTTCTTCGGGGTCGATGGCCAGCTTCTGGAAATGGGCGCGGTAGCGTTCCCACGGGCCGCTGGCCGGCGCAAAGCCGAACCGGGAGCGGCGCGTGTCCCCCTCTTCGAAACGCGCCGGGTCGAACTGCGCGATCAGATCGTCGAAGGCGGCCCTTACCCCCGCGAGCAAGGCCACCTGGTGTTCGCGGATGTCGTCCATGGCGTCGACGATCGCCGCCTCTCCGGAGAGAAAGGCCTCGTTGGGCGCGGCGAGCACACGTGCCAGTGCTTCGGTGCCGGTGGGGGCGAACTTCAGCGGGTTGTTCTCGCGTCGCTGAATCAGGGTCGCGGGAAGGCGGAACCCGTTCTTCAGTTCGGCGCGTGCGCGCAGAACGTCCATGACGCCGTCGAGGACGAGGGCGAAAAGGGGTTCGATGCCGGTGGTGGGGCTGGGTGGTGTCGGTGTTGGAGCGGGGGTGGATGTGACCGGATCGGCGGTGGGGTCGCGCGCGGGGCGCGCTCCTACAGGGGGGGCTGCGGGTTCGGCGGGTGCTGCTGCCATGGGCGCTTCGGCCGTCGCGACGTCGGGGGGCATCTGGAACAGGCTTCGGGTGCGGTCCCAGTGCTCGGGCAGCACGGGTGCCACGCGCGGTGGGTCAGAGTCGACCGTGGGTGCATCGAAGCGGTCCGTCATCGGCGATGCATGGTTCCAGTGCCCGGAAGCCTCGACGGCGGCCGACGCATGATCCACCACGGGCATGACGGTCTGGAACCACGCCATCGGGTCCAGCGGTGCCGCGGCGGTCCCGGGAATCAGCGACGACCCGCCGTGGGCATCACCGGTGATCAGCGATGGCGCCGTGCCCAGCGGCAACGGCGAGTCGTGATATGCCGGCGACGTGTGCGGCACACGAAGCGTCTGCAGGCTGCGGTCGTGCTCGCGTCGCGCCGTCGCCTGCTCGTCGACGGTTGACTCCAGCGCCACGAGAATCTCGAAGGTGTCCAGCTGGAGGCGGTCGCCGTCGCCGAGCGAGACCGGCTCGCCACCGCGCAACGGCGCGCCGTTCAACAGCATGCCGTTGGTGCTGCGGTCCTCAATGAAATACAGCCCGTTGAGATGGCGGACGAAGGCGTGCTGACGGGAGACACCCTGCGCCTGCAAGACCCAGTCGCAATGTTCGGCGCGGCCGATGCTCAGATCGTGAGCCTCGGCACGTACGGAGGTGCGCTCGGCGATGTCGCCCGCGTGGTCGCCCAGGATGGAGAGCACGAGGCTCGGTCCGGTGGAACGGTTCATGCGAAATCCTCCGGTGGTAGCAGCTCCATCGCCGAGCCGACGAACGCGCGGCAATGGACATCGAAATCGGGAGACGACGAAGCCAGGGTCAGGAGCGCGGCCGCCGCGACCACGGCCATCAGGGGTACGGCCACAGGCGCCACGTCCCTGCCCTCTCCATCGAGCAGGAAGCCCTCCGACCAGCCCGCACTGGCCGCGATCAGCGCACCGGCCCCGACGTAGTGGCAGGCCGCCGCATAGGCCAGTGCGGCGCGGCGACGTGTCTCGCTGCGCTCATCGAGCCATGCCTGGGCCAGCGTCAGACCCTCGTGTGTGGCGTCATCGGGCGCGCTGTCGCGCACGCACTGGCACAGCCATGGCACGACGTAGCCGCGGGGCATGAGGCGCATCGCGAGGCGGAGCGCGGCGGGAACGTCGCCATGCGCAAGCAGCGTCCGGACCGCGGCGCGCTCGCTCATGTCGTCGCGCAGCAACGGCAGCAGCGAGGAATCGAGACCCATCTCCCGCGCGGCGGTTCCGATCGTGAGGGACGGGCCGTTCATAGCAGCAGCGGCGGCATGCCTTTCAGCACGGCCGGTCCCAGCGTGGAAGAAAGCATCAGCGCGGCGCCCGAGGTGACCGCGATCGCCGCGGTCGCATTGATCGTCACCGTGGCGCCGGCCGTCACCGAAACCGCCGCGCCGGACGTGAGAGACGTCGCGCCGCCGGACATCAGATTGATCGCCGCCATGGCGTTGACCCGCAGTGTGCTGCCGACGATCTGGATCTCGCCGGTCCGCTTCATCACGATGCGCGCCAGGCCGGTGACCAGTTCGATCTCTTCGCCCGCCTCGATACGCAGACGGCGACCGACCTTCAGCGTGTCGTCGCGACCGACCTCGTGCGAACGGTCGCGTTTCACTTCTTCGGTCTCGTCGCGATCGATCGTCGAGAAGTGGTCGTTCTCGGCCTCGTGCCGCAGGTCGCGCTGCGCGTGAAACAGCAGTTCCTCGGCGCCCTTGCGATCCTCGAAGCGAATCTCGTTGGCCTCCCCCGCCGCCCCGCGCAGACTCCGGCTGACCACGCCGCTGCGCGTCTTGTCCCCGGGCAGCGTGTAAGGCGGCATATGCTCCTGGTTGTACACGCTGCCCAGAAGCAACGGCCGGTCGGGGTCGCCTTCATGGAAGCCCACCACCACCTCCTGGCCGACACGCGGGATGAACTGCGCGCCCCAGCGCTTGCCGGCCCAGCCCGACGCGACGCGGACCGGACACGACTGATCCGCCTTCGGCTTGGACGGCGCGTTCCAGAAGAAGGTGACCTGCACGCGCCCCTGGCTGTCGACCTCGATGTCCTCATCGGTCTGGCCATACACCACGGCGGTCTGTATGCCGGCAATGGAAGGGCGCGGCGTGACCTGCGCGGAACGAAACGGCTGGCGACTGCGAATCACGCGGAAATGGCAGGCGAACGGCGACTCGTCCTTGTCCGGTTCGACGCCGCCGCCCTGGTAATCGACCTCCACCAGACGCGTCGTGGCGCCGATCACGAGGTATTCCTGATTGGCCTGGGCCAGCGGAAAGTCCTTCAGGCGGAACAGCGCGCCCGTGGCCAGACCCACCGCATCCGTGAATCCCGACGAGGTCGCCTGCGGCACGCTGAGCGCATCGACGCGCACCTGGGCGAATCGCTGACCGTCGGCATTCTTCTGCGCGTAGCCCACGGAACCGTAGGGATAGTCGTAGATCTCCAGCCCCGAAACATTGTGAGTGTCGGCACTGTCGCTGACCTGCTCATTGGCCAGCAGCGAGAGTCGCGGTCGCTGGTAATCGTAGTCGTCCAGACGGACACGGGTGGGATTGACCGAACGGGCGGATGTCCAGTCGCTGATCGACGACTTCATCCGGTGGCCGCGCTCGGTAGGCGGTGCGTAAGGAATGGTTTCGAAGCCTAGCACCGTGGTATGCGCACCGAGCGCATCGGCGAGCACCATGGTGTGCGCGCCGCTGGTGTGGGTGAAGAAATAATAGATGCCCTCCTGCTCCATTAGCCGGCTGATGAAGTCGAAATAGCTCTCCCGGTACTGCACGCAGTACTCGCGGGCCGGGTAATTCGCACTGAGGCTCAGCCGCACGTCGCCATAGCCGAACTCCGAGAGCACGTCGCGGACAATCTGCGGTACCGTCTTGTTCTTGTAGATACGGCAGTCGGACGTGTTGCGCAGCAACCACGGCCGGGGCACCAGGGTGAACGTATATACCGCGTAGCGCACGTTATCGATGTTGATGAAGGCACCCTGCGCCGCTTCCGATACGATGCCGTTGAAGTAGCGCACGTAGCCCTGGGGCGTCGTCACCGTGACCGTCATCGACGTCCCCAGAAGCGCGCGCAGGTCCACGCCGGGATCCTTGCTGATCGCTTCCAGCTCCCACGAAAACAGGCGGCCGAGCTCTTCCCCGGCCGTCATGTTGGCGAAGAGCAACGTCTTGCCCAGGCTGGACTTCAGCGTGATCGCGTGCGCCATGAATTCAGCCGCCTCCCTCGAAGAAGCCGAGGATCGGATTCAGCAAGTGGCGACGCACCGAGGTTTCGGCCTCGCGCTGGCTCGGCTTGATCCATTCCATGATCAGGCCGTCGGTGCTGTGCAGGTGATAGCCGGATTCCTCGATGTAACTCGAGCTCCAGTTCTTCAGGCCGGCGATGTGCACGGCACCCGCGTCGTACTGTGCCTGGCTGATCGGTGCCTTGCCGTCGGGGAACATCTGCAGAAAGTGCATCTTGTTGCAGATGCCGCTGTTCAGCGCGAGGGCGGCGATCATCGGCGTGCCGAGCGCGTAGCCGCGGAACCAGCGATTGAAGGCGATGGGATGCGTATGCAGCTGCTCGGTATCGCGGCTTTCCCACTTCTGCTGCGCTTCGGCGAAGAACTTGCGCAGGCGGTGGATCTCGAACAAGCGCCATGCGGTCTTGATCAGGATCTCGATGATGGAGCTGACCAGGTTGACCAGGGTGGACGCGCCGACCGAGGCAATCTGCATGCCCAGCTGCGCGCCGCTCTTGAGGGTCGCGTAGAGGTCGCTGGCCACGGCCAGGTCGATCGCACGCTTGATGCCATCCACGATCGCGGTAGGCGTGCCCAGCAAGACCTGCGTTTTCTTACCCGTGGCCCAGACGCGATAACGCTCGAAGCTGGATTCGATGAGCTTGATCAGATTGGACGCCACCCCGAACGACCCGCCGATGGTGCCGGCGATCGCCTCCGACAGATAGCGCCCGGTGAGAAAGTCGCAAAGCTGCCGCAGGGCGGATCCCGCGTGCTCATCCCACACGCCAACGGTGAACTCCCACGCACGACGGAACTGCTCGTACAGAGCGTCGCTGGTCCGCTTGTCGTTGGGATTGAGCGACGGCTTGGGCGCGCCCAGCAGGCGGCGCGCGTCGACCGTGCGCATCTGCTCCATCTCCATGATGCCCACATCGCGACTGCCGCTTGGCAACGTCCTGCGCGTCGCGCTTCCCTTCCGGGCGTCGTCGAGGCGTTCGGCGGCGCTGTCGAATCCGGGACGGACCACACCCATGCCGGTCTTCACGTTGCCGATGACTTCCTTGGCACCGTCGCTACCGACGTCGTTGCCGTAGTCCAGGCCTGCGCCGGCCATGTCCAGTACGCCGGTGGTGACGATCTTGAAATAGTCCCTGTCGCATTCGAGCCGGCCGAACATGTACAGCAGGCCCAGACGCGTACTCACCAGGTCCGCCTGCATGAAGGACGGCACGTTGAGCGCGGCATCGGTATCGCCGTCCTTGTTGAGCGCCGCGTTGAGTGAAACGTACGGCAGGCTGGCGGGGTCGTTGCGCTTCGCCTTCATCCACGCGTCGCCGGCGCCCTGCGCTTCACACCAGTTCCTGAAACCGTTTTTCAGGTAACGCAGGTTGTTTCCGCTGGGCGTGCGGATATAGGCGTCGACCAGGATATCCAGCGCGACCTGTCGCGGACTGCGGGGACGCAGCGTCTTCGAGGTCTGCTGCAACCATTGCTGATACGTGAAGGGCAGCTTGGGAAGACTGGGGTAGAGATCCGGCATGTCGGTTTCCTTGAAGTCAAGCGGCCGTGGCGGAGGTGTGCGTCGCAATCGTGTCGCGGGGGATGGGTGTGAGGAACATGACCTCGCGGGTGTCACCTCCCTTGACGTTCCACACGGCGATCGTCGTCGCGTCGTCGAGCGAACGGGCGTCCCGGTTGAGCAGGAGCTGAGGCCAGAACGACGTCTGCCGCTGCGCCATGCCGGGCACCGCTTCGCTCCAGGGCACCACGCGCAGATGGCTCGTGTCGATGCGGTAGATCTGCCGCCCGCTGGCGTAACCGCCACAGGCGACGTCGGGGTCGGTCGAAACGGCGGGCCCCGGAATCCGGCTCGCAATGATCAGCCGGACCAGATCGACCGGCGTATGCACGGCGGTGGGACTATCACTCTCGAGAGTGATCCGGCGCTTCCTGACATCCTCGGCGAATGCGCAGTCTTTCAGCTGCTTCACACCCGTATAGAGCCGTATGAAATCGCGCGCCGCTTCCAGTTCCAGCGGCACCCGTGCCTCGAAGCCACGCGGCAGGTCCGTCAACAGACGTGAGTCGCCGCGATAGACCACCCGTGGCGCGTCGCTCCCCCCTTCCGGAGCCACACTGGCTGGCGGCATGACGGGCGCGGGCCTACCGGTGGCACCAGGGCCACCGACCGGTGCGGGGGTGCCTGCGCGCGGGGGCGGCGCAGCGGGTGTGACGGCCGCAGGCACAGCAGCCGGGGTGATCGCGGGGCGGATGGTCGCATTCGTTACGGATGCCGGACCGCCGACGGGCCGCGGCGCAAGCGCCGCCTTCTGGCAGTCGAGGCACCGGTGCCCGGTGCTCGCTGGACCCTGACAGAACCCGCGACCCGAAAGACAGGCTGTCATGCGGCCTCCGTCGTCGCCAACGATGCGTCGGCGGCTGCGTCGGCCGTGACCGCGTCGAATCTATAGACAAAACCGTCGTGCCCGGCGTCCACGACGACACGGCCCACAGGTTCGCCACCGATCGTGCGCATCAGCAGCTCGCGGCTGATTTCAGGCAGCATCGTGTTGGTCAGGATGGCGTCGATCATGCGGCCACCGCTCTCGCTTTCCGTGCAGCGACCGACGACCAGCGCGGTCGCCGCTTCCGTGCACTCGAAAGGCACGCGATAACGTTCCTCGACGCGGCGTTTGATCCGCGCCACCTGCAACCGCACGATTTCCCCAAGCATGCGCCGACTCAACGGGTAGTACGGCACGGCGACGAGGCGCCCCAGTAACGCGGGCGGGAACACGTCGAGCAGCGGCGCGCGCAGGGCCGTGGCCATCGCCTCGACCTCCGGCACGCGTGAGGTGTCCGCGCAAAGGCGCTCGATCGTCTCCGTACCGGCATTGGTCGTAAGAAGAATCAGCGTATTGCGGAAGTCGATGCGGCGGCCTTCGCCGTCTTCCATCACGCCTTTATCGAACACCTGGAAGAACAGCTCGTGCACGTCCGGATGCGCCTTCTCGACTTCGTCGAGCAACACCACCGAATAGGGCCGGCGCCTTACCGCTTCCGTGAGCACGCCGCCTTCGCCGTAACCGACGTAGCCGGGAGGCGCGCCCTTGAGCGTGGAGACCGTGTGTGCCTCCTGAAACTCGCTCATGTTGATGGTGATCAGATTGTGCTCGCCGCCGTAAAGGGTCTCGGCCAGCGCCAGCGCGGTTTCGGTCTTGCCGACACCGGAGGTTCCCGCCAGGAGAAACACGCCGATCGGTTTACCGGGATTGTCCAGGCCCGCACGCGAGGTCTGCACGCGCCGGGCGATCATCTCCATGGCATGGTCCTGACCGATGACGCGCTGTCCCATCAGCGACGCGAGGTTCATCACCGTCTCGAGTTCGCTGCGGACCATGCGACCCACGGGGATGCCGGTCCAGTCGGCGACGACCGCCGCGACGGCCTGCTGATCGACCGCCGGCAGGATCATGGGGTTCTCGCCTTGCCGTTCCGCCAACGTCGCCTGCAGGGCGCGCAACTCGGCGAGGACCGCGTCACGTCCGTCGTCATCGACAACGATCGCCGCGGCTTCTGCCCGCGCCGCCCGTTCCAGCGGCGTACCGGTGCCTTCCACGGGTTCGCCCGTCCCACGCAGCCGGGCACGCAGTGCCAGGATTTCCTCGACCAGCCGGCGTTCCTCGTGCCACGCCGCCTCGAGTCCCGTCTGCCGGGACGTCTCGGTCGACAGCGCGGCATCGACGGCCGTCTGCCGCTCCGTCACATCGATGCCCACCGCTCGCTCACGTCGGACGATCTCGCGCTCCACTTCCAGCGCCTCGATACGACGGCGACTATCGGCCACCCGCGCAGGAACCGCATGGTGACTGACGGCGACGCGGGCGCAGGCCGTGTCGAGCAGACTCACCGCCTTGTCGGGCAGCTGGCGTGCGGGAATGTAACGGTGGGACAACCGGACCGCCGCCTCGATCGCCTCGTCCAGCACCTGCACACCGTGGTGCGTCTCCATCACGCCCGCCACGGTGCGCAGCATCAGCACCGCTTTCGCTTCATCCGGCTCACCGACCTGCACCGTCTGGAAGCGCCGGGTCAGTGCGGGGTCCTTCTCGATGTGTTTCTTGTATTCCGCCCAGGTGGTGGCACCGATCGTGCGCAGGCTGCCACGCGCGAGCGCTGGCTTGAGCAGGTTGGCGGCATCGCCGGTACCCGCGGCGCCACCGGCGCCGACCAGCGTATGCGCTTCGTCGATGAACAGGATCACCGGGGTCGCGGAAGCCTGCACCTCGTCGATGACCTGACGCAGTCGGCTTTCGAACTCGCCTTTCATGCTTGCACCGGCCTGCAGCAGGCCGACGTCGAGCACGCGCAGTTCCACCTCGCGCAATGACGGTGGCACGTCGCCCGCGACGATGCGCTGTGCGAAGCCTTCGACGACGGCCGTCTTGCCGACGCCAGCCTCGCCCACCAGCATCGGATTGTTCTGCCGGCGGCGCATGAGGATATCGACGACCTGGCGAATCTCGTCGTCACGACCGACGACCGGATCGATCCTGCCTTCGCGGGCCTGTGCCGTGAGATCGACGGTATAGCGCTTCAGCGCGTCGCGCTTCCCCATCGCCGCCGGCGCGGGTGTGTCGCCCGAATCGGCGGCACCGTCGCCCATGCGAAACCCATCGGTCGCGCCGAGACGCTCTTCCGGTGAGCCGGCGATCATCGCGGGAAGGTCCTCGACCAGTCCCTCCACGCGGATCTTGGCGAACTCTTTGGAGATATCCATCAGCACGTGCCGCAGGCGCCGCGTACGCACGATGCCCGCC
The DNA here is from genome assembly GCF_000800155.1 of Luteibacter sp. 9133. Classification (NCBI taxonomy): domain Bacteria; kingdom Pseudomonadati; phylum Pseudomonadota; class Gammaproteobacteria; order Lysobacterales; family Rhodanobacteraceae; genus Luteibacter; species Luteibacter sp. 9133. The sequence continues at coordinate 1,214,003 of NZ_JUHO01000001.1, read as the reverse complement.
ATGAGGTAGCCGGTGCGCACCTGTGATTCGCCGAAGCTGAGCGTCGCGTAGACCCAGCCGCGTTCCACCGCTTCCTCGATGTCCGCCGACAGGTCGCTGACAGACGACGCGCCGCCCGGCAGCCGGTCCAGCGCTTCGGTGACATCGCGCGCGAGACGCGACGGATCGATGCCGGCATGACGAATGAGACGATGAAGATCCGAATCCCCCAGTCCCAGGATCTGCTGCAGCCAGTGGACCAGCTCGACGTCGCGATGGCCGCGCAACCGGCAGGCCACGGTCGCGCTTTCGATGGTCTTGTAGGCCACGCTGTTGAGCTTTCCGAACAGGGCGGTACGACGAATGTCGGTCACGATGGTTTCCTCGATCGATTCGGCAGAGTCATGGGTTGCACGACGAGATCCCCGGCATCGCCGGGGCCGGCGAAGCGACCCATCCACGACGACATGCCGAGGCGACCCGCCCGCCCCATGTGAGTGAGCGGCACTTCTTCACGGCGCAGGACCAGTTGCGCGTCCCAGTCGACGGCGTCGCCCGCGTAGAAGCGCAGCGCGGCGATCAGCTCGTCCAGCGCGTCGCCGCCCGGGAGGAAACGGCGGTAGTCGGCGAAACGCATCGGCCCCAGGCGCAGGCGAACACGGTGCTGTGCGTCACGCACCCGCTCGCCCAACACGGCGGTGGTGCCCATCCCGGCCATCGCGACGCCCATGCGCAGGCGCCCCTCGTCCGGCAGCGTGAGCCACGCCACGGCGAACTCCTCCACGTGGACCGGCACCTCGAAGAACGCGCCGAGAAAGGCCGTAAGCCCTTCGGCATTGCGGGCCTGGCTGAGCACGCGGCCGGCCATATAGCGCTTGAAACGATCCGGCAGAGCATCGCGTCCGGCCAGCGCGGGGCTGTCGATGCCCACCAGCGCGCCGAGGAAATGCGCAAAGGCGTCCTCATCGGGACGATCCATCTGCACGGTCGGTTGCGAGTCCGCCCAGGCCCGGTAGAACAGGCTCAGCATGCGGTGATGGAAGACGTCCGCGAAGGCGGTAAACGTACCGTCGCGTGCCACACGCTCGCGTTCCAGCGTGTATTCAGTCAGATGCAATGGCAGCGCGCCGTTGGGGCCCCACAGCCCCAGCATCAGGCTGTGAATACGCGGCGGGCGTCCGGCCGCGATTTCCATGCGGTCGATCGAACGGGGTGCGAAGTCGAGCGACGGGGTATGCGCCAGACGCACCGGATCGTCCGCCGGTCGCACGGAGCGACCCAGCCGCGGGCGGTCGGCGTGCACACACTCCACGCGGCGCAGCGCTTCGAACCAGTCGAACGACGACGGGTCCCCGCGCAACGCTTCGAAGAGCGTCAGAGGATCGGGCGCGTGCCGGAGCGAGCCGTCCACCGGGCCACCTCGTTGCGTTCGTGGGTGTGCAGCACGGTCTCGGTGAACGAGTTCAGCGAGACGTACCGGGCGAAGAAGTGCTGCATGACCGACCCGAACAGGTAGGTACCCGTTCCCTCGAAGGCGCGGTCCTCGCAGGTGAGCGTGATCTGGAGTCCGCGGCCATACGTCACCGGACCGGGAATCGGCAGGCGACGCACGATCGGTGCCGAGCGTACGTCGCGCACGCCTTCGATCAAACGTCGTGAGGCGGCGTCGTACTCGTCGCTGTAGAGCAACAGCATCTCGCGCAGGGCGGCGGCACCGTCACTGTGCTCAAGCAACGACAGATAGTTGAGCTGCAGATGACTGATGACCTTCCAGGCCGCCTGCCCTTCGGCCATCGCGGCGCGCGGACGCGTTGGCCCCGCGACACAACGGATCGACCGGACCGGCGCATCCGTATCGAGCAGAAAATCGGTCGCACCCTTCCCCACCGGCATGTGCAGCGGCAGGTCGCGATTACTGCACAGCAGCCGCATGCCCAGCTGACGCAGGCTGCTCGCGTACGGCGCCTCGCGCCCATCCACCAGCGAAAGGAACACTTCGCCACCGACGTAACTCGAACGCGGTCCGTCGCGGCGTTGCCGCTGCGAGGAAACGCGTGGTTCGCGCCTCAGCGTGTAGAACGCGGACGCCGGCTGATGCCACGTGCGCGCGTTGCCCCCGTAAAACGGGAAAAACGTCTGCTCGGGGTCCTGGCTGTCACCGAAGCCCTGCACATCCTCGACATCCACCACCTCGAAATCCATGGGGCGCGTTCGGTCGGCCAGCACGTGGTACTCCGCCGCCCCCTCACGCAGATGGATGCGATCCGAGCGGCGCGGGAAAAGGTTGATGGCCGGCGTGCAGTGCAGGCGCACATAGGAGGCGTCCACCGCGTTGTCCAGTCTTGCGACCGCGCGATCCAGCCAGACGACGATGTCGAAGGTATGGCCCGTGGAGCGAGGCAGTGCCCGGCGCAGCCCCGTGAACGCCGCAAACTGAAAGCGCTGCGGACAGGCGAAATATTCCTGCAGCAAGCGGTAACCGCTGAACGAACGGTCGCTCAGCGGCAGCAGGGCTTCGCCGTCGCTGAAGCCGCGCGCTTCGATCTGCGACGGCTCGAGATGCCGGATGTGCTCGCCGGCCACGACGGAAAAACCGATGCCGTTACCCAGTACCTGCTCGTGAAGCAGACTCGCCAGATCGCCGGACCCCGCGAAGAACACGGGCAGTTCGTCGCATGACAAGGCATCCAGAGTCACCCCCGGGCTCAATGAGAAGCGCAGGCGCAAGGCCGCGCGGGGCTGTTTGCCCGCCGGAACGGCGAGGCCCGCCGCGGCGATCGCCGCGGGCGTCGAGAAGTAACGGGCGTCACTCAGCGAAAGCGGCAGCAGCGTGACCGGATGAGCCGTGCGGTATTCGCAGGCGGTGCGCTCGCCAAAGCCGATCTGGCTGCGCAGCGCGGTGCCACGTGGCACCCGATGCCCTTCGCCCGGCACGCTCTCGGTATGGTCCGGCGTCATCTCGACCACCGCCATCGAGGGCACCGGTGCCAGGTATTGCGGGTACAGCATGCGCAGCAAGTGCTGGGTAAACACCGGGTGCTGCGCGTCGAGTTTCATCTGCACGCGCGCGGAGAGAAACGCGAAGCCTTCGAGCAGACGTTCCACATAAGGATCCGCACACTCCATCCCCTCCATGCCAAGGCGGCCGGCGATCTTGGGATAGGCGCTGGCAAACTCCGCACCCGTCTCGCGGACGTGCTGGAGTTCCTGGCTGTAGTAGCGGAGAAGTCGGGGGTCCATGATCTCAGCCGAGGCCGTCGAAAACACTGAAACGCGCGGTTTCCAGATCGACCTCGGTCTTCAGGTAAAGGTTGAGGGGCAACGGTTGCGCCCACATCGTCGACTCGATGCTGAAGGACAGCGTCAGGCGGTCCATCCGCGCGGTGTCGGCATGCACATCGACATGCAGCGTGGCCGGATCGAGCCGGGGCTCGAACGTGGCGATCGCGGCGCGGATGCGCTGGCGAAGTACCTCGATATCCATGCCCGCGATGGCCGCCCCGGTGAGATCCGGGATGCCGTAGTCGAGAACGGAAGCCTCGACGTACGGCAGTCCCGCCAGTTCCTCGGATGACCAGTGCCGCGTGCAGTTGAACAACCAGGCCAGGTCGCGCACCACGTACTCGCGCAGACGTGCCGCGGTCATGACACGCTTCTCCCGGCTCTCCTGCGCGACGTGGGGCTCGTCGTCGCGCAGGCGATCCAGTAACGACGGCTGGAGACGCTCCTGGTTGGTCAGCTCGGCCATGCGGCGATCAGGCCTGACCCTTCACCTGCTGCATGTCGTACGTGAAGTCCTTGGTACCGCCCGTCGCCTTGCCCTTGTCGTCCTGCGGCTGGAACGAGTACTTGAACTTGCCGAAGTGCAGCGTGACGTTCTCGGTCAGACGCTCGTCGCCGCCGCTACCGCCGGTGGATACCGAGGTGATCATCACGCCCTCGGTGAGTTCGATGGTGACGAAGTCGGTCTGCTCACCCGTGGCGTTGGTGACGTACAGCGTGGCGCTGTCGACGCGCGCACCGGTGCACACCGCGTTGAGCAGCGCGTTGGAGCACGAGTCGACGTACTTGGTGATCACGATGTCCTGCACGTTGGCCTTACCGCCGGACGCGTAGCCCGCACCGGTGTGCAGGTTGCCGGCGTTGCTGGCGCCCCACGACCAGGCGATGATCGGCACCTGATCCTTATGCTTGGCGTGGTTGGACGCGCCCTCGATCTTGACCTGACCGGGGCCGAACTTGATGTGCATGTCGAATGCCATGAACGCTTTTCCTTGTGTGTCGCGTGAAGAGGGAGAGACTCAGGGTCAGCCGGTCTTGCCGGACGGCAGGCGTGCCACCAGACGCAGGGAGACGGTGAGGCCTTCCAGCTGGTAGTGCGGCTTGAGGTAGAACTTGGAGGTGTAGTAACCGGGGTTACCTTCCACTTCCTCGACTACTACCTGTGCCGCGGCGAGCGGCTTGCGCGCCTTGGTCTCTTCGTTGGAGTTGATCGGGTCGCCATCGACGTAGTTGAGGACCCAGCGGGTTAGCCAGTCCTGCATCTGCTCACGCGTGCTGAACGAACCGATCTTGTCCCGCACGATGCACTTCAGGTAATGCGCGAAGCGCGAGCAGGCGAACATGTACGGCAGGCGTGCGCTGAGCGCCGCGTTGGCCGTGGCATCCGGATCGTCGTACTCCTCCGGACGGGCCAGCGACTGCGCACCGATGAAGGCGGCCATGTCGGAGTTCTTGCGGTGCACGACAGGCATGAGGCCCATCTTGTCCAGCTCCGCCGAGCGACGATCGGTGATCGCGATCTCGGTCGGGCACTTCATGTCCACGCCGCCGTCGTCCGTCGGGAAGACGTGCGCCGGGAGGTTGTCCACCGTACCGCCCGATTCCACACCACGAATACGCGTGCACCAGCCGTACTGCTTGAACGAGCGGTTGATGTTCACACCCATCGCGTACGCGGCGTTCTGCCAGGTGTACTTCGACGAGTCGGCGCCGCTGGTGTCTTCCTCGAAATCGAACTCTTCCACCGGGTCCGTCTTGGCGCCGTAAGGCAGACGCGACAGCGTGCGCGGCATGGTCAGCGCGACGTATTTCGCATCCTCACCGTCACGCAGCGAGCGCCAGGCGGCGTAGTCGGGCGTCGAGTAGATCTTGGCCAGATCGCGCGGGTTGGCGAGTTCGCCCCAGCTGTCCATACCGAGCAGGCCCGGCGCGGCGGCGGCGATGAACGGGGCATGCGACGCGGCAGCCACCTGGGCCATGCCGCGCAGCAATTCGACGTCCTGCGGACCGTGGTCGAAGTAGTAATCGCCGATGAGGCAGCCATATGGCTCACCGCCCAGCTGGCCGTATTCCTCTTCGTACACCTTCTTGAAGATCGGGCTCTGGTCCCACGCCGTGCCCTTGTACCGCTTGAGCGTACGACCGAGGTCGTTCTTGGAGAGGTTCATCACACGGATCTTCAGCTGCGGATCCGTCTCGGTGTTGGTCACCAGGTGATGCAGGCCACGCCAAGCCCCTTCCAGTTTCTGGAAGTCCGGGTGGTGAAGAATATGGTTGATCTGCTCGCTGAGCTTGCGGTCGATCTCGGCGATGTACGCGTTGATCGTCTGCGTGACGTCATCGGACACGATATCCGCACGATCGAGCACCTGCTCGGCCAGCGTACGCACGGCGGACTCCACCTCGGTACGAGCGCGCTCGCTCTTCGGGCGGAATTCCTTGGTAAGCAGTGCGGAGAAGTCGCTGCCTTCAGTCGTATCGACGAGGGCCTCGGCGGCCTGGGTCTGCGTGGTCGCCATCGGTCAGTCCTCCTTGGCGTCGTTAGTGGCCGGACGGTTCGCGGCAAGGGCCGCGAGCAACGCCGGATCCTGGATCGCCTGGGCGATCAGCCGCTCGGCACCGAGCTTGCCGTCGAGGTACGTGCCCAGGTTGGCCAGCTGCATCCGCGCCTCGAGCAGCTTCGCGAGCGGTTCGACGTTGCGCGCGATGGCGGCCGGCGAGAAGTCGTCGAGATGGCTGAAGCGCATCTCGATGGCCAGGTTGCCTTCGCCGGTCAGCGTGTTGGGCACATCGAAGGAAACGGTCGGACGCGTCGACTCGAGACGGTCATTGAAGTTGTCGACGTCAATCTCCAGCGCCTTGCGCTCTTCCACCGGAGGCAGGTCGCCCGCGCTGGCACCCGACAGGTCGGTCATCACCCCCATGACGAAGGGAATGCTCACCTTCTTCTGGGCGCCATAAAGCTCGACGTCGTATTCGATCTGCACGCGCGGGGCGCGATTGCGCGCGATGAACTTCTGGCTGCTCGATTTGGCCATCGTGGTTTCCTACGGCTTCAATAGACGCAATGAATGAACATGACGGCTGTATTTCATGCCATCAATCGAAGGGTCATTGTCGGCCAGCCCCGGATTTCGCTGAAATCGTTGCTCGTTATGGGTGGCATAAGCACAGGTGATGGCGCCGGGCGGAACTTTTTGCACGCCTCACGGGGCGTTGAGCCGCAAGTCCCTGCGCTTTTTCGGTGGATCGCCGGGTCGCGATTGCCGCGTCACATCCGGCCCGGCATCATGCCCGCCATGGCTTCCGTCTCGATCCTTCCCGAATCCGCGCCCACCTACGTCCCCTCGGGCGGCATGGTGGTCAACTGCGTCGCTTACCGCACCGATGGCCGCCGTATCGGCGACATCAGCATCGAAGCCATCAGCGATGTCCTCAAGGAACCGGACACCTTCGTCTGGGTCGGACTGCACGAACCCGATGAAACCCTGCTGCTGAAGTTGCAGGAGGAATTCAACCTGCACGACCTCGCCATCGAGGACGCGCAGCTGGCCCACCAGCGCACCAAGATCGAGACGTACGGCGACTCGCTCTTTATCGTCGCGCAGACCGCGCAGCTGGTCGGCGGCAACATCGCCTTCGGCGAAACGCAGATCTTCGTGGGGCAGAGGTACTTCGTGACGGTGCGGCATGGGGCGTCGCTGTCGTATGCACCGGCACGCCGCACGTGCGAGCAGTCGCCCGAGCTGCTGCGCATGGGCCCGAGCTACGCGCTGTATTCGGTGCTCGACTTCATCGTCGACAACTTCCTGCCGATCGTGCGCGACTTCCGGGAAGAGCTGCACGAGCTGGAAAACGATATCTTCGCCGAGACGTACAACCGGCAGACCATCAAGCGCCTGTACGACATGCAGCGCGAACTGATGACGCTGAGGCTGGCGGTCGTACCGTTGCAGGACATCGTCGCGCAGCTGGTACGCCTGCATCCGCACCTGATCCACGACGACCTGCGGGCGTACTTCCGCGATATCTACGATCACGTGTTCCGCGTAAACGAGTCGATTTCGGCGATGCGGGAAATGCTCGGGGCCGCCATCAGCGTCAACCTGGCGCTGGTGACCTTCGGTCAGAACGAGGTGATGAAAAAGCTCGCCGGCTGGGCGGCCATGCTCGCCGCGCCGACGCTGATCACCAGCTGGTACGGCATGAACTTCACGCACATGCCGGAGCTCGATAAGCCCTGGGCGTATCCCGCTATCACCTGTCTGGTCGCGTGCATCGTCGGCGGCATCTTCATCGCGCTGAAACGGAACAAGTGGTTCTGACCACACGCTTCACCCCCTTTCACCGACAGACCGTCCAGGGCATATCCGATCCAATGTCGCCCGTCCCAATGAAGGGACGCCCCCGACACGGATGCCATGCACCTCAATCCCAAACTCCTGGCCCTCGCCCTGCTCCCATTGCCGGCCATGGCCGCCGACCTTCCTCCGGTCGATTTCCTCAAGGCCTATCTCGCGGAGCGCCACACGCCCGCTGAGGCCTACGATGCCGGCTTCAACGACGCGTACTGGAAAGAGCGCCTGCTCCGCCCGAGCCATCTGCCCTCACACGCTTATACCGAGCCGGCCGCTTTTGACGCCGCCCAGATCGATCCCGCCTTCGCCGCCGCCGCGGCACGGCTCGATCGCCCAGGCCGACCTCTGTACTGGCAGCAGGCGTGGGAGATCCTGCAATGGGACCTCGGCTTCACCAAGGCGCACCCCGAGCACGTAGGCCTGCCCCACGCCTTCCCCGGCTACGGGTCCGAACATTCGGCCCTGAGCGCGATCAAGGCGGGCGTCGAGTCGGACATTTTCAACCAGTCGATAGCCATCTTCGGCAACGCACACAGCACCTTTGCCGCCAAGTACGCCGTGGCGGCGCAGATCCTGCGCGAACGCATCGCCGCGACGCCGGTCGACCAGCAGGAGGTCCGCAACGTCGAGCCGGACGTGCTCGAACGCTTCATGGCCACCCCGGCTGGCGGCTCACTCGATGCCTATGACGCGCAGTATCTCCGCGACGTCCTCGAGAGCGAAGTGAACCGACACACCGTCGCCCGGTCATCGTTTCGCGGCCTGCGCGAGATCGGCACGCCGTTCCGCATCGCGCGCGTCGCCGCCGCGTATCGCGACAATCAGTCGTATGTCGCGCCGCCCTGCACGGAGACCTTCCGCTATCGCGAAGGCGTCGCTAGCCTCGACCCCACGCAGGGCCCGGTGTGCTTCGTCGATGCCAGCGACCGCGCCGTCTACGCCTGGTACAACGAAGAGTTTCGCCGGCAGGCCGGCCTGGTTCGCGAGAGTCAGCCCGAGAAGTCGCCGCTGGCGAACGTGCTCGCCCTGCTCGTCCCGTTCGGTGTCGTGCTGGACGTCCTTGCCGCCGCGGAATTCGTCGAGACCCTGGCCGCGGAAGATCTCGCCGCCTCCGGTGAGATCGAAGAGGAGGAAGCCCTCGCGCTGGAGGAGCGCTCGTCCGGACTTCTCTGCCGCCGCTTCTGAACCTTCCATCATGGATGACTTACGTATGACATCGTTTCGCTCTTTTCGCTCGTTTCGCGCGGCTGCCGCCGTCGCCTTGCTTCTCGCCTCATCCATCACCGTCGCGGGAACGGTGAAGTACATCGAAGTGACATCCCCCGAGGCGATGCTCGCCGCGAAGGAAAATCTGGTCAGCACGTTCAAGTACCACCTTCGCGGTGCGCAGCGCTACGCGGCGGCACACGGGCCGGCGACGACCACGGAGCGCGCCTACACTGGGTTCCGCATGGAATGGGCCAAGGCCACCGCGGCGCAGGTGAAGTACAGGTGGATCGACAGCACGGGGCGCCCACGCACGACGCTTTATCACGGTCTGTCCGGGCGCGTGGCCGCGGCGGCCCTGCCGCACGAGGCGGGCGTAGCGGTACCGAGCTTCGATATGCCGGACTGGGCCCAGTACTACTCCGATGTGAATCCGAACGTGTATGCGCGGATTCCCGACGGCGAGCACTCCATTCTCGAGGAGTCGATGGCGGGTGACTCGACCGCCCGTCTCGGGCGTGGGTATGACGCGGAGATGCGCGCGTTGCGCACGATCGAGCGCGATATTCTGGCGGGGAACATTCCACGGGGCGGGGTTATCGCGGCGTGGGTGTCACAGCCGCCATGTCAGGCTTGCCGGAAGGCGTTTCAGATTTTCTCGGATGCTTATCACGTGAATATCCATGTGATTCATCTGCCGGCGTATGAGCCGGGAGCGACCGGGGATGTGCGGTTGTTTCAGATGACGAAGAACCGGATGTTGCGGGACTTTCATCTGCGGGTGGAGAACGAGCGGGCGGGGAAGATTGCGGATAATTTTTGTCCGCGGATGTGATTTTTGCGGGCCGGCCACCGAAAGGCGTGGCCGGCCCGCATCGGTGTCTGAATCTTCTTGAAGCCGCCCCCAACCAGGCAGCTGACCGATGCTATCCCGTGCCGAGAGACACGGCCCATCAGCCGGACTACCTCGGGCTCAGTTCTCTGACAGGTCGCTCCGTCACTCGAGCAGCCGCGAACGAGAGTGTCATATGACCTGCCGGCCAGAACGTCACCCTGAATTCGCCGAGGGAGGCCGCCTCACCGGACAACCTCGCCGACGCCTCGAATACCCTCAGCTCATCGGCCGGCGCGACCATTTCCTTCACGCAAACGCCCTCCAGCTCCAGGATCAAACGACTGGCACCTGGGTACTCGGGCAGACCGTGAGTCGCCGCATTGACATCGGACACCTCGACGGATAGCCGACCCTCGCCCAGCTCGCGCCACGATAAGAGACAGTCGTGAAGCAGCCCCTTCTTCTCCAGGTAATGCCCAAGCTCGTCAGCGCGCATGCGTTGTTATCCAATGAATATTCTCAATTCTTCCCGTCAGCGGAAAGAAGCGGGGAGATACCCCTTGCCTAGTCATCCGACGAGGGATCGAGCCACAACTCACTCCCCTCGAACGGCGCGTATACGAATGCGCTTATGACTATCTTCCCGCCAATCAGCACGAACTCCTGGCGAGAGCCATGCTTCACGGCCTCCGATGTTAGTCGCGTCAACGCCGACCCATCGGACGAGGTCATCTCAACGACCACCACATCTGACTCAGAAAACTTGTCCCGTTCAACGCGAACCTTCTTCGGCACGATTGTGATACGGGCGGATTTGCCTACACATTCTTTCGCCGAAGGACCGGCAAAGTAACGCGCATCCCATGCATGTAGCGACTTCGCGGATAACGAGGTATTTTCATCGTAGGCTAGTGCCACTTAAACTCGGTGTGTGTCAGAACTATCGTGTGACGTCGAAGCCGATTTCGCATGGATACAGTTTCCAGTGAGGACGAGGGCAAAAATTGCAAGCGAAGCGCTGATTTTAAGGTTTGAGTTCACGCTGCAAGGCCTTTCGCGTATGACCAGCTTATCGCTGAGCATGCGGTGCAGACAATGATGCGAGAAAAGCGATGGGTCAGCACGAACTCCCTCCGCCTTCAGTAGCGATCCGATCTTGGGTCCGAAATACTTTGACCCAAGCAACCAGAGTGACCAGCATCGCCGCGACTGACGCCCAGATGGCGCGCTCATTCCAGGCCATCTCGCGCTCGGTCAGATATAAGGAAATGCCTTGAACGGAACGGCGACCACGTACACTGGATCCGGGCTGAGTCGAGTTATAGCCCCGCGATCCCAAGATGATCACTCGTATGACGAATGCGAAGACGGCTACATAAAGACATGTGTCTCGGAGCTTCAAGAGCATTGCGTTCTCGCTGCCGCTCAATGGAAATGAAGAAAAGGTTTGCACTGCCTGCGACTAGGTGACCTGAAAATCGGAACGACTCAGCGACGAGATCATTCATTCGCGCGCAATGCACAGAAAAAACGTCGAGCACGAAGCGAAACCCGAGAGCACCGCCTGAAGCGCCCAGCGTCCCGTGCCCCGACATGTCATCGCCTTCCTGCGATTGCCGTGCCCGGGCTGATCTCTTCTCATTTCCCGTAGAGCGCTGGAATACTCGCTTCGTCTCTCACCACGTGCATGATCAGTACTTCTCCAGTTCATCTTCGAGGAAACCGCGAAGCTCGCTGGCAGTAAGGATGGCTCCTGCATCATGTGGCGTATAGAAGATGCCGATCAGCACCCCGCTCTCTTCAAAGTCGGCCAGAAAGGATTCCATGAAGTCATCGAGATCGATCGCTTTGGGCGCACAGGATGCCCACTCACCCACGCAACACAACGCCGCGTAGTCTGCAAACGGCCAAAGCTGAAACACGGGCCGACCGTCGTTGAGCGCAGAGAGAACCCAGCCTGCTTCGTCGATGCCCCAGACCCGCTCGAAATCTGCCGCTCGCTTGATAAAATATCCAAGACGCTCATCACGCGACAACGCGGAGACCGCGGATATCTCTTTTTCGTTAAGACTCATACTCGGGTACTACCTCCAGGCGTCGCACCCGTGATGGGCAATGACACCCGTTCAATCTCGTCCATTACCTGCTCGCTTCCGAGATCCATCCCTTAGTTGTCGTCGAGCATCGGAACTCCTAATCCCATTCCCTGATCGATCTTAAGCAAAACAGATGCACCACACCCAGATCCATACAGCGCACACGATGCTACCTACACCGTGCCCCTCTTTAAGATCGCATCCGAATCGTTCGATCTTATAAAGCCCTCGAGCCAGAATGTCACGAGAAGGCTCCCACCAGTCATTTTTTGGTGGAGAACGTCGGACGATGCCTCGAACACCTCGTGCAGCCCTTTGTCCATCGCTGTCTCCAGTTCCGGCCCCAGTGACGAGACATCTTTTTGCCAGGAAGGCTGACCATCTATCGAGAGCGCGGGGACCCGGGATAATAGACCGACGTGAGGTGGAGGTAGCCAAATAGCAGAAGCACACAGATCGCTACGAACGCTCTTGCTAGCGCATCGAGAGCAGATCTCACCATTACTCACTCAGCTCCACGCTCTGTAATCCGTGACAGGTGACGGCATGCGTTCCATCTCAACCATCCCGGTGTCCAGCGCGTTACGCTTAAGAATGGGAATCTTCCGCTGCTTGATCTCGACCTCGATCAGAGAGACAAGCCGCTCGACGTCATCGATCGCGCTCCACACGGTAACGCCGCCGCGGCGTCGCTGGCCCCGACACCTTAGGTGGTAGTACTTCGCTTTTCCATCTGACGAAGGGAGCGGAGAGCAGTCAACGGAACTGATGGCGTCCCACGGTAGAAAGCGCCCTCGCAATCCAAGAAAGGACCGTCCAATGCCTTCGTTCGAGATCACCACATCGCGGCATATCATCGCCAGACACACATGGAAAATGACGGCGAAGGGGAAAAGCACCTGCACCAGAAACCAGTGTTCCGAGCGGTCTTTCGGGGTCAAGTCGACGATCGCGGCGACAAAAAAAACGATCACTCCCAGAGAAACTATCGGGAGTAGCCAACGCATGACCCCAAACTTGAACACTTCAACATTTTTCATGATCGTCTAGCTCTGACCCCAAATGCCGTTCCATGTGATGCGCACGTTCTCTGAATCTCACTCGCACCCATCGGTGCCATCGAACGATGCGACATGGACGACGGCCCTATTGGAATACGAAAGTCTGGGCGGTCCACAGTGAGGCATGCGACGATCACTACAGTTTTCGGTGAGATGGCGAATCTTCACCGCCATGCTTCAGGCCCCTTGAGCGGCGGTGGCAATCTTTCGAGTTTTGTAAGTACTCCGGATTTCAAAGCCATAATCGGTATACCTCTCTGCGCGATTTCAGCATCCACAAAAGCAACCCAACGATCAATATCAGCGATGACGGTTCTTACTGTCACGGCCCCGAAGTCGCTCCCGCGCCTGGTTTGCAACTGGTAGGACTTTGCCCTTCCCTCCGGGCCCGTAAGAAAAAAACAGCGAACAGATACGATTTCTCCCCAAGGGACCAAACGGCCTGGCAGCCCAGGGAAGGCGCGTCCGATACCCTCTGTCGACACAACTACATCACGGTATGCAAGCGGTGGCCAAATGAACAGCAAAGCGCACATTGACAGGAACCACAAATGAATGCATCCATCGCCCTCGCGACACTGCTCGAACACACGCGTAGTTAGAAACCCAATAACGGCGAGCATGGACAGACTCATCAGCGGGACAAGCCAGCGTGCCGAACCGTACTTAAAGACGTCTACATTTCTCATATGCATCAAAAATACATGCTGCCGTAGGGAAAGTGATAACCACCGGGCGGGGGTTGAGTCCAGCAATCACCGAGTGGATCTGCGGCGCTAGCCACAGGACCGATAATTCGCGACGCTCTTCCGAGGGCACCGCCAGTGACTAACGAAGACTCCGCGACCTGCGTGGCGACTAACGCTTCACCGGAACGGCAAGGTGCGGCAAAACCGAACGCAGCGTCGCACCCGGCGCGCTTGTTAGCTGGTTTACCGGCGGTTACGTTCCCGGCCATAGTACTGACTTAGCCCGATGCTGCGACATACACGCCCGTAGCTAGCCCGCGAACCGAAGTCCCCACCATCGCTGCAACGGCCTCACCAACGACACCGGTCATGGCATCGCCACCAGCCGCACCCGCTGCCGGGCCAGCCAACGCACCGCAACCGCCGGTCACCGCACCGATAATGCTGCCTGCAAGCGCGCCTCGCCCACCACCAGAAAGGCCCCCTGCGACACCGCCGATGACGGCTCCAACGATGCACTGCGGGCAATGACCCGTGGGATCCATATAGTTAGTCGGAGATCCATCAACGTATTGGTATAGGTTTCGCTGGCCAGATGCGAAACCAATAGATTTCTCGCTTATGAATCGACCTTGTGACGGCCGATAATAGCGTGAGCGAAAATAGTATAAGTCGTCATCGTCCAACTCTCGACCGACAAAAGGAAAACGATTGTATTTCATAACCGACGTTCGCGTTGACCGGGCTGGTGGTGGCGCCGACGATCTTCAGAGCAAGCGTGTCGCCGCCCTGCGCCGAGAACGTGCCACGCACGCTCTGCGATGCCCCTTGAACCGAGAGTGTGGTGACCGCGTCCGTCACTTTCGTTGCGCTCTGGACACCGGCCGTGAAACTGGCGCTTCCCTGACCGACCGAGAACAGCACCAGGTACGTACCGGTGCCCGACAGGCTGGGTAAATGGATCGATGACTGGCCGCTGGAGTAGAACAGCCCCTGAAACAGCACCGCGTTTCCTGGTGCGTAAACGAATTATTTCAGCCCCGATGTCGGAATCGAGACATTCGAAGACTGCAACGTGACCCAGGGCTGGTGACCTGCCCCCAGCCGCCGTACCAGTGATCACAGTGAAAGTCCGGGGTTGAAGATTACTGTTGTTGTCGGATTGTGCGCGGTGATGGGCAGCGAATTACGATAGTGGGATGCGGCAACAGCTGCCATGGGACCGAACCTCGTTGTAATCCCGACGCCAGCTTCCAATGACGTCACGCGCTTGGGTCAGCGACGTGAACCAGTGCTCATTTAGACACTCGTCGCGGAACTTGCCGTTGAAGCTTTCGATGTAGCCGTTCTGCGTAGGGCAGCCCGGTTCGATGAGGATGTGCTCGATGCCATGCTGCTGCGTCCTGGCGATGAAAGCGCGACTGGTGAATTCCGGCCCGTTGTCCGTTCGTACGGCGCGTGGATAGCCACGGAAGCAGGCAGCCTGATCGAGAAGCCGTACGACGTAGGCACCGCTGATACCATGATCCACGGCGATATCCACGCTCTCACGAGTGAAGTCATCGACTACAGTCAGACACTTGATCCGGCGCCCGTGGGCTAGTGCATCGAAGACAAAGCCCATGCTCCAGGTCTCGTTCAGCCGGCGTGATACGCGCAGCTTCTGGCGCTCGCCGACTGGACGCTTCGCCTTACGGCGACGGCGCACCGACAGCTTGGCCCCCTGTTACAGGCGATACACTTTCTTTTGGTTCACCGTCGGGAATTCCGGCTTCAAGAGGTCGTGCAGGCGGCGGTAACCGAAGCGGCGGCGTGCTTGCGCCAACTCGACCAGTCGCAGCGACAACGCCTGCGTGGCGGGCGTGGGTATCGGCTCATGACGGAAAGCATCGCGGGACAGCCCCGGAAGGCGGCAAGCCCGGCGCTCGCTGATCGGCGTCAACTCGCACATGCGCCGGATTGCCTCGCGCTTGCGTTGCGACGCTAGCGTTTTACCCCGAACCCGACCTTCAGAGCCTCGATGTCCAGATGGGCCTTTGCGAGCAGACGCTTAAGCCGACCGTTCTCGGACTCCAATTCCTTCAGTCGCTTGGCGTCCTCGGCCTCCATGCCGCCGTACTTGGCCCGCCAGGCGTAGAAGCTCGCGGGGCTGAAGCCATGCTGCCGGGCTAGCTCCGAGACCACCATTCCCACGTCGGCCTGCTTGATGAAGCCAATGATCTGCTCGGTGGTGAAACGACTCTTCTTCATGTTCGTCCTCGTGGTCGACGAACTTTACAGCTTCACGTGGTATGGCCCAGTGGGGCAGGTCACAACTGCCATGACAACGCCGTTGCTGAGACGTTCTTTAGCCTGCTGAGGGAGGACCAAATTAAGGGCCGGATCTATCCCCGTCGCGCGGCCGCATCGTCGGATATATTTGACTACATCGAGATGTTCTGCAATCCAGTACGCCGACATGATTTGGCCGCCGATCTATCACCGGTAGAACGCGACCGGCATTCCGTGCAAACCGGCTACTGAGTGTCTATGAAAGTAGGGCGATCCAACGGCCATCATGACGCTTGTCATGGGTTCTTGCTAACGACGTGACGTGACCAGATTGTCCGGAACCCTCTCTAAAACTCATTCCCACGCCGCCGGTCCCTTTATCGGGGGTGGCAACCGCTCCAAGGTAACCAATTTATTAGCATGCCAAGCTGTCACGGGAATCGCGCGTCGCTCGACTTCCGCACTGACTTTCGCTATCAGTTCGTCGACGTCGTCAATCATCGTCATCAAACGTACCCCTCCGAAGATGGCGCGGTTGCCGACACGGAGATGGTATGTATTGACCGACTGGTCATTCCCAGACAGGACGCCGCAACGAACGCTGGTAACGCGTTCCCAGGGAATGAGACCCGTGCAAACTCCAAAAAAGGATCTTCCGATCCCTTTGGAAGAAATTACTACGTCTCGATAGGCGAGAAGAGGGCTGACCACACATACGGTGACTAAGGGGATACCCACGATGAAGAAAGGCAAGTCACCCGGTCGAAATTGCTGAGCTGCGCGGATGAATGCATAGGTCGCCATGCTGACTATGGCCAGCGAAACAAGCAGCACCAGCCACGCAAGCCTCCCATATTTGAATGTAGCACTGTCATCCATAGCTTAAAACCCGGTAGCTATTGAAAGCCCGCGCCGGAGAAATCCATCCCGGCCCAAGGGAAGTGGTTGTCGGGAGGCGGTGGGGCCTGAGGCTCAGGCGACGTCCCCCCGCCTTTAGTAGCGGTCCGATTCGAGTCCGGGGTTAATGTAACTGTTTCGCGTAAGCCGCGGGAGTCAACCCGCCGAGCGCCTTCTTCGGTCGTTCTTCGTTGTATTCCCGTCGCCAGCTTTCGATTTCGGCCCGGGCATGCAGCAGGCTGGGGAACCAGTGTTCGTTGAGGCATTCATCGCGAAGCCTTCCGTTGAACGATTCGATGTAGGCGTTCTGGTTCGGCTTGCCAGGCTCGATCAGGCGCAGCTGCACGCCGCGTTCGTGTGCCCACGCGACCATGGCCTTGCCGCAAAACTCCTTTCCGTTATCGCTGCGAATGATCTTCGGCAGGCCCCGTGTGACGGCCAGGCGGTCCATGACGCGCGTTACGCCGATACCTGAGATCGCCCGCTCGATCTCGATGGCGACTGCCTCATGCGTGGCGTCATCGACGATCGTCAGGCACTTCAGGACGCGCCCTTCGGCGGTGCGGTCGAAGACGAAATCGATGGACCAAACCTCGTTCGCCGCTGCGGGCCGGAGCAGTGGCTGCCTTTCGGCCGGGGGCACCTTTTTCCTTTTGCGTCGGCGCACCTGCAGGTTCGCCTCCTTGTACAGGCGCTCAACTCGCTTGTAGTTGACCATCTGACCGGCCTGGCGGAGTTTGAGGTAGATCATGCCGACGCCGTAGCGCTTTTGGCGATTCGCCAGCGCGCAGATCATCTCGCGCAGCTCGACGTTAGCGTCGCGCCGCGGTTGGTATCGGTAAACGCTTGCGCTTATGCCGGCGATCGCTAGTGACCGACGCTCACTCAGTTCTCGGCCGATCAGATAGCGCACCAGCTCGCGCCGGTCCGGTGCGCTCACCATTTTTTTCGCAGCGCTTCCTTGATGACCTCGTTTTCCAGGAGCTGCTCGGCCAGCAGCTTCTTAAGTCGGCCGTTCTCCGACTCCAGATCCTTCAGCCGCTTGGCCTCGGGCACGCTCATGCCGCCGAACTTGCTTCGCCAAAGGTAGTACGACGCCTCGCTGAAGCCGTGCTTGCGGCACAGGTCCTTGACCGGCATGCCCGCCTCGGCTTCACGCAGGAAGCCAATGATCTGCTCTTCGGTAAAACGCTTCTTCACGTCCAATCTCCTTCTCGTGGGGGATTGAACTCGAAACCGGGGCGCTACTCAAATTTGGGGGGACGTCGCATCGACGACGACCCACCCCGTCCGCCCCGACGTCAGCCGGACCTCGGCCCACCAGGCATACACGGGCCGCGAGATCACCTTCAGCTGCTTGCTGAAAGGTGGATCGCCGAAGGCGTCCTCCGGCAGGTCGATCTGATCCGAATAGACTTCACCGCGATACCAGAAGCGATCGCAGGCTTCCCCCACGGGGTACAGCGTCACCGCCAGGCACCAGATCAAGCAGAGGTGCGTCTCCGCCCTTCTTGTAGCCCAGCTTCACCGGGGCCACGACGCGGGTCACACCGGGCACCGTCGTTACCACTGTCCCACGCATCGCCTGCACAACCTCCCCTCGCCGCACCATACCCGATGACGCTGCTGTGTCAGAGGGGGCTTTGCGCGTGACAGTGTCGGTTCGGGCAATCCATCGGCCGTACGTGCAGCATTCCGCGGTACACGCACCAGCCTCTTCGTAAGGCACGTGCTCCTTATCTGCATGTTGGGCCCGAAGACAATATTTAGCGCCCCTACGGACGCCTCGCGCCCCTCCGTGTCGATCGGCGGGTGTCGCCGGTAGTTTGGCGACCAGTTCGAGAGCTCACAGGGAACACTCGTAACCGCCCGTACGCAGTCTTGCAAACGAAAATTCCAGTCACGGATTTTGGCGTATACGTAGAATTTACTGCTTGCCCAGTTCACGTCATCCCCGCCACGAAGCACGGCACGTGCTTTTCTTTGCTGTACCCACCAAAGCGATGAATGACGTAGCAGTGCATATATCCGTATCAACGATCGCGGGACCAGATGATCACAGTCAGTACACATGCCACTGCGGCAAAGCTTACCGCGACCATCGTAGGTCCATCATTCCATCTTTCTTGAGACTCGCTCAGGTACACAGTGTAACTTTTAAAAGGGACCGCAATACTGTGAACAGCATCTTGAGTGCGAGGTGCGGTCTGCAAGATGCTCCCATATATCAGCTTTCCGACAACGAAGGACGATGCCGCGATTCCACCGGCAACATCCCTCCATCTTGCAAGGCTCACCATAAGTGCCCCACATCGCCTAGGGTGGTATCGGTCTGACCTACAGATCCCGAGGCTCCTATACCGGCACCGATGGTTACCCCTGCGCCCACCACGGGCTGCCCATGCTCGCCCGGCCCCCAGAAAGCGTCGCCGGTTGCATCAGGCCCCCATCCACCTCCAAGACTAGCGTTATTGAACTTGCCCCCTAGAGCGCAAATCGTATCGCCGTCGGATACCGCCGTCTGCACGCCAGCCGACGCGCCCGGCGTACCCAGCGCTCCACCAAGCCCATCGTATGAGAACGCGGCAACGTTTCCATGCCCGTCGATGGCTGCGCCCATACCAAGCGTGCCAGAAACTCCGACCCCAAAGAAAGTTACCGAGTAACTGACCTGAAATCCGATCTGAAGAGTCCAGAGGCCCAAGGGATCGATGTTATTGATCGGATCCTGAAGGACATATCCGTACGAGTTAGGTCCTGCAGCTAATCGTGTGGGGTCTTCGCTGATGAACCTACCAAGCGACGGCTCATAGTATCTGAAGCGATAGTAGTAGAAATCGTCGTCATCCATCTCGCGACCTGTGTAAAGGAACCGCTCCTGGACCGAAGCCTGGCCGGTTGTACTGCCATACTCACCGTAGTTAAGCCTTCCAATCAAGGCTCCGCCCGGATCGGCAAGCCCTACGGTGCTGTTCAGACCATCGGCGAGAAAGAAGTCACTGGTCGCACCTCTGGCCCAGAGATGCTCGTCGACGAAAGGGCCGTTGACGTAGGATCTCGACCCGTTGCCACCCGATGTCCTGGCAACATCGATGCCGTCGCATTGATAGCGGGTGGGAACAGCTCCGCTCGTACTCTTTGTCGCCCTTCGCCCCAACGGGTCGTAACTGAATGAGAGGACAGTAGTTTCACCCTCCTTGACTTCAACTAGCTGATTTCGCGCATTCCCCACATATCGCCTGGAAATCCCTAACGGGGACAGGGCCTATTCTATTCCCTGAGCACCCGACACATGCACCCCCTTCGTCTCCATGGCTATCCCCTGCACAATGGACAGCCATGATGCATCAGATCCTGTCCCGCTCCCAGCACTTCCGGGCGTGTGCCCGGGCGGTGCACTGGATCCCCATGCGCATCAGCCTGCCGGGAGGCGACAAATCAACAGCCCGCACACTAAAAAGCTGACATTCACACGCCTCGTTCTCGGCGTCACCACGCAGAAGGCATGGGCTAGGCTGCCGGCCGTTCCGCGGAGGCAGCCTTCCATCTAACCCGCATTCCGTTCATTACACGTTAGAACCCAAACGGAACTCCCCTATACCCACGGAGCAAAGCTTTTATCGCTGTCGATTTGATCGCTGGTCAGACAAAATAATCCCCTCGATTATGGCATCGCGAAGCTCGATGCTGACCGCATACGAGATGTCGCCTGTTGAATAATCTACTATCTGAAGCGCGAAGCTCGGGACATCTTGAGGTACACCGACACCAAAGATCTCACCAACTTCAGCCAAAAAAACCATGCTTCCGTGATCCATTGCTGTCGGTCCGAGTTCTGCCGCTCCGTTCACCCTGACCCGACCGGACGAGAATCCATCAGATATCTCAAGGACGTCGAGGTAATCTCGCGGCAGGGCGGTCCGCAAATTTGACAGCTTGACAGAACGATCGGCCGCGCCAATCGCCTCCCGCCAAGAGTCTATCGCCCCATCCAAACACCATTGAGCGAGGCCCGAAG
This sequence comes from Luteibacter sp. 9133, assembly GCF_000800155.1. Lineage (NCBI taxonomy): Bacteria > Pseudomonadati > Pseudomonadota > Gammaproteobacteria > Lysobacterales > Rhodanobacteraceae > Luteibacter > Luteibacter sp. 9133. The sequence continues at coordinate 1,193,311 of NZ_JUHO01000001.1, read as the reverse complement.
GAGCCGTTCCCTGCGGCCTTTGCGAAGCGCCAACCGGACTCAAGACGTCGTGCGAGATCAGACACGACTCGACAGCGAAGTTCTCCCTAAAATTAGCCTGTCAAGGTACCGACTTGCTCAAGGCTACAGAAACCTGGATTAGATCGTCAGTGCTTAATAGTCTAACTTTAACTTGTGCCACTACGGCCTCGAGGTGCTCCGTCGGAATGCGGGCTGCCCCGTCAAAACTGGGCCGCCCCATTTTCATTCGATAGAAGTTGACTTCTCGACCCTTGGTCAACCGCTGAACTTTGTTTATTTCACCCAACTGCGCCCTCAGTCGCGGCAGTAGCGCAGGAGAAAAAGACAGCTCGAGTGCCGCAAGAACCTCAGCTTCGAAAGGAAGCACTCGCTCTCGTGAAAAACTGAACAGGCTTCTTAAACGCATAGTTTCCTCAATTACCGGAGTCAGCCGCGCGGCGGGCACCGAAAATCGCACTTCCGGCGCCACGCTTGAATACATTAGGAATGCGCGTCCACTGTTGTGCAAACCGATTAGTCATTGAATTAGCGTCTTTCGACGCTCGCGGCACAAAGCGATACCCATATGGATCGGACGATGCATGCTCAGCCGTTGAGACGTAGATCCCGCCCCAAAACGGTCGAGGCCCTCCCGACGTACCTGAGCGATGCTAAATGCCCCCTCTAGATGCAGGCGAGCGTACGCATCAAGAATGCGCCGGCGCCAGATGAACGGATCTCTATAAGCGATCGCTCCACTGCACAGCGGTCAATACTTTTTTTGATTCGAAAAGGCAGCCGAACTTCCCGTAGTTCTCTGAGCTCACTCTTTCACCTGTTCCTCTTGGAACGCTGATGCAGAACGCAGGAACGCGGAAGCCGAAACGTCTAACTGCTCGGTTGTTCGGCCGCGTTGTTTCTGCAAGCGCTCGTAATACGGACCAGCACGATCATGCTGGCCAGACATGCGAAAGAGATAGGCGGTCTCTGCCGCGCGATATTCCTTCGAAACGTGAATGCCGGAAAAGACCCCCGTTACACGCAGAACCGCCGCGTGCCAGGGAAACAGAAATGGCCAAGACTGATCCGGCCGCGACGCGACCTCGTTGGCTTGCTGCATCAGTACCGCCGCTTCGGCGACCCGCCCACCCCGAAACTGCAACACCGAAGCATCCACGAGATCCTCGCGAGAGCGAATCGCTTCGTTGTACGACCATACAGGACTGGCATACCAGCAGAGAAGCATACCGAACGATGCGCCTAGGACAAAAAACAACAGATACAAAGAAAGCCTTTTCATAAGATTCTCTTGCTCTTTTCCGGTCATGAATCGGCATGCCTGCCTTGGGCTCACGCAGGAAGCCAATGATCTGTTCTTAAAAAACGCTTCTTCATGTCCAATCTCATTCCCGCAGTGGATTGACTCGAAACCGGGGTGCTACTCAATCTGTTTTTGGGCATCGATCCGATCGATACCCTTGCCTTCGACTCGTTCTCGAACCCCGCAATGGGAATTAACAGATCGAACGCGAACGCGCCCGCTCTTGATCTGCTCAACCATGCCGTCAATGGACTCTTTCCATCCGCCTTCTGCAACTTCCGACACGCTTTTCTCTATTGCAGCCATGAGCGTCTCATCGTCACGAACGCTGTAGGTGCCCATAGCTTGCATCGTCTCAAGGAGCAAAGCGATATCGCGCATCTCTAGAGTCGTAAGATGTCCGGAGAGCCTCCGCCGAATCACCCTCACGCCAGATGGCCCGTTCATCGCGAAACATGAGGCAAGGTAAGTCGCCGGGGGATGAATCACTTGGTTCCCGTAGAAGAACAACTCTAACTGAGTGTCAACCCGATAGTTTCGAAACTCTGACATACGCTGGACATAGGTGCGCCCGCGAAAGAAAGTAGACTCCAAACTTCCTTGATCGCTAGCTACACAATCACTAGCAAAAAGCGAGACAAGAAACATTAACAAGAAAAGGCGGCGCATCAGCTGTCACCCACCAGTTCGGTTTGACCGTATGCATCGTGCCCGTATGCCCTCACAAGACTTCCACACTGGTCAGCGCCCAACCGCAACGCGCCGTCGGCTGTCCGCACAAGGTCCCGGGTCATAAGCGTCGGCAAAATGCCGAAGGCCGCCACGAACCCGACGGCGATCGACGAGGTGCCAAGGATATGAATCCAGTCGTCAGCCGGCCGGATCTGCGATACAGCCACCGCGAGCGCCCCGACGAGCAAAAGGAGCCCACATGCCTGGAAGACACGCTTATCCAGCGTCGAAAAAATACGCTCGTCACCCGGCTCTCTCATGCACCACCTCCTCGTCCATGAAAGAACGGCGACCCTAAGGCCGCCGCTCAATGACTACGCTTACTTCGCGCCAGCCCCGGGAGCCGTCCACTCCTTCAACCACGCATTCACCGTCTCATGCCACTGAACACTGTTCTGCGGCTTCACCACCCAGTGATTCTCATCCGGGAAGTGCAACAGCTTGCTCGGAATGCCACGACGCTGCAGTGCCGTAAACGCCCCCAGTCCCTGCGTTTCCGGAATGCGGAAGTCCTTACCGCCGTGGATCACAAGCATCGGCACGCGCCAGTCCTTCACATGATTGATCGGGTTGAAACGCTCGTAGTTCTCGGGATGATCGAACTGCGTACCGCCGTTCTCTTTCTCTTCGAACCAGAGTTCTTCGGTGTCGTAGTACATGGCACGCGCATCGAAGACGCCGTCGTGATCGACGAGGCACTTCCAGGGCTGGTTCCACACACCGGCGATCCAATACACCATGTATCCGCCGTAGCTCGCGCCCAGAGCGCAGGCACGATCGCCATCGAGGAAGCTGTACTTCGACAGCGCGGCACTCCAGCCGAGCTTCAGGTCTTCCAGCGGCTTGCCGCCCCAGTCGCCCGAGATAGCGTTCGTAAAGGCCTGACCGTATCCGGTTGAACCGTGGAAGTTCACCGTCACCACCGCGAAGCCCTGCCCCGCATAAGTCTGGGCGTTCCAGCGATAGCTCCAGCTATTGGTCATCGCGCCCTGCGGGCCGCCATGAATGATGAAGGCGACCGGATAGGTCTTGCCCTTCTTGTAGCCGACCGGCTTGACCACGTAGCCCTGCACGCTGTCGTTGTTCGCACCCTTGAAGGTGAAGAACTCGAAGTCGCCTGTCTGTGCGCCCTTGATGCGCTTGGCGTTGAAGTGCGACACCTGCTTGAGACCCTTTCCTTTGAGGTCGGCGGTGTACAGATCCGCCGGACGTTTGAGGTCGTCGCGCGTCAACAGGATCTTCTTCGTGCCCGCAGAGAAGCCACCCACCGCACCGTCGGTCACCAGGATGGTCGCCTTACCGGTCGCGACGTCCACAGCGAACAGCGGATGCTGGCCTTTGTCGTCGGTCGTGGTGTAAAGCGTCTTGCCGTCCGCCGAAATCTGCAGGCTGCTTGCCGAAGCGTCCCACAACGGATCGATCTCGCGCTTCGCGCCCGTGGCGATATCCAGCGCCCAGATACCGAAGCGGTCCGCTTCCGAGCCCGGATCCTTCATGGCTGTATAGAAAAGCGTCTTTCCGTCCGGCGACACCAGCGGGTTAGCGTCCCACGCGAGGTTGTCCGCCGTCAGGTTTGTCGGCGTGGCCGAACCATCGGCCGGAACGCTGTAGACGTCGAAGTTGGTCGACCATGGCTCGGTCGTGCCGGCGATGCGGGCATCGAAGTAGACGGTCCTGCCGTCGGGCGAGAAGGTGAACTCGTCCTCGCCGCCGAAGGGCTTGCTCGGCACGTCGCCATCGATACCGCGGCTGAGCAACAAGGGCTGCGAGGGGGCCGACGCATCAGCGATATAAAGCTGGTTGCGGCGACCATCGGCCCAGGTATCCCAGTGACGGACGAACAGCTTGTCGTAGACCGTGCCAGTGGACTTGTCCTTTTCCCGGCCATCCAGGCGCTCCTTGGTACAGGCCAGGTCGGCGCAGTCGGTGAAGACCTCGTAGCTCAACAGCAGCTTCGTGCCATCGGGCGATAGCTTGAACGAGCCGACGTCCAGCGGACCGTCGGTCACGGCGTCACCGGCGCGGACGGTCAGCGCCAGACTCTTGGTGTTGTCCGCCTCAAAGCTACGGTGGAAAACCTGGGCCACGCCGTCCTTTGGCGTCGTGTAATAGATGGACTGCCCATCCGGCGCCCAACGGGGCGAGGAGCCCTTCTCCACCACCTTGACCGGCTGCGGCGGCTTATTGAGGTCCATCAGGTAGATGGAGGTCACCCCCTTGTTCGCGGCGTAGTCCGTGGCTCGCACGGTGAAGAGCGCATAGCGGCCGTCCGGCGAGAGCTGCGGGTCGCCTACCCGGTCCATCATGACGAGGTCGCGGATGGAGAACGGGTGCGTGGCGGCGCTGTCGGCGTCGGCGGCCAGGACTGGGCCGGACGCGAGGGCGAGGGCCAGCGCGGCGAGGAGTGGTTTCATGGGTACTTCCCTTGATATGGCCGCTGGCGACGGTAAGGCCTGACGAAAGCCGGCGCAAGCGCCGCCCCCGTCTACCTGTCCTGACATCTATTCGCGATCAGGCCATCCACTAACGCTGATTAGGTGATGCGGATCACGCTTGGCCATGCAGCCGGTAGGCGCGAAGGCCATTTGGTACAAAACCTGCTGTGACGTTTTGTAGCTTCCAGGGGAACTCAGAACTATGTACCAACGCCGCGATGCCGCAGGCTTTACCTTGATCGAGTTAATGATCGTCGTTGCGATCATCGCCATTCTTGCCGCTATTGCCATTCCGGCTTATCAGGATTACGCCGTCCGCGCCCAGGTGTCCGAGGGAATCAATCTCTCTACCGGCGCGAAAACCGCGGTATGGGATTTCTTTGCCGATAAGGGCCGACTCCCGCCGGGAAATCTGTCCGCGGGACTGGCGGCCGAAACGTCCATCGCTGGCAAGTACGTATCGTCCGTCAAAGTAACGAACGGCGCGATTGCTGTGAAATTTCAGACGGCCAGCGCAAATACCCACGTTCAAAACGGCGTGCTGACGCTTTCCCCGATTACAAACGCTGGCAGCATCGCCTGGGTTTGCAAGGGGTCGCCGATGGACGCGCGTTATCTTCCCTCGTCGTGCCGCTAAGTCGAATGTGACCTTTCGTGTCACCTTATGACCCTATGCGTCACAGCGCATCATGTTGAATGTCCGGGAAATTTTCCTGTTGCTCGCCAGACGTGACAACGGGCACAATTCCGGCAGGCGTAATATGAGGGAATACGCGCCGTCACCCGTGGCACGCAACATGCAGGTGACATCACGAGCTTCCTGGTCGTTCCTGACCACGTGAGTGAGAAAGGGGGCCGACCCTTCCTAGGGGGATTCGGAACCGGGGCTCAGGGGGCATCACAATCGGTTAGCTAACCACCACAAAGATAGGAAACGCCATGAAGAACGTGCAGAAAGGTTTTACCCTGATCGAATTGATGATCGTCGTCGCGATCATCGCCATCCTGGCCGCCATCGCTATCCCGGCTTACCAGGACTACACCATCCGCGCCCAGGTGTCGGAAGGCCCGGTCCTCGCTGACGGCGCCAAGACGGCTGTTGCCGAGTTCTTCCAGAACAAGGGCACCATGCCGGGCAGCAACGCCTCGGCCGGTCTCGCTGACAAGGCCAGCATCAAGGGCCAGTACGTTTCGCAGATCAACGTGTCGGCTGGCGGCCTGATCACTGCCTACTACGGCGGCACCAAGGCCAGCAGCAAGATCCCGGCGACGTCGACGCTGGTTCTCTCGCCGATCACGAACGTCGGCAGCATCCAGTGGGTCTGCAAGAACGGCACTGGCATCAAGCCGAACTACCTGCCGTCGAACTGCCGCGCTTAATTTCGCGCCAAGCATCTCGTACAGAAAAAAGGAGCCTGAAGAGGCTCCTTTTTTTTGCCACGAGAATTCGCTCGCGCTGACGTAAACTCTTTTCATGACATCGCGCTCCTACGCCGGCGTGGCCGGACTCATGATTGTGCTTGCCCTGTCGTGGTTCGCGTACCACCCCGGCATACATGGCCCCTTCCTTTTCGACGACTATGCCAATCTGCCTGCTCTCGGGGCGACAGGTCCTGTCGATAACGGAGCGGCTCTGGCCCGCTACCTGACGTCCGGGGGCGCGGACCCCACCGGACGCCCGGTGGCGTTGGCCAGCTTTCTGATGGATGCGCACGATTGGCCCGCGGATGCCAGCGCGTTCAAGCGCACCAATGTGTTACTCCATTTGCTTAATGGAGTGATGCTGTTCGTGTGTTGCCTGCTGCTGGGCAGACGCTATGATCCTGCCGGATCGCAGCCTTCGGGCCGCCTGGTATTGGCCGCCGCGTTTACAGCGGGTGCCTGGCTGCTTCATCCCTTGTTCGTTTCGACCACCCTTTATATCGTCCAACGTGAGGCGATGCTCGTCGCCACGTTTGTTCTGGCCGGCCTGCTGGGCTGGCTGACGGGCATGTCACAGATGGACGCTGGACATCGCACGCGCGGATCACTGACAGCCCTCACTGCGATGGTGGGGTGCACGGCTCTGGCCATCCTGTCCAAAGCCAACGGCGCCCTTCTTCCCGCCCTGATCTTCATCGTTGAAGCGACTTATCCCGGAGCATCCGCCAACACGCGCAAGATCCTACCGTGGTCTCCTTCGCTCCCCTGGCAGATGCGCATCGCGCTGGCATTTGGTTGGTGTGTTACGGCCGCCGTCATTCTGATGGTGATGGTCTACGCATTTCACGGTGCGCCCCCGCAGCGGCCATGGACCATCGGCCAGCGAGTCATCACCGAGCCACGCGTGCTGTGGGATTACCTCCGACTGCTGTGGCTCCCGCATCCGTATACCGCCGGCGTATTCAATGACCAGTTGAACGCATCCACTTCACTGTGGCATCCCTGGACAACGCCGATCGCCATGGTGGGACTCATCGCCCTCGTCGTAGCGACCGTTCGTATCCGGAAGTACGCGCCATCGATCGCTTTGGCGCTGGGGTTTTTTCTTGTCGGGCATGCCATGGAAGGCACTACGGTGCCGCTTGAGCTTTATTTCGAGCACCGGAACTACGTGCCCGCCCTTCTGATGTTCTTCCCTCTTGGGCTATGGCTGAGCGGGCTCGTCTCAGGCAGGCAACCGGTATCCGCCCTCCTGCGCACTAGCCTGGCAGCCATCCTGTTGCTAGCGCTAGCCACCATGACCTGGCTCAACGCTTCGCTGTGGGGCGACACGCGCGATCAGGCTGAACTCTGGGCCAGAATGAACCCCGCATCAAGGCGCGCGGCAGTGAATGCCGCCCAGGCAGACCTTGTACAGGGGCGCCCTCTGGAGGCCGTCAAACGGCTCAAACCGATGCTTGTCGAGCATCCCGACGAAGTCCAGGTCGCGTTCAACCTGCTGGCCGCGGAATGCGCCGCCGGGACGGCCTCGGACGACGACATCCGCCACGCGCGCCAGGCGCTCATGACCAGCGCGGACCCAGGCTCCCTGATCGTCACTTGGTTCGGGCGCGCGATCACGGCTGCGAAGCATGGCGAGTGCCCCGCGCTCGGACTCGATGCTCTGGGCAGCATCGCGCAGGCAGGCCTCTCGAATCCACGCTTCAGCAGTGGCCGCCGACAAGATCTGCTTAATGTAAGTGGGTCGATCAGGCTGGCCCGCGGCGATGGCCGCTCGGCCCTTGCCGATTACAATGCGGCACTCCTGGCCGATCCTCGTCCGGGAATTGCTCTGGAGCAAGCCGCCCTGTTGGGCTCGGCGGGTTTCGCCAACGAGGGACTAGCTCACTTGCAACTATTTGACAGCGTGGCTCATCAGGTGGCTCCGGCCGGTCCGGGCATGCCTTCGGTGCACGCCTGGGTCCTGGACTATCAGGATTACTGGGCGAAACAAAACGCACACCTGAAGGCCGCTCTGCTCGAGGACATACATAACCCATCAAGCAGGGACATCGCCCATTGAACACTTCGCTCAGGTCGCTGGCGCGCTCTCCCTGGTTGTGGATGATCGTGTTGAGCCTCGTGGTGGCGGCCGCCTATCTGCCAGGATTGTCTGGCGGCTGGTTTTTCGACGATTATCCCAACATCGTCGACAACCGAGGCGTGCAACCTGGCGATGCAAGCATCGCCTCGCTGACCTCCGCGGCACTGTCCTCACCATCGAGCGAATTCAAACGCCCCCTGGCGTCACTGTCATTCGCGTTCAACTATCTGGCTTCGGGCCTGAATCCCGAACCCATGAAGGCGACCAACGTCGTCATTCACTTGCTAAATGGCTGGATCGCGTTTCTGCTCGTCCGCCTCCTTATGGCTGGCGCAACACGACAGGTGACCCTAGGCGACACCTGGCGCGCGGTTATCGTGGCCTTCCTCTGGATGGCCCTGCCGATCAATCTCACCGCGGTGCTTTACGTGGTGCAACGCATGGAGAGTCTGGCCAATCTCTTCGTGCTGCTTGGCCTGTTTTCTTACGCATCCGGCCGTCGGCGCATGCTGGCGGACGGCAACGGCAACGGCAACGGCAACGGCTGCGTGCTCGCAGCCGGTGGCATGGTGCTGGCCAGTGCCGTCGGAATACTGGCGAAAGAAACCGCCATACTTACACCCCTCTACGCGCTTCTGATCGAAGCCACGGTGTTTCGCTGGAAGCGATCGCCGCGGGAAAGCCGGCGCGACGGTCCAAGCCGCCGCGTTATCGCCCTCTTTATCGTAACGTTGGCGTTGCCCCTCGCCATAGGCGCTGTCGTGATCGTTCCGCGCCTACTCGCCGATGCTACCTGGGCACCCCGCCCTTTCACGCTCAGCGAGCGGCTTTTCACCGAGTGCAGGATTGTCGCCTCCTACCTTCGCTGGACATTGCTGCCGTCTCCTGGCGGACTGTCGTTCTATCACGACGACCTGAAGGTCTCGACGGGATGGCTCGCCCCCTGGACCACCCTAGCCAGTGCAATGCTGCTGGCTGCGCTTGCCATTTTCGCCATCGCGATCCGGCGACGGCTGCCCCTCGTAGCACTGGGCATCGGCTTTTTCTTCGCCTGCCATCTGTTGACGGCCACCATCATCCCTCTCGAGCTCGTTTATGAGCATCGCAACTATTTTGCCAGCCTCGGCATCATCATCGTTCTGGTCACCCTGCTTGCAGGCGGTGGGAACCCGGACCGGATCCACGATGAAGCCGTGCGACCCCGAGCGGCGTTGCTCGTCATTGCCTCGTTCGCATGGCTTTCATTTACGGCGTTCACCGCCTACAAATGGGGCGGTGATCCGCTGCGGTTACCGACCGAGCTCGCAGTGAGGGGGCCGATGTCCCCACGCGCCCAGTACGGATTGGGCCGCGTTTACGTCATCGCCACGGGCTACAAGCCGGATTCACCGTACCTTGAACCCGCCTATAAAGTGCTCGAAAAGTCAGCTTCGCTCCCGCGATCGTCAACGCTGTCCGAGCAGGCCCTGATCTTTCTCAACGCCCGCATGCACCTGCCTATAAAGGACGAGTGGTGGGCATCGATGCGCAAAAAACTGGAGATCGGTCCCGTCGCCATCGAGGACGAAAGCGCGATCATGTCCTTGGCGGCATGTAAAATGAGCGGCGAATGCGACCTCGATCCGCAGAGAGTGCTCGAGCTTTACGTTACCGCCTTGTCCCACGACAACCCGCACGCACGTCTTATCGGCGCCTATAGCGATTTCGCATGGACCGCATTGCAGGACCAGAAGCTTGGCTATGACATGGCAAAGCTAGCGGCCCAGACGGAACCCAATGAGCCCGCATATCACATCACCGCGGCGAGACAAGCGCTTGCGCTTAACGACTTGCCTACCGCGCGCCTGCAGATCGCGGCGCTTGAACGGTTGAACGTCGGCGGTCGCCTGTCGTCGACACTGAGTCCGCTGCGTTCGACGCTGGCAAACAAGGAGCACGATGCCGCTCCCGTGGAGGCTCGATGAACATCCTGATGGTCAGCACGTCGTATCCCGCCGACGAACGCGACTGGCGAGGCGTCTTCATCCGACATCTTGCCGCTGGCATCGCACGGTTGCCTGGAACGCGGCTGCGCCTGTGGTCGCCACCCGGCGTGTTGCCGTACGGCGTCGAGGCTGCCACCACGCCACGGGAAGCGAACTGGTTGAAGGCACTGATGGTCGCTGGCGGCATTTCGCATCTCATGCGCGAGAATGGCTGGCGTGCCGGACTCGCACCCGTACGCCTGATCGCCGGACTACGGGCCTGCTATAAGCGCGAGACGGTGACCGACATCTATCATATCAACTGGCTGCAATGCGCCCTCCCCCTTCCTAACGATGGCAAGCCCGCCGTTGTGTCGATTCTCGGGAACGACCTGAACCTGCTTCGCCTGCCCGGGATCAAGATGTTGTTGCGTCGACGTTTGCGCAAGCGCGAGAGCGTGCTCTGCCCGAATGCGGAGTGGATGGTACCGCTGCTGAAGGAGGCTTTCGGCGACATCGCGCGCATCGTGCCAGTCTCTTTCGGTATTGACGACGCGTGGTTCAAAATACATCGAGCCCCTGTGCGGCCTAACCGCTGGATTGCCGTGACGCGGCTCACTGCGAACAAACTCGGGCCGCTGTTCCAATGGGCAGAACCACTATTTTCCGGGAGCGAGCGCGAGCTCCATCTTTTCGGGCCCATGCAGGAACACACCGACATCCCACCGTGGGTCCATTACCACGGAGCAGCCACACCGGAAGATCTGGCCACGACGTGGTTTCCCGACGCTCGTGGCCTTATTACCCTAAGCGTGCACGCCGAGGGCCGCCCACAGACCATGCTGGAGGCTATGGCATCCGGTTTGCCGATCATCGCCTCCAACATGCCCGCCCATGCCACTATCATCGAGCATGAGCGAACGGGTTTCCTGTGTAGCAGTCCGACGGAATTCACCGCGTCGATCCACGCACTCGAAAGCGACGACACCGCCAAACGCGTCAGCGAGCAGTGCAGACAATGGGCTAAAGAAACCTTCGGCAGCTGGGACGATGCGGCAGCAAGATACGCTTCCATTTACGCGACACTCGGGAACCCGCATGGCGAATGAGCCACTCCTTCTGGTAGGCGCCGCCGGATTTGTTGGGCGCCACCTCACGCGCGCTCTGCTCGACAGCGGTAAACGCGTAATTGCAATCACCCGGCGTGGTCAGGCGCCGATAGATCCTCGTGCCAAACAACTTTCGGCAGAAGCGCTGGGAGACGACCTGCACGCATGGACGGAACAGGTTGCGTCCGTCGGTGCGGTGATGCACCTTGCGAGCGGTTCCAATCCGGGTAGTTCTGCGGGTGCGCCAAGAGCCGAACTGACTCAAAACCTGCTTCCTTTATTCACACTGCTGGAAGCACTGCAAAGTCACGCGCATATCCCCTTGCACTACATGTCCTCGGCGGGATCGCTTTACGGTGCGAAGCAAAGCGGCTCCAGTGCGGAGTCCGACTTGGTCGATCCGCGCTCCTACCACGGCGCGGGCAAAGTTGCCGCGGAGCATTTCATTCGGGCATGGTGTGCGCAATTCGGTGGCACGGCGACGATCATTCGCCCTTCAAACGTCTATGGACCCGGCCAGGAGCCCCGGCCCGGTTTTGGCGTGATCCCGAACGCCTTCGCGAGAATGCTTCGCGGCTTGAGCATGGACGTATGGGGTGATGGAAGCCAGACACGGGACTATATTTTTGTCAGCGATGTAGTCGATCTGTGCGTCGCCGCCCTGCGGCGCCCGGCACGCTCAGGCGCCCTGACGGTGAATGCCGCCAGCGGTTCAAGCACCAGCCTCAATGACCTGTTTACCCTTCTCGAAGGCACAAGCGGATTACCGCTTAAACGGACCTATTTTCCCCAGCGTGCGGTGGATGCCGACCGCGTGGCCATCGACATTCAGGTCGCAGCGAAGGAACTGGAATGGATGCCGCGAATGTCGCTAAAGACCGGCCTTGAGGAGACCTGGCGATGGATTCGCTCGACGGAGGGCTGACCCCGGTAGCCGCCGCTCCCGACTGCGCTGTATGCATCGCTAATTACAACGGGCGCGCCCTGCTGGCGGACTGCATCGACTCTATCCTTGCCCAGGAGTCTGCGGCGACCGTCGAGATCATCGTCCACGACGATGCGTCCACGGATGACTCCGTTGTATTCCTGCGCGAACACTATCCGCAGGTGAGGGTTATCGTCAGTGAGACCAACGTCGGCTTTTGCGTTGGCAACAACCGCATGGCAGCAGCCACCCGGGCATCCTATCTACTCCTGCTGAACAACGATGCAGCCCTGATGCCGGGCGCGCTGGCATCGCTGCTGACGAAGGCGCGATCGACGTCTGACGAGCTTGTCCTGACGCTGCCTCAGTATGACTGGCAATCCGAGGCTCTTGTGGACCGTGGATGTATGCTCGATCCATCCTACAATCCCATACCGAATACGGCCGTCGGCGAGCGCGAGGTCGCCATGACCATTGGCGCCTGCCTTTGGATCAAGCGCACGTTTTGGAATCGCCTGGGTGGATTTCCCGCCTGGATGGAATCCATAGGTGAAGATCTCTACCTTTGCTGCGCGGCGCGCCTGCACGGAGCGCACGTAATCGCCTTGAACGAAAGCGGATACCGCCATTGGCAGGGAAAGACGTTCGGGGGAAATCGCGTCCACGAAAATGTGCTGTCGTCCACCGTGCGTCGCCGGCGCCTAAGCGAGCGTAATAAAACCTTTACGCTCGTCACGTGCACTCCGGGAATCGCTGTGTGGCCGCTGCTTGCCGTACATCTGTTTGCGCTGCTTGTGGAAGGCGGCGTTCTAGCATTCGTACGCCGGGATAGTTCAGTGTTCCGCGACATCTACCTCAACGTACCGATCGAACTGCGCCGGAACCGGAAGATGCTCATGAGCGTGAGAGCGAGCAATCTGGCTTTGCGTCACCTCGGACTGATCCGATACCTCCAGCCCTTCCGCCCGATACCCAGGAAGCTGATCATGCTGTTTCGATACGGCTGGCCAAAGCTCACTCGCTGACGACCGCCGATCAGACCGGCTGGCTCCGGATGAGTCGGCGCAACCGAGGGGCGGCCATGGCCGCCGCAACCAGCATCGTCGTGCCGGCCATGGCGAGCCAAAACCAGCCGCCGATACCGGAAATCGTGTCAGGAGCAGCCAGGCGCCATAGGCTGCCCAGGAAGGTTGCCGCAAGCAACGGCCGGAGAACATCGTGCAGATACCACATGCCCTGCTCGCCCTGAAGTAATCGCCTGTGCATGAGCGGGACCACCACGAGCGTATAGCCTGCGTTCAATCCAAGCCACGTGCACGCGGCGGCCATCGGCCCATACATGGGAACGAACAATAGCAACGCCGGTACCACCATAGTAATCGCGAGAAGGTTCAAGCGAATGGTAAGCCCGGTCCAGCCCGCCGAGAGCTGCAGATAATACGGAAGGGTCATCATGCCATTGAGCATGCTACCGACGGCAAGAATGGAAACCAACGACTGCACATGGTCCACCGTGGTCGGGTCGTGTAGCCACAAAAGGAGGAGAGGGTGGCCAAGCAGCACCAGGAAAACGGTCGCCGTGCCCAGTAACACACTCACCAGCTGGCACGCCAAATGATACGTATCGGACAGCTCGACCGAGCCTTGAGCGAACAACTGGGTGAAGCGCGGGTAGAACGCCTGGGCGATGGGCGCGACGAGTCCAAGAGGTGTCTGAGCCACTACAACGGCCAGCGCGTAGTAGCCGAAAGCCTCGAGCGAAAGCAGACGGGTAAGCAGAACCTTGTCCATATTGCCCAGTACGACCGACATACTGGCCACCATCATGGTCCCGGCAGCAAAACGCCAGGCAGCTTGCAATGGGCCGAACGAGAAATGTCGTGGGGCATCGACCGCGGGACGAATTGTATAAACGACCGCGGCAAACGCAATGACGGTCGCCACGCCCGCAAGCAACTGCCAGTAGAAGAAGGCGGCAGCGGTGGGAGAGAACCACGCGACCACTACGAAGGCCCCGGCGTTGCGCCATGTCGCCGAGCACGCCAACACCACATTCAGGGCTACCTGGCGCTGCAGGCCGATGAGCGCACTGCGGTAAACATTCTCTACGAGCCGTAGAGCAACGAGCACACCCATTACTCGAAGTGCGGATGCCACGTCATCGACGGGAATACCTCGCGTGCCAAGCCAATGCTCGGCAAGCCAGCCGCTACCACACCAGATGACCGCAGCAATGACCGTAGCGAGTACGCCAACGACGCATTCGACCCCACGCAGAAGCTGGGCCATGTCGCTAGCCCCACCGTCGGGCGACGCGCGCATTCGGGCAAACTCGCGACTGACCGTTGGCGCCATGCCCAGGTCGACAAGCGTAAGGAGCCCGATGAGCAGTGCAAATACCCCCACGAGCCCGTAACCTTCGGCCCCGAGATACCGAATGTAGGCGGAAACGAAGGCGACATTCATCAGCGCGGTCCAGCCTGCGCCGATGTAGTTAGCCAGTATGTTGCGCCTTAGGGCCATACGGGTTTCCCGATTGCCCGCACCAGTCTCAATCAGCCGCGATCCGACGCAGGTATGCGTTAGGCCAGTACGTCACCCGCTCATGAATGCGGCCCTCGTTGAACGGAAAAACAGGCTCTTCGAGAACGAAATCGCTGCGCTCCGCCAAAAAGTCTCGAACAGCGAACTGCGGGTTATTCGTATCCCAATCGGCGGCGGTGCGCTCACCGCCTACGACCTCTTGCATGATGCCGTCGCAAGCCACGATGTACGAGCCCTCGGAAACAAGATCGCCATAGGCACGAAGCTCTTCGAGGACGTGTTGGCGGCTATGGTTCGAGTCCAGCAGCACCAGTACCTTCTCGCCGGGACGAATACGTGCGCGAACGTCGGAGACGACGGCAGGATCGATTGAAGACCCCTCGATCATCTCGATTCGCGCGATCATTTCGTGGGCAAGCATCGCCTCACGGTTGTGCGGACGTATTTCGATGTCGACCCCGATGACGCGACCATGATTCATCGCGGTCATCAGACCCGCATAGAAAATGAGGCTGCCCCCATGCGCGATACCCGTTTCGACCACGACGTCGGGGCGCAGGGCGTAGATCAGCTCCTGGATGCGCATCATGTCTTCGGGAAGCTGGATGATCGGACGTCCCATCCAGCTGAAGCCGTACACGTATTTCGCGTCCCAACCGCTACGCAGCCAGGCCTTGGAGATCGCGCTGAAAGCCTCAGGTGAACCGATGGCCACTTCAATCGAACCTTCCGGCCCGTCGAGCTGCACGAGGCCACGCTCCATATCGATTTTAAGCATTGAGAGATTTTCCGAACTCGTAAGTCAGAGATTCCAGTTGCGACAGCACGGTGCCCGGCACGAAACCGAACTCGGCTTGCAGCCGGCCAATATCCAGAGGTAGTGCCGCTTGCGCTCGCGCCTTGTGGTCAAGGACCAGTTCGGCACCGGAAGCATGAAGGATAGGCGCCAGTACCGCAGCGTGCGACAGGTTCACGCCGCTGGCGAGGTTGTAACAGGAATAGGTGCCACCGGCAGCGATCAGCGGCAGCATGCGCACCACGTCCTCGACGAGGATGTAGTCCTTGGCGGAGTCGGGAGCCGAACGAAGCATCACCCGACGCTCTTCCCACGCCTCCCTCATCACGTCGAAGACGAAGTTTCTCGAGCTAAAATCGCGCCCAATAACGTTAGACAGCCGGACGACACGCACATTATCGCGACCGGATCGATGGCAGATCGACTCCCCGGTCAGCTTGGTCAAGTCGTAAAAGTCTTCTGCCTCTGCTGGATCGATCGTGATTCGGGCCGATTCGCGGGTATCCGCTGCGTGCCTGTACAACCGAGCCGATGACAGGTAAAGGAATGAATCGAAGTCCGTACTGCGAAGAAGGCGGCTGGCCAGTGACACATGCGCTTCGATCGTATCGAACGGACGTTGACGAAAGTCGGCCGTAACACCCACGGCGTAAATGACATGACCGAGCGACCCATCGGGTAAGTTATCGCCTCGCTCAGGCGTGCGAACCTGGGCCCCACTCTCGCGCAGTGAAGCGACGAGTTCGCGACCGATGAAGCCGGTAGCACCGAACACCGTAAACATCACGAGCGATGTCCGAGGAGCCGCAACGGACTGCCGCCATAGACGCCAAAAGGCTCAAGCTCACCGCGCACGATGGAGCCCGCACCAATGACGCATCCCACACCAATGCGCGTGCCATCGAGCAGCACGCAATTTGCGCCGATCCATACGTCGTCGCCGACTGTGACTCCACCTTTGGAGGGACCGAATCCCTGCGAGACGATGGGAACGTCAGCACGCTTGTATGCGTGATTGACCGGCGCCAACGTGCAGTTGGCGGCGATAGCCACGTTCTTCCCGATGTCGATTCCGTTTCCGGAGTAGAGCACGCAACCCGAATTGATCGTGGATCCCGCACCGATGGTGACATCACCGATGCCGCCCGCTGGCTTGATCTTGACGAATGCATCAATGGTGACGCCGGGTCCGACGACGATGCGAGTTCCCCGGACGGAGTCTTCCAGATCCGCCAGTGGAGAGATACGTGCGCTAGGGTCGATCGAGATCATGCGTCAAACACCTTCAGCGAAGGAATGGCGATGACAAAGCGACCACCCCACTCGCCGATATAGGACAACTGAACAGCAAGCTCCTCGCGCAGGTTCCACGGAAGCAGAACCAGGTAGTCAGGTCGCGCCTCACGTAACGCCTGCTCGGCGAGGATGGGGATCCGGCTTCCCGGTAGAAACTTCCCCTGCTTGTGCGGGTTACGGTCCACGACGAAGGAGAGCAGGTCTGGCCGCACTCCCGCGAAATTCAGCAGGGTGTTGCCCTTGGCGGCGGCACCATAGGCCGCCACAGTCTTACCCGCCCGCCTGGCTTCGAGCAGGAAAGTCAGGAAAGTGTCCTTGACGTCCTCGGCCGCCGACTGGAATTGCCGGTAAAACTCGGGCCGGTCCATACCAGCCTCGATTTCCATTGCGCGAACGCGTGCTACCTCATAGCTGACCGCGTGCGCACCGGAATCGGCCCGTTGCGCAAAAACACGCAGGCTCCCGCCATGCGTAGGCAGCAACTGGACATCGAAAACCCTCAGGCCGTTAGCCTCGAACAGATGATCGACGGCGATCAGAGAAAGATAGGAATAATGCTCGTGGTAAATCGTATCGAACTGGCGCTGACGCACGAGATTGAGCAAGTGGGGAAACTCGAACGTCGCCACGCCCTGCTCGGCAAGGAGTATCGCAAAGCCGGCAACAAAGTCGTTTATCTCGGGAACATGCGCCAGAACGTTATTTGCCGCTATGAGATCGGCCCTGACACCGCTGGACACCAACGATTGCGCAAGCGCCACCCCAAAAAATGCTTCGACGATATCCAGTCCGCGCACTCTGGCGGCGGCCGCTGTACTGGTAGTCGGTTCGACGCCGAGGCTGCGGATGCCCTTATCGTGGAAAAAACCGAGCAGTGAACCGTCGTTGGCAGCGACTTCGATCACTGACGACGACGCATCCAGGTCGAACCGCGCGATCATTTCATCCGCGTAGCGTTCGCAGTGAGCGAGCCAACTGGCTGAAAATCCGCTGAAATAGGCATAGTCCGCATCAAAAAGCTCATCCGCGCGCGAAAAATCCTCCGTTTGCGCCAAGCGGCAGCGGCTGCATACAAGTACGGTCAAGGGAAACCATGTTTCAGGATGCTTGAGCGTCGCGGCGGTGAGATACGCATTCGACGGCGGCGCACTTCCGAGATCGATCAGCGTCTCGCTGAGCAGTTCACCACAATGTCGGCACTTCACACCTGGACTCCTACGAAACTGTTGTCGATGAACGAATGACTGGCATCCCGTTCCGATATCGCGGCGATTTCCATGGGCCATTGAATCGCGACCTGCGGATCGCAAGGATGCACCCCACCTTCGTGTTCCGCACGGTAGGGCTGGCTATGTACATATAGCAGTTCGCAATCGTCCTCCAGGGTCTGGAAACCGTGCGCAAACCCTTCCGGAATCCACATGCAGCGATGATTGCCGGGACTCAGCACTTCCCCGTGCCATTGCAGGAACGTAGGCGAGCCAAAGCGCAGGTCGACCGCGATGTCCAACACCGAACCGCGCAGACAATGCACTAGTTTCGACTCGGCAAAAGGCGGACGCTGGAAATGCATGCCACGTACCGTCCCTCGCCGTGTCGTCACCGTTCGATTGACCTGGGCTACGTTGCCGAAACCGGGAAAGTCGCAACCGCCGCCATGCTCGTACAAGCGCTCAAGGAAACCGCGGCCATCCCCGGCGGGCACTCGCTCGAAAACACGCAAGGAGGCCAGAGGCTCTCCGACGGATACAAGTCGCTGACTCATGCAGGGCTACCTTCCAGGTAATCAGCGATCTGACGCTGAGTGAATGCATGCATGTCGGCCCCCGCAAGCCACTGACGTTGCCAGGCGACCGTTGCGCCCAGCGCTTCGTCAAGGGACCAACGTGGATGCCAGCCGAGATCGGCGGCAGCCGCCGAACTGTCCAGGGCCAACGAGCCTGCCTCATGGGGGTGCATCTGCGTATCGAGCACAACCCTCGCGTCGCCCGACCAGAGTCGGGCCATTCGTTGGGCGACATCACCCACCGTCGCCTGATCGGTGACGCCGGGACCAAAATTCCACCCGTGCGCGAACGCCTTGCCGTCATTTCCGAGCAAGTGTCCGGCCAGTTGCAGATAGCCTGAAAGTGGTTCCAGCACATGCTGCCATGGCCGACTGGCCGACGGGTAGCGCAAGTGCACGGGAAGTCCATGCGCGAAGGCACGCATGCAGTCGGGAACCAGACGATCCGTCGCCCAGTCACCCCCGCCTATAACGTTGCCCGCGCGAGCCGATGCAACGCGGGCGCTTTCCGCCCCCGAGAAGAAGCTCCGTCGATAACTGGCAGACACCAGTTCGGCAGCTGCTTTGCTGGCGCTATACGGGTCATCCCCACCAAGCGCATCGGTCTCGATAAAGCGGGCGCCCATACCGTTGTTGGCGTAGACCTTGTCGGTCGTCACGATCACCACCGCCCGGACACTGGGTACGTCACGTGCCACTTCAAGGACATGGGCCGTCCCCATCACGTTGGTAGCAAAGGTCTCCAACGGCGCAAGGTAGCTCTGCCTCACCAGCGGTTGGGCAGCCAGATGGATAAGCACCTCCGGGCGCGCATCCGACACCGCGTTACGCAGGCTCGCGAGATCGGCGAGATCGGCACGGATGTCGCTGACGAGAGATCGAGCCACATTTGCTACGTCAAACATCGACGGCGAAGGATCCGGGTCCAGCGCATAGCCATGCACGCGCGCACCTAGCCGGTCGAGCAAGAGCGACAGCCATCCGCCTTTGAACCCGGTATGCCCGGTAACGAAGACAGAACGGTTGCGCCACGCGTCAGGAGCAAGTGTCACCAGACTCTCCACGGTGCCTCGCCCGAGGCCCAGAGTTGCTCCAGCAGGGTTCGCTCGCGCAAGGTGTCCATGGCCTGCCAGAAACCCCCATGCTCGAATGCTCGCAGTTGACCACTCTCAGCCAACGAGTTGAGAGGGCCGACTTCCCAGCTTGTGAAATCACCCTCGATCAGATCGAGGCAGGCGGGCGAGAGGACGAAGAAACCACCGTTGATCCGGCCACCGTCCCCGTCAGGTTTCTCGGTGAAGCCAGTAACGCCGCTACCCTGCATACGCAGTGCACCGTAGCGCCCCGGGGGTCTGACCGCCGTCACGGTCGCCAGCTTGCCATGCTCCTTGTGATAAGCAATCAGCGCACCGATATCGAGGTCGGCCACCCCATCGCCGTAGGTAAAGCAAAACGCATCCTCGCCGGCAAGATAGGGCGCCACGCGCTTCAGTCTGCCACCTGTCATGGTGGTATCACCTGTGTCCACTAGCGTGACGCGCCACGGCTCAGCGTGCCTTTCGTGAACCTCCATCCGGTTCTGCACCAGATCAAATGTGACATTAGAAGTGTGCAAGAAGTAATTGGCGAAATACTCCTTGATCATGTACCCCTTGTAACCGCAGCAAATCACGAAGTCGTGCACCCCGTGTGCCGAGTACATCTTCATGATGTGCCAAAGGATAGGCTTCCCACCGATGTCGATCATGGGCTTGGGGCGGAGATGGGTCTCCTCCGAGATACGGGTTCCGAGACCACCTGCCAGAATGACCGCTTTCATTGAATGCCTCTGGAAAAAGTCTCTACGGTAGAGTCAACGCGCACGGGGACCGTCCTTCTGCCTGTGACGCGCCCGTTGCCGCCTCCTGAGCGCGGATAATATCCCCGGAACGATCCGGATGACGCGCAAACGCCACAGAAGCTTGAGCAACAACCGCGAGAAAGGGCCAAATGACTGGTCCACTTTCGTTTGTACCCGGAGTTGGTCAAATCCTGCCTTGTCTGCGGCAACAAGTAACGTCGTCCATCGTTTGCACCATGCAATCAGCAGCCAGAGCTTGGCCAACCGCCCTGCCTGGACCAGCGCCCGGTAAAGCCCGTACTCGTAAATGGCGGTGTTTGCGATGAGAACCGGATCAAATGCCTGCAGGGACGAGGCGTTATCCCCGTCATTGTTCCAGTAACCAGACCGGAACCGAGAAACGTAGGCGTCATGCGAGGCAAGAATCGACGTAAGGATATAGCCATCACCAGTGTTGCCCAGCGCCGGATGAAAATAAAAATCTTCGCGAAGCGCAGCGCGATAAAGACAATTGGTAATCAAGGGGTAGTGGCCTAGAAAGCATTTCATCAATGCCGACCCGGCGGGGTAAAACCCCTCGCGCCAATAGTCAAGCTGGCTACCCTTGACAACACCATGTACGCGCGTCGGCGCATCACAAGCGACCATGTCGATCGATGGCCACGCGTCAAACAACCCTAGCGCGGTTGCGATGAAATCCGGTTCATACGTATCGTCATCGGTGAGGACCGTGAAAAAATCCGCGTCAACGAGCCCGGCGATGGCGTTGAAATTGGCTATCATCCCGATATTGCTGACGTGCCTGACATGGCGGATCTGGGGGTACTTTTCGGCCCATCGGCCTAGGGCCTCCGCTGTACCATCGGAAGAGGCGTTGTCCAATACCACGATCTCGATACCGGCACACGTTTGCGACAAGACGCTGCTGATGGCGTCCCCCAGTCGACCCAGCCGGTTATAGGTGGGAATGAAAACTTGGACTCGCGGCACGGTGTTCGCCCTGTCTGGCGCGACGTCAGGCATCACGACTCTTCACGTACATCAACGACGTGATCTGCTCAGAGACCAGGCCGATAAGAAATACGATGACCGTCGCGCTCCACATGAGCGTGCTGCCATTAGTCAGTCGCCCCTCGTGGACAAACGTCCACGCATAGTTGGCGCAGCCAAGCAGAAAAAAAACGAGACTCACCGGAAAAAACAACTTCAGCGGCGAATACAGCGTCGCGATCTTGAAGATGATGAGCAGGAACCGCACGCCATCCTTCAGCGGTTTGATGTGACTCTTACCAACACGTTGCGCCGCCTTGATCGGCTCGTAAGCCACGCCATAGGCACTGCGAAAGAACGCCATCGTGCTGGTGGTCGGATACGAGAACCCGTTCGGCAATAAATGAATGAACTCGCGAAAGCGCCCTGCGCGGGCGACGCGAAAGCCCGAAGTAAGGTCCGCCACCGGCTGCCCAGTCATCTTACTGGCAAGCCAATTGTAAACCGTATTCGCGACACCCCTCCCCACCCCCGCCTGGCTCTCCCAGTCACGCGCACCGACGACCATGTCGTAACCCTGATCGAGCCGGGCCAGCAACCGGGCAATATCCTCAGGGTCGTGCTGCCCGTCGCCATCCATGAAGACGAGAATCTCACCGATTGCCGCACGGGCACCGCGTTTGATCGCCGCACCGTTGCCCATCGAATAAGGCGATGAAAGACAGGTGACACCTGCGGCCGCGCATACCGCCGGAGTGTCGTCGGTCGACCCATCGTCCACCACAACGATCTCGGCACCCGGCTGTGCGGCGACTAGACGCGGCAACAGGTCTTTCAAGGCAGCCGCCTCATTCTTGGCGGGCAGGATGATGCTTATACGGCTCAAGAGAACTCCCCTTTGGTCGTTGAATGATAAGGGATATCCCTGCGGCGAAACGAGACATTCTCCGCGGCCTTCCGTCAGGAGGAATCGCGACAGGCTTCACAGGTCCACGCGTGACCAAATGAACAATCTGGAGTAGATTCAGGCGCGTATCTCGGGGAAACGGGACCCAACATGGCTTCACAAATGCATTCGCCCATGCTGGCGGGTCTTACCGGCATGGCCCGGCGCCTCGTCACCGAGGGCGTCATGGCCGAGGCCGACGTTCGCAAGGCCGTCCAGGACGCCGCCGAAAAGCGCTCGTCCCTGTCCGCGTGGCTGGTGGACCACAACCTGGTGGACAGCGCCAAGCTGTCCCAGGTGGCGTCTTCCGAGTTCGGCATGCCGCTGATGGACATCGGCGCAATGGTCCCAGCCAACATGCCGCTTGATCTGGTGACCGAGGCACTCATCGCGAAGCACCAGGCCTTGCCGCTCTTCAAGCGCGGCAAGCGCCTGTTCGTCGGCATCGCCGATCCCATGCAGTCGCATGCGCTGGACGAAATCAAATTCCACTCGAACCACATGGTCGAGCCGGTACTGGTCGACCGGTCGCAGCTGCGCCGGGTGATCGACAGCGCCCTGTCGGCGATGAACAACTCGGTGCCGGCCTTCGGTGAGGGCGACCTCGACGAACTGGCGCTCGAGGGTGCCGACGAGGACGGCGATGTCGCCACCGGCATCGATGCCAACGCCAACGACGATGCCCCGATCGTCAAGTTCGTCAACAAGGTCCTGGTCGATGCGATCAAGCGCGGCGCCTCGGATATCCACTTCGAACCGTTCGAAACGGTCTACCGCGTACGCCTGCGCATGGACGGCATCCTGCGCGTCGTCGCCACGGCGCCGATCAAGCTGGGCAACCGCATCGCCTCGCGCCTCAAGGTCATGAGCGGTCTGGACATCGCCGAGCGCCGCGTCCCGCAGGACGGTCGTATCAAGCTCAACCTGACCAAGACCCGCGCCATCGACTTCCGCGTCAGCACCCTGCCGACCCTGTTCGGCGAGAAGATCGTGCTGCGTATCCTCGATGGTTCGTCCGCCAAGCTGGGCATCGACAAACTCGGCTACGAGGAGGTCCAGAAGAATCTCTACCTCGATGCCATCGAAAAGCCCTACGGCATGGTCCTGGTGACCGGCCCGACCGGTTCCGGTAAAACGGTGTCGCTGTATACGGCCCTTAACATCCTCAACACCGAGGGGCGCAACATCTCCACGGTGGAAGACCCGGTCGAAATCCGCGTCGAGGGCATCAATCAGGTCCAGCAGAACGTCAAGCGCGGCATGACCTTCGCGGCCGCTCTGCGCTCCTTCCTGCGCCAGGATCCGGACGTGATCATGGTCGGCGAAATCCGCGATCTGGAAACCGCAGAAATCGCGGTCAAGGCCGCGCAGACCGGTCACATGGTCCTGTCCACCCTGCATACCAACGACGCGCCGCAGACCATCGCGCGCCTGATGAACATGGGCATCGCCCCGTACAACATCATCTCGTCGGTCACCCTGATCATCGCCCAGCGCCTTGCCCGCCGGCTGCACGACTGCAAAAGGGAAATCAGCCTGCCACCGGCCGCACTGCTCGCCGAGGGTTTTACCCAGGAAGAAATCGACGCTGGCATCACCGTGTATGAGGCCGTCGGCTGCGACAGCTGTAACGAGGGGTACAAGGGCCGCGTAGGTATCTATCAGGTCATGCCGATGGTCGAGGACATCCAGAAGATCGTTCTGGAGGGCGGCAACGCCATGCAGATCGCTGAGGTGGCCAAAAAAGCCGGCATCAACGATCTGCGGGCATCAGCCTTGTTGAAGGTCCGCAACGGCGTCACCAGTCTGGCCGAGATCAACCGCGTCACCAAGGACTGACATCTCGTCAGGGGACGAGACGTGTGAAGATGTGCGCTGGATGGCAGAAAGCCACCTCGCGTTGCGTTCACACTAGAATAAGAACAGGGGCCGACCGCCAGCCGGCGGCCACCTGAGGCATCCACCCGGGGGAACACCGCGTCATGGCCATTGCCACCGCCACCAAGAACGCGCGCGCCATCGGCGCTGCGCGCGCATCAGTAAGTCAATTGATCGTCTACGACTGGACCGCGCTGGACAAGCGCGGCAAGCGCATGAAGGGCGAGATGCAGGCCAAGAATGCCTCGCTCGTCAAAGCGGAGCTCCGTCGGCAGGGTATGAACCCTCAGACGGTGCGCGAGCGCTCGAAACCGCTGTTTGGCGCCTCTGGCAAGAAAGTGCAGGCGCGCGATGTCGCCATCTTCAGCCGCCAGATTGCCACCATGATGGCCTCCGGCGTGCCCATGGTGCAGGCGCTGGAGATCATCACCGGCGGCCAGAAGAACCCTCGTTTCAAGAACATGCTGATCGAGGTCAAGCAGTCGATCGAGGGCGGCTCGTCGCTGCATGAGGCGTTGGCCCTGTATCCCGTGGAGTTCGACGAGCTCTACCGTAACCTGGTTCATGCTGGCGAAGCGGCCGGTGTACTCGATACGGTGCTGGACACCGTGGCGACCTACAAAGAACGCATGGAGAGCATTAAGAAGAAGATCAAGAAGGCGCTCTTCTACCCAATCATGGTTCTCGTGGTCGCGCTTTTGGTGTCCATGATCCTGCTGCTCTTCGTGGTACCGGTGTTCCAGCAGACGTTCAAGGATGCCGGGGCGGAACTCCCCGCACCGACCCAGTTCGTGGTCAGCGCGTCCGAGTTCATGCAGTCGTACTGGTGGATGGTGATCGGTGGCATCGTGGGCGGCGTCTCTGCTTTGATCTACTTCAAGAAACGCTCGCCGAAGTTCGCCCATTTCCTGGAGCGCGTGATGCTGCGCCTGCCGGTGATGGGCAACATCATGCACCAGTCGGCCATCGCCCGATTCGCGCGTACGCTTGGCGTCACCTTCCACGCGGGTGTACCGCTGGTCGAGGCTCTCGAAGCCGTGGCCGGTGCCACTGGCAGCGTGATCTACGGCGAGGCGGTCATGCAGATGCGTGACGATATCGCCGTCGGTCACCAGTTGCAGCTGTCCATGCGTCAGGCTGGGCTGTTTCCCAACATGGTGGTCCAGATGACCGCCATCGGTGAGGAATCCGGTTCGCTCGACGCGATGCTCTTCAAGGTCGCGGAGTTCTACGAGGAGGAAGTCAGCAACGCCGTGGACAATCTGGCGACGCTGCTGGAACCCATGATCATGGTGATCCTTGGCGTGCTCGTCGGCGGCATGGTGGTCTCCCTCTACCTGCCCATCTTCAAGCTCGCCGGCACGGTCTGACCGAACACCCGCCGAGCCATGCACAATAGGAACCCTTCGCCCTCGCGGGCGGAGGGTTTTTTCTTGACCACGGATCTTCCATGCCCGACTTGCCCCTCGCTCTCTGGATCGGCCTCGCCGGTGTCTTCGGCCTGCTGTTCGGCAGCTTCCTCAACGTCGTGATCCTCCGCGTCCCTGCGCGCATGCAGGCGGAATGGCGCAAGCAGGCGCGTGAAGTCCTCGAACTGGACGCCGTGGACGAGGCGCTGCCGCCCGGCGTGGTGAAAGAGTCGTCGCACTGCCCGAAGTGCAAGCACCCGCTGGCCGCCCGGGACAACATCCCGCTGTTCGGCTGGCTGATGTTGCGCGGCCGCTGCCGCTATTGCCACGAGCCGATCTCGATCCAGTACCCGCTGGTGGAACTGCTGGCGGCCTTGGCCAGTGCCGCCGTGGTCTGGCGTTTCGGGCCGACGCCGGGAGCCCTGGCCGGGCTGGTGCTGACGTATTTCCTGATCGCGCTGTCCGGCATCGATGCGCGCACGCAACTGTTGCCGGACGAGCTCAACTACCCACTGCTGTGGATCGGTCTCGGCCTGTGTCTGATCCCCACCTGGCAACCCCTGCCGATCGCCCCGACCTCCGCCATCCTCGCCGCCCTGCTCGGCTACCTCAGCCTCTGGAGCGTCTACTGGCTGTTCAAGCTGCTGACCGGGAAGGAAGGCATGGGCCACGGCGACTTCAAGCTGCTCGCTGCGCTGGGCGCCTGGATGGGCCCGGTCGCGCTGCTGCCGATCGTCATGCTGTCGTCGCTGATCGGTGCCATCGTCGGCGGCGCGCTGATTCTGTTTCGTCGCCACGGACGCGAGGTGCCGATTCCTTTCGGGCCCTATCTCGCCGCGGCGGGCTGGGTCTGGTTTCTGGTGGGCGATCGCCTGCTCGCCCTCTACATGCAGGTCAGCGGCATCCGATGAGCGGCATCGTCGTCGCGCTTACCGGCGGGATCGCATCGGGCAAGAGCGCGGTCGAGCGCCGCTTCGAAGCGCGCGGTGTGCACGCCTACGACGCGGATGCGGCATCGCGGGCCGTGGTTGAGCCGGGATCCGAGGCGCTTGCCGAGGTAGCGCGCGTGTTCGGGCCCGGGGCGCTGGACGACGAGGGCCGCCTTGACCGCGCGGCCATGCGCCGGCGCGTGTTCGACGATCCGTCGGCCCGGACGACACTGGAGGGCATCCTCCATCCGCGCATTCGTGACTGGTTGCGGGAGGCTGTCGCAGCCGATACGGGCGCCTACTGCATCCTGTCGATTCCGCTGCTCGTGGAGAACCACCGCCATTACGCGTGGGTCGACCGGGTGCTGGTGGTGGATGCGCCGGAGGCGGTGCGGATCGACCGGCTGGTACGTCGGGATGGTATCGACGAGGCGCTGGCGAGGAAGATGATCGCGGCGCAGGCGAGCCGGGAAGACCGCCTGGCGATCGCGGATGATGTGCTGGTCAACGATGGCGACGAGGCGAACCTGGACGCGCAGGTTGAGATGCTCGACCGCCGCTACCGCACCCTGTCGTTGTAGGAGCGCGCCCCGCGCGCGAAACGACCTCGCGAAACCTTGTCGCGCGCAGGCGCGCGCCTACACCATTGATGCGGCGGTCAGCCTTTCGCTGACGAACGACTCCGCAGGGGTGGGTCGGCCGATGTGATAGCCCTGCACCAGATCGCAGTCCATCTCGACGAGGCGACGCAGCGTGGCCTCGTCCTCGACGCCCTCGGCGATCGCTTCCAGCCCCAGGCGGTGGGCGACGTCGATCATCGCCTGCACCAGCAGTTCGGTACGGCTGTCGCCGGTCATCGCGTCGACGAAGCTGCGGTCGATCTTCAGCTCGGTCGCCGGGAAGTGACGCAGGTAGGCGAACGACGCGTACCCCGTGCCGAAGTCGTCGATGGCGACGCGTACACCGCAGTCGCGCAGGCGACGCAGGACGCGCACGCTCATGTCCAGATCGGTGAGCAGCGCCGTCTCGGTAATTTCCACGATCACGGACTGGGGCGGCACGCCCCAGATATCGATGGCGCCCAGCACCTGTTCGGCGAAGCCCTGCTCGACGAACACACGCGGCGACAGGTTGATCGCCACGTCGAGCGCACAGCCACCCCGATGCAGGGCCGCCGCATGCCGCAGCGAGGCGTTGATGCTCCAGCGGGTCAGCGGCACGATGAGGTCGCTGCGCTCGGCAAAGGGGATGAAATCGCTGGGCGGGACGATGATGTTGGCGGCGGTGGTCCAGCGCGCCAGCGACTCCACGCGGTTCATTTCACCCGAGCGCAGATCGTGCAGCGGCTGGAAGGCGACCTGCAGGCGGTTGGCTTCGATGTCCTCGCGTAACTCGCCGTAGAGGATTTCTACCGGTGTCACGTCGGGCTTGTAGATGGCGAAGGCCTCGCCGATGCGCAGGGCTTCGTCGTGCGCCAGCTCCGCGCGGCGATACAACCAATCGGCGGTCACACCATGCTCGGGATGGATGGCCACACCGACGACGGCGCGACCGTGCCAGGGACGCTCACCCTGCATCAGCGGGCCATCGAACGCGCCGACGATGCGGGTCGCCGCAAGCAACGCGTGCGTGCGGTTACGCACCATCGGAAGAACCACCACGAACGTGTCATCTCCCGCCACGAAGACGGTGTCGACATGGCGTACGGCATCGACGATGCGTTCGCGCGAGGCCAGCATGATGTCGCTGCCGAAGTCGTAACCGAAACGCAGTTGCGCCTCGCGCATACCTTGCAGACGTACGATCAGGACGGCGCACGGGCCGGCATCCGGTGACGACCGGTCGAGAATCGACTGGACCGCCGGCAGGATGTAAGCCCGTTCGCTCATGCGACGAAGTACTCGCGCGGATCGATACCGTGCGAACCGGCTGGCAAGGTGCGGAGAATCTCACGGCGCACCAGATCCACCTGGCGCATGAGATCGACGATCAGGAAATCGTCGAGCGCGCTCTTGTCGGGCCGGGAGAGAATCGCGACGCGCGGCTGCAGGCGGCGCGACTGGTTCTGCACCATCACGATGGCCACCTCACCGGTGTTGAGTTCGACCAGCGTCCCCGTGGGATAGACCCCCAGGCAGGCCTGGAACTGTTCGACCAGCTCGCCCTGGAATTCGCGGTCGCGGCCGGCGTACAGCTCGCGTAAGGCGACATGCTGCGACACGGCCGAACGGTACGGACGCGGCGTCGACATCGCGTGGTAGGTGTCGATGATCGCGGCCATACGCCCGGCGAGCGGAATGGCGGTGCCGGCCAGTCCCGAGGGATAGCCGGTACCGTCGTAACGTTCGTGGTGGGTGAGCACCATGTCGCGCACTTCGTTGTCGACGACACCGGAGTGATCGAGGATGGCGACGCCTTCATTGACGTGCTGACGTGCGAGGCCCCATTCATCGTCGTTCAGCGGTCCGTCGCGACTAAGCAGTTCCTCAGGCAGCTGCGACTTGCCGACATCCATCAGCAGGCCGCCGGCGGCGAGACTAACGATAGCGTCGCTTTCGAAGCCCATGTGCCGCCCGAAGGCCGCGGCGAGCGTGCTGCAGCCGATCGCGTGCTGATAGGTGTAGCCATCGCGCCGCCGCAGGCTTTCGATCCAGAAGAACGCGTCACCACTGCGCAGCACACTCTCGACCATGGGGCGCACCGCGTTCTCGACAGCCTGCGGCTCGACCGGCCGACCATGCCGCAAGTCGTCGACCATGCGCGTGGCGAACTCGGCGACGGTGTCGAACGCCTCTCTGGCGCGCGGCATCTCATCGTCGAACGAGGCCGTGTCGGTATACGCGTGTCGACTGACCAGACGCAGGCTCGCCGCAGCACGCGGTGCGGGGGTGGCAACGGCCTTCGGCGCGATGCGCTGCGGGGTGAACCGGCTGTCGGGGACGACCTGACGGTGCATGTCCACGAAGACGTATTTGCAGAAACGACTGAGCGACTCGATGTCCTCACGGGACTCGATGGGCAGGCCCTGCAACGGAAAGGGCGTGTCGGACCAGTCACAGTCCAGGCGACTGACATACATGCCGACCTCCAGGTCGGACACGAAGACACGTCGCTCCACTAAATCGTACGCCACGTTTCCCCTCGCTCCTTTAGCCACGCTGGCCGAATACGCGCACGACTCTAGCGTGTTGCGCGTGTCGATGGCTTATCGGCCCTGCACCCCGATTCTGTAGGTACAGAGTTGTGAAGGCGGCCTTCACGCCGTGTCAGGTTTTCCCGGGTACACCGGTCTGGTCTATCAGGTCATGTCGACCGGGAGAAACTCATGCCGCGCCTTTCCCTGATCCCCGCTCTGCTCCTCGCCCTCACCGCCTGCTCGGCCGCTTCGGCGCGCGACGAGGGTGTCCGCCTGCCCACCCCCACCGTCGATGCCGCACCGGCCGCTGGCGACGCCACCGCCGTCTTCGCCGGTGGGTGCTTCTGGGGCGTCGAGGGCGTGTTCCAGCACGTCCGCGGCGTGAAAAGCGTCCGCACCGGCTACTCGGGTGGTGACGCCGCCCACGCCAATTACGACGATGTCAGCGACGGTGATACCGGACACGCCGAATCGGTGAAGGTCGTTTACGATCCGGCACAGGTGTCGTACGGGCAGCTGCTGCAGGTGTTCTTCTCGGTGGCGCAGGATCCGACGCTGCTGAACCGGCAGGGGCCCGACTCGGGCACGCAGTACCGGTCGGCGATTTTCTATGCGACGCCGGAGCAGAAGAAGGTGGCGGAGGCGTATATCGCCCAGCTGACCGCGGCGCACGCGTTTTCGTCGAAGATCGTGACGGAGGTAACGCCGTTTAAGGGCTTTTACCTCGCGGAAGACGAGCACCAGGACTATATGCGTCTGAATCCGGACGCGATGTACATCGCAATCAACGATCGGCCGAAGGTGCTGGCCCTGCAGCGCATTTATCCGGAGCGGTACGTGGCCGGCTGGGCCAACGGCCGCTGAGAACCCGCAATCTCGTGTAGGAGCGCGCCCTGCGCGCGATAGCCGGGTCGCGCGCGTGGCCATATCCGGGTCGCGGAGCGCGATATCCGGGTCGCGCGCAGGCGCGCTCCTACATCTTGGGGTTAGATCATGGGCAGGTTCAGGCCCTGCTCCCTTGCGCAGGCCACGGCATCCTCGTAGCCCGCATCCGCGTGACGCATCACGCCGGTGCCGGGGTCGTTCCACAGCACGCGGGCCAGCCGCTTGTCCGCCGCCTCGCTGCCGTCGGCCACGATCACCACGCCGCTGTGCTGGCTGTAACCCATGCCGACACCGCCGCCGTGGTGCAGGCTGACCCAGGTCGCCCCGCCCGCCACGTTGAGCATCGCGTTGAGCAACGGCCAGTCGCTGACCGCGTCGCTGCCGTCGCGCATGGCTTCGGTTTCCCGGTTCGGGCTGGCGACCGAGCCGGAATCGAGATGGTCGCGGCCGATCACGATGGGCGCCTTCAGTTCGCCGTTGCGCACCATCTCGTTGAAGGCGAGCGCCAGCCGGTGCCGCTGCCCCAGACCCACCCAGCAGATACGCGCCGGCAGGCCCTGGAAGCTGATCCGCTCGCGCGCCATGTCCAGCCAGCGGTGCAGATGCGGATCGTCGGGAATCAGCTCCTTCACCTTGGCGTCGGTCTTGTAGATGTCTTCCGGATCGCCTGACAGCGCGACCCAGCGGAACGGCCCGACGCCGCGACAGAACAGCGGTCGCACGAAGGCGGGCACGAAGCCGGGGAACGCGAACGCCTCGCTCAGCCCCTCGTCCTTGGCCATCTGACGGATATTGTTGCCGTAGTCGAAGGTCGGCACGCCCTGCCGATGGAAGGCGAGCATGGCCTCGACATGACGGCGCATGGACACCTTGGCGGCATGGGCGGTGCCGGTCGGATCGGCCTTACGGCGCTCGAACCATTCCTCGACGGTCCAGCCGGACGGCAGGTAGCCGTTGACGGGGTCGTGGGCGCTGGTCTGGTCGGTGACGGCATCGGGACGGACGCCCCGGCGTACGAGCTCCGGCAACACGTCGGCCGCGTTGCCCAGCAACGCCACGGACACGGCGCGGCCTTCCTTCGCGTAGCGATCCAGCCGCGCTAGCGCGTCGTCCAGGTCGCTGGCCTGCTCGTCCACGTAGCGCGTCTTCAGGCGGAAATCGATGCGGCTCTGCTGGCATTCGATGGTCAGCGACGAGGCGCCTGCCAGAGAGGCGGCGAGCGGCTGCGCGCCGCCCATGCCACCAAGGCCCGCCGTCAGAATCCAGCGACCGGCCAGCGATCCGCCGTAATGCTGACGCCCCATCTCGACGAACGTCTCGTAGGTACCCTGCACGATGCCCTGCGAGCCGATGTAGATCCATGAGCCGGCGGTCATCTGGCCGTACATCATGAGGCCCTTGCGGTCGAGCTCGTTGAAGTGCTCCCAGTCGGCCCACGCCGGCACCAGGTTGGAATTGGCAAGCAGCACGCGCGGCGCGTCGGGGTGCGACGGGAACACCCCGACCGGCTTCCCTGACTGGATCAGCAGCGTTTCGTCGTCGCGGAGTTCGCGCAAGCTGCGCAGGATGGCGTCGAAGCATTCCCAGTTACGCGCGGCACGACCGATACCGCCGTAGACCACCAGTTCCGCCGGGTTTTCCGCCACCTCGGGATCGAGATTGTTCTGCAGCATGCGGAACGGCGCTTCCGTCAGCCAGCTGCGGCAGGTCAGTTCGGTGCCGCGCGGCGCGCGGATGGTGCGGGTGGTGTCGATGCGCGTGACAGCCGTCATCGGGATGCTCCGGAGCTCGGGGAATCCCGGATTATGGGCGCGCCGCGCCACCACCCGCCAGCGGCGGCGCAGCAAAGCCGGCGCTTACTGGCCGCTGGTGGACGGTCGCGACGGGGCGACGGCGCCGCGGTTGGAGGGCGTGGTCTCGTACTTGCGCGCGGCCGAATCCTGCTGCGCGCGGTTCAGTTGCTGCTGGCTGCGCTGTGCGTTGTCCAGCTGGTTGCGCATGGCCGGGTCAGTCGTATTGGTCCGCTGGATCGCCGTGTTGTTCTGCTGCAGCTGCTGGCGCACATTGCTCTGGTTCTGCGCGTTCTGCAGCTGCTGACGATCGACCTGACGCTGAAACTGCGCCGTCTGCGACGGCGTGGACACCACCGCGCGGGGAGGCGGTGTCGCAGCCGGAGCGGCCGCGGCGGGCCGGGCGGGCTTGGCGGGCGGGGTTTGCGCGGCCGCAAGCGCGGGCACGGCGACGAACAGCACCGACAGCAAGATGTTGCGTGATGAATTGGTCATGAGAGTCCGCCATGATGGTAGGTATTGATTAGCTCAGAGCCTACGTTTTCCGTCATGAACGTCACGTTTTCCCGCCTCGCCGCGATCTTCACGCTGATCGCCACGCTGGCCGTCACCGCTTGCGCCACGCGTCCGGTTACCGCTCCCGCCCATCCCCCCGTTCTGCTGGTTTCGATCGACGCCTTCCGCCCCGACTATCTCGACCGGGGACTGACCCCGAACCTAATCGCCATGGCGAAAGACGGCGCCCGTGCGCCTTACATGCTGCCGTCGTTTCCGTCCCTGACCTTCCCCAACCACTACACGCTGGTGACGGGACGCGTGCCGGACCACAACGGCATCGTCAACAACACGATGAGCGATCCGGCGCTGGGCAGCTTCAGCCTGGCCAACCGCGCGGCGACGAGCGACGGCCGCTGGTGGGCCGATGCCGAACCGATCTGGGTGACGGCGCAGAAACAGGGTCTGCATACGGCGACGATGTTCTGGCCAGGTACCGAGGCCGCGATTCACGGCGTGCGCCCGGACCACTGGATTCCGTTCGACGATTCGCTGACCTCACGCGCCCGCGTCGACAAGCTGCTCTCATGGATCGACGAGGCGGGTCCGAAGCCGGTGTTCGACACGCTGTACTTCGACGCGGTCGATCACGCGGGCCATGAGTTCGGGCCGGATTCCCCCGAGGTGAACGCCGCACTGCGCGAAGTGGATGATGCGCTCGGCTACCTGATCGCCCAGCTGCGCCAGCGCGGGCTCTACGACCGGATGAACCTGATCGTGCTGTCCGACCACGGCATGGCCGACGTGCCAAGGGGCAACATCGTCTTCGCCGACCAGGAGACCGACCTCGACGCGCTCGACGCGGTGTCGTTCGGTGTCATGGCCACCTTCAACCCGAAGCCGGATCGTGACTCGTCCGCCGCCGTGGCGCGGCTGCTCGGTCCGCACGAGCACATGCATTGCTATCGGAAGGAAGACCTGCCGGCGCGGCTGAACTACGGCACCCACCGCCGCGTACCGGCGCTGCTGTGCCTCGCCGACACCGGCTGGGCGATCACCAGCCACGAGCAGCTGGCGAAGCGGAACGGGCCGATGTCGCGCGGCGAGCACGGTTACGACAATCTCGACCCGACCATGCGCGCGCTGTTCGTCGCCCACGGTCCGTCGATCGGCCATGGCGTCACCATCGCGCCGTTCCCTAACGTCGACGTCTACCCGCTGCTCGCCCACCTGATCGGCATCGAACCGCTGCCGAACGACGGGCACCTGAAGGATGTCGAGGGCGTGCTGGCGACACCGGCTCACTGAACGGCGGACGGGGCGGCAATCCCGTAGAATCGGGCCATGCGCCAGATCTATACCTCCCCCCGCCCCGAAAACATCGACCGGATCGTCGCGTTGCTCGCCGAGCACGCGATCGAGACGACCGTCACCAACCGTTCGACCTGGAATCGCCCGACCTACCAGCGCTTCAGCTATTCGCAGCGCCAGTCCGACCGCGATACCTGGCCGCAGGTGTGGGTAAAGAGCGCCGACGATTTTCCGCAGGCCCGCGCCTTGCTGAAGGACATCGGCATCGAACCGGTCGTGCGTTTCCAGGAGGAACTCCAGCTGCACCGCACGCCGGACCGCCGTCCGGTCGCGCAGCGCACCGCGTCCCGCGTGCGCCTGATGGTGCTGACCATCGTCGCCGGGGTGATGCTGGTGGTGTTCCTCAAGGCCACCCAGGTCCTCTGAGTGGACGACATCGTGGCGCCGCGCCCCGCCCATCTCCTGCTGCGCGAGGAAACCCGCGAAGCGCACGAGGACACCGAAGCCTCGGGCGGCATGCGCCGGCTGATGGACGGTGAGCTGGACGTGGCGGGGTATGAGGCGCTGCTGCGTGCGCAGCTGGGGTTGTTTGATGAGTGGGAGGCGGATCGTGCCGGGTGGCTGGCTGACGTCGTACCTCAGGCGGGTTGGAGCTATGTGTCGCGGGCGTCGTTGCTGCGGGGCGATCTGGCTGTCGCGAGCGGGGCTCGCTCCTACACGAGCCGCCCCGTCGAACGTCACGCCCCCCCTGTAGGAGCGAGCCCCGCTCGCGATGCCCCTGCCCCTGCCCCTGCCCCTGCCCCCGTAGGAGCGAGCCCCGCTCGCGACGCTCCTGCCTCTGCCCCTGTAGGAGCCAGCCCTTCCGGCGATTCGACCCGCGACTCCGCGACCTGCTGGGGCGAACTCTACGTCATCGAAGGCTCCGCCCTCGGCGGTCGCCTGATCGTCCGCCGCCTACGCGAACTCTACCCGGACCGCGACCACCGCTTCTACGCCATCGGCGAGGAAGCCCCCTCGGCCTGGCGCCGTTTCCAGCACATCCTCGACACCCAGCTGCATGACGACGCCTCGCGTCGCGCCGCCGTTGACGGTGCGCGACGCATGTTCGCCCGCTTTCGACAGACCCTGATGGAGCCTGCCGCGCATGTCTGACCTGCCCGACCTCAACGCCTGCGACCGCGAGCCGATCCACATCCCCGGCTCGATCCAGCCCCATGGGGTATTGATCGTGGCCGACGCGGCGACGCGGACGATTCTGCAAATCAGCGAAAACGCGGCCGACGTGCTGGGTGTCGACCTCGACGCCGTGCTGGACGCGCCGCTCCACGAAGTGATCGGCCTCCCCGACGACCTGTTCATCGACGATGAGCGGCCGGCGCACAGCTCCTGGGTCCCCGTGGTGTTCCCGCACGACGTGGACAAGTCGGGCTGGTATGCCACCGTGCATGCCTATGACACGCGCTGGATGATCGAGATCGAGCCGCGCGAAGACTATTTCGACGACGATCCGCTCCGCGTCGCCTACGACCTCACGCACAAGCTGGAAATCGACGGCAACGTGCAGCGCGCGGCGACGCGTGTCGCGCGCACCATCCGTGGCCTGCTCGGCTACGACCGCGTCATGGTCTACCGCTTCGATCACGACTGGCACGGCGAAGTCGTCGCGGAGTCGCGCAAGGACGAGCTGGAGCCCTATCTGGGCCTGCACTATCCCGCCACCGACATTCCGGTGCAGGCGCGCGCGCTGTACCTGCGCAACCGGGTCCGCCAGATCAGCGACTGCAAGTACATCCCATCGCGCATTCTCCCGCCCTACGATCCGCAGACGTCCGAAGCCACCGACCTCAGCGATGTCTCACTGCGCAGCGTTTCGCCGGTGCATCTGGAGTACCTCGGCAA
Source organism: Luteibacter sp. 9133 (assembly GCF_000800155.1). Taxonomy (NCBI): domain Bacteria; kingdom Pseudomonadati; phylum Pseudomonadota; class Gammaproteobacteria; order Lysobacterales; family Rhodanobacteraceae; genus Luteibacter; species Luteibacter sp. 9133. The sequence continues at coordinate 1,157,390 of NZ_JUHO01000001.1, read as the reverse complement.
CATGGGGGTCACCGCCACACTGGTTGCCTCGATCATCGCGAACGGCCGCCTCTGGGGCCTGATCGCCTGCCATCACTACAGCCCGTTCTTCTGCGACCACCGCATGCGTCAGGTGGCCGATTCCGTCGCGCGCGCGTTCGCCACGCGCGTCGCCGCGATCGAGGAGATGGATAAGATCGAGGTCGAGAGCACCCTGCTCACGGTCCGCGAAAAGCTGATCACCGCGTTCAACGAAAGCGATCGCATCGATCCCGAACTGCTGGCCACGCTCGCACCGGAATTGCTCGAGGTGGTCGACGCCGATGGCGTGGCGATCTTCGCCGGCAACCGCGTCATCCGCCATGGCCATCTGCCCGACGAAGCCGCCCTACTGCGAATCCGCGATGTCGTCGGCACGTCGGATACGCCGATGATGGCCGACAGCATCACCGGCGTGCTCAATACCGACGAGGTCGGCAGGCACTATCCCGAGCTGGCCGGACCCGAATTCGCCGGTCTCGCGGCGGGCGTGATCTTCATGCCGCTGCAGGCCGACTCGCATAACGCGGTGGTCTGGACGCGCGCGGAGCAGGTGCGCAACGTACGCTGGGCAGGCAACCCCTCACTGGCCAAGCTCGAGGTCATCCCCGGCGCGCGCCTGTCGCCCCGGCAGAGTTTTTCGTCGTGGCAGGAAACGGTGCGCGGTCGCTCGCGGCCATGGTCGCGCCAGCACCTCGACTCCGCCCGCGGCCTGCGCGTGCTGATCGAGATGATGGAGCGCAAGCATTACCAGCAAAGCTTCGCGCTGATGCGTGCGTCGCTCTCCCGCCTGCCCGACGCCATCGTCATCACCGACGCGAGCCATGCCGACTGGCGCCAGTGCCAGATCGTCTTCGTCAACGACGCCTTCGTCCGCGCCACCGGGCATCGCGTCGAGAGCCTGGCGGGCCTGCATATCGGCAGCATTCTGGTGGGCGATGACGCCATGTTCGCCCGTCGCGCGGGTACGCTGGACGCCGCCGAAGCCGCGCGCATCGATGTCGCCCTGCGCAAGGCCGACGGCGGCGTGCTGCAGGGCCGCCTGGAACTCGAACCGGTCACCGATGCCACCGGCACCATCACGCACTGGATGTCCGTCCACCACCGGGCGTAATAAGATCGGTCCATGACCGATCGAGTCCGCCTGTTTCAGACATTGCCGCATTCCTGCGGTTATTTCGCCGAGCGGACGGCACAGAACCTGGTGGTCGATCCCGGCGCGCCGCATCTGGACAAGCTCTACGGGCCCGCGCTGGCCAAGGGCTTTCGCCGCGCCGGCGGGCACCTTTACCTGCCGCAGTGCGCCGCCTGCCAGGCCTGCGTGCCCTGCCGGATCGACGCCGATCGGTTCACGCCGGACCGCACCCAGCGCCGTTGCGCCTCGCGTAACGCCGATATCAGCGTGACCGAGACGCTGCCGGGCTTCACCAGCGAACGCCACGAACTCTACGAGCGCTATCTTCGCGCGCGACATCCTGGCGGCGGCATGGACGCGGCGGATGCGGAGGATTTCCAGCGCTTTCTCGCCGCGCCCTGGAGCCCGACCGTGTTTCTGGAAATGCGCCAGGGCGAACGTCTGCTCGGCGTCGCGGTGACCGACATCGCGCTGGCCGGTGTCTCGGCCGTCTATACGTTTTTCGATCCGTACGAATCGGCGCGAAGCCTGGGGACCTTCGGCATCCTGCAGCAGGTGGCGCTCGCAAAGCGCCGCGGCATTCCGTACGTGTACCTCGGGTTCTGGATCGCGGGGCATCCCAAGATGGATTACAAGCGGCGCTTCCATCCGCTGGAAATCCGCAAGCATGGGCGCTGGATCGAGACGCCCTGAGCGGCGATCATGCGTGCATGACATCCCTGCCCCTGATCCGCGCGGCGTGGTTCGCCCTCGCCTTCCCCTTAGCCGACGCAGCCACGGCATCGCCTCCTTCTCCCACCGACGTCGCGCCCTCGTTCGAGCTGGTCGCGCTCGGCGTCGAAGGCGGCATCCGCACCGACAACCTCTCGGCGTACCTGCTCAAGGCCACCGGTGACGACAGGTACCTCGGCCTCGACGCCGGAACGCTGGTCTCGGGTATCCAGGTCGCCCTGGCGCACGGCGCGCTGCCGGAGGCCCATGGCAGCGATCTCGCGGCGGCCGGGAACGTGTTGCGCAACGGCATCGCGGGCTATTTCATCAGCCACGCGCATCTGGACCATATCGCCGGCCTCGTCATCGCATCGCCCGACGATCGCGGCAGCAAGCCGCTGTACGGGCTCGCCTCGACCACCGAACGCCTCAGCGCCGATTACTTCAACTGGGACGCCTGGCCCAACCTGGCCAACACCGGCAAGGCGCCCGCCATCGGCCGGTATACGCTCACCGCCGAACCGCCCGGTCGCTGGTTCGAGGTCGCCGGTACCTCGATGCAGGCGGCCATCTATCCGCTGTGGCACGACAGCGCCGTGTCGTCGATGATCCTGCTGCGCCACGGGGACGCGTATTACGCGTATTTCGGCGATACCGGCCCGGACGCGCTTTCGAAAGGGCAGCATCGGCTTGCCGACATCTGGCAGGTGCTGGCGCCACTGGTGCGCGCCCATCGGCTGAAGGGCCTGCAGATCGAGGTATCGTCGCCCGGCGATGTACCCGACGCACAGCTGTTCGGACACATGACGCCCGCATGGCTTCACCGTGAGCTGGCGGCCCTGGCCACGCAGGCGGGTGACCCCCTTGCCCTGCACGGGCTTCCCGTCATCATCGACCACATCAAGCCCAGCCTGGAACCGGGGCGCGACCCGCGCGCCCTGATCGCCCGCGAGCTGTCCGAAGGCGACACCACCGGTGTCCGTTATGTCGTTATCGGCCAGGGCGACCGGGTAAAGCTTTGACGCAGGCTGCCGATCTGTGAAAAGCCCCGCGTTGGCTCCCGGCTCCACGAGCGACGACAATCGGGGTCTGTCCCGCACCGGAACCGCCATGGGCCCGCGCCGCATCGTCTGCCTCACCGAGGAACCCACCGAAACGCTTTACCGTCTCGGTGAGCAGGACCGTATTGTCGGGATCAGCGGTTTTACCGTGCGCCCGCCGGAAGCGCGCCGCGACAAACCGAAGGTCAGCGCCTTCACCAGCGCGAAGGTCGACCGGATCCTGGCGCTGAAACCCGACCTCGCCATCGGCTTTTCCGATATTCAGGCGGACATCGCCCAGGCGCTGATCAAGGACGGCGTCGAGGTCTGGATTTCCAACCACCGCAGCGTGGAAGGCATCCTCGATTACATCCGCCGCCTCGGCGCGCTCGTCGGTGCGGCCACCCGCGCGAACGCGCTCGCCGATGAGCTCGAGCGCGGCCTCGACGCCACGCGGGAAGCCTCCGCGCGTCTGCCACGACGGCCACGGGTGTATTTCGAGGAGTGGGACGAGCCTTACATTTCGGGCATTCGCTGGGTCTCCGAACTGGTGACGCTGGCCGGTGGGGACGACGTGCTTCCGCATCGCGCCACCCAGCCGCTGGCGAAGGACCGGATCATCGGCGACGCGCAGGAGATCGTCTCGACGGCGCCCGAGATCATCATCGGCTCGTGGTGCGGCAAGCGCTTCCGCCCCGAGCACGTCGCCGCACGCGCGGGGTGGGAGGACGTCCCGGCAATCCGCGACGGCGAACTCCACGAGGTGAAATCGCCGCTGATCCTGCAGCCGGGTCCGGCGGCACTGACCGACGGCCTGGCCGAGCTGCGCCGGATCATTCACGGCTGGAGCGCCCGGCATGTCTGACACGCGCACGCCAGACTGGTATGACCGCGGCGCGCCGGGTCCGGCCCTGCGGACGTGTCGGGAGGGCCTGTGCCGCAGCGCATGAAACGCGCGACGGGCAGCACCGCCCAGTGGTGCGGCGGCGTCCTCGTCGGCACAGCGGCCGCGCAGCTGCTGTCGGCCGCGCTGTGGAGTCAGCAGGGCGGCACACACATCGTCTGGTTCCCGGGCGCCGTGCTGCTCGGCGCCCTGCTCGTCTCGCCGCCGTGTCGCTGGCCGTGGCTGACGGCATCCGCGCTGGCCGGTCTGATCGGCGCCTGCGTCGGCCTGTTCCGCCTGCCCGTGCTCGATACCTGCATGGTCCTGGTCGCGGCCATGGCCCTCGTCCCTCCCGCGGCGTGGCTGCTGCTGCAGGTGCGGGGCGACGCGCCGCTGCTGCAGGACTTCGGCAAGCTGACGGCCTTCGGCGCGATCGCCATCGTCGCCCTGCCGGCCGGGTCGGCGACGCTGATCGGACTGGTCGCCCCGTACACCGTCTTCCCCGGCGTCATCCTCAGCGACTGGCTCAACGTCGCGCTGGCCCATTCGCTGGGCTACGTGTTGTACGTGCCGGCCTGGATCAGCGTGCGCAGTTCCGACGCCGCCGTCCGTCACTCGGGCCCGCTGTCAGTGGTCTTCCTGCTGGGAATGGCCGCGTCCATCGCCCTGCTTGGCGCGGTCTGGTACGCGTTCGGCGACCGGCCCGGTCTGCTGCCGCTCTTGTGCCTTGCCCCGGCACCGATCCTCACGGCCGCCTGCCTGCGTGCCCAGATGGCCGGCAGCGCGGCGGCGATGTTCGTCATCGTCGTGATGGCCGCCCATCTGAGCGTCGACCGGCACGGCCCCTTCGTCTCGGACAGCCTGCAGAGCACGACCCTCGGCGTGCAGCTGTGGACGCTCGGCGCCACGTTCTGCGCCCTGGTCGTCAGCGCCATCGTGGAACAACGCCACGCCAGCCAGCGTGCCCTGGACCTCGCGCGGATCGACATGCGCGAGCTGGCCGGCCACCTGATCGCCACCCAGGAGCAGGAGCGCGCGCGCCTGGCGCGCGACATTCATGACGATATCAATCAACGACTTGCTGCGACATCCATCGGCCTTAGCGCCTTGCGGCGCCGCCTTCCACCACCCGCCTCGACCGACGTGGACACCCTGCAGAACCAGGTCATCGAGCTGTCGGAGGACCTCCGGCTGATGTCGCACCAGCTTCATCCGGGCTGGCTGAGCCATGCCGGACTGCGCGAAGCGCTGCAGGCGTTGTGCGCCTCGCCGCGGCACGCCAGCGAACCCGATGTAAGCTTGTCGGTACCGCCTGAGGTTGCCGCGTTACCCGGCGAGGTCGCTCTGTGTTTCTATCGGGTCGCCCAGGAAGCCTTACGAAACGCGCTGCGTCATGCCGAGGCCTCCCGCGTCGACATCGCGGTGGCAGTTTCGGACAGACAGGCGGTATTGAGGATCGCGGACGACGGCCAGGGATTCGACCCGGACGAACTTCGGTTTCACCGCTCCGGCATCGGTCTCATCAGCATGAGTGAAAGGGCGAAGCTGCTGGGTGGCAGCTTCGACCTCCGCAGTGCACCAGGTAAAGGAGTCGAACTATGCATACGCATACCGTTGCATCACCCTTGAATCACGATGGACCACCGCGCATCGTCTTCGCGGACGACCATCGCATGGTCGCCCAGGGTATCGAGCGCCTGCTGGAGGACACCTACGACCTGGTCGCCCTGGTCGAGGACGGTGGCACGCTGATGGAAGCGATCGCCCGCGAGGCGCCCGACCTCGTGCTGTCCGACGTGAACATGCCACGCGGCAACGGGCTAGAAGTGCTCAAGGCGCTGCGCGCACGCGGCGACAATACGCCGTTCGTCTTCCTCACCATGCATGCCGAACCGGCGCTCGCCGCGATGGCGATGAAGGCCGGCGCCAACGGCTATGTGCTGAAGATGGCCGCGGGCGAAGAACTGCTGCTGGCACTGCGCGAAGTGCTCGCGGGAAGCACGTATGTCACGCCGTCGCTCGGTGTGCATTCCACCAGCCGGCCACCGAACGAGTTGCGCGAGCTCACGCCCAAACAGCGCGAGGTGCTGCGTCTGGTCGGAACCGGCCTGCGCTCGCGGCAGATCGCCGAACAGCTGGGCCTGTCGGCACGAACGGTCGAGGCGCACAAATACATGATCATGCAGATCCTCGGCGTACACAGCACGGTGGAACTCGTGCGTCGCGCCGAAGACCTGGGTTTGCTGCTGTAACTCAGGGGTACAACATGCGCGTGGACCACCGCGAATCGTCTTGGTCGTGCACGATGCGCTCGTGCAGACGGAAGGTGGCGCCGTACCAGAATTCCACGCGGTCGGGCTTCATCAGGTAGCCACCCCAGTGCGGCGGGCGCGGAACGTCACGCCCGGCAAACTCCTGCTCGAAATGCGCGACGCGCTCCTCGAAGGTCTGGCGGTCCGGAAGCGTCTGGCTCTGCTTCGACGCCCATGCACCGATCTGGCTGCCACGCGGACGGCTGGCAAAATAAGCGTCCGATTCCGCGTCGTCGAGCCGTTGCACGCAGCCTTCGAAACGCACCTGCACACCCTCGCGGATCTGTTTCCAGTGAAAGCACAGCGCGACCTGCGGATGCTCGGCGATCTCCCGGCCCTTCGCGCTTTCGCGGTTGGTGTGAAAACGCAGGCCGTGCTCATCGATGCCCTTGAGCAGCACGATGCGCGAGTGCACCCGGCCACTGGCGTCGGACGTGGCGAGATTCATCGCCGTCGGCTCGCGGTCGCCGCTGGCTTTCGCCTCGTCGAGCAGGCCGCGGAAGGTATCGAGAATGTCGGAAGTCAGCATAGTGTCCGGATGCTAGCACGCCCGGTCGAGGTGTCCCCGGACGTTTCGTCGCGCCCACCCGACCCGCGGGAGCGCGCCCGCGGGAGCCAGCGCCGTCGGCGATACGCCTCTCAGATCAACGCCGCATATCCATCCCGCGCATCCCTCCAGCGACACCGGAACCCCGCATCCCGCAACAACGCATTCGACAAGCGCTTGTTCCCCACGCCCGCCGGCCCCGGCCCCTCGCCCGGCAACGCCACGCCGAGCAATCCCGCCAGATGGTCATACAACACGTCGATCGGCAGGGGTGTGTCGTCCACCCCCACGTACACCGGCGCGGGCTGCTCCAGCGAAAGCACCAGCGCCAGCGCGGCCGCGGCATCGTCGACATGAATCCGGTTGGCGTAGATCCCGCGCCCTCTCGGCACCACGACCTTCCCCTCACGTAGCCGGTCGAGCAACTGCGTCCTCCCCGGTCCGTATAAGCCCGCCAGACGCACGCTGACACCACCGATATCGCGCGACGCGAGCCACCGCTCCCCTTCGAGCAACACGCGCCCGTTGAATCCCATCGGCGCGGGCACGGTCGTTTCATCGACCCAGTCGCCGCCATGCTCACCGTAAACAGCCGTCGACGAGACGAATACGGTTCGACGCGGCGGCGCAGGCAACGCATCGACCAGATGACGCAGACCGTCGGGGAAGATGGCGCGGTAAGCCTCTTCGTCGCGCGCGCCGGGCGTGGGCGCGTAGACCACGGCATCAGCGTGAGGAAGGGCCTTCAGGGTGTCGGGGCGCGTGAGATCGCCACGCAGCCAGCGGATGCCGTCGCCGTCCCGCCGTTCGCTCCGGCGCAGGGCGAAGACGCGATGCCCCGCCTCGACGAGACGCCGGGCGACGCGCGTGCCGACGTCACCCGCGCCCGCGACGAGCACGGTTTCGTACCTCTGGGGATGGCTTGTTGCTAGCATGGATGCGATGAATCCCTCGCCCAACCTGTTTCTGGTCGGCCCCACGGGCGCCGGCAAGACCACGATCGGACAACGCCTCGCGGCGCATTATGGCCTGCCGTTCGTCGATCTCGACGTGGAGATCGAAGCCCGCCTCGGCGTGACGATTGCCAGCCTCTTCGAGAGCGAAGGTGAGGCGGCGTTTCGCGCGCTGGAATCCGCGCATCTGGACGAGTTTAGTCGCGCCGACGGCATCGTGCTCGCGACGGGCGCGGGCGCCGTGCTCGACGAAGGCAATCGCGTGACGCTGGCGGAGCGCGGCACCGTGCTGCTGTTGTCAGTCAACGTCGACGAACAGTTCGACCGTCTGCGGCACGACCGGGCACGGCCGATGATCGCGGGCACCGACCGGCGGGGCAAACTCGAAGCGCTGGCCGAACATCGCAACCACCTCTACGAAGAGATCGCCGACCTGATCTTCCACGGTCGCCACGAACACGTGGACGCCGCGGTGCCCCGCGCCGTCGCCCTCCTCGACCGTCACTGGAAACGCCCCTGATGGACATCGCAACCGTCGACGTCGACCTTGCCGGTCGCAGCTACCCCGTCTGGATCGGTCCCGGCCTGCTGGCCGACAACGCACGCTGGCGCACGGCGATCCGCGGCCGCCACGTGCTGGTGGTCAGCAATACGACCGTCGCGCCGCTCTATCTCGATGCGCTGGCCCAGGGGCTGGATGGTCTGCGCTGGTCGTCGTACCTGCTCGAGGACGGCGAGACGCACAAGACCTTCGCCAACGTCGGCAAGGTGCTCGAAGCGCTCGGTGAACTCGGCGCCACACGCGACGCCTGCGTGATCGCGCTGGGTGGCGGCGTCGTCGGCGATCTTGCCGGTTTCGCCGCCGCCTGCTGGATGCGCGGCATCGACTTCGTGCAGATCCCGACCACCCTGCTGGCGATGGTCGACTCGTCGGTTGGTGGCAAGACGGGCGTGAACCTGCCCGCGGGCAAGAACCTGGCCGGGGCCTTCCACCAGCCGCGCGCCGTGGTGGCCGATACCTATGTGCTCGATACGTTACCGCAGCGCGAGTTTCGCGCAGGGCTGGCCGAGATCGTCAAAGGCGCGGCCATCGGCGATCCGGACTTCTTTGCCTGGCTGGAAGATCACGCCGATGCGCTGAGCGGGCGCGAAACCGGCCCCCTTATCGAGGCGATCGCCCGCAAGTGCCGCTACAAGGCGGGTGTGGTGGCGCGGGACGAAACCGAGCAAGGCGAGCGCGCGTTGCTCAATCTCGGCCACACCTTCGGGCACGCGCTGGAAACCGCGGGCAATTACAGCGAGATCCTGCACGGCGAAGGCGTCGCCATCGGCATGGTGCTGGCGGCGAAACTCTCCGAACGGCTGGGCATGGCCCCGGCGACGGATACGCAGCGTCTGGTCACCCTGCTGCGGCGACTGGACCTGCCCACGCAACCCTCGGGCAAGCATGCCGCCAGCCGGCTTCTGGAACTGATGCGGCTGGACAAGAAGAACACGGCCGGAACGCTGCGACTGATCCTCTGGCGAGGTATCGGCCGGGCGGAGATCGTCGCCGGGGTGGCCGAGGACGACGTCCTCGGCGTGCTCATTTGACGCACAGGGTGCGCCCTTCCGGGGGAGCGCCTACAATGATCGGCCCTGCGCCAGCCCGGATCGCTCGATGCGGATCTACATGCAAACCATGCCCGAAGCGGGGACCGAAGCACCCCGCTACGTTCAGATCACGCTCGAACAGGACCTGTTCGGCGGCTGGACCCTGTACCGCGAAAGCGGCGTGCAAGGCGGCAAGGCCTCGCTCAAGCGCGAGGTACACATCGAACGCGACAGCGCGCTGGCGGCATTCGAAAAAGCGCGAGACGCGCAACTGAAGAAAGGCTTCAAAGTGATGTTCAGCCAAGGTCAGGAGTCGGCGCATGGCCGCTGACGTCCTGCGTAACGACCGTTTTCTCCGCGCGCTTCGTCGCGAACCCGTCGACACCACCCCCATCTGGGTCATGCGCCAGGCCGGCCGTTACCTGCCGGAATACCGCGCCACCCGCGCGCGGGCTGGCAGCTTCATGGGCCTGGCGACGAATCCTGAATTCGCCTGCGAAGTCACGTTGCAGCCGCTCGAGCGTTTCGAGCTGGATGCCGCGATCCTGTTTTCGGACATCCTGACCATTCCCGATGCGATGGGTCTCGGCCTGTCCTTCGAAGCGGGCGAGGGTCCGCGCTTCGCGCGCCCCGTCCGCGACGCCGCCGCGATCGACAAGCTGGTCGTGCCCGATATGGATGGCGAGCTGCGCTACGTCATGGACGCGGTGCGCCTCATCCGCAAGGAGCTCGACGGACGGGTGCCGCTGATCGGCTTCTCCGGCAGTCCGTGGACGCTCGCCTGCTACATGGTCGAGGGTCAGGGCTCGAAGGACTTCGCGCAGGTCAAGGCGCTGGCCTGGAACGATCCCGCGCTGGCCCACCGCTTGCTCGACACCATCGCGCGTTCGGTCGCGGCCTACCTGGTCGCTCAGGCCCACGCCGGGGCGCAAGCCCTCATGATTTTCGATACCTGGGGCGGGCTGCTCGGTCCCGCGCCGTTCCGCGAGTTCTCGCTGCGCTACATGGCCCGGGTCGTGGACGCACTGAAGGCCGACCCGGTCAGCCGCGACCTGCCGGTCATCCTGTTTTCGAAAGGCGCGCACGGTCAGCTCGAAGCGCTGGCCGATACCGGCTGCGATGGCCTGGGTGTGGACTGGACCATCGACATCGGCGAGGCGCGCCGTCGTGTGGGCGACCGGGTCGCCCTGCAGGGCAACCTCGACCCCGCCGTCCTGCGCGCGTCACCGGAGATCGTGGCGCGTGAGGCCCGCGCGGTGCTGGATTCGTTCGGCAACCATCCAGGCCACGTGTTCAACCTCGGCCACGGCATCACCCCGGAAGTGAATCCGGAGAACGTAAAGGTTCTCGTCGATACCGTGCACTCCCACGGCCGGGCGATCCGGGGAAGCTGAGGCCCCCTCTACCCCTGTAGGAGCGCGCCCCGCGCGCGATGCTTCTGACCACGAACCTGTTCGCGCCAGAGGATATCGCGCGCAGGGCGCGCTCCTACGGGGTCTTATCTCAGAACCGGTTCGGTCCCGCGATGTGGCATTTGTTGAGCTCGGTCTTCGCCGACGCGGCGCCGGCCTGATCGTTCGCCTGCAGACGCATCTCGACCACCGTCTGCCAGTTGCGTGCGCAGAGGCTGCCGGACTTCGGACCCATCTCGAACGACTGTTTGGCCAGCTGCTCCGCACGCGGGAAATCCTGCATGCGCACGGCGATTTCCGCGCGGTCCTGGATCAGCTCGGGCGCGTCCGGTGCGCGCTTCAGCGCCTGCGCGAGCTTGGCGTCGGCATCGGGATAGTTGCCCGCGCGCTCGTCGGCCGAGGCGGCCTGCTGCAGGCCCTGGACGCCCGGATCGCGCAGCGGCGCGACTTCGATCGCCGACTTTTCACGCTCACCCGCGGCGCGGATCTGCGCCACGATGTCGTAAGACGGCTTGCTGGGGCGGGTGGCTTGCGGCGGCGCCGGCTGGCTGCAGGCGGCGACGAGGGTGACGGCGGCAATGGCGCAGAAGCGAAAGCGATGCATGGGTCAATCCGTAGGATTACTGGGAACGGGCGGCGCGGGCTGGGCAGCTCCGTCACCGCCGCCGAACATACCCTTGAATCGCTGCCAGAAACAGCCCTCTTCCGCTTCCGGCACGTAACCGGACACGAACGGGAACTGACGCGCGCCTTCGCACGACGGGTCCGTGCGCTTACCCGTCTGCGGATTCACATAGGCCATTTCCAGGCCCTCGCCCGGCGCCGCTGACAGCGGACGCGTCGGCAGCTTGCGGAACAGCTCCTGCCAGACCTTCATGCTGCCGGTAGCGCCGTAGAGGCCGGTGGGCTTGTTGTCGTCACGGCCCATCCAGATCACCGCGAGACGGTCGCCCGTAAAGCCGGCGAACCAGGCATCGCGCTGGCTGTCGCTGGTGCCGGTCTTGCCCGCCGCGTGCAGATAGGCGAGGTTCGAATTGCCGATGGCCGCAGCCGTGCCGCCGTTGACCACCTGCTGCATGGCCCATGTCGTGAGGCGCGCGGCGGTCTGGTACTCGCCTTCGCCCTCCTTCACTTCGTAGCGCTTGATCGCCTGGCCCTTGCTGTCCATGACGCCGCGCACGGCCACCAGCGGCAAGGCGTGCCCGTCGGCGGCGATGTACTCGTACAGCTGCGCCACCTGCAGCGGCGAGATGTCGATGGCGCCGAGCAGGAGCGACGGACTGGGATTGACGCCCTCGAGCCCGAACGACTCGAGAAAGCCCTTCACCCGGCCGACGCCGACCTGCATGCCGAGGTTGACCGTCGCCAGGTTCCACGAATGGACCAGCGCGTCCAGCATCGGTACCTGGCCGTGGACCTCGCGGTCATCGTTCTGCGGCGTCCATGGGGTACCGTCGGGCTGACGCATGTTGATCGGCGAGTCGTCGACGATCGACGCCAGCGACCATTTGGACGGCTGCGCCAGCGCGACGAGATACACCAGCGGCTTGACCAGCGAACCGATCGAGCGACGGGCATCGAGCGCACGGTTGAAACCCTGCTCACCCGGATCGCGCGAACCGACCACGGCCAGCACGCTGCCGTTGGTGGTATCGGTCACCACAGCGGCGGCTTGCGCGGCGGCGCCCCGCTTGCCGAGGCTCTTCATGGTCGTGACGATGGCCTGCTCGGTATAGAGCTGCGCCGTCGGATCCAGCGTGGTGAAGATGCTCAGGCTGCCGTCGCGCAGCGCGGCTTCGTCGAAGTCCGCCGTGATCTGCGACCGCACCAGTTGCATGAAGGCCGGGAAGCGGTTGTGCGGCAGCTGTGCGTTGGGCGCGATGCCCAGCGGCGCGGCCTGCGCCGCCCTGGTCTGCGCGTCGTCGAGCAGGCCGGTGTCGTGGAACTGCTGCAGGACGAGGTTGCGACGCGACAGGGCACGGTCCGGATAACGACGCGGATCGTAATAGCTGGGGCCCTTGACCAGGCCGATCAGCAGGGCGATCTCCTGAGGACGCAGGTCTTCAAGACGGCGGCCGAAGAAGAACTCGCCGCCGGCGGCGAAACCGTGCACCGCCTGATTACCCTGCTGGCCCAGGAAGACCTCGTTGACGTAGGCCTCGAGGATACGACCCTTCGGATAATGCGCCTCCATCAGCAACGAGAGAATGGCCTCGTTGACCTTGCGCAGCATGTTCTGGTCGCGGTCGAGGAACAGGTTGCGCACCAGCTGCTGGGTCAGCGTCGAGCCGCCCTGCACGGTGTGACCGGCGCGGATGTTGGCGACGGACGCGCGCGCGATGGCCGAGAAATCCAGACCGATGTGATTCTTGAAGTCGCGGTCCTCGACCGCCTGCAGGCCCTGCACGAGCAGCGGCGGCACGTTCTCCAGACGCACGATGCGACGCTCTTCCTGCTGCGCGCCATACAACGTCGCGATACGTGCGGGATCCAGATGGATCGACTTGATCGGCTTGTCATTGGTGTCGTCCACCACCGAGGCGACCTGACCATTGGCCAGGACGACACGGATGCGGTGCGGCAGCTCGCCGCCATCCGGACCGAAGTAGCCATGCGAAGCGATGATGAAGCGCGAGCCGTTCTTCGAGTAGCTGCCCTGGACCTTGCCGGCTCCTTCGGTGGTGTAGCCGGCAAAGGTCAGTTCCAGCTCGAGGGCCGCCGGCGTCAGTGCCTTGCCCGGTTCCAGTGGCAGCGGCCGCGCATAGACGCGGGTGGGGACCGCGAACACGAGGTCGTTGAAGCGCTCCTGCAGGCGCGCATTGAGAATCAGCGTGTAGGGCAGCAGGAAGCCGAACAGCAGTCCCATCACCAGCCAGAAGGGAATACGCAGCCACGGCCAGGCCGTGCGCAGGAGGGAGCCAAGACGATTCAGGAAAGCCAACGCGGGGAAGTCCTGCGAGAGAGGTCGGAGACCGATGATAGGGGCAGTTCACCGGCGCCCATCTGAACGGATGCGGGCAAAGTGAGGGCGATGCGGATCAGCGGACCGGCTGCCAGGTTCCGGGCTGCGGCCGGAAAGGCCGCGGATGCACACCGAGGATGGCCTCCAGGTCCGTATTGTCGGCAATCAGGTCGGTATCGAGCCTGTTCACCGGTCCGCGCATGAGCGGCGACACGGACGCGGCAAGTTCGAGCACCAGGCGAGGGACCGGGAGCGGCAGCACGAACCCGCCGGCGCTCCGCTGCGTCCGCCGGAACATGTCCGCGGCCGTGAGCCGTTCACCGCCGCCCATGGAGAGGGTGCGGCCGCGCGCCGCCGGTGTCCGCAGAGCGGCGACGACGGCCGCGGCGATATCGTCCGCGTGCACCGGCTGGCGCTGCCCCCGACCTGCCGGCAGCGGGAAGATATGGCGCCGGCGGGCGGACGCCACGATAGGCGTCAGGCTCTTGTCCATGCCGGCCCCGTAAATAAGCGTCGGCCGGAAGACGGTCCATGGCATACCGCGCGATGCGCAGGTCGCGATCAGCATCGTTTCCGCGTCCCGCAGGCGGCGCGACACTTCCCGCTCTTCGGGCACCTGCGATTCGCGCTTGGTTTCGGCGCTCATCGACGACGTGGCGACGATGTGGGGAATGCCCGGCAACCGCATCTCGGCAAGCCACTTTGCCAGCAGATCGATGGGCCCCAGCGAGACGACGGCCTGCAGCGGCGGCAGCTCCGGCATGCCGTCCGGAAGATGACCCGACCGCCAGCGAGAGTCGTTGCCCGGCGGGCGCCGGCTGACCGCCATCCACGCATATCCCTCCGCCTCGAGTCGCGGAAGTAGAAAGTGCCCGATCTGGCCGGACGCGCCCATCACCAATACCGTCATCGTGCTCAGCGCCCTGTCGCGATGCGCTCATAGGCGCTTTGCAGCCGCGGATCGTCCGGCACGTAGCGTCGTGCGTGGTCGAGCGACTGGAAGGCGCCCTGGCGATCGCCGCTGGACGCGCGCTGCAGCGCGTTATCGATGAGGGCGCTGCCGAGGCGATGACGCATCTCGCCCTGGGAAGCATCGCCCGGCGCCAGGTCCGACAGGGTGCCGTACAGATCTTCGGCGCGCTTTACGTTGCCAGCGGCGACGGCCTGCTGCATCTGCTTCTCGACCTGTGCGGGCAAGCCCTGCAGGCCCGCGCGAGCGGTCGGGTCGTTGCCGTCGATCGCCAGGGCGTTTCGGTAGAGGTCGTAGGCACTGTCGCCCGGGGGATCCATGATGTCGCCGCGCGACGCCGCGGCCTGTGCACGACGAACCAGATCGGCGACCTTGGCTTTCTGCTCCGGACTGACCGCGAGCGAGGCTTCCGGTGCGTTGTCGTCACCTGCCTGCGCGCCCGCCACGGGCGGGACACCAGCGGCCGCATGCCCGTCGCCACCACCCAGTCGTGCGCGTGCGGCGGCGAGTTCGGCGGATTTCGGGGCGAGCTTCGTCGCCTGATCGAGCAGCCTCGCCGCCTGGGCGTCGTCATTGCTGTCGAGGGCGGCATTGGCTTGCACGATCAGCGCCTGCGCCACCTGGCCGAGTCCGGCCTTCGCGCCCGCGTTGTCGGGGTCCGCGGCGAGCGCGGCGTTGAAGCGCGCCAGCGCGGTGTCGTCGCCGTCACCGGTGAAGCGCCCCGCGCGCATCGCATCGTTGCCCTGCTGGATGAGCGTGGCGATCGCCTGGTCGTCTTGCTTGCGTGTTTCCGCCAGCGAGGCACGCAGCGACGGAAGGTCGCTGTAGCCGGGCACGAGGATGGCGATACGATCGACCAGCACATTGGCCCTGGGGCGATCGTTGTCGGAA
The DNA here is from genome assembly GCF_000800155.1 of Luteibacter sp. 9133. Classification (NCBI taxonomy): domain Bacteria; kingdom Pseudomonadati; phylum Pseudomonadota; class Gammaproteobacteria; order Lysobacterales; family Rhodanobacteraceae; genus Luteibacter; species Luteibacter sp. 9133. Next base: position 1,141,963 of record NZ_JUHO01000001.1, on the reverse strand, counting down.
ATCGCCTGCCTTGCCTGCGCCGCCAGCGCGTCGCCCACACGATCGAGACCGCGTGCCGCCACCGTGTTGTTGCGGTCGGCGTCGAGCACCCGGCGGTAAAGCGCCCCCGCACCGTCGTCACCGTCGAACTTGCCGGCGGCGAACGCCGCCTGCGCACGGTCGATCAGTGATTCGGTGTGGCCCTGCGGATTACGCGCCTGCGACAGCTGCTGGGTGAGGCGTTCGACGTCGCTGCCACCCCCGAGCAGTTCGCGGGCGACGTTGAGCGCGGCTTCGGCTTCGTCAAGGTTGCCCGCGCTGAGGGCGGCGTCGGCGCGAGCCACTTCCGCCATGCCGACGCGGCGCAGGCCGTCGCGCGCCTGGTCGCTGTCGGGCTGCTGGTCACGCGCCTTTTCGAACAGTTCGCGGGCGCTGTCACCCGCCGTGCCATCGAGCTTGCCGGCCGCGAGGGCCTGGTTGGCCTGACCGAGGAGATCGTTGAGCTCCGTCGCCGGCATCAGATTGCGCAGCCGGTCCTGCTGCAACCACAGGCCGGTGACGCCACCGATGAGCACGAGAACCAGCACCGGAATGAGCCAGCCGCGTTTGCGCTCGCGCCGTGGCGGCGGTGGCGTAGGTCCACCCGTACGCCGACGCGGCTCGTCGACGACGATGTGAGGCAGGCCGTCGTCCACCGGCGCGGCCGGACGGTCGAGGTCATCCAGCCGGCCGAGCGTCGGCTCGGTGCGACCGCGATGGTCGTGATCGTGGTTGTCTTTGCGTCCGCTCATGGGCGTGGGTCTTCCCTAGGAGCGGAGCAGCTTAACATTCAGGCGTGAACGGCCGTTGTAGGCCGCGCACGTCAGATTTCGACGCGGATCCGGCTGGCCGCGCGCTTGGCCTTCTCGAGGGCCTCGTCGACCGTCGCGGCGCGCGCCAGCGTCACGGCCATGCGGCGACGGCCGCGCACTTCGGGTTTTCCGAAGATACGCAGCATGGTGCCGGTCTCGGCCAGGGCTTCCGCCACGCCGTGGTAGGTGGGCGAGTGCCCCTCCCCTTCCACCAGCACCGCGCAGGAGGCGGCGGGCGAAAAAGCGTGAATCTCCGGCACAGGCAGACCAAGGATGGCGCGGGCATGGAGGGCGAACTCGGACAGATCCTGCGAGATCAGGGTGACCAGGCCGGTATCGTGCGGCCGCGGGCTGACTTCGGAGAAGATCACTTCGTCGCCACGGACGAAGAACTCCACCCCGAACACCCCCCAGCCACCGAGCGCGGCCGTGATCGCGTCGGCCTGGCGTTCGGCGGACGCTCGCGCGGTATCGCTCATCGGCTGCGGCTGCCACGACTCGCGATAGTCGCCGTCTTCCTGGCGATGGCCGATGGGCGCGCAGAACGACACGCCGTCCCGGTGGCGCACCGTCAGCAGGGTGATCTCGTAATCGAAGTCGATGAAGCCCTCGACGATGACCCGGCCCCGACCGGCACGACCGCCGGCCTGCGCATATTCCCATGCCGCCTGCGCATCGGCGGGCGTGCGCAGTACGCTCTGGCCCTTGCCCGACGAGCTCATCACCGGCTTGGTGACGCACGGCGTACCGAGGACGTTCACCGCGTCGACGAACTCCTCGTAGGTGTCGCAGAAGCGGTAAGGCGAGGTCGGCAGGCCGAGCTCCTCGGCGGCGAGGCGACGGATGCCCTCGCGATCCATGGTCAGCCAGGCCGCCTTCGCGGTGGGGATGACCCTGAGACCTTCCTTCTCCATCTCGATCAGCGTGGGCGTGTGGATCGCCTCGATCTCGGGCACCACCAGATGCGGCTTCTCTTCCTCGATCAGCGCGCGAAGGGCCTTGCCGTCCAGCATGTCGATGACGTGGCTGCGGTGGGCCACCTGCATCGCCGGCGCATTGGCGTAGCGGTCCACGGCGATCACCTCGACAGCGAAGCGCTGCAACTCGATGGCGACTTCCTTGCCCAGTTCGCCGGAGCCCAGCAGGAGCACCTTGAGGGCGGTATGGGAGTGCGGCGTGCCGAAGGTATTCATGCGAGGGAGGTCCAGGAAAGCGTGATCGCACATTCTAGGTGTCGCGCCACGGGGGTGCCAGCGGGCCTTACATGAAGGTTTGCATCATTGACACGACAGCTAATCGTGCTTTCATGCGATCTGGCCTTACAACGTGGATGTATGCCCATGCGTCGTCAGATCGTCGCGCTCGCGCTCCTGTCGAGCCTCGCCACCGCCCATGCACAAGATTCGAAGACCTGGATGAGCGTGATGCTCGACGGGCGCAAGGTCGGCAAGCTGGTCACGGAACGCTCGGTCACCGGCGACACCGTGACCACCCGCCAGGCCATCGATCTGCGCGTCACGCGTGGCAGCACGCCACTGGTCACCCATAACGAAGCGGTCGCGACGGAGAGCCTCGACGGCAAGCCCCTGGCGTTCCACGCCAGCAAGACCGGCTCATCGCAGGAGAACGCCGTCGACGGCCAGCCGCGCCCCGACGGAACGTTTCAGGTGACCACGCGCGTCGGCGACGATGCGCACGTCAGCCTGCTGGCGTGGACGCCAGGCGCGGTGCTCAGTGAAGGACAGCGGCTAGCCATCGTCGCCGGCGGCTTCAAGGCGGGCAGCCACTACCCGCTGAAGACCTTCGACGCCATGAAGCAGGAGGTCGCGACGCTGGACGTCGAGGTGATCGGCGACGAGATGATCGACCTGCCGGGCGGCACGGAACGTCTCCATCATCTGCGCCAGCGGCTGGCCGGCGGCAGTGGCGCACAGTCGCTGGACATGTGGGTGAACGACCGCGGTGAAGTGCGTCGCGGCATCTCGCCACTGCTCGGTTTTCGTATGGAAGTCGCCGCGTGCGACGAAGCCTGCGCGACGGCGCCCGACCAGGACATCGACGTGCTTCGCTCGGCCATGCTGCAGTCGCCACGGATCATTCCGAACGGGTCGCAGGGTCAGGCGATGACGTATCGCTTTCACCTGCGCGACGATCTGCCGGCACCGTTCGTCAACACGGACGAGCAGCAGGTGAAAAAGCTGTCGAACGGCGATTACGAGATCACCGTCGGCCATCCGCAGAGGCATGACGACGAACCCGGCCCGACGCCTGAAGACACGGCGTCCAACCCCTGGGTGCAGTCGGACGCACCCGAGGTGATCGCGCTGGCGAAGGAGGCCGTCGGCAACGCATCCAGCGATCTGAACCGGATGCGCCGCCTGCGCAGTTTCCTGACCAGTTATATCGACCAGACCGGTCTGGAAGTCGGCTATGCCTCCGCGCTGGAAACTATCCAGACGCGCCGTGGCGACTGCACGGAACACGCCGTGCTGCTGGCGGCCATGGCGCGATCGCAAGGCATTCCGACGCGCATCGTCACCGGCCTCGTCTATGCACAGCGATTCGCGGGCGCATCGCGGGTTTTCGTCCCGCACACCTGGGTGCAGGCGTGGATCAACGGGCGCTGGGAAAGCTTCGATTCCGCGCAGTCGCGCTTCGACGCCACCCATATCGCTCTCGGCGTCGGCAGCGGCGATCCCTGGCGCTTCTTCGCGTCGATGGCATCGCTGGGACGCATGCAGGTCGCCGACGTCAAGATCTCCGGATCGATGCCCGATTTCATGCAGGGTCCGGCGCCGTCGCAGCAGCCCGCGACCCCATCGTTCAACCCGGTGGGCCCTGTCGGCCAGACGGGCGGCCGTCGCTGATCCGGGCATGCCCCCCGCCCACGGGGGGCTTGACTGTGACGGCAAAAGTGCTGTGATGGAGCCGTCCCCGCCCATCCGGACGTACGCACATGAGACGGTATCCAGTCGTTCTCGCCGTACTGCTGTGTCTCCTGCCCGCGTGTGCGCTGGCGACGGAGACCTGGATGACCGTGTTGCTCGACGGGCGCAAGGTCGGCAAGGTCCGCATCGAGCGTGACGTCGTGGGCGACCGGGTGACTACCTCGCAGAGCCTGGATTTCCGCCTCACCCGCGTGAAGACGCCGCTTGCGATGCATACCGATGTTCGCTCGGTCGAGACCATCGCCGGTGCTCCCCTCGCGTTCTACGCGCGTAGCAAGATGTCCGCGCAGGAGAACACCGTCGAGGGCACCGTTCGCGACGACGGGGCCTTTCAGGTATCCAACACCGTGGGCGGCCAGTCGAAGGTAAACCTGCTGATCTGGCCATCCGGGGCGGCGCTGATCGAAGGCCAGCGACTGACCATGGCCACTCATGGTTTCAAGCCGGGCACGACGTACCGTATGCGCAGCTTCGATGCGGTGAAGCAGCAGGTCGCCACCGTCGACATGGAGGTGATCGGCGACGAGATGGTCGACATGCCGCTGGGGCGCGAGTCGCTGCACCACCTTCGGCAGACCCTGGCCTCGGGCAAGAACAACCCGTCGGTCGATCTGTGGGTCGACGACCAGGGCTTCGTCCGTCGCGGCATCGCACCGTTGCTCGGCTTCCGCATGGAAATGACGGCATGCGATGAGGCCTGTGCCAGTGCACCCGACCAGGACGTCGACCTGCTGCGCGCGGCGATGATCGGCGCACCCCGCCCCATGACCGCCAACCTTCGCTTCGCACCGGTCCGATATACGATCCTCGTGCGCGGCGGTTACACCAGTCCGTTTGTGCAGACCGACGAGCAACGCGTCACCCCGATCGGCGACGGGCTCTACCAGCTGGACATCGGGTTTTCCCAGTCGCACAGCGGCGAGCCCGGCCCGCTTCCGGAGGACACGGCGCCCAATCCCTGGGTGCAATCCGACTCGCCTGAAGTACTCAGCATGGCGCGATCGATCGTGGGCGACGCGGCGACCGATATTCAACGCATGCGACGCCTGCGCTCCTACCTCTCGGACTACATCACGGAGAAAGGGCTGGACGTCGGTTACGCCTCGGCGCTGGAGACGATCCAGACCCGGCGTGGCGATTGCACGGAACACGCGGTGTTGCTTACCGCCCTCGCCCGCTCGCTGGGCATTCCCACGCGCGTGGTCACCGGCATCGTCTACGTCGAGCGATTTGGCGGCGTAAACCGGGTCTTCATCCCGCATGCCTGGGCACAGGCGTGGATTGAAAACCGCTGGGTGAGTTTCGACTCCGCGCAACGCCGCTTCGACGCCACGCATATCGCACTGGGCGTGGGTGACGGCGAACCGTGGCGCTTCTTCTCGGCGATGTCGGTCCTGGGCAGGGTCCGCATCGAGCGCGCCATCCCGGCATCGTCGCTGATGGACATGCCGGCACCGAGCATGGGTGACATGGGCGGCGGAGCTGGCAAAGGCGGGTGATGGAGACGCTCTTGCAGGGAGCCGGCCCTGCTGGCGATCCTACGGCGCCCGCCGCAAGGACAGCCCGACCGCGATCCACGCAACGATAAACGCCACCCCGCCAAACGGCGTAATCGCCCCCGTCCACCGTGGCGCCCCCAGTGCCAGAGCGTAGAGGCTCCCCGAAAACAGCACGATGCCCACCGCGAGCAGCGCGACGGCGACCGATCGCGCCCGTCCCGGCGCCAGCCCGACCACCGCGACGAACATCGCCAGCGCATGCCAGAAGTGATACTGCACCGCGGTGTGCCAGACCTGCAGCCCGGCATCATCGACCACGCCACGCAGGGCGTGCGCACCGAAAGCACCCAGTCCCACGGCCGAAGCACCGGCCACGCCGACGAGAAGAGCATGGGCACCACTGACAGGTTGTCGCATTCGGTTCGTTCCGGATAAGGGCGTGCCTGGGAACCGGCACGGGTGTCGTATCCTGCGCAGGATATCCCGCGGAGTGTCGCATGAAGCCGTTCCTTGCCCGCCGGGTCATGCTGACCCTGCTCGCCCTCGTCTCACTGGCTGCGCTGAGCGCCTGCCAGCACGAGCCTCAGCCCGAGTGGCGACTGAACGATGTGTCGGGCCACCTTCCCGACCTGGACTTCAGGCTGACCGACGACAACGGCAAGGCGGTGACCGGTGCCGACTACCGCGGCAAGGTGACGCTCATGTACTTCGGCTACACCCACTGCCCGGACGTCTGCCCGCTGACCCTGACGCAGCTGCACGTCGTGCTCGGCCGCCTCGGGCCTGCCGCCGACAAGGTCCGCATCCTTTTCGTCAGCGTGGATCCGGCGCGCGACACCCCGCAGATCATGCACGACTACGTCAACGCCTTCGACAAGCACGCCGTGGGCCTGGTCGGCTCCGATGCCGATGTGGAAGCGCTGGCCAAACGCTATCGCTCCGCATTCACCCGTGAGCCCGACAAGGGCGACGGCGCTTATGATGTCAGTCACAGTTCGGCCATCTACTTCTTCGATGCCCAGGGCAAGGCACGCCTGCTTGCCACACCGTCGGCGTCACAGGACGACATGGTCCACGACCTGACCCTGCTCACCTCGCTGGAACCCCACGCATGATGCTTCGCTCGCTCGCCGCCGCTCTGCTCGTTTTCGCCACGACGGCGCATGCCGCCGATACCGCGCCTGTCGTCGATGCCAGCGCCGCATGGATCCGCGTCCTCCCCGGCAGCCTGCCCGCCGGCGCGTACGTGACGTTCGAGAACCGGTCGACGACCGCACTGAAGATCGTCGGTGCGGAGAGCGCCGACTACGCCGAAGCCATGATCCACCGCAGCAGTACCGAAGGTGGCATGGGGCGCATGGAAATGGTGGACAGCGTGCCCCTGCCCGCGAATGGCAAAGTCGAGTTCAACCCGGGCGGCTATCACGTGATGCTGGAGAAGCCGAAGCATCCGGTGAAGGCGGGCGATACGCTGACCATCACCTTCGATTTGTCCGACGGGAAGAAGCTGCCGGTGACGTTCATCGCGCGGCCGGCGAATGCCACGGGCCCGAAGGACTGAGGCGCGCTCCTACCGGATGAGGAAATCCACGGGCGCATCGTGCGCCCCGATGTCCTCGCGATACATCTCGTCCACCCGCGCGTGTTCCGGTCCGTCACGCAGCCAGACCTCGAGCTGGTCGATCGCCGCGGCATCACCGTAAGCGACCACCTCGACGCTGCCATCCGGCAGATTGCGCGCATGGCCGGTAAGCTTCAGCGCCACGGCCCGCTCGCGCGCCGAAGCGCGGTAGAACACGCCCTGCACCTTGCCTCTCACGATGAAGCGTGCGGCTTTCATCTCATGACCCCCTGGCGATGGCCTCGCTCAGTTTCTCGCCCGTCACCGGGCCGACGAAGCGCTGGGCGACGTGGCCGTCCGGCGCGATCAGGTAGGTGGTGGGCAAACCCTTGGGCGGGTCGAAGTCCTTCGGCGGTGCCGTGACGTCGAGCTGAGCGATGGGGTAGACCACCGGATGCTTGTCGACGAAGGCCTTGATCTCCTTCGCGTCGGTGTCCTCGAAGGCGAGACCGATCGCCACGACGTCCTTGCGGCTCTTCACGAACGCGGAAATGTCGGGCATCTCCTTGATACACGGCACGCACCAGGTGGCCCAGTAATTCACGATCACCCACTTGCCGTGCTGAGCGGAAAGATCGAACGGCTTGCCCTCCAGCGTGGTGACCTTGAGCTCGGGTTTGGCGGCGGTGGCCGCCATCGCGGGCGTGGCGAGTGCCAGGGCGACGACGGCGAGTGTGCGCAGGATCATGCGGGGGAATCCTCGATGGAAACGGGTGCGGGTGTCGGAGGGAACAGCTGGTCGAGTCGCGCACCGAGCGTGGCGTCGAGCGCCGCCGCTAGGTTGTCCAGCAACACCAGCAGGTCGGGCGGAAGGTAGATGCCCATGCGCTCGACCTGCTCGCGCGGGCGCAACGGCAGACGGTACTGCGTGCAACGGTACACGCGCAGGAGTTCGGTCGTGTCGAGGCTGCGACTGAGCAACCAGCCACCGGCCTCGCCACGCTGAATCATGTCGGCGCGCTGCAGGTCTTCGAAATAGCAGGCGATCGCGCTGGACGGAAGATACGGCTCGCGCAGGCGGATGATGGCCGGATCGACGCTGTCACCGCGACGCTGCGCCTCGACGAAATGCTGCAGCACGACGAGCAGACCGATGAACTCCGCGCCTTCCGGCAAGGCTTCGGTCGGTACGACGTACTCGAAAGCGGAAATCGACGCGGCGATGGAGGCGCCGAGGATCACGATGATCCACGACAGGTAGATCCACAGCAGAAAGATCGGGATCGCGGCGAGCGCGCCGTAGATCTCTTCGTAGTTGGGCGAGTTGCGGATGAACTGGGTGAAACCCCAGCGCGCGAACTCGAACAGGATCGCCCCCAGCAGCGCACCGATGGCCGCATGCCGCCACGAGATGCGGCGGTTGGGCACCATCGTGTACATCAGCACCAGCGTCACGAAGGTGATGACGAAGGGCAGCAGGCTGATCAGCCGGAACTGCGAGGCGATCTGATCGGCCGCCGCGTGCAGCAGCGGAAACGCGGTGATATAGGACGACAGGGCCAGACCGCCGACGACGAGGATCGGCCCGAGGGTGAGGGCCGCCCAGTAAAGCAGCAGCCGCGAGGTCCAGCCGCGCGGCTTGCGCACACGCCAGATCCGGTTGAGACGATCCTCAATGCTGATCATCATCGAGACCGCGCTGAACAGCATGACCAGGATGGAGATGCCGGTCAGCTGGCTGGCCTTGTCGGCGAAGGCCAGCATGTACTCCTGGATCTTCATGCCGGTGGCCGGCACGAAGTTCTGGAATGCGTAGTTGGCCAGGGAGCCGCGCCATTCCGCGAACACGGGGAAGGCCGAAAGGATGGCGAAGATCGCAACGGTCAGCGGCACCAGCGAGACCAGCGTCGTGTAAGACAGTGCGCCCGCGGTCTCGAAGCATTTGTCGTCGACGAAACGCAGCCAGGTGAAGCGGGTGAAGCTCAGGGCGCGGTCGCGGTCGAAGCGCAGCGGCATGGTGGTCCTTGAATCCTGGTCCCGGTGGTTTGGGAACGTAAACAGTTCTGCGAGACTAGTGCCTTCGCAAAGGCACTCATCCATGTCCCACGACGTTCTCGTACTCTACTACAGCCGCACTGGCCACACGGCCCAGCTCGCCCGACTCGTTGCCCGCGGCATCGAGGAAGTCCCCGGCATGCGCGCTCGGTTGCGCCAGGTACCTCCCGTGGCCCCGGTGACCGAAACCGCCATGCCGCCGGAACCCGAGGAAGGCGCGCCGTACGTCAGCCGGACGGACCTGGTCGAGTGCGTCGGTCTGGCCATGGGCAGCCCGACCCGCTTCGGCAACATGGCGGCCCCGCTCAAGCATTTCCTCGACACGACGGGCGCCGAATGGGCATCCGGCGCGTTGGCCGGTAAGCCCGCCGCGCTGTTCACCTCGACCAGCACCATGCACGGCGGGCAGGAATCGACCCTGCTGACCATGGCCCTGCCCCTGCTCCACCACGGCATGGTGATCGTCGGCCTGCCCTACACGGAGCCGGCGTTGTCCAGCACGACCACCGGTGGCACGCCGTACGGCGCCAGCCACGTCGCCGGCTCCCGTGGCGACAACGCGATCAGCGAGCACGAACGCGACCTTGCCCGCGCGCTGGGCAAGCGTCTGGCCGACATCGCGCGGCGGCTCGGCACCCCGGCATGAACGAAACGCCACAGGGCACGGGCGGCTCAGCCGGGCATCGCACGGCGCGCATGGGCGGGATGAACGGCCTCAGCGCCAGCCAGAAGACCGGACTGACCGCCTGGGCGGCACTGATCGTCATTCAGCTGCTCTGGTACTCGCTGTACCCGCCGGTCTCGATACCGACGTGGGTGGCCTTCGCGATCACCGTTCCGCCGCTGCTGCTCCCGCTGATGTCCCTGCCCCGCGTCACCCGCGCGCTGCTCTGGGTGGGCATCCTGGCGCTGTTCTACTTCTGCCACGGCGTGGCGGAAACCTGGAGCTCCGCGAACGATCGCTGGCTCGGCATCCTAGAAATCGTCGTGACACTGCTGCTGATCGGCACCCTCGGCGCAGGCGTGCGCCGTCGCCGGTAAGGTCCAACCGGGCGTCATGCTGCTCCGCGTATCGACGCGGGCGTCCGCAGGATGCAGGCTTGGCTATCCGATCGACACGCCAAGGACGTCACGATGGCATTCGTGCAGCACGCGCCGCAGCTGGCGCACCCGTTTCAGCATGATCGCGTGCTCCAGGCATGGCTCGCGCAACGGCTTCCCGCGGAGCGCGCCGCGGCCGTGCGCCCGGACCTCGATGCCCTCGGCGACTACGCCGTCATGGCCTGGGAACGGCGTAACCGCACCCCGCGCACCGAACCGGTGCTCACCTCGTGGGATGCGTGGGGTAACCGCGTCGACCGGATCGCCCTGACGCCGGCGTGGGAAGAAGGCCCGGCCATCACCACACGCCACGCGGTGCTCGCTTCAGGTCACGAAGCCTCGCCCTGGGCGCGCGTCGAGGAGTTCTTCCGGGTTTACATCTACCACGTGTCGAGCGAGTTCTATTGCTGCCCGCTGGCGATGACCGACGGCGCCGCCACGGCGATCCGCGCCTCCGGCAACGCGGCGCTGATCGAGCGGGCACTGCCGCACTTCCTCAGCCGCGACCCGGCCTCGTTCTGGCTCTCCGGCCAGTGGATGACCGAGACGCCCGGCGGCTCGGACGTCGGCCGTACCGAGACGGTCGCCCGGCAGGACGCGAACGGTCAGTGGCGGCTTTACGGCCGCAAGTGGTTCAGCTCCGCCGTCGTCGGCGAGGCCGCGCTCGCCCTTGCGCGCCCCGAAGGCGCTGGGCAGGGCACCGCCGCGCTGGGGCTCTTCTACGTGGAAACGAAGGACGACCACGGTGCGTGGCGTGAGATCACCATCGACCGGCTCAAGAAGAAACTCGGCACCCATGAACTGCCCACCGCCGAGATCCATCTGAACGGTCTGCCGGCCATCCCGGTCGGCCCCGTCGACCACGGTGTGCGCCAGATCGCACCCATGCTCAACGTCACCCGTACCTGGAACGCCGTCTGCGCGGTCGCGAGCATGGCCCGCGCGATCTCCCTGGCGCGAGACTACGCGACACGCCGATACGCTTTCGGCGCGCGTCTCATCGACCACCCGTTGCACGCGCGCACGCTGGCCGACATGCAGGCCGAATACGAGGCCGCCTTCGCCCTGACCTTCCACGTGGCCGAATTGCTCGGGCACGTCGAGCACGGCCAGGCCGGCCCCCTGGACGCTCCCCTGCTCCGGCTGCTGACGCCGCTGGCCAAACTCTGGACGGCCAAGGTGTCCATCCGCGTCGTCTCCGAAGCGCTCGAGTGTTTCGGCGGCGCGGGCTACATCGAAGACACCGGCCTGCCGCAGCTCCTGCGCGACGCGCAGGTCTACGCGATCTGGGAAGGCACCACCAACGTGCTGTCGCTAGACATGCTGCGCGCGCTGGGCAGCGTCGGCGTCGCCCCGATCCGCGGCGCGGTCGCCGCGCTGGCCGACGAAGGGAGCCCCGAACGGCGCGCCATCGACAGGACGCTCGATGCGACCGAAGCCCTTCTGGGCGACGTGGCGGCCGACCGGGCGTCCCTCGAGGCGTCGGCGCGAGGCATCGCCTTCACCCTCGCACGCTGTATGGCGGCGGCCCTGCTCGCCCGTGCCGCACGGGCGGGCGATTCGGCCGGCGACGCCCGCCCGGCAGCCGCTCTCCGCCGGTTCGTCGCCCGCGGCCTCGATCGTCTGGCTCTTCCCGACAACGAGGGCGACAGCCTGCTCGCCGGCAGCATGTAAGATAGGCGCCCGTTTCACCCGGCTTCCCAGGTCAACCATGCAGCAGCTCACCATCGTCACCACCGGCGGCACGATCGACAAGGTCTACTTCGACGACAAGTCGGATTACCAGATCGGCTCCCCGCAAATCGGCGACATCCTGACCCAGCTCGGCGTCGCGTTCCGCTTCGACGTGATTCCGATCCTGCGCAAGGACAGCCTGCACGTGACGGACGAGGACCGTGCGCTCATGCGCAGCACCATCGAGGCCCAGCCGCATCGTCATGTGCTGGTGACCCACGGCACCGACACCATGGTGGAAACCGCGCGTGTACTCGCCGGCATCCTCAACAAGGTGATCGTGCTGACCGGCGCCCTGAATCCGGCTCGTTTTCAGGGGTCGGACGCCGTGTTCAACATCGGCTGCGCGGTGGGCGCGGTACAGACGCTGACCGATGGCGTGTACATCGCCATGAACGGCCGCGTGTGGAATCCGGAAAGCGTCCGCAAGAACCGCGACGCGAACCGCTTCGAAGCCATCTGATTCGAAGCGATCCGATACGCCGGCCTGAACGCGCCGGTCAGGGCTTGCCACGATCTTCGACGACGGCGTCCACCGTGGCGCCCGCATCCATCAGGCCCGCACCACAGCCTTTCGGGCAGGGACCGGGTAAAGGCCGCGCATTGTCGACGAGCTGACGCGTGATCGCTTCCACACCGATCGCGGGATCCGCCGATCGCATCAGCGCCACCAGCGCGGAAACCTGGGGCGCTGCCATGGATGTGCCCGCGTAGTACTTGAGAAGAGGCCTGCCCTCACTGCCGCGCTTGCCGCCATCGACGGTCGACAGGATGTCGTCGGCACCGAACGTCGTCAGCGAGCCACCCGGCGCAGCCAGGGTGACGCCGTCGCCGTGGTTCGAGTACCAGGCCATCGATCCGTCGCGTGCCAGCGCATTCACGCTCACGACGCCCGCGCAATTGGATGGAGAGACCGCGGAGGCACGGATGCCGTCGTTACCTGCCGCCGCTACGACGGCGACACCACGCGAGCGCGCCTGTCCGATGGCCGTCGCCAGCGCCGTCCCGCAGGCACCGGGCGTCCTCAGGCTCAGGTTGATGACGTCGGCGCGGCGGGCGATCGCGGGAACACCCGGCAGTTCACCACCGCTCGCCCAGACGATCGCGTCCGCCACATCCGAGAGACGGCCCCCGCACTTGCCCATCACCCGCACGGGGATCACCTTCGCCTCGGGCGCGACGCCCAGCATCCCGCGACCATCGGGTGACCTCGCCGCCACGAGACCGGCGACATGCGTGCCGTGCCACGATGATTCGGACGCCGTTGACGAACCACACTCGCCCGCGTCGCTCCAGTCGCCTTCGTCCGCGGGATTCGCATCGCGCCCGTCACCATCGCGTGCCGCGGCGGCATCGCTGACGAAGTCGTAGCCCGGCAAAAGCTGGCCGACGAGTTGCGGATGCGGTGCGATGCCGGTGTCGAGTACGGCCACCACGGATCCGGCGCCTTTCGTGTAACGCCAGGCCACCTCCGCGTCGATGCCGACACGAGGATCGTGCATGTACCACTGGCGATGCCATAACGTCGTAAGGCGGCCTGCGGGCGTGACGATGCGGTCTTCTTCGATATCGATGACACCCGCCATCGATGCGAGCACACCCGGATCCAGGCCGTGCACGTCGAAAACCTCGCCGCCCGCCGCAAGGGTGCGCACATGCACGGGCTGGGCGATGCGCGTGGAACGCGCGTGCGATACACGTGGATGCCTTGCGGCTGCCGCACTGACCCTGTCGCTGAAGTGCACGATGTATCGATCGGCGGGCATCTCGCCAGCCATGGCGACAGGTACGGGCACGCAGGCCGCGGCGACGAGTAAAGCTAAACGGGGATACGTCATCGATCGCATCTCGGACACCCTGGGAAAACGCGGCGACGCCGCAGTCGCTACAACGTAGGCCGATCCGTTCCCGGCCAGTACGCGCCGACGCTCATCAAGGCATGTAGGCGAAATGGGGATGCACGTTAAAGGGTTTGCGAGCAGCGAAGTGTGCAGACAGGCATCCTCCCGACGCGGGCACAAAAAAGGGCCCGGACGTTTCCGTCCGGGCCCCGACGCAGCAAGCGAGAGGGGTCGCTTACGGCGTCCAGGTTGCCTTGAGCGAGACGCCCGAGAACGTCGAGTAACCGCGGACCTTCACGTAATACGTGCCCGCCTGGGTGGTGGCGAAGGTGCAGGTTTCGTTGTTGCCCGAAACGTACGGACGGCAGTTGTAGCTGGAGGTGGTCGGTGCGGAACCGAACTTGACGTAGAGATCCGCATCACCGGTACCACCGCTGGTCACGATGCTGAGGTTCTTCGCGCCAGCCGCCACCACGACGGTGTAGCTGAGTTCGGTACCCGAGCTGCCGGCAAGGCCGGTCTTGGCCACACCGTTCTGCAGCGCCGTGCCACCGGTACCGCCACCGCCGCCGGTCGAGCAGCTGACACCCACGCCGGTGAAGGCGGTGGCGACATCCGTCGCGGAGTAGCCGAGATCGGTCGCCGCGCTGGCGACACCGCAGGCACCGGAGTTGAACGTGGAGCTGGCGGTCCAGTACAGGGCATTGGCGCGGGCGAACACCTTGAATGCCTTCACCGTGTCCCAGCCACTGGTCTTGGCCAGCAGGCAGAACGCCTTGTTGTAGACACCCGACGAGTAATGCACGTCGAGACCGCTGTAGTAATCGGACGCATTGTCGATCGAGCCACCGTCCTGCGACGGCGTGCACATGTAGCGCAACGCGTTACCGATACCGGCGCTGGTCTTGACGATGTCGGCACCGACGAGGAAGTCGTTGCTGCCGCGGTCGTAGTATTCGGCCGCTTCACCGGCGATGTCCGAGTAGGCCTCGTTCATGCCGCCCGACTGTCCGCTATAGGCCAGGTTGGAGTGCTGTTCGGTGTAGCCATGGCTGATCTCGTGCGAGGTCACGTCCAGGGCGACCAGCGGGTAGAACGTGCTGGCACCGTCGCCGAAGGTCATCGAGCTGCCGTCCCAGAACGCGTTCTCGTAGGAGCTGCCGTAGTGCACCTTCATGATCAGAACCTGGTTCAGCGGCGCCGCGCCGGTGTACGAGGTGTACATGTCGTGCACCACGCCACCGAAGTGGTGGGCATCGTTGATCGGGCCGTAAGCGCCGTTGACCGCGTCACCGCTCGATCCGGCGCTGCAGGTGAAGCTCCACAGCGTGCCGCTACCCGACGTCGCCTTCTTCATGTTGTACGACTTCACGTAGGCGTTCTGCGCCGTGCAGGTCGTGCCGGATTGCGTCACGCGCAGCGCGGGCTTGCCGCCGGCACCCCACGTGTACTGTCCGGTTTTCTGATTGCCGCCCGGACCGGTCGCATCGATCTCGGCGTAGGTCAGACCTTCCCACTGCTCGATGATCTCGCCGGTGTTGGCGTCGATCAGGGCGGTCGGGCGGGTGGGATGGTCACCGCCGGAGAAGAACGAGGTGAGATAGACCAGGCGCGCGGGAGCGCCGTCACCCGGATAGATGTACAGATCCGCCTTGACGTTCTCCGGTTTCACGGTGGCGACGCCGGCCAGCGACGGCGCCTGCTTGCTGAGCAAGGCGACGGCGCGCGTGCCGTCCAGCCTGGGGGTGACCGAGGCGATATCGACCTGCAGGTCGGACGTGACCGCACCGTTGGCCACCAGCGCATTCCCCTGCGTGTCCTGCTCGACGGCGATGCTGCGGCCATAGACCGGCACGCCCTTGAAGGTCTGCTGCATGCGGACGGTCTGCGTGCCCTTTACCGTGGGCAGCGAGGCTTGTGCGACGAATCCGTTGTCGGCGGAAAGTCCCAGTTTTGTCGCCAGCTGGTTGGCCGGTACGGCACCCAGGCTCTGCGCACGCAGTGCCTGTTCGGTAGCCGCCGATGCGACCGAGGTGGCGGCGATCCCGAGGGATGCGACCAGGAGTTTCAAGCGAACATGAGTTGCCATTAACGTTCCTCCTCCAGGAATGGGCCGCACTCCGCCATGGCGGACCGTGAGGACCACACTCCGAACGATTTGAATTCGCGCCGCGGCGCGATGCCCGTTTTTTGTCGCGACGACCGGTCCCCCAACCGGAAGTCCTCATCAACCTAGCGCAAGAATTCGCGACCGACTACCTAGGGATTTCCCTAGGGCGGCAAAAAACGCGATGCTACGCACGAATTGCGAACACGAACTTGCGAAGGGGGCGACGCATGGCGCGTTTATCGGATCTGGACCTTGACCTGCGTCGACTGACGCCGACGGTGCGCGCCGCGTTCCGTCTCACGTCGGAGCGGCACACGCTGGATCATCTGCTGAGAGAGGTCGGCATCGAGGGTGCCGTCACGTGGCAAAAAGGCGAAAGCATCGCCTCGACGACGTTGCAGCGGCGGACCAACGGCTGGTGCTTCGAACTGCCGCCGCAACGCACGTACATGCTGGACGACGCGCTGACGGAGTTGCTGCACGCGCTTGCGCCGCATCGCGACGAGATCGTCGCGCTGTCCAGAGCACTCGAACTCGACGCACACGTCGCGCTCGACACCGACATCTATGAAGACCGCATCCCGACCGGCTACCTGTCACCCGCCAACGTGAAAGCCATCGCGACATACGGTGCGTCGCTCGGCACGGAGATTCATCTCGCCGAGCCGAACGGCTGAGGACGGCGTCGCCGGGATCAGAGCATCCCGGTTTCGAGCTTCGCCGCATCGGACATCATGGAGTGATTCCAGGGCGGGTCGAATACGAGATCGACATCGGCCTCGACGATCGTGGGAATGAGCTCGACCTTGGTGCGGACATCGTCGACGAGGATGTCGCCCATGCCGCAGCCCGGCGCGGTCAGCGTCATCTTCACGTAAACGCGGCGCGAGCCCTCGTCGGTGGATTCGAGGCTGACGTCATAGACCAGACCCAGCTCCACCACGTTGATGGGAATCTCGGGATCGAAGCAGGTGCGCAGCTGCTGCCAGACCAGCTTCTCCACGTCATCGTCCGTCGCGCCGTCCTCGAGTTCGATCGGGCGCGGCGGCTCCTTGCCCAGCGCGTCGGCGTCGTCGCCGGCGATGCGGAACAGGTTGCCTTCCACGTAAACGGTGAAACTGCCGCCGAGGGCCTGGGTGATGTAGCCGATCTGCCCGGCGGGAAGCGTCACCGTCTCACCCTGCGGCACCATGACTGCCTGGCAGTCACGTTCGAGGGTGAAGGGCTCGCTGCTGAGGCTGAAACCGCTCATTGCTGTCCTGTAAAGGCCGCGCCGCGGCCGCAAAGTCGTCGATTATGCGCCCGCCCGCGAAGCGGGGGTAGGCACCTACCGGCTTAACGTCGGGGCGCACGCGTCGGGGCACAAGAGCGCCCGGCCGCTTGCCCCGCTATGATGGCCCCCTTTTTGCCGCACCCGGGATCCCATGCGCGACCTGACCGAAATCCATGCCGGCTGAGCGCACAGGCCTTCCCGGTTTCCTCTTCGGTGCACTCTGCGCGGCCATGTTCGGCCTCGCCGCGGGCGCCGTCTGGATGCTCCCCTCGATGATGTTCGGCCGCGCCCTCCCGGCCCTCGTGCTACCGGTGGGCTGGGCGCTGGGTCTCGTCGTGCGCCGCTGGCTGCGCTTCCGCGGTCCTGTCGGCGCCGTCCTGGCCGGCGCGGCAACCCTGCTGGCGGCCCTGTACACGGCGTGCCTGGTGGTCGCCGCCACGATCTCCGGGATGATGGGCATCGGCTTCGGCCAGGCCATCGCCGACGCCGGACCGGCCATGCTGCTGGACCTCGCCCGTCTCGCGCAGCGCCCGGTCGACCTGTCGCTCTACCTGACCGGAGCCCTGATCGCGGCCCTTACCGCCTGGCCGCTGGGACGGCGGAAGCCGCGCGGCGACTGACTTTCATAAGCGGTAAATCCCCCTACGGGAAAGATATTGCGGGGAAGTAACAGTCAACCGGCGGTCGATGACCGCGTTTACCGGAGTGAACCTGGCGATATGGAGCACGAGGATGCGAAACACGACGATGCGGAGAAAGCCGTGAACGGCTCCCTCGCACTCGACAGCGCATCGCTCGAGGATCTGCGCGAGGTCCCGGCGAACATGGACGCCTTCCTGGCGGGTATCGAGCGACGCGCCTGGCGTATGGCCGAAATCCACCTGGGCAACAAGGACGACGCCATGGATGCCGTCCAGGACGCCATGCTGCGACTCGTCAACCATTACGCGGGTAAGCCCGCCGGTGAGTGGACGCCGCTGTTCTGGGGCATCCTGCGCCGACGCATCGTCGATCTGCAGCGGCGCCGCAAGGTCCGGTCCATCGTCGTCAGCTGGATGGGCGGCGGTCGCGACGACGAAGGCGACGAACTCCCGATGTGGGAGCCGGCGGACGACGCGCCGGATCCCTCGGCCCGGTTGCAGGACACGCAGGCCTACGGCGACATCGTGACGGCCGTGCGCAAGCTGCCCCGGCGCCAGCGCGAAGCGTTCACGCTGCGCATCATGGAAGGCCTGGATGTGGCCGAGACGGCCGCCGCGATGGGCTGCTCGGACGGCAGCGTGAAAACCCACCTTTCGCGCGCGATGCATGCGCTGCGCGATCAACTGGAGGCTTGGCGATGAGCCAGCACGATCGAGAACTCGAACGTCGCGCCCGGGACCTGTACCTGCGGGCCAGCCGCGACGTGGATCCGGCCACCGCGGGCCGCCTGCGCGCGGCGCGGCGCACCGCGCTCGCCCGTCCGCAACCGTCCATGACGCGACGCCTGCTACTCCCCGCAGGTGCCTTCGCCGTGGTCGCTCTCGCTTCGCTGATGATCTGGCAGCCGCGGGTATCCCCCTCGGACATGCCGGTGGCCACCCAGCAGTCCGCCGAGGCGGAGCCCAGCGATCTGCCGCCCGATGCCGACAGCGCGGACCCCGCGCTGTACAAGGACATGCAGTTCTACAGCTGGCTCGCCTACAACGACGCGCCCTCGTCCCCGTCCCGCAAGTGAGCCCCATGCGCCGCCTTCCGCTCGTCCTCGCCCTGTTCATGGCCTTCGCGGCGCCGCTGACGGCGAGCGCGCAGGATCGCCCCCCACCGCCGCCCGGCGGTGAGATGCCGCTGCCGCCGCCCCGTCCGTGGAGCGCGCTGTCGGCCGACGAAAAGGACATCCTCGCGCCGCTGGCGCATGACTGGGACACGTTCCCGCCGCAGCGCCAGTCGCGGATGCTCGAGAAAGCCCAGCGCTGGCGCGGGCTGCCGCCGGATCGTCGTGCGGAAATCCGCGACCGCATCGAACGCTGGCAGCACATGACGCCGGAGGAGCGCGCGGAGGCACGCCGGAACCAGCAGAAGTTCCAGGACCTCTCCCCTGATCAGCGCGCCCGCCTGCACGACGCCTTCGAGCGTTTCAGGAACCTCACGCCCGACCAGCGGCATGCGCTGATCGAAAAGTGGCGCAACATGACACCCGATCAGCGCCGCGACGCGGTGGACCACGCGGGCCCGAACGACATCGTGCCCCCGCCCCACGGCGGTCCGGGCAGCCCCGACGGCCCGGGCGATCGCCGGCCGCCTCCCCCTCCGGGGGAGTGAGCTAAACTGGGGCAATGACCGAAAACGACCTGGCTTTCCTCAACGACCGCCGTTCGGTGCCTTCGCGCCAGCTCGGCGAACCCGCCCCCGATGACGCCACGCTGCGCCGCCTCCTCGAGGCCGCGATCCGTGTGCCCGACCACGGAAAACTCGAACCCTTCCGCATCCGCGTGCTGCGCGGCGAGGCCAAACTGGCCTTCGGCCGCAAGCTGGCTAAGCTGGCGGTCGAAGCCAATCCGGGCCTGTCCGAATCCAAGCGCGAGAAAGAACAGCGCCGCTACGAATTCGCCCCGCTGGTCCTGGTCGTTTCGGCGAAGATCGACACCGACAGCAAGGTCCCCGAGCTGGAGCAGGACCTTACCGCCGGCTGCGTCGCCTATAACATCCTGCTCGGCGCGCAGGCGCTCGGCTACGGAGCGCAGTGGCTCAGCGGCTGGGCCGCCTACGACCGTGAGGTTGCGAAGCTGCTCGACATGAAGAAAAGCGAACACATCGTCGGCTTCATCCACATCGGCACGGCCGCCATCGACGCGCCGGAGCGCGATCGTCCGTCGTACGACGACATCGTGAGCGTGTGGTCGCCGTGAGCGACGACTCCCTCGTCCACCTGGTCGACGGCAGCCTGTATGTGTTCCGGGCATGGCACTCCATGCCCGACGAATTTCACGACCACGAAGGCGAGCCGGTCAACGCCGTGCACGGCTTCACGCGATTCCTCTGCGAGCTGCTCGAGCGCAGCCGTGCGGAGCACATCGCGGTGGCGTTCGACGCGTCGCTCACCACCTCGTTCCGCAACACGATCTATCCGGCGTACAAGGCCAACCGCGACCTGCCACCGCCCCATCTGGTCCGTCAGTTCGGGCTGTGCCGCGAGATCTCCGCAGCCCTTGGCCTCACCGTGCTCAACGATCACCAGTACGAGGCCGACGACCTGATCGGCAGCGCGCTGTGGGGCCTGCGCTCGCATGGCTTCCGCGGCGTCATCGTTTCCGCCGACAAGGACTTCGGTCAGTTGCTCGGCGAGCACGACGAGCAATGGGACTTTGCGAAGAACGTGCGCTGGGGGCCTTCCGGCGTCTTCGACAAGCTCGGCGTGCATCCACACCAGGTCGCAGACTATCTGGCGCTGTGCGGTGACGCGGTCGACAACATCCCCGGGGTACCTGGCATCGGCGCGAAGACCGCGGCGGCCCTGCTTGCCCACTTCGGCAGCCTGGACAACCTGCTCGATCGCATCGACGAGGTGCCGTACCTGCGCATCCGCGGCGCCGCGGCCTGTGCGGCTCGTCTGCGTGAACATGCGGAACAGGCGCTGCTGTGCCGTCGCCTTACCCGCATCGCGCTGGATATCGCCGTCGCCGAGACCGCCGATGCCCTGAGCCGCCGTCAGGGCGAAGCCGCCACGATCGACGAATTGTGCGAGCGCCTGCGCTTCGGACCGCTGACCCGGTCACGCCTGCGCGCCTTGATGTAATACGTCACCCAGTCGATATACCCTTGGTCGGATATTCCCTTATCCCTCCAAGGAACCCGCCATGCAGACCAGTCCGCTGCCCCATGCCTCGCCGATCCCCGATGACGCCAGTGCGCCGGAAGAGGTCCTGCACAAGGCGAAGTGGCTGACCCTGAAGAAGCGCGGCCGCTGGGAATACGCCGAACGCAACAATCCGGGTGGCGCGGTAATCATTCTCGCGGTGACGCCCGACGACAAGGTCGTCTTCGTCGAGCAGTACCGCGTGTCGATCCTGAAGAACACCATCGAGATGCCCGCCGGCCTCGTCGGCGATCTTGCCGGTGCCGAGGACGAGGACGTACTGCTGGCCGCTCGCCGCGAACTGGAAGAAGAAACCGGCTACGCCTGCGGCAGCATCGAGTTCGTGCATGAGGGCCCGTCGTCGGCCGGCATGAGCACGGAGATGATCGCCTTTGCACGCGCCTGGGACCTGTCCAGGGTGGGCAAGGGCGGCGGTGACGAGACGGAAAACATCATCGTTCACGAAGTGCCACGTGCCGAAGCCGGCAAGTGGCTGTTCGACCGTGCGAAGGAAGGTTTCTCCATCGACGCGAAGCTGTTCGCGGGGCTCTGGTTCATCGAGCATCCCGAAGCGCACATGCGCTGACAGCGACCGGCAAACCCACTCCGGCCGGGTGGCCGGAGTGGGTGACGATCAATTCGCCGCGGTCGGCTGGACGCTGACGTGCACGTTCTGGATCGACACCGAGCCGCCTTCCATCCACATCTCATGGCCTCCCGGCGTCGAGAGCCGCTCCTCCGACTGGATGTCGACATACAGGAAGTTGGGATCGAACCCGACGTTCTGGCCCGGCACGGTGAAGCGGAACGTGCCGACGGCATCGCCGCCGAACGTGGCCCTTTTCTCGCCAAGCTCCAGTCGGTGACGCCCCTGATCGTCACCCAGCCAGAAATTCACTCGCAGCTTGCCGAGCGCGCCGCCCTGGACCTGCGTGAGACCTGCGTTGAACTGGACGGTGTAACTGACGTCGCCGCCGTAATACGTCGTACCGAGGGGCGTAAACCCACGGACCGTCATGGTCGGAGCGCGCCACGCCGGGCCTACGCCTCCGTCGATCTGCTCGCCAGGGTGGCCGAACGATTGCCACATCGAGGTCCGATCGAATAAGCCGTGGTCGGTCTTCAGTCGGCAGGCTGCCTGTGCCATGGCATCGATCGAGCCGCTGCAACCGGGGAGATTTTCCAGTGACGGAGCCGCCAGCGCGTGACCGGTGAAGAGCAGGGTCGCGATCGCCGCCGTGGCGACCCACCGACGGTGAGAAGAGTGCTTGCGCATGACTTACATTCCTTTGTGAGTGATGAGGGGTAGTACGGACACTGGCGCCAGGGCGAGGGAGGGGGATAGCTCAGGCGCCAGCCGACGGGATTGTCGGCCGATTGCTCAGGAAACTGTGGCCTGCTGACAGGCCTGACGGCATAGGCCGCAGCAACCTCGCGGCGACCACCTACACGGACCCGCTATATCACGTGCCGAGGCCGCCAGATGGCTGCCCGGCGGACAAATCCGTCCTGTCAATTCTTGTCCCCGCCCCCTTCCCGGCGTAGCCTTCCCTCTGCTCTGCCCGGCGCCGCCCATGTCCGTTCGTTTCGCCCATCTCCACCTGCACAGCGAGTACTCGCTGGTCGACTCGACCATCCGCATCAAGCAGCTGGTCGCCGCCTGCGCACGGGCGGGTATGCCCGCCGTCGCGCTGACGGACGAGAACAACATGTTCGGGCTGGTGAAGTTCTACAAGCAGTGCACGGCGGCGGGCATCAAGCCGATCGGTGGCTGCGACATCTGGGTCTCAAGCCCCGATGATCCGCGCCCCTGGCGTCTCACGCTGATCTGTCAGGATCGCGACGGCTACCTCAATCTCTCCCGGCTGGTTTCACGCGCCTGGCGCGAAGGCCAGGGTACCGGCCGCGCGCTCGTCGATGGCGCCTGGATGCATCCGGAGAGCGTACGCGGCCTGATCGCCATCGCCGGTCGCGAGAGTGAAGTCGCGCGCGTCGCGCTGACGGCGGGTCTTCCCGCCGCGACCCTGCGCCTCGGCTTCCTGCAGCGCCTGTTCCCCGACCGTCTTTACCTCGAACTGACCCGCACGGGCCGTGAGAACGAAGAAAACTGGGTGCGCGCCGCCATGGCGCTGGCGGGCGATAACGAGCTGCCCGTAATCGCGAGCAACGACGTGCGCTTCCTGCTGCGCGAAGACTTCGATGCGCACGAAGCCCGCACCTGCATCAACCAGGGCCGCGTCCTCGCGGATCCGAAGCGCCCGAAGGATTACAGCGAAGAGCAGTACTTCAAGTCGCCCGAGGACATGGAGGCGTTGTTCGCCGACATTCCCGAGGCGCTGGAAAACACGGTCGAACTGGTCAAGCGCTGCAATCTCGTGCTCGAGTTCGGCACGTATTACCTGCCCAACTTCCCGGTCCCCGAAGGCCACACGCTCGACACCTTCATCCGCGATCTCGCGCAGAAGGGACTCGAAGAGCGCCTCAGCCAGCATCCCATCGCCGCCGGCAAGACGCTGGAGGATTATCAGGCGCGCCTGGATCGCGAAGTCGACGTCATCATCCGGATGGGATTTCCCGGCTACTTCCTGATCGTTGCGGACTTCATCGGCTGGGCGAAGGACAACGGTATTCCGGTGGGCCCGGGCCGAGGTTCGGGTGCGGGCTCGCTCGTGGCGTGGGTGCTGAAGATCACCGACCTGGATCCGCTGCAGTTCGAGTTGCTTTTCGAGCGCTTCCTCAACCCCGAACGCGTGTCGATGCCCGACTTCGACATCGACTTCTGCATGGATCGCCGCGACGAGGTGATCGACTACGTGGCGCGCAAGTACGGTCGCGATCACGTCAGTCAGATCATCACCTACGGCTCGATGGCGGCGAAGGCCGTGCTGCGCGACTCCGGTCGCGTGCTCGGCATGGGCTACGGTCAGGTCGACCGTCTCGCCAAACTCATTCCCAACCGTCCGCTCGACCTCACCCTCGGCGACGCTCTCGGCCGTACGGAAAAAGCCAGGAAAGAACCCGATCGCGTCGTCAAGGAATTCTGCGACGTCTACGATCAGGAAGAAGAGCCGCGCCAGCTGATCGATCTGGCGCTCAGCCTCGAAGGTCTCACCCGCAACGCCGGCAAGCACGCGGGTGGCGTGGTGATCGCGCCCACACCGCTGACCGACTTCGCCCCGCTGTACTGCGAAGCCAGCGGCGAAGGCGTCGTCACGCAGTACGACAAGGACGACGTCGAGGCGGTCGGCCTGGTGAAGTTCGACTTCCTCGGCCTGCGCACGCTCACGATCATCGACTGGGCGGTCAAGGCGATCAACAGGCGCCGGGCGAAGGAAGGCACGGACGCGCTGGTGATCGAATCGCTGCCGCTGGACGATCCCAAGGTCTACGACCTGCTGAAGAAAGCGCAGACCGTCGCCGTCTTCCAGCTCGAGTCGCGCGGCATGCAGGGCATGCTGAAAGAGGCCCAGGCCGACCGTTTCGAAGACATCATCGCGCTGGTGGCGCTGTACCGCCCCGGCCCGATGGATCTGATCCCGAGCTTCTGCGCGCGTAAGCATGGGCGCGAAGCGGTGGAATACCCGGATCCGCGCGTCGAACCCATCCTGAAAGAGACCTACGGCATCATGGTCTATCAGGAGCAGGTGATGCAGATGGCGCAGATCGTGGGCGGTTACACGCTCGGCGGCGCCGATCTGCTGCGCCGTGCGATGGGTAAGAAAAAAGCCGAGGAAATGGTCAAGCACCGCGCGACCTTCCGCGAAGGCGCCGCCAGGGACGGGATCGTGGGCGACAAGGCCGACGCGATCTTCGACCTGATGGAGAAGTTCGCCGGCTACGGCTTCAATAAGTCGCACGCCGCCGCTTATGCGCTGGTGTCGTATCAGACCGCCTGGCTGAAGGCGCACTACCCCGCCGAGTTCATGGCCGCGACGATTTCGTCGGACATGGACAACACCGAGAAGGCCGTCACCTTCCTCGAAGAAACGCGGGCGATCGGCATAAAGGTGCTGCCGCCCGACGTCAACGCGTCGGACTGGATGTTCGAAGCGGTGGAACCGCGCGTGGTGCGTTACGGCCTTGGCGCGATCAAGGGCGTCGGCCAGGGTATCTGCGAGGAAATCGTCGCCGAACGCAAGGCGAAGGGGCCGTTCCGCGGACTGGTCGACTTCTGCCAGCGCGTCGGCTCGAGCAAGCTCAACAAGCGCACCATGGAAGCGCTGGTCCAGTCCGGCGCGCTCGACGCGCTCGGCGAGAACCGCGCCACCCTGGTCAAGCACATTCCCGAAGCGATGCGCGCCGCCGACCAGGAAGCGAAGAACCGCGCTTCGGGACAGGTCGATATCTTCGGCAACGCGTTCGGTGAGGCGGAAGCCCCCAGCATCATCGAACTCTCCGGTTCGGTGCCGGAGTGGCCACTCGAACAGCTGCTGCAGGGCGAGCACGACACGCTCGGCCATTACCTGTCCGGTCACCCCACCGACCCGTGGAAGGCCGAACTGGCGCAGCTGGGCAGCTGTCCCATCGGCGAGATTCCGCAGCGCTACCAGCCGCCCAAACCGCGCCGTAACGACGACGACGAAAACGCCAACCGCTTCCGTCGCGGCCCGGATACGCCGTGGACCGTGGCCGGCATGGTGGTGGGCATGCGCAAGCGTGGCGAGAGCGATGCGTTCGTCCAGATCGAGGACGCGACCGGCATGCTCGAGACGAGCTTTTTTCGTGACGTGTTCACCGACGCCGCCCCCCTGCTCACGCGCGGAAGCATGATCGTGGTCGAAGGGGGCCTGCGTATCGACGACTTCGCCGGCGGCTATCAGCTGCGTGCCCGCAAGGCCTACGCGCTGTCCGATGCCATGGAGCACTTCGGCCGCCTGCTCACGCTGAAACTCAACGGCGTCGGTCCGGACTTCCCGCAGCACCTGCGTCAGGCCCTGATGGGTTATCGTGGGGGACGTACCCCGCTGATGCTGGCCGGCTACCGCAACGCGGAAGGCCAGGCCAGCCTGGAGCTGGGCGATCAGTGGCGCGTGCGCGCCCTCCCCGACCTCGTGCGCACCTTGCGGACGATCCCCGGTGTTCTGGGGACCGAGCTGCGCATGGTACGGCCGGCCGACTGAGCGCCGGCCGCTCCTGCCGGCCGGGCGATACGCCGCCTATTCGGACGCCGACAGCTGGACGGGAATCTGGCCGGGGTAGGAACGGACAACGACGACATCGTCCGCCTTGATCGCACCGACGCCGTCGACTTTCTGGATCCTCACGCCGATATGCCGGACATGCGAGCCTGCCGGGACGAGGACGCTGTCGATAAGTTCGCCCGAGGGCCAGCCCCCCGAGTTCAACTCGCCCTTGATGGCCTGTGTCTTATGCGCCGCGTTCCACTTCTTGTCGCCGTCGTCGAACGCGGTGGCCATGAGGACCGTGGCACCGCCCTGCTCGGCACCGACATGCGCGTGGACGGTGTAGACGAAATCGTCGGCGTCGGCGGGCGGGAGGGCGACCCACTGGGTCACACTGTCTTCGGGCTCCGCCAGGCGCACCGTCCGATAACGGTTATTCGCCGTGTCGTAGAGCGCCAGCGACGCGTTGTACCTGTCGGCGCCAGGTCCTTCGAAGACCCAGGGCGCCAGGTGATCGGCCATCGCGTGGCGCTTCGTGTTGAACCCGAACCACTGGTACTCGCCATGCCAGAAGGCGTCGTTTACGCCTTCAAAGTCACCGTTTGGCACGGTGAGCCGGCAGATCTGGCCTTCCGCGGCGATGTCGCACTCGGGCATGCGATGGATCGCGTAGGGGCCGGGGATCTCGGCGAACGCCACGTTCGCCCCGGAGACGCTGGCGACCAGGCCGACCATCAGAAGCGAGAAGCGGCGGCGTTTTGCGATACGGTGAATTGCACCGGGCATGATGATTCCTTTCGTCAGAAGAGGTGATCCTCCCGTCGACGCGAAGGTCGAGGCAGGGCCGCGGGCAGCCGTGCCCGCCGACGCATTGAAGCAAAGATCACACGTCCCGGGGGACCGCCTCACAGCGGCGCCAGTCGTACCTACATGAATTTCGGGCAATTCTTACCTCCCGGGCCGACCGTACCCTCGCGCACACGTCCCAGGGCGCCACTGGGTATAATCAGCGGTCTTGTCCGGATGCTTCGTATTCATGAATCCCAACTTCCTCGATTTCGAACAACCCATTGCCGAGCTGGAAGCGAAGATCGAAGAGCTTCGTCATGCCAGCAGTGGGCAGGCTTTCAACATCGACGAGGAAGTGGGCCGTCTGCGTGAAAAGCTGAAGATCAAGACCAACGAGATCTTCCGCAATCTCACCCCGTGGCAGATCAGCCAGGTATCGCGCCACCCGGCACGTCCGTACACCCTCGATTACATCCAGGCGATGTGCGAGGAATTCCACGAGCTCAAGGGCGACCGCATGTTCGCGGACGACCAGGCCATCGTGGGCGGCCTCGCCCGTATCAATGGCCGCTCGGTCATGGTGGTCGGTCACCAGAAGGGCCGCGACACCAAGTCCAAGGTGAAGCGCAACTTCGGCATGCCGCGCCCCGAGGGCTATCGCAAGGCGCTGCGGCTGTTCAAGATGGCCGAGCAGTTCAGGATCCCGGTCTTCACCTTCATCGATACGGCCGGCGCGTGGCCGGGCATCAATGCGGAAGAACGCGGTCAGTCCGAAGCCATCGCCCGCAATCTGCTGGAGATGGCCGAGCTGCGTGTGCCGATCATCTGCACCGTGACGGGCGAAGGCGGTTCCGGCGGCGCGCTGGCCATTGGCGTAGGCGACCGCACGCTGATGCTGCAGTACTCGACGTACTCGGTCATCACGCCCGAAGGTTGCGCGTCCATCCTCTGGAAGAGCGCCGACAAGGCCAAGGATGCCGCCGAGGTCATGGGCCTCACCGCGCCGCGCCTGCTCGAGAACGGCCTGATCGACAAGATCGTCCGCGAGCCCCTGGGCGGTGCGCATCGCAGCCCGCAGTCGATGGCGGTTCGTCTCAAGGCCGTGCTGCTCAACGAGCTGGACGCCCTCGAAGCGCAGCCCGTCGAAGCCCTGCTCGAAAACCGCTACAAGCGCCTGCGCGGCTACGGCGCCTTCACCGAGGGCTGATCGTCCCGGCATTGCGGTTACCATCGGCGCATCTCCCCAGCGGACATGCGCCATGGCCGACGTCCTCGTCAAACTCGCCGTCCTGATCGACGCCGACAACGCCCGCCCCGCCATCGTCGACGGCCTGCTCGCCGAAGTGGCGAAGTACGGCACCGCGCACGTGAAGCGCATCTACGGCGACTGGACCGGCCCCAACCTCAACGGATGGAAGGCCGCCCTGCTCGATCATTCGATCCAGCCGATCCAGCAGTTCGCCTATACGTCCGGCAAGAACGCGACGGACTCCGCGATGATCATCGACGCGATGGACCTGCTGTACTCCGAACGCTTCGATGGCTTCTGCATCGTTTCCAGCGACAGTGACTTCACGCGGCTGGCGTCGCGCATTCGCGAGGCGGGGCTGATCGTTTACGGCTTCGGCGAACTGAAGACGCCCAAACCGTTCGTCTCCGCGTGCGACAAGTTCATCTACACCGAGGTGCTGGTGGGCGCCAGCGAAAACGAGGGCGATGAAGCGCCCGCACCGAAGTCCGCCAGCGAACTGCGCGGCGATACCAAGCTTGTCAATCGCCTGCGCAACGCGGTGGAAGCCGCCTCCGATGAAAATGGCTGGGCCGCGCTCGGCGGCATCGGCAGCATCCTCAGCAAGCGCTCACCCGACTTCGATTCACGCAATTACGGCTACGCCAAACTGAGCGGCCTGATCAACGGCATCGGCCTGTTCGACGTGGACGAGCGTCAGTTCGGCAATGCCAAACACCTTTACGTGCGCATGCGAAGCAAGGGCAAATGAGCCGTTCCCTGACCGATCACGTGGCGAGCGCTCTCAGTGACGCTCCCAGGGCTGCGCTCGTCGTCGCGTTCAGTGGCGGGCCGGACTCGAGCGCCCTCCTGCACGCCCTGGCGACCCATTCGCCACGCCCGCCGTTGCGTGCGTTGCATGTGGACCACGGGTTGCATGCCGAAAGCGGCGCGTGGGCTTCGCACTGCCGACGCTTCTGCGACGGTCTGGAAATACCTCTCGAGGTATCCCGTGTCTCCGTGGATCTCAGTCGCGGCGAAGGGGTCGAATCCGCCGCGCGACGTGCGCGGCACGCCGCCTTCGCTGCATCGCTGCGTCCCGGCGAGCGCATGGTGCTGGCACATCATCGGGACGACCAGGTCGAGACCGTGCTGCTGAAACTCCTGCGTGGCGCGGGGCCCGACGGCCTGGGCGGCATGCGTCCGCTGCGTCCGTCAGGCGCGGGGATGCTCTGGCGGCCACTCCTCGACCTGCCGCGCGACGCGCTGCTCGAGCATGTCGCCACGCATGCCCTGTCGACGATTCACGACCCGTCCAACGACGACCCGTCGATCGCCCGTGGCTACCTGCGCGGCAGCGTGCTTCCCGTGCTTCTCGAACGTTGGCCTCAGGCTGGCACCAGCATCGCGCACAGCGCGCGGCTATGCATGGAAGCGGCCGACAGCCTGCGCGATGGGTGGATGGATGCACTGGAAACCGTGCGCCGCCCCGAGGGAACACTGGACGCCGAAGGCTGGCTCGCGCTTCAGTCGGCGTGGCGGACGCCACTGCTCGAGCACTGGCTGCACACGCAGGGCCTGTCCGCCCCCACGACCGGACAGCGACTGCAACTGGAACGTCAGGCCCGCGAAGGTGGCGCCGAAAAGCTTCCGCTGGTCGGCTGGCTGGATACCGAGGTGCGTGTCTGGCGCGGCCGCCTGTGGGCCATGCGGCGCCTGCCCTCGTTCGATACCGAATGGTCGGCCATATGGTCGGGTGAGCCGCTGGCGCTGCCCGGTGGGGGCACGCTCACCCTGGGCTCCGCGCGACTACGGGAGCCGCTCCAGGTGCGCTATCGCTCCGGCGGCGAAACCTTGCGTCCCGAGGGGGACCGGCACACCCGCGAACTGCGTGACCTGTTCCAGCAGGGCGCGGTGCCGCCGTGGCGCCGTCCGCGCATGCCGCTGCTGTGGTCAGGCAAGGAACTGGTCGCCGTCGGATCCCGCTGGATGAGCGAACGCGGCCGACGGCTGTTCCAGGAAGCGGGTGGGGTCCTCACGTGGGATGAGGACGCCTGATTCGCCGCGCGATTGATCAAAAAGCCTATGTGAGCTAGTTTTGCGGCCATGCCGAAGTCGTCCGCCCCTGTCGCCGCCACTCCCTCGATCGCCGAGTTCGAGCATTCGCTCGACGAACTCGAGCAACTCGTCACACGGATGGAAGGCGGCGAACTCAGTCTCGACGAGTCCCTCAAGTCCTTCGAGCGCGGCATCGGCCTCTATCGCCACTGCCAGACGGCGCTGGAGCAGGCCGAACTGCGCGTGCGACTCCTGCTCGATCCCGAAGCCCCCGAAACCGCCGAAGCCTTTGACTCCCGCACCGACTGACCTGCCCGCGCCGCTCAAGGCGCTGGTCGGCCGTGCAGACGACGCGCTCGCGCGCGCGCTGCCCGCCGAGGACCTCGCCCCCACCGAACTCCATCGCGCCATGCGCTACGCGGTGCTGGGCGGTGGCAAGCGTCTGCGCCCCCTGCTCGTCTACGCGGCGGGCCATGCCCTCGGTTGCGACGGCGGGATCCTCGACGCGCCCGCGAGTGCCGTGGAGATCATCCACGCGTATTCGCTCGTGCACGACGACCTGCCGGCCATGGACGACGACGACCTGCGCCGCGGCCGCCCGACCTGCCACATCGTCTTTGGCGAGGCCATGGCGATCCTCGCCGGGGATGCGCTGCAGGCGCTGGCGTTCGAGATTCTGGCCACGCCGTTCGGTTCCG
Source organism: Luteibacter sp. 9133 (assembly GCF_000800155.1). Taxonomy (NCBI): domain Bacteria; kingdom Pseudomonadati; phylum Pseudomonadota; class Gammaproteobacteria; order Lysobacterales; family Rhodanobacteraceae; genus Luteibacter; species Luteibacter sp. 9133. The sequence goes on along the minus strand of NZ_JUHO01000001.1, from coordinate 1,111,280 downwards.
AGGACGACGCCATGTCACGGATCGCCATGCTGCGCACCCTCGGCGCAGCCTGCGGTGCCGAAGGTATGGCCGGCGGCCAGGCCTTCGATCTTTCGGCGGTGGGTACCCGGCTGTCGCTTGATGAGCTCGAGCGCATGCACGCCTACAAGACCGGCGCCCTGATCCGCGCCTCGGTTCGCCTCGGCGCTCTCGCGGCCGGGTGCCGTGATGACGCCTTGCTGCAACGACTGGACCGTTACGGCCATGCCGTCGGACTGGCGTTTCAGGTCCGCGACGACATCCTCGATATCGAGGGCGAATCCGCCGTCATCGGCAAGACCGCCGGCAAGGACGCGGCAGCCGACAAGCCGACGTTCCCGTCGATCATCGGCCTCGACGCCTCGAAAGCACACCTGACCGCCCTGGTCGACGATGCTCTCGACGCCATCGCCCCGCTCGGTCCTCGTGCCGAATGGCTGGCGGACCTCGCCCGCTATTCCGCCAACCGCGGCCACTAACCGCCCACGGCGCGAGGCAACGCGACGGTGAGGCCCAGCCCTGCCGCCGAACGAAAAAAACCCGCCTGAGCGGGTTTTTTTCTTTCCGTCACAACGGTTCGAATCAGCTCACCAGCCGCAAGGCGAACGGATACCGATACGTTCCCGTCTGACTCACCTTTATCGCGGCGAGGATGCAGAAGACGATGTTGACGATCCACAGAACCAGATGCAGGAAGGCACCGATGAGGATCACCGTGAGGATCCAGCAGATCACGTAACCGATAAGCACGGTCAGCTGAAAGTTCAGCGCTTCCTTGGCCTCGGTCACCAGGTAGCCCTTGTCCGCCTTGTCCTTGTTGATCAGCCAGACGACGAGCGGCACGATGATGCTGAGGATCAGCCCGGACAGATGCGTGAGCATCGCCAGGTTCTTGTCGTCGTTGGTGTGCGCGGAGGCGGGCGGCACCGGTTCGTACGGCGGGGCGCCATACGGGGGCGGCGACGGCGGCGGAGGTGCAGGCGGCGGCGGTGTCGGCGGGATGTGGTCGGATGGCGTACTCATGGCGCTGCTCCGTAAGATGTCGCGCCCACTGTCGGAGAGCGCCGTGAGCCTGTCAAGCAGACTTCCGGCAGGGGCGGGCCGTCCGTCAGGACGGCCCGGACCCGGTCATTCGCCGGCGATGGTCATCTTCTCGATGAGCCAGGACCCGGTCAGCACGTGCGAGCGACGATCCACGTCGGCACCGACCGCCGCCAGGCCGGCGTACATGTCACGCAGATTCGCCGCGATGGTGATCTCTTCGACCGGGTAGGCGATTTCGCCGTTTTCTACCCAGAAACCCGACGCGCCGCGGGAATAATCGCCCGTCACGATCGACACACCCTGCCCCATCACCTCGGTGACGAGCAGGCCGGTACCGAGCTGGCGCAGCATGCCGGCGAGGTCGTCGTCACCCGTCTTCACGACCAGGTTGTGCACGCCACCGGCGTTGCCGGTGGACTGCAGACCCAGCTTGCGTGCCGAATAGCTGCCGAGGATGTAACGCTGCAACACGCCATCCACGACCAGCGGCGACTCGACCGTGGCGACGCCTTCGGCATCGAAAACGGACGAGCCCAGACCGCGAGGAATGAGCGGTTTCTCATCGAGCCGGAACCACGACGGCAGGATCTGCTTACCCGCGTGGTCGACGAGAAAGCTCGACCGGCGGTACAGCGATCCGCCACTGATCGCGCCGAGCAGGTGTCCGAGCAGGCCGCGGGCGACTTCCGGTGCGAACAGCACCGGCGACTGGCGCGTACCCAGGCGACGCGCATTCAGACGCGAGAGCGTGCGCTCGGCGGCCTTGCGACCGATCTCGGCGGGGTCCATGAAGTCCTGCGCGCGGCGGCCACTGTCGTACCAGTAGTCGCGCTGCATGGCGTCGTCCTCGCCCGCAATAAGCGCGACGGACAGCGAATGGCGCGTGCCTCGCTCGCGGCCGAGGAAGCCATGCGAGTTGGCGTAGACCGACAGGCTCCGGCCCGTGTTGACACTGGAACCGTCGGAATTGGTGATGCCCGCCACCTCGCGACCGCCGTCCTCAATGGCCTGGCCCAGCGCGATGGCCTGATCCACGTCGAGGTCCCATGGGTGCCAGAGGTCGAGGTCGGGGAAGCTCGTGGCCATACGGTCGGCGTCGGCCAGACCGGCCGCCGGGTCTTCCTCGGTGAACCGGGCGATGGCGCAGGCCTGCTCGATCGTGGCCTGGATCGAGTCCGGATTGAGGTCCGCCGTACTCGCGGAGCCCTTGCGCTGGCCGAAGTACACGGTCAGCGAGAAGCCGCGGTCACGGGTGTGCTCGACGGTCTCGACCTCGCCCAGACGGACGTTGACGCTCAGTCCCGTGTCAATGCTGGCGGAAACCTCCGCCTGGCTGGCGCCGGCCGCGCGGGCCCGGCGAATGGTGTCCTCGGCAAGGGTGGCGAGGCGGTCGAGGTCCTGCTGGCTGCTGTCGGCGGTGGAAACGAGGCTCACTTAGGGCTTCCCGGAGGGCTGGGTTAGAATGACGGGCCGCACGCGGCCAACCCATCGGATATGGGGCCGCGTGACCCGATCAAAAGCAACGCAGCGCACCGTCCATGGTGCCATGGAACCGTTATGAGCATCCGTGTCGGCTACTACCGCCACTTCAAGGGCATGCCCTATCGCGTACTGGGCACCGCCCGGCACAGCGAGACGATGGAAGAACTCGTCGTCTATCAGGCCCTCTATGGCGAACACGGCCTCTGGGTACGCCCGGCCAGCATGTTCGCCGAGACCGTCCAGCACGACGGCAACACCGTACCGCGCTTCGCCTTCGAGCGTGACGCCACCGATCCGCTCGCCATTCAGGAGACCCAGGCATGAGGCCGCATGACGACCGTCCGCGCACGGACGAGGAAGAAGAAGACTTCGGCCCCAGCCGCAGCGAACTGCGCCGCAACGCGCTCGATATGCTGAAGCTCGCAGGCCAGCTGATGGACCTGCCGCCCAGCCGCATCCCCAAGCTGAAGCTGCCCGACGACATCGTCGACGAGATCGGCCGCACCCGGAAAATCACGGCGCACATCGCCCGCAAGCGTCAGCTCGCCTACCTGGCCAAGCAGATGCGCCGCCATGGCGACGCCGCCTTCGTCGACGCCCGCGCCGCGCTCGGTGAAGACCGTGATCGCCAGCGTCAGGAAGCCGCGCACATGCATCGCCTGGAGGCGGCGCGTGAAAAACTGCTGACCGGCGGTGACGAAGCGCTCGGCGAGCTGTTCGACAAGTACCCCGATCTCGATCGCCAGCACGTGCGATCGATCGTGCGTCAGGCACGCGTCGAGCGCGACGCGAACAAGCCGCTGCATGCGTTCCGCGAGATTTATCGGCTGTTGAAAGAGCTCGAAGCTTCGCAGGCGGACGACGCTGCGGAATGAAGATGAGCCCGGCCGATGCCGGGCTTTTTCTTTGAGGTGTTCGTGTATTGGTTTCATGCATGACGGCATGGACCGCGCCCTGACTTTGGGGCAATTCCGAAAAATGCGGCTGATTTCGGGGGCTGCGGTAATCCCGTGTCGCGAGCAGGCTCGCTCCTACAACAGCGGTAGCGGGTGCGCGGTGGCGGGCGGTCGCGGGCGGGCGGTGGCAGGCGGACGGCAGCGGGTGAGCAAGCGGTCGCTTTCAGCTCGGTATACCTCACCGATCAGAGGTGACGTCGGTTGCCGTTCCTGGAGCGCTTCCGCACGAAGGCGAAGGCCGTAGGAGGACTTAGCGACAGGAATGGCAGCCGGCGGCGCCCTCCCTCAGTGCGAACGCTTCGAAGCGAACAGCGATGGCGAAGCCGAGCCATCCCGAGAAAGACAAACAAAAAGGGCGACGGATCACTCCGCCGCCCTTTTCCTTTTTCACGTACTCAACTTACCAACCAATCCCCAGATCCAGATGCTCCGGCTGGGTCTCGATCAGCGTCGAGCTCTGATCCGACACATCGTCATACGCAAAACCGTACGCCTTGCCGTTCACCCCATGCAGGTGCCAGAAGCGCGCGTAGTAGTTCGCCGGCGACTGCAGGTAGAACGCACCGGCGTCCTTCCACTCGCTGTTGTCTTCCATCACGTGACGGTTGAACGCCGCACAGATCTGCGCCTCGAGCTGGCCTTCCACGCCCCACGGATCGTTCGATCGCGCCAGCGTGCCCTTACCTTCGAGCACATCCTGCGTGGTCGGCTTCTGCACGTTGAAGAGCATGCCCTGCGGCTCGTCCGGCTCGTGCGTGTCCGCCCAGTTCGTGTGTCTGAACACCAGCACGCCATCGACCACGGAACCTTCGAACTGCTTGGCACCGATGCTCATCTGCAGCACGTGGGACTGGTAGTACGTCCACGACTGGTCGATGTAATCGTCGAAGTAATGCTCCTGCGGCTTGCCCACATCGAACGCCGCCTTACCCGGGGCCAGGATCCGGATCGGATCGGCATCGGCGATCTGGAACTCCGCCGGCACCTCCTGGTTGTACTCGGCGAAGATCTGCGCACGTGTCTGCGTGATACCCGAGCTCACGTGACGGGTCTTGTTACCGCCGTACACATCGAGCGACAGCGGGATGGAGAACTGATCCACCTGCGTCGTATTGATGAAGATGGCATCGTCGTTCCAGGTGAACTCATACCAGTCGTAGTACACGTCGATGTTCGGGTCCGTCGCGTTAAGCGGGTTGGGACCGGCAAAACCGATGGTGTTATCGGCCGCCTTGAGCACCTTGATGTACATCGGCTCGCCGACCGAGACGAAGATACGCCCCGAACTCAGCTTCGGCAGCTTGAGCAGTTTCGACTGCGCGAGCGTAAAGAAGTAGTTCGGATAGTTCTGTCCGTTCTTGGTCAGGTGACCCGAACCATCGTTGTCCTCCACGGCGAGCGGCACGGTCGTGCCGTCCGGCTTCACCCATGAGAACACGTTGGTGGTCGGGTCGCGGCCGATGACGGCGACGAACACCTTGTCGTCGGGCCACTTGCCGTTGGTCGCGTTGCGCAGCTGCGTACCGATGAAGCCCGGGTACACGTCGTAGTCGAAGCCCGTGGACGGATCGTTCGTGCCGGTGCCCGGATTGGACGGATCGGTCGGCGTCGTGCCGGCGTCCGCACCGTACACCTCGAACTCCCACAGCGAGTAGCCGTACTGCGTGGAACGCGTCTGGCCGTGCATGCGCACGTATCGGGCCGAGACGGCCGGGAAGGTCAGCGTTTCGACCCCACCGGTGCTGCCGGCCTTCGCGTACGCGGTGCTCCAGGACTGGCCATCCATCGACACCTCGATCAGATACTTGGTGGCATGCGCGTTCTCCCAGTTCAGTACCACCTTGTTCACCGACTTCACCGAGCCGAGGTCGACGCGGATCCATTGGTCGTCCGTGAAGCCCGAGGACCAGCGCGTACCGGCGTCACCGTCGTTGACGTTGGCTGCCTTGAATGCCACGGCGTTCTCGGTATCCGATGCCAGCACCGGTCGATTCAGTGCCAGGTTGCCACTGGCGGGTGCCGGATCCTGCGAGGCGACCGGCTGCTGCACCGTCAGCGTCGCCGCGCTGCTGGTGACGCTGCGGCCCGACGCATCGGTGACGACCACATCGTAGCTACCCGCGTCCGCGGTCGTCGCGGTGAAGCCGAAGGTCGCCGATGTGGCACCGGCCACCGAGGCGGCGTTACGTCGCCACTGATAGCTGACCGCGCTACTCGCCTTGACGCTGACGCCGAAGCTCGCCGCTTGCCCCGCCGTCACGCTCTGCGACTGCGGCTGGGTGATGAACGACGGCGGAGGCGCGGCGGCATACACCTCGAACTCGAACATCGAGACACCGTAGCCGGTGTTGCGCTTCAGGCTGTTCATGCGCACGTACTGCGCCGTCTGCACCGGGAACGTCTGGGTGTCGACGCCACCCTTGCCCACAACCGGACCCACGATGGTGTTCCACGACTTGCCGTCGCTGGAGACATCGATGGTGTACTGCGCCGACGACGCGTTCTCCCAGCGCATGATCGCGTGGTCGAAGCTCTTCACCGACCCCAGGTTGACCACCAGGTCGACCGGATCCACCTGCTGCACCGAACCCCAGCGCGTATCGAAGTCCCCATCGATCGCGGCGGACGGACTCAGGTCCGGACGCTCGGTACCGAGGGACGACGACGCGGACGCACCGGCGGAAGCGAGCGCGATGTTCACGCCACCCTTGCCGTCACCCGGCTTACCCGGGCTGGCCGGATTGCCACCGCCGTTGTCGTTGCCGCCACCCGGCTGCGTCACCGGGCCGGCCCATGCCGGCGGATCGAAGCCATCCGTCGAATTATCAACCGTCAGCACGACGTTGTTGCTTGCCGCGGTGATGCCCTGCGCGCTGACGACATTGACGCGATACACCGTGCCATTCTGCGCGGCCGTGAGGGCACGCGTGGCATAGGTACCGTCAGCCGTGCTCGAGACGAACGTGAGCACGTCCTGGTCGTTGGCGTCCCTGGTCACCGTGTACCAGTCGTAGCTGAGCGGACCCACGCCCGTCGCCGTCACGGCGAAGTGCGCGGAACGACCGACACCGGCCTTCTGGGCGCCCGGCTGAGCAGTGATGTTCGGCGCGACCACCTTCGTGCCCTTGACGCAGAGCACATGGCCCGGATTGTTCTCGGCCACTTCGCGACGGATATCGCCCAGCGAACTCACCTGGAAGGCGAACGTCGCGTCGGTCGGATCCTTGCCATCGGTCCACGTATTCCATGCGCCCGGGAACGCGGCACTGGAGTAATGCTGACCGCTGATCGCCAGCGCCTCGTCGACGGTAGGCAGACGCATGCCGTCCTGCGCGCAGGTCTGGATCGCGATGGACTGCGTGAACTGCGCACCCTGGTCGGCGAAGCCTCGCTGCACGCGATCCCACTGCAGGCCACTGAGGTTGTCCGTTACCAGCGTCGAGCCCGTCGCGGACGTGTAGCGATCCGTGATGGCGCAGCAACCGGGCGAGTTGTACACCTCGAACTCATACAGCGAGTAACCGTAGTCCGTGGCACGCTTGACGCCCTGCATGCGGACATAGCGACCCTTCACCGGGTGGTCGAAGGTGAAGTCCTCGGTGCCACCGTTGCTCGTATCGGTGTGATACGCGTCCTGGAAGCCGCCGTCGGGGCTGTCGGAGTACTGGATCTTGTACTCGCTGGCGTGCGCGTTTTCCCACTTCAGCACGACGCGGTTGAAGGTCCGTGACGAGCCGAGATCGACCGTGATGTTCGCGTTGTCGTCGCCGACCTTCGAACCCCAGCGGGTGGTCTCGTCACCATCCACCGCCTGCCATGCGGCGGTGCCGTTGACGTTCTCCACTTCCGTGGACGAGGTCGCCTTCTCCCGGGCGAGATTGGCTCCCGGCGGCGCCAGCGTGAGCTTCGCCGAGGCGGTCGCGACAACGCCGGTGATGTTGGTCACCGACACGGTATACGTGCCGACATCGCTCTGCTGCACGGAGGGCAACGTGAGCGTGGGCAGATCGTCGCCCACCGCGACGCCACCGACCGACCACTTGTAGTGGAACGGCGAGGTGCCCGCTACGAGCGTGGACGCGTCGAACGTCGCCGGCTGACCCGGGTTGGCACGCACATCGGCCAGCGCACCGGTAAACACCGGCGGACGCGCGGCATTCACGGTGAGGTGAGCGGGCACCGACGACGCATTGCTGCCGAAGTTCCTGATGACGACAGCGTAGTTCACGTTGTTGTCGGCCACGGTCAGGCTCGGCGTGACATAGCTCGGGCCATTCGCACCCGGGATCTCCGCCGCGCCTTTCATCCACTGGTAGCTGAGCGTGGGCGAACCCGACGCGACCACCTGGAAGTGCGCCTGCTGGCCCTCGTCGACGTTCTGCGCGATGGGCTGCGTCGTGATGGTCACCGGGCTGAAGGCAAACACCTTCAGCAGCGCGGGGGCCGACTCCTGATCCGGGCCCTGTCCGTGCACGACCACCGTATAGCTGCTGCCGTCATCCGCACGCGTCGACGCCGGTGTCACATAGCTCGCGCTGGTGGCGCCCGCGATGGCGACGCCGTTCTTCTTCCAGGTGAACGTGAGCGGCGGCGTGCCGGACGCGGTCACGGAGAAGTGACCCACATCGCCCTCGGTCACGTCCTGCCCGATGGGCTGCGCGATGATCGACGGCGGACCCGAAGCATTCGGAGCCGCGGGAACGTCGACGATATTGAACGTCGCCGTGCCTGCCGTGAGGCCGGCCGCCGTGGCGGTGACCGTGACCTGGCCGGCGGTGAACTTCGAGCGCAGGGCGATCTTCTGCAGGCCACCTTCGAACTGCAGCTCCGGCGAACCCGGTGAGTGATAGCTGTGAATCGGCTCGGGGATGCCGCCATTGTTGTCCGGCACTTCACCGGCGCTGTAATCGACGTACTGCTGCGTACCGCCCTGATAGGTCACGATGGACGCGCCGCCGGTGACTTCGAAGGTCACCTTCTGCGCCGCCGTCGGTACGACGACGCCGTTCTTGTCGACGACCTTCGCCACGATGAACGCGGCGTCGGAGCCGTTGGCGGTGACCTGGAAGCGCGAGCCATCGGGCTTGACCACGTTCGGCACGACGTCGAGCTCGATGTGATCGGCGGTGCCTGCCGTGGTCAGCGTATCCTGCACGGACTGACCGTTGGCATCGGTGCGCACGTTGCCCAGTGCGTCGAGGCACTGCGCGGTGGCGGTACCCGACTGCCACGTGAGGTTCCAGTGCACCTGGCCGGGCAGCTTGGTGGTGGCCTGCGCCTTGTCGGCACCGACCATCTTGCCGGTTTCTTCGTCGACCGGGCCGTTCTCGAGCGCGTAAGACGCTTCGTCGATGGTGTCCCAGGTATTGGGCACCTGATCGCTGCCCTGCGGCACGCCATTCACCAGCAGGCGCACCTTCGGGCAGTTACTGAATGCATTCACCTGGATATTGCCGGGGCGATTCCAGTGATTGGCCAGCTTGACCACCGGCCGCAGTTCGTACGGTACCCACACCGATTCGTAGATGTAGTACAGCATGCGCGGAAAGCGGTTTGCATCGGTCATCGATGCGTTGTTGCCGCGCACGTTGTGGCGGAAGCCCTTGATCGGCTTGCCGTCGGCGTGCGTCGCGATACTTCCGTCCGCGTTGCGCTGGTAGGTCCAGTGCGTCGCGTCCTCGAGACCTTCGACCATCTCGATGACTTCGCCCGGCGTATCCGACATGTACCACTGCGCCATGCCGAACGTACCGACCTTGCGCGCCTGCGAATACGGCACGAGGTAGTTGAGCGCGAAGGCCAGCTCGTAGTCGTACGAATGACGCAGCGTACCCGGACCCCAGTATTCCGCGCCCCAGGCCGGTTTGTTCGGGAATTCGTTCGAATGCAGGTAGGTTTCGCAACCGGCCTTCGAGCAGCTGAGGATGTCGCCATTGGCGGCATCGGGCGTGCGGTCGGCCGCGGCGCGCGGTGCGATGCTGTCCCACGTGCGTGCCAGCGCGCGAAGTTCCACCGCGAACGGTGTCGACATCACGCCATTGTCGTGCTCCCACGCGAGGATCGACGGGTGGCTGCGATCGCGGATCACGATGTCACGATGGACCTCGCGCTTGATCGTCCACATGTCGTTACACGCCCGGTCGCCGGTCGCGCAGGGCGTGGCGAAGCCGTTCTCGCCGTCGCCGCTGGGCTGCACGATGAATACGCCCAGCGCATCCGCCGCCTCGACGAATTCGGGACTGGACGGCGAGTGACCCGGGCGCCACAGGTTGCCGCCACCGGCGGCCAGCTGCTGCAGATCGCGCCATTGCTGTTCTTCCGGCACGGACGAGCCGAGCGCGGGGTAGTCGTAGCGGCCGGAGCCGCCCCACATGTATTGCTTCTTGCCGTTGATGTACGGGAAGTCCTTGTCCCAGGTGATCACGCGAATGCCGAGCGTGCTCTGCTTCGCATCGACCACGACGCCGTCGATACTGACCGTGTGCAGCACCTTGTACAGGTACGGCTTGCCGTCCAGGCTGTTGTTCGGAAACCACAGGTGCGGGTTGCTCACCTGCAATGTTTCGTCGAAAACGGGTGTCTGGTCGCTGGGCACGTAGTTTGCCGGCAGCGACTTCTGCTGCTGGTCCGACGTCACGACGTTGCCGTCGGCGTCGACGATCTGGGTCGTCAGCGTGACCGTCTTCGCGGCGGCGGTTTCGTTCGCGACGTTGGTCTGCACGCGTACGACGGCCGAGGTGTGGTCGGCACTCAGGCTCTGCGTACCGACGTAGGTACCCCAGGTGTTCTGACCCGCGTAGACGTTTTCCGGGATGTGCACGAAGTTGGTGACGTGCAGCTTTACCGGGCGAAACAGGCCCGCTTCGGCCTGGCCAAAACGGAAGGAACCGGAGAAACCCGGGTCCTCGAAGAAACCGCCGCCGCTGCGGCTGACCTTGACGGCCAGCACGTCGGTGCCGTCGAATTTGAGGAAAGGCGTCAGGTCGACGATGTGCGGCACGAAGCCGATGACGTGGGTCGCCTGCGCGTCCTTCTGGCCTGGCTGGTTGAGCACGCCGGTGCCGGGAACGAAATGGCCGTTGATGTAGACACGGTCACCCGTGTGCGCACCTTCGAACTCGACCATGACCTTCTTGCCGGCGAACTTCGCCGAGTCGTCGAGCCTGACGCGATACCAGCTGGTCTCGCCGTCCAGGCTGCCCTGGCCACCGCCGGACTCCTGGTTGATGAAGGTGGTGAAGTCGTTGGCCGCGTGCGGGATGCCGACGGTCAGCCACGCGCTGTCGTTGTAGTTGACCAGGGCGCCGTCGTCGCCGTTGGGCAGCGGCGCGTAGGTCACCGGATCATTGGGGTTGGTGATGGCCTGCTTGGTGTATTTCCAGGGCCGGGCACCGAGATTGATGTCCTGCCGGTCCGAGGGCGCGAGCGTGACGGCTTGCGCCGTCGCGGTCACGCCCAGGAGCGCGATGACGAGCAAGGCGGACAGCCTCGCCAGCCTCGCCAGCCTCGGCGTACCGTGGGGTGATGTGGGTTGTCGCTTCATGGACGAGGGGTCCCCTGTATGTGCCACGTGTGAGGTGAGCCGCGTGATCGACAGCACATTCCCAGGCGCGCACGAACGCCTGCGCCAGCGCATGTCGCGCCGGCGGTCTTCGTTCGTTTCGCGGTGAGTGGAGGCGGACCCGCCTTGCCCCGGGCTTTAGCCATCCATACGCTGTCAGCGCGGATCTTCCGCTTGCTGAATGTCACTCACAATACTAGAGGGTGCTCGAAGCACGACTTTTCGCAGAGTGAGTTCGCATTCCGTGACGGGCGTCCGGTTTGCCCGGCAGAGGATAGCTTCGATCAAGACCGGAACGCATGTTGCATGCGTTCCTTGGTGACATACCTCTTGCGAGGTATGTCACGAAAACGTTCCACGTCAACGTATTGGCGGTCAGGCCGCGGTGCCGCCGACGGTCATGCCATCGACACGCAACGTCGGCTGGCCAACACCGACGGGCACGCTCTGCCCGTCCTTGCCGCACACGCCCACGCCTTCGTCGAGCGCGAGGTCGTTGCCGATCATCGAGACGCGCGTGAGCACCTCGGGGCCGGAGCCCACCAGGGTGGCACCCTTGACCGGACGCGTGACCTTGCCGTCTTCGATGAGGTAGGCCTCGCTCGCCGAGAAGACGAACTTGCCGTTGGTGATGTCGACCTGACCGCCGCCGAAGTTCACGGCGTAGAGGCCACGCTTGACCGACCGGATGATCTCCTCCGGCTCACGGTTACCGGCGAGCATGTAGGTGTTGGTCATGCGCGGCATCGGCAGCTGCGCGAAGGACTCGCGACGACCGTTACCGGTGGACCTGACACCCATCAGCCGCGCGTTGAGCTTGTCCTGCATGTAACCCTTGAGGATGCCGTTCTCGATCAGCGTGGTGCATTCGGTCGGCGTGCCTTCGTCGTCGATGCTCAGCGAGCCACGGCGACCCGGCAGCGTGCCGTCATCGACGATGGTCACTCCGTCGGCCGCGACACGCTGGCCGATGCGACCGGTGAAGGCGGAACTGCCCTTGCGGTTGAAGTCACCTTCGAGACCATGGCCGATGGCCTCGTGGAGCAGCACGCCCGGCCAGCCCGGGCCAAGCACGACGGTCATGTTGCCGGCCGGCGCATCCACCGCTTCGAGATTGACCAGCGCCTGGCGCACCGCTTCCTCGGCGAAGGCGTGGGCGCGACCGTTCTCGATCAGTTCGCCATAGCCGTAACGACCGCCGCCACCGGAATGACCCTGCTCGCGGCGGCCGTTCTGCTCGGCGATGACCTGGACGTTGAGACGCACGAGCGGACGTACGTCGGCGGCCAGCGTGCCGTCCGAGCCGGCGATGAGGATCGTGTCGAGCGTGGCCGCCAGGCTGACGATGACCTGCCTGACGCGCGGATCGCGCGAACGCGCATAGGCATCCACCTCGCGCAGGAGCGCGATCTTGGCTTCGTTGGGCAGGCTCTCGACCGGGTCGATGGCCGGATACAGCCCGCGCCCGGTAGCGATGGCCAGCGGTTTGCCGGCACCCGCGCCGCCCTGCGCGATCGCGCGCGCGGCACGGGAGGCTTCGAGCAGCTGCGGAAGCACGATTTCGTCCGAGTAGGAGAAACCGGTCTTCTCACCGGAGATGGCGCGCACGCCCACACCCTGCTCGATCGAGTGGCTGCCATCCTTGACGATGCCTTCCTCCAGTACCCACGACTCGCTGCGCGAGTGCTGGAAATACAGATCCGCCGCGTCGATCGACGGCCCCATCAGCTGGGAAAAGACGCGATCGAGGTCGGTGGAAGCCAGGCCGCCGGGGGTGAGCAGGCGCCGTTCGGCAAGGGAAATCAGGGAGTCCATCAGGTTCGCCGGTAGAGATGGGGAACCCCACAGGTGGGGTCGGATGGGGTCAGCTTAAACCCTGGTCCCTCCTGCGTCACCGGCGGCGGACGGCCCAGGCAGCCCCCAGGCCGGCCGGGTGCTAGGATTCGTCCCAACTCACCGGAACGGAGCCTCCATGAGCAGGGGAAAGAAGCGGGCCATCGCCCGTCGTGTCGCGACGGCGCCTGTCCGTCGTGCGGAAGCGGTCGTCGACGAAACACGGGACCTGTTGAACAAAAGCGGTCACCTCGACCCCCGCAAGGCCATGGTCAGCACGGCGATCGCGCTGTCGCTCGGCTTCCTCTGCCTGTTGGCCGTCATTGCCTTTCATTTCCCCCAGTACCTGACCACGCCCGATCTGCGGCACAAGTATTCGGTGGATGTCCTGCGTCAGGCACTGCTGGGTGCGCTGCTGATCGCCGGCGGCCTGTCGCTGGCGAACGTCATCCTCGGCCGCCGCAACCTCAATATCGCCGCGTTCGCCATGGTACTCGCCGCCGTCGCGCTCGGCGGGTCGCGCGTGCCGGTAGGCGCATTCCCCGACCACACGCCCTACATCGGCCTCGACTGGTTAATCCTCGACCTGCTCGGCTCGACGGTGTTGTTCGTCGTGATCGAAAAACTGTTTCCGCTTTACCGTGGCCAGTCGGTATTTCGCTTCGAGTGGCAGACCGACATGAAGCACTTCGCCGTGAATCACTTTGCGGTGGGCCTCGCGCTGCTCGTGGTGAACTTCCTGATCCACCACGCGTTCACCTGGCTGGTGAACAGCGACTTCCAGCGCATGGTCGCGAGCATCCATTTCGTGCCACAGCTGTTGTTGTGCATTCTCGTCGCCGACCTGGCGCAGTATGCAACGCACCGTGCGTATCACGAGGTGCCTTTCCTCTGGCGCTTCCATTCCGTACACCACAGTGTGAAGACGATGGACTGGCTGGCGGGTTCACGCCAGCACATGCTGGAACTGCTGTTCACCCGCGTCTGCGTGCTGGCTCCGCTTTACGTGCTGGGTTTCAGCGAAGCGGTAACCAACGCGTACATTCTGGTGGTCGGCTTCCAGGCGGTGTTCAACCACGCCAACGTGCATCTGCCGTGGGGTCCCTTGAAGTATGTCCTCGTGACACCTGATTTCCATCACTGGCATCACGCGTCGGACGACGAAGCGATCGACAAGAACTATGCGGCGCATTACGCCTTCATCGACTATGCGTTCGGTACCGCCGTCAAGTCGACGAAGCAGTTTCCGGAGAAATACGGCGTGGTGGGTGACTACATGCCGGATGGGTTCGTGAGGCAGCAGCTGTTTCCGTTCAGCAAAACGAAGACCTGAAGCGCGTCCGGATCCGGCATGCTTTTCGCGCGCAGGGCGCGCTCCTACAACGGCTTGGTGGCCGTGGAGGGCTCGCCCTTCTCGATCGGGGTGAACACGGGTTTATCCCAGCTGCCCGTGACGTGGTATCGCTTGCGCGCCGCCTGATTCAGACCGCGGCCCAGAATGCCCTGAACGGCGAGACCCGCCGCGGCGCCGACGGGACCGCCGGCCAGCGCACCGACGACCGGCAGGCTGTTGCCGAGGTGCGGCACCACCAGCACCTCCTGATCGTAATCACGTGCCTTCAGGCCCGCCCGGCCGGTGATGGTGATCTCCGCGGCGGGGCCGCGAATCTTGAGATTGCTGGTGCTCGCGTCACTGTTGGCGAAGCGGAAGTCGCCGGTGATCGAATCGAACGCGAAACCCTTGCCGAGCACATCACCGAAATCCAGCGCCATGCGACGCGGCAGATCGGTCACGGAAACCAGGCCGAACAGACGACCGACGCCGGGCTGCACTTCGAGGATCCGGCCCTTGGCCACGTCGACCTTCAGCGTGCCGTCCATGTTCGCCAGCGCAAGCGCTGAAGGGCCACCGGGCCACGTCGCGTCGAGCCGTGCCGACGTGCGCCCGCCCTGCAGGATGCCTGCGAAACCGAGCGCGTCGAACATGCGCGCCACGTCCTCGGAGGCGAAGTCCATCGCCAGATGCGTCCTGCTGCGCTTTTCGTCACCGTTCCAGTCACCCGACGCGGTGATCTGTACGTTCTTCGACTGCGCGCGCAGCTGGTCGATATGCATGCCTTCGTCCGTCGGCCAGGTTTCCAGCCGGGCTTCGCCGAGCTTCGCCTTACCCAGACGCATATCGCTGACCTGCAGATGCATCGGTGGCAGGCTGGACGGAGCGACACCCGCCTCGTTCGCATCGGCCGGCTTCCTGGCGGCAGCGGCATTGTCTTTGGCTTCTTCGGCCCTGGCCGCCGTGGAGGCGACCGTAGCGGCCGCACCCGCGGCGGCCTTGCCCTTCTTCGCGGCGTCCGCGGCATCGTCGGCCGATGGCCACCAGATGCGATCCATCCGTGCCGTGATGCCACGGCGCCGCATTTCTTCGTTAGGTACGGTCATCTGGCCGGCGAGAGCGTCGCTCTCGACCTTGAGCGCCAGCGCCTGCGGACCGGGATTGGCGACGATATGCATGTCGGCGAAATGCTGGCCGAAAACCTCGGCGTCGTCGGTCACCAGATCGAGCGAACTCAGCCCCGGCCCTGTCCCGCCCGTCGACAGGCCTACGACGTACTGCACCCATCCGGATACGTCGAGCTTCGCGGCATGTCCACCGATGAGGTAACCCTGTGCAGGCAGGGCGGCCGGCACACTGGTGCCGAGATTGAAGGCGGCGGCGATGGGAACCTTGTCGGTGGGCAGACGCAGGCGCCCGCGCACGACATCGCCGATGGCGACATCGAGACGCGCACCGTCGACCGGCAGACCGACGCGCACCGATAGCGGCTGGGGCACGCTGGCGGCTTTCTTCACCGGCGTCGGCATCAGCAGCTCGACGCCGCGCAGGTCGGAGTCGACCGTCAGGGTCTGCGCGGTGGCATCCCCCTCCCCTGTCTTGCTGAGGTCGAAACCGACCCGGAACGTGCCGCGGCCCCTGGCGATGTCCGCCAGCCATTTGAGGTTTTCGTACTGGCCTACCAGTTCGTCCATCGTGAACGCGCCCGTGACCGTCGCGTCGACGATCTTCGCCGGATCACCGGTGCCGCCCGCGATGGCAAGGTCCAGGTTCGCGGGCTGGCCGCGGAACAGCGTCTTCAGACCCTGCGCCGTGAACCCCTTACCGTCGAAGCTCATGGGGCCGGTAATCTTATCCAGGCGCAGCTTCCACGCGTCGGCGACGAGATCCGCATCCTTGATGGTCGCCCTGCCGTCGAGGGTAAAGTCCTTCGTGTCCTTCAGCGGCAACAGCAGGTTGAATCCGAATTCACCGGTGCCACCGAGCTTCATCTTGTCCAGCGTTTCGCGGCTGCTGGTGCCGACCGGACTGTTCTTCACGAAATCGAGGTAGCTGCCACCTGTCCCGGCACCGCTCAGCTTCAGATCGAGCACGCCCTCACCGAAGTCGGCGATCACCGCCGATGCCGCGCTGATGGCATTGCCGAGCGAATGGCCTTCCGAGGCGTCGATCGACATGCCGTTGTCGACAAAGCTCGCGACCGCGGAAATGCCTTCGGCACGTGGCCAGCCCGTGCCGTAGTCGAGCACGGTGTCGTCGATGACGGCGCGACCTTCGAAGCGCCCCTCGTGATTCCTGAACGGAAACTCGCGCAGGTTGCCGCGAATGAGGGCCGAACCGCTTTCGATACGCCCGGAAACGATCGCGCGGTTGAGCCAGTTCTGCGAGCCTTCCGACATCGAGTGAATCGGCCAGAACAGCTTCGCCGCGGCCACGTCGCCTTCGCCCAGCGCGACGTACATATCCATGAAAGGCCCCGTGTCGGCGGCGGGCAGAACGAATTCCCCCCGCGCCTGACCGCCGAAGCCTTCGCCGCGAAAATCGAGCGGATCGAGACCGATGTGCCAGTCGCCCTCATCCTTGTACACGGCGATGTCGCCGCCCAGCGACTTCATGACGAAGGGCTTGCGGAAGATGCCGGTGGCGTCGATCGTCGTCGTCTGCGTCGGCAGGCTGAGCGACATCGCCTCGGCGTCGCCAAGCACTTCGCCCTTGAGCGATGCGATGCCGGGCAGCGTACCGCTCGCGTCGATGCCCAGGCCGGAGAAGCCGGCGCGGACGAATTCGATACCGTCGATGGAATTCCAGTCGGCACGCAGGTCGTCGAAGCGACCGCGCGGGTGCCCTTCGCCAAGCCATCGGGCGAGCGAAGGAGACATCTGCGGAAGGATGCCCGCCCACGGCAGCAGCGGCGCGAGGTCGACACGGCGCCCCGCCAGGGTGCCATCCGTCCGGTCGCCGACCGTGTTCAGCAGCAGCGCGAGATCGCCACCGTCACGCCCCGCCCAGTCCACGCGCTGACCGTTGGCCGTGCGATGCAGGCTGACGATACCGTGCAGGCCTGCCGTGGTTACCGTGCGCGCCGGGCCTCGTACCGCGAGACCATCGAGATCGATACGCGACGTCATGCGCACGACCCTGGCGTCGCGCCAGTCCAGCCAGGTCTCGATATTTCCTTTGCCGCCGGCGAGTGCGTAGCCACCGGCCTCGAAGTCGCCGGTGAGCGCGGCAAAATCCACGTCCGCACCCTTCACGTACACCCGGCCATGCGAACCGTCGGCGGCGAACCGCCCCGCGGCCGTGAGCACCGTGCTGACGTTTTCACGGCGCAGGGTGCCGCCGATGCGCAACGCGTTGTCCTCAAGACTGACACGCAGCTGATCGGCGATCAGCCCGTAGTGTCGTTTCGTGGTCTCGTCATTGATGTCGAGGCGCAGGTTGCTGAGCCACAGGTCCGCTGAAAGATTATCCAGCGAGACTTTCTGCGTGCCGCCGCCGGTGGCGAAACCGTCGATGCTCCAGCGACCGTCGGGCGCGCGGCGCAGCCCCAGTCGCAGATCGCGGAGCCGCAGGTTGATCAGGTGACGCGACGGAAGGATGAAGGCACCGAAATCGAGTTTCACCGCCGCCTGGGGCAGACGCAGCGGCTCACCGCCGTCGGTGGGCGACACCGTCACATCGCGCATCACGAACAACGGGCCGGAAGGTCGCCAGAACCCTTGCAGGGACGCGAAGTGAACCGGCCTGTGCAAGGCGTCGCTCAGCATCGCCGCGACACGATCGGGATACCGCGCCGCCAGCGGCAGCAGCAGCTGGCCAAGCGCCATGATCAGCGCGAGCACGACCAGCACGCTCGCGACCAGACCCAGAAGGAAGAACCGCAGGCGTCTCAGGCGATGGCGCCAGCCGGCACTCACCGGCCGACGTTCCGGCGACGATCGCCGGGCTTAAAGAAGAACGACATCGAACTGTTCCTGCGAATAGTGTTCTTCCGCCTGGAAGCGGATGCTCTTGGCGATGAATTCCTCGAGCTCGGCCACCGCCGCCGATTCTTCTTCGAGAATGCGGCCGACGACTTTCGGGCTGGCCATGACGAGCAGCTTCTGCGCATTGAACTGGCGCACGGCGCGGGTGATCTCGCGGAAAATCTCGTAGATCACGGTCTCGGCCGTTTTCAGCGTACCGCGGCCGCTGCATGCGGGGCATGGTTCGCACAGCTGCCGCTCCAGGCTTTCCGTGGTGCGCTTGCGGGTCATCTCGACCAGACCCAGCGCCGACATCGGATAGACCGTGGTCTTGGCGTGGTCTTTGACCAGGCCCTTTTCGAGCATGCGCAGCACCTGCCGCTTGTGCTCGTCGTCGATCATGTCGATGAAGTCGATGATGATGATGCCGCCGAGATTGCGCAGGCGCAGCTGGCGCGAGGCCGCCTGCGCCGCCTCGAGATTGGTGCGGTACACCGTTTCCTCGAGGTTGCGGCTGCCGAGGTAGCCGCCCGTATTGACGTCGATGGTGGTCATCGCTTCGGTCTGGTCGACGATCAGGTAACCGCCGGATTTCAGCGGGACTTCCTTGCGCAGCGCGCGCTGGATCTCGTCCTCCACGCCGTAGAGATCGAAGATGGGACGCTCGCCCGCGTAGTGCTCGATGCGGTCGGACAGCACCGGCATGAACTTGGCCACGAATTTGACGGTTTTCTCGTAGGTTTCGCGTGAATCGACGCGTACCTTCTCGATGCCGTCGTTGAGCGAATCGCGCAGTGAACGCAGCGGCAGCGAGAGTTCCTCGTAGACGCGCTCGCCGACCTTCGCCTTCTGAATGTTCTCCTGCACGACGCGCCAGACCTTGCTGAGGTAGGTCACGTCGAACGCCAGCGATTCTTCCGACTGGCCTTCCGCATTCGTCCGCACGATGTAACCGAGGTGGTTCTCGCCGATCAGCGGAAGGATGATGTCCTTCAGCCGCTGGCGCTCGGCTTCTTCCTCGATGCGCACGGACACGCCCAGCGTGCGCGAATGGGGCAGCAGTACCAGGTAACGCGACGGGATGGAGAGATGCGTGGACAGCCGCGCGCCCTTGCTGCCGATCGGATCCTTGACCACCTGAACGACGATTTCCTGGCCTTCGTGCACCAGTTCGCTGATCGGCGGCACCGGACCGTGTCCGTTGGACTTGCCTTCGGTGGCATCGGTCGGCGGCAGCGACGGACGGACGATGTCGGAAGCATGCAGGAACGCCGCGCGCTCCAGTCCGATCTCGACGAACACCGCCTGCATGCCGGGCATGACGCGCTGCACCCGGCCCTTGTAGACGTTGCCCACATAGCCGCGCTTGGTCGCACGTTCGACGTGGACTTCCTGCAACATGCCGTTTTCGACAACGGCCACGCGCGTCTCACGCGGCGTGACATTAATCAGGATTTCCTCGCTCACCGCGCGCCCTTTTCCTTGAGTCATCGTGCTTTATAGCCCGCGCGTCCCGCGCCTGTCACGGTCCGCGAAGCAGTCGGGACGTTTCGAACAAAGGCAAGCCCATGACGCCCGTGTAGCTTCCGGAAAGATGTTCCACGAAAGCGGCGGCACGTCCCTGGATGGCATACGCGCCGGCTTTGCCGAAGCACTCGCCCGTATCGATGTAGGACGCGATATCGGCCTCCGGGAGCGCCGCGAAGCGCACCGTCGATACCGACACCACCCGACGCTCGCCGACAGCCTCTACGAGCCACACGGCGGACACCACACGGTGCTCGATACCCGAAAGCCGCCTCAGCATGTCGGCCGCGTCGGCCGCATCGCGGGGCTTGCCGAAGACGTCGTCACCGAGCACCACTTCGGTGTCGGCGCCCAGGACACGGGCGCCCGCCTCCGCGGCCACCCGCGCGAAACCGGCACGGGCCTTGTCCAGCGCGACGCGGGAGACGTAATCGTCGGGCGATTCGCCGGACTGACGGATTTCTTCGACATCGACGTCGAGGGTGCGGTGGGATTCGCCGATCTGCGCGAGAAGTTCCCGACGGCGCGGGGATTGCGAAGCCAGGTACAGCACGGCGATTCCTTCAGGCCCGGTGGTAAGGGTGACCGGCCACGAGCGTGGTCGCGCGGTAGAGCTGCTCCGCGAGCACGAGGCGGACGAGCATGTGCGACAGCGTCAGCGGGCCGAGCGACCAGCGCTGGTCGGCCCGTGCCAGCACATCGGGCGCGTGGCCGTCGGGACCGCCGATCAGGAAGGCCAGATCGCGACCGCCCATGCGCCATTGTTCGAGCTGCCGGGCGAGGTCTTCGCTGGACCACGTCCTGCCCCGGCCATCGAGTGCGACGACGTGGATGTCGCGCGGCAGTGCCGCGAGGATCGCCGCGCCTTCGTCGAGCGTGGCACGCACGTCATCGCGGCCCTTGCCACGCGTGCCGGGTTTGATCTCGGTCAGATCGAGGGGCAGCTCGTGGGAGAGCCGCTTGCGGTATTCGGCGAAGCCCTCCGCCACCCAGGCCGGCATGCGCTCGCCGACGGCGATGAGGCGGGCCCGCACGACGGACTCAGGCGTGGTGCGAGGCTTCGTAGCCGTCGTCGCCGACGGTCCACAGGCGCTCGAGGCCGTAGAACTCGCGGATACGCGGCATCATGACGTGGACGATGATGTCGCCCAGGTCGACGAGGACCCACTCCGCCTCGGTCTGGCCTTCGACGCCCAGCGGCATGACGCCCGCTTCCTTGGCGAACTTGATGACTTCGTCGGCGATCGACTTGACGTGACGGGCCGAGGTGCCCGACGCGATGAACAGGATGTCGGCGATGGAGGTCTTGCCACGGACGTCGATTTCGCGGACGTCCTTGGCCTTGAGGTCTTCCAGGGCCGCGACCACGCGCTGGCGGAGGTGCTCGTTGCTGACGGTGGACTTGGCCTTACGGGATGCGGACGAACTCAAGATGCGAAAACCTCGTACGGCGGAATGCCGGCGCTGGGGCGGAGTATACCTCCGCCGGGCACGGGGCGCGTCAAATGCCTTGGCAGCTAAAGCGGCGCCGGCGGGGCCCAGCTGGCGGGCGATCAGCGCCCGAGGGCACGGTAAGGTGCCAGCAACGCGTCTTCGGCAAAACACTCCGACGGCATCAGAAAGCGCGGTTCGTTCCCGCCCGCGAACGACTCCCGGATCGCCGTCGCGGCGATATCCAGCGGCGTGATGGCGATATCGAGCACCCGCCCCGCGGGCCCATGCGGCCGTGGAGCGCGGCGATCGGCGATAAACGCCGAGAGTTCGGCCGACGGCTCATGCGTGACGCCCGGCCGGTTGAGCACCCCGACATGCGCCAGCGTGAACAACTCGCGCCAGAGGTGCCACGACGCCAGACCGGCGAAGGCGTCGGCGCCGACAAGCAACACCAGCGGACGATCCGGGCCGATCTCCGCGCGCAGCGACGCCAGGGTGTCCACGCTGTACGAGGGACCGTCCCGGTCGAGTTCGCGGGTGTCGATGCGCAGCCGGTCCTGACCGGAAAGGGCCGCGCGCAACAGCGCCACGCGGCCGGCCGCATCGGCCACCGGCGGCGGACGGTGCGGCGGCGTGCGGGCCGGCACGAGACGAACCTCGGCATCCAGGGCCTCGGCGGCCTCCCAGGCGGCACGCAGGTGACCGTTATGGATCGGGTCGAACGTGCCGCCGAGAATGGCGAGCGGTCGCGCCTCGCTCATGCGAACGCCACCGCGGCACGCGGCTCGGCGATGGCCGCGATGAGCCGCTCGGCCTCGAGCCAGGGATTGCCCTGCTCGCGACCCTTGGCCATGCGGTCGATCCGCGCGGCACGGGCGAGGCAGGCCATCCAGTGCTCGCGCGGCGCACGACGCAGCGCCTTGCGGAACAGTTGTTCGCGCGCGGGCCACAGGCGCTCGACCTTGGCCTGCGCCGCGAAATCGCGGGCATTGGCCAGACGCAGCGCCAGCTGCAGCTGATTGACGATCCAGCCCATAAGGGCGATCAGCTCGTCGCCCTCGGCATGCAGGCCGGCGAGAATGCGCAGTGCGCGCCCGCCCTCGCCCGCGAACGCCGAATCGGTGAGCTTGAAGGCATCGAAACGAGCGCTGTCCGCGACCAGGCTTTCCAGCGCGGCGGCGTCGAGACGCTGATCGCCGGCGAGGACGACCAGCTTGTCGATCTCCTGGGCGGCGGCGAGCAGATTTCCCTCGACACGCTCGGCAAGCAGCGCGACGGCGTCAGGACTGGCCTTGACCCCTCGCGAGGCAAGACGATGGCCCACCCATTGCACCCATTCGTTCGGCCGGGGCGCATTGAAGACCACCTGGATGCCCGCCTGGTCCACGTTTTTGGTCCAGACCGCCTCGTGCTTGGTGCTCCACTCGGTAGCCGTGATGAGCAGCGTCGTATCCGGCGGCGGATGGCCCGCGAATTCGCTGATCGCCGCACTGCCGTCCTTGCCCGCGCGGCCGCCGGCCAGACGCAGGTCGAGCAGACGCTGCGTAGCGAACAGGGACAGACCCGCGGACGAGCGGGCCAGATCGTCCCAGTCGAAGCGGCTGTCCGCTTCCAGCACTTCGCGCTCGCTGTAGCCCAGCCTGCGCGCCATCGCGCGCACGGCATCGGCCGCCTCGAGGACGAGAAGCTCTTCGCCGGCGAGCAGGTAGACCGGGGCCATCCGGTCGCCTGCAAGATGTTTCTGCCACTGGGCCGGGTTGAACGGCACGTCGCTACCCGGTCAGTTCGACGATGCGGGCGCGGCCGGCGCACCCGCGGCGGCCGCCGCCGGATGCACGGTGGCCGCTTCGAGCCGGAACAGGATGGCCTGGACCATGTCGCCGATCAGGCTGCGCTGCAGTTCTTCGGTCTGGCTGGCGGTGCCGATCGTATTGGTGGCGTCGTAGCTGAATTCACGGGACATATCGACACCCTGCGGCGCGATGATCACCGTGCCGTCGCCCGCCTTCGCATTGAAGTCGACGTGGTAACGGACGGCGTATTCCGTGACACGCGCGGTGCCGCTGACGGTGAGCGAATCCGTGCGAAAGTTGTTCGACGTGATCGCCAGCTCGGCCGCGTCGACCGCCGCATGATCGACTACGGTGACGTCGGCGTTCGACAGGGCGCGGGACAGTTCGCGCTCGAGTCGGCCGCCACCGGCCACCGTCAGGTGGATCTTCTGCATGCCGGGCGGCAGCGCCGCGGACTGTCGCAGGTGGAAACCGCAGGCACTGAGCGGTCCCACGATGGCGACAAGGGCGGCGACACGAAGCAAGCGAAGCGGGTTCGGGCTCATGATTATCCTGCGACGATGTTGACGATCTTGCCGGGCACGACGATCACCTTGCGCACGGTCAGCCCTTCCAGCAACCGCGCCACGGCGGGCTCGGCACGGGCCATGGTCTCGGCCTCATCCTTCGAGGCCGAAGCCGGCACCTCGATGGTAGCGCGAAGTTTGCCGTTGACCTGCACCGCGTAGGTCAGGGAGTCGCGGACCAGGGCGGCCGGGTCGACGGCGGGCCAGCCCGCGTCCTCGACCAGGGTCTCGCCGTGACCCAGCACCTGCCACAGCGCATGCGACAGATGCGGGGTGAACGGGTTGATCAGCTGGACGATGGCCGTGAAGGCCTCCTGGCGAAGCGCGCGACCGGCGACACTGGCATCGTCGAACTTGCTCAGGGCGTTCAGCAGCTCCATCAGCGCGGCGATCGCCGTGTTGAAGGACTGGCGACGGGCGATGTCGTCGGTGACTTTCTGGATCGTTTCGTGCAGCTGACGACGGACGGTCTTGCGCACCGACTCGCCGGCCGGGTTATCGCCCTGATCGCCAGCAGCGGTCTCGGCGTGAGCCGAGACGTCCCGCCACAGGCGGCGCAGGAAGCGCGCCATACCTTCCACGCCCGCCTCGTTCCACTCCAGCGACTGGTCCGGCGGCGCGGCGAACATCGAGAACAGACGCACCGTATCGGCGCCGTACTTCTCCACCATCGACTGCGGATCGACACCGTTGTTCTTCGACTTGGCCATCTTCTCGATGCCGCCGATCTCCACGGGCTCGCCATCGGTGCGCAGGATCGCGCCCACGATGCGCGCGCGCTCGTCGCGCTGCACGTCCACGTCCGCCGGGTTGAACCAGGTCAGGCGACCGTCGTCCGCCTTGCGGAAGTAGGTTTCGGCGATGACCATGCCCTGGCAGAGCAGGTTGGTGGCCGGCTCGTCGCTGTTCACCAGGCCCTCGTCACGCATGAGCTTGTGGTAGAAGCGGAAATACAGCAGATGCAGGATCGCGTGCTCGATGCCGCCGATGTACTGGTCGACCGGCATCCAGTAATTGACGCGTTCGTCGACCATGGCGTCGGCACCCGGGCTGGTGTATCGCGCCGGATACCAGCTGGATTCCATGAAGGTATCGAACGTATCCGTCTCGCGCTCGGCCGGACCGCCGCAGTTCGGGCAGGTGGTCTTGCGCCATTCCGGGTCCGCCTTGATCGGCGACTGCACGCCGGAGAACGCGACGTCCTCCGGCAGGACCACGGGCAACTGATCTTCGGGAACCGGCACGGCGTCGCAGTTCGGGCAGTAGATCACCGGGATCGGGCAACCCCAGTAGCGCTGGCGGCTGACGCCCCAGTCGCGGATGCGCCAGTTGACCCGGCGCTCGCCACGACCCGCCGCAGCCAGCTTCGCCGAGATGGCTTCGAACGCTTCCCTGAATTCCAGGCCGTCGAACTCGCCCGAGTTGATCAGCGTGCCGTAATCCGTATAGGCGCCGGCCGTCTGGATGTTGGTTTCGAAGGTCTTGATCGTCTCGACCGCGGCCGCGGACTGGTAAGCGTCCGACGAACCGCCGTCCAGCGCGTTCTGCACGGTGTCGGTGCCGTCGGCGGCGAGGTCGCGCCTGAGCTCGGCGACGGCGTCGACGACGCCACGATCCACGACGACCATCTTGATCGGCAGCGAATACTTCTGGGCGAACTCCCAGTCGCGCTCGTCGTGACCGGGCACGGCCATCACGGCGCCGGTGCCGTAGCCCATCAGAACGAAGTTGGCGACCCACACGGGCACCTTCTCGCCCGTGAGCGGATGCGTGGCATCGATGCCCGTGTAGTAGCCGCGCTTTTCCTGTGTTTCCAGCTCGGCCTCGGACACGCCGCCGGCCTTGCAGCTTTCGATGAATTCGGCGAGGCCGGGATTGCCTTCGGCGGCGCGCGTGGCGATCGCGTGCTCGGCGGCGACCGCCAGGTACGAGACGCCCATGAGGGTATCCGGACGCGTGGTGAACACCGTCAGCGGCTCAGCCTGACCGTCGACGTCGAAGGTGATTTCCAGGCCTTCGGAGCGACCCAGCCAGTTGCGCTGCATCGTCTTGACCGCGTCGGGCCAGCCCGGCAGCGTGTCCAGGCCGTCCAGCAGCTCCTGCGCGTAAGCGGTGATCTTCAGGAACCACTGGGGGATCTCCCGTTTCTCGACCACGGCGCCCGAGCGCCAGCCCTTGCCGTCGATGACCTGCTCGTTGGCAAGCACGGTCTGGTCGACCGGGTCCCAGTTGACGACGCTGTTCTTGCGATACACCAGGCCTTTCTTCATCAGCCGGGTGAACATCTGCTGTTCCCAGCGGTAGTACTCCGGACGGCAGGTGGTGACCTCGCGGGTCCAGTCGTACGCGAAGCCCATGCGTTTGAGCTGCTCGCGCATGTGATCGATGTTCTTGTACGTCCACTTCGCCGGCGCGGTGTCGTTCTTGATCGCGGCGTTTTCAGCGGGCAGACCGAACGCATCCCAGCCCATGGGCTGGAGCACGTTCTTGCCCTGCTGGCGCTGGAAACGGCTGATCACGTCGCCGATCGTGTAATTGCGGACATGGCCCATGTGCAGCGCGCCGGAGGGGTACGGCAGCATCGAGAGGCAGTAGAACTTCGGCTTGCCAGCGTCTTCGACGACTTCGAAGGCACGCGTTTCATTCCAGAAGTGCTGGGCGGCGGTCTCGACGGCGGCCGGCGTATAACCGCCCTGCTCGCGCGTGCCCTGGTCTTGGGTGTCCTGCATGGTGTTCGGTACCGGTCGGATGCTCAGGTGGCCGCACGAAAAAGCGCGGCGCTCAATCGCGGGAGACTAGCTTACGGGGGGTGTTCAAGGCAAAAGCGTCTGGCGGGACTGAGGCAAGGGGGGCGTGGGCTGCCATTCCTGTCGCTAGGTCCTCCTACGGCCTTCGCCTTCGTGCGGAAGCGCTCCAGGAACGGCAGCCCACGCCCCCCTTCCGGCGCTACAGCAGGTTGCGAGGCGAGCAAGGCACGATGGGTGCCTCGTCCGGCGGCGACGAGCGCGGCTCCGGCCTGAGGTTGTCGCAATCCTAAGAGCGCCTGAGCACCTTGCGCCCATCCGCTTTTCAACACGAAACGACACCGGTCGGAGGGTGCCGCCGGGTGTCGTTCTCGGAGCGCTTCCGCACGTAGGCGAAGGCCGGAGGAGGACTTAGCGACGAGAATGGCACCCGGCGGCGCCCATGCCTCGACGCGCTGTGCGTCAAGCCCGACGGCGCAGCCGAGGCTAACCGCCCCCGTTACTGGCAAGCCCCCGCCTGCCCCGCCGCCACGGCCCTGACGGCCGCCGCGACCTGGTCGGCGGCCTTGGCCAGCGCGCGCTGGTGAGCGTCGACCAGGCTGTCGTAGGTGCTGCCGGCCGGCTCGCTGACGCGGGAAGCGCAGGTGCTGGCGGCATCGGCGGCGCGGACCGACCAGCTGGCCTCGAGGGTGGCATTGCCGCCCACCTCCGAATCGAAACGACGGACATCGAACTGCACGCGGACGACCTTGCTGTCCTTGGCGCGCGGCAGCCCATGGACATCGTGGGTACCGAGGCGCGTCGACAGGTCGGCCGCGAGGGCACCGCGGATTTCGTCGCCCAGTGGCGACGCCCAGCGTTCGCCGTCGAGCACGGCGATGCCGCTGGCACCCTGACGGAGCACCAGGGCCGGCTGGTCGACCTGCGGCGGGACGGCCACCGCCTGTACGTCGATGACGAACGGTGCGGCGGCGGACGCCAGCGCCGCGGACGGCGGGATCAGCGTATGGAAATGCGTGGGCGCCGAAGAGCACGCGGCTAGCGTGCCCAGCAGGGTGACGGCGGTGGCGAGGCGGAATGTGCGGATCATGGCTGTACGTCCTTGCCCTGCTTCGGAGTCGACGGGAGGATGACCTTCGGCGGCGCATCGGCACCGCGTCCGCGCAGAAGCGCTTCCGGGTGACGGCCGAGGTAGTCGGTGAGGGCGCCCACGGAACGTACCGTGCGCTGCAACTCCTCGAGCGTATTGGCGATGTTCTGCTGCAACGGCGAGTCTTCGGACAGCGCGTCGTTGGCCGTGCCGACCGTCTTGTTCACACCCTGCAGGGTCTTCTTCGCCTCGGGCAACAGCTCGCCGTTGACCTGCTTCAGCGTGCCGTGCAGCTCCTGCAGGCTGCCGTCGAGATTCTTGCCGATCGAGTCGAACGGGATCTTCTCGACCTTGTCGACGATGCTGGATATCTGCTCCTGCAGGTGATCGAAATCGCCCGCCATCGTGGGTACTTCGAGCGGCTTGGTGCTTTCGTTGAACGCGACCTTCGGCGCCTTCTTGTCGAAGTCGATCGCGATATAGAGCTGGCCGGTGAGCAGGTTGCCGGTGCGTGCCTGCGCACGCAGCCCGTGGTCGACCATGCCGTGCAGGATGCGCGGCATCTGCTGCTCCTCGTTGCCGCCCACCGCCGCGCGGAGTTTCTCGTCGGCCTTGCCGAGGCGCTGCGGGTATACCAGGGCACCCACGACCACCGGGAAGGTCTTGTTGACCGGGTCGTAGTCGAGATTGACCGACACCACGCGGCCGACCTTCACCCCGAGGAATTCCACCGGCGCATCCGGTGCGAGGCCACGCAGGGAGTGCTGGAAGGTCATCCGGATGTAGAGCGGCTTGCCGTCGGGCGGTGCCAGCGCGGTCTGCTGGTCGTTGAAGAGGGTGAACTCGGCCATTTCGTCGGCCGGCGTCTCGTCGTGCGGACCCGGTGCGGACTGGAAAGCCACGCCGCCCGCGATCACCGTGGCGATCGACTGCGTGTTGAGCTTGAGCCCGTCGGCGCCCAGCGACACGTCGACACCGCTGGCGTTCCAGAAACGGGCATCCTTGCTGACGAAGCGATCGTTGGGACCGTCGATGAACAACTGCAGGGAGACGCCCTTACCGTCCTTGTCGAGCTCATAGGAAACGATGCGGCCGACCTGGATGCGGCGGTAATAGACAGGTGAACCGATATCCAGCGAGCCCAGATCCGAGGAATGAAGCACGAAGCGACGGCCTGGCGCGCCATGGGTCACCGCGGGCGGCGTTTCGAGGCCGGTGAAATCGGCCTGGTCTTCCTCGGAGTCGCCCGCGTCGGCGCCGATGAACGCGCCGGAAAGCAGCGTGTCGATGCCCGACACGCCGCTGGCCCCGATACGGGGACGCACGACCCAGTAGCGGGTGCCCTTGGTCGCGAAGGCCTTCGCATCCTTCTCGAGGTCGATTACGACCGAGATATGCGTGCGGTCCTTCGACAGGCGCATCGTGGTGACCTTACCGATCACCACGTTCTTGTACTTGACCTGTGTCTTGCCCGCTTCGATGCCTTCGGCGGTCAGAAAGGTCACGGTGATCTGCGGGCCGGCGGACAGCGCGTGGCTGACCAGCAGCGAGATACCGACCAGGGCGGCCACGATCGGCACCAGCCAGATGAGCGAGAAGCCCAGCTTGGACTTGCGCACCTCCGGCTGCGGAAGTTCGTCGGGAGACGGCGTGTTTCCCTCGTGGGTGTCGCTCATTGCGATTTCCTTTTGTCCCAGATCAACCTGGGATCGAAACTCATGGCCGCCAGCATCGTCAGCACGACGACGATGCCGAAATACACCACGCCGGGCAGGGGTTCGACGCGGCTCAGTATCTTGAAATGCACCAGCGCGGACAGGATCGCGACGACGAAGACGTCGAGCATCGACCAGTACCCGATCAGCTCGACGAAGCGATACAGCTTCGACCGCTGGCGGGCCACCATGTCGCTCGATCGCTGAACCGAGACGAGCAGGTAGCCCATGATGATGAACTTGAGCATGGGGACGATGATGCTCGCCGTGAAGACGATGACCGCCAGGCCCGGCGACCCGGCCCGCCACAGCTCGATGATGCCGCTGAGGATGGTGTTGTCGTCTTTCGAGGACAGGCTCTGCGTGCGCATGATCGGGAAGATGTTGGCCGGGATGTAGAACATCGCGGCGGCCAGCAGCAGGGCCCATGACCGGGAGACGCTGGCGTGTTTACGACCGTGCAAAGGGCTGCCGCAACGAGGGCAATGGGCGTGCTTGTCGTCGGTATAGGCGGTGACCAGTCGGCAGACGTGGCAGGACATGATGCCCATGTCCACGGCCCGGGGTGGCGCGTTCATGCGTTGGCGTCCTTCGTGACATCCCACAGGTGGCGCGGATCGTGGGTGGAGAAGACCGTGATCAGCAGGGTGAGGAAGCCAAACGCCCAGATACCCGGCCCCGTGACCACGTCGAAATAGGTGTGTGCCTTGACCACGGCGACCAGCGTGCCGAGCATGAAGACCTCGATCATGCTCCAGGGCTTGACCCGGACCAGCGACGACATGGCCCGGGAGAACCCCGGCGCCCGCCGACCGTCGCGGGCGAAGAACAGCACCCAGCCGAAGATCGTGATCTGGGCCAGCGGGAAGAAGAACAGGGTCAGCGCCGTCAGCACCGCGACGATCTGCGCCCCATCCTGCCACATGGCGATCACCGCGCCCCATAAGGTGGTCGCGGCGGTCATCCCCGAAAGACCCAGGGTAACGATCGGCGACACGTTGGCGATGACGAAAACGATAAGGGAGGCGACGATCAGGGCGAACTGGCCGTCCACGCTCAGCCACTGATGGCGATCGAGCACGGCCCCGCAGACGACGCAGTCGGAAACCTGTCCACGGGCCAGCGGACGCTTCCGGTAAACGGAGTCGCAATGCTCGCAGATGATGAGGTCCTGACCCTTACGCATGCCAACCCGGCGGTTCCGGGCCGGCTGGCCCACCGGCGTATGATCGCAAATCCGCGTAAACGGCGCATGACGAGCGCCCTAGGTCTGATCCTAAAAGCGCGTGCGACCTTGATATGCTCCCGCCCTTCCCCGATCTTGGGGGCATCGACATACCGTCCCAGGAGTTAGCCCGTGAGCAGTGCCCCGACCCGCAGTGAACACGTCTTCGACGCGACCACCGCCGGTTTCGAGACCGACGTCATCCAGGCCTCGCTCGAAACGCCGATCCTCGTGGACCTCTGGGCCGAATGGTGCGGCCCCTGCAAGTCGCTGGGCCCGATCCTCGAAAAGCTGGCGGGCGAGTTCAACGGCGCTTTCCGCCTGGCCAAGATCGACGTGGACGCCGAGCAGCAGCTGGCCGCCATGTTCGGCGTGCGCAGCATCCCCACGGTGATCCTCATCAGCGGCGGGCAGGTCGTCGACGGTTTCGCCGGCGCGCTGCCGGAAGGCCAGATTCGCGAATTCCTGACCAAGCACGGCGTCCAGCCGGCGGAAGCCGCCAATGACGACGTCGCCGCGGACGTGGCCCCGCCGGAAACCGCCGAGGACGCGATCAACCGCCTGCAGCAGGCGATCGCCGCCGAGCCCGACCGCGCGGAGCTGAAGCTCGATCTCGCGCTGGCCCTGATGCGGGCCGGTCAGGTGCAGCCGGCACAGGCGGAGCTCGACGCCCTGCCCGCCAACCTCGCCACCGATGCCCGGGCCGTCCGCCTGCGCAGCCAGCTCGAGCTGGCTCGTGCGCTCGAGGGCGCCCCGCCGCTCGAGGCCCTGCGCGAGCGCGTGCAGACCAACAACAACGACTGGGAAGCCCGCGACCTGCTCGGCGTGCGTCTGCTGATCGAAGGCGATAGTGCCGCCGGCCTCGACCAGTTCCTCGACATCCTCAAGCGCCAGCGCGACTGGCAGGACGGCCAGGCGAAGAAGCGCCTGCTCGCCGCCTTCGCCACCCTTGACGACGCGGCGCTGGTCAGCGTCTACCGGCGGAAGATGGCGTCGCTGGTCTTCTGATCGACACCCGCGCGGCATTCGCCGCGCGCTTCTCGCCAATTGCGCTTCGATGGCCGCCTTGTCGATCACCGACCAGACCTCGACGATTCGGCCGGCCTCGAATCGATAGAAGACGTTTTCGTTGAAAGCGATTCGCCGACCATCGACCGCGACGCCCATGAACCGGCCCGCGGGCGTCACGTCGAAGCGCAAACGGCAGGCGATATGCGGTGGCTCCGCCATCACGAACGCGATGTCGAACCGCAGGTCGGGGATGTCGCGAACGTCGCGCTCGAGCATCGCGCGGTAGCCTGGCAGGCCGACGCACTCGCCGTTGTATCGCACGTCGTCATGCACGTGTCGACCGAGTTCGGGCCATGCACGCCGATTGAGGCAGTCGATGTACGCGCGATAGAGGTCGCGAAGCGCGTCGGATTCACTCATGAGCACGACGCCGATGGGAATATCGACCGAGCGTAGCTCAGCGCCGCTTGCGGCGCACGTACAGTTGCTTGCCTACAGTAGCGACCAGTTCGCCCGACGCGGTGCGGATATCGGTATCGAACCAGCGCAGGTGCTTCTCGCCGTCGGCGGTCATCTCGCGGATCTCATCGAGCAGCGCGTCGTCGACGCGGAACTCCGCGAAGACATCTTCCCGACCGGGCGCGACGAAGCGGATTTCCCCGGCCTGGTCCCAGACGATGTATTCGCTCCCCAGCGACTTGAGCACCATGATCATCCAGAACGGATCGGTCATCGAGAACAGGTTGCCGCCAAAGTGTGTGCGCACGTAATTGCGGTTGTACCAGGCAAGCCTGAGCTTCACCCTGACGTAGCGGTAGTCGTCCATCTTCACCACGCGGATGCCGGCGAACAGGAAGGGCGGCCAGGCATTGAAGATGCGGCGCAGGGTCGATGCTTTCATGGCGCCATGCTAGCCGCGGCTGAGCGGTGGGCGAAGTACCCCGTTTAAAACAGGTATGACCTTTGGCACAGGTCGCTCCGGAACGCGGCCCCGACTATCGGGCGACAACGATCTCGTCCGCCAAGGGGAACCCAGAGCCATGCGCCTGCCGCTTCGTCGTGCCACCCTCGCCGCCGCCGTCTTGTCGGCGATGGCTATCTCCGCCGCCGCATCCGCAGCCCCGGCCGTTTCGCCAGCCATTCCCGCCGCCGTGGACAAACCTTACGCCGGCAATCTCACGCTCAACGTCGACCTGTCCGACGCCGCGAAGAACATCTTCCGGGTGAAGGAAACCATCCCGGTGACCGCCGGACACGTGGTGCTGCACTACCCGAAGTGGATCCCGGGCGTGCACGGCCCTTCGGGCCCGTTGTCCAACGTCGCCGGCATCCAGGTCACCGCCAACGGCAAGAAGATCCCGTGGCGTCGCGACCTGCAGGAAATGTATGCCTTCCACGTCGACGTACCCGAAGGCACCGACAAGCTCGAGCTTTCGTTCGTTTATCTCGCCCCGGCGACGCCGAACTACGTGCCACTCTCCTTCAATGAAGTGTCGTTCTATCCGGCCGGCTACTACGCGAGCCAGATCAAGGTCGATCCGAGCGTGACCCTGCCTGCCGGCTGGAAGTACGCATCCGCGCTGGAGACCGCGTCTCAGAGCGGCAACACAGTCAGTTTCAAGACCGTGAGCTACGAGAACCTGGTCGACTCGCCGGTCATGAGCGGCAAGTACTTCAACCGGATCGACCTCGCTCCGGGCCAGGAAACGCAGGTGCACCTCGACATCACCGGCGATACCGCCGCGGGCGTCAAGGCCACCGACAAGCAGATCGAAGTACAGCGTAACCTCATCGTGCAGGCCAACAAACTGTTCGGTGCGCACCACTACGGTCATTACGACTTCCTGCTGGTGACCTCGGATCACACGGGCCATTTCGGGCTCGAGCACCACCAGTCCAGCGACGATCGCCTCTTCGCCAACTTCCTCACCGACGCCGACGTCAACGTGGCCGCGGGCACCCTGCTTCCGCACGAGTACATCCATTCGTGGAACGGCAAGTTCCGTCGTCCGGCGGACCTGTGGACGCCGACCTTCGCCGAGCCCATGCAGGACGACCTGCTCTGGGTCTACGAAGGCCTGACCGACTACTGGGCCGGCGTGCTGACCGCCCGCTCGGGCATCTGGACCACCGACCAGTGGCGTGACTCGCTGGCCGGCATCGCCGCCGACATGTCCGCACGCACGGGCCGTTCGTGGCGCTCGCTGCAGGACACGGCCGACGGCATCCCGCTGTCCTCGCGTGGCGGCAGCCCGGGCTGGGGCAATCTGCGTCGCAGCTCGGACTACTATCCGGAAGGCCAGCTACTCTGGCTGGACGTCGATACGAAGATGCGCGACCTGTCCGGCGGCAAGCACACGCTGGACGAATTCGCGAAGGCCTTCTACGGCATGGACAACGGCAGCTACACGCCGAAAACCTATACGTTCGAGGACGTCGTCTCGACACTCAACGGCATCCAGCCGTTCGACTGGGCGAGCTTCCTGCGCCAGCGCCTCGATTACACGGGCGACACCCTGCCCGAGCACGGCATCGAGGGCGGTGGCTGGAAACTCGTCTACGACGACAAGCCGACCGCGTTCGCGAAGACGGCGGAAAAGATCCGTAAGTCGGTCAACCTCGCATACTCACTCGGCATCGTGGTTAACGACAAAGGCTCGGTTACCGACGCGCAGTGGGACGGTGTAGCCGCGAAGGCCGGTCTCGTGCCGGGCGTGCAGCTGGTCGCCATCAACGGCAAGGATTACTCGGCGCAGGTCCTGAAGGACGCCGTGACCGCGGCGAAGGGTACGAGCACGCCGATCGAGTTCCTGATCAAGAGCACCGACGACTACGCCACGATCAAGGTCGATTACCACGAGGGGCTGAAGTATCCGCATCTCGTGCGTGGTGAGGGCAAGGACCTGATCGGCGCGATCGCTACGCCTAAGAAGTAACGAGGCGCGCGGGGAGACATAGGGTCGGAGCGAATGGCGGCGTATGTTCCGCCATTCGCGCTGGCTTTTTTTTGCGCCGCTGGTGGCGTTATTGAGGGCTCGGCTGTCGCCTTCGCGTTTGGCTTTGTCGCGGCGTGTGGTGTCGCATGGAAGAGCCGGCGGGTGCCACCCTCGCGTCCACGCCTGCGGCGACCCCTCAGGGAAAGGCCGCTCCGCGGCCGTATCTCAATGGCCATCGGCCGGGTCGGGCTCCGACTGGGGGTTTTCGAGTCGGCTGTCCCTGCCTCCCCGAAAACGGCCGGTCATCCCTGACCGGCCCCCTGCGGGCCTCTTCCAGTCGGCGCCCTCGCCTGCGGCTACCGGACGCGAGGGTGGCACCCGCCGGCTCTTTGGGGGACTGAGGTTGCGGGTGGGACGAGCGGCGGTGCGCTTCGTTGGCTGGGACCGCTCGCTTGCCTGGGGTGTATGGCCTCATTCGCCTTAGTCAGGCTGAGGGTTCGCGAACAGGGTTCGCTCCTACCGCACGGCGACCGCAATGGTGGGATACATGGCGGCCTGTAGGAGCGCGCCCTGCGCGCGAAAAGCCAACGAAGCGAAGAAGCCACACCCCGCTCGACCACCAACCCACCTCGGTACACCAAAGAGACGGCGGGGGTGACCCTCGCGGCCGGTAGCCGCAGGCGAGGGCTTCGACTGGACAAGGCCGCGAAGCGGGGCCGGTCAGGGATGACCGGCCGTTTTCGGGGAGGCAGGGACAGCCGACTCGAAAACCCCCAGGCGAAGCCCGACCCGGCCGAAGGCCATTGATATACGGCGGCGGTAGCCGCCTTTCATTGAGGGGTCGCCGAAGGCGTGGCCTCGAGGGTCACCACCGCCGGCTCTTAACGACCACACCGCACGCCGCGACAAAGCCAAATGCGATGGCAAAGCCGAGCCCTCAGCTCTCGCGCGCCGCCTCAAAGAGGAACCACACGCGGCGCTCCGTCTGGTCGATCCAGTTTTCGATCAGGCTGGCCGTGGCGACGTCGTTGTATTCGTCGCACAGCGCATGCGTCTCACGCATGAAGCCCGTGAGGCGCTGATTGTCCTCACGCAACTCGGCCAGCATGTCCTGCGGCGTGACGAAGTCGGCGTCGTTGTCGGACAGACGTTGCAGACGAGCGATGTGCCCGATCGAATGCAGCGTGGTGCCGCCGAGCTTGCGCACGCGCTCGGCAAGATCGTCCGTCATGGCGAAGATCTGCTCGCCCTGCTCGTCCAGCAGCAGGTGCAGGTCGCGGAAACGCGGGCCGGACATGTGCCAGTGGAAATTCTTCGTCTTCAGGTACAGCGCGAAGGTATCCGCCAGCAGAGCATTCACCTCGGCGGCAATGTCACGTGTCGCGTCGGCACCCAGACCGTTGGGCGTGCGCAGGTCGGCCTTGCGAAGGTTTTTGGTCGCTTGCGGGTTCTTCATCGGAGCGCTCCTTGGACAGGGACTACGAGTATGCGCCGGGGTTTGTTAGCAGAATTGCACGGATTTCCTGTCGGTCATGCCGCCGGCAGCGTCACAACGACGCGCAGGCCTGACCCGCCATGGCGATCGAGCAGTTCGATGGACGCGCCATGGAGTTCGGCGGCGCGCTGCACGATCGACAGGCCCAGGCCATAGCCCTCGCCGTGGGTGTCCACGCCCCGCTGGAAACGGGTGAACATGGCCGCGCGGCGGTCCGGCGGGATGCCGGGGCCATCGTCGACCACCTCGATCCGCGCCATGCCGTCCACCGAACCGATGGCCAGTTCCACATGACCGCCCTGCGGCACATGGCGGAAGGCATTCTCCAGCAGGTTACGCAGCAGGGCACCCAGAGCGACGCCGTAGCCCTCGACGAACAGGTGGTCGGGCAGTTCGCGGACACTCATCTCGACACTGCCCTTGCCGACCAGGGGCGCCAGTTCATCGATCACCTCGAGGGCCAGTTCGCCGAGATCCACGCGACTGCGCGGGCCGGACGCGGCACCCACTTCCAGGCGCGCCAGCGCCAGCAGCTGCTCCGTGCGCCGGGCCAGCGAGACCAGACAGGCGCGTGCGGCCTCCAGCGCGGAGCGCGTAGCCTCGTCCGGTTGTGCGGACGCCATCGCATCCTCGAGGTTGATCATGGTCGAGGCGAGTGGCGTACGCAGTTCGTGCGCCACGTCCGCACTGAAGCGGCGTTCGCGATCCAGCGCGCTTTCGAGCCGACTGATCTGGTCGTTGAGAGCCGTCAGCACCGGCTGCAGTTCGGTCGGTGCGTCGGACAGGTGAATGGGCTCGCGACTGCCGGGCTCGCGTCGGGCAAGCGCACTGGCCAACGCCTCCAGCGGTCCCAGACCGCGACGGATGGCCCAGCCCACCAGAATCGCCAGCAGCGGCAGACCGAGCAACGTGGGCAGACCGTGCTCGATCCACAGCGCGCGGGTGATCTCGTGACGGCTGTCGTAGCGCTCGCCGGCACGGATCGTGATGTTTTCGCTTTCCATGATCAGCGTGAAGACGCGCCATTCGTGATGCCCGGTCTCGACATCCTCGAACGCGCCATCGGCGGCATGCGTGTTGGGCAATCCGGCCAGATTCTCGGTACCCAGCAAAAGATGGCCGTCGCGATCGAAGACCTGGAAGCCCACTTCGGATTCGAACGTGCGCCCCTGTACCGTGAGTTCCTGCGGATGATTCGACACGCTCGGCACCAGCAGCCGCGCGTCGCGCTGGCTGCGCAGCTGCTCGACACCGATGCGGCCGACCAGAACTTCCAGCGTGCGGGCCGCCTGCGCGAGACGACCGTCCGATAGTTCGTCCACTTCTTCGAGTGTGCGCTTGGCGCTGAGTACACCCAGCGGCAGCAGCACGGCCGCCAGAACGATGACGATCAGGATCAGCAGCCGCGATCGGAGACTCAGCGGCGTCAAAGCGGTTCCCGCGGAATCATGTAACCGAAGCCTCGCACCGTCTGGATCGCCTCGTGGCTCAGCTTACGGCGCAGGGAGTGCACGAGCACCTCGAGTGCGCTGGTGCTCATCGCACTGTCCGGCCCATACAGCGAGGTCTCCAGCGACTCGCGACGGACGATCCGGCCCGCCCGCTCCATCAGCGCCTGTAACAGCGCGAACTCACGCCGGGTCAGTTCCACCTTCTGTCCGTGCCAGACCACATCGAACGTGCCCAGGTCGAGGCTCAGAGCGCCGGCTTCGAGTTTGTTCACCGCCGCGCCACGCACCCGACGGGCCAGCGAACGGATGCGCGCCGCCAGCTCATCGAGATGGAACGGCTTGATCAGGTAATCGTCCGCACCCGCATCGAGCACCTGGATGCGCGAATCGAGGGCATCGCGCGCCGACATGACGATCACCGGTGTGGTGACGCGCAGACGACGCGCCTCGCTGAGCACGTCCATGCCATCGCGCCCGGGTAGGCCCAGATCGAGCAGGACCAGGTCCGCGTCGTGGTCGCGCAGCGCGGACAGCGCCTCGTTGCCGTCGCGGTACCAACTGATCGTATAGGCCAGTCGTTCCAGCGCGCGGCGGATGGCATCGCCCAGCTGGGCGTCGTCTTCGACGAGGATGATGTGCAAGGGAGAGCCTCCGTATGGGCCCAAATTATCCCTATGCCCGGCTTAGCGCCAGCTTATGGATCCGTTGTCCTTGCCCGGGTCACGACCCGGTCACCCCAAACGAAACCGCTCGATCTCGTCCAGCCGCTCCTGCGCCCGCCGTACCGCGGAACCTTCCGGCTTTCCGTCCAGTCGCGAGACCACGATGAAGACGCCGAGGCACACCACCGCCGTGAGCAGCTGCAAGCCGACGAAGGCCGGATTCGCCGCCACCACATCCACGCCCAGCAAGCCAAACGCCCAGATCACCATCGCGACCCACATGAAACACCCGACCACACCGAACCAGCGGCCCTCGCGGATGCGCCACGCCCGCAGGTCGGCGATCCGCGCCTGCAGCGTCAGCACGGGCGAGGCCTCGTCCACCCGGGCTACGAGGACGAGAGTGCGGACGGCGGCGACGATCATGGCGACGCCATAAAGATGCAGCAGAACGCCGGTCACCAGAAGGCTCGGCTGCGCCCGGTGATCGACCCAGAACGACCCGGCCGCTACCGCCAGCATCAGGCCCGCGATCAGCTGTATCAGCTGCCAGGCCACGAGCGCGCGCAGTTCCGACTTCACGCCTCGGCGCCGGCCCGACACCAAGACGGCCGCCTCGATCCGATCCAGCCGCCGGTCGAGCTCCGCCCATCCCGCCTTCAGTTCGTCGAGTTCCATGATCAACTTCCTCTCGTGGATGCCCGGCCGGTCATATCCCGGCGCAGGCGTTGCTTCAGGCGCGCGATACGCGTGCCGACGTTGGACTCGCCGATACCCAGCACCGCCGCGATCTCGGCATGCGGCAGCTCGTCGAGGTAAAGCATGGCCAGCGCCCGGTCGAGTGGCGCGAGTGCTTCGATGGCCCTGGCCAGCAGCGCGAGCCGCTCGTCCGGCTCATCGATGGGTGTACCGCCACCCAGGGTGTCGATCAGCGCTTCGTCCAGCGGCTGGTGCCGCTCGCGTTCGCGCCGGGCATGCGAAAGTCCGACGTTGAGCGCCACGCGATACATCCACGTGGAAAACGGGCGGGCGACGTCATAGCTGGCGAACGAGCGCCAGACCTGCAATGCGATCTCCTGAGCGAGGTCGCGCCGGTCCTCCTCGCCGCGGGCATACACCGCCGCGACCTTGAACAGGATTTTCCGATGGGTGTGGAGCAGCGCCTCACACTCGCGCCGCCTCGCCTGATCCGCCATGACGCCTCCTCTTTCCCCCATGATTCGCCGTGGCGCGAAAAAAATCACACAATGACCCGATTCCCTTTCCGAAGGCTGGCCTGACCGTGACGCTTCAAGCACGACTTCTCCTCGCCCTGATCGCGGTGACCCCGATGACGATCCACGCGAAAGACACCTGGACCACGCCCGCCGAAGCATCCTCGTTCCGGACCACGCCATCGTATGCGGAGACGCAGGCGTTCCTGCGCCGGCTGGCCCGCGCCGCGCCGGACACGATCCGTCTGGAGACGTTCGGTACCACGCCGGAAGGCCGCCCGATGACGGTGGTCGTCGCCGGCAAGGACGGCGACCTCACACCCGAGCGCGCCCGCGCGGCGGGCAAGCCCATCGTGCTGCTGCAGGCGGGCATCCACCCGGGCGAGATCGAAGGCAAGGACGCGGGGCTGATGCTGCTGCGCGACTTCGCCACCATGGGCCGCCTGCCCCATCTGCTCGATCACGCCGTGCTGGTTTACATCCCGGTGTACAGCGTGGACGGGCACGAGAACTCCGGCCCGTATTTCCGCATCAACCAGAACGGTCCCGAGGAAATGGGTTTCCGTGGCCAGTCGCAGTACCTCAATCTCAACCGCGACTACGTCAAGGCCGACGCGCCGGAAACCCGCGCGTGGCTGACACTGTGAAACGCATGGAAGCCCGACCTGCTCATCGACATCCATACGACGGATGGCGCGGACTATCAGTACGACCTCACGTGGTACGCGGAGGATGCACATAAGCTGCCACCGTCGATCGCCGCCTGGCAGGCGAAGGCTTTTGCCGGTCAGACCATGCCCCGCTACGAAAAGCTCGGTCATCTGGCTTCGCCCTACCTCGAGTTCCGCGACGGGCGCGATATCACCAAGGGCATCGAAAACTTCGGCTCGGGTCCGCGCTTCTCGACCGGTTACGCGGCGATCCGCAATCGCGCCGGGTTGCTGATCGAAACGCACATGCTGAAGTCATACGAAGTTCGCGTGCGCGCGACGTACGACGTCGTGCGCAGCATGTTCGAGGTGATCAACGCCGATCCTGCCGCGTTGCTGCAGGCGTCGAAGGATGCGGATCGCTGGGCGTCGTCACTTTCCGCGCAGCCAGGTGCTTCGTTGCCGGTCACCTTCAAGCTGGACCCGACGCCGAAACCGTTCCAGCTTAAGGGTTACGCGTTCACCCAGACAAAGAGCGACATCTCCGGCGACCTCTGGGTCCAGTACGACCCGAAGACCAACAAGACCTACGACATCCAGAGCTGGAACGATCTGCTGCCGGATGTCTCGGCACCAATCCCTGCCGCATGGGCGATTCCGCCGCAGTGGACCGACATCATCGAGCGGCTGGATGCGCAGGGCATCCCTTATACGCGTACGACCGCCGCGACGAAGGTCGCCGTGACGCGCGACGAGCTGACGCAGCCGAAGTGGGCGGATAAGCCGTTCGAGGGTCATCACATGTTGAAAGACGTCGTGGTGACGCCAGCGAAGGAAACCGTCGAGTTACCCCCGGGTACCGTGATTGTCCGCGCGGATAACGTCGATGCGGTGCTCGCTCTGAACCTGCTCGATGCGCGCGCGCCGGACTCGGTGCTGCGCTGGGGGTATCTCAATGGGATCTTCGAGCAGAAGGAATACGGCGAGCCTCGTGTGCTCGAGGCCCTGGCGAGGAAGATGCTGGCGGAGAATCCTTCGCTGAAGGCGGAGTTCGACGCGAAGGTGAAAAGCGACGCGGCGTTTGCCGCCAGCCCACGCGCGCGGCTGACCTTCTTCTACGAGCGCAGCCCGTGGTACACAGTGCAGAAGGTGGGTGCTTATCCGGTGTTGCGGCTGGATGCCCCCGCGTTGCAACAACTCGCCCATTGATTGTAGGAGCGCGCCTTGCGCGCGATGCTTCTGATCAGAAGCTTCGCGCGCAAGGCGCGCTCCTACACCACTACCTCGAACGGTCGCATCATTTCATTCGCCTCGTGCTCCGCCAGATGGCAATGCCATGCATACCGCCCGGCATAGCCATCGAAGGTCGCCACGATACGCGTAATCATCCCCGGATACACCTGCACCACATCCTTCCAGCCACGTTCATGCGCCGGTGGCTCCTGCGCCGGCCCGACGTAGCGGATCGTCTTCTTTTCCATGTACTCGTCGACGTCATAAGGCCGCCGGTCGAGAATCTGGAAACGAACGAGGTGCAGATGGATCGGATGCGTGTCCTCGGTGAGGTTCACCAGATTCCACATCTCCGTCGTGCCCAGCTTCACTGTCTCGGTCACCGGGTCGTGCCAGCGCTTGCCGTTCAACAGCATCAACATCGGCGTCGCGACGCAGTCGCTGTATTCGTCCAGCGTGAGCTCGCGTGACCTCGACGCCGTGGTTTCAGTGACACGCGGCAGATCGCGCAGCACGTCCGGTACCCGACTGACGTCCCGCACTTCGCCCTGCCCCACGGCAAAACGCATCAGCGGCAGCGCATCGTTCATCAGCTCGACGCTGGCGCCGCGCAACGAAGCGAAGTCGACGACGAGGTCCGCACGCTCGCCCGGTGCGAGAAAAAGCGACTTCACCGTCGCCGGCGCGGCAAGCAGCCCCTGGTCCGATCCGATCACCTGAAACGGTCTGCCGTCGCGAAAGCGCAGATGATAGAACCGCCCATTGGCGGCATTGAGCACGCGCAGGCGATAACGACGCGGCTGCACGTCGGCCCGGGGCAGGATCGCACCGTTGACCAGTGTGAGGTTGCCGAACACCTCGGGCACCCACGGCGCATTCGCATCGCCGGAATCCGGGTAGTACAGCCGCCCGTCCGTACGCAACCATCGGTCGGCGAGCACCAGCGGCAACTCCTGCTCGCCCGAGGGCAAGCCAAGCGACAGCTCATGGTCATCGCGCAACAGGTAGAGACCCATCAGCCCGGCATACATGTTCAGCCGGTTGATGCCCATCGCGTGATCGTGATACCAGAGCGTCGAAGCATCCTGGACGTTGGCGTAATGGTGCTTGCGTGACTTGCCGGGGACGTACCAGTCCTCCGGAAAACCATCGTCCGCGCGCGGCACCCTGGCACCGTGCAGATGGACGATGGCACGCACTTCGGGCTTGTCCGCCTCCGCACCGCAGATCGCGTGATCCACCGGCAGGAAATGCTTCGTCGGCAGCGCGTTCTCCCAGACCACATCCACCGGCTGACCCGTACGGGCTTCGATCGTCGGCCCGGGATAATGGCCGCCGTACGTCCATAGCGTCGTCGGCGGCAGATCGCGGTGCAGCTTCTGCGTCGTCTCGGCCATGCGGACGTGCAGCGGCTTATCCTTCCCGGCGTGCAATGTCGGGGGCAACGGCAGCGGATCGACAAAGGCGGCGAGCTTGCCCGGATCGACCAGACCCGGCATCCGCGTCGTGTCACCCATGGGATGCATGCACAGGTTGTTGCCCACCTTCGCGGCGGGCGCGGCCTGCATGCCGTGCATGTCATGCGCGAGCAGCCGCGACGGGATCCACCCCGCCGCGGCCGCCCAGCCCGCCGTGGTCAGAAACCGGCGGCGATCAACCATGCCCACCGTTCCCGAACGGCCAGTGCGGCCAGCCACCACCGCCCGCCTGCTTCGGCTGACCGGTCGACTCGTCGAGGATCAGCTTGCGATCGAACAGACGCGGCAGGAAGAAATCGAACATGCCGTCCAGGCGACCGGCCTGTGCGTCGGTGGATCCGCCGCCGATGCGCTTGCCCGACAGCCAGTTGTCTTCGATGAAGCGCGTGATCGAGCTCTGGTCGGTAACGCTGTGATCGACCATGTTCTCGCGCGCCCACGGGGACACCACCAGCAAGGGCAGGCGCGGACCGAAACCGCAGCGGCCCTGCGCCGGTGTCTTGCCATCGAGGCCCGGCAGCGTGCCATGGCCCTTGCACACACCGTCGCCGTCCAGCGCGTCGGTGCTGCCGACCGATGCGTTCATGTGCGGCGGCGCCTGGTGGTCGTACCAGCCATCGGAATCGTCATAGGCGATGATGACCGCCGTGTCCTTCCACTCGGCGCTCTGCTGCAGGGTATTGATCACGTGGACGACGAAGGCCTGTTCGTCGAGCGGATCGGAATAACCCGCATGGCCGTCCTGATACGCCGGAGCCTTGAGGAAGCTCACCGCCGGCAGGTTGTTCGCATCGAGCGCGTCGTAGAAGTCTTCGATATCGTACTGATGGTTGGCCGCGTCGGTCTTGCCGATCGTCGCCACCGAGGTCGGACGCGCATGCGTCGGGTTCGCGGTGGACGGGTAGTACTGGAACGGCTCGTGATGCTGGCTGTAATCGTTGGACGTGGTGTGGGTCACACTCGACAGGTGGCGGCGCGTGCAACCCGTGCTGCCGTCGGCGTTG
This sequence comes from Luteibacter sp. 9133, assembly GCF_000800155.1. Classification (NCBI taxonomy): domain Bacteria; kingdom Pseudomonadati; phylum Pseudomonadota; class Gammaproteobacteria; order Lysobacterales; family Rhodanobacteraceae; genus Luteibacter; species Luteibacter sp. 9133. The sequence goes on along the minus strand of NZ_JUHO01000001.1, from coordinate 1,067,860 downwards.
GTCCGGGTAAGGTCGAAACCGCCCTGGAACCAGCCCCATGTGATGTTGCGCTCGTTGAGCAGGTCGCCGATGTTGCGACCGCCCATCGTCACCTGATTGGCCGTGGGCGACGAGCAGACATCGCCGATCGGATCGGGATCGCCGATCATCGTCAGACCACCGTGCCCGTCGTCGGTCTCGGCACCGGTACCGTTGAGCGTATCGATCACGCCGGCGGTCTGGCCGGCGATGAGGTTGACCGCACCCGGCGTGGACGGGCCAAACCCGGTGCCATAGTGGTTGTCGCTCATCGCGAAGTTCTGCGCGTAGTTCCAGTACGCGGTGACCGTGTTGCCGTCGTAGTAGCCCATGACCTGGCCCTTGCCCTCTTCCGCCGCATCGCCATCAGGCAGCGTTTCGCCGCGACCGGTGTACAGCGGGAACAGGTCCATGCGACCGCCGTGGAAGGCCCGCTGCTCCGATGTGTAGCCGTGGTCCTGATCGGCCGTCGCCGCTTGCGCGCGGGTCAGGCGAAACGGATTGATGGCGGCATCCGCGTTGGCTGTGTTGCTGGCGTTGGGATTATCGGTCAACAGGCGATGCGTCAGACCGTTGACCGGCGGCGTGAACGGCCGCGCGTAGAACGCGGGCTCGCCTTTCGCATTGGCGGCGAACGGATAGGTGCCGAAATAGTGGTCGAAGGAGACATTCTCCTGAAAAATCACGACCACGTGCCTGATCGGGGTGGCCGTGCGCGGATCGCTCCCGGGGCCACCGTGACCGAAACCCAAGCCGAGGGCTTCCGTGGCCGAGGCCGCTTCCGCGGGGTCGGTCTGCTGCGCGACGACGATCGACGCACCGGACAGGGTGAGCACGCAGGCAATGCCCGCGGCCAGTAACTTGCGCATGACGTAGCTCCTCGGTGTAGACGTCCGAATTGCGTGGGTGGGCCGCATCCCCTGTCATGCGGTCCTGCCGATTCTGCGAACCGCCTGTGACAGTCCGGGGTCACTGGCTCGCGAGAACTTGCGAAGTTCACTGAACCATGACCTTCGTCACGGTTGGCCCTGCCGCCGCCCTCCAGCCGTTATCCTCAGGGAGTGCGGTGCCCGGGGGCGCCGTTGCAGCCACTTTCACAGAGGGACACCCATGACCCAGCAGTACCTGAAGCCGCTCGCCCTGGCGCTGACCATCGCGCTCGCCGGCACCGCCTGCAGCAAGCACAACGACGCCGATACCGCCGTCCCGGGCGGCAACACCCCGTCCCCGTCGACCACGGCCGCACCCGCGCCCGCGCCGGCCGCGACGACCGCCGCCGCACCGGCCGGCCCCACGTTCAACGTGGCCGACATCGATACCAGCATCGACGCTTGCGACGACTTCAACGGCTTCGTCAATGCCAAGTGGGTGGCCGCCAACCCGATTCCGGACGACCGCACCCGCTGGGGCGCCTTCGACCAGCTGGCCGAGAACAGCCTGAACACGCAGCACGAAATCGTCGATGCGATGGACAAGGGCGCCGCCAGCGCCACCGCCGGCTCGATCGAGCAGAAGATCGGCCTGCTGTATCGCTCGGGCATGAACGAGGACGCGATCGAGAAGGCCGGCATCGAGCCGCTCAAGCCGGAGCTGGCCAAGATCGACGCGCTGAAGTCGCCGCAGGACATCGCCGATTTCCTCGACGCCAGCTTCAATGATGGCAACAGCTACGTCTTCGGCTTCGGCGCGGGCGCCGACTTCAAGAACGCCAAGACGCAGATCGGTTTCGCGCAGCAGGATGGCCTGGGTCTGCCGACCAAGGACTACTACACCGATCCGAAGCAGGCGGATAACCGCAAGGCTTACGTCGACTACATCTTCAAGACGCTGACCCTCGCCGGCGTCTCCGATGCCGACGCGAAGACCCAGGCCGACGCGATCATGAAGTTCGAAACCCAGCTCGCCGCGGCCTCGCTCGCGCCGGTCGAACTGCGTACCCCGGAAAACCAGTACCACTTCGTGACCGTCGCCGACGCGGACAAGATCACCCCGCACTTCAACTGGGAGAAGTTCTTCGCCGCCCAGGGTGTGACGGTCGACAAGGGCTTCTCGCTGTCGCAGCCGAAGTTCTTCAAGGAGTTCGACAAGATGCTGGCGTCCACGCCGGTGTCGACGTGGCAGGCCTACCTGCGCTTCCACGCCATCGACGGCGCCTCGCCGTACCTGTCCAAGGCCTTCCAGGACAACAAGTTCGACTTCTACGGCAAGACCCTTGCCGGTCAGCCGCAGCAGAAGCCGCGCTGGAAGCGCGTGCTCGGCACGGTCAACTCGTCGATGGGCGAAGGCCTCGGCCAGCTCTATGTGGCCAAGGTGTTCAAGCCGGAAGCCAAGCAGCGCGCCAACGAACTGGTCGACAACGTGCGCAACGCCCTCAAGGCGCGCATCGAGAAGCTCGACTGGATGAGCGACGAAACCAAGCAGAAGGCCATCGCCAAGTGGAATACCTTCCTGCCGAAGATCGGTTACCCGGACAAGTGGCGCGACTGGTCGGGCCTGGACGTGTCCGGCGAAAACTACTTCGGTAACGTCGAAGCCGCCAGCAAGTTCAACTACCACTATGACATCGCCAAGATCGGCAAGCCGACCGACCGCCTCGAGTGGGGCATGACCCCGCAGACGGTCAACGCTTACTACAACCCGACCGACAACACGATCAACTTCCCGGCCGCGATCCTGCAGCCGCCCTTCTTCGACGCCAACGGCGACGACGCGATCAACTACGGCGGCATCGGTGCCGTGATCGGTCACGAAGCCAGCCACGGCTTCGACGACGAAGGCAGCCAGTTCGACGGCGAAGGCAACAACAGCAACTGGTGGACCGCGGCCGACAAGAAGAAGTTTGAAGAGCGCACCGCGAAGCTGGTCAACCAGTTCAATGAGTACGCGCCGATCAAGGACAAGCCGGACCTGCACGTCAACGGCAAGCTGACCCTCGGTGAGAACATCGCCGATCTGGGCGGCACCGCCGTGGCATACGACGCGCTGCAGGAAGCCCTGAAGAAGAACCCGAAGGAAGCCGAGTCCAAGATCGACGGCTACACCCAGGACCAGCGCTTCTTCCTCAACTGGGCCCGTGTTTGGCGCGGCAGCGTCCGCGAGAAGCAGGCGATGCTGTACCTCAACGTCGACCCGCACGCACCGGCCTCGCTGCGCGCCATCGGCGCTCCGTCGAACATGGAATCGTTCGCCACGGCGTTCCAGTGCAAGCCGGGCGCGAAGATGGTCCGCGCCGGCGATAAGCAGGTGAAGATCTGGTAAGTCGGTTCGATTACGCGATCTGAAAACGAAAGCGCCGCACAAGAGTGCGGCGCTTTTTTTATGGCGAACGGCGACGTTGCAGATGCGCCGCCGTTCGCGTCGCCGCGTGTCGCGGACACCCGTCATCACAGGCGATGGCGGCGTTGTTACGCCCGTACGGCGCATAACGCCCCGGGTCGGTAGGCCCGAATAAACCGACGGTGGTCGCGTTCGTAGCGGCTGCCAGATGCATCACGCCGCAGTCGGCACTGATGTAGGTTCCGGCGGCCTCGATGAAGCTGGCGAGCTTGCGCGGATCGCTCGTGTAATACGTGGGATAGCCGCCACCAAGGCGCGACTGACCATCGGCGGATACGAGCTCTACGATGCAGACATCGCCGATGCGTGCGAGCAGTGCGTTCGCGAAATCGCTCCACCAGTCGGTCGGCAGGCGCTTCGAGCCGGTCGCGTTCGGGAAGATCGCTATCACCGGCAGGCCGCGTTCGTTGGCATCGCGAAGCACCCGCGTGAGGGCGTCCTGCCCACAGCGACGTTCCGCATCGGTCAGCCTGACATCGAGCAACGGAACCTCCCCCTCACCACGGGCACCCAGCGCCCAGCGCAACGCCTGCACCGGCCGTGCCGCGAGGTGCGTCACCGGACCCTCGTTCGGCATGGCGTCCGTACGTAACTGAAAACGGGCCTTCGCCATGGCACTGGCGATACGCCCGGATGACGACCCCGCCGCCGCGTCGATGACCAGGTCATAGCGACGCGAGCGCAGCTTGCGCAACGCGCCGATCGTGGCGAGGGGGCGCCGCGCCGCGCGTCGATCGAGGGTCATGCAGTCTCCGACGATGTCGAACCCGCGAAACACCGAATGCGCCGCGGGACCGGCGGAGAGCAGATCCACTTCCGCGCCCGGGAAACGACGTTCGATTTCGACCAGCAGCGGAGTGAGCAGCAAGGTGTTGCCGAGCCGGTGATTGGGGCGGCAGACCAGAATGCGCTGGATGCCCGCGGCGGGAAGCTGGCCGGCGCCCACGAGGTTTTTCGGCGGAGCGACCAGGTGCCGCGCCAGCCAGGCCGCGACCCGGCGACGCCAGAGCGCGGCGTTGCCGTGCATGGGCGTGCGAGCCGGCTCGTTCGATGTGGTCGATGACAGCGACGCGACAGGAGGCATGGGCGAACTCTCTGGAAGTCTGCCGCCAACGATGCCGCAGCAAGCTTATGCCTTGCTGTCCGTGGGATGACGATTCGACGTCCGTGCGCGCCCTGGCGCATGGGATTGGGAATGCACGATGTCGTGCTGCGAGGGCAGCTTCGCCTTCGCGCCCGGCTCGCCGAGGCTCAATGGGGCAAGCCGACCCTGACGAGTAGTCCGGGCCCATCCGGTGGATCGAGCAGATCGACGCTTGCGCCGTGCAGCCGCGCCGCCCGCTGCACGATCGACAGGCCGAGACCAAAGCCATCGCCCAGGCTGGTCGCCTCACGATGAAACCGTTCGAACACCGCTTCACGTCGTTCCGGAGGAATACCCGGACCGTCGTCGCGGACTTCGATCACCGTCGCCTTCGCATCCTGCTTCACGGTCAGGCATACATGTCCGCCCGCCGGTGCATGCCGAAGGGCGTTCTCCACAAGATTGCGCATCAACGCATCGAGTGCGGGTCCGTGCGCTACAAGCCAGACAGGCAAGGTCGGTACCGACACGTCGAGATGCCGCGCGTCCACGCGAGCCGTCGCGCGCAACTCGTCGACGACCGCCCGCGCGGCGGCGCAGAGGTCGACCCGGCCACGCGGCATATCGTCCGCATCGTCGAGTCGCGCCAGCAGCAACAGCTGATCGGTGCGTCGAGCGAGCGATTGCAGGCTGGCATAGGCGTCCGGAAGCGAGGCGGCCGCTCTCATGCCTCGCTTTTCCGCGATCGCGCTGTCGAGATTGATCATGGTCGAAGCGAGCGGCGTACGTAGTTCGTGCGCGACGTCGGCGCTGAAACGTCGCTCACGCTCGAGGGCATGACCGATCCGGCGGAACTGTGTGTTCAGAGATTCCACGATGGGCCGTATTTCTTCGGGCGCTCCGGCGAGCAACAGCGTGTCGCGACTCCATGCCGTGCGGATCGTCAGCAGGGAAGTCAGCGTATCCAGCGGCCGCAGCGCACGTCGCACCGACCAGCGCACCGCCACTGCCAGCAACGGAATACCCAACAACAACGGCAAGGCGTGCTCGATCCACAGAGCACGCAGCACGTCACGCCGGCTGTCGTAGCGCTCACCCGCCGTGACCGTAATGCCCCGGGCGGAATCCCGATGCGTGTAGAGGCGCCAGTGGCGGCGATCGATGTGCACGTCGCCGAAAGCACCATCGCCTTCCGGCGGCGCACCCAGCCTTCGCATGTTCTCGGTAACCAGCAGCACACGGCCATCGGCGCCGAGTACCTGATAGCCCACCTCGACCTCATGGGTCGGCGTCTCTCCGAGATGTCCTGTGACTGGCACATCGGGCAACGACTGACTGTCGTGCGCCACCTCGATATGCGCAAGACCCGTCTGCGCGATCATCGCGTCCATGCCCAGCGCCGCCTGAGCCAGCCGGGCGTCGCATAGCGCGTCGACATCGGCGAGCGTGCGCCGTGCCGCGAACCAGCCCATCGGAATGAGCACCGCCACCGCAAGCAGGCCGATCGACCAGCGCAACCGCGATGCGATGCCGCGTTGGCTCACGTCAGGTCTCGCGGCACCATGTAGCCAAACCCACGCACGGTCTGGATCGCCTCGGGGCTGAGTTTCCGCCGCAGTGAATGCACAAGCACTTCCAGCGCATTGGGGCTGACGTCCGACTCCATCCCGTAGACCGAACTCTCGATCGATTCCCGGCGGACGATCTTGCCGTGCCGCTCCATCAGGATGCGCAGCAGGGCGAACTCGCGGCGGGTGAGTTCGACACGACGCTCCTGAAAGGTGACCTCGAGCGTGCTCAGGTTGAGCGACAACGCACCCGCGTCAAGCTGATTGTCCGCGAGGCCCTGCGCGCGTCGCGCCAGCGAACGGATCCGTGCGGCCAGCTCGTCGAGATGGAACGGCTTGGTCATGTAGTCGTCGGCGCCCGCGTCCAGCCCGCGCACGCGCGATTCCACGCTGTCACGCGCGGTCATGACGAGAATAGGCGTCTTTACCTTCAGCCGGCGGGCCTCGGTGATCACCTCGATGCCGTCTTTTTCCGGCAGCCCGAGGTCGAGCAGGACCAGATCGACGGACTGGCTGCGCAGCGCCTCCAGGCCTTCGGCGCCCGTGCGCAGCCACGTGACCGTATACGCCAGATGCTCCAGCGCGCGCTTGATGGCTGCGCCGAGCCGGGCGTCGTCCTCGACCACGATGATGTTCACGTTGTACGTCCTCGGTAGCGCACTGAGATTCTGGTATCGCATCCGTGCGCGGCGAGGCACCCACGTTTCCGGCAACCCCGGCGCATTATCCGAAGGGCTACCTTAGGCGTCACTGAGTAGAGGCACCTAAGGCTCAGCTAAGCGGTGCAGGCGACCTTGGTCGCGAAACCAACGGTGTTCACAAAGGTTGTCGCATGAGCTTATTCGTCGAAGGCTTGCGTAGCGTGCACGCTGGCCCCTTCTCGTTCGAGGTGCCGACCGGGCAGTGCCTCGCCATCACCGGCGCCTCGGGGTCGGGAAAAACGCTGCTGTTGCGCATGCTCGCCGACCTCGACCCTCACGAGGGCGCGGTCAGCTTCGAGGGGGTCGAGCAGGCGTCGCTGCCGGCGGCGGAGTGGCGGCGGCGTGCGGGATTCGTTCCGGCTCGCAGCGGATGGTGGGCCGACAACGTGAGCGAGCACTTTCCCGCTGGCGCTGACGCGACGTACCGCCGCCTGGCCGCGGAGCTGTTCCTGCCTGAGCGCCTGTTCGAACGCCCCATCGAGGAGGCATCCACCGGCGAGCGCCAGCGCCTCGCCCTGATCCGTGCACTGGTGGCCGAGCCGCGCTTGCTCCTGCTCGACGAACCCACCGCATCCCTCGACCCCGCGTCCACCCGGGCGGTGGAAACCGTCATCTCGCGACGGATGTCAGGCGGGGCTACGGTGATCTGGGTCACCCACGACGCCGCGCAGGCGGCACGTGTGGGCGATCGCGCGTTGAAAATGCAGATCGGCGGAGTGCTCACCGCATGACGTCGCCTCTCTCACTGCATGCCGGCGATATCGCCCTGGCCTCCCTCCTGCTCGTCGCGGACGCGGCCTTGTCCATCGCGTTGCGCCTGCGCTTTCATCGCGCGCTGATCGTCGCCTCCGTGCGTATGGCCGTCCAGCTCGTAGCCGTCGGTTACCTGCTGCGCTATGTGTTCGCGGAACACTCGCCCTGGCTTACGGCGGTGCTGGTGCTGGCGATGTCACTCGTCGCGGTCCGGGAAGTGGCCGTACGGCCGGTACGGCGTCTCCGCGGCGGCAACGTCGTGGTCGCCTTGCCTCACGTGCTAGGCGTGGTCCTGATCACCACGTGCTTCGCCCTGCTCACCGCGATTCGTCCGCAGCCGTGGTACGACCCGCGCTACGCGATTCCACTGGTGGGGATCCTGCTCGGCAGCATCCTCAATGCGGCAAGCATCGCGCTGGCCGGGGTACTGGACAACGTCCGCCATCAGCGCGACGCGATCGAAGCGCAGCTGATGCTTGGGGCCACGTTTCGCTCCGCCAGCGCACCGCTGCTGCGACGATCGATCCGCGCGGCCATGGTGCCGGTGATCAACCAGATGGCCGCGGCTGGCGTCATCACCCTGCCCGGGACGATGACCGGTCAGCTGCTGGCCGGTGCCGATCCGGTGGATGCGGTGAAATACCAGATTCTGCTGCTGATCCTGTTAACGGGAGCCAGTTGCCTTGCCGCGGTGGGTACCGCCTATGGAGCGATGGCCCGACTCCATGACGACAGGATGCGGCTTCGCCTCGATCGACTTGGCTAAAGCTCGCATTAGCATTGCGAATCGTTCTCATTAAGTTTACGATGCGGCGCATACCGGGTTAAGTCCCGCGCACCGCCACCGATCAGGGGCAACGACCAGCATCTCACGTGAGTCCATGACTCGCGACGGGCGAGTTCGTGCGCGCGACGGGTCCGGACTTTTTTGTCCAAGCCTCGCAAGGATCATCATGGCCTTCATCAAGAGCCGCAAGCACGCCGCTCCCGCCGCACGAACCGTCGGCGCCGCCGTTCTCCTCTCGCTCGCCCATGGCGCCATCGCCAGCGACGCTTCCGTGGATGTCGCCCCGCCGCAGCAGGCCAAGGTCAACGACGCCCAGGCGCTTCCCGGCATGCAGGTCGAGGCGGATCGTTCCAGCGACTACCGCGTGGACAAGGTCTCGTCGCCGAAATTCACCCAGTCGTTGCTGGATACGACGCAGACCGTGCAGGTGATCAACCGCGAGCTGATCCAGCAGCAGGGCGCCACCACGCTGACCGAAGCGCTGCGCAACAGTCCGGGCGTGGGCACGTTCTACGTCGGCGAGAACGGCTCGACCAATACGGGCGATTCGATCTACATGCGTGGCTTCGATACGTCGGGCAGCATCTTCGTCGACGGCGTGCGCGACCTCGGCACCGTGTCGCGCGACGTGTTCAATATCGAACAGGTCGAAGTCACCAAGGGTCCGGACGGCACGGAATACGGCCGTACGGCGCCGACCGGTGCGGTGAATCTGGTCACCAAGCAGCCCGTACTCGGTAACGGCGTGTCCGGCTCCGTGCAGATGGGCAGCGGCCAGCGTCGGCGTGGCACGGCCGACCTGAACCAGCAGATGGGCGATACCGGCGCGTTCCGCCTGAACGTCATGGACCAGAAGAGCCACGTGGCGGGTCGCGACCGGATCGAAAACAACCGCTGGGGTATCGCTCCGTCGCTGGCCTTCGGCCTCGGCACCCCCACGCGCGTATACATCGATTACCTGCACATCAAGCAGAACAACGTTCCCGATGGCGGCGTCCCGACCATCGGCCTGCCCGGTTATACCTCGCCCGATACCCGCGCTTTCCTCACCAGCGCCGGCAAGGTCGACGAGGACAATTACTACGGTACCAATCAGGACCATGACCATGACACGCAGGACATGTTCACGGTCATCGTCGAGCACGACTTCAACGACAAGGTCGCGCTGCACAATACGTCACGCTGGGGCCGCACGACGCAGGATTATCTGCTGACCTCCTTCATGGGCTCGACCGCCAACCTGCTCACGCCGAACGCGGCCGATCCTTCCACCTGGACGCTGGCTCGCAGCACACCGACGTTCAAGCACCAGACCAACCGTATCGCGACCAATCAGACCAACCTGACGGCGATGATCGAATCCGGCGCGGTGACACAGGACATCAGCACGGGCATCGAGCTCACCAACGAGGAAGCCCGCACGATCGGCATGGGCGCCCGCGCGGGAAGCACATGGCCCGCGGCGAACCTGTATAAGCCGTATTCGAACGTCGGTGGCCTTCGCTATGGCGAAACGGGCGCCTCGTCCGGCGGCAAGACCAACACCGCGGCCGCGTATGTCTTTGACACCGTGAAGTTCGGCGAAAGCTGGCAGGTCAACGCAGGCGTCCGCTTCGATCACTACAAGACCGACTTCAGCAGTCTCGTGGTCTGTGGCGGTCGTGGCGGCCCGGTCTGCGGTGCCCTGCCCACCGGCAGTGTCTTGCCCGGCGTCGACACCAGCAAGAGCGACAACCTGGTCAACTACAAGGTCGGTGTGCTCTACAAGCCCGCCGCCAATGGCAGCATCTACGTCAACTTCGCCCAGTCCCAGGAGCCGCCGGGTGGCAACACCCTCACGCTGTCTTCGTCGGCGAACAGTGCGGACAACCCGAACTTCGACCCGCAGAAGGCGCGCACCGCCGAGATCGGCACGAAGTGGGATCTGCTCGACTCGAAGCTGCTGTTGACCGGCGCGCTTTATCGCACCACCGTCACCAACGAACTGGTGCAGGATCCGACCGACCTGCTGTATTACCAGATCGGCAAGAAGCGCGTGCAGGGCATCGAGATCTCCGCCCTCGGGAAGCTGACCGAGAACTGGGCGATCAGTGCCGGCTTCACGACCATGGACGCCACCGTCGAGAAGGGTGCCAACGTCACCCAGAACGGCTCGGACGATCTGGCGTACACCCCGAAAAAAGCCTTCACCTCGTGGACCACCTACCACCTGCCCTTCAACCTGACGATCGGCGGCGGTGCGCGTTACTCCGGCGAACTGCAGCGCGGCACGGACGGTGCGGTCGGCACGCCGCAATACACCAAGGCCTACTGGGTGTTCGACGCGATGGCCAGCTACCCGATCAACCGCAACTTCGATCTGCAGCTGAACGTGTACAACCTGTTCGACAAGAACTACGTCGCGGCGATCAACAAGAGCGGCTACCGCTACACTCCGGGTACACCGCGCTCGGCGATGCTCACCGCCAACGTCCGCTTCTGATCGATCGAGGAAACCGTCATGTTGCTGCACATCCCGGAAGTCCTGACCAGGGAACAGGTCGCGGGGATGCGCGCCGCACTGGCGGAAGCCGAATGGACCGACGGTCGCCAGACCGTCGGTCCGCAGGGTGCGAAGGTCAAGCGCAACCTGCAACTGCCCGACGCATCGCCCTTGCGGCGCGAACTGGGCGACCAGGTGGTCGCGGCGCTGACACGGCACCCGCTTTATCATGCGGCGGTCTTGCCATTGCGCACGATCTCGCCGCGCTTCAATCGCTACGAAGGCGGCGGCGAATACGGTTTTCATATCGATGGCGCGGTGATGTCGACCGGGCGCGGCGAGGAGCATGTCCGCAGCGACATCTCATGCACCCTGTTCCTGGCCGATCCCGATGAATACGACGGTGGCGAGCTGATCGTCAGCGACACATACGGTGAGCATGAGGTCAAACTGCCCGCCGGCGACGCCATCGTGTACCCGTCGTCCAGCCTTCATCGCGTCACCCCGGTGACACGGGGAGCGCGCATCGCATCGTTTTTCTGGATCCAGAGCCTCGTGCGTGACGACAGTGGCCGCCGCTTGCTGCTCGAGATGGACACCGCCATCCGCACTCTCTCCGCCGCGGGCGCGGATCAGGCCGCGATCCTCCAGCTGACAGGCGTTTATCACAACCTTTTGCGGCGCTGGGCCGAGACCTGAGGCGTAAAAGGTAGGCATCGGGGCCCCGGGGGCGGATAATCAACGCCCCCTTGTAGTCCTTGGCTCCCCTAGCATGTTCCAACCCGGTCAACGCTGGATTTCCACCGCCGAGCCCGAGCTCGGCCTCGGCACCATTCTCCGCGTCGAGGGACGCAGTGTGCAGGTTCTGTTCGCCAAGGCGGGCGTCCTGCGCCCCTATGCATCGGACAGCGCACCCCTCATCCGCGCCGAATTCCGCGCCGGCCAACGCGTTTCCGGGAAGGGCATCGCTTTTCTGGTCGAGCGTATCGACGAGCGTGAAGGTCTCTTCGTCTATCGCGGCGAAGGTCGCGAGCTCGAAGAAGGCCAGCTGGATGACGAGCAAGCCCATTCCCAGGCCGACGATCGGCTGATCGGCGGTCGTACCGACACCAACGATCGCTTCGACCTCCGCCTCGAGGCCCTGCGTCGTCGCGCCGACGCGCGCCGCTCGCCCGCCTGGGGCCTGGAATCGGCCCGTATCGGCCTGGTCCCGCATCAGCTGCGCGTGGCCGGTATCGCCGCCGCGCGTCGGCCCCCACGCGTCCTGCTCGCCGACGAAGTCGGCCTGGGCAAGACCATCGAAGCCGGCATGATCCTTTCGCGCCAGCTGGCCGCCGGTCGTGCCGGCCGTGTGCTGGTGCTGCTCCCCGAGACCCTGGTCTACCAGTGGTTCGTCGAGCTGCTGCGCCGCTTCAACCTCTCGTTCTCGATTTTCGACGAGGAGCGCTGCGAGGCCATCGAGCAGTCGAACGACGGGCGCAATCCGTTCGAGGACGAGCAACTGGTCATCGCCGACTTCGCCTTCCTCGAGACGTCACCCAAGCGGGCCGCCCAGCTCACGGAAGCCGGCTGGGACCTCATCGTCGTCGACGAGGCTCACCATCTCGAGTGGACGCCGGAGGGCGCCAGCCCGCGTTATCGCCTGGTCGAGGAACTGGCCGCCGCGACGCCGGGTGTCATCCTGCTCACCGCGACACCGGAACAGCTGGGCCGCGCCGGGCATTTCGCCCGCCTGCGCCTGCTCGATCCGCAGCGCTACAGCGATCTGGACAGCTACCTTGCCGAAGCCGAGGGCTACGGCGCGCTGTCTGAAATCGCCAACGTGCTCGTCGCGGGTGAGCCGCTGGGCGATGCGCACCGCGACCTGCTCAAGGCCCGCTTCAAGGGCGACCGTGAGTTGCTCGGGCTGGTCGATCGCAACGACGCGAATGAGGAACTCCTTGCCGCGCTGATCGATCGTCACGGCACCGGCCGCGCGATGTTCCGCAACCGCCGCGCCGGCATCGGCGGTTTTCCGCACCGTGTGCCGCAGATCCGCGTGCTCGATCCGGACAGCCTCGACGAAGGCCGACGCGATGCCCTGCTCGCCGAATTCCGATCGGACCTTCAGCAGCCGCCGACCCTGCACGAATTCGACTACCACGACGATCCGCGTCTGGCCGCGCTGCTGAGCCTGCTCGACGCGCATCCCACGGACAAGTTCCTCCTTCTCTGCCGCAGCCAGGCCAAGGTGCTGGCGATCGAAGAGGCGCTGCGTACGAAGAGCGGCGTCGGCGTGGCGCGTTTCCACGAAGGCCTCGGCATCGTCCAGCGCGACCGCAACGCCGCGTTCTTCGCCCAGCCCGATGGCGCGCGCCTGCTGATCTGCTCCGAGATCGGTTCCGAAGGCCGCAATTTTCAGTTCGCCCACCGTCTGGTGATGTGGGATCTGCCGCTGGATCCGGACCTGCTCGAACAGCGCATCGGCCGTCTGGACCGTATCGGCCAGAAACACGACATCAGCATCCACGTACCGGTGGTCGAGCAGAGCGCGCAGCACATCCTCGCGCGGTGGTACGACGAAGGGCTCGACGCCTTCCGCTCCAGCCCCGCCGACGGCCGTGAACTGCTGCGCCGCTTCGGCAAGCTGCTGGCCACGTTGGCCGACGAGCATGCCCGCGAAGACGATGCCCGCGACCAGGAGCTCGACGCGCTGATCGCGGAAACGCGTGGCGCGCACGAGGAGCTGTCCGCCCTCATTCACGCCGGTCGCGACCACCTGCTCGAACTTGCGGCCAGCCGCGATCCGCACGCCGACGATCTCGCCGGCAGTTTCGCCGCCGAGGACGACGACGAGGCACGCGACACGTTCATCCAGCGGCTGTTCGAGACCTACGGCGTGCACGCCGAGGAACTCGCCAGGGACATCGTACTGCTCGACCCGCAGTACCTCTCGACGGATGGCCTCACCGGCTTCGGCGATGGCCCGCTCTCGGTGACCTTCTCGCGTGAGCTCGCTCTCGCCCGCGAAGATCTGCCGCTGCTGCGCCTGGATCACCCGATGGTGCTCGCCGCGGTCGACCTGCTGGTCACCGGCGACAACGGCAACGCGGCCTTCCTCGTCGACGACGCCCTGCCCGTGCGTACCGCACTGCTGCAGACGGTGTTCGTGCTCGAGATCGTCGCCGACCGCACGCTGGATCCGGGCCGTTTCCTGCCGACCACGCCGCTGGCACTCACGGTCGACACGAAGCTCAGCGAGCGCGCCGGCTTCCGCCCCAGCGATGTCGCGATGCGGCGTGCGCCCGACCGCAACATCGAAGTCGCCCGCTATCGCAAGTTCCTTTCCAAGCTGGTGCCGCCGATGCTCGAGCGTGCGCAGGATCTCGCCGAGGCACGTGCGGAAGTGATCAAGCTCGAGGCCATGGAAGCGGCGCGACGAGAGCTCGATGGCGAGTACGCACGCCTGGTCGCGCTGCACGCGGTGAATCCGTCGATCACCGACGCGGAGCTGGAAGCGGTCGAGGCCGAACGCGATGCGTTGCTGGCGGCGATTCCCGAAGCACGCTTCCGCCTGGATGCTGTGCGGTTCGTGGTCAGCCCGGACTTCCTCGCGCTGCGTTGAGTGCGTCTGTGCCGGTCCTTCGCAGGTTCACTGCGGAGGGCTCGGCTTCGCCATCGCGTTGGGGCGGGCGCCGTGGGGCGAGGGAGCGGTTGGCTGCCGTTCCTGTCGCTAAGTCCTCCTACGGCCTTCGCCTTCGTGCGGAAGCGCTCCAGGAACGGCAGCCAACCACTCCCTCCCAGCGCGACCGTGTACTTGACGGAAGAGCAGAGCCTGAGGCCGCGCAGCGCTCGGCGATCGACAATCCACATCCATTGGCGCGATGCACCGCTTTGCGCCTAGTGCTCGCGCTTATCGCTTGTGCTCGTGCTCGTGCTATCGCTTGTGATCCTCGCTCTTGCAGCCCGCAACCTCATGAGTCGGAGGGTGCCGTTGGGTGTCGCTCTCGGAGCGATTCCGCACGTAGGCGAAGGCCGGAGGAGGACTTAGCGACGAGAATGGCACCCAACGGCGCCCATGCCTCGACGCAAGGGAGCCCATGCCTCGACCTCAATAGCCTAAAAAGCCCGCCGCGGCGGCGGCCTCACTCCCCACGCCCAAAGCAGGACCAGCCCCGCAAAAAGCCCACCCAGATGGGCGAAATGCGCCACACCCGACACCGTGCCGGTCACGCCAAAAATCAGCTCGGCCGCACCGTAAAGCGTGACGAACAGCCACGCCGGAATGCCCACCGGGATCGGAATCAACATCAGCTTCTCGCGCGGGAACAGCATCGCGAACGCGCCAAGTAAACCGAACACCGCGCCCGAGGCACCCACCGTCGGGAACATCTTCTCCGGCTCGAAGAAATACACCACCGCCAGCTGCGCCACGGCCGCCGCGATCAGGCACGTGAAGTAATAGATGACGAAGCGCCGCTTCCCCATCACCCGCTCGATCAGCCCGCCGAACATGTACAAGGCGTACATGTTCAGCACGATGTGCATGACGCTTCCATGCATGAAGCCGTAGGTCACCAGCTGCCACGCACGAAACCCGAGGCCGGCAATGTCCCCGCCCCCCATGTCCACCGCGATGTCGTGACCGATCGGCCACAGCGCGAACCATCGGCTCACCGCCATGGTGTTGTCGTCGCCGAGCAGCGTCTGCACGATGAAGACGAGAACGTTCGCGATCAGCAGATTGCGGGTAATGGGTGGCAGGTTCGTCGGCATCGGGGCGTGTTCGTCAGACGGCGAGCGGCGTGGGCTGAAGGATCTCGATCCAGTACTGATCCGGATCGCGGATGAAGGCGATATGACGCATACGGCCATCGCTCAGGCGCTTCTGGAAGGTGACGCCGAGCTCTTCGAAACGCGCGCATGCGGCGTTGACGTCGGGTACGCTCACGCACAGGTGACCGAAGCCGCGCGGTTCGCTGTTGCCATTGTGGTAGGCGAACGCCGCGTCTTTCTCGGTGCCATGGTTATGCGTCAGCTCGAGCACGCCCGGCTGTGCCAGCACCCAGCGCTTGCGCTCTTCGTCGTTATCCGGAATCTGGCTGCGATCGCCGACCAGCACCAGGTAGACGATGGTGAACGCGGCTTCCTCGTAGACGTGCCTGTACACCGGGGTGAAGCCCAGGACGCGCGTATAGAAGTCGAGCGACACGTCGAGGTCGCGCACGCGGATCATCGTGTGGTTGAACACGTAGCCATGGGTGACGGCGTCCGGGGTCGCGGTGACACCGGGGAGCGAAGTCAGGTCGGAGAGGGACATCGGAGTTTTCCTTGGGACAATACCCAAGGGTGGCTGCCCGCACGGCCCAATTCAAGCGCCTGCGCGGACTTGCCTCGCTATCGGGCGACCGGACGTGAGGCCGCCTGCTCGCCGCCCAGCGACAGCGCCAACAACACCGCCGCCAGCGCGCCATAGGCCGCCACGAACTGCCATACCAGCGCCTGCGACGCGGCGTCGAGCAGCCACGGCAGGTAGACGGAGCCGATCGGCGCGACGGAATGGATGACGCCGAACGCCGTCAATACACCGCCCAGCGCCACGATGCCCGCGGCCTTGCGCACCTGCCCATCGATCATCGCCACGACAAAACTCGCCCAGACCATCGAGGTGATGATGAAGCCGTTGCCGAGGATCACGATCACCGCCATCGCCGAGATGCCATGACCGTTATCGGCGAACAGGGCACCGAAATGCGCCGGGTCGACGATGGTCGGATCGCCCAGCTTGATCGCCAGCAGCCTCGCGATCGGCGGGAAGAAGCTGAAGACGACCGCGCCCGCGTACCGCAGCGGCGTCGCTTCGAAGGCCTGCGTGGTGATGCTGATGGAAACGAAAACGAGGATGGGCGCGAGCACCGCGACCGGCAGCAGTTCGACGAGGTTGGACAGGTAGCCGAGCACGCCGCCGAGGCCGATGATCATGCCCGTGGCGAGCGTGTAACCCCACCGCGCGCCCATCGCCTTGTAGGCCGGCTGGCCGATATACGGCGTGGTCTGCGCCACGCCACCGCAGACACCGGCCACGAGCGTAGCCAGGGCTTCCACCAGAAGAATGTCGCGCGTTGCGTAGTCGTCGCCCGCCGCCCGGGCACTTTCGGTCACGTTGATACCGCCGACCACCATCAGCAGGCCGAACGGCAGGATCAACGGAAGGTACGGCACCGTGGCAGGCAGCGCATCGATAAACCCGAGGCTCGGCAGCGGCAGGCCCACGCGCCATGTCCATGGGGCCGGCGCGTGGTATCCGCTACCCAGCAGCCCGACCGGGCCGAGCCCGTAATACAGCGCCACACCGACGACAAAGGCACCGAGCACACCCGGCAGGCCGAACGGCAGACGGCGCTTCGCGATAAGCGCATAGAGAACGATGCCAAGCCCGGCGAAGCCCACCACCGGCACACGAAGAATCTCAACCAGCGGCAGCAGACCCATCAGCACCAGCGCGATACCGGCGATCGAGCCGAGCAGGCCGGCACGGGGGACCGAACGCTGCACCCACGCGCCGAAGAACGACAGCACGAACTTCAGCACGCCCATGACGACCAGCGACGCCATGCCGAGGTGCCAGGTCGCCTCACCGGCGGTGGCGACGTCCATACCGGCCTGACGGTAGCCGGCGAAGGCGGGACCGAGCACCAGCAGGGCCATACCGATGGTCGTCGGTGCGTCGATGCCAAGCGGCATCGCGGTGACGTCACTTCGACCCGTGCGGGCCGCGAGCCTCCGTGCCATCCAGGTGTAAGCGAGGTTGCCCAGCAGGACGCCGAAGGCCGTACCCGGGAACATCTTCCGGAAGACCAGATCCGCCGGCATACCGAAGATCCCGATGAGTGCCGTGGCGAGAAACGCCAGGAGCGAGAGATTGTCGACGACGAGGCCGAGAACGCCATTGAGGTCGCCGCCACCGAAACGACGACGCGGTGCGATCGTGGTGGCCATCAGAACGACACATCCGCAGGCTGGGTGACGCGGAGCACCGACTGGTCACCGGTCTTTGCCTTCCAGGCGCTGCGAATGGCATCCACGGCCTCACGCTGCGCCGGCGTGTCCCGGTAGAGCAGCACCAGCAGTTTGGAACGCAGGCGCTCGGGGCGCGACTGCTGCTTCCCCTGCCACTGACCGTAGGCATCGATGACCGTGAGGCCGCTGGGGAAACGCGGGGTTACTTCCTTGTCCAGGAAGGCGCGCCATGCGGCTTCGTCGACGCCATCGCGTCCGTCCGCCAGCCCGAGACCGAAGTACAACTCGGTGCGAACCCAGCCCGTGGTCGCATCCGGATGGGCCAGGTCACCACTGAGCGTCGCGCTCGCGTTCACCGCGCCCGGCGCCCGCTGCGCGGGACTGGCACACCCCGCCGTGGACAGCGAAACGGCGAGTATCAGACCGGCGAACAGCTTCATAAGAACCCCTTGCACATGCATTCTGAAACGGACGTCCATACGGCTAGGCGTCCGAGCTATTGACACAGCGTACACCGCAATGCAACAAATAGTGAAAGGTTCGCACGTTCCTGCGACCACTGGAACCACCCGCCGTGATCCCGCGCCCAACCCGTCCCGCCATCGTCGTCCGCCGCCCCGCGGCCGATCCGCGATGTCGCCCGGGCCGCGCCGCGCACGACTGACGTCGCAACCCGTCAGCCCCCTCTTCTTGTCGTCCGCCCCTCGGCGGCAACGACCCCGTGTGCCCGCCAGGACCCTCCATGCGCCCGTCCCGCCTTACCTCCGCCGTTCTCATCGCCCTTGCCGCCCTGCCCGTCGCCGCGCAGGAAGCCGACCGCGCCAACGCGTCGACCCTCGACCAGGTCGTGGTCACCGGCACCCATGCCAAGGATCGCACCGTGCTCGATTCGCCGGTGCCGATCGATGTGCTCACCCCGGAAGACCTGCGTTCCGCGGGCGCGGTCAACGGGGAACTCGGCCAGGCGCTCGCGACGCTGCTGCCCTCGTTCAACTTCCCGCGCCAGTCGAACTCGGGCGGATCGGACCATGTACGCGCCGCGCAGCTTCGCGGCATGAGCCCGGATCAGGTCCTCGTACTGGTCAACGGCAAGCGTTTCCATACCTCCGCACTGGTCAACAGCGACACCAAGATCGGTCGCGGCACGACACCGGTCGACTTCAACGCGATCCCGATCAGCGCGATCAAGCGCATTGAAGTGCTGCGCGACGGCGCCGGCGCGCAGTACGGCTCCGACGCCATCGCCGGCGTGGTCAACATCATCCTGGACGATTCGCCGGACGGTGGCGAGGTCAACGCCACATACGGCGCGTATCACACGAACTTCCGCCCCGGCGATCGCACCATCACGGACGGCCAGAGCGCCTACGTGAGCGCCAAGGCCGGGACGAAGCTCGGCGGCGACGGCGGCTTTTTACGGGCAGGTTTCGAGGGCAACGACCGTCAGGCGACCAACCGCGCCGGTCCCGATCAGATCCCCTCGTGGGAGAACCCGTCACCCGCCAATCTGGCGCTCCAGGGCAGGCGTAACTACGCCGCGGGCGACCCGCGCAACGAGAACTACAGTGGCTGGTTCAACGCGGAACTACCCTTCGGCGACAGCGTGCGTGGCTATGCCTTCGGCACGTACACCCAGCGACGGACGATCGGCGACAACTACTTTCGCTATCCGGACAGCGACGCCAACGTGCCATCGATCTACCCGGATGGGTATCGTCCGGAGTCGCTGGGCTACAACCGCGACGTCAACCTCACCGCCGGGGCGCGTGGCCGCGCGGGCGAATGGGATATCGACGGCAGCCTGACCTGGGGACGCAACACCTTCGACTACGACCTGCGCAACACGGTCAATGTATCGCTCGGCGATGAGAGCCCCACCCGCTTCAACATCGGCAAATACGACAACACCCAGGGGACCGCCAATCTCGATCTCAGTCGATCCGTCGAATGGGGCTCGAAGCTGTTCACGCTGGCGACGGGCGCGGAGTTTCGTCATGAAGGGTTCCAGACGTATGCGGGCGACCCTGCCTCATACGCGGTCGGACCCATCGTCGGTGCCCCGACGGGAGCCCAGGCCGGCGGTGGCCTCACGCCACAGGACACGGCGGACCTGCGTCGCAACGTCAGCGCTGCCTACGTCGACCTCTCCGGCGACGTTACCGACCGTTTCTTCGCCGACGCCGCCGCGCGCTACGAGCACTACGACGACTTCGGGTCCGCCTGGACGGGGAAACTGAGCGGGCGATATGCGATCACCGATGCGGTCGCGATTCGTGGCGCCGCATCGAACAACCTGCGTGCTCCTTCACTGAGCCAGGTCGGTTTCGAGTCGACGTCCACCGGCTACGGCGCCGACGGCACCCTCGTGCAGGGACGTATTCTTTCGGTCAACAATCCGGTGGCCCGCGGCCTCGGCGCGAAGGACCTCAGGCCGGAGAAATCGCGCAACTACAGCCTCGGATTGACGGCGCGCATCGGGGATCGCTTCGACGCGTCGCTCGATGTCTATCGCATCGACGTGGATCACCGCGTCACGCTGTCGGAGACCATCGCACCCGATGGCCTGGAGGACTACATCGCCACGCGCTTCGGCGTCCCCGGCGTACAGAGCGTCGCCTTTTTCACCAATGCGGTAGACACGCGCACGCGCGGCGCGGAACTGGTGACCAACTATCGGCAGCCGGTCTACGGCGGCAACCTGACGCTCACCGCGACGTACAGCTACAACCGTACGTCGATCCGGAAGGTCCGCGACACGCCTGCAGAACTTGCCGCACTAGGCGCAGACGCCGTGCTCTTCGGTCTGGAAGAACGCAACACGTTGACCGACGCGGCGCCTCGCCAGCGCGGGTCATTTACCGCGAAATGGGACAGCGCGCGCTGGTCGCTGCTGACGCGTGCCACGCGCCAGGGGACGACGACGCGCGTGTTCGATTTCGGCGATGGCTATGTTCCGAAGCAGACGTACGCCGCGCGCTGGCAGATCGATGCCGAGGCAGAGTGGCATGCGACCGACCGACTGTCGATCGCGCTGGGCGGACAGAACATCACCGATCAGTACCCTGACCGGTCGATCCCGGACATCGCGTATGCGGGCAATTTTCCTTACGACGTGATCTCCCCGATCGGGAGCAATGGTGCCTACTGGTACGGGCGGGTTCGTTACGCCTGGTGAGTGAGGCACAAAAAAAGAGCCCGGCTTTCGCCGGGCTCTTTCATGGAACAGTTACCGATCTTGCAAGGATTACTGCTGAACCTGCAGTTCCGTGCGACGGTTACGAGCGCGGCCTTCGGCCGTGTCGTTCGTGTCGATCGGGTTGTTCTCGCCGTGGCCGATCGGGCCTTCCAGACGATCCGCACCGATACCGTGCGAGGTCAGGTAGTCGAACACGATCTTCGCGCGACGCTCGGACAGGCCCTGGTTGTAAGCGTCCTTACCGACGCTATCCGTGTAACCAGCGACCGTGACCTTGACGGCCGGGTAGCGCTGCAGGGTGTCGACAGCCTGGTCGAGGACGCCCAGCGATTCGCTGGTCGGCTCCTGCAGGGTCGGACCGATGTTCGTCTCACCCTTCTTCGGGCGATCGAACTTGAAGTTGACGCCGCGCAGGTCGATGACGACCTTCTGCGGGCAACCGTCCGGACCGACGATCGTGCCAGCCGGGGTGGCCGGGCACTTGTCGTCGCAATCGTTCACGCCGTCGCCGTCGCTGTCGAGCGTCGAGCAATCCGGAGCGGCCGGAGCGACAGCGGCGACCGGAGCCGGAGCTGCCGGCGGCTCGCCGAAGCGCGAGACGATCGAGAAGCCGAGGAACCAGTCACCGTAGCCATTCTCGGACTCGACAGTCTTGTCGTCCCAATCGTAGCGGTAGCCGGCTTCGACGCGGAAGTCGGAGCTGTCGGTGATGGTCTTGGACACACCGACGCCGAGCTCGGCAGCCGGGGACCAGCCGTTGTCAGCCGGGTTGTGGTGGTACGAGCCCATCACGCCAGCCAGCAGGTACGGACGCCAGCTGTCCCACGCGCCAGCGTAGAAACGAGCGGCAACGCCGTAGCTGTTGTTCGACCAGTGGCCGTTGCCATCGTTATCGCGCTTGGTGCGATCGGCAAAGATGTCGATCGACGCGTTGTTCGAGATGAACTTGCCGAAGCCCAGGCCGTAGTAAACCTGGCGGCTGTTGGTGTTGCGGTCGGTGTCGTTGTAGTAACCGCCAACCGTCGGTGCGATGTACCAGCGGCCGTCATAGCCGTTACCCGCGGTGTCAGCGGATTCCTGCGCATGAACGGCACCCACGCCGCCCAGGGCCAAACCGATCAGCAAAAACAAGCCCTTACGTTTCATCGGTGTCTCCTCATTATTGGTATTCGCGTCCGCGCTCCACCCCAGACGGAAATCGCGCGTAAATCTCATATCGAATCCGGGGACTTCATGCCGTCCCTCGCTTTGATACCCCTTCAACGGGCGGCGGCAGTTTAGCAAAAATCAAACAATTGAACACGTGCTAAAAACCGCCGTTCATACTTGAGTCACGGCCATTATCAAGCCGTGAAGAGCGTCATGAACTCGTGAATGGGCATCGCGTCCAGCTTTTCGGCCGACGAAGTGACCTCGAGAACCCGCTCAACCCGCTCCGCAGGCCACTCGGCACGCAGCGCTGACTCGAATTTCTTCAGCAGGACCGGAATGCCTTCGGCGCGACGCTTACGGTGTCCGATCGGAAAGTCGATCGAAACCTTTTCGGTTTTCGACCCATCCTTGAAGAAAACCTGCACCGAATTGCCGATGTAGCGCTTTTCAGGGTCGAAATAATCCTTCGTGAACTGCGGATTCTCGACCACGGTCATTTTGTCGCGCAGGGCGTCGATACGGGGATCGGCGGCGACGGAGTCGTTGTAGTCGTCGGCCGTGAGACGGCCGAAAATCAGCGGCACGGCGGTCATGTACTGGATGCAGTGGTCGCGGTCGGCGTAGTTGGCCAGAGGGCCCGTCTTGTCGATGATGCGAACGCCGGCCTCCTGGGTCTCGATCACCACCTTCTCGATCTGATCGATGCGGTCGGCGACCTGGCCATGCAGCGCCATGGCGCACTCGACCGCCGTCTGAGCGTGGAATTCGGCCGGGAAGCTGATCTTGAACAGCACGTTCTCCATGACGTAGCTGCCGAACGGACGCTCGAACTCGAACGCGTTGCCCTTGAAGGCCACGTCGTAGAAGCCCCAGGTCTTCGCCGTGAGCGCCGACGGGTACCCCACCACGTTGCGGTAAACCGCGTTGATGGCGTGCGTGACGGCGCGCCGGCAGGCATCGCCGGCGGCCCAGCTCTTGCGCGGGCCGGTGTTCGGAGCGTGGCGATACGTGCGCAGGGCGCCGTTGTCGATCCAGCTGTGCGAGACCGCCGTGGTGATCTGCTCCTTGTCGCCGCCCAGCATGGCCGTGGCGACCGCCGTGGACGCCAGGCGCACGAGGATCACGTGGTCCTGGCCGACGCGGTTGAAGCTGTTTCTGAGGGCGTAGCAGCCCTGGATCTCGTGCGCCTTGATGGCGTAGCCCAGGACGTCACGCACGGTGAGCGGCTTGCCGCCTTCCTTCACTGCCTTGCGCGAGAGGTAGTCGGCAACCGAGAGGATGGCACCGAGGTTGTCCGAGGGGTGGCCCCACTCCGCCGCGAGCCAGGTGTCGTTGAAGTCGAGGTAGCGGATCTGGGTGCCGATGGCGAACGCCGCCTGCACCGGGTCCAGCTCATGCGCGGTGAAAGGCACGCGGGTACCGCCCGGCATCACGGCACCGGGAACCAGCGGGCCGAGATGCTTGACGCAGTCCGGGAACTTCATCGCGAGCGCCGAGCAGGCCAGCGAGTCGAGAAGCATGTAGCGCGCGGTGTCGTAAGCCTCCTGCGAGTCGATCTGGTAGTCGGCCACGTAGTTGGCGATGTCCACCAGCGGCTGGTCCGGATCGGGACGCGTGGCGGAACGGATGTCGTGTGCGCTCATGGATTTCACTCGCGAGGGGTTGGGTTAGCCGCCGATTTTAACCGGTGCCCCCGGGGGAATGTCTTGCCGCAGTGCATCCCAAGCCGCACAATGCACCCCACTACCAACCCGAAGGGGAGTAGTTCCACGGAGTCCCCGGGCTTCGTGCGCGACGGTCGTCAATACGGGTGCCCCACGCACCCCGGTCGTCGCGGTGGCTTCCGTGCCAGGAACGAGACTTTTGTGGTGACGACGGGCGCGCGTACCCGTTGCCGCCGCATTCGATCTCACCACGCGCGAAGGCCACCCAGCATGGATTTCCTCACCCCCGAATTTTTCTCCGGCCTCGCCGCCATCATCCTGCTGGACCTGGTCCTGGCGGGCGACAACGCGATCGTCATCGCCCTGGCGGCGCGCAACCTGCCTAAAGAGCTCCAGAAGAAGGCCGTGTTCTGGGGCACCTTCGGCGCCATCGCCCTGCGCATCCTGCTGACCTTCGCGGTCATCTGGCTGCTGAAGCTGCCTGGCCTGATGCTGGTCGGCGGCGCCCTGCTCATCCCGATCGCGTGGAAGCTGCTCAAGCACGACGACCACGACCCCGAGGTCAGCGCCGCGTCGGGCTTCTGGGCCGCCATCCGCACGATCGTCGTTGCCGATGCCCTGATGGGCCTGGACAACGTCCTGGCGATCGCCGGGGCGGCCAAGGGCCACATGGGTCTGGTCGTGCTCGGTCTGGCCATCAGCGTGCCGCTGGTGGTCTGGGGATCGACGCTCATTCTGAAACTGATTGAGCGCTTCCCTGTCGTGATTTACATCGGAGCCGCGGCCATCGCATGGACGGCGGCGCGCATGATCGCCCACGACGGTCTGGTGGCCCCCTGGTTCGATGCACGCCCCTGGGCGCCGTGGCTGCTCGACGCCGTGCTGGTCATCGGTATCTGTGGCGGCGGATGGCTCCGGGCCCGTCGCAACGCGGCGAAGCACGCCTGAGCTCTGAAAAAAAACGGGCCGCCCGAAGGCGGCCCAGGATTCCCCCCGGCGAGGCGGACGGCATCACGCCGCCCGCCAACCGGCTGGTCAGAAGCGGAAGCGGACGTAAGCGGCCGGTCCGTTGAGCTTCATGTCGAGGTCCAGGTCGTAACGGCTCTTGTCCTGGTTGAGCTTGATGCGGGTATAGGCGTATTCCGCACCGAAGCCGACGTTCTGCCACGGGAACCATTCGAGGCCGAGCGCGACGTCATAGATATGGCCGTTGAGCGAGCCACCGTTCTTCTTCACGCCCGACGCATTGAGGTACATGCGGAGCTGATCGCTGAACGCGTGACGCCAGCCGATCTGCAGGTTGGGCGCCCAGGCGTTGGTCTTGGTGGAGTTGCTGCTGGAGAAGTTCTGGCCGAATGCCGACGCGTTCGCGTCGATGCTGGCGTCGATCTTGTAGTACGCCGCGCCCAGACCCAGACCGAACACGTCGTTGCCCGTGCCGAACCACCACTTGTAGGCGGCGCTGCCGAAGGTGAACTTCAGGTCGCCCTTGACCTGCGCGGCCGCGCTGATCGGGTTGCCGAGGAAATTGATCTGCTCGTCCAGCGACTTGGAGTGCGAACGATCGACCTCGTAATAGTCGAACGCGAAGCCCTGGTGGGCGCCGATGAGGAAATCGAGGCGGACGCGCGGCACCGTCTTGTGCTTCTTGAAGTCGAGATCGTCTTCGAGATTGACGTCGCCGCTGGTGTTCAGAATGCCGGTCTTCGCGCCGATCGTGGTGTCATTGTTGGTGTAGTAACCACCGACCCAGACGCTCACGTTATCGAGAGCCGGCGACTGCGACTTCTTCTCGCTGTCCTGCGCATGCGCGGCCGCACCGAAGGCGGCGAGCGAAGCGATGGCAAGACCCGCGGTGAACTTGCCGTAACGATTGTGACCAGTGCGCATGAACAAAACTCCCTGCAAATGTTTCAAGATTGTTAGTAACCCCCGTTTGAAATCTTAACGAACGGTTGTGTGTGCGCGGCGTGCACGGGAACCTTCGCGTGTTTGAAACGCGAGGCTTTTTTCCATGAAATTCAGGTGAAATTGCGACCGGCGTCACAAGGTGACGGGTAGGCGAACCGTAATCGTCGTATCCGGCGTATCGCGGGTAACACCGACACCGAGGGTGACGTTGAGCGTTTCTTTCGCGTTGTAGCGATACGAACCGCCGATCAGGAGCGACCCCAGCGTGGCGCGCGCCGATCCCGGCAGCGGATGCCCGTTCCGCTCCGTACGGGCAACGAAGGCCTGGTCGTAGCCGATACTGATCGACGCCTTTTCATTGAGTGACAGGCCCATGCCCACGCTGATATCCGCGATATCGCCCGCTTTCACGTCGCCCAGAAACTGCTTCCCGGCAAGCAACACGTTGCGGCTGACGTTCTTCCGCTCGAAGTTGTGCAGGTAGCTGACGTTACCGAAGAACACGACGGGATCGGACGGATACAGCCACGTCAATCCCAGCTGCGCCGAATAGAAGCCCGACCCGGTCGGACTCTGCAACGGAAGCCCGGTGCCCGTGACATTTTGTACGCAGCGCGTCACACAGTCGCTGGTGACGTCGAACGGATCGCGGCCGGTGCGCGACTTTGCGCGGAACCAGCCGATGTAATACGGCTTGTCCGCACCGCCGTCGTTGATCTGGTAGCGCAACGTGGCCTCCACGTCGCCGATACCTTTGCCGCTGGTGGTAAAGAGGTTGTCCTGCGCCATCCCGGTGAAGATCTCCCGGCTGATCGTGTCGGTGTGCGTGTCCACGTAAGGCACGCGTATCTCCAGCTCCATGCGGTTGGTCAGGCCGTAGCGAAAGGCCAGCGCCCCGGTCTGCGTGGTCGTCTTGACCTGGCGCACATCGACCAGGCCGATGAGGATCGCGGGAATGACGGTGTAGCCCACCAGCGCCACGCGGTCGCTCGATGAATAACCGTACTGGTAGGACGGTTCGATGATGAGCTTGCCGCGTGGCGTGAGCACACCCGGCTGGTCGAAGATGGGCGCGACCTCGGGCGGCCGCTCGTCCTCTTCGGGTCGCTTGCCGACCGGCTGCGTCGCTACCGTCTGCGGGGATGTCGCCACCAAGGGAGTCGACGGCGGAAGCCCGCCGGACCGGTCCTGCGGCAAGGGTGCCTGTGCATCCGGATCAGCGACCGCCAACGATCCGCCGCGTGCGTCCTCCAGTGCGTTCAGGCCGATCGCCTTGCGCAGGTCGTTGTACTGCACCTCCTGCGACGCCAGCTCGCGCTTCATCTGCTCGAGCTCCGCCAGCTGCTCGGCCATGCGGCTGCGCATCGCGTCGATCTTCCGTCCCTGCGATTCGATCTTCTCGCGCAGCGCCGGATCCACCGCGGATTCCTGCGCGAGGCACGCGCCGATCCACATCGGCAGAACCGCAAGCGCCAGGGCGCTCGCGCACGTTTTTGCCTGCATCACCCTGCCATTGCGATACATGCGTCAGTTCCCCCGAGATTGAATCACCGCATCGTTGACCGACTCCGCCACACGCATGTTCTGCAGCATGCGTGCCGTGTTCACGGACGCATCGATCGTCGTGTTGGCCGTGATGGCCTGATTGTCGAGCGAGTTCTGGATGACGAGACCCGGCGTTATCGAGTTCGGCAGGACCGCGGTGACGACCGCCGCGGTCGCTGGCGCAGGCGACACCGCCGGCGACTGACTCCCGATGCCACCGGCACCATTGGTGATGACCATCGTCTGCAGCGCGCTCTGCAGCGCCGTCGCCTGATCGTGGGTGATCGCGGCGACGTCCGGCACCGAGATGGTGGTGCGCAGCGCCTCCATGCCATTGATGAGTACCGTGCGCTGGAGCGCGAACGACACCTTGAGGTTGTCCCCGAGGTCGAAACCGCCGCGGATGCGGTCCAGCT
This sequence comes from Luteibacter sp. 9133, assembly GCF_000800155.1. Lineage (NCBI taxonomy): Bacteria > Pseudomonadati > Pseudomonadota > Gammaproteobacteria > Lysobacterales > Rhodanobacteraceae > Luteibacter > Luteibacter sp. 9133. The sequence continues at coordinate 1,040,248 of NZ_JUHO01000001.1, read as the reverse complement.
CGGCGTCCGCCACGGCGCGATTTACCGGAAAGTCCACTGCGTGCGCGCTGGCGCAGGCAAGTGCGCACGCGATCGGCAGCCGCCGGAAAAGTCGGGTGTTCATATGTCCCCCGGTCCGCGCTTGGGCATCACGATCGGCGCGAGCCCGTTTCGCTCGATACCCCCGGAGATCGGTGCCGCGGGAGCGACCGCCCAGTCACGCGGACTGTTGAAGATGGCGCGGTCGCGTTCGTTGTGAATGACGAAAACGATGTGATTGGTCCACATCGCGTCGAAACGGCGCCTGGACATCGAGCGCGTTCCGCGTGCCGGGTCGCCGACCAGGACACGTCCGGCCTTGTACCCTTTCACCACCACGAAATGGTGATACCCGCGCTCGTTGATCAACACGATGGCAGGGATGCCGTCGACGTCCAGTTTGTCGAGCGGGACGTCGAAACCATCCGCCTCAAAGCCGCGCGACGCGAGGAAGCGTTTGATGTCCAGCAGGGAGAATCCCTCGCGACCGATCTTCGCGCGGTCGCCATTCGCGTACATCACGTCGAACGCGGATTGCTCGTCGACCGGATAACCGTACTGATACGTAAGCAACGTCGCCACTGCGGCCGATCCGCAGCTGAAGTCGTATTTCTGTCGGATGGTGTTGCGGAACCGCGCTTCCTTGAGGCTCGTCAGCCGGACCGGATACGACGTACCCTGCCCGGTCTGCACATCGGCCTTCATCGCGCTGACGGCGGGAGCCGGGAGCATGACGAGCAGGGCCAGCGCGCAGACGATCTTCATGGATTCATCCGCACGTTGACGATCGTGGCATTCTGGATCAACACATTGTTGCCGGAGTTCTGGATCACCGTGGGCAGGCCCGCCGCGTTGCCGAACGCGCTACCGGACACAATGTTTCCGCCGCTTACGGTGTCCCGTGCCTCCGTGTCACTCATCGTCCCGTTGAGGGTCTGCTGACTGACGTTGTTGGTGACGTTGCTGCCGCCACTCATCGCCTTCAGCGTGTCGGCGGGGACCGCCGCGCCAAAGCCCGGCGGTGGCGTTTTTTCCGCTGGCGGCGCGGCCATCGCCGCTCCGCCGGCAAACGCGATACCGATGAAACTCAGCACCGCGCACCTTCGATACCGGTATTGCTGCCACATGGGTGCTCTCCTGAAGGTCGTTCGATGTCCCTTCGGATCGCCACGGAGCGACACGCGCCCCGTGGCTCCCTTTGCCCACCCGATGCGTCAGGGCGACGAGCCCACGCTGAGATTGGCCTGAACGTTGACACCCTGCTGGATCAGCGACGCCGCGCCGCTGTTCTGCGCAAAGTTCGAGATGCCCGCCGCTGCCGCGCCCGCACTGCCCATGCTATTGGCCATGCTGAAGCTGCCCGCGTCCGCCATCGACGTACCGCCCGCGCCGCCCGCGCCACCGGTCGCGCCGGAACCCGCACCGCCCGTGCCGTCACCCGCCGCCGCGCCCGCACCTCCGGCGCCCGCGGCGGACGTCGCCGTGCCGCCCGCGCCGCCCGTTCCTGTCGATGCGCCACCCGCCGCCATGGCCGTGGCATCGCCCGACGTGCCCGCGCCACCGGTGCTCGCGCTCGCGCCACCCGTGCCGGCCGTGGAACCACCCGTCGGCGCACCGCCGCCCGCGCCGCGAGACCGCGCGGCACCGCCGTCACCGTTGGAGTTGCCGCCGTTGCCGGAGGCGTTCCCGCCTGCCGATGCGGTCAGGGAGCCCGCATCGCCACTGCTGGACGACGCACTGCCGTCGCCGCCGACCGCGCCGCGCGCACGCGCGTTGCCGCCGCTGCCGCCAGCTCCGCCGTCGCCGCCATATCCCGTGGCCCCGTAGCCGGCGCCGCCGGATCCACCGCGTCCACCTGCCGCGGACCCGTAGTTATAGGCGTTGTTGCCGATGCCACTGACGGTGACGCCGCTCACACTGCCATTGAGCGTGGTGTCGGAAATGGCATTTGTCGTGTTGTACGAACCCCATGTGGTGTTCGTCGTCGTGTTGCTGTGAGTCGAGCTATCGGAATAGGTCGAGCTGTCCGAGTACTGGTACGCCGTCGAGTTGCGTTGGGCGGTGGCGCCCGCTGCTCCGGTCTGGCTGCTGTCCTGGGCAACGGCCGGCAGGGCGAATCCGAGAGCGAGGCAGATCGCCGTGGCAATGAAGGTCTTACGCATGGGAAAGTCTCCTGTGAGCGACGCGAAACCCCTGTTTTCGTCGTGATCGCCGGGCGCCCTGCCAACGCGCCGGGTGATAAGGCGGAGCAAGTTGCGTGCCTTGTGTCGTCGCTTGCACGAGACCCTGTTCCGAGGCGGCTTCGGGCGCTTTTCGCACCTGAACGGAAGACGCGATTTGTAACGGCCGCGATACACGCCGTAACGCCCATGGGTTAGCCCGGTCCGCGTCGGTCATTGCTGCGCCCGCCCTTGCTCCGCGCCCCCGATCCGGTAATCATTCGAACGATCGTTTGAACCGGATCCGACCGTGTCCTATCCCCACCTGCTCGCCCCGCTCGACCTCGGCTTCACCACCCTGCGCAACCGCGTGCTGATGGGCTCGATGCATACGGGCCTGGAGGACAAGGCGGCCGACTACGACAAGCTGGCGGCTTTTTTCGCCGAGCGTGCCCGTGGCGGCGTCGGCCTGATCGTCACCGGCGGCATCGCGCCCAACATCCAGGGCTGGCTGAAGCCGTTGTCGGGAACGATGTCGATGCCCTGGCACGTGGCGCGCCACCGCAAGGTCACCGCCGCCGTCCACGCGGAGGGCGGCAAGATCTGCATGCAGATTCTCCACGCCGGTCGCTACGCCTATCAGCCGTTGTCCGTCGCGCCATCGAAGATCAAATCGCCGATCACGCCGTTCACGCCGAGGGCGCTCGGCACACGTGGCGTCGAGCGCACCATCGACGCCTTCGTCCGCAGCGCGAAGCTCGCCCGCGACGCTGGCTACGACGGCGTCGAGGTCATGGGCTCCGAGGGCTACCTCATCAACCAGTTCCTGACCGCGCGGACCAACAAGCGCACGGATCGCTGGGGTGGCTCGGCGGAGAATCGCATGCGCTTCCCCATCGAGATCGTTCGGCGTATGCGTGAGGCGGTAGGGAAGGACTTCATCATCATCTACCGGCTCTCGATGCTCGACCTCGTCGACGATGCGCAGCCGTGGGCGGATATCGTCACGCTCGGCAAGGCCATCGAAGCCGCCGGGGCGACCATTATCAACACGGGCATCGGCTGGCACGAGGCGCGCATCCCCACCATCGTGACCAGTGTGCCGCGTGGCGCCTTTTCATGGGTCACGCGCCGCATGAAAGGCGAAGTCGGCATTCCGCTGGTGACCACCAACCGCATCAACATGCCCGATGTCGCCGAACGGATTCTTGCCGACGGCGATGCGGACATGGTGTCGATGGCACGCCCCCTGCTCGCCGACCCGGAGTGGGTGAACAAGGCGCGCGCCTCACGCCCGCAGACCATCAACACCTGCATCGCCTGCAACCAGGCCTGCCTCGACCACGTGTTCGAGAATCGCCGCGCGTCGTGTCTGGTCAACCCGCGTGCCTGCCATGAAACCGAACTGAAGATTCTCCCCACCACCGCGAAAAAACGCGTCGCCGTGGTAGGCGCCGGTCCGGCGGGACTCGCCGCCGCCACGACACTGGCCGAGCGCGGACACGCCGTCACGCTGTTCGATCGGGCCCACGAGATCGGCGGTCAGTTCAACATGGCCAAACGCATTCCGGGCAAGGAAGAATTCCAGGAAACCCTGCGCTACTTCGATCACCGCCTGACGGAAACGGGCGTCACGCGCCAGCTTGGCGCCGATGCCAGCGTGGACACGCTGGCGGCCGGAGGATTCGACACCGTGATTCTCGCTACCGGCGTGTTGCCCCGCCCCTTGTCGATTCCCGGAGCCGATCATCGCAAGGTGCTCAGCTACCTCGACGTGCTTCACGGCAATGCGCCGGTCGGCGGCAAAGTGGCCGTGATCGGAGCCGGCGGTATCGGCTTCGATGTCTCCGAATTTCTCACCGAAGAAATCCCCTCCCCCACCACGGACATCGCGCGCTGGACGAAGGAGTGGGGCGTCGACATGACGATGGCGACGCCGGGAGGATTGATGCCGGCGCAGCCTGAGAAGCCCGAACGCGACGTGTGGCTGCTGCAGCGCAGTGCGGGACGCCCCGGCGCCCGTCTCAACAAGACCTCCGGCTGGGTGCACCGCGCGACGCTGAAGAACAAGCGCGTGAAGATGATCGGCGGCGTGACCTATGAACGCATCGACGATGCCGGACTGCACGTGATCATCGACGGACAGCCGCAGGTGCTCGAGGTGGACAACATCATCGTATGCGCAGGGCAGGAGCCGAACCGTGCCCTGCACGATGCGTTGCTGGAGCGCGGTATCGACGTGCGACTCGTCGGTGGCGCGGATGTCGCGGCCGAACTGGATGCCAAGCGGGCGATCGACCGGGCGACGCGGATGGCGGCGGAGATCTGAGGTTGTCCGCGGGGTAGCCGGGGCGCGGCGTCATCGCGCTGTCGGCCTTTCGCGCGCAGGGCGCGCTCCTACAATGCGGCTCTCGTAGGAGCGACAACGCGGCTTTGGTAGGAGCGCCCTGCGCGCGAATCAATAACGACGCGGCAATGCCGCCTCGATTCAGCGCTTCTCGATCGGCGTATACACCTGGTCTTCCGGCCCCGTGTAATTCGCGCTCGGACGAATGATCTTGCCGTCCTGACGCTGCTCGATCACGTGGGCGCTCCAGCCCGACGTACGCGCGATGACGAACAACGGCGTGAACATCGCCGTCGGCACACCCATCATGTGGTACGCCGACGCCGAGTACCAGTCGAGGTTGGGGAACATCTTTTTCAGATCCCACATCAGCTTCTCGATCTTCTCCGACACCTCGAACAGACGCGGATTGCCACCGTCGGTGCAGAGCTTGCGCGCGATTTCCTTGATGATTTCGTTGCGCGGATCGGACACGGTGTACACCGGATGCCCGAATCCGATGATGATCTCCTTCCGCTCCACGCGCGCACGGATATCGGCTTCCGCCTCACCGGCATCGCGGTAGCGCGCGATGATTTCCATCGCGACCTCGTTGGCACCGCCATGCTTGGGACCGCGAAGCGCACCGATGGCGCCGGTGATGGCCGAATACATGTCCGAACCGGTGCCGGCGATGACACGCGCCGCGAACGTGCTGGCGTTGAACTCATGCTCGGCATACAGCACCAGCGAACGGTCGAGCGCGTGCGAGTGCAGATCGCTCGGCTTGCGACCGTGCAGCAGATGCAGGAAGTGCCCGGCGATCGAGTCGTCTTCGGTCTCCGTCTCGATGCGCTTGCCGTTGTGGCTGAAGTGGTACCAGTACAGCAGGATCGAACCGAAGCTCGCCATGAGACGATCGGCGATGTCGCGCGCGCCCGTCACATTGTGATCGTCCTTCTCCGGCAGCACGGTGCCGAGCACCGACGCACCGGTGCGCATCACGTCCATCGGGTGCGTGGCCGCCGGCAGCAGTTCCAGCGAGGCCTTGACGGGCGCAGGCAAACCGCGCAGGCGCTTCAGCTTGGCCCGATAGGCGTTGAGCTCCATCCAGTTCGGCAAGACGCCATGGACGAGAAGGTAGGCCACCTCTTCAAACGAGCCCTTCGCGGCGAGGTCATGGATATCGTAACCACGGTAGTGCAGGTCATTGCCGCTGCGGCCGACCGTGCACAGCGCGGTATTGCCGGCGGCGATGCCGGACAATGCGACGGATTTCTTCGGCTTCGGGCCGGTGGTGGTTGCGGTGTCGCTCATGAGTGACTCTCCTTAACCCTTCTTAGAGAACAGCGCGTCGAGGTGACGCTCGTATTCGTGGTAGCCGATGCGGTCGTACAGTTCTTCGCGCGTCTGCATCGTGTCGATGACGTTGCGCTGGTGACCGTCGCGGCGGATGCTGGTGTACACGTTCTCGGCGGCCTTGTTCATGGCGCGGAACGCGGAAAGCGGATACAGGACGATGCCGACGCCGACACTCCCGAGCTCTTCGGTGCTGAACAGCGGCGTCTGGCCGAACTCCGTGATATTGGCCAGCACGGGCACGTTGACCGCATCGACGAAATGCTTGTACGTCGGCAGGTCGTAGGCGGCCTCGGCGAAGATCGCGTCGGCGCCCGCTTCCACGCAGGCGATGGCACGGTCGATGGCGGCATCCACGCCGAGCACGGCGATGGCATCGGTGCGCGCGATCAGGAAGAAGTCCGGATCGGTCTTCGCATCGGCGGCGGCCTTGACGCGATCGGCCATTTCCTCGGTCGTGACGATTTCCTTGCCGGGCCGGTGACCGCAGCGCTTCGCGCCGACCTGGTCTTCGATGTGGCAGGCCGCGGCGCCGAACTTGATCAGGCTTTTGACGGTGCGCGCGATATTGAACGCGCTCGGGCCGAACCCCGTGTCGATATCGACCATCAACGGCAGGTCGCACACGTCGGTGATGCGACGCACGTCGGTGAGTACGTCGTCCAGCGTGTTGATGCCCAGGTCGGGCAGGCCCAGCGAACCCGCCGCCACACCGCCGCCGGAAAGGTAGATCGCGCGAAACCCGGCGCGCTTCGCCAGCAACGCGTGGTTGGCGTTGATCGCGCCAATGACCTGCAGGGGCTGTTCCGCCGCAAGCGCGGCACGGAAGCGGCCGCCGGCCGAGGGAAGCTGCGCCATGAAACTCTCCGGGGCAAAGACCGGCATTTTAGCCCAGCCCGTGGTGAAGGCCTTGCTGCGTCGCGGCGTGACAGGCCTCAACCTCCGGGCTTGCCCTGCCCCGGCCGCGCTACCCCGTACATCTCCCAGGCGATCTTCTTCAGCAACGCCTGCCGGTCATCCCCTTCGGTATAGAGGTCGAAATGCGTCTTTCCGGGCAGGAACCGGAAATCGCTCTTCGCGTGCAGGCCGTCGAGCGTGTCCTTGAGCAACTTCGCCGACCCATCGAGGTAGAACGTGTCGGCCGTGCCGACGATCAGATGGATCTTTCCGTCCAGGTCGGGCCTGAGCGACGGCCACTGTGTGCGCATGCGCTGGGCGATGTCGTAATGGTCGCGCCAGTACGCGACGACATTCGCATCGATCGCGCCGGTATCGCGATTGAACATCGGCTGCGGCCGTCCGTCGGCGCCGCGCGGCGAGAACACCCACTCGAACGATGCCAGCTGGCCACCATAGGCGCCGAGCACGCGCTCGAGATGCGCGAAGGTCTCGAACGTGGCGATCACCTTGCCCTTGTCGCGGATCAGGGGGTACGGCGTGCCATCCGCCGCTTTATAGGCGTTGGCGTGGGGCGCGTAGAGGTCGATGCCGGTGAAGTCGTGGAAATCGCTCGGATCCGGAGAGGTCGACCAGGTGCCGCCGAACACCTTCGGATAACGCGTCTGCAGCCACAGCGTGGCCCAGCCGCCGGACGAATGGCCATTGAGGAAGCGACCGCTCACCCTGGCGTCCATCTTGTAGCGGGCCTCCAGCCACGGGATGTATTCCGTGGTCAGCGCCTGGCCCCAGGGGCCGTTGTTCACCGAATCGGCGAATTCGTGCGTACCCGTAGGACCGGATTCATCGAGCAGGACCCAGATCATCGGTGGCATCTGCTTGTTGGCCATGGCCGACCATACCGACGCGATGGTCCCCGTGAACCGGTCGAAGCCACCCCCGAAGCCGTGTGTCAGATAGACCGTGGGATAACGTGTCGAGGCTTTGGGGTCATAGCCGGGCGGCGTGAGGACCCAGGCACGGATCGACAGGGGGCGACCGGCGAAAGCCGTCAGAGCGGGACTCTCGAACACCTCCGCATGCGCATGCTTGCGCGCCTCGGGCAGCGCGTCGCGGATTGCCTGCGGTGCCGCCGGCGGCAGGTTCCAGGGGTCCTTCGCGGGCACGGTGGTATCGAGAGTGAGCGTGGGCAGGCTACCGCCCGGCGTCAGCCTGACGGCCGTGACCGGGCTGATCAGATCGCCGGCATGGCGTCCGCTGTAGTTGTAGTCATGCCCCACGTCGAGCACGGCCTGGATAAGGTAATCGCCTGAAGGAAGGCTCGAAAAGCCCGCGGGGAACGCCTCGCCGTCCGTGTCGAGATCGACCGTCTGGCCGCCACCGATCCAGCCGACGTCCCTGGCCGCGACCGACACCGCGGTCGGCTGGAACGGGTTGGTGTCCACTTCTTCCGCCTTGCCGTCCTTCGCAGCCGAAGCGGGCATGGCGAACAGGATCAGGCGGCCGGAAGTGCCCTGGCTTGCCGCCGGCAGGCCGACGCGCACGACGCGATGCGCCAGCGGCGCGCCGTCGGCATGAACGACGGAGGCAGCGCCCGCGAGAAGGGCCAGCGCGAGCACCGCGCGAGCCAACGAAACCTTCGACATGTTCATCCCCTTTTCGGGCCGCGAGGTCGCGGCGTGGCAACATGCCGATCCTGCCATGAGACGAGGAGTGATCGCAGTGCCATTGGATTGGATCAGCCGCCACGCCCTGTCGGTCTGGGCGCTCCTTCTGGTCGCCGCCCTGCTGGGCGCCGATGTGGCGTGGCGCCGCGCCGTACGGCGGCGAGAAGGACTGGACCCGGCGGCCCGCGCCTTCCTGCGCCCCACGACCGCCATGGTCGTCATCGTCGCCATGCTGGTGATCGCCACGGCGATCGCGGTGGAGGTTCGCGAGCAGGCAGGCCTGACCGTCTTCGACGCCAGCCTCGCCGCCGACCTGCGCGCCAACCTGCCCCTGCCCGTGCTGCGTGCGATCGCCTGGGTCACCCATACGGGCGATCCCGTCGTCGTCGGCGTGGCCACGGGCGTCGTCTTCCTCGCGCTGTTGCTTCGCCGGCACGTGCGCCTCGCCATCACATGGATCGCCACGCTGGTCGGCACCGCCGCGATCAACAGTGCGCTCAAGGGCTGGTTCCAGCGCGAACGGCCGCTGCACGACCATGGCTTCATCGTCGAACACAGTTACAGCTTTCCCAGCGGCCATGCATCGGGGTCGATGGTGTTCTACGGCATGCTCGCGTATGTCCTGCTGGTGCTTTGCCCACCTCGCTGGCACCGGCTCATCGTGATCGCTGCCGTGGCCATGATCACGGTGGTCGGTATCAGCCGCATCCTGCTCCAGGTGCATTACTTCAGCGACGTGATGGCGGGATACGCCACGGGCCTTGCCTGGGTCACGCTGTGTGTCGGCAGCGCGGAATACCTCCGCCTTCGCGAGGGCCGGCAGGCCAGGACGTAATTTCATGCGGCCGTAACGAGGCGAATGCTTCGATCCAGCGATGTCCAGTCCAGTCTCTTTCGCCATTGTCATGAATGCCGGCTCCGGCCGACAGGACGCCGCGGCGGCACGCGACGAGATCGCCTCGATTCTCGATGCCGCCGGACATCCTCATGCGTTTTTTCTCATCGACGACGAGCACGACATCGTGGACGTCGTCCGCGACGCCGCCGCGTACGCCAGCGAGCAGGGTGGCGCGATCGTGGCCGCGGGCGGCGACGGCACCATCAACTGCGTTGCCGCCGCGGCGTGGCGCGAACAGCTGACCATGGGCATCCTGCCGCAAGGTACCTTCAACTTCGTCGGCCGGACGCACGGCATTCCGACGGACACCCGCGGCGCCGCCGAGGCGCTCGTGCGGTCTACGCCGATCAACGCACAGATCGGCATGGTCAACGATCGCGTGTTCCTGGTGAATGCGAGCCTCGGTCTCTATCCGCAGGTGCTCGAAGACCGCGAGACGTGGAAACAGCGTTTCGGCCGGCACCGCATCGTTGCCTTGTGGTCGGGCCTGTCGACGCTGATGAAGGGTTTCCGGCCGCTTCGCGTCGAAGTAACCGACGGCACGCGGTCGCGTCAGCTGCGAACGCCGACACTGTTCGTCGGTAACAATGCGCTGCAGCTGGAGAAAATCGGTCTGCCCGAGGCGGTGGACGTGCATCGCAACGATGGCACGCTGGCCGGACTCGTGCTCAAGCCCATCGGCAAGCTCACCATGCTCCGCCTCATACTCAGCGGCGCCCTGGGCAAGCTCGGCGAAGCGGACGACGTCGTCAGCTTTCCGTTTCGCGAGATCACGGTCAAACCGAAACACCACCGCGCGAAGATCAAGGTGGCCGTCGACGGCGAGATCGTCTGGCTCGATCCGCCTATCGTCTTCCGCGCCGCGCCGCGCCCGCTCGTGCTGCTTACCCATGGTGAACGCCAGCCAGGGGAGGATCCGGGTTGAGCACGCTGGTACAGATTTCCGATACGCACTTCGGCACCGAGCGTCCCGACGTGGTGTCGGCACTGAGCGAACTGATCATCTCGATGCGGCCGGATCTCGTCATACTTTCCGGTGACGTCACGCAGCGCGCGCGGCGCAGCCAGTTCGATGCGGCCCGCCGTTTCATCGACGGCTACGGGCGCCCCACCCTCGTGATTCCGGGGAACCACGACGTCCCGTTGTTGAACGTCTTCGCACGCGTCTTCGATCCGTTCGGTGGTTTCCGCCGCGTCTTCGGGGCAAACCTGGAGCCCGGGCACACGGACGACGCGTTGCTGGTCATCGGCGTCAATACCGTCCGGGCGCACCGGCACAAGAACGGCGAGGTATCCGATGCGCAGATCGAACGCGTCAGCCAGCGGTTACGCGAGGCCACCGCCGATCAGTTGCGCGTCGTCGTAACGCACCAGCCAGTCCATGTGATACGAGAGAAGGATGTCGAGAACCTTCTGATCAACCACGAGCGCGCGATCGCCGCCTGGGCCGCCGCCGGCGCGGACCTGGTGCTCGGCGGACACATCCACCTGCCTTATGTCAGGCCGCTCAATACCGAAAAGCGTGCACTGTCCAGTGAGTTGTGGTCGGTACAGGCGGGCACGGCGTTGTCGACGCGCATTCGCGAGGGAATCAGCAACTCTTTCAATGTCATTCGCCACGACCCGACCACCGATCGCTCGACATGCGTGGTCGAGCAATGGGATTACAACGAGGCCAACGGGCGCTTCGATCCCGGCGGGAAGACGACCGTGCCTCTTCAGCGGTACAGCGGCATCCCATCGTCGGCAGGGCTTCAGACGTAATGCATCTTCCGCGCAACCCCACCGTCGACGGTAAAGTTCTCGCCGGTGATGAACCCCGCCTGCGACGACAGCAGGAATACCGCCAGCGCACCGATGTCCGGCGGGATACCCGCCCGCCCGACCGGGTGCTGCGCATGATCCGCCGCTGACAGCTTCGGCTTATGGCGCGCCGATGGCTTCTTCCAGTCATCCACCACGATCCACCCCGGATTGATCGCATTGACGCGAACCGGTCCCACGCTGATCGCGAGCGCGTGCGTCAACGCGACGATGCCGCCCTTGCTCGCCGCATAGGCTTCCGTGTCAGGCTCGGACTGGTGCGCGCGCGACGAGGAAATATTGACGATGGCGCCGTTGCTCTTTTTCAACGCCGGCAAGGCGTGCTTGCTGCAGAGAAAGGTCCCACCGAGGTTCGTATCGATGCGCCGCTTCCATTCGGTCCAGTCGAGCTTCTCGATCGGACCGTTCACAGGGTTGGCGATGCCTGCGTTATTGACCAGGCCATCGATGCGACCGAAGCGTCGCAATGACGAGGCCACGAAACGCCTGACACTCGCTTCCTTCGCGACATCCAGCACGAGAAACGCGGCGCGCTCGCCCGCGTCCCATTCGTCGATACAGGCCTTGCCGGCTTCGGCATCCAGATCGCCGATGACCACGGAGCCACCGGCGGCCAGTACCGCTTCCGCGATGCCCTTGCCCACACCTTGCGCACCGCCGGTCACAAGTACGACCTTGCCGGGCCACTCACTCGTCGCGGCGGAGGGTATAGGCGCGGCTTTCTTTGCTGCCACCATGGGTCATGTCTCTTCAGGGAGGTCGCCGCCGATGCTCTGCGTCGCCCCGTGCAGGGAACGTCACGCTGGGCAACGATCAGAGGCGACAGAAAACCGCGAATTCCTGAACGAAACGCTCAGGCGGCTCGCGCTACGCTTGTTGCCAGGACTACCTCAGGAACGACTATGCAACCGATTCCCACCGGCCTCATCGGCTATGGCACAGCAGGTGCCTTCTTCCATGCGCCACTGATCGCCGCGGCGGAAGGCCTTCGTCTCGCCGCCATCGGCAGTCGCCGTGCGGAACAGATCGCCCGCGACTTTCCCGAGGCCACGGCGTATGAACATCCTCACGACCTGATCGCGGACCCGTCGCTCGAGCTGATCGTGATCGCTTCGCCCAACGAGAGCCATGCGCCACTGGCTCGTGCCGCGCTGGAAGCAGGCAAGCATGTCGTGGTGGACAAGCCGTTCACGCTGAACGCCGCCGAGGCCGATGCCCTGATCGGGCTGGCCGACCGCGTGGACCGCCGCCTTTCCGTCTTCCAGAACCGTCGCTGGGACAACGATTTCCTGACCGTTCGTCGCCTCGTCGACGACGGCCGCCTCGGCGAGGTCGTCTACTTCGAGGCGCACTTCGATCGCTTCCGCCCCGAGATCAAGCAGGGGTGGCGCGAGACCGAGGTCGCGGGATCCGGCCTGCTCTACGACCTTGGCGCGCACCTGATCGACCAGGCCCTGGTGTTGTTCGGCCTGCCTCAGGCGATCACCGCGGATGTCACGCGCCAGCGCGCAGCCGCAAAGGTGGATGACTACTTCCATCTCGTGCTCGATTACGGCCATCGGCGCGCGGTGTTGCATGCGTCGGTCATGGTCCGCGACCCGGGCCCGCGCTATCTCGTCCACGGCGATGGCGGCAGCTTCGTGAAGTACGGCATCGACGGCCAGGAAGCCGCGCTTCGTGAGGGCCGCCGCCCGGGCGGCGCGAACTGGGGCGAGGACGAGCCGGCGTCGTTCGGCCGGTTCACCGATGCCGATGGCAGCACCACGGTGATCGATACCCTGCCCGGCCGTTACACGGCGTATTACGAAGGTGTGGCCGCGGCGATTCGCCAGGGTGCGACCTTGCCGGTCGCCGCACGCGAGGCCCGCGATGTCATCCGGGTGATCGAGGCGGCGCAGCTGAGTGCGCGCGAGCGGCGGACGGTGTCGCTCTGACCCATCGCCGGCGAGGAGCGGACGTCAGCCCTCGCCGGTCGCCACACCGCGCGACCGGTCGCTCACCCAGCCACTCCACGACGGCGCATACAGACGCGATCCGCACAGCCCCGCGTACTCCATGGCCAGCAGGTTATGGCATGCGGTCACGCCGGAGCCGCACATGTGTACGACGTCTTCCGCCGGATGGGGTCCGATCACCCCTTCGAACGCGCGACGAAGGTCCTCCGGTGAGCGAAACCGGCCCTCCGCGTCGAGGTTGTCGGTAAACGGCCGGTTGCGCGCTCCCGGTACGTGCCCCGCCACGGGATCGAGCGGTTCGACGTCGCCCCGGTAGCGCGGCGCCGCACGCGCATCCAGCAGAACGAAGCGCCCGCTGGCGACACCATCGGCGAGTTCATCCGCACCGACCGTGCCCGCGTCGTCGAAGGCCGCGTGTACCGCCGTCGCATCACGCGAAGCCACCCTCGCATCGACGGGAAGCCTGGCCGCCTCCCAGGCGGCCCAGCCTCCGTCGAGCACCGCGACATTGTCGAGGCCGGCCAGACGCGCCAGCCACCACAGACGTGCCGCCGCCAGTGCGCCGCCTGCCGCGTCGTAAACGACGACCTGCAAATCGGGGCGCCACCCCGCGCGCGACAGCCACGCCGCGAACGACGCCGCGGACGGCAACGGATGTCGCCCCCGGCCGTTCGCCGGCGTGGCCATGTCGGCGAGGTCACGATCGAGGTCGGCACGCACCGCGCCAGGCACGTGCGCCTGTGCGTAGTCCTCATTCCCCTTCGACGGCTGCGCCAGGTCGAAACGCGCATCGACGAAAAGCACGTCCTGCGCCGGCAGATGGGAAGCGGTGATGGCGTCTATCAGCGTGCGCGAGATCAACATGGGTGATGTCCCATTCGCTTGAGCAGGTTGAGAAGAATGGCCGCCGTGACACCCCAGATGCGGTAACCCGCGTGGAGAAATTCGACCATGTCGCGGCGGTGTCCACGGAAATCCATCGTATAGCGGCGGAGGTTTGCCGGCTCGAGAAAGAAGGCGAAAGGGACCTCGAAGACCTCGGCCACCTCGCCGGGATCGGGCGTCAGTGTCGCCTCGGCCGCGATACGCGCGACCACCGGCGTGACGGAGTAACCGCTGATCGTCTCGAAGGATTCCAGGAACCCCAACGGCGTTACCATGCGCGCATCGAGCCCGATTTCCTCGTGACTTTCGCGCAGGGCCGTGGCGACCGCGTCCTCGTCGTGGTCCTCCACCCGGCCGCCGGGAAAGGCGACCTGACCCGCATGCTGCTGCAGCGTGTCCGTGCGTACGGTGAGCACGACACGCTGCTCACGGTCGTCACGAATACCGATCAGAACCGCGGCGGCGCGCCTCGGTGCATCGCCGATGAGCTCGGCCATGTCCTCGTGGTTCCAGCCGCGCGGTCCCGGGGGCGCCTCCAGGGGAAGCAGCGCGCCGTGCAGCCGGGCGAGCAGGTCATCCATCAGGCGTCCTGCCTGCCTGGCAGGATCCGGTCCATCAACCAGAGTTTCTGCTCGTCGTCCATCGTGGACCAGCGGGCGATCTCGTCACCCGTGCGCAGACAGCCCTCACAGAGGCCGCGCGCGTCGAGCCGGCACACACCGGTGCAGGGAGTCAGGGGCAGCGAGGAGGAAGAGACGATGGCCATACCGTCGGCCATTCTAGCGCGACGGTCAGGGCTTGACGTCGATGAGCTCGAGGTCGAACAACAACGCCTCGTTAGGCCCGATGCGCGGCAGTTCACCGCGCTCGCCATAGGCCAGCGCCGGTGGAATCACCACTTTCCACTTGTCACCGACATGCATACGCGGAATGACGTCCTGCCAACCGGGGATGACGCGGTTGACCGTGAAGGTCACGGGTTTGCCGTGCGCGTACGAGCTGTCGAACTCCGTACCGTCGATCAGCGCCCCGCGGTAATTCACCACGACCGTGCTCGTGACCTGCGCCTGTGCGCCGTTGCCCTTGGCGAGCACGGCGTACTGGATGCCGGAGGGCAACGTGGTCACGCCGGGGCGGGTGCGATTGCGGGCGAGAAAATCCGCGCTGCGCTTCGCATTGGCGGTGGCGACACGACGGAATTCGACCGCCGAGTCGCGCTGGACCTTGGCATCGAAGTTGACGAGCTGCTGCTGCATCACGTCGATCGGAACGCCTGGCGCACGCTTGGCATAACCATCCTGCAGTGCCTTGACCAGCACGGCGATGTCCACGTCGGGCTGCGCGCTGTTGGCGAACTGCGTGCCGATCTGATAACCGATCGCATACGACAGCTTCGTCTTGTCGATGACCGGAGCACCGGACGCAGGCGCCGTCGACGGTGCCTGTGCCAACGCCGGGAGGGCGGGCAGGCACAGCAGTGCGGCGATCGTGACCAGCAAACGCGAGGATGGCATCCCGTTCTCCATGAACCCGGAACCCTGGGCGTGCGTGGAGGATAATCCATCGGTCGCCGCCCCGTCCGTACGCCATAAGACGCCGCGCAGGGGGTAAAGGTTCCCCTGCTACCATCCGCCTCCTCGCCCAACCGCCAGGAACCGCCATGGCCTTTCGTACGCTTACCACCGCCGACCGCGGCGCCGTGCGCCACATCACGGTCAACCGCCCCGACAAGCTCAACGCGCTCAACCGCGAGACCATCGGCGAGCTGACGCTCGCCTTCCGCCAGGCCGCCCAGGACGATGCCGTCCGTGTGGTGGTCCTCGCCGGCGCTGGCGACAAAGCCTTCGTCGCCGGTGCGGACATCTCGGAGATGACCGCCTGGTCTCCGGTGAAGGCGCAGGCCGCTTCACGGGCCGGGCAGGACCTCATGCTGACCGTCGAACGGCTCGGCAAGCCGGTGATCGCCAAGATCCAGGGCTACGCGCTGGGAGGCGGCATGGAACTGGCCATGGCGTGCCACTTGCGCGTCGCCAGCGACAAGGCGCGCTTCGGTCAGCCGGAAATCGGCCTCGGCCTGATCCCCGGCTTTGGCGGCACGCAGCGTCTCACCCGCCTCGCCGGTCGCGGCATCGCACTGGAGCTGTGTCTGCTCGGCCAGCAGATCGACGCCGCGCGTGCCGAACGCGTCGGGGTCGTCACCCGCGTCGTGGCGGCCGATGAACTGGATGCCGCCGTGGATGCCATGGCCGAACAGCTTGCCGCCGCCGCGCCGCTCGCGCTGAAGGGAATTCTGGAAGCCGTGATCGAGGGTGGTGAGTGCGCGATCGATCAGGGACTGGCTTTCGAGACCCAGGGCTTCGCCATCGCCTTCTCGACGGAAGACATGCAGGAAGGCACCAGCGCGTTCCTGGAGCGGCGCAAGCCGACCTTTAAGGGTGCCTGAGCGCATCCGACGCTGACGCCGGCCTGCCCGCGCGTGGGTGAGCCTGGCGTCAGCCGTGGCCGCCCGCGTACTTCTTCTCGCCCGCCGTCACCCGGACATCCAGCCGGTTTTCGGGCGGCGCCAGCGGGCAGGTGGCGTACGGCGTGAACGCACAGGGCGGATTGCGGGCTTCGTTGAAATCGAGCACGAGCTTGCCGTCCTTCGCCAACGGGGTATCGAGGAAGCGTGCGGCGCCGTACGTCTCCTTACCGCTGGTGCGGTCGGCGAAAACGAAGAACAGCGAGTCGGGTTCTTCCTGGATCGGGAAGAGCTCGTAGGTGTGCCCGTCGCGCGTGAACACCGCTTTGCCCGGTACCTTTTCCTTGTCGATCGTGCCAAGCACCGAGCCGATCTCGATCTCATGCGGAGGATCGAACGGTACCCACTCCGCTTCGACGCGCCACGACGGATCGACGGCGAAATAGTCGAGGCCGACGAAGTGCGTGCGGGTCTCCGCCTTCTCGTCCTTTACGCGCAGCGCCTTCTTGCCGTCGCGGGCGATGACGAAGAAATTGGCGGAGCCGAAGCGCACTTCGGTCGCCTTGCCACCGTTGCCGCCGTCGTCCACCAGGGTCGCCCGCTGCACCTCGCGACCGTCGACAAGGACACCGCTGCCCCTGGCGACTTCCAGCGTGACGTTGCCGGTGTCGTCCAGCGTGACGACGCCGAGGTGTGCCGGGCCGGCCTTGAGCACGATGTCATTGTCCGCGGCGCTGCCGACGCGATTCGCTCCCGGCTGCAGCCATTCCAGACCGATCAGGCTGAGCCATCCGGCCGGCGCCTTGAGGGTTTCGAGGCGCGACGCGCGGACTTTTTCCACGGCGGCGGTATAGGCATCGCCGGCAATGACACTGCCGGACGTGACCGCCACGACGGAGGCGAAGGCAAACGAACGGATCATGGCGATACCCCGGTTTGGACGTCTATCCGTCCAGCATACACGGATTCAGCGACCGCGCAGAAACAGCCTGTCCAGCTCCCCCAGCGACAACTGCACCCAGGTCGGCCGGCCGTGATTGCACTGACCGGAGCGCTCGGTGGCTTCCATCTCGCGAAGCAAAGCGTTCATTTCAGGAATGCCCAGGCGTCGGCCAGCCCGTACCGAGCCGTGACACGCCATCGTCGAAAGCAGTTCGTTTTCGAGCTCCTCGAGACGACGTGAGCTGCCGTGCTGGGCGAGTTCCCCGAGCACGTCGCGGGTCAGCTGCGCCACATCGGCACCTTCCAGCAGCGATGGGATACGCCGCACCACGACGCCCGACGGGCCACTGCGCGACAGCTCCAGGCCCCACTCACCCAGTGCGTCCGCATGCTCTTCGGCAGCGGCGGCTTCGCGCGCGCTGACCGCGATCGACAACGGCACCAGTAGCATCTGCGAGCGCAGGTTGGCGGTGACGCGACCGTTCTTGAGCTTCTCGTAAGTGATTCGTTCGTGCGCCGCGTGCATGTCGACCAGCACCATCCCGTGCTCGTTCTCGGCGAGTACGTAGATGTTCTTCAGCTGCGCGATCGCATACCCCAGCGGCGGGACGTCGCCACCCGACTCCGGCTCGTTGCCGGCTGGCGGCGTCCACGACGTCGAGGGGCGCGGCGCCGATGCGGTGCTGCCGAACAACGTGGCATAGCCGGCGAGCGGCTCGTCGCGGACGCCGAGTGTCAGGCGCGACTGACTGCCCGCCTGCGGCCAGGCGGCCATCGGAGGAGCCGACGACTGGGTGGCGGTAAAGCCGGGCTGCACGAAGCCCGAGCCCACCGTGCCCACCATGGCCACGGAGCCTTCGCCCGCCGCTGCGGCGACACCGGCGCGTGTCTGCGCGAGCGCCTCGTGCAAAGTCCGGAAAAGAAAATCGTGGATGAGTCGCTGTTCGCGAAAGCGCACTTCACTCTTGGCCGGATGCACGTTCACATCGACGCCGACCGGATCCAGCGTAAGGAACAGCACGAAGACCGGATGACGACCATGAAACAGCACGTCGGCATACGCCTGGCGTACGGCATGCGCGACGATGCGATCGCGGACGAGGCGCCCGTTGACGTAGAAATATTGCTGGTCGGCCTGGGAACGGGATGCCGTGGGCAGCCCCACCCAGCCGGACAGGCGCAGACCGGCCGCCTCGTGATCGACCCGCAGCGACTGGCCCGGAAATTCCGGACCGAGGACCTCGGCGACACGGGCCAGCGCGGCATGTTCGTCGCGGGCCGGCTTCAGCAGCCGCACCGGCTTGCCATTGTGCGACAGGCGGATATCGACGCCTTCTCGCGCCAGTGCCAGCGATTTCAGCAGGTCGTCGATGTGAGCGAACTCGGTGCGCTCGGCGCGGAGAAACTTGCGTCGGGCCGGCACGTTGTAGAACAGGTCGCGCACCTCGATCGTGGTACCCGGCGGATGCTGCGCGGGACGCGCTTCCTGCAGGCGACCGCCATCCACCTCGATACGCCAGGCGGCGTCTTCACCGGTCGAACGGGACGTCAGCGCGAACCGCGCCACCGATGACACGGAGGCCAGGGCTTCACCGCGGAATCCCATGCTGGCGACGCGCTCGAGGTCGTCGAAGCTGCCGATCTTGCTCGTGGCATGCGAGGCCACGGCCAGGGCAAGTTCGTCGCGAGGAATGCCGCCGCCGTCGTCGCGCACGCGGATCAGGCGGGAGCCGCCCTGCTCGATATCGACCTCGATGCGGCGGGCGCCTGCGTCGATGCTGTTCTCGACGAGCTCTTTGACCACCGAGGCGGGCCGCTCGATGACTTCGCCGGCCGCGATCTGGTTGATCAGCTCGGGCGGCAGGGGGCGAATGGGCATGGCTTACGACCTGACTGCGTTCAGGTCGAAAGGATAGCCCAAGGCGACTCCGTCAGCTCGACGGAATAACCATCACCGACCCGATGCGGACGTTGTTGTCGTTCATCTTGTTGGCGCTCTTGAGCGCGCCGACCGACACGCCGTACTGCTGGGCGATACCGGTCAGCGTCTCACCGCGGTTGACGCGGTGCAGGTCGCGCACGTTGTCATCGGCGCGGCCGGCGGGCGCCGCGGGCTTCGGCGGAGCATCGACGGTCTGCACGACGATGGCGTCGGATGGCGGACGTTTGGCCCCGCCCTTGAGGGGTTCGGGTTCTGATCGGGGTGCGGGCGTCGGTGCCCGGCTGGCGGGGGCTTTCGCGACAGGCTCACGACTGGCGACCACCCGGGTCGTCGCCGCCTTGACCGCGTCCGATGCCACGGCCCCGGCGTCCGAGGCCACGGCCGGCGCGGCGGGCGCACTCGCCGCCGTCGAAGCCAGCGACGTGCCGTTGCGGCGCGCGGCCTGCGCGGCAAACCACGTGCCCGGGGGCGGCATGGACTCGAAATAGTTGCGCACGCCGCCGAGCACCGCGGTCGCCAGCTCACGACGGTGACCGTCGTCGCGCAGGCGCTTTTCTTCGGTGGGATTCGTGATGAAGGCCGTCTCGACCAGGATCGAGGGGACGTCCGGCGAACGCAGCACCACGAAGTTGGCGCGCTCGACGTAGCCGCGATGGGTCGGGCCCAGGCGGCCGAGGGCCTTCAGCACGTTGCCGGCGATGGATTCGCTGGCCTGCATCGCGTAGCCCTGCTGGAGATCCAGCAGTACGGCGGCGAGGGAATCGTCCTTGTCGTCCAGCGAGACGCCGCCGACCAGGTCGGCGCGGTTTTCGCGGTCAGCCAGCCAGCGCGAGGCCTCCGACGTCTTTCCGCGAGGGGATAGCACCCAGACCGACGAGCCCTTGGCATCGCCGTTCTTGAACGCGTCCGCGTGAATCGACACGAACATGTCCGCGTTGTGCTCTCGAGCGATCTGGTAGCGGCGCTTCAGCGGAATGAAGTAATCGCCGTTACGGGTCAGGACGGCCTGCATGCCGGGCTGGCGGTTGATCTGATCCGCGAGTTCGCGCGCCACCTGCAGCGTGACGTCCTTCTCGCGCAGTCCTGTAGCGCCCCTGGCACCGGGATCTTCACCGCCGTGGCCCGCATCGATCGCGACGACGACCTTGCGCTCACCGGTCAGCATCGGCGGCGAGCCGGCTGAAATCGTCTTTGCCGTCTTTCCAGCCCTGCCGCGTTTTCCGCCGGAGGGCGCAACCGTCGGCGTATCCGCGGCGGCTTCCGCATCGGCCTGCGCGGCAGCCTTCGCAATCGCGGGCGTGTCGTTGTCCGTTGGACTGTTATCGCCGGGGTCGCTCTGCCCGCCCGGGTAAAGGTCGAGCACCAGCCGGTACCCGTAGTCCCCGGCCGGCTTCAGAAGGAAACTCTTCGGCTTCGCCCTTGCATCGACGCTGGCGACCAGGCGGGCGCCGCCGCCCTGCCTGCCCGTCGTCATCGACTTGAACAGGCCCTGCGCGCCTGGCGCGGAGAAATCCCCCGTCACCGAGCTGCCGGCGATATCCAGCACCACGCTGCCCGGGGTGTCTCCCTGGGACATCTTGTAGGTCGCCGGACCGGAGAGATCGAAAACGACCCGGGTGTATTCCGGGCCCGCCCAGACGCGGGCTGCCTTCACGTCGGCCGCATTCGAGGCGGCAGGAGCAAACGTCGCGACGGCGGTCACGCACGCAAGCAGGCCTAATTTGTTAGTGATTCCCCTCATATGGCCCGGATTGAACTCCATGCGCCCGACGAATGCAATATCTTTTCCCTTGATAATCCATAACCTGCGAAACCTTCGTCAACGCGCGTACAGGAATGCGCTCCAAACAGCGACAGGAAGGTCAGTCGCCGAGGGCTTCCAGAAGTCGCCGACCCGTGGGAGTCCGCGCCTCGAGCCGAACGGCGCGGCCGCCGTCGGCATGTCGGAAGTACAGCTCCAGATCGACAGGCGGTAACGCCCCAGCGCCGCGCTCAGGCCATTCCACGAGGACGATGGCGCCGGGCTCGGCCAGGCTGTCGAGGCCCAGCCATTCGAGTTCGCCGGGATCCGCGATGCGATACAGATCGAGATGAAAGGCACGACGATCGCCGATGTCGTAGCCCTCGACGAGGCTGTAAGTGGGGCTCTTTACGCGCTCTCCGACACCGAGCGCGCGAAGAAACGCTCTGGCGAACGTCGTTTTCCCCACGCCGAGATCGCCATGCAGGAAGGCGACCAGACCGCCGGGAAACGCCCCGGCCACACTGCGGCCGAGGGTGAGGGTTGCTTCCTCGTCAGGGAGAATCCGCTCGGCGCCGCTCATGAGGGTAGCCCGTTGACGAGCCGGCGAAGCGGCTCGAGCAGGTCGCCGGCAAGCAGGCCACGCTCGCCGGCTCGCGCCGCCACATCCGCGGCGCGCGCATGCAGCGCCACGCCGAGGCAAGCGGCTTCATAAGGTCTACATCCCTGCCCCAGCAAGCCAGCGACGATACCGGTCAGGGTATCCCCCATGCCGCCGCTCGCCATGCCCGGGTTCCCCCACGGGCATACGGCGACCTCGCCCTCGGGCGAAGCGATCAGGCTGCCATTGCCCTTCAGGACGACGACGGCGCGGTAGCGCCGGGCCAGCTCGCGGACCGCCGCGAATCGATCGGCCTGAATTGCCGCGGTTTCGACGCCGAGCAGGCGTGCCGCTTCACCGGGGTGCGGGGTCAGGACAATGTGTTCCGGAAGTGCGCGCGGCTCGGCGTGAAGCAGATTGAGCCCATCGGCATCCAGCACCGTGGGCAAGCCGGCGTCCAGCGCGGTGGTCCAGAGAGCGTGCCCCCAGGCCGCCTGGCCGAGTCCGGGACCGAGGGCCACCACGGATGCCTTGTCGAGCATGGGCTGCAACGCCTGCGGGCCGTTGACGCCATGTGCCATCAACTCCGGGCGCGCGGCATTCATCGCCAGCACGTTCTCCTCGCGGGTCGCCACGCTGACCAGTCCCGCGCCCGTCCGGAGCGCAGCCTCGGCAGCCATGCGTACGGCACCGCCGGTACCGTGGTCGCCGCCGATCGCGAGGATATGGCCGTTACTGCCCTTGTGGGAATCCCGCGGACGACGCGGCAACGAGGCTTCGATGAGCAGGCACGCGTCCGGCGACTCCAGCGCGCTGTCCGGCAGGTCGAGTGAATGGAGCTCGATATCGCCCGCCACCTCGGCCCGATGCGTATGCAAGCCGCGTTTGTGCACGATGAAGGTCGCCGTGGCGTCGGCGCGGACGACCACACCCGGACAGTCGCCCGTGTCTGCGTTCAGTCCCGAGGGCACGTCCAGCGCGAACACGGCAACCTTCGCGGCATTGAGCGCTTCGATCGCCTTGCAGGCCTCGCCCTCCGGTGCGCGATTGAGTCCCGTCCCGTAGATCGCATCCACGATCAGTTCGGCGGCCGGCAGCGAGGGCCACGCCTCGAAGGCCTCAACGCGGCCGCCCACGGCCTCGAAGGCCTGCCGTGCCTGAGAGGCGTCCGCGCCACTGGGTACGCCGAGTGCCAGGAGGTCGACGGCCAGACCATCTCGCAGCGCATCGCGCGCGACCAGATAGCCGTCGCCACCGTTATTTCCCGGGCCGCACACCACTCTGAGTCGCCGGATTTGCGGCCAGCGCAGCCGGAGCATCCGATAGGCGGCCGCCGCGGCACGCGTCATCAGTTCGAAGCCCGGGATGCCGAGTTCGTCGATCGCGCGCCGGTCGATGGCACGGGCCTGCCCGGACGTGAAGAGGGCGATATCGAGGTTGGGTGCGGTCATCGGAGGATTATAGGAGGGCCAAGTAGAATGCACGTATGCCCGCCACCACCGACACCGACTACGCCGCACTCGCCACCGACATCAAACGTTGGGCGCGCGAGCTCGGCTTTGCGGACGTCGGCATCGCCGGCACGGACCTCGGCCACGACGAGGCGTACCTGGAACGCTGGCTGGCCGATGGTCACCACGGCGAGATGGATTACATGGCGCGCCACGGGACACGTCGCAGCCGCCCGGCTGAACTCGAGCCAGGCACCTTGCGCGTGGTGTCCGTACGCATGGATTACATCCCGCCCGGCACGGCGAACGCCTGGGACGTGATCCATGACGGCGAAAAAGCCTACGTCGCTCGCTACGCACTGGGACGCGACTATCACAAGGTCATGCGCAACCGCCTGCAGAAGCTGGCGGCGAAGATTGGCGAGCGCATCGGCGACTTCGGTTATCGGGCGTATGTGGATTCGGCGCCGGTGCTGGAGAAGGCGCTGGCCCGTAACGCGGGCCTAGGCTGGATCGGCAAGCACACGGTTCTGATCAACAAGCGCGCGGGTTCGTATTTCTTCCTCGGTGAGCTGTACACCGACCTGCCGCTGCCCGTGGACGAACCCGCCAGCGCGCATTGCGGCAGCTGCCGCCGTTGCATCGACATCTGCCCGACCCAGGCCATCGTGGCGCCATACCGGCTCGATGCACGTAAATGCATTTCATACCTGACGATCGAACTCAAGGGCAGCATTCCCGAGGAGCTGCGCGCGCCAATCGGCAATCGCGTCTTCGGTTGCGATGACTGTCAGTTGATCTGCCCGTGGAACAAGTTTGCACAGGAGGCCACGGAGCCCGACTTCGCTCCGAGGCACAGCCTCGATGGCCCCAGGCTGATCGATCTCTTCGCATGGAGCGAGCAGGAATTCCTGTCGCGCACCGAAGGGATGGCGATCCGCCGCACGGGCTATGAGGGCTGGCTGCGTAATCTGGCCGTCGGCCTGGGCAATGCGCCTACGTCCCGGGAGGTCGTCGAGGCACTCGAGGCGCGTGCCGACGATGCCTCAGCGATCGTCCGCGAGCATGTTGCCTGGGCGCGCAAACGTCATTCACCGGCGCGGTAACGAAAAAAAGGCTCCGTTCCCGGAGCCTTTTTCACTGAAGTCAGGCCATGCCGCCCGACTTCCTCACGATCAACATCGCCAGCTCGAGCGACTGTTCGTAATTCAGCCGTGGATCGACCATCGACTTGTAGGCGCGATCGAGGTCCGTCTCGACCAGACCGCGCGCGCCACCGAGACACTCCGTGACGTTTTCGCCGGTGAGTTCGAGATGGACACCGCCAAGACGCGTGCCGGCGGCCGCATGGATATCGAACGCCTGGTCGAGCTCGCCCGCGATATTGGTGAAACGACGCGTCTTGTAGCCGTTGCTGGTGCTTTCGGTGTTGCCATGCATCGGATCGGCGACCCAGAGGACGCGCCGGCCTTCGCGCTTGACCGCCTCGAGCAACGGCTGCAGCTGCGTACCGATCTTGTCGTTCCCCATTCGATGAATCAGGGTCAGACGGCCCGGCTCCTCCGTCGGATTCAGCACATCGATCAGCCGGATGAGTTCGTCCGGCTGAACCGTGGGGCCGACTTTCACGGCGATCGGGTTGCGGATGCCGCGGAAGTACTCCGTGTGAGCGCCGTCGAGTGCCGCGGTGCGCATACCGATCCACGGGTAGTGCGTCGACAGGTTGAACCAGCCGTCCTGACGCGGCACCTGGCGAGTCAGAGCTTCCTCGTAATGCAGGAGCAGCGCTTCATGCGAGGTGTAGAAGTCCACACGCGAGTAACTGGAGATCGACTGACCGGCCAGCGTTTCCATGAAACGCAGCGAGTCGCCGATGGTCGCGACCATGCGCTTGTATTCGGCAGCCAGCGGCGAGTGGTCGACCCAGGCGAGATCCCAGTATTCCGGGTGATGCAGGTCGGCAAAACCGCCGTCGATCAGGGCGCGGACGAAATTCATCGTCATCGCCGAACGCGCATGCGCCTTGATGAAGCGCTGTGGATCCGGGCGACGCGCCTCCGGAGTGAACTCCGGGCTGTTGACCAGATCGCCACGGAACGCTGGAAGCGTGACGCCGTCACGGGTCTCCGTGTCCGCCGAGCGTGGCTTGGCATACTGACCCGCGAAGCGACCCACCCGGAGCACCGGCTTCTTCATGCCGTGCACGAGCACGAGGCTCATCTGCAACAGCACCTTCAGGCGGTTGGAGATGATCGGGCTGTTGCAGTCGGCGAAACTCTCGGCGCAGTCGCCACCCTGAAGCAGGAATCGTTCGCCGTCCTGCGCCTCCGCAATGCGCTGCTTCAGCGTGAGGATTTCCCACGACGTGACCAGCGGCGGCAGTTCACCCAGCTGACCCAGGGCACGATTGAGCTCCGCCTGATCTTCATAGGTGGGCTGCTGGAGGGCGGTCCTCGACCGCCACGACCCCGGCGTCCATTCGGCGGACGGGGGAACTACGGCTTTGAGGGAGTGCTGCATGACGGCGGTGCCTTCGTAATGGCGCCTTGGCGGCGCGAGAAAATCAGCGAACGGTGCGGCGGATGGCCAGGAGAGCCCAGACGATCAGAATCACGAACCAGAGCAGGGTCCAGCCCGGCATGGGGATGCCCAGGATAGGTTCGATCCTGGCGCACTCACCCGAGCCGGTGAACGCGAGCTTGAGCATCTTCGTGAACGGAAATGCGTCGAACAGATAGCCCAGGCCGGGACCGCACGCGGGGATCTGATCGGCTGGGAGGGACTGCAACCAGAGATGGCGTCCCGCCGTAGCGATGCCCCAGAGTCCACCCAGCGTGATCAGCGTCGCATAGACGACACGCCCCGACCGGCTCTTCGGCGAGTGAAGGCCACCGATGAGGAAGAACAGACCCATCGTGCAGACGGCGATGCGCTGAAAGATGCACAGCGGGCACGGATCGAGATGCATGACGTACTGTGCGTAGAGCGCGAAGGCCATGAGGCCGGCACACACGACGAAACCCAGCAGGAAACGCGAACGGAGCGACAAGGTAGAGAGGGCCATGGGGGGTTGGTGCGTTGCGGGACACCCACGTTAACCCGATGTGCATGCCCTTGTCAGTAGGCGCGTGAAGTTTCTTTTGTAACCTTAGATCAAGCACTTGCGTAGCTGACAGCCCACCGGGCATAAAAAAAGCCCCGGCAGGTTACCCGGCCGGGGCTTCTTCACTTTCAGCCGCGAGGCTTACTCGGCGTCGGCAGCCGAAGCGGCGGCCGGGCGATCCACCAGCTCGACGTACGCCATCGGAGCGTTGTCGCCCGGGCGGAAGCCGCACTTGAGGATGCGCAGGTAGCCACCGGGACGCTGCAGGTAGCGGGGACCGAGCTCGACGAAAAGCTTACCGACGGCCTCTTTGTCGCGCAGACGCGCAAACGCGAGACGACGGTTGGCAACGCCATCGGTCTTGGAGAGCGTGATGAGCGGCTCAGCAATACGACGAAGTTCCTTGGCCTTGGGAAGCGTGGTGCGGATAAGCTCGTGCTTGATCAGCGACGCGGCCATGTTCTTGAACATGGCTTCGCGGTGGCTGCTCGTGCGGTTGAGCTTGCGACCGGATTTCTGGTGACGCATGGCGATAACTCTCTATGTCTGTTGTTATGAAAAGCCGGCCAGGATGAGCCGACTTCCCGCGGTTACCCGCTGATGCGAGGCTGTCATAACGCCTCGCTGTAAGAGCACGGCCTCTTTGGACCGCTTTGAAGATCCGGAGGAAGTGCGCGACGGCATCCACCGGATGGAGCAAAGAATCGGGGCGATCGAAATGCGATCGCCCCGTTTGAATCAGCCCAGCTGCATACCGTGCGACAAGCCCGGCGGCGGCCAGTTTTCGAGCTTCATGCCCAGAGCGAGACCACGCCCGCCCAGGACATCCTTGATTTCCGTCAGCGACTTCTTGCCAAGGTTCGGCGTCTTCAACAGCTCGACTTCGGTCTTCTGGACCAGGTCGCCGATGTAGTAGATGCTTTCGGCCTTGAGGCAGTTCGCGGAACGGACCGTCAGTTCGAGGTCGTCGATCGGACGCAGCAGAAGCGGGTCGAAACCGCCCTTCTCCGCCTTGGTCGAATCGCTCTCGCGGCGCGAGAAGTCGCCGAAAACCGACAGCTGATCGTTGATGATTTCAGCCGCCTTGCGGACAGCGTCTTCAGCACCGATCGTGCCGTTCGTTTCGATATCGAGCACGAGCTTATCGAGGTTGGTGCGCTGCTCGACACGAGCGGCGTCCACTTCGTAAGCGACGCGCAGGACCGGCGCGAACGACGCGTCGAGCTGCAGACGGCCGATCGGCCGCGTCTCGTCATCCGGGTGCTGGCGGGCGCTGGCCGGCTGGTAGCCGACACCGCGACGCACCTTCAGACGCATGTTCAATGCCACATCCTTGGTGAGGTGGCAGATCACGTGATCCGGATTGACGATTTCAACGGAGTGGTCGACGGCGATATCGCCTGCCGTGACCACGCCCTTGCCCTTCTTCGACAGCGTCAGGGTGACTTCGTCACCGCTGTGCTGACGGATGGCGACATCCTTGAGGTTCAGCAGGACTTCGATCACGTCCTCCTGCAGGCCTTCCAGAGTGGTGTACTCGTGCAGTACGCCGTCGATTTCGACCTCGACGATCGCGCTGCCCGGAATCGAAGAGAGCAGCACGCGACGCAGCGCGTTGCCCAGGGTGTGACCAAAGCCACGCTCGAGCGGCTCGACCACCACCTTAGCGCGGTTCGCTCCAAGCTGCTCGACGCTGAGGCCACGAGGCCGCAGCACACTAGTTGACGAAACTGCCATGCAAGGCTCCGGTGAAGATTACTTCGAGTAAAGCTCGACGATCAGGGCTTCGTTGATGTCGGCCGGCAGATCACCGCGATCCGGCACAGCCTTGAACGTGCCTGCGAACTTCTTGCTGTCGACCTCGACCCAGGACGGACGAAGGTCCATCGTGTCGAAAACCGTCGCTGCTTCCTGGACTCGCAGCTGAGTGCGAGCCTTTTCGGTCAGCGAGACTTCGTCGCCCGGACGGACGTGGAAGGAAGGCACGTTGACCTTCTTACCATTGACCGTCACGGCCTTGTGGGCCACGAGCTGACGAGCCTGGGCGCGGGTGACCGCGAAACCCATACGGAACACGACGTTGTCGAGACGGCTTTCCAGGAGGCGCAGCAGGTTTTCACCCGTATTGCCCTTCTGGGTCGAAGCCTTGGTGTAGTAGTTGCTGAACTGACGCTCAAGCACACCATAGATGCGCTTGACCTTCTGCTTCTCACGCAGCTGCACTGCGTAATCGGAAAGACGGGCGCGCTTGTTGGCGCCATGCTGACCGGGTTTGTTTTCGAGCTTGCACTTGGAATCAAGCGCGCGGGCCGGGCTCTTAAGACCGAGGTCGGCACCTTCACGACGCGCAAGTTTGCAGGTAGCTCCACGATAACGGGCCATGGGTATGCTCCTTAGACGCGACGCTTCTTGGGGGGACGGCAGCCGTTATGCGGAATCGGCGTGACATCGATAATGTTGAGCACTTTGTAGCCCAACGCATTCAGTGAACGCACGGCCGACTCACGGCCCGGGCCGGGGCCCTTGATGCGAACTTCCACAGTCTTCACACCGTAGTCGCCTGCAGCGCGGCCAGCCTTTTCGGCGGCAACCTGGGCAGCGAACGGGGTCGACTTACGGGAGCCGCGGAAACCCGCGCCGCCTGCAGTCGCCCACGACAGGGCGTTGCCCTGACGATCGGTGATCGTGACGATGGTGTTGTTGAAAGAAGCCTGCACGTGTGCCACGGCATCCGTGACGACGCGCTTGATCTTCTTCTTGGTTTTAACCGGCTTAGCCATAATCGGTATCCGTTACTTCTTGATCGGACGACGCGGACCCTTACGGGTACGGGCGTTGGTACGCGTGCGCTGGCCGCGCACCGGCAGGCCACGACGGTGGCGCAGGCCACGGTAGCAACCCAGGTCCATCAGGCGCTTGACCGCCATGCCGACTTCGCGGCGGAGGTCACCTTCGACCGTGTACTTAGCGATTTCAGCTCGGATCTTTTCGACCTCGCCTTCGCTAAGCGACTTGATGGGCGTGGTCGGAACCACGCCTGCATCCACACAAACCTGCTTCGCCCGCGAACGGCCGATTCCGAAAATGCTCTGCAGGCCGACCCAGACATGCTTCTGGACTGGCAAATTGACACCCGCGATGCGCGCCATGATGTACTGTCTCCGATGCGTTTCGTGCGCGGTAAACGCGCAATTTTAACCTGAATTAACCTAAACGGGAAGTCCTGCGGCGCTGGGCGCCAAGGCCTCCCCTACTTGGGGGCTTATCGTCCAATCTCAGCCACGGCGGAGATTGGACTTCTTGAGCAGACTCTCGTACTGGTGGCTGACGAGATGGGCCTGGACCTGAGCCGTGAAGTCCATCACCACCACCACCACGATCAGCAGCGAAGTGCCGCCGAAATAGAACGGTACGTGCCAGGCGTTCTGCATGAACGTGGGCACCAGGCAGACCAGCACGATGTAAATCGCGCCAACACCGGTAAGCCGGGTCATGACGCCATCGATGTAGTCAGCCGTCGCGCGACCCGGACGAATACCCGGAATCAACGCGCCCGAACGCTTGAGGTTATCCGCCGTTTCCTGCGAGTTGAACACGATCGCCGTATAGAAGAAGGCGAATCCGATCACCAGCACCGCGAACACGATGTCGTGGACCGGCTCACCCGGGCTCAGCGCCGTGGTCAGCCACTGCAACCAGCGCGACTGATTGGCGGAGCCAAACCAGGTCGCGGCGGTTGCCGGAAAAAGCAGAAGGCTCGTCGCGAAGATCGGCGGAATGACGCCCGCCATGTTGATCTTCAGCGGCAGGTGCGAGGTCTGGCGCTGGAACTGGCGCTGGCTGCCCTGCTTCGCGTAGTTCACGGTGATGCGCCGCTGGGCGCGCTCCATGAACACCACGAACGCAGTCACCGCCAGGATCAGTGCCGTCACCATGAGCAACTTCAGAACCGACAGCTCACCGTTGTTCGCCATGGTCAGCGTGTGCGCGATGGCACCCGGCAGACCCGCGACGATACCGGCGAAGATCAGCATCGAGATACCGTTGCCGATACCGCGTTCCGTGATCTGCTCACCCAGCCACATCAGGAACATCGTGCCGGCGGTGAGGCCGACGACCGATGCCATGACGAAGCCGGCACCCGGCATGTAGACGACCGGACCGCTGGCGCCGACCTGCTTCTGCAGGGCGACCGCAATACCGAAAGCCTGAAATGCCGCCAGACCGACCGTGCCGAAACGCGTGTACATGGTCATCTTGCGACGACCCGACTCGCCTTCCTTCCGCAGAGCCATGAGCGACGGAATGACCGAGCCCATCATCTGCACCACGATCGATGCCGAGATATACGGCACCACACCAAGCGCGAACACCGAGAAACGCGACAGCGAACCACCGGAGAACATGTTGACCATGTTCAGCAGGCCGCCGCCGCCCTCCACCAGGCTCGTCATCGCCTCAGGATTCACGCCCGGAACCGGGATGAACGAACCGAGGCGGAAGACGATCAGCGCACCGATCAGGAAGAAGATGCGCTGACGCAGTTCCGTCAGTTTGCCCAGCGAGCCGAGCGTTGTGCCCTGCGCTGCAGCCACCTGATTACTCCACGCTGCCGCCGGCGGCTTCGATAGCCGCCTTGGCGCCGGCTGTCGCAAGCACGCCCGAGAGCTTGATCGCGCGATTGATTTCACCCTTCAGGACGATCTTGACCTTCTTCGCGCGGCTGGTCACGAGACCGGCGGCGTGGAGAGCGATCAGATCGATCGTGTCGGCTTCGATGACGGCGAGCTGGTACAGCATGACCTGCTGCGTGTCGGCCTTCTTCAGCGAGCGGAAGCCCACCTTCGGAAGACGACGCTGCAGCGGCATCTGGCCGCCTTCGAAACCCACGCGGTGCGTGTTACCCGCACGGGCATGCTGACCCTTGTGACCACGGCCGGCCGTCTTGCCGAGGCCGGAGCCGATACCGCGAGCGACGCGGGTACGGGTCTTGCGAGCGCCCTTACCGGGCCTGAGATCGTTAAGACGCATGACTTACTCCTCGACCCGAACCAGGTAGTAGACCTTATTGATAAGGCCACGGACCTGCGGGCTATCCTTCAGTTCGCGGACGTCGTTGAGCTTGCCGAGGCCGAGGGCCTTGACGCTCAGACGATGACGACCCTGCACGCCGCGCAGACCCTTGACCAGGCGCACGCGGACGGTACCGCCAGCGGCGGTTTCATTCTTCTTAGCCATTGCCGAGAACCTCTTCGATCGTCTTGCCACGCTTGGCGGCGATGCGCTTCGGCGAAGCAACGGCCTGCAGACCCTTGATCGTCGCGCGGACGAGGTTGATCGGGTTGCGCGAGCCGACAGCCTTGGCGAGCACGTCCTTCACGCCAACCACTTCGAGGACAGCGCGCATGGCGCCGCCGGCGATGACGCCGGTACCCTGCGAAGCAGGCTGCATGTAGACGCGAGCCGCACCGTGGTTGGCCTTGATGGCGTACCACAGCGTGCCGTTGTTGAGTTCGATGGACACCATGTTGCGGCGGGCGCGCTCCATGGCCTTGGAGATGGCAACCGGCACTTCACGCGCCTTGCCATAACCAAAACCGACGCGGCCTTCGCCATCGCCGACAACCGTCAGCGCGGTGAAGCTCATCTGGCGGCCACCCTTGACGGTCTTGGCCACGCGGTTGACGGCGATAAGCTTTTCAAGCATGCCGTCCGAATTTTCGCGATCTGTCGAGGACATCTCTTTTCCTGATAGCCCGGCATGGTAGTTAGCCGGGACTTCTGTTTACGGCTCGGTCGCCGCTTGGAGTTGTAGTTACAGCGGGCGGCACCGGCCCCTGAGGACCGATACCGTGGCCTGACGCCTCTTAGAACTTGAGGCCGGCCTCACGAGCCGCATCGGCCAGAGCCCTGATGCGACCGTGATAGCGGAAACCCGAGCGGTCGAACGCGACAGCTTCGATACCGGCGGCCTGGGCGCGCTCGGCAACGATGCGACCCACCGTGGTGGCGGCTTCGATGTTCTTCTTGCTCTTGAGACCTTCGGCAACCGAGCTCTGCACGGTCGAGGCGGCTGCCACGACGGTGCCGTTCGGCGCGAAGACCTGGGCGTAGATGTGCTGACCGGTGCGGTGCACGCTCAGGCGGGCGACGGCGAGCTCACGGATGTGGGCACGGGTCGACTTGGCGCGGCGCAGGCGGGATGTATTCTTGTTCATCGTCTGGTCTCCAGAAAGCGGATAGGCCGATTAGGCCTTCTTGGCTTCCTTCAGGATGATCTTCTCGCCGGCGTAGCGAACGCCCTTGCCCTTGTAGGGCTCCGGCGAACGGAAAGCACGGATCTTGGCGGCCGTCTGGCCCACGAGCTGCTTGTCGGCACCCTTGATAAGGATTTCCGTCTGCGTCGGGACTTCGATGGTGATGCCTTCCGGCGCATCGAACACGACCGGGTGCGAGAAGCCGAGGGAAAGGTTTACGGCATTGCCTGCCAGCTGCGCGCGGTAACCGACGCCGACGAGCTCGAGCTTCTTCTCGAAGCCGCTGGCCACGCCAGTCACCATGTTGGCGATGATCGCGCGGGCGGTGCCGCCGAACTTGTCGTCTGCACCGTCGGCCAGAACGATCGTAAGGACGCCATTGTCCTGCGAGAGCGAGACGCCCGGCAGCTCGTGGGTCGTCAGGGTGCCCTTCGGGCCCTTGACCGAGACCGTGCCATTGGCGACGGAGACTTCAACGCCCTTCGGGAGGGTGATGGGGAGCTTGGCTACGCGTGACATATCGGGACTCCTTACGCCACCTGGCCGATGACTTCGCCGCCCAGACCCTTCGAACGGGCCTGCGCGTCGGTCAGGAGACCGGCGGAAGTCGAGATGATCGAGATACCCAGGCCACCGAGGACCTTCGGCAGCTCGTCCTTGCCGCGGTAGACGCGGAGACCGGAACGGCTGACACGGGAAATGGTTTCAATGGCCGGACGGCCTTCGAAATACTTGAGCTTGATCTCGAGGACCGGCTTGCCCGCTTCGTCAGCGGTACGGGCGTCGAGGATGTAGCCTTCGTTCTGAAGAAGCTTGGCCAGGGCCAGCTTCACTTTCGACGACGGCATACGTACAACCGCTTTGCCAGACGCCTGGCCGTTGCGGATGCGCGTAAACAGATCGGCGATGGGATCAGTCATGCTCATAAGAAAAACCCTTGAGAGTACCGATATCCGTATGACCGGAAATCTTAAATTGTAGTGCCGACAAATCGTCGGTCTGCATTGCGCAGACCGACGACTATAGCAGCATGAGGCGGCCTGGACAAGTTTTGTCCAGGACCACCCTCCCCCGCCGGAGCGGAGGCTGTTTTTTACCAGCTAGCCTTGCGCAGACCCGGGACGTCACCACGCATGGTGGCTTCGCGGAGCTTGTTGCGGCCGAGGCCGAACTTGCTGTAAACGCCACGCGGGCGGCCAGTCAGTGCGCAGCGGTTACGCTGGCGCGACGGGCTCGCGTCACGGGGAAGCTTCTGCAGCTTCGTCTGGGCTTCCATCTTCTCGTCGTACGAAGCGGTCGCGCTCAGAACGATCGCCTTGTATTCCGCACGCTTGGCAGCGTACTTCTTGACGAGCTTGGTGCGCTTGAGGTCGCGCTCGACCATCGAGGTCTTGGCCATGTTCTACCTGTTGATCAGTTGCGGAACGGGAAGCTGAAAGCTTCCAGCAGCGCCTTGGCTTCTTCGTCGGTCTTCGCGGTCGTGGTGATGGAGATATCCATACCGCGCAGCGCGTCAACCTGATCGAAGTCGATTTCCGGGAAAATGATCTGTTCCTTGACGCCGAAGTTGTAGTTACCACGGCCATCGAAGGCACGGCCCGAGACACCACGGAAGTCGCGCGTACGCGGCAGCGAGATGTTGATCAGGCGGTCCAGGAATTCCCACATCTGGGCACGACGCAGCGTGACCTTGCAACCGATCGGCCAGCCATCGCGGATCTTGAACGAAGCGACCGACACGCGGGCCTTCGTCGTGATCGGCTTCTGACCGGCGATCTTCGTCATGTCGGCAACGGCGTTATCGAGGATCTTCTTGTTACCGGCAGCTTCGCCGACGCCCATGTTGAGCGTGATCTTCGTAATGCGCGGAACCTGCATCACATTCTGGTAACCGAAGCGCTCAGTGAGCTTCTGCATTACCGACTCTTTGTAAAACGTTTCAAGACGGGTCATGACTTCGGTTCCTTACGCGTCGACTACTTCGCCGGAGCGGAACACGCGCACCTTGCGCCCGTCCTCGAGCGTCTTGGTGCCAGCGCGCTCGCCCTTGTTCGTGGCGGAGTTGAAGAGCTGTACATTGGAGATATGGATCGAGGCCTCACGCTCGACGATCCCACCCGGCTGGTTGGCCTGGGGGTTCGGCTTGGTGTGGCGCTTGACCAGGTTGACGTTCGAGACGACAACGCGGTCGCCATCGACGCGCAGCACGTCGCCGCGCTGCCCCTTGTTCTTGCCGGTGATGACGACGACGTTGTCACCCTTGCGGATACGGTTCATGTCTGGCCTCCGCTCAGAGCACTTCGGGCGCGAGCGAGACGATCTTCATGAACTTCTCGTTGCGCAGCTCGCGGGTAACCGGCCCGAAAATACGGGTGCCGATCGGCTCGAGCTTATTGTTGAGGAGGACGGCCGCGTTACCGTCGAAACGGATAACGGAACCGTCAGCGCGGCGCACACCCTTGGCGGTACGAACCACCACGGCGTTGTACACCTCACCCTTCTTGACCTTACCGCGAGGAATGGCGTCCTTGATGGTCACCTTGATCACATCACCGACGCTGGCGTAACGGCGCTTCGAGCCGCCCAGCACCTTGATGCACATCATTTCCTTCGCACCGCTGTTGTCCGCTGCGGAAAGCGAGCTTTGCACCTGAATCATGGCTGCTCTTCTCCTTAGACTTCAGCGCGCGTGACGATTTCGACCACGCGGTGATGTTTGGTCTTCGACAGCGGACGGCATTCCGCGATCCGCACCAGGTCGCCCTCGTTCGCACCGGTCTCGTCATGTGCGTGGAGCTTCGTGGAGCGGCGGATGATCTTGCCGAGCAGCGGATGCTGCACCTGACGCTC
Source organism: Luteibacter sp. 9133 (assembly GCF_000800155.1). Taxonomy (NCBI): domain Bacteria; kingdom Pseudomonadati; phylum Pseudomonadota; class Gammaproteobacteria; order Lysobacterales; family Rhodanobacteraceae; genus Luteibacter; species Luteibacter sp. 9133. The sequence goes on along the minus strand of NZ_JUHO01000001.1, from coordinate 1,004,912 downwards.
GATCAGAACCGTTACGGTATGGTCCATCTTGTTGCTGATGACACGACCCGTGAGGGTGCGCGCCGTCTTCGTGTTATCACTCATGTCCGCCGTCCTTACTTCTTAGCGCCGAGCACGAACTTCGTGCGGGCGATGTCACGCCGAACGCGGCGCAGCTGGTGCGGCTGAGTGAGCTGACCGGAGCCCTTCTGCATGCGCAGATTGAACTGCTCCTTGCGAAGGTCCAGCAGATCCTGCTTAAGCTCTTCCGCCGACTTCTGGTTGATATCTTTGCTGGCCATTACATCACCGCCCTGGAGACGAACTGGGTCTGGACGGACAGCTTTGCTGCGGCCAGACGGAACGCTTCGCGTGCCGTCGTCTCGTCGACACCTTCGATTTCATAAAGCATGCGACCGGGCTGGATCGGAGCGACCCAGAACTCGACGCTACCCTTACCGGCGCCCATTCGAACTTCGATCGGCTTGCGGGTGATCGGCTTGTCCGGGAAGACCCGGATCCAAAGCTTGCCGCCACGCTTGACGAAACGCGTGATGCAACGACGGGCCGCTTCGATCTGACGTGCGGTCAGCTGACCGTGCGTCGTCGCCTTGAGGCCGTACTCGCCGAAGCTCACGAGATTGGAGTTGAACGCCAGGCCGTCATTGCGGCCCTTGAACTGCTTGCGGAACTTAGTGCGCTTAGGTTGCAACATGGCAACGCTCCTTACTTGGCCGTCCGCTCGCGGCGGTTTTCACCACCGTCGCGGCGCGACTGCTGAGGCTGCTGTTCTTCCTTCGACTCGGCCGTAGCTGCCGCCAGATCGAAGATCTCGCCCTTATAGACCCATACCTTGACACCGATGATGCCGTACTGGGTCTTGGCTTCGGCGGTGCCGTAGTCGATGTCCGCACGCAGCGTGTGCAGCGGAACGCGACCTTCACGGGCCCACTCGGAGCGAGCGATCTCGGCGCCATTCAGACGGCCGGAGACGTTGATCTTGATGCCCAGGGCACCGAGGCGCATCGCGTTACCGACCGAGCGCTTCATGGCGCGGCGGAACATGATGCGACGCTCGAGCTGCTGAGCGATCGATTCAGCGACGAGCTGGGCATCGAGCTCCGGCTTACGGACTTCGCTGACGTTGATGTGCGTCGGGACGCCCATCATGTCGGTGACTTCCTTACGCAGCTTCTCGATGTCCTCACCCTTCTTGCCGATCACCACGCCCGGACGGGCGGTGTGGATCGTCACGCGGGCGGTCTTGGCCGGGCGCTCGATCTGGATCTTCGAGATACCCGCGGCGGCGAGCTTCTTGCGGAGCATCTCACGGACCTTCAGGTCCGCTGCGAGATACACAGCATACTCACCCTTGTTTGCGTACCACTTCGAGTTCCAGTCCTTGGCAATGCCGAGGCGGATACCGGTGGGATGAACTTTATGACCCATCGTCTCTTACCCCAGTCAGTTGCCAACAACCACAGTGATGTGGCTGGTGCGCTTCAGGATGCGCGAACCGCGGCCTTTGGCGCGGGCGTACATACGCTTCATCGCCGGACCTTCGTCGACGAAGATGCGTGCGACCTTCAGCTCGTCGACGTCGGCACCGAGATTGTTCTCGGCGTTGGCGACGGCGGAGAGCAGCACCTTGCGAACAAGGTGAGCGGCCTTCTTGTTGGTAAAGGCGAGCACGTCGCTGGCTCGGCCCACGGGCAAACCGCGGACCAGGTCAGCCACCAGGCGTGCCTTCTGCGCCGAGATGCGGGCGCTGCGCAGGATCGCTTTGGCTTCGGTGCTCATCACTTGCCCTTCTTGTCGCCGGCGTGGCCCTTGTACGTGCGGGTCACCGCGAACTCGCCGAGCTTGTGCCCGACCATGTTCTCGTTGATCAACACAGGCACATGCTGGCGGCCGTTGTGGATGGCGATGGTCAGACCGACCATCTCCGGCAGGATCATCGAACGACGCGACCAGGTCTTGATCGGACGCTTGTTATTGGCGGAAACGGCGGCTTCCACCTTTTTCACGAGGTGCAGGTCGACGAACGGACCTTTTTTTAGAGAGCGCGGCATGATCGTTTCCTAATTACTTGCGACGACGCACGATGAACTGTTCGGTGCGCTTGTTGTTGCGCGTCTTGTAGCCCTTGGTCGGCGTGCCCCACGGCGAGACCGGATGACGGCCACCGGAGGTCTTGCCTTCACCACCGCCATGCGGATGGTCGACCGGGTTCATGACGACGCCGCGGACGGTCGGACGAATACCTGCCCAACGCTTCTTACCGGCCTTGCCGAGCTTGCGCAGGCTGTGCTCGGAGTTGCCGACTTCACCGATGGTGGCGCGGCATTCAACCGGGACGCGACGCATTTCGCCGGAGCGAAGACGCAGCGTGGCATAGCCCTGCTCGCGAGCGACCAGCTGGACCGAAGCGCCGGCGGAGCGTGCGATCTGCGCACCCTTGCCCGGCTTCATCTCGATGCAGTGGATCGTGGAACCGACCGGGATCGAACGAAGCGGCAGGCAGTTGCCCGGCTTGATCGGGGAGTCGGAACCCGACACGAGACGATCGCCAACCGCCACGCCCTTCGGCGCGATGATGTAGCGGCGCTCGCCGTCGGCGTAGCACAGCAGCGCGATGTGCGCGGTGCGGTTCGGATCGTATTCAAGACGCTCGACAACGGCGGCAATGCCTTCCTTGTCGCGCTTGAAGTCGATGATGCGGTACGCCTGCTTGTGACCGCCGCCGCGATGACGGGTGGTGATGCGACCGTAATGGTTGCGACCGCCGGTCTTCGACTGCGATTCGGTCAGGGGCGCGTAAGGAGCGCCCTTATACAGACCTTCGGTCCGCACGCTGACAGCGTCGCGGCGGCCCGGGGAGGTCGGCTTGTGAGTGATCAGTGCCATCTCAATTCAACTCCTGGCTCAGGCCTTGGCCGACACGTCGATCGTATGACCGTCGGCGAGGCGCACGTAGGCCTTACGCTTGCCCTGGCGGTTGCCAGTGCGGAAGCGGAACGACTTGACCTTGCCCTTCGTGTTAACGAGGTTCACATCCAGGACTTTGACGTCGAAGAGATGTTCCACCGCTGCACGGACATCGGCCTTGGTCGCCTCAGGCGCCACGACGAAAACGTACTGGTTATTCTCAGCAAGGCGAGCCGACTTCTCGGAGATGTGCGGCGCGCGAAGCGTATTAAGCGTGCGTTCGGTGCTCATGCGAGCCACTCCTCGACCTTCTTGACCGCGTCCACCGTCATGACGACGTAGTCGCTACCGACCAGGCTGACCGGATTCAGGGCCAGCACGTCGACGACGTGGATGTACGGAATGTTGCGAGCGGACAGGTACAGCGCTTCAGTGGCGTCTTCCGACACCAGCAGCACGCGACCCTTGACTTCGAGCTCGGCCAGCTTGGCGATCATGCCCTTGGTGCTCGGGGCTTCCATCGACAGCTCGGACACGACCTTCAGACGATCCTGACGGTTGAGTTCGGCGACGATCGAACGGATCGCGACGCGGTAAGCCTTGCGGTTGACCTTCTGCTCGAAGCTGCGCGGCTTGGCCGCGAACGTCACACCACCGCCGACGAAGATCGGGGCGCGGTAATCGCCGTGGCGTGCGCCGCCACCCTTCTGCTTCTTGAACTTCTTGGTCGTACCGGACATCTGACCGCGAGACAGCTGAGCCTTCGTGCCGGCACGGCCAGCCGCCTGATAGGCGGTGACGACCTGATGCACGAGGGCCTTCTTGTACTCGCCGCCGAACACGTCGTCCGACACGGTGAGCGCCTTGGCGCCAATAACGTTGAGTTCCATGGCGTCTCTCCTCAGCCCTTGGTCGTCGGGCGGATCACGACATCACCACCCGGCGCGCCCGGGACTGCGCCCTTGACTGCGATGAGGTGACGCTCGGAATCGACCTTGACCACTTCGAGGCCCTGCTGGGTGCGGTTGACCGCGCCCATGTGGCCCGACATCTTCTTACCAGGGAACACGCGGCCCGGTGTCTGACGCTGACCGATCGAGCCAGGGGCGCGATGCGACAGCGAGTTACCGTGCGTGGCGTCGCCCATCTTGAAGTGGTGACGCTTGATGGTGCCCTGGAAACCCTTACCCTTCGACACGCCGGCGACGTCGACCGTCTGACCGACAGTGAACACGTCGTCAGCCTTGATCTCGGTGCCGATCGCGTACTTGCCTGCGTCTTCCGCGGAAACGCGGAACTCCCACAGACCGCGGCCGGGCTCGACCTTGGCGTTAGCGTAGTGACCCTTCAGCGGCGAGGTGAGGAGCGAGGCGCGCTTGGCACCCGTCGTCACCTGCACGGCGCTGTAGCCGTCGTTTTCTTCGGTCTTCACCTGCGTCACACGATTCGGGGTCGCTTCAATCAGCGTCACCGGAATCGAGCGGCCGTCTTCGGTGAAGAGCCGGCTCATGCCGCACTTGCGGCCAACCAGTCCGATACTCATCTTCGTATCCTTTTATCCGCTCAGCCGAGCTTGATCTGCACGTCAACGCCAGCCGCGAGATCGAGCTTCATGAGCGCGTCCACGGTCTTGTCGTTGGGGTCGACGATGTCCAGAACGCGCTTGTGCGTACGGGTCTCGTACTGGTCGCGGGCATCTTTGTCGACGTGCGGCGACACCAGAATGGTGTAGCGCTCAATCTTGGTCGGCAGCGGGATCGGGCCGAGGACCGTAGCGCCGGTGCGCTTGGCCGTCTCGACGATTTCGCTGGCCGAACGATCGATCAGACGATGATCGAACGCCTTGAGCCGGATGCGAATCTTTTGGTTCGCCATAAAAACCGTGTCCTGTTATCGAAAGAACGTTCTTGTGATTCGGAATGGCTTCTCGCCACCCCGCACAACCCTTGTTACTGACTTACGGGTGTCGCAACGGGCCGAACTGGAACGGTGTGGCACCGCCCGGAACGACCCGAAAAAGTCAGGCAGGCCGTATAAACGGCCTGCCTAGACAGAAAAGTATAGAATACACAACGACATCGGTCAACAGAGCTCGCGCCCGTTGGCCTGGCTGGCACTCTATGCGGCATCCATGCCTGCGAACTCGAAGCACATTCCGTGCGCCTCATTTCGCGGTGAGCCCGCCCCGAAGGACTTAGGGCTGATATAACTCGGCGAATATAGCCGGTCTGCCGGAGAAAAGGAAGCCCCTGCTCAAAAAATAACCAAAAAAAAAAAGCGGGAGCTTTCGCTCCCGCCTCTTGAACAGCCGGACAGGTCACCCTGCCCCGGCGATTTCTTACTTGTTGATCTTGGCGACGACGCCGGCGCCGACGGTACGACCGCCTTCGCGGATCGCGAAGCGCAGACCTTCGTCCATGGCGATCGGGAAGCCCAGGGTCACCGAGATCTTCACGTTGTCGCCCGGCATCACCATCTCGACGCCTTCCGGCAGCTTGATCGAACCGGTCACGTCCGTGGTACGGAAGTAGAACTGCGGACGATAGTTGCTGAAGAACGGCGTGTGACGGCCACCCTCGTCCTTCGACAGGATGTACACCTCACCCTCGAACTCGGTGTGCGGCGTGACCGACTTCGGAGCAGCCAGCACCTGGCCGCGCTCGACGTCTTCACGCTTCAGGCCGCGAACCAGCACGCCGACGTTGTCACCGGCCTGACCCTGATCCAGCAGCTTGCGGAACATTTCCACGCCCGTGACCGTCGTCTGCTGGGTGTCCTTCAGACCGACCACTTCGGCCGGGTCACCCACCTTCACGATGCCGCGCTCGACGCGACCGGTCAGCACCGTGCCGCGACCCGAGATCGAGAACACGTCTTCGACCGGCAGCAGGAACGGCTTGTCGATCACGCGCTCCGGCTCCGGAATCCAGCTGTCCAGCGCATCGACCAGCTTGATGATCGACGGCACGCCGATTTCCGACTGGTCGCCGTCCAGCGCAAGGCGGGCCGAACCGTGAACGATCGGGGTGTCGTCGCCCGGGAACTCGTACTTCGACAGCAGTTCGCGAACTTCCATCTCGACCAGCTCGAGCAGCTCGGCGTCGTCGACCATGTCGGCCTTGTTCAGGAACACGACGATGTACGGCACGCCGACCTGACGCGAGAGCAGGATGTGCTCGCGGGTCTGCGGCATCGGGCCGTCAGCGGCCGAGCACACCAGGATCGCGCCGTCCATCTGCGCCGCACCCGTGATCATGTTCTTCACATAGTCAGCGTGGCCCGGGCAGTCGACGTGACCGTAGTGACGGTTCGGCGACTCGTATTCCACGTGCGCGGTCGAGATTGTGATGCCGCGTGCCTTCTCTTCCGGCGCCGCATCGATCGAACCGTAGTCCTTGAACTCGCCACCGAAACGCTCGGCGCCGATCTTGGTCAGCGCGGCGGTCAGCGTGGTCTTGCCGTGGTCGACGTGACCGATGGTGCCGACGTTGACGTGCGGCTTCTTACGCTCGAACTTACCCTTTGCCATGACTCTGAAACCTCTGAAAAATCGTTAAAAGTTTTTATGAAGAAGCCCGATCAGGACTTCTTCATGACCTCGTCGGCGACATTCTTCGGCGCCGGCTCGTAATGATCGAATTCCATCGTGAACGTCGCACGACCCTGGGTCTGCGAACGCAGCGAGGTCGCGTAGCCGAACATTTCGCCGAGCGGAATCATCGCGTTGACGGTCTTACCCGACGGCGTCTCTTCCTGACCGGTCAGCATGCCACGACGGCGGCTGATGTCGCCCATGACGTCACCGACATAGTCTTCCGGCGTCACGACCTCGACCTTCATGATCGGCTCGAGCAGAACCGGCTTCGCCTTGGCAAAGCCCTGCTTGAACGCCATCGAAGCGGCGAGTTTGAACGCCATTTCCGACGAGTCGACGTCATGGTACGAACCGAAGACCAGCTTCACCTTGACGTTGACGACCGGGAAGCCCGCGAGCGGACCGCTGGTGATCGTCTCACGGAGGCCCTTCTCGACCGAGGGAATGAATTCCTTCGGGATAACGCCGCCGGTGATGTCGTTGATGAACAGGAAGTCGTCCTTGATGACCAGCTTCGGATCGGCGCGATCGGCATCGGTGATCGGCGACAGCTCGATCACGACGTGACCGTACTGACCCTTACCACCGGACTGCTTGGCGTGCTTGTAATCCGACTTGACGTCCGAATCCTGAATCGTCTCGCGGTAAGCGACCTGCGGCTTGCCGACGTTGGCTTCGACGTTGAACTCGCGACGCATGCGGTCCACCAGGATGTCCAGGTGAAGCTCGCCCATGCCCGAGATGATCGTCTGGCCCGACTCTTCATCCGTCTTGACGCGGAAGGACGGATCTTCCGCGGCCAGACGGCCGAGGGCGATACCCATCTTTTCCTGGTCCGACTTGGTCTTCGGCTCGACCGCCATCGAGATCACCGGCTCCGGGAACGTCATGCGCTCCAGAGTGATGATGTGATCCTGCGCGCACAGCGTGTCACCGGTCGTGACGTCCTTCAGGCCGACCGCGGCGGCGATGTCGCCCGCGCGGACTTCCTTCAGTTCGTGACGCTCGTTGGCGTGCATCTGCAGGATGCGGCCGATGCGCTCCTTCTTCGACTTGACCGGGTTGTACACCTGGTCACCGGCATTCAGCGTGCCCGAGTAGACACGGAAGAACGTCAGCGCGCCGACGAACGGGTCGGTCATGATCTTGAACGCGAGTGCCGAGAACGGAGCGTCGTCCTTGGCCGGACGGGTATCCGGCTTTTCGTCCTCGTCGATGCCTTCGACCGGCGGACGGTCGAGCGGCGACGGGAGCAGATTGACGACCGCGTCGAGCATCGCCTGGACGCCCTTGTTCTTGAACGCCGTGCCGCAGAACACCGGGATGATCTCGCTCTTGAGCGTGCGCAGGCGCAGGCCCTCGATGATCTCTTCCTCCGTCAGCTCTTCGCCGCCCAGGTACTTGTCCATCATCTCTTCCGTGGCCTCGGCCGCGGCTTCGATCATGGCGGTACGGGCCGACTCGGCCTTTTCCTGGAGGTTCGCCGGGATGTCCTGGTACTCGAACTTCATGCCCTGGGACTCCATGTCCCAGATGATCGACTTCATCTTGAGGAGGTCGACGACGCCCTCGAAGCCATCTTCGGCACCGATCGGGACCTGCATCTCGACCGGGTTGGCGCCGAGACGAGCCTTCAGCTGGTCGACGACCTTGTAGAAGTTCGCGCCGGTGCGGTCCATCTTGTTGACGAACGCAAGGCGCGGCACCTTGTACCGGTTGGCCTGACGCCAGACGGTTTCGGACTGCGGCTGCACGCCACCCACGGCGCAGAGCACGAACACCGCACCGTCGAGGACGCGGAGCGAGCGCTCCACTTCGATGGTGAAGTCGACGTGTCCCGGGGTGTCGATGATGTTGAAGCGGTGCTCGGGCAGCGAACGATCCATGCCCTTCCAGAATGCCGTGGTGGCAGCGGAAGTGATGGTGATGCCGCGCTCCTGCTCCTGCTCCATCCAGTCCATCGTAGCGGCACCGTCGTGCACCTCGCCAATCTTATGACTGACACCGGTGTAGAACAGGATGCGCTCCGTGGTCGTGGTCTTGCCGGCGTCGATGTGAGCCATGATGCCGAAGTTGCGGTAGCGCTCGATGGGCGTAGTGCGTGCCACGGTCTTTCCTCAATCTGGAGCTGTAATTACCAGCGGTAATGCGAGAAGGCCTTGTTGGCCTCCGCCATGCGGTGCGTTTCTTCGCGCTTTTTGACGGCGCCGCCACGGGATTCCGAGGCTTCGAGCAGTTCAGCGGCCAGCTTGCGCGGCATGGACGTCTCGCCGCGCTTGCGCGCCGCGTCGATCACCCAGCGCATGGCAAGCGCCATACGACGGCCCGGACGGACTTCGACCGGCACCTGGTACGTAGCACCACCGACACGACGCGACTTGACTTCGACGGCCGGGGCGATGTTGCCCAGGGCCTTCTCGACAAGCTGCACCGGCTCGGCGTGCTTTTCACCGATGTGCTGCAGGGCGCCGTACACGATGGATTCGGCGACGGACTTCTTGCCGGACTTCATCACCATATTGATGAAGCGGGCGATCAGCTGGCTTCCGTGCTTCGGGTCCGGGAGGACCACACGGGCGGGATGGGAACCTTTACGCGACATAATTCTTGTCCTTTACTCAGCTCTTCGGGCGCTTGGCGCCGTACTTCGAGCGCGACTTGCGACGCTTGGTCACGCCGGCGCAGTCGAGACTGCCGCGAACCGTGTGATAACGCACACCGGGGAGATCCTTGACGCGACCGCCACGGATCAGGACCACCGAGTGCTCCTGGAGGTTGTGACCTTCGCCACCGATGTAGCTGATGACTTCGAAACCGTTGGTCAGGCGCACCTTGGCAACCTTACGCAGCGCCGAGTTCGGCTTCTTCGGGGTGGTCGTATACACGCGCGTGCAGACGCCGCGGCGCTGCGGGCTGCTCTGCAGGGCCGGCGAGGCGCTCTTGTACGCCTTCGGGCTGCGGGATTTGCGCACCAACTGGTTGACTGTCGTCATGCGAAGCTATTCCTGAGAAACATAAAGGCAGACCGAAAGATCGGCCCGCCATAAGAACGTTGTTGACGTGCGCCGCCCGCGAAGCGAACTGGCGCCCATCGTCCTTGAATCCGAACACGAGGCGCGTCCCTGCGCCTCATTTCGTATGTACAAGCAAAACCCGCGATACGGGCCTTACTCAGCGCTATCGTTGGACCCGGCAGCGGATTCAGCGAACGTGACGGTCGATGCCGAACCCGAGAGGGTTTCGAGCTCCGAAGCCGTCAGACCGCCCTGGCTACGACGCGAAGCGTGGTATGCCAGACCCGTACCTGCAGGGATTAGCCGCCCAACAATAACATTTTCCTTCAGGCCCCGCAACGTATCCCGGGTACCGCGAACCGCTGCCTCGGTGAGGACGCGGGTGGTCTCCTGGAACGATGCCGCCGAGATGAACGACTCGGTGGCCAGCGATGCCTTGGTGATGCCCAGCAGGACCGATTCGAAGCCGGCGCGACGCTCACCACGAGCCTCCGCGCGGTCATTCTCTTCATTGATCCGGACGCGCTCCACCTGCTCACCGCGCAGGTAGGTGCTGTCACCCGCCTCGGTGATCTCGACCTTACGCAGCATCTGGCGAATGATCGCTTCGATGTGCTTGTCATTGATTTTCACGCCCTGCAGGCGATAGACGTCCTGAATTTCCTTGACCAGGTACGAAGCCAGCGGCTCCACACCCAGCAGGCGCAGGATGTCGTGCGGATTCGGCTCGCCGTCGACGACGGTTTCGCCCTTCTCCACGTGCTCGCCTTCGAAGACGATGACCTGACGCCACTTCGGAATCAGCTCTTCGTGCTCGTTGCCGTCCACGTCCTTGATGATCAGGCGCTGCTTGCCCTTGGTGTCCTTGCCGAAGCTGACGATACCCGAGCGCTCCGCGAGGATCGCCGGTTCCTTCGGCTTACGGGCTTCGAACAGATCGGCAACGCGCGGCAGACCACCGGTGATGTCGCGGGTCTTCGAGGTCTCCTGCGGGATACGAGCGACAACGTCGCCCACGCCCACTTCGGTACCGTTCTGGATCGACACGATCGCGCCGGCCGGCAGGAAGTACTGAGCCGCGATGTCCGTACCCGGCAGCTTGAGCTCGCGGCCCTTGCTGTCTTCCAGGCGAACGATCGGGCGCAGATCCTTGGCCTGCGTACCGCGACGCTTCGGATCGGTGACCACCGCCGACTCGAGGCCGGTGAGTTCATCGGTCTGCGACTGCACGGTGATGCCGTCGATGAAGTCGATGAAGCGCACCACGCCCGCCACTTCCGTAACGATCGGGTGGGTGTGCGGATCCCAGTTGGCGACGGTCTGACCGGACTTGACCGGGTCGCCGTCCTTCACCGAAATCGTCGCACCGTAAGGCACCTTGTAGCGCTCACGCTCGCGGCCGTTGGCATCGATGACGCTCACTTCGCCCGAACGCGAGACGGCGACCAGGTGACCCTGATTGTGCTCGACCGACTTCAGGTTGTTGAACTTCAGCGCGCCGGTGGTACGAACCGTGACGTTATCGACCGCTGCCGCACGAGACGCCGCACCACCGATGTGGAACGTACGCATCGTCAGCTGGGTACCCGGTTCACCGATGGACTGAGCGGCGACCACACCCACGGCCTCGCCCATGTTGACCAGGTGACCACGGGCCAGATCGCGGCCGTAGCAGAGTGCGCAGACACCGTGGCTCGCACGGCAGGTGATCGGCGAACGGACCTTGATCAGCTGCACCGAGGCCTTGTCGAGCTTGTCGACCAGGTACTCGTCGAGCAGCGTGTCGCGGGTCACGATGGCCTGGTCGTCGTCGCCGGGGGCGTAGACGTCCTCGACCACCACGCGACCCAGCACGCGCTCGCGCAACGGCTCGACCACGTCACCGCCTTCGACGATCGGGGACATCATGACGCCGTCTTCCGTGCCGCAATCGTGCTCGGTGATGACGACGTCCTGCGCCACGTCGACGAGACGACGGGTCAGGTAACCGGAGTTGGCGGTCTTCAGCGCGGTATCCGCGAGGCCCTTACGAGCACCGTGGGTCGAGTTGAAGTACTGCAGGACGTTCAGGCCTTCGCGGAAGTTCGCCTTGATGGGCGTCTCGATGATCGAGCCATCCGGACGGGCCATCAGGCCACGCATACCCGCCAGCTGACGAATCTGCGCCGCACTACCACGCGCACCGGAGTCCGCCATGATGTACAGCGAGTTCATCGACTTCTGGTTGACCGTCTTGCCTTCCGGGTCCTGGACCTTCTCGGTACCGATACCGTCGATCATCGCCTTGGCGACGAGTTCGTTGGTGCGGGACCAGATGTCGACGACCTTGTTGTAACGCTCGCCGGCGGTCACGAGACCCGACTGGTACTGCTCCTGGATCTCGACGACTTCCTTCTCGGCTTCCTCGAGGATGCCCTTCTTCTCAGCCGGGATCTTCATGTCGTCGATGCCGATGGAGATACCGGCGCGCGTCGCGAAACGGAAGCCGGTGTACATCAGCTTGTCGGCGAACACGACCGATTCCTTCAGACCGAGCAGACGGTAGCTCTGGTTGATCAGGCGCGAGATGTTCTTCTTGGTCAGCTCGGTGTTGACCAGCGCGAACGGGAGGCCGTCCGGGATGATCTCCATGAGCAGCGCACGGCCCACCGTCGTGTCGACGATGGCGGTACGCGACGACGTCGCACCCTCCGAGTCCTGCTCGGTGATATGAACGCGGACCTTGACCTTGGCGTGCAGCTCGACGGCGCGGTTGTCGTACGCACGACGCACTTCGCCGACGTTCGCGAACACCATGCCGGCGCCCTTCGCGTTGATCAGCTCGCGCGTCATGTAGTACAGACCGAGCACGACGTCCTGCGACGGCACGATGATCGGCTCGCCGTTGGCGGGCGACAGGATGTTGTTCGACGACATCATCAGGGCGCGCGCTTCGAGCTGTGCCTCGATCGACAGCGGCACGTGGACGGCCATCTGATCACCGTCGAAGTCGGCGTTGAACGCCGTGCAGACGAGCGGATGCAGCTGGATCGCCTTGCCTTCGATGAGGACCGGCTCGAACGCCTGGATGCCCAGACGATGCAGGGTCGGGGCGCGGTTGAGCATGACCGGATGTTCGCGGATCACGTCTTCCAGGATGTCCCAGACCTGTGCCTCTTCGCGCTCGACGAGCTTCTTCGCGGCCTTGATCGTCGTGGCTTCGCCACGAGCCTGCAGCTTGGCGAAGATGAAGGGCTTGAACAGCTCGAGCGCCATCTTCTTCGGCAGACCGCACTGATGCAGACGCAGCGTCGGGCCGACCACGATGACCGAACGGCCCGAGTAGTCGACGCGCTTGCCGAGCAGGTTCTGACGGAAGCGACCCTGCTTGCCCTTGATCATGTCGGCGAGCGACTTCAGCGCGCGCTTGTTCGTGCCGGTAATGGCACGACCGCGACGGCCGTTATCGAGCAGCGCATCGACCGACTCCTGCAGCATGCGCTTCTCGTTGCGGACGATGATGTCCGGCGCGGCGAGTTCGAGCAGACGCTTGAGGCGGTTGTTGCGGTTGATCACACGACGGTAGAGGTCGTTCAGATCGGAGGTGGCGAAACGACCGCCGTCCAGCGGGACGAGCGGACGCAGATCGGGCGGCAGCACCGGCAGGACGGTCATGACCATCCATTCCGGCTTGTTGCCCGACTCAAGGAACGCCTCGATCAGCTTCACGCGCTTGGTGAGGCGCTTGAGCTTGGTCTCGGAATTGGTCGAAGAGATCTCTTCCTTGAGGCGAATGACTTCGCCCGGCAGGTCGAGGCTCTTGAGCAGCTCGTAGACGGCCTCGGCACCCATGCGGGCATCGAACTCGTCGCCGTGCTCTTCGGTCGCTTCCAGGTACTGGTCTTCGCTGAGCAGCTGGCCGCGCTCGAGCGCGGTCAGGCCTGGATCGATAACCACGAAGGCTTCGAAGTACAGGATGCGCTCGATGTCACGCAGCGTCATGTCCAGCATGAGGCCGATGCGCGACGGCAGCGACTTCAGGAACCAGATGTGCGCGGTCGGGCTGGCCAGCTCGATGTGGCCCATGCGCTCGCGACGGACCTTGGCCAGGGTGACCTCGGTACCGCACTTTTCGCAGACCACGCCGCGGTGTTTCATGCGCTTGTACTTGCCGCACAGGCACTCGTAGTCCTTGATCGGACCGAAGATGGCGGCGCAGAACAGACCGTCACGCTCAGGCTTGAACGTGCGGTAGTTGATGGTTTCCGGCTTCTTCACTTCGCCGTACGACCACGAACGGATCAGCTCCGGCGAAGCCAGAGCGATCTTGATCGCGTCGAAGTCCAGCGTCTGTCGCTGCTGGTTGAACAGATTGAGCAGGTCTTTCATGCGTAATCTCCGGTAGCCGCGACGATCACTTGATCTCTTCCAGCTCGATATCGATAGCGAGCGAACGGATTTCCTTCACGAGCACGTTGAAGGATTCCGGCATACCCGCGGACATCTCGTGGTTGCCGTCGACAATGTTCTTGTACATCTGGTTGCGGCCCTGCACGTCATCCGACTTCACGGTCAGCATTTCCTGCAGGGTGTACGCGGCGCCGTAGGCCTCGAGCGCCCAGACTTCCATTTCGCCGAAGCGCTGGCCACCGAACTGCGCCTTGCCGCCCAGCGGCTGCTGGGTAACGAGCGAGTACGGGCCCGTCGAACGCGCGTGCATCTTGTCGTCGACGAGGTGGTTCAGCTTCAGCATGTGCATGTAGCCCACGGTGACCGGGCGATCGAATGCCTCGCCGGTACGACCGTCGAAGAGCACCGTCTGACCGGATTCCGGCAGGCCGGCGAGCTTCAGCATGTGCTTGATCTCGGTTTCTTCCGCGCCGTCGAAGACCGGGGTGGCCATCGGGACGCCGTCGCGCAGGTTGTCGGCGAGCTGGATGATCTCGGCGTCCGTCATCGACTTGAGGTCGACGTGGCGCACCGCACCTTCCGCACCGGCATTGCCGTGGTTGTAGACCTCGTCGAGGAACTCGCGCAGCTTCGCCGGCTTCTCGTTGGCTTCGATCATGGCCGAGATCTTGTGGCCCAGGCCCTTGGCGGCCCAGCCCAGATGGACCTCGAGAATCTGACCGATGTTCATACGCGAAGGCACGCCCAGCGGGTTCAGGCAGATGTCGACCGGACGGCCGTCGGCGGAGAACGGCATGTCTTCGACCGGAACGATCATCGACACGACACCCTTGTTGCCGTGGCGGCCTGCCATCTTGTCGCCCGGCTGGATGCGGCGCTTAACGGCGAGGTACACCTTGACCATCTTGAGCACGCCCGGAGCGAGGTCGTCGCCCTGGGTGATCTTGCCCTGCTTCTCCTTGAAGCGCTTGTCGAAGGCCTCGCGGTGACGCTTGACCTGGTCGGCCGCGCGCTCGAGGAACTCCGAGACTTCCTCTTCCTTGACGTTGATCTTGAACCAGTCGTCTTTCTTCAGCGTATCGAGGTAGGCGTCGTCGATGACGGTGCCGCGCTTGAGACCGCCCGGACCGCTCATCGCGGACTTGCCGACGAGCTGCGCACGCATACGTGCGTAGATGGCGCCTTCGAGGATGCGGAACTGATCGTCCAGATCCTTGCGGATCCGCTTCAGTTCGGTCTCTTCGATCTGCTTGGCGCGCTTGTCCTTCTCGATACCGTCGCGGGTGAAGACCTGCACGTCGATGACATTGCCGTCCATGCCCGGGGGCACGCGCAGCGAGCTGTCCTTAACGTCCGACGCCTTCTCGCCGAAGATGGCGCGGAGGAGCTTCTCTTCCGGCGTCAGCTGGCTCTCGCCCTTGGGCGTGACCTTGCCGACGAGGATGTCGCCCGCCTTCACTTCCGCACCGATGTACACGATGCCGGATTCGTCCAGACGAGCCAGCGCCTGCTCACCCACGTTCGGGATGTCGGCGGTGATTTCCTCGGCACCCAGCTTGGTGTCACGGGCGATGCAGGTCATTTCCTCGATGTGGATCGAGGTGTAACGATCTTCCTGGACCACGCGCTCGGAGATGAGGATCGAGTCTTCGAAGTTGTAGCCGTTCCACGGCATGAACGCGACGAGCATGTTCTGGCCGAGCGCGAGCTCACCGAGGTCGGTCGAGGAACCGTCCGCCAGGGTGTCGCCCACCGCCACGATGTCACCGACGTTCACCAGCGGACGCTGATTGAGGTTGGTGTTCTGGTTGGAGCGGGTGTACTTGGTCAGCGTATAGATATCGACGCCGGCGTCGTTCTCGTCCACTTCCGCTTCGTTGACGCGCACGACGATACGGGCGGCATCGACCTGATCGATGACACCGCCGCGCTTGGCGGACACGGTAACGCCCGAGTCACGCGCCACGGCGCGCTCGATACCCGTGCCGACGAGCGGCTTCTGGCTGCGCAGGGTCGGAACGGCCTGGCGCTGCATGTTGGCGCCCATCAGAGCGCGGTTCGCGTCATCGTGCTCGAGGAACGGCACGAGTGCCGCCGCGACCGACACCGTCTGCATGGGCGAAACGTCCATGTAGTTGATCTCGGCCGACGGACGCAGCTCCGACTCACCGCGGAAGCGGCAGGAGACGAAGTCTTCGAGGAACTTGCCTTCCTTCGACAGCGGCGAGTTCGCCTGCGCGATGACGTGGTCGCCCTCTTCGATGGCGGAGAGGTAATCGACCTTGTCGGTGACCTTGCCGTTCTCGACCTTGCGGTACGGCGTCTCGAGGAAGCCGTAAGCGTTGGTGCGGGCATACACGGCCAGCGAGTTGATCAGGCCGATGTTCGGACCTTCCGGCGTTTCGATGGTGCAGACACGGCCGTAATGGGTCGGGTGAACGTCGCGGACTTCGAAGCCGGCGCGCTCACGGGTCAGGCCGCCTGGTCCGAGCGCCGACACGCGGCGCTTGTGGGTCACTTCGGACAGCGGGTTGTTCTGATCCATGAACTGCGAGAGCTGCGACGAACCGAAGAACTCCTTCACCGCCGCCGCGACCGGCTTGGCGTTGATCAGTTCCTGCGGAGTCAGGCCTTCGGATTCAGCCAGCGACAGACGCTCGCGAACCGCGCGCTCGACACGGACGAGACCGATGCGGAAGGTGTTTTCCGCCATTTCGCCGACCGAACGCACGCGACGGTTACCGAGATGGTCGATATCGTCGACCGTGCCGGTGCCGTTGCGAATGTCGATCAGGACGCGCAGGACGTCGAGGATGTCGGAGGTCTCGCCCTGCTCGGCGACCAGACGCTGCGACTCTTCTTCCTTGCGCTCGGAGAAGTACTTGTGATCGTAGAGCACGCCCGGACCGATGACGTCCTTGCGGCCGACACGGCGATTGAACTTCATGCGGCCGACGCCCGAAAGGTCGTAACGGTCGAAGGTGAAGAACAGATTGAAGAACAGGTTCTGCGCGGCATCCTTGGTCGGCGGCTCGCCCGGACGCATCATCCGGTAGATTTCGACCAGGGCCTCGAGCTGCGTGCGCGTGTTGTCGATGCGCAGCGTGTTCGAGATGTACGCACCACGATCGAGATCGTTGACGTACAGCGTCGGCACGGTTTCGATACCGCCCTTGCGGAACTTCTCGAGGTGCTCGAGGGTGAGCTCGTCGTTGGCCGCGGCGATGATCTCGCCCGTGTCCTTGTCGATCATGTCGATCGCGACGATACGGCCGACCGGGTAGTCGTCCGGCACTTCGAGCGTGGTGATCTTCTCGCTGGCCAGCTGACGGACGTGGCGCGCGGTGATGCGCTTGCCGGCCTCGACCAGCACCTTGCCGTCGACCAGCAGGTCGAACGAGAGGGTCTCACCGCGCAGGCGCTCGGCGACGAGATCGAGCGTGACGCCGCCCTTCTTGCCCAGGTGGAACACGTTGTGCTCGAAGAAGATGTCGAGCATCTCTTCGTTGCCGTAACCGAGCGCGCGCAGGAGCACCGTCACCGGCAGCTTGCGGCGACGATCGATACGGGTGAACAGCGCGTCCTTCGGGTCGAACTCGAAGTCGAGCCACGAGCCACGGTAAGGAATGACGCGAGCCGAGAACAGCAGCTTGCCCGAGCTGTGCGTCTTGCCGCGGTCGTGATCGAAGAACACGCCCGGCGAACGATGCAGCTGCGAGACGATGACGCGCTCGGTGCCGTTGATGATGAAGGTGCCGGTGTCGGTCATGAGCGGGATCTCGCCCATGTAGACCTCCTGCTCCTTGACGTACTTCACGGCCTTCTTGGAAGCCGGGCTGTCCTTGTCGTAGATCACCAGGCGGACCGTCGTGCGCAGCGGCGCACCGAACGTCATGCCACGGTTGCGGCATTCACGTTCATCAAACGCGGGTTCGCCGAGCCTGTAGTCGACGTACTCGAGCGCGGCATTGCCGGAATAGCTGGAAATCGGGAACACCGACTTCAGGGCGGCGTGGAGGCCCTTCTCTTCGCGCTGCTTGGAGCTCAGCTGCTCCTGCAGGAATTCCTTGTACGAGTCAGTCTGGATGGTCAGCAGGTTGGGCACGCCCAGCACGGGCGGGCGCTTGCCGAAGTCCTTACGGATGCGCTTCTTCTCGGTAAACGAGTAGGTCATGGTAGGTACCGCCTCGACTCAGTAATGGGTCAATCAAAAATCGGATGGATCGAAAATCGGAGATCGAGATTCGTACCGCAGGGCATCGCTGCCCTCGACTCCCGATGTCCCATTTCCGACAGGGACAGCGTGGAACATGACGCGTGACGCTTCGAACGGGCCGCTGAACGGCCAAAGCCCGGGGGCTTACGCCCCCAGGCTCACTTGACGCTATGTCGAACTACTGGCGCGCAAGGCGCCGATTACTTGAGTTCGACCGTGGCGCCGGCAGCTTCCAGATCCTTCTTGAACTTGGCAGCGTCGTCCTTCGAAGCGGCTTCCTTCACGACGCCACCGGCTTCGGTCAGGTCCTTCGCTTCCTTCAGGCCGAGGCCGGTGATGGCGCGGACAGCCTTGATGACGTCGACCTTCTTGTCGCCAGCGGACTTGAGGATCACGTCGAACTCGGTCTGCTCTTCAGCGGCCGGGCCGGCAGCGGCCGGGCCAGCGGCGGCAACCGGAGCGGCAGCCGAGACGCCAAAGGTGTCTTCGATCGACTTAACCAGTTCCATGATTTCCATCAGGGACTTGGCCTTGATGGCTTCGACGATCTGTTCGGTGGTCAGGGTGGACATTGTTTCTTACCTTTAAATGGTTTCGATGAGAAAAGTCGGCGAACTTAGGCGGGTTCGGCTTCGGTCGGGGCGTCGGCGGCGACTTCGCCACCACCCTGCTGATCGGCCACTGCCTTGACGGCGCGTGCGAACATCGCAGCCGGTTCGGACAGGACGCGGGCCAGCATGGCAAGCGCTTCCTGGCGGGTCGGCAGCGACGCGAGAACGTCGACGTGCGCCGGGGGAAGCAGCTTGCCTTCCACCGAAACGACCTTCGGGATGAGCTTGTCGTTAGACTTTGCGAATTCCTTGATCACGCGCCCGGCAGCGCCGGGTTCTTCGAGCGAGAACGCATAAAGCAGCGGACCGACGAGAGCGTCCTGGACGACCTCGAACTCGGTTCCGGCGACAGCGCGGGCGGCAAGCGTGTTCTTGACAACTTTCAAGAAAACGCCCGACTCGCGTGCCTTCTTACGCATCGCGGTCATCTGAGAGACCGTGGTGCCTGCGTACTCGACAGCGACCAAGGAGTGAGCCTTAGCGGCGATTTCTGCCAGCTCTGCGACTACTTCTTGCTTCTGGGACAGATTGAGAGCCATTGCACTCCTCCAATTGAACTCCGCTCACGACTCCTGCCGTTTGCGGTCCTGGGCGACATCGTCCTGACGTCGGGGACACGACGTGTCCCGGGTGGTGGCCTTTCCCCATTCGAAACGAATACGGAAGGGGCTACACCATCTACGCAGGCCGGACACCGCGAGGTATCCGATTAAGCGAACCCGCTAACGACGACGGCGTTTCCATGCCAACACGAGCTCCCTGCTCGTCGCCGTCGCGCGCTGAACGCGCCTACGGTCTTTGACGGCTACCGTGGACTTGCGTCCCCGGCTGCCCTCAAAAACGTTCCCCCGCCGGCGAACCGGCGGGGGCCGTAAAACGGATTACTTGGCCGAGGTGTTCACGGTCGAGGTATCGACCGGCACGCCCACGCCCATGGTGCTCGACAGCGCGACCTTCTGGATGTACTGACCCTTGGCTGCGGAAGGCTTGGCCTTCAGCAGGTCGGCGATCAGGGCATTCAGGTTGTCGGCCAGCTGGGCGGCTTCGAAGCTCGCCTTGCCGATGGTGGCGTGGATGATGCCACCCTTGTCGTTACGGAACTTGACCTGGCCGGCCTTGGCGTTCTTGACGGCCGTGGCGACGTCGGCGGTGACCGAGCCGTCCTTCGGGTTCGGCATCAGGCCACGGGGACCGAGGACCTGACCGAGCTTACCGACAACGCGCATCGCGTCCGGCGTAGCAATGACGCGGCCGTAGTTCAGATCGCCAGCGGCCATCTTCTCGGCGAGGTCGTCCATACCGACAGCGTCGGCGCCGGCGGCGAGAGCGGCGTCAGCCTTCTCACCCGGCGGCACGAACACGGCCACGCGAACGGTCTTGCCGGTGCCGTGCGGCAGCAGCGAGGAACCGCGAACGCCCTGGTCGGACTTCTTCGCGTCGATGCCGAGACGGACCGAGACGTCGACCGACTCGCCGAACTTGGCCTTGGCGTTGTCCTTGACGATCTTCAGCGCTTCGTCGAGACCATAGGTCTTGCCGGGCTGGACAGCGGCCGATGCGGCCTTCATACGCTTAGTGAGCTTTGCCATGACTTAACCCTCCACCACCAGACCCATGGAACGCGCGCTGCCGGCGATCGTACGCACGGCGGCTTCGAGATCAGCAGCCGTGAGATCCGGCTCCTTCTGCTTCGCGATTTCCTCGAGCTGGGCGCGGGTGACCTTACCGACCTTGTCGGTGTTCGGCTTCTGCGAGCCCTTGGCCACGCCCGTGATCTTCTTGAGAAGGATCGAGGCCGGCGGGGTCTTCGTGATGAAGGTGAAGGTACGGTCCGAGTAGGCCGTGATCACGACCGGGATCGGAAGACCCGGCTCGAGCTTCTGCGTGGCGGCATTGAACGCCTTGCAGAACTCCATGATGTTCAGGCCGCGCTGACCGAGGGCCGGACCGACCGGCGGCGACGGGTTAGCCTGACCGGCCTTGACCTGCAACTTGATGTAACCAATGACTTTCTTTGCCATTTAACTTTCCTCGCGAGTGCTGACGCCTTGCGGCTCCTCGCTGTTGACCTTCCGTGGTGGTGAGGGGATCCGCACCTGCGAACCCCTGAAACGCGGACACGCCGAAGCGCAAGGCTCCAGCGTGGACCGGGCATTATAGGCGTCCGACCCGGGCTAAGCAACCCGATGCCGAATGGGCGGGAGCGATCCCGCCAGGAGGCCCTTAGGCCTTCTCCACCTGGCCGAACTCGAGCTCGACCGGGGTAGAACGACCGAAAATGAGCACCGCGACGCGCAGGCGGCTCTTTTCGTAGTTGACTTCTTCGACGACGCCATTGAAGTCGTTGAACGGACCTTCGGTGACGCGAACCATCTCGCCCGGCTCGAAGAGAACCTTCGGACGGGGCTTTTCGACACCCTCGCGCACGCGGCTGAGGATAGCGTCAGCCTCGGTATCGCGGATCGGGTGCGGACGATCGGCGGTGCCGCCGATGAAACCCATGACCTTCGGGGTTTCCTTGACCAGATGCCAGCATTCGTCGTCGATGCGCGGCACCTTGCCGCTCGTATCGGTTTCGATCTGGACCAGAACATAACCCGGGAAGAACTTGCGCTCGCTGCGACGCTTCTGGCCGCCGCGCATCTCGATGACTTCCTCGGTCGGGACCAGGATCTCACCGAACTTCTCTTCCATACCTTCGCGCACGACGCGTTCGGTCAGGGCCTTGCGAACCTGCTGTTCGAAACCCGAATAGGCGTGAACCACGTACCAGCGCTTGCTCATGCCTTACCTCAATGTCCGAGCTTAAGCAGCCAATCGAGCACGATGGTTTTAAGCAACCAGTCGATCAGCCCCATCAGCAGCGAGAGAATGATGACGACCACGATGATGATGCCGGTGGTCTTCAACGTTTCGTCACGCGACGGCCAGACGACCTTGCGCAACTCGAACTGCGATTCGGAGATGAAACCACGCAGCTTGCGGCCGGGCACCGTAAAGGCACCAATCGCCATGGCGGCGACGACCGCGGCGATAACGCCGACGACGCGCGCGAAGGACGGCACGCTCGGGTTATCGCTGAAATAGTAGAAACCGACGATGCCGGCGACGAGCACCACCAGCGCGAGCGCCAGCTTGCCGAAATCGGCCGGGCCCATACTCTTGGCTTGTTCTGCCTTGGTGTTCATGCGCGCTTGGCCTGGTGCCTGACGGACGTAGCGAGCGAAACCGCCTGCTTGCGCCCGGCGTCAACCGCCGTCGTTCCTCGAAAAGTGGCACGCCAGGAGGGACTCGAACCCCCAACCTGCGGTTTTGGAGACCGCTGCTCTGCCAATTGAGCTACTGGCGTACAAATGAAACCGTTGAACCGCGGGGCGGGCAGTCAAAGACCGACCCGCCCCGCGACCGGGTGCCGACCCCGAGGGGCCGGCATCACTTATCTTACTTGTTGATCTTGGCGACGACGCCGGCGCCGACGGTACGACCGCCTTCGCGGATCGCGAAGCGCAGACCTTCGTCCATGGCGATCGGGAAGCCCAGGGTCACCGAGATCTTCACGTTGTCGCCCGGCATCACCATCTCGACACCTTCCGGCAGCTTGATCGAACCGGTCACGTCCGTGGTACGGAAGTAGAACTGCGGACGATAGTTGCTGAAGAAAGGCGTGTGACGGCCACCCTCGTCCTTCGACAGGATGTACACCTCACCCTCGAACTCGGTGTGCGGCGTGACCGACTTCGGAGCAGCCAGCACCTGGCCGCGCTCGACGTCTTCACGCTTCAGGCCGCGAACCAGCACGCCGACGTTGTCACCGGCCTGACCCTGGTCCAGCAGCTTGCGGAACATTTCCACGCCCGTGACCGTCGTCTGCTGGGTGTCCTTCAGACCGACCACTTCGGCCGGGTCACCCACCTTCACGATGCCGCGCTCGACGCGACCGGTCAGCACCGTGCCGCGACCCGAGATCGAGAACACGTCTTCGACCGGCAGCAGGAACGGCTTGTCGATCACGCGCTCCGGCTCCGGAATCCAGCTGTCCAGCGCATCGACCAGCTTGATGATCGACGGCACGCCGATTTCCGACTGGTCGCCGTCCAGCGCGAGGCGGGCCGAACCGTGAACGATCGGGGTGTCGTCGCCCGGGAACTCGTACTTCGACAGCAGTTCGCGAACTTCCATCTCGACCAACTCGAGCAGCTCGGCGTCGTCGACCATGTCGGCCTTGTTCAGGAACACGACGATGTACGGCACGCCGACCTGACGCGAGAGCAGGATGTGCTCGCGGGTCTGCGGCATCGGGCCGTCAGCGGCCGAGCACACCAGGATCGCGCCGTCCATCTGCGCCGCACCCGTGATCATGTTCTTCACATAGTCAGCGTGGCCCGGGCAGTCGACGTGACCGTAGTGACGGTTCGGCGACTCGTATTCCACGTGCGCGGTCGAGATCGTGATGCCGCGTGCCTTCTCTTCCGGCGCCGCATCGATCGAACCGTAGTCCTTGAACTCGCCACCGAAACGCTCGGCGCCGATCTTGGTCAGGGCAGCCGTGAGCGTGGTCTTGCCGTGATCGACGTGACCGATGGTGCCGACGTTGACGTGCGGCTTCTTACGTTCGAACTTACCCTTTGCCATGAGCGCTAAACTCCGCTGGAGCCAATGAGATAGTAAAAAAGGAACCGCCGCGGGCGACGAAGATGGTGCTCATGACTGGAATCGAACCAGCGACCTCTTCCTTACCAAGGAAGTGCTCTACCGACTGAGCTACATGAGCACGAAACGCAGCGCGCGTAAGATCAATGGAGCGGGAGACGGGAATCGAACCCGCACAATCAGCTTGGAAGGCTGAAGTTCTACCATTGAACTACTCCCGCACTGCGCGGAACTCGTTTGGTGGAGGAAGGTGGATTCGAACCACCGAAGGCGTAAGCCAGCAGATTTACAGTCTGCCCCCGTTGGCCGCTTGGGTATTCCTCCAACATAGAACGCCTATTGTCGCGAGCGCCCCGGAAACTGTCAATAACTTCCGCACGTAAAATACACATGCCTTGACCGTTTACCGACGCCCGGACAGCCCACCGATACGGGTTGTCGGTGAGCGAGCCGCGCAGTGTAACGAGGCGGGTCGCCCTTGGGAAGCGTTTTGTCAGGCCTCCCGCGTGGCGAGCACCAGTGGCTCCATCGCACGCGACATTTCCATCAGCTTGAGGGCGTACTCCTGCAGGCGCAGATCCCTTTCTTCCACCGGCTTCCAGGGCGGAACCGGGGTCGGCTTGCCGCCGTCCGCCTTGTCCATGGCCACGAAGACCATCACGCAACTGGTGGCCAGACGCTGTTCGCCGCTACGGAGGTCCCGTGCGAGGACGTCGACCGCGAGGTGCATGCTCGATGTGCCGGTATGGATCAGACGGGCACGGACGGTCACGAGGTCGCCGATGAGAATCGGTGCAAGGAACTGGATGCCACTGACCGAAACGGTCACGCAATAGGCGCCACTCCAGCCCACCGCACAGGCGTACCCTGCCTGATCGAGCCACTTCATGACCATGCCGCCGTGGACCTTGCCGCCGAAGTTCACATCGGTCGGTTGGGCGAGGAAACGGAATTCGACTTCTCGCTGGGTGCCGGACATGCCGCTACCTTGCTGGGGAAAGTCACATTATGGCTGCTGGGCGGCTTGTCGGACCGCCCCGTGCGGCATAGATTCGAAGCCATCGTCCCCGGGAGCGCCCCATGGTCCTTCGCAGCGTCGCCTCGCGACTCGCCCTGGCAATGCTTTTGGGGTCGGCGATCATCATGATCGTGACCGGCGGACTGCTGCTATCCCACACCCGTGAGCAGACGCTGGCCCAGACCCAGCGCGAAGCGGCCGCCGTCGTCCAGTCCGCCGCCGTCCGCATCCAGGGACGCATCGACGGGGTCGCCACCATCGGACGCACCCTCGCCGCCCTCCTTCACGACCGTCGGGACCAGGCCCCCGCCCTCATTCGCGACACGCTCGCCGCGAACCCGGAGATCGTCGACATCAGCGCCGCCTTCGTACCGCGGGACAGCTCGGCGGTACGCGATCAGGACGCCCCGGTAGTACGTCGCGGTCCCGGTGGCTCGCTCATCGCCAGCAGCCGTAGAACGGATCCGGAGCCGTACTGGAGTTCCGACTGGTTCGTGCAAGGCCTGAACTGCGACAGCGGCTGTTGGCAAGCGCCATTCCGGATGGCCGGTCGGCCCGAGACCCTCGTGGGCTATTCGGTCGCGATACCGGGCACGAGCCGCATCCCGGTCATCGGCGTCGCCGACGCCACCATCAGCCTCGACTGGCTCCAGCGACTCCTCAGCCAGCTCGGCAAGCCTGAACACGCTTCCGCGTTCGTGGCCGACAGCGACGGCATCTTCCTCGCGCATGACTGGACGTCGTACATCGGCAGCCGGGCCAGCCGCCCTCTGAGGGAGGCCATGGCGACGGGAAAGAACCCGGTACGCCTGACGCCCGAGATGGGCGCGCGCGTGAGCGAGCCCGTCTGGGTCTACTACGTACCGATTCGTGGGACCGGCTGGATCTTCGGACTGAGCATGCCTGAGCGCGCCGTGCTGGCCGACCTCCGGCGCACCTACATGGTGGACATCCTGCTGGGACTGCTGGCGCTCGCCGGGGTGTCGCTCATCGCACTGATCGTGACACGCCGCCTCATGGCCCCGTTGGGCGTCCTGGCCGAGCGCGCGGAAAACGTGGCGCGAGGCGACCTGGATTTCGCCCTGCCCGACGTCCGGCGGAACGACGAGGTAGGTCGCCTCACCCGGGCCTTCGACCATATGCGGCATCAGCTCGCGGGCCATATCGATACCGCGAAGCGCACCGCCCGTGAGCAGGAGCGTATCGCCAGCGAGCTGGAGATCGCCCGCCAGATCCAGCTTGCCCTCATCCCGGAACCGCGCTGGCTCGCCGCGGACGGTCGTATCGAGCTGTTTGCCGCGCTGCGCCCGGCCAGTGCGGTGGGCGGCGATCTGTACACGTATTTCGCGCTCGGCGCGAAGCACGTCTGCGTCATGGTCGGCGACGTCTCCGACAAGGGCGTGCCGGCCGCCCTGTTCATGGCGCGGACGATCACTCTCGCGCGCACCATCGCCACGCACGCACGGTCGCCGAGCGACATCCTCGCCGCGCTCAACCGTGAGCTGTGCAAGGGCAACGACACCTGCATGTTCGTCACCCTGCTATGCGGTGTCGTGGAGACCGAAACCGGGATGCTCAGCATGGCCAGCGCCGGGCACGAACAGCCCGTACTGCACGCCGGCGGAAGCGCCATCCTCGTCGACGTCGAAACCGGCCCCGCCCTCGGCCTCGATCGCGAAGCGCGCTACCCTGTGCGGGTGATGACACTGCTGGGGGGCGACACCGTAATCATGTACACCGATGGCGTCAGCGAAGCGCACGCAGGCAATCAGCGCCTTTATGGCGCGGATGCCTTGCTCGACAGCGTCTCGCGCATCGGCGAAGGCGCGACACCGGAGGCGCTCGTCACCGGCGTTCTGAACGACGTCGACGCTTATGTCGAGGGCGCCCCCGCTTACGACGACATCGCACTGCTCGCGCTGACCTGGCACGACGCCGGGGTGAAAGGAGTCCGCCTCGATGCGGTTGCGCATTCCTAATCGTCTCGAGGACGTGTTTCTTGCCCTCGACCGCGCCGGGAGCGCGCTCGAACGCGGCGACGTCGATCCCGCCTGTCGCACGGACGTCCGCCTCGTGCTCGAAGAGCTGCTGGTGAATACGGTCCGTCATGGCTATCCCGACGGGCGCGACGGCAGCATCGAGATTCAGCTGGACATCGGCAACGACATGGTCCGACTCGAGCTGCGCGACGATGCCATGCCCTTCGATCCGCTGGAACCGGAACCGCCGGAACTCCCTGGCGATATCGCCCTGCGCGACATCGGCGGACTCGGCTTGCATCTTGCACGCAGCATCGCCAGCGATTTCCACTATGCACGCGACGAACACGGCAACCGTGTCGTCATCCGCTTCGATCCATCCCTGTCCGACGAGCCTGCCCCATGACCCTGATCGTTCGCAGTGAATCCCCGACCACCGACCGCAGCACCGTGTGGCTGGAAGGCCGCCTCGATGCGGCGACCTTCGGCGAATTCGACGACGCACTGCGCGATATCACCCCGCTCGTGGACAACGGGGGCACGCTGATCATCGATCTGTCCGCGCTCGATTACATCAGCAGCGCCGGCCTGCGCAGCCTCGCGCAGCTACGCAAACAGATGCAGGATCGTGCCGGCCGCACGTTGCTGCTGAACCCACAGCCGCAGGTGAAGAAGGTTTTCGAGATCGTGAAAGCGGTGCCGGTGGCGGAAGTATTCGCCAGCGTGGCCGAACTGGATCAGTACCTGGATCACATGCAGCGGCAGATCACCGGCTGAGGTCCGTTAGCCGCTCTTCGCGGTATCGATCAGGCTCGCGCGCAGCGTTTCCAGCTGCGCCTTCAGACCGACGAGCTCATCGATCTCGCAACCGGTCGCGCAGAACACGTCGACGGGAACATGCCCGGTTTTCTCGCGCAACGCCCTGCCTTCGTCGGTGAGCGTGACGAGGACCTGCCGCTCATCGCGCGTACCGCGCGTGCGCACCACGTGGCCCGCTGCCTGCAATCGCTTCAGCAGCGGGGTAAGCGTGGCCGAGTCGAGAAACAGCCGGTCGCCCAGTTCCGACACGGTGATGCCGTCGCGCTCCCACAGCACGAGCATGACGAGGTATTGCGGGTAGGTAAGGTCCAGCTTTGCCAGTAGCTGGCGGTAGAGCTTCCCCATCGCGAGGTTCGCGGAATACAGCGAAAAGCACAGCTGCCCGTCGAGGGTACGCGGGGCTTCGACGCCTTCCGGAAGGGATTTCCTGCTCATGCCCTGAATGTAGGGTTGTGGATATTGAATTGCAAGCGATTGAATTGCGCGGCGCGAAAAAAAGGCCTCGCGTGAGCGAGGCCTCTCGTTATCACCGATGAACAGCCGGAATCAGACGTTGAAGCGGAAGTGCAGAATGTCGCCTTCCTTCACCAGGTATTCCTTACCCTCGAGACGAAGACGCCCGGCTTCCTTCGCACCCTGCTCGCCGTTGAACTTGATGAAGTCGTCGTAGCCCACCGTTTCGGCGCGAATGAAACCACGCTCGAAATCAGTATGGATGACGCCGGCCGCCTGCGGCGCGGTGGAACCGGCGCGGACCTGCCAGGCACGGACTTCCTTTTCGCCGGCGGTGAAATACGTCTGCAGGCCGAGCAGCGTGTAGCCTGCGCGGATGACGCGGTTGAGGCCCGGCTCTTCGAGGCCGAGATCCTTAAGGAACTCGTCGCGATCGGCGTCTTCGAGCTGAGAGAGCTCTTCTTCGATGGCGGCGCAGATGGGCACGACCTCGGCACCCTCTTCCACAGCACGCGCACGCACGGCGTCGAGGTGCGGATTGTTCTCGAAGCCGTCTTCCGCCACGTTGGCGATGTACATCAGCGGCTTCATCGTGATCAGGAACATGTCGCGGACGAGGGCTTTTTCCTCGGCATCGAGACCAGCCGCACGGGCCGACTTGCCCTGATCGAGCGCGACGCGGAGCTTCTCCAGCACCGGTTTCTTCGCGATCGCGTCCTTGTCGTTGGCCTTGGCCGAACGGGTGGCGCGGTCGAGCGCCTTCAGCACGGCCTCGAGATCGGCCAGCGCCAGCTCGGTATCGATGGTCTCGATATCGGCGATCGGGTCCACCTTGTTCGCCACATGAATGACGTTGCCGTCTTCAAAGCAGCGTACGACGTGCGCGATGGCGTCGGTCTCGCGGATGTGCGCGAGGAACTTGTTGCCCAGACCCTCGCCCTTCGACGCGCCCGCCACGAGACCGGCGATGTCGACGAATTCCATGGTGGTGGGAATGACGCGCTGCGGCTTCACGATGCCGGCCAGCGCGGTCAGGCGCAGGTCGGGCACGGGGACGATGCCGGTGTTCGGCTCGATCGTGCAGAACGGGAAGTTGGCGGCGGCGATGCCCGCCTTGGTCAGCGCATTGAAAAGGGTGGACTTGCCGACGTTAGGCAGGCCGACGATGCCGCATTTGATGCCCATGGCGATCTTGGTCCGGTAAAGGTAATTGGTGCGGTCAGGCGACCGTGTGCAGGCGCTTCATCGCCTCTTCGAACTTGCCATCCAGCGCCAGCGGCAGCACGTCGAACGCGCGCCCGATGCCGTGCATGATGGCGTCCTCGTCGGCCGCGTTGGGACGACCGAGCACCCACGGGGTGACCTTGTCCTTGTGCCCGGGGTGGCCGATGCCGACCCGCAGGCGGTGAAACTTGCCGTGCCCGAGGTGGGCCACGATGTCACGCAAGCCGTTCTGGCCGCCGTGGCCACCATCGAACTTCATGCGGACGGTGCCAGGCGGGAGGTCCAGTTCGTCGTGGGCGACGAGGCACTCTTCCGGCGCGATCTTGTAGTAGCGCAGCGCCGACGCGACGGCGATGCCACTCTTGTTCATGAATGTCGCGGGCTTGAGCAGCCAGACGGTCTCGCCACCGATACGCAGCTTGCAGGTCTCGCCATGCAGCTTGCCGTCGAAGGTCCAACGCTCCCCCTGGTCCATGGCCAGGGCGTCGACACACCAGAACCCGGCATTGTGCCGGGTCCTGACGTATTCGGCCCCGGGGTTACCGAGGCCGACGATAAGACGAAGTGTCGCCATAGACCGAAGCGGGTGCGGCCCGCGGCGCCGGAGCGCGCGGACCGCCGCCGATTACTTCTTGTCTTCGGTCGAAGCGTCGCCTTCAGCGGCCGGCGCTTCCGGATCGACTTCTTCCTGGATCGAGGCGACGGTCACGACGGCGACGTCGTGTTCCTTGCCCAGGGCCAGTTCCGGGATTTCCACGTTGGCCGGCAGCTTGAGGTCGGACAGGTGGATGATCGAGCCGGCGTCGAGCGTGGCCAGGTCGAGTTCGATGAACTCCGGCAGGTGCTTCGGCAGGCACGAAACCACGACTTCCGTCAGGTTGTGCGAGATGACCAGACCCGAGGTCTTGCCAGCCGGCGACTTTTCCTGGTTGAGGAAGTGGATGGGCACGGCGACCTTGACGGCCTCGTTCTCGTTAACGCGCAGGAAGTCCATGTGCAGCATGAGCTGACGGAACGGGTGCTTCTGCCAGTCCTTGATCAGGACCTTCTGCTTCTTGCCGTCGACCGTGAGGTCGATGACCGAGGAGTAGAACGACTCGAAGCGCGAGCCGAGCAGCACGTCGTTGTGGAGAACCTGGATAGCCTGCGGAGCCTCGTTGGCGCCGTAGACGATAGCCGGCACGTAACCCGCGGTACGAAGGCGGCGGCTCGCACCCTTCCCTTCGATCTTGCGGCTCGTGGCGGTGAGCTGATGATTGGTAGCCATGGTGTTGCCTCAAGTAAACCGCCTCACGGCGGTGGTAAAGGGCTTCCCCGCGACCAGGGAAGCCCGAAAAATCAGATACTTAGTCGATATAGAGCGAACTGACCGATTCACCGAAGGCGATCCGGCGGATGGTCTCCGCAAGCAGTTCCGCGACCGACAACTGACGGATTTTCGCACAGTTACGGGCGTTGTCGCGCAACGGCAGCGTATTGGTGACCACCAGCTGGTCGAGCGAGGAGCCTTCGATGTTGGTGATCGCGGCGCCCGACAGCACCGGATGGACGCAGTAGGCGACGACCTTGCGGGCGCCCTTTTCCTTCAGCGCGGCCGCGGCGGCGCACAGGGTGCCGGCGGTATCGACGATGTCGTCGACCAGAATGCAGGTCTTGCCTTCGACGTCGCCGATGATGTTCATGACCGTGGCCACGTTCGCCTTGGGCCGGCGCTTGTCGATGATCGCGAGATCGGCGTCGTCCAGGCGCTTGGCGAGCGCACGCGCGCGCACCACGCCACCGACGTCGGGGCTGACCACGATCAGGTCGTCCATGCTGTGATGGCGCCAGATGTCCGCCAGCAGTACCGGCGAGGCGTACACGTTGTCGACCGGAATATCGAAGAAGCCCTGGATCTGGTCGGCATGGAGGTCGATCGTCAGCACGCGGTCGGCGCCGGCGGTCGCGATCATCTTGGCGGCCAGCTTGGCCGTGATCGGCACGCGCGACGAGCGCGGGCGACGATCCTGGCGGGCATAGCCGAAATACGGCATGACCGCGGTGACGCTGCCGGCCGATGCGCGCTTGAGCGCGTCGATCATGACCAGCAGGTCGAACAGATTCTCCGCGCTGGGGGCACCCGTCGGCTGAATGACGAAGACCTCCTGCTTACGGACGTTTTCTTCGATCTCGATCTGCGCCTCGCCATCGCTGAACCGGCCGATGAGGGCCTTGCCGAGCGGGATGCCGAGCCGCGCGGCGACATCGTCGGCGAGCGCACGGTGCGCATTGCCGGTAAACAACATCGGGGTGGACGTGTCCACGGAGGAACTCCTGGCGTGAGATGGGTGGGTATCGGCTATGTGCCACCGCGAGGTGGCTGGGGCGGCAGGATTCGAACCTGCGCATGCGGGAATCAAAATCCCGTGCCTTAACCAGCTTGGCGACGCCCCAACAATTCGTTCCGGCGAGCCATCCGGCCCACCTTGGCTTTGCCGCAGCCCGCGGCCCTTCCCGTCCTTACGACATGTGTCCTTGAGCAGCGTCGATCCGGTCCCGCGTCACCAGGAGCGGGGAAGGATCGACGCCCACCGCCACGTGGGCGACGAAGCCCGCGGGACAGCGTGAGGCGATGCCGAGCGCCGCCTCGTGGGTTCTTGTTTCGAGAAAAATGCAACCGCCGCTGCCGGAAAGCCGCGCGCGACCGAAGCCGCCCAGCCAGTCCAGTGCCGCCGCCACCCGCGGGTGACGCGCGCGAACCACAGGCTCGAAGGCGTTCTCCGCGGAATCCCCGGAAACAAAGGCCGAAATTGTCGCCTGAGGGGCATGACGTGTCAATTCGGGCGCGGCAAAAAGTGCCGCGGTGGGCACATGCTCGCGGGGATCGACGACGACGTACCAGCGGCGGGGCAGACGGATAGGCGTCAGCTGCTCGCCCACGCCCTCGGCCCAGGCGGAGCGGCCCCTGACGAAGACTGGCACGTCGGCACCGAGGCGGACCGCCAGGGCCGCCAGGGCGTCTTCATCCAGGCCCGTTTTCCACAAGGCGTTCAGGCCCACCAGGACGGTCGCGGCATCGGAACTGCCCCCGCCGAGACCGCCGCCCATGGGTATCCGCTTGAACACCTCGATGTCGGCGCCCAGGACGGTGCCGGTCTCGGCGGCCAGGAGGCGCGCCGCGCGAACCGTCAGATCGGCGTCCTCGGGGACGCCCGCCACCGGGGTCGGACGCGCGATCCTTCCATCGTGGCGCACGCGCAGGCGAACCTCGTCGCCCCAGTCCAGCAGGCGGAACACCGTCTGCAAGGCGTGGTAACCGTTGTCGAGACGGCCGACGATCCGCAGAAAAAGATTGAGCTTGGCCGGGGCCGGCCAGACCGTCCAGTCGCCCGGCGCCAGCGGGGCCAGGTCGCGACTCATGAACACGCGCAGGTGATCGGGGAAACCGTTCTCGCGATCGCGTTCGAGTGCCCGGGCGAAGCCGGGCGCGTGCTTGTCGACCACCACGAAGCCATGCTTCGCGTAGAAAGGCGCATTCCACGGCACGTCGGCCAGCGTGCCCAGATCGACGCGACGGAAGCCGGCCTCGCGCGCCCACCGACAGGCATGCTCCAGCAGCGCCGCACCGATGCCCTGGCCACCGAAAGCGGGAAGCACGTCGATTTCAGCGATGCCGATCGCGTCCGGGCGCCCATCGGTCTCGAGGCAGACGAAACCGACGACCTCGTCATCCACCGTGGCGACCCAGACACGCCCCCGGGAGATCAGTTCGTGGACGATCTCGCGCGGCAAGGCCATGGACGAATACGACGGCCACGCCGGATGTCCACGGAACAACGCCACGGCGGCACGCTCGATGTCGCACAGCCGCTCGGCGTGATCCGCGACGGCGCGGGTGATCTCAAAGTTCATCGCGGGAGCCGGATGTGCACGGGGCGCCGAGTATAGCGGCCACCTATTTCGCGAAGGACCAGTCCTCGATCGCCAAGCGCACCTTGTATGGCGCCTTCTCGGCGAAGACGCGGGCGGGCATGGCCGGCTGACGCGTGGCGTCCCATGTCTTGTAGTCGACGGTCCAGCCGTCCTGGATGAGACGTGACGGCAAGCGGTCGGCGCCAAACGTCATCTCGGCTGGCCCCGTATCGGCGCGCAGCCCCAGGGCCCAGCGCTTCAGTTCGCCCAGAGGGATCTGCCAGCCTACCGTGCTCGCCATGAGCGACTCGGCGTCGGCGCCATGACGGGTACCGCCGTCGAGGCCTTCGAGATCGGCACCATCGGGGCCACCGGTCAGGCGGAACGTGCGGCCGGTGATCGGCCCACGCACCGTGAACTCGTAGCGCTCACCGTCCTGACGCCACGTGAGGCTGCCGGAGTTGCTGTCCTTGCCGTCGGAAACCGACAACTTGCCCTGCAGGGTCCAGTGGTCGGTATCGGCGAGACTGCGTTCGCGCTCTTCCTGCATGCCCAGCGTGGCGGCGTCGCCCACGTTGCGCACGGGAGCGCGAGTGGTCGCGCAGGCGGTAAGGAGCAACAGGGGCAGTGCGGCAAGGAGCGTTCTGGCGGTCTGGCGCATGAATACGGGATCTTCTGCAGGAGCGCGCCATGCGCGCGATCGGGGCGGACGCGGCCTACGGACGCAGCTTTTGTTCGGTCTTCCGCAGCGCCGCGTTTTTCGGGTCGAGGCGGCGCACTTCGTTGAGCACCTTACGTGCCTCATCGTGCTCGCCCCGTGTCCACAGGACTTCGGCGAGGTGCACGCCGATGTCGCCGTCCTTGTGCTGTGTCCAGGCGCCACGCAGGGTGGTCTCGGCCTGGTCCAGCTGCCCTTGCCGGTATTTCAGCCAGCCCCACGAGTCGGCTACGGACGGATCGTCGGGTCGCGCGGCACGGGCGGCCTGGATCAGATTCTGGGCTTCCGGCAGATCGCGGTCGTTGTCGGCGAGGGTGTAACCCAGCGCATTGCTCGCCTCGATGTCGCCGGGCTTCAGCTCGAGGACCTTGCGAAAGTCGGCCACGGCCTGATCGATCTTGCCGGCCTCGGCGTTGGCGAGCCCGCGCGAATACAGCATGTCGGTGTCATCGGCCTTGACCTGCAAGGCCTTGTCATAGGCGTTGACCGCCGCGTCGAACCGACGCGCATCCATGTAGAGCTCGCCGTCGAGGGCGAACGCCTTGCGCAGCTGATCGGGGCGATCGGCGTACTGGGTCTGCAGCTCAGCCACGATCTCGTGCGCGTCGTCGTCCTTGCCCTGCAAATGCAGGATGACGGCGCTGCGGACGGACGCATCGAAGATGCGCGGATCGTCGTCCCCGACCGCGGCATACCAGTCCAGGGCGTCTTCCTGCTTGCCCAGCAGTTCGGCCAGCTGTCCGAGGGCGAAGGCGTTATCGGCCTGTACGTCATCCGGTTGCCGGCGGATCTCGTCATAGAGCTTGCCCTCGGCCGCCTTGTCGCTGGCACGCGCGGCGAGCGTCATCCGCATCAGGTAGGTGTCGACGTCCTGGGTTCCCCCGGCGAGCACGCGGGCGGCGGACTTCTCGTCATTGCCCTGCGCCAGCAACGTGGCGTAGGCCAGACGGAGGTGCGTGTTTTTCGGGTCCCTGGCGACCGCCTTGGCGAACAGCCGCTTCGCGCCTTCCTTGTCGCCCGCGCGGAATTTCTGCTGCGCCGCCCAGCCGTAGGTGGTGGCGTCGTGGAAACGGGCCTGCGCGCCCTCCCCGATCGTTTTCGCGTAGTCATGCCGACCCAGGTTTTCGCCCAGCTCGGCCATGGCCAGCCAGGCGGCGGAGTCGTTGGGAAGCCGCTGCGGCGTGGCGATGCGCTCGAGCAGCTGCCCGGCCTGGGCGGCATCCCGGGCGGTGACCAGGGTGCGGCCGAATTCGCGCCAGGCATCGGGGTCGCCGGTGCCGACCATGATCTCCATCTGACGCTGCGCCTCGGCGGTATCGCCGCGATCCAGAGCCATCCGCGCGCGGGATTCGGCAAGCTCGAGCGGCTTCGCGCCGAGCCTGGCCCAGCGATCCAGCGCTTTCGCGGCGGCGTCCTGGTCATGCACGGCCAGGGCCAGCTCGGTCGCCCGGGCAGCCACACGGGGGTCGTCGCCCAGCTGGGCCGCGCGGCCGTAAGCGTCCGACGCCGCCTTGAGATCGTTGGCGGCAAGGGCGAAGTCGCCCGCCATCAGTTGTGCCTGAAGGTCGCGTTCGGGGGGCAGAATCGCCACCTGAAGCCGGTCGAGGGGTTGAACGCCCGTGCGTACGGCCTGGGGCGCGGTCCGCGGCGCCGTGGCGCAACCGGAAAGGGCCGCGAGGGCACCGACGACCACATATTGACGCACTCGCTTGAACTTGGACCGACCGCTCAGCACACTACTCTCCGATTTCGTCCGATAGCCGATGCAATAAGCCCGGCCCTTGTGAGCGCACAATGCGCCCTTAGCTTAGCCGACGCCACCGAAGCCGACTCCAGCCCGTCATGCCACTCATCGCCCTCGGGCTCAATCACCTCACCGCGCCGGTCAGCCTGCGTGAGCAGGTGGCATTCGACGCCACGGCAACGCCGGAGGCGCTCGATGAGCTTGTCCGGCAACCCGGTGTCGAAGAGGCGATGATCCTCTCCACCTGCAACCGTACCGAGCTGTACTGCAGTGTGACCGAGGGTTTCGAGGGGGTACCCGGCCAGTGGCTGTCCCGACAGCATCGTCTGACCCCGCAACGGCTGGACGAGTTCCTCTACCGCCATGACGAACACGACGCGGTGCGCCACATGTTCCGGGTGGCGACCGGACTCGACTCCATGGTGCTGGGCGAGCCGCAGATCCTCGGCCAGGTCAAGGATGCCTACCAGCATGCCCGCACCGCCCAGTCGCTGCGCGCCCCGATGGAACGCCTGCTCCAGCACACCTTCGCGGTGGCCAAGCGGGTCCGGACGGACACCCGTATCGGTGCACACACGGTCTCCGTCGCCTACACGGCGGTGCGCCTGGCCGAACAGGTCTTCACAGATCTGCGTCAGGCCTGCGTCCTGCTGATCGGCGCGGGCGAGACGATCGAACTGGCGGCGCGCCATCTGACCGACAAGAAGGTGCGCCGGCTGATCGTGGCCAACCGCACCCTCGAGAACGCCCAGGAACTCGCCAGCCGCTACAGCGGCTATGCCATCTCACTGGCCGACCTGCCCCGCCACCTGGCCGAGGCCGACATCGTGATCACCTCGACGGCCTCGCGGCTGCCGGTGGTGACGAAGGCGATGGTTACCGATGCCATCGCCGCCCGCCGCCGCCGTCCGATGTTCATGGTCGATATCGCCGTGCCACGCGATATCGAGGCGGAGGTGGCGCAGCTCGACGACGTGTACCTCTACGGCATCGACGACCTGAAACAGGTCATCGACGAGAACCGCCGGTCCCGCGAAATGGCGGCCCGCGAAGCCGACGCCATCATCGACCTCCAGGTCGAACGCTACATGTCCTGGCGCCGCGCACTCACCCTGCGTAACCCTGCCGTGGACATGCGCCTCGCGGCCGAGACGCAGCGCGACGAAGTGCTGGCCAAGGCGCAGGCCATGCTGGCCAGAGGACGTCCCGCGGAAGAAGCCCTCGCGTTCCTGGCCAATACCCTGACCAACAAGCTGCTGCACGCACCCAGCGCACGCCTGCGCGATGCCGCCCTATCAGGCGATCTGGACCTGCTTCACGCCGCCGGCCGGCTGTATGGACTGGACCCGGACGACGACGTTTCCGCATGATGTCGGGCTATAGCCCTCTGTCGTGCCTTTGATGACTCCCTCGATCCGCCGCAAACTCGAAGCCCTCGCCGAACGTCACGAGGAAGTCGGCCGCCTGCTCGCGCAGCCGGACGCCCTCGCCGACAACCAGCGCTTTCGCGATCTTTCGAGGGAGTACGCCCAGCTCGAGCCTGTCGCCCTGTCGCTGCGGGAGCACGACGAGGCCCAGCGCGAGCTGGCAGAGACCCGAGCCATGCTCGACGATCCCGAGATGCGCGACATGGCCGCGGACGATATCGAGCGGATCGAGGGCCGCCTGACCGAGCTGGATGGCGAGCTGCAGATCCTCCTGCTGCCGAAGGACCCGCGTGACGAGGGCAATCTCTTTCTCGAAGTACGCGCCGGCACCGGCGGCGACGAGGCGGCCATCTTCGCCGGTGACCTTTTCCGCATGTACGCCCGCTATGCGGAGCGACAGCGCTGGCACGTCGAGATCCTCAGCGCGAACGACGGGGAGCATGGCGGGTACAAGGAAATCGTCGCCCGTATCGAGGGCCGCGGCGCCTATTCGAAGCTGAAGTTCGAATCGGGCACCCATCGCGTGCAGCGTGTGCCCGAAACCGAGTCGCAGGGCCGTATCCACACCTCGGCGGCGACCGTCGCGATCCTGCCCGAGCAGGACGACAT
This sequence comes from Luteibacter sp. 9133, assembly GCF_000800155.1. Classification (NCBI taxonomy): domain Bacteria; kingdom Pseudomonadati; phylum Pseudomonadota; class Gammaproteobacteria; order Lysobacterales; family Rhodanobacteraceae; genus Luteibacter; species Luteibacter sp. 9133. Next base: position 967,648 of record NZ_JUHO01000001.1, on the reverse strand, counting down.
CGACGAGATCGAAATCCGCGACGGCGACCTCAAGGTCGACACCTTCCGGGCCTCCGGCGCCGGTGGCCAGCATGTGAACAAAACGGACTCGGCCATCCGCATCACCCATCTGCCGACGGGGACGGTGGTCGAATGCCAGGACGAGCGCAGCCAGCACAAGAACCGCGCCCGGGCGATGAGCCTGCTCAAGGCCCGCCTTCTGGACGCGGAGCGGAGCAAGCAGAGTGCCGCGCAGGCCGAATCCCGCCGCCTGCAGGTCGGCTCGGGCGATCGCAGCCAGCGCATCCGCACCTATAACTTCCCGCAGGGCCGGATCACCGATCACCGCGTCAACCTCACGCTGTACCGGCTCACCGAGGTACTGCAGGGCGATATGGACGAGCTGATCGATACGCTGACCCGCGAGGCGCAGGCCGACGAGTTACAAAGTCTGACGGCGGGATGACATTTTCTGCCCCACAATCGGTCACCCTCCCCGCGTGGAACGAACCGATGGGCAAGAAAAAGAAGAAAGCCTACGAACACGACCTCGAAGCCCTGCAGATCGAACTGATCGGCCTGACCCGATGGCTGCGCCGCACCGGCAAACGCATGGTCGTCCTCTTCGAAGGCCGCGATGCCGCCGGCAAGGGCGGCACCATCAAGGCCATCACCGACAAGCTCGACACCCGCGCCGCGCGCGTCGTCGCCCTGGGCAAGCCGTCGCAGGACGAACAGACCCAGTGGTACTTCCAGCGCTACGTGGCACACCTGCCATCGGCGGGCGAGCTGGTCCTGTTCGACCGCAGCTGGTACAACCGCGCCGTCGTCGAGCCGGTGATGGGCTTCTGTACCGACGAGCAGTACGACGCTTTCATGAAAGCCTGCCCGGCCTTCGAGAAACTGCTGACCGACGACGGCATCATCCTGCTCAAGTACTGGCTTTCCGTGGATCAGCAGGAGCAGGAGGAGCGCTTCGCCGAGCGCGCGGAAGATCCGTTGAAACGCTGGAAGCTGTCACCCGTCGACCTCAAGGGACGGGAGAAATACGCCGAGACGGGCGACCTGCGTGACGCGATGATCCAGCGCACGCACACGGCCGACGCGCCGTGGTTCGTGGCCGACTTCAACGATCAGAAAACCGGGCGGCTCAATCTGATCCGCCATCTGCTCGACCAGATCCCCGATCAGCTCGTGCCCAATGAGGAAATCGAGTTGCCGCCGCTGAAGGGCAAGCCGAAGAAGGACAAGGTCACCGCCAAGGCGGACAAGGTGGCGAAGGTCTACTGACGCGCCGCCACGCGACGCACGGGCGCCCGTCGTGGCAGGCGCCCGGCGCGCGAGAGGCGCAGCCACTGGCGCATCGCGAGCAGGCCGCCCGCGGATTCGATCATCGCCGCGGGCACCCACATGATCACTCCTCCGATCAGCTGACCCGTCAGCACGTTGAGCGTGAACGCGCGACCGCAGATCTCGAAGATCGGGTAGAGATCGGTCTTCGAGAAGGTGACGATGGCGCCGGCGACGATCTGCGGCGTCATCGTGATTCCGGGTGACAACACGCGCCATCCGGGCGACATGCGACCGGGTGGCTTCGGCCGGTGGTCGAGCACCAGCCACCAGTAGGCCAGGCCGGACAGCACCATCGACCAGTTCATCGCGCGGTAGATGCGCCAGTCCAGCATGGCGAGCGTCTGCATGTCGGGAATCAGCCAGACGACGATCAGCGCGACAAAAAGGAGCGTGACGACGGCCGGGTGTAGCAGTATCGCCGACAGTGCGCGCGATACCGGCGAACGCCCGGCGCGACGCAGCCGGACGCGCCACGTCGGCGGAAGGCCGGCCCGCAGCACCGTTCCCGGATAGGAGGCGATGATCAGCAAGGGCGCCAGATGATGGAGAAGCACTTGCTGGATGCGGTGCATGAAAAACTCGTGCTCCGCGAAGTAGTCGAAGTAGGTATGCAGCGCGACGTAGATCATCGCCATACCGACCCAGAACGCCGCCTTGCGCGCCATCGACACCCGCAGTCGCCGGCACCCCGCCGCATACAGCAGCGCCGTCGCGACGAACACGATCACGAAGACCCAGGAGAACTCCCAGGGCACGATCCACTTCAGCGCGCCGGCGGCCACCGTCAGGCCGCGCGGCGACCGCGACGGGTACGGCGCCAGCCGTAGATCAGGCCGATGAGCGCAACCAGCCCCGGGACGAGCACGATGTTGATGAACTTCAGGCGCAGGCCCAGCGCGTCGATCTCGGCGTTGAGCTGGTGCTGCACGTCGCGCAGCTCCTTACCGATCGCGAGTTTGCGCTGAAGATACTGCTCGACCTCGCGCCGCTGCTCCGCGGTGGCCGTACCGCCACTCCCACCCTTGCTGGGCTGCAGTTCGGCCAGACGCCGCTGGGTATCGTAGAGCTCGTTCTCCAGCTCGCGTTTCTTCGTCAGGAACTTGCGGTCCGCCGCGGCCTGCAGCGCGCGCACCCGGGTGAACGGCCGCTGCGCGTTGACCCGTCCACGAATGGACAGCAAGGCGGTGGACCCGCCAAGGTTGTCGACGATGTTCGAGACGAAGTCGCCGTTATTGGCAAACGGCGTCAGCTGCTGCTGCCCAAGCAACGGCTGCACGTCGATCCACAAGCGATCCGAAAGCAGGTCGGTGTCGGCGACGAGCACGATCTCGCCGGGGCCGGCCGCCTGGTCGAGATGCCCCTTTCCCGCACGTTCGGGGAACGCCGTGTGGAAGGTGTCGCGCAGCCGCGCAGCCAGGACGTAGCGCTCGTGACTGGGCTCGTAGTTCTCCATGAGGGTGGTCGGATCGTTCGCGGCATCGCGCACGCGCTGCGCGGCGACAACAGCCGCCTCGTCGGACGTCTGCACCAGAGGTACCAATCGCGCCTTCGTGTCCTGCGCAAGCTCGAAGTGGCCCGCTGTCGAGAAATTCACGCGCTGCAGGCTCGCCGTCACCACATCGTCGTGATTGAGGTCCTGCGTCCCCAGCCCGAGCATCGCCGGATGGCCGATATTGTTGCCGTTGAGGTCGATCGTCAGCGCATGCGAACGGTCCAGCACGACCTGAGTCGGGTCGAAGACCACGCCCCAGGCCTCGAACAGACGATGCAGATCGGAGTCGTGATCGTCCACCGTCCCCCGCGGATCGATCAGGGGCGCGCTATCCATTTCCGAGTCGGGATCGACGAAGACGACAAGGTGTCCGCCGCGCAGCACGTACTGGTCGATCGCATACTGCGCGTCGTCCGACAGACGCTTGGGATGGACCAGCAGCAACACCTTGATCGACGGATCGATGTGGGTGAGTCCCTCGGGATCGATCGTCGTGACGTCCGCGATCTGGTCCAGCTGATGGAACAGTGTCCACGGCGCTTCTCCGATCACCGGATTGCCTTCCACCGGCAGCGAGCTCACCACCCCGAGTTTCGGCTTCTGCGGCATGCCAAGCTCATAGAGCAGTTTGGCGATGTCGTATTCGACAAACGACTCGCGCGCGGGGTCGAAGAACGGGATCGCCTGGGGCGGCACTTCACCGGTCCCGTCCATGCCGACGAGACCGAAGAACACGCGCTCGCCATTGCTGCCACCGGTGGCAGGCGTCAGCCCGTAGCCTTCGGCAGCGTCTTCATCGTCGGAATAAGGCACCGGGTCGATGACGCGGAACCGTACCCGGCCATGGGCGCGAACCGCGATCTCTCGCAGCATCTCCTGCACACGCTGCTCGTAGCTGCGCAACTGCGGAAGATCGCGCGTGGCGTGGTCGGAGAAATACAGCGTGACAGTCAGCGGCTTGCGCAGGGCATCGACGATCTGCAGCGTGCCCGGCGTCAGGGTGTAGATACGGTCGGCCGTGAGGTCGACGCGTGCCGTGCGCAACGACATCGAACTGATCGCCACCGCCGCAAGGAAAAGCACGGCGATCGCCACCAGTGCCGCGCGCAGGCGCAACGAACGGGTGATCCTGAAGCGACGGGCCATCTCAGCGCGTCCTCTTCAGGTCGAGTACCACGACACTCGCGCCGAGCCAGGCGACGATGGTGGCGAAGAAGTACACCAGGTCGCGCAGATCGAGTACCCCGCGGGCGATAGCGTTGGCGTGTCGCGCCATGCTCAGCTGCCCCATGGCGCCGATCAGCTTCGGCGGCACCGAGTCCTGGAAAAAATCGAGCACCTGGGGCTGTCCGACCAGGAGCAGGAGGAAGCACACCGATGCGGTCAGGATGAACGCGACGATCTGGCTCCGGGTAGCGGTGGACATGCACGCCCCGATGGCGATGAACGCACCGGCCATCAGCCAGCTACCGACGTAGCCGGCGAGGATCACCCCGTTGTCGGGATCCCCGAGGTAATTCACCGTGATCCAGATCGGAAAGGTCAGGACCAGACAAACACCGATGAAGGCCCAGGCGGCCAGGAACTTGCCCAGCACGGCCTGCGAAATCGACACCGGCAGCGAGAACAGCAGTTCGAGCGTGCCGGACGCCCGTTCCTCGGCCCACATCGACATGGTCACGGCGGGCACCAGCACGAGGTACAGCCAGGGATGCATGTCGAAGAAAGGCTGCAGGTCGGCCAGGCCGCGATCGTAGAAATCGCCGCTGTAAAACGTCAGCGTTCCGGCCAGCACCAGGAAGATGACCATGAAGACGTAGGCCACAGGCGTCACGAAGTAGCCCCACAACTCGCGGCGCGCGATGGCGGTGACGGCGCTCATGCGTGGCCTCCGCGCGGCTGCGTCGTGATCTGCCGGAAGACTTCGTCCAGCCTGCCCTGCTCCAGCTGAATCTCCGAAACCCGCAGGTTCTGCGTGCGAAGAAGCGCCTGCACCTCGTCGAGGATCGGCTGCCCCGGTTTCGGGAACACGGTGACCCGCCCATCCAGCGGATCCACTTCCACCATCGACGCGCCCGGAATGCGCGCAAGCATCTCGCGGGACACCGCACTGCCCTGCGCGCTGAAGGAAACGGCACCGTGATACCGCGAGCGCGCCTCCAGCTCGGCCGGTGTCGCGTCGGCGAGGAGCTTGCCGTTGGCGATGATCGCGACGCGATTGCACAAAGCGTGCACCTCTTCGAGCAGATGCGTGGAAATCAGGATGGTGCGCTCCCGCGCCATGGCATCGATGAGCATGCGCACGGAATGCTTCTGGTTGGGATCCAGGCCGTCCGTCGGTTCGTCGAGCATCAGTACCGGAGGATCGTGCAGGATCGCCTGCGCGAGGCCGACCCGGCGACGCAGGCCCTTGGACAGGGTACCGATGGTCTGCTCCAGCACGTCTTCCAGTTCGAGACGGGCGACGACCTCATCGAAGCGCCGATACGCGATGTCGCGGTCCAGGCCACGAACCCTGACGATGAACGTAAGGAACTCACGGACCGTCATTTCGCCATAGCTGGGCGCACCCTCCGGCAGGTAGCCCAGGGCGCGCTTGGCCGACAGGGGCTCCTTGCGGACGTCGTGGCCACAGACGCGGGCGGTGCCGGACGTCGGCGTGAGGAACCCCGCGATCATGCGCATGGCCGTGGACTTCCCGGCGCCATTGGGGCCGAGCAGCCCCAGCACCTGGCCCGGTTCGGCACGCAGGGAAAGGGCATCCACCGCGATCAGCGGGCCATAGCAACGGGTCAGTCGGTCGGTCTCGATCATTGACGACAATTAACGCATAAAAAAGCCCCGGGGTTACCGGGGCTCTTCGTGTCGCATGGCTTACGAGGCTTACTGGGCCATCGTCGGCGCGGTGCCCGCTTCGGCCGGAGCCGCAGCGGTACCCGCCGGAGCGGGGGCGGAGGACGAGCCGGCCGGAGCCGATTCTTCCAGGCCCGGCTGCTTCAGGCCGGCTTCCTGTTCCGGAGTCTGCTCCGGAATGTTGTCGCCCTGCAGCGGCAGGTAGATCTCGAACTTCTGCTCGTCGTAACCCTCGATCGTACCGTGGTTGTTGGTCGGCGCCTTCACCTGGATGTCGTAGGGACGGAAGGTGACGTCGTCGAACTTGTAACCATGGGTCTGCGAGTAGGCTTCGAGCATCTGACGCGTCTGCGGCAGGCCGGCACCGGTGCCGTTCCACTCCGCCTTGAGCGCCTTGCCACCGAAGGCGAGAACAGCCTTGACGTTGCCGTCGACGATGACGCGGCCGAGCTTGTCCTTGCTACCCGGCGCGGCCGAATCGGCAGCGGCCGGAGCGGCGGCCGTCGAGGCGGCGGCCGGAGCGGCGGCGTCGAGCGACGGACGCTGGGCGGCCGTCAGTTCGACGTCCTGACCGTTGATCTTCAGCGTGGTGGCGTCGATCTCGGCGGCGACGTCGAACGTATAGTTCTGGTCGCCCCAGTTCGTGGTGAAGGTGATGCGCGGGCTGACGATGTTCACGCCCAGCTTCTTCGCCGCGGCCTGCAGTTCGCCCCAGGCCTTGTCCGACGCGGTGTCGACGTCGTCGAGGGTGCGCGGGGCCGTGGTCGACACGAAGAGGATCGGCTTGGCCGGCTGGTCGGCGATGGCCGGAACCATCTTGCTGTAGTCGATGTTCGGGATCGCAGCCATCAGGTTCTGAAGGTTGGACAGGCTGAACTGAATCAGCGCGTCCGGATCGCCGTGGATATAGAGGTTGGAGAAGCGGTTGACCAGGTTGAAGCCGTAGTCGACGTCGTAAGCCCACTTGACCTTGACGAGCTTCTGGCTGCGGCCAGTGCGCTCGAGGTTGATGGTGAACTTCTTGTCGTTACCGCGCCAGGCGTTGTCGACGTTCCAGACGATGGTGCCCTTGCCGGCATCGGACACCTTGGAGAAATCCGGATCGATCGAGGCGATCTCGAGCGAGCCGTCACCGACCTTCTTGTCGTCGGCCTTCCAGGCGATCTTGGCACCCGGACCGTAAGCCTTGCCCGAAAGCTCGAACTGGACCTTGGGATCGAAGGAGCGAAGGACGGTGTAGTCAGGGAAACGACGGAAGTTGCTGAAAACGTCGTAAACCTGGCGCAAGTCCTTGCTGATCAGCATTTCGCGCTCGACGTGTCCGGCCGAGGGCATAGCCAGCCCGACAACGACGCCCAATACGGCGACGATGACGAGGGCAACGATAAATTCTAACAGACGCGTCATTCCACGGTTCTCCGAACGTCTTACGAACAGGCTCCGCACACGGCCATGGACGCCGCATGGTCACCCCTGAAGAATCGGCCGTGGCTTGGGGTTCGCCAGCGCCGAAAGAGCCGATGGTAGCTGCTCACGACAGGGAACGCCATTGGGTCCCCTGCCCTTTTTCGCAAGCCTGCACAAGCGGATTTTCGGCCGGAAGCTCCCGGACGATGCCGCCCGGTCGAGTCGGGCTCAGACGATCCCGAGCTCCAGCGCCTTCAATACGGCGCGCGTGCGGTCCCGGACGCCCAGTTTGGAAAGGATGTTGGACACATGGTTTTTCACCGTCCCCTCGGCGACCCGCAGGGAATTGGCGATTTCCTTGTTGCTGTAGCCGCCCGACAGCAGTCGCAGGATCTCGGTCTCGCGTTCGGTCAGCGGATCCGGCTGCTCGAGGCTGGAAAACTGGTTCTGGATGCGACCCACGCCGGCCAGCAGGCGCTGGGTGACCATGGGCGCCACCAGCGAACCGCCGGCGGAGACGGTGCGCACGGCCTCGACGAGCTGATCGAGCGACACGTCTTTCAACAGATAGCCACGGGCGCCGGCCTTCAGGCCGGACAACACCAGCTGGTCGTCGTCGAAGGTGGTCAGGATGATCGTCGGCGGGAGCTCATTGCGGCCACCCAGGGTCTGCAGGACCTCCAGGCCGCTCATGTTTGGCATGCGCAGATCGAGCAGGACCACGTCCGGCCGTACCTGGGGGATCGTCTGCACCGCCTGGGCGCCGTCGGCGCATTCCGCCACGACACGGATATCGCCGGCGAGGTCCAGCAAGGAGCGGATGCCCTGGCGCACCAGGTTCTGATCGTCAACGAGGCAGACGGAAATCATGGGTGGTCCTCGGAAGGAACGGAAAGTGTGGCACGCGGGAGGGCCTCGGCGTCATCCGTGACCTCCAGCGTGTGACGAGCCGGGGCGTGGGCCAGCGTGGGCTCCTCACCCAGCGGCAGGCGGGCGGTCAGGGCGAATCCGCCCTGCATCCCACCCCCGAAGGTGACCGTCCCGCCGAATTCGGCGAGACGCTCGCGCATGCCGTTCAGGCCGTTGCCCGGCTGGAACTGGGTACTGCCGCGACCATCGTCGCGCGCGTCCAGACAGAGTTCGTCCGGTCCGGTGTGACGGAAGGTCAGCCAGAGATTGCGAGCGTTGGCGTGACGGACCGTATTGGTGAGGATCTCCTGGGCGCAACGCAACAGCATCTGCGCCCGACGCGGATCCTCCACGCCGAAACGCGGCGGGACGCTCAGGTGTACGGCCAGCCCCGGCACGCCTTCCGTGAGACTGCGCAGGGCCTGGGTGAGGTCGATGGCGTCGTCCTGACGCAACTCGCTGACCACCTCCCGCACGTCCGCCAACAGCTGCTTGGCGGTTTTCTGCGCCTTCAGCACATGCTCGCGGGCCGTGTCGTTGGTCAGGTGGCTCGCGACCTCGAGGTTGAGGCTGAGCGCCGTGAGGTGGTGACCGACCAGATCGTGCAGGTCGCGCGCGATGCGCATGCGCTCCGCGATGCGGGTCGACTCGGCCAGGAGCGCGCGGGTCGCGCGTAGCTCCGCGTTCAGATGGCGCAATTCCTCGCGCTCGTCCGCCTGCTGGCTGGCGATCAGCGAGGCGATGAACATCAGGGCCGAGAACCCGAAATAGAGGACCGCCTGCATGACCGAGGCGACCAGCGACCAGCCGACCGCGGCATAGAACAGGGGTATCAGGGCGACGTGCGCCAGCACCATCCAGGCCATCGCCAGGGGCAGGCTGATGATCCAGGGAACCACAGCGGCGACGATCACCAGCAGGAGCGCACTGACGCCGCTCTTGCTCAGCCCTCCCACGGCGAGCGCGGTGCCGGTCAGGATCAGCAGGACGGCGACGCGCGTGAAACCGTCCACGCGCGAACCCAGCTGGCGGGTCAGGAGCCAGTAGACGACGCCAAAGACGAGGTAGCACGCGATCCAGGCCAGCAAGGCCATGTCGCCGATCTGGCCCGGCTGGTTACCGGCGCGCTGGATCGACAGCGGGAGGCCCGCGCAGAGGTAGGCCAGATAGGTGGCGTACCGCAGCAGCCGGACGTGATTGAACTGAAGCTTGGACATGGCCTCATCATAGGGCCTCGCGCGCCGCCCACCACCTGATAGAAGTCACGCTCCGGCAGGCGGCAAGCGTTGGCTTTACAACGGTTTTACATCCGCGTCGCGCTCCCCGGCGAGTCGCGGGCATGCCATAATGCCGCGCATTCGGCGGCCTGGGGGTCGCTTTCCAAGAACACTCAAGCGGAGCAACGAATGGCCCTTGCCATCCGCGACGTGCGCGAGCACGACCTGGATGCCGTGCTCGCACTCAATAACGAGGCAGGCACCGGCATTCTCGCCACGGACATGTCCCGCCTGCGCTACCTGTACGACATCGCGCATTACTTCCGCGTGGCCGAACAGGACGGTCGCATCCTCGGCTTCCTGATCGCCATGCGCCAGGACGCCGACTACACCAGCCCCAATTTCCGCTGGTTCCAGGCCCATTACGAAAGCTTCGTGTATATCGATCGCATCGTGATCGCATCCGAATCGCGCGGGCATGGTCTGGGCCGCATTTTCTACTGCGATGTACAAAGTTATGCCGAGGTACGTGTGCCGCTTTTGACCTGCGAAGTCTTCCTTGAACCCCGCGACGACCAGACCGTGCTGTTCCACGGCACCATGGGCTTCCAGGAAGTCGGTCAGCAAAAAATGGGGGAGACCGGCCCGAAGGTGAGTCTGCTCGCCCGCGAACTGCCCAGTTTCCCGTTCGTGCGCGAGCGTTACCTCGAGCAGGACGGCCTGCCCGCCCTCGCATGGCTGGGCGAGCGGCAACGCCCGGCGGATGCCGCAGGAGTACGCGCATGAACGCCCGCGCCGAATCCCTCGAAGCCGCCTGCGACCTCCGCTTCGGCCAGGTCGGTATCGCCTGCGTGCGCCTGCGCCGGGTCGATGCCGCCGCGCTGGTCGAAGAACTCGAACGCCGCGTGCGCTCCGCGCCGCAGATGTTCAACCGCGCCGCGGTGGTCCTCGACCTCTCACACCTGCCGAAGCTGCCGGACGACGGCATGGTCGACGCGCTGCTCGAAGCCATCCGCAGCGCGGGCATGCTGCCCGTCGGCATTGCTTACGGAACCGCGGAGACCGAAGCGCTCGCCGAGCGCATGAATCTCCCGCTTATCGCCAAGTTCCGTGCCCAGTACGAACCCGCGTCGGGCGATGCCGCCGTGCAGGTCGCGCCGCCCGCACCGGGCCGCGCCGAACCGGCCCGCGCTCCGCTGGATAACGACGAAGACACCGGCGGCGCCACGACAGCCCAGCAGCACATCGGCAGCGCCGTGCGCTCCGGCCAGCAGATATACGCCCGCGACCGCGATCTCGTGGTCATGGCTGCCGTCGCCAATGGCGCGGAAGTCATCGCCGATGGCTCCATCCATGTCTACGGCAGCCTGCGCGGCCGTGCCATGGCCGGGGCACAGGGCGACGAGTCGGCGCGCATCTTCTGCTCGGATTTCCGTGCCGAGCTGGTGGCTATCGCCGGTCACTACCGCGTGTTTGAAGACATGCCCAAAGAATTCGAGGGCCAGGCCGTTCAGTGCTGGCTCGACAGTGGAAAACTCATGGTCGCACGGCTCTGATGCCGTCCGTCGCAGCAACACTCGGAGACATCTCTTGACAGAAATTATCGTCGTCACCTCCGGCAAGGGCGGAGTCGGCAAGACCACCACCAGCGCCTCCCTCGCCACCGGCCTCGCCATGCAGGGCAAGAAAGTCGCCGTCATCGACTTCGACGTCGGCCTGCGCAATCTCGACCTGATCATGGGCTGCGAGCGGCGCGTGGTTTACGACTTCGTCAATGTCGTTCACGGCGAAGCCACGCTCAAGCAGTCGCTGATCAAGGACAAGCGCCACGAAAACCTCTTCGTGCTCGCCGCCTCGCAGACGCGCGACAAGGACGCCCTGACTCAGGAAGGCGTGGAGAAGGTCCTCGACGAACTCACGAAGGAAAACTTCGACTTCGTCGTCTGCGACTCCCCCGCCGGCATCGAAAAGGGCGCGCACCTGGCGATGTACTTCGCCGACCATGCCGTCGTGGTCGTCAATCCGGAAGTCTCCTCGGTCCGAGACTCCGACCGCATCCTCGGCCTGCTTTCGAGCAAGACCCGTCGTGCGGAAAAGGGCGAGGCACCGATCAAACAGCACCTCCTGCTCACGCGCTACAACCCGAACCGGGTCGAAGCCGGTGAGATGCTCAGCGTGAAGGACGTCGAGGAAATCCTCGGTATCAACGTCGTCGGCGTCATCCCGGAATCGGAGAACGTGCTCGCCGCGTCCAACGCGGGCGTGCCGGTCATCCTGGATGACAACTCGAACGCCGGTGCGGCCTATAAGGACACCGTCGCGCGCATTCTGGGCGAAGAGCGTCCGCTTCGCTTCCTCGAGCCGGTCAAGAAGGGCTTCCTCAAGCGCGTGTTCGGAGGCTGAGCATGGGTATCCTCGATTTCCTGAAGCGTAAACCCGAACCGAGCGCCGGCGTCGCCAAAGAGCGTCTGCGCATCATCGTCGCCCAGGAGCGCTCGACGCGCGGCGGTCCCGACTACCTGCCGCTGCTGCGCAACGAGCTGCTCGAAGTGATCCGCAAGTACGTCAACGTCGACGTCGAGGCAGTCAACGTGACGCTCGAACGTGACAGCGGCCACGAAGTACTCGAACTCTCCGTCGCCTTGCCGGACGGCAAGTCCGCGATATGAGTCCGGCCGATCCCGCCGACGCGGTCCTCCGCGTCGGCGACATCGGTTTCGACGAACCGCGCCAGCTGCTGAAAGGGTTCGGCCTCAGCCTCGTCGAGGTCTCCCTCGGCGAAGCCATACCGGGCAGTTACTGGGGCGACACCGAAGCCGGCATCATCGGCACGACGGTCTACGCGCGCACCGACACCCCGGTCCACTCCCTCCTCCACGAAGCCTGCCACCTCATCGTGCTGCCGGAGGACAAGCGTGCGCTCGTCCACACCGATGCGACGGATTCCATCGAGGAAGAGGACGCCACCTGCTACCTGCAGATCGTGCTCGGCGGACACCTTCCCTCGGTAGGCAGTGCACGCATCATGGAAGACATGGATCGCTGGGGTTACACCTATCGTCTGGGCTCCACGCTCGCATGGTTCGAGCAGGACGCGCCTGAAGCGCGCGCGTTTCTCCGTGACCGCGGACTGCCTGTCGACTAACTGGCACAAACCAGGCGCTTTTTTCAGATTTATCCGATTCTAAAGGCGGATCGGCTCCCTTAGCCTTGGATCAGGCATCGCCCGACGTTACCGCGGAGACATCCGCGGGGTTTCGAGGTGCGTGAGCCTGTCGGCAATGGAGAAACAACGATGAAGTACGTCATCCCCGGTCCACGGGAGACTCCCCCCGCTCGCGGCAACACGGGCGGCGTCGCAGCTGCTACGTCGTCTCACGGTGGCGATATCGGAAAAAGAATCGACCGCCTGGAAACCGACAGCCAGTTCATTCGCCGCGACCTGGATGAGATGCGGGGCGACACGCGCGCCATCAAGGACCAGCTCCATTCGATAGATAAGAGACTCACCGTCATAGAACAATCGAGCGACGCGGGATTCGGATCCATCGGCCAGAAAATGGACGCGGAATTCGCTTCCACCCAACAGAGAATGGACGCTGGGTTTGCTGCCGTCGACCAGAAATTCGTTGCTGTCTACGAGAAAATGGATGCGGGGTTCGCTGCTGTCGATCAGCAGTTCGCTGCCGTCTACCAGAAAATGGATGCGGGCTTCACTGCTGTCGATCAGCAGTTCGTTGCCGTCTACCAGAAAATGGATGCGGGCTTCGCTGCTGTCGATCAGCAGTTCGTTGCCGTCTACCAGAAAATGGATGCGGGGTTCGCTGCTGTCGATCAGCAGTTCGTTGCCGTCTACCAGAAAATGGATGCGGGCTTCGCTGCTGTCGATCAGCAGTTCGCTGCCGTCTACCAGAAAATGGATGCGGGCTTCGCTGCTGTCGATCAGCAGTTCGCTGCCGTCTACCAGAAAATGGATGCGGGCTTCGCTGCTGTCTACCAGAAAATGGATGCCAACTTTTCATCTATCCACCAGACACTGTCAGCGGTCCCGACAAAGCTTCAGCTGGCGCTAATGGCTCTCGCCGGCCTCGCGATGATCCTGGGCTCGGCTTTCGCCGTCGTCGCCGTATTGTTGAGGTCCACAGGCCATGCGGAAGTGGCGAATGTACTGGACGCGGCACGAGGCTGAACGTGCTCTCCCCCATTTTGCCGCCGGGCCGATACTCAGCCCGGTTCGTTGCGCTCGATCTGCGAAACCACGCTCGACGCCGCCCCGGCCTTCGCACGCGCCAGGCGGCGGCGCTCCAGCGAGACGTACCACATCCACGCCGCGAGACCGATCAGGCAGATCGTTGTGGCGCCGATGGCAAGAGTCAGCATGTTGTCGGACAGCGCCGGCGAAAGCACGCCGGCCACGAGAGCCGTGAGGATCAGACTTCCGAACGCCTGGACCGATGACACGCCGCCGCGCTGCTCAGGAAAACGGTCCAGCAACACCAACGTCAGCGTCGGGAAGGCCAACTGGACCCCGCACCCATACAGAGCCAGCGGCAGCGTCGACCACGGCACCCGTGGGTGATCCAGCGTCACCGCCAGGATCAGGTTCAACGCGCACGACGACAGCATCGACGCATAGCCCCATGACACGGTGCGGGCCGCGCTGGCCCTTCCCGCCACGCGCCCTGAAACGAAGGCACCGGCAACCATACCGCTGACCACCGGCACGAACAGCCACGGAAACCCGCTCGCGCCCAGACCCAGCAGGTCGCGAATCAGATGCGGCGCCGACGCGATATAGAGAAACAAACCGGAGAAATTGACCGACGCCGCGATCGCCAGTGGCCAGAACGGCAGGTCGCTGAGGATCGCCCTATAGCCGCGCAACAGCGGTCGCGGACGAAATACCGTGCGATGCGCAGGCGGATGCGACTCGACCAGGAAATACGAGACGCCCAGGGTCAGCAACGTCGTGAAGCCGGTCAGCGCCCAGAAGATGCCGCGCCAGCCATCGATGCCCAGCAGCCACGCGCCGACGATAGGCGCGATGGCCGGCGCCACGCCGAAGATCATCATCACCTTGGACATCATGCGCTGGGCTTCTTCGCCGTGCATGGTGTCACGCACGACGGCCCGACCCACGACGATGCCGGCGCCGCCGCAAAGACCCTGCAGGATGCGGCAACCCAGCAGGAAGCTGAAGCTCGGCGCCAGGGCCGCACCGACGGACGCCACGGTGTAGACAGCCATCGCGATGACGATCACGGGCTTACGGCCATAGGCGTCCGACAACGCGCCGTGGAACAGACTCATGACCGCATATGCCAGCAGGTAGACGCTCAGCAACTGCTGGAGAGCGACGGCGCCCACCCCGAAGTCGCGGCCGATGTCCGGGAAGCCCGGAAAGATCGCATCGATCGAGAACGGCCCGATCATCGACAGAGCGGCCAGCAGAAACGGCAGGTAGCGCCTCGGGTCGCGCGTCGCGGAGGTCATGGGAGCGGCCATGGCGTTCAGGGGAACGATCAGTATAGCGGCAAGCCTCCGATCCCCTCGCCCGGCTCACCGCAAAGCCCCATAATCGAACCGCCACATCGCATCGAGGGTCACATGGGCTATAGCGGATTTCTTGCTGTGGGGATCGGCGGCGCCGTGGGCAGCCTGCTGCGCTGGTGGCTGGCCGTGGCGCTCAATGCCCTCGTTCCCAACATCCCGCTCGGGACGCTTTGCGCCAATCTGGCCGGCGGCCTGCTGATGGGCGTCACGCTCGGCGTGTTCGACCACTTCCAGACGTTGCCGGTTGAACTGCGTCTGCTCATCGCCACCGGCTTTCTCGGCGGGCTCACCACGTTCTCGACGTTCTCGGCGGAATCCACCGGGTTGCTGCTGCGGCAGCAATACGCCTGGTTCGCCGCGCATGTCGCACTGCACCTGATAGGTTCGATCGGGCTGACGGTTGCCGGGCTGGCGATCGCCCGCGGAGTGCTTCGCCACGTTTGACGAGGATCCAAAGGAGTTCCATCGATGACTCACGATGTTTCTTCCCTCAAGGCACGCGCACAGATCCTCCTGCAAAAAGCAGGCATCACGCTCGGCGGACAACGCCCGACCGACCTGGTGATCCACGACGAGCGCACCTACGCGCGTGTCTTCGCCCACGGTACGCTCGGTTTTGGCGAGGCCTATATGGATGGCTGGTGGGATGTCGGCGACCTGCCCGCTTTTTTCGCTCGCGTGCTGTCGTCGCACCTCGACGAGTCGGTGCTCACGCTGGACACCCTGATGACGCATCTCAGGGCGCGGCTGATCAACCGCCAGCGGGGCGCGCACGCCTGGGACGTCGGACGACGTCATTACGACCTGGGTAACGATCTCTTCGAGGCGATGCTTGGCAAACGCATGGTGTATTCCTGTGCCTATTGGGCGCACGCCGACAATCTGGATGACGCGCAGGAAGCGAAGCTCGACCTGATCTGCCGAAAGCTGGCCCTGCGGCCCGGCCAGCGCATCCTAGACATCGGCTGCGGCTGGGGCGAGGCACTGAAGTTCGCCGCCGAGCGCTACGGCGTCAGCGGGGTGGGCGTGACCGTTTCGAAGGAGCAGGCCGCCTACGCCCGTGAGCTATGCCACGGCCTGCCGGTCGAGATCCGCCTGCAGGACTACCGCGACCTCGACGAGCCTTTCGACGCGATCCTTTCGGTCGGCATGTTCGAGCACGTCGGCGGCAAGAACTACCGCACGTGGTTCGAAGTGGCCCGACGCTGCCTGCGCAAGGATGGCCTCGTTCTGCTGCACACCATCGGCAGCAACGGCGCACCGGGACGGCCGGACCCATGGATCGACAAGTACATCTTTCCCAATTCGGTGATTCCCTCGATGAGCCAGGTGGCTGGCGCGCTCGAGGGGCTTTTCATCGTGGAGGACTGGCACAATTTCGGCGCGGACTATGACCGCACGCTGATGGCATGGCGTGCCAACGTGGAGGCGGCCTGGCCAAAACTGGCCTCACGTTACGACGAGCGATTCCGCCGGATGTGGAATTTCTACCTGGGCTGCTCCGCCGGTGTCTTCCGCAGCCGCCGCGACCAGTTGTGGCAGCTGACCCTGTCGCCGCACGGCAGGCCGGGCGGGTACCGCGTGCCGCGCTGACGGAATGACCACTTCCTGCCTCGTACGGTCGGAGCATGGATCCCAAGGCCACGCTCCCCGACGGTATCGTCGAGACCGATGTTCCCGCGCGGCTCGACCGGCTGCGCTGGGGGCGCTTTCATACCCTGGTGGCCGTTGGCCTCGGGATCACCTGGGTGCTCGACGGGCTCGAGGTGACCATTACCGGCTCGATCGCCGGTGCGCTCAAATCCAGCCCGGTCCTCCACCTCACCGACGGTCAGGTGGGACTGGCGGGCAGCCTTTATCTCGTCGGTGCCGTGCTGGGCGCGCTTTTCTTCGGGTGGCTTACCGACCGGCTCGGGCGGAAGAAGCTGTTCACGGTGACGCTGGGCCTGTATCTGACGGCCACGGCCGCTACGGCCTTCTCACCGGACTTCCTCACCTTCGTGATCTTCCGCGCGCTGACCGGCGCGGGCATCGGCGGCGAGTACGCCGCCATCAACTCGGCGATCCAGGAACTGATTCCGGCACGCTATCGTGGCCACACGGATCTGGTCATCAATGGCAGTTTCTGGATCGGCGCCGCACTGGGCGCGCTCGCCGCCGTAGGCCTGCTCGACATGGGCTGGGTATCGGCCGAGATCGGCTGGCGACTGACCTTCGGGTTGGGTGCCGTGCTGGGCCTGGGCATTCTTTTCCTGCGGCACTGGATTCCGGAGAGCCCGCGCTGGCTGATGCTTCATGGTCGCATCGAGGAGGCCGAGGCCGTGGTCGCCGACATCGAGAAGCGCCTCGACGTCGCTCCCCCTTCCGAACCGCTGCCACGGTTGCGTCTGCGTCCGCGCGGACTGACCCTTGCGGACGTTGCCCGTACATTGTTCCGTGTCTATCCGAAGCGGACCGTGCTGGGCCTGGTACTGATGGCCACGCAGGCGTTCTTCTACAACGCGATCTTCTTCACCTATGCGCTGGTGCTCGGCCGCTTTTACGGCGTGGCCGATGCGGATGTCGGTCTCTATCTGCTGCCATTCGCCGCCGGTAATTTCCTCGGCCCGCTCCTGCTCGGACGGCTGTTCGACACGCTGGGCCGGCGGACGATGATCGTGGCGACCTATGCACTGTCCGGACTGCTGCTGTTCGTCACCGCCTGGCTCTTCGTCCACGGCCACCTCGACGCGCGAACGCAGACGATCGCCTGGAGCATCGTGTTTTTCTTCGCCTCCGCGGCCGCTAGCTCGGCCTACCTCACCGTCAGCGAGAGCTTCCCACTGGAGTTGCGCGCCCTGGCCATCGCCCTGTTCTACGCCTTCGGCACGGCACTCGGCGGCGTCGCCGGCCCGTGGCTGTTCGGCCGCCTCATCGGCAGTGGCGAGCGCATGTCCATCGGCTGGGGCTACGCGCTGGGTGCTTCGCTGATGCTGATCGGGGCGGC
This sequence comes from Luteibacter sp. 9133, assembly GCF_000800155.1. NCBI lineage: Bacteria > Pseudomonadati > Pseudomonadota > Gammaproteobacteria > Lysobacterales > Rhodanobacteraceae > Luteibacter > Luteibacter sp. 9133. The sequence goes on along the minus strand of NZ_JUHO01000001.1, from coordinate 949,899 downwards.
AGCCGCGTGGTTACTTGGCATCGCCGCCGAGCGACGGTCCCTCGAAGATGTCGCCGCCCCGCTCGGCAGGGCCGACTGACAAACCGAACCGTTTACGCAGCAGGCCGCGGATGAAATGCCATGCAGGCCATGGATCGTCGCGGCGGAACACGTGCAGATCAGCACCGACCCACTCCATCAGCAGGCGGATCCAGCCCGGATGCCTGGCCGCCGGGGTAGAACGAATGCTGGCGATATCGTGATACAGGTCCACGCAGGCGACGCCGTCGCGATAGGCACGCGTCGCGCGTTTCACCGGCAGGCCCTGCGCGTCTTGCCAGGCCATTTCGCAGACGTTGACGCCGCTGCGCGCCGCGAACTCCACATAGGTCCAGGCGCGCGTATTCACCTCGATCAGGCGGAACGCGCCGTCGCGCGCATCGCGCTTGAACTCCGCGCTGAAGATGCCCCGGTAGTCCAGTCCATCGAGGACGCGACAGGTGCTGCGCACCGCGTCCGGCACGATCGCGAGCGGCACGGCCTGAGAGCACGAACTGTTGCCGAAGTCCGGAGGCGACATCCGGCGGCGACGACGGGCGAAGAGCCCGGTATACGCGCCCTGCCCGTCACGAAACCCGTCGATGAAGAAATGTTCGCTGGGTGGGCCGGGAACGTACTCCTGCGCCATGACGCGAAACCCCTGCGCGTGGAACCGGGCCCAGGCATCACGCAATGCGCTCCGTCCTTGCACCCAGACGCCTTTGACGCCCGTGACATCACTGAATTTCTGCGAATTGACCGGCTTGAGGAAGACCCGGTCCAGGGTTTCGAACGGAATCGCCTCCACGTCCGCTGCGTCGGCCAGACGGAAGGTGCGCGGATGTGGCACATGGATCGCCGCCAGATAGCCGGCAAACAGTGACTTGTCCTGAAGCAGGGCCTGCGCATCACGTCGCGCGGTGCTTGCAAGGAAACGCCAGCCGAGCACGCTGTGCGGAAGATCGGCGAGCCACAGCGCGGCATCGTCGGCACCCGGGATGATCACGGCCCGGGCCAGCGGCAGTGCCGCCAGTGCCTCGATGGCTTGCGGCCCCGGACTACCGTCCCAGCCCAGACAGCCGGGTAACGCCCTGAAATAGCGCGATCGCGTGACGATGTCGTCCGGCGGACACGCGACATAGGCAGGGATGCCGGCCAGATGAAGGCTGCGCAGAATGCCCAGTGCGGTGGGGCCACGCCCCATCACGATGGCAGGCAACCGTTGATCCGTTTGCATCACGCCCCCTGTCGGGCACCGCGCCGGAGTGGCGCACCCTGCAGGTCCAATGTGACATCGGTATCGACCGGGGCACAGATCACCACACGATCTATGCCGTGCGGACGAGGGCGTCAGACCGGAGCGTCAGCCACGGCGAAGGGGAGCACGCCCGGTTCCCGGCCTTCCGCCTGGCGACGCGGCGGGGCCTGACGCGGTACGGATGGCGAGGTGCGCCCCAGTGTGATGTTCTTGGAAGCGCGGACTTCGCGATTGGCGAATGTCCAGATCTCACCCGTGGCCGTGATGAACACCGTCCAGTACAGATCGGACTCCGGGCCATAGTCGAGCAGGAAATGGGCAAATCCCTCGCCTTTCGGCGTATTCATGGGCAGCGGCGGATTCAGTTGCAGCATAGGGCTTCTCCTCGTGCCATGGATTTACAAGGAGGCGCCGTCGTGGGCGGGTGAACGTGTCGTGGGTCACGCGTCACCGTACGCGAACAGCATTTTCCTCGCCGGGCCCGCTAAAATGCACCGGACACACAGACAGCCAGTTCACCAGGGGTAACCAGCGCGTGCAGTCACGTAATTTCCGGGTATCGGTCGTCCAGCCCGGTGGCAAGCTCGCCATCGAGGTCGAATTCAATGAGAAAGTGCATGGCCTTTCCGGCGACACGCTATGGCTGTCCCTGGAGGATGACACCCGTGTGGAGGACGCCGAAGCGCTTCGCGCGCTGCTGGAGCGGGTGGGTCACCGCATCACGGTAACGAACGTACGCTCCTGACCGGCGCGCTGGCACCGTCCTTAACGGCCACCGCCAGCGGCACCACGGTCGGCAGCAGCCGGTGGTTGGTGCCATGCACCTTGCCGCAACCCATGCATTCGCGCGTCGTCCCAAGCCCGCGGCGTGCCGCCCGCGGAGACGCCAGCAGGCAGCCGCAGACGTAGCAACCCGCGATGACGCCGCGGTCCCAGAGGCGCAGCCTCAGCAACTGGATGGCAGCCGAGCCGACGGCCACGAAAAGACCGCCGGCGAAGAGCCAGGCGGGCAGATTGGAATAAAGAGACACCAGTCCAAAATCGCCCGGCGCCTGCTGGGCGGCCCGGGTCACGCCAGCGGCCAACGATCCCGTACCGAAGGCGAGAAGGCTCGGCATGAACAGTCGAAGATACATACGCCCGGCGTAAGACATGTCTGAACCCTCCCCCGCCGGCCCTTCCGGCGCGAGGAGAGTGTCGTTACCGGGGTCTAGCCGCCGTGAATGGGGTCAGATGCCAGGCGACGCGGTGTACTGCGCCCATAACGTATCGACATCCGCGCCCGTCAGCTGTGCCCAGGTCAGGTCGGTGTACGACCGCCCGCGCAACGCCGCGTCAAGACCCTGCACGGTTCCCGCGTGATGCTCCTCGACCCACACGAGGAACCGGGCGGTGATGCGGTAGCTGTCGGTGTAGTTCTGCCCGGGGGCGTAATCGGGTAGCGACCAGCCCGCGGCCGCGTTGTTCACCCCATAGCGGTTACGCGCGTAATCCGCGATACCCTCGACCAGCCATCCGGGAATATTCTGCTGCCCATAGTCCTGCACGATATGCATCGACTCATGTGTGACCGTATCGGTGTCGTTCGGATTCGCGATCATGTACGCCGCGCCGTACGTCTCGGTCGCATTAGCCGTCGCGGCCACGCCGTCGTAGGACGGATCGAGGACGATGTTCACCGTCTTCGACGTATTCGGATTGAAGTCGGCCGCTTCTTTGGGATAGATCGTGAAGAAGGTGCTTATCATGGTATCGACGGTGGACTGCGCGATGCCCGAATTCTTGTCGGTCACGGTAAGCGTGTAACCGTTCTGCTGATACGAGTTCACCGTGTCGGCAAATGTGGGCCCCGCGGCGACGAGCGAGGCGATGATGAGCGCGCGAGCGCCGAAGCGCTTCGATGGCTGCATGAGCGTGACTCCTGCGTTGTAGGGTCGTTCGATGGTGGACCCATGGCGCGGGATGTTTCGGTGCAGGTGTCACACTTTGCGGTTTGGACGTCTATACATACGTGAAGATTACGGATGACATGGGGCGCTTCCACAAGCACCCCATCGCCATCACGGTCGCTCCCGCCGTTAGCGGCAAAACCTTACGCGCTGGGGGCGCTACCGAAGGATGGTGGGCGGTCCGCAAGGGCCTTGCCGAATTCGACGTTGGGCTTATCCCCCATCGCGAAGCTCAGCGTGCCGCCCGCCTCGAGGTCCTTGTGGGCGATCCAGCTCTTCGTCCACGGCTTGCCGTTCCACGACACCGACTGGATATACGGGCGCCCGGGTCCGTTGTCTTTCGCCTCGATCACCAGCGTGCGGCCCGCACCCACCTGCACTTCCGCACGATCGAGCAGCGGGCTGCCGAAAACGTAGTGGGTGCTGACGGGATCCACGGCATACAGACCCATCGAGCTCATGATGTACCACGCGCTCATCTGGCCACAGTCTTCGTTGCCCGGAAGGCCATCGGGCTCCGGCAGGTACATGGTCTCGAGCAGCATGCGCACGCGCGCCTGGGTCTTGTGGTGCGAACCGGTGTAAGCGTACAGGTAGGGCATGTGGTGCCCCGGTTCGTTGCCAAAGGCGTACTGGCCCACCATGCCGGCGATATCCGGCGGCGCGTTTTCCGGCAGCGTGGGATCGGCATTGAACAAACCGTCGAGCTTGGCCTCGAACGCCTGCTCACCACCGAACAGCCGCATGTAGTTGTACAGATCGTGCTGATTGAGGAACGTAGCCTGCCAGGCATTGGACTCGGTGAAATCGCGCCAGCGCTTCGAATGCCCGATGGCGATGGGATCGAACGGCTGCAGCCATGAGCCGTCTTCCGCACGCGGACGAACGAACTGCATGTCCTTGTCGAACACGTTGACGTAATTCTGCGAGCGCTTGCGCAGCAGCTTCGCCTCGTCGGCGTGACCCAGAGCGTCGGCCATGTGCGCTACCGCCCAGTCGTCGTACGCGTACTCGAGCGTCTTGCTGGCGGCCTCGCCTTCCTTGTCGCTGGGAATGAAGCCGAGCTTGCGGTAGTACGTCAGGCCGAAGTAATCGTCCTGCATGGCACGACGCTGGAACACCGGCCAGGCCTTGGCATAATCGATACCCTTGAAGCCCTTGGCCTGCGCCTCCGCTACGACCACGGCGGAGTGATAACCGATCATGCAGACCGTCTCGATCCCCTGCAGCGGCCAGACCGGCGCGCCACTGGGGCTTTCCACCGCGAGACGGACCAGACCGTCGACCAGGTCGGGTACGCGATCGGACTGGTAGAGCGTGAACAACGGGTGCTCGGCCCGATAGGTATCCCACAGTGAGTACGTGCTGTAGTTGTGCCGCCCCTCAGGCAACGTGTGCACGGCCTTGTCCATGCCACGATAGCGCCCGTCGAAGTCGCTGAAAACCGTGGGCGCCAGCATCGTGTGATACAGCGAGCTGTAGAACGTCCGCTTGATCTTGTCCGACGACGATTCGATGCGGATCTTCGACAGTTCCTGGATCCACTCGGCCTCGGCCGACGCACGAACACCGTCGAAGTCCCAGCCGGGAATCTCGTTGTCCAGGTTGCGCATCGCGCCGTCGATGTCCACGCCGGAGATACCGACCTTGACCAGCAGGGGCTCGGATGAGGCCTTGTCGAAGTGCAACGCGGCCTTGAGGTGATTGCCCTTCGCCGTCGTCGACCCCTTGGGCAGCGCCTTGTCCTCGTCATACAACGTGACGCTGGCGGCGGGACGCGACAGCTTCATCGCGAAGTAGATCACCCGGCCGGAGGCCCATTGCCATACGCGACGACCGCCGACCAGCGTGTCGTTACCGACCAGGGTCAGCTCGGCATCGGTCACGTTGGCGGGCTTGTCCATCGCATCGCCGTAGCCATGCGCCAGATCGAACAGGATGTGCGCGTCGCCTTCCTTGCCGAACGTATAACGATGGATGCCGGCGCGCAGCGTCGCGGTCAGTTCGGCGAGGATGTCGAAGCGGGTGAGCTTGGCGCGGTAGTAACCCGGGTGGGCCTGCTCGCCGGTGTAGTGCGAGCGGTAACCCTTTACGCCACTGCGATAGCCCTTCTCGGGCTTACCGTCGCCCTGCTTCTTCGCATCGAAGCGCGACACGTAATTGACGCCGTCGAAATCGCGGTCGCCAGGCTGCAGCAGCACGGGGCCCATCGAGGGCATGACCAGGAAATCGAGCATGTCGGCCGCACCGGTACCGCTCAGGTGGGTGTGCGAGAAGCCCATGATCGAGCCGTCGCCCTGGTGGTAACCGGACGAACCATCCCACTGCGCGTTGTACGTGTCCGGGCTCAGCTGGACCATGCCGAACGGTCGGGTGGCACCGGGATAGGTGTGACCGTGACCGCCCGTGCCGACGAAGACGTCGACGTAACGCAAGACGCTGTCACCGACGGTGCCGCCGCCGGATGGTGGCGTTTTCAGGCTTTCTTGTACGCCACCGGCCAGCGCGGTGAGGGAGCCTAGCTGACCGATGGCGGTGAAGGCAGCCATCCCTTGCAGAAAACGTCGACGGTTGACCATGAATCGCTCCAGCTCGGATGTCGCGTCAGACGCGACGCAGGGTGTCGGGGTGCTTGTCGGCGAGATGAACGATCAGCTCGCCGAAAAGGGTGTTGGCCCACGCGAACCAGGCTCGCGTGAACTTCTTCGGATCATCCTGATCGAAGGCTTCGTGCATGAAGCCAGTACCGTTGTGCGTGGTCTTGAGCCAGTGCAGGCACTGGCGGATTTCAGCCGCGTCATCCGTCGTGAAGGCCTTCATCATGATCGACATCGGCCAGATCATACGCAGACCTTCATGCGGACCGCCGATGCCTTCACCGGCCGTACCCTTGAAGAAATACGGATTGGCCGTGCTCCAGACGCGCTGACGCGTGCGTGCATAGCGAGCATCATGCTTCGCGCTCTCCAGGTACGGCAGCGCGAGCAGGCTGGGCACGTTGGCGTCGTCCATGAACAACTGGTTGCCATAGCCGTCGACTTCGTAGGCCCAGAAATCGTCCTGGCCGTCGTGCATCACGCCGTACTTTTCGACTGCCTCCTCGACCTCATCGGCCAGCGCATTGGCCTCGCTGGCGAACGCCTGGTCACCGAACAACGTGCCGTGCATCTGTGCAAGGCGACGCAGCGTCACCACCGCGAACAGGTTGCCGGGGATGTTGAACGGATAGACCGTCGCATCGTCCGAAGGGCGGAACATGGCGTGGATCATGCCGACCGGACGCGTCGGCTGACCGTAGCCATCGAGGAACTGGCTCTCGGTCGGCTTCGGCGACGGGCGCTGAAACTGGTACGGGCCGTGACCGTCCTTGCGCTGCTGTTCGCGGAAGGTCGTCACGATACTGCGTGTGGCGGCGCGCCACGATTCGTCGAACGGCTCGCGGTCGCCCGTGGTCTGCCAGTAGCCATGTGCAAGGCGTACGGGGTAGCAGAGCGAATCGATCTCCCATTTGCGCTCGGCCACGCCGGGACGCATGTCGGTGATGTCGGCCTGCGCCCAGTCCATCTTGCTCTTGCCCTTGGTATCGGGCAGGAACGCGTTGGCATAGGGGTCGATGAGTATGCAGCGTGCCTGGCGGCGGATCAGGCCACGAAACAGCTTGCGCAGCCCCTCGTCTTTCGGGGTCAGCGGAAGATAAGGCCAGACCTGCGCGGACGAGTCACGCAGCCATATGGCGTCGATATCGCCGGTCACCACGAAGGTATCTTCGTAGCCGTCCAGGCGGCCGAGCTCGACCGTGGTGTCCAGCGTGTTCGGGAAGCAGTTCTCGAAGATCCAGGCGAGCTCGGGATCGGCGATTTTCTTCTTCGTCGCGGCGATGAGGTGTTCCACCGCATCACTGGTGAACTTGCGCTTGCCCACCGGTGGACGCTGACTGGTGAAGCGCGACGCAGCGGCGGCGCCCATGCTCATGCCCCCCATCATCGCGACGCCCGGTGCGAGCGAAAGCCATTTCATCACATTGCGACGGGAGGGATTCACGGCGTGGTCTCCTTCAGGGCATCGACGAGCGAGCGAACGGTAATCGCCCGGCGAAGGGCTTCGGTATCGGTGCTGCCATCGACCTCGATGTCGATGCTTTCACCGGGCAACAGGTCGAACGCGTTCTGCGAAAGACGGACGTCGATATCGCCCGTATCGACCCAGACCGCGCGGGCAAGACGTTTCGCGCTCACCGTCAGCACCAGGCCGTGTGCGCCATCATGCAGTGACGTGGTCAGCTCCGGCGTGGGCAATGCCAGCGTCCGGGCGGCGCCGAAATACAGGAGGTGATGCGCCGCGGGCTTGCCATCCTCCAGCAGATCGAAGGCGGCGACCGTCTTGCGCGGATCGGCGCCCTTGAGCAGCGTCGCATCGTCCACGGTCGCCGCCCGGGTGCTGGACAGCGCCGTCGCGTGCACAGGAATACGGGTCTCCCGCAGCAGCTTGCCGCCCATGTCGTAGACACGAGTGCGCAGGACGGCGTCGAAGTCGCTCGTGCGGTCGGACACGGCGAAGACATCCGTCTTACCATCACGACGCAGCGGCACGACATCCACCGGCGCATAGAAACGCTTCGCGTGGAACTGCAGCGCCTTCCAGCGGTTGAAGTAGTCGACGCTGGCCCAGGACGCGCCCGGCCACACATCGTTCAACTGCCAGTACAACGTACCCATGTTGCGCGGGCGGGCGCTGCGCAGGTGCTCGGCGGCCAGTTCGATCCCTTCGGCCTGCATGACCTGACTGAGGTAGACGAACGACGGGAAATCCTTCGGTTCGCCGTACTCCTGGCGGATGTACAGCAACAGACGCTGGTTGCCGTCGCCGTTGGCGAACTTCTGGTGCGCGCGCATCACCTTCGACTCCGGCTGCATGTCGTCCGGCTGGGCGAAGGCCTTGATCGTGGCCATCACCGGGAAGGACTGCAGACCATATTCGGACTGGAAGCGCGGCGTGATGTCGAGGTAGTGCGAGATAGGCTCAGAACCCGACCACACTTTCCAGTAATGCATGTCGCCGTCGGTCTCGACATTGGCCGGACCGTCGAAGTCCGTGCTCGGCGAGCTGGCCCAGTACGGCACCTGCGGCGACAGATCCGACACGACCTTGCGCAGCGTCTTGTCGAAGATCGTACGCATGCCGTCTTCGACCTTCTTCACTTCATCGGCGTTGACGAATTTCTGGAAGTCGATGCGATCGGGCCATTCCTCCCAGCCCGTCTGCACTTCGTTGTTACCGGCCCAGAGTACGATCGAGGGGTGATCGCGCAGGCGCGTGACCTGCTCCTCGGCTTCGATGCGGGTGCTCTCGCGGAACGCATCGTCGTACGGCGTCACCGCGCCGCCGAACATGAAGTCCTGCCAGATCATCACACCCAGACGGTCAGCCGCCGCGTAGAACGCGTCGTCCTGGTAGGTGCCGCCGCCCCACATGCGCAACATGTTCATGTTGGCGTCCTTCGCGGATCGAAGGATGGCTTCCAGCCGCTCGCTGGAGACGCGCGAAGGGAACGCATCGTATGGAATCAGGTTGGCGCCCTTGGCGAAGACCGGCACGCCGTTGACGACAAAGGCGAAGCCCCTGCCCCACTGGTCCTTATCGCGACGCAGCTCGACCTTGCGCAGGCCGGTCTCGCGATCGGCCCCGGCAACCGTCGATCCGCCGGAGTCGACGCTGGCGTGGAACCGGTAGAGATTCGGTTCGCCGTAGCCGACCGGCCACCAGCGTTGCGGATGGTCGATGCTCAGCGGCACCCCGACGTGGTTCTCGCCGGCCTTCAGGGCGACCTCACGCTGTTCGCTACCGGTCTTGCCGTCCGGCCCGGTCCACTCGACCTTGAGGGTGACCGCGCCCGCCTTGTCGGCACGCACGTCGAGTTGCGCGTCCAACCTGGCCACGTCCGCTTCGACCTCGGTCTGAGCGATATGGAAGTCGGCGACGCGGAGGTCATCCCAGCTTTCCAGGCGCACGGGGCGCCAGATACCGAGCGTGACGTAACGCGGACCCCAGTCCCAGCCGTACTGGTAGTTAGCTTTGCGGACGTAGTTGGAGGTCTGCTTACCCTTCGGCTCATCGCCGAAGGACGAATCGAATTCGCCCGGCAACGCATACGGCTGCTTCAGCAGCCACGGCTGCACGCGTGCGATGGGGGACTGCAGGTGCACGGTGAGCGTATTGCTTCCCGCGTGCAGGGTGTTCTTCACCGGCAGGCGCCAGCGGCGGAACATGTTGTCCGCCGAGAGCAGCTTCTTACCGTTGAGGCTGACCTCGGCGAAGGTGTCGAGGCCGTCGAAAACGAGATCGACGTGACCGCGCCTGAGCGTGGCCGCGTCGACATCGAAGCTGAGCTGGTAGTCCCAGTCGGAGAGGCCGATCCATTGGAGGCTGGCCTCGTTGTCGCGCCAGAACGGGTCGGGGATGTTCTTCCGGGCGAGCAGGTCGGTCTGGATCGCGCCGGGGACGGTGGCGGGTTGCCACTCATCCAGCCGCTCGCACGATGACGTGCATTGCCTAAGTCGTTTCAGCTGGGCTGAGGGTTCGCCAGCAGGGTTGGCTCCCGCCGGCGTGGCGGTATGGGACAGACGGAATTGCCAGCCGACGGAGAGGTCTCTCTCCGTCGGCGTGGCCGCGCCGGCGGCGCCGACGACTAGCCAGGCCGCCAGTGCCAGCGACGCGCGGGGCGTCACAGCTTGAAGCCCATCGTCACCATGTAGGTGCGGCCGTTCTTGTATGCGTTGAGCGGCTGAGCCGGCGTGTTGTTGTAGACCATATACGTCTCGTCCAGCAGGTTGGTGGCGTCGAGCGAAAGGCGGATATGGTCATTTAGCTGATAACCCACCGTCGCGTCCAGTTCACGGAAGATGCCCGTGATCTGCTGCGACTGTAGCTGGGCGATCGACGTGAAGTACGACGAACGCCAGCTATAGGTCAGGCGCGCGCTCCACGGACCCTGCTCGAAGAACGGCGACAGGTTGAACGAATTCTTCGAGTTGTACGGCAGCGGGAAATCGTTGCTGGTGTCCGCGTCGGAGTAGGTGTAGTTCGCCAGCATGCCGAAGCCATACGCGAAGTTCTGCTGGTAGGTCAGCGAGGCTCCCTTGACCTTGGCCACGCCTGCATTGGTCGGCACCTGCATCTGGTACACGTCGTCGTGCTGCTCGGTCAGGTTGTACTGCGTCTGGGCGACGTTGGTGTTGAGGATGTAGCCCGAGATGCGACGGTAGAACAGCTCAGCGGACAGCACGCTGTTTTCCGAGAAGTACCACTCGGCCGAAGCGTCGTAGTTGGTCGACTTGTACGGCTTGAGGTCGATGTTGCCTGCGGAGCCGGTCAGGGTACGGTCGTCCAGTGCCACGTACGGGGTCATTTGCTGATAACGCGGACGCGCGATGGCCTTGGCCGCGGCGAAACGCAGCGTCACGTCTTCGGCGGCGTCGAACGCGATGTTGAACGACGGCAGCCAGTCGTGATACGCGCTGCGCTTGTTCACCGCGGCGTAATTGCCGTTACCGATGCTGTTGTAACCGTCCACCGTGTCACGCGTGCGGAAGTAGCGCGCACCGATGTTGCCGCGATAACCGTCGCCAGCGAAGTCGCCCTGCACGTAGAACGCGCGGTTCTGCTCGGCGATGCTGTACGTGGCTTTCGGGTCGAGCGACGTGTTCGTGACCAGACTCGACACATAGGCCTTCATCAGGCCCGGATCGATCGTGGTCCAGTTGCCCATGTTGCCGGCCGAGTCCAGCCCGTCGAGGTAGCCGCCCGGCGTGCCGCCGTTGGCAAGGTCGGCGAGGCTGGTGCCGGCGTAAGCCGTGGCCGGAATGTTGGCCGTGTATGCGTCCTGACCATCCAGATGATTGGTCGCCTTGATGCCGACCGAGATCTGGTTCAGCGGACCCCAGGCGACGTCGTGCGAGAAGTCGAACTGGAAGTAACGTTCGCGGTCGTAGCTAGGTGCGTAGCTGTAACCGGCACCGTGAGCGAGCGCGGCGGACGGGTTGTCCGGGCTGTTGTAGTTGATCTGCGGATGCTCGCCGTCGAGCGCGTAATTGAAGCCGCCGAAGTTCTGGAACTGCATGTTCCAGATGCCATCCGAACCGCCGGTGGAGCCGGTGTAACCGACCTGGCTCGACGCCGTCCAGCCGTCACCGAACCAGTCGGCGCGAAGGTTGGCCACACCGGTGTTCACCGTCGAATCGCGCTCGTAACCGTCCAGATAGGTCGACGTGTTCGCGTCGTAGCTACCCGTGGTCGCGACACCGTTCTGGAAACCGAGTGCCGTCGCATTCGCCGCCGAACCGGACCATTCGCCGTAATGGCTCTGGTTGAAGTTGTTGAACTTCTCGGTGACGTAGAGGCCGGTGAAGTTCAGCTCGAACGCGTCGTTCGGCTTCCACTGCAGACCGGTCGACACGCCGTCGCGCTTGCGGCGCTGCTGGAACCACGCGGTATTGACGGCGGTCGGGTAGACGCCCTGCTGGTTCGGCGACACCACGGCCGGATTGAACTGGTGGTCCGGGTTGGTATCGGTCGGATCGTTGACGCGCTGGTAGCCGAAGACTTCGGTGCCCTGGCGGTCGATGATCTTGTCGGAGTGCATGATGGAGCCGAGCACGCCGAAGGTGTTGTCCTGGTTCTTCCAGCTGTAAAGCACCGACGCGTTCGGCTTGCCCTTGTCCGCGCGATCGTTGTAACCGTAGCTCACGGTACCGGTCAGCGTGTTGGCCTTGAGATCCAGCGGACGACGCGTGTTGACGATGACGGTACCGCCAATCGAGCCCTCGTCGATGTTCGCCTGCGGCGTCTTGTAGACCTGCGCATTACCGATGATTTCCGAGGTCAGCAGGCTGTAGTTGAACGAGCGGCTGTCGGGATTGTTCGGATCGGACGTCCAGTTGGTCGAGGCGACGGTCTGGCCGTTGAGCAGCAGGCGGTTGAGCGCCGGATCGGTACCCAGGATGCTGACCTTGTCGCCTTCGCCGAAGTTGCGGTCGACGCTGATACCGGGCAGATGCGAGAGCGATTCGGCCACGTTGGTGTCCGGGAATTTGCCCACGTCTTCGGCCGAGATGGCGTCGACGATGGAGTCGGCGTTGCGTTTCAGGTCGAGCGACTGCTGCAGGCTGGCGCGAATGCCGGTGACCGTCACGGCGCCCAGGTTGGCGGCGTCCTGCGGGTTGGCGTTCGGGTCGGCCGGCTTGGCGGCATCGGTCTTCTTCGTCGTGCTGGCGGCCGGGGCGGGGGAAGCCGCGTCCTGTGCGATCGCGTTGCCGGTGGCCAAGAGGCCGGCGAGGATAGCCATGGAAAGTACGCTGATGCGGGGGTTCACATCGTTCTCCTGAGGAATGCCTGGTGTTTTCGCGAGACGCACGACACCGCGCGGGCTATTGCCCGCGTTGATCGTCATGCGTATCGCCGGATTTCTTTCTGCCCTGCGCCCTGTCGCCGATGCGCCGCCTTCCGGCCCTGCGCTGATCGCGCTCATATCGCGATTGCAACGGTATTACCGAGCGGATTTTTAGGGGCCGCTGACAACGTTGTCAACCGCTTTTTTAACTCGATCTAAAGTCATACAAATGAGCACAAGTCTTTGTCTTAAAAGCATTTAACCGAATGACGAAAATACTGCACTGCGGTATATCTCAAGAATCATTTGGATCGATCCATGCGCTTTTCAGGCCGGGTCGCGGTCACGAGAAACGGCGCTGTGACGCGGTTTTTATCGAACGGAACGTTCGGCGCCGCGCGCGGTCGACGCAATGGCGTCGCTTTGCTGCACTGCAACCAGAAATGCGACGGATTTCACAGGTCGGCAGGATCGCTGGACCGCGAATTTGGACGATTCAAGCGCGCGACTTTGCGGAAAACACCAGTTAAACCCGCAGTTTCTCGCGAAGACCGACGGGCGCATGAACGGGTTCCTCGCAACCGCGCATCGAACCGGCGACAGACAGCGACCAGTCACCCTTCCGGAACGAATCTGCTGGCGACACGTCGGCCCCCCGATTTTCTGCAAGGACCTCCCATGAAGCGCGTGAGTCTGCACCTCGTCCGCACCACCCTGCTTTCCGCCTCGCTGGTCGCCGCGCTCGGCGCCTGCAACCGCACGCCGCCCGACGAGGCGTCCGCCGCTGCCAGCGCGCCGGCAGTGCCAGAAAGCGCCGCACAGGCTACGGCCGATCCCGGCTATGCGCGTCCTACGGCCGACCAGCTTTACGCGCTGGTGTCGCCCATCGCCCTGTTCCCTGACAAGTTGGTCGCACTCACACTCGCCGGCTCGACGCATCCCGATCAGGTCGATGCCGCACGCGGTTTCCTGGACAGCAATCGCAACCTCAACGGCGGAGCGCTCATCGACGCCGCCGACGCTCAACCGTGGGATCCAAGCGTGAAGTCCCTCGTGGCCTTCCCCGCCGTGCTCGATCAACTGGCGAACAACCGCGACTGGACCGCCGCGCTCGGCGACGCTTACGCCAACGAGCCGACCGACGTACTGAATGCGATCCAGGTGATGCGCGACCGCGCACGGTCGCATGGTTCTCTGAAGAGTTCGTCGCAGCAGGTCGTCCAGGTCGACGAGGCGCCACCCGTGGACGAAGCTGCGAGCGTGGCCTCGATCGTTCCCGCGCCCGCCCGCACGATCGTCATCGAGCAGGCGCAATCCGATGTGGTCTACGTGCCGCAGTACGACCCCGACGTGGTTTACGGCGAACCGGTGTACTCCCGCGTGTACCGCACGCACTGGTACGAAGCGCCCGCCACGCGTGGCGACGTCGTCACCGCCGGACTGGTGTCCTTCGGCGCGGGCATCCTGGTGGGACAGCTGTTCGCCTCGCACGATCATTACGACCGTCCGCACGGCGGCTGGAACGAGTGGAACACCGCGTGGGGACGTGGGCCGCGGGGCGACTATCGCGGTCGTCCCGCCGTGGTCTACGACAACCACCCCTATGTCGTGAATCGCACCACGATCAACCGCACCGTCAACAACACCTACGTCAATCGTCCGGTGAACATCGACAACCGCCACGACAACGACAACGTCGCGATTCACAATGCGCCACCCCAGGCTCAGCAGCGAGCGCCGCAGCGTCCCGACTTCGACCACATGCAGCGCCCGAACTTCACGGCCGCCATGGCGCATCCGACCGCAGCGAACGAACGACCGGCGCTTCCGCCTCAGGCGCGGCCGGGCCCGTCAGCGCCGCAGGCTTTCGCCCGGCCTGAGCAACAGCCGCCCATTCACGCCATGCAGCACGAAGACCCGCGCGTCGCCAACGTGCATGCCGTCGGCGCCCGTCCGCAACCCTTCGACGACCGTCATGCGCAAGCCGCCGAAGCGGCACGACCCGCTGCGTTCCAACACTCCGCGGAAGCGTCGCGACCGGCCCCGACACCTCGCGTCGAGCAGCCGAGGCGTCCGGAACCGGCGTTCCAGCAGGAAGCCCGCCCGCAGGCTCAGCGGGAACCGCAGGTCGAGCGGGAGCCGCGGCCGCAGCGTGAGCCTCTGCCGCAGCAACGCAGCGAACCACCACGTGAGCGTCCCGCGCCTCAGCAGCACCAGCAGCAAGCCGCGCAGCATCCGCAACCCCGGCACGAAGATCACGCGCCGCCTGCGCACCACGATCACGACAAGCACGACTGAGCAAAAAAAGCCCCGGATTGACCGGGGCTCGTGATGACGTCGGTTTACTGCTTACGTGGTCGCTTCGCAGTCGCCGCCCGGGTGGGCGACGCCTTACGCGCGGCGACCACCCGCTTTGCGGGCGCTTTTTTCGCCGTCGCCTTTTTGACCGCGACCTTGCGCGCGGAGACGGTCTTCTTCGCCGGCGCCTTTGCCACCGCCGCCGACTTGCGCGCAGGCGCCGTCTTCTTCACCGACGTCGCACGCAACGACTTCTTCGCCGCCGCACGCTTCTTCGTGGCGCGACCTTCCGCCGACTTCGTCGACGAAGGCAACACGTCCGACTTCGGCTTGGCCGTACGACGCGCGTTGAGCTCAGCCGCCGAGTTCAGCGGACGCCACGAGCGACCGCCCATGGCCAGGAGCGTGTCCGACGAGGCCGGACCCGCGCTGCCCGACGCATAGTTCGGGAAGTCCGCCGGCGTGCGCTGCGCCCAGTCGTCGAGAATCGGCTGCACCGCGCGCCAGCAGGCTTCGACCATGTCGGCGCGCTGGAACAGCGTGGCGTCACCGGTCATGCAGTCATACAGCAGCGTTTCGTAGCCCACGTTCGGCTCGGCGCGGAACCAGTCCGCGTACTTGAAGTCCATCCGCACCGGCGCGAGTTCCACGCGCGGGCCGGGACGCTTGACGTCGAACTGCAGCGAGATGCCTTCATCCGGCTGGATCTGCAGTACGAGCCAGTCGGGACCGAACGCATCCATGCCCGTGCCACGGAACGGGGCGAAGGGCGCGGACTTGAAGCGGATGGCGATTTCCGTCGTGCGACGACCCATGTGCTTGCCGGTGCGCAGATAGAACGGCACGCCCGACCAGCGCCAGGTGTCGATCGACAGCTTCATGGCGACGAAGGTCTCGGTGACCGAGTCCGGCGCGACGTTGGGCTCGTCGCGGTACGACGTGGCCAGTTCGTTGTTCACCGCGCCCGGACCGTACTGGCCGCGGACGGCGTCTTCCGGCTGGATCGGACGGATGGCTTCGATGGTTTCCGCCTTGCGCGTACGTACGGCTTCCGCGTCAAAGGAGGTCGGCGGCTCCATCGCGACCATCGCCAGCAGCTGGAACAGATGATTGGGCACCATGTCGCGCAGCGCGCCGGTCTGCTCGTAGAACGAGCCACGACGCTCGACACCGACGGTCTCGGCCACGGTGATCTGCACGTGGTCGATGCGGTCGCGGTTCCAGATCGGCTCGAACAGGCCGTTGGCGAAACGGAACGCCATGATGTTCTGCACCGTCTCCTTGCCGAGGAAGTGGTCGATGCGATAGATCTGGTCTTCGCGCAGCACCTTGAGGATGCGCTCGTTCAGCGCGTGCGCCGAGGCGAGATCGTGGCCGAATGGCTTTTCGATGATGACGCGGCGCCAGAACTCGCCGTCGGCACCGCCGTCGTCCACGAGGCCGGCGTTTCGCAGCTGTTCGATCACGTCGCCGAAGAAGCGCTCGGGCGTGGCGAGGTAGAACAGCACGTTGCCCCGGGTGCCGCGACGCTTCTCGGCATCGCGCAGCTTGACCGCCAGGCTCTGGAACGCCGACAGATCGTCGAAGTCGCCCGCGTGGTAGGTCATCTGAGAGCTCAGCCAGCCCCAGGCCTCTTCGTCGAGCTTGCCGCCGCCATTGCTGACGTACTTCTCGAGCGACGTGTGCAGGCTCTTGCGCCAGGCGTTGTCGGTCATCTTGCCGTGGTTGAAGCCGATGATCGAGAAGTTATCGGACAGCAGTCCGGTGCGGCGCATGTTGTAGAGCGCGGGAACGACGAGGCGGCTGGTGAGATCACCGGCGGCGCCGAAAATCACGACGGTACACGGGTCGGCCGGGTGAGCGCGCGAGGTAACGCGCTTCGTGGGGGCGGGGCTCATGCACGGACTCCTTGGGGATGTTGGGCTTCGGGGGTGGCGTGGATGTCGGCGGTCGCGCTGTAACCATGCGCCAGGCTAAAGGCGGCATTAATCAACGCGACGTGCGAAAAGGCTTGTGGGAAATTGCCCAACAGCCGTTTCGACCGTGGATCGTACTCCTCCGCGAGCAGTCCGAGGTCGTTCGTGAGGCCGATCAGACGCACGAAAAGCTCGCGCGCCTCGTCCAGGCGCCCCAGCAGGACATAGTTTTCCACCAGCCAGAAACTGCACGGCAGGAACTCGCCCTCGCCCGGCGGCAGCCCGTCGACGCCGCTGCGTGTGTCGTAGCGGCGTACGAACCCATCGACCAGCAGATCCTCTTCGATGGCCCGCACCGTCGCGACGATCCGGGGATCGTCACGCGGCAGGAAATCGGTGAGGGTGACGATCAGCAGGCTGGCATCGAGTTCTCTGGAGCCATACGACTGCACGAAGCAACCGCGCTCGGGATCCACGCCTTTGGCGAGGATGTCGGCCTTGACCTCATCGGCGATGGTGCGCCATCGCTGCGAAAATGCCGGGTCACGGCCTTCGCGGTTTTGTTCGGAAGCCCGCTGGAAGGCCAGCCACGCCATGACCTTCGAATGGACGAAGTGGCGCGGCTCGCCGCGGATTTCCCAGATGCCTTCGTCGGGATGGCGCCAGATGCTGGCGAGATGCTCGAGGAAGACGTTCTGCACCTCGTCGGCCTCGGGCTGCATCGCGACACCGTGCTTCACCGCGTGGGAGAACGCACCCACCAGCTCGCCGAAGATGTCGAGCTGGAACTGGTTCGAAGCCGCGTTGCCCACGCGTACCGGCTTTGCGCCCTCGTAACCGTCCAGCCAGTCGAGTTCGTATTCCTCGAGGCGGCGCTCACCGGCGATCCCGTAGAGCACCTGGAGCTGGTCCGGCGACCCGGCCACCGCGCGACGCACCCAGTCGCGCCAGGCGCTGGCTTCATCGTGGTAGCCCGCGTTGACCAGCGCGGAGAGGACGAAGGTGGCGTCGCGGGCCCAGCAGAACCGGTAATCCCAGTTACGCTCGCCGCCGAATTGTTCCGGCAGCGACGTGGTGGGCGCGGCCACGATGCCGCCGGTGGGAAGATAGCTCAGGCCTTTGAGGACGACCAGCGAGCGGCGGACGATCTCACTCCACTCGCCGGCGCCATTGCAGCGCCCCGACCAGTCTTCCCAGAAGGCCAGCGACTTCTCCAGCGCGTCGCAAGGATCGATTGCTTCGGGAGGGGGCAGATGCGACGGTCCCCAAGCCATCACGAAGGGAATGGAATCACCCCTGGACACGGCGAAGCGGGCCACGCTGTGCATCCCTTCCCCTTCGACCGAGACGGGACTGCGGACGACCAGCATGTCCGGCCCGGCGACCGCCGTCACCGTCCGCTCGTCGACCCGCGTCACCCAGGGCATGGCGTTGCCGTAGTCGAAGCGGATGGTCAGCACGGCCTCGAAATCGACCCGGCCTTCGACGCCCTCGACGATGCGTGTCACCCCGACCTGATCACCGGCGAACGGCATGAAGTCGATCACGCGGGCGACACCGGTGGCTGTGCGCCATTCCGTTTCGAGGATCAGGGAGCCGTCGACGTAGCCGCGCCGGACCGTGGCATCCGGGTCGGCGGGGGCGATGCGCCAGCGCCCGTTGTTCTCGTTACCCAGCAAGGCGGCGAAGCAGGCGGCGGAGTCGAAACGCGGCAGGCACAGCCAGTCGATCGATCCGTCCTTCGCCACCAGCGCCGCGCTGCGGCAGTTGCCGAGCATCGCGTAGTCTTCGATCCGGGATGCCATCGTGTCCTCGTCGCCAGCCGGTAGTCCCTTTTACGGTAGCCAGCGACGCGTTAGAACGACGTATCCGAGGCCGGCTTCAGTGCCCCGATGGCGCCCGCTGCGGGAGCGACGCGTTGAACATGCTGTGGGCCACTTCCTGCTCGCCGTAGATGACCTGTGTGGCACCCATGCCATCCATGTGAGCCACACATTCTTGCGAATGGGCACGCGCGACGATCGGCAGGTCGGGGCGCAACGCACGCGCCGCACGTACCACCTGCCCCCCTTCGAAGGGATCCGATACCGCCACGATCAGGGATCGCGCACCGGCGAGGTTGGCCTCGGCCAGCACGAGCGCGGCGGCCGCATTGCCGATGACGATCTCGGCACCGTGCTGCTCGCGCAGTTCGCGCACGGCGTCCTCGTCGGTCTCGATCACGAGCGTACGCGTACCCGTGGACTGCAACTCGGCGAACACGCGGCGACCTACCCGGCCGAACCCGACCAGCACGGTGTGACCCGCCAGCGATGGATCGGTGTGCTCGTCCGGCGCATCGCGGTCATGCCGCGCGATCCACCTGTCGAGCGCACCGAACAGCAGCGGATTGACCAGAATCGAGACGATGGCCGCGGCGAGCAGAATGTCGCGCGCCTCCTCGCTGAGCAGATGCAGGGATACGCCGAGCCCCGCCAGGATGAAAGAGAACTCGCCGATCTGGGCGAGACTGGTCGCGATGGTCAGCGCGGTCTTCTTCGGGCGACCGAATGCACGAACGATGGCGAAGGCGGCGACCGACTTGCCGATGATGATGATCAGGCAGGCGGCGAGGACGATCCACGGCTGCTCGACGAGGATATGCGGGTTGAACAGCATGCCGATGGAAACGAAGAACAGCACCGCGAAAGCGTCGCGCAGCGGCAGCGTTTCTTCCGCGGCCTGCTGCGAGAGCTTGGACTCGCCCATCATCATGCCGGCGAAGAACGCGCCGAGTTCGAAGGAGACGTCGAACAGATGCGCCGCGCCGAAGGCGATACCGAGGGCGATGGCGAGAACGGCCAGACGGAAGAGTTCACGCGAGCCGGTGCCGGAGACGGCCTGCAACGTCCATGGGATCACGCGCTTCCCGACGATCAGCATCAGCGCCACGAACACGATGACCTTGCCGATGGTCCAGGCCACGGTCTCGGCCAGCGCCATCATGCTCGGCGGGTGATCGCCCTGCTCCGCACCGAGGAAGCCGCCGATGGCGGGCAGCAGGACCAGCGCCAGCACCATGGCAAGGTCTTCGACGATCAGCCAGCCGACGGCGATACGTCCGCGATCGCTGTCGAGCAGGCGACGTTCTTCCATCGCACGGAGCAGCACCACCGTACTGGCGACGGAAAGCGCCAGACCGAAGACGAAGCCCTGCGCCACCGGCCAGCCAAGACCCCAGCCAAGCAGCATGCCAAGGCCGGTCGCCACGCCCATCTGCACCGCGGCGCCGGGGATGGAAATCGCCTTCACCGCGAGCAGGTCCTTGAGCGAGAAGTGCAGACCCACGCCGAACATCAGCAGGATCACGCCGAGGTCGGCGAGCTCCTGAGCGATGCCCGCGTCGGCTACATAGCCCGGGGTGAACGGCCCGGCGACCACACCGGCGACGAGGTAACCGGCCAGCACCGGAAGTCGCAATCGGTGAGCGATGGCGCCAAAGATAAAGGCGAGTACGAGGCCACCGACGATGGTGGCGATGAGTGGCGTGGCGTCGTGCATGGGCATCTCCTGGGCATGCACCCTCGTCTCGTCACGTCGATCAGACGAACGTATCGATGTCGGGCAATCCCCATAGAGTTGGGGATCGCGCGGCGTGCACGCAAGCGTTTCCAGCCATTTTTTTCAATCGCGGCGAGGACTTGAGGATAATCTCAATCGCACCCGCGCAGGTAGGAGCGCGCCTTGCGCGCGATGGGTGGTGCCGCGTCATCGCGTTGTCGGCTTTTCGCGCGCGGGGCGCGCTCCTACGGGTCAGCCGGGGCCATTCAACACCGCCAGAAAATCCTTCCCGTAACGCTTCAGCTTGTTCTCGCCGACACCACTGATCGACCCCAGTTCGTCCTCGTTCTCCGGCAGCGCCCGCAACATCGCCAGCAAAGTCGCATCATGGAAAATGACGTATGCCGGCACCCCATGCGCCTTTGCCAGTTCCGCGCGGACGCGACGCAGTTCGTTCCACAACGGCATCTCGATCTCTTCGATGCCCAGGGAGCCGCCGGCGACGGCAGGCGACGGACGCGAGTTGCGCTTGCCCTTCGACGGCCGTGCGTCCTCGCGCAGCCACACCTTGCGCTCGCTTTTCAGGACGGGTCCGCTTTCCTTCGACAAACGCAGCGTACCGAAGCCTTCGGGATCCGCTTCGACCAGGCCCGCAGCCAGCAGCTGGCGGAACACCGAGCGCCACTGCGTTGCATCCATGTCCGCGCCGATACCGAACACGCTCAGCTTGTCGTGACCGAGATCGCGTACCCGCTCACCCGCCTCGCCGCGCAGGATCTCGATCAGATGGCCGGCGCCATAACGCTGACCGCTGCGATAGATGCATGACATCGCCTTCTGCGCCGCGGTCGTGGCATCCCAGGTCCTGGGCGGCACCAGGCAGTTGTCGCAGTTGCCACAGGGCTCGGGATACACCTCGGCGAACGCCTCCAGCAGAAGCTGGCGACGGCAGCGTGTGGCCTCGGCATAACCGAGCAGCGAGTCGAGCTTGAGGCGCTCCACACGCTTGCGGTCGTCGCCCGAGTCCGACTGGGAAATCATCTGACTCATGGTCACGACATCGCCCAGGCCGTAAATCATCCAGGCTTCCGCCGGCAGGCCGTCACGACCGGCACGGCCGGTCTCCTGGTAGTAGCCTTCCATGCTGCGCGGCAGATCGAGGTGGGCGACGAAGCGGACGTCCGGCTTGTCGATGCCCATGCCGAACGCGACGGTGGCGACCATGACGATGCCGTCTTCGCGCAGGAAGCGCTGCTGGTGGCGCTGGCGTACTTCGCCATCCAGACCGGCGTGATACGGAAGCGCGTCCACGCCCGCTTCGGCCAGCCAGGCGGCGGTCTCATCGACCTTGCGGCGGCTGAGGCAATAGATGACACCGGCTTCGCCCCGATGGGCGTCGAGAAAATCGAGCAACTGGCGCCGTGCGTTCTGCCGTGGTGCCACGCGATAACGGATGTTCGGCCGGTCGAAGCTGGAAACGAAACGGCGCGCGTGGTGCAGGCCGAGGCGCTCGACGATTTCTTCGCGGGTGCGCTCGTCGGCCGTCGCGGTGAGCGCGATGCGCGGTACTTCCGGAAAGCGCTCGTGCAGGATCGCGAGTTCGCGGTATTCGGGACGAAAATCGTGTCCCCACTGCGAGACGCAATGGGCCTCGTCGATAGCGAACAAGGCAATGGGAATGCGATCCAGCAGGCCGAGGAAGCGGCCCGTGAGCAGCCGCTCGGGCGCGACGTACAGCATGTCGAGTTCGCCGGCGAGCAGGAGCTCCTCGATCTCGCGCTGAGTGGCGGCGTCGAGACTGGAATTCAGGTAACGCGCCTTGACGCCGGCTTCCGTCAGCGCATCGACCTGGTCCTGCATCAGCGCGATCAGTGGTGAAACCACGATGCCTGTGCCATACCGCATCAGCGCCGGAATCTGGAAGCACAGCGACTTGCCGCCGCCGGTGGGCATCAGGACGAGGGCGTCGGCGCCGCCGGCGACCTCCTCGACGATGGCCTGCTGCTGGCCGCGGAACTCGGGGTAACCGAAAACGGAGTGAAGGAGATCTAGGGCCTGGGACTGCATCCGCACATGCTAACAAACGGACGTGCCGGATCGGCCTTTACCTGCGCCTCAAGCCTCGGTAGGCCCACGCCGTTAACGGAAGAAGGTGATGTCCCCGGGTAGCGGACGGGCACCTAATGAAGCCACATCGCCCGAGGGGGAGCGCCACATGAACACTGCCATAGCCCTTTCCGCCGCCGTCGCGGTCAGCCTGTTCGCCAGCGCCCTCCCGGCCCGGGCGCAGCAAGGCGGTATCCGCTTCGAAGGCCGCGTTGTCGAACGGACATGCGGAATGCGCGCGGAACGCCCCGACTGTCCACCGGACCGCGCCGCCACCGCAACCGTCCGTGTTTTGCGTGAGATGTCCGCACTGACGTCCGTGCACGCCGACCTTCTGGACTACGCGATGCAACGCCGACCCGGGGAAACCTGGGAACTGGTCGAGGTCAGCTACCGCTGATCGCGCTCAGCCGCCCCAGATCGCACGGTCGAGGTCGTGGTCCAGACCGAACGCGCTCATGGGTACGCGGCCGTCCTTCACGGTGACGCCCTCGGCCTTGAGCAGCCGACACTGCTCGCGATAACCCTGCGTTCCCACGGGTATCCCGATGCGGCCGTCCGCGCGAAGCACGCGGTGCCAGGGTAGCTTCATCCGGTCGGGCGCATCGCCGAGCACCCGGCCGATCAGTCTGGCGCGTCCGGGATACCCGGCGCGAGCCGCGATCGCGCCATAACTGGCGACCCTCCCACGCGGAATGGCGGCGACCGTTTCGATGATCCGCGTCGCCCGGAGGGCGCGGGCCTCGTCGTCGTCGAGTTCATCGGCCATGGTCGTTTCGTGCATGTTCGGAAGAGGCGTTGAGCGTACCATCGGTGGTCCCCGGACAGATTCACAAGGCGACCATGCGGCACTTCGAAGCGATTCGCTCCCATGTCGGCGGCATCCACAAGCTCCGCCACAATGAGCCATACCTGATCAGCTTCGACCTGGAGCTGCCCGATGGCAGGCATCAGGGCATCTATCTGGCCGAACTGGAAGACGCCGAGGGCCAGCGCTTCCTGAGGTTGTCCACGCCGATCGGACCACTCTCGGGCGTCGATGCGCGACGCTGCCTTCGCTTCAACTGGGAGCAGCGCACGGGCTACCTGGCGGAGGCGGATCTCGACGGATCGCCCTACCTGCATCTCTGCGAGAACCGTCCCTACGACTACCTGGACGAGCGCGAGCTGGCACGGATCGTCGAGGAACTGGGCGCCACCGGCGACCAGCTCGAGCAGGTGGTGAACGGCGAGGCGGACGCCCTGTAAGAGGGCGCCCTGCGGGCGATCAGTCCGGCACGCGCATCAGAAAAACAAGCGGCCGAGCTTCACCAGGGCGTACCCCAGCGCCGCCGTGATCGGCAACGTCAGGATCCAGGCCCATACCATCCGCTCGACCACCGACCAGCGGATCGCATTGAACCGCTTGGCCGCGCCCACGCCCATGATCGAGGCGGACACGTTGTGCGTCGTGGAGACCGGCACGCCCAGCATCGACGCCGTGAGAATGACCGCCGCCGAACTGCCTTCGGCGGCGAAACCATTGATCGGGTGCAGCTTGACCATCTTGTGGCCCAGCGTCTTGATGATGCGCCAGCCACCGCCGGCGGTGCCGCCGGCCATCGTCAGCGCGCAGACCACCTTCACCCAGACCGGGATCGGAAAGCCGCCGGGCGCCGCCGGATCGTGCGGAATACGCAGGAAGTGCAACAGCGCCGGCAGATGATCGAACTGCCCCGCCGCCGTGGCACCGGCCAGGGCCAGGGCAATGATGCCCATGCTCTTCTGGGCGTCGTTCATGCCATGAGACAGACCCATGGCGCTGGCCGAGAGAATCTGCGCCTTACCGAAGAAGCTGTTCACGAACGGGGTGCGACCAAAACGATGCAGCGGTCCCTTCTGTCGTGAAAAGAATCCTAGCAACGCGTAGAGGGCGCCCATCAGCAGGAAACCAATGACGAAGCCCAGGAAAGGCGACACGATCATCGGCACGATGACCTTCGGCACCACGCCCTTGCCCAGCCACCAGTGCTCGCCACCCTGCCACCAGATGATCGAATGAAGGTTGCCGTCGGACGCGGCCAGCGCGGCGCCGCACAGTCCGCCGACCAGCGCGTGACTCGAACTGGACGGCAGGCCGAGCCACCAGGTAATGAGGTTCCAGATGGTCGCTCCGAGCAGCGCGCTGATCAGCAGGTGCGAACCGACGTCGACCACGCCGGTGTCCACCAGGCCCGAGGCGATCGTCGCCGCCACGGCGGTGCCCCACAGGGCGCCTGCGAGGTTGGTGACGGCCGCCAGCAGCACGGCCTGGCCGGGCGTCAGCACCTTGGTCGCCACCACGGTGGCGATGGAGTTCGCCGTGTCGTGGAAGCCGTTGATATAGGTGAACGCGAGGGCGATCAGGACGACCGCGATAACCATGCTCATGGGGCGGCCGCCGTCAGGAGTTCTTGAGCACGATGGAGTAGACGACGTTGCCGACGTCGCGGCACTTGTCCACCGCTTTCTCCACCAGCTCGAACAGGTCCTTGGCGAGAATCGCCTTGAGCGGATCCGAGCCTTCGGCATACAGCGTGCGGTAGGGATCCAGCAGCAGGCGGTCGGCCTCGGATTCCAGCGCCTGGAGCTGGTCGCGAAGCTTCTTCACCGGGTCGATCTTCAGGCCATGACGCAGTTGCCCGATCATCTGGACGACCACCTCGGCCGAGCGCTCGAGCAGGGCGGCGCGCTGAGCGAAGTCGATGCCATGGAGGCGTTCGGCGACGATGACATAGCGTTCGGCGAACTTCTCGATGGTCTTGGGAATCTTGTACAGCGCTGAATTGAGCGCCTCGATGTCTTCCCGGTCCAGCGCGGTGACGAAGGTGTTGACCAGTTCCTCGCCGATCTGCCCGTGGAGGGCCTTCTCGCGGGCGCGCGCCGTGCTGAAAGCGGCCATGACCGGCGTGCGGTCGGTCTTGGTGACCAGTTCGTGCATGGCGCGGGCGCTTTCGCGCGCCGCCTCCGCACTGGCTTCGAGCAGACCGTAGAACTTGTCGCCCTTACCGAAGATCGTCTGGAGAGAAAACATGGCGTCGCCTGGGGGAACTGGGGGTTTGTGACGCTAATGTTACCGGAGGGCGGGATCGTGTGCTCCTCCTCCCCGGCTACACCGCTCAGATGGCTTCTACCGGTGCCCTGCACAGGCTGGTCTGCTATATAAGCCTCGATGCCCACCGAACTTCTGCTCGTCCTCGTCCTCTCCCTGGCCAACGCGTTCTTCGCCTTGTCGGAGATGTCGGTTGTCGCTTCGCGTAAAAGCCGGCTCAAGGCCATGGCCCGGGAAAGCCGCCGCGCCCGGGTGGCGCTGCAACTGGCTGAATCGCCGGAGCGCTTCCTGTCGACGGTGCAGGTCGGCATGACCCTGATCATCCTCGTCACAGGCGCGATCGCGGGCGATCAGCTGGGCGAGCACTTCACCGCCCTCCTGCACGGCGGTGGCCCGGGCTGGCTGGAGCCTTACGCTCGCGCGGCCGGCTGGCTGCTCGGCTTCATCTATATGTCGCTGGTCCAGATCGTCATCGGCGAACTGGTGCCCAAGCGCGCGGCGCTGACAGCCCCCGAGCGCATTGCCTGCCAGATCGCGGTCCCCATGCTGGTGATCTCGCGGATCACATTGCCGATGGTCTGGCTGCTCAACCACCTGTCGAGCGGCATCCTGCACGTGCTGCGACTGAACCGGGCCGGCGGCCATTCGGCGGCGACCGAAGAGGAAATCCGCCTGCTGGTCGCCGAAAGCGCCGAGCAAGGGATCCTCGACAGCGACGAACGCAACATGGTCAACCGCGTTCTGCGCCTGGGCGACCGCACGGTGGGCTCGGTCATGACCCCGCGCATGAAGATCGCCTGGCTCGACATCGCGGCGCCCCGGGAGGAGAACCTCGAGGTCCTGCGCGAGTCGCAGTTCTCGCGCTACCCGGTCTACCGGAACGACGAAACCGACGTCGTCGGCACGGTCGAAGTGAAGACGCTGATCGGCTCGTTCGAGCGCGGCGACTTCGACCTGTTCGCCCATATCGCCCGGCCGCTCTTCGTCCCGGGCACCGCCCGCGCACTGGACCTGCTCGAAGCCTTCCGCGATGCGGACACGGAGCTGGCGCTGGCCGTGGACGAGTACGGCGACATCGAAGGCATGGTGACCCTCAACGATCTGCTGACGGCCGTGGTTGGTGCCACCGCGCCCGCCGCGGACGACACCGAGCACGAGGGCCCGATCGTTCGCCGTGACGACGGCAGCTGGCTGATCGACGGCGGTCTGCCCGCCGACGACCTGCGCGACCTGCTGCAGATCGACCGGCTGCCCAACGAGGAAGAGCACGATTTCCGCACCGTGGCGGGCATGATCACCACCCAGTTCGGGCGCATCCCGCACGCCGGCGAGTCATTCACCTGGCAGGGCAACCGCTTCGAAGTCGTCGACATGGACGGGGCGAGGATCGACAAGGTGCTGGTCAGCACGGCAAGCAGCGAAGAGTCCGTCGTCGACGCGCCATGACCGCTGACGAGCCCCGCGAGGAAAAGACCGCCGCCCTGCTTCGCACGGCGCTGCTGTCGACGCCGGGGGAACGGGTCACGGTAGACCAGGTGCTGGAGCCACTGAAACGGCGCGCGTTCGGTTTTCTGCTCCTGTTGCTCGCCATTCCCAACTTCATCCCGGTACCGCTGGGGATCGGGGGTGTGATGGGCGTACTGGTGGTGGCGCTCGGCCTGGAGATGCTCATCGGCCTGGAGCAGCCGTGGGTCCCGGGTTTTCTGCGTCGCCGGACGATGTCACGGGAAGGACTCCTCCGGTTCCTCGACCGTATCGAGCCGGTGACACGCCGCCTGGAAAAGCTCTGCAAGCCACGGGCGCAGCGGCTCACACGACGCCCCTTCACGTTCGTCTCGGGCGCGATCATGCTGCTGATCGGCCTGTTGCTCGCGCTGCCGATCCCGTTCACCAACTACGTATTCGGCGCCATGCTGATCGCCTTCGCGTTCGCGCTTGTCGAAAGGGACGGCGTCCTGCTGGTCGCCGTCTGGGCAACCACAGCGATCATCGTCATCGCTTCGGCCACGTTCAGCCGGGCGCTGCTCGGTTTCTTCCGCGACCTGTTTTAGCCGTCGCGCTTGTGCGCGATACCGGCCATGCGCTGCGCATCGGCCAGAATCCCGTGAAGAATGCGCAGTTCCCGCAATTCAGGACGGGCGCGCAGGAACAGCTTGCGCAGTTTCAGCATGATCGTGGTCGGGGAACGCCCCTTGTGGAACTCGATATCGTCGAGCATCTCGCCCAGGTGCGTGAAGAACCGCTCGAGCTGCTCGGCGTCGGCGGGGATCTCGTCCGGATCGGGCTCGGCCTGCGCCACGACCGGCTGTTCGTCGGCCAGCAGGGCCGTACGCAGTTCATAAGCGACCACCTGCACCGCCTGCGACAGATTCAGCGAACTGAAGTCGTCGACACTGGGAATGCGGACCATCGCGTGGCAGCGGGCGAGCTCGTCATTCTCCAGTCCCGTGCGCTCGTTGCCGAAAACCAGGGCCACCTGCTCGCCGCGGCGGGCGGCGGCGATCGCCTGGGCGGCGCCTTCGCGAGGATCCAGTTCCGGAAGATTGACCCCGCGACGCCGAGCCGACAGGCCCAGCGAAAAGGTGGCGCCGGCCAGGCCGGCCACCAGATCGTCGTGGATCGCGGCCTGGCCGAGCACGTCGTCGGCACCCGCGGCCAGGGCCGTGGCTTCCGGATCGGGGAACCGTTGGGGGGCGACCAGGGTCAGGCGGTCGAAACCCATGGTGCGCATGGCGCGCGCGGCCGAGCCGATATTGCCCGAGTGCGAGGTGCGGACAAGGACGAAACGGAGGCGGTCGTGGAGCTCGGAGAGGGCCATGGGCGACGGGCGTGCTGGATGTAGGACCGGAAAGTCTACAACGGCAACGACTTGGGCATAGGGCGAGCCGGTGTTAAACTCACCGACCGACGCGGCCCGACCGCGATCTCCCGTTCTTTTGACAAGTCGATCCCCATGCCAAGACCCGCCGTCAACGTCGCGGCGCGCGCCGCGCGCTCCGCAGGAAACATCATCCTGCGCTACATGAATCGCATCGAGGGCCTCGCGGTCGTCGAAAAGCAACGGATGGACTTCGCGTCCGAGGTCGACCGCCTCGCCGAAGCCGAGATCGTGAAGGAACTTCGCCGCGCCTACCCCACCCACGCCATTCTCGGCGAGGAGTCGGGGCAGATCGGCAAGGGACCGCTTGTCTGGGTCATCGATCCGCTCGACGGCACCCACAATTACCTGCGTGGCATCCCCCACTTCTGCGTGTCCATCGCGCTGGTGGAAAAGGGCGAGCCGGTCTATGGCGTGGTCTTCGATCCGCTGCGCGACGAACTGTTCACCGCGAGCAAGGGCGACGGCGCCTACCTCAACGACCGCCGCATCCGCGTCGGCAAGCGTGAAGGCCTCGCCGGCTCGCTGCTCGCCACGGGTTATCCCTACCGCGCGCGCAACCACCTCGACGCCCAGCTGGCCATGACCGGCGAGCTCCTCAAGGAAGCCGAAGACATCCGCCGGATGGGTTCGGCCGCACTGGATCTGGCCTACGTCGCCGCGGGCCGCCTGGACGGTTTCTTCGAGCCGTCGCTCAACGTGTGGGACATCGCCGCGGGTGCTCTGCTGGTGCGCGAGGCCGGTGGCGTCTATGGCGACTTCGGCGGCAAGGAAGGCCTGCCGGAGAGCGGCAACATCATCGCTGGCAACCACAAGGTGGCTGCCGCCATGACCGACGTAATTAAGGCCAACGCCACGGCGCGCCTGCTCGGGGTTTAACGCCCCACGCGGCGAAACCCTACAAGCGGCGAGGCCTTCTCCTCGCCGCTGCCTCACCAAGCCTGACAGACGCTCAGACTTCACCGTCTTACCTTGTCGTCGCGAACGGGACGTTCGCAGCCGCCCACGACGCACAAGGAAACGTACCGTGCAAACCATACTCCCTGGCCGCATCGCGGCCGCGCTCGCCATTACCACGGCTTCCATGCGCAACCTTCTCACGCGTGTGCCTTTGCAGGCAGCCGCGCTATGCCTGGCCTTCACCAGCAGTGGCGCTTACGCGGAAACACCACGGATCATGGTGATCACCTCGGATCCACAGTACCCCTGGACACCGGCCACCGATGACGGCGAACACTCCGACCTCGCCGACAAGACACTCGCCGAGGCGCTCATACGCGAACAGTACGAAAGCATCGCGGCTTTCCGGCGCAACTATCCAGGGCAGCACATTCCGGTGATCGTCAACGGCGACCTGACGTCCCAGGCCGCCCCAAGTGAGCAGGAGAAGATCCATGACCTGCTCGGTCTGCTGGGCGACGAAGTCTACTATGGGCTCGGCAACCACGATTACCAGAACAACCTCACCAACTTCGTGTGCTCGGCCCTGACACACTGTGCGATCGACGCCCTCGACAATCTCGCGCAGCACGTTCGTCGCCACCGGCAGAACGGACGCGTGACCGACTTCGATTACGCGGCGTTCGCGGGCGGCCTGTTCACTGGCCTACGCAAGGAAGGGAGCTGGTCGTACGCGTTCACGCCGGACGGCTGGGAGCAGGTGCTCAACCTGCAACTCAACAATTCGCCGGGCTATGCCGCAACGATCAACTGGGGTGCTGGCCCGGCAGGCTATCGCTACGAGGTGACACCGAGCACGCCATGGCTTACTCGACACCTCCCCAGATGGAGCACGCCGGGTGCTTACGACTTTCTGCTGGTGCACGTGCACAAGCCCGACGAGTTCTCGACCGGGTCTCGCGCGCCCACGCCCTTACAGGCGATGCTGGCGACCCATCGTGTCGCAGCGGTGTTTGCGGGTCATTACCACGGGCGCATGGGCTATTACAGCGGTGGCTTTGGCGCGCCACCCGTGTTTCTCAGCGGATCGGCATCGCAGCGTACCTATCTCATCGTAGAGCACTGGCCGGAGTCGAAGAAGCTGAAGGTGTACGGCGTTCGCGAAAACGATCCGGCGAGACGCGAGTTGATCCGCGAGATCGACGTCTAGTCGTTCTTCAGCAGGTTACGCAGAAACGGCACGGTCACGCGTCGCTGTGCGGCGAGTGACGCGCGATCCAGGGTATCGAGCAGATCGAGCAAGGTACCCAGGTCGCGCGCGTGGTGCGCGAACAACCAGTCCAGGACGACGTCGTCCAGCTCGATGCCGCGAGCCCCCGCCTGCTCGCGCAGCACAACCCGGCGCTCCATGTCGCCCAGTGGCTTCAGCAGAGCCTGGGTCAGCGAGCCCAGTCGCGAACGAAGATCCGGCAGCGCGATGTCGAGCGACACGGGCGCACCCGATGCCGAAAACAACAGCGTCGCGCCCTCCGCGCGGTAACGGTTGAACGTATCGAACAGCGCGTGCTCCGCGTCCGCCTCGCCAGCGACCGAATCGATGTCGTCGATGGCCAGCACGTCGCTGCCGGCCATGCCGCGAATGGCATCCGCACGCGATCCGCGCAGGCCCGCCAGCGGCAGGTACTGCGCCGTACGCCCGACATCGATCGCCGCCTGACAGGCGGCGATCAGCAGATGCGTGCGGCCACTGCCCAGCGGACCGGCCATGAAAACCCACGGCGCCGCCGCATCCACGGCCGCGGCGCGCACGGCGTCGACCGCCGCGGCGTTCTCGCCGGCATGGAAGTGCTCGAAACGCTGGCGCCTGGGCCAGCGCAGCGCGAGGGGAAGCTGAGTACTCATGGACCGGGAGCGCGAGGCAGAATCGGGTTATCCGGGCGCGGCTTGACCTTCACGTCGACCGCCACATCGACATCGAGCTTCTGTGCCATCGGGGTCTGCGCGGCCGGCTCCTTGTAGAGGTCGCTCTCGCGGTAACGGGCGAAGACATAGCGGAGCAACACGACGACGACGGACGCGGCCGGCAGCGCGAGCAGCACACCGAGGAAGCCGAACAGGTGACCGCCCGCCAGCACGGCGAAGATCACCGCGACCGGATGCAGGCCGATCTTGCCACCGACCAGACGCGGCACCAGGACGTAGCCCTCGAGCAACTGTCCGATGGTGAAGACGACGCCGACCAGGATCACGTGCGTCCAGTCCCCGTACTGGACCAGAGCCGCGATCAGGGCCGCGACGAAACCGATCATGAAACCCAGGTACGGCACGAAGCTGAGCAGGCCGGCGACCATGCCGATCAGGGGACCGATCGAGATGCCGACCAGGGTCAGGCCCAGGCCGTAGAAAACGCCAAGCGCCAGCATGACCAGCAACTGGCCGCGGACGAACGCGCCGAGCACCTGATCCGACTCGCGCGCCAGGCGAACGACCGTCGGCTCGATGGAGCGCGGCAGCAGGCGCTGAATGTGCGCGATCATCGTGTCCCAGTCGCGCAGCAGGTAGAACGCCACGACCGGAATCAGCACGACATTGGTCAGCCAGGTGACGATGCCCATGCCCGACTGCGTGATCTTGGTCATCGCCTTGGCGGCGATGCTGCCGACCGACCCGATGTGCTCGCGTACCGTCGCCAGGAGGCGATCGGTGTCGAAGACGTTGGCGTCCAGGTGCAGGCGCACCTGGATCCACGGCAGCGCGGTGGTGCGCACCCAGTCCACGTAGCGCGGCAGGTTCTCGGACAGATTCTCGAACTGGTGCTCGATCAGCGGCACCAGCAGGAGCAGGACGCCGACGAACACCAGCGAGATGACGGTGAAGACGATGCTGACCGCCCACGAACGCCCCATGCCGAGGCGCTGGAGGCGATCGGCGAGCGGATCGCCCAGATAAGCCAGCATCGCGGCGATCGCGAAAGGCATGAGCACCGGCGCGAGCAGCCAGATCACGAAGATGATGACCGCCGAGATCGCCAGCATCTGCCAGCGGCGGGAAGTGTCGTGGGTCATCGGGTCAGGGAACCCAGCGCACGGCGAGGTCGGCACCGGCGTGTGCGTCGGCGACCAGCACATGGCCGGCGGACGCGTAGCCCGCGACGAGGCGGGCCAGTGGCGCACCGGCGCTGATGTTGAACAGCACGCCGTCGGCCGTCGCGGAAATCGGCGCCACGCTCTTGATCGACGGATCGTTCTGGAAGGTCGCCAACAGGCCCGCGTAATCGGAAGCCGAATGCAGACCCGATACCCAGACCTTGCCGGACGAGCTGCCGCCCTGCGTCGATGCGAACTGGCGGTCCAGCTTGTCGGCCATCGCGTTGGCGCCGTTGCTCAACAGTGCGGCGCGTGCCTCACCGCTGTCCTTCCAGCTGGTCGTCTTGCCGGCCGAGACCAGGGTCCAGTCGGTCTGGTCGTCGCCGATGCTGCCGACGAGCACGACGCCGGTGTTGTACTGGCGCGCCGTCGTCGCGACCGCGGCGGGGTCGCCACTGGCCAGCGCCTTGGCGTCGGGCATGGCGTCGGCGCGGGGGACAACGATCTGATAGCCACGCGTGTCGGCCATCTGCGCCAGCGGGACCAGGTCCTGCTGACCGAGCAGCTTGCCGCTGGCGTCGCGGGCGACGACCAGGACCGGCGCCTTGGGCGCCGCCACCGCCGAGTCGCCGACCGCGAGGATGCGGCGGATGGCGCCCGGGTCGAAGACGATGTCCAGACTCAGCGGCGCACCATTGGCGCCGCCGGTGCGAGCGTACTTGTACTGCTGAACCATGCCGCCCGGCTGCTTCATCGCGTCCGCGTAGCCAGGCTTGCCCCGGGGGTCCGCTCCGTTGGAAGCCCGCGACAGCACCTGGGTCAGGCCGTTGGCGAAGGCCTGATCGCGCACGGCGGCACTGGTGTCGGCGACCGGTACGGTGACCGTATAAATGGAGGTCTGCGCCACGGCGGAGCCGAGGCAGGTCGCCACGAGGAGCGTCAGGAAGACGATGAGACGGGCTGGGCGCATGGTATGGCGTCGCTTTGTGAAGACGGGAAGTCTGCCCAAACCTTGGCATGCCGTCCATCCAAAGCGCGTGCAGGGCAAGGCCGGGCGCCCGCTTGCTGCTATCATTCCGGGTTTCCAATTCGCGCCGGAACCGCTTATGTCCTCCGACCAGGGCTCCCTCACCTACCGCGACGCAGGCGTCGACATCGATGCCGGCAACGCGCTCGTCGAGCGCATCAAGCCGATGGTCAAGCGGACTTTCCGCCCCGAAGTCATGGGCGGACTGGGCGGCTTCGGCGGCCTGTTCGACCTTTCCGGGCGTTACAAGGAGCCGGTCCTGGTCTCGGGTACCGATGGCGTGGGCACCAAGCTCAAGCTCGCTCACCAGCTGGATCGCCACGATACGATCGGCATCGATCTGGTCGGCATGTGCGTCAACGACGTGCTGGTACAGGGCGCGGAACCGTTGTTCTTTCTGGATTATTTCGCCACCGGCAAGCTCGACGTCGACACCGCGGCGTCCGTCGTCGGCGGTATCGCCCGCGGCTGCGAACTCGCCGGCTGCGCGCTGATCGGCGGTGAAACCGCTGAAATGCCGGACATGTACCCGCCGGGCGAGTACGACCTGGCCGGCTTCACGGTCGGCGCGGTCGAAAAGGCCGCGATGAACGACGGCTCGTCCATCGTCGCCGGCGACGTCATTCTCGGTGTCGCCTCGTCCGGCCCCCATTCCAATGGTTACTCGCTGATCCGCCGCATCCTCGAGCGCGCCGGTTCGCCGCTGGACAGCGACATCGGTGGCGTCAGACTGGTCGACGCGCTGATGGCGCCCACCACCATCTACGTCAAGCCGATCCTCGAGCTGATCGCAAAGGTGGCCGTGCATGGCATGGCACACATCACCGGTGGCGGCCTGAAGGAAAACATCATCCGCGTCGTACCCGACGGCCTCGGCGTGTCGATCGACGCGTCGTCGTGGGAAATGCCGCCCGTGTTCCAGTGGCTGCAGCGCGAAGGCAATGTCACCCGCGACGAAATGTGGCGCACGTTCAACTGCGGCATCGGCTTCACGGTGCTGCTGGCTCAGGATCAGGTCGACGTGGCGAAAGCCGTGCTGGCCGGCCACGGCCTGGACACGTGGACCATCGGCTCGGTCGTCGCCGCCAGCGGCGACGAGCGCGTTCACATCGCCTGAGATCATTCGTGGATCGGCCCCTGCGCGTCGCCGCGCTCGCCTCCGGGCGCGGCAGTAATCTCGCCGCGCTGATCGCGGCGCGGTTGCCTGTCGAATTCGTGCTGGTCGGCAGCGACAAGGCCAGCGCCGGAGCGCTCACTGTCGCCGCCCAGGCGGGCATTCCCACCGTCTCGCTTCATCCCCGCGATTTCGCGACGCGTGCCGACTTCGACCGCGCACTGTTCGGCCATGTCGCCGCCAGCGGCGCCGATCTGCTGGTGCTGGCCGGCTATATGCGCATCGTCGACGCCGACGTGGTCGCCGCCTGGGAAGGTCGGGCGATCAACGTCCACCCTTCACTGCTCCCGAAATACCGTGGACTGCATACTCACCGGCAGTGCCTCGAGGCGGGCGACGCGGAGCATGGGGCAAGCGTGCATTTCGTCACCGCGGAGCTGGATGGCGGACCCGTCGTGGCGCAGGCGCGCATCCCTGTGTTGCCGGGCGATACGGAGATATCGCTGGCGGAGCGCCTGCTCGTCGAAGAACACAAGCTGCTGCCGGCCGTGGTCGCGGCGATCGCGTCCGGGCGACTGCGCTGGGAGGGCGGCGCGATTTTCGATGGTCTGCCGCTCACGAGCCCCCTACGCCTCACCGACCTGTAGAAGCGCGCCCCGCGCGCGAGCTCTCCAGACACGCGGGCTATCCCCGGCTCGCCACCCCGTCGCCCCGCATTCAGCCACCGCGGCTAGAATCGGGTGTCATGAAGACCTCAATCCTCCGCGCCGGCTTCGCGCTGGCCCTCGCCCTGCCCGCCGCCGCGTTCGCCGCAGCCGTGCCGCAGTCGTTCACGGCTACCTACAACGTCCTTCAGGGCGGCAGCCCGCTCGGTGAAGCAACCATCGTGCTGAAGTCGGCCGGCAACGGCCAGTTCGAATACACCAACGCCAGCAAGGGCACCGCCGGCCTCGCCGCGGCACTCGGCGCCAACGCCACCGAGACCTCGCGCTTTGCCTGGGCGGGGCAGGTGCCGCAGGCGGTCAGCTACCACTACCAGATGGACGCGTCGTTCAAGCAGAAGACGCGCGACATCAAGGTTCAGGGAGCGACCGTGCAGGTCCAGGACAACAGCAAGAGCTTCAGCTACGCCGCCGTGCCGGGCATGATCGACCGCAACACCCTGCCTCTCGCGCTCGGCGTCGCGCTGCGCGACGGCAAGCAGGAAGCGGCCTTTCCCGTGGCGGTGAAGCAGGCCGTCGAGAACCAGCAGTTCAAGGTGTCGGGCAAAGAAAAAATCACGGTCCCGGCCGGCTCGTTCGATACCGTGCGGGTGGATCGCACCGATGCGGACCGCGGCTTCAACGCGTGGTACGCGCCGGCGAAGTATCCGGTGCCGGTAAAGCTGGCGCAGAAAGATGGCGGGGATCTGACCCTCGAGCTGGTGAAGTTCGAGGGTAAATAAACCTCAACTGTAGGAGCGCGCCCTGCGCGCGACGCTCTTTGCGAGAACGTATCGCGCGCAGGGCGCGCTCCTACAACCAGGTGTACCAGCCTGGCAGGCGTAGGACAGGTGGATCAGCCTGGCAGACGGCGGATGTGCGCGCCGAGGACGCCGAGCTTCTCTTCGATATTCTCGTAACCGCGATCGATGTGGTACACGCGGTCGACCGTCGTATCGCCTTCGGCGACCAGGCCGGCCAGCACCAGGCACGCCGAGGCACGCAGGTCGGTGGCCATGATCGGTGCGCCGGTCATCTTCGGCACGCCGGTGATGATCGCCGTGTTGCCTTCGAGACGGATGTCGGCACCCAGACGCTGCAGTTCCAGCGCATGCATGAAGCGGTTTTCGAAAACCGTTTCGGTGATGACACCTACGCCCTCGGCGACGCAGTTGAGGGCGGTGAACTGCGCCTGCATGTCGGTCGGGAACGCCGGATACGGCGCGGTCACCAGATTGACTGCCTTCGGACGACGTCCCTGCATGTCCAGCTCGATCCAGTCCGGACCGGTGCTGATGTGCGCGCCGGATTCCTCGAGCTTCTGCAGCACGGCATCCATGGTGTCGGCGCGCGCGCCACGGGCGCGGACCTTGCCACCTGTCATCGCCGCGCCGACCAGGAAGGTGCCGGTCTCGATACGGTCGGGCAGAACTTCGTAGTGCGCGCCGTGCAGGCGCTCGACGCCTTCGACGATCAGCGTCGATGTACCGACGCCGTCGATCTTCGCGCCCATCGCCATCAGGCAGTGGGCCAGGTCGACCACTTCGGGCTCCTGCGCGGCGTTCTCGATGACCGTCGTGCCCGACGCCAGGGTGGCGGCCATCAGGATGTTCTCGGTACCGGTGACGGTGACCATATCCATGACGATGCGCGCGCCCTTGAGGCGACCGGCCTTTGCCTTGATGAAGCCGTTTTCGACCGTGATCTCGGCGCCCAGCGCCTGCAGGCCACGGATGTGCTGGTCGACCGGACGCGAACCGATGGCGCAGCCGCCGGGCAGCGAAACCTCGGCCTTGCCATGGCGCGCCACCAGCGGACCGAGCACGAGGATCGACGCACGCATGGTGCGGACCAGATCGTACGGGGCCACGCAGGAATTTTCGGGACGCGGGTCGATGTGCATCTTCATGCGGTCGTCGAGGACGACGCGCACGCCCATGCGGCCGAGCAATTCGATGAACGTGGTGACGTCATGCAGGTGCGGCACGTTGCCGATGCTGACCGGTTCGTCGGCAAGCAGGCAGGAGGCGAGGATGGGGAGCACGGCGTTTTTCGCGCCGGAGATGCTCACCTCACCGTTGAGCGGCTGGCCGCCGCTGATCAGGATCTTGGCCATGGAAAGGGAGTGCCTTGAGAAAGGGAACGAACCGGGAATGCCGGGCGGCGCGCTGGATCAGCGGCGGCCGGCGGCTTCTTCGGGGGTAAGGGTCTTGAGGCCCAGAGCGTGAATCGCACCGCCCATGAGGTCGCCCAGCGTCGCGTAGACGAGACGATGACGGGCGAGCGGCAACTTGCCGGCGAACTGTTCCGAGATGACGTCGGCTTCGAAATGAACGCCGTCGTCGCCGCGAACGTCCACCAGGGCGCCGGGCAGGCCGGCTTCGATCAATGCCTGGATGCGCGCAGCGTCCATGGAGTCTCCGATGAGGGGGTCGCCGCGGCCGTGAGGGTTCCGAAACGGACCCTGAACCACCGGTCGATGGCAGCGACGATAAAATGAGAATATGTAATGGTAATGGAAATCCGGTGTCGCAGAAATGGACATCCCGGGTCAGAAGCCACCACCCGGACCTCCGAGGCCGCATGAACGCCCGCACCGCCCCGCCTGCCGATCATCCCGTCGTGAATGCCGATACCATCGTCCGTAGCGCGCGCACCGTGATCGTCACCGAGGCCGCGGCTATCCGTGCCCTGGAGTCGAAGATCGACGCCACCTTCGTCCGGGCCTGTCAGATGATTCTGACCTGCAAGGGACGCGTGGTCGTCTCCGGCATGGGCAAGTCGGGCCATGTCGCCCGCAAGATCGCCGCGACACTGGCCTCCACGGGTACGCCGTCCTTCTTCGTGCATCCGGGCGAGGCCAGCCACGGCGACCTCGGCATGATCCAGCCGGACGACATCCTGCTGGGCATCTCCTACTCCGGCGAGACGGACGAACTCCTCTTCATTCTGCCGGCGGTGAAACGCCAGGGCATCCCGCTGATCGCGATCACCGGCAACCCGAAGTCCTCGCTGGCACGTCAGGCGGAGGTCAACATCGACGCCAACGTGCCATCGGAGGCCTGTCCGCACGGACTGGCGCCGACCTCCAGCACGACCGCGGCGCTGGTCATGGGGGACGCGCTCGCCGTCGCCCTCCTCGAGGCCCGTGGTTTCACCTCGGACGACTTCGCCCGCTCGCATCCGGCCGGCAGCCTGGGGCGCCGCCTGTTGCTGCATATCGCCGATGTCATGCACACGGGTGACGACGTGCCGCGCATCGGCGTGGAAGCGTCCGTCAGCGAAGCCCTCGTCGAGATGACCCGCAAGCACCTGGGCATGACCGCCGTGGTGGACGGCGAAGGACGTCTGCTGGGTGTCTTCACCGACGGCGATCTTCGTCGCGCCCTCGACGACGACGATGTCGATCTGCGCAACGCCACCGTCGGCCAGCTGATGACCCGCGGCCCCAAGACCATCGGCTCGGACAAGCTGGCCGTCGAAGCCGCCCAGCTGATGGAAAAACACCAGATCAACGCGCTGCTGGTCACCGACCCCTCCGGCCAGGTGGTCGGCGCGCTCAACATCCACGACCTGCTCCGCGCCCGCGTCGTCTGACGACCCGGTCCCGGCGCGCCTCGAGCGCGCCCTTTTCGTCCCCATATCGATGCCCATGGCCTACACCCACTACACCGACATCCCCGCCGATATCGCCGAACGCGCCGCCCGCGTGCGCGTCGTCGTCTTCGACGTGGATGGCACCCTGACGGACGGCCGCCTCTGGTACGCCGAGGACGGCCGCGAGACCAAGGTGTTCCATGTGCATGACGGTCTGGGCCTGAAACGCCTTCAGGAAAACGGCATCAAGGTCGCGATCATCACGGCGCGGATCAGTCATCCGGTATCGCTGCGCGCCGAAGAACTGGGTATTCCTCACGTCTATCAGGGCCAGAAGGACAAACGGGCCTGCCTGACCGCCCTGCTCGACGCCCTCCGCCTTACGCCGGACCAGGCCGCTTTTGTCGGCGACGATCTGCCGGACCTGCCGGCCATGGGTATCGCCGGTCTGGCCGTCGCCGTGGCCAATGCCCACCCCTGGGTGGCCGAGCGCGCCCACTGGCGCACCCGGCTGTCCGGCGGCTACGGCGCCGCCCGCGAGGTCGCCGACATGATTCTCGCCGCCCAGGGCAAGGCCGAAGCCGAACGGGACCGCTGGCTGTGAGCGCCTTCAATCTGCTCAAGGACCGCAGTACCGGCGGTATCGCCGGCATGCTCCTGGTCGCGCTGGGCGCCAGCGTACTGCTCTACTACTGGGTCGCGCCGGAGAAGAAGCTGCAGGACTTCGTCGGTCCGCCGCGCTCGGGCTACGTTCTGACCAACTTCGACCTCGACTCCTACAACGAACAGGGCAAGCTGGCCTTCACGCTCATCGCGCCACATCTGGAGCGCCGAGAGGGTGACGATTCGCTGTACATCAATGCGCCTGATTTCGTGCTGCCATCGACCAAGGAAGTCGACGTGCCGCCGTGGAAGGGGCATTCCCAGTACGGGTGGGTCAACAAGGACGGCAGCATGCTGAAGCTGCAGGGCAAGGTGCATATGGACCGCGTTGCCTTCGCGCAGACGCCGCCGGCCAGCATCGACACCTCCGAGGTCACCGCGTGGCCCAAGCGGAACTACCTGGAGACCGCCGAAGCGGCCCGTATCGTCCAGGGAACCTCTACAATGAACGGCGTTGGCATGCGCGCCAATCTCGATACCAAGCACCTGGAGCTTCTCGATGCAGTCCACACCACGTATCTGCCGCCCAAGCGCTAACGCGCTGCTTGCGCTGCTTGGCCTGGCGCTCGTGGCCAGCCTGCCGGCCGCCGCCAAGCAGTCCGATCGCAACCAGCCGGCCGACGTCGTCTCCAAGTCGTTCGATGGTTCCCAGCAGCCCAACGGCAAGGTGATCTGGACGGGTAGCGTCGTCCTGACCCAGGGCACCCTGAAGATCACCGGCAGCAAGGCGACGGGTTATTTCGACGCCGACAGCCAGCTCAACCGGGTGGTCGTCGACGGCAGCCCCGCCACCATCCATCAGCTGGACGACTGCGATCAGCCCATGGACGGCAAGGCTTCCAACATCGACTACAAGATCGACAAGGACTTTGCCGTGCTGACCGGCGGTGCCCATGTCAACCAGCCGGCGAAGGGCAGTGCCGATGGCGACAAGCTCACCTATAACACCCAGAACAGCACGATGACGGGCGAAAGCAACGGTCCCGCACCCGTACACATGACCTTCCAGCCGAAGAGCACCACGCCGGGCGCACCCGCCAAGGCGGCCGGCGCCTGCCCCACTCCGGCGGCTGCGGCCGCACCTGCCAGGAAGCCCTGACCCGATGCTTTCAGCCCAAGGCCTGCAGAAGCGCTTCCGCGCACGCAAGGTAGTCCGTGACTTCGCCTTCTCCATTCGCGAAGGTGAGGTCGTCGGCCTTCTCGGCCCCAACGGCGCCGGCAAGACGACCTGCTTCTACATGGTGGTCGGGCTGATCCAGGCCGACGCGGGCGTAATCAAGCTCGATCAGCAGGACATCACCGGCCTGCCCATGCACGCGCGCGCCAAGCTCGGCATCGGATATCTGCCGCAGGAAGCCTCGGTCTTTCGCCGCCTCAGCGTGTCGGACAACATCATGGCGGTGCTCGAACTGCGCGACGGCATGACGCAGAAGCAGCGCGACGACGAACTCGACAGCCTGCTCGACGAACTGAAGATCGCGCACATCGCCGATCAGAAGGGCATCAGCCTGTCCGGCGGCGAGCGTCGCCGCGTCGAGATCGCCCGGGCGCTGGCGGCACGCCCGCGCTACATGCTGCTCGATGAGCCGTTCGCCGGCGTCGACCCCATCTCGGTGGGCGAGATCCAGCGCATCGTTCGACACCTCAAGGAACGCGGCATCGGGGTGCTGATCACCGATCACAACGTCCGGGAAACGCTCGGTATCTGCGACCGCGCATACATCCTCAACGACGGCGAAGTGCTTTCTCGCGGCACTCCTCAGCACATCCTCGCCGATGAGAAGGTGCGCGAGGTGTATCTGGGTCGTGAATTCCGCATCTAGAGCGCGTCACCGGCCGTCCGGACCGACGCGCGAATCCGGCCGGAAGAGCTAGCCGACCCGACCGCTGGTTTGTGGAGGCCGCAAGGGGTTACGATGGATTCGACACCTCACGCATCGAAGGCATGAAACCCGGACTTCAGTTTCGTCTGCATCAGCAGCTCACGCTGACGCCGCAGCTACAGCAGGCCATTCGGCTGCTCCAGCTGTCGCAGCTGGAGCTCGAAGCGGAACTCCGCCAGATCGCGGAGAGCAACCCGCTGCTTGAGTTTGCCG
Source organism: Luteibacter sp. 9133 (assembly GCF_000800155.1). NCBI lineage: Bacteria > Pseudomonadati > Pseudomonadota > Gammaproteobacteria > Lysobacterales > Rhodanobacteraceae > Luteibacter > Luteibacter sp. 9133. The sequence goes on along the minus strand of NZ_JUHO01000001.1, from coordinate 908,297 downwards.
AAGATGCGGAGTCCGACGCGGATGCCGAAGGCGACGCCGCCGACGAGAACGGTTTCGACGCCGAGTTCCCCTCCCGCCAGGAGCTCCCGGCCAAGTCCTCGAAGGAGGACGAGTCCACCGCCACCCCGTCCGAAGAACTCGCCCCCGAGTGGGACGACGATCGCTTCCACGGCGAGGCGGGTGACTACGCCGGCGCCCCATCGCGTGCCAACGGTGGTGACGAAGACGGTTTCGAGCCGCAGAACGCCGCGCCGGAAAGCCTCCAACAGCACCTGGAGTGGCAGCTCAATCTTTCCCAGTTCTCCCCACGCGACCACGCGATCGCCACCGCGATCATCCACGCGCTGGACGAGGACGGTTACCTGCGCGACGGAGTCGAGGCGGTGGAAGTCGCGCTGCCCGCCGAACTGCGGGCCAGTGCCGAGGAGATCGAAGCGGTACGCCAGCGCGTGCAGCGGTTCGATCCCACCGGCATCGCCAGCCTCGATCTGCGCGACTGTCTGCTCTGCCAGCTCTCGCAGTTTTCGACCGAAACACCGTTCCGCGACCTGGCGATCCGTATCGTCCTTGAAGAGCTGGAGCTCCTCGCGCGAAACGACAGCGTCAAGATCGCCCGTCGGCTCAAGGCCGCCGAGAACGAGGTGGCCAGCGCCGCGGCGCTGATCCGCAGCCTCGATCCGCGCCCGGGCGCCGCGCTGGATGCCACGCCCGTCGAATATGTCGCGCCCGATGTGTACGCGCGGCGGGAAGCGGGGCGCTGGACGGTCAGCCTCAACCCCGACGCGCAGCCCCGGCTCGGCCTGAACCAGCATTACTGCAACCTCATCGCCCGCGCACGCGGCGACGACGCCACCTGGATGAAAGGCCAGCTGCAGGAAGCCCGCTGGTTGCTGAAAAGTCTGCAGTCGCGCGCCGAAACCCTGACCAAGGTCGCGGAAGTCATTGTCCGCCGCCAGAGCGCCTTCCTCGATTACGGCCCCGAGGCCATGCATCCGCTGGTGTTGCGTGAGGTCGCCGAAGAAGTCGGCATGCACGAATCGACGATTTCACGGGTCACCACCCGGAAATACATGCACACGCCGCGCGGCACCTTCGAACTCAAGCATTTCTTTTCCAGTGGCGTGGCGACCGAAGACGGCGGCAGCGCATCCGCCACCGCCATCCAGGCCATGTTGCGCAAGCTGATCACGGGCGAGGACGCACGCCGCCCCTTGTCCGACCAGGCGCTTGCCGAGGAGCTCCATCGACGCGGAATTCAGGTCGCACGCCGTACGGTGGCCAAGTACCGTGAAGCGATGCGAATTCCCAGCTCCAGCGAACGCGTTCGCGCAGGTTGAGAAACATCGGGGGGAACCCCGGCGGAGGTCCACGGTCTCATCAATTCAGGCTTGAGGAGCGGCAACCCCGCCGTTCCGATCTCGTCGCCATAAGGCGACACCCTCAGCAAGAAGGAGGCGTCATGCAAATCCAGATCAGCGGCCAGCACGTCCATATCACCCCCGCTCTGCGCGAGCGCGTGGAACAACAAATCGGCCGCTTCGAACGCCTTTTCGACAATATCAAAGCCCTCGACGTGGTCCTTTCCGTCGATAAGAACGAGCACAAGGCCGGAGGCACCCTGCACTGTGCCGGCACCCGGCTCCATGGCGAAGGCGTGGCCCGCCTGGAAGACGACAACAAGGGCGACACGCTTTATTCCGCCATCGACGCCATGATCGGCAAACTCGCCGACCAGCTTCGCAAGCACAAAGAGAAGCTGAAGGATCACCATAACGCCGAAGGCCGCGACGCGCGCGTCGCCAGCACCGACTGACGAGAGCGCCCGGCGGCCGCTCGCGCGCGCCGCCGGGCCTCCTCCCGCGTGTTGATGGCACAATAGCCCAGCCGGCGCCCTCGCGCCGGCTTCGCTATCTAAAGGGATCACCCGCGTGGATCGGCTCACCGCCAGACAACTCTTCGACGGCGTCTACGAACGTATGGCGCTTCGCTGGGCCGCCGGCATGCGCGGCGAGGCCCGCGTGCTCGAGCCCAATGCCAAGCAGAGCCGCCGTCCTTCGCTGGTCGGTTACCTCAACGTGATCTACCCGAACAAGGTGCAGATCATCGGCACGGAGGAGCTCAACTACCTCGACGGCCTCGAATCGCGCCAGCGCTGGGAGGTCATCCACAAGATCGCCGCCTACCAGCCGGCCGCGCTGATCGTCACGAAAGACCAGTCGATCCCGTCCGATCTGCGCGAAGTCGCGGAAGAAACCGACACGCCGTTGTGGCAGAGCACCAAGCGCGGGCACGAGCTGCTCACGTATCTGCAGTACCACCTGGCGCGCACGCTCGCACCCCGGGTCACGCTTCATGGCGTATTCCTCGAGGTGTTCTCCATCGGCGTGCTGATCACCGGCGACCCGGGCTCCGGCAAAAGCGAGCTGGCGCTGGAACTCATCAGTCGCGGCCACCGCCTGGTCGCCGACGACGCGACCGAATTCACCCTCATTGCGCCAGACGTCATCGACGGCGCCTGCCCCGAGCTGCTGCAGGACCTCCTCGAGGTGCGCGGCCTGGGCGTGCTCAACATCCGCGAGATGTTCGGCCATACGGCGGTCAAGCCATCGAAATACCTGCGTCTGGTCGTGCACCTCAAGCCGTTGACCTCGGGTGAAGACATCGACGCGATGACCCGCCTCACCGGCGACGTCAGCCGGCGTAACGTGCTGGATGTGGACGTCCCCAAGATCACCATTCCCGTCGCACCCGGCCGCAACCTCGCGGTGCTGGTCGAGGCGGCCGTGCGCAATCACGTGCTCAAAAGCAAGGGCATCGATCCCGCACAGACCTTCATCGACCGTCAGGCGCACCAGATGCGTCGCCTGCCGCCATGGTGACCGACGTGACCGAGGAAACCATGAGCCCCATCGTCGAACCCGGCGCCATCCATCTGGTCGTCCTCACCGGCATGTCCGGCGGCGGCAAGACGGTCGCCCTGCGCGCGCTGGAAGACCTCGAGTTTTACTGCGTCGACAACATGCCCGCCGAGCTGATTCCCCAGCTCGTCGCCGCCGTCAGCCAGGGCGAGCATGGACCGCGCCGTCGCATCGCCGTGGGCGTCGACGTGCGCAACCGGCGCATCGATCTCTCGCGCATGCCCCACGTGTTGTCCGAGCTTTCCACAGCGGGTGTCCACGTCCATCTGATCTTCCTGGACAGTCGCGACGACGTCCTGATCAAGCGCTACTCCGAGACCCGCCGCCGTCACCCGCTGGCGGCGGAAAAACTGTCGCTGGCCGATTCCATCGCCGAAGAACGTCGCCTGCTGCGGCCCCTGGTCTCGATCGCGGAAAAGGTCATCGACTCCAGCGACCTCAACGTCCATCAGCTACGCCGGCTGTTCGCCACGGGGTACGCCGCCGCCTCGGATGGCACGACACTGCTCTTCGAGTCGTTCGCCTACCGCCGCGGCCTGCCCTCCGACGCCGATTTCGTCTTCGACGCCCGCTGCCTGCCCAACCCCCACTGGGACCCCCGGCTGCGCCCGTTCTCGGGCCGCGACCTCCCCGTACGCGAGTTCCTCGACGCGAATCCACTCGTGGGCGAGTACTATGCGGACGTCGCCCGCTGGCTCGACACCTGGTTGCCGCGCTTCGAGGGCGAGGATCGTAGCTATGTCACCGTCTCGATCGGCTGCACGGGCGGGCGTCACCGTTCGGTCTATCTGGTCGAGAAGCTGGCCCAGCATTTCCGCTCGGAACGCGGCAACGTACTTACCTTTCATCGCGAGCTAGAGTGAGCCATGACCCAGCCCATGCCAGTGCGAGAAACCGGGCGATGAGCGTCGGCGTCCTCCTCATGACCCACGAAGCCGTCGGCAAGGCGCTGATTTCGGCGGCCCGTCACGTCATGCCCAAGCTGCCACTCGAAGTCGATGCCGTCGAGGTTCCACCCAGTTCGGACCCCGACGTCATGCGCACGCTGACCGCGAAGCATGCGCGCGACCTCGACCATGGCGACGGCGTACTGGTGCTCGCCGACCTTTACGGCGCCACCCCGTGCAATATCGGCCTCTCGCTGGCCGAGCTGGGCGTCCACCTGCGTTGCGTATCCGGCCTCAACCTGCCGATGCTGCTTCGTGTCCTCAACTATTCGGAAAAATCGCTGACCGAACTGGCCGACATCGCGGCCGCTGGCGGTCGCGGAGGGATCTTCATCGACCATGCTTGAACGGGACATCGTGGTATCCAACCGGCTGGGCCTGCACGCTCGCGCTTCGGCCAAGCTCGTACAGCTGGTGGCGGGGTTCAGGTCGACGGTATGGCTGATCAGCAAGGGCCGTGAAGTCAACGCGCAGAGCATCATGGGCGTCATGATGCTGGCCGCTGGCATGGGCACCTCGCTCGTCGTGCGCGCCGAGGGTGAAGACGAAGAAGCCGCGCTCAACGCCGTGGTCGATCTGTTCGACCGCAAATTCGACGAGGGTGCCTGAACCATGATGCCGCCGCACAGGACGAGCCCCCCATGAGATACGTGCTGACCGGCACGCAAGCCGCCCGGGGCATGGCCCTCGGTCGCGCGCGTCTGGTCCAGCCGAGCATCTACGCCGTCGACACGCGGATGCTCGAGGACAACGAAATCGCTCCCGAGATCGAGCGCCTGCACAAGGCGATCGATACCGCCCGCACGGAGTTGCGTGAGCTGCGCGGCAAGCTGCACGGCGCGCTGGCCCGCGAAGTCGGCGATTTCATCGATGCGCATAGTCTGCTGCTCGATGACGAGGAGCTACTGCGCGGTCTTGACGAACTCGTCGCCGTCGGCCACTACACCGCGAGTGCCGCGCTCAAGATGCAGCGCGATCGTCTCGCGGCGGTGTTCGACGCCATGAACGACCCCTACCTGAAAAGCCGCGGCGAAGACATCGACCAGGTCATCGGCCGGGTAATGTCCGCTCTGCTCCAGCAGTCCAGCCGTGAAGAACGCAAGCTGGCCGCCCGCGTGGGCGAGATCATCGTCAGCGATACCGTCGCGCCAGCGGACATGGCCAGCATGGCGGGACAGGGCATGCTCGGCGTCATTGCCAGCGCCGGCAGCATCTACTCGCACAGCGCGATTCTCGCGCGCAGCTTCAACCTGCCCATGCTGGTCGGCACGAAAGACGCGCTGGCGACGATCAACGACGACGACCTCGTACTGATCGACGCCGAACACGGCGAAGTCATCGTCCATCCCACCGCGCAGGATCTCGCCCGCTACCGCCAATGGCAGCGTCAGGCTGCCGCCGAGGGCCGTCGTCTCGCCGCGCTGGCAACCGCGCCGACGCTGACCCGCGACGGTGCCCATGTTCGCCTTTACGCTAACGCGGAGCTTGCCGGCGACATCACCCTCGCCCGCTCGCGCGGCGCCGACGGCGTCGGCCTCTACCGTTCGGAATTCCTCTTCCTGCGCCAGCGCGGCCTGCCTTCGGAAGAAGAACAGTTCGTCGCCTATCGCGACGTCGTCCTCGGCATGGGCGGCCTCCCGGTCACCATCCGGACGCTCGACCTCGGCGCCGACAAGGCCGACTCCGCCGGACTCGCGATCCGCGGCGAAGACAACCCGGCACTCGGCGTACGCGGCGTTCGTCTGTCCCTGCGCTATCCCGACATCTTCAGCGTGCAGCTGCGCGCCATTCTGCGTGCCGCCTGTTACGGCCCCGTGCGCATCCTGGTACCGATGATCACCCACCTCGGTGAAATGACCGAGGTGCGACGGCTGATCAAGAAAGCACGCGAAGACCTCGCCCGTTCCGGCCAGGAATTGCCTGAGCGCATCGATATCGGTGCCATGATCGAAGTGCCGGCCGCCGCCATCGGCGTCACCTCGATCCTCGAAAAAGCCGACTTCCTCGCCATCGGCACCAACGATCTGGCCCAGTACGTGCTCGCCGCCGATCGCAACAACGATGCGCTCGACGGCATCTACGATCCGCTGCAGCCAGCGTTTCTGCGCCTCATCGCGCATGTCATCGCCAGCGCCCGCCGCGCGAAAAAACCGGTAAGCCTGTGCGGCGAAATCGCGGGCGACACGCAGTTCACCGCGTTGTTGCTGGCGATGGGGCTGGAGGAATTCAGCATGCACCCGGGACAATTGCTGCAGGTCCGCGACCGGCTGACGCAGCTGGACTGCCGTGCGCTGCGGCGTGCGGCGCCGCGCCTGTTCCGTGCGCACACTCGCGACGATGTCGAAGCGCGCTTGCAGGAAGTCGAAGCGCTGCAGGACGGCTGCGCCAAAAGCTAGGCGTTGCCACAGTCCTGTGTAGGAGCGAGCCTGCTCGCGACCCGACATCGCATCATTCGGGGACTCTAAGGGCTCGGCTGCGCCATCGCTTTCGTACTTGCGCGCTGACGCAAGGGAGCCGGCGACTCCCCTGCCGCAAGGCGATGCTTTGAGGCAAATGCGAGGGCAAAGCCGAGCCCGCTTCCACCAAAACAAAAAAAGGCCGCGATCCCTCGCGGCCTTTTCCGTGAAGCGATGCGAACGACTTATGCCGCGCGCACCTTCTTCATCGCTTCCGCATTGCGCACCACGTTCGCACGCAGCTGTTCGCTGTCGAAGTCATCGACCGAGATGAACTCGGCGACGCCGTCACGGACACGCTGCAGCAGATCGCGCTCCGCAGCGTTGATGGCGCCCAGCTTCTCGGCTTCGGCGAGCTGCTCGTTGTAGGTGTGAGCCTTCAGCTGACCACCCTTGAGCGCCTTGACGAACTTGCGCTCCACCGGCTCGGCGGCGATGACGTCCGGCAGCAGCGCGTTCATGCGACCGACGGTGTTGTTTTGCGTTGGCGTCAGGTAGCTCCACGTGGTCAGACGATCGCGGGCTTCGCTGGGCGCCGTGATCAGCGCGGCGACGCGACGGCCGAGGCGATCCGACGGCGGCACTTCGCGACGACCGAACGGGAACACCAGCGCACGCAGGAGCCAGGCTACCGGGCGGACCGGGAAGTTGCGGATCACGCCGTCCAGCGCCATCTGCATGTTCCAGACGCACTGGTGGAACGCCCAGGCCAGCAGCGGACGATCCGCTTCCGGACGGCCCGTGTCTTCGTAGCGCTTGAGCATCGCGCTGGCGATGTAGAGGTACGAAAGCACGTCACCCAGACGGGCCGACAGCTTTTCCTTGAACTTCAGCTTGCCACCCAGCACGCCCATGGCGACGTCGGCGCAAAGCGCCAGCGCGGCGGAGTAACGGTTGAGCTTGCGGTAGTAGCGACGGGTATACGCATCGCCCGCGGTGTCGCCGATCTTCGCCGCGGTGATGCCCAGCACGAAGCTGCGGACCGCGTTGGAGAAGCCGAAACCGATGTGACCGAACAGCGCCTTGTCAAAGGTCTTCAGACGCTCGCGATAGTCCGCGATGCCGAGGGCCTGCATTTCCTTCAGGACATAAGGATGGCAGCGGATGGCACCCTGACCGAAGATCATCAGGCTGCGCGTCATGATGTTCGCGCCCTCCACCGTGATGGCGATGGGCACCGACTGCCAGCCGCGACCCATATAGTTCTTCGGACCGAGGATGACGCCCTTGCCGCCGTGCACGTCCATCGCGTCGGATGCGATCTGGCGGCACCATTCCGTGGCGTGATACTTCGCGATCGCCGACGGTACGGCCGGCTTCTCACCGCGGTCGACCGCCGCGGCCGTGGCACGCGACAGCGCCTGCATGGCGTAGGTCAGGCCGCCGATACGGGCGAGTGCTTCCTCCACACCTTCGAAACGGCCGATGGCGAGGCCGAACTGCTTACGCATACGGGCATAGGAACCCGTCGCCGAGACCGCCATGCGCGACGCGCCCGTGGCGTTGGACGGCAGCGAGATGGCGCGACCCACCGACAGGCACTCGACCAGCATGCGCCAGCCCTGGCCAGCCATGTGCGGACCGCCGATGAGGACGGACAGCGGGACGAACATGTCCTTGCCGTGCACCGGACCGTTCTGGAACGGGGTGTTGAGCGGGAAATGGCGACGACCGATTTCCAGCCCCGGGGTTTCGCGCGGCAGCAGCGCCAGCGTGATCCCGAGGTCTTCCTTCTCACCCAGCAGCTTGTCCGGGTCGTACATGCGGAAGGCCAGACCGACGATGGTCGCGACCGGCGCAAGCGTGATGTAACGCTTGTCGAAGGTGAGGCGGATGCCGACGGTTTCTTCGCCGTTCCACGTGCCCTTGGTGACGATGCCGAAATCCGGAATCGACGTGGCGTCCGAACCTGCGTACGGGCCGGTCAGCGCGAAGCACGGGATTTCACGGCCGTCGGCCAGACGCGGCAGGTAATGATTTTTCTGCTCGTCGCTGCCGTAGTGCATCAGCAGCTCGCCCGGTCCGAGCGAATTGGGCACGGCCACGGTGGAGGCGACGGTCTGCGACATGCTGGACAGCTTCTGCAGCACGGCCGAGTGAGCCAGCGCGGAGAAGCCCAGGCCGCCGTAGCTCTTGGGAATGATCATGCCGAAGAACTTGTTCTTCTTGATGAACTCCCAGACGTTCGGCGGCAGGTCGGCCAGTTCGTGGGTGATCTGCCAGTCGTCGATCATGCTGCAGAGTTCTTCGACGGGGCCGTCGAGGAAGGCCTGCTCTTCGGTCGAGAGTTCCGGCTTCGGCTGGCGGAGCAGTTCCGACCATTCCGGCTTGCCGGAGAACAGCTGGCCTTCGAAACCGACGGTGCCGGCTTCGAGCGCGGTCTGTTCGGTATCGGACAGCTTCGGCGTCACCTTGGCGAACATCGACAGCAGCGGCGCGCTGATCTTCTTGCGGCGGAAATCCACCATCAGCAGGGGCGCGGCGATGAGCGCCAGCAGGATGAGCAGCACGACGGTGGTCACCGGCGCGCCGGCAAGCAAGCCGACGACGACGATGGTGACACCCGTGGCGATGGCCCACGTCTTCAGGGACGTGCGGTGGTAAGCGCAGGCACCGGAGGCGATGAGCGCCGCCAGCACAACCAGGATCGCAGACATCGGAATCACCTCGTTACAGTCGAACAGTGGAAACAGCGGATAGACAATGCGTGAAACGGTGGATCAAAGCTCGAACATGAAGCGCGCGATCTCGCGGGTGAACGCGTCGTTCGCATCCCCGGCGACCATATGGGTCGCATCATGCAGTGCCACGTGACGCGCATGCGGCACGAGGCGAAGGAATTCTTCCACGGTGTGGCTGGAGACGACGTCACTGCGCGTACCGGAAAGCAGCAGCACGGGGACGTCGACGTTGGCGGCGGCCTCGAAAAGCCGCGGCTGGTAGCGCTCGCTTTCGGCCACCACGCCGTCGAGCAGAGCCGGATCCCAGTGCCAGCGCAGGCGTCCGTCGCTACCCGGCCGCAGCAGCGGCTTCAGCTGCGACTCCGTCTTGCGCTCGCGGCGCTGCGGCAGGTACGCCTCGATGGCCGAGGCCGCCTCGTCGTAACTCGCGAAACCGTCAGGTTGCGCACGCATGAAGCCGAGGATACGTTCGACCCCGGCGGTTTCCCAACGGGGCGTGATGTCGACGAGAACCAGCGCCGAAAACGGCGACGTACCGCCGGACTCGCCCGCCGCGATCAGGCCGAGCAGGCCGCCCATCGAGGCACCGACCAGGACGGGAGGCCGGCCGTCCGGCGAGGTCGCCACGCCGGCCACCGCAAGCAGGTCGCCGACGAACTGCTCCATGTGGTATTCGCCTCGCGGGACGCGCTCGCTCTCGCCGTGGCCCCGGGCGTCGAAGGTGGTCGCATCGAAGCCCTGCGCCGCAAGCGTACGCGCCGCGCCGGTCCAGGCGTGCCGGGTCTGCCCGAAGCCGTGAGCGAACAGCAGTCCTGGCGAGCGTTCGCCCGGCCAGCGCTCGGTCGCGAGCACGATCCCGTCGATCGAGACGAGACTCGCCTTGGCGGAACTGACGTGGACGGGATCGGCAACCATACGGCGGAGTATGTAGCGGGTCGCCGGGTGCGTCAATACGCCCGCGTACGGTCATGCAATAACAGCCAAGTCAAGGTCTTATGCAGCATGCACCGAAGGGCACGGATTGCAAACGGCGACGGCTCCGCTACCATGCGCCGATGAACGACGGTGCCAAGAACGAACGAGTCCGCCTCTCCGCCGAAGACTGGGAAGACGGCGCCCTGGCCCTTATCGCCGAGCAAGGCGTCGGCGCCCTCGCCGTCGAGGCGCTCGCGCGCCGGCTCGGCGTGACCAAAGGCAGCTTCTACTGGCACTTCCGCACGCGCGAAGCCCTGCTTCAGGCCGCGCTGGAGCGTTGGGAAGAGTACGGCGAACGCGAGGTGCTGGCCGAGATCGAGCGCATCCCTGACCCGCTGAAGCGCTTTCCGGAGCTCTTTCGCCGCGTGGCCCACGAGATGCAGCCGCATCGCGTCTACGCGGCCCTGCTCAAAGCGCTGGATCATCCGCAGGTGGTGCCGGTGATGTCGCGCGTGTCGCAGCGGCGTATGGAGTTCCTCACGCGGCTGTATCAGGAAGCGGGCCTGGATCCCGTGGTGGCGCTGCACCGTGCACGGCTGACGTATGCCGCCTATGTCGGGTTCCTGCAGCTCAACTTCACGCTGGGTCTGCCGCGCCTGAGTCATGAGGAGTTCGATGCGTATGTCGAGCACATGATTGCGACGTTGACGCCGGCGCATGTGAACGACTGAGGCGAGAGGGTCGCGCACGATGCGCGCTCCTACAGGGGTACGGCTCGATTTGTTGCGCCGTGCCTTGCCAATACCACGAAGCGCAAACTACTGTCTTCAGGGACTTTTACCTGGAGACCACAACGGATGCGTTCGAACGGCAGTTCTCTTGAAGCATTGAACCGATGGGTGGACGAGGTCGCAAGGCTGACCGACCCCGCCTCCGTTCGCTGGTGTGACGGCTCGGAAGGCGAATACGCCGACCTCATCCAGACGATGCTTGCCAGCGGCGATCTCGTGCCGTTGAACGAGGCGACCAACCCGCGCAGCTATCTGCATCGCTCGCATCCGTCCGACGTCGCGCGCGTCGAGCACCTGACCTTCGTCTGCACGCCGGACGAAGACGATGCCGGTCCGAACAATCACTGGATGGCGCCTGCGGACGCGCACGCGAAGATCGACGCCCTGTTCGCCGGCGCCATGCGCGGGCGCGTCATGTATGTAATTCCCTATTGCATGGGACCGATCGACTCGCCGCTGTCCCGCTGCGGCGTGGAGATCACCGACAGCCCGTACGTCGTCGCCAACATGCGGATCATGACGCGCATGGGCGCCCCTGCCCTGGCGCGGATCGAGCGCGAAGGTCGCTTCGTCAAAGGGTTGCATTCGACAGGCGACCTGGACCCGGAGCGCCGCTTCATCATGCATTTTCCCGAGGAGCTTTCGATCAAGTCGATCGGCTCCGGTTACGGCGGCAATGCGCTGCTCGGCAAGAAATGCCACGCCCTGCGCATCGCCAGCTATCAGGCACGTCAGGAAGGCTGGCTCGCCGAGCATATGCTTATCGTCGGCATCGAGAACCCGCAGGGTGAGAAGCACTACATCGCCGCGGCGTTCCCATCCGCCTGCGGCAAGACCAACCTGGCCATGCTGATTCCGGCCGAGGGTTACCGGAAGGCGGGCTGGAAGGTCTGGACCGTCGGCGACGATATCTGCTGGATGACGCCGGGTGCCGATGGGCGCCTCTGGGCGATCAATCCCGAGGCGGGGTATTTCGGTGTCGCACCGGGCACGAGCGCGGGCACGAACCCGACCGCGCTGGAGACGCTGGGACACGATGCGATCTTCACCAATGTCGCGCTGACCGCCGACAACCGGCCGTGGTGGGAAGGCCTCGGCGACGGCGAGCCGGCGACCGACTGGCAAGGGCGTGGGTTCGATCATGCCAATGGCCCTGCCGCGCATCCCAACTCGCGCTTCACCGTCGGCGCCAGGCAGTGCCCGAGCTGGGCGCCGGAGTCGGAGGACGCGGCAGGCGTACCCATCTCGGCCATCGTCTTCGGCGGACGTCGCCCCTCGCTGGTGCCGCTGGTCTTCGAAGCGAAAGACTGGGCGCACGGCGTACTGATCGGAGCGGCGATGGGCTCCGAAACCACGGCAGCGGCGACCGGTGCGGTCGGCGTGCTCCGTCGGGACTCCATGGCGATGAAGCCGTTCTGCGGCTACAACTTCGCCGATTACTTCGCGCACTGGCTTTCGTTCGACAAACCAGGCGCGAAACTCCCGCGGATCTTCCACGTCAACTGGTTCCGCAAGGATGGCGAAGGGCGTTTCATGTGGCCCGGTTATGGGGAGAACCTGCGGGTACTGGACTGGATGATTCAGCGGGTCGCCGGCAAGGCCGAGGGTGTCGAGACGCCGATCGGGGTGGTTCCCGCGAAGGCCGAACTCAATACCAACGGACTCACCGTGGCGCCCGCGACGCTCGACGCGCTGCTCCACGTCGATCTGGAGGGCTGGACGGAAGAACTCAGGGCGATCGACCTTTATCTCGATGGGTTCGGCGAGCGGATGCCGGCGCGGCTGAAGGCTGAGCGGGTACGCGTCAGCGAGGCTTTGCAGAAAGCCATGGAGACCCGGGAAACCGATGTGGCCTAGAGCCAGCGCCCTGTAGGAGCGCGCCTCGCGCGCGAAGGCCGCCCCCGACGCGGCCTGACTACGGCATGCCCTTCGCGCGCAGGGCGCGCTCCAGCGGTGGCGGCGTGGCCGCCCCCGTTAAACCGTTTTCCCCTTGCCCGCATCCAAGCTGGCAAGATGAATGCCCTATGCCTCGCCGCCACGTCCTTCATGCAGCCTGAGCTGCCCGTCGCATCGACCGATGACGACGTCGTACGCGCGGCGATCGGTGGCGACCGCAAGGCTTTCGAGACGCTGTACCGTCGGCACGCCGACCGGGTCTACGGCGCGGTACTGCGCCTGGCCGCCTTCGATCACGCCCGTGCGGAAGACCTGACCCAGGAGGCCTTCGTCCGCGCCTGGCAGAAGCTGGAAAGCTTCCGCTTCGAAAGCGCCTTCGGCACCTGGGTCTACCGTCTGGCCGTGAACGTCGCACTCATGTCCATACGCGCCCGCAACGCCGACCCCGTCACCATCATGGACGACGAACATCTGCCGGACATCACGTCCACCGACAATCCCGTCCGCGCCATCGAGCGCGACGAGCTGGAAAAGGCCATCGCGGCATTGCCACCGCGGGCCCGTGCGGTTCTCGTACTGCACGACGTGGAAGGCTGGAAACACGAAGAGATCTCCATCGAGCTGGGCATGGCGGTGGGGTCTTCAAAAGCACAGTTACACCGTGCGCGCGGGCTCCTCCGCCGCGCACTGGGAGAGACGCCATGAACGAACTCGACTATCTGCGCCAGATGCGCTCGCTCAACCGCCCGGTCACGCCGCATCGCGACCTGTGGGCCGATATCGACGCCCGCCTCGGCGAAGCGCCCGTAATCGCTCAGCCGCGTCGGCGTCGCGCACAGCCCTGGCTGATGGCCGCCGCCATCGCCGGTGTCGCGGTCCTGAGCGGCGGCGTCGGCCTTCATCTGGCCAGGCCCACCGGCAGCGATGGCATGGCCAGCACGACGCAGCCCTGGAAGCCGGCCGATCCGCGCCTGTCCGGCGCGGCGGTCGAACTCGACGCAGCCCACATGGAGCTCACTCAGGCCATGAAGGACTCCCCCGACTCTCCCGCGCTGCAGCGCCTGCTGCTACGTACCGAACGCCAGCGCGATCGTCTGCGCAATTTTGAAAAGCAAGCCGGCTAACGCGAACAGCCAGGACAAACCGCTATGAAAACGCTCTACCTCACTCCCCTGCTGCTGGCGCTCTCGATCGGTCAGGCATTCGCCTCGACACCGATCAACCTGTCGAAAGACATCCGTCCGACCGCGAAGGTAAGCATCGACAACGTCAAAGGCGAAGTCACGGTGACCGCCTGGGACAAGAATCAGGTGCAGGTCTCCGGCACGCTCGGCGACGGCGCCCGTCCGCTCGAGATCGAAGGCAACGACCAGAACGTCGACATCCATGTCGATGGCGACGAGAAGAAAGGCAACTGGTTCAGCTGGGGCAACGACACCCGCATGCAGCCCACGGTACTCAACGTGCGCGTGCCGCGCGGCGTCTCCATCGATATCAATGTCGTGAGCGCCCCCGTCAGTGTCGACGGCCTCGACGGCGGCAAGATCGACATCAACTCCGTGAGCGGTCGCATTCGCGCCAACCTGCGATCGCCGAACGTCAGCATGCAGACGGTGAGCGGCACGATCGACCTCGCCGGCCGTTCGGAAAAGGCCGAACTGCAGACCGTCTCCGGCGACATCACGGCACCTCAGGTCACGGAGCGCGTCGAGGCCCAGACGGTCTCCGGCCGCATGACGATCGGTGGTGGTCCATGGAAGGAAGCGAGCTTCAGCACGGTCTCCGGCGACACCCAGGTCACCGGTGGCCCGGCACGCGACGGCAAGATCAACGTCGACTCGATGAGTGGCGATGTCCAGCTGCAGCTGCCGACCGACACCTCGGCAAAGCTGGAGGCCTCGACCTTCAGCGGCGAGATCCGCAGCGACTTCGGCAGCCCGTCCAAGGGTGACGATGGTCCGGGTAAGGAACTGAAGACCACCCTGGGCGGTGGCAACGGTTTCATTCACGTCGAGTCGTTCAGCGGCGACGTGCGGTTGAGGGGCCAGGGGCGCTGAGGCGCTTCGATGGGTGAAGGACGGAGTTTGTCGGTAAAGGGCGGTGTTGTTTTACGGCTCGGCTTGTTTTACTGCGGCGTGTGGTGTCGCGTTGAAGAGCCGGCGGGTGCCACCCTCGCGTCCACGCCTGCGGCGACCCCATAAGGAAAGGCCGCTACCGCGGCCGTGTATCAATGGCCTTCGGCCGGGTCGGGCTCCGACTGGGGGTTTTCGAGTCGGCTGTCCCTGCCTCCCCGAAAACGGCCGGTCATCCCTGACCGGCCCCCTGCGGGCCTCTTCCAGTCGGCGCCCTCGCCTGCGGCTACCGGACGCGAGGGTGGCACCCGCCGGCTCTTTCGGGGACTGAGGCAGCGTGGGGTCGAGCGGCGGTGCGCTTCGTTGGATCGGAACGCTCGCTTGCCTGAGCGCATCGCCTCGTTCGCCTTAGTGAGGCTGAGGGTTCGCGAACAGGGTTCGCTCCTACCGCACGGCGACCGCAATGGGGGGATACATGGCGGCCTGTAGGAGCGCGCCCTGCGCGCGAAAAGCCAACGAAGCGAAGAAGCCACACCCCGCTCGACCACCAACCCTCCTCGGTACACCAAAGAGACGGCGGGGGTGACCCTCGAGGCCGGTAGCCGCAGGCGAGGGCTTCGACTGGACAAGGCCGCGCAGGCGGGGCCGGTCAGGGATGACCGGCCGTTTTCGGGGAGGCAGGGACAGCCGACTCGAAAACCCCCAGGCGAAGCCCGACCCGGCCGAAGGCCATTGATACACGGCCGCGGTAGCGGCCTTTCCCTGAGGGGTCGCCGAAGGCGTGGCCTCGAGGGTCACCCCCGCCGGCTCTTACCGACCACACCGCACGCCGCGACAAAGCCAAACGCGATGGCGCAAGCCGAGCCGAGCCCAGCCATTGCCGCCAAGCCGGCCAGCCGACCAGCCGCCGCGGGATCGTCAGCACGGCCGGCGTCCACCGGATGGGCTGCCCTCCGCAGCGCCATAAACGAAGAACCCGCCTTGCGGCGGGTTCGTTCAGAGGTCCTGGTGGTACTGGACGTAAGGCGTTCGCGAGGAGTCGGGCTCTGGGCCCGCCGGGCTCGCGGGGGCGTTGCCCGAGGACCAGACGTTCTGTGCGCCGACCGAGAGCTCGCCACGCCATGGCAGGCGGAAGGTGACGCCGAGGTCCACCGCGCTCCAGCGGCGATCCGGGTTCAGGCCATTCACGATGTTGGCTTCCGGCTGCATGGTGCGGCCG
The DNA here is from genome assembly GCF_000800155.1 of Luteibacter sp. 9133. NCBI lineage: Bacteria > Pseudomonadati > Pseudomonadota > Gammaproteobacteria > Lysobacterales > Rhodanobacteraceae > Luteibacter > Luteibacter sp. 9133. The sequence continues at coordinate 892,402 of NZ_JUHO01000001.1, read as the reverse complement.
GTGATGGCGCCCGACACGGAACCGCGGTCGACGCCGAAGCTCAGCGCTTTCTGGTCGACCGAACCGATGCCCAGCAGATTGCCCGGCAGCAGGCGGATGCGACCGACGCTGGCGCCGACGTCTATACCGCTGCGCGCACCGAGATCGACCCTGCCGTGAGCATTGAGCTCGGTGCTGGACGAAAGGGCGCTGATGGGAAGGCCCGATGCGGTCGACAGGCCCGGCAGCACACGCGGGAGCGCCGCGCCACCTCCCGTCGGACGGCTCGAACCGACGCCCAGACCGAGGCTGTAACCCGTGCCACGGTAGGTCGCGCCGACTTCGCTGCCGACAATGCGCGGCGGCGCACCCGGCGTGTAGCAACGGTTGTCGAGCCCACCCGGCGCCGCGGCGGCGCAGGATTCGGCCGAATTCGCCCAGCCCTGCCCGCTGACACTGGCGTGGGCCTGGAGCCGCGGGCCGAGATCGTACTGCAGGCCACTGGACAGGAAAGGGCCGGCATCGACCGCGTGGAGGGCCAACGGCTTGCTGGGATCGGCGCGATCGTCGGCCTGGACGGCGAGCATCCGGCCATCGGGGGCGCGCCACAGCGGCAAGGAACCCTGGCTCGTCTGCGCGTAGGCATCCGGCTGCTTGGCCAGCAGACGGGACGCCGTGGCGTCCGGACCCACCGACGCACTCTGACCTGCCGCGGCGAGCGGCATCAGAAGTAGCAACGTGAGTAAGGATCGGCGCATGTCGGGTCTGGTCGTAAGCGGCTGAAGGTTTCCTCCCCGTGCCCCCGCCTTCAGCCCGACGAGGACGGCTCGACTATACCCCGTTTTACTTTTTACTAACACCCCGGAGCGGTCGAGGTTCAGGAAAAAGATTACCTGCCGTTTAGTACGACAGGGGGAACCGCGGCGCGTGGGGCGCAACGGGTTCGGCAACCTGCAAGGGCCATCGCACGGTTGCGTTAACGCATATAGACTGGCCCGACCACGACCGGAATCTTCGTCAGGCGATGACCATAGCTCCATCCCAAAGCCCGACATCGCAAACACCCGGCACAGGGGAGGTCGAGCCGCTGCATGACGCCGTCGAGCGTCTGCTGAGAGCCGCCGATGCCGATGGGGTCCGCGACGAGTGCGAGGCATTCGCGCGCTGCCTCCTGCCCGACGCCCGGGTCTCCTGGCTGCGCGTCGACGACGCGCCGATGGCGGCCGGCACCACGCTCGACCTCGCTGTCGACCCGCAGTCAGGGCGGACGCTGGGCTTCGGCACCGACGATCGCGACGCCTCCGCCTCGATCGACATGGTGTCCTGGCTGGGCAGGCTTGCCTCCGCCCGGCTACGCCAGCTTGCGGAAACCGCGAATCTTTACGAGGCGATCTCGCGCCTGGCGCTGGCCGAACGGCTGCAACGCGCGCTCTACGCCATCGCCGAGCAGGCGGGTGCCGAGCACAACATGAAGGACATGATGAGTGCGCTGCACAGCATCGTGGGCAGCCTCATGTACGCCGAAAACTTCTTCATCGTCCTGTACGACGCGCAGAACCGGACCGTACGCTTTCCGTATTTCGTCGATACGGTCGACGACGACACGCCGGATCCCGAAGGCATCCGCCTGATCGACGCGATCGAGAACTCCCTGACCTGGCACGTGCTGCAGAGCGGGCGTTCGATGATGGGCGCCAGCTCCGAGCTGGAAAAGAGCCTCCCGGGTCCGCGCGTGGCCATCGGCCCGCCCAGCGACGACTGGCTCGGCGTACCGATGAAGCGCGGTGACGACGTGGTGGGCGCCCTGGTGGTGCAGAGTTACCGGGACGACACGCACTACAGCGAAAACGACCGCGAACTCCTTACCTATGTCGCGCAGCACGTGCAGACGGCGCTCGAACGACGCCAGGCGCACGAGGAACTCGAACGACGCGTGACCACGCGAACCGCCGCCCTGCGTGAGGCCAACCGCGTGCTGCGCCAGCAGGTCCTGCAGCGTCAGCGCGGCGAACGCCTGCAGGCGGCCCTGTTCCGTATCGCCGAACTGGCCAATACGTCGGACAGTATCGAGAACTTCTATGCCGCCGTGCATCGCGTCATCGGCGGCCTGCTCTACGCGCGCAACTTCTATATCGCGCTGCTCTCGGAAGACCAGAACAAGCTGACCTTCCCCTACTCCGTCGACGAACTCGATGGCGTGCGCGAGCCGCGCGAGCTGGGGCGTGGCCTCACCGAATTCGTGCTGCGTAACGGCAAGGCGCTGCTGGCCGATCGCGACGAGATCGACCGCCTCAATCGCGACCAGGTCCTTTCCACCAGCGGCGCGCGCTCACTGCACTGGCTGGGCGTTCCGCTGATCTGGAACGAGAAGTCGATGGGCGTGCTCGCGGTGCAGAGCTATTCGCCCGAACACACGTACAGCGCGCGCGACCAGGAATTGCTGACGTTCGTCAGCTACCACATCGCCAACGCCACGACCGAATCGCTGAAGCAGGCCTACGCCAGCCTCGAGCGACGCGTCACCGAGCGCACCCGTGCCCTGGCGCTGGCCAACCGTGACCTGCGCGAGCAGATCGCCGAGCGCGAACGCGTCGAACGCCGGCTGAAATACGAAACCCTGCACGACTCGCTTACCGGCCTGCCCAACCGCACGCTGCTCCTGCAGCGACTCGAGCAGGCGCTCAACCATTACCGCGAGAACCCCGGCGAACTGTTCGCCGTGCTCTTCATCGATCTCGACCGTTTCAAGGTGATCAACGACTCGGTCGGTCATCTGGTCGGCGACGATCTTCTCTTCCAGGTCGGCGGACGCGTGCGTGCCTGCCTGAAGACGCGCGATGTCGTCGCGCGTCTGGGCGGCGACGAGTTCGCCGTGCTGGTCGAGGGCATCACCGATCCGCAGGCGGCCACGCACATCGCGGAGCGCATCATCGCGCAGTTGCAGACACCCTTCCGCCTGGGCGCGAAGGAGATCTTCACCTCCGCATCCATCGGTATCGCGCTGCCGACGCCCGAATACACGCGACCGGAAGAACTGCTGCGCGACGCCGATTCGGCCATGTATCGCGCGAAGGACGAGGGACGCCATCGCGCCGCCGTCTTCGACGATCGCCTGCGCCGTGAAGCGCTTTCGCTGCTCGAGCTCGAGGGCGACCTCCGGCGGGCGATCACCCGCAATGAGTTCGTGCCGTTCTTCCAGCCGATCGTCGAATTGGCGACCTTACGCGTCGTCGGCTATGAGGCGCTGCTGCGCTGGCGCCATCCCGAGCGCGGCTTGCTTCCGCCCGGCGAATTCCTCGCGGTTGCCGAGGACACCGGTTGTTCGGAGGCGATCGACTGGCAGATCTTCGAGCAGGTGGCGCGGCAGGCCCGTGCGCTTACGCGCGACGAGGGCTTCATCAGCATCAACGTGTCGGGCAGTCATTTCCGCTCGGCCGATCTCGATCAGCGGTTGCTGGACCTGTTCGCACAGCACGGCGTACCCGCGCGCTGTATCCGCGTCGAGGTGACCGAGCGCGCGCTGCTGGAGAATCCGGCGCAGGTCAAACGTATTCTCGAGCACCTGCGCGAGCACGGTGTCGGCATCGCGCTGGATGACTTCGGTACCGGGTACTCGTCACTGAGCTATCTGCATCAGTATCCGATCGAGACGCTGAAGATCGACCGTTCGTTTGTCATCGAGCTTCCAGCGGAAGACGATCAGGCGCATAGCACGGCGGTCGTCCGGGCCATCCAGGCGCTGGCGGACTCGCTGCGCATGCAGGTGATCGCCGAAGGCATCGAAACCGAATCGCAGATGCGGGTACTGCAGCGTATCGGCTGCCGGTTCGGTCAGGGTTTTCTGTTCGCGCAGCCACAGCCAGCGAGCAAGTGGCTGGGAGCGCCACTGTCGCTGGATGCCTGAGCGCGGTTTACTGCAGCGTCGAGGGGGCGGGAGGGGTCTCGGCCTGCGTGAGCAGACGCTCGGCATCCACGCGATCGAACACATACCGCGTGGCGCAGAACTCGCAGATCACCTCGATCTCGCCGTCGCGATCCTCGAGGGTCGCCTCGACCTCGTCGCGCCCCAGCGCGCGTAACATGCCTTCCACGCGCTCCTGTGAACACGTGCAGCCAAACGCGAGCGGCTTCGGCTCGTACAGGCGCACGGTTTCCTCGTGATAGAGCCGGAACAGCAGCTCCTCCGGCCGCGTCGACAGCATCTCGCTGGCGCTCAGCGTCGCCGTCAGGTGACCGACACGCTCCCAGGCGTCGTCGTCCTGTTCAGCGGCGCTGTGTCCGCCCTCTCCCGCTACCGGTTGCAGGATGAGGCCAACCGCGTGCACGCCATCTGCCGCGAGAAGAATGCGCGCGGGCAGCTGTTCCGACCGCAGGAAGTAGTTCTCCAGCGCCTCGGCGAGGGACGACGTGTCGAGGTCGACCAGCCCCTGATAGCGGCCGCGGTCGATCTGGCCGATGGTGATGGCGAGCGCGGCGTCGGGCAGCTCGCTCAGATCGAGCTTGCCGTCCGTCACCGGCATGTCGCCGTCGTCGAATCGCGCCAGCCCGCGGAGGCGGCCCTTGTCGGTGCATTCCGCGAAGAGGAGGCGCAGCGCGCCCTGACTCTTGAACTCCAGGGACAGCGAGCCTTCGAACTTGACGTTGCCGGTCAGCAGCGCGGATGCCGCGACGGCCTGCCCCAGCGTGTCGCGAAGCTCCGCGGAGTAATCGACGCGCGAGGCGATGTCCTGCCAGCTGGCGCCGAGCCGCACGAGTACGCCGCGCACACCCGCCTTCTCGAGCAGGAAGCGGTGCAGCACGTCCTCGGACGCAAGGGTATCGACGATCGAATCGGTCACGGTGGCCTCCTGGTGATCCGACGGGAGATGGGGGTGGGTCGGCCCGGCGACAAGCCTGCATGGGCACAGGCCCTTTATACTGCGCCATCCTCCTTCCGCGTGCCCTCATGAGCCCGACGCCCCGCTCGCTGCCCCGCCGCATCGTCCATCTCGCCGGCCTGCTCATCGCCTCGTGGGTCGCACTGTCGGTCCTGGTGGTCTTCGTGCTGCGCTTCGTGCCGCCGTGGACCAGCGCGATGATCATGGAGCGCCGGGTGGCCGCGCTGGTCACCGGCGAGAGCGGCTTCACCTATCGTCACCACTGGGTGCCATGGGAGCGCGTATCGCCCCAGGTCGGCCTGGCCATGGTCGCTGGCGAAGACCAGAAATTCCCCTATCACCACGGCTTCGACGTCGATGCCATCCAGGACGCGATCGACGCGGCCGACGAGGGCAAGCGCCTGCGCGGGGCCAGCACGATCAGCCAGCAGGTCGCCAAGAACCTGTTTCTGTGGAACGGCCGCAGCTTCGTGCGCAAGGGCGCCGAGGCCTATTTCACCGTGCTCATCGAGGCCTTGTGGCCGAAGCAGCGCATCCTCGAGGTGTACATGAACATCGTGGAGCTCGGTGACGGCATCTACGGTGTGGGCGCCGCGAGCGACACGTTCTTTCACACCACGCCCGATCGCCTGGGTATGTCGCAGGCAGCCCGGCTTGCGGCCGTCCTGCCCAATCCCCGCCGCTTCCACGCCGAGGCGCCCAGCGCTTACGTCCAGCGGCGCGCGGCGTGGATCTCGCAGCAGATGAGCCAGCTCGGCGGCCCGGCCTACCTTACTCGCCCGGCCCCCGTCGCCGGTCGCGTACGCTGAGCGCCACCATGACGTATTCACTGGCCATCGTCGTCCCGGCATATAACGAAGCGCAGGTCATCGACGACTTCCACGCACGTATCGCCGCGGTGCTCGACGGGCTCGACGCGGACGCGCGCGTGATCTACATCGACGACGGCAGCCGCGACGAGACCTGGTCGCTGATTGAGCGCATCGCCCGGGCGGATGCCCGCGTCGTCGCGCTGCGCTTGTCGCGCAACTTCGGCAAGGAGGCGGCCATGACCGCCGGTCTCGATGCCGCGGATGCCGACGCGGTCGTCGTGATCGATGCGGATCTGCAGGATCCCCCCGAGCTCATCCCCACCCTCATCGCCCGCTGGCGCGAAGGCTTCGACGTCGTCTACGCGACCCGCGGCGAGCGCGACGGCGAGACGCGCTTCAAGAAGTTCACCTCGGCGGCGTTTTACCGCGTCATGGAACGGGTGGCCGACACACCGCTTCCGCGCGACACGGGCGACTTCCGCCTGCTCTCGCGCCGCGCGGTCGAGGCACTGCACGGCCTGCGCGAGCGCCAGCGATTCATGAAGGGATTGTTTGCCTGGATCGGCTACCGGCAGACCTCCGTGGTCTATCACCGCGACGCCCGCCACGCCGGTACGACCAAGTGGAATTACTGGCGCCTGGGCAACCTCGCCGTCGAGGGCATCACCTCGTTCTCCACGGCACCGCTGCGTATCGCCACCTGGCTCGGGGTGTCCGCCGCGGGCCTGGCCTTTCTCTACGGCGTATGGGTGCTGCTCAAGGTGTGCATCTGGGGCGACCCCGTACGCGGCTACCCCACACTGCTGGTGGTGATCCTCTTTCTGGGCGGCGCCCAGCTGCTGGCTCTGGGCGTCATCGGCGAGTACATCGGCCGTACCTACGCCGAATCCAAGCGCCGGCCGATCTACTACGTCGAGTCGCGTCGCGGCGCGCCCTCTTCACCTGATCGTTACCCTCGCCCGCGCGCACCCGGCGTAGACTGATCTCCTGGCGGCGGCACGCCGCGCGGCAGCGGAGAGTCGAGCATGCAGCAGGTCAAGCACCTCCTGGAAGGCAAGGGCAAAGCCGTCTACGCCGTGGCACCCGATGCCTCGGTCTACGAGGCTATCCAGCAAATGGCCGATAAGAACGTCGGCGCGCTCGTGGTCATCAAGGGCAGTGAACTGGTCGGCATCGTTTCCGAGCGCGACTATGCGCGCAAGGTCATCCTGAAGGACCGATCGTCGCGCGACACGCCAGTGGCCGAGATCATGACGGCCAGCGTCATCACGGTCGCCAGCGACGCCACGGTCGATGAATGCATGCGGCTGTGCACCGACGGACGACTTCGCCACCTGCCCGTGCTCGACGGCACGAGGCTCGTGGGCGTCGTGTCCATCGGCGATCTGGTCAAAGCCGTGATCTCAGAACAGCGCGAGACCATCAATCAGCTGGAGAGCTACATCACGAGCTAGACCGGGTCGCGTCGTCGCGTTGCTCGGGTAGCAGGTCGGGCGATTTCGCCGCACGCCGGCCCATCTCGGCCGCCACGCAGGCGAGACCCGCGGCGGTCAGGCCGATCGCCGTGATGCCCACACCCGCGCCACGTATGGCGACGAGTCCCGACGTCACCACCAAATCGCCGAAGCGCCAGACAGCGGTCTCGATGAAGTTCTTGCCCTTGTAGCGCACTTCGCGCGGCGTGCGGGTGTACAGCGCGTCGGACGCCGGCTTGGTCATGCCGTAGGTCATGCCGCGCGAGCCGACCAGCACGATCGCGATCACCGGCACCGTCCAGCCGAAGACGTGCAGGTCGATGAGTCCGAGTGCCGACAGGCCGAGCAGCAGCGCCATGTTGACGAGCGCCGGCAGAACCATGGCCCAGACCACGCCCAGCCCGCGCATGATCAGCGGGGTGAGCGTCAGCTGCAGCAAGGCACCGAAGCAATTGGTCCACAGATCGAGATCGGCATAGAAGGCCGTGCGTGCCGCGTTGTCGGCGAAATGTCCCTTGGTGTAATCCGCCATCAGCGTGTAGCCCATGGTGGCGATGCCGTCGCCAAGCAGCATCAGCACGAGCATGTACCGCAGGAACGGCTGCAAGAACGCCGCCTTCGCGCCTTGCAGGATCGAACCGCCGACCGGCGCGCCTTCGCTTTCATCGTTCAGGTCACGCCGTGCCGAGAGCGCGAGCAGTGCGCCCAGCGCCAGCAGCAGGAACGCCGCGGAGACGACGAGCATCGCGGGCACACCGAGGCGCTGGACGAGCAGCCGTGTCAGTAAGGGGCCGAGCAGCGCGCCCGCCATGCCACCGGCCGCGATGAACGGGAACATCAGCCGCGCCTGCTGGCTGCGGTAGACATCCGCCATGAAGCTCCAGAAGAGCGACACGACAAAGAGATTGAACACACTGACCCAGACGAAGAAGATCCGCCCCAGCGCCACCGCGCCGATGCGGTCCTGGGCGACGAAGGCCGGGATGAACGCGAGCATCGAAGCGGCGAAGAAGACGTAGCTGCTGCCGATCACCAGCTTGCGCGGAAATCGCGAGACCAGCCAGCCGAAGACCGGTGTCAGCGCCAGCATCACCACGAAGACGATCGCGTAGAACTGCGGCAACGACTGCGATCCGGCCGCGCCAGCGAGCTGATCGCGCACCGGACGGAGCACGTAGTACGACGTCATCACGAAGAAGAAGGCGATGACGGAGAGCGTGAGGGTCCTCGCTTCGTCCCTGGCGAAGGGTCGACGTTCGTTCACGGTGGGTCCGGGGTCGGCGGGATGCGCGAGAAGCCTAGCACGGCTCGCCGCGGGCACCGGATCGTGAAGGGGAACCGGGTCGTCGTTTGTGTGAAGTCTGCCGTCCGTTGTAGACAGCGATGAAGTACACGACAATGACCGCGACGATGATCAGAAAAACGATCCATCCCATGACGTTTCCCTCCCTTCGGCGTGTCCGTCACGCCTCGCTTTCGCGAGAATAGCATGTCGTTTCGATCCGCCTCCCTGCTGGCCTGTGCGCTCGCCTGCGCCGCCACCGCCCCCTTCGCCCTCGCCGCTCCGCCGCCGCAGAAGCCGCCGCAGAAACCCCCGGTCGTCCATGTCGACCCGACGTCGGAAAAGCTGCCTGCGGAGCGCGTGAAGGAAACGATCGAGAACTACAACCGCTGGATGGACGCGGCCGAAGCCCGCGACGCCGCCCCCGCGATCGTCACCGCCGTTATCGTCGACGACAAGGTCGTGTACGAGCGCGCCATCGGCTACGCCAACGCGAAGACGAAAGAAGCCGCCACACCGGAAACCGTGTTCCGCCTGGCGTCGCTGTCGAAAGCCTTCGCCACGGGCGTCACCGCCGTGCTGGTCCGTGAAGGCTTTCTCAGCTGGGACACCAAGCTGATCGACACCATTCCGTATTTCAAGCTCAAGGACATGGAGGCGGCGCAGCAGGCGACCGTGCGCGACATCCTCGGCCAGCGCCTCGGTCTGCCGCGCAACACGTACGACAACATGCTCGAGGCCGACGCTCCCTACGAGGAGCTCGTCCGCAAACTGGACGAGGTGGACCTCTCCTGCAAGGTGGGCGCGTGCTACGGCTACCAGAACGTCGCCTTCAGCATGATCGGCGACGTCATCTACGCCACCACCGGCGATTATTTCTTTCGACAGGTCGAACGCCGCATCTTCGCCCCGCTGGGCATGACCACCGCCAGCTACGGCCGCGACGCGCTCGAAGCCAGCAAGAGCTGGGCACGCCCGCATCGCGGCGGTCCGCACAACTGGATTCCCTACGAGCCCAACGACAGTTACTACCGTGTCGCCCCCGCCGCCGGCGTCAACGCCAGCCTGCGCGACATGGAACAGTGGCTGATGGCCCAGATGGGCGGACGTCCGGACGTCCTGCCGACGCCATCGCTGGACGTACTGCACGCGCCCGAGGTGGCCACGCCGTCGGAAGTTCACTCGCTGCCCTGGCGACGCGCGCGTGTCACCGACGCGCACTACGCGCTGGGCTGGCGCGTATTCAAGTACGCCAATGAAGACCTGATCTTCCATGCGGGCGCGGTCTCTGGCTATCGCACGATGATCGGCTTCTTTCCCAAGTATCACGCCGGCGTCGTGACCATGTGGAACGGTGCGGGTCCGGTCCCGGCGGGTCTGATGCCGATGGTGTTCGACAGCCTGCTTGGGCTCAACCACGTCGACTGGGCGGGTGTGGAAGGAAGCGTGCGCACGGCGCCGGTGGCCAAGGCGGCGCCTGCCACGAAAACCAAAGCGAAAGGCAAGGCGGCGCCAGTGAAGAAGGCGGCACCGGTCAAGGCGGTGAAGAAAAAGAAGAAGCCGGAGTAAACGAGGTTCCAGCTTCCGGGCTTTCACCAGGTTACGGCGACCGTGATCGTTTTCATACGACCTATAGCCCAAAAGAAACGGCCCCGAGGGGCCGTTTCTTCTTTGCGCGGCTGGTGTGGTGACTTACCGGCCGAGGTTGAACTGCAGGCGGCGGCGCAGGGTGACGGTCATCGGTTCGCCGTTGCGTGTGGCGGCCTTGTACTCCCAGCGGCTGACGGCGTCGATCGCGGAGCGGTCGAAGATATGCTTCGGCTGAGCGTCGACCACGTTGACGTTCGCAACGCGACCGTCGGGACCGACGGTCAGCTCGACGTCGACCCAGCCTTCCTGATTCGCACGCATCGCGGCGGTCGGATAGCGCGGGTTGACCTGACGGATAAGGACGGCATCGCTGATGGCCCCGCCCTCTGAGGCAGCCGGCGCGGCGGCCGGTCGTGCGACGGGTGCGGCGACGGGCACCGCCTGCTGCGCCTGAGCGACACGAGCCGCCTGCTCGCGTGCGGCCTGCGCGCGCTGCGCCTCGATGGCCGCGGCGGCCTGTTCGGCCTGTTCGGCCTGCTGACGCTGGGTGGCGGCGGCATTCTGCTGCGCGACCTGCTGAGCCTTCTGCGCATCGACCGCCTGCTGCTGCTCGCGGTCCAGCGTCTTGCGCTGTGCATCGAGCTTCGAACGCAGGATGGTCAGGGTGTAGTTCTCGGGATCGGCCTTGGCGAGCAGGTCGATCTCGCGCTGCGCTTCATTGAAGTCGCGCTGGTTGATCGTCTGCTCCGTCGCGGCTGAGCCGTAGGAGAAGGTCTCGCGCAGCGCATCCGCGGCGACCGGGTTGCCGGGCTGCTTCTGCAGCACCTTCATATAGAACTCGAAGGCATTGTTGCCCGCCGGGGCGACGAGGCGCTGCTCGTTCATGGCGGTACGCGCTTCGGCCAGCAGCTGGTCGACGCTGAGTGCATCGACGTTGGCCGGCGGGGCCACGCCGGTCGCGGCAGCCTTCTGCACCGCTACCGGCGCGGGCGTCTCCGCGGCGCGGGCGTCGCGGTAAGGCTTGACGATCAGGAACCAGGCCGCAACGGCGAGCGCGACGACGATGCCGATGACGGCGAGCGTCACGGGACTGACCGCGCCACGCTGGCGGCGATCGATAAAGGGTGGACGGTTATCCATGGCGGTCGTACGACTCCGCAAGGCGCGCGCCCCCTGATGGCTTGACGCGGCGGACCCCCCGTCCCCCGCAGCGCGATGTGGCGACAAGGTAACCGTAATGGCCGCGTGAATCCAGCGCGACGCCCTAGGAGCTTTTCCGGGGGAGATATTCTGCGAACCCCATCAATGAATAACCCCGGCAAGCCGGGGTCAAGGTTTCGAAGTGTCTCCCCGCGCTGGGCACCGCGGGGAGATAATTCGGAAACGTACTTTCTTATTGGAAGGTAACGCTTACTTGGCCTTGGCGGCCCGGGGTGCCCTGGCGGTCTTGGTCGCGCGAACGACCTTCGCCGTGGCGACCTTCTTCGAGGCAGCCTTACGCGGGGCGGCAGCCTTACGCGGAGCAGCCTTGCGAGCGGTCTTCTTGACGGAAGCCTTCTTTACGGAAGCCTTCTTGACTGCCTTCTTGGCAGCGACCTTACGGGTGGACGCCTTGCGGGCGACCTTCTTGACCGCAGCCTTCTTGGCGGTGGCCTTCTTGGCCGGCGACTTGCGGGTCGCAGCCTTCTTGACCGCGACCTTACGGGTCGAAGCCTTCTTCGCCGGCGACTTGCGCGCGGCCGTCTTCTTTACGGTGGACTTCTTCGTCGCTTTCTTGGCGGCGGACTTCTTGGCAGTGGCTTTCTTGGCAGTGGCCATAGTTCTCTTCAGCTCCTCATCAGTTGGCAGTGGTTGCCCAGTAAAAGCGTGGAGGAACGCTTCGACCAGCAGGTCGCTGTTCGTAGCGTGCCTCAAATTGTTCACCTGGCGGCGAGTACGTTCATCGGATAGCAGGCGGAGAATGTGCAGCGGAATCGAGACGGTGATCTTGCGTACCGCACCCGCTTTCGAACCATGCTCCACATACGGCCTGACGAATTTTCCTGTTTCCATTTCCGGGTTCCCCGTCAATTGACGCAAAAGCTATTCCTGAACATTTCCGCTGTCAATAAATTTTGGCTCTAAATTGAAGACGTTGCGGACACATACCGGACGATCGGGAAGTCCACCGGGTTTATCCCCGACGCACCTTCGGCATTAGCAAGGCACTAATGGACTTCCATTCAAAACACACCGCATCTCTTATGCGGTTCAAAAAACACCTTAAATAAAGGCGTTTTTTTGTTCGTTCAAAAGAAACGCCGCAATCGCATCGCACCGCGACAGCGCACGTCGTCGCTCCGGTCACCATCCATCGGGAGGCGAATTTCGGGGATGAACGGAACACGACTGAGGCGAAAAAAAAATTTCGCCGAAGACCCCTCCCGGACAAAAAAATGCCGGTCGAAGACGACCGGCATCGGGGTGAAGCGTCGGCGAGTCGATCAGTGGTCGTCGTTCTCGGCGTGCTCGGCGTACTCGTCCGCGGTCATCAGCTCGTCGAGTTCGCTCTTGTCTTCGATCTTCAGTTTGAAGATCCAGCCACCCTCGTACGCATCTTCGTTGATCGTTTCCGGCTTGTCGGAAAGTACCGTGTTCACCTCGATCACTTCGCCCGACACCGGCGCGTAGATATCGGAGGCGGCCTTGACCGACTCGACGACCGCCGTGCCGTGACCGGCCTGCACGCTGCTGCCCACTTCCGGCAACTCGACGTAGACCAGATCGCCCAGTGCGCCCTGCGCATGGTCGGAGATGCCGACGGTGACCGTACCGTCCTGTTCGACGCGGACCCACTCGTGGGTTTTTGCAAATTTCAGATCGCCGGGGATTTCGCTCATGGGGTGTTCCTCGTTGTCTCGGGACGGGGGGTGCGTTGGTGCGACGGCCAATTGTCGCCGGTCCGCGCGTTTCGCGAAAGCGTCTGGGAGAAACGCGGGCGCAATGCGCGGCTGCGGGCGTTCGCCTGCCCTCTGGCTACGAACTCCCCTACGTGAACCTAAGGCTTCGCTCGCAGCGCGAGCGAACACGCGGGCATACGCTGACAACCAGCTCGGCCAATCGAGCTGAACCACGAAGGCGACCTCCGACGTCGCCCGCCCCATTCCCCATGGAGAACCTTATGACACGGAAAACCAGGATGACCTGCCTTGCAGCCCTCATCGCCGTCGCGCTCTCGCCGTCGCTGATGGCGACGGACGTTTCCTCCCCCGGCGACGCACGCGTCGCACTGGCACGCGACCTCGCCTCGATCCTCCACCAGCCCGCCCTCGATACCGCCATCCGTGACCATCTGGGTAACGGCAAGGCCCCATTGGCGGAAATTCTCAACGACTACGCCCAGACCGCGGTCGCCGATGGCAAGCAGGACGTCGTGGACGACATGCTCGACCTCGACCGACAGGCCGTCCACCTGCGCGGCCTCGAGGGCAGGCTCGGCCATATCGCCAGCGTGCGTGTCCACGGTCTGGGCGCACATCCGCAACCCAGGAGTCTTCGCGGCTTCTGGACCGCCGCCGTGACCAGCGACGGTTCGACCGGCAAGAAACAGGTCGTCGCGTTCGATCCCGAGGGTAAGCGACACAGCTTCGCGATCGACCAGGCACCCGACATCCCCATGCTCCTGGTGGAAACCGACGGTACCGCCGCTGTGCAGGCAGGCATGGCCGTACTCAATGAGGCGGCGCGTGGCGATTCGTCAAGTCGTCGACTGACGACCTTCGCCCGGGCTGACGCTGGCGAAACGAAGGGCGAGTTGCTGACCATCCTCAAGGAAATCTATCTGGAGAAGGATCACGAGCCCAACATTCAGGGCGATGCCGAGGTGTTTGCTGTCGTGTCCGGCGTCGATGCCGCCGGTAAACCCGTCGTCGTCACCCAGGACATGCCCTGGCTCGACCACGACAAGCGCTGGTATACGCCGAGACAGGACCTGATCAACTGGACACAGTTCGGCACCAACTACGTCAACGTGCAGTTCTTTGAAGACGACGGCAACGTCAACTTCCAGAAGCTTGCGTCCGCCCTGACGGAGGCGGTGGGCGACACCGCGCTGGTCGTGTCGCCGGCGGCTCCGCCCGCGCTCATCGTGGCGGGCATCTCCAGGATCGGTCAGAAGATACTCGGCGCGATGGAGAGTTCGTGGTTCGAAAACAGCACGGACTACATCGATTCGTTCTACGTGCTGGAGCGCGGGCACGATTACGGCAGCAAGAACGCTCCGCTGATCGGCGCCCGCGGCGAAGTGAAAATGGTCCTGGCGCCCTACGAGGTCCGCCAGCGTTGACGAGAAGGCCGGGGTGGCACGCCATCCCGGCCTTTCTTCCCATGGAGCAAAACGATGCACCTGCCACCAGGCACGACGTTTCTTCTTTTCCTGCTGACCGTCGTCGCGAGCGTACCGTCGACCGCGCGTGCCGTGACGACCGGTCATTCGCCAACCCCGGAAGCCACCACCATGCTGCGGCGCATCCTGCTTCGCGACGACAAACATCCCGATTCGCTCGGCGAGGCATCGATTTTTGTCGTGGTTTCCGGGACCGGTCAGGACGGCAAGCCGCGGACCGAAGTCCATCCCCTGCCCTGGGTCAAGCGGGATAGGACCTGGTATGACAGGTCCTATCCGTTGGTGGACTGGCGCCGCTTCACCGGCGGCTACGTCACGCTGCACATCTATGACCGCACGTCCGGCGAGGACGTCGCGCATGTGGATACCTTCTACGTCATCCAGCCGCAACGCAAATATCTGCTGCAGAACGGCGCAGCGGGCAACGCCGTCCTGTCACTGGAGCCGGGCGCGGCGTCCGCACGCTGACATATATATATGTGTACGTCAGTCGGCGATGCCGGGCATGGGCTGGCCGTCACGGACGAACGGGAACCTGACCACGCGCACCGGAATCTCGCGACCGCGGATGTCCACGCGCACGTCGCCGTGCTCGCCGACCGGAATGCGGGCGAAAGCGACCGACTTGCCGAGCGTCGGTGCGAAGCCGCCGGAAAGAATCTCGCCCTCGCCAATCGCCGTGAGAACTTTCTGGCCGTGACGGAGCACGCCCTTCTCGTCCATCACCAGACCGACCATGACACGTGACACCCCGTCAGCCTTCTGCGACTCCAGCGCGGCGCGGCCGATGAAGTCGCGGCCTTCGTCGAACGAGATCGTCCAGGCCAACGCGGCCTCCCATGGCGTGACCGTTTCGTCCATGTCCTGACCGTAGAGATTCATGCCGGCTTCGAGGCGCAGGGTGTCGCGCGCACCCAGACCCGCCGGGGCGACGCCCGCCTCGCGCAGCAGGTTCCACAGCTCGACCACGCGGCTGTTCGGTACGACGACTTCGAAGCCGTCTTCACCCGTGTAACCGGTGCGGGCGAGGAACAACGGCATGCCGTTGGGACCTTCGACCTCGATGGCGGCGAACTTGCCCAGCTTCGTCGCCTTCTCGCGGACGTCCTCGGGCAGCAGTGCGATCAGCTTCTGTCGGGCGTTCGGACCCTGCACCGCGATCATGCCGAACTCGGGGCGCTCACGGACGGTGACGTCGAAGGCCGCCGCCTGCTTCGTGATCCACGCGAGATCCTTGACGCGCGTCGCCGCATTGACGACCAGACGGAAAAAATCCTCGCGCAGGAAGTAGACGATGAGGTCGTCGATGACACCGCCGTTCTCGTCGAGCATGCAGGTGTAGAGCGCCTTGCCCGATTTGGCCAGCTTGTCGACATTGTTGGCGACCAGCTTGCGAAGAAAGGGACGGACCTGCTCGCCGGTCAGGTCGACGACCGTCATGTGCGACACGTCGAACATGCCGGCGTCCTTGCGGACGGCGTGGTGTTCTTCGATCTGCGAGCCGTAGGCGATCGGCATGTCCCAGCCGCCGAAGTCGACCATGCGGGCACCGAGTTCACGGTGGGTGGCGTTGAGTTCGGTCTTTTCGGTCATCGGAGTACCTTGCGGGGGATGGCGGTGGGATACAGCCCCGCATTATCCGGTCCGACGACAGATAAGGCCAATCGCAGCGCAACACGTCCGGACTAAGGTAGCCTTCCTTCCATGACGACGGCACCCGCCCCCGGCTCCGCCACCCTGACCCGCGACGCGGCGGGCGAACGACTGTCGATCTCGGGCGACTGGACGCTCGCCCACTATCCCGCCCTGCAGCGTCGCGCCAACGAACTGGCTGGATCGATCGGGGCGGAGGTCGCCGTCGACATCGCGCGGCTCGGCGCGATGGACACCTCCGGTGCCTTCGTCATCGCCGAACTGCTCGGCAGCGCACGCACCCAGCAACTGGCCCAGCATGAGGACCTGCCCGCTGCGCGGCGCGCGCTGCTGAAGACCGTGGGCGACGCCATCGACACCTACTGCAAGGGCGTGAAGCGCAAGCGCAACGCCGGCTTCGTCGAAGCACTGGAGCGGATCGGCAGGTCGCTCGAAGGTTCCTGGAAACAGACCGCGAAGCTGCTGGCTTTCATCGGCATCACCCTGCAGGGATTTCTCGCCACCGTCTGGCAGCCGAAGCGCTGGCGGGTCACCTCACTGGTGTCGCACATCGAGCAGACCGGTCTGGATGCGGTACCGATCCTGGCGTTGCTTTCCTTCATGGTCGGTGCGGTGGTCGCCTTCCTCGGCTCGACCGCGCTGGCCAGCTACGGCGCCAGCATCTTCACCGTCGATCTGATCGGCTTCGCCTTCCTGCGCGAGTTCGGCGTCCTGCTGACCTCGATCCTGCTTGCCGGCCGGACCGCGAGCGCCTTCACCGCGCAGATCGGTTCGATGAAGGCGCGGGAAGAGATCGACGCCATCCGCACGCTGGGACTGGACCCGGTCCAACTCCTCGTCCTGCCTCGCGTGCTCGCCCTGCTGATCGCCCTGCCCCTGCTCACCTTCATCGCCATGATCGCCGGCATCGTCGGCGGCGGCGTGGTCTGCATGGCGGTGCTGAAGATGTCGCCGTCGATGTTCCTGTCGATGTTCCAGGCCGACATATCGCTGACCCAGTTTCTGGTCGGCATCGCCAAGGCGCCCGTCTTCGCTTTCATGATCGGGGTGATCGGCTGCATGGAGGGCTTCAAGGTATCGGGCAGTGCGCAGTCCGTCGGCGAGCACACCACCTCGGCGGTGGTGCAGTCCATCTTCGTGGTGATCCTGCTCGATGCCCTCGCCGCCCTCTTCTATATGGAGATGGGCTGGTGAGCGCGCGCGAGACCGTCATCGAAGTGCGTGGCCTGGTCAATCGCTTCGGCGCGCAGACCGTGCACGAGAACCTCGACCTCGATGTCTACCGGGGCGAGATCATCGGCGTCGTCGGCGGATCGGGTACCGGCAAGTCGGTCCTGCTGCGGACCATCGTCGGTCTCGTGCGACCGGTTGCTGGTGAAGTACGGGTCTTCGGGGAAGACCTGCTCTCGCTGTCGGCGGAAAAGCGGTCGCTCGTGGAGCGTCGTTTCGGCGTGCTGTTCCAGAGTGGCGCGCTGTTCTCGTCGCTGACGGTCGCCGAGAACGTCGCGCTCCCGCTCGTCGAACACGCCGGTCTCGACCGCCTGGACGCGCAGCGGCTGGCGGGCGTCAAGCTGGCCTTGTCCGGACTGCCGGTGGATGCGGGGCGTAAGTATCCCTCGCAACTGTCGGGCGGCATGATCAAGCGCGCGGCACTGGCCCGCGCGCTGGCGCTGGATCCCGAGATCCTGTTTCTCGACGAGCCGACCGCGGGACTCGACCCGATCAGCGCGGCGGCGTTCGACAGCCTCCTCGTCACCCTGCGCGACGCGCTGGGTCTCACCGTTTTTCTGGTCACCCACGATCTGGACACCTTGTATTCGACCTGCGACCGCGTCGCCGTGTTGTCGCAGCGGCGCGTGCTCGCCGCGGCGCCGATCGATGAGGTCGCCCGCACCGACGACGCCTGGGTCCAGGCCTATTTCAACGGACCGCGCGGTCGCGCGGCCACCCTCGCCGCCCACCGAGGCAAGGACTGAGTCATGGAAACGCGTGCCCACCACGTCTTGATAGGACTGTTCGCGGTCCTCGTCGTCTTGTTCGGCCTGGCCTTCGGGGTCTGGCTGGCCAAGGCGCACTCCGATCAGGAGTGGAACTATTACGACATCGTGTTCAACGAGGCGGTCACCGGCCTGTCGAAGGGCGGCGCGGTGCAGTACAACGGCATCCGCCTCGGCGATGTCACGCAGCTGCGTCTGGATCCCGAAGACCCGCGCCGTGTGCTCGCCCGTGTCCGCCTGACCGGCGACACACCGTTGCGCAAGGACACGCACGCCAAGCTGGCCGTCACGGGTGTGACCGGTGTGGCCATCATCCAGCTTTCCGGCGGTTCGCCCGGCAGCCCGCTGCTGGTGGGTCATGACGGCGAAGTGCCGGTCATCATGGCCGACCCTTCCCCGCTCGCGCGACTCCTCGCCGGCGGCGAGGACCTGATCACCAACATCAGTCAGGCCGCCGCGCAGGCCAAGGATCTGCTGTCGAAGGACAACGTGCAGCGCATCGAGCGCACGCTGGATCATCTGGACAAGACCACCGCGGTCATCGCCGACGAGCGTGAGGACATCCGCTCGCTGATCAGGCAGCTGAATACGACGACGCAGGAAGCGAGCGCCACCCTCGCCGAGAGCCGCACGCTGGTGCACAACGCCAACGGTCTGGTCGAAGGCCAGGGCAAGGCGACGCTGGAGAGCGCGCAGCGGGCGATGGCGTCACTGGAGCATTCGATGGCCTCGGTCGATCGCCTGCTCAATGACAACGCCGATGCGATCAATGGCGGCGCCGCCAGTCTGGGCGACCTCGCTCCGGCATTGCGTGAGCTGCGCGACACGCTGGGTTCGCTGCGCTCGATCACCCGCCGTCTCGACGAAAACCCCAGCGGCTACCTGTTCGGCCGCGAGAAGACCAAGGAGTTCACGCCATGAGCCGTGCCCGCTTCGCCGCTCCACTGCTCATCGCCCTGCTGGCCGGCTGCTCGATCCTGCCGAAGGCGGAAACGCCACGTATCTATACGTTACCCGCGGCGCCCGGCGCACGACCCGCCGCCTCGGCGGCGACGCCAGTCAGCTGGTCGCTACGTATCGCCTCACCCAATGCACCGCGCGCGCTGGACAATGCGCGCATCGCGGTAGTGCCCGAAGCGAACACCATTACGGTGTACGCGGGAGCGCGCTGGGCGGACAGCGTGCCGCATCTGGTTCGCGATCGCTTCGCGGATGCGTTCCGGGACAGCGGGCGTGTTTCAGCCATCAGTACCGATGACAGCAATCTGGGCGCGGACGTCGAACTGGGCGGGTCGCTCGCCGCGTTCCAGACCGAATATGTCGGTGGCGCGCCGGAAGTGGTGATTCGCTTCGATGCGATTCTCGCCAGTACGCGGAAGCATCAGATCGTCGCGTCGCGACGGTTCGAAGTGCACGAGCCGGTCAGCGGGAAAGAAGTGCCGCAGGTGGTCGAGGCGTTCGGGCGGGCGATGGATAAGGTGTCACGGGACGTGGTGAGCTGGACGTTGGCCTCCCGGGAGCAGGAGCATCGGTAACCCGGTTGGCGACGCTAGGCAATGTTCCGAAAGGTCAGATTGAGCCGAGCCCCCGCGACCCGCTTCCTGACCGGCAGCTCGTGCTTATAGAGCCGCTGGGTCTCTCCGCCCATCCGTAAGAGGCCGCCATGCGGCAGCGCGATGGCGACAGGCTCGCCCCCTGCCTTCGCCCGGAAACGAAACGTACGCTCCGCTCCCAGGCTGACCGAGGCGATCACCGGTGCCGCGCCAAGCTCCGGCTCGTCATCGCTGTGCCAGCCCATCCGGTCGGATCCATCGCGATAGAGATTCGCCAGCACGCTGTTGAACGGCGCATCGCACGCCGCCGCCACGCGATCGCGCAACGCGAGTAACGCCGGCGTCCAGGGCCGCGGCGCGAAGCGCGTCCCCGAGTAGCGGTACGTCGCCGCTTCGTCGCCGATCCAGGCACTGAGTCGCGGCGAGTCCACGACCCGCCCGAACATGCGGATACGGTGAACCTCCCAGGGCAGACGGTCACGCAGCTCATCGAGCAGCGCGTCGGCTTCCTCGCGCGGCAGCCAGGCCGGCGCAAACGTCACGTCGGCGCCGGGCAGATCGATACGCTGCCAGTCCGGAATCAGGCGGGCTCCACCGGGTACGTGGGCTCGGCATCCAGCGACGACGCGCAGACAGCGGCCAGTTCGAGCAGACGCAGGTCGGAACCGCGTGCGCCGATCAGCTGCATGCCGATGGGCAGGCCGTTGGGCAACGTACCCATGGGGATACTGACAGCGGGGCAACCGGCCAGGCTGGCGAAGCCGCACAGATCCGCCTGCGACGCCGGGACCGGGCCATCCAGCGGGAACGCGCCCTGCGGCGTGGTCGGAAGCACCAGGACGTCGACCTGAGCGAACAGACGGCGCATCTTCAGCGTCGCCGCGTCCAGGACGAGATCGGCCGCCGCGTATTCAGCGGCGGATTTCTTCGTCGCAAAACCGACCATGTCGCGGAAAGCGTTCGAGACCGGGTAGGCCTCATCGGCCAGCTCGGCGGCGAAGGTGTTGATCATCTCCGCTTCCATCAGCAGCAGGCCGGCACGACGCGTCTTCGCGAAATCCCAGTCGGAGAAGTCGACACTGCGACGTTCACCGAGCTCGCCCTGCAGGCGCGCCAGCGCGGCCTCGAACACGTCGATCACGTCACGCTCGACGCCCACCGCCGCCAGATCGGGCAGGAAACCGGCACGCAGGTTGCCCGGCTCCCAGTCCGGCGGCGAGAACGCGACACGACGGCGACGCGAGCGCGGATCGTCCGCGTCATAGCCGGCGAGCGTCTGCAGCAGGACCGTCAGGTCGTCGACGCCGCGCGCCAGCAGGCCCACCGCATCGAGCCGCCGCGCGGCCGGTACCAGGCCTCGCGCGGAAATTTCGCCGTGCGTCGGCTTGAGGGCGTAGATGCCGCAGTAGCTCGCAGGAACGCGGATCGAACCGAGGCTGTCCGAGCCGATGGCGGCTACGGCCATGCCGGAGGCCACCGCCGCGGCCGCACCGCCGGACGAACCGCCCGCCGTGTAACCGAGCCGGTGCGGATTGTGCGTCGCGCCATGAAACGGGTTGTTCGTGGTAAGGCCGAGCGCGCCTTCATCCATATTGGTCTTGCCAAGCAGCACCGCGCCTGAGGCACGCAGGCGCGCCACGACATGCGCATCCTCCTCCGGTACGACGGTGCGGCGCCGCATACCCGCGCGCGTCGGCACGCCGGCGACGTCGAAATTGTCCTTGATCGCGATCGGCATGCCGTCGAGGCGACCGATCACACCGTCCCGGCGACGCCGGTCGGCGGCCAGCGACTGCTCCTGGATCAGGGAAACGCTGTAATCGGAAAAAGCATTCAGACGCGGGTTCAGACGCTCGATCGCGTCCTGGTAAACGTCGGACAGGGCCTGGGGCTGGACCCTTCCAATAGCCAGCCAGTGCAGAATCTGCAGTAGCGTGGCGCGGCGCATGTCGTTATCGGCGACCGGCGGCATCGTATTCATGAACTCTCCTTGCGCTGGGGACGATTATGAACGCGATATGTGAAAGTGATGCAAGGCTTAATGACGCGAATGTGTTTGAAACGCGCCATTTGCCCCTCTGGCGGCGAAAACGGACAATGCCAGGTCAACCCTCCCCAGCCAGCCGAGTTTGAGTGAGCCAGCCATGAGCGAACGCGAAACCATGGAATACGACCTCGTCGTCGTCGGGGCCGGCCCCGCCGGTCTCGCGTTCGCGATGCGTACGAAACAACTCAATCCGGAGATCACCGTCTGCGTGATCGAGAAGGCATCCACGATCGGCGCGCAGATTCTCTCTGGCGCGGTGATCGAGACGGCGCCCCTCGACCGCCTGCTACCGGAATGGCGCAAGGCGCCCCCGCCGGTCTGCGTGCCGGTGACGAAGGACGAGTTCTGGCTGCTGCGCGACCACGCCTCGGGCAGCAAGCTGCCGGTGACGCCGCCGCAGATGAACAACCACGGCAACGTCATCGTCAGCCTCGGCGCACTCTGCGCGTGGCTGGCGCCTCAGGCGGAAGCGCTGGGCGTCGACGTTTTTCCCGGCTATGCGGCCGCCGAGGCGCTGTTCGACGAGAGCGGCGCGGTGAACGGCGTGCGCATCGGCGACATGGGCGTGGCACGCGATGGCACGCACAAACCCGGCTATACCGAAGGCATCGACATCCGCGCGAAGGTCACGGTGCTGGCCGAAGGCTGTCGCGGACACATCAGCAAGGCGCTGATCAGGCACTTCGACCTCGATAAGGACAGCGACCCGCAGACCTACGGCATCGGCATCAAGGAGCTGTGGCAGCTGCAGCCCGGCCGCGGCGAAGCCGGCAAGGTGGTGCACACCGCCGGCTGGCCGCTCGCCAACGACACGTACGGCGGCAGCTTCCTCTATCACCTCGACAACGACCGCGTGGCCATCGGCTTCGTCGTCGGCCTCGATTATCCGGACCCCAAATTCTCGCCGTTCGAGGCGTTCCAGCAGTTCAAGCACCACCCGAACGTGAAGAGCCTGCTCGAGGGCGGCACGATCGTCTCCGCCGGCGCACGCGCCATCGTCGAAGGTGGCGCGCAGTCCCTGCCGAAGGTGGAGATGCCGGGCGCGATCCTCATCGGCGACTCCGCCGGTCTGGTCAACGTGCCCAAGATCAAGGGCACGCACCAGGCGATCGCCTCGGGCATGCTCGCCGCGGAACATCTCGTGGCATCGCAGCTCTCGCCCGCCGGCTGGGATGCGGCGTTGCGTGACTCGGCGGTCGTCGCCGAACTGAAGAAGGTGCGCAACATCCGCCCTGGCTTCAACAAGGGCCTGTGGTTCGGCCTGATCAACGCCGCGTGGGAAACCGTCACCGGCGGCCGCTCGCCGTGGACGCTGAAGAACCACGCGGACTGGTCGTCGCTGGGCAAGCTCGGCCAGTACGAGACCCCGAAGAAGGACTATGTCGACCGCACACTGGCACCGCGAGACCGGCTCGCCAGCGTGTATTTCGCGGCGACCGAGCACGATGAGGACCAGCCGGTGCATCTCAAGGTGGCCGACACCTCGATCTGCATCGACCGGTGCACGACCGAGTATGGCAATCCTTGCGAGAAGTTCTGCCCGGCGGGAGTTTACGAGATGGTGCAGGATGAGGGCGGCAGGCGGCTGCAGATCAATTCGGCGAACTGCGTGCATTGCAAGACGTGCGATATCAAGGACCCGTATCAGATCATTACCTGGGTGACGCCTGAGGGCGGGTCCGGGCCGAATTATCAGAATCTTTGATGGATATTGGCTGGAAATTGCGGCGGATCGGACATGTGCTGCGGCGCCTGAAGGGAAGCATTGCCATTCGTGGATGGCGCGGCACCGTGCGCCGGGCGATGCTCGCCCGGAACCGCGCCGACGCGGGCGTGGCGGACGACGCGATACCAGCCACCCTGAAACCGCCCGCCCCCGGCAAACCCGCACGACGGATACTCGTCATCGAGACCATGACGCCCGATCCCACGCGCGATTCCGGCTCCATGCGACTGTGCCAGATCTTCCGGCTGCTCAATGCGGATGGCTGGTACATCGACTTCACG
The DNA here is from genome assembly GCF_000800155.1 of Luteibacter sp. 9133. Classification (NCBI taxonomy): domain Bacteria; kingdom Pseudomonadati; phylum Pseudomonadota; class Gammaproteobacteria; order Lysobacterales; family Rhodanobacteraceae; genus Luteibacter; species Luteibacter sp. 9133. Next base: position 868,746 of record NZ_JUHO01000001.1, on the reverse strand, counting down.
GCGGATGATAACGATGCGACCCCGCGAGACATCGCGAGGCTCGCTGCCTTGGGTGTGGCGGTCCACCGCGGCAATGCGGCATCCTGGATGCGCACCCACGGAGCGACCCTGGACGCCGTGATGCTGTGCCGCCTTCCCGTGGCTGACCAGTATCTGGCGCTGACGCGCCAGCTTGCTCCCCGTGCGCGCGCCGTGTTCGATACCGTCGACCTGCATTTCATACGCGAGCAACGAGCAGCCACGCTGACGTCCAACCCCGCGCTCGCACGGCAAGCCGCACGGTCACGGCGGCGCGAACTCGCGATGGTGGAACAGGCCGATGTCACGCTTGTAGTAAGCGGCGACGAGCGTGACATCCTCGCGACGGAGGCACCGCAGTCGCGCGTCGAACTGGTCAGCAATATTCACGATGTCGCCGGGCGGTCGATGCCGTTCGCGTCGCGCAGCGGCCTGTTGTTCGTCGGTGGCTTCGGTCATCCACCCAATGAGGATGCGGTGCGGTGGTTCGCGGCGAACGTGCTTCCCCTTGTGCGAGCGAACGATCCAACGATTATTTTCCATGTGGTCGGCGATATCGACGACACCACCCGAAGCGCCATCGAGTGCGACGGTATGCAGGTGCACGGTCGCGTGGAAGACCTCACTCCACTGCTTGCCTCAACGCGAATCTCGGTCGCGCCGCTTCGCTTTGGCGCGGGGGTCAAGGGAAAGGTTAACCAAGCCATGAGCCGCGGGTTGCCGGTTGTTCTGACGACTTTGGCCGCAGAGGGAATGCACCTGCGTGACGGCGTGGACGCCCTTATCGAGGACCACGCCGAAGGCATGGCCGAGGCGATCAACCGCGCCTATCATGATGAGGCGCTTTGGATCCGACTTTCAGATGCAGGGCTCGACAACGTGCGCCGCCATTTCTCCACGGAGCGCGCTCTGCATGCGCTACTCCGAGCGCTTGAGGGGGGAGTTGCATGAAGCTCACCGCACAACGTGCGCTGCGGTATCTGCTGCACTTCTTAGGGCGTCGCCCTGCCCTTAAACGCCTAATCGTCGATGCCATTTATCGCATGCCCGCACTCGACGCGAAGCTCCGCACAGCGGCCTCCAAGGCGAATCATCCGGAGGCCGTGCTCGACGTCGATGCGAACCGACTGCCCGATGCGAGCCGCCGCGCATATGACCGCATGCGTCACCAATCGCCGCAATGAAGGTACTGATCGACATGCAGGGCGTGCAGACCGACAGCCGTCATCGCGGTATCGGTCGTTACTGCCTGGCGGCCGCCAGAGCGACTTTGGAGGCGGGCTGGCACTCGCACGACATCAGCCTGATGTTCAACGCGGCTCTAGACGGCGTTGATCGGGCTGTCGACATGCTTGCCGAAGCCGGCCTCCAGGTAGAAAGGCGCTCCTTCGGGCCGATCCGTAATACCTCGTCCGACAATGCCGCTAACGACACTCGACGACTCGCGGCTGAGCGTGTCTACACCTTCGCGCTGGATGCTCAAGATGCAGATGTCGTCTGGCTTGGCAGCGTGGTCGAGGGCTTTTCGAGCGACGCCTTGGTGCCTCACGCGATGCCGAAGGCGCTCACCGTCGCCACGCTATACGACCTCATACCCCTTCACAACCCCGCAAAACTGGGCAAGTCACGAGCGCGTGATTGGTATATGCGTAGAATTGCTACGCTCAGACAATGCGACGTTTTGCTGGCTATTTCCGAGTGGGTACGATCCGATGCCATCGAACGACTTGGTATCGAGCCCGACAGGATTGTTACGATCGGCGCGGGCGTAGACCAGCGATTTATACCCGCAGCCACCGGGACGAGTCACGCAGAGTGGGTTGCGGAGCGGTTCGGCATTGAACGACCTTATGTCATGTACAGCGGTGGATTCGATGAGCGAAAGAACGTCCTCGCTCTCGTGGAATCATATGCATCGCTTCCGGACGACTTGCGTCGACGTCATTCGCTTGTCGTTGTTGGACGTATCGATCCTCCGGTGGAAGCGCGATTCGTTGCCGAGATGTCCAGGCTTCGGCTGCGTCCGGAGGAAGTCATTTTCACCGGCTTCGTCAGCGACGAGGATCTGGTCCAACTTTACCAGGCGTGCGCCGTTTTTGTCTTCCCATCCGAGAGTGAAGGATTCGGCCTCCCAGTGCTCGAGGCGATGGCCTGTGGGGCCCCGACCTTGGCCAACGATGCGTGCAGCCTTCCGGAGGTCGTCGGTAACTCAGAGGCTCTCTTCGACGCCGCGAACCCCGGCTCGATGTCGGCAAGAATCCAAGCAGTCCTGACCGATGCCGAGCTCTCCGAGCGGCTACGTCGCAGCGGGCTTGAGCGCGCGTCGCACTTTACTTGGTCTTCCGTGGCAGCTCGCTTCCTGACGGCGATCGAAACACACGTGCCACGAAAGCGAGCGCTCCACCCGAGCGGGATGCAAGCGTCTTCGCTACCAGTTTTCCACATGGATCAGGGCAACGTAGCCCGCCAACTGTCCGACTTGCGCCGCCGCCCAGGTACTGTCATATGGTCGGGGCCCCCTCCCGAAGCTGGCCCCACGGAGGCATCCGATCGTTATCGTCTAGGTGGATATGCTCAAATCGGCGAGACGGGCGATGGAAGAGAATGGCTGTGCCTGCTGGCCGAAGACGCGACCGGCATCGTGCTTGATGAAGGCATGAGCGCGGATAGGCTCGCGGCAGAAGTGAACGAAGTCCAGTGCCGCCACACCCTTGCCCAGCAACTTGCAGTGGAGCGGGACATTGCCGGAACGCTAGCGCATTGCCTTAGCGATGACGACCTAGCCAGGGTAGCAGACGCCCTGGCCAGGGCTCGGCCCGCCCCGCATGCCCGATGGCTCATTGATGTAACCCATATCTCCGTCAGCGATGTCGGAACCGGAGTTCATCGCGTCGTCAGGTCAATATTGCGCGAGTGGCTACGCGAACCACCCAAAGGAATAAGAATCGAGCCGATCGCTTACCGCGACGGGCGCTATCACCACGCTCATGCCTATGCGTGCAAGCTCATCGGAGCCGTGTGGCCGTCGGAGCTTCCGGAAGACATCGTGAGCATATTTGGCAATGAGACATATATAGCGCTCGACTGGACGATGGACAGCCTTCCCTCAAGCGCCGCCTTGCTCCAGACCTGGCGCCGTGCGGGCGTGAAGATGCATTTCATCGTCCACGACCTTCTCCCGCTTATTTTGCCCGACACGTTCCATTCCCAGACTCAGCAAAGCTTCTCAAATTGGATAAGAACGATTACCGGGCTGGCGGACTCGCTGCATTGCGTCTCACGTTCAACTGCGACCGACCTCCAAGCTTGGCTCGAAGATCACGGCCCGCTTCTGCCCCCGAAGGTGACTGCCTTCGGTCTCGGCGCCGATGTCGGCCCAACACTGGTTGGCGGATCGTTATCTCCCGGACTGGAAAAAGCCCTTGCCAGTCGGCCCTCGCTCTTGATGGTCGGCACGCTTGAGCCTCGCAAGGGGCATGCCCAGGCTCTGGATGCGTTGGAGCTACTGTGGGAATCGGGGCTTGACGTGACGCTTATCATCATTGGCCAACGCGGATGGCTCGTGAACGATCTAATAAAGAGGCTCCAGACTCATCGCGAGAATGGCCACCGATTGTTCTGGTTGGACACTGCTGGCGACGAGACACTTTATGCGGTCTATGAGCGAGCTACCGTATTGCTTAACGCATCACGAGGTGAAGGTTACGGACTTCCCCTGATCGAGGCAGCCCAGCGCGGCAAGCCTGTTATAGCTAGGGCCCTGAGGGTGTTCCGCGAAGTCGCAGGCGACTACCCTTCGTACTTCGACACCGATACACCGGCAGGGCTTGCTACCCACATTGCCCGATGGTTGGCCGAACGCCCCAGCCCTGGGACCCACCCACCCTGGAAATCCTGGCGGGAGAGCGCCAATTTGCTAGCGCGCGCCGTATCGGGTGAGCAGAGTCGGTCGGCTTGCCATGTCGACTGACGACCGTCGCGGCAGGTTGGGAGCGGCACCGCGCCGGCCCGTGGTGCTATCATTTTCCGTTGGGCTCAGTCGGTCGATACCGGCTCGTGTCCTATACCTGCGAGCTTTTAAGCCCTCTTGAGGGCTGCTCCAGAACAACATTTCAATCGGGTTAGACATAATACGATGTTAAGTGCAGCTTTATCCGACCTGATGCGTAGTGTCGCTTCCTGGCGTCTCTGGATGCTGCTGGGGTGGATGGAGATACGCCAGCGTTATGCGCGGTCTCGCATTGGGCCATTCTGGCTCACGATCAGCATGGGCGTGCTCGTAGCAGCAATCGGCATCGTGTACGGCACGCTGTTCGGACAGAACCTCAGTGAATACCTACCCTTTGCGGCGATCAGTCTCATCGCCTGGGGCCTGTTTTCCAGCATGGTTACCGAAGGGAGCACGGCATATATCGCAAATGCGTCATATATCCGCCAAGTCGCGACGTCAAAGCTGATTTTCATTCTCCAGTTGTCCTGGAGGAATCTGATCATCCTGGCTCACAACCTGATCATCATCGTTGTATTGTTCTGCATTTTCGGCGTGAAGCGCTTCGCCGTAATGCCATTATTCATTCCTGGCTTGCTGCTGCTGACCCTTAACGCGATGTGGCTGGCCATGCTAGCTGGGCTTTTTTCGGCGCGGTTCCGCGACCTTCCCCAAATCATCGCATCGATTATCCAGGTGGCATTTTATGTGACCCCGGTGATTTTCAAGCCCGAGGCCCTTGCACGTCATGCCTACATCGCGGAATACAATCCGCTTACCTATCTCCTTGATATCGTTCGGCAACCGCTCTTGGGCATCGAGCCGTCCGCAACAGCGTGGCTTGTCGCGATCGTCATGGCCGTCGTGGGCTGGCTGGTAGCACTTTTTCTCACCGGCCGCTATCTGCAGCGGATCTCTTACTGGGTATAAGCACGATGGCCTTCATTGAACTCAACGGCGTCTGCCTTGACCTCCCGGTCTACGGCGTTCAGGGCCGCTCGCTGAAGCGGCAGGTGATGCGGCTGGGTCGCCGAAACACGATCGAGGCGGACACGGGAGGCGTGGTCGTCGTACGCGCACTCAGCGACCTGACTCTTCGACTGCAGACGGGCGACCGGATTGGACTCATCGGCCACAACGGCGCCGGCAAATCAACCTTGCTCAGACTCATGTCCGGCATTTACGCGCCGACGCGAGGAAGCATCGCGCGAGACGGGAAGGTTGTTCCACTGCTAGATATCAGCATGGGCATGGACGACAATTCGACTGGCTACCAGAACATTCGTCTTCGTGGCTTGCTCTTGGGCATGACCGATAGTGAAATCAAGTCCAAACAGCAGCAAATCGCAGAATTCTGCGAACTCGGCGAATATCTCGACCTCCCCATTCGCACCTACTCCAGCGGCATGCGCGTGCGTCTAGCGTTCGCCATCTCCACGGCCGTGGATGCTGAAATCCTTTTGCTAGATGAAGTGATGGGTGTGGGTGATGCCACCTTCATGCATAAGGCCGAGGAACGTCTCGATTCCCTGCAAAAACGTTCCGAAATTGTAGTCCTCGCCATGCACTCGAATCGCGAAATCCGCCGAGTTTGCAACAAGGTGCTCTGGATGGAGAACGGCTCAATGCGTATGTTCGGTGCGGCAGATGAAGTAGTGAGCGCGTACGAAGAGGCTGTCGGTACCGACAGCCGCTGAAGCGTCGCTCGCAGCTGATACGCTGCGACGAGGCACGACAGGGACAACCAACGGGGGAAGGTTGCCTCATGGCGATCGCAAACAACATAGCCGGCTCACGGGTCAACAGCATACTTCTCGCCGTCGTATGTGCGGTGGGGCTCGCCCTGACGGCGGCGGCCTATTATCCGGGCCTGATGACGCAGGATTCGGACTTCCAGCTTCTTCAGGCGCAGTCGTTCGAATTCGGCGACTGGCACCCACCCGTAATGTCGCTGGTCTGGAGCGGCCTACTCTGGATTCACGATGGCCCTGTGACCATCCTGGGCCTCTTTCTTGTCGGCTACTGGGCGTCGTTCTGCGTCATAAGCCAAGCTTTAGCTCGGCGCTCCGCCTTCGCGGCATGGCTCATCGTCATCTTCGCCTTTACTCCGGTGATGATCAATTTCGTCGGTACGATCTGGAAAGACGTTTTCCTAGTCATAGGATTTCTCGTCACATGTGCCGTAGTCATCCGTGCGCACTTCCGGGGTGTCCGCCTCCACCGATTGACGGCGGCGATTTTGGTACTTCTCGTGGCAGCGTCCGTTTGTGCGCGGCACAATGCAATCTTTACCGGCCTTGCGCTCACGATTCTCATACTCTGCTACACATTCAATTTTCCTCGAGACGAGTGGCGGGGAATGCTGAAAGCCGCCGTGGTCGGGACGCTCCTATACGTCGGTGCATTCGGGGCGATGCATGCCGCGATAACAACAATTACAAAGCCCAAAGAAACCTACCCCAGTTCGCAGCTCTTCCTATATGACCTGGTGGGCATTTCCTTACGCACGCATCAGTGGCTACTTCCGCCTTCCGCCAACTACAACCTGGCGAACCTTCCCGCCTGCTATGAAGACAAGGGCTGGGATCTGATCTGGCTCCGGTGCGAGGATTTGATCGACGACCTGCGCGCAACAGGGGAGTGGGAGCATCTCGGCCGCCGCTGGATCTCGGCGATCGTATCGCACCCTGCCGCATACGCAGCACACCGCGCCAGCTACTTCAACTCATGGTTCCGCAAGTCGGATAACGATCATCTTTTTGTCGGGAGCTCGAAGAAGTCGCGTGAATACGGCTTCGAAGAGCGTTCGGCGTACCTTCTTATGAAGAAGTATGTCCTCGACGCCGCCGCCTTACCCGTCATGAAGCCGCTCTTCGTAAATAACACCTGGGTTTTGCTTAACATAATGATGACGGGCTTATACGCGGTCGAGTTCACGGTCCGCCGGCGTCGTGAAGCCTTCCTGCCGTTATTCATTTCGCTTTCCGGCATGCTTTATACGGCCCCCCTGATCTTCGGCGGCGTTGCCCCGGACTTTCGTTATATCTACTGGGGTATCGCAGCCGCTCTCGTCTGCATCGCCACGAGCATCGCCATCCGTCGCCCGGCCGCAACCACATAATCGACAACCATGAGCACATCATCCTCGAACGACCAACCCGGGCGGCGAGCCGACGACAAACTGGCCACCACGACGGTGCTCCCACCGGAATTCGACCATGCCCGGTTGGCCGCGATGGATCGAGAATCGATCGACGCACTGCTCTTATTAAGTACCGAGCGTCTGCAAGAGGTTCTTCTTGCGCTTCGCATGGCAGGTGAGCACGAAGCAGTGCATGCAGCATTATCGAACATATCGTTCACTGAGCGTGACCGAAGCGAGCGATATTCCGTAATCAGCGCGGCCCTCGGTACCAGCGAGCACAAGGCGCACGACTGGATTCTGGATTACGGCATCGCCGGTGCCCGCGCAAAGATGATCGCATCGACCGTATTGCCATACGTGGCCGAGCACCATCCCACGAAGAAGCTCTTCCGGGCACTGAAGGGCTACGAGCTGGACTGCCTGACCACGGGAACGCCGCTGATCGATGTAGAGCATCTGCGATGCCTCATATTGCAGGCACCAGAAAATCACGTGACGTCACCGGAGCGCGTTGCGCCCCTGGATGAACACCGCATAGCCATGCCCAGCGCGATCTTTAACGCTCTTCTGCGCTTGGCGTGGCTCTCGCCAGACCACGCGATCGAGCTGGCTCGACGCTATGAAGGCGCCGCCTTCATCCAGGCAGCCGCATCCCTAAAGGCGCTGGTTCCTACTTATCTCGTGAGCACACATCTCGGCTACCCGATGGGTGGAGGGGAGTCGTTCGTGCATCAGACCTGCCAAATTCTGGTCGAATTCGGAGTGCGCTGCGTCTGGCAGAGTTTCTTCGACCCCCGAACAGGCGCCTACACCGAAACCTCTCTCACCCACACCCCCTACTACATCGATATACGCAACGCGGGAGCTAATTGCGAAGCCGACATACGACAAGCCATCGACGACTATGCGCCTGACCTTCTCCACGGCCACGGGGGAACGAGCGATGCCATCATGGAGCTCTCCAGGACCATGCGCTGCAGAGCCTTGGTCGGTTGCCATTTCTGGGGTGGCTTGATCGAACTGGGTGACACTGGCAACCAGCATATCCTTGAACACCTTGGCAGGCATAAGCTAGCCCGCAAACGCGGCCCAGACTCGGATACGGTAGTCAAATACGTCGCGTCGGAATTCATGAGCGACGTTTATACCGCACTGGGTGGAACAGACAATCTCGAGATAATCCACCCGACCTCTGATCCTGCGCAGTTCATGGCCGATAGAAGCGACATGGGCACGTATGTATTGCAGGTCAATATCTGCGCGCTTAAGGGAGGGCGGATCTTCCAGCGCATGGTGCAAGAACTGGGCGACCACATCCCGATGATGGGCGTTCAGACCGAACCGGAGGCCTCAACGCTGTACGACGAGCTTCAAGACGACCTGACATCCCGGCCGCTCTGTGTGATTCATGGATACGGCAGTGTTCGTGAATTTTATCGCAGTGCTCGTATAGTCGTAGTACCGACGCTGGTCGATGAGACCTTTTGCCGGGTCGCTTACGAGGCGGCGATGAACGGGATACCCGTATTGACCACCCGAAACGGCTTCCTCCCGCAAATGTTCGGCGAACACGGCTTCTACCTCGAGGAGGATCCACAGACGTGGGTGGACACGATCGCCCGGATCTACCATGACGCCGTGCTACTCAACCGTGTCGGAAAAATGCAGAAGGAGCGCGTCACGTCGACATTCGACGCTGGCGCCACTGGTTTCATGTCGATGACTATGCGGCTCATCGATCAAAGCATACGCAAGAACGTGGGCATCTTTACCGTCTGGGGCGACCAGGGACTCGGTAATCTCTCGCATACACATGCGAAGCTACTCCGTGGTATGGGCTACACGGTTCACATATTCTCGTTCCAGCCATATTCCGCACTGGGACGATCGCTCACCCGTCAACGAGATCCTGAAGACTGGACTGTGCCCGCGCACGCGGACTCCGTCTACTATTCGTTCAATTGCCGCGAAGAAGTTACGGTAAATGAACTAAGCCAGTTCATTCTCGCCAACAAGATACATACGCTGTGGGTGCCCGAGATATGTTGGCAGCCAAACTGGGACCGACTGTTCAGTCTGAACATAGCCAACCTCAAGGTATGCGCTATCCCCATGGCAGAGATCGTACTGAAGGGCGAGGCACACCTGCATAACCGGCTCACGTCGACGTTGTTCTGTACGCGCATTGCGGAGAAAGCGCTGAGAGACGAGGGCGTCGTCAACGGCGCGTTCCTCGGACATGGCTTTCAGCGAGCTTTGCCGCCGGCAAGGTCCGAACGCAAGCGGCGCCGACTGCGTCAGAATGACAAGCTGAGGTTATTGCACGTAGCCGGACACAATCCAAACGTTCGCAAGAATACACGTCAAGTCATCGATGCCTTTGCCATAGCGCGCGCTTCGCGCGATGACATCGAGTTAACCGTGACCTCGATGGACCCTGTCGCGACCTACTATCCAGACAAGATTCCGCCAGGAGTTCATATCATCGACCGCGTACTCTCGCGGGACGACATCATGGACATGTACGAAGAGCACGACGTCAGTATCCAGGTGTCTTCGCATGAGGGGCTAGGCCTTGGATTCTACGAGTCCGTGAGCCGCAATACGCCCGTGGTGTCGCTCAAGGCCCCACCGCATGATGAAATCGTGTTGCAGAATCATACCGGCTGGTTGATCCCGGCTTGGCCGTGTCCTCCAGCTGACAACGATCAATCTATCGTGCCGGCGTGGCGATTCCACACGAGCGATCTTGCCTTCCAGATCATCATGCTCGACAAGCGCCAGGTAGAGGAAGTGATGGAGCACTGCCCGGCTATTTATACCAAATATTTCGACGAGACGGCTTTGTCCCTACGCATGCTTCAGGTCATGCCGGCATGACTCTCAACCACTTCAATCGCCAGCAAACTTTCGGGATTACCTCGCCATGATTAAGAAAATCATTCTGGGCGTCTTGCGTCGTCTCTATAATCTGTTCCGGCCTATAACACGACGTATCTCATCGCGATTACGGACGATAACGCGAGAATCGATCGTTCCTCTCGAGCATCAGATTTCCGATTTGGCGCGACAGATGAGCGACGAATTTTCTGAGCGATCGCCGCTCACTCACCGGCTTCACGCGCTAGAGGTCGGGGCAAAAGCCTGCGAAGACGCGACGCTTGCGAAGATCGAAAGCCTGGATTTCAAGCTTCTTCAGCTTGCACACGCCGTGCATTCGATGGCGCAGGAATTGCGCCAGACGGCTGAGCGGGCCGAGACTCGCGCGGCGGCAGCAGCGTCCGCACCAGGCGACCCGGCGACCACGGCGAGCACGGCGTCATTGAGTCGAAGCCTTGAATTTATCAAGTCGCGCCTCACCAGTTTCGCGGGAGACAATGCTGTTCTCACCTACCTACGGGATGAGAGTCCGATCTTCGTGAATACTGGCGACTTGGGCTGCCCCTCACCCATCATCAACGGAGGCGAGTGGGAACCTGAAAATACCGAGGTGTTGCGAAGCTTTATCAAGGCATCGACTAATTTTCTCGATATCGGGGCGAATGTTGGCTATTACTCGATCATCGTCGGAAACAGGTTGGCAAAGGGTACGGGGCACGTCGTCGCATTTGAGCCACATCCCCGCATGGTGGATCTCATTGAGCGAAGCATACAGCTCAACCACCTCGAACCCGTCGTCAAAGTTCACGCCATAGCCGCGTCCGACCGCGAAGGTGTGATCGAACTGTTTTATCCCGATGGCCACGTCGGCCAAGGCTCGAGCGTACGCCAGTTCGACACCGCCGGGCAGTCGATCAAGGCTCCTGCGCGACGCCTGGACGACGTTCTCCCGGCGGAAATGACGTTCGACCTGGTGAAGATCGATGTGGAAGGCGCTGAGTTGGCCGTACTACGTGGCATGGAGGCGACTATACGAAACTCACCGGATATCAAGATTCTCTTCGAGAAACTCGACGGTGGGGCCGATGACGAAGCCAGCGCCATCGCGGATTTCTTGCAAAGCCTCGGCTTGGATCTTTACGGAATCGAGCCAGGCGCTTCGCTCGTTCCGTTGGATAGGCCAACGTTTGCTGCGCGCGTCGGCGACATCCTCGCAGCGCGTGGCGGAGTCATTGAAGAACTCGACCGTGCACGCTTCTCCGTCTATCCGGGACAGTTGATCGGGCAGGGCCAGCACGAAGGTCACGGAACCCTGTATCGCGCTTTGGCAGGTGACGTGCTTTTTTTTGGCCCTTATTGGAATCTCCCCGCAGGCAAGTGGACGTTTCGCGTCGATGGCTCGGTGACAGGAAAAGTGCAGATTATCATTGGGGGCGACGACTCCGCATTGAACTTCGACTTCGAGCTTTCCGCCAACGCCCTCGAAGGGAGCTTCTTCCTGCCCCGCGATCTACGTCAGTTCGAGCTGCGGGCATACGCCTTGGAGGACGCATCCGTCCGTCTCGGCAGGATAGAACTTGTGCGTTCGGCGAATTGACTTAATTAACGCTTAGTTAGGATCTACAGACAGCGTTCGACGGCCCCACCGGTGGTATCGTGTAAGACGATCGTACCAGCCGGGCGTGCACCGCGCATAACAGGGTGGGGGGGGGTGAATGAGCAACGACAAAAAGCTCGACTTTCTGCAGGCCCTTAGGGGCCTTGCGATTATGATGGTCGTTCTCAGCCATGCGCGGTGGTTTTTCCTCGTCACCCCTTACCAGCAGACTGCGGAAACGCTTCTGCATGGCGGCGCGGCAGGTGTGGATATCTTCTTTGTCATAAGTGGCTTCATCATGGCTTATACGACGAAGGGAAACGATGGCTCACCCGCAAGCCTGATGCGCTTCTATATAAGGCGGTTCACCAAGATCTGGATCCCGTACGCAGTCATTGGCATTGTAACTTTTGCCGTGGCAAAGGGGACGGGAATATTTGTCCACGAAAATCTCATCTGGATCGCCAAATCGCTGATTTTCATACCGCCCGATGCTCATTCTTTTCTTTATCTGGGAGGAGGTCTCACCGATGTCGCGTGGTCACTGAACTACGAAGCCTACTTTTATCTGATTTTCGGCTTGTCCATGTTGTTTGCCCGGTTTCGCTACGTTGCTCTCTTCGGATGGTGTGGCATCTGTCTCATCGCCGTCCCACTCTGGGACCACGGCCATGCGTCGCTCCTTGTCACAGCAAGGGTCAATTCGGACAACGCTTATCTGCAGTTGATGACCAATCCGATCATTTTCGAGTTTCTTGGCGGGGTCATAATCGGCAAGATTTACTGCTCGTCGTTCGTTATTCGAGACGCGCTGACGGCCAGGTTGGTCGCTTTTTCCGGATGTGTCGGGTTCCTGTGGTGCATACTCGAAAACATCGCGTCGGACAACGGTCTGCTTGGCTGGGGAGGCTGGGCCGTGGCGATGGTGCTCGCGATCTCTTTAGCATCGAAGTCCACACACATACCCTTCCCCGCAGTCTTGGCATGGATAGGCAACATCTCTTACGCGCTCTACCTCGTTCATCCATTGGTGAACATGGTCGCAAAGGAACTTTTCCTGCACTACGGCCTGATGCCACTGATCCCGACGATAGGCCATGTGATTCTGACGACATCGATTTCGATTCTTGTCGCAGCCTTTGCCCACTCCATCCTCGACGAGCGTCTGCATGTCAAGATCAGGGACGGTCTTCTCGCTAGTCGTCTCTTCCGCGCACCGAGGATTTCCATCTCCATCCAATCAACATCTTAGGTCTGGATTTTTCCTTCCCTGGTATTCAAGGCTTCATTCATCACGATGCAGGCGTGCAGGAGGCCATCGATAGCGAAGACATCGAATGCACGCATTGCGTCGGCATCCGGCCCGTACTCAAAGAGTTCCGATATTGAAGCAGCCGGCTCTGAGGCAGTCTCGCATAGCGGCACTTGTGGGTAATTGAAGTCGATGCCCCTGGACCGGAGCCAGGTAAGTTGAGCTTCGTGGCGCTGTACGAGACGCGCTACGAGCGACGAGCGCAGGCGCGCTCTCGAACCGTCACCTCCGGGATACGGATTGCATTCTAGCCATGAAACGAGCAGTTCATATTTTGTTCGACCCAACGCTCCCGTGGCTCGACAGATAGTCCAGTAAGCAGCCAGAAAAAACGTAGCTTCCAGTGCCAAAGCTTCATTAGCTCTAGTCCCCTCGAGCGCCGTTCCGAGAAAACGACAGGCAAAGTCATCCACCACGTCCCACCCATCTTCAGCTTTGCCGAAGCGGGATGGATGGACCCTGTCGGCACCAAACACCTGAGTAAGGCGAGCGAATTGGCCCTCGTAGTCGACGAAAAACCTGTCTGGCGGAGTGAAATCCAAGCCTGCCTTGACATCTTGCGCCACACGGCTCCGGTAGGCGTCCACAGGGGAACGGAAATAGACACAAACGTCGATCGTGGAAACGGCAGGCAGCGAATTTAGCCAGTCTCTTATCGCCATGAGCACCTGGTGGGAAGCTTCGCAGATCATTTCTCCAGATAGCACGAGCGTCCCGTAGGCATGCATCAGCAGGCTAGTGCGCACGCTATCGCAAAAATGTCGCACGGCCTGAGTTAGGCCATCCTGATCAACATAATACCGGCGTAAGGGCGCGTAGACTGCCTCGAACGGAACACCAAAGCCTGCGAGCAGATTGTGACTGTAAGTCGCATGTCCGTCCATGCGACCGCTTGCGGTTGCGCCTTCGATCGGGTAAAAAACGCCGCGCTCGCGAAGCTCTCGTTCGTCACGTCCGAGCGCTCGCTGCAAGGCAGTGGAGCCGGCCTTCGGCTGACCTACATGCAGGATGACCCGGGTCAACTCGCTCGCCCTCCGCGCCACGAGACCGTTTCAGCAGTTTCGAGCAGCTCCATGTTCACAAGGAGTTCGACTACCCTGCCCGCGAGTTCCCTCGGCGTGCCGGCATTTCCGTCAAGGCGAAGTTCGGGATACTCTGGCGCTTCGTAAGGATCGTTCACGCCGGTGAAGTTGGCTAACCTACCCGCGCGTGCTTGGGCATAAAGGCCCTTGATGTCTCGCGATTCGCATACCTCGATGTCTGTACATACATAAACCTCAACGAAGGCTCCATGCGCCTCGACCCATTTGCGAGCGTCGGCCCTAGAATCGGCGAACGGTGCAATCGGTGCGCAGATGGCGATACCCCCGTGGCGGACTACTTCTCCCGCAATATATCCGATACGTTCGACATTCGCTGCGCGATCTTCACGAGAAAAACCTAATCCTCGCGATATGTGGCGGCGTACCTCGTCACCGTCAAGCAGCGTCACCGGGCGGGCTGATCCTTCCATCAGGCGAGCCATGAGAGCTTGCGCGATCGTCGACTTTCCCGCACCTGAGAGCCCTGTAAAAAAGACGGCGAATCCACGCGCTTTTTTCATGGGATGGCGCTCCCGCAGAATTCGAACTACTTCCGGGAAGCTGAACCAGGGCGGTATCTCAGTACCATCTCGAAGATGCTGGCGAAGTTGCGTTCCTGAGACGTCCTTCACCTCGTCAGCATCCAAGACCTCGTCCGACGGCAGATATGCGTCGCGGTTCACCGCATACACCATGGCCGGAAAAAGCACGCTGACAATACCCAATTCCGCCTCGTGGATTTTCAAAAGTCTTTGAGCAGCGAATGGGTCATAGAAGGGACGACCATCCCTGTCGTTACCTGGACCAGCGTGGTCGCGCCCGACGATAAAATGCGTCGCGCCGTAGTTTTTTCGGATTATGGCGTGCCATATTGCCTCCCTCGGTCCCGCCATTCGCATAGCGAGCGGTAACAGCGACAGCTTCACGCTATCTGCCGGGTAATACGGAAGCAACGCGCGATAGCAGCGCACACGCGTGTAGTGATCCACATCGCCCGGCTTGCTTTGACCGACCACAGGATGAATGAGGAGCTTGCCACCCACCTTTTCCGCGGCGCGAAGAGTCAATTCTCGATGAGCCCTGTGCATGGGGTTGCGTGTCTGGAACGCCACGATACGGTCCCAACCTTTCGCCGAGAACCACGCGCGCAGGGTGGCAGGCGTGTCACGAAGCTCAGTAAAGTCGTGATGGTCGACGTCACAGACTGCGCTTACCGGCCCGCCAAGCGCTAGCGAACCAGCGCACCCGAGCGTATACCTCGCGCCAGGATGTAGCGAATCGGTTGTGCCGAACACCTTACTTGCCTCCCGCTCACGATCAGGGATCCACGCGTCCGTGACGGACAGCACGGCTCGAAGGACGCCTTGTGCATCTCGCAGGGCCACTTTGCTGCCAGGACCGATCCCGCCGGAAAGGGCGACGGGGACATCAAGCGTGATGGGTATGGGCCAAAGTGTCCCATTCGCCAAGCGCATTCTCTCAACTACAGACTCGTAATCGTCACGCGAAAGGAAGCCTCGCAGAGGCGAGAACGCACCGTGCATCAGCATTTCAAGGTCGCACAGTTGTCGCTCGTCGAGCACCACTGACGGGAGGTCACCACTGGCTCGGCGCAACTCGCTGGCCTGCCCTGGTGTCACCCTGAGATCTTGGAGAATACCGCCGTGAGCGTCGCCCATCTGAAACAAAGTCGCCACGTGAATGATCCTCGCGGATTCGTCTGACTGGACCGTCGATTTGCCGAGTTGGCCGAGTTGGCCGAGGCAGCCTTTTGCGATCAGGCTGTTATCAGTGCTCACTGCTTGAAGGAAGTTGGCGGCTTGCCCAAATCCCATAATGCAATCGGCGCCATGGATAGCATGGCACCGATTCGGCAGAATGGGGAAGCTTTCCTGCATCCCTGTCCTCCTTACCATTTGAACAACGGCTATTACTTATCGGCGTTGACGTGTTGGCGCTCGACTACCACACACCGCCCGTCTAGCTTTTGACACCATTCCGCGGCGCATCAAACGATAGTTTGAAGATTGGTTAGAATGGGGGGATGAACTCCGAGGCATAGGAACCCCGAATGAAGATTCTGGTCGGCTACAAGCGCGTCGTGGACTACAACGTCCGTATACAGGTCAAGCCTGACGGCAGCGGCGTGGTTACGGACGGCGTGAAGCTCTCCGCCAATCCGTTCGACGATATCGCCCTTGAAGAGGCCCTGCGCCTTCGCGAGAAGGGCGTGGCCGAGGAGGTCATCGTCGTGGGCATCGGTCCCGCCGACCTGACGGCCCACCTGCGTAACGGCCTGGCCATGGGCGCCAACCGGGCGATCCAAGTCCAGACTTCGGACGCGGTCTCCCCGCTTACCGCCGCCCGTACATTCCTGAAGCTGATCGAAAAAGAACAGCCGGGTCTGGTGATCCTCGGCAAGCAGGCCATCGACGACGATGCCAATCAGACCGGCCAGATGCTGGCGGCCCTGTGGGATCGACCCCAGGCGACCTTCGCTGGCAAGGTTGAGATCGCTGACGGCAAGGCCACGGTCACCCGCGAGGTCGATGCCGGCCTCGAGACGATCGAAGCCGACCTGCCCGCCGTGATCACGACGGACCTGCGTCTCAACGAACCGCGCTTCATCAAACTGCCGGACATCATGAAGGCCAAGTCCAAGCCGATCGATGTGATCGAACTGGGCTCCCTGGGCGTCGACGCAGCAGACCACATCAAGACCACTCACTACGCCGCCCCGCCCAAGCGCAGCAAGGGTGTGATGGTGAAGGATGCCGCCGAGCTCGTCGCGGCCCTCAAGCAGAAGGGCCTGCTGTAAAGCAGCCGACCGGAGAATCGATATGTCCAAGATCCTCGTTATCGCTGAACACCTCGACGGCAAGCTCAACGGTGCCACTGCACGTGCGGTCAGCGCCGCCTCGGCCGTCAAGCCGGAAGCCATCGACGTCATCGTCCTGTCTGACGCTCCGGATGCCATCGCCGCGGAAGCCGCGAAGATCGACGGTGTCAGCAAAGTACTGACGGTCGCCCGCTCTGAGAACGCCCATGCCCTCGCAGCCATCTTGGCTCCGCAGATTGCCAAAGCGGCGGCAGGCTACAGCCATGTGTTCGTCCCCTCGACCACCTTCGGCAAGGACCTCGCCCCGCGCGTGGCGGCTCTGCTGGGCGTGTCGCAGGTCAGCGACGTCATGACCGTGGAGGGCCCGCACAGCTTCAGGCGCCCGATCTACGCCGGCAACGCCATCGTCACCGTCGAAGTGGACTCGGCCTCGACTGTCGTGGCGACGATCCGCACCGCCTCCTGGCCGGCCGCGGCCTCTAACGGCTCCGCAGCGGTTGAAGCGCTGAGCGTCGATGCCGCCCTGCCCTTGCACACCCGCTTCGTCGGCCTGCAGCAGGGCAAGAGCGACCGTCCGGACCTCCAGGGTGCGCCCAAAGTAGTCTCCGGCGGCCGCGGCGTGGGCTCGAAGGAAAACTTCGAGATCGTCTACAAGTTCGCCGACAAGATCGGTGCCGCCGTGGGCGCCTCGCGCGCCGCCGTCGACGCCGGCTACGTGCCGAACGAAATGCAGGTCGGTCAGACCGGCAAGATCATCGCCCCGGAGCTTTATATCGCCATAGGCATCTCGGGCGCTATCCAGCACCTGACCGGCATCAAGGACGCTGGCACGATCGTGGCTATCAACAAGGACGGCGAAGCGCCGATTTTCGAGATCGCCGATATCGGGCTGGTGGGCGACTTGTTTAAGATCCTGCCGGAGTTGGAAGCAGCGCTGGGTTGAGCTTCCCCTTCTCTGGGCAGCAAAAAAGGCCGCGTGAGCGCTCGCGGCCTTTTTTTGTTCGTGAGCGTCGCTCAGTTATCGCCGAATAGGTCGCGGGTATACACCTTGTCGGAGACGTCCGAAAGCGTGTCGGCCATACGGTTGCTGACGATGACATCGGATTCCTGCTTGAACGTTGCCAGATCGTTGACGACTCGCGAGTGGAAAAATTCATCCGAATCGAGAACCGGCTCATAAACGATCACCTCCACTCCCTTCGCCTTGATCCTCTTCATAATCCCTTGGATGCTGGAAGATCGAAAATTGTCCGAGCCGCTCTTCATGATCAGACGATAAATACCGACGACTTTCGGTCTGCGGCGAAGAATGTCGTCAGCAATAAAGTCTTTACGCGTCGTATTCGATTCGACAATGGCCTTGATAAGGGTCTGCGGGACGCTCTGGTAGTTGGCTAGCAGCTGCTTGGTATCCTTGGGCAGGCAGTAGCCACCATATCCGAATGAAGGATTGTTGTAGCCCCCGCCGATACGCGGATCCAGGCAGATACCTTCGATGATATGCCGGCTGTCGAGACCATGCGTAACGGCATAGGTATCGAGTTCATTGAAATACGAAACGCGCATGGCCAAGTAAGTATTGGCGAAGAGTTTGATCGCCTCGGCCTCGGTCGAGTCGGTAAAAAGGACAGGGATACCCCTCTTTTCGGCTCCTTGCTGAAGAAGTTCGGCAAATACTTTCGCGGCAGACGAGTGATCTCCGACAATGATCCGAGACGGATGAAGATTGTCGTACAACGCCTTCCCCTCGCGGAGAAACTCCGGCGAGAATATGATGCTATCGACACCAAATTTTTTGCGAAGCTTTGCCGTGTAGCCGACCGGGATGGTCGACTTAATGACCATCGTGGCGCTGGTGTTGATCTTCAGCACCTGGCTCACAACCGTTTCTATCGAGCTCGTATTGAAATAATTTGTATCTGGATCGTAGTCGGTCGGAGTCGCGATGATTACGAACGAGGCGTTCTTATACGCATCTTCGGGGTCCATCGTTGCGCGAAAGTCGAGGCCGCCACCGGACAAAGCCTCCTCGAGCTCGGCATCGATGATAGGGGACCGCCCTTCGTTGAGCATGTTTACCTTGCTCTCGACGATGTCCAAGGCTACAACCTCGTTGGCTTTCGATAAGAGGACACCGTTCGAAAGACCTACGTACCCGGTGCCGACGACGGCAATTTTTATTTTCATGTTCATTCTGTCTTGTTGAGAGTGGCGACCTGGTCCCGACCCCAACTGATGGAAAGGGGGGGCACGCCGACGTCGTGTGCCCAGAAGTATCCCTCTTGGACAATTGAAAACTGTAGCTGAAGATCAGCATCAGTGATATCCGGGTCTGGGACGTCTACTGTCACTGACCTGGACAGCCCGGCATCTATCGCCGGGAGATCGTACCGTGCATCCCAGCCTTCACTCAGACCGGCCCGTGGAGCAACCAGACGCCAGGACAAGCGCAAGACGGGATAGGGCCCACCAGCACCCCGCAAAGGCGTGCTTTCATTCCCGTTGGCGACGAGAATGCGCACCTGCCAATGCCCGTCGTCACGCTTGCGGACACTCTGAAAAGTCAGATGGATCCGCCGAATCTCTTTTTTCGAATAAAGAGGATCCTTGAGGAAAGAGAGCTTTACAGGAGAAATGCTCCGCCAATACTGGGTCGACCCGGCTCCGGTGAAAGGAAGATCGCCTCGCCAGTAAGCGGCCATAGCCAAGGTCGTCGCCAGGCAACACAGCCCGATGACGGCGAACAAAAATCCTTTAGCTAAGGGCCGTGCGCCCTGCAAAGCGTTGGCAACGATGACCACTCCGAACGGCGCAAGCTCAACGAAACCCCGATGCCCGAAGCCTGCACCGAGGTGCCAGGCGTGCCAAGAGCCATAAAGCAGCGCAAAGATCGCGATCAGGCTCAGAAAGGCTTGGCTCACAGCATTTTTCCGCTGCAGTATCGCAAGCGCAACGCCGACCATGAAGACCGGGTAATAGCTGAAAAGGCCGCGCTCATAGGAAAAAAGCACTTCGAGCGAATGACCGGCGAATGAAGGAAAACCTTCAGATCCATAGCTCGAAAACGAGGCCTCCCCTGTCACGTAACGGCTGTAAGCCAACAACACAGCTGCCGCGGTGCCAGTCCCGATGAACCATGCGGCAGGCAGACGCCAGAGGCCTTGCATACCGGTTTGACGAACGAATACATAGACCACTGCGAGACTCAGGGCCGCATTGGTCTGACGCACAATATAGAGCCAGGCAGCGATGACCGAAAAGGCAATCAACCGCCTCAACGATAAATGTTGCATCCCGTACGCAAGCCATAGGAGAAGCGCCACACCAAATGCGCTGTATACATGGCTGAACGAAGCATCATAAGTCGCGTAGTGAAACAGACCGGTACCGAAAACGAACGCAACTATCCCAATTAGCGATGGTACCGACGCAGTACCACTTCGTCTTAGGGCCGAGTAAAGCAGCCCAGTCGTCGCGAAAAGCAAAACGCCACCACCCCAGAAGACAACGCGATTCTCGCCCACGGAAAAGCCGGTAGTCACAGGATCGTCAGCCAGCACAGGCCAAGAGAAGACCAGTTGCAACAAGCCGACACCGGGTGGATATTTATTCTTGCAACGCAATCCATCGGCGCTTTCCCCCGAAAGGGCCGTTACGGGTTGTAGCATCGGCTTATAGTTGCAGAACGTAAAGTCGCCGCGAGCGATGGCGTGGGCCCACACGTGATAACCCACGCCATCGGATCGAATGTCGGGCGAATTCCTAAACGGGTGCAATAGCAACACGCCCACCAGGAGCGCTGCGAAGAGAATGGCCGCGCACGAGATCAAAATTCGATTTGAATCGGGCAATTTCGACAGCAGCTGTTTTGGATATCTCACGGCTTTCCCTGGCTAATCAACTTTGAATTCGGCAACCGGTTTGAGTGGCCCTCGCTTCGACCCATACCGTAAATTCTCAACGCGACTGTATGCCACACAGCCGTCACTAAGGCTGCGACGACATGTCCACCCATGCTGGCTCGAAACCATGGTCATGCAACCAGGCTCGGCCCTCAAGCACCGCGCTGACGGCAACGCGCACACGCTCCCCTGGCTCGACCGGAACCGGGACGACGACCTCACAACTTTCACCGGGCAGCAAGTCTCTCTTCCCGCCAAGTTCGACCCGAGAGATCCATGCCGACGCGGCCAAAGCTTGGTTTCCAGTGACTTTCTGCCAAGACAAACGCAGCGGTTCGGATGCGTCCAACGCGGTGTTCAGCGCATACTCCGAGCCGTTGTGTATCGACACGTGGATTCGATACAACCGATCGTGGCGCTCGATACTATTAATTTTTAAAGTGATCCTGCTCAGCTGATTCAGCGGGACAACCTGCCACGCCATGTCGGAACAAGTGTCCTGGCCGATGACCAGAAGTGGCCCAGAGCTAGTCAACGGCGACGGCCGCTTTAGTGTTTTCGCGAAGAACTCACTCGCTGCTGCTACTCGCGACATTGTTTGCCTGCAAGCTGAGTCTCCTGCCTTGGGGTCGTAACCCGGCGGGATGTTGCCGGAGTAGCCATTCAGGGTCGGCATGCCCAGATCCTGCGAAAGGACAACGCCATCGAGCTCAGAATCGTAGAACGCAACGTCAGGCGTCAACGGGTTGAAAATGACCGCATGAGCAGGAAGCGGAGATGGCAAACGGTTGCGCAGTCGCTCCATGCGCTGACGGGTCTGGGCGATATCAATCTTGATCGTCCAAGTAGCGATCGACTCAGAGACCATCGCGACAGCAAGTAAAGCCGCCAGAATGCGCCAGGGATTGGCGCTTTTACGCGCGGCATCCACACCGGTGGCAACCAGGAATGCCAAAGGCATCGCCATGACCACGCCAATGCGCGAGACGGCGCGAATGGAAGCAAGTCCCGGCATTCGCGCAACAAGCAGATAAATCGAATGGCCACCCAGGTTCAGTGTCAGGATCACCAAGGCGAGAAAAGCACCCAGCGCAACCCATCGCGCCTTATTGGCAGAACGCACTACTCCGAACAGGGCCAGGCCTGTAATGCCGACACCGAAGAACATCTGCTGCTCGGGACGCATCGGCACCGATGTAATGTAACGAGAGCTCAACCCTTCCCAGAATGTCGAGATGTCCGCAAGCAGGTAGCTCTGGGCTCTCGGCAACATGGTAGCGATTTCATCCGGCGCGCGCCCGAAGCCGTAAAGTTTCGAATAGTGCAGATAAGGCTGCATCAGCAATGCAAGCGCGGCGAATGCACAGATCGACATCGCAAGGGATCCAATCAGTTCGGACCGTGCTGCGGGTTGCGACCATCGAGCCCACTGACCGAACCACTGCCGAGGGCCGAATCCATCGACAATCCACTGCGCCACGGCCCATGCGGCGATCAACAGCAGCATGAAATATCCGAGGTAGATTGCGACGTAGAACTGAGCAGCTACCGCCAGGGCCAACCACCCTAACCACCGCCAGCCGCCGGTTTCCCGGAAGCGCTGCCACAGCAGCAAACCTATCGGCACGAGGAAACGATACGTGAGTTGCGCGTGGCCGTGAGTGGCAATGACGGGAAGCGCGAAGGCGAACGCAAAGGCCCCGAGCGCACTCGCCTGACTCGAGAATCGAAGTCGACGAAGAGCGCAATGACAAACAATAAAATTCGCCAGGTAGCCCGTCAGATACCACGCGTCGAACGCCTCGTAGCGATCCAGGCCGACCGCACGATATATCGAGTAAATCCACGCCGTTCCCCAATGATTATCGGAGAAGGCGAGCGCGCCCGGCATCGGATAGAAGAAGGGCGGGCTTTGCAGACTGGCGTCCTGACCCGTTAGCCACCGGAAGAAGTGTTCGAGAATGACACTGTTGAACCGCGCATCCCCCAGGTCGCCCGGCACGCATTTGAACCCACACGTGTGAGCAGTAGGTACGAACCAGAAGCCCACTAGGAAGACGACGACAGGCAACAGCCACTTCACTGTTCGATTCTTCCAATCAGCGCTCGGCGCGGTATCTACCATTCTGTTCATGCCACAGTGTGTCCACCGTCAGCGACAGCGGTAATCCTTCGGCATGACACTGTCGCGGAAAGGGTCTGTCAGGGCGTCGGTGTATTCACCCATCAGCAGGCGATGCGTCGGCAAGAGCCTCTTCCGGTAGAAGCTGCTGAAGGTCGCCAGCTTCTCGCCCCAGGGCGTCAGCTTGACGCAGCCGTTATCGATTTTTATCGTCCCCGACTGCAACTGCTCGGTAAGGCGAACCGCTACCAAGTGATCCTCACGGACATACTCTTCCGTGAAAACGTCGTGGAACGCGTCCTGACGGATCCCACCGCCACGCTGCTGCAGTTTTTCGAGAATGTAGAAGGAAAGCGAGCGGTCTATCACCGTCGGCACGGAGATAGCAAATGCGTAGCCACCCAGCAGCCAGATCATGCCGAGCTGGATCATTTCAAGCCGCGTGAAAGACTTGAACCAGCCGAACGCAACCAAACTAGCCATGACTATGGCTAGGGCAATGAAAGCGTCAAGAATCGCTGCGTAGAACACCACGTTGACGCGGAAATACCGCATATGGACGTAATACGTAAGCAGCAAGCCAATCACGAAGACGACTGACGCCACCAGCGCACGCATATAGTTGTTCATTTGAATACCAGGAGTTTGTTCGCAACGAAGCTAAAAGCCATTTGCATACCCGTAGCCAGCACGAAGCCGATACGATAGTCATAACCTAAGCGATCGGCCCAGACGTACATGACCATCGCGTGGAGCAGAGCGATAACGGCATAGACCACGAGGAAAAGGGAGCCCTGCTTTACAACACTACCCTCTTGCCCTCTGAACACGAAATATCGACTGCCGAGAAACGAGACAGTGATGCCGAAGCATGCGGCAATAGCGTTGGCCTCGCCCGCCAAGGGCACATGAAGCACCTCCATGCAGAATCGCAGCACGGAAAAGTGGATCGCTGTCGCGAACAGTCCATTGATGATGTAGCGAACGACCTGCCCACCAAGCGCCGGCTTAGCGCTCGCGGGCATACAACACCTCGTCCACGAACTCACGGTAACTGCCAACACCCAGCACACCGCCGCTGCGGACCATTCCCGAGAGCATGAGGATAATCAGAGTCAATGCGGCGGTTTGCAGGAAAACCAGCAAAAGGATGCCGAAGGCCAGAGAGAACCACCCAGGGGTCGCAAAACCGGCGGCCTTGAGCACCATGGCAGTGACGCCGCCGACGACCGACAGACCCGCGACCAAGGTGCATGCGATGCCCACGCGGACAAGCACGTCTTCTGCAAAGACCATCAGCGCACGGAAACCATGCAGTGCGAGCCCGACGAAATTCATCTTGCTCTTGCCCGCATAGCGCGGACCGCGATCTAGCGGGCAGCTCTGAACCCGCAGCTTCGACCCTAGCACGCAGGCGGCTACATGTGTCCACAGTTCCTGCATCGAGGCGAGGCGCCTCACAGCGGGCATTTTGGCCGCCATGAAATTGCCGAAGCTGATCTTTCGACCACTCAAGAGCGAAAACAGTGTCTTGTAAACCAAATAAAACGTCTTGAACTTGAGCGATTCGACACGACTCTTGCGAGCACCCACCACCACATCAACGTCAGGCGAGGCCAGACCGGAGACCAGCTCGGTGATGCTTTCAGGAGTGTCTTCGCCATCGGAATCCATCACCACCACCACGACGTCGTCGTCGAAGTGCTCGGCGACGTAGCTAAGGCCGATGGCGATAGCCCTCTGATGACCAACGTTTCGGCGCAGCTTGACGACAACGCCGCCCAGGCCAGCAGCGGTGATCGCGGCGACGTCCAGCGGCTGGCGGACAGAGCCGTCATCCACGGCGACTACATAAGCATCGGAACCCTGCGTCCGGGCCAGTTCCTGGAAGAGCCGCGAGGACGCCTCGACGTCCTCGTATACCGGCATCACCACGACCTTCTGCGCCGTTGCCATCGTCATGCCTGCAGTCGGTGTCGGAAGTACGCGATGGTTTCCTTGAGCCCATCTTCCAGATTGACCTTCGGCTCCCAGTCGAAGGTAGCCTTGGCCAAGCTGATGTCCGGCTGACGCTGCTTCGGGTCGTCCGACGGCAATGGACGGTGTTCGATCTTCGAGCTGCCGCCAACCAGGCGCACGACAGTTTCGGCCAGTTCGAGCATGGTGAACTCGCCTGGGTTACCGATATTCACGGGGCCGGTGAAATCAGCGGAGGAGTCCATTAGGCGGAGCATGCCCTCGATCAGGTCGTCAACGTAGCAGAAGCTGCGCGTCTGGGTGCCATCGCCGTATATAGTGATCGGTTCGCCCTTCAATGCCTGCACGATGAAGTTGCTGACCACGCGGCCGTCATTCGGATGCATGCGCGGGCCATACGTATTGAAGATACGCATGACCTTGACCTCGAGCTGATGCTGTCGCCAATAATCGAAGAACAGAGTCTCGGCGCAACGCTTGCCCTCATCGTAGCAACTGCGGATGCCGATCGGATTGACCCGGCCCCAATAGCCCTCCACCTGCGGGTGGATCTCCGGGTCGCCGTAGACCTCGCTAGTGCTGGCCTGGAGAATGCGGGCGCCGACGCGCTTGGCCAGCCCGAGCATGTTGATCGCACCATGGACACTGGTCTTCGTGGTCTGGACCGGGTCGTGCTGGTAATGGACCGGCGAAGCCGGGCACGCCAGGTTGAAGATGCGGTCGACTTCGACGTAAAGAGGGAAGGTGACGTCGTGGCGCATCAGTTCGAAGCGAGGGTGACTCAGCAGCCCGTCAACGTTGGCCTTGCTTCCCGTATAGAAGTTGTCCACACAGAGCACGTCGTGGCCGGCCGCGACGAGGCGGTCGCACAGATGGGACCCGAGGAAGCCAGCTCCACCGGTTACGAGCACACGTTGTTGATTTTCAGACATTTCCTATCCTCGGGAGCACGGGATGGGCGCGGGCCCCAGGCAATGATTGCTTCTGAGCAGGCCGCCCCTTGATTCTTTCGATTGTAAGCGAACTTGAGCCAGTCGCCGCGACGTACGACCAATACCTATCCGCGTCTTGGCAGTTCCAAGGCATGAAGGCTGGCCACGCGGCGCCTCGATCCTGGGGCGCGCATGATACTACGGGCCGCCGGTTGGAGGCCCAGCGCCCCAAGGGCGACGGGCTCGACGTTCCTTTCCAGTCGAAGGATTAGCGTGCCGTCTGCTCTCGAACGCCTCCTTCGGCAATCGCGCTACCCCTGCCGCTGCCCTATGGCGAGGACGAAAAGTCACTCCGAGCCTACATGCAAGGCCTGTGCCTCAATGAGGCGCCTCAGGCGGAACTGGCCAACTACTTGACCCAGGATTTTTTGGCGATGCGCATATGCGCTCGGGATTGTCCCTGAACAAGGTGGCCGACTGCTGGAAATCGGCGCGAATCCTTATTTCACAACGGTGGTTGTAGGCGATTTCGCCAATATCACGTTCACTGTACGAACTATTTCGGCGTGAGTGACGGCGGCGGAAGTTCTCAGATGGTAGCCCATGCGCCTTCTGGCGAAGAGCTTATTCTCGATTACCTTAACAACAACGTCGACCTTGAGGAGATTTCATTTTCCGGTCCATTCAACGTCACTCTGATCTGCTAGGTCATCGAGCACCTCGTTACCGATCCCCGAAGGCGCTTTGCCGAATCGAGAAGCGCTTGCGCCCTCGCGGGGCGCTGATTCTGACAACACCGAATGCAAATCGCCTCGAGAACATCGCCAAAATGATGGCTGAGCATAATACCCACGATCCCGTATCGGGATACGGCATATAGAGCCGTCATAACCGCGAATACAACAAGCACAAACTCTTCCTGATGCTCGACCACGCCGGCTTAGCCTTTGAAGGCACGTTCTCAGCCGATGTCCATGAAAACCACTCGGACAACTAGTAACCCACCGAACGGTTGGTCAGGGAGATTCTGTCCATTCCCAATCGAGGATACGACCTGGGGCAGTACATCTTTATTCGGGCGGGGAACAGTCGACCGGCCAAACCCGGCAGACCGCGCTGGCTATATCGAAACCATCGGGATGCTGAGTTGTGCGACTGAATGGCTGGTTCAACCTCCCGACCACGACACCGAGCACCCGGTATAATTGCGGGGTTAACTTAGCCTTGGAGCGGAACCCATGATCGTCCCAGTCATCTTAAGCGGCGGTAGCGGAACCCGCCTGTGGCCCCTTTCCCGAAAGAACCGCCCCAAGCAGTTCCTCGCCTTGGTGGGTGACACCACCCTGTTCCAGCAGACCGTCAAGCGCACGCGCAAGCTGGAAAGCACGGCGGCGCCGATCGTGGTCTGCAGTGAGGATCACCGTTTCACTGTGGCCGAACAGCTGCAGGAACTCGGCATCACGGGTTCATCCATCCTGCTCGAGCCCGCCGCGCGCAACACCGCGCCGGCCATCGCGCTGGCCGCTATGCAGGCCGTACAGAAGGATGCCGAGGCGGTGCTGCTGGTCCTGCCGGCCGACCACCTCATCGGTGACGAGACCAGCTTCGTCGATGCGGTCAAGCGTGCCGCTCCCCTGGCAACCCAGGACTGGCTGGTCACCTTCGGTATCCGCCCCGAGGCGCCCGAGACGGGCTTCGGCTACATCAAACGGGCGGACGTAGTCTCCGACAGCGGCTTCAAGGTGGCCCAGTTCGTCGAGAAGCCGAATGCCGAAACGGCCGCCAGATATGTTGAAAGTGGCGACTTCGACTGGAACTCGGGCATGTTCCTCTTCAAGGCGTCCCGTTACCTCGATGAGTTGCAGAAGCATTCGCCGGCGATCCACGCGGCATCTGTGAAGGTTTTCGAGTCAGCCCAGCCCGACCTCGACTTCGTCCGCTTTGACAAAGCCGCCATGGTCGAGGTCCCAGACGACTCCATCGACTATGCCGTCATGGAAAAGACCGACCGCGCCGCCGTGGTGCCGGTCAGCTGCCGCTGGAGCGATATCGGCTCGTGGTCGGCCCTATGGGAAGCCGCCGACAAGGACGCGGACGGCAACGCGACTGACGGTGACGTCATCACGCTCGACACCCGCAATACACTGGTCCGCACGCACGAGCGCCACATGGTCGCAACCATCGGTCTGGACGATGTCGTGA
Source organism: Luteibacter sp. 9133 (assembly GCF_000800155.1). Taxonomy (NCBI): domain Bacteria; kingdom Pseudomonadati; phylum Pseudomonadota; class Gammaproteobacteria; order Lysobacterales; family Rhodanobacteraceae; genus Luteibacter; species Luteibacter sp. 9133. The sequence goes on along the minus strand of NZ_JUHO01000001.1, from coordinate 840,750 downwards.
TCGTCGCCACGCCGGATGCGACCCTGGTCGCCGCGCGTGACAAGGTCCAGCACGTCAAGAAGATCGTCGACAACCTCAGCAGCGCCGGCCGTGGCGAGCACCTGGCTCATCGGCAGGTGTACCGCCCCTGGGGCAGTTACGATTCTATCGACATGGGCGAGCGTTTCCAGGTCAAGCGCATCGTAGTCAAGCCGGGGTCAGTGCTCAGCCTGCAGATGCACCATCACCGCGCGGAACACTGGATCGTCGTATCGGGCACCGCTGAGGTCACCTGCGGTGAGAAGGTCTTCCTGCTTGCCGAGAACCAGAGCACCTACATCCCGCTGGGCGTAACGCATCGCCTGCGCAACGTCGGCAAGGTCCCGCTCGAGCTGATCGAAGTGCAGTCGGGTAGCTATCTGGGTGAAGACGACATCGTCCGTTTCGAAGATGTCTACGGGCGCGCCTGACAAGCGCGCCTCAAGAACAAAAAGCGGGCTTTTGCCCGCTTTTTTTATGCCGGAGTGCCGTCGATGAGCCCTTGTAACTCCAACGTTTTCGCAGCCATCAGCTTCGCATCGCCCCGCGCCTCGACATTCAGTCTCAGCAACGGCTCGGTATTCGACGACCTCAGATTAAATCGCCACTTCCCGAACGACATGCTCACGCCGTCGATATTTTCCACGCTTTCGGCCGACGCCTTATAGTGCTCGACGATCCGCCCCACCGTGGCAGCCGCGTCGTCCACGCGGAAGTTGATCTCGCCGCTGCATGGATATGCGGCCATCCGCTCGGCAAGCATATCGGTAAGCGACGTACCGGTCTTACCGATGCGCTCAGCTACCAGGAGCCAAGGGATCATCCCCGAATCGCAGTAGGCAAAGTCGCGGAAGTAATGGTGCGCACTCATCTCTCCGCCGTAGACGGCATCCTCGGAACGCATGCGTTCCTTGATGAAGGCGTGCCCCGTCTTGCTCTCCACGGCAGTGCCGCCCGCGCTTGCGACCATGTCGATCGTATTCCATGTCAGGCGCGGATCGTGAATGATCTTCGAGCCCGGATGCTTCTCGAGCAGTTGGGCCGCCAAAAGCCCGACGATGTAGTAGCCCTCGATGAAGCCACCCTGTGCATCGAAAAGGAAGCAGCGATCAAAATCGCCATCCCAGGCAATGCCCAGGTCGGCACCGGACTCGATCACCGCCCTCGCAGTCGCATCCCGATTTTCCGGAAGCAGCGGATTGGGGATACCGTTGGGGAACGTACCATCCGGCTCATGGTTTACCCGGACAAACGTAAACGGCAAGTGCAGCTCGAGCAGGTCCACAATGGCGCCAGCGCCTCCGTTACCCGCGTTAACGACAATCTTAAGCGGCCGCAGGGAGGTGACATCGATGTAGCCAAGCAGGTGCGTGATGTAGGCGGACTTGTCGTGGTCCGCTCGGACGCTTCCGCGGCTCACGGACGACTCGCCAAAGGCGTTTTCTTCGACCATCCGCTCGATATCGCGCAGGCCGGTGTCACCGCTGATCGGACGCGCTCCCTCGCGCACCAATTTCATGCCGTTGTAGTCGATCGGATTGTGGCTGGCGGTCACCATGATGCCGCCGGCGACACCGCGATGGGCCGTCTGGAAGTAAACCTCTTCCGTCCCACACAGGCCGATGTCGATCACGTCGCGGCCTTCATCGGCAAGCCCTCGCGCTACTTCGGCGGCGAAGGTCGGGCTATCCAGGCGAATATCGTACCCGACCACCACCTCGCCCTCTCCCACCGTGCGTGCGAAGGCGCGGCCGATCCGGTAGGCGATATCGGCGTTGAGTTCATTGGGGACCCGGCCGCGGATGTCGTAAGCCTTGAAACACTTCATGCGATTTTCCTGGAGGCAAACATCCACTCGAGCGTGGTACGCAGCGGAATGATATCGAGCGGACCGATCAAGGACCGCAGCCGGCGATTGTCGCCCGTCAGACGAGCCACCTCGTTACCGCGGACAAAGGCGGGATTGACCCGAACCTCGATTTCGTAGCCAGCGATCTCCTGCATCATGCCGATGACCTGCATCAGCGAGACGGAGGTGCCGGAGCAAAGGTTAACCGTCTGACCCGCGGCGCCGGTGGACAGCAGGCGCACATAAGCATCGGCCACGAAACGCACATCCTGGAAGTCGCGCGCCACGTCGATATTGCCTAGCTCGATCACCCGTTCCCCGCGCTGGAAATGCGAGACGATCTTCGGCAACAGAAAGTTCTCGGCCTGGCCGACACCCGTGTAGTTGAACGGGCGGGCCAGGACAATCGGCAAGCGGTCCGACCAGAGCTTCGCCATGTATTCCATGGCAAGCTTGCTGACCGCGTAGTCGTTGGCCGGCGATGGCTCGACCGACTCGCTGAGCAGCTCGACATCACTGTTGCCATAGACGTTGGCGCTGCTGGCAAGAAGCACGGCGCGGGGAGTCGTCGGCGACGCAGCCAACGCTTCCAACAGATGGCGTGTGCCTACCACGTTGGTGCGGTACATCTCATCCGCGTCACCATGGGCAACGAACGCGATCGCGGCAAGATGGATCACGGCATCCGGATCGGCCTCGGCGACAGCGCGGGCAACCGCCGCGCGGTCCAGAAGGTTGACGGATGCCGACTCGAGATCATCGGACTGCTCGACCAGCCCAACAACCTGGTGACCCGCCGCGCGGAGCGCGTCGACGACGTAGCGGCCGGTAAAGCCCTTGTGGCCGGTGACGAGCACCCGGCCGGGCTTCGCCTCAGAACGAGGCGTCACGTTCATTCCGGCGCAGATCGGCTTCCACCATCATCTTGCACAGGTTTTCGAGCGTGGTCTCGGGCTTCCAGCCCAGCGTCTTGAACGCCTTGGCGGGATCGCCGATCAGCAGTTCGACTTCCGCAGGGCGGTAGAACTTGGGGTTGATCTTGACGAGCAGCTTGCCGGTCTTGCGGCAGGTACCTGTTTCGTTCTCTTCGCTGCCCTTCCAGTCGATATCGATGTCGACGGCAGCGAAGGCAAGCGTGACGAAGTCGCGCACGGTTTCGGTGCGGTTCGTGGCGAGCACGAATGTGTCCGGCTCGTCCGCCTGCAGCATTCGCCACATGCCTTCGACGTATTCCTTGGCAAAACCCCAGTCGCGCTTGGCATCGAGGTTGCCGAGCTCCAGCACGTCCAGCTTGCCGAGTTTGATCTTGGCAACGGAGTCGGTGATCTTGCGGGTGACGAACTCACGGCCGCGCAGCGGCGACTCGTGATTGAACAGGATGCCGCTGGAACCGAAGATCCCGTAGGACTCACGGTAGTTCACCGTGATCCAGTGGGCGTAGAGCTTCGCCACGCCGTACGGGCTGCGCGGGTAGAAGGGGGTGTCCTCCTTCTGCGGCACGGCCTGCACCTTGCCGAACATCTCCGAGGTCGACGCCTGGTAGAAGCGGATCTTCGGATTGACGATGCGGATAGCTTCGAGCAGGTGCAGCGCGCCGACGCCGGTGATGGCGGCAGTGGTGGCCGGCTGGTCGAACGATACGCCGACGAAGCTCTGCGCCGCGAGGTTGTACACCTCGGTCGCACCCGTCGTCTGCAGCAGGCGAATGGCCGAGCCGCCGTCGGTCAGGTCGAATTCGACCAGTTCGAGGTTCGGGTGGTTCTGGATGCCCAGCTCCTCGATACGCCAGAAGTTGACGGAGCTGGTGCGCCGATAGGTACCGTAGACGCGGTAGCCCTTCTCAAGGAGGAGCTCCGCGAGGTAGGCGCCGTCCTGGCCCGAAATTCCGGTGATCAATGCTGTTTTCATCAGTGTCCGTCGCTGCAAATGATTGATTTAGCTGGGCCGCTCATTTTCCATGAGGGGCCGGTGTGACTCAAGTACGTACAAGGCTGTTCACGGCGAGGCCATCGGCGAAATCTCTATGGCTTGAAACGCGAGGTCGATGTCGGCGTCGACCATGACCCTGATCTGCACCCCGCATGCGTCTTCTTCCACGATGAGATCGAGAGCGTCGATAGCGCTCGCGTCAGCGACGAGCTGCGTTGATTCACAACGAACCAACCCCTTGCCGGCCACGACATCGAGCCATGCCATGCCACCCGAACTACTCATCCGTCCAATTACGCGAACGGAATACAGACCCTCCGTGAGCGCAAACGGAGCCGTCTCGTAGAGCAATCCGAATTGGCCGTTCGATCGCCTCTCTCCACGAGTCAGCAAACCTGTGGTCGCCTCCGCTCGATAGTCGGTAGCCAAGAATCGACGAAAAACACCCTGCGTCCAGACGTCTTGCCAGCCTCCTCGCACTATAACGTCAACGACTTGCGCAGCGCTTTGCTCCCACGTCAACCAAGGCATATCCCGCGACTGAGGAGCGAGCCCCTGCTCGAACAAGACTAGCCATCGCGAGATCGCGTCCGCCATGGCAGCAGGCTCGAGACCATTGAAGTAAAACGCGTGCCGACCTGCAACCTCCTGGAAGACCGGAAGGTCGCGAGCGATGATCGGCAGTCCGTATTGTGCCGCCTCGATCAGCGGAAGGCCGAATCCCTCGCCTTCTGAGGGCACCAGTAGCGCAGACGCAGCATGATACATCGCGACCAGCTGCTGGTCGTCTGCATGCTCCAGCCAGAACAATCGGCGGCCGGACAGAGGGTGGCTGCGCAACCGCTTGACGAGTTCTTCGACGCGCCAGCCAGCCCTGCCGATGAGGACCAGATTCAAGTCAGCACCGCGTTCCCAGAGCTGGTCCATCGCCGCCAGAGCCTGCGCGTGCCCCTTTCTGGGCTCGACAGTTCCGACCATGAGCAGGGTGGGGCTACCATCGAGCCCCTGCGGCAGCACCGATGCATCGAGCCCTGCGTTAACTCCCTTTGCTAGATCGGCTCCGAGGTGGAACCAACCGATGCGGAGTGGAGACAGCCGCACTGGGTCCGCTTGGGGGAGCCAGTACTTGAACTCGTCCGCTACCGTGCGCGATATCGCCAAGATGCCGTCGGCCACCTCGGCGATCGCCTCGTACCACTTCCGAAACATGGGAAGACCGTGGATGTCGAAGCAATCGGGGCGTTGGAGCGGAAGCATATCGTACACCACGAAGGTGACAGCGACGCCCAGGCTACGCATGCGTACGAAGATGTTCTTTTGCGAGGGTACTAGGTGTGCCGACAAATCCAGACCCAAGAAGATGTCTCCTTGTCGGAAATCAACGGCGGCGTTACCGGGTAGCTCAGCACCACTGTGGAAACGCTTTGCCATGTACGAGCGAGCGTAACGGAACACGTCCCCCGCGCTGAGATACACAGGTTCCACGCGAAAGCCTGGCGGTACCGCACCGACAAGGTCGGCCACCATGTGACGGACCACACGCTGGATGCCGGTCCCCGCATCAGTAGTGAACAGCTGTGAAATGTCGACGTAAAGCGTTCTCTGACCGTAACGAGGTGGACCATTCTCGGAGAGCGCGACCGCCACTTGCCTCAACTCGTCGGCGCTCAACTCAGCGACACCCTTGATCGCCGCAATACGCTCAGCGCGCGCATCGTCGCCGTATCCGGAAAAGAAACGCTCACTACTGGACCAAAGCGGGGAGCCGAATAACACGGCTCGCATCGGAAGATCCGTGAATGCATCATCGCGGGCACGGTGAGCCAGGTCACGATAGCCGCCCGATCCATAAAGCATCGCATCCAGAAGAGCTGACTTCTGACCTGCGAGTGATGTGGCGATCGTCGTGCAGCGTTCACCTTGCAAGATCAGGATCGCACGACAATCGCTTACCGCTTGGAGGAGAGGGACAGCCTCAGCGACGTCACGCACATGGACGAACACATCGTCGAATTTCGACGGGTCGAACGATCTTAAGGCTCGCATCGACCACGACGGCGGTAGAAGCGCTTTCGCAAGCTTCGGGTCCTGAGTGTCGCCAAACAGAGCTACCGGTCCCGCAGTGAAAGCTGCGAGTGCCTCGACCGCATATGCTGGAGACCCGCTAGAGAGCAAAGCGACACGTCGAGACGGCGGTGACATCGCACCAACGGCAAGTTGCGTCTTACGCTCGAAGGAAGCGAGACCGTTTTCCAACGCGGCCCACGCCAAATTGGCGGAGTGAGCCCAAGAAAAACGGCGCGACTGACGAAGACCGTGCTCACGCATCCGACCCCTAAAGGCTTCGTCGATCAGCCCCTCATGAAGCTTCCGAGCCATATCCGAAACATCATACGGATCAAACAGTGCCTCGTCACAAGCGATAACCTCGGGCAGGCTGGTCGTGTTTGACCCGATCACCACCGCGCCGCAGGACATGGCCTCGAGGGCGGGGAGCCCGAATCCTTCGTGGGTCGATGGGAAAGCGTAGAGAGCACAAGCATTATAGAAGCGGACCAACTCCTCGTCACTGACAAAGCCCGTAAAAACAAGATCGTCGGCGGAGAGGCCATGCGCCTCAGCAGCCCGCTTGAGCGCCAGGAGTTCGGGTTCCCCAATACCGCCGACAAATACCAATTGGTGCGACTTTCTCAACTCCCGCGGCAACACAGCAAACGCTTCAATCAGCCGAACAAGGTTCTTCCGCGGGTCGTAGCCACCGGCGTACATAACGAACGGCTTGCCGATACCGTACTTTCGGCCCACCGCGCCGGCGTGAGCAGAATCACGTAGAGGACGGAACTCGGGACCGACCGCTGCCGATATGTCAACAACCGATTCAGCAGGGAGATTGAGGAAACTGCGGACTTCGTCCGTCGTGAACCTTGAAATACCCAGGAGAAGGTCGCACTGCTTCAGGTGTTCCACCTTCTTCCGGTACCAACGCTCGACGCTCGGGTTCGCCAAATAGACGTCGGGAATTGCGAGCGGTATCAAGTCGAATACGATGGCCGCTTGCATAGCCGAGGATCCCGCCCGCACGGAGGTCACCACGGAATCGCCGTAGCCATCCACCATGCTCATGGTCAGCACAACATCTGGGGCGAATTCCTCTATGAATTCCTCCCGCAAGCATTCCGCAATCGATGCACGAACCGCATTGGCCGGCTCGATGGCCGCCGTCGGTCGTACCGACTGCCAGCACACCACACGCTCTGGCGGTACAAGCTCACGAAGTATATCTCGCAGCTTTGCGGCGGATAACTCCATGCTCCCATTGAGCATAAACCAAACCTGGTGGCCGCGATCGGCACGCGCCATGGCTCGCGCTAGAGAAAGACAGTAGCGACCTACGCCACGAATGCTTCCTCCAGGCGACTGGCACGCCTGCAGATCGATGAGTAAACGCATCAATGCCCCCTCTGTTCCACAACCATCAGCGTGTCCGCCTGCCAATGGCAGCGCGCAATATCTTTTCAATCGCTTCCGCACCTTCGGTCATCGCCAGTGGGGCCGGATCGTCGGCGCTGCGAACCGTGCCCAGGATGAACAAGCGTGCACGACGGCCGATGCGCGTCTCGGGTCCAAAGAGACGTTTGGCGACAGAACGAATGCTCGGAATCTCAAGAACGTTTCGGAGAAGCGGGCGCGCGGCCCTCGCTGCACGAACCACTGCAGGACCGACCAGCCGCCAGCTCAGACGACCGACGCGCCGCGCCACCGCCTTCGCGGCTCGAATCGGGGCGCTGATGCGCCACGAAGTACTCTGAAGGATAGCTGCTATAAAATCGTCCCGCGCCGAGAGTTCCGAGGATAGGCGTCCGACCTGCCTCTGCATGTCGTGGCGCAACTCCGCGAGTCCTGCGAGCGCTTCGAGCTTCGCCTCCCGTTCCGCGGCGTATCGCCGGGATATATCGTCCACGTTCGATCGCAGCGAGCGCACTTCGACGTCGAGCTTCTGCGCCCGGTGTTCTGCAGAGTCTGCGCGTTTGAGGGCCTCCGCCTCATTGGCTCGGATGAAGTCATCGAATACGTTGGGTGGGAGAGTAAACGCGTCAAGCAACGATGCGTGTTCCTTCGCAACAAAGTAAATATTAAGTCCGTCGTGGTGAGCACGCAGATAGCCACTATCCGCCAATAACGTCTCCCACTGATCGGCCGTGTTCACTCGGCTGTTCGGCGCGGTTGCTTCGACCACGATGATCCAAGGGCGAACCGCGTCAAATGAGCCCGATTTGAGGACAGCGCGCTCAGCGCCTTCGCAGTCGATCTTCAGAAAGTGAATATCGTCGGCCTCGAGCGAAGGAAAAATGTTATCCAAGGGAACCGTGCGAACCCGGTGCTCCGACACGGCCCGGCCTTCGGCGATGTAACGCTGGGCAAGGTGTGGGTCCAATGTCGAGAGCCCCGTCCCCTCGACATCGAAGATTGTTGCCTCGCCGTCGGCGCCTACGGCCACTTGAAGGTTAATGTCATTCGGGCGGTCGGCTACCAGTAGCTCGAACCAGCGCTGGACCGGTTCAACGTTGATGCCTCGCCAGCCCATTAGCGAGAAGGCCTTGGTCACCGAGTCGACTATCGGGTGCTGGGCGCCGACGTCGACATATACACCCCGTTGCACGTGCTTTAGTGCCCGATACAGCATGACGTCTTCGAAGTTCTGTGCGTAGCTGATAAACGTCATGTCAGCGACCTAGCTCTGATATCGGATGAAACCATCGCACCTCGTTCTCGACGAATCGAGGGACGGTGGGACGTCGTGCGTCAACGTGCAAGGGCACGCGCGAGTTCGGAACGCAGATCTTCCACATCCTCCACACCCACCGACAGCCGGATCAACCCATCGCTGATCCCCAGCCGCTTGCGCGTCGCCGGCGGGATGGACGCATGGGTCATGATCCCCGGGTGCTCGATAAGGCTTTCCACGCCGCCCAGCGATTCGGCCAGGGCGAAAATCTCGCAGCGCTCGAGCATCTTGCGCGCCGCGCGAATCCCGCCCTTCACTTCCGCCGAGATGATCCCGCCGAAGCCATCCATCTGCCGGCGCGCCAGCGCGTGCTGCGGATGCGACTTCAGGCCGGGATAGATCACCCGCTCGATCGCCGGGTGCTTCTCGAGCCAACGCGCGATGTCCAGCGCCGACTCGCAGTGCGCCTTCATGCGCAGATGCAGCGTCTTCAGGCCACGCATCGCCAGAAACGAGTCGAAAGGACCCGCCACGGCGCCTACCGAGTTCTGCAGGAAACCCATGCGCTCGGCCATTTCGTCGTTCGCGGCGACCACGATGCCACCCACCATATCCGAGTGACCGTTGAGGTACTTGGTGGCCGAGTGCAGCACAAGATCAGCCCCGTATTCGATCGGGCGCTGCAGCATGGGCGAGCAGAAGGTGTTGTCCACCACCAGAATCAGGCCGTGCTTCTTTGCGAAAGCGGACAGCTTGGCCAGGTCGACCAGCTTCAGCATCGGATTGGTCGGCGTCTCCGCCCAGATCATCTTCGTGTTGGGCTTGAGCGCAGCCTTGAGGGCGACCGCGTCATTGAGATCCAGGAACGTAAAATCCAGACCGGCGGAGCGTCGACGAACGCGCTCGAACAGCCGGTAGGTACCACCGTAGAGGTCGTCCATGGCGATGACGTGGTCACCCGAATCGAGCAGGTCCAGCACCGTGGAAGCGCCGCCCAGGCCGGAGCCGAAGGCGAAGCCCGCGACTCCACCTTCCAGGTCGGCCACGCAGCGCTCGTAAGCCATGCGGGTCGGGTTCTGGGTGCGCGAGTACTCATAACCCTGGTGCTTACCGGGGCTGGACTGCACGTAAGTAGAGGTCGCATAGATCGGCGTCATGATGGCGCCCGTCGACGGATCGGGATGCTGCCCGGCGTGAATGGCACGCGTGCCCAGACCCAGTACTTGCGTCGCTTTCTTGGAAGCCATTGATCTACCTGAAATAATTGTTCCGAGCGCGCACCATGCGCCACGGCAAAGCGACTTATATTACCGTCTTGCCGGTCTCTCGGCTGAGGAGTCTGAAGCGATATTCATCAAGTCCCCGTGCAAGGGGACGGCGCGGGCCCAATCGCCCATAATCGGCGCCATCGCCACCGGGAGCTTGCCGGGGCCATCGATAAGGTTCTTCATGCCCACATTACTGGTCACCGGCGGTGCCGGCTTCATCGGCGGAAACTTCGTCCATCGCGCCATGGCCGCTGGCCACCACGTGGTCAACCTGGACAAGCTGACCTATGCCGGCAACCTGTCCACACTGGCCTCGCTCAGGAACCATCCTGACCACGTCTTCGTGGAAGGGGATATTGGTGATGCCGCGCTGGTGGCCGCACTCCTGGCGGAGCACCGGCCCGATGCCGTGCTTAATTTCGCCGCGGAGTCCCATGTCGACCGCTCCATTGACGGGCCGGCGGCGTTCATTCAGACCAATGTGGCGGCGACGCTCACCTTGCTGGAGGTGACCCGCGATTACTGGCGCACGCTCGACGAGGACGGCGCGAAGCGCTTCCGCTTTCTGCACGTATCCACGGACGAGGTGTACGGCTCACTTGGCGCCGAGGGGCGGTTTACCGAAGACACACCGTATGCGCCCAACTCGCCCTACTCCGCGTCCAAGGCGGCATCCGATCATCTGGTCCGCGCCTTCCATCACACGTATGGCCTGCCGACGCTGACGACGAACTGCTCGAACAACTACGGGCCTTACCAGTTCCCCGAAAAGCTGATCCCGCTGGTCATTCAGAAGGCGCTGGCGGGCGAGCCGCTGCCGGTCTATGGCGATGGCCTGAACGTGCGCGACTGGCTCTTCGTCGAGGACCACTGCGACGCCATCGCCGCGGTGCTGGACAAGGGAAGCCCCGGCGAAACCTACAATGTAGGTGGAGACAGTGAGAAGACCAACATCGACGTGGTCCGGGCGCTTTGCCGCTTACTCGATCAGCGGGTACCCGGCGCCACACCGCGCGAGTCGCTGATACGGTTCGTCCGGGACCGTCCGGGACATGACCGCCGCTATGCGATCGATGCCGGCAAGATCCAGCGTGAACTCGGCTGGACACCACGCAACGATTTCGTTTCGGGCCTGGCACGCACCGTGGACTGGTATCTGGCCAACCAGACATGGGTGAGCAGTATCCTCGACGGCAGCTATCGGATGGAACGACTCGGACAATGAAGAATCGCAAGGGAATCATCCTGGCCGGAGGATCGGGCACACGGCTGTATCCGATCACCCAGGGTGTCAGCAAGCAGCTCCTGCCCGTGTACGACAAGCCGATGATCTACTACCCGCTGGGCACGCTGATGCTGGCCGGTATCCGCGAGATCCTGGTAATCAACACGCCCCACGAGCAGAGCATGTTCCAGCGCTTGCTCGGCGACGGATCGCAGTGGGGTATTTCGATCGACTATGCAGTGCAGCCAAACCCGGATGGCCTTGCTCAGGCGTTCCTCATTGGCAAGGACTTCCTCGACGGCGCCCCGAGCTGCCTGGTGTTGGGCGACAACATTTTCTATGGTGACGGGCTGATCGAACGCATGCGCCGTGCCGCCACGCGCGAGCGCGGCGCAACCGTGTTTGGCTACTGGGTACGTGACCCACAGCGTTACGGCGTAGCTACCCTGGGCACCGATGGCAAGGTGATCGACATCGAAGAAAAGCCGACCCACCCTAAGTCGAACCATGCGGTCACGGGCCTTTATTTTTACGACGAGCACGCGCCCGCCTACGCCTCCGAGCTGACGCCCTCGGTGCGCGGCGAGCTCGAGATCACGGACCTCAACCGACGTTATCTGAGCCAGCAGGAGTTGCACCTGGAACAGCTCGGCCGCGGTCACGCGTGGCTGGATACAGGAACGCACGAGTCCCTCATGGAAGCGGGCAACTACATCCAGACCATCGAAAACCGGCAAGGCCTCAAGATCTGTTGCCCTGAGGAAATCGCGTTCGTCAATGGCTGGATAGATCGCAACCAGCTTGTGCGCCTGGCAGAGCCCCTGTCCAAAGTAGGCTACGGACAGTATCTTCTGCGCCTCGCCGAGCAGGATGGACCAGCGTGAAATGCATTGCCACTCAGTTACCCGGCGTCGTCATCGTCGAACCGACGGTATTCGGCGACGAGCGCGGTTTCTTCTACGAAGCGTTCAATCAGGCGCGCTTTGCCGCTCACGGCATTGACGCCAGCTTCGTGCAGAGCAACGTCTCCAAGTCACGCCGTGGCGTATTGCGCGGACTGCACTATCAGTGGCCGAACCCGCAGGGGAAACTGGTCAGCGTTCTCGACGGTGAGGTTTACGACGTCGCCGTCGACATCCGACCTGACTCGCCGCACTTCGGAAAGTCCGTAGCGGTCATGCTCTCGGGCGAGAACAAGCGGCATCTCTGGATCGCCCCCGGTTTTGCCCACGGCTTTTGCGTCGTCTCCGAGCAGGCGACGTTCACCTATCAGTGCACGACCCTATACGACCCTGCCGCCGATGCGGCGATTCGCTGGAACGATGCGCGCTTCGCCATCGACTGGCCGGTCACCGACCCCGAACTCTCGCCGAAGGATCGGAAGGCCCCCCTCGTCGACGAGGTGCCGCGCGAACGGCTACCCGATTACGTGCCGTGAAGATCCTGCTGCTCGGGGCCGAAGGTCAGCTGGGCGGCTACTTGCAGCGGTCGCTTGCTGATATAGGCACAGTACGGGCATCGTCGCGCCATGCTCTCGATGAATCGCTGCGCATCGATCTTAAGGATACGGCGGGGCTGCTCTCGCTCCTCGCCAGAGAGAGCCCCGACCTGGTGGTGAATGCGGCGGCGTACACGGCCGTGGACCAGGCCGAGGCGGACAGCGAGGAGGCCATGCTGGCCAACGCAGCCCTCCCGGCGGTGATCGCCTCGGTGATCACATCATGGAATGGTGCGCTCATCCACTTTTCCACCGATTACGTATTCGACGGAACGGGTACCCGGCCATATGTCGAAGACGACCCGACCGGGCCGCTTGGCGTTTACGGAAAGAGCAAGCTCAACGGAGAGATCGCACTCTCCCGAATGAGCGCGGATCATCTGATATTGCGGACCGCCTGGGTCTACAGCCTGCGCGGTCGTAATTTCCTGACGACCATGCTCCGCCTCGGCGCCGAGCGCCATTCGTTGACCGTCGTGGACGACCAGCATGGGACGCCTACGAGTGCCGGCTTCCTCGCGAAAGCCACCGCACTTATCGCACAGAAGTGGATGAGGGAACGCCGATCACGTCGCGAGGCGAGCGGCATTTACCATCTGACAGCAAGCGGCGAGACAACATGGCATGGTTTTGCACAGGCCATATTCGAAGAGGCAGTTCAAACAGGCCGTTTGAATGCAGCCCCATTGTTGCTTCCAACCGATACGGCGGGGTTTCCGACGCCCGCGAAGCGCCCCGCATGGTCTGTGCTCGACACGACCAGAGTGCAAACGGTGTTCGGCATCACGCCGCCGGACTGGAGAAGCGAACTGCGTACGGTAATGAGCGGCGCTTACGACGCAGGATCATCGACGTAAACCAAACGGCGCGTCACTCATTCCACCGTCACCGATTTCGCCAGGTTACGCGGCTGGTCCACATCCGTCCCGCGCATCACGGCCACGTGGTACGCAAGCAGCTGCATCGGAATCGTAAACACAGCCGGCGCGATCAGATCGCCACCGCCGTCGACGCGCACCGTCGCGATGTTCTCCTGAGAATCCTCGTCCAGCTCCGCACGCTCGTCGGCGAAAACGATCAGCTCGCCGCCGCGTGCACGAACTTCCTGAAGGTTGGACTTCAGCTTGTCCAGGAGCGGGCCATTCGGGGCCACGGCCACGATCGGCATATTTTCGTCGACCAGCGCCAACGGGCCGTGCTTCAGTTCGCCCGCCGGATAAGCCTCGGCGTGGATGTACGAGATTTCCTTCAGCTTGAGCGAGCCCTCGAGTGCCACCGGGAACTGCGCACCACGCCCCAGGAACAGCGCATGCTGCTTGGCCACGAAGTGGTCGGCGATCGTGACGATCTCCGCTTCGCTCTTCAGCGCGTTCTCGATATAGCGCGGCAGCGACTGCAGCTCCTTGCAGTGCTCGAGGTACTTTGCCTCGTCCAGACCACGACGGCGGCCGAGGTCCAGCGCCAGCAGGGCGAATGCGGTGAGCTGCGTGGTAAAGGCCTTGGTTGAGGCGACGCCGATCTCCGGGCCCGCTCGTGTCATCAGACGCAGATCGGACTCGCGCACGACGGACGACTCGGGCACGTTGCAGATCGCGAACGTAGCGAGGTAGCCGCGACGACGCGATTCACGCATAGCCGCCAGGGTATCGGCGGTTTCGCCCGACTGGGAGACGGCGACGAACAGCGTGTTCTCGGGCACGACGACATCGCGGTAGCGGTATTCGCTGGCCACTTCGACGACGACCGGGATACGGGCGAATTCCTCGATCCAGTACTTGGCGACCATACCGGCGTGGTAGCTCGTACCGCAGGCCACGATATGGATGGTGCGCGTCTTGTCGAGGATCGGATCGGCGTCGATGCCGAAGATATTGGGCAACACGCCGTGCGGACCGATGCGCCCTTCGAGAGTGTCGGCCACGGCACGCGGCTGCTCGAAGATCTCCTTTTGCATGTAGTGACGGTATTCGCCGCGCTCGACCGAGTCGGCACTGATCTCGCTCTCGTGCGCGGTACGGTCGACACGCTTGCCATCGAGATCGAACACCTCGACGGTTTCACGGGTGATCTCGACGACGTCGTCTTCCTCGAGGTACATCATGCGGTTGGTGACCTTGATCAGCGCCTGCGCGTCCGACCCGAGGAAGTGCTCGCCGATGCCGATGCCAACCAGCAGCGGGCAGCCGCGACGGGCACCGACGATACGCTCGGGCTCGTCCAGACTCATCACCGCGATGGCGTACGCACCTTCGAGTTCGCGCACGGCGGCGGTAACCGCTTCGCGCAGCGGCTTACCGGCCTGCACGTGCTCGTCGATGACCGCGCCCATCACTTCCGTGTCGGTCTCGGAGTGGAAGGTACGACCCTTCGCTTTCAGACCCTCACGCAGCGACGCGTAGTTCTCGATGATGCCGTTGTGCACGATGGCGATCCGGCCCTGTACGTGCGGATGCGCGTTCTTTTCGCTGGGCACGCCGTGCGTGGCCCAGCGGGTATGCGCGATACCGGTGCCGCCCGGGACGGGATCGGCGTCGTACAGCGCTTCCATCTCGCGAACCTTGCCCTTCGCACGCACCCGGCGAATCTCGCCGGCGTCCGCGATGGCCATGCCCGCGGAATCGTAGCCGCGATACTCGAGGGCTTTGAGGCCCGCGATCAGAATGGGTGCGATATCACGCTGGGCGACAGCGGCGACGATTCCACACATGGTTCAGAATCCTTATCAGTTAACTTTGCGGCGCAGGTAATTGAGCAGGTCGATCCGGGTGATCAGACCGAGGAACTGGTCGCCGTCGACGACGATGGCCACGTGCCCCTTCTCGAACACGGGCAGGAGTGCCTCGATCGGCTCCCGGACCTGGAGCATTTCCGGCGAAGCGATCATCGCGGTGGACACGGGGTCGCGGAACTTCGCCTCGTCGGCATGCACGTGGAGCAGCACGTCCGATTCGTCGAGGATGCCGACGATACGGTCGCCTTCCATCACGGGAAGCTGCGAGACGTCGTATAGCTTCATGCGGTTATAAGCGGTCACGAGCATGTCGTCCGGCTTGATCACGACCGTGTCGCGCTGGGCATACGGGCGCAGGATCAGGTCGCGCAGGTCGTTGTAGCGCTCGCGTTCCAGGAAGCCGTTGTCCAGCATCCAGTAGTCGTTGTACATCTTCGAGAGGTACTTGTTGCCGGTATCGCAGACCAGCGTGACCACGCGCTTGGGCGTGGTCTGTTCGCGGCAGTATTTCAGCGCGGCGGCGAGCAGCGTGCCGGTGGAGGAGCCGCCGAGGACACCCTCCTTCGCCAGCAGTTCGCGCGCGGCCAGGAAGCTTTCCTTGTCGGTGATGGCGAATGCCTTCTCGACGAGCGAGAAGTCGCTGATCGATGGCAGGAAATCTTCACCGATGCCTTCGACCATCCAGCTGCCGGACTTCTCCGACAGGGTACCCTCGTTGATGTACTCGGCAAGGATGGAGCCCACCGGATCCGCGAGGATGATCCGCGTGTTCGGCGAGTGCTCTTTCAGGTAGGCGGTCAGGCCGCTCATGGTGCCGGACGAGCCGCAGCCGACCACGATGGCGTCGACCTTGCCGTCCATCTGCGCGAGGATTTCCGGCCCCGTCGTCTGCACGTGCGCGAGCGGGTTGTCCGGGTTGCCGAACTGGTTGATGAAGTACGCCCCCGGGGTTTCGCGCGCGATGCGCTCGGCCATGTCCTGGTAGTACTCCGGATGTCCCTTGGCGACATCCGAACGGGTCAGCACCACTTCCGCACCCATCGCCTTGAGGTTGAAGATTTTTTCCCGGCTCATCTTGTCCGGCACGACCAGCACGAGCCGGTAGCCCTTCTGTTGGGCGACCAGCGCCAGGCCGAGACCAGTATTGCCGGCGGTACCTTCCACAAGGGTGTCGCCCGGCTTGATCTTGCCGGCGCGCTCGGCGCCTTCGATCATCGACATGCCGATACGGTCCTTGACGGATCCGCCCGGGTTGGCGCTCTCAAGCTTGAGAAAGAGCTCGCACGGGCCCGCGTCCAGGCGCTGGGCGCGCACCATCGGGGTATGACCGATCAGGTCGAGGACGCTGTCATGAACACTCATTGAAACTCCAATCGTCTGGAACGGCGCGGCCCCTTCGACCTCGCCCTATGGGCGCACATCATAAAGGGTGTGCCTGTGAACGGATGCCCGGCTGATTGGCGGAGGCGAAAGGGCGTAGGGGAGGGGTCGCGCGCAGGGCGCGCTCCTACAGATGCAAAACGGGCACCTTTCGGCGCCCGTCGGTCAATTAATGAACTGATTGAGGGTGGTCAGTGTGGCGACTTTTGCCAGCTATCCCACATTCGCTGCAGCTTTTCCTTCGCCTGCAGCTTTTCCTTCTTGAGGCCCCCAAGGCTTACGTCGTCGATAGGCAGACAGCCGATGTTGGCGTCACGCAACTTGGTATCGAGTTCCTGGTGGCGATAGAAGAGACGACGGGTTTCCGCATCGGCATGGATGAACTTTTCGACGTCGTCGCGCTGCTGGTTTTCGAACATTGCAAACTCCTCGCGGTGGGATCGGCCCGATGCGCGGGCCGGTCGTGAGGGGAGCCATGCGGGCAAGTTCTTCGCATGCTCCGGCAGGACCGGCACCCTGAATTTTCGGGTGCCGGGAGACCGAAGCTACTCCGCTAGCCATGCGCCTGCAAGAGCGATATTTCTCAGTTGCCGTCGGTTTTCTTGCTCTTTTTCGGTGCAGGCGTGGAGGCTGGCGCCCCACCGTCGGACGAGTTCATATCACGCATGGCACGCGCGGCGGCCTCGGCCAGCGCGGCCTGCTTCTTGGCGGCGTTAGCCACCTTGGCCTGTGCCGCGGCGACCTGTTTGGCCTTGTCGCCTTCAGCCTTGGCCTGCTCCAGCGCCTGGGCGTAGTCGACACCCTGCTGCTGCAGGCGGGCGGCCTCTTCCTGGATCATCTGGTTCTGGGCACGCTGCTGCTCGAGCTGGCGACGGGCCATCTCGGCGTCGAGCCGACTGGCCTCCAGCAGGATGGCGTCATGCTCGCGGTCCAGCTGGGCGCTCTTGGCCTGGGCATCCTGGTACTGGGCCATCGCCTTGGCGATGTCCACCCGGCGCTCGGCGACATACAACAGATGGCCGTGCTCCTTGTCCTTGGGACGGAACTGGGCCATCTGGCTGATCGCTTCGCGGGCGCGAGCCTGTTCAGCCTGGGCGTAATTGCCCAGCACGGGGTCCGACGACAGCTGGTCCAGGCTCGAATTGAGACGGCGGATGTCCAGGTCGTCCGTGGCGGCCATGGCGCTGCCCGCGGCAAGCGCGAGGGCCAGCGCGGAGGTAAGGAGGGTCGAACGCTTCATCACTGGCCTCCCTGGTTGGTGGACGGCTGGATCTGGTTGCCCGAATTGTCATTCAGGGGCTGGGTCTGACCACCGACCGGCGGCTGCGTGCTGTCCGTCGGCTCGGGCAGGACCGATTCGGTTTCCTGCACGTTGGTCGGGATGGGCACCGTGTCGTTGGCATGGTTGTCGATCATCTCGACGCGCATGCGGGAGTTTTCCTGACTCTTGGCCGTGTTCTGGGCGCGGGCGGCACCCAGACGGGCCTTGGCCCGGGCCAGTTCGCTGTCGGCACGCGACTCGTCGGCGAGCACCGCCGCCTCGTCGTACTTGCGGCTGGCCATCGCGGCCTGCGCCTGACGGAATTTTCCCTGCGCATAATCGAGATCGACCGGCGCATAATCGGCCGCTCCGGCGTCTCTGGCAGCCTGCAGCTGGGCCAGTGCCTGGTTCATCGAGCCGTCGGGTGGGGGGGCGCTGGCACAGCCGGCGAGCGTAGCGATACCAAGGCCCAGGGCGGCCTGAGCAATGAGCCGGCGGCCCTTGGAAAGGGCTTTCGACGGCAAGTTGTGCACCATCACTCGTTCCTCGTACAGGTTTGCGAGATATTGTCGATATATATAACGGTCAGGCTATGACCTCGACTCGATTGTAATGAACGTCCGGGGGTTTAGGTGGATATCGGTTATTTCCTTAAGCTGATGGTGGACAAGGGCGCGTCGGATATGTTCCTGACGACCGGCGCCCCTGTGAACATCAAGGTGGAAGGCAAGCTGTACCCGTTGGGAAATACCGGCCTGCCGAGCGGCATGGTCAAGAAGATCGCCTATTCGCTCATGGACGAGGGTCAGGTGCCGCAGTTCGAGCGCGATCTCGAGCTGAACATGGCCCTGGCCGTGAAGGAAGCCGGTCGCTTCCGTATCAACGTGTTCAAGCAGCGCGGCGAGATCGGCATGGTCATCCGTGCCATCAAGAGCGAGATACCCTCGCTGGAAGAGCTGCAGCTGCCGACGATTTTCCGCGATCTGATCATGGAGCCACGCGGCCTGATCCTGGTCGTGGGCGCTACCGGCTCGGGCAAGTCCACCACCCTGGCGGCCATGCTCGACCACCGCAACAGCAACAGCTCGGGCCATATCCTCACCATCGAGGACCCGATCGAGTACCTGCACCGGCACAAGCGCTCCATCGTCAACCAGCGTGAGGTGGGACTGGATACCCACAGCTATCACGAGGCGCTGAAGAACGCGATGCGCGAGGCCCCGGACGTCATCATGATCGGTGAGATCCGCGACACCGAGACGATGGAGGCGGCCATCTCGTTCTCCGAGACCGGTCACCTGTGCCTGGCCACCCTGCACTCGAACAACGCCGACCAGACGCTGGAGCGCATCCTCAACTTCTTCGGCGAGTCGGCGCACAAGAACGTGCTGATGAACCTGGCCCTCAACCTGCGCGCGGTGATCAGCCAGCGCCTGGTGATCGGCAAGGACGGCCGCCGCATGCCGGCGACCGAGGTGCTGCTCAATACCCCGCTGATCCGCGACATGATCCGCCGCGGCCAGATCCACGAGGTGAAGGACGCCATGGACCGCAGCCTGCAGGAAGGCATGCAGACCTTCGACCAGTCGCTCTACCGCCTGTACAAGGACGGCAAGATCACGCTCGAGGAGTGCCTGAACAAGGCGGATTCGCGCGATGGCCTGGCGCTGAAGATTCGTCTGTCGGAAGGTGCGACGGGCAATGAGTTTGCGTCGAGCGATCCCTACGGGATCGGGGTCTGACACCACCCACTAATGTAGGAGCGCGCCCCGCGCGCGACAGCGGCAGGGCAGGGGTCGCAGAGTCACCGCTTCTTCGCTTCGTTGGTTTTTCGCGCGCGGGGCGAGCTCCTACACGGTTCTGAGGTCAGGCTGGAGCGTCTGGCTGAACTTCTGGGGCCGCCCGCTGGAACGCCTCGAGCGCCTGGCATGCCTCCACCACTCGCCGGATCGTCGGATACGGCGCCAGATCCACCCCCCAGCGCAACGCGTTGTAGAACTGCGGGACGAGACAGCAATCGGCCAGCGTCGGCGTATCGCCATAGCTGAACGTTCCTGCCGCACCCTCGGCGAGCAGGGCCTCGATGCCGTCGAAACCGTGCTGGATCCAGCGCCGCGACCACCCCTCTTTCGCCGCCTGATCGGCCCCGAATTCCGTCTCGATCGCTTTCAGGACACGCAGATTACCCAGCGGGTGGATATCCGTGCCCACCGCCTGCATCAGCTCGCGGACTTTCGCCCTGCCCTGCGCATCCGCTGGCATCAAGGGCGGATCCGGCCGGGTCTCGTCGAGGTATTCCAGGATCGCCATCGACTGGCGAATGATGCGATCGCCGTCGATCAGAGTCGGGAGCTGGGCCTGGGGGGAGAGCTCGCGGTAGTCGGCTTTCAGGTGTTCGCCGCCCTCGTTGACCAGATGCACGGGCCGCGCTTCGTAGTCGAGGCCTTTGAGGTTGAGGGCGATACGGACGCGATAGGCGGCGCTGGAGCGCCAATACGTGTAAAGGGTGAGGGACATGAGGGGCTTCCTTGGCGGGGAATTCCCGATTCTAGCGCTGGGACCGGGGCAAGCCTTGCCGCGCTGCCGCGCGGGTCGCCAGCGGAGGTGGCTCCTACAGGGCTACGGCAGACCTGTAGGAGCCAGCTCCGCTGGCGACCTGTAACAGCCAGCCCAGCTGGCGACACGGATTTGCGCCACCCCATCAAGGACGCGGACAATGGCGAATTCTCCTTCCCCTAGCTGGAGCCTCACCGTGCCCGTCATCCGCATGCAAGACCTCGACCTCAAAGGCAAGCGAGTCCTGATCCGTGAAGATCTGAACGTGCCTGTCGAGAACGGCAAGATCACGTCCACCCAGCGCCTCGATGCCTCCCTGCCCACCATCGTTGCAGCGCGCGACGCTGGCGCGAAGGTGATGGTCATCTCGCACCTTGGCCGGCCGAAGGAAGGCGAATTCGACGAAGCTTCCTCGCTGAAGCCGGTGGCTGAGTGGCTCGGCGAAAAGCTCGGCAAAGACGTACGCCTGGTACGCGACTACCTCGACGGCGTCGACGTGGCCGACGGCGAAGTCGTCGTGCTCGAGAACTGCCGCATGAATGTCGGCGAAGGCAAGGACGATGAGGCCCTGTCGAAGAAGTACGCCGCCCTGTGCGACGTCTTCGTCATGGATGCCTTCGGCACCGCGCACCGCGCGCAGGCCTCCACGCACGGCGTGATCCGTTTCGCTCCCGTCGCCGCCGCGGGTCCGCTGCTGGCGAAGGAACTGGATGCGCTGGGCAAGGCGCTGGAAAACCCGCAGAAGCCGCTGCTCGCCATCGTCGCCGGATCCAAGGTGTCGACCAAGCTCGAGTTGCTGCAGAACCTCGTCGGTCGCGTCGAGCAGCTGATCGTCGGCGGCGGCATCGCCAACACGTTCATCCTCGCCTCCGGTCACAAGGTCGGCAAGTCGCTGGTCGAAGCGGACCTGCTCGACACCGCGAAGAAGATCATGGCGGATGCCAGGGCGCGTGGCGCCGATGTGCCGGTGCCGACCGACGTGGTGGTCGCCACCGAGTTCTCCGCCACCGCCAAGGCCACGGTCAAGGCGGTGGATCAGGTCGCCGACGACGAGATGATCCTCGACATCGGTCCGGATACCGCGAAGCGCTATGCCGACCTGATCGCCAAGGCAGGTACGGTCGTCTGGAACGGCCCGGTCGGCGTGTTCGAGTTCGATGCGTTCGGCAAGGGCACGGAAACGCTGGCGCGTGCCATCGCTTCGTCGAAGGCCTTCTCGATCGCCGGTGGCGGCGACACCCTGGCGGCCGTCGACAAGTACGGCATCGAAGACGGCGTGTCGTACATCTCGACGGGCGGCGGCGCCTTCCTCGAATTCCTGGAAGGCAAGGAGCTTCCGGCCGTGGCCGCGCTCAAGGCTCGCGCGGATTCGAAGTAATGCTGATTCTCTTCGACCTGGACGGCACCCTCATCAACTCGGAGATCGGCATCTTCGCCGGCGTTCGCCATTCGCTGGCAACCGTCGGCGCGGACGTTCCGGACGACACCGTGCTGCGCTCATGGATCGGTCCTCCACTTCGGGTCAGCTTCGGTGAGCTCCTGAATGGTGATAGCGAACGCGTCGAGCAGGCCGTCGCGGCTTACTCGCAGCGCTTCCACGATGTCGGCTGGTCCGAGCACACCGTGTACCCGGGCATCGCCGACCTGATCTCCGCGCTGGCGGGCGCCGGTCACAAGCTGGCGGTCGTCACCAGCAAGGTGCGTCCGCATGCGGAGCCGATCATCGCCCACCTGCCCTTCGGCGACGCGTTCGATGCGCTCTATGCGCCCGATCCGTCGACGTCGAAGAGCGAGAAAGCCGAGATGATCGCCGCGGCGGTCGCGGACTTCGGGCACATCGTGGACGACGTGATCATGATCGGCGATCGCCACTTCGACATCGACGGCGCGGTCGCCAACGGTGTTCGTGGCATCGGCGTGCTCTGGGGCTTCGGCGATCGCGAGGAACTGGATAAGGCCGGGGCCTGGAAGGTGGTTGAAACACCGGCTGAAATCGCGACGCTGGTGTGTGCCACCGTTCCCGGCTGAGGCCTGAATGGACGACCGGGCGGCCATGCCGATGGTCACTGGGTGCCCCGCGACGATGCGCTTATCGTGGGGGCACCCAGCTGGCACCACTTCTTCCCGCCAAGGTTCGCACCGCATGCGCGTCGTTGCTTCCGCCGTCGTTCTGTCCTTCTTCTTCGCTCAGGCAAGCCTCGCTTCCGAAGGCCCGCAGCCGGCACCCCTTCCCCCGCCGATTCCTGTCGCACGCGATGTGCCTTTCAACGGGCAGATAACGCTGGATGTCGACGCATCCAACCTGAGCCAGCGCATCTACCGCGTCCGGGAGTCGATCCCGGTACAGGCAGCGGGACCCATGGTCCTCCTGTACCCTCAATGGGAAACCGCAAGCCATGCCCCGACGGCGTCGGTAGCGGGCCTCACAGGCTTGACCGTCGTATCGAACGGCCGGCCCCTGAAATGGGAACGCGATACTGTCAACATGTTCGCCTTCCATGTGGACGTTCCGGCCGACGCGAAAGCGCTCGACGTGTCGTTCCAGTACCTGTCGCCCTTCAGTCTTCGCCAGGGCGCCGTTGTCATGACAGCGTCCACGGTCACGGTACCCTGGCAAAACGTTGTGCTTTACCCGGCAGGGTGGTTCACGCGCAATATCCCTGTAAGTGCACGAGTTACCTTGCCAAATGGCTTCGCCTCCGCCACGGCGCTGGAGAACAGCCCGGGCGATGCCACAGGGTTTCGCACCACTTCACTGGAGACACTGGTCGACTCGCCCGTCTACGCGTCGCGCCACGTCGGGCGTTATGCGCTAGCGCGCAGAGGCGAAGCGCCGGTCACCCTGAATGTGTTTGCCGATGACGAGCGCAGGATCGCCATCAAACCAGCCCAACTCGACGCGCTTCGGGCGATGGTGCAACAGGCAGGCAAGGTGTTCCCGACGCGGCATTACCGACACTACGATTTCCTGCTGGCGCTGGACGACGCGCTACCCGGCCCCGGCGGCAGCGAGCAGGCACAGTCCAGCACCGACACCTTGCCGCCCGACTATTTTGCCGGCGACGAGCGCGACCTCATCAACGCGGACCTTCTGGCGCATGAGTTTGTCCATTCGTGGAACGGGCGTTATCGCCAGCCTGCCGATCTGTGGACCGCAGACTTCAATACTCCCGTACGTGGGAGCCTGCTCTGGGTCTACGAAGGCCAGACCGAGTTCTGGGGGCGCGTGCTGGCGGCGCGATCCGGACTGCGGACGAAACAGGAAACGCTGGATGCGCTGGCGGTGGGTGCGGCGCAGGTGCTCGCTCAGAAAGGACGCACCTGGAAGTCGCTGCAGGACAGTACCAACGATGCGATCGTAACGGCAGGCGGCCGTTCCACATCGTGGCGCGACTGGCAGCGACGCGAAGACTATTACGGGGAAGGCGTCTTTTTGTGGCTGGCTGTTGACGCAGAGATTCGTGAACGCACTCACGACGCGAAAAGTATCGACGACTTTGCCAGCGAGTTCTTTGCTGGCGGTGCGTTAGGCGATACAGTGACAAAAACCTATACCTTCGACGACGTGTGCACCGCTTTGCGCCGCGTCGCGCCCAACGACTGGGCGACGTTTCTGCGGAAACGGCTCAACACCCACGACCCAGCCGACATACTCGACGGCATCGAGCGGGAGGGTTATCGGCTGGTCTTCGATGGCAACCCCACTGACTACGCCAAGGCGAGTGAAGCAGACAGCGACGTACAGGATTTCTCGAGTGCGGTTGGCATGACTCTGGGGAAGGACGGAATGATCCGGAGTGTCGCGTGGGATGGGCCGGCTTTCGATGCCGGCGTGGCACTTGGCATGCGGGTGGAAAGTGTGGATGGCAGACCTTACTCGGCAGACGCCCTGCGCTCTCTTCTGACCGTTGCCGCGCCTCAGCGTCTGACCCTCGGCCTGAGCGCCAACGACGCAAAATCCAGCGTTAAAATCCAGCCGACAGGGCCATTGCGCTATCCCCACCTCCAGCGGATTGGGGGCACGCCGGATCGATTGGCGAACCTGCTCACACCCCTCCTCTGAGCATGGGCACTTTCGCTATCGACCCGGCTGAACTATCTTCCGCATAACGGCCCCGCGTCCAAGGAAGAATCATGCGTTTGTCGAACTATCTGCTCATCATGCTCGTCGCCTCGGCTGGTCCCGCGGTCGGCATGGCTTCTGAGAGCACATCAGTAGCCGGCCCGAGCCTCAACCTCACACCCCCCGCAACGCAGGTGGTATTCGTACCTCCACCGTCGCTACTGGTCGCGAAGCCGACTTCATCGTCCTCGTATCCTTCGCCGTATCATCAGGCCATCGGTACGGCTTTCGCCAATCGGCCCCGCTACAGCGCAACGACGCGCTGGGTCACGACTGCGGTGATCACCGCGCTCGCCGCCACAGGGAATATTACCGGCGCTGTTCCCGGCAATCAGAGCGATCCCATCAAGCGAGCCGATCAGCCACCGACGATGAGCGACAGTTCTTTCGGCTCGTTCGGCGCCTTCAGCGGCGGCATAGGCGGCGTGCACTAATCGTTCTAGGAGTGGACGCTGAAAGCAGGCGTGTTCAGATCACCTAGAATTAAGCGCCACGCCAGACAAACGCCGCTTCAATGAGAGCCATCGCCGACGACCTGGAGCGTCGTTACAGGATCTCCGCCTCACGAATACAGAATTTGGTACGCCCTTCGCCCTTCGCCCTAACCTGCCTGGCTACACTGGCATCCACGCAGGACCGGCGGGGCAGCGTGGCCGTCGCAAGATCCTCACACAGCACCAGACGATCGGCATGCACCACGCGAAGCTGGCGTGGTGCACCCGAGAAGCGGACGACAGGATCACCCGGCGCGAAGGCGCCCGGCCCCGAGTTCAGTTATCGCCAAACAAATCGCGCGTATAGACCTTATCCGCCACATCGGAAAGCGCCTCAGCCATCCGGTTACTGATGATCACATCAGCCTCCTTCTTGAACTTCGGCAAATCGTTGACGACTCGGGAATGGAAGAACTCTTCCGACTCGAGTACGGGCTCATACACGATGACTTCCACGCCCTTGGCCTTGATGCGCTTCATGATCCCTTGGATGCTCGACGAGCGGAAATTATCCGATCCGCTCTTCATGATCAGGCGATAGATACCCACCACCTTCGGCTTTCGCCGCAGAATATCGTCAGCGATAAAGTCCTTACGCGTCGTGTTCGACTCGACGATGGCCTTGATCAGTGTCTGCGGCACGCTCTGATAGTTTGCCAGCAGCTGCTTGGTATCCTTGGGCAGGCAGTAGCCGCCATAGCCGAACGATGGATTGTTATAGCCGGCGCCGATGCGAGGATCCAGGCAGATGCCTTCGATGATGTGTCGGCTGTCCAGGCCGTGCGTCACCGCGTACGTATCGAGCTCGTTGAAGTACGAAACACGCATGGCGAGGTAGGTGTTGGCGAACAGCTTGATCGCCTCAGCCTCGGTGGAATCGGTGAAGAGGACGGGGATGTCCTTTTTCTCCGCGCCACGCTGCAGCAGCTCGGCAAAGGCCTTCGCCTTCGGCGAGTGATCCCCCACGATGATTCGCGATGGGTGCAGGTTGTCGTACAACGCCTTGCCTTCGCGCAGGAACTCCGGCGAGAAGATGATGTTCTCGACGCCGAAACGTTCGCGCAGCTTGCGCGTATAGCCCACCGGAATGGTCGACTTGATGATCATCGTCGCCTTCGGGTTGATCTCCAGGATCTGCCCGATCACCGTCTCGATGGAGCCGGTATTGAAATAGTTGGTCTGGGGGTCGTAGTCGGTCGGTGTCGCGATGATGACGAACGAGGCATTTTCGTAGGCGTCCCGTGGATCCAGGGTTGCACGGAAATTCAGTCCGTCACTGGCCAGAGCCGAGACCAGTTCGGCGTCCACGATCGGCGAGCGGCGCTCGTTGAGCATCTTCACCTTGCTCTCGACGATATCCAGCGCGACGACTTCGGCGATCTTCGAAAGCAGAACGCCATTCGACAGTCCGACATAACCTGTGCCGACAACAGCAATCTTCATAGTCATGTTTACTCTAGGGCCTCCTCAAACGAACGGGCCCGGGTCCGGTGCGATACCGGACCCGGGCCCCTGGGTCGCCAGCTTTACAGGCAAGAACGCGACTTACTTGACGACACTCTTGACCGCATCGACCACCGCCGTGGTCGTGATGCCGAAGTGCTCATACAGCTTGTCGATCGGGCCCGAGGCGCCGAAGGTCGTCATGCCGACCGCCGTGCCGTCGAGGCCGACGTACTTGCTCCAGAAATCGACGCTGGCGGCTTCCACCGCCACGCGGGCGCGGCACCACGACGGCAGGACGCCTTCGCGGTATTCGGCCGGCTGCGCGTCGAATTCCTCGGTGCAGGGCATGGAGACGACGCGGACCGGGATGCCCTGGTCGCCGAGTGCCTGTGCGGCTTCGACGGCCATACCGACTTCGGAGCCCGTGGCGATGATGATCGCCTTGAACTTCTCGGCCGATTCCCAGAGGACGTAGCCGCCCTTGGCGATGTTGGCGACCTGCTCTTCCGTGCGCGGATTATGCTTGAGGTTCTGACGCGAGAAGATCAGGCACGACGGGTTGCCCGTGCGCTCGATCGCCTTCTGCCAGGACACGGCCGACTCGACCGCATCGGCCGGGCGCCACACGCGGTTGTTCGGGATCAGGCGCAGCGAACCGAGGTGTTCCACCGGCTGATGGGTCGGACCATCTTCGCCCAGACCGATCGAGTCATGCGTGTACACGTGGATCGCGTGAGCCGGGATCAGGCAGGACATGCGCACCGCGTTGCGGGCGTAGTCGGAGAAGACCAGGAACGTCGCGTCGTACGGCACGAAACCACCGTGCAGCGCGATGCCGTTGGAGATCGCCGACATGCCGAACTCGCGCACGCCGTAGTGGATGTAGTTGCCTTCAGCACCGCCGGTGGCGATGTTCTTGGAACCCTTCCAGATGGTGAGGTTCGACGGAGCCAGATCCGCGGAGCCACCGATCAGCTCGGGCAGCAGCGGACCGAACGCGTCGAGCGCCATCTGCGATGCCTTGCGCGAAGCCACGACCGGGCCTTCGGCCTGAAGCTTGGCGATGTAGGCGTCGGAATCCTTCTTCCAGTTACCCGGCAGCTCGCCCGAGGTACGACGCTTGAACTCGGCGGCGAGTTCCGGGAAAGCCTTCGCATACGCGTCGAACTTTTCGTTCCAGGCCTGCTCGCTCTGTGCGCCCTTCTCCTTTGCCGACCACGAATCGTAGATGGTCTGCGGGATTTCGAAAGGACCGTAGTTCCAGCCCAGGCGCTCGCGCGTGAGCTTGACTTCGTCCGCACCCAGAGCGGCACCGTGCGAGGATTCCTTGCCTTCCTTGTTCGGCGAACCGAAGCCGATGATCGTCTTGCAGATGATCAGCGAGGGCTTTTCGCTCTGGCTGGTGGCCGAAGCGATGGCCTTCTTGATGGCGTCGCCATCGTGACCGTCGACCGGCTTGTCGTCGTCACCGACCACGACGTTCCAGCCGTATGCGCGGAAGCGCTCCGCCGTGTTGTCGGTGAACCAGTCGTGGACTTCGCCGTCGATCGAGATGCCGTTGTCGTCGTAGATCGCGACGAGCTTGCCGAGCTTGAGCGTGCCGGCGAGCGAGGACACTTCGTGCGAGATGCCTTCCATCAGGCAGCCGTCACCGACGAACACGAAAGTGTGGTGGTCGACGATGTTATGGCCGGGGCGGTTGAAGCGCGCGGCGAGGACTTCCTCGGCGATCGCGAAGCCCACGGCATTGGCCAGACCCTGACCAAGCGGACCGGTGGTGGTCTCGACGCCCGGGGTGTGGTGGTACTCGGGATGACCCGCGGTGCGGTAACCCAGCTGACGGAAGTGCTTGAGATCTTCGACACCGAGATCGTAGCCGGTCAGGTGCAGCAGGGCGTACTGGAGCATCGAGCCGTGACCGTTCGACAGAACGAAGCGGTCGCGATTGGGCCAGTGCGGGTTCGTCGGGTTGTGATGAAGGAAATCTCCCCACAGAACCTCGGCGATGTCGGCCATGCCCATGGGCATGCCCGGATGACCGGAATTGGCGGCTTGGACACCATCCATGGCCAGGGCGCGGATCGCGTTTGCGCGTTCGCGGCGTGTCGTCATCGGCATTCTCCAGTTAACAGGCGGCGGAAAAACCACGATTGTCGCGCATCCGGCATGAGCTTGTCGTGGATGTTCATGCCGCGGCAGGGAAGTTAACCAAGCCTTAATCTTTTAGTTCTGCTTTTTGAATCTCTTCAGGTACGAAGGCCTCTAATCGTACAAGGCCAGCATCACTCCCCCTCCCCCATGGTGCTGGCCGCCCCGAAAATAAGAGGAACAGTCCCATGAAAAAGGCAGCCCTTGCCCTTGCAGTCTCTTGCGCCTCGTTTGCGGCCATTCCGGCCTTCGCACAGGATTCCAACCCGGCAGTGACCGGCAACTATCAGCCCAGCCAGGCCGTCGGTAGCGGTAACTGGTTCATCGGCGCCCAGGTCGGCCGCACCAACGGCAGCGACAATGGCGGCTTCGGTGACGGCAACAACGGCGGTTTCAATTTCCTCAAGGGAAACAAGGATCGTCGCACCGGTTACGGCCTGCTCGGCGGTTATCGCTGGAAGGTCGGCCCGGATCTCGGCCTGGGCCTTGAAGCCGGCTATGCGGATCTCGGCAACTACCGCGTCAAGAACGTCTTCGAAGACGGCCAGGACGTCGATCAGAAGGGCACGCGCAACGCGCTGCGCGGCTGGATGGTCGGTGTGAACGGTAAGGTCAACCTGGTCCAGGGCTGGTACCTGAGCGCACATGGCGGCTACTTCCGCGCCAACGACAACAACCAGAACTACAACAACAGCGTGAGCCAGGACCTCGGCTTCTCCAACGGCGGTAAGGCCGACCGTGGCAGCTGGTACGGCGGTGTCGGCACCGGTTGGGATATCAACGAGCACTTCAGCGTTGGTGCCAACTACGACTACTTCCATGCTGACGCGGGCAAGGTCAAGAACAACGCTACCGGCGAAATCTCGCGCGGCATCAAGCGCTCGACCGGTATCGTCTCGCTGGCGGGTGAATACCGCTTCTAAGCGACACGTTCGCCACGTAACAACGTTTTACGCTCAACCTTTAAGCCGCGACGCCACCCCCGTCGCGGCTTAAATTTTTATTAATACTGCACTGACCGGTATTGAATATCGAAGGCCTGGCCTTATCTAATTTTTCACGCGAGGCACCCCGGCCCCGCGCCGTTGTCGATGGCACTCCCCCCATGGCCGTCACAGCGAACAAGAAGAAAAGCAGGAGAGATCCACCATGAAGAAGACCCTCATCGCGCTCGCCCTCGTCGCCGCCGGTTCCGTTGCGGCTCCGGCCTTTGCGCAAGACGCCAACGGCGCTGGCTGGTTCGTCAACGGCAACGTCGGTCGCACATCCGTGGACAAGGGCCGTTATGACGGCCACGACACCGGTTACGCGGTCAACGGCGGCTACCGCTGGGCCGTGAGCCCGTGGGCCGCCCTGGGTGTCGAGGCCGGTTACAACGACCTGGGCAACATCCACGCTAAGAATGTCTTCAACAGCGATCGCGTCGTCGATCGTCGCAAGTCCGAGCTGCACGGCTGGACCGCCGGCGTGAATGGCCACTTCAATATCGATCCGAAGTGGTACATCAGCGGCCGTGCCGGTATCTACTCGTGGAAGGGCCACGGCACCAGCAACGACGACATCAACCGCCACGATCTGGACAAGACCAGCTGGTATGCGGGTGCGGGCGTAGGCTATGACTTCAACAGGAACTGGAGCATGGGCATCAACTACGACCACTACGATGCCAAGAAGGACGGTCTGGATCTGTCGACCAACATGACGTCGGTCAGCGCTGAATACCGCTTCTAAGCTCAATCGATAGCGTTAAAAAGAAGGGCGCCGCGAGGCGCCCTTCTTTCTTAGTTCGGCTGGTACTCCCAGATCTGGTTGGCGCCGTGATAGCAATCCCACAGGTGAGGACGTGATCCATTGACCTGTCCGCCTGATGGATCATCCACGCAAAGGTTACTCTGCACACCCCGCACCTCTCCACGCAAACGCCAGATCTGCTTCGGTGTACCGTCGCATTGCTGCATGTGGACATCAGCACCGTTAGCCGATCCTGCGTTGGTTACCTCGACGCAGAGCCCTCCGTAGCCAACGATGCTACCGTTGGACGCCAACTGAAACTTCTGATTTGGGGCCCCTGTGCAGTCCCAGAGCTGAAGTGGCGTACCGTTCGCCGTCCCGAGCGCAGTAACGTCGAGGCAACGCCCCGTATCGATCTTGAACTGACTGGTTGCCGGGTCGAAGGTAAAGCTCTGGTTCGGCGAGCCAGCGTTATCCCAAACCTGGATGCGCGTGCCGTTTGCCGACCCGGCCGCCAAGGCGTCAAGCCCGCGACCGTACTTCGACGAAATGACAGCCGAGTGCGTGAAACGCCAAGCCTGATTGGACGCTCCCGTCAGCTGCCACAGATGAAGAAGCGTTCCATTCGTCGTACCGTAAGCAACAGCATCGAGCGCTGAAGAGGTTCCCGAGGACACCAGCGAACTCGTATCCGCCTTCATCGCCCAGTGTTGCCAGCGAAGGCCATTGCACGCCCACATCTGAATCGCTGAATCGTTAGCGGTGCCGCCAGCAGATACTTCGAGGCAACGGCCAGAGCCATTCGCAAGCATCAAGGTACCTGCTGCTGCGTTCGGATTGGCTTCAGGCGCCGGCGGCGCACGGAAGTTCGCTGCGACTAGCAGCGTCTCACGAAACGTCCTCGCTAGGTCAGCCGAATTTGCCACGCCGCACGGCAAGCCCTTGCAGATCGAGACGCCCGGGTTCGAGTAGAGCAACTCAGGTTCCTGACCGTTCAGGCTATACGACATGATGTCGTAGAAATTAGCGTCGTCGTTCCGATAGCCGTACGAGTAGGCATACAAACCACCCGTAGAGTTCGTCTGTGCATTGTGCTGAGCACCTAGGTTGTGCCCCATTTCATGCGCCAGCGAGGTATCCGGGCAGTACGAGTACGCGCCGCCACCCTGATCGATCGTTCCGTCGCCAACGACCGAGAAAGTCTGGTCGCGCCCGGTACTGGCATAGGGTGCCTGAGGGATGTACGCCAGCCCACAGCCGTTCTGACCCGTCGCGTAGCGACGCACGAAGCTCACCATGTCCGCACCATACTGGGCACGTGCCGCGCGCATGGCGGCAAGCGGCGACGAGGCGGATGTGGAAGCAAGGTCGGTCAATGCCACGCCATTATCGGTGCCGTCGGCGTAGTTGATCTCTAGCGTCCCGACAAGGCGAAACGACGCCGTCGTCACCGCCGAATTGCCGAGCCCACGGTTAGCTACATCGACAAGATTGGTCAGCCGGGTCGTCACAGCGGACGTCGAACCAAGCGACGTCCGATATCCCGTCGAATAGCCGATGACCACGTCGACCGGAGTACCCGTGACGGCTGCCGCAGCGGCGACCACAGGCTGTGAGGTAACGACCTCTGTCGACGCCGCGCCCGCCGCTTTAACCACGGTATCGCCGCCTGCGCGAATCCCTTGCTGCAACTGGCTATACGACGCACTGGTCACGTACGTTTTCCCCTGGATCGTCGTGATGCGCAACTGCTGCCCGTTGGACGACGGCAGCGATCCGTAGGTCGCGTCCGGCCCAAACGTGATCACCGCATCCTGGCTTGCCGTTCCTCCCGCCTCACGCCCCATCCAGGTCCAGTTGCCGTCGTCATGCGAGACGTGACGGTCGTAGTCGAGAGCGATCTGCGATCCATCAGGTGCGGTAAAGTTGAGGCGTCCTGACAGAGCCGATGCGAGCACCTGATCGACATCGATATCGACGGGATAGTAGGTGTAAGGGCCCTCGCGATGCGGCGTATCGGTCTTCGAGTAAGCGAACAACTCGCCGCTGGATGCGCTTGCCGCTGCCGCTCGACCTGACGATGCCGGGCTGGCCGGAGCCACTGCTGACATGCGCCCACGCTGCTGCGGAGGAAGCGGGGTCGACACCACCCTGGGGGCGGCAGGCGCTGCCACGACGGGCGTGGAAACACGCGCGTGTGACTGCCCGCTTATCGTTGCGTCCCCGGATACACGCCAGAGAACCGCCGCACTCAATGCGACGACACCGACTGCCGCCCACGCGGCCCCTTTCATACGATTCATCGCCAGCTCCCCGATTCCCCCTGGACCGGGACCCTCCACGGGAACCCGCCGCCCTCGCGCTGAGGACTTCCACTTACCTCGCATCAGACAATGGGCCGATGCCCGCAGCAAGTGGCCAATATGAAATATCGGCAGTAGCTCGCAAAAAAGAAGGCGCCCGTTCCGGCGCCTTCTTCACATCTGTGAACCAGCTAGCGAATCAGCGCTTCTTCCACTGCCCCAATGCAGCCTCGCCGTTTTCCTTGGCGCGCTCGTGCACCACGGCCTGGGCCTTGGCGACGTTGCCCTTCAGATCCTTCGACCAGACGTTCAGCGCCTCGGCGACGAGGGCGCGGCCGTAGGAGAAGCTGACCGGCCACGGATGCGGGCCCAGCTTGTTGATCAGGTCCAGATGCTCGGTCGCCTGCGCGTCGGACTGGCCGCCGGACAGGAACACGATGCCCGGCAGCGACGCAGGCACGGTAGCCTTCAGCACGCGGACGGTGGCTTCGGCGACTTCCTCGGGCGAGGCCTGTTCCGGCGAATGCTTGCCGGCGATGACCATGCTGACCTTGAGGATCGTGCCCTCGAGCATGACGTTCTGCTCGTACAGCGCGTTGAACAGGCTGCGCAGGACGGCCTCGTGCACGTCGTAGCTGACGTCGATGTCGTGCGTGCTGTCCGGGCTGTCCATGACGACTTCGGGCTCGACCATCGGCACCAGGCCGGCTTCCTGGCAGAGCGCGGCGTAGCGGGCCAGCGCGTGCATATTGGCCTCGATGGCGGTCGAGCTCGGGTTGTCCTCGGTGATATTGATCACCGCGCGCCACTTGGCGAACTGGGCGCCGAGCTGGGCGTATTCCTTGAGACGGTCGCGCAGGCCGTCGAGGCCTTCGGTCACGACGTCGCCCGGGAAGCCGGCCAGCGGCACCGGGCCCTTGTCCACCTTGATGCCCGGGATGATGCCGGCCTTCTTCATCGCATCCACGAGCGGGGTGCCGTCGCCGGTCTTCTGACGAATGGTCTCGTCGAAGAGGATCGCGCCGGAGATGTGGTCACCCAGGCCCGGTGCGGTGAGGAGCAGCTCGCGGTAGGCCCGACGGTTTTCCTCGGTGTTCTCGACGCCGGCGGCTTCGAAACGCTTCCGGATGGTGTTGGTCGACTCGTCGACGGCAATGATGCCCTTGCCGGTGGCGACCATCGCCTGCGCGATTTCTTCGAGGTTTTCGATGCTCATGAGGACTCCATGGATTTAGTGGTATGCAAAGCCGACGGAGTATAAACGGCTACCCCGCGAATCATGTTGTGCGATGCGATCAAGTGGTCTGGTCGTAGCCGGGCAGCTTGCACTTATCGAGGAGGGCCGTCTTGGCGGCGGGGTCTTCGGGCAGGTTGAAGCCCGTGACGTAGTAGGTCTGCACGGGAACGGCGGTGCCGTTCTGGTTGCCCTTCACGTAGACCAGCTGATTGACGATGCTCACGCCGACCTGACCGAGGTCGCCGGCGGGGACCACTTTCTCGATCTTCGCGTTCTGGGTGCGACCGTCCGAGCCGATCATGTAGCTGACGGCGACGCAGGTGGGCTGATTGAGGTTCTTGCCGGTGTTCGGCACGTCCGGGCTGACGGACTTGTTGGTGAGGTACCAGTAGCCGGTCAGACGCTCGGGGGCGACACGGCGGAGGTTCTGCGCCTGCGCGGAGCCCGCGGCAAGGAGGAGGACGGCGGCGGCGATGGCGCCGGTGCGGGAAGAAATGCGGATCATGACGCCCTCGGTGGTTTACCAGGGCGTTGAGTTTAACCCTGTGGGCGTTTGCGTTGCGTGTGAAATCACACCCTGACGTGGGGGCGCGCGCAAGGCACGCCCCCACACCGTCTTACAGGTCGCGCAGGCTGTCCGCGATACCGTCGTCCCCGATCACCAGCAACTTCAGGGTGTTGGTACCGCCGCCACGGCCGATGTGGTCACCGTGGGTCAGGATCACGCGATCGCCCTTGGTCAGCTTGCCCAGCGAGAACAGGTGCTGGAGCGCGGCGCGCGCGGTGTGCGCCGGATCGAGGTTGCCCTGGGCGAAGTCGACCGGCTGCACGTCGCGGAGCATCAGCATGCGGCGTCGGGCCATGTCGGACGGCGACATCGCATAGATGGGCACCGCGAAGCGATAGCGCGACAGCCACTGGGCCGTGGCACCCGACTCAGTCAGCGCCACGATGGCGCGCACGCCGACCTGAGCGGCCAGCGACATGGCGGCGAGCGCGATGGCCTGGTCGCTGCGGTCGAGCGACTGCACGTCCGGGCGCAGGTCGCCGCGCGGCTCGAACTGACGCTCGGCGCCGAGGCAGATGCGGCGCATGGCGGCCACGGCCTTGTCCGGGTGCGCACCGGCCGCGGTCTCTTCCGAAAGCATGACGGCGTCGGTGCCGTCGATCACGGCGTTGGCCACGTCGAGCACTTCGGCGCGGGTCGGAATCGGCGCGCGGACCATCGACTGCAGCATCTGCGTCGCGGTGATCACCGAGCGGTTGCGCTGCACGGACTCGCGAATGATCTTCTTCTGCAGGCCCGGGAGCTCGGCGTCACCGATTTCCACGCCCAGATCGCCACGGGCGACCATGACGACGTCGGACGCGTCGATGATTTCGCCGAGTACGGGGATGGCGTCGGCGCGCTCGATCTTGGAAACGATGGCGGCGTCGCCACCGGCTTCGCGGATCAGGCGGCGGGCTTCGTGCAGGTCTTCGGCGCAACGGACGAAGGAGACGGCGAGAAAGTCGGCGCCCATCTCGGCGGCCAGCTTGATGTCGTTACGGTCCTTGTCGGACAGCGCGGACACACTGAGGCCACCGCCCTGGCGGTTGAGACCCTTACGTGCCGACAGGCGGCCACCGATGATGACGCGGGTGCGGATTTCGGTACCCGAAATTTCCAGCACCGACAGCGCGATCAGGCCGTCGTCCAGCAGCAGCACGTCGCCCGGGACGACGTCCTTGGGCAGGTCGTAGTAGCTGACGCCCACGTGGGTCTGGGTGCCGGCCGGTGCGTCCGGGCGGCAGTCGAGGGTGAAGTTGTCACCGGCCATCAGGTCGATCGGACCGTCGGCGAACTTCTCGATGCGGATCTTCGGACCCTGCAGATCGGCCAGGATGCCGACTTCGCGACCGACCTTCAGCGCGGCGGCGCGCACGGCATTGGCGCGGGCGCGGTGGTCGTCAGGCACGCCATGCGAGAGGTTGAGGCGAACGATATCCACGCCCTCCTCCAGAATTTTCTCAAGCATGCCCGGCACGTCGGTGGCGGGTCCGAGGGTGGCGACGATCTTGGTACGGCGAACCTGGATATCGGTCATCTGTGTCTACCTTGTCTTCGAATGCGAATTCGGGGCGCGGATCAGTCCAGCGTCTTGTTGAGCAGGTCGGCGAGACGCTTGCCCGCTTCACGCAGGCGGGTCTCGGCGACCGGGAGGTTTCTGGCGACGTAGGCGTCGTCGACCTTGTGCGAGTCCGGATAGAAGCCGTGCTTCGCCACGATCTCGCAGGATTCCTCGGCCCACTGGGCGTACGGGTTATCCAGCGGCGCCTGGGGCTTCGGGAGCGTGACCTGGCCTTCGGCGGCCAGACGGTCGGCGTAGGCCTGCCACTTGAGGTCGCGGGTGTAGAGCATTTTCGAGTCCCACACGCTGTGTAGGTTGGTGCCCTTGCCGTCGAACTGGACCTGGTAGTCGTTGCCGCCCTTGTCGTCGTGGTTGCCGGCATGCAGCGGCTGGTGCACGTCGCCCACGAAGTGGACCACGAACTTCAGCGCTTCGGCCCGCTCGGCGTTGGACTTGTGGCGGTCGCCCAGGATGGCGACGTACTTCTCGAGGCCGCCCACCACGCACTTGCCACCGGCGCACTGCCGGGCCGGCACGTAGTGGCACTTACCGTCGACGAAGTCCATGTAATGCAGGGGGCCGGTGGCCTTGCCCAGCTCCTTCGTCTCCGGGTTGTCGCGCAGGCGGTCCGGCCAGCTGGCGACGTCGGGCAGGGAATCGTCCCCGTCGGCCTTGAGCAGGCGCTCCACTTCGGCTTTGGCCGAGGGGTCCAGCTGGCGGAAGGCCAGCTCGGCGACGATACGGTGGCCGATGTCGCCCCAGGCCTGAACGGTGGTGGCGAAGGCGGGTACGGCGAGGGCCAGCAGGGCGGCAATGGTGCGGCGCTTGAGAACGGCGTTCATGAGCCTGTAAACGATTCCGGACGGGGCGAACGGGCAAGTGTGCCACAGCCGGACTGAGACTCGGATGACAGATCGCGGCGGTGCAGCAAGCAGGCCCCTGCGACGTTCCGCTACCATGGAGGTTTACGCACCTGCCCTTACCTCGTTAGCAAATCCCACCCGGAGGCTGCACATGACCATCAAGGTCGCCATCAACGGTTACGGTCGCATCGGTCGCAACATCCTGCGCTCGCTCTATGAGTCGAAGAAGAACGGCCAGGACATCCAGATCGTCGCGATCAACGATCTCGGCAACGCGGAAACCAACGCCCACCTCACCCAGTACGACACGGCTCACGGCCGTTTCCCGGGTGAGGTCTCGGTCGACAACGGCGACCTGATCGTCAACGGCGACCGCATCAAGGTCTTTGCCGAGCGCGATCCGGCCAAGCTCCCCTGGGGCGAGCACGGCGTGGACGTGGTGCTGGAGTCCACCGGCTTCTTCACCTCCAAGGCCAAGGCCAGCGCCCATATCGCCGGCGGCGCCAAGAAGGTCATCATCTCGGCCCCGGGCGACAAGGACGTGGACGGCACCTTCGTCATGGGCGTCAACGACGACAAGCTGACCTCGAAGCTCGAAGTCATCTCCAACGCGTCCTGCACCACCAACTGCCTCGCGCCGCTGGCCAAGGTGCTGCACTCGAAGATCGGCATCGTGCACGGCCTGATGACCACGATCCACGCGTACACCAACGATCAGGTGCTGACCGACGTCTACCACTCGGACCTGCGCCGCGCCCGTAGCGCCACGCACAGCCAGATTCCGACCAAGACCGGCGCCGCCGCCGCGGTCGGCCTGGTCCTGCCGGAGCTCAACGGCAAGCTCGACGGTTTCGCCATGCGCGTGCCGACGATCAACGTGTCCGTGGTCGACCTCACCTTCACCGCCGCCCGCGCGACGACCAAGGAAGAGATCGACGCCGCCATCAACGAAGCCGCCAACGGCGCTCTCAAGGGCATCCTGGCCGTCAATACCGCGCCGCTGGTGTCGATCGACTTCAACCACAACCCGCACTCGTCCATTTACGATTCGACGCAGACGCGCGTGATGGAAGGCACCCTGGTCAAGGTCCTCTCGTGGTACGACAACGAGTGGGGCTTCTCGAACCGCATGCTCGATATGACCAAGGCGCTGATGGCCGCGAAATAAAAGCACCCGCGCAAGCGCGCTCCCCCTGTAGGAGCGCGCCTTGCGCGCGATGCTTTTAAAGAGAAGCCCCGCACGACAACGTGCGGGGCTTCTTCATTCGTAGCGTTGGGATACGCCTATGACAAGCGTCTGCGCAAGCTGGAACAGTCCCGCAAGTGGCTTGGTGAACGGTCCTTTTGGATTGCCCGGTGCGACGCGAAAAACGTAGGTGTCCATTCCGACCCACCGCACGCTTGTTTCGTGATTACGGCCCGGAGCACCGCAATCCACGAGATGCGCCTCGCTCTCCTTGCCTACGCTCACCCAGAGGCAGCCGTGCTGGCTAACCTCCTGCGTGGAAGATTGATCCCATCGCCAGTGAACAGTCACATTGCCGAGGGCGCCGACCGGCACGCTCACGACCTGAGGCGACGCGGTCACGCTACCTACCGGCGGCGGACAATTGTGGTAACACCGAACACCGCGCCCCCTCGTAGCTCGAATTCCACTTTCGCCGGGCCTCAAAGACAGAGCATGAGCGAGCTCATCCCTTTGCTGCGGAGGCGGGTCGTAAGCGCGCGGCTCTCCGTCGACGCGTTTCCTGGTAAGCGAGAGGGCGTCGGCGATCGCATCATCACGCTCGCCGTCCTCCGGCCTTGTCGGTCCGCAAAACACAATGACCAGTGCGAACGCGGCACATCCGACGATCCAGCACACCGTCTTCATGACTTGATCCAATGAAAGGATCGGCACACGGTACCGCGCCAAGCTTACTTCTGCTGTAGGAATTCCCTGCTTCGGAGCTAGGCATGTTCTCCTGTCATCAGGGAACAGTACTTCCTTCGCGCACAGCGAGTGATCGAGCGATTATGCTTTCTGGACCACTTGCTCGATCAAACTGAAGATCGATACGCCACGCTTGTCGGTGACCTCGATTTTCACCGTATGGCCAGAGGACAGGAACGGCGTCGCCCGCTTACCGTCGCGGAAGGTTTCGACCATGTACTGCTCGGCCAGGCAGGACGCGCCCTTACCGGTGTGTTCGTTGGCGATGGTGCTTGAGCCGACCAGCGTGCCGGCGGTGAGCGGAGGGGTCTTTCTGTAGAAGCGCGCTCCGCGCGCGATGCTCTAAAAGTAAGCCCCGCACGGAAACGTGCGGGGCTTTTTCATACCTGACTTACGGCATCAGAACCTTGTCGACAACGTGGATCACGCCGTTCGATTGCAGCACGTCGCCAATGGTCACGTGCGCAACACCGCCCTTGGCGTCGGTCACTTCGAGTGTCTTGCCAGACTGCATCACCGTCAGCGGCTCGCCCTGAACCGTGGTCAGGCTCGCCTTGCCATTACCCTTGGCAATCAGTGCCATAAGGTCGGACGCGGTGTAGCGACCCGATACCACGTGATAGGTAAGAATCTTGGTCAGCGTCGCCTTGTTCTCGGGCTTGACCAACGTATCGACCGTACCGGCCGGTAGCGCATTGAACGCTTCGTTGGTTGGGGCGAACACAGTGAAGGGACCCGGTCCCGACAGCGTATCGACGAGCCCGGCAGCCTTCACGGCAGCAACCAGCGTGGTGTGGTCTTTCGAGTTGACGGCGTTCTGGACGATGTTCTTCGTCGGATACATCGCGGCGCCACCGACCATGACCGTCTTCTGCGCCCCCATGGCGTCGTCGGCGAAAGCAACATTGATCACGCCGCAAACGGCCGTGAGGGCAAACGCGACGTGAAGCGTGCGAGCAAGCATGCGACTTTTCATGGCGGATCCTCTGTCCCCGTGATTGGGGTACCAATAGATACGCACGCATGAGTCGCCCGGATGCGGGGCCGTCAGTATTTTTGAATGCGCTGTTCGATCGAGCCGAAAATGCTCACACCCTTCTCATCCGTGATGTCGATCTTCACGGTATCGCCGAAGGAAAGAAACGGCGTCGTCGGCTTGCCGTCACGCAACGTCTCAACCGTACGCTGCTCGGCGAGGCACGAAGCCCCCTTGCCCGTATCCTCATTCGCAATCGTGCCCGAGCCCACCAGCGTGCCGGCGGTCAACGGGCGCGTCTTTGCCACATGAGCAACGAGCTGAGAGAAGTCGAACTGCATATCGACACCGCACTCGGCCTCACCAAACCATTGGCCGTTGATCCACGTCCGCATCGGCAGGTGCAGCTTCTCGTCTTTCCACACGTCGCCCAGCTCGTCGGGCGTGACGAACACTGGCGACAGCGCGGAACGCGGCTTGGACTGCAGAAAGCCGAAGCCCTTCGCCAGCTCGCCGGGAATCAGGCCACGCAACGAAACGTCGTTGACCAGTCCGATCAGCTGAATGTGGCCAGCCGCCTGTGCGGGTGTCACGCCCATCGGCACGTCATCGGTGACGACCAGCACTTCGGCCTCAAGGTCAATGCCGAAGTCCTCGCTGGGCACGACGACCGGATCGCGGGGCCCAAGAAAACCGGCGCTGGTCGCCTGATACATCAGCGGATCGGTGTAGAACGAGGCGGGTACTTCCGCGCCACGGGCACGGCGGACGCGCTCGACGTGAGGCAGATAGGCACTGCCGTCGACGAACTCATAGGCGCGCGGCAGCGGCGCGGCGAGCTTCGTCACGTCGAGATCGAAAGCACCGGTCGCCCCGCCCTCGTTGAGATCTTCCGACAAAGCATTGAGACGCGGCGCGATGGCACTCCAGTCGTCGAGCGCGGCCTGCAACGTCGGCGCGATGCCCGCCGCTTTCACGGCGCGGGTGAGGTCACGACTGACGACGACCAGCGTGCCGTCACGGCCGCCTTCCTTCAGAGAAGCGAGTTTCATGGATGTCCTTTGCGATCAGACCGTCGGCGGCGTGAAGTGTTTCTTCAGACCGCGCCAGCATTCGTAATAGTCGCCCTGCAGCGCTTTGGATGCCAGCGCCTGGCGGGTGGGGCGGATGACCTTGCGGGTCTCGAACATGAAGGCCATCGTGCCCGTGATGTGGTCGGGACGCGAGACATCGGCGCTCGAGGCCTTCTCGAAACTCGCCGCGTCCGGGCCGTGGCCGCTCATGCAGTTGTGCAGGCTCGAACCACCCGGCACGAAACCACCGGCCTTCGCGTCGTACGCGCCGTCGATCAGGCCCATGAACTCGCTGGCCACGTTGCGATGGAAGTACGGCGGGCGGAACGTGTGCTCGGCCACCAGCCAGCGCGGCGGAAAGATCACGAAATCCATGTTCGCCGTGCCCGGCGTGTCGCTGGCCGAGGTCAGCACTGTGAAGATCGACGGATCCGGGTGATCCACGGCGATCGAGCCGATCGTGTTGAAGCGGCGCAAGTCGTATTTGTAGGGCGCGTAGTTGCCATGCCACGCGACCACGTCGAGCGGCGAGTGGTCGATGGTGGCCGACCACAGCGCGCCCTGAAACTTCGCGATCAGTGCAAAATCACCGTCGAGATCCTCGTAGGACGCCACTGGCGTAAGGAAGTCACGCGGGTGGGCAAGTCCGTTCGCGCCGATCGGACCGAGGTCGGGAAGGTGCAGCTGCGCCCCGAAGTTCTCGGCGACGTAGCCACGCACTTCGCCGTCCGGCAGCTCGACCAGGAAACGCACGCCACGCGGAACCACCGCGATCTCGAGCGGGGCGACGTCGAGCACGCCCAGCTCGGTGCGAATGCGCAACCGGCCCTGTTGCGGCACGATCAGCAGCTCGCCATCGGCATCGTAGAAGTAACGCCCTTCCATCGAGCGATTGGCGCAGTAAAGGTGGATGCCGATACCCGCCTGCTCTTCCGCGCCGCCGTTGCCACCCATGGTGACCAGACCGTCGAGGAAATCCGTCGGGGTGGACGGCATCGGCAACGGATCCCAACGCATCTGGTTGGGTGTGGCCGGCGCTTCCTGGAAACGGTTATGGAAGGTCTCGTGGCCCAGCGCCGAGAACGGCGAGTGCTGCGCGGCGGGACGGATCCGGTACAGCCAGCTGCGCCGGTTGCGGTGACGCGGCGCGGTGAACGCGCTGCCGGACAACTGCTCGGCGTACAGGCCGTGAGCGACCTGTTGCGGCGAGTTCTGTCCGGTCGGCAGCACGCCAGCGACCGCTTCGGTGGCGAACTCGTTGCCGAAGCCGGTCTGGTAGGCGCGGGTGTCTTCGATGTGGCTCATCGGGGTCCTGTCGCGCGCGAGGCGCGCTCCTACGTGTCGACGGTGATCTTAGAGTACGCCGCGACGCATCTGGTCGCGCTCGATGGACTCGAACAGCGCCTTGAAGTTGCCGTTGCCGAAGCCTTCGTTGCCCTTGCGCTGGATGATCTCGAAAAAGATCGGCCCGATGTTGTTCTGGGTGAAGATCTGCAGCAGCAGCTTCTTCTTGGTCTCGTCGTCGGCGTCGATCAGCAGCTTGTTCTTCTGCAGGCGCGGGATGTCTTCACCGTGGTCGGGCACGCGGATGTCGATCACTTCGTAATACGTGTCCGGCGTCTCGAGGAAGGCAACGCCCTGCGCACGCATCGCTTCCACCGACTCATAGATGTTATCGGTGAACAGCGCGATGTGCTGGATGCCTTCGCCGTTGTATTCGCGGATGTACTCGTTGATCTGCGACTTTTCGTCCGACGACTCGTTGAGCGGGATACGGACCATGCCGTCCGGCGCGGTCATCGCCTTCGACACCAGGCCGGTCTTGGCGCCCTTGATGTCGAAATAGCGGATTTCGCGGAAGTTGAACAGGCGCTCGTAGTAATCCGACCACTTCTGCATGTTGCCGAAGTGCAGGTTGTGGGTCAGATGATCGATGAAGGTGAGGCCGAAACCCTTCGGGTGCCGGTCGACGCCCGGAATCCACTCGAACTCCGAATCGAACACATCGCCCTTGGCGGCATAGGTATCGATGAGATACAGCGCGCAGCCACCGATGCCCTGGATCGTCGGGACATTCAGCGCCAGCGTGTCGGCTTTGTCCGCGACCTTCTCAGCGCCGTTCGACAGCGCGGTGGCCTGCACGTCGGTCGCCGGACGGTTGAAACGGATCGCGAAGCCGCAAGCGCTCGGACCATGCGCGGCCGCGAAATCGGACGCGAAGGAGCCCGGCTCTTCGTTCACCAGGAAATTGCAGTCGCCCTGGCGATACAGGGTGATAGCCTTGGTCTTGTGCTTCGCCACGGCCGTGAAGCCAAGCTTCGGAAACAGCGTGTGCAGCAGCGCGCTGTCGGGCGCGGCGAACTCGACGAACTCGAAGCCATCGACACCCTGCGGGTTTTCGAAGGTGGTGACTTCCATACCGATATTGGGCTGGGCGCTCATGGGCGATACTCCTGGCTTGGGCACGGCTTACGCCGTCGACTCGCACCTTATAGTTTCACTTGTAACCATTTGCAAGGACCAGCGCAGCAATGACCTTTGAACCCGTGCCCGCCCATGCCCCGCTGGAACTGGAGCACTTCCTGCCCTACCGCCTGTCGATCCTGTCGAACACGGTGAGCCAGTCGATCGCCGCGGAGTACGAGGACCGGTTCCAGCTCAGCATGACCGAATGGCGCGTGATGACGATTCTGGCCCGGTTCCCCGAGATTTCGGCGCGGGAGGTGGTCGAGCGGACGGCCATGGACAAGGTCGCCGTAAGCCGGGCCGTGGCGCGGCTGGTCGAGAAGGGGCGCGTGGATCGGGGCACCCATGACGGGGACAAGCGCCGGTCGGTGCTGCAGCTGTCCGAGGCCGGATGGGCGATTCATGACGAGGTCGCGCCGATGGCGCGGGCGCATGAGCGGGAGTTGCTCGCGAAGCTGGACGAGGGCGAGAGGGCCCAGCTCAACAGCATTCTGGACAAGCTTCTCGACACGGCGCGGTAAAACCACACCGCGACCGCTTACGTAGGAGCGCGCCCCGCGCGCGATTCGGTGATGCGAGGTGGGGGCATTACCGAATCGCGCGCAAGGCGCGCTCCTACAGTGACACGAGGCGCCGTGAAGCGGCGCGCCGCGTCATTTCACCCCGTGCATCAACCGGTTGATCAGCGGCGCGATCACGAACAACACGATGCCCGCGCCGATCAAGAGCTCGAAGCTGAAGGTGAACCCGCTCAGCGCGGAACCCACGGTCATTCCTGTTTCGCCGCTGATATGACCCGCCAGCAGACCGGACAGGTTGTTGCCGATCGCCGTGGACAGGAACCACCCACCCATCGCCAGGCCGACCACGCGCAGCGGCGCCAGCTTGGTCACCATCGACAGGCCGATCGGTGACAGGCACAGCTCGCCGATGGTCTGCATGACGTAGCACAGCGCCAGCGGCCAGAACGGGATCAGGTTGTCCGTGCCGACGAGCGCGCTCAGCGCGTACATCAACACCAGGAAACCCAGTGCGTTGAACATGAGGCCGAGGCCGAACTTGCGCGGGATCGACGGTTCCTTGCGGTGCCGTGCCGACCAGCCCCAGGCCAGCGCCACGATGGGCGCAAAGACCAGGATCGCCGCCGAGTTCACCGACTGGAACCAGCCGGTGGGAAATTCCCAGCCGCCGAACATGTGACGATCGACGATATTCTGCGCGAGGAAGTTGAACGAGCTGCCGGCCTGTTCGAAGAACATCCAGAACAGCACGTTGAAGGCGAACAGCAGGAGCATGGCGATGACGCGGTGGATCTGGATGCGGTCGTGCCGGACGGCCTCGACGACCAGCATCGCGGCCACGCCGATGAAGAGCACGCCGAGCAGCCACGCGATGAAGATCGCTCCCGCCTTGGCCATCAGCAGGTAGACCAGCGGAATGGCGACGAGGATGCCGACGATCACTGCGATCAGGCTCTTGCCCTCGTGGCGCTCCGGCGGCGGCACGCCGACGCCCTTGAGCTGTTTCTTGCCGATGAGGAACCAGATGAAGCAGATCACCATGCCGACGCCGGTGGAGGCGAAAACG
Organism: Luteibacter sp. 9133; assembly: GCF_000800155.1. NCBI lineage: Bacteria > Pseudomonadati > Pseudomonadota > Gammaproteobacteria > Lysobacterales > Rhodanobacteraceae > Luteibacter > Luteibacter sp. 9133. The sequence continues at coordinate 795,818 of NZ_JUHO01000001.1, read as the reverse complement.
GCGCGGTAGTTGTCCTGCAACGGCGTGTTGCTCATCACCGAGGCGATCCAGCCGGTGATCAGCGGGGCGAGGAAGCCGCCCATGTTGATGCCCATGTAGAAGATGGTGAAGCCGCGATCGCGGCGGTCATCGCCCTGCGGGTAGATCTGGCCGACCAGCGAAGAAATGTTCGGCTTGAACAGACCGTTGCCCACGATCACCGTGGCCAGACCGGCGAGGAACACCTGCTGGTTCGGCACCATCACCATGAACAGGCCCGCGCCCATCACCGCGGCGCCGACGAGGATCGAACGCTGGTAACCGAGGATGCGGTCGGCGACCCAGCCGCCGAAGATGGCCGACGCGTAGACCAGCGCGAGGTACGCGCCGTAGGTGCGGCTGGCGTAGCCCTGCCCCGATGCATCGCCCTTGAAGAATTCGGCCACGATGTACAGCGTCAGCGCCCAGCGCATGCCGTAGAAAGCGAAGCGCTCCCAGAACTCGGTCATGAACAGCATCCACAAGGGGCGCGGATGCCCCAGGGTCTGCGGATAGTCGGGCACGGGCCGTGTCTGGCTTGGGGCGGTCGGTGTCATGGCTTCCCTTGGCGATGGATCGGTCGATCGATCAAGGGTGTTTAGCTGGACCGGGCGGGAACGTCAAATGTCAGGTGCCCAGGATGGTGCGTACTTCGATCAGCTCGGGGAAGAAGCTCTGCTCGAGCGCCTTGCGCAGGAAAGCCACGCCGGAGGAACCGCCGGTGCCGGAGCGGAAGCCGATGATGCGCTCCACGGTTTTCATGTGGCGGAAGCGCCAGAGCTGGAACGATTCCTCGATATCCACGAGTTGCTCACTGAGATGGTACTCAGGCCAGTGGCTGGCGGTGTTTTCGTAGATGCGCTTGAAGACCGGCAGCAAGGCGGGTTCGCGCTGCCACGGCTGGCTGGTATCGCGTTGCAGCACGCTCGACGGCACCGCGTGCCCGCGGCGTGCGAGGAACCGCAGGTATTCGTCGTAAAGCCCGGGTGCTTCGAAAGTGGCCCTGAGGCGCTCGTGGGCAAGCGGATCGTGCTCGAACACGCGCAGCATGTCGGCGTGTTTGTTGCCCAGCACGAATTCGACGATGCGGTACTGCAGCGACTGGAATCCGGAGGACGGACCGAGCACGTCGCGGAACTGCAGATACTCCGTGGGGGTCAGTGTCTCGAGCACGCCCCACTGCTCGTAGAGCTGGTGCTGGATATGTTTGACACGGGCAAGGATTTTCAACGCGCGGTCGACGTCGTCCATGCGGAGATGCACCAGCGCCGCGTCCAGCTCGTGGATCAGCAGTTTCAGCCAGAGCTCCGAGGTCTGGTGCTGGATGATGAAGAGCATCTCGTCATGCTGGGGCGGATTGCTGCGGGGCTCCTGCGCGGACAGCACCTTGTCCAGTCGCAGGTAGTCGCCATACGTGAGGCGCCCGTCGAGGTCGGTGCGGATGCCCGGTTCGAGGTCGCGCTGAGGATTGGTCATGGGTGAGTCGATTCGCAAAAAGGGGTTTGGAAGCCCTGAAACCCGCGCCGCGCCGCCATTCCGGGGCTGCGACGGCCGGTCTCATGCTGCGCCGTGCCTTGCCGGGTGATAATACCCCTGATATCTAGTCCGGCTCGCAATGATCGAAAAGCCGCTCGTGCCCCGCTGGATGGGCCGTCCGCTTCCCCACTCGTGCGTGTCGTTTCTAACCTTCCCCTGGGAGCGAGTCGTGTCCGTCGCCGCCAAGTTCGAAATCGAATACCTGCAGTACCTTGACCAGGATGGCAAGGAAACCGGTAAGGAACTCCCTGAATTCGCAAAGGATCTCGACCATATGGTCGAGCTCTACAAGCTGATGGTCTCCACACGCGTCTTCGACGCCAAGTCGATCGCGCTGCAGCGCACCGGCAAGCTCGGTACCTACGCGTCGTGCCTCGGTCACGAGGCCGCGCACGTCGGTATCGGCAGCGCCATGCGCCGCGAAGACTCCCTCGCGGTGTCCTACCGCGAATACGGCGCGCAGCTGTATCGCGGCGTCAAGCCGCGCGAGGTCTACACCTACTGGGGTGGCGACGAGCGTGGCAACGACTTCGCCGATGCCCCCGCGCACGACTTCGCCTGGTGCGTGCCGATCGGTACGCAGTGCCTGCACGCCGCCGGTTCGGCGCTCGCCTTCAAGATCCGCAAGGAACCGCGCGTGGCGGTCTGCACGATCGGTGACGGCGGTTCGTCCAAGGGCGACTTCTACGGCGCGATCAACGTCACCGGTGCGCAGAACCTGCCGCTGGTCGCCGTCATCGTGAACAACCAGTGGGCCATCTCGGTCCCGCGCCGCATCCAGAGCGGTTCCGGCACGCTGGCCCAGAAGGGCATCGCGGCCGGCCTGTTCTGCATCCAGGTGGACGGCAACGACATCATCGCCGTGCGCAAGGCGATGGAAGACGCGCTCGAGCGCGCCCGTTCCGGCCAGGGTGGCAGCGTGATCGAAGCGGTGACCTACCGCCTCGGCGACCACACCACCGCCGACGACGCCCGTCGCTACCGAGGCGAGCAGGAAGTGAAGGACGCCTGGGAGCGCGACCCCGTGCCGCGCCTGCGCAAGTGGCTCGAAGCCAAGGGCAAGTGGGACGACGCGAAGGAAGAGGCCTGGAAGGCCGAGTGCGATGACTGGATGGACAACGAGGTCAACGCGTACCTGGAGACGAAGAACCAGCCGGCAACGGCGATGTTCGACTATCTGTACGCCGAAGTCCCGGCCGACCTCGAAGCGCAGCGTGACTACGTCGCTTCCCTCGATCGCAAGTCGTAAGGATCTCTTCCCATGGCACAAATCACTCTGATCGAAGCAGTGACCCAGGCGCTCGCCTACGAAATGCGCAACGACGAAAGCGTCGTGGTGCTCGGTGAGGACGTCGGCGTCAACGGCGGCGTGTTCCGCGCCACCCAGGGCCTGCAGGAACAGTTCGGCGAAGAGCGCGTCATCGACACGCCGCTGGACGAAGGCACCATCGCCGGCCTGACCATCGGCCTGGCCGTGCAGGGCATGAAGCCGGTCGCCGAGGCGCAGTTCGAAGGCTTCATCTACCCGATGATGGAGCACATCGCCTGCCACGCCGCGCGCATGCGCAACCGCACCCGCGGTCGCATGACCGTGCCGGCCGTGTGGCGCGCCCCCTGGGGCGGCGGCATTCGTGCGCCGGAGCATCACTCCGAGGCCAACGAGCACCTGTTCACCAACATCCCGGGCCTGCGCGTAGTCATGCCGTCGTCCCCCGCGCGTGCCTACGGCCTGCTGCTCGCCGCCATCCGCGATCCGGATCCGGTGATCTTCTTCGAGCCCAAGCGCATCTATCGCCAGTACAAGGAAGAAGTGCCCGATGACGGCGAAGCGCTGCCGCTCGACGTGTGCTTCGTGCTGCGTGACGGCACCGACGTCACGCTGGTCACCTGGGGCGCGCAGGTCAAGGAATGCCTCGAGGCCGCCGACGAACTCGCGCAGCAGGGCATCAGCGCCGAAGTCATCGACGTCGCCACGCTGACCCCGCTGGACTTCGACACGATTGCCGAGTCGGTCGGCAGGACCGGCCGCTGCGTCATCGTGCACGAGGCTCCGAAGACGGCCGGTTTCGGTGCGGAGATCGCCGCCCGTCTGTCCGAGGAATGCCTGTACAGCCTGCTCGCGCCGGTCGAACGCGTCACCGGCTTCGATACCCACATCCCGCTGTTCCGCCTGGAAATGAAGTACCTGCCCAGCGTCGAACGCATCGTCGAAGCCGCCCAGCGCACGCTCGCCGCCTCCTGAGGAAACGATAGACATGGCCGACATCAAGACCTTTTACCTGCCGGACCTCGGCGAAGGCCTGCCCGACGCGACCGTCGTCGAGTGGCACGTCAAGGAAGGCGACACCATCAAGCTCGACGCCCCGCTGGTGTCGATGGAAACCGCGAAGGCCGTCGTCGACGTGCCGTCGCCCTTCTCCGGCACTGTGAAGAAGCTGCACGGCGGCGTGGGTGACATCATCGAAACCGGCGCGTCGCTGGCCGACTTCGAAATCGATCCCAACGCCCGCCAGCGTGCCGAAGCCGAATCCACGGGTCACCACCACGGCCCGAAGAAGAGCGTCGGCAGCCCGGCACCGGATGACGCGTCCAAGGTCGTCGCCTCCGACGACGGTGGCGAGATCGAATCCGATGGCAAGGCCCCGGCACAGCGCGAAGACGAAGGCACCGTCGTCGGCGCCATGGTCAGCGGCAACGCCGTGCACACCGAGCAGGTCTCGAGCGCCGGTGGCGTCAAGGCCGTACCGGCCGTGCGCGCGCTGGCGAAGAAGATGAAGATCGACCTCACCCGCGTGTCGCCCACGGGCGCCGGTGGCGTGATCACCATGGCCGACGTGAAGAACGCCGCCGCCAACGGGGGCGCCGCGCTCGGGGCATCCGGCTCGCAGCCTGCCGCACCCACGCGCCCCGCCTCGGCCCAGCACCTGGCACCCACGTTGCCCGAGCCGGGTACCGCCCCTTCGCGTACGCCGGTGTCGCTCGCGGGCAAGGCCGTGCGCACGGCGCCTCCGGGCAAGGACGCGATGGGCCAGCCGGAACAGCTCAAGGGTGTCCGCCGCAACATGGCACGCGTCATGGCCGATGCGCATGCCCAGGTCGTCCCGACCACGATCGTCGACGATGCCGATCTGCATGCCTGGATCGGCAAGCAGGACATCACCGCGCGTCTGATCCGCGCCATCGTCGTGGCCTGCAAGGCCGTGCCGGCGCTCAACGCCTGGTTCAACGGCAAGGACCTGACCCGCACGCTGCATCCGCACGTGGACATCGGCATCGCCGTGGACACCGAAGACGGCCTGTTCGTGCCCGCGCTGCGTAACGCCGACGTGCTCGACGGTGCCGGTGTCCGCGCCGCGATCAAGCGACTGCGTTCGTCGGTCGAGGATCGCAGCATCCCGGCATCGGAACTCTCCGGCTACACCATCAGCCTGTCCAATTTCGGCATGTTTGCCGGTCGTTACGCTACGCCGGTGGTGGTGCCGCCGACCGTTGCGATCATCGGTGCGGGCAAGCTGAGCCACGATGTGGTCGCCGTGATGGGCGGTATCGAAGTGCATCGCCGCATGCCGCTCTCGCTGACCTTCGACCACCGCGCCGCCACCGGCGGCGAAGCGGCGCGCTTCCTCAAGGCGATGATCGACGACCTGGGGCTGCCGCAGTAAGTCGCGGCGATCCTGTGGGTCCATTCGCGCGCGGGGCGCGCTCTTACACGATGGTGTAGGAGCGCGCCCCGCGCGCGGTGCTCGCAGTTTGTAGGAACGCACCATGTGCGCGATGCTCCCCCCATCGCAACCGACCTGCCACGCAGGTCACCGGGAGGGCACCCATGCAGTTCTTCGAGATCCACCACTTCGCCGGCCATGTGAACGAGACCTTCGAGGCCGACGTCGACACCGGGGACGGCAACGCGCCGTTCGTGCTGATGCAGGTGCAACCGCTGGCTTCGGCGTCCTCGTTCCGCCAGGCGTTCTCACTGCTGTTCCACAACACGGCGGCCATTCTTTTCGCCCAGCGCACCTACACGATGCGCCATCCGCAACTGGGCGAATTCGGTATCTTCCTCGTGCCCGTCGCGCGCGATCGCGACGGCTTCGTCTACCAGGCCGTCTTCAACTAGCGCGCATGCGCCGGTGCATGCCGCCGGCCGCGCCTTCGTCGACGAATCCCAGGCGCGTGTACAGCCGCATGGCGGCGGGATTGTTTACGGCCACGCTCAGGGTAACGGCGGGAGCGAGAGCACGCGTCGCCCGCAAGAGCGCCGTGCCGATACCCTGCCCGCGCGCGTCCGACACGAGTGCGATATCGACCACGTGCCACGCCTCCCCGGTCACGTCCAGGTAGTAGCGACCGATGTCACGACCCTTACGTTGAAGCACGAAGAAGTGCGCGTGGGGAAAGTGACTGACGAAGTGAATGTGCTGCATGCCGAACTGCTGGTCGGCAAAGGTGGCACGGGTGGCTTCCGGCCAGCCGGTAACGGCCAGTTCGTCGTCGCGCGTCTGGCGGTAGAGCATGCGAAGGAAGGGCAGATCGCATTCGCGGCCGGTGCGCAAACGCACGCCGGCGACGGCCAGGGCTTCCGCCAGCGCATCGCTGCCGGAGCCGGCGGCAGGAAAGCCGGGCAGGACCATCAGTTGAAATCGGGGTACACGCCCTGTAGCGCGATACAGAAATTCAGTGCCAGGAACGGCTGCCGGTTTTCATGCGGCAAGCCGGAACCCGCCGGCTGGAGCGCCATCGGATAAAGCGAGGTGGACGGTACCCCGGCCGGAACGAACGGTGCCGTGGTACTGGGTGACACCACGGCGCTGCCTGCTGCCGGAACCGATGTCCGCTTGGTCTGATCACGCTGGACGTAAACCGTCGCGCTGTGCCCGTGCGAGGGCATCTCCTGCACAGTCAACGCATGCTGGAATTCACCGTACGCATTGCCCGCCGACCGCGGCGTCAGTCCGGGCCCGGCACCGGTGCCGCCGGGCGCACGCGACGTGAGGTTGGGCAACATGAAGGTCGTCGAACCGTTGCCGCCGTAAGTGATCCCCAGCAAGGAATACAATGCCATGTACTGCGTCATCGGCAACGTCGCACCGTTACAGAATGCCCAGTCGACCGGGGCGAAGTCGAAAGCGAAAACCTGAATTTCGCCGAAGTAAGGTTCGGTCATGTCGTAGTCGCCTGCGAGGGATCAAGGGGGAGTGGGATAGACGCCGATGTATGCGATATAGAACGGTATGCTCAACGTCGGCATGAGGTTGTCGTGCGGCTGCGAGCCGCCCTGGTTGCTCACGGCGGCCGTTGCCAGCGGATAGCCGGTCAGGCCGGCGATACTCGGCGTGTACATCGTGTCCGGTGCGATACCACCCAGCACGGCACTGGAACCGGGCGAAGCACTGGTACCCGTGTCGGTGGTCGCGATGCAGGTGTGGTTGTGCATGGGCAGTTGTGGCGTCGACAAGGTCACCGTTTCGGTGCCGGCCTTCTGGCCCCACACGTAGCTGCCCAGCCCAGGCCCTTGTCCCTGCCCGACCGGCAAGCGGCCGCGCATGTCCGGAAGACCGAACGTGTTGACCCCATCACCGCCATAGGTAGTGCCGAGCAGCACATAGAGCGTCTCGTACTGGTTGATCGCGACCAGGCTGCCGTCGCAGGCGAGCCACCCATCCGGAACACGGCTGAAGCCGAACATGCGAATTTCACCGACATAACACTCGGACATGGTCGATCTCCTGGTTCTGCGTCAGCCGCGTGACGGGAAGATGCCGGTCATGGCGATGTTGAAGCCGACCACGCTGAACGGCTGCAGGTTCGGGTGCGGCTGATCGCCCCCGGCCATCCCGATGGTCGACCCGATCAACGGCGTCGGGTGTGCCGGGTTAGCGTAGAAATTTTCCGCCCCGGAGTTGCCGTACAACGCGTTCGTGGGCAGTTTCACGGTGCCCGCTGCGGTGGTGGCATTCAATGGATGCGTATGGATCGGCATCTGACCCTGCAGGAGGGTGACATTCTCCAGACCGGCCGCGGCACCCACGGTATACGCCGGCGGTTGCCAGTTGGCATCGACCGAAGGCCCGGAACCGACCGGTGAGCGGCCGCGAAGGTCGGGCAAGCCAAACGTGTTCCGGCCGTCACCACCGTAGTGCACGCCAAGCAGCGAGAACAACGCCTGGTTCTGCTGCACTGGCATCAACTGGCCGTTGCATGCCGCGAAACCCCTGGGTGCGAAGCTGAACCCCGCGAGCATGATCTGCCCGAGGAAATAGTTACTCATCCGATGTCCCCTGCGTTCGGCCGCGTCAGTCGGCGGCTGCGTCCATGGACTGTGGTCGATGGAAAGACTGCAAACAAGTAGTTGGATTCAAGTTCACGTCAACGTTGCCGATTAGACACACTGGTGGGGTCGAACGGCTGCGCATAATGCGCTCGCAGGCGACTGCTTCAGCGGGATTCAGGGGTTCACATGACATCGTTATTCTTCGGCGGCCGCCACGCGGCCGCGCCGGCTCGTGCCCGTTCGCGCATGTCGACCTGGCTGGTTGGCGTGTGCCTGCTCTTGCTGGCAAGCGTCGCCCATGCCTCGAACTGCCCGTCGCAGTCGATCACCGTGGCCTCCGGCGGCACGGTCGTCACGGACTTGAGCAACTGCACGACCAGCGGCATCAATGGTTACCAGTCTCCCCCGCAGCATGGGGTGAACGACAGCCGTAACAACAACTCCACCGGCCTGGTCTACTACACGAACAACGGCGACAGCTCGACCACCGACAGCTTTTCCGTCATCGACGGCGATGACAACTCGGTCATTCCCTTCAGCGTCACCGTGCAGCAGGCGGGTCCGTCCATCACGACGACCACCCTGCCCGACGCGACGGTAGGCACCGGGTACAGCCAGTCGCTGGCCGCGTCGGGCGGTTCGACGCCGTACACCTGGAGCCTGACCGGCGGTAGCCTGCCCAACGGCCTCACCCTTTCCTCGGCAGGCGTAGTCACTGGCACGCCGACCCAGGCCGGCAGCTTCAACCCTGTGTTCACGGTGACCGACAGCGGTAACCGCACCGCGTCGCGTGCCATCGCTTTCAACGTGTCCGCCCCGACCCTGGCGATTACGCCGGCGACACTGCCCAACCCCGTGATCGGGACGGCCTACAGCCAGATGCTCGGCACGTCCGGCGGTACCGCGCCGTATACCTATTCGATCAGCGGCGGCACGCTGCCGCCCGGCATCAGCGTCTCCAGTACCGGCAACGTGTCCGGCAACGCGACGACGCCCGGCAACTACAGCTTCACCGTGAGCAGCACGGACAGCTCCACGGGCAGCGGCGCGCCTTTCAGCACGACGCGGACCTATGCGGTCACCGTCAGCGCACCCACGATCACGGTCGCTCCGGTCACCTTGCCGAACCCGACGGTCGGTGTGGCCTATTCGCAAACTATCAGCGCTTCGGGCGGCACCGCGCCCTATACCTTCGCGATAACCGCGGGAGCCCTGCCGGCCGGCATGACCCTCGCCGGCGGCGGCGCTCTCAGCGGCACACCGACGGCGGCGGGCACCTTCAATTTCACGGTCACGGCCACCGACAACGGCGGCTTCACCGGCAGCCGCGCCTACACCATCACGGTGGCGGCGCCGACCATCGCGATCGCCCCAGCCAACCTGCCCAACGCGGTGGCCGGCCAGGCTTACTCCAGCACGGTCACCGCCAGTGGCGGAACCGCGCCCTATGCGTTCGCTGTCACGGGCGGCTCCCTGCCCAGCGGTATCACCCTTTCATCGACCGGCGTGCTGTCAGGCACGTCCACGGTGGCCGGCACGTTCAACTTCACGGTCAGCGCCACCGACAGTTCCAGCGGGGCCGGTGCACCGTTCAGCGGCTCGCGTGCGTATTCGCTCACGGTGGGTGCACCGTCCGTGGTCGTCGCACCGGCCACGTTGCCCAACCCGACCGTCGGCGCGGCCTACTCGCAGACCGTGACCGCTTCGGGCGGCACGGCACCCTACACGTTCGCCGTCACGGCCGGTGCCACGCCCTCCGGGCTGAGCCTGAGCGCGGCCGGTGTACTCAGCGGCACGCCAACCGCTGCGGGTACGTTCAACTTCACCGTCACGGCCACCGACGGCAACGGCTTCGATGGCGCGCGCGCCTATACCGTGACCGCCGGCGGACCGACGCTGGTGCTTACCCCGACCAGCCAGCCCACGGGGCACGTCGGCCAAGCCTACACCACGTCGTACTCGACGACGGGCGGTACCGCGCCTTACCACTACACGGTGACCGGCAACCTGCCGACCGGGCTTTCGCTGGCGGACAACGGCACCCTCAGCGGGACGCCGACGCAGGCGGGCAACTTCCCGGTGGCTATTCACGTCACCGACAGCAGCACGGGTGCGGGCAGCCCGTTTACGGCGACGGTCAACATGACGCTGGCCGTCGATGCGGACCCTCTCGTGCTGACGCCCGCCAGTCCGGCGCTGACGGCCACCTACGGCGTCAGCAACAGCATCACATTTACCAGCAGCGGCGGCTCGGCACCGCGCACCCTGTCACTCACCGGTGCGCTGCCGGCGGGCATGAGTTTCGATCCGGCGTCCGGTGTGCTGTCCGGTACGCCGACCGTGACCGGCAGCTTCCCCTTCACCGTGACGGTGACCGACGGCAGCCTGACGCCAGCGACACTCAGCCGGAACTACACGCTGACCATCGCGGCCGTCACCGTGGTCGTCAGTCCGGCCACGCTGCCAGGCGGTGTCGTGGGCACCGCCTATAGCGGTTCGCTCAGCGCCAGCGGCGGTGCCGCGCCCTACACCTTCGCGGTGAGCACGGGCGCGCTGCCCGAGGGCATCACGCTTTCACCGGCGGGCGCGCTGTCCGGTACGCCGACGCGCAGTGGCGCGGTGAGCTTCACCGTGCGTGCGACGGATGCGCATGGCATGGCCGGCACGCAGGCGTACTCGGTCACCATCGGCGATGCGGTGCCCGTGGCCGTCGCCGATACGGCCAGCACGGCGGCCAACCAGGCGGTGACGATTCCGGTGACGGCGAACGATACCGGCGTGATCACGTCGGTGGCCGTTGCCGCGGCGCCGACTCACGGCACCGCCGTGGCCGACGGCACGTCGGTGCGCTACACACCGGCGACCAACTTCTTCGGTACCGACACCTTCACCTACACGGCCATCGGTCCGGGCGGTCGCTCCCATGCCGCGACGGTGACGGTCAACGTGCAAGCGGGTGCGCTACCCGTGGTGCCCGACCAGGCGGTGACGGGTGTCGCCGGTCAGGCGATCAACGTCAACGCGACCCAGGGCGCCAGCGGCGGTCCGTTCACCGCGGTGACCCTCGTCACGCCACCGGCGGCGGGAACCGCCACGGTGAACGGCACCACGATCGCCTATACCGCTCCGGCGGATGCCAGCGGTACGCAGCGCTTCACCTATACGCTCACCAACGTGTTCGGCGTCTCGCAGCCCGCTACGGTCACCGTGACGGTGCAGCCGCGACCGGTGGCGGTGGCGCTGACCGCCACGGTCGGTGCCGGCCAGTCCGTGCAGGTGGACCTGACCGGCGCCGCGCGCGGTGGCCCGTTCACCGATGCCGCCGTGGTCTCGCTCTCACCCGCGCAGTCGGGCGCGGCCACCATCGTCAAGACGGCCACGGGCTATCGCCTGGACTTCGCCGCCGCCGCGGCGTTCTCCGGGCAGGCGCAGCTCGTCTACACGCTGTCCAACGCGTATGCCGTCTCGCAGCCGGCCACGGTGACGATCACGGTGACTGCGCGGCCGGATCCGTCACGCGATCCGGAAGTCACCGGCATCCTCGGTGCGCAGGTGGACGCGACGCGTCGCATGGCGACCGGCCAGATCAGCAACTTCCAGCAACGCCTGGAATCGCTGCACGGCGCCGCGTCGTCGCGCTTCAGCAACGGTCTGAGCTTCAGCTCCGGCGGCGGACGCAATGCCGTGCAAAGCGAGCGTCCGGGCAAGGGTGTGGCCGAGTCCATGAACGATCCCGACGCGCCCGCTTTCCTGCAATCCGACGCGCGCCCGGCGCCGACCCAGAGCGGTGGGCAGGCGTCGCCGGACGACGTGTCGTTCTGGACCGGCGGTGCCGTGAACTTCGGCGCGACCGACCGCGGCACGGCGAGCAACGGTGTCGACTTCACCACCTCGGGTGTCAGCGTGGGAGCGGACAAACGCCTCTACAACGCGCTCACCCTGGGCCTCGGCGTCGGTTACGGCCACGACGCCAGCGACATCGGCAAGATGGGCAGCCGCAGCACCACCACGGCTTACAACATGGCGCTGTACGCGAGCCTTAGGCCGAGCGACAGCACGTATGTCGATACCCTCTTGGGTTACCAGTGGCTGGACTTCGATGCCCTGCGCTATGTCACGGCGGATGGCGGCCGCGTTACCGGCAGCCGCAACGGCAGGCAGGCCTTCGCCTCGGTGGCCTTCGGCTACGAGCACGACGATGGCACCACGCGGCTGACGCCCTACGGGCGACTTGACGTGGCCCGCGCGCAGCTCGACGGCTACACCGAGCGTGGTGATGCCACCTATGCCCTCGATTACCGCGGACAGACGGTGCGCACCTCCACGGGCGCCCTCGGCCTGCGTGCGGAGTTCCGCCTGAAACGCGATTTCGGGACGCTGGTGCCGCGTGTGCGCGTGGAGTATCAGCGCGACTTCCAGGGCGCCAGCAACGCGAAGATGTCCTATGCGGACCTGCTGGCCGGGCCGCTTTATCGGGCAAACGTCGGCGATACCGCACGCAACCACACGTTGCTGGGCCTCGGCGTCCAGGCCCAGTTCGACAGCGGGCTGACGCTGCGCGCCGAATACCAGGCGTTGTTCGACTCGGGCACGCATGCCAACCAGTCGATCCTGCTGGGCATCGAGAAGGCGTTCTGACCGGCCGCGGATCCACGCATCGTCATGATGCGTGGATTCCGCTTCGGTTCCTGCGGCAGATCCGCCGGTGTACCCTAGGCCGATGCTCAATAACGACACCCTCCGCAGCATCCGCTACATGCTCGACCTCGGCGAGGTTCATGTGGTCGAGATCCTCAAGCTCACCGGCTTCGATGCCACCCGCGAACAGGTCGCTCCCTGGCTGCGCAAGGAAGACGAACCCGACTTCGTCGAGATGCCGGACATCGCGCTGGCGCACTTTCTCGACGGCCTGATCATTCATCGCCGCGGCCGCGACGAGAGCCAGCCTCCCCGCCCGGTCGAGGCGCGCATCAACAACAACCTCGTGCTGAAGAAGCTGCGCGTCGCCTTCGAGCTGAAGGAGGACGACATTCTGGCGCTGATGGCGAACGTGGGTTTCCGCGTGTCGCGCGGCGAGATCAATGCGCTGTTCCGCCAGCCGAAGCACAGCAATTTTCGTCTGTGCGGCGATCAGTTCCTGCGGAATTTTCTCAAAGGCCTGACGGCGCAGGTACGCGGGGCGTGAGAGGGACGCATGGCAGCGAGCGCCTCAGCGCCGCCGCCATACCAGCTGCCGCACGATGAGCGCCACGACCAGCACGGCGACGAACGCTCCGTACGCCCAGAGCGCCGGCACCACCTGCTGCCAGATGGCGCCGCTCTTCGGACCGAACTGATCGGCCGCGGGCAATTGCACCGCGTCGAAGGCGATCAACGCCGACTGGATCGCCGCGGTCACGGCGGCTAGCAACGCCAGCACATCGAAGCTGCGCCGCGTGCCGTTGGTCAGCAGCGACTTCGGATAGCGCCAGTACGCCCAGCCCAGGACGATCAGCCAGGGCGCCAGCAGCATGAGCGCGAGATAGCGCATGCGTCAGGCGCCTTGCCCGATGTCGCCGGGATGGACCATGCCTCAGCCCGCCGCCTTGTTCGCGGCTTTAGCCGCCGCTTCGTCCGCCGTCACGGCGGCAAGCACGTCGAGTGCCGTACGCAGGCGAAGGACAAGGGCGGCGCGAGCCGCCTCATCCGGATACGACTGGCCTTCGGCGACGACCGCGCCGTCGACCAGCAGAACGATACGGTCGCCCTGCGACTCGAGCGCGGCCTGAGCGCCACCCAGCGTAGCGAGCGTCTGGCGCAGCGTCCCCGCGGCTTTGGGATCGGCGAAGGACCGTGACAACAACAGCTCTTCGCCGTCCGCGCCGAACAGGCGGAAACGGAAGCTGCCGTCATCCTCCCGGAAGCTGGCGAAACGCGGCGGCTTCGCTTTCGGCGCGGCAGCCGGCGCAGCCGCAGCGGCCGGCTCATCAGCCACCTTCCGACGATGCCGCGCGTTACGCAGGCCGACGGCCTCGCGCAGCGTTTCCACCAGCGGAGCGGCGATGGCGCGTGCCTTGGCCGCACCGGCAAGAAGGATGTCCTCCATGTCGTCGGGGCGGGCCATCAGGTCTTCATAACGCGCGCGCATCGGCGCGACGTCGGCCTCGACGCGCTCGAACAGCACCGTCTTGGCCTCACCCCAGCCGATACCGCCGTGCAGGGCTTCTTCGAAGGCCTGCGTCTCCGCCGGTGTGGCGAACGCCTTGAAGATGGTGAACAGCGCGGAGTTGGCGCTGTCCTTCGGCTCACCCGGCGCACGCGAATCGGTGACGATTTTCATGATCGCCTCGCGCATGCCCTTCGTGCCGCCCTCGAACAGCGGAATGGTGTTGTCGTAGCTCTTGGACATCTTGCGACCATCCAGGCCCGGCAGGGTCGCCACCTGCTCTTCGATGTGCGCCTCGGGCATCACGAAAAACTCGCGCCCGTAGGTATGGTTGAAGCGCTGCGCGATGTCGCGCGCCATTTCGATGTGCTGGATCTGATCGCGGCCGACCGGCACCTTGTTCGCGTTGAACGCGAGGATGTCCGCCGCCATCAGCACGGGGTACATGTAGAGACCCGCCGTAACGCCGGCGTCCGCGTCTTCCTGCTGCTCGATGTTGCGGTCCACGGCGGCCTTATAGGCATGCGCACGGTTGAGCAGACCCTTGCTCGTCACGCAGGTCAGCAGCCACATCAGCTCCGGAACTTCAGGAATATCGGACTGCCGGTAGAACGTGGCGACATCCGGATCCAGGCCCGCGGCCAGGAACGACGCGGCGATCTTCAGACGGGACGCCTCGACGCGGTCGGCGTCGTCGCTCTTGATCAGAGCGTGATAGTCGGCCATGAAGTAGAACGCATCGACGTTCGGATCCTTGCTGGCCAGAACGGCCGGGCGGATCGCACCGACGAAGTTGCCGAGATGCGGCGTGCCAGTGGTGGTGATGCCGGTGAGGACGCGGGTATGCATGGGAACCTGATGGGCTACGGACGATAACCGTCCGAGTGTAGCCCGCGAGGCGGCCCGGGGGCGACCCGGGCCTGCGACGCGTCGTCGCGATCAGCGCATCAGGGTGGATTTACCGAACAGCGATTCCACCAGGTCCACCGCCAGCTTGGCGGTCTGGTTGCGCTTGTCGAAGGCCGGATTCAGTTCGACGATGTCCAGAGAGCCTACCCGGCCGGTGTCGGCGATCATCTCCATCACCAGCTGGGCTTCGCGGTAGTTGGGTCCTCCGCGCACCGTCGTGCCCACCCCGGGGGCGATCGACGGATCGAGGAAGTCGACGTCGAAGCTCACGTGCAGATGGGTGTCTTCGTCGACGCCCGACAGGGCCTCTTCCATCGCGGCCTTGATACCGATCTCGTCGATGTAACGCATGTCGTAGATGTCGATGCCCACCTCGTGGACGAAACGCTTTTCGCCCTCGTCCACGGAGCGGATGCCGATCTGGCGGAAGACGTCCGGCGAGGTGGCCGGCACCGTGCCGCCGATATGGGTCAGGACGTCTGGGCCGTAGCCGCACAGGCAGGCCACGGGCATGCCGTGGATGTTGCCGGACGGGGTGATCTGGCTGGTGTTGAAGTCCGCGTGGGCGTCGAGCCAGAGCACGCGAAGCTTCTTGCCCGTGTCACGGCAGTGACGCGCCACGGCGGAAATCGAGCCGATCGCCAGGCAATGGTCACCGCCGAGCATGATCGGCAGGTGCCCCTCGGTGAGCGCGGCATGGATCGCGTCGTGCACCGCGGTGTTCCAGGCCACGACGGCATCGAGGTGGCGATAACCGTCCACCGGGGGCTCCCACGGATTCAGGGGGCCGACCAGATTGCCGCGATCGACGACATGCATGCCGCGCCTGGCCAGGCGCTCGGCCAGACGGGCGACGCGCAGGGCCTCGGGGCCCATGGAGCTGCCGCGGTGGCCGGCGCCGATGTCGGTGGGGGCGCCCACGAGGGCAACCGAACGGGTGGTGGGACTCATCGGAATGTACTCAGCATCCGGCAAGTTTACACGGGCCTTTAAAACACCCACGTTGCAGCGCGTCAGGGCATGTGAAGACCGACAGGCCTCCGGTCAATGCGATGAGACGTAGGGCGACGGCGTCATCGCCGCGGGCAGCGCGAAGTTCCGCTTCATGCGCTCGACCTCTTCGACCGGCGGCCTGCCGAACAGGCGCTTGAACTCCCGGCTGAACTGCGACGCGCTTTCGTAACCTACCGCCGTTGCCGCCGCCGCTGCTGTCGCGTGCTGGCGAAGCATGAGCAGACGTGCCTGGTGCAGCCGTGTGGACTGGACGTAGCGCATGGGCGACGTCCCGGTCATCGCGCGGAAGTGGGCATGAAACGTCGGCGCGCTCATGGCCGCTTCGTCAGCCAGTTCATCGACGCTCAGCGCATCGCGGTAGCGGCTGTGGATCATCCGTATCGCTCTCGCCACCATGCCGAACTTGCCTTGCTGCGCCAGTGCGGCGCGCAGCGACCCGCCCTGCGCACCGGACAGTATCCGGTAGTAGATTTCGCGCACGAACGCCGGGCCCAGGATGTCGGCTTCCGGTGGCCTGGCCAACGCTTCGAGCAGGCGAAGCACGGATACCGCGAGTGCGTCCTCCATCGGCGAGGCATACAGCCCTCGCGGAGACGCGGTGGACGATCCCTGTCGTTCGTCGATCCGCATGCACAGGTCGGCCGCCATCCCGTGATCGAGGCGAAAGTAGATCGCCAGCAACGGCTCGTCGGCGGACGCATCGGTCTCCATCGTGAAGGGCACGGGCACCGAAACCACGAGGTAATGCTCGGCGTCGTAGACGAAGACCTCATCACCGAGAAGCCCCCGCTTGCGCCCCTGCACCACCACGACGATGCCGGGTTCGTAGAGCACGGGCGTACGACTCAGCGGCCGGTCGGACCGCAGGAGACGCACGTCGGACAGCGGCGTCAGGGTGTAACCCTCCGCGGGTGCGAGCTCGCGAAGCAGGTCGATCATGCGGCGTCGGAGGTGGGAATCCATGACGACATGGTCCGCCTTATCGCCTGTCCCGGCAATCGCCACTCATAGGATCAGGCAAGCACGCCACACCCCAGGCCATGGGAGGCAAGGGGTACGGAGCCTAGCATGGCTCCCCTACCTGACCAGGAGACCATCCATGTCCAGCAAGACCTTTTTCATCACGGGTGTCAGCAGCGGTTTCGGCGAGGCCCTTGCCCGCGAGGCCCTCGCTGCCGGCCATCGCGTGATCGGCACCGTGCGCAACGAAGAGGCGCGCCGCGCGTTCGAAGGGCTCGACGAGACGCGCGCCCACGGCATGCTTCTCGACGTCACCGATATCGACGCGATTCCCGCTGTCGTATCCGACGCGGAAGCGCGCTTCGGACCGGTCGATGTTCTCGTCAACAACGCCGGTTACGGGCACGAAGGGATCTTCGAAGAATCGCCTCTCGATGAGATGCGCCGACAGTTCGAGGTCAACGTGTTCGGTGCCGTGGCGGTCACGCAGGCCTTCGTGCCACGGTTTCGCGAACGTCGCCGCGGCCACATCGTGAACATCACCTCGATGGGCGGCTTTATCACGATGCCGGGCATCGCCTACTACTGCGGCAGCAAGTTCGCTCTGGAAGGCATCAGTGAGGTGCTGGGCAAGGAACTGAGCCCCTTCGGCGTCCATGTCACCGCCGTGGCACCCGGCAGCTTCCGTACCGACTGGGCGGGCCGGTCGATGCAGCGTTCACCGCGCAGCATTCCGGACTACGACGCGACGTTCGATCCGATCAGGCAGGCACGCCAGGAGAAAAGCGGCAAGCAGCTCGGCGATCCGGCAAAGGCGGCGAAGGCGATGCTCGCCCTGGTCGAGTTGCCCGCCCCGCCAGCGCATCTCCTGCTCGGCAGCGATGCATTGGCTCTGGTCCGCGACAAGCTCAAGGCGATGGCGGACGACATGACGAGGTGGGAAACGCTCACGCGCTCGACGGATGGTTGATCATCCGATGGTGCCGACACCCGGATTCGAACTGGGGACCTACCGCTTACAAGGCGGTTGCTCTACCAACTGAGCTATGCCGGCGAAGTCGCGAAGTTTATCAGAAGCAGCCCGTCGGTCGAGCACTCACCGCCGGATTGCGCAGGTTGCGGCGAAGGTCGGCGCCACCGTCATCCGGGACAACCACATCCAGCCACCAGACCGGCGTCGTCTCCGTACGCTCACTCATCCGTGCGGGGAACCCGGCGGCAACGACTTCGTCGCGGCGCTTGCGGGCGTTGGCGGGATCATGGAACAGGCCCAGCGCAACCGAGTTCTGCAACTCCCCCTGGGCCGTCACGACGAAATAATCCTTGATGCCCTTCGCTTCGAGCCGACGGGCCTGGGCCAGCGCCAGTTCGCGTGTCGACTGCGAAGGAAGAAAGACGCGCCAGCCGCGGGATTCGCTGGTCGTCTCCTGGCGCTGGCGGCTGCGGACCGTGCGCGGCGCGATGGCGGTACGCGCGGTGCGCAGGTCGACCTGATTGGCGAAGGGACCGATGGCCAGGCATTTGTAGCTGCGGCGGGGACTGGTCGGCGCGTCGGGCTGTGTCGGCGCGGTATCCACCGCCGCCCTGGGCGCCGTGGGTGCCGGTTTCGCCGCGGCGGCAGCCAGCGCCGCTGTCGCCGAGCTGCCGGAGACCGGCGTCACGGGCGAAGAACTACCCGGCGTGCTCTTTGCAGCCGTCGCGGGTGGCGTTGGCGCTGCTACAGGGGCCGGTGCCGGTGCCGGTGCCGGTGCCGCCATGCTGGACGTGGTCGTGCCGGCCGCAACCGGGCGCCCGGCAGCGGTCGCGGGCGCCGTGCTCGCGGCGGCGGGCACTTCGGCCAGCAATTTCAGTCGGGGCACGCCGCTGTCGGTGGGATCCACCGCGTGCTTACCGGTATCGCCCAGCAGCAGCCACGCGGCTACCGCGATATTGAGGGCGATCAGCAAGACGAAGAACAAACGCAGCAGCATGGTGGCCTTGGGCTTACGGTGGGGCCTGCTCGCGTTCCCCTGTAAGAACCGGCGGCGTCCGGATTCTAGGCGATCTTGGCGGTCTCGGTGTGTGCTTTGGCCCAGACGGCCAGACCCCGAAGGACGGTGTCGGGCACGAGCAGCACCTCGCGCTCGAGCAACGGCGCCAGTACACCCGCATCGCCGCCGCCGAGGGTCACCGTCGGGTGGCCGCCAAGCAGGGGTGCCGAACGCTCGACAAAGCGATCGACCAACGCGGCGCATGCCTGCCAGCAGCCCGATGCCAGACCGTCGGCGGTGTTATCGGCAAGGTCGCGTACCGCACCTGCGCCACCGGGGCGCACCTGCACGGTCGCGCCCAGTACGGATTGCTGCATCAGCAGCGGCCCCGGCGCGATCCATCCGCCGAGGTGCCGGCCATCGGCATCCAGCGCATCGAGCGTCAGAGCCGTGCCGACGCTGGCGAGGACGCAGGGCGAGCGACCCGCCGCGTGCGCATCGACCAGAGCGAGGAAGCGATCCACGCCGAGGCGATGAGGTTCGGCATACGCATTGGTGACGCCGCAGGCTTGCGCGGGCGTACGGACCCAGACCGGCGAGAGGCCGAACGCCTTCTGCGCCGCCACGGCGACCGCGGTCTCCCGGGCGGGATCCACCACCGACGCACCGACGACACGAACCGGCGCCGGCCAGGACGCCCACAACGTCGCCAGTTCGTGCGCGATATCCGCATCCCAGCCAAAGGCCCCGCGATGACTGAATTCGGCGCCATCGAGCAGCGCGAATTTCAGTCGGGTGTTGCCGAGGTCGAGCAGAAGAATCACGCGCCACTCCTGCGGACGGAGACATCCGCACTATCGACGGTCACGGACTGGCCGTCGGCACGACGCACACGCAAGGCACCGCGCTCGTCGACACCCTCTCCGGTGGCGTTGTACTCGCCGCGAGGATCGATGATGCGCAGTGGCTGGTCGCGCAACAGGTCGTTGGCCGCGTATTCGTCGGCGAAGGCCGCGAAGCCATGTCGCTCGAAGGCAAGCAGCCCCTCCGCAAGCGCGGACACGACCGCCGTGGCGACGCGATTCCGGCCCGGCGGCTGGCCGCCAGTGAGTTCCGCCAGATCGGTGATCGGTTGTCCCGCACGCTCGTGCAGGGTGTCCGGGAGCCGGATGTTGAGACCGACGCCGATGATCGCCGCGCAGGGACCGGAGTATTCGCCGGACAGCTCCACCAGGATGCCGGCCAGTTTGGCCTGGCCCGCCAGCACATCGTTGGGCCACTTGAGCCCGGCCGTGCGGACGCCGAGTTCGTCCAGCGCGCGGATCAGCATGACACCCACCGCCAGCGAGAGGCCCGACAACGACGCGAACCCCGAGTCGAAACGCTTCAGCACCGACAGGTAGAGATTCATGCCCGGCGGCGAGAGCCAGGTCCGGCCACGCCGCCCGCGCCCTGCCGACTGGGCTTCGGCCATGACGAAAGCCAGGTCGTCCAGCGTAGGAATACGCCGCGCCAGCTCGCTGGACGTGGAGTCGATATCCCAGTGCACCTCGAGCATGCCCACGTGCGACGAAAGCGCAGGCTCGAGCGCCGTGCGGATGCGCTGACCGTCAAGCAGTTCGGTCGCCCACGGAAGCCGATAGCCGCCGCCCACCTTCGCTTCGACGGGCACGCCTTTCAGACGCAGCGACTCGATCTGTTTCCAGACGGCGGCACGGGTCACACCGGCCTGACGGGCCAGAGTGGCGCCGGACACGGCATCGCCGCCGGCAAGGGCTTCCAGGAGGTCGCGTGCGAGCATGGGCTGCCGTGAGGCCGTCAGGCGGCCGGTGTCAGGGGGAGGGAGAGCCGGGGCATCGGGTAATTCTAGGGCAGCCGCGAGGATTTCGCCCGCATGGCGCCGCAGAGCCCGATGACACACCTCCAGCACTGGCACCGTTTCGAAATATCTGAGAGGATCGGTCGGTCCCCCGGCACGTCCGGGGCCCACGGGGTATACCGATGAACGCCAGACCCTACATCTTCGGATGTCTGTGCCTCGTCGGTGCCATCGGCACCGCCGCCGCTTCCGACGTCAGCGTGACCAACAGCCTGCTTTCGCTGGGCCGGTCAGTGTCGTCGTCGTTCGATGCCGGATCCACCTCGCGCTCCAGTTCAAGCCAGAGCAGCCGCGACGGCGGCAGCGGCGACGTGACCACCGCGAGGCAGGTCAATAACGCGCAGGCCAGCCCGGGTCAGGCGCCCATGCCACCCCCCGTCGAGGCCGACGCCGATATGCATGATGGCTCCTCGAGCGGTCACGGCGCGGGGCCGACCTGGCAGTCCATGCTTCCCGGGTCGATCTTCTAAGAATCCGCCGGCCGTCGTGTGAGCGTTTTCCAGTCGTTGCTCGCGCGTTTTCGCGCCCCCGTCCCGCCCATCGACGACACACTCTGGGCACACGCCCTGACCCGCGTTCCGCTGGCGAACGCGCTGGATGCGCCGCGAGCCCACTACCTGCGCCAACTCGCTGCGTCTTTTCTCCACACCAAGCGATTCCACGCACTGGGCGACGCCGCGCTGGATGATTTCTGGCGTCTTGCCATCGCCATGCAGGCCAGTCTCCCTGCCCTGCCGCACGGCCCGAAGGTCTTCAAAGGCTGGACCAATGTCCTGGTCTACCCCGGCGAATTCAACGTCCGTCGCAGTCACCATGACGCACCCACCGGCGTGATCACCGAGAGCGACGACACGCTGATCGGCGAAGCGTGGGAGCGCGGCCCGATGATCCTTTCGCTGGCCGACGTGGCGCTGGATCTCGAAGCCCCCTGGGATGGCGTCAACGTGGTGATCCACGAAATGGCGCATAAGCTGGACATGCTCGCCGGCCCCGCCAATGGCGTGCCGCCCCTACCAGGGGGCATCAGCCGGAGGGAATGGATCGGCAGCATGCAACAGGGCTTCGAAAGACTCTCGAAGGCGGTGGGTCGTCGACGCAAGACGGCGATCGATCCCTATGCGGCGGAAGCGCCCGAGGAATATTTCGCGGTGACAAGCGAAATGCATTTCTCGCAGCCCGCCTTGCTGCGTGAGGCGGAGCCGGACGTGGCGCGCCTGCTCGATGCTTATTACGGACCTTCGCCCGCCGACTGACGATCCTCAGGCGGGCGGAATACGCACGCTGAAACGTGCGCCACCGAGCTCTTCCGAGTGATCGACGTGCAGCTCGCCCTGGTACGCCTTGACGATGTCCTGCACGATCGACAGCCCGATGCCGTGGCCCTGCACGCGCTCATCGCCGCGCACGCCACGTTGCAGGATCTTCTCGATCTTTTCGTCCGGAATGCCCGGGCCGTCGTCTTCGACAATGAGTTCGAGACCCGCGCGCCCGCGCACCTTCGCCACGGAACGCGCGGTGAGCAGGACGCGATGCGAGGCCCACTTGAAGGCGTTCTCGACCAGGTTACCCATCAGTTCCAGCAGGTCGCCCTGCTCGCCCGGGAACGAGACACCGTCTTCGATCTCGAACTCGCACAGCACGTTCTTTGCGGCGTAGACCTTTTCCAGACTCTGCACCAGATCTTCCGCATGACCGGCGATCGGCTCGACCGAGGCGATGGTGCGACGACCGGAGGTGGCCGCGCGAGACAGCTGGTATGCGACCAGCTCGTCCATCTTGCGCACTTGCTCGAGGATGTCGCCACGCAGCGAACGTGCGTCGGCTTCGTTTTCCAGTTGCGAGCGCACGACGGCCAGCGGGGTTTTCAGGCTGTGCGCCAGATCGGCCAGGGTGTCGCGATAACGCGTACGCTGCTCGCGCTCACTGTCGATGAAGGCATTGAGGCGCTTGGTGAGCACCGTCAGCTCCATCGGATACGGACCGTCGAGGTGGTCGCGCGTGCCGCGCTCGATGTGCGCGAGATCGCTCGATACACGGCGCAACGGCAGCAGGCTCCAGCGCAGCAGGAACAGCTGCAGCAGCATGAGCATCATGCCGAGCATGGCCAGCCAGAGGAACTGCGTCCGACGGTAGGTCGCCACCTGCCGCTCGAACTGATCTTCCGTCTGCGCGACGGCGAAGGTCAGCGGCACACTGCGTTTATCGGTACTGTCCAGCGACACGCCGTAGCTGAAGACATAGAGCTTGCCGCTGCGCGTTTCCACCGGCTCGAACGCCGTCTCGCCGGGCGACAGCATGCGCACGAAATCGAAATCGCGACCCAGTGCCGACGACGACTCCCAGCGGAAACCGTCGTTGCCGACGATGATCGCGTAGAGCCCCGAGCCCGGCCGCGAGAAATCGGGATTGGGCTGACTGTCGGGCGTGGTGACCTTTCCGGCGCGGGTGATGTCGGTGCCGGTGATATAGGCGATGGCGTAGTTGTGCAGCCGGTCGTGCATGGCCGACAGCTCGGACGCGTAGTTGGCCTTGTTCTGCGCCAGGCCCGTCAGGCCCAGAAAGGCGGCCAGCGCGAAGCCCGTCGCCAACGCCGCGCGCGCGGCCAGCGACAGCGGCCGGCGTTTGGTCGGTGGAGCGTTATCCATGCGTCCAGCTTACCTCGGGACGGTGCAGCGACTTTGCTGCACCGTCCACGGTTCGCTCAGTCTTCGTCCGCTTCGTTACGCGGAATCGCGAAACGATAGCCGCGACCGCGGACGGTCTCGATCGGCTTGAGCGCGCTTTCGGGATCCAGCTTACGGCGCAGGCGGCCGATGAAGACCTCCAGCACGTTGGAATCGCGGTCGAAGTCCTGCTGGTAGATGTGCTCGGTGAGGTCGGCCTTGGAGACCAGCTCGCCCGCATGCAGCATCAGGTATTCGAGGACCTTGTACTCGTAGCTGGTCAGGTCGACCTGACGGCCTTCGACGGTGACCGTCTGCGCCGTGGTGTCGAGCTTGATCGGGCCGCAGGCGAGGACCGGCTTGGACCAGCCGCTCGCACGACGCACCAGCGCATTGATACGGGCCAGCAATTCCTCGACGTGGAAGGGCTTGACCAGGTAGTCGTCGGCGCCGTGCTTGAGGCCTTCGACCTTGTCCTGCCAGCTGCCACGCGCCGTGAGGATGAGGATGGGATAGCGCTGGCCGTGCTCGCGCAGGGCTTTGACCAGATCCATGCCCGACAGCTTGGGCAGGCCCAGATCGATGATGGCCAGGTCGAAGGGGACCTCGCGACCGAGGTACAGGCCCTCTTCGCCGTCCTGGGCGGCATCGACGGCAAAGCCGTCACGTTTCAGCCGCGCGGCGAGGGTCTCGCGAAGCGGGGCCTCGTCCTCAACGAGCAGGATGCGCATCAATGTTTCTCCTTGTTGTCCCCGGCACTGACGTCCAGGGGCTTGGCGGTTTCGGTTCGGACGGGCACCACGCGGACGTGACCGTCCAGCGTAAGGACCTTGACCCGGTATTCGGTGATCCGGCCGCGCTCTACGAGTCGCGTATCCGCCGACAGCACTTTTCCCCCGGTGTCCTTCTGGACCTTGCTCACGGCTTGCTCCAGCGTCAGCGACTGGTCCGCCTGGGCGGCCACGGGCAAACTGACGCAGAGCGCGGCGAAAAGTAGCGGACGAAACGTGATTTTCATGTCTGGCGCGGGCAGCACGACGGGCAGTAGTCGACCGATCATGCCGAGGGGCGCCCCGCCTGAAGCTGAACGAAACCTAGGCGGCTTGCCGCAAGGGTGCCATCGCGGACTCGATGAGGCCCCAGTCGGCTCCCGGCAGGTGCGATCCCTCGCTCAGCTGGCGACGGAATCCGCGCGCGCCCGGCTCCCCCTGGAACAGGCCGAGGATGTGCCGGGTGATGTGCTTGAGCTGGGTGCCCCGGGCCAGTTCCGCCTCTATATAGATGCGCATGCGATCGAGCACATCCGCCCGGTCCGGCAGCGCCGCGCCGTAGAGGTCCGACTCCAGCCGGGCGAGCACGAACGGATCATGGTAGGCGGCACGGCCAAGCATCACCCCGTCCACATGGGCAAGGTGCTCACGCACCGCCTCGACCGTGGTGATGCCACCGTTGATGACGATGGTCAGGTCGGGGAATTCGCGCTTCAGCCGGTAGACCCGCTCGTAGTCCAGCGGCGGAATTTCCCGGTTTTCCTTCGGGCTCAGGCCTTCCAGCCAGGCCTTGCGCGCGTGCACCACGAGAATGCCAACGCCAGCCTCGGCCATCGTGGTGGTGAAACGCTGAAGGTCGGCGTATTCGTCCTGGTCGTCCACGCCGATGCGGCATTTGACGGTGACCGGGACATCCACGACGTCCGCCATGGCCCGGACACACTCGCCGACCAGGTCAGGCTCGCGCATGAGGCACGCCCCGAACTTGCCGGACTGGACCCGATCCGAGGGGCAGCCGACGTTGAGGTTGATCTCGTCGTAGCCCGCTTGCGCGCCAAGGATCGCCGCCTTCGCCAGCTCGACCGGGTCGCTGCCACCGAGCTGGAGCGCCACGGGGTGCTCTTCGTGACTGTGCTCCAGGAGACGCAGCTGGTTGCCGCGTACCAGGGCCGCGCTGGTGACCATCTCGGTGTAAAGGCGGGCATGGGGCGACAAAAGCCGGTGGAAGTACCGGCAATGACGGTCCGTCCAGTCCATCATGGGAGCGACGGTGAGGCGGAAGGCTGAGGGATCAATGCGTTGCATACGGCCATTTTAGCAATCGCAGGTGGAGTGCGCTTGCCCGCCAATGTCACATGACGGGCAAACGCCTTCGTGCTTCGGCCGATGCTCCCCGTCGGAGTCATCCGATGATCCTTGCGCTGGCACGCCGCTTAGCTCAGCAGCGCCGCACTTTCTTCGATAAATGCTGCGAGAGACTTGCCCGGTCGACCGATCAGAAACTCCAGATCGCCCGTAACCGTAGCCAGAGTGCCCGACCGCGCGGCCGCTTCGACTGACACGAGCAGTTTGACGATCGCTTGCGGCACGTTGGCGGCGGCAAGGCCCTGCGCGAGATGCTCGTCGGTCACGTTGACGACTTCCAGCGGGCGCCCTGTGGCATCGCGGACCAACGATGCGATCGCATCCACGGAAAGTGCCTCCGATCCCGTCAGCGTGTAGGTCTTACTGCCGGCAGGTGGATTGGCAAGGGCGGCCGCGATGGCCTCGGCCATCTCATCGCGCGCGGCATAGGCCGTTTTCGCCCCTTCGGACGCCGTATACCAGTGCCCGCTCTGCAGAGCGGAAGGAAGTCCCATGAGCAAGTTTTCGTGATACCAGCCGTTCCGGAAAACCAGCGACGGCAATCCCGTTTCGGCGATAGCCTGCTCGGTCAGGGCGTGATCGGGTGCGAAGCTCAGCGGAGATGCCGTCGGATTCGGCAGCGAGGTGTAGGCGATGCGCTGAACACCCGCGACGACAGCTGCCTCTACCGCGTTGCGGTGCTGTCGGAGCCGGCGCCCGTCGGCCGTCAATTCATCGGTCGAAATAATCAGGACTGTATCGGCACCCTTGAAGGTCGAGACAAGCCCCTGCGCATCGTCAAAGTCTGCGCGCTGGACAGCAACGCCACTTTCCGTCAGATGCTGCAGCTTCTCCGGGTTGCGACTTCCCGCCACGATGCGTTCAGCTGCCACGCCGCGTGCCAGCAAATGCTTGATCACCGCGCCGCCCAGGTGCCCGGACGCACCGGTGATGAAGATGGTTTCGGACATGTTCCGCTATTCCTTTCGAGTGATACTCTCTTTTTGAGAGCATCTCTAAGATCGAGGTAGCAGCCGCTTCCGTAAAGGAGGCAGTTTCGCGGCACATAGGCACAAAAGGGTAACCACCATGTCGACAACAGGCACGCTCACCGAACGACTCACTCACGAGCGACTGAAGAACGACGGGAACATCCATAACTGCTCGGTCAGGGATGTCCTGGACGCCGTCAACGGACGGTGGAGCACACTTCTGCTTGTGGCGCTTGCCGAGCGGCCCTACCGGTTCGGCGAGTTACGCCGCCTGGTACCCGACATCTCTCAGCGCATGCTCACGCAGACGCTCCAAGAGCTTCAGCGCGAGGGCTACGTCCATCGTGAGGTGTTCCCCACACGGCCGCCTGCGGTGGAGTACAGCATGACCGACTTGGGAAGGTCGATATTCGAGCCCATCAGCCAGCTGATCGAGTGGGCCGACAAGAATCATGCGGCGGTACGTGACGCGCGACGTTCATTCGACGACGAACATGCGGCGTGATTTGCAACGGTTTGATACCCCGCGCTTTAGCGGCGGCCGGTGGGTCCGGTTAGCGGCGGATCGAGCGCCCAGGCCAGCCCCAACAGTCCGATCTCAGCCGGCACCATCCACAGCAGGATATGGCTAACGGGCGCATCGACCCCGTGATCCATCGCGTTGAAGGGATTGATATAACCCACGGGAAGCACGAAAGCAGCCAGTAAACAAAGGGCAGCAGCAAACCGTCGCGCATACCTGCACATCCCGAACAGGCCGACACGCAGAAGACACAGCGCCGCCGTCAACCATGCAGCTGCCCGGCGGACAAGCTCGATACGAGACATTCGTCCTCCGGGCGGCCGATCAAGCCCTGTTAGTGGATGTAGCCGCTTTCGGCCGGATTCGCTTCGATGCGAATCAGCTTCAGCGAGCCCATCTCACCCATGCCACCGCCGGAGAAGGTCAGCACGCCTTCGCCCTTGTAGTGGAATTCGGTGCGGTAGTTGTCGCTGCCGAAATGGAAAGGAATGAATGCCTTACCCGTCTGGTACGACTTCTGATCGGTCGGCGGTCCGATCAGGTCCATGATCTCTTTCGAGTACATGCCATCGTGGACCTTGGCGAACTTGCTGTCCGGCGCCGGCGTGCCGATGCGTTCGACCGCGTCGTCGGAACGGCCCGCGCTGAGCGAGATCGGGGCGTATACAGCGAGCACGGCGAGCGAAACCATCGCGACGAGTGATTTGAATTTCATGACGAACGACCTCTCCTTGAGTCTTGACAAAGCGACAGACAAAAGGGGAAGACGGCCGTCGGCGACGTGCCTGACCTGTGAGTGGCTCCCCCTTTAGGAAGAACGAAAAAAAGCCCCCTGAGGCCGCTTCGTTCTTCGACGCGATGGTAAGTTGTCGGGGCGGCAAAGGCAAAGATTGGCACGGCAAACGTGCCGTGTAGGATTTCCCCTACAAGCAAAAGAGACGTACGTCTCATTCGACGCGTCACCGCCCTGGGACGGACGCTGCGTCTCTCGTACATGGACGGAACGGTACCCCCTAGCCGCCCTATGGCGATTTGTCGGCGCCTCGGCTAACGTCGATGCCTGCATGGCCGGGGAGGCCATCCAAGGGGAAGGTTCCGCCACCCGCGCGGGACCACCGAAAGTAATCGTCTACAAGGACTTATCGATGACATTCGCTTCGACCGGCGTGCGCCGTCTGCTTGCCCTCGCCTTGGCCTGCACGGCCTTTCCCGCACTCGCCCGCAACGACAACGTGTACGTCGCCAGTCAATCGTCGGATACGGTTTCCGTGATCGATGCGGCATCCCATACGGTTACCGCCACGATTCCCGTCGGCAAAGCCCCGATCAGCCTCGCCGTCAGCCCGGATGGGTCGACGGTTTACGTCGCCAACGCCAATAGCGACAGCGTAAGCGTCATCGACGCCGCGACCAATACGGTGACCGCAACCATACCCGTCGGAAACACGCCGAACGCGCTCGCGGTCAGCCCCAACGGCGCGGAGCTGTATGTTGCCAATGCGAATGAAAGCAGCGTGTCGATCGTCGACACGGCCACCCACACCACGATGGCGACGGTGGCCGTAGGAAGCCTGCCCCTGACGATCGGCGCCAATGCCAGCGGCACGCGTGTCTACACCGGCAACGTGGGTGACTTTACGGTGTCCGTCATCGACACCGCCACTCACACGGTGACGGAGAACATGCCGGTAACGGCAAGTCCGGACTCTCTGGTCGTAGGTCCGCTGGGAGTACGGTTATACGTCGCCAGCTACAACGAAAACGTCGTATCCGTCATCGATACATTCAAGAATACGGTGACAGGCGTACTGAAGGCCGGTAAAGGCCCCGATGCCGTGGCAACGAGCCCGATCGGCATTCCGCTGTATGTCGCCAACGCGGATGACAACACCGTATCCGTGATCAATCCCTTTACGAAGACCGTCATAAGCACGATACCCGTCGGCACGTCACCCGCGGCGATCGCTTTCAACCGCCGCACGGGTCGTATCTACACCAGCGACTTCGGTTCCGACACCGTCACGGTGATCGACGCACGGACCAACAAGGTCATAGCAACCGTTGGCACGGCCCACCATCCCTCGTTCGTGGCGGTTCAGCCGTAAGCCATCGCGCGACGCACATTGCAGCCATAGAAATCGTCGAATCAGGCCTCGTGGCCGAGAGGATTTCCGATGTTCTGCGCGATCCGCCACAGGACACCGCTGGGATCGGTCAGCGTGAAGTCTCGCATCCGCCATGGGCGATCCGCGGGCGGCTCTGACCGGACGCCGTAGCGACCGACGAGATCCTGCGCCTCCACATGCTGCCACCACGTATCCACATCGGCCACGAGCAAGTGCATCACGAAATTCGTGGCATGTTCCTCGACGTAGAAGCCTTGCAGAAGAAAGCTGCAGTTACCCGCATGGAGATACGCAAGGCCGTCGGATGACGATGCAACGGTGAAACCCAGGTCCCGGTAAAAACGCAGCGATAACTCGAAATCCTTCGCGGGAACGAAGGCCTTGATCTCCACCGTATCCAGCGTCACGACTCAACCTCGGCAGTCAGCGGATAGCTGATGGCCGTCAAAATGCTGCTTGCACCCAGGTAGCGAAGAACCAGCGCGAACCATTGCCGTGGCGTCATAACCTACCCCTTCCTTATCAGTCATCCGATGTCTGTCGGCGGAAGATAGCCTAAGCAGGCATCGGGCGCCACGCAACCAGGCGCTCGACTCAACCCCGGCTCGCGGTGCCTCTTCAGTCCGGTCGCAGCGAGCAACCCAGGTAATACGCCGCGTTCAGTTCTTTGGCGCGCTTCTGTGCGATCTCCCGGATCTCATCACCGTGTTGGGTGAACTTGTCCGGGTGGTACTGGATGATCAGGGCCTGGTAGGCCGCATTGATCTCCGCGCGCGTGGCCTCGGGCGACACGCCGAGCACGTCGTACCACGGGCGGCGGGTATCGAGCTGCAGCGGCGGCTTCGTATCCGGCGCATTCGGCGTATCACCTTTGGGCGTCGCCATCATCGCGGAGACGAATTTGTAGCCGA
The DNA here is from genome assembly GCF_000800155.1 of Luteibacter sp. 9133. Classification (NCBI taxonomy): domain Bacteria; kingdom Pseudomonadati; phylum Pseudomonadota; class Gammaproteobacteria; order Lysobacterales; family Rhodanobacteraceae; genus Luteibacter; species Luteibacter sp. 9133. Next base: position 765,787 of record NZ_JUHO01000001.1, on the reverse strand, counting down.
TCGCCAGGCAGATCCCGACGACGACGATCTCCATGACGTTCATGCCAGAGCGCCTTCGATCTGTTGTAGGTAAGTCTGAAGCTGTTGCTGTCGATCGCTGCCCGCCTCTTCGATGTCGAGCTGGCGTTGCAGTCGCGTGCGGATGGCATCGCCGAGACGCCTCCGCTCATCGGCGTCCAGCAGCGCATGGGCGACGGCAAAAAGGTCGAACCGCTCGGCGGCACGCGCGCCCTGTTTACGAACGAGGTTGAGTGCGTACGGTGCGCAGAGCAGCGCGTCGGACGCCATACCCGAGAACGTCTTCCCGGCGAGGCCGGTGATCCTGCGCATGCGCCAGACACGCCACACCGCCGCGCCGATCGCCGCGTACAGGGCGATCATCCAGCCGAGCAGGCCATAGACGTTGCCCGCAAGTACCGCGGGCATCGCGGCGAACAGCAGCGCGACGACAAGCACGGGAAGCGTGGTGGCGGTCACACCGGCTCGCCACGCTCGCAGTCCGTGCAGCGGCGCCGGGTTGCCAGGCTCCTTCTGCGACGACCAGCGCAGACGGAGCAACGCACGTGTCGGTGCGAAAAGGGGCGGCACGTAAACATGCCGCCCCGCCAGTTCGAACTCCGTGCCGACGGAAAACGACCAGCGTCCGTCGCGGCGTTCGAAGAACACCACTTCGTTGTGATAGAGCAGCAGCGTGGCGTCGTAGACGTACATGCCCACGACGCCCAGCAAAAGCCACTCCGTGTTCGGCAACATCGCGATCAGGAGCTCTTGCGCGTGAACAGACGCTTGATCGCTCCGCCCACCGCGGCGAAGCCGATGAGGATGAACTTCCACGCCGCCGCCAGGAACGTACCGATGATGGCGAAGAAACCCTTCTTCGCGGCGACGGCGGCGACACCGCCGGTAATCAGTGCGGCAAGGCCGTATTCGGCGACGCGGTCGCCCGTGTGGAAATCGCTGTACGACTGACCCGGCGCGAATGCGAAGCCACCCAGCGTGCCCTTGAAGTCGGTCACCGCCTGGTTGAGGACCTGGGGGTCGGACACCAGCACGACGTTCATGACGCCGCTGCGCCCCAGGATGCGCGCGTTGTAGTTCACCACGTCGCTGTGCGATTTATCGCTGCGCGCGAGGAACGACCAGGTCAGCGACTTGAACTGGGTGTCGTACTGCGGCTTGTTCTGCCAGCCCACGAGGGTGAGCGTTTCCCAGCCTCGTGAACGACGCTCCTTGTTGCTTTCCTCGGTGCCCTGCTTCACGGACGCCAGAATGTCGTCGGGATCGAGTTTCTCGTCATCCTTGACGTAGCCGACATCGTCGTAGTCGAAGAACGCGGTCCACTTCATATCCGTCGGCGCAAGCGTGTACGTGTCCGCCTCGTCCGGTGGATTTTCCATCAGTTCGTTCAGGCGCCTGGTACCCGCGGGATCGAGGAAGGCATAGCCGTCGGGTACATCGAGCGTGGCCTGCGCGCCGAGCTGCACCTTGGTCGGGCCGACTTTCCACGGCAGGTCGGACAATTCGTTGGCGCTGGCGAGCGCGGTGACGAGGGACAGCGCGAGCGCGACTGCCAACTTCCTTGCAAATCCAGTCATGCGGGCTCTCCAGCGAGCTCAGAATGCCGAGGTAAAAGATAGAGGCGGACCACGAGAAGCTCCTTCCGGTGAGCAGGCGCAAGCGCGACGAAACTCGCGCCCCCGGCGCGAATTCATGATTCCAGTGAAAGTCGTGCGAGCCCCCGGCACGACGTGCGAGAGTTTGCGGCCAGGGCAACGGGAGCGTCAAGGCGATGTTCCGGCACCGGCCTTTTGCCGGATTCCGACCGTCCTCCGGCTTGTGCAGCCGGACGCTCCAGCAAAGTCAACCGGATCAACGGCTTTGCGCATGTGAACGACGGGACGAGCAGCGAGGCCCCGCACCCACTAGAATGCGCCCCCTCGCCTTCACCGCCCTGCCCTCCCCATGCATATCGTCGTCAACGAAGAACTCAAGGCTTACATTGACCCGCTGTCGGCGGACGAATACGAGGCACTGGAGCGCAGCTTGCTCGCCGAGGGTTGCCGCGATGCGTTGGTGCTCTGGGGCGACACGCTGGTGGACGGGCACAACCGCTACGGCATCTGCCGTAAGCACGATATTCCTTTCAACACCGTGCAGAACGAGCGCTTTCAGTCGATCGACGATGTGCACCTGTGGATGATCGAGCAGCACCTGGGCCGGCGCAGCGTGTCCGATTTTCAGCGCGGCGTGCTGGCCCTGCGCAAGCGCGAAATCCTCGCCGAGCGACGCGCACGCATCGAGGCGAACGGCGGTGAAGAGAGGTCCGAGGTGCCCTTCGACACCGAAGGCGCTCAGCCAGCGGCCGCGAAGCCCACCCGCGTCAACCCGAACGAGAGCCGCAAGGAAATCGCCCGCGAGGCAAGGATCAGCAGCAATCAGGTCGGCATGATCGAGAAGATCCGCAAGGAGGCCGCGCCGGAGGTGGTCGCGGCGGTCAAGTCGGGCACGCTGTCGATCAGCGCCGCCGCGGCGGTCGCCACCCTGCCCGAAGACGAACAACGCGCGGCCGCGACCGGCGGCGATGCCGAGCTGAAGCAGGCCGCCAAACGGGTGCGCGAGTCGAAGCGCAAGCCGCGCGAGAAGCCGAGTGACGACGTGCTGGCCTTGCGCGAACAGATCGCCGACCTGGAAGCGGAAAACCGAAACCTGCGCCGCGAAATCGAGACATTGCGGGTCCGTCTGGGCGAGAGCTTACCCGAGGACGCCGATGAGGCCATGGCGGAGTAAGGTAGCTGCAAGGGGTCGGGAACTAGCATGGCCCCTCAGCGATCCAAGGCGTAGTCCCCGGAGTTTGCCCCGCATGAAACCGATCGTCGTCCTCGCCACCCTGTTCCTCGCCGCCTCGACCGCGATGGCGCAGGACGCTACGAAGCCGCTGAACCTGCGTTTGCCCGCCGACTACACGCCGGCTCCCGCCAGCAGCGCCCCCGCGCCTGCCCCGGCCGCCGACGCCAGGGTCTCCGCCGATCCGAAGGCCCCTACGGTGGCGCCCAAAAACGGCGGCGAGAACATCGCGGTCACGAAGTCCCGCCCGCTGGATCCCCCCGGTACCTACTACGGCGACACCACTGGCCGTATGGACGGTGTGGAAGCCGACGATGGCACGCCGCGCTGCGACGACGCCGCCTACAACAAGCCCCAGGTGCATGGCAGCGTCACCACCGGCGTCGTCAGCTCCAGCCATGGCGGCAGCGGCAACTACCAGGCCGGGGCCGTCAACCTCAGCCAGGCCTTCGGCAGCTGTGAGCATCCCACCGGCGGCGTCAGCATCTCCGTCGGTGCCGGCCAGGGCCACTTCGGCGGCGGCCGCATCCGCTGATCAGACCGAGCGGAACAGCACGATCCGCTCCGCTGCCTCAGGGTCCGGGTCGTCACTGACCAGCCAGGGCTGCCGCGCGAACGTACGCGTACACGGGCCCAGAGCCACCACACGCACGGCACGCCGGGCCGCCTCGGCTTCTATCCTGGCGACGACGTCGCGCAGGACGGTGCCGATGAACGGCGTGAACAGATAGAAGACGTCGACGCCGGAAAAATCCGCCTCGCGTGCATCGCCTTCGACGAACCGCACTCCCGTCAGCCCAAGTGACGTCGCCGCACGCGTCGCGACATCGACATAGCCCCCGTCGCGCTCGATGCCGATGCATCGCGCGCCCGTCAGGATGTGTACCAGCAAGGGGACGTGACCCAGTCCCGAGCCAAGATCCAGTACGACGTCGCCTGCCGTGATTCCGCCTCTGGCCAGGCCGTCGACGATATGCCGGGCGGGTGTGGGCTGGTAGAAGACCATCTCGGGCGGCAGCGGCCCGGCATCCGGAAGCGGCTCGTCCAGGGCCAGCACGCCTGCCAGGAGCGCGTCGAGCGGATCGTAATGCTGACCCGAGGGGATTCCGACGTCGAGCCAGGGCGCGAGCGCCTGCCTGCCTTCACCCGCGCGGATTCGTTCGCGCAGCGCGTCGTACAACTGACGATCCACGGCATCGAGCGCGTCGAGGAGACGCACCACCCGACGAGTCAGCGTCGCATCGCGCAGACCGACCTGCCCGAGGTCGAGCCGGTCCGCCGCATCGGCTCTTACGAGGAAGGCATCGGGCCGGTGCCAGTCCGTGCGTTCATCGAGTTCATCGAGGTAGGCCACCAGTCGCTCGTTCAATAATGTCTCTCCGGAAAACGGCGCCACCATCGACGCAGCCAGCTCATGCGCGACGGAAAGGCCCGATCCATCGGCACGCGCACGGCTACTTCGGTACCTCCCTGGAGACAGGCCGCAATGGTGGCGATGCCACCCATCGCATGCGCGCGCTCGCGTATCCCGCGCAGCCCCCAGTGACCCGCACGACCGTCGCGGGAAACGGCATCCTCGATACCGCGTCCGTCGTCGCGCACGTAAAAGAGCAGCATACCGTCATCTTCCTCGAGGACGACGTCGATGCGACTGGCCCCGGCATGCGTCACCGCGTTGTGCACGGCTTCGCGTGCGATGCCGTGCAGTTCGTCGCGCGCCAGCGGATCCAGATCGAGCACGTCGAGCCGCACACTGACGATGACCGGCACCGTGTGATCGGACGCGTACAACCGCGCCATCGCTTCCAGAACGTCATTCAGCGGCATGTCGTCCGTGCCGTGCGCACGCAGGTCGCGGACGCGGTCACGCGCTTCGACAAGCGCTTCCTCCGCCCGGTCGAGCGCGCCTTCCATCGCTGTGCGTACCGGATCGTCCGGCGCGACACGATTGGCGATTGCCTGGAAGCGCATGGTCAGACCGTGAATGCTCTGCAGCAGCGTGTCGTGCAGTTCGCGCGCGATGCGTTCGCGCTCCGCATGGCGCTCGTCCAGGCGCCCCCGCACGAGCGCCGCGACGCGCCGGCCCCTGAGCAGCAGTGCGATCCAGATGGCGAGGAGCAAGGCGACGGTACAGACCAGCGCGAACCACAGCGTCTGATAGAACGCCGGCGACACCGTGACCGCGATCGAGGTGCCCTGCTCGTTCCAGACACCGTCCTCGTTGGACGCGGTCACTCGAAACACGTAATGGCCTGGCGGCGGATCGGTGTACACGGCTTCGCGATCCGTACCCGCTTCACGCCAGCGCGTATCCAGACCATCCATCCGGTAGCGGAAGCGCACGCGCTCGGGCATCGACAGGCTGGTCGCGGTATAGGCGATGCGCAGACGCTCGGTGTTCGCCGGAAGCGTGACGCTGGACGAGGCCGACCAGGTTCCCGCATCCGTGGAAATTTCCCGGACCATCACCGGCGGCGCGACCGGGTTGCGCCGTATGGCCGACGGATCGATCGACACGACGCCGCTGGTCGTCGCGAACCACAACCGTCCATCGTCGGCCACCACCGCGGTGGGCAAGGGACGAAACTGCGCCGGCGTACCTGGCAAGCCATCGAGCGAATCGAACAGCATGACCGGCGGACGGTAGCCCGGCTCGTCGAGGGCCTGGCGCATGTCGGCCGAGGCGATCCGCGCGACGCCTTGCGCGGCATTCATCCAGAAATCCCCGCGACGGTCGCGCACCAGTCCGGACACGCCGCGCAGCGGCTCACCAGCCGTCGGAATGCTGCGCACGCTGCCACCGCGAATGGCGGCGATACCCAGCTCGCCGCCCACCCATACGGTGTCGTCGTCGTCCAGCAGCGCGGTGACGTTGCCCACCTGCAGACCATCGGCCGCGCCGATCACCTTGTCCCGGCCCCCGTCGCGGACGATGAGCACGTTGCGCGCAAAACCCATCCACAACCGCTGCCGGGCGTCACGGAGCAACACCAGCGGCGAGGGGTCGTTGGACACGCTGGGCAGCGTGTCGTGAATCCAGCCCTCGCCCGTGTAGTGGTAGATGCCGGGGCGATTGATCGACAACCAGGCGCCGCCGTGGCCGTCGCCGACGATGGCCTGGACGCCCGTGTAATCGTCCGCGGGGAGCGATGCGAACGGCCGCGGGACGCCATCTACCATATGCCACAGACCGCGCGGTCCACCGAGCCAGGTCGCGTCGCCGTCGCGGGCCGCCGCGGTGATCGCTTCCGGGAAGGCCGTGCCGGTTATGTTGGTCGCGTCGACATGCGTCAGCGGACGGTTCTTCGTGCCTACCCACACGCCATGCCCGGGCGCTGGGACCAGCGCGAAGTCGGTGGCGCCGGGTGACAGCGGCGCGGGAAGCAGGCGTCCACGGCGGAAGCGGTCGAGGCCGCGGCTCCCGCCCATCCAGATGTTGCCCTCGCGATCCTGGATCACCGCGCTGAAATAATCGGAGCTGAGACCGTTACGTTCAACGAAACGCTCGGCCGCCGCGCTGTCCGCTTCGATCGTCTGGCTGGCGAGCCAGTCGATGTGCGGAACGCGACGGATACCTTCGCCGAGCGTCGGCACCCAGAGCGCGCCGTCGCGATCGAACAGGAGGCCCGCCGACGACATGTGCAGCTTCGGTCCTGACAGCGCCGGGTCGCGTCCGCCGTTCCATGCCGGCCGTACGCCATCGTCGGCCTCGGCGACCCAGATGCTGCCGTCGGGGGCCTCGGCGATGCGGTTGATCCGGCCGACCGATCGCGTGGCGACCTCGAAACGCTGAGCACCCGGTGCCAGCCACGCCAGCGCCTGCTCCGTCGCGACCCAGAGGCGACCCGCGCTATCGACCGCGAGGTTACGCGCGCGCACCCCGGGCAGCCCCATGGCGGGACCGACCACCCGCCACCGATTGCCCGCGAGCGTAACCAGCCCGTTGAAGGTCGCCGCCCAGACCCGCCCATCGGGCGTGCTGGCCATCGCGTAGATCGTCGCGGTCGGCAGGCCGGAGCCCGCGGCGTAGTGCGTGGCACGGTCGTGATCGATGAAGCTGGCCACACCGTAACGGAAGCCCACCCACAAGCCGCCTGACGGGGGTGCGTACAAAGAGGCCACACTGGACGCAAGGAAGTCACCGCCTTCGCGGGGGCGGTAGCGTTCGAAGCGCACGCCATCGAACCGGTACAGCCCCGTCTGCGTGCCCAGCCACAGGTAGCCGTCGGCCGTCTGCGCCAGCGCCGTGACCTGTCCGGGCGCACCTTCGCGCACCGTCCAGGCGGTGTGATAGAACTGCTCGATACGACGGTCGCGGCTATCCCTCGCGACGGCGTCCGAGGTGGGCCACCACCCGACCATGACGCCGAGCAACAGCGATATGCACGCGGCGAGCGCGCGTCCGGAAACCACCCCTGATCACCCCTCTCCGACCCGGTGGCAACGATACCTCTTAAGAGGTACCCGCGTCGCCCGGGCCGGAGGTGAGACGTCTTAGCCGGCGAATCCCAGCTCGCCGACAAAGGCGACAGCGTCGGCCAGCACCCGGGCCGCCGCGGGGGAACGCTGCGGGGAAGCAAGCACGTGCGCCGCGTGATCGTAGGCGATCAGGCGGCGGCCTGGCTCGGGCGAGCCCAGCCAGTCGAACGCCTCGCGCATGGCGGCGACCGACGTCAGCGTGTCATGGTCATCGGCACCGCCGTCCCACACACCGAACAGGACCGGGCAGACGACATCGCGCAGGTGCCCGGGCTGCATCGTGCCGAGGAAGAGTTCGGCGACGGCGCGGTATCCGTCGGAGTGAATCACGGACGACCAGTACCGCCGTTGAAACGGCGTGCGCTCACCCGGCACGTCCACCGCCCCGCGCAGGAGCACCGCGGCATTGAGTTGTACGGGATCGTAAACGCGGATGCCGGGAGACCAGGCCACCACGCCCGCGATCTGAGACGCGTGTCGCGCGGCGAGGTCGAGCGCCAGCGACGCGCCCATGGAGGTGCCGACGAGCAACACCCGCTCACCGAGTTCCAGACCGATGCGCAGGGCCTCGTCGGCGTCCGCGCGCCAGCGCTCCGCCGAAGCGCCGGCCATCGCGGAGGGCAGGTCGCTGCCGTGGTCACTGAGTCGGTTGAGGAACAGATGGGCGCCACACGCCTCGGCGATGGCCCGGTGCGCGGGATCCCCCTCCGCCTGACTGGCGGTGAATCCGTGCAGATAAACCACCGCGAGCGGCAGCCGGCTACGGGGTTTCTGCGAGTGAAACACGATGCGTGCCTCGTTGTCCGGCTTGAGGCCGGGCGCCGAGCGCTCGCGCCCGGCGACGTCCTCGGCCAGTGCCTCCAGATCGTTCACGCGCTGGCGGCCGCCTCGGCGTAACGCCGTTGCACGTCGACGAAACGGTGTACCGACCGGGAGAGCGTGTCCAGCTCTTCGGTGACGCGCTGTACATCCGCACCGGCATCGATCAGCAAGGCAATGTCGCCGCAGACGTGGTCGGCTCCTGGTACCCCCAGATTGCCCAGGACGTTGCGCAATGCATGGATGGCCTCGGAGGCGGCTGCGATATCGTGCGAATGGATCGCCGAGCGAAGGGAAACGCAATGGTCGTCCGCCGTACGCGAGCACAGGTCGACGAAGGCCTTGAAGTCTTCCCGCGTACTGAGCGCGCGCATTTCGTCCAGCGGCGAACTCTCCTGCCGGCCGGTGGGCAGGCCAATGGCGGGATGCCAGTGGCGCGCCGCGTCGTCGAGACGACGTTCGTCGGCGATGGACTCGATCACGTCGAGCAGCCGCTGCGCCGCGATCGGCTTGGTAAGGTACGCGCGTGCACCGGCCTTGAATGCGATCCGTACGGCGTCGTGACTGGAGTCCGCGCTCAGCATGACGATAGGCGGCACCGCCTCGGTACGACGCGCCACTTCGATCCGTCCCAGCACATCCCAGCCGGAGCTGCCCGGCATGTGCAGGTCCATGAAGATCAGATCGAACGTCTCGGTCGACAGACGCGCCAGCGCCTCGTCACCGCTGGCACTGAAGGTCGGCACATGCCCCGCACGCTCGAGGATACGACCGACGATCTCGCGGTTGGCCGCGTTATCGTCCACCACCAGGCAGTGCTGCGGGGCGACGCGACCGCGATGCTCGTCGAGCAGGTCGACCAGCGGCGTCTCCGCCACGCTTCGCGAACCGGCGGCCGCGCGGCGCAAGGGAAAACGCCAGACAAAGATGGTGCCGCCCATCGGATTGTCCATCACCTCGAGCGAGCCACTCATCTGCTCGGACACGTTCCGGACGATGTAGAGACCCAGGCCGACGCCTTCCTGGCGCCGGCTCTCGCCACCGCTGAGCTGATGAAAGGGATCGAACACGCGCTGCTTGTCGGCGTCGGCGATGCCGATACCGGTGTCGCTCACCGTACAGGCGATGGTCGGATCATGGCCGCCGACGCTTTCGCGCAACTCGATGCGCACGTCCACCGAGCCGCCGGGCGGCGTGAATTTCACCGCGTTGGAAGCCAGGTTCGACAGCACCTGCTCGATACGGCCCGGGTCGCCGCTGAAGACGCCTTCCACCGATGCGTCGCGGGAGACGCTGAAGGTGACACGCTTCTCGGCCGCGTAAGGACGGCACACCGCGCCCACCGTACTCAGGACTTCGTCGAACGCGAACGTCTGGTGACGCAGGTTGAAACTGCCGCCGGCAAACGACGCTACATCGAGGACGGCGTTGACCCGGTGGAGCAAAGCATTGGCATTGGTCGCCAGCAGCGCGACCAGGCCGCGCTGGTCTTCCGACATCACCGAGGTGTCGATCAGAGACGCCGCATGAATGACCGTACTCAGAGGCGTACGCATCTCGTGACTCATCATCGAGATGAACCGGTGCTGCGCTTCACGCGACGCGATCGCCTCGGCGGACACTTCGCGCAAGGCATACATCATCCGGTAAAGCATCACCGGCAACACGATGACCAGAGCCAGTGCGTATAAGGCGTAGGCGGGACGACCCAGCCAGTAGCCATCGGGCGCCACGACCGCGAGGATCGCGACCGAGGCCACTACGCTGGCGGCGAACGCGCGGCGGCTGTACCTCACCCCGACGGCCACGGACAGGAACGGAAGGACGGCCGTCACCGTGATCACCAGCATGAACGCGGCCTTGAGCAGCACGGCCACGATGACGAAATTGGTGACGTTGCCGATAGCGTCGATCACCGGCGTCTCGCGCGGCGCACCTGCACGGACGAACAGCATCCAGAAGGTGCTGAGGACGAACATCAGGACGGCGACCGGCACGACGTGATGCGATTCGGTGGCCATGGGCACCGGGCCATGCAGCCACGCGGCACTCCAGACGACGACGAACCCGAGGATCACTGCACGCATCAGCGAGACGTGGTACTCGCTGAAGCTGGCCACGATGCGGTCGATGCGCGGATTGCGCAGACGCTTCGCGACCTCGCTGAGCATCACTGGCTCGGCGCGTTTACCGCTACCGCCATCGATCTTCATGCCAGCCTGAACCCGCGACTTCCCCCGATAACCTCCTAGTCTATGATCTTGCGCGCCGCTGGCAAGTGCGGGTAGCGCATTCATATTGGTAAATTCGTTTACGTCGGAACTTACGCAGTCTGCCCGGATTTCCTGAGGACGGTCTTTTTTGCGGCGGTCTTTTTTGCGGCGGTCTTTTTCGTGGCCGTCTTTTTCGTGGCCGTCTTTTTCGCGGCCGTCTTTTTCGCGGCCGTCTTTGTTGCCGCCGTCTTTTTCGTCGCCGCTGCCCGGGCCGGCTTGCCCAGTTCGACCCACACCGGCGCGTGATCGCTGGCCTTGGGCAGATCGCGTACCCATCGGTCGACATCGGACTTCTTCAGCCGGGTCGCGAGATCCGGCGACAACAGCAGGTGGTCGATCCGCAGCCCCCGGTTGCGTGGCCAGTGCTGCCGGAAGTAGTCCCAGAAGGTGTAGATGGTTTCGTCCGGATGCATCTGGCGCAGGGCGTCGGTCCAGCCCTGGGCCAGCAGACGCTCGTAAGCATTCCGGCTTTCGGGCTGGAGCAAGGCGTCACGTCGCCAGTTTTTGGGGTCGTAGATGTCGCCGTCGGTCGGCACGACGTTGTAGTCGCCGGCCAATACCACCGGATGACCGGAATCCAGCAATTGCCCGGCGTGCTGGATAAAACGCTCGAACCAGGCCAGCTTGTAATCGAACTTCGGACCTGGCCACGGATTGCCGTTGGGCAGATAAAGGCAACCGACGAGAACGCCATGGGCCGCCGCTTCGAGGTAGCGGCTCTGGAGGTCCTTTCTGTCGCCCGGCAGGCCGCGGCGGCTCTCCACGGGATCGGCACCCTTCGCGAGGATGGCCACGCCATTCCAGGAGGCCTGCCCGGCCCAGAGGGCACCGTAGCCTGCGTCATGGATCTCCGCGACGGGAAACGCCTTGTCCACCGCCTTGAGTTCCTGCAGGCAGACGATGTCCGGCGCCTCGCGCCCGAGCCACTCCAGCAAGTGCGGAAGCCGGGAGCGGATGCCGTTGACGTTGAAAGTGGCGATCTTCATGACGCAGGACTTTTCCCGACCCGGGGTGGACAGCCGGTGACGGCGGCACGTTGATGCACCTCTGGCCTGCCCGACCTTTGGCACGCCTTTTGCCTCGATCCAAATGTAGACGGTGCGTGAAGGTTTGAGACCTCTAAAAATCCGCGTTTCGAAAAAATTTACACCCCTTGCGGTTATGCCATTGGGCACCTTTGCGGCAAGACGTCGCGCCGGCATAAAAGCACCCAAATACCCATAGTTACACTTAATTTTGCTGCGGCGCAGCAAGGCGTTTAGACGGCTGGACGGCCATCCGCCCGGGCGGTGCGTGCTCTGGACAACCCGAATCGCCTCATGTACACCTTGCGTTAAGTCCATTTGGATCGAGGCAAATGGGCGTGTCGCGACGGAGCGCGGGGAGGGGTCTTTCGGCTCCGTGCAAAGCGACAGGCGGGGGCCTGTCGTTACGGCCCCGTGTTGCCGTCAATTAATGGCATCACTTTCCGGGGAAGGCATGAAGAACCATTTTCTCACTCGCAGGAGCGCACTCGCACTGGCGGTCTGTACCTGCCTGGGTGGCGTTTCGAGCGTTTACGCACAGTCGACGACGGGTAGCATCAACGGCAGCGTGCCCGCAGGCGCCAATGAGACCGTCGTGGTCGAGAGCGGCACCGGCTTCCGTCGCGAAGTTCCGGTGGACGCACGCGGCCGTTATGCCGTTAACCAGATTCCGCTCGGCACGTATACCGTGACCCTCATGCGCGATGGCGCAGCGGTCGATACACGCAAGGACGTGAGCCTGCGCGTGGGTGCGAGCACCGATATCTCGTTCAATGCAGCGAGCGCCGCACCTGCGTCCGATGCGACATCACTCAGCGGCGTCACGGTCACCGGCACAGCCCTTCCGAATATCGACGTCACGTCGGTCGATTCACGTACTGTGATCACATCCGAGCAGCTTGCCAAGCTGCCGTTGGGTCGCAGTGCGGAAGCGATCGCCCGCCTTGCACCTGGCGTGGTCAACAACGGCGGCGGATTCGCGAGCGACACCGGCCGCTCGGTCGCCAGTTTCGGCGGCGCCGCGGCCAATGAAAACGCTTACTACGTCAACGGCTTCAATACGACCGATCCACTCAACGCGGTGGGCGGCTTGCAGTTGCCCTATGGCGCCATCGACCAGCAGGAAGTCTATACCGGCGGCTACAGCGCACAGTACGGGCGTTCCGACGGCGGCGTCATCAGCCAGGTCGGTAAGCGCGGCACGAACGAATGGCACTTTGGTGCTCAGGTCCTTTGGGAGCCCGCCTTTGCTCGCGCAAGCGCTGACGATCTGCACTATGCGCGCGTCCCCGCTACCGCACCCGCGGGCAATCTTTACCAGCCAAAGAGCCAGAATGACCAGTGGACGACCACGGTCAGCGCTTATGCAGGCGGCCCGCTGATCAAGGACAAGCTGTTCTTCTTCGTCGCGGGTGAGTTTGAAAAATCCGGCCGCCGTAACGTGAACGCCGTGGGCAATAACACCCCGGCATCGACCAACGACTATAGATCACCGCGGTGGTACAGCAAGCTCGACTGGAACATCACCGATAGCAACATCCTCGAACTGACCGGCGCGTCCGACAAGCGCGAAGGTTCGGGTACGCGATACAACTACGACTACGCCAATCTTAACCGGACCAGCAAGATCGGTCCCGTCGATAACACGAAGACCGGCGGCGACCTGTATGTCGCCAAGTACACGAGCTACATCACGGACAACCTGACCCTCAGTGCCATGTACGGCCAGATGCGCTCGAAGAACTACGACCAGCCGGGCGACTATGACCCGACGTTGGCCCGGGTCGATAGCTCACAATTCCAGAATCCCGCACTGAACGGCGGCACCGCCATTCGCAATAATCAGGTCGATGACATCAGTCAGCCGGGCCGTAGCAATAAGGCGACGAACTTCCGTTTCGATGTCACCTATACGCTCGGTGACCACACGATTGCTGTCGGCATCGATAACGTCAAGTCGCGGGCAGACGACTTCGGCACGGCTAGCCCGGGTCCTGGATACGCCTGGAACTACGGCCAGCAGGCGGACCCCACGCAGCCGATTTCCGATGCTCCGGGCATCAACTTCGTACCGGGTACGGCCGGTTATGCCAACGGGGCGGGCGGCTACTACGTCAGCCGCAACGTCGTAAACAACCTGGTCAATGTGCGCTCGGATCAGCGGGCTCAATACATCGAGGATAAGTGGCAGGTCACGGACACCGTGCTGCTGTCGCTGGGCGTCCGCAATGACCAGTTTACCGACTACAACCAGTTCGGCCAGGCATTCATCACTCAAACGAAGCCGCAGTGGGCGCCCCGACTCGGCGCATCGTGGGACGTTAATGGAGATGGCAGCTTCAAGGTCTTCGGCAACGCCGGGCGTTACTACCTCGGCCTTCCTCTGAATCCGGCCACTGGCGCCGCCGCAGGCTATACGGCGACACAGCAGTACTACACCTACAGCGGAATCGATGCGACCGGTGCGCCGACGGGCCTGACTCAGATCAGCCAGCCAGTCTCGGCAAACAATTCGTACGGCATCCCACCCGATCCCCGTACGGTTGCGGGCAAGGGCCTGAAGGCTGAGAACCAGGATGAGTACATCCTCGGCTTTGACAAAACCTTCGGCGACCATTGGGTTTACGGTGCCAAGCTGACCAAGCGCGTGCTCAACTCCGCGATCGACGACTTCTGCGATGTCGGCCTCGTTACGGATAAGGCGGCGGCTCTCGGCTATGACATCGCATCGACGAACAGCTGCTACCTGATCAACGGTGGTCATTCCAACACCTTCACACTGATCGATACCGGCGGGAACGCCGTCAAGGTGCCGCTCAGCCGCGAAGAAATGGGCTTCCCCGCGTTGAAGCGTCGCTATTACAGCCTCGAACTGTTCACCGAACACAACTTCGACGGTGTCTGGTACGGCAAGTTCGACTACGTGTTCTCACGCAGCTACGGCAATACCGAGGGTCAGGCTCGTACCGACACTCGCCAGGATGGTGCGGCCGGCAGCGTCGACTGGGATAACCGCTATGTCATGGAGAACGCCAACGGCCCGCAGGGCAATGACCATACCCACGTCTTCAAGGCGTATGGCTACTGGCAGTTCGCACCGGAATGGCAGCTGTCGGGCAACGTCCAGGCGATTTCCGGCGCACCGGAAGTTTGCACGGGCTACTACGGCGCGGGGCATACCGATCCGGTGTCCTACGGCAGCTCCTACCGCTATTGCAACGGCGAGCCGTCGCCCCCGGGTAGCCATGGCCGCCTGCCCTGGACGTTCCAGCTCGACCTCGGCGTGACCTACCGTCCGTCGTGGGGCGACCAGAAGCTCGCGTTCTCTGCGAACGTGTTCAATGTCCTCAACCAGCAGCGGGCGACGTTCCGTTATCCGGCAAGCGAAGGCCCGGCCAACACGCTCAATACGATCTACCGCGTACCGCTCTACACGCAGGATCCGCGTTACGGCCGTCTCGCCGTCACTTACGACTTCTAAGAAAGCGTAAACCCAGATCCCTGTGCAACTCTTGCGCCCCTTCCCGGACACCGGCACCTCCCCGGCCGATGTCCGGGGATCGGGCGCTCTTTTTTTGCTCAGCGGGCCTCGCCCGAGGCCGCCACCACCATCTCGATGTAGCCCAGAATCTCGGGAACCGGCAGGTCGAATATGCCCGCGTCGCCGTTGTCATAGGCCTGGCGCCACACGGCGTAGCCGTCTCGCCAGCCTTCATCGGCGTCGGCGGGACCGTCGGTGGTGAGCAGACTGGCGTCCAGCGTGGCGCGGGACACGGCGGCGTGGTTCATCGCCGGCTGCAGGCCGCCGGGTACGCGATGGTTGCGCAGCTTCACGCCGAGGATGGAAACATGGAAAACCTCGCCGTCTTCCGGCTCGTGGTCGATCTTGCGAATCGCTACACGGGAATCTTCCTCGCCGGGACGGGTCCGGTAGGTCCAGGCCTGGCCGGGGGCATAGGCGGGTTTCGTCACGATGGTTTCCTTGGGGCGCCTACAGACTGAGCATCTTAGCGGAAGCTTAAAGGCCAGCGCCCGGCCCCGCCCGAAGCGGCCTGTGGCGGAATGCCGTATCCTTACGTCCATGAGCGCGCAGCCGATGTAGGGTGCGACGCGTCGCGCGAGGCAGCGCGGCCCGGCGGGCCGCTTCCCCAGCCAAGAACCCCCAAGGGCTCCCGCGCACGGCGCGGAGGCTCCGTCCCTTCTTGTCTTTACCGAGGTTCAACGCACCATGGTGGCACTGGCGACCGAGCACGTGATCGACGTGCATCACTGGAACGACACCCTTTTCAGCTTCCGTACGACGCGGGACCCGGGTTTCCGCTTCGAAAGCGGTCACTTCGTGATGATCGGCCTGGAAGTGGACGGGCGGCCGCTGATGCGCGCCTATTCCATCGCCAGCGCGCATTACGAAGAGCATCTGGAGTTCTTCAGCATCAAGGTGCAGGACGGCCCGCTGACCTCACGGCTGCAGCACCTGAAGCCCGGCGATCCGGTCATCGTGAGCCGCAAGCCCACGGGCACGCTGGTGCTGAACGATCTGAAGCCGGGCAAGCGTCTCTACCTGCTGGGCACCGGCACGGGCCTGGCGCCGTTCATGTCGATCATCCGGGATCCGGAGACCTACGAGCGCTTCGACACGATCGTGCTGGCCCACGGCGTGCGTCACGTCAACGACCTGGCCTACTCCGACTACATCGAGAACGAGCTGCCGAAGCACGAGTACCTGGGCGACCTGGTGCGCGAGAAGCTCATCTACTACCCGACGGTGACCCGTGAAGCATTCCGGAACCGGGGACGCATCACCGACGCGATCGCCGATGGTGAGATGGCCCGGACGACCGGCTTGCCGCAGATCAATCCGGCCGAAGACCGCGTGATGCTGTGCGGTAGTCCCTCGATGCTGGAAGACATCTGCGTGTTGCTGGATGGCGAGGGCTTTCAGGCGTCGCCGCGGACGCGGGAGCCGGGGGATTACGTGATCGAGCGGGCGTTTGTGGAGAAGTAACGGAGCGTTTCGAGGAGTGGGGGGTGCGGCGCTTTCGCTGCGTTGGCTTTTCGCGCGCGGGGCGCGCTCCTACTTGCGTATACGGCCCTGGCCTTCGTTGTCCCAGTAGCCGAAGATGCGGCGGGCGATGAGTTTGTAGAGACGTTTGCCGGTGGCCCGCCACAGGCGTGAATGCGGTGCCGGTTGGGCCAGGATGGCCTGCTGGCGCGCTGACAGGCGGTCCGGGGCATAGGTTCGCTTGTGTTTGAGCAGGTGGCGCAGGTCTTCCCGCGCCAGCAGGCGGAACAGCGAACCACGCCGGCCACGGGTCCAGGCAATCTGGAAATCCACCAGACCGGGCGTGCCGTCCTCGCGCACCAGCCAGTTCGGCTCCTTGGCGAGATCGTTGTGGACGATGCCGCGACGGTGCATTACGGCCAGCAGGCGAAGGGCCCGTGTGTAATAGGCGGGGTCCAGCGGCCGGCCCAGCTGCATCGGCTGTCCCGCCATGTAGCTGCGCTCGAGCATCCGGCCATTCCACGCGAGCAGCCGTGGCACCCCGTCGATACCGTCCAGGCGCAGCAGCGCCCGCGCCTCGCGCGCGGCGGCGCGACGTGCGAACCAGCGCGCCCACCAGCGTGCGGCAGCGATGTCGCGGCGGATAAGAACGACACCGTCGCGTTCCACGCGCTCGATGCGGCCGAGTTCGTCAGCCTTGAGCAGGGTGACAGTTTCCGTCGTTGCGCTATGCACGCCCTTCCTTCGATTCGTTGACGCGCTCTGCGCTGCGCGGCAGCTACGCTAAGATGACGATTCTCGCAGGGAGAGAATGCCGAATGTTGTCGCGACACATCCTGTCGCTGTGTCTTGTCGCCGTCGGACTCGCCGCCTGCCAGGATGGCGCGGACCGTTCGAACGTCGGGAAGATGCCATCGCCATCCAGAGCGACCGCGCACAAGGATACCCAATCCAGCCAGGAAGGCCTCTACACGATGGAAGTGAAACTTCCCCAGCTGCCTACGTCGGCCGCGCCCTTGCGCGCCACGATCGAGCGCTACGTGGAGCGGCAGAAACGCGCCTTCCTCGACAGCCTGGATGCCCCGGGTGCCCGCGAGCAGGCGAAAGAGCTGCCCTGGGACCTCAACCTGGACATCGCGGTCGCGGCTCGCACCGATCGCTTCATCAACGTGCAGGTCGACGGCTCCGCCTTCACCGGCGGCGCTCACCCCGCGCCCATCGTCGACAGCTTCACCTACGACCTGCGGAAGCGGCGCGTCGTGGGCATTCGCGAGCTGTTCGACGATGCGCACGCGGCGGAGGGCGCATTCGCCACCGAGGCCCGGCGCCAGCTGCTGACCGCGCTGGACGATCAGGACGACCCGCTGTCTTCGGACAGCCAGCAGATCGACGCGGGTACGGCGCCGGACAAGGATCACTACCGCGTGTTCACCCTCCTCACGGGGCCCGACGACAAGGTGCACGGGCTGACCTTCATCTTCCCGCCGTATCAGGTCGCGCCGTATTCGGCAGGGCCACAGGCGATCGATGTATCCAGCGACGCGTTTTCGGCCTATCTGAAACCCGAATACAGAGAGGCTTTCCGCTGATGGACCTGTTCCTCTACCTGCTCGCCGCCGCCCTGATCGTTGGGGGCGTGGCGGGCGCGGTGCTGCCGATCCTGCCTGGCATCCCCATGATCTTCGGCGGCATCTGGCTCGCCGCCGCCGTGGACGATTACCAGCACCTGGGCGGGGGCTGGCTGGTTGCGATCGGCATCGTCGGCGCTGTGGGGGTCGCGCTGGACTTCGTCTCCGCCTCGCTGGGGGCAAAGAAAATCGGCGCCAGTCCGCGCGCCTTGTGGGGCGCGGGCATCGGCACGACCGTCGGGATGTTTTTCGGCCTGCCCGGCTTGCTGCTTGGCCCCTTTCTGGGCGCCGTGGCGGGTGAGTTGTGGTCGGGCAAGAGCGTGCTGCGCTCGGCCCATGTGGGTATCAGCACCTGGTTCGGCATGTTGCTGGGCATCATCGCCAAGGCCGTGCTGTCGTTTCTGATGCTGGGAATGGCTGCCCTCGCCCTGCTCTTCAGCTGACCGCCGAAAGGCACATTGGCGGCCCCGACCCGCAAAGGCTAGTCTCGCCGGACTTCACCGGGGAGACACGCATGTTCAGACGACTGACCCTAGCGGCCGCGATCACGTTCGCGGTCGGCACCCTTCACGCCGAAACCGCGCCGCCGGCCTGGATCGCGCGCAGCAACGCCGATGCCCAACCGCTGCTGGACCTCACCGCCCGCTTCAGCCCCGAGTCCGCCACGGACATCGGCCTGAAAGGCTACGACGAGAAGACCGCCGATCTCGGGCCCGACGTGGACAAGCGCCAGCGTGCCGCGCTGGTCGAGGTGCGTCAGCAGGTTGCCAGACGCCTCGCCGAGGAGAAGGACCCCAACGTCAGCCAGGACCTGCAGATCCTGGCCAAGCAGATCGACGGCAATATCGAGGGTATCGATCTCAACGACAAGTATCTGCTGCCCTGGTTCGACGCCGGGCAGATGATCTTCAGCGGTGAGTTCTCTCTGCTGAACGCGCAGAGCACCCCGGAGCAGAATCAGGCCGCGCTGGGGCGGCTGAAGTGCTATGTCGGCATGGCGGCCGGTTGCACGCCACTGGTCGACCAGGCCAGGGCACGCACCACGGAGCGCCTGGGCGAAAAGGGCCTGCTCGGTCCGGTCAAGGCCGATGTCGAACAGAAGCTGGGCAACACGCAGCGCTATGTCGACGGCATCCGCAAGCTGTTCGCGGAGAAGAAAGTCGCCGGCAGCGACGAGGCGATGAACAAGCTCGACGCGCAGCTGAAGCAGTACAACGCGTGGGTGAAGAAGACGGTGCTGCCTCGCGCGCGTACCGACTTCCGCCTGCCCGAGCCGCTGTATGCGTACAACCTCAGGCAGGTCGGGCTCGACATCGCCCCGCGCGACCTGATCGGCCGCGCGCAGCTGGAATTCATGGAGACCACGTATGCGCTGCAGATGCTGGCGCCCGTCGTCGCTAAAGCCGAGGGTCTTCCCGATGGCGACTACCGCGACGTACTGAAAGCGCTGAAGAAAAAGCAGCTGGCGAAGGACAAGGTCGAGCCGGTGTATCACGAGGTACTGGGCAAGATCGAAAACACCATTCGCACGCAGCGCATCGTCGAATTGCCGAAGCGCCAGATGGCGATGCGCGTCGCCTCCGAAGCGGAGAATGCGCGCACACCCGCACCGCACATGGATCCGCCGCCCTTCGTCGGCAATACCGGCCAGCGTGGCACCTTCGTGCTGACCACCGGCAACCCACCGGCCGACGGCGACGCGACGCAGACCTACGACGACTTCACCTTCGAGGCGGCGGCATGGACGCTCACCGCGCATGAAGGACGGCCAGGCCACGAGCTGCAGTTCGCCGCGATGGTGGAACAGGGTGTATCGCTGACGCGCAGCATGTTCGCCTTCAACAGCGTCAACGTCGAGGGCTGGGCGCTGTATTCCGAAGCGGAGATGATGCCGTACGAGCCGCCAGCGGGTCAGTTCATCGCGCTGCAGTTCCGCCTGTTGCGTGCGGCGCGGGCGTTCCTGGATCCGATGCTCAACCTGGGCCTGGTGTCGCGCGATCGTGCGCACGACATTCTCGTGCACGACGTCGGCTTGTCCGAACCGATGGCCCGGCAGGAGCTGGATCGTTACACGCTCAATTCACCGGGCCAGGCGACGGCCTACTTCTACGGCTATACGCGCATCCTGCAGTTGCGCGCGGAGACGCAGACGAAGCTGGGCGACAAGTTCGACCGCAAGGCCTTCAACGATTTCCTGATCGCGCAGGGGCTGTTGCCGCCGGACCTGCTGGCTGACGCCGTGCGTACGCGGTTCGTGCCGGCCGTATTGAATAAAAAATGACCGCCGCAAGGCGGTAACCACCTGTAGGAGCGCGCCTTGCGCGCGATGTTTTGGTGTCGCGCGCGAGGCGCGCTCCTACAGATCGGCGGCCGGGACCGTTCAATGCCCCGGGGCGTCCGGAATCACATAAAGCAGGATCGCCAGGTAGTGCAGCACGCTGCCAGCGAGCACGAACACATGCCAGATCGCATGGTGGTACGGCATCTTCCGCGCCATGTAGAACGGCACGCCGCCGGTGTAGCAGAGGCCGCCGGCCAGAAGCAGCAGAAGGCCGCCTGTCGGCACATTGGCACGCAGCGGTTCGATCGCCACCACGGCCACCCAGCCCATCGCCACGTACATCGCGACGGCCGCCTTCCGATAGCGTTTCAGCAGACCGAGCTCGGCGAGACTGCCGATGATCGCGACGCTCCAGATCGTCACCAACAGCCCCCAACCCCAGGCACCCGGGAGCGCCAATAACGTAAACGGGGTGTACGTGCCGGCGATCAGCAGGAAAATCGCGATGTGGTCGCAGGTGCGCAGGACGCGCTTCGCCATCGAACCTGGGATCGCGTGATACAGCGTGGACGCCGCGTAAAGCAGGATCAGGGAGCCACCGAATACCGAGCTGGCCACCACGGCCCGCGTGCCGCCGTACATGGCCGAGAACGCCACGAGCACGGCAAGCCCCGCGATGCTGAGCACGAGCCCGATCGCGTGGATCACGCTGCTGGCGACTTCTTCACCGAGGGGATAGCGCGGCTCTGCGCTGTCGAAGGACATGGGCTTTTCCGGAATACGTCGAACCCCGAGGGTAACCGATCCGGGGCGTTATTGAGAAAAGGTCGCAACTGGGACATTGACCGCACCGCCCCCGTCGTTGTTCCATGGGCCATGACCCTCGAACTGCTCGTGCATATCACCCGACTTCCGCCGCAAGGCGCCGGCCTGCGTGCGGCCCTCAGTCTGGCGGCACGACTCGGTTCACGGCTCGACGCGCTGCACGTGGTCGACCTTCCCGCCGCCGCCTTCACGGTGCCGGAAGCCGTACCGATGCAGCTGGACGCGGTGCGCCAGCGCGCCACCGATGCAAAAGCGGTGTCGGGCGACTGGGCGACGCTCATGGCAGCCCGCGGCCTGAAGGGAAACTGGCGCGTCGGCAACGGCGACACGGTCACCCTGCTTACGCACGCGGCGGCGGGTTACGACCTGCTGGTGATGGAGCGTTCTTCGACGATGCGCGGCGATGCGCCGGTGGGTTTCGGTGTCGTCTCGCGCACGGTGTTCGGTTCCAGTCGTGGCGTGCTGGTGGTCCCCGAGGCGGCGCCGGTGGAAACGCTGGGGGAGCACGTGCTGATCGCCTGGAGCGGCAGTCGCGAATCGGCACTGGCGGTGCGATCGTCGTTGCCCCTGCTGCGCAAGGCCGCACGCGTAACCGTCATCGACGGCAGCCGCGATGAAGACCTCGGGACCTGCGCGTTGCCCGACACCGACATCTGTGGCTGGCTCGACACGCACGGGGTGAAGGCCGAGGTGCGGCGTCTCGATGAAGGTGCACGTCCATCGCCGGGTCCCGCACTGCTCGAAACCGCGCATGCGGAAAAGGCCGATTTGATCGTGATGGGGGCCTGGGGACGGTCGCGGCTGTCGGAGATGGTCCTGGGAGGGACGACCCGGTATCTGTTCATGCAGTCGGATGTGCCCATGCTGGTAGCGCACTGATTGCGTCACCGCTAACCGGTATAGCCATCCAGACGTCCGCTATTGCAACTTCCCGCGAAGCCTGCCTAATCTGCCATCGGACCTGAACACGATCCCCGCCAGTCCCCGCTGGCCGTGTTCCCGACCGCGCTGCTCCTTCCCCCCATCGCAGGAGGTGGCTCATGTCGTTCGCTCGTCCGCACGTCCTTGCCGGAGTGCATCCGGATACCGTCCGCATCGTCGCGATGAGCGCGGCGATCGCCCTCAACGCCGCCGCGCTCATCGCCGTCATGCGGCCGATGGTGGCGGATATCGCCACGGCGCCCCTCGTCCAGGAACCCATACGTCTCATCGAGCACCTGACGGAGCCGACGCCGGTTCCGCCGCCACCGATCGATCTCAAGCCGTTGCCGGTCAGACCGCCCCATCCGGTGACGACCGTGACCCGGCATGTCGAAAGCCCGCCCGTGCAGACGGCGGTGCCGACGGATGAGGGAACGGCGCCCATGGTGCCTCCGGCGCCCGTTCAGGTCGCTCCCGTCTCACCACCCGCTGTCCAGCCGGCGCCCGTCGAGGCCACGCTGGCTTATGTCTCGGCGCCCGCGCCGACCTACCCGCGCGCCGCTATTCAAGGCCGCATGCACGGCACGGTGACCCTGCGCGTACTGGTGGACGAAAGCGGTAAGCCGCTGGACGTGGTGATCGAGAGCAGCAGCGGCCATCCCGTGCTCGACAAGGCGGCACGCGATCAGGTGCTGGCGAAGTGGCGCTTCCAGCCGGCTCAGCGGAACGGCCAGAAGGTTCAGGCCTGGGCGCGCATCCCGATCAGCTTCGACCTCAGGAATCTCTGAGGTCAAGGCGAGGGGAGCGACGCCCGTCGCTCCCCTTCATGCTCAACGCGAGGCGGGCATCACCACCACGTCCGGGCGACGGCGGGTGGCGCGTGCGACGGCCCAGACGATCAGCGCCAGCGCGGCGACCGGCAACAGCACCGGGATCAGGGCCAGGGCGACCATCGGAGCGACAAGGAGCAACGCCAGCCCACCGATGGCGGCACCGATCAGACTGGCGAACACGCTGAAAACGCCGCCGATGATGCCGAAGACCAGCTTCAGCACCGCGCCGATGAGGGCGAATACCAGCCAGAAGCCGGCGGCCATTACGACAAGCGAGGTCAGGACGATCATGGCGTTGCACTCCGTGGAAGGCCGCCCGGTGGGCGGGTTCATGGCCTTGGATGCACGTACGGAATCGAAGGTTTAAAGCGTCAGTCGAAAGCGCGGGGTTACGAGGGTTTAACGGACGCCATGCTCCACTTCCCGCCAGTCGATTCTTGGGACGGCCCAGCACATGGGTAAGCGTTTTTCCATCGTCAGGGCCTTGCGCGACATCGCGTTCGACCTGTCGGATGTGGGGCACCCGGATCTCGCCTCCATGGGGCGGGAGGTCGGTCGTGCGCTCCACGCACACAGTAATGCGCTGACCGATCTGCTCGGCCCGCTGCGCGAACGCCGGAAGGGCTTCGAGCGGTGGATCCTGGCCGAGCGGTCGAAGCCGGCGGTCAGCGTGATGATCATGGTCTGGCCGCCCGGCTACGCCACGCCCGTGCACGATCACGGCAGGCTGTGGGGCCTCGAGGCCACCATCTCGGGCGCACTCGAGGTCGAATCGTTTGAAAAGGGCGAGGACCGGCATTCGCTTCGCAGTATCGGCCGCACCTGGCTGGGCCCGGGCGACGCGACCTGGTTCGACTCGACGGACACCCATGCCCATCGCTGCCGCAATTTGTCGCGGCATGACACGGCCCTCACGCTTCACGTGTACGGTGGCGATCTGGCACAGTACCTCGCGTATGAGCAGCCCGGTCCTTCGGGACACTGGATCGCACGACCGAGGCAATCGATCATCGCGGGACGCCTGACGGCCTGACGGTCTACGGCCCTCCACCCCAGCCATCGGGCGAAGGACCAAAAGCATGTTTCATAAAGTCGCCATCATCGGCGGTGGCGCTGCAGCGGCGACGCTGGTAAGTGAGTTGCTGGAGCGGCGTACGCCCCAGCCCTTGCATCTGGACTGGTATGCCGGCGCGCCGGATGCCGGGCGCGGTGTCGCCTACGGCACGCCCTCCGGGCGTCATCTGCTCAACGTCCGCGCGGCGTCCATGGGCATGTTCGTCAGCAAACCCGGCGGTTTTCTCGAGTACGCCCAGGGTCTCGACCCGAAGGTGAAAGGCTCCGACTTCCTGCCGCGCAGGCTGTACGGCGATTTCCTGCGCTCGCGCGTCGAGCAGGCGGTCATGAATGCCCGTTCGTTCGGGCACGATATCAACGTGCATCCGTTCGAAGCCGACTCACTGGTGCCCACGTCCGAAGGCGTCACCATCGGCTTCGGCGATGAAACGTCGCGCGCGGACGCGGCGGTGCTGGCGATCGGCTCACTGCCCCCGCGCCCCCTCGCGGGCGTGGAAGACGCCGCGATCGCCAGCGGTCGTTACGTGACGGATCCCTGGCCGTTCATGGCCGCGGCGCAGGACGACGACCGTCCGTTGCGCGTGCTGGTGATCGGCCTCGGCCTGACCGCGGTGGACGTCCTGCTGGAGCTGTCGGCGCATTGGCCGAAGGCGCACTTCACCGCCCTGTCGCGCCACGGCAAGCTGCCCGAGCCGCACCTGGCTGCCGCGTCGGCGCCCGCGGATGACGGCACCGAACTCATCGAAGCCATGCGGGACGATCCCAACGTCCGTGCCTGGCTGCGCCGCCTGCGCGAAGCCACGGCCGGCGCGGAAGACTGGCGCACGGTCGTCGACGGCATGCGTCCGCATACCCAGGGTTTGTGGCGCGAGCTACCCGCCGCCGAGCGTGCCCGCTTCCTGCGTCATGCGCGCTGGGCGTGGGAACGTGCACGCCATCGCATGCCGCCGCAGGTGGCCGCGTCGGTGGCAAAACTCGAAGCCGAGGGCCGTTTCGAACGCGGTCGCGGGCGCATGCGCGCGGTGAGGTTGTCGCAGGAAGGCAGCCTGGATGTCGTGCGCGCCCTGCCAGGTGGTGGCGAATCCACGGAGTCCTACGATCTGGTCATCCAGACCGTCGGCCTGAATACCGACACCCAGCGCACGGAGCATCGTCTCGTGCGCCAGCTGGTGGTCGACGGGCTCGTCCAGCCCGATCCGCTGGGCATGGGCCTCCGCGCCGTACCTGACGGCCACCTGCTCGATGGCAACGGCAAGGCGCGCGCCAACCTGTTCGCCATCGGGAGCATGCTGCGCGGGACGCTGTGGGAGTCCACCGCCATCCCGGAAATCCGCAAGCAGGCGCAGAACGTCGCCACCATGCTGATCGACTAAATGTAGGAGCGCGCCTTGCGCGCGACAGGGGGGGGTGCCCTGCGCGCAACAGGGGGTGTTCTGCGTCGCCGCCTTGTTGGCTTTTCGCGCGCAGGGCGCGCTCCTACGCGCGCGCGGGGCACGCTCATGCGCGCTCGAGGGGGCGCGCTCCTGCCGGTTGTCAGAATCCTTCCAGGACAATTTTTCCGATCGCCTTGCCGCTCTCGAGCAAAGCGTGCGCGCGACGCAGGTTGTCCGCATTCACCGTGCCCAGGTTCTCTCGCACGGTGGTGCGGATGACGCCCGCGTCGACCAGATTGGCCACCTCGTCGAGGATGCGACCCTGCTCGGCCATGTCGTCGGTGCGATACATCGACCGCGCGTACATGAACTCCCAGTACAACGAGAGACTCTTGCGCTTCATCAGGCGTACGTCGATCGCCTCGGCCGGGTCGTCGATCAGGCCGAGTTTGCCCTGCGGCTTGAGCACGTCGACCAGCGCGGCATAGTGCTTCTCGGTGGCGGTCAGGCTGAGCACGTAGTCGACGCCCTCCGGAGCGACCGCGCGCACTTCGTCGGCCAGCGGCTTCGAGTGGTCCACCACGTGATGCGCACCCATCGACTCGACCCACGCACGCGTCTCGGGGCGCGATGCGGTACCGATCACCGTCAGGCCGGTGAGCCGGCGGGCCAGCTGCACCGCGATGGAGCCCACACCGCCGGCGGCGCCGACGACCAGCAGGGTCGCGGGGCGGCCCGTCGTGCCGTGCGGGATGCCCATGTGATCGAACATCAGCTCCCACGCGGTCAGTGCCGTGAGCGGAAGTGCCGCCGCCTCGGCCATGGAAAACGTCGACGGCTTGCGGCCAACGATGCGTTCGTCGACCACGTGCAGCGCGCTGTTGCCACCGGAACGCTCCAGCTCGCCCGCGTACCAGACGCTGTCGCCCACCTTGAACCGAGTGACCTCGTCGCCGACCGCCACCACCGTACCGGCGACATCCCAGCCAAGGACCTTGTCGGCACCGGCGGGGTCGACGTTGCGGCGGATCTTGGTATCCACCGGATTGACCGAGACGGCCTCGACCCTGACCAGCAGGTCGCGGGCGCCGGGCGAGGGGTCCGGCAGTTCCACATCGAGCAGGCTCTGCGTATCGGCGATGGGCAGCGACTTGCGGTAGACGACGGCTTTCATGCGTTACTCCTGGGAACGGGTATCAGGTGCCTGCGGGCACCGCCGGTGAGGCGCGGCGCTCCAGGGCGACACTGACCATCGTAGCAAGCAGCCCCGTGACGGTAACCGCAGCGCCGGCCAGACTTACCGTCGGCATCGGGAACCCGGCGGCCAGCACCGCGCCGCCAAGCCATGCGCCGCCGGCGTTACCGAGGTTGAACGCGGCGATATTGAGCGTCGAGGCGAGGTTGGGCGCATCGCCCGCCACATGCACCACGCGGGATTGCAGCGGCGCCACGGTGGCGAACGCGGCGATCCCCCAGACGAATACGGTGACGATGGCGCCCACGGTCGAATGCATCGTCCAGGCGAACACGGCCAGCAGCAGCGACAACACCACGAGGATGCCGATCAGCGACGGCATCAGTTTCCAGTCCGCCAGACGCCCGCCGAGCATGTTGCCGATCGTCGTGCCCAGACCGAACAGCACCAGCACCGCTCCCGTCCAGTGCGGGCTCACGTGCGATTCCTGTTGCAGGATCGGCGCGATATAGGTGAACACGGTGAAGACGCCGCCGAAACCGAGCACGGTCATCGCCAGGGCGATCAGTACCTGCGGTTCGCGCAGTACGCGAAGCTCGCGCGCCATGTGCGGGGCCTTGAGGTGGGGCAGCGCCGGGACCAGCCGGGCCACCGCGATCGTCGCGATCACGCCCAGCACCGTTACCGCCCAGAAGGTCGAGCGCCAGCCCGCCCACTGGCCCAGAAACGTACCGAAGGGCACGCCGAGCACGTTCGCCAGGGTCAGGCCGGCGAACATCAAGGCGATGGCTCGCGACCGCTGGTTGGCCGGCACGAGGTGGGCGGCCACGATGGCGCCGATACCGAAGAACGAGCCGTGGCAGAACGCGGCGACCACGCGGGCGCCCATCAGCACCTCGTAATTCGGAGCGATGGCGCAGAGCAGGTTGCCGAGGATGAACAGGCCCATCAACAGCAGCAAAGCGCGTTTGCGTTCCAGCTTCGCCGTCAGCGCGGCCAGCAGGGGGGCGCCGACCGCCACGCCGAGGGCGTACCCGGAGACCAGCATGCCCGCGGCCGGGATGCCTACCTTCAGGTCGGCGGCGACTTCGGGCAGCAGGCCCATGATCACGAACTCGGTGGTACCGATGGCGAACGCGGCCACCGCAAGTGCCAGCAAAGGCAGGCGGGACGAAGAGGCATGCATGGGACGGGCTCGATGGAAAGCGATGACGTCCATTGTCCTCGCGAGCCATTCGTGTAAAAACACTCAACCGCGACAAACACTGTTGTCGCAAACTGGAAAGTGGAGACCCCGGCGCATGATCGCCACGCTCATCGCCATCGCCGCGCTATGCCTGCATGCCGCGGGCGTGCTCGCCGCCATGCACGCGGTCATGAACGCCCGCACGGCGCAGGGCGCCTTCGCGTGGGTGCTCGGGCTGGTCCTCGTTCCCTACGTCACGCTGGTGCCTTATCTGTTTCTCGGCGCCAGCCACTTCGGCGGCTACGTCGACCTGCATCGCCAGCGTCAGGCGCGCTTCTTCATGCTGCACGAAGAAGCCGCGCATCCGGGCCACACCGGCCTGCTCGCGCCGTCGGTCCCGGTACACGACGACCGCTACGACGCGATCGGGCGGATGATCAACAGCGCGATGCACGGGGGGCACGCCCTGGCCCTGCATATCGACGGGGAAGCCGCCTTCACCGCCATGTTCGCTGCCATCGCCCGGGCCGAGCGCTACGTGCTGGTGCAGTTCTTCATCATTCACGACGACGTTCTGGGCCGTCGCCTGCGCGATGCGTTGCTCGAGCGCGCCGCGGCGGGCGTGCAGGTCTGCCTGCTTTATGACGGCATCGGCAGCCATGCCCTGCCCGACCGCTATGTGGAATCGCTGCGCTCGGGCGGTGTCGAGGTCCGTCGCTTCGCCACGCGACGCTGGCGCAACCGCTTCCAGCTCAACTTCCGCAATCACCGCAAGGTGCTCGTGGTCGATGGCGAGCGTGGTTTCGTCGGCGGGCTCAACGCGGGTGACGAGTACCTTGGCGCGAACCCGCCGCTATCACCCTGGCGCGACACGCATATGCAGATCGAGGGGCCCGCCGTGGCCGATCTGCAGCGCGTGTTCGCCGAAGACTGGTACTGGGTCACCGGGGAACGCCCTCCCTCGCTGCCGCCGCCGGAGCGGTGCGGCCGTGCGTCGACGATGATCGTGGCGACCGGGCCCGCGGACCGGCAGGAGAGCTGCTCGCTGTTCTTCACCCAGGTCATTCATGCGGCGCGGCGGCGCGTATGGATCACCACGCCTTACTTCGTGCCGGACCCGTCCGTATTCGCCGCGTTACGGCTTGCCGTGTTCCGCGGGGTGGACGTGCGCATCCTGATTCCCAGCCGGCCGGACCACCGCACGGTGTTCATGGCGAGCACGCTGTATGCGCACGAGGCGATCGTCGCCGGTATTCGCATGTTTCGTTACCAGCCCGGCTTCGTCCATCAGAAGGTGATGCTGATCGACGAGGACACGGCGGTGGTGGGCAGCATGAACCTGGATAACCGAAGTTTCCGGCTGAACTTCGAGATTGCGGCGCTGAATGTCGATGAGGCGTTCGCGGGCGAAGTCGAAGCCATGCTGGAAGCGGATTTCGCGAAGTCCGACGAGGTCAACGCCAATGACTACCGGCGGCTGTCGTACCTGCGGCGGGTGGCCTTGCATGTCGCCCGGTTGTTCGATCCGGTGCTTTGACGGGCACGCATGCCACCGACCGCCTTGTGTCCCTTCGCCTGTAGGAGCGCGCCTTGCGCGCGACACCTTTTCGCGAGAGCCTTGAGAGACAACGCAAGACCATGTCGCGCACAGGGCGCGCTCCTACATTGGTACCCGACGGGATTCAGTCCATGCTCCGCACCCTCGCCTTCCTCACCGCCATGACCGCCGTCGGCGCCTCCGCCGCGCCCGCGCAGTTCGTCGAGCGCAGCGTCGACGTCGCCGGCAAGACCTACCGTTATCAGGTCTTCGTCCCCGCCGACATCAAGCCCCACCCGGCCGTCGTTTTGTTCCTGCATGGCAGCGGCGAGCGCGGCAGCGACAACCAGAAGCAGATGTCGCAAGGCCTGCCGCCGTGGCTGAAGCAGCACATGGATTTTCCGGCGGTGGTCGTGATGCCCCAGGCCCCGGACGATACCGCCTGGACCGACAAGGCCGATGCCGACATGGCGATGGCGGCGCTGGAAAAGAGCATCAGCGAGTTCCATGGCGACCGTAAGCACCTCTACCTGACCGGCCTTTCGATGGGCGGCTTCGGCTCATGGCAGCTGGCGGTGGATCATCCCGGGACGTTTGCCGCGGCGGCGATCATCTGTGGCGGCGTCACGCCGCTGGAAGGCGAAGGCCAGCGCCTTTACGTGCACGGCGTACCGGCGGGCACCGATCCGTCGGCGTGGGTCGCACAGAAGATCGGCAAGCTGCCGGTGTGGATTTTCCACGGTGGCGACGACAACGTCGTGCCGACCGAGCAGTCGCGCAAGATGAATGCGGCGCTGCTCGCGCGGAAGGCCGAGGTGAAGTACAGCGAGTTCCCGGGGGTGAATCATGGCTCGTGGGAAAAGGCGTATGCGACGCCGGAGCTGTGGAGCTGGATGTTTGGGCATGCGCGCTGACGGCATTCACGCGTGTCGCCGGATTGAATCGCGCGCGGGGCGCGCCCCTACATTGACGGTCAGCTGTTGCGCATGCCGTGCATCAGCTGTTTGAAGCCGCCGGAGAAGATCGCCCAGCCGAGGCAGACGCCGATCAGCGCCCCCATCAGTTCGAACGACACGCGCAGGCCGATGCTGTCGGGGTCGTGCACCGCGGCCAGCTTCAGGCGGATCAGGGTCGGCGACTGGATGGGGACGAAGTTGAAGTAGAACAGGTCCCACAGGTCCTGCCCGGCGGCGAGCAATACCGACAGGGCGAACGCGACGCTGAGGTCCTTGCCATGGCTCCAGCCGTTGCTCTTGCCGAACGCCCGGACCAGCGCATAGAGGATGAAGCCGACCAGCAGCGCGATACCGCCGGTTTCGAGGGCACCGATGATGCCGAAGCCGGTCCAGCTGCGATCGTAGGGCATGGAGGGAACTCGTGAGGGGTCAGGACCTCATTATGCCCTTGCGTCGGCCGGTTTCCCGCGTGCGTTCCCATCGCGGCCAAAACGCAGATAAAGCGAGGCCGAGAGGATCACCGCCGCGATCGAGGCAAAACCCGCCAGCAGGAAGATCGCCGGGTAATCGTAGATGCCTGCGACCCATCCACCGACCGGACCGGTCAGGCCCAGGGCAACGTCGAGGAAGACGGAATACGCACCGAGCGCCGCGCCCCGGTTGTGCGTGCTGACGCGGCTGACCGCCTCCACACCCAGCGCCGGGAACAGCAGGGCGAAGCCCGAGCCGGTCAATGCCGCACCGATCATGGCCGCGTGCGGGGTCACGCCCAGCCACAGCACCATCAGGCCCAGCGCCTCCACCGCCAGCGAGACCATCGCAACGCGGTAGCCGCCGAAGCGATCCACCGCATTGCCGAACACCAGGCGCACGCCGATGAAGCAGCTGCCGAAGACCGACAGCGACACCGCGGCGCCCTCCCAGCCCCGGCTGGCGTAGTAAAGCGCCACGAAGGTCGACAGCGAGCCGAAGCCGATCGACCCCAGCGCCAGGCCGGCGCCATAAGGCATGACCCGCGAGAGCACGCTCCGGAAAGGCAGGCGCTCGCCGTGGCTGGGTGCCACCGCCGCCTTGGCCAGGGCGATGGGGAGAGCCACCAGACCGAGCGCGAAGGAGATGACGCCCAGCGCGATGAAGCCGTAGTCACGGGCCAGGATCACGCCAAGCGGCGCGCCCAGGGCGATCCCGCCGTAGGTAGCGATGCCGTTCCACGAGATCACGCGCGCAGTGTGCTCGCCGCCGATGCCGCCGATACCCCAGGTGATGGAGCCCGTGCCGACCCAGCTCTCGGCGAACCCCAGGCCCAGACGACTGAGCAGGATCAGCACCAGCGACAACGCGGGAATCTTCGGCACCAGCGCGGCCAGAGCGAGGAACAGGCCCGCAAGGGCAAGCACCACCAGACCGGCAAGCACCGTGCGCTTCGGCCCCATCGCATCCGCCATCCGTCCCGCATGCGGCCGGCTCAGCAGCGTCGCAAGGTACTGCGCGCTGACCGCCAGACCGGCGAGAACCGTGGAGTACCCCAGCGTCAGGTGTGCGAAACCCGGCAGCACGGCCAGCGGAATGCCGATGCAGAGGTAGCAGATGAAGGTGAAGACGACGGCGGAAAGAATCCGCGCCGTCACGGCGAAACGCCGCCCGCGTTGGGGAACCAGGGATGGGAGAGACATGATGGGCCGATTATAGCGCCTCGATGCTGCACTGCGGCACGGCGCCGGGTGAAGCGTTTTTCATGGTCACGCCGGCGGTCGATGGTCGCCGGTCACAGGAGGACCGGCTGCCCGCTTTGCAGCGACTCGCGCAACGCCACAGCGATCCGCGTTGCCTCCACCGCATCGTCCATCGTCAGGTCGAACGGGGTGTCGTCGAGCACCGCATCGACGAAGTGCTTCGCCTGAGTCACGAACGCCGGCGCGAAACGCTCATAGAACGACGGGACCACGGTATTGCGCACGCCATTGGCATCCGCAATCTCCACCCGGTCCGCCCGCGGGTTACGCCCGACGCTGACCCGTCCGGCCGTCCCGGTCACGTCGGTGTGCGTGTCATGCCCGTGGGCCTGCGTACGCGACGCATAGAACATGGCCATCCGGCCGCCTTCGAACTCGACGATGGCGATGCCGTTGTCCACGTCGCCGATGTCCTCCAGCGGCGGATACATCGCCACCGTACCGGTCGAATAGACCTTGGTCGCCTTCGGCCGGCCCAGCAGCCAGCGAGCCAGATCGACATCGTGCACACTGCAATCGAGGAAGATGCCGCCGCTGGTCGGGGCGAACTTCAGGAAGGCGCCGCTCGGATCGGCGAGATCCGTCGTCTGCGAGTACACCAGAAACGGACGACCGATGCCGCCGCCTTCGATGTGCATGAAGGCATGGCGGTAGCTTTCGTCGAAGCGGCGGACGAAGCCGACCATCGCCCGCTTGCCGGCCTTCGCCGCGTGGGCGGCAGCCCGGCGGCAGTCTTCCAGTTCCAGGGACAGCGGCTTCTCGCAGAACACGTGCTTGCCGGCGTCCAGCGCCTGCTCGATCTGCGTTGCGTGCAGCGAGGTGGGCGTGACGAGGAACACGGCGTCCAGCGAAGGGTCGGCCAGCATCTCCTCATACGAGGTGTGGATGGTCTCGACGCCCAGCGTGTCACGCGCCCACGCGCGCTCCGCCTCGACCGGGCTGCACACCGCCGCGAGCTCGGCGCGAGGCACGGCGCGCGCGAGGTTTTCTGCATAGCGCTGACCCAGGCGACCGAGGCCGGCCAGACCGATACGGAGGTTGGCCATCGTCAGATGCTCACCTCGACGACCTTGCCTTCGCGCCATGAGCGCGCGGCGGCTTCCGCCAGTTCCAGCGACTTGATGCCATCGGCAATGGTGGTACGAACGGGCGTGCCCGCGGCCAGCGCGTCGAAGAAGTGCGCAATCTCGGCCGCGTAGGCTTCGCGATAGCGCTCGAGGAAGAAGTGCTCCGGCAGGTCATGCGCGATGCTGGTCGACGTGTGCGAGACGACCTGGGTCGGCGCGACATTGCCCGCCTGCAACATGCCTTTGCTGCCGAGCACTTCGAAACGCTGATCGTAGCCGTACGCGGCGCGCCGCGACGTGTTGATCTGGCAGAGCTTGCCGCTCTTCGTCCGGATGGTGACGGCGGTGGTGTCGATATCGCCGGCTTCCTCGATCGCCGGGTCGGTCAGACAGCTGCCCATCGCGTGCACGCTCACGGCCTCGTCGGCCAGGATCCAGCGGAAGATGTCGAAATCGTGGATCAGCATGTCCTTGAAGATGCCACCGGAGCTCTTGATGTAGCTGACCGGGGGCGCGCCCGGATCGCGGCTGGTGACGATCAGCAGTTCCGGCGTACCCACTTCACCGGCATCGAGGCGCTTCTTCAGTGACGCAAACGTGGGATCGAAGCGGCGCTGGAACGCGATCATGCAGGTGACGCCCGCTTTCTCGACGGCGGCCTGGCACGAACGCGCACGCTCCACGTCGAGGTCCACCGGCTTCTCGCAGAAGATCGCCTTGCCCGCGGCGGCCGCGCGATGAATCAGGTCCGAGTGCGTGTCCGTGCTGGAGCCGATGACCACGGCACCGACCGCCGGATCGTTCAGCGCTTCATCGACGCTGGCGACCTTCGCACCGTGTTTGTCGGCGAGTTCCTGAGCGGAGGGCGCGTGCACGTCGATCACATAGCGCAGGCGCGCTTCGGGATGGCGGGCAACGTTGCCCGCGTGGATCTTGCCAATGCGACCGGCACCGAAAACGGCAACTTCAATCATCGTATTCTCCTCGGGGAAGTGTTTCTTCGACAGTCAGTTCGAGCTTGTAGGCCAGCGCGACGAACAGCGCCTGGCACAGGCACATGGTGCTGGTGAGACCGCGGAAGGCGAATGCGCTGCCCTCCTTCACCTTGAGCAGGACATCCGAGTGACGCGCCAGCGGACCGAGATCGCTCTCGGTGATGCCGAGCACGCCGGCCTTGTGCTGTTGCGCCACGCGCATGGCGTAAAGGGTTTCCTTGCCGAACGGTGGAAAGCTGATCGCGATCAGTGCATCACCCTTTCCGATGCTGCGCAACTGCTCGCGGAACATGCCACCCAGCCCGTTGACCAGGTGCACGCGCTTCTGCGTGTGCTGAAGTGCGTAGGCAATGTATGTGGCGATCGCGAATGAGCGGCGCACGCCGATCACGTAGATATTCTCCGCGGCGGCAAGCATGTCCACCGCTTTCTGGAAACGCACCTCGTCGATTCCGGCGGCGAGTTCGTCGAGACCGGCGCGGCTGGCGTCGATGAAGCGCGAGGCGATCTCCGCCGCCGGCATGCTGCCGGTGCCGCCCTTGATGACGCTGCGGATGCGCTGCTTGTAGCTGCGCTGCGGCGCCGTCTGCGCGGTGAACGCGTTGCGGAACACCGCCTGCATCTCGGTGAAGCCCGAGTAGCCGAAGCGCTGGGCGAAGCGGACGACCGCCGAGGCGTGCACGCCACAGCCTTCGGCGATCTCACCGACGCGCTGGACCATGATGGAACTGCGATGTTCCTCAAGGTAACGGGCGACACCCTGCAGCTGGCGCGGCAGGGCCTCGAATTCATCGGCGATGCGCTGCATGAGGGCATCGGCTTCGCTGCGTTTGGCCATCAGGCGCTCCACGGGGGACCGGCGGCATTCAAGCACGATATGGAACAGATTTTCCATTTATTTTTTTGCTGCAATGCAAATTGCAACCATGGAAAAGCAGGTCCATGCTCGGTCCGCTTTCGGCAAAAACAGCGGCCGCCCGGCCGTCGTCGCAGTTCGATATCCATCACCCGACCGCACGGCGGTCATCTGTGGAGGCCATATGCGTTCCAAACTGTTCCACGCCTCGTTGGCGGCAGCTCTTGCCCTCGGTCTCGGCCTCGCCGCCCCCGCCTCCCAGGCGGCTCCCGGCGACCGCTACGTTCTCGTCACCCACGCCGCCGATTCGGATTCGTGGTGGAACACCATCAAGAACTCCATCAAGCAGGCCGGTGAGGATTTCGGCGTCGAGGTCGACTACCGCGGCTCGGGCAATGGCGACCTCGCCGAAATGGCCCGCCAGCTCGAGTCCGCCGCCGCCCGCAACTACAAGGGCGTCTCCTTCGATATCGCCAGCTTCGCCGTGCTGAAGGCACCCGCGGCCAAAGTCTCCGCGAAGGGCATTCCCATCGTCACGATCAACTCGGGCACCCCGGACGAGAGCAAGAAGCTCGGCGCCATCATGCACGTGGGCCAGGGCGAATACGACGCGGGCAAAGCCGCCGGCGAGCGGGCCAAGGCCAAGGGCGTCACCAGCTTCGTCTGCGTCAACCATTACGCCACCAACAATGCCTCGTTCCAGCGTTGTCAGGGCTTCGCCGAGGCCATCGGCGTGAAGGACTGGCGCAAGACCTCGATGATCGACAGCGGCATGGACCCGACCGTGGTCGCCAGCAAGGTCAGTGCCTACCTGCGCAGCAACCCGAAGACGCAGGCGATCCTCGCCCTCGGCCCCAACGCCGCGGAGCCGACCATCAAGGTGGTCAACGACATGCACCTGGCCGGCAAGATCGACTTCGGCACGTTCGACCTGTCGCCCGCCATCATCAACGGCATCAAGTCCGGCACGATCCAGTACGCGATCGACCAGCAGCCCTACCTGCAGGGCTATATGGGCATCGCCGCGCTGGTCATCGCGCACGACCAGAACACCAAGGACCCGGCCAAGATCATCGAGGCGCTGAAGGCCAACCCGAAGTTCCAGGCCCGCCTGAAGCAGTACGACCTCAAGCCCGTCTACACCGCCACGGGCGTCAGTTCAGGCCCCGCCTTCGTCACGAAGGACAACGTGTCCA
Source organism: Luteibacter sp. 9133 (assembly GCF_000800155.1). Lineage (NCBI taxonomy): Bacteria > Pseudomonadati > Pseudomonadota > Gammaproteobacteria > Lysobacterales > Rhodanobacteraceae > Luteibacter > Luteibacter sp. 9133. The sequence goes on along the minus strand of NZ_JUHO01000001.1, from coordinate 729,689 downwards.
CCGTCGAGAAGTACGCCGGCCAGTACCGCTGACCGTCGGGGAGTGAACCATGAGCGCCATCAATGAGAGCGTTTCCAACATGATCCAGGAAAACCGCGCGACAGCGCCGGAAGCACCGACCTCCACGGACGAACGCGTACGGCGGATCTCGCCGTGGCGCATCCTGCTCGACCGGCCCGAACTGGGCTCGATCGCGGGTACCGTGCTCGTCTTCGTCTTCTTCGGCATCTTCGCCGGCGGATCGGGCATGTTCGCGCTCGATGGCGTGATCAACTGGGCCCAGGTGGCGGGCTACCTCGGCATCCTCGCCGTAGGTGCCTGCCTGCTGATGATCGCCGGCGAATTCGATCTGTCGATGGGTTCGATGATCGGCTTCGCCGGCGTTCTCGTCGCCATTCCGCCCATGTACATGGGCTGGCCACTGTGGGCGTCGGTACTGTTCGCCTTCGCCGGATGCATGGCGCTCGGCGCCCTCAACGGCTACCTCGTGGTCCGCACGAAGCTGCCGTCCTTCATCGTCACCCTGGCTTTCATGTTCATCCTTCGCGGCCTGACCCTGGTGCTGTCGACCGGCTTCGCCAACAGCACCATCGTCAGCGGCGTGGGCGACAAGTTCGCCGAAGACCCGGTCATCAACGCGCTGTTCTCGGGCACCACCCTGCACTGGTTGTTCACCGGTCTGGCCGGCATGAACCTCATCGAGAAGCTGCCCAGCGGCGACCCGGTCGTCGGCGGCATTCCCAAGGTGCTGGTGTGGTGGCTCGTCATGGGTGTCGCAGCGGGTTTCGTCCTGGCCCGCACGCGCTTCGGCAACTGGATCTACACCGTCGGAGGCGACTCCAACGCCGCCAAGAACGTCGGTGTGCCGGTGCGTCGCGTGAAGATCTCCCTGTTCGTGCTCACCGCGTTCTGCGCCTGCCTGTTCGGCGTGCTGCAGGTGGCCGACGTGGGCTCCGCCGCGGCCGATCGCGGCCTGCAGAAAGAATTCGAAGCCATCATCGCGGTCGTCATCGGCGGCACCTTGCTCACCGGCGGCTTCGGCTCGGTGATCGGCGCCTGCTTCGGCGCGCTAATCTTCGGTGTCGTGCAGATCGGCATCTCGTATACCAACATCGATTCGGACTGGTACCGCGTGTTCCTTGGCGGCATGTTGCTGCTGGCGGTGCTGTTCAACCACTACATCCGCAGCCGCGCTGCGAGCACGAAGTGAGGAGCGCCACCATGGCCGACGATTACATTCTCGAACTCGACGACGTCAGCAAGTTCTTCGGTACCGTCATCGCGCTGCAGGGCGTGACCCTTCGCCTGAAACGCGGCGAGGTGCATTGCCTGCTCGGCGATAACGGTGCCGGCAAGTCCACCCTGATCAAGACACTCGCCGGCGTGCACCAGCCCAGCAGCGGCGAATATCGCGTCGAAGGCAAGGCGGTGAGGTACAACTCGCCGCGCGAAGCGCTCGACGATGGTATCGCCACGGTTTACCAGGACCTGGCCCTCGTTCCGCTGATGAGCGTGGCGCGCAATTTCTTCGCCGGACGTGAGCCGCGCAAGAAGATGTTCGGCGTGATTTCGGTCATCGACATGCAGTACGCCAACGAAACCGCACGCGACAAACTCGCGGAGATGGGCATCCGCGTGCGCGATGCCGGCCAGCCGGTCGGCACGATGTCCGGCGGCGAACGGCAGTGTCTCGCCATCGCCCGCGCCATCCACTTCGGTGCGAAGGTTCTGATCCTCGACGAGCCCACGGCGGCGCTGGGCGTCAAGCAGTCGTGCAACGTGCTCAAGCTCATCCACAAAGCCCGCGAGCGCGGCATCTCGGTGATCTTTATCACCCATAACGTGCACCACGCCTACCCCATCGCGGACAGCTTCACGCTGCTCAACCGCGGCCAGTCCATGGGCACCTTCGCCAAAACCGACGTAACGAAGGAAGCGGTGCTCGACATGATGGCCGGCGGTACCGAGATCCAGAGCCTGGTCGACGAACTGGAAGGCCGCGCGGCCTGAACACGGATAACCCCCATGCGTAGTCTCCTTCCCCGCTCCCCCTCCCGCCCCATCGATGTCGCCTGCCTCGGCCGGCTCGCGGTGGATCTCTACGCCCAGCAGATCGGCGCGCGCCTCGAAGACGTCACCAGCTTCGCCAAGTATCTGGGCGGGTCGTCGGCCAACGTCGCTTTCGGCACGGCTCGGCTAGGCCTGCGCTCGGCGATGCTCGCCCGCGTCGGCGACGATCATATGGGGCGCTTCCTCACCGAGACACTGGAAGCCGAAGGCTGCGACATCAGCCAGGTGAAGACCGATCACGAGCGGCTTACCGCGTTGGCGATTCTCGGCATCAAGGATCGCGAGACGTTCCCGCTGCTGTTCTATCGCGAGAACTGCGCGGACATGGCGCTGACGCCCGACGATATCGACGAGTCGTTCATCGCGCGCTGCCGTGCGCTGGCCGTCACCGGCACACACCTGTCGCAACCGGGCGTGCATGCCGCCGCCACCCGCGCGATCGAACTGGCGCGCAAGCACGATGTACGCACGGTGCTCGATATCGACTACCGGCCGGTGCTCTGGGGTCTGACAGGACGCGGCGAAGGCGAGCGCCGGTTCGTCGCCGCGGAGCATGTCACCGCTCATCTGCAGGCCAGCCTGCCCGGGTTCGACCTCATCGTCGGCACCGAGGAAGAGTTCCACATCGCCGGTGGCAGCGAGGACCTGCTCTCGGCACTCCGCGCGGTTCGCGGCATCAGTGCCGCGACGCTGGTCGTGAAGCGCGGTGCCGTCGGCTGCAGCGTCATCGAGGGAGTCATCCCTTCGGACATCGACGACGCGCCGACGTACAAGGGCTCGCGGGTCGAGGTACTCAACGTGCTCGGTGCCGGCGATGCCTTCCTCTCCGGCTTCCTTACCGGGTGGCTGGATGGTGAATCCATCGAGCGCTCGTGTGCCTACGCCAACGCATGCGGTGCCATCGTGGTGTCCCGCCACGCCTGTGCGCCGGCGATGCCCGGTCGCGCTGAACTCGATGCCTTCCTGTCGCGCGACGGTGGCATCCGTCGCCCGGACCTCGATGCCGAGCTCTCGCATCTGCATCGCACGGCCGTGCCGCGCAAGGCGTGGAACGAGCTGTATGTATTCGCTTTCGACCATCGCACGCCCTTCTTCGAGCTGACGCGTGCCGCCGGCGGTGACGAAGCACGCCTGCCACGGCTGAAAGAGCTGCTGGTCGAGGCGGTGGCGGCGACCGAGCGCGCCGGACAACTGCACGGACACATTGGCCTGCTCGCCGACGACCGCTACGGTCAGGATGCGTTGAACGCCGCGACCGGGCGTGGCTGGTGGATCGGCCGCCCCGTGGAAGTGCCGGGGTCCAACCCCCTGGAACTGGAGCGTGGCCGGTCCATCGGCAGTCAGCTGATCTCGTGGCCGGCGGAGCACGTCATCAAGTGCCTGGTCGCCTTCGATCCGGATGCCACGCCGATGGATCGCGTGGAGCAGGAAACGCAGATCCGCTCGCTCTACGACGCGGCGAAGATCAGTGGCCATGAGTTGCTCCTGGAAATCATTCCTCCGGGCTGCAAGGACCCTTCGCAGCGTGACGATCTGGTGCTGCGCTCCATGAAGCGTATCTACAACCTCGGCATCCGTCCGGACTGGTGGAAGCTTTGTCCGCCGCAGCGGGGGGCGTGGGCGGCGATCGACGCCCTGATCGCCGAACGCGATCCGCACTGCCGCGGCGTCTTGCTGCTGGGCCTGAATGCGCCGGTGGAACAGCTGGCCGCCGGATTCGCCGACGCGCTGGAGAGCGTGACCTGCCGCGGCTTCGCCGTGGGGCGCACGCTGTTCAGTGAGCCGGCCAAAGCGTGGCTGTCCGGGACGATCGACGATGAGGCGCTGGTGAGCCAGGCGCGCGCGGCGTTCGAACGGATGATCGCGTTGTGGCGCGAGGGACGGCGGGTGCCGCAGGAGCGAGTCACTGAAGGTGCGGCGGCATGAACAGGCTGGAATCGTCAACCGGGCTGGCTCCCACCACCGCCGGTGCGACCGTGCGCCTCACGACGGCGCAGGCACTCGTACGGTATCTCGCGGCGTTGCACGGGCGCGATGCGGACAGCGATGAGTCGGCGCCGTTGTTCGGCGGCGTGTTCGCCATCTTCGGGCATGGCAACGTGGCGGGACTGGGCGAAGCGCTGTATGGCATCCGCGATGAACTGCCGACGTACCGTGCGCATAACGAGCAGGCCATGGCGCATGCCGCGATCGCGTATGCCAAAGCGCATATGCGTCGACGCATGATGGCGGTGACGACATCGATCGGCCCGGGCGCGACCAATCTGGTGACCGCGGCGGCGCTGGCCCATGTGAACCGTCTGCCGGTGCTTCTGCTGCCGGGCGACATTTTCGTGTCGCGTGCGCCGGATCCGGTGCTTCAGCAGCTCGAGGACTTCTCCGACGGCACGGTGTCGGTCAACGATTGTTTTCGTCCCGTCTCCCGCTACTTCGATCGCATCATGCGTCCGGAGCAGCTGCTGACGGCCCTGCCCCGGGCCATCCGTGCGCTGACCGACGCCGCGCTGTGCGGCCCGGTGACGCTGGCGTTACCTCAGGACGTCCAGGCCGAGGCATACGACTGGCCGCTCGCCTTCTTCGAACCGCGTGAGATCGTGTTCCGCGCCCCGCAGCCGACCGACGATGAGCTGATGCACGCGCTGGATGCCATCGAGGCGGCCGAGCGCCCGGTCATCGTCGCCGGCGGCGGCGCGTTGTACGCGAAAGCCACACCGGAACTGCTTGCCTTCGCCGACAAGCACGGTGTGCCCATCTGTGAAACGCAGGCGGGCAAGGGCGCCCTGCCCTGGAATCATCCGCTGCATCTCGGCCCCGCGGGCGTCTGCGGGTCCACCGCGGCGAATGCCCTGCTCCGCGAGGCGGACCTGATCATCGCCGTGGGGACGCGACTGCAGGACTTCACCACCGGCTCCAACGCCCTGTTCGCTCATGTGCCGATCCTCTCGGTCAACGTCAACACCTTCGACGCGCTCAAGGGCAACGGCCTGGAGGTGATCGGCGATGCGGCGCGCGTGCTCGACGACCTGAGCTTCGGCCTGGAGGACTGGGCCGCTCCCGAAGCGTGGACGCTGCGCGCCCGGGACGTCGCGCGTGAGTGGGTCGACATCGTTTCCCGCATCACCGATGCGCGCCAGCCACCGGAAGGCCGTCTGCCCTACGACGGCGAAGTGATCGGCGCGGTGCAGCGTTCATCGCCGCTTTCCGCACGTAGCGACATCGTCGTCTGCGCCGCCGGGACGCTGCCCGCCGAGCTCGAGAAACTGTGGCGCACGGAGACGCCCGGCGGCTACCACATGGAATACGGGTTCTCGTGCATGGGCTACGAGATCGCCGGCGGTCTTGGCGTCAAGATGGCCAGGCCGGACCGCGAAGTCATCGTCATGGTCGGCGACGGCAGCTACCTGATGATGAACTCGGAGATCGCCACCTCGGTGATGCTGGACGCCAAGCTCATCATCGTGCTGCTGGACAATCGCGGCTACGGCTGCATCAACCGCCTGCAGCAGGCCACCGGCGGCGCGCCGTTCAACAACATGTTCGACAACTGCGTCCAGGGAAAGCACGGTGCGCCGACGGTCGATTTCGCCGCCCACGCCCGCTCGCTGGGCGCCATCGCGGAACACGTCGCCGATATCGCCGGCCTCGAAGCCGCCATGGAGCGAGCCCGCGCCGCCGACCGCACCTACCTGATCAGCATCGACACCGACCACACGCGTACGACCGACGAGGGCGGCGTATGGTGGGACGTGGCGATCCCCGAAGTTTCCACGCGGGAGGCCGTGCGCGAGGCGCGCAGCGGCTACGAATCCGCCATCGTGGGCCGCAAGGCCAGGAACACGCCCGTATGAAGAACGATCCCATCCGTATCGGCATCAACCCGATTTCGTGGAGCAACGACGACCTTCCCTCGCTCGGCGGCGAGATCCCCTTGTCGACCGCTCTGACCGAAGGCAAGGCGATCGGTTACGAAGGCTTCGAGCTGGGCAATAAATTTCCCAGGGATCCCGTCGAGCTGCGTGACCTGATGGCCGGCTACGGACTCGACGTGGTGTCCGGCTGGTACTCCGGGCGCGTCGCCGAGCGCTCCGCGAAAGAAGAAATCGTCGCCGTCGAGAAGCATCTGCGCCTCCTGGCCGAGAACGGCTGCCAGGTCATGGTGTACGGTGAAGTCGCTCATGCCATCCAGGGTGAGCCGGTGCCGCTCTACAAGCGGCCCCGCTTCCGCACCGCCGACGACTGGAAGCGGTATGGCGAGAACATCACCGAGTTCGCGAAATTCACGCTGTCCCGTGGCGTTCGCCTGGCGTATCACCATCACATGGGCGCCTACGTCGAATCCCCGGATGATGTCGACCAGCTGATGGCGCATACCGGCGATGAAGTCGGCCTGCTGTTCGACAGCGGCCACACGTATTTCGGCGGTGGCGATCCGGTGGCCGTGCTCGACCGCCATATCGCCCGCATCTGCCATGTTCACTGCAAGGACGTGCGCCCCGGCGTGGTGCGTCTGGCGCGCAATCGTCACTGGACGTTCCTGGAATCCGTGCTCAACGGCGCGTTCACCGTGCCGGGCGATGGCGTGATCGACTTCGCGGCCATCATCGATCGCCTGAAAACCCACGGTTACCGGGGCTGGCTGGTGGTCGAGGCGGAGCAGGATCCGACGGTGGCGCCCAGCTACCGTTACGCGAAGAAGGGTTACGACACGCTTCGCTCGTTGCTCGACCGCGAGATGGTCGGGGAGGTCGCATGAGTCTGCTCGTCAAGGCGATGCCCACCGGCGAAGCCATCGTCAAAGTCACGCCGGAAACCGCCCGCTGGCATCACGTGGGTTTCGAGGCGAGGCGTATCGAAGCGGGCTCGACCGTCGAGATCGCGCTGCCCGCCGACCGCGAGGGGTGTCTCGTGGTGCTCGTCGGGCGCGTCGATATCGCGGTGGCCGGCCACGCGTGGGAAGACCTCGGTGGCCGCGACAGCGTCTTCGACGATCGCTCGCCGCATGCCGTATATGCACCGCCGTCATCCGTGTACACGATCACCGCGCGGACCGATGCCGAGCTGGCACTCGCTTCCGCACCGGCCACCGGCAAGTTCGCCGCGCGCCTGATCGAGCCATCGTCGATGAAGCGTTCGGCGCGCGGTACGGGCGCGAACACCCGCTACGTCTGCGACATTCTTCCGGAAACCGAAGACGCCGAGTCGCTGCTCGTGGTCGAGGTGCTGACGCCCGCCGGTCACTCGTCGAGCTACCCGCCGCACAAGCACGACACGGACGCACTGCCTGAAGAAAGCGTGCTGGAGGAAACCTACTACCACCGTGTCGATCCGCCGCAAGGCTTCGCGTTTCAGCGCGTCTACACCGACGAGCGCGACATCGACGAGTCGATGGCCGTCGGCAACCACGATGTGGTGATGGTGCCGCGTGGCTACCACCCCGTGGTGATGCCGCACGGTTACCGCGGCTACTACCTCAACGTCATGGCCGGTCCGCGCCGTGAATGGCATTTCCGCAACGATCCCGCCCACGAATGGATGATCGCGCGCTGACCGCGCCGCCATCGGAGTAAACAGAGCATGTCCGCCCAGCCGTCCACCCAGTCCCTCCCCCGCATCGGCCACTTCATCGCCGGCAAGCCGTACAGTGGTTCGCCCGCGGGCACCGCCCCGGTGTACGACCCCGCGCGCGGCGTGCCCGCCGCCGAGGTCGAGCTCGCCTCCGTCGACGATATCGACGTCGCGGTGCGCGCGGCGCACGCCGCGTTCCCCGCCTGGTCGGAAACACCGCCACTCAAGCGCGCGCGCGTGATGTTCCGCTTCAAGGACCTGATCGAGCGCGACATGGATCGCCTGGCGCGCGTGATCGTCGCGGAGCACGGCAAGGTGCTGTCCGACGCGAAGGGCGAGATCGTGCGCGGCCTCGAGGTCGTCGAATACGCCTGCGGCATTCCCGAATTGCTCAAGGGCGAGTACACCGAGCAGATCGCCAACGGCATCGACGCCTGGACCATGCGCCAGGCACTGGGCGTCTGCGCGGGCATCACGCCGTTCAACTTCCCCGCGATGGTGCCCATGTGGATGTTCCCCATGGCCATCGCCTGCGGCAATACCTTCGTGCTGAAGCCCTCCGAGCGCGATCCGTCGCTCGGCGTCGAGCTGGCCAGGCTGCTCAAGGAGGCAGGACTCCCCGACGGCGTCTTCAATGTCGTCCATGGCGACAAGACCGCCGTGGACGCGTTGCTCGATCACCCGCTGGTTCGCGCGGTCAGCTTCGTCGGCTCGACGCCGATCGCCGAATACATCTATGCGCAAGGTTCGGCGAAGGGCAAGCGCGTGCAGGCTCTGGGCGGCGCCAAGAACCACATGATCGTCATGCCCGACGCGGATCTTGAAAAGACCGCCGACGCCTTGATGGGTGCCGGCTACGGCGCCGCCGGTGAGCGCTGCATGGCGATCTCGGTCGCCGTCGCTGTCGGCGAAGCGACCGCCGACGCACTGGTGGCAAAGCTCGCCCCCCGCGTGAAGGCCCTGCGCATCGGCAACGGCCTGGACGAGACCATCGAGATGGGACCTGTCGTGACCGGCGTGCATCGCGATCGCATCACCAGCTACATCGACGACGGCGAAGCGGCCGGTGCGGAGCTCGTGGTCGACGGACGTGGTTATCAGGTGGCGGGCTGCGAGCAGGGTTTCTTCGTCGGCGGCACGCTGTTCGACCGCGTGACGCCGGCCATGCGCATTTATAAGGAAGAAATTTTCGGGCCGGTGCTATGCGTAGTTCGCGTGCCGGATTTCGCCAGTGCGCTGAAACTGGTCGACGATCACGAATTCGGAAACGGAACGGCGATTTTCACACGGGATGGACAGGTGGCGCGCGAATTTGCCCATCGCGTTCAGGTCGGCATGATCGGAATTAATGTACCGATCCCCGTACCGATGGCTTTTCACAGCTTCGGGGGCTGGAAAAAGAGCCTCATGGGCGATCATCACGCGCATGGCCCCGAGTCGGTGCGGTTCTACACGAGGCAGAAAGCCGTTACACAGCGTTGGCTGAACCACGATGAAAGCGCGGGAGCCGAATTCGCGATGCCCACACATTAGTCTGACAAAAACATTATTATGCGGCGGTTGAATGCGCGGGGAGCATTGTGCATTGCAACCAAGATAATCAAAAGCCATAAACGTAAAAGCATAATTTTTTCAGGGAGAAGGGTACATGCTCAACAAACTCGCAAAGGGTCCCATCGCGGGCGTGCTTCTCGCATGCCTCGGTCTGGGCGCTACGGCGGCGCATGCCGACGACCTCTCGACCAGCAAATATCTGTTCGGCGACTGGAACGGTGAGCGCACGCGTCTCGAAGACGCCGGCGTCAAGTTCGACCTCGGGTACGGTGGCGAAGCCGCGCACAACTACTCCGGCGGCACGAAGAACATCACGCGTTACACCGACCAGTGGAAGCTGGGCGCTTCGTTCGATCTGCAGAAACTCTGGGGCTGGAACGGCGCCGCGTTCAACATCGTCGTTACCGACCGTAACGGTCGCAACATCGGTGCCGACGCCAACATCGGCAACAACCAGCTGATCCAGGAAGTCTACGGCCGTGGCCAGACCTGGCACCTGACGGTCTTCTCGCTGGTGCAGAAGTTCTTTGACGACCGCCTGACCTGGAAGATCGGCCGTCTGCCGGTCGGTGAAGACATCAACCAGTTCTCGTGCGACTTCCAGAACCTGACGTTCTGCGGCGCGCAGCCGGGTAACATCGTCGGCGATTACTGGGTCAACTGGCCGACCAGCCAGTGGGCGACGGTCATCAAGTTCGACACCACGAAGGAAACCTTCGTGCAGATCGCCGCGTATCAGGTCAACCCGAAATACGTCGACGACTCCTACGCGTCGCACAACGGTCTGAAGCCGAACTTCCCGAGCGGCACCACCGGCGCGCTGATTCCTCTGGAATTCGGCTGGAAGCCGTCGGTCAACGGCCTGCCGGGTTCGTACCGCGCCGGCGTCTGGTACAACACCTCCAAGGGTGACGACCTGTACCTCAACACCGATCATCAGCCGCTCGCCGAGTTCGGTGGCCGCGCGCTGCAGCACGACTCCCGCAAGGGCGCGTGGATCACCTTCCAGCAGCAGGTCAACGGCGAAGCCGGCGGCAAGGGCACCACGGTGTTCCTGAACATCGCTTCGGCCGACCACGCCACCTCGACGACGAACAACCAGATCTCGCTCGGCATGGAGTACAAGGGCATCTTCGATCGCCCGAACGACTTCATCGGCGCGGCCATCGGTGGTTCGCACGCCAGCGGCTACGCTGCCAAGAACCAGCGTCTGATCAACTCGATCACCGGCTCCGACACCGTCGTCAACGACGGTTACGAGAAGGTTGCCGAAGTGTTCTACAGCTACTCGCCGATTCCCTCGATCGCACTGCGTCCCAACCTGCAGTACATCAAGGATCCGGGCGGCAGCAAGCAGAACGATGACGCGTTCATCCTCGGCCTGAAGATGTCGGTCGCGTTCTAAGCGATCTCATCGGTGGTTGATCGGAAAGGCCTGGGGAAACCCGGGCCTTTTCGTATCCGGGCTATCGTGAGCAGGGTCAGCTCCCGACGGAACGACCTCACCCGTCATTTTCCGCCGAAGCGGTCAGGTCGAAAGTGTCATCCCCTTCGTCGACCGCCAGCCGTATCACGATCGGCCGGCAGCACACCTGACAATCCTCGATATACGTCTGGCTGCCGCCCGACGTATCGACGGCGATCTCAATGGTTTCCCCGCAATAGGGACAGGCAATATCGGTGAATTCGTACATATAGGGACCCTGTAGGAGCGCGCCTTGCGCGCGAACCGCTTTCGCGCCAAGCTTGTAGGTTCCGCTTTACGGTTATCGCGCGCAAGGCGCGCTCCTGCAGGATCTGTATTCATGATCGATCTGGTCGGCTTCGACGGCGACGACACGCTCTGGCGCAGCCAGGAGTTCTACGACGACGCACAGGCGGCCTTCGAAGGCATCCTTGGTCGTTACGTGGATCTGACGGCGGATGGCCTGCGCGCATCGCTCCTGGCGACCGAGCGCGGTAACATCGCGCTGTTCGGCTACGGCGCCAAGGGCATGGCCCTCTCGATGATCGAGTCGGCCATCGAGCTGACCGATGGCCGGATCGAGGCGCGGGATATCCACCGTATCGTGCGGCTGGCCAAGGACGTGCTGAGCCATCCTGTCGATTTGCTGCCGGGTATCCGTGAGGCCGTGGAGGCCGTGGCCGCCCACCATCGCGTGGTGCTGATCACCAAGGGCGACCTTTTCCACCAGGAGGCCAAGGTGGCGCGCTGCGGGCTGGCCGACGTCTTCCACCGGATCGAGATCGTCTCGGAGAAGGACACGGCAACCTATACGCGCCTGTTCCGGGAGTTCGAGCTCACGCCGGACCGCTTCGCCATGGTCGGCAACTCGCTGAAATCCGACATCGCCCCGGTGGTCGCACTGGGCGGCTGGGGTGTCTACATGCCGTATCACAGCACCTGGGCACACGAGATGGTGGCCGATTTCGCCATGGGCGACCGGGTGATCGAGGTCGCCGGCGCTGAAGCCATCCCCGCAGCCATTGCCACCATGCACACCCGCGCGCCGTAGGAGCGCGCCCCGCGCGCGAAAAGCCAACGAAGCGGTGACGTCGCCCCGCCCATCGCCCAAAGGGCGCGCTCCCACATTCCACGCCAATTTCGCGCGATTGCCGCGAAGCTGCCCGATGAAACAAACGGGAGGCAGGCACGTGGATTCGAGGTTGAAGATGGGATGGCGGGTGGTCCGAACCACCATAAAGGGGTTCAGTGACGATGAGCTGATGACGCGGGCCGCCGCCCTCGCCTTCTACTCCGCGTTGTCCTTCGCGCCGCTGCTCGTGCTGTTGCTCTGGGTGGTCGCCTCACTGCGCCCCGAGTGGCAGGCGCAGCTGATCGACAGCCTGACCGGTCTGGTGGGCTCCCGCGCCTCGGATGCCGTGAAGCTCGTCATCGAGAACGCCAAGCAGAAGCCCAATGTCGGCAGCATGGCGGGGGTGATCGGCCTTGGCGTCACGCTGATCGGCGCTTCCGCCGTATTCGCCCAGTTGCAGGGCGCGCTCAACCGGGTCTGGAGCCTGCAGCCACGCCCCGGCAAAGCCTCGCACGCGATTCTGACCTGGCTGCGGGCCCGGCTGCACGCGCTCGGCCTGCTGCTGTCGCTGGCCTTCCTGCTGGTGATCTCCTTCTCGGCCAGCGCGATGATCGCGGTCTTCGTCCGTGGCGGCACCACCGGCTGGCATGTGCTGGAGACGGCGATCTCGCTGGCTGTGTTCGTCGTCATCTTTGGCGCCATCTATAAGGTGCTGCCGGACGCGATCATCGAGTGGCGCGACGCGGTCATCGGTGCCAGCCTGACCGCCCTGCTTTTCGTCGTCGGCAAGTTCGCGATCGGTATCTACCTGGAGCGCAGCAATGTGGGCGGCCCGTACGGGCCCGCCGGCAGCGTCGTCGTGTTGCTGGTCTGGGTCTATTACTCGGCGCTGATCCTGTTGCTCGGGGCCGAACTGACCGAAGCGGTCGCGGAGGCCCGGGGCACGCCGATTAAACCGCGGCCATACGCAATGTCCACCAGAACGGCTCCGGAGGGCGGGATTGACCCCCCCATCACGAGGCCGGAGGTATCCCTGTCGCAGCCCCAGAGAGAGGACAGATCATGAAGACCCATTTACTCGCCGCCGCCATGTTCGTTGTCGCCACGGGCGCCGCCGTATCCGCCCCGCCGGCCGATGCCCAGACGCGTCGCAGCCAGCATCAGGTCTGCCGCGACGTCCAGACCAAGGAGATCCAGTCCAAGGATGACAATCGCCTGATCGGCACCGGCGTTGGCGCCGTGGCTGGCGGCCTGCTCGGCCATCAGGTCGGTGGCGGTAAGGGCAAGACCCTTGCGACCGTCGGTGGTGCTGTCGCCGGCGGCTACGTCGGCAATCAGGTTCAGAAGAACCACCAGAACAAGAACGCCCAGTACGAAACCCACCGCGAGTGCCATTGGGTCAACGACTGATCGTGTAAGCCAGACCCGCAAGGGCCGGTCTTATAGGGAGGGCGCCACCGAGCGCCCTCCCTGCTTTCCGGAGGCTCCATGCGCAACGCCGATCCTGCCCGCCGCCGCTTCCTGGGCGTCTTCGCCGCCACCGTCGCGGCATCCGCTTCCCTGCCCTTCCTCTTCCGCGCCACGCGCCCGGCGATGGCTGCCGACGCCCCGCCGTCCCCGGGTGGCACGGTGACGATCGACGAATTCGCCGCCGACAAGAAGCCGCTGGGAGCGAAGGTCGAGGCGCGCGTGGTGCTGACCGACGACCAGTGGAAAGCCAAGCTCAGCAGCAAGTCGTATTACATCACCCGGCACGAGGGTACCGAGCCGGCCTACACCGGTGAGAACTGGGACCGGCATGACAACGGTATCTACCGTTGCATCGGCTGCGACACGGCGCTCTACGACTCGGCGACGAAGTTCGAGTCGGGCACGGGTTGGCCGAGTTTCTGGCAGCCGATTTCGAAGCGGAACATCGTTCAGAAAACCGACCGCAGCCTGATCGAGGAGCGGATCGAAGTGAAGTGCGCGCGGTGCGATGCCCACCTGGGCCACGTGTTCGACGATGGCCCGGACCCGACGGGGCTGCGGTACTGCATGAATGCCGGGGCGATGCGGTTCGCCGCCGTGACTGCCTGAGTGCGTACGTCAGGCATACCGGCTTGGTGGGAGCCGGCCCGCGCTGGCGAATACAACGAAAAGGGCCGCCTTTCGGCGGCCCTCTTTTTAATCAGCCACCCCGTGGCGGCATCGGTGTCAGCTGGAATTCCTTCGGCGGCGTTTCCCCCTTGAGGTAACGCACGAAGTAATCCCAACGGCGGCGTGTCATGTACGTCGTCGCGTCACCGTAACCGTGATGCGCGTTCGGGATCATGACGAGGTCGAAATCCTTGTTCGCCTTGATCAGCGCATCGACCACCAGCAGCGACTCGTACGGCGGGACGTTATCGTCGAACGTACCGTGCGCGATCATCAGGTGACCCTTCAGACCCGAGACCCACTTCTGGTTGGCCTGGTCGTCGTAATTGCTCTTGCCGTCCTTGTCGGTAACCAGAAGACCCTGCCACTTCTCGGCCCAGTCGTCTTCGTAGTTGCGGTTGTCGTGATTGCCCGACTCCGAGATACCGACCTTGAACACGTCGCCATAGCGGAACATCGCGGTCGCCGTGGCGTTTCCGCCGCCGGAGTGACCCCAGATACCCACGCGGTCGCCGTCCAGCCACGAGTACTTCTGCACCAGCTGCTTTACCGCCAGCACCTGATCCGGCAGCGTGTTGTCACCGATGTTCTGGAAATAGGCGTCGTGGAAGGCCTTCGAGCGCCACGGCGTACCCATGCCATCGACGGCCACCACGACAAAGCCCAGTTCAGCCAGCGCCTGGTTGTCGCCGTGTGCGGGAGCGAAGCTGCGCGTGCGCACCGAGCCGGTCTGCGGACCCGGATAGATGTAGACGATCAGAGGGTATTTCTTCGACGGATCGAACTTCGATGGCTTGAACATCTGGCCGTAGAGATCGGTCTTGCCGTCACGTGCCTTCACCGTGAACGCGGTGGGTGGCACCCAGCCGATCGCCTTGAGACGCGAGATGTCCGCGCGTGCCACTTCCTTCACCGTGGCACCCGTGTCGGCACGACGCACCACCGCTACCGGCGGCGTGTCGATCGTCGAATACGAGTCGAAGAAGTACGTGCCGTCCTTCGACAGCGAGACGCTGTGATCGGCGTTTTCCGGCGTCAGCAGAGTCAGGCCCTTGCCGTCGAAGCCCACCTTGTAGAACTGCTGGTAGTACGGATCGATGCCCTTCTCGCGGCCGACGCCACGGAACCAGATCGTCTTCGTTTTCGGATCGATGCGCAGCACTTCGGTGACGTTCCAGTCGCCCTTCGTGATCTGCGACTCGAGCTTGCCCGTCTTCAGGCTGTACATGTACAGGTGACCCCAGTTGCTCCGCTCGGAGAACCAGATCACCTGGTCGGTCTCGGGCACGTACTGCCAGTTGGCCATGCCGTTGCCGCTTTCGTAATACGTCTTCGCTTTTTCCTCGAACACCGTGCGCACGTCGCCGGTCTCCGGGTTGGCGACACGGAACCACTCATGCGTGTGGTCGCGCGAGGTGGAGACAAACGCGATGCTCCTGCCGTCGGCGGACCAGCGCACATCGTCCCACACGCCCGGGCTGCACGACACGTCGTCGCACAAGGTCGAGCGGTGCTGATCGGCGGGCATCTTAAAACGGACGACCTTCTTCGTCGGCACGTCGATCACGACGCGCTCGATCATGGTCACGTCCTTGTCGCCCGGCAGCGGGTATTTCCAGGTATCGACCTTCGGATGTCCTACATTGGTGCTGACCAGGGTCATCTCACCGGTTTTGCGCTGGTCCTGCTGGAACGTGGCGATCTTCTTCGAGTCCGGCGACCAGACGAGGATCGCCTCGTCGGTGTGCTTCCAGCCGGCATTGTCGGTGGCGTAACCGAAGTCCTTGATCCCGTCGGTGGTCAGCTGGGTCTCGGCACCGCTGGCCAGGTCGCGCGTCCACAGGTTCCAGTCGCGGATGAAGGCTTCGGACTTGCCGTCCGGCGACTTCAGGCCCGGCTCTTCGCCGTAGGCCTTGCCGTTGGCGTCTTTCCTGACCGCCGCCAGCTCGCACTTGCCGATGGCCTTGTCGCAGCTGTAGTTCTTGCCGCGAGAGGTAATGTCGAGGCCGTCGTCAGGGCGTACCGTGAAGGCGCTGACCGGGAGCTTGCCCGCATCGACCTTCTTGCCGGTGCTGGTGCTCAGCGCCGCCGCCACCTTGTCGCGATCAAACGCGCGTGATGCCTGACCCGTGGCGGCATCCACCGTGATGAACTGATCGCCGTCCTTGTCGTGGTCGCGATACCAGAAGTGGCCGTCATCGATCCAGGTGACGCGCTGGACCGAGTGGTCCACCAGGGTGGCCGCGTTGCCGAGGAAGGAATCGGCGCGCTTGTAATCGTCCGTGGTAACGGTCTGGGCCGAGGCGGAAGCCCCGATCAGTCCGAGGAGGACGGCGCCGGAAAGCGCCGCGTTGCGTTTGGTCGACATGTGGGGTCCCCATGACAGCGACAACGGCGCAGGGCGCGCCGCGAACCGGACGAGGCTAGCCGCCGCCGGGGCGCCCGGCGTATGCCATAGGTCATGGGCCTGGGCCGCCGCAGGCCCTCAGTGGCTGCGGGGACCGGCCCGGAAGCGCCTGCCCTGCCGCTCCACCATGGCGAGGGCCACGCCGTCGGGCAGCAGTTTGAAAAGGGTCTTGATGACGCGATTGACCCAGCCATTCACGTAAACCGCCGTGCCCGAGTCAACGGCATCCAGCCCCTGGCGGGCCACGGTCGCCGCATCCATCCACAGATACGACGGCATTTTCGACACCAGCTCGCGGGAACCGGTGACGTCGTGGAACTCCGAATACGTGAAGCCGGGACAGACGGCCGTGGCGTGCACGCCGGTGCCTTTGCCCTCCAGCGCCAGCGACTGGGAGAACTTGATCATGTAGGCCTTGGAGGCCGCATAAAGGGTATGCCCCGCCGAACCGGGCACATGACCGGCCAGCGAGGCGACGTTGACGATCCGGCCGTAACCACGCGCTTTCATGCCCGGCAGGAGGCGCCAGGCAAGCTCCTTGGGTGCGGTCATCAGCACCTGAATAAAGGCGGCATGCGCCGTCCAGGGCTGCTCTTCGAAATACCTCGTGACGCCATAGCCCGCGTTGTTGATCAGCACATCGATCGTGAGGCCTTGCGCGTCGAGCGCGGCGACCAGTGCCTCGGGGCCGTCCGTCCGCGCGAGGTCGAGCGGCGCGACGATCGCCTCGACGCCGTAACTGTCACGCAGCTCGGTGGCGAGTTTTTCCAGCCGGTCGGCACGACGCGCCGTGAGGACCAGATCGTGTCCGCGTCTCGCGAGTTCCCGGGCAAAGGCCTCACCGATGCCAGCGGATGCGCCGGTGACCAGCGCGCGACGTTTGGATGCCATGGAAAGTATTTCCTTGATGCACTACAGCGCTGAAGTATGCGCCAGGCTTAGATGAACGGAGCCCACGTGTGTTGATGCATGCGACGCTACTTTCACGACTCCGTGCACCCCCGGAACGCGAAGCTTGTGCTCCCGAAACGACTCGACCCGAGTCACCCCAAGGAGCCCAGACGATGACCAGCACCGACCACGATATCAAGGTTCTCAACAACCTCATCGAAACCACCATCGACAGCGCCGAGGGCTACGGCGAAGCCGCTAAGGATGCCGAGAATACGCGCTACGCCGCGACCTTCCAGGCCCGCGCTTCCGAGCGCCGCCAGGTGACGCAGCGTCTGCAGCAGCAGGTCCGTTCGCTCGGCGGCACGCCGGAAGACGACGGCACCGTGCTGGCCAAGGCGCATCGCATGTTCGTTGAGCTGCGCGCCAAGATGAGCTCGAAGGACGACACCGCGATCGTCGACGAAGTCGAGCGTGGCGAAGACCACATCAAGGCGAAGTACGAAGACGCCCTGAAGGACACCGAGATCACCGCAGGCACGCGCTCGCTGATCAACGAGGCTTATGTCTCGGTGAAGAGCGGCCATGACCAGATGCGCGATCTGAAGCACGCGCTGCACGGCACGAACTGATTTCGCTGAAACTTGAATGATGAAGGGCGGAGTTTTGGCTCCGCCCTTTTTTTTGGGAGCGAAGCCGTTGAGGCAGGGGCGCCGTCGGCTACCCTGCTCTTCGCTAAGTCCTCCTTCGGCCTTCGCCTACGTGCGGAATCGCTCTGAGCACGACACCCGACGGCACCCACCCACTCATGAGGTTTCTTGGATGCAAAGCCACAAGCGCAAACCAGAGGACCTCGTGTTGCAGCGCAATGCATTGACGACTTCACGAGATTTGCAGGTGATGCCGCAGCGCTCTGCTCTACCCGCTCTGCTCGGCTAGCAAATTACTGTCGCGCTGAGAGGGAGTCGTCCGCTGCCGTTCTTGGAGCGCTTCCGCACGTAGGCGAAGGCCGGAGGAGGACCTAGCGACAAGAATGGCAGCCGACGGCTCCCTTGCCTCGGTCCCTTGCCTCGGAGCGGCGTTGCAGCCCCGAGGCCGAACCCAACCGTTACTGCGAAGAACCGGCGTCGTCTTCGTTCATCAGCGCGTTGATCTGGCTCTTGTGCGCTTCGTAGAAAGCCACGTTCTTCTGGTTGACCTTCTTCTGGTCGACGTACGCGGACATCTGCGGGTTGCTCTTGGCTTCGGAGGCGATGGCCGCATTGGTGACGGCGAGGTTCGCCAGCAGGAACTCACGCGGGGTGAAACCGTATTTCTTGATCAGCGGTGCGATGCGCGGATCGGCATTGGTCACCTGGGCGGCCAGATCGTCGAGCGAATGGATCTTCGAGAAATCCGTCTTCGCGTCCTTTGGCTTGATGCCCTGCGCCTTGGCTTCCTGCGAGACCTTGACGATGCGGTTGAACACGTCGTCGTTGAGGTCGTAGTTCTGGATGGCCTGCTTGTCGGCAGCCGGGATCTGCGAAGCCGGGTTGGCCGCGGGCGCCGGAGCGGCTTCCTGGGCGAACGTGGAAACGGGGACCACCGAGGCGGTCGCCAGCAGCGCGGCAAGGATATAGCGAGACTTCACGGGCAACTCCTTCAGGTACGGGTTCGTGCTGGACGGTAAAACAGCTTAAGGCGCCGGATGTTACGTATGCGTCGGCGGCGTTGCGTTTTCTTCAGGAATCTTCGGCGCGTTCCAGCCCATGACGTTGTAGAGGCGATAGCGCCAGACCCCGACGTATTCGTGGATCGCAAAGTCGGCGAACGACAGATTTTCCGACGTCGGCAGCCAGTCGTAGCGGGCGGTCACGTAATCGCCACGGACCGGTTCGCCATGAATGGCGAAATGTGAGAAATAGAGCATCGCCCGACGCAGGTGCACCGCCGACGAGACGAGCACGACCTTGTCCGCGCCGTAGGACACCAGCAACGGCTTACTGAACTGGGCGTTCTGGAAGGTGTTCATGCTCTGCGCTTCGAGCATGAGATCCGCACGCGGCACGCCGAGGCGATCCAGGCTGATCGCGTAAACGTCGGCTTCGGCCTGTTTCAGATGCATCGCATCGCCGCCACTGACCTCGACCTTGCAGTCCGCACCCGTCGCCTTGCACGCGCGATACAACTCGGCGGCGCGCAGGATGCGTCCGTTGGCGTAGAGGCTCGGCTCGATCCCCCCTGCTCCGCTACGGACGGTCCCGGCACCGAGCAGGATGATGACGTTGCGCTGGCCCCACTGGGTGACGTCGGGCGCATAACCGGACTGCAGGTTGCTCAACAGCATGCCGGTCAAAGGCCCGCAGCCGGCGAAGAACAGCCACGCGATCGCCAGCAGCATGAAGACGCGGCCGCTCAGGCGCCGGCGAAAACGCATCAGCACGAGGGCGATGACGAGGAGGAGCAGGAAGAGGGTCAGGGTCATGGGGCCGAGCGTAGCAAAGGCCGGTAACAATTGTGACCGCAAGTACGTCGCGCGCGCGGCGCGCTCCTACGGCACGCCCAGAGCTTTTTCGAGACAGGTGACGAGGGTGTCGCCGACGAAGGGTTTGCCGAGATAGCAGAAGGCGCCGGCGGCCATGACGCTGTCGCGTACGTGGTCGTCCTGAAAGCCGGATACGAAGACGATGGGGTAGGTCCTGCCCCGCTCCAGGAGACGACGCTGCAACACGGTGCCGTCGATGCCGGGCATGTGGACATCGGTCACGAGACAGTCGACCCCGTCGTCGCCGCCGGGCCGGAGAAAATCCTCCGCCGAGGCGAACCCACGCGCTTCGTGCCCCAGCGCGCGGACCAGACTCACGGTGGCGAGACGCACCGCGTCGTCGTCATCCACGATCGCGACGATCCTGTTTCCGGCCAAGCTGGAATCCTCCGTGGCGCTGAGTGACGCTGAGTGACGCTGGCTACAGTGCGCCCGCGCGCAGCCAGTGGGAATCATACGGAGGTGTGTGCACCCAGCGCTTCGGACATCTTGACCAGTTCCGCCAACGATCGTGCCGCCATCTTGCGCATCACGTTGCCGCGGTGGATCTTCACCGTAATCTCGGACAGACCCAGCAAGGCGCCCACCTGCTTGTTCATCAGGCCCGTGGTCACGTGCCCCATGACCTCACGCTCGCGCGGCGTCAGCGACGCGTACGCCTGACGCAGCGTGTGCAGGGCATCGGCATCGCGACGGCCCGAGGCATCCCGCTCGATCGCGTTGGTCACGGCGTCCAGCATGTCCTGGTCGCGGAACGGCTTGGCCAGGAAGTCGAGCGCGCCGGCTTTCATCGCACGCACCGACATCGGAATATCGCCGTAGCCAGTCATGAAGACGATCGGCAGGGGGTTTTCCATCGCCAGCAGCTGGGTCTGGAAGTCCAGTCCGCTGACACCGGGCAGACGCACGTCGAGCACCAGGCAGCCCGGCGCATCCGCGTTGTCGCGGGCGAGGAAATCGGCGGCGCTGCCGAACGTGGCGACGGTGAGGCCGACGGAGCGGAACAGGGACGACAAGGCCTCGCGGATCGAGGCATCGTCGTCGACGATGCAGACGATAGGGGTCCGCGCGGCGTTGGCCACGGGCAAGCGGGTCATGCGCGCACCTCCTCGACTACCGCGACGGGCAACGTGAAATGGAAGATCGCTCCCCCCTCGGAGCGGTTGGTCGCCCACAGGCGCCCGCCATGAGACTCGACGGTCGTGCGGCAAATGGCAAGCCCCATGCCCATGCCGCCACCGCGCGTGGTCACGAAGGCGTCGAACAGGTGGGGAGCGATGTGCTCGGGAATACCCGTGCCGCTGTCCTCGACCTCCACCAGCAGGCCCTCGGCGGACGCCCGCCCGCGGATCAGCAGGACGCGTGGCCGGTACACGGCGGACATGGCGCGGATGGCGTTGCCCATCAGGTTCACCACCACCTGCTGCAGCTGCACGCGATCGCCGCGCGGCATGGGCGCGTCGCGCGCGATGTCCACCTCGAGCACGATGTGGTGCTGGGTCAGTTCACCCTCGAGCAGCCGCGCGCTCTCATTAATCAGCGCGCCGAGATCGAAGTGCACGTGCTGTCGCGGTTCCTTGCTGGCCAGACTGCGGACGCGGTGCACCACTTCACCGGCGCGTCGTGCGTCATGCACCACGCGCTCGATGGCGTCGCAGGCTTCGGTGAGGTCGGGTTCGGGGCGCCGCAACCAGCGAAGAGCAGCCTCCCCGAGCGTGACGATGGCACCGAGGGGCTGGTTCACCTCGTGGGCAATCGACGCACTCATCTCACCCAGCGCCGTGACGCGCGCGGCCTGCGCCAGCTCGGCCTGCATCGAGATCAGCGCCCGCTCGGCGCGCTTGCGGTCGCTGATATCCACGACGCTGACCAGCACGCGGTCATAGCGCGAGGTACCGAGCGGCATGCTCAGGGCGAAGAGCACCGTCAGGCGCTCGCCCTTGAGGTTGACCATGTGCGTTTCGCCTTCGGCCAGTCCATTGCCCTCCAGGACGGTGAGCAGGACCTGGCCGAACGTGCGATCGGTAGCGGGCAGAAACCGGTCGAGCGGACCGATCAGCTGGTCGCGGCTATGCGCACCCAGCATGCGCAGCGTCGCCTCGTTGATATCGGTGACGCGCACCAGACCGGCGGCTTCCCGGATGAATTCCGGATGGGCCTCCAGGTAGGAGGCCAGCTCGACGACGCCCTGCTCGCGCAGTTCGGCGAGACGCTCCACAACCAGGGTGTAATCCTCTTCCCAGAGTGAAAAGCGGGCGGTGTCGAAGATGCCCCGGTAGCGACGTTCACTGTCCACCAGCGCCGCATCCGCGGCCCGGCGTGCGGTCACGTCGGTGCCCGCCTCGAGGATCATCCGCGGCGCACCGCGCTCGTCGCGCAGCAGGGCACAGCGTACGGAGACGATGACCACACGGCCCTCGCGATGCTCCTGAATCAGCTCACCCTCCCAGCGACCATCCCGGAAAAGCGCGGCGTCGGCCTTGACGCGATCGCCGGCGAAGGCGGTGGCCAGCAGTTCGCTGGCCCGTCGTCCCAGTGCCTCGTTCGCCGTCCAGCCGTAGAGCTGCTCGGCACCCGCATTCCAGAGCACGATCACGTCGTCCATGTCACGGACGAAGATGGAATCGTGGGTCAGCTCGATCAGGCGCGCCTGTCCCGCGATCGTCACCATGCGTTCGCGGTTGCGCAGGGCCAGCACGGCCGTGGTCGCGATGGCGGCGAGGCTGACGGCGCAGCGCATGGCCGGTTCCAGCGTCGGCACCCCATGCACACGCAGGAAGGCCAGCGTGGTCAGGAGCATGCAGGCCACCGCCGAGCCGATGATGGCGCGACGACTGCCCGTGGCGGCCATGAGCAGCACCACCACGAGGTACACGACCGCGACGGCCCCCTGCAGCGAAGTGAAGCTGTCGACGAGGAAGACGCACAGGGCCAGCGACGCTCCCGCGACTACCAGCAGCGCGGCCGCGCCCCTGCGCGGCTGCGCGACGGTGGCGTAGGCACGACTGTGCAAAGGCCTGTTCAGGGACATGGGCTCGGGTTCTGGCCTGGCGACGTAGACAGATTCGGCCGCGATCGTGTCCGAACGGGGTCAGGACGTCTTGCACGCCGGTGATGGTTTTTGACCGTTACGGCACAACCGCTACAAGAAAGCGCACGGGTCGATCGGTTAACCCTTTGGTATGGGACCGTACGACCGAATGTAGAATTCTGTCGACCCCCACTTCGCGCCTAGGCTGTCAGGGTGGGCGAATGGCCCATGCCACGTTCGACATGGAGCCTACGATGCGATTTGAGACCGAAGCCTTCGCCGGGACCGCCAGCCTCCGCGCCGTCGATCCGTCCGTCGCCCACCTGCTCGAGCAGGCCCTGACCGCCGTCGAAACCGATCTGGCCACGACCCGTGCCTGCGTCGCCCAGGTGGCGGCCCTTCTGGAACGTGAGGAGAAAGCCCGTCCGGCCACTCGGACCGCGCCGGCGGACCCGGTGGTTCGTCGCCGCGTCGGTGCGGGTCTCGCACCGTGGCAGGCAAGACGCGTCTCCGCTCATGTGAACGACAATCTCGGCTTCCCGATCACCATCGATCAGCTGGCGGGCATCGCCGGTCTGTCGAGCAGTTATTTCTGTCGCGCCTTCAAGGACACCTTTGGCGATCCGCCGCATGCGTACATCATGCGTCGCCGCGTCGAACGGGCGCAGAGCCTGATGCTGCAGACCCGCGAGCCGCTCAGCCAGATCGCGCTGGCCTGCGGTCTCTCCGACCAGGCGCATCTGTGCAACCTGTTCCGCCGCCTGGTCGGGCAGAGCCCGAGCCACTGGCGGCGGTCGCGCTGGCAGGAAGCCTGAGCCTCAGCCGAAAAGTTTTGCGGCCACTTCGGCGATGTGCTTGCCCTGGAAACGTGCGCCGGCCAGTTCGTTTTCGCTCGGCTGACGGGAACCGTCGCTCGCGGCGAGGGTCGTAGCGCCGTAGGGACTGCCGCCGGTCACCTCGTCCAGCTTCAGCTGGCCCTGGAAACTGTAGGGAAGGCCCACGGGAATCATGCCCAGGTGCAACAGATTGGTGATGATCGAGAACAAGGTCGTTTCCTGACCGCCATGCTGGGACGCCGTGGACGCGAACGCGCCGCCGACTTTGCCGTTGAGCGCGCCACGTGCCCAGAGCGGGCCGGTCTGATCGAGGAACGCGGCCATCTGCGAGGTGATCCGGCCGTACCGGGTACCCGTGCCGACGATGATGGCGTCGTACGACTCCAGCTCATCCACGCGGGCGATGGGCGCGGGCTGGTCGAGCTTGAAATGGGCGTTGCGGGCCACGTCTTCGGGCACGGTTTCCGGCACGCGCTTGATATCGACATGGGCACCGGCTTCACGGGCGCCTTCGGCCACCGCGTTGGCCATTTTTTCGATATGACCGTACGTGGAGTAATAAAGAACGAGGACCTTCGCCACGGTGGATCTCCTCTTTTGAAAGCATCGGGAATGACAAGGTAGGCACGCTGGCGTTTACGCCGCGTATCGGCGACGTCCCGCCAACGCATCGAGGTTAGTCGCATGTCGTACGCACGCATTGTCGATATCCGCTCCGCGCCGGGCCCCGCGCGCAAATCCCACGCCTGGCAGGTGCTGCGTGAAGCGGCCCGGCTCGAGCCCGACGAAGATGCCCGGATCGCGTGGTATCGCGAGGACCCGATCGGTGTGCTGGGTCGTGAGACCGCCGAAGCGCTGGTCGCTTCCGGAAGGTATGAGGAGGTGCTCGCGTTTCTGCGGGGTGTGCGGCGGGATCTTGGCCTTGAAGCACCGCACGGGTTCGGGGCGTTTTAGGAGGCTGGCGGAACCACCTCGCGGTAAAGTGGGCCCAACCAGGGACGCCGGACCACGAACGTGTCGATCGAAGAAGCGACCACCCCCAGCCGCCACGAGCCACTGACCGCCGAGCGCGCCTACGAGCTCTACTGGGCCGACCTGCTCGGCGACGCGCCCACCTTTTTCTGCGTGGGCCACGCCTGCACCGCCCAGCTGATCTGCGCCTGCCTCGACAAAGCCGAGCAGAACCTGCGCATTCGCCCTTATTTCCGCTCACGGCGCATCGAAGATCACGCGGCGAGCTGCGAAGTCGCCCACCCGGCGAACGAGACGAAAAAAGAAAAACGCCCCGACATCTTCGAGGCCGAACGCCCCGCCGATCATTTCCGCCGCCTCCCCGCCGTTACCGCCCCATCCGCGGAAAGCGCCGCGACCCGTGCAGGAGCCAGCCCCGCCGGCGATACCGCGGCAGCGGGCGCGACGCCCCGTGGCCCACGCCCCGGCGTCACCCCCCGCCCCAGCCACTACTATCGCCTCTCCTCGCTCGTCCAGAAATTCCTCGAGCACCGTCGCGACAAAGACCTCGCCGAGGCCGAAGTGGAGATCGGTGGAGAGACCACCACCTACGAGGCGCTGTTCCGCAACGTCTTTCGCCAGAAAGCCGCCGAGCTGACCGGAACCCGTGCGGTCTGGTGGGGCACGGCATCGCTGCGGGCCACCCGAGAAGGCGGGTACTACCTCCGCTTCTCGCGCCCCTTCCGGCACGACGACCAGGAACTGCGCCCGACCATCACGCTCACCGCGAAGGACATCGACGCCTATCCCGTGCGCAAGCTGCTTCGGGCGCGCCTCGACAAGCTCATCGCCGATGCCGATGGCTATTGCGTGGTCTTCGTCTGGGCGAAGCCCTGGATGCCGAAGGATGCCGAAAAACCGTTCGTCCGCTTCTACGTCAACAATCTCGACCATATCGACGTACGCGGCCCGGAGATTCTCGAGGAACTGAAGAACACCTCCCGGGTCGGTAACGGCTAAGATGCCTCATGGCCCGAAAACGACGCTTCCGCCTCCCCTTCGTGCGACACCCGCACGACGCATCGCATGAATTCGACGACGCCAGTTACGACGGTGGCGTGTCGGGCGGCGCGTACCTGCGACATGTGGTCGTGGTTGCCGCTCTGATAGCCATCGTCGCGGCGATCCTGCGCTGGGCGATGTGACGCGCACTGCACGTATCGGCGGCGGGACACCCTTCGGTCACGAGAGGTAGATACGCCCCTCCGAGGGACGCAACGGACCTTGCCGGATATCGCCATGGGTCGACAGCACGGCGCGGCCGGCGGGCTCGTCGATCGGAAGAACGGCTGGAACCTCCGTGAAGTTCAGGCACACCACGATGCGCTCGTCGCCATCGACTCGCTCATACGCCAGCGCCTGATCGCTGACACCGAGAATGCGGACACTGCCGATGCTCAATGCGCGTGAGGCGCGTCGCATCCACAGCAGCGATCGATACAACGACCAGATCGACGAGGGATCGGCAGCCTCGGTTTCCACATTGCGGCTTGCGACGTCGTCGCCGAGCCGAAGCCATGGTGTGCCGTCGGTAAAACCCGCCCCGGGCGCCGGCGTCCAGCGCATCGGGGTTCGCTGCGGGTCGCGGCCAAGCCCCTTGTCCGGCTCATTGATCTCGAACGGGTCACGGACTTCGGCGCGCGGAATGGCTACGTCACGCATGCCGATCTCGTCGCCGTAATAGAGCGTCGGCGTACCGCGCAGGGTCAGAAGGAGCATCGCCGCGACACGCGCCTGCGCGTCGCCGACGCGCGAAGCGATACGCGGCTTATCGTGATTGCCGAGCACCCAGTTCGGCCAGCCACCGGGAGGCAAGGCCGCTTCGTAACGCTCCACCAGCGACCCGATGGTGCGCGCGTCCCACGCGGCGCCGATCAGCAGAAAATTGAAGGGCAGATTCGCGCCCTGCAACCGGTCGCCGTAGTAGGCGACGATGCGTTCGAGCGGAAGGTACAACTCGCCGATCAGTACGCGGTCGGGAAACTCATCGACGACGGCGCGCATCGCCGCGACCACGTCCATCGTTTCGGGCAGGTCCGCGATATGGGTCGGCAGAAAACGGTTGGCCTCGGAATCGATACCGTCGCGGTAGGCCGGATTGAGCGGATTGTCACGGAATTCGGCGTCCTTCATCACGTGGTAAAGCACGTCGACACGGAAGCCGTCGACACCCCGCCGCAGCCAGAACCGCATCGACTCGAACATGGCCTCGCGCAGCGCGGGGTGTCGCCAGTTGAGATCGGGCTGCTTGTCGAGGAAGAGATGCAGGTAGTACTGGCCCGTGCCTTCATCGAAGGTCCACGCACTGCCGCCGAAGTTCGACAGCCAGTTGTTCGGCGGACCGCCGTCGGGCGCGGGGTCGCGCCAGAGATACCAGTCACGGAACGCGCTGTCGCGCGAACGCCGGCTTTCACGAAACCAGGGATGCTCATCCGAGCTGTGATTGGGTACGAAATCGAGGATGATCTTCAGGCCCAGCGCATGGGCGTCGGCGATGACCGCATCCATCCGTTCGATGTCGCCGAACAGCGGGTCCACGCCGCGGTAATCACTCACGTCGTAGCCGAAATCGGCCATGGGCGAGGGATACATCGGCGAGATCCAGATGGCATCGATACCGAGGTCGGCAAGATAAGGGAGTTTGCCGCGGAGGCCGTCGAGATCGCCGATGCCGTCGCCGTTGGCATCGGCGAACGAGCGGGGGTAGACCTGGTAGATGACGCCGTTGCGCCACCATGAACGATCGGGCATGCGGTTTCCTCGGAGCATCGCTAACAGGGTTGCCTCCCAGCGGGGCGGGAGCGCCGCCAGCAGGCTGGCTGTCGGCGATGGCTGAGCCTCGCCAATCCGTTGTGTAGGAAACGCCTTCACACGTCCCCCCGTACGCTCTCGCGAACCCGAAGCCGCGAGTGCCGTCATGATCAACGACCTCTGGTACAAAAACGCCGTGATCTACTGCCTGTCCGTGGGCAGTTTCCAGGACTCCAACGGCGACGGCATCGGCGACTTTCAGGGTCTGAGCCGGCGACTGGATTACCTGCAGGGGCTGGGCGTCACCGCCGTCTGGCTGATGCCCTTCCAGACCTCGCCGTTGCGCGACGGCGGTTACGACATCGCCGATTATTACAACGTGGATCCGCGCTACGGCACGCTGGGTGACTTCGTCGAGTTCACCCATGCGGCGCGGCAACGCGGCATGCGCGTGCTGATCGATCTCGTGGTGAACCACACCTCGGACAAACACCCGTGGTTTCGCGAGGCCTGCCGCGACCCCTCGTCGAAGTACCGCGACTGGTATGTCTGGTCGAAGACGAAGCCGGCCACCGCGGATGAGGGCATGGTCTTCCCGGGAGTGCAGAAGAGCACCTGGACCTATGACAAGCGCGCGAAGGCCTGGTACTTCCACCGCTTCTACGATTTCCAGCCCGACCTCAACACCGCCAACCCGTATGTACAGGCCGAGATCCTCAAGATCATGGGCTTCTGGACGCAGCTGGGTGTGTCGGGCTTCCGGATGGACGCGGTGCCCTTCGTCATCGCCACCAAAGGCGCCGACGTCAAGAAGCCGAAGGAGCAGTTCGACATGCTGCGTTCCTTCCGCGAACTGCTGCAGTGGCGGCAGGGCGACGCCATCATCCTTGCCGAAGCCAACGTGCTGCCCAAGGACGACCTGGAGTATTTCGGCGACGACGGCGACCGTCTGCAGATGATGTTCAACTTCCAGGTCAACCAGAATCTGTTTTACGCGCTGGCGGCGGCGGATGTGCGCCCCCTGGTCAAGGCGCTGGAAAAAACCAAACCGCGGCCGTCGACCGGTCAGTGGGCGCTGTTCCTGCGCAATCACGACGAGCTCGATCTGGGCCGGTTGACGAAGGCGCAGCAGGCGCGGGTCTTCGCCGAGTTCGGTCCCGACAAGGACATGCAGCTTTACGACCGCGGCATCCGCCGACGCCTGGCGCCGATGCTGCGCAACGACCGTCGCCGGCTCGAGCTCGCTTACTCGCTGATGCTCACGCTGCCCGGCACGCCGGTCATCCGCTACGGCGACGAGATCGGCATGGGCGACGATCTTTCGTTGCCCGAGCGCGAGTGCGCGCGCACGCCGATGCAATGGTCGACGGAACGGTTTGCCGGGTTCACCGACGCGAAGCGTGCCGTCGGCAAGGTCATCAGCGACGGGCCCTTCGGCTACCCGCACGTCAATGTCGCCGAACAGCGCCGCGACCCCGGCTCCCTGCTCAACTGGATGGAACGCGTCATCCGCATGCGCAAGGAGGTGCTGGAGGTGTCATGGGGTGACTTCGAAGTCATGCCTCTGGACGACGACGCGATCCTGATGATCCGTTACACATGGCGGGGCAACAGCGTGATGTTCCTGCACAACCTGTCGGACGCGCCGTGCGAGGCGGTGTTCCCGCTGGACGATCGCCTGACCAACCTGCTGTCGGACGATCACAGCGAGCAGGACCCGAACGGCCGCCATCGGATCCTGCTCGAGCCATACGGTTACCGGTGGTTCCGCGAGGGCGGACTGGGCTACATCCTCAAGCGCAAGGAAGTCGACGGCGTCTGAAAATCACCGGCGCGCTTATGAAAAATGAAGGGCTACCTCTAATGGGGGTAGGGAGGCGGTCCTTGCGTGCGCAATCCTTGGGTGGCCATCCGATATTGAAGGGGATCGGCCATGTACCGCGCCGAATCTGTCACCGCCAGCTGTCGTCCACGTACCGCCACGATCATTGTGGATCCGGTGCGCCGTTCGGCTGCCCTCGAACATCGTGGCGCGTCGGCGGCACACGGACGCGTCGACGATCTGCGCAACCGCGACCAGCTGACCGAGATCCATATCGACGCCGTCGACGGGCAGGATGACGATCTGCTGCTCATCTACCGCCCCACCCGCCCGGCCGATACCGAAAACGGGGGAGCGATCCTGTTCCGCCGCCACACCGATGGAGCGATACCCCACGGTCACCCGCCCGCGGTGCGCACGCTCGCGCAGGTACTGTTCGACGGGCTCCGTGCCGAGGCGCCGAACGCTCCTCTGCTGGCGCATGTCGCCCTGGCGTTGCGCGCCATTCTGCCCTGCGCCGGCCCGCGAGCCGAAGCGGGCGCCGCGCGCGGCGGCCTGGCCGGCTGGCAGGAACGTCGCGCCACCGCTTTCATGGAAGAGCGCCTCGACCAGTCGTTCCCGGTGTCCGCCGTCGCCGACGCCTGCGGGCTTTCGGTCAATCATTTTTCGCGCGCCTTCCGCCGGAGCCTGGGCAAGCCGCCCCATCGCTGGCTGCTGGACCGCCGTATCGACCGCGCGCGGGAGTTGCTCCGGGCGACCGCCATGTCGCTGGCCGACATCGCTCTGGCCTGTGGCTTCGCCGAGCAGAGCCACTTCACCCGGGTGTTCACCCGGACGGTAGGCATGCCACCGGGCGCGTGGCGCCGGAACGTCGACTGACTCCGCGCCGCCGCCGGACGGAATCGACAAACACATGCGGTTTCAGTCAATCCATGGCGTCATTCCATGAGTATCCTTGCGCCGGGCAGAAGGCAGGACACTTCATCATGACCGTGCGATCCATCCGCCCATGAGCGGCCGCAACGACACGCCCACCGCCGTGGATCTGGGGCGGCACCTGATGCTGGCCGGCTCCCGGCTTCGCGACGCCGTGGGCCGGCGCGCCCAGCGCGAGTTCGGCATCACGGCATTGCAGAGCGACATGCTGCTGTTGATGGCCACGCGCGGCAGCATGATCTCCACCGAACTGGCGGGCGCCTGCGGGGTCAACGCCAGTACCGTCACCCATGCCGTGGACGCCTGCATCGAGCGCGGCCTGCTGCGGCGCGACCGCAACGAGGCCGACCGTCGGCTGGTCAACATCGTGCTGACCGTGGCGGGCAAGCGCATGGCGGAGCGGGTTCGTGCCCTGATCGCCGACCTCGCCCGCACGGCGCTGGAGGGCGTCGGTCATCCGGATCTGGCTGTCCTGGCCGAAAGCCTGGCTCAGGTGATCAAAAACCTGGAACGTCCGTTCTGAGTCGTCAGCGCCTGACGCCCGCCCAGACCAGGTGCAGGCCGAAGGCGGTGAAGATCGCGCCCGCACCGCCGTCGATCCAGCGGCCGGCCCGCACGTAGGCCCGGCGCATGGCGGGCATCGCGAAGATCGCCGCCACCAGCCCGAACCACAGCACGGTCTCGGCCGTCACCATCGCCCATAGGCCCCACCGCGCCGCGCCACTCATGCCATCGCCCACGAAGGCGGAGAAGATCGACGCGAAGTACACAGCCGCCTTGGGGTTGGCCAGATTGGTCGCCAGGCCGCGCATCAGGGCCCGCCCGGCGCTGGAGCCACGGACATCGACCACGGGCACAGCGGCGTCGGAGGGTGCCTTCCACGACGCGCGCAGCATCTGCAGTCCCATCCAGCACAGATAAGCGCCGCCGAGAATGGCGATTCCCCGTTCCAGCCACGCCAGCCGGTGCAGGAGCAGCTGCAGGCCGAGCAAGGCCAGCGCGGCCCACACCGCCACCCCAAGGGCGATGCCGATCACACCGGCAAAGGCCTCACGCCGCGAACGACTGGCGGCGAGCTGGGAGACGAAGAAAAAATCGGGCCCCGGCGTGATCAGGGCGACGATCTGCACGATCGCGATGGTGAGAAACAGATTCATGCCTCCGAGATTACCCGTCTTCACCCCAATTTCGCACTGTACCTTGCCCCACGAGACCACCTCCCGTAACCTCGCGTTTTTACGAGCGGTCACGGGGCTACCCCCGGCCTTCATAGGGGTAAGTCGCGATGCTGGGTCTGTTCGGCCACGTTTTGTTTGGCCTGTTCGGGTTGGCGGTGCTCATCGGCATCGCTTTTTGCTTTTCGAATAACAAGCGTGTGGTCGACTGGAAGCTGGTCGCCACCGGCGTCGCCCTGCAGATCGCCTTCGCCGCCATCGTGCTCAAGGTGCCGCTGGGTCGCGACGTGTTCGACGCGATCGCCACGGGCTTCGTGCATCTGCTGGATTACGTCGACGTCGGCTCGCGCTTCATCTTCGGCAGCCTGCTGGACAGCTCAAAGTTCGGCGTGATCTTCGCCGTCAAGGTGCTGCCGACCATCGTCTTCTTCGCCGCCCTCACCGGCATCCTGTACCACATCGGCGTGATGCAGCAGATCGTCAAGGGCATGGCCTGGGTGATCACCAAGGTGATGCGCGTGTCCGGCGCCGAGACAACCAGCGTCTGCGCCAGCGTGTTCATCGGCCAGACCGAAGCCCCGCTGACCATCAAGCCGTACATCGAGCGGATGACCCAGGCGGAGCTGATGACCGTCATGATCGGCGGCATGGCGCACATCGCCGGCTCCGTCATGGCCGCCTACGTGGCGATGCTCGGCGGCGACGATCCGGCGCAGCGCATGTTCTATGCGAAGCATCTGCTGACCGCCAGCGTGATGGCCGCCCCGGCCACCATGGTGCTGGCCAAGATCCTGGTCCCCGAGACCCAGGAGCCGCTCACCCGCGGCACGGTCAAGATCGACGTCGAGAAAACCACCGCGAACGTCATCGACGCGGCGGCCACCGGCGCGGGCGACGGCCTCAAGCTGGCCATGAACGTCGGCGCCATGCTGCTCGCCTTCATCGCCCTGATCGCCCTGGTCAACGGCCCGGTGCAGTGGCTCGGCACGGTCGGCGGCGACCACAGCCTCAACACCTGGCTGACCGTTCACAGCGGCCACGAGATCAAGCTCAGCCTCGAGACCATCTTCGGCTGGGTGCTCTCCCCGGTCGCCTGGCTGATCGGCGTGCCCTGGCAGGACGCGACCCTGGTCGGCAGCTTCATCGGCCAGAAGGTGGTCATCAACGAATTCGTGGCCTATGCGGATCTGGCGAAGCATCTGCCGGACCTGCTGCCGGAGAGCCGCCTCATCGCGACGTACGCGCTCTGCGGTTTCGCCAACTTCTCGTCCATCGCCATTCAGATCGGCGGCATCGGCGGCCTCGCCCCGAACCGTCGCGGCGACCTTGCCCGCCTCGGCCTGCGCGCCGTGCTGGGTGGTTCCATCGCCACGTTCATGACGGCGACCATCGCCGGCGTGCTCGAGCGATTCTGAGGCGTGTCGTCGGTACGCTTGCTCGTTGTCGGCGGTTACAGCGAGGAAGAGCGCTGGCAGACGCCAGCCCTTCCCCGCTCTGGCGAGCCCGCCTATGCCGACAGCTTCGAGCGTCGTCCGGGCGGCAAGGCCTTTCACCAGGCGGTCGCCGCTTCGCAGGCCGGTGTGTCGACGGGACTGATCGCCGCCATTGGTGACGACGTCATCGATCCCTCGGGGCTTCCGCCGCTGGTGGATGCGCGCTGGCAGTCGACGACCGGTGTGCGCACAGGGCGAACGGCGCTCATTGTCGATGCGAAAGGCCAGACCTTGTCCGCGCTGTCGTCGGGCGCCAATGACCATCTGTCGATGGCGTTCGTCGCGGCGCAGAAGGATCTGTTCGAAGGCGCGAAGATCCTGCTGGCTTCGACCGAAGCCAATATCGACACCATTGCCGCGACGCTGGACCTCGCGGGCGAGCACCGGCTCATCCGTATTCTCGATCCGGGCCCGCTGCCGCCGGGTCTGTCGGTACGCGAGTTCGCCAGCACCGATATCCTTCTGCTGAGCCTGCATGAATTCGCGCGGTGCTGCGGACGGTTTCTGTCGATCGACATCACCGCGAGTGCGGTGACCGGCATGGACGACACGACGATCAACGCCCTCGCCCGGCGCCTTTGCGCGGGCACCGTGGTGGTGTCGCTGGACAAGAGCTGCCTGGTGTCGCACGGCAGCGATCGTTATGGCGATCAGGCGGATCTTTACCGCGTGCCGATCTGTGGCACCGGGGATGCGTTCAAGGGAACGCTGGCGGCACGGCTGGTGGATGCGCCGTGTTTTCGGGATGCGTTGATGGCCGCCTGCGCGGCTTAGGCTTGCTGCAGAGAAGCCCCTAGGTACTCATCCGAAAGGATGTTGTCGTCCGAAGGAACCTCGCGTGCGGATGCCGCACAAATCGCCTCGAACTCTCGCATCCTTACATCGTCAATAAGACCAGCCTTATGGAAGGCCAGCATGTCTTTACGTGCGGATTCGATGATCTTGCTTGTCACAGCGAACCTCCAGTAGTGAACCTTCCTTAAGAGCCTGCGCGACCGCTTTCGTCGACATGGATAAAACGGTGTAACCGAGACACTGAAGCGCCCTCTTCTCCGAAGACGTGACGTTCGGCACATCGCTCTTCAGGAAGCCATGCAGGAAAACGTATCGCGAACCCATCTGTGCTGCCAACAGCGTGCGGTAGCCACCACGCTTTCCACCACCTTCGCGAGCGATACGCTTTTTATAAAGCGCGCCGCCCAGATCGGCGTCCACCAAGCCGCGCTCCATCTCGCCGATGGCCTGACACAGAGCTGCGTCGTCGAGATGATGACGCCTTTGCCAACGTGCGAAGTCCCTTCGCTTGAGGACATTCATCCTTAGGGAGTTCCTGAAGTTTACCCATCACGGGCACGCTTCTCCACCCTAACGACCTCGCTCGTGGCTGCTCAGCCGTCAACGTCGCGGTGAGGCGTGGGTATCCACGTATATGCTTGTCATACAACCGATGGTCATTGTCGGATGGCCAAAATGCTCCTATCCGGAACACAAAAAAACCCGCCGGTCTCTCGACCGGCGGGTCCGCCCCTCAGCTGAGGATCAACCGTTTTTCTTGAGCCACGCTTCCACGGCCGGGATGCGCTGCGTCAGTACCTGATTGCGATAACGGACACCGGCGATCGCCGTGTCGGTGTCGCGGCGCGAGCTGGCGGCGATGCTCTTGTCCGCGAACGCCTTGATCCTGTCGGCCAGAGCGAGGTCGGACGAGCCAGCGGTCAGCATCGGGTAGAAACGCGTTGCCGACGTGGAATCGACGAGCTTGTCCACGGCATCCTTGTGCGCCACGGCGAAGTCGAACGCGAGTTCCGGATGCCGACGCGAGACGCCGGAGATGAGTGCCGCGCTGTTGGTCTGACCGGCTTCGCCGGTGAGGGCGAGGTCGAGCGCGCGCTGCGCCAGCGCGTCGTCGACGGGGTCGGCCAGCAGGCCATACAGGCGATCTTTCACCAGCGGGGATTTCTCCGCCTTCGCCTGTTCGTGCAGCTTGTCCCACGTCGCGGCGTCCGCGTTGGTCGCGACCACGGCAAGGATGGTCTTGCGCAACTCGGGCGGGATCTCGTTCGTCTCGTAGCGACGGCGCGCCTCGGCGATCACCTTCGCATCGCCCAGGTTGCCCAGGCTGCCGATCAGGTGAGCGCGGAGGTTGGCGACGGGCGCCTCTTCACCCGCCTTCGCCTCCCAGCCGACCTGAGCCAGCTTGGGCGAGAGCCGCGCGCTGGCGAACCTGCGCAGGGCGGCACGGCCCCTGGCGTTGTTCTTGAAGTAGCTGTCCAGCGAGGTGAAGTCGGTGGCGATGTCGTCCCAGAGGAAGGGCGAGGCATCCAGCGGCGTCGCCTTGATCAGGTCGAGCACGTCGGACGCTGGCTGAAGGCCAGCCATGCCGAGTGCCCACACATCGGAGGCGATGCCCAGCTGGTCGATGGGATCCAGCTTCGTAAACGCGTTCTTCAGGGCCGTGAACTGCGCCGGTGCATACAAGGTACGGAAGTAAGCGGTCTGACCCGCATTGACCAGGACCGGACCGCAACCGGCGACCGTGACGGAGTCCGAACCGTTCTCGAGCAAGGTCGTGGACGGTGCGCCGCCGACGGTCTTCGCGATCACAGGCACATGCCAGAGCAGCGGCTTCTTGTCGGGCCGGTCACGGGTGAACTCGCCCTGCGAGAGTTTGAGCGTGGTCGAACCCGCGGCGCACGATACGGACTCGACACGCACGAGCGGAATACCCGGTTGCAACGTGAAGTCATGCGCGATCGTGCTGACCGGCTTGCCGGCCGCGGCGTCGATCTCTTTCCAGAGGTCATCCGACACCGTGTTCTGGTACGCATGTGCCTTGATATAGGACTGCACGCCCTTCTGCCACGTGTCGGCACCGACGTAGGCTTCGAGCATGCGAATCACCGATTCACCCTTGGAATACGTGATCGAATCGAAGGCCTGGCTGGCCTGTTCGACCGTGTCGATCTTCTGCACGACCGGATGCGTGGTGGCGATCGCATCGCGACCCATCGCCTGTTCGCGGATCGAAATGGCGTCGAGGTTCGTGTGCCACTCCGGGTGCAGACGCGCCGTGGTACGCGACGCCATCCACGACGCGAAGCCTTCGTTGAGCCACAGGTCGTCCCACCAGTTCATCGTGACGAGATCACCGAACCACTGGTGAGCCATCTCGTGAGCGGCGGTGTTGAACACTTCTTCCTTGTCGGCCTGCGTGGAGATCGACGGGTCGAGCAGCAGCGCATATTCGAACGTGTAGATCGCACCCCAGTTCTCCATCGCCCCGAAGAACTGGCTCTGGCCGGGCGACGCGATATTGTCGAGCTTCGGCAGCGGATACGGCACGCCGAAATACCCGTTGTATTCGTGCAGAACGGCCTTGGCCGAGTCGAGCGTGAACTGCGCCTGCGAGGTCAGGCCTTTCTGCGTGATCACACCGATCTCGACACCGTCGCTCATCGTGGTGGCGCGATCGAACTCGCCCAGTCCGAAGAACAGCAGGTACGTCGACATTTTCGGCGTCTGCGCGAAGGTCACCTTCTTCAGGCCGTTGCCGACGTCTTTGCTCGTGGCGACCGGCATGTTGTTGACCGCCATGTCGGCCGACGGCACCGTGGCCGTGAGCGTAAAGGTGGCCTTGTACGCCGGCTCATCCCACGAAGGAATGAAGCGACGGGCATCGGAGTTCTCGAACTGCGTGTAGAGCGCGCGCTTCTTGCCCGACGTCCGGGTGTCGTAATCGATCGCGAAGAGACCGTTGGGCTGCGTACCGATCTTTCCCGTGTAATCCATCGACAGCGTATAGCTGCCGGCCGGTACGGCGTGGTCGAAGGTAAAGGTCGCGGTCTGCGCATCGGCATTGATGGCGACCTTCGGCGCGGCGAACGTCACCTTGCCCTTGACCGGCGCCAGGGTGACGTTGGCGAACGCCATGTCCACCGCGTTGAGCGTGATCGACGTGGTGGGCTCGAGCACGTCGACCGTGATGGCGACCTTGCCGTCGAAGGCGAGCTTGTCGGCATGCGGCACCACGGCTACATCGTAGTGCGACGGGCGCACGCTGCGGGGCAGCTGGGTGGTGGCGAGATGGCTGCTGTCGGCGGCTGGGGCGGCCGCGACGACGACGGAGAAACCGGCGAGCGCGAAGGCGATCGCGCTGACGAGGGGAGTGCGCATGCGGGGGAGACCCTGGATTCGGTCCGCCGATGGTGGGCGCGTGTCGGTGCGGGGAGAAGCGCCGGAAGTCATGGACGCGGAAAATAGACGCCCAGGCCTTTCACCCGACGCCGGTCACCAGAACTGCCACCACTGCCGTTTTTCCAGTTTACGCAGCGCCTTGAGGTGACCGCGGGCCGCCGCCTTGCGATACCACGCCCGGGCGATGGCCAGGTTGGCGGGCACGGCGTCGCCGTGCTCGTGAAGTACCCCGAGCTCGAACTGGGCATCCGCGTGGCCCGCGTTCGCCGCCGACCGGTACAACCGTACCATCTCGTCCGGATTGCGCTCGACGCCGCGCCCTCCCTCGACCATGCGGGCCAACGCGAACTGCGCGCCCGTGTGACCGCGCTCCGCCGCGAGCGTCAGCCAGCGCACGGCTTCGGTATCGTTGCGTGCCACACCGTCGCCCGCCGCCAGTCGCTGGCCGAGCAGGAACTGCGACGCTGCATCGTGTGAACCTGCCGATGCCGGCCGCGCGCCGCCCGCGTCCTGCACGACCGCACGGCGATCGTCGGAGGCGATCAGCTCATCGAGCAGACGCCTGGCTTCGCCATCGCCCTGCTCCGCCGCCTTACCCAGCCACAGACGCGCCTGTTCACGATCGCTGTCCAGATCGCTGGTCTCGAGGTAGATCTTGCCGAGCTCGAACTGCGCATTGGCACTGCCCAGTTCAGCCGCACGGCGGTACTGGCGTGCGCCCATGACCGGGTCGCGCGCCACGCCGATGCCGTCGCGGAGCATGTGGGCGACGCTGCACAGCGCATCCGCGTAGCCGACCGCGCCGGGCTGGCCGCGTTCGACCGCCTTGCTGTAGTACGTGAAGGCGAGTTCGGCGTCGCGCGGCACGCCGCGGCCAAAGTAATGGGACACGCCAAGATTCACACAGGCCTGGACATGGCCCTGGTCGGCGGCAAGCCCCCACCAGCGGAGGGATTCCGCCCGGTCGACGTTCACACCCTGCCCGCGCGCATACAGGGAACCCAGCGCGCACTGGGCGTCGGCGAAACCGGCTTCGGCCGCGCGGCGGTACCAGCCGGCCGCCTCGAACGGATCACGCGATACCCCCAGGCCGTCGGCGTAATGCGCGGCAAGCCGGCACTGGCTCTCCTGGTGCCCCTGCTCGGCGGCACGCCGGAACCAGTGCGCCGCGCGCTTCGCGTCCGGCGTCACATGCGCCGTTCCCTCAACGTAAGCGTTGGCCACACGAAATTGCGCCTGCGCATCGCCAAGCTGGGCGTCTTTTTCCATCCGGCCGAATCGCTGCAGCGCGTCCATCTCGGCGGCATAACGCCGGTCGCCGAGCAGCGAGCCACCTTTTGCTTCCGACATCCCGTTTCCCCTGCAAACGCCTGTCGATCGTGGGCGCATGATAGGGGAACGGGAGGTCCGGGGGTATCCGCGTTTTTGGCAGTCGGCTTACGGGTTGCCCGCGCCACCGGAGGCACCCACGATCTGTCCGGTTTCGTAGGTCGCTTCGGACGATGCGAGCTGGACGTAGATGGGCGCGATTTCGGCAGGCTGGCCGGGACGACCCATAGGCGTATCCGCACCGAATTTCTTCAGATTCTCTTCGGTCTGGCCGCCCGACACCTGCAGCGGCGTCCAGAACGGGCCCGGCGCGACGCCGTTCACACGGATGCCCTTCTTGATCAGCTGCTTCGCCAGCGCCTTCGTAAAAATCATGATTCCGCCCTTGGTGGTGGCGTAATCGAGCAGGTTGGCCGAGGGGCTGTACGCGTTGACCGAGGTCGTATTGACGATGGCGGCACCCGGCGGCAGATGCGGCACGGCGGCCTTGGTGATCCAGAACAACGCGTAGAGATTGGTCTTCATCGTCCAGTCGAAATACTCGGTGGAGATGTCCAGAATGGAATCGAAGCTGTGCTGGCGTCCCGCGTTATTCACCAGGATATCCAGGCCGCCGAGGCCATCGACGGCTTTCTGCACGAGCTGCTTGCACCAGTTTTCATCGCGGATGTCGCCGGGAAGGGCTACGCCCTTGCGTCCCGCCTTGCGGATCAGGTCGATGACTTCTTTCGCATCCGCCTCTTCATCCGGCAGGTAGCTGATGGCGACGTCGGCGCCTTCACGAGCGTACGCGATCGCGACGGCACGGCCGATGCCGGAATCGCCGCCTGTGATCAGCGCCTTACGGCCGGCAAGCCGACCGCTGCCCTTGTAGCTGGTTTCGCCGTGATCGGGCCGGGGATTCATTTTGCCGGCAAGGCCGGGCCACGGCTGATTCTGTGCCGCAAAGGGTGGTTTCGGAAAACCCTCGCGGGGGTCCACCAGCCCGCGTGTGCCACCCACCCCCGTAGCCGTCGCACCGACGGCGGCAAAGGTGGGGCCGGCAAAAGCGGCGGCGGCCGCACCGAGTGACGCTGTCTGGACGATGCGACGCCGTGACGCGGAAAAGTCGTCGGTCATGGAAGGTCTCCTGAATAAAGAGATGCTGAACGCCTCAGCATCCGCATCTCCAGTCGACGAACCGTCGTTGTCGCGCGAACGCGGGGCAACGACCCCTGCTTCAGTCAAGCATGTTTCGCACACGCTCCAGCAGGCCATCGATCTCGAAGGGCTTGGTGATCATGTCCATGCCGGGACCGAGGAAACCCGTGCGCTCGGCGGCGCTTTCCGCATAGCCCGTCATGAACAGCACCGGCAGCGTCGGCCGCCAGGCCCGGCCGACATCGGCGAGCTCCCGCCCGTCCATGCCGGGCATGCCGATGTCGGTCAGCAGAAGGTCGATATCGTCGTCTCCGCGGAGGATGCGCAGTGCCTCGCCCGTATCTTCCGTGGCAACACAGACGTAGCCGGCCTCAGTGAGGATCTCCAGGGCCATCATGCGCACCGACTCGGTGTCCTCGACGATCAGGACGCGCTCGCCGTTGCCGCCCGCCAGGGGACCGCGGTGCGGCGTCGGCGTGACGACCTCGCCCTCGCCGACCGGCAGGAGCAGGGACACGTCCGTGCCTTCCCCGACGACGCTGCTGATCCGCGCATGGCCGCCGGACTGGCGCGCGAAGCCGTAAATCATCGACAGACCCAGGCCCGTACCCTGCCCCACCGGCTTGGTGGTGAAGAACGGTTCGAAGACCTTATCCAGGATGGACGGCTCGATACCCGACCCGTTGTCCGAGACCGTCAGCATCACGTAGTCGCCGCTGGGCAGCTCGGCGTCGCCGCTCACATGAGTGAGTCGCGTCGACACACGGACCGTGCCTCCGCCGGGCATGGCATCGCGCGCGTTGATCACCAGATTGATCACCGCGTTCTCGAGCTGGTTGGCATCCACGCTGGCGATCACCGGCGTGGATGAGAGGAACAGGTCCAGCGTCACGTGCTCACCGATGGTCCGGCGCAACATGTCTTCGAGCGACAGGATGCGCTCGTTGACGTCGGTGGAGCGCGTGTTGAGTGGCTGCTGACGCGCGAAGGCAAGCAGGCGATGCGTCAGTGCGGCCGCGCGACGGGCGGAGCCCAGTGCGGCGTCGGCGAATCGTTGCACGCCTTCCGGCTTGCCGGATTCGACCTGGCGGTTGATCAGGTCGATACCCGTGATGATGCTGGTCAGCAGATTGTTGAAGTCATGCGCGATGCCGCCGGTGAGCTTGCCGAGCGCGTCCATTTTCTGCGCCTGCACCAGCTGTGACTCGGTACGTTCGCGCTCGGCGATCTCCAGCGCCAGCTGCATCGTCGCGGTGTCGATCTGTTCGAGCTGCTCGCGCTCGCGCCGGCGCTGTTCGGTGACGTCGTCGACGAAGACCAGACCGGTGTCGTCGCGGTGCGGGGTCATCCGCCACTCGGTTTCGCGGATGCCCGTGCGGGATTTCATGCACAGCACGCCGCGCCAGCGATGCTTGTCGGCGACGTGCAGGCGCATCTGCGCCAGCAGCTCATCCTGGCCCACGTCGAAGCAGCCATCGAGCTGGTCCGTTCCGCCGGCCTCACCGACGAGGCGACGGAACGCCTCGTTGGACTCGACGACGGACAGGCTGGCATCCACGACGGCGATGGGCGCGGCGATGCTGGTGAATATCTCGCGGAAGCGGGCCTCGGACTCGCGCAGCGCCAGTTCGGTGTCGCGCACGCGTACGAGCGTGCGGATCGTCGCCAGCAGGACATCGGGGTCGACCGGATGCACGAGATACGCATCCGCGCCGTTTTCCAGGCCGGTGATCATGTCGCCCGTTTCGATCGACGCCGCGGACACGTGCACGACTGGAAGCAACAGCGTTTCGGGTGTATCGCGCAGCTTGCGCACGATATCGAAACCGCTCATGTCGGGCAGGTTCACGTCGAGCACGAGGCAGGCGATGTCGTTGCCCGCGATCATCGCGAGACCTTCGGTCCCCGTCCCTGCCTCGAGCACGGTGTAGCCGTGCCGTTCGACGGTGCGCCGCATCGCGTAGCGCGTGGGGGCGTTGTCGTCGACGATCAGGATGCGGTTATTGCGCGGCATCGAGCGCCTCCGTCGGCAACTTCAGGGGCAACACGACGTGGAACACGGAACCGACACCGGGCGTGCTCTCCAGGCCGACTTCCCCGCCCAGCAGATGGGCGAACTGACGGCACAGCGACAGGCCGAGACCGGAGCCGCGAACGCGCTTCTGCAGCGGCGAGTCGATCTGGGTGAAGTCCTCGAACAGGATGCCTTGCAGGTCTTCGGGGATACCGATGCCGGTGTCGCTGACGGCGAAGCGGACGAAGTTACCCTCTTCCATTTTCGCCGTGACGCGCACTTCCCCGCGCGGCGTGAACTTGAGCGCGTTGGAGACGAAATTGCGCAGAATCTGAGCCAGCTTCTTGTCGTCGGTGTAGAGCTTCGGCATGCCCTCGGGCGCATCGAAGATGAGGTCGGCATCCGTCGCATCGACGATAGGACGGAACATGCCACGCAACGCGGTGAACAGGTCCATCAGTTCGAACCATGCCGGCGAGATGGTGATCCGGCCAGCCTCGATCTTCGCGAGGTCGAGCAGGTCGTCGACCATATCGCTGAGCTCGCGCGCCGCACCGCTGACGAAGCCCAGCTGCTTATGCTGTTCATCCGTGAGTGGGCCGTCGAGTTCGTCGTCCAGCAGACGCGTCATGCTCAGGATGGAACCGAGCGGTGTACGGAACTCGTGGCTCATGTACGACAGGAACCGGCTTTTCAGCTCCGAGGCCTGGCGCAACTGCTCCGCCTGGGAGTCGAGCTCCGCGTACAACGCGAGCACACCCTGGTTGGTTTCTTCCAGCTCGGCCCGCAGCGCGTCATTTTCGGCGCGCAGGCGTTCGATCTCTTCGGGATCGCTCATGCCGTGGCCTCCAGTCGTATCGCAAAGACGGTTGCATCATCGCGACCACGACAGAAATCCCGGTGAAGGAGCGCCGCGATCACCGCCGGGTGGCGAGTGCCGAGGCCGGGATAATCCTTCAGGGACCAGCGCGACTGCAGACCGTCGCTGTGCATGATCAACAGGCGGCCGGCCACGTCGGGGAAATCGAACGCCTGCGCCCGACGCGCCTGCACGCCCACGATGCCCGGATGCGAGGCGAGCCCGCGCGAACCGTCCAGCGTATGCAGCCCGGCGGAAATATTGCCGATACCGGTGTAGCGAAGGATTTCGCTCCTGCGGTCGAACCGTGCGACCGCCACCGCACCGCCACGGCCGCCGTGCATCGCCGTGTCCAGCAAGACCATCAGGCTCACGGGTTCCTCGAACGGCGTCGCTCGCCAGGCGTCGATGCACGCGCGCGCGGCCTCGTGCGCCGCGACGCCGTGGCCGAGCCCATCGACCATCACGATCTCCGCGGCGTCGGCGTTGAGTGCCATGCCCCAGCCATCGCCGGAGACCGGCTCGCTGTGCAGGGCATGGTGACTCGCACCAAAGCGGATGTCCGCGCGTGTGAAGCCCTTCGGATACATGCGCGCCAGCACGACCGACCCTCGCGCGTCGGCGTACATGTCCATGATATCGGCCTGACGCTTCACCGCGCCCAGGCCCTCACCACGTGTCCCCCCCGTGGAAAAACCGTCGGGCAGGCAGTCGGCCAGATTGAAGCCGGGGCCGCGATCGACCGCGATGATCTCGACACCCCGGGTATCGATCCCGGGGACGGTGGCCACGTGAATCTCGCCACCACGGGCGTGCTTAAGCACGTTGGTGGCCAGTTCCGTGGCGATCAGGGCGACCCGTCCCGCGTCAGTGGCATCGAAACCGGCCTGCGTGGCGATCTGTTGTGCGACACGCCTCGCCTGGCCGATCTGGCTGGTCTCCTCCACCGGTACGACGTCGGTCAGGCCACCATCGAAGGTCAGGTCCATTTGCAGATCATCACCCGGGTGCCGACGCCCGGCGTGCTCTCCACCGAAAAATCGTCGACCAGACGCTTCGCGCCCGTGAGGCCGAGACCCAGGCCACCGCCGGAGGTCCACCCATCGGTCATGGCCAGTTTGAGATCGGGGATGCCGGGGCCTTCGTCGCGAAAGACCAGACGCAGGCCCTTGCGACGTTCTTCCTCCAGGATCTCCCAGTCCATGTCGCCGCCACCGCCGTAGATCACGGCATTGCGAGCGAGCTCGCTGGCCGCCGTGATCAGCTTGGTCTGGTCGACAAGACGCAGGCCGCACTCAACCGCCAGCTTACGGGCGGTCTGTCGCGCCAGGACCACGTCCTGCTCGATGCGGACGGCTTGCGACCCGCTCTTGAGTACGCTCATTGGTCGTGCACGCGTTCGCGTAGCAGCTTCATGCCGCGCTCGACGTCCAGCGCCGTGCTGATCCCGGGAAGCGTGAGGCCGAGTTCGACGAGGGTGATGGCGACCGCCGGCTGCATGCCGACGAGCACGGTTTCGGCATCCATGATCCTGGACAGGCCGGAGATCGTCCCGATCATGCGGCCGATGAAGGAGTCGACGATATCCAGTCCGGAGATGTCGATCAGGACGCCACGCGCCGACGTGCGGCTGATCCGCTCGGACAGATCGTCCTGCAGCGTCAGCGCCAGCTGGTCATGCATGTCGACCTGGATGGTGACGAGCAGGAACTCGCCCATGCGCAGGATAGGAATGCGGTCCATGGCGTCAGTCGGCCCTGGAGACCGTGATACCCGAGCGCTTCAGCGCCAGCGCCAGCGCATCGGCGAGGTTGGCCTTGGTCACGATGCCCTGCAGGT
The DNA here is from genome assembly GCF_000800155.1 of Luteibacter sp. 9133. Taxonomy (NCBI): domain Bacteria; kingdom Pseudomonadati; phylum Pseudomonadota; class Gammaproteobacteria; order Lysobacterales; family Rhodanobacteraceae; genus Luteibacter; species Luteibacter sp. 9133. The sequence goes on along the minus strand of NZ_JUHO01000001.1, from coordinate 685,572 downwards.
CGAGGCCCAGGTGCACGATGGTCTGCGCGATCTGGGGACGCACGCCGCTGATGATGGCATCGGCGCCCATGAGACGGATCGCCGTGACCGTCTTGAGCAGGTGCTGCGCCACCAGCGTATCCACCGTGGGCACACCGGTAATGTCGATGATGGCGATTTCCGAGCCGGTCTCGACAATACGCTGGAGCAGCGATTCCATGACGACCTGCGTACGCTGCGAGTCCAGCGTGCCGATCATCGGCAGGGCCAGCACGCCTTCCCAGAGCTTCACCACCGGGGTGGAAAGTTCGAGCAGTTCTTCCTGCTGACGGGCGATGACCTCTTCGCGGGACTTCTGGAAGGCACGGATCGTGTGCATGCCGAGCGAGTCGAGCAACTCCGAAATCGCCCAGAGCTGCTGTGCCAGCTCGACCGGCTCGGACGCATAGACGGTCTGCAGCAGGTCGAACAGGGGACGCTTCAGCGAGAAGATGAAGCTGGCCGTGGCCTGAGAATCGAAACCCTGCTGGGCGCGGCTGCGCGAGAGCTTTTCGAGAAAGGCACGCGTTTCGGACCACTCCTGATTGGCGATGCTCCCCTCACCGGCGTTGGCACCCCCGACCAGCAGACGGAGGAAGTCGCGGGTCTGGCCGTCGAACTCGACCTGGTTGATGCGGGCGTCCCGTGACGCGCCACTGGTCTCGAGGTTGGCCTGCCAGGTGGCCAGCAGCTGGGCCTCGTGCGTGCGAATGGCTTCTATGGTGCGCTGGCTCAGTGCGGTCATGGTGATCCCCCTTAAAAGTCATATGATGCGTGCCCGTCGGGCGCAATGGAATAGCACCCACCGGACGACTTTCATTGACATCGGGTTCACGTCGGAACCGGTATCTGCCTCGCTGTTAACTCCTTCAAAAGTACCGTCCCATGACCACTGACCCGAAGCTTGTCGTCCTGCTCGTCGAGGACGATGACGCCATCCGCGAACTCACGGCGATGATCCTCGAGGGGGATTACGAGGTGCACACCGCGCGCAACGGTGACGAAGCCGAGGCCTGGCTGAAGACGGGCAAGGCCAACCTGCTGTTCACCGACGTGCGCATGCCCGGCACGGTGTCGGGTCAGGAACTCGCCACGCGCCACAGCGACATGCCGATTCTGGTCACGTCCGGCGAGGCGAAAGAGCAGCATGAATGGGTTCGCGAGCCCATGGGATACCTCCCCAAGCCGTACGACCGCAAGAGCCTCCTCGCCGCCGTGCAGAGGCTGGCCGCCTGAGTCGCTGCCGTCGGTCAGCCGCGGTCGATCACCCGCGAAATCCTGCTGTCGCGGAAGCTGAATTCCGAGGTGCCCTGCATCTCGATGATGGTGCCCGCGCCCGGCCCGTCGGGGATGTCCTCGGCGATCTCGCCGTGGAAATCGATCTTCGCCACCACGACCTCGCCCTCGTCGCGTAGCTCGACCAGAGTCTGCGCCCGCGAGGCGAACAGTGCGGCGCCGACGCGGGCGAGCTTTTCGAAGTCGGCTTTGCCATCCGTCGCCACGGCCAGCTCACCCGCCGCATGGTGCTCGAAGCGCACGTCATCGGTGAGGGTCACCAGCATGCCTTCGACATCGAAGCGGTTGTAGGCATCGATATAGGCCTCGATCAGGGCCTGGTGATAATCGGCGGTCATGGCATGGCTCCCTGGGTGGCGTCGGGCGCGTGGCGTTCGCGCAGAAAGTCGATGAAGACGCGCAGCTTCCGCGGCATGTGCATTCGACTGGGATAGTACACATGGAACGCCTCGAACGTGGGCCAGTAGTCTTCCAGCACAGGGACCAGACGGCCCGCGTCGAGGTCTTCCCGCACCAGTGGCTCGAAATGGCAGCCGATGCCGACACCGGCCCGCGCCGCGCTGAGCAGCACATCGCCATCGTTGCTGATGAGGGCGGGTGTGGTCTCGACCTCGACGATACGGCCGTCCTGCTCGAAGTCCCAGAGCATCACGCTGCGTTCGTTCGCTAGGCGGATGGACACGCATCGATGATCGAGCAGGTCCGCGGGCGTGCGTGGCAGGCCGTGCCGCGCGACGTAGCCGGGCGAGGCGAAGGTCGCGATGCGCTGCGGACCGCCGATCGGTACCGCCACCATGTCCTTCGCGAGGCTCTCGCCGATACGAAAGCCCGCGTCGAAACCGCCGTCGATCAGGTCGAGGAAGGTGTTATCGCAATGCAGGTCGACGATCACCTCCGGGTAGGCGGCCGTGAAGGCAGCCAGATGCGGCAGGACAATGACATCCGCCACGACACGCGCGAGGTTGATACGCAACAGGCCGGCGGGCGATTCACGCAACTCGGTGACCGTGTCCATCGCGTGTGACAGGACATCCAGCCCGGGACGGGCATCGTCGAGGAAACGCTGACCGATCTCGGTGACGCCGACCCGGCGCGTCGTACGGTCCAGCAGACGCACGCCGAGGCGTCGCTCCAGATTCCGCATCGATTGCGACAAGGCCGAGGGCGACACGCCCAGCTCGGCGGCCGCCCGGGTGAAACTCGCGTGGTGCGCCACGCGCGCGAAGGCGGCGATGGCGGGCAGCAGGTCGGACGACATCGGGCACCCCCCATTGTGAAGCCGGACTTCATAGCCTATGGCGAGCAACCCCATTTATCCAGCGGAATCGGGCGCCTATGGTTTCAGCCTCTTTCCCGTTCCTGGAGTGGACCATGAGCAAGCGACTGAACGACTACCTCACCCTCGGCCGCTCCGGCCTGCGCGTCAGCCCGGTCTCGCTGGGCACGATGACCTTCGGCGACGACTGGGGCTGGGGCGCCGCCGAAGCGGAATCGCGCCGCATGCTGGACATCTATATGGAGCGCGGCGGTAATTTCATCGACACCGCCAATTTCTACACGGGCGGTACGTCGGAGACCTTGCTCGGCAGGTTCCTCGCCGGCCGCCGCGACAACGCCGTGATCGCGACGAAGTATTCGCTCAACACCGAGCCGGGCCATCCGAACGCCGGCGGCAACCACCGCCGCAACATGGTCCGCGCGGTGGAAGCGAGCCTGCGCCGTCTCGATACCGACTACATCGACCTCTATTACCTGCATGTCTGGGACGGGCTGGCACCGATCGAGGAGATCATGCGCGGCTTCGACGACCTCGTCACCGCGGGAAAGATCGTTTACGCCGGCATTTCCGACACACCGGCATGGCAGGTCGCGCGCATGCAGACGCTGGCCGATCTGCGCGGCTGGGCGCCACTGGTGGCCTTGCAGATCGAGCACAGTCTGATCGAGCGCACCGTCGAACACGATCTCCTGCCGATGGCGCAGGAGCTGGGTCTCGGCGTGCTCGCCTGGTCGCCGCTGGGCATGGGCATGCTCACCGGCAAGTACACGCGCGAAGACATCGAGAAGCATAAGGGGGCGGATGTATGGAGCGGTACGCGCTCTGCCGTCGTGTCGGGGATGGGCGGTTTGACCGAGCGCAACTTCGACATTGTCGACGTGCTCAGGCAGGTTGCCGGCGAGCTTGGGTATTCACTGGCGCAGACAGCGATCGCCTGGCTTCTGGCGAAGCACATGCCGACGGTGATTCCGATCCTCGGTGCACGCACGGCGGAGCAGTTCGAAGAAAACCTGGCGGCCCTGGAGGTGACGTTTACGGATGCGCAGTTGCGCCGACTGGATGAGGCGAGTGCGGTCACACCCATTTTTCCGCACTCGTTCCTGCCGCGGGTGATGCCTCAGGTGCTGGGTGGGGCGAGCGTGGTGAGACCTCGCTGAGCCCACGTCGCCGGAACGCACTGAGAATCCTTGCCGGATAGGGGCCACCCCCGTATGTTCACCGCTTCCGTCCCGACCCGAGCATGCCGATGTCCCTTCCGCCGGAGCAGTCCCCCGAGCAGCACCTCAGGCGCAGCCTGTCCAATCGCCACCTGCAGCTGATCGCCATCGGCGGCGCCATCGGTACCGGCCTGTTCATGGGCTCGGGCAAGACGATCAGTCTTGCCGGGCCGTCCATCCTCTTCGTCTACCTGATCATCGGCGTGATGCTGTTCTTCGTCATGCGGGCGATGGGCGAGCTGCTGCTGTCCAACCTCGAGTACAAGTCGTTCATCGATTTTTCGACCGACCTGCTCGGGCCATGGGCCGGATTTTATTGCGGATGGACGTACTGGTTCTGCTGGATCATTACCGCCGTCGCGGATGTGATCGCGATCTCCTCGTATGCCCAGTTCTGGTTCCCGGGACTGGCACCGTGGATACCGGCGGTACTGTGCGTGGCGCTCCTGCTGGTGCTGAATCTGACGACGGTCAAACTGTTCGGCGAGATGGAATTCTGGTTCGCGCTGATCAAGATCATCGCCATCTGCGCACTGATCGTCACCGGCTTCGGCATGGTGGCCTGGGCGTTCAGGTCGCCCGATGGCCACGTCGCCTCCCTGTCCAATCTGTGGAGTGACGGTGGCTTCTTCCCGATGGGCATCGGTGGCTTCTTTGCCGGGTTCCAGATCGCGGTGTTCGCCTTCGTCGGTATCGAACTGGTCGGCACGACAGCCGCCGAGACGGCCGACCCGGAGCGCAACCTGCCCAAGGCGATCAACTCGATCCCCGTGCGCATCATCCTGTTCTACGTGCTCGCCCTCGTGGTGATCATGTCGGTGACGCCGTGGCGCCAGGTGGTGCCGGGCAAGAGCCCGTTCGTCGAACTGTTCCTGCTGGCCGGCATCCCTGCCGCGGCCAGCCTGATCAACTTCGTGGTGCTGACCTCGGCCACCTCGTCCGCCAACAGCGGCATCTTCTCGACCAGCCGCATGTTGTTCGGTCTGGCCGAAGAGAACCACGCTCCGTCGGCCTTCGCAACGTTGTCCAGGGCCGCGGTGCCTTCGCGCGGCCTGCTCTTCTCGTGCATCTGCCTGCTGGGCGGCGCGATGCTGGTTGCCGTGGTGCCCAACCTCGTGACCGCATTTACGCTGGTGACGACCCTGGCGGCGATTCTCTTCATGTTCGTGTGGTCGCTGATTCTGGCGGCGTATATCGCGTACCGGCGCAAGCGCCCGGAGCTCCACGCGGTGTCGTCCTACAAGATGCCGGGCGGCGTGTTCATGTGCTGGGTGTGTCTGGCGTTTTTCGCCTTCGTGCTGGTGTTGCTGGCCCTGGAAAGCGATACGCGTCAGGCGCTGATCGCGAGCCCGGTGTGGTTTGCGATTCTGGCGATCGGCTATGCCTTGCGCCGCCGCAAGGCGTGAAACGCTGACAGGCTCAGCTCCCACCGGTGAGCTGGCGGGTGCAAGCCACACCGGAACGTCCCTTAGCTCATGTCGGTTGCGATCGAAATCCGCCAGTAAAGGAAAGCCGCCAGGCGCCGATACACCAAATATGTGACATGCGTCACACTTGGTGGCGCCACTCAAAATTGCACTTACGGGTGCGTGAGACGGCGATCACAGGGATGCCCTGCCCGTCGTCGAGGCAGGGCTTCGGGGGACGCGCGCGCGCGGTCGCTAATCAGCAGGGGTTCGTGCCACATGGTTATCCGTTTTCGCCCGGCGGCACGCACGTCGGTATACGGTGCGCGCGTGCCGCGCCGTCGTACCCTGACGCTCTGCATTCTTGCCGCCTGCGCTGTGACGCCGGCCATCGCCTTTGCCGGCCAGGATAACGGTGGCTCCCGCCAGAACTACGCCGGTGCCGGCGGATCGGGATCCGGCTCACCGGGCGGCGGTGGTGTCGGCGGAGCCGGCGGCTATTACCAGCTCAACTTCTTCAGTTACGGCTCGAACGGCAACGGCAGCGCGGGCAACGCGGGCTGGGCGGGCAGCGGCCCTGGCGGCGCCGGTGGCGCCGGGGGGAACGCCTCGATCACCACGTCGGGCCCAAGTACCTTCGCCGCGGCGACGTTCACTGGCGGCAACGGTGCCAACTCGACCAATGGCGCGGCGGGCGGTGGAGGCGGCGGCGTCTCGGTCTATTTCACGACGGCGGGCAACACGGTTCCCGTGGGCACGACGCTTCGGGGCGGCAGCGGCGGCAATGGTGGCGATGACGTCGGCGGTGGTGCGGGCGGCGGCGGTGGCGGCGGCTCCGGAGCGTCGCTGGCGAACGGCGCGACGCTCACGAATGCCGGCCTGATCGTCGGAGGTAACGGTGGCGCCAGCGGCGCAGCGACCGACCCCACCCGGCAAGGCGCCGGCGGCGGTGGCGGAGGTGCGGGCGTGTGGCTGGCACCTGGCACCACCTTTACCAATCAGGGGACGGTCACCGGGGGTAACGGTGGTGTGGCACGTGACACCGGTGGTGCGGGCGGCGGCGGTGCAGGCATCGTCTCCGACAACGGCGGCGCCTCCCTCGTCAACGCCGGCACCGTCATCGGCGGGCTGAGCGGCACGGGCGCACGGGCTCATGCCTTCGACCTCTACGGCGGCAACAACCTCCTCACGCTTTCGACCGGCACGTCGCTGACGGGGGACGTTTATGCCTATGGCGCATCCAACGAGTTACGCCTGGGTGGCAACGGCTCGACAGCCAGTAACGTCTCCGGCTTCGACGTCGTTTCCGCGACCGCCAACGCGAGCTGGGCGCTCAACGGTGCGTTTCTGCGGAGTGGCAGCACGCGTTTCGAGATCGCCAGCGGCGCGACGGCAACACTGGCCGGTGCCGTCACCGGCGGCGGCGACGTCATCAAGAACGGCGCGGGCACGCTGACCCTCTCTGGCAGCAATACGTATACCGGCACCACCACGCTCAATGCAGGCGTGCTGGCGCTGACACAGTCCAATAACGCGCGTGCGCCGTACATCGTCAACGGCGGCACGCTGCAACTGGGAAGCGGCACGTACAACATCGGCAACCTGTCCGGTACCGGCGGTTCGATCGTGGGACCGGGCGTGTTCAACGTTCAGGAGTCCACTGCCGCCACGTACGCGGGCGATGTCGGCGTGGCCTCCTTCCAAAAGGCCGGCGCCGCGACGCTGACGCTCACGGGTAACGTGACCTCGGCCCAACTCGCCATCGGCGCCGGCACGCTGCAGCTCACCAACAACGCGAACACGCGCGTCGTCGGGGGGAACATCGCCAATCAGGGCACGCTGGCGATCCTCGGCACGGCGGCGACGACGATCAGCGGCAACCTGTCCGGCACCGGTAACCTGACCATCGGCGGCACGGGCCTTGTCGCGCTCGGTGGCAACAACAGCTACACCGGCGGCACGACGGTCGCCAACGGATCGTCCGTACGCGCCACCAGCAACGCGGCCTTCGGCAGCGGCACGCTGGCGCTGGCAGGTAACAACGCGCTGACCCTCACCACCAACGGCATGTCCATCGCCAACGCCATCACGCTCGGCGGCGCCACCAGTCTCGGCGTTCCCACGGGTCAGTCCGCCACGCTGTCGGGCGCTATCACCGGCGCAGGCGGCATCGTCAAGAGTGGTGACAGCACGCTGACGCTCAGCGGCAACACTTCCTATACGGGCGGCACGTCGCTCTCCGGCGGCGTCCTGGCCCTGACCCAGTCAAACAGCGCACGAGCGGCATACAACATCACCGGCGGCACACTGCAGCTGAGCGGCGCGACGTACAACCTCGGCAACCTGACGGGTACGGGTGGCAGCATCACGGGGACGGGACTGCTCAGCGTGCAGCAATCCTCCGATGCGACGTACGCCGGCAATGTCGCCATCGGCACGCTCTCGAAAACCGGCAGCGCGTGGCTCACGCTGAGCGGCGCGCTGAACGCCGATCACATCGTGATCGATGCCGGCGCGCTTCAGCTGTTCGCCACGAGCGGCACACGCAGCATCGCCGCCGATGTCGTCAACCGGGGCGTTTTCAGCGTGGTCGGTTCGGCTGACCAGACTCTGGCTGGCAATCTGTCGGGCAACGGCAGTCTCGCCTTCGGCGGCAGTGGCCTGCTCACCATCGCGGGAAACAACAGCTACAGCGGCTCGACCTTCATCGATACGGGTAGCCGCGTACGTGCCACCAGCAGCACCGCCTTCGGTTCGGGCCTGGTGGCGGGCGCCCAGTTCGCCCTCGACTTCGGCGCCGACGACCTCTCCGTCGCCAATGACTTCAGCCTTGGCAGCGGCGTGACGTTCAACGTCGACGCCGGCCGCAGTGGAACACTCACGGGCACGATCTCCGATATCTCCGGGCTGACCAAAACGGGCACCGGCAAGCTCATCATCGACGGGCACACGACCAACACCGTTACGACCACCGTGGCGCAGGGCACGCTGACCGTCGGCTCCGTCGCCGGGTCGGCCGCGTACCTGCAAGGCGATGCACTCGTGCAGAGCGGCGGCACGCTGGCCGGTCATGGACGCGTGGATGGCGATGTGACCATCGCGTCCGGCGGCGGCATCAGCCCCGGCAACAGCGTGGGCACGCTCACCGTCGGTGGCGATCTGACGATGCAGTCCGGTAGCAGCCTGAGCTATGAACTCGGTTCGCCTGGCGCGGATTTTCTCCACACGGGCATCGGCGATCGCATAAGCGTCGGGGGTGACGCATCCTTCGACGATGTGACGCTCCATCTCGTCACGTCGTCCGGCTTCGGCGCCGGTGTCTACCGGCTGTTCGACGTAGGTGGCGTGGCCACCTTTACCAACGGGGGCATTCAGCTGGGCTCGACGCCGGCCGGGGCCCGCCTGACCCTGCGCTATCTTGCCGCCGATCACGCTATCGACCTGCTCAGCACGCAGGGCACCACCCTCTCCTTCTGGAATGCGGACGGTCGCGCCTCCGCCACGACGATGGGTGGTGGAGACGGCACGTGGTCGCTCACCTCGGTGAACTTCACCGACGCGACCGGCAGCGTCACCGCGCCCATGTCGCCGCAGCCCGGCTTCGCCGTCTTCGGCGGAACGGCGGGCACCGTGACACTGGACGCGAGCGCCGGCGACATCGCGGTGACGGGAATGCAGGTAATGAGCGACGGCTATCGTCTGACCGGCGCGCCGCTCGTCCTGGCGGGTGACGCCAGCGGCCCGGCCAATGTGCGGGTGGGCGACGGTTCGGCGGCAAGCGCAAACGTCACCGCGACCATCGACAGCGTCGTCCAGGGCACGCACGGACTCACGAAGACCGACGCCGGCACGCTGGTGCTCACGGCTGACAACGCGTGGAGCGGCGGCGTTGCCGTCAACGGCGGCCGGTTGTCCATCGCACGCGATGCCAGCCTCGGCGATGCATCGAATGCGGTGACGCTGGACGGTGGCGTGGTGCGCAACACCGGAGCTTTCACCAGCGATCGCCACGTATCCGTGGGAAGCGGCGGAGGCGGCATCGAGACTGCGAGCGATTTAGAGCTCACACAGGGCATCACCGGCAGCGGTGTGTTGCACAAACTCGGTGCGGGCACCTTGCTTCTCACGGGAACCAACAGCTATAGCGGCGGCACGTCGGTTGACGCCGGCACACTGATCGTCGGCGACGGTGCTCAGGCGGGCTCGCTCATCGGCTCGGTGGTCGACAACGCGACGCTGGTCTTCGACCGTGCCGACGATGTCACCTTCGATGGCGCGCTGTCGGGCACGGGTCGATTGATCAAGCGCGGTATGGGTACTTTCGCCATCGGCGATGGCTCGGCATTCACAGGCGCAACGCAGGTCGATGCCGGAACGCTCGACCTGCGCGGTACGCTTGGCGGGAGCGTGACGCTTGGGATCGACGCGGCACTGACGGGTCAAGGCGCCATCGGTGCACTCGTCGCTTCGAACGGCAGCAGCCTCAGCGTCGCTGGCGATGGCACGACCGGCAGCTTACGCATTACGGGGAACGTCACGCTGGCGGCAGCCTCGCGCTATATCGTGACGGCGACACCTGCCGGTGCAAGCGACCTGATCGCCGCCAGCGGAACCGCCACCCTGCAAGGCGGGCTCGTCGATGCGCGCTTCAGCGGCACGACGGTGAAGCCGTCGACGCGCTATACCATCCTGACCGCAGCGGGCGGCGTGACTGGCACCTTCGACAGCGTGACCGTCGACAAGCCCTTCCTCACGCCACGACTGGCTTACGGTGCGCAAGCCGTCTATCTCGAACTGGATCGCAACGATATCGCTTTCGCGACGCTCGCGACGAATCGGAACGCACGATCGACCGCCACGGCGATTCAGTCGCAGGGCATCGGCGGCGCATTGTTCGATACGCTGGCGGTCCTCGGCCATGCCGACGTGATGCCTGCGCTCGACAGTCTTACCGGCGCCGTCTACGCCTCGTCGCGCAGCGCGCGCGCGGACGACGCGCGCCAGGTGCGCGACACCGTGCAGCGACACCTCGACACCTCGAATGACGACGCGCTTCCCGGCAGCGGCGCATGGACGGCTACCTGGGGACACTGGGGTAACGCGGGCGGCAGCAGCGCGATCGGGTTCGAACGCGCGCGATCGAACGGCGGCGGCCTGCTGGCCGGTCTCGACCGTGACCTTGATGGCGTACGCGTCGGCGCGCTTGGCGGTGCCGGCGACCTGAGCACGCGCAGTGGCAACGACAGCGTCAACGCGAAGAGCCGCGTCGCGGGCCTTTATGCCGCCGCCACCGTCGATGCGTGGCAGCTCAGTGCAGGCGCGACGTATGCATGGCAGCGTATGGATGCGCATCGTGGACTCGACGTTCCGGGCCTCGCCACGCATCACGCCTCGGCGCGCTACGACGGCAACCTTGCGCAGGGATGGCTCGATGCCGGTTATCGCATCGCCGTGTCGGCCGCTTCGCTCACACCGTTTGCGAATGTCGCGCGTATCCGCACGCAGCAGGATGGGTTCACCGAGCAACAGGCCGATGCGGCGCTTGTGATACGTGGCACGCGTGAAAACGCCACGGTCGTCACCGCCGGCCTGCGTAGCAGCATGTCGATCGGGGATGGTATCGACGCGCACGCAAAGCTCGGTTACCAGCGCGCCTATGGCGATCTCACGCCGATCGATCGTCAGCGGTTCCTCGATGGCGGCGACACGTTCATCATCCAGGGCGCCCCGCTCGCGAGAAACGCCGGTATCGCCGACCTCGGCCTGACCTTCGCCATCGGTCGTCATACGACGGTGGGCGCGAGCTACCAGGGTCGCTTCGGCGGTGGAGGGAAGGATCAGGGCGCGAGGCTGGACGTCGCGGTGCGCTGGTAAGCGCTCAGTGCGGATCCGGCGCGGGCACTGGCACCATCGACGACAGCAGGAACGCGCCGCGCTTGACCTCGATGTAGGCGGAGGCGACCGGCTCGAGCTGGCCGGCCTTCAGCCGCCACGCGGAGACGATCCAGTCGTCGTTGACGCGCCAGCCGACGTGACCGTGGTCGATATAGCCGAGCAGCGTTTCTCCACGGAAGGTCAGCGGAAACAACTTGCCTTCGGCGCTGTAATCCGCCATCGAACCGTCCGTGAAACCGGTGCCGAAGTCCGGCAGGCTCGGCCGCGTCTGGCTCTTGTTTGCTGCCATCCCGTCGTCAGCGGTCGCCGACGCGTACGCCGCGGCATAAGCCGCCTTGTCGGCGCCCTGGGGCAGCCGCGCCAGCGTGTCGGCAAGCGGACTGCGGTCGAAGCGGCTGGCGACGGTCATCGCTGTCGCCGCAAAGTCGTCACACGGTGACTGCTTCGGTGCGCAGGCGCTGCCCTTGATCGAAAGCGTGTGGTCGAAGCGCGCGACCAGCAGCGCGTCCTTGCCGAAGGCCTTTCCTTCCCAACGGGCGGCCTGCACCCTCAGCTCATCGGCCCCGCCATAGCCCACGACCACCGCCGCGTAATCGCCGGCAATCTTCACAAGCTCGTGCGACGACATGCAGTCGGCACTCCAGGCGTCCGGGGCCTCGACGGCGATAGCCTTTTTGCCTTCAATGCGGAACGGCGTCTCCGACCAGCAGTGCGCCGTCCCCTGCAACGAATACACGGAACTCACGGGCGATCCCGCGAGAACGCGGTACTGCGCGTCGCCGCTTTCTTCAGTGAGCGCGTTCGCGACGGTCTTATCCGCCTCGTAGGGAAAGTCGGACGGCTTGCTCATGTCGCTGCTCTTCGCGACCACCAGCGGCACGCCCTTGGCCGCCAGCCCGTGAAGCACGTCGTATTGGCTCCCCGAGAGCTTCGGCAGCGCGGCGGCGATCACCTCCAGTGGTTTAGGAACGGGTGCGTCCAGACCCTTCAGGAAGTCGATACGGTCGCGATACCGGGCCACGTCACCGGACAACGTCTTGCCTGGCTCGTCGCGTATCTGGCTGCTGATTGCTTCATCGCGACTGGCCAGCCAGTGACGCTGATCGAGCTTGAGCGCGTCGGCTTTACCGGGGTGGCCGGCCAGGGCGACCTTGAACGCGTCGCCGAGCTCACCATCCAGCGCCGACACCTTGGGGGATGCGCAAATCGCCTTCTCGATGGGAGTGGATGCCTTCGCGCAGTCGAAGCCTGCGGCGTAGCTGAGCGCGGGCGCGAGTACCGCGGCGCCGATGAAGATCGATCTCATGGCATGTCGCAAAACGATGTCCTTGCTTCGTCGAGTACGCAGATACTACTTACGAGTGAAAACGATTACCTACTTAGGCAATGCGATGTAGGCGTTCGCCTACAGGAATCCACAGGATAACGCGCTATATTCCACAGCATCCAGCGACGTACCAAGGGGGCGCGACGCTCGATCAGGGGGAATACCATGGCAGTCCTGCACGGCGCCCATGGGCGCGACTTTCGGTTGGTCATCGCGGGTGGCTGGCGATGAGGTTCACCAAGCCTGTGCGTTTTCGGCACGACGACGCACTCACCCGTGTATCGCGGAGTGAGTTCGAGCGACTCGTCGCCACCTACTATCGGGAACGAGGCTACATCGTCGAGCATGCCGGCCCGGGTCTCGCAGGTCGCAGTGACGACGTCGGCGTCGGCAGCAACCTCACGCTGACGCGTGGCGACGAAATCACCGTCGTTCAGTGCAAGCACTGGGTCGCACAGCAGGTGCCGCACCATGACGTGCACCAGCTGATGGGCGTCATGCATGCGGCCGGCGCCACCCGCGCCATCGTGGTCACCTCGGGTGAATTCACCCGCCCCGCCATCGAGGCGGCGTCGCGGTTTTCGCATGTCGCGCTGATCGACGGAGTGGGCATACGCGCCATGCTCGGCAAGGTCTCCGAGCCGCCGCTTCCCGTACTGTCCGCCAATGACACCGCGCCCTGGGCCGACGTGGACGACCGGACACCAGGTCGCGCGCCGGTCTTCGCCGCCGTGGGTGCCGTGATCGTGATGGCTTTGATGCTGTGCGTGATGTACGGCGTGTACATCCACGAGATCCAGCGGGCACAGATGCAGGCCATGCAGCAGTCGGCAAGCCAGCCTCACGCCGGAACGGCGGAGCGCGTGGCACAGACTCCCGCCCCGGTCGTACCCGACGTTCCGTAAGTCGGAACGGCCCGGGCGCACGCCGAAACGTGGCCCGGGCCTTCGATCAGAACACCCAGTTGAGTGCCAGGCGAGCCGACTGGTCCTTCGCCTCGCTGGCGAACTGGCCATTCCACGAGGCATCGATGGTGACGGTCGGCGTCGCGAGGAAACGGACACCGAAGACGCCCACGCCCGCGTTCTTCCCGACCGGCGTGCCCATCACTTGGAACGCGTTGCCGCCTTCGAGGAAGCGCTGCTTGCTGCTCGTGTCGGTGTCGCCGGCCGCGTGCTGCCAGCCCACGCTGCCGAAGATGCCGAAGCGGCCGTCTTCGCCGAAGTCCTTACGCCCGCGTACGCCGAGGGTGCCGTAGGTCAGGTCGCTCTTGCTGCCCATCACGTGCAGGGCGGCGTCCGAACCGCGCTCGTCGGACGAGTTGGTGCGAAGCTGCTGCTGGGCGATGTTGAGGAACGGTGCCAGCGCACCGCTGTCCCAACGGAACTCGTACGAACCTTCGACGAAACCCTGCAGCGAGTGCGCCTTGGTGGTGCCGCTCAGGCGACCGGCCAGCGAATCCACGTCGACCGTGCGATGCGTGTCGATGTCGTAACGCGAGTAGATGCCACCGGCCTGAAGCATCACGTCGCCGAAGTCCGCGCCGCCATAGATCGCCGCCGTCAGCGTATTGCCGCTCGCGGAATCGTCGCGCGCATCCGCGGAGACACGACCGCTGCCGAGCGCCACACCGATACGCGAGCGATCCGCGATGCCCTTGTCCGCACCGACGAAGACGCCGCTACCGCTGGCATCCAGCTTCGACGCGTTGCCGTCTTCTTCATGGTGGCCGCGATGGCCCCATGCCGACGCCCACGTCGCGAACGAGTCTTCCGTTTCATCGGCGAACTGGGTCAGCAGGTGCTGGTTGATCGCTTCGCGCTTGTAACGGTCGTCGTCCGCGATGGCACCCTGCAGGTTGGCGTGAATTTCACCCGACAGTTGGTCGTACGCACGACGTGCCGAAGCGGCGTCGAGCTTCACCACCGTGTCGAACACCGGCTGGTCTTCGCCGATCGATTCGATCGCCGCTGCCGTCGCCTTCTGGTTGCGGGTAGCACCGATGTCGGCAAACAGGATGTCGTTACGGATCAGCGTGAGGTTTACCGCGTTGGCGGTGTACGCCAGCTGCGGCGTCAGGAACGCGAGATTGCTCGACACATTGCTGAACGTGCCACTGACGCCGTTGGCGGCGGTCAGGATCGTGTACGTCGCGGTCGGGCTCCACTTGCCTGCGGCACTCGCAAGGCTGACGACGGAGCCCCCTTGCAGCGTCGCCTTGCCGCCGACGCTGACCGTGTCGCTATGGCCGGTATTGTCGAGGTCCAGCGAGTACTGCGTGCCGGCGGCGACGGTGAGGTCGCCCGCGGTGGCGAGCTTGCCGATGCCCGCACCGCCTGGCGACAGGATCGATCCGCTCTGCAAGGTGACGTTGCCCGCGGTGCCGTTACCGGTGAACGTCGTGCCGCTGGCGAAGGTGAGCGAGCCGCCGAGCGAGCCGTCGACCTGGAGGCTGCCCGAGCTCACCGTGGTCGAGCCAGCGAATGCCGAGCTGTCGCCGGTGAGCTGCAGATTGGCTGCGCCGAGCTTGCTGACGGTACCCGCGCCGCTGAGCACACCGCCGAAGCTCGTGTTGTCGGCGCGCTGGAAAACCAGCGCACCGTTGTTCACGACATTACCCGCCAGACTGCCGCTGGTCGCGCCGTTGCCGATCTGCAGCGTACCGGCGTCGATATTGACGGCGCCCAGCGAGAACGCGTTCGCAAGCAACAGCGTGCCCGTGCCGGTCTTGTGCACGATGTCGAGCGAGGTGTCGCTACCCGCCGCGGACGACACCGCGCCGGTCAGCGTGGCGGTGCCCGCGCCGGTGTCGAGCGTGGTCTCGCCGCCGACGACGACCGAATTGGCCAGCGTCGTGCCGGGCGCGTATAGCGCGACGCGACTACCGCCATTAAGCACCAGCGTACCGGTGCCGATGGCGCCGTTCGCGGCGAGCTGCAGCGTGCCGTTGACCACGGTGTCGCCGGTATAGCTGTTGGCATGATCGAGCAGCAGCGTGCCCGGGCCCTGCACGGTGAGCGTACCCGCGCCAGTGATGCCGCCGTGCCAGTTGAAGACGTTGCCCGCATCGGCGACCGCCAGCGTGCCGCCCGTGCCGGAGGCGAGAGTCAGCGCCCGGTCGGTCGTGGTGAAGGACGTGCCGGTAATACCCAGCGTGCCGCCCTGAAGCGTCACACCATTGGCGGCATCGCCCAGGTTGTTATCGGCAGAGACGGCAAGCGTGCCACCCGAAACCACAGTGTTACCCGTATACGTATTGGCCGCGGTCAGCACGAGCGTACCCGCGTCAGCCTTCTCCAGGCCCTGGTTGCCCGTCAGCACGCTGGACACCGTCGCTGTGTACGGCGCACTGCTGGCCGTACCGTCGCCGACGCGGATGATCGGCGTCGTGCCATCGGTGGTCAGCAGCTGTACCGAGTCACCGGTCAGCGTGTAGCCGTCGGTGAGGAACTGCATGCCCGTCGCCTGGAGCTGGCCTGGCGTACCGTCGACCGTGACCGTGCCCGCGGCGCCACCGAAGATGGCAAAGCCCGGCTGCGGCGACATCTGACCGTTCGGCTGCGTGCCAGTGGCGTCGGTCCAGTTCGGCGCGGTGGTCGACCAGACGCCGGTGCCGCCGCCCATCTGCGTAGCGGAGGCGAGGCCGTTGGCGTTCCAGAAGCTCAGGTTCGAGGTCGAGTTATCGATCAGGTTCACCTGGCCGAAGCTGGTCAGATACTGCAGCGTCAGCGGGTGGCCCGCCGGCGTCGTGCCGAGCACCAGACCGCCGTTGCTCGTGCTGAGCGTGCCACCGGTGCTGAAAAGATTGTAGACGCCGTTGGTCATGCCGCCGGCATCGACGACGTTGAGCGTGGCACCGTTGAGAGCGAGGTTGCCCGACACGACCACCTGGTCGCCCGAGCCCAGCCCACCAAACTCAGCCTGCAACGTGCTGCCCTGCTCGAGGGTGAGATTGCCGTCGACCGTCAGCGTTCCTACGGAATTGCCCGGCGACAACGTACCGCCCGAGAGGACGTCGACGTTCGTCGCGATGGTGCCGTGGCCACCGAGCGTGCCACTGCCATTGACCGTGACGCCGGCACCCGCGCCGGTCGGGCCGCCAAGCACCGCCGTGCTGTTCCCCGCGCTGCCGACGATCAGGCTGCCGGCGCTGACCGTGGTGTTCCCCGTGAAGCCGCTGCCGTCGCCGTCGAACAACAGCTTGCCCGCGCCGTTCTTCACCAGCGCACCCGCGCCGCTGAGATCGCCCGTAAAGCTGACGTTATTGGAACGGTTGAACGACAGCGTGCCGTTGTCCACCACGTTGCCGGTAAGCGCACCGGTAGTCCCGCCACCACCGACGGCGAGTTCCGTCCCGGACTGGAGCGTGATGTTGCCGGTCGACGTGAGCGTACCGGTCAGCACCGAGCGGCCGGCCGACGACAACGCGAGGGACTGCACGTTGACCGTGCCGGTGATGTTGAGTGGTGTGGCGCCCGCAAGCGTCGCGTTCTGCGCCGTGAGGTTACCCAGCGTGGCGATGGCGTTATTGGTGCTCGCAAGGACGAAGTCGCCGGTCGTGCTGCCCGTCAGGGTCCCGACCACTACGCCGCCCGCGGTCTGCGTGACACTGTC
Organism: Luteibacter sp. 9133; assembly: GCF_000800155.1. Taxonomy (NCBI): domain Bacteria; kingdom Pseudomonadati; phylum Pseudomonadota; class Gammaproteobacteria; order Lysobacterales; family Rhodanobacteraceae; genus Luteibacter; species Luteibacter sp. 9133. Next base: position 668,520 of record NZ_JUHO01000001.1, on the reverse strand, counting down.
ACCGGTGAGCGTCAGCGTGCCCGTCGCCTGCAGATCGTTCTGCAGCGTGATGGCGGTGCCGGTCAGCGTGACATTGCCCGTGGCGCTGACCGGACCCACGGATAACGCGCTGTTCGAAGCAATGGCGATATTGCGGCCCGTCGCGGTCAGCAGTCCGGCAAAGCGGTTGCCCGCGTTGGTCATCGTGATGTCATGACCGAGCGCGGTGAAGACACTGCTGCCACCGAGCGTGACCACGCCGCTGGCGGTGATCGTGCCACCGGCGGTGACGCTGAGGGCGTCGGTGCCGGCGGTCACGCCGTTGAAGCCGATGTTCGAGGCGCTGGAAAACAGCGTGGCGCCGTCCAGCGTCACGCCACCGAGGTAGGTCTGCGCGCCGGTCGTCTGCACGGTGCCCGCGGTATGGGTACCGCCGGTGTGGCTCAGCGCCAGCGAGCCGGTAAGGTTGACGTTGTCCAGCGTCAGGCTGCCCACGCCCGTGCTACGGACGTTGCCCGTGCCGGTAAGGTCGCCACCGAGGTCGATCGAGCCGCCGTTGGTCGCGTTGAAGACGACGTCGGCCGTGCCGCCGTCGAGCGTGACGCCATTCAGTGATACGGCGGCATCCGCGACGATCGAGGCGCTCGCGTTACTGGCAAGCTCGATGGCGCCTTGAATCACGGTACCCGCGTGCAGCCCCAGCACATTGCCGGCGCCGTTGAAGAGCACCGCCGATGCATGGCCGCCGGTGAACGCGCCACCCGCGAGGGTGCCGTAGTTCTCGATGTCGGCGCTGTCCTGGGTCACGATCGCGTTGCCCGCCGCGCCGTTGCCGGTCGCCGCACCACCGGCGATCGTGCCATTGTTGGTGACGTGCAATCCCGAGGCCAGCGCACGGATACCGGCGCCGGACGCGCCGCTGCCGCCCGACGCCGAATTGCCCCCACCGGCGGCGCCGCCCACGCCGCCTGTGATCGTGGCTCCATTGGCATTGGTGACCTTACCCGCCGTACCCGTGATGAGTACGCCGTCGCCACCACCGCCACCACCGCCACCGACCGAGACGCCGGTGGTGCTGCCCGCGCCACCCGCGCCGCCGGCACCGCCCGTGATCGACTGCCCTGCTGACAGATTGAGAACGAAGCCGCTGGCGACGCCCGACACCAGACCGGCCCCACCGCCACCGCCCCCGGCCCCACCGGCAATCAGATCCTGCCCGCCACCATGGCCGCCCGCGCCGCCCGTGATGGTGGTAGCGGAAACGTTGTAGCTCGTCGCCGTGGTATAGACACCCGCGCCGCCACCGCCACCGCCACCCGGGGCATGGCCCGTGCTGCCATCCCCGCCGCGTCCGCCGACGATCACCGTGCCGGGCGCGCCTACGGCACCACCCGCGCCACCCACGCCTGTCGCCCCTTCGGGGTCGTCGATGCCTGACGCGCCCGAGCCACCCACGCCGTTGTTCGCGGATGCGCCGTCGATCACGCTCGCGTCGAAGGACGAATCGACATGCGTCGCCTGCCCGCCCGTCCCGTTACCCGCGCCGCCCGCGCCCGAGAGGACCGTTCCGGCCGCCGCGGAGTTGCCGGAGCCGCCAGGCGCCGCGTTCTGCGCGAAGACCACGGCAGACGATAAGCAAAGGCCGGCTGCCAGCAACGCGCTGAACAGACGCGTCATCCGCGGCGGCGCGGCATTCGTGCCGTCCGCTGCGGCGCCCTCGCTCGACGAGAGTTCCGAAGCGACCTGGACAACGCGCAGGGCTCTGTTCCATACGAGACGGTAAGTGCGATTCATTCGATGTTCCCCTGGAGATATCGTGGCTGGCCTGGGCAGCACAACCGATGATTGTCGATCTTTGGAAACAGACACATGCGTCCGCCATCCATGCGGTGGCCTCCCTGATGTGCCTGTCAGAAACTGTGACGTAGTTCGCGAAGTGCTTTCACACGGGCACGCGCCAGCGGTCCACGTGCGTCGCAAAGAGATGCGCCTCGCACGGAGAAACGTCGCGATTCATGGATATGAGCTTTGGCGCGTGTGGAGCTTGCAGCCTGCGCCGCGCAATGGCGGCGGGGATCCCTGACCTTCAACAACTGACTGCTCCGTCCGGTGGCGCAAATGAGGTAGCCCATGGTTTTGGGCGGAAGAGAGGCTACCGGGAAGCGGTGCGGAATGTAAATAAGGAGTTGACGTCGTCGATGTCGGAGAACCCGCATGCCGGGGCCGCGTCCGCGCAGCGGCATAGGACTAGTCTGAAAATGCGTGAAGACAGCCCCAAACGGTTTCTTGCCAACGCACAATGGGCGGTCGTCAGCTGACGATATCCCCACGCAAGACCATGAGAGGAACTCATATGAAGATCGCTGGAGCTTTTGCCGTCGCAGCCCTGACCGTCGCCGCCATGGCCGGATGCAGCGCACTCGACCACAAAACGGGCACCCAGATCAGCCAGGAGACCCTGAACTCCTTCACCAAAGGCAAGACCCGCCGAGAAGACGTCATCGCCGCCATCGGCCAGCCGCCAAAGAAGTCCGAGGTGATGGGCAAGGAAGTCTGGAACTATACGTTCACACGTATCGCCGCCATGCCGTTCCAGCCTAACGAGCACGAAGACGCTGTCTTCGAATTCGACAAGAAGGGCATTCTTCTCAATGCCTACAAGACGAGCGGAAGCGCGGGACAAAGCGGTAACGCTCTGCTGGATGCCGCGGGCATGTAAGTCGTTCGCTGTCCGGTGAGCCGCGGTTCGCCGGGCAGCGATCAAAGCCGGTCAAAGCTTCCTGCGGCGATCACTCGTGCCCGCGCGAAATCCTTGCACGATGAATCCCATTGATTTCCGCCACCGCACGATTGCCTTCGTGTACGTGCATCAGAAGGATCTCACTGCTCTTCGTAAAGCGGTGACCGATCCGCACCCGATAGGACCTGGCGGCCCAGCTGAAAAAGCCCGTATGAAACGAGGCTTCGTCCAGGTCACGCCACTTCACTCCACTGACGCCGCGGTTCCAGGGAAGGATGCCGCTGCGTACCCAGATGCCGTCGTCGTTGACGAAGAGGCGTACCTCTCTTGCCTCCATGACCGAGTACACGAACCAGGCCAACGCCAGCACCGCAAGGATCGACCGATACAGCACGGGGAGGAACCAGGCGATGACGAGCGCGGCAGCGAGGGTCACGACGGGACGAACATAGGCTACCCAGGACAGGCGGAACGCGGTGGCCGGGACACCGGTGTCGAAGCGTTCGATGTTGTCCATAACGAGGGTCCTGAGTGCGGGCAGGGAAAAACTTTAGCAGCAGGGCCTGCGCCGATCACTACGGATGTCAGGTATCGAAGCGCTCGCGCAGGCGGGCTATCGCTTCGATATTTGCCTTGGCGATATCGTGGAATCCCTCACTGATTTCCGCATGCTGACTAACACGCGTCCAATAGATCACAGCCCAGCGTGCAGCGCACAGCCAGTACGTCATATCCCCCGGACTCGGCACAGCGGGCTGGAAGACGCGGGGTGGTATGGCGCCATTTGAAGCAGGCCGATATAGCATAGGCAACATGTCGTAACTCGGTGTCACCGCCATTGGCAGCGTGTCATCGAGGAAGAACGAGAGGTTACCGAAGTGCATGTCGGTGTTGCCGATCAGCCGGCCGAACCACCAGCGCTGACGAACCTGCGCCAGCGATGCGTCGTCGATCCACCCAGCTTCATGCATGCGCCTGGCAGCAGTGGCCCAGTCGTCGCGGTTGCCGTCGTGCGCATCGCTCCACGCCGCCAGACTGACGCAGCCTCGCCGCCCGTAGGCGCCTATGCGATCGAAGCGGGTCGCTTCAAGGCAAAGGCGGCCTTGCGACCAGATCAATTCGGTAGGCGCACTGGCGTTGCCTTGCTCGGCCAGGAGCTGGCCAGCCAGGTGCTCGCAGATCAGGAGATCAGCCCAGCGCTGTGCCGTAGCACCGGCTTCCACCGGCTCGGTGAACTTGACAATGACGTGGCGGGTGGCACCTTCCGCGTCGATCACCGTGGCTGTGAACTTGGGCTGCTCGCCTGCCGCCGATGATCCGACGGCTTCACCGGCGATGGCTACATTAGCCATGTCACCGTAACGAGACCATCGAGTCTCCTCGGCAACGACGTCGAACTCACTTTGCAATGCACGCTCGAGCGCAGCCTCGCCCAGAATGAAATTTCCCGGACCATCCTCGCCGTGACGGAGTAACGCCGTAAGTACCGCGTCGTTGTCCCAGAGCAGCACATCGGCGGGCAGTCCCAATTCGCGCGACCAGCGCTGCGCGAACTGGCGGCCAAGAAATCCTTGTGGCCGCTGGTCGTCGAGGAACCAGGGCACACCGGGAAACAGCCCATCGACGAACTCGTCGCGCAACCACACCGGAGTGGCCCCTGTCAGAAGACATCCGCCGCCGTGCAGCGCCGCAAGTAGGCCAAACTCGTGAGGTCGACCTTGCGCATCGACTCGGAAAAGCGGCCACTCGTAACCGAGACCCCGGACATCGCGCCGTGCTGCATAACGCGTACGCCTGGCTCGACCAAAACGCGTCACCTCCGCCCCACTGGTGTCGAGCAACCGGGAAATCGTCGGCTGGCTGACGCCGAGTGCCTCGCCCAGATCTCTCGCGCTAAGTGGCCCGCGCCGACGAAGCACGTTGATCAAGGTCTCGGTCATGGGCGCAGGCTTTGCCATCGCTGAATAGATACTTGAATAGATACTTTTTGTCAAAATCTCTATAAATCAATTAACTATAGACTTCATGCGTCCATATGTTGAATAGATTCTCAGAGGCTTGATGGCTGAACCTGGGCGAGTATCGTCGTCGGCCTTTCCCCCACAAGCCATTCGACAAACCGGTTGACCGAGCCACCTTCGTCAGACTCCCGCCCGACGATCGCGACATACCCCGTCCGCACCACCCGGATATCCGCCAGCGGCGTCATCAGCCGTCCGTTGGCGACATCCATCTCCAGCATCGGCAAGGGCCCGATGCCGATACCCAGACCATCCTCGATGGCCTGGCGGGTCACAAAGAAATGATCGAAGCGCTGGCGCGGAAGTCCTGCGAGGTGATGTACACCGGCGGCCTCGAGCCAGTCACGCCAGTCGCCCGGTCGTGTCTCCGTGGCGAACAGCGTGTGGCCCTGGATATCGGACGGTTTCAGCACGGGTTGGCGGGCAAACAAGGTGGGGCTCATGATCAGCGTATCGACGTCATCCAGCACGGGGACGACACGATGCTGAGGCAACAGGCGATCGCGCCCAGGCCCACGCCGAATCGTCACATCGACGCCGCCGCGCAGTTCCTCGAAGAGCGTCGATACCGTGGTGACAACGACTTCAGTGTCCGGATGCCCGGCGTGAAAGCGACCGAGCCGGGGGATCAGCCAGCGCATCGCGAAACTGGTCGGCGCGCTGACGCGCACGATGCGCCGTGCGCCTGGCTGTCCGCACGCCTCGGCCGCCACCACCAGGCGATCGAACGACAGGCCGATCTCGGCGGCGAACAGCCTCGCGGCCGGCGTCGCCACCATGCGGCGACCGTCCTTGACGAAGAGCTTCTGGCCCAGCCACGTTTCCAGCACCGCGATCTGACGGCTGACGGCACCGTGAGTCACGCCGAGTTCCGCCGCCGCGTCGGCGTAACTGTCCGTCTGGGCGGCGACTTCGAAGACCCTCAGAGAATGGAGAGGTGGCAGGTTGCGCATGGCTATCCGTGATTTATGCTCACGCATAAGGTGAGTCATGGTTGTCTTGTTGATTATTTCTCGCTTATCTAGCATAGCCGCATGGCAGCCTCGACCGACCTCCCCGTCACCTTCGACGGCGAACGCACACCCCAAGCGCCCCGTTCGCGCAACCTGCTGGCCGCGTGCTTTACCCACGCACTGCATGACGGCTATACCGACGGCCTCTATGCCTTTCTTCCCGTGTGGCAGGCGCAGTTCGGTCTGTCCTATGCGGCGCTGGCCCTGGTGCGCGCGCTCTATTACGGCACCATGGGTGGCCTGCAGATTCCCGCCGATCGCGCCCTGCGTGGCGTATCGGCCCGGTCCGCACTGATACTTGCGACCGTCACCGCGGCCATGGGATTTCTGATCATGGCGCTGCCGCTCGGCTTCGCGGGACTCTGCGTCGGCCTCGTCGTGGCGGGCGTGGGTTCGAGCATCCAGCATCCACGCGGTTCGATGCTCGTCACCGACAGCTACGGCGACGCATCGCGACGACCGCTGGGGATGTACAACTTTTCCGGCGACCTCGGTAAGGCCATCGTGCCGGCGCTTGTCGCGGTGACGTTGCCCGTGCTCGCCTGGCGCCCCGTGCTGGGATTGATGGCGCTGCTTGGCATCGTTGTCGCGCTGGGACTGAGGTCCTGGGCGCCGAAGACTCCCGTGATCGCACGCGCCAGGGCAAAGACGCAACGTGGTCACGGCCGTGGCGGCTTCGGCATCCTGACGACCATCGGCGCGCTGGATACGGCGACCCGCATGGGCTATCTGCTGTTCCTTCCGTTTCTGATTCATGCCAAGGGCGGCAACTCCCCGACCGTGGGCGTCGCGCTGGCCCTGCTCTTTATCGGTGGCGCGCTGGGCAAGGCGACATGCGGATGGCTGGGTGAGCGACTGGGTGTGGTCGGGAGCGTCATCGTGACCGAGGTCGCCACGGCCGCACTGATGGCCGCGACGCTGCTCACACCGCTGATACCTACGCTCATCGTGCTGCCCTTGCTCGGTGTCGTGCTCAATGGCACATCATCGGTGCTTTACGGGACCGTGCCGGAGCTCTCCGACGGTGACACCGGTCGCGCGTTCGCGGTGTTCTACACGAGCGTTGTCGTTTCGGGCGGCGCCGCGCCCATCCTGTACGGCGCCATCGCCGATCACAGCAATCAGACGATCGGCATCCTCGCCTCGGCCGCGACCGCCGCCCTGATTGCGCCGCTGGTGATGTTGCTGAAACCTCATCTGCGCGCCACCGCTTCCACGACATAAGGGTTTCGACCATGACTGACGATTCGCAGGCACCGCTCATCCTGATCACCGGCGGCAGCCGGGGCATCGGCGCGGCCACGGCACGACTGGCCGCCGCCCAGGGCTACGATGTGGCGATCACCTACGTCTCCGATGAGTCCGCGGCACTCGCCGTCGTTGCCGATGTCGAAGCGGCCGGACGTCGCGCGCTGGCCGTCCGCGCGGACAGCGCCGATCCCAGGCAGATCGACGGGCTCTTCGCCGCGATCGACCGCGAGTTCGGTCGCATCGACGTGCTGGTAAACAATGCAGGCGTTCTCGCGCAGCAATCCCGTCTGGAGGATCTGAGCTTCGACCGGATGCAGCGCATTTTCGCGGTCAACGCGATCGGCCCCATCCTCTTCGCGCAACACGCCATACGACGGATGTCGCATCGCTACGGCGGCCGGGGCGGATCCGTCATCAACGTCTCGTCCGCTTCCGCACGACTGGGCAGCCCGAACGAGTACGTCGACTACGCGGCATCCAAGGGTGCGCTCGAGACCTTCACCACTGGCTTCGCCAGGGAAGTCGCCGCCGAGGGCATCCGTGTCAACTGCGTGCGCCCCGGACACATTTACACGGACATGCACGCCAGCGGTGGCGAGCCGGGACGAGTGGACCGCGTCAAGGAATCCATACCGATGAAGCGTGGCGGTCAGCCCGACGAGGTGGCGCGCGCGATCCTGTGGCTTGCAGGTGCCGAGGCCTCATTCATTACCGGCACCTTTCTGGACGTGACCGGCGGCAAGTGAGCTGCAGCCCGCGACACCAGGTCCCGGCGTACCGGGCCGAATCGGCATACATGATCATTGCCCACCGCGTCGCCGCCTCAGTACCATCGATCCGGAACGCCCGGACCGTGCGCGAAACCTTCGACACCCGGACGTCAGGGGAAGACATGGCGTTGAACAGATCAGGCGCAGGCCCATGAGCCGCCGCTGGAAACCCGTCCGCTCGCGCTGGAGCGACCCGCTCACCCAGGTGCGTTGGGACGACTTCGAGCGACGCGTCGCCGAGTACTACCGTGGGCAAGGCTACCGGGTGGATCACTCCGGCACGGGTGTTGGCTACGCCATGGCCGATGGCGGTATCGACCTCAAGCTGTACCGCGACGGCGAATACATCGTCGTGCAGTGCAAGCACTGGAACACGGGACAGGTGCCGCATAACGCGGTGCATGAACTGATCGGCGTGATGCACACGGAGGGTGCACAGCGCGCCATCCTGATCTCCTCCGGCGAGTTCACCGATCACGCCATGCGGTCAGCGGCGAAGTTCATGCCGATCCAGCTGATCGGTGGTGCGGAGATACGGAGCATGCTCGGGCCGATTCCCGAGGTGGACATGCCGCCGCTGGATGACAGGCCGAGCTGGGTGATGGCTGGCGACGCGCATGGCAGGCGTGGCAGACCCACGTCCAGCACGCCGATCGTCGCCTTTATCGCCGTGGTCGCGGTGCTCCTTCTCAGCTATCTGTCCATCCCGCGCATTTTCGACAACATGGGCAAATCGCTCATCCGGTCGACCTCGCAGGGCGCAGCTAACACCCATGCGAGCGCCAATGCACCGACGCCGCATTACGCGACGCGGCCGAGCGATTACTACTCATCCAGGCTCGCCACGCCACCCGTGGTGTCGCACCAAAGCTACGCGACCATGACCCAGCCGACCGCCGCGCCCCGGCCCGCGATCACGAGGCCCGACGGCACGCCGGTAGTGACCGGATCGACCCCGACCTCCGAGGCCGAGATCGCGACCTGGCAAAGCGAGAACGCGAAGGCCATGAAGATTCTGGAGAAGACTACGCCTGAGCTCGGCACCCAGTGACCCGCAACACATTCCATCACCCGGCCCGGCGCGTGTACGGTCATCTCCAAACGTCTTAAGTCAGGTTGGCCGTGTGGGCTTGCCGCGACCCAGCGTTTGATGGAAAGCTCGGGCCGATTGATCATTACTGGCTCAAGACAGACACCCAAGACGCTGGCATGGGCACCGCGCAAGCGGGTGCAAATCCGGGAAACCAGTAGGACTTCCCATCCCGAGACCCTATCTATCCGACCCATACAAATGAAAACGCAGATAATTGCTCTCATGCTCGTAGTCGTTTCGATGACGTCGTGTTCCAAAAGCGATAACAGGTCAGTTCTCGACCAGCACCAAGGGTATGCCTGCAAGGCACCGGCAAGAACTGTTTATGCGGCATGGGGGGAGGCGGGGCTTTCGAAGTCATGTATCGATATAAACGGAAAACCAGCTGGCACGCTGATGACCGCAGAGTGGGGTCGCATCTTTTCGATTGAAAACTTCGATGCAGACGGCCAACATCGCGTATTAGACGTATATGACGAGGCGGGCAATGTCTCCAGACATGTCGTTGACCACAAACCCTCTCCATGAGAGAAATGTAATGACCCAGCTTCCTGCACGGGTCACGCCGCTACGTCAGCGCGCCAAATGCAACCGATGTAGCAACTCAGCCACCGTCAACGAAAACCCACACGTCTCAGCGATGTCGGTCTCTTATGGCGTCTCGCGGGAACGGGACTGTCGATACTGCTTCTCAAACTGATTTATCGCCATTCGTGATTTTCGTCTGTTTATTCGTGTTAGCTCTTGCTACGCACGTAGCCTGTTGGCTGCTGACCGTAGTGTCGGCGTTCGGAGTTATGCGGAACTTCAAAGCGTCGTCAGACCGGTTATCGAAACGAACGTTATGGAGCCCCCTCAACGCCATAACCACCCCTTCTCTTTCAACCGAGACGGGACTGAAGTGGCGTCTATAGTGATGCTACCGACCCTTATTGGTGAGATCGACAGGCGGAGCTTCTTGCTGCTGCTTACAGTAATGGGCACATGTGCATTCCTGTACGTGTCGATGCGATGTCCCGCTTCGTGGGACACACAATACGTTTGGTCCGAAATGGACTGGCACCGGGACAGAGACACTTCGCTTTTCGAATTCTCGGAGGCCAGTGACTTGGGGCGACGAAATGCTCAGCGTGGTCACATGGTGTGTCGCGAGTACTAAGCGCTGAAAGACGCATCTACCCTCCGCCTCGAATGTCCCAAGCCATGACGAACAAGCTCGGGCTCCAAACCTATTTCCGGAGAATCGCATTACGTCACGGTGATGAAGACGACCGTCAGCCGTCGAATGAAAGACCCAGCGCGACGTCGGGGAGCAAGAACGATCCTCCACACCCACCGCCGCGCTGCGCAATGCGGACGGCTCGCCCACCCTGTCGATCACCGTCTTGCATCCAGCCACGGGAACAGCCGATAACGTCGCACCGGCGGCGCCGAACGTGGATATCGCAGCGAAGGCGATTCCAGGCGCGCGCATTCAACACCTGAACGGCGTGACCCACTACGACTTCCTCGGCGACTGCTAGGCGGGATGTGCCGTTGTGCCTCAGTGCAAGCAAGCGGCGCACCAGACGGAGGCCCATGCCACCGCGGTGGCCAAGGCCCCGGAGGTATTGCAAACCGTCCTGCACGGGCATACAGTGAACCACATGGTTCACTATCAAGCCCGCCTCGATGCCACCTTCGCCGCCCTCTCCGACGTCACCCGACGCGGCGTGCTGGAGCAGCTTGGCCGTTCGGACGCATCGGTCAGCGACCTCGCCCAACGTTTCCACATGACCCTTACCGGCATGGGCAAGCACGTCAGCATTCTGGAAGACGCGGGGCTCGTGACCACGGAGAAGGTCGGGCGCGTGCGCACCTGCAGGCTGGGGATACGTCAGCTGGAAGAAGAAGCCGCCTGGATCGAGCGGCACCGCGAACTCTGGAGCGCGCGCTTCGACGCGCTGGATGAAATCGTCGACCACCTTAAACGCGAGGAGAAGGCCAATGGCAAGCGAAGGTAGTTCAGCCGCAAGCAAGCGCACCGCCGTGGAACGCAAAGGCGACCGCGAGCTCGTCGTGACGCGCACGTTCGATGCGCCGGTGCACCTCGTGTTCGAGGCGTGGCGCAACCCGGAGCTGTTCAAACGCTGGTGGATTCCGAAGTCCGCCGGCATGTCGCTGGTCTCGGGCGACATGGACATCCGCACCGGCGGCACGTATCGCCTGGTGTTCAAACATCCGGCCTTCGATCAGCCGATGGCGTTCTTCGGTACCTACAAGGAAGTGACTGAGAACACGCGGCTCGTATGGACGAACGAAGAAAGCGACCAGGGCGCGCTGACCACCGTGACGTTCGAAGAAAAGGACGGCAAGACGCTGGTCACCCTGCACGAACTGTATCCGACGGAAGCGGCGCGCGACGAGGCGATCACCGGCTCGGCGGAAGGCTTGCCGGAACAGTTCGCGCAGCTGGACGAGTTGCTCGCAGCGGGGGAGTGATCCGCCAGCGCATGCGTTTTCAGTGGGTGATACCGATCGTCCGCATCCAGGCTTCGGCCAGTGCGGGCCATCCATTGATCGGCAGGTTCGTCGAGCGCAGGCCAAACGCGTGCCCGCCCTGTGCATACAGGTGCATTTCCGCGGGCACGTGCTCCCTGGCCAGCGCGGCATAGTACACCAGCGACTGATGCACGCCGTCCGTGTAATCGTCTTCCGCCTGGACAAGAAATGACGGCGGCACATGGGCGGTGATCGGAAGATTGGGATTGGCTTTGTCGTCGTCGGTGGCGAGATGCCCCGGGTAGATCAGCATGGCGAAATCCGGCCGGGCACTCTCCTTATCGGCAGCATCCACCGGCGCGTATAGTTTGCGGTCGAAAACCGTGCTGATTTCCGCCACCAGAAAGCCACCCGCCGAAAAGCCCAGCACGCCGATCTTGTGCGGATCGACCTTCCACTCCGCCGCATGCGAGCGCACCAGTCGCATGGTCCTTTGCGCATCCTGCAACGACGGTGTCGACAGCGCACGGTTGTGCGGGCGGCAATCGCAAGCCGCCACGTAGGGCAGACTCGGCACGCGATACTTCACCAGCACGCACGTGATGCCCCGGGACGTCAGCCAGTCGCATGCTTCGGTGCCCTCGAGATCCATGGCCAGAATCTCGAAGCCACCCCCCGGAAATACGACGACTGCAGCACCCGTATTCTCGCCTTTCGGTGCGTAGACCGTCATGGTGGGCTGCGACACGTTGCTGACGGTTACCATCGTTTTGCCGCCGAAGGGCTTCGTGCTCGTCCTGACATATTCCGGACCGGGCATAGGCGTTGCCGCGGGCGGTGCTTTCGGCCACAACGGTATTTGCGTATGTCCGGCGGTGGGCTGCCAGACATCGGTGCCTGCGTTTACGTTTGCGGCAAACGCGATAAGAAACAGGGTGATGATCCGGATGTTCACGACGTCCCCTCTCGTTTTTTTCCGAGTCTGGGCGCCGCCTCGGGTGAATGCCTGTCGGCTTTCTGGCTTTTACGAGGCGACAGGCGTGCGGGACAGCGTCTTCGATCCTCCATGCGGAGTATCAGCCCAGACGAATTGTCAGGAAGCGACCGAGAACAGGGAGCCGCTGGCGGATGGACGTGCTTAGCGGGGGATGTCCACTTGCGTCAGCCACGCCACCGTCCGCTCGACATCTCTCACCGAATGCCAGCCGTGCAACGCCACGCGCAGGTAGCCCTCGCGTGTACTCGTACCGATCTTCTGCTTCGCCGCTGTCGCGAGAAGCCGCTCGGCGCGATCGTCCTCGACACGAAACGACAAGGTCGGTCCGAGTCTGTCGGATTCGAGCAAGCCCTGAAGACGCGCGACGTCAGAGGACCATTCCTCGTGGGGAAGCAGTCGTTCCAGTACTAACCGTTGCAGCGCCATGACGTGCGCCTGGATAGCGCGCGCGCCGCCGCTGTCGAGCAACAGCTGCACGGAATGACCGAGCGCGCCACACGAAAGAATCGACGGGCTACCCGCCTCCAACCGGCGCCCGTCACTCGCCCAGAGGTCGCCCGCATCCGCCTGCGTGCCCGACTGCGAAAACGCCGCGGGCGCGGACAGCCATGTACCGAGAGGCACCAACCGCTGCCGAAACGTCGGACGGGTCCACATCACGCCCTGCCCCTGCGTGCCGAGCAGGCCCTTGTGACCGCCACTGACGAACGCATCCACATGCGTAAGCGAAGGGACCATCGTGCCAGCACCCTGGATACCGTCGACCACGAGATGCACGCCACGAGCGGCACAGCCCTGCCCCAGACGATCCAGATCGAGCCGTGTGCCGTCCTGAAAGCGGATCCATGACACCGACATCAGTCGCGTACGCGGTGTGATCGCATCGAGCAGGCGTTGCTCGGGCTCGATGCCGGGCGGGGGTGGTGCGGGGTTGGCGGCCAGCTGGTCTGGCCACAGCTCCACCTCGCGGCAGACGAGGCCGCGAGCTGAGAGCGCCAGCCAGGGAAGGCGATTGCTCGAGAACTCCCCGGCGGGGATAAGCACCTCGTCACCCGATTGCCACGCATACCCCAGCGAGATCGCTTCCAGCCCGGCCGACGTGCAGGCGACGAGGCTGATGTCGGCTTCATCGACGGCGAAGAACGCCGCGCTCGCGTGACGCAGGCGCGCCTGGACGTCGAGGAAGTCTTCCTGCCAGCGCAAGTTCCAGGGCTCGAGTTCGGTTTCCAACAGCGCACGTACACCCTCCGCCGCGACGCGAGGGATGGGGCCATCCTTGCAATGCGCCAGCCAGAGGACGTCGGCTGGCAGTTGCAGGGCATCCCGTGGGATCGGGGGGATGCCTGGCGCGGGGGACATGGCGGAATCCTTGCTGGCTCGGGACGGGGAATGTTACCTCGCCGTGGCCGCGTGCGCTGCGTTCGCTACTGAAGCCTTTGTATGCGGCGGACGCAGTTTCGATTCCTGTCGCCGGTCGTCGGCGACTGAATCAGGACGGCCAGTTTGAGATCACCCTTGAAGTAGTTGAAGGAAATCAACTCCCCGATTTCTCCCACTCGTTTTTGCTCATCGAAACCAGCCTGATGCAGGGTGCTCCTCAGTCGATCAAAGTTGAAGCACACAGGGGACAGGTCGGCAGATCCGCCAAGGTTGACAAACTCGAAGCTGAATCCATTCCGGCTGGGCGGATCTCGAAAATAGAAGTCGATGAAGTACTGCCACCCTCCTGGACCGGCTGCGCTCCGGTATCCGGAAACTGTGCCCTCACGCTGAAAGCTCACGCCAAGCTTCTTCTCGAGGCTTTCAGCGGATGCATCTGACAGCCGACCAAGGCCCGCGACAAACGACAGAAAGCGTTCGGCTGCATGGATTGAGGTGGGCTCGGAGGCAGCCTTCGCAGGTGCTGCCATGGCCGCACTCGTCATTGACGCGGCCAGCCAAAAGCTGGCCATGAAGGATATCGCCGCGGCTCTCATGAACTTCATCCGGTTCTCTCTCTGGCGTAGCGCATCAGGTGCTTCAGCGGATCGTTGCGACGGGTGCCGATGAATCATTCATTGCGAGCACTCCCTGCTCAGTAGGTATGCGTCCAAGCCGAAATCAGGTCATTGCGGAAGCGCCCCATAGCACCCTCCGGAACGTATTCGTTCGTGGCGATCAAGGCACGCATAAAGACGGTGACCGTCCGATCATTGACTTCAACAAGAATGCTCGGAACTTCAGGCTGAATCGACAACGTATCCAGCCAAGATTCCTTTACCTCGTCACGAGTAACTCTGTGCAGGATCAATCGATCCTTGAAAATTTCATCAAGATTGATCGAGAGGGAATGACTGGTCCCATCCATGGACGTCCACTCAATCTCCACAGGGCCGGGAAATTCACGACCATCGACGGGAATAATGCTGTAGCTGCCACTCCAGTCGTCGCGCCAGTTCTCAAAAGGCACAGGGCCGGACGGCTTATCGCAAAGCTCGCCATCACGATTCCGCCGACGAGTTCCGAACTGGTGCCCGCTATAGATAAGACTGCATGCCATCGTGTTGAAGCAGGCGGCAGCGAAGCTATGCCCGAAGAACCTCAATGGCCAAGGGTCTTTCCCGTAAAGGGGTCCGGCTAGCGAAGCGAGCGGCTTGTACGACGGCATCCTCGATTCTCCATATCAACGTAGTTCCTACACCTTTATCCGATCAGAGTCCGCGACGGATACGTGCGCGATACAGTCTACCGAGCTCCATGGCTGGCAAACAGCCACACGGCGGGCTTCTTCACGAAACCCGGACAGGCCTCACCCTATGGATTGCTTGATTACGGCGCCTCAAGGGCGATCAGGAGGGACTCGTTTGTCAGTCATTCCGAAGATTCCGCCCTCGCCTGCTCCCAACACATCCGCACATGCGCCTGCGCGGCACACTGCACCCCCATATTCGTCAGCGCGCCAATGGCCTCGAGCCCCAACGCCATGCGCCGGCAATCCACCGAGTCCGCCTCATGAATCAGATCGGCCAATAGCCCTGTAAGCCCCCGCGCGAACTGGAGCCACTCGGTCGCTTCATTCAACAGCGCATGCGCCGTTGCTTCCGGATCCGCGTGATAGCACAGCGGACCTTCTGTCTGATGTTCCTTCGATACCGACATCGCAGTCTCCTTGCTGGCCGCCTTTTGCGTTTCCAGGTGCGGCACGCCAGGCACAACCGGGCGTGCCGCGGATCAAACGGATTCGCGGGTTCATCGGCTGCCTGCGACCAGGCGCCGGGGCGGCGTGATTGACGAAGTGTGTGGCGGCGTCAGCGCGCTTTGCGGTTCAACGGCTGCGGCCGCGGTTCTTCAACCGTGTCTGCGAGGTCGGCAGACGTCCCGGTGACCGGTGGGGTTGTCGCCGGGGGGATCCGGCGGGCGAGCGAGTACCGTATGATCGGGGGTAGCCACGATGCACTTCCTAGAGTTTATTGTGGTCAGCGGCCCTCTGGTGTTGGTAGCACCCTTGGGCCGCGCTTCTCACCGCTTTAAGCGATGGTTGCCTGCGAGGCTTCGACAGCGACGACGCAGGCAACGAGGTGAAACTAGCAAATCAACTTGCGGTTGTCTGTAGGCGCAACCGATCTTGTGGTCGTTAATTGCCGAACACGCTTACGTCGTGCAACAGGGCGGGCGCTTTGTCGGTATGTCCCACCGTCGACGATGCGACCTTTCCGTTGCTTGCCATCACGTCCGTGACCGTACGCCCGGTGAGGAAGTTCGTCGAATAGCGGGTTTCGGCCTGGGAGTCCGTCTCGAAGGACTCCTCGTCGCTGCCCACAAGTGTCCAGGCACCTTTGTAGAACTTGTAGTGCAGCCTGACGCCAGCGTGGCAGGTGGCTGAACAGGACACGCTGTAATGGAGGGTCAATACACCACGGTCCTCGATGGTCAGATACTCGACGCCGGCACGGTATGTGTCCGACGCCCTGGACTGCTCCGTAAGGACGAACGTTCCGTCGGCCCGTTGCAGCAGAATGAAGAGCTGCGCTTGGTTCACCGATGAGGCATCCCACTGGACGACACCCGCCCAGTCGTCGCGCCCGTCACCATCGAGGTCGCCTGTCGCTTTGATGATCCAGCCAATGGGCTTACCGAAGAGCTTCGTCAGGAAGGCTTCGGGGCTGGCGACGACGGTCCCCAGGGGAGGCACGACGGGCGGATAGTCAGGATCGTCGCGCTGCGCCGATGCATGGCCGCTGCCGAGCAGCGTGGCGATCGTAAGTGCCATTGCCCATCGTTTTCCGTACGCCATATTCCCCCCTTGATGGCGGCAAGTATGCCGCGTGGGTGAGGGACCTGCTATGGGCTGAACAATCGCCCTCGGCTTGAGAAAAAATCGAACACCATGCGGTACATTTCGGCGGCACATCAAAGGAGTGACTTACATGGCATCGGGAACGACACCCCAGGCGCGCTCGCGGCTACCCCTGCTCGTCCTTACAGCGACCCTGCCCTTCGCTGCCGCGGCGGAAGCCCCGCCCAAACGCGTCGATATTCCGGCCATCGGCACCCGGGCGCTCAACGCGCTCGGCGCCCTGAATGCTTCCGCCGACCTGTCGTCACCGAGCTTCCTCAAAGCGCTCAAGCTGCCCTTCAAACACACCGGCATGGAAAGCTTCGCTGCGTGCAAAGGCTAGGCTCGACGCCATGAAGGATGACCTGAAAGCCTGGTCGAGTACGCCCATCGAGAAGAACGGCAACGTGTGGGGAAAACAGACCATCCCGACGATGGGCGTGGAGATACTTTCCGCCCGGCGCGCACGTTTTGTCGACTACCGTGTGATTACCAACTACGACGTCACCGACCCGAGCCAGGTGCGTGCGCAATCGACCACCAATGAGACGACGTATACGTGCGATGGTCGGGTGCTTAGTGGTGTGACGGAGAACTGGGCGGGGATGGAGATGTTTATGACGTTGGATGACGTGCCGAAGAAGTGACGGAAGCACGGTCAGCTGACGGCGCGCCAGGTGCCACGTGGCAGCTACCGATCCACCTTCTCCGGAACCAGAACCGTGTTGGTTCCGCTGGGAGTGCCTCGCTCGGCCACACGGGGATCCAGGCGAGAGATCGTCGTGTGCTCGTGAGACTGGTGAATGACATTCAGGCGCTGGTCCATTGGCTCAAAGTCCAGCGTCAGGTAAGGCCTTTCGCACAGCGCGTTGCTGTAATTCCGCATGATGTTACCTGCACGTATCGACAACCCGTCTCGCCAATACCCGCCGCCCACGTCCGCATGAGTGCCGGGAAGCATGAGATGCAGGAAGCGACCGTCCTCCGACAAGCCGGGCGGGAGAATCTGATCCGACCGGAATGCGACCCGCCGCTCATGCACCGCCGTAAGTTGAAGTCCTGAGACGACACTGGGTGGTAGCCGCCTATCGAAAAGTATCGGCAACCCGGTCGCGACGGGGTCGAAAAGTCCGACCGTCTGAATCGTTTGCCCGGGCTCAGTGATGTATCGCTCATAGCGAACCGAGCCCTGAGCGGAACGCACTTCGCTGTCGAGGTATGGGATTCCTCGTTCGTGGAGCAACCGGGCGAATACGGCGGCCTGGCTGGCACCGCGGCTGAAGCCGATGCTGTGCACACGGATAGCGGCGTCAGGATCATCGCGCCTCCAGCGATTGGCTGTCACGATCAGGTCATCGTATGCCCGGTGGATGCCCTGCTCGAAGATTTTCTTCCGGTAGCGATCGGTGAACGGTGCGAACCAGCCGTCCGGCACGCCAGGGCCAGTGACGTAGACGCCTCGCACCTCGTCGTTGCCAAGCTGGACCCGTGCTCTGATGTCATCGGATATTTTGCACACGTTCTGCGGGCGATCGACGACCGACGTTTTCTCTCGCTGGGTCACATCGAACATGACGACGAAGAGTCTTTCGTGAGGATGGCCGGCCCTGACGAGTATGGGTACGTCGAAGTGGCTCAGGGCTCCGATGGCGACGGCATAGGGATCCAGCTGTGCATCCGTAAGACAGGTATGTCCTACGCCATCATCGCCGATGCCATCGGCGGCAATCCGGACCTTTGTCGCGGCAATGGCCTTACGATCAGTCACGGCGACTCCATGCCAGCATCAGGTCGTCACGGTAATGGCTGTTTGCATTGCCAGGCTCCTGCGCGACTTCCGTCACGACGAGTGCGCGCATGAAGACATTGATCGTCCGGTCGTTAACTTCAACAAGAACGTCCGGGCTCACGGGATGTACGGACTTAGCGTCCAGCCAGGCTTCCTTTACGTCCTCCCGGGCCACGTTGTGGAGAACGATGCGGCGCCTGAATATCTTGTCCAGATCGAGCGTTGCCGCTTGCCAGTCACCGCTCAGTGACTTCCATTTGATTTCAACATCGGACGGGAATGTCCTGCCGTTGGCGGGAGTGACACTGTGATGTCCTGTCCAGCGCTGACGCCATGCTCCAAAAGATGGCTCACCTGAGATGTCGTCGTAAGGTTCACCGCGCTGGTCAAGCTTCTGGGTGCCAAACTGGCGACGGTCGTAGACGATGCTGCATGCCAGCGTGTTGAAGCAGATTGCGTCAAAACTGTGGGAGTGGAAGCGGAGCGGCCAGGGATCCCTTCCGTAGAGGGGGCCGGCTAATGAGGGGTCTGGTGTGTGTGAGGGCATTCCCGGTCCTTTTCTTATTATCGTCCTATCTGCTATCCGCCGCTGAATTGCTCCTGGCAACGACGACGGGGCCAAGAGAATCAGGCAAAACGTCAGAGGGCTGCCGCGCTTCACGCGCACCCCCTTCCGGCAGCGTGAGTTGCCGATCGATGGGGCATCCTAACGTGGAACATGACCAACTGATCAGCCCGCGCTACGTTATGCGAGTCCCTTAAGGCAGGAGCTTCCAGACCGGGGTCCCATCGCGCTGCACGTCGAGACTTCGTCTCCGTACGTCCTTCAGCGTTCGCTCGACCACGACATAGTTTCCAGGAGTGACGTACAGAATGGACGACTCCGATGCCTTAAAGGTAACGAGGCGATCTTCCGGGACACCACCGCGCGCGTCATCCCGCGTCGCTTCCACAAGACATGGCCGCTTACCGTGGCATGCACTCGGGACCGATACGGGCTTCCGCATCCCGCCAAGAGACAACCAGGTCGAAGCGTGACCGCGCCGGTCGCTCGTACGCCAGGTTACCGTCGCGTCGACTCGCTCCGGGTGTAATGTCCAGGCCTGCCCTGCCGACGAGAGCCACAGGGACGGCACGGCCGCTGGCTTCGGTCCCCGGCATCCACCAAGGCCATCGATCTGATCGATCGACACGACGGCGCCACCCGTTGACGCCATGAGCTTCTCGGCCATCCAGCCCTCGTTCTTCCAGATGTGCGAGTAGCCTGCGATGACGAGCAACCGCCCTTTGGGGTGCGAATTCAGCCATTCCTGAAGATGATCTGCTTGCTGGGCTTCCCGTCGTCGGTGATCGACGTCTTCGCTTTCATAGGCGACGAGGCCGAAGCCCAGGGACTTCGCGTTCTCGACCATCCTCGCGTACACGGGCTCGCGGAGGTAGAAGCCTGCCTTGATGTCGTCGGGGAGGGCGCTGCGTCCTGCGCCGGCGGGTGCATTGATCAGTGGATCGGCGTTCGCCGGGTTGAGAGCCTCCAGCGCGAGGTCCGTGAAGCCTGCTTTGCGCAAGGTGGGAAGCAGCTCGATGATCGCCGCTCGCGCCTGGACCATCGAGTGGGATTCGTTGATCAGCAGCACGCGTGACCTGGCGGCTACCGTGAGTATCGCCGCATCCAAAGGTGTCTGCGCGTACGGACTCGACGGGCAGAGCGGCGGCGCCTTGGCGGGGAACGTGTCGGCGTAGTGTCCACTCGCCTCGTCGTAGCGCCCGTACATGGCGTCGATCATGGACAGGAGCTGGCCGGCGCCCTTGCGAGCCGCAGGTGTCAGCCGGTCGTAGGCGTCGTGAAGCGCGACATAAGAGGCGAAGTCGTCACCCTTGCCCTGGAAGATGACTTGCGCGTGAGCAACGAAGTGCGGGAAATCATTCGGCTCGGCGCCCGTCGATACACCGGGAAGGAGGCCGAGCAGCGGGACGATCAAAGCGATACGTAGCAGGCGCGATGTGCGTTCAAGCACCGTTAGTCTCCGTGAACCCCTGACCGCCTATCCTGCATACATCACCGGGCCTGGATCAAGAGCCTTTACTTCCCTGAGGAGGGATCGCTCCAGTCCGCCGCCTTCTTCGCGGCGACCTCTACCCTGGCATAGTAGGCAAGCGCGGTCTTCTGGACGACCTCCGGCAGGGTTTTGAAGCTGTCTCCCGGCGTGCGGGTGATCTCGTCGCTCGCCTGGTTCGGCAGGCTGCCCCGGATGGCGTACTTCTTGTCCTTGTAGACCATGATCAGCTTGACGACGGTGGCGTCGAGGCCATCGCAGGCCGTCCAGTAGGGGACCGTGACCAGGGCGTTGCCGTCGCCGCCATCGATGACGTCGACCAGAGGCGTCAGCAACCGCAGGCCACAGAGCTCGCTGCCGTTGTTGTCCTTGATCTCCCATCGGGTGTCATAGCCACCGTGGTCCTGGATAAAGCCGTAGGCGTGAAGGGTGACGTAGTCGTTCGGCTCGAGCTTGGGACCTTGCTTGTTCGCGCCGAAGGCGAGGATGCGGTAGTTGCCGTACTCGTCGCGGTATTCGAGGCTTTTGAGGAGCTGGGCGCCGTTGTCGTAGTAGCTGGTGACGTCTTCGAGGTCGGGGCCGGTGAGAGGCGCTACGCCGAGGTCCTTGGCCGAGGCGGGGCCGGTTACCCAAGCCGTAAGGAATAAGCATGCAAGGAGGCTCGATCTCACTGATATCGACCTTACTGGAGACGGCTGCAGAGCATATCTGTATCTCGAATCGAAAATACAGACACGTTTGTTTGACCTTGCCGTTTTCGCATTCGGCCAGACGGCCGACCACCCGGCAGACGCCGGATCGCCGTGATTTAATGATCTCGGCTAACAGTAGCCGAGCGCCTCAGGAGCAACAGACAATGGACAAGCTCTCAGACGACAAGACGCTGTCGGACTATATTGCCCTTACGGGCGAGAACGTTTTAGTTTGCTACTTCAATGCGGACTGGAACAGACCTGGTATCACGGCGGCACCGGATGCCGAATCCGCCGCCGCTGCCGAGTCCGTCAGAATAGTTGAAGCCAGCGTCGACGATTGCCGCGACGTAGCGGCAAAATATGGAGTAACGGGTGTTCCTGCAACTTTAGTATTCAAGAACGGCCGACTAGTAGCAAAAGAAATAGGGGTCCGATCCTCGGAAAGGATCCGCAAGCTAATTCAGGGCGAACCCGAATGAGGCACACGGGGAACCTCGATTGACCTGGATCGCCTGGGTCGATGGCGCATTTACCGTTGAATCATGATCAGTGCGCCCTCGTCGGGCCAGATTCCGGTTGCCTAGTAAAAATGAGCCAGAGCAATGGCGGTCCGGTCTTGAGTCCGGAATCACTGTGAGCCTTTCGCCAAATCGTTAGCACAGGCATTTGATGACGCGGCCCTCGGCGGTGCGGTCAAACACGAAATCAATCGACCAGACCTCGTTCGCAGCCGCTGGACGAAGCAGCGGCTGCCTTTCGGTCGGCGGGACTTTCTTTCGTTTGCGCCGCCGCACCTGGAGGCTGGCCTCCTGATACAGGCGCTCCACTCGCTTGTCATTCACCGCCTGCCCGGCCTGGCGGAGCTTCAGATAGATCATGCCCACGCCATAGCGTTTATGGCGATTTGCCAGCGCACAGATCATCTGGCGGAGTTCGACGTTACGGTCGGGGCGCGGCTCATAGCGGTAGGCGCTTGCGCTCATGTCGGCAATCGCCAGCGAACGACGCTCGCTCAGTTCCCGGTCGACCAGATAGCGCACCAGCTCACGCCGGTCCGGTTCGCTCACCATTTTATCGCAGAGCATCTTTAATGACCTCATTTTCCAGGAGCTGCTCGGCCAGCAGCTTCTTCAGTCGGCCGTTCTCGGTCTCAAGGTCCTTCAGCCGCTTGGCCTCCGGCACGCTCATGCCACCGAACTTGCTCCGCCACAGGTAATACGAGGCCTCGCTGAAACCGTGCTTGCGGCACAGATCTTTGTCGGGCATGCCGGCCTCGACCTCACGCAGGAAGCCAATGATCTGTTCTTCTGAAAAGCGCTTCTTCACGTCCAGTCTACTTCTCGTGGGGGATCGGACTCGAAACCGGGCCGCTACTCAAATCTGGGGGGACGTCGATCCGTTCCATGATGTTTCCTCCCTGAATTCGTTTACTCGAACATCGATACCGACTCGACACACATCGTCGAATGGGAATCACGCCCATGCTGGTGGATCAGTGACGGCGTCACCCACAGGTCGATTTCATTTCGCGAGTAGCGTACGGACTCGATTCGCCCGATCTCGTCCGGAATGATCGTTTCGTAGTAGCCAAGTGCGATAAGGTGATCTTTCAGCAACGTGAACTCCATAGCACATAGGGTTCTCAGGCGACCATCCGTCCCGGACGACTCACCAAACCCGATGCGGAATGTCGACTCTCGATTACCGTGCTTTGGTACGAATCGAAGGGTGTAGAAAAGATCCGAGGCAAGGTCGCCGCTTCCATATGAGGCAAAACCATCCCGCATCTTCACGGGAACACCAAAAGCTGTTCTCAAGCCGTCGAGTGTGACTTCCGAACGAAGAACGATCGAACCTGCATAGGCAAAAAACTTACTGGATATCTCATCTACACTCGGAACGGCAGCATCTGTACTGGCGGCAGCCAGTTCGGTAGCGGTCTTCTCCGGCGCCTTTGGCGCGCCCTGGGCAAATTCGCCAAACGTCCCAGCCGGCGCCGCGAATGCGAGGCCAAGGCTCGCCGTAGCCACTAGCGCATTCACGCCAGCTGCCAAGCCTGGCCGCAGAACCGCGAAGTGTTCGAGGGAAAAATGCCCAGGCGTCACGCCCGGTTGCGTTGAGAATGTATGGCTCGTTGCTTCGAGCTGATGATTTGGACGCGACACTTACAGGCTCCTTGCCGTGGGACTCAATTGTTGGTGCGCATGGATCTAACGCACGTCACCGCCTTACCGCCGATGTAGCTCTCTTGCGTTTCGATAGAAAGCACGATGTCGTTCTTGAAATAAAGGGACGACAAATGCTCACCGAGCTCGCCACGCTGCTCATCTTCCTCGTATCCCGATGCCCTGAGGGTTGCCCTGTAGCTCTCGATGGGCAGCGCGCAGACGGCGCCAATGTCGGCCGATCGGTCTCGGTTATAGAATTCGAACGCCACGCCACGCTTTACGGCACGGGTTTCCTGAATGAATTTCACGAAGTAAATCCAGCCGCCGCCGACGTCGGCGCTCTGGTATCCAGCGATGCCGTCTTGCATCTCGAGTACGACGCCCATCGCCTGTTCGATACTCGCAACGGACAAATCGGACCTCGACGTCAGACCCGTAATATACGCTAGCATCTTCTGAGACGCCGCCTCGGCGCTCATGGGCCGCACCATGCGCGCTGCGGAGACCATATTCGCCGGCGCATTGTTAGCCACTGACTCACCCTGCGGGTACCTCGCGGCTGCCTGCGAGAATCCTGCGATCACCATGGCAGTGAGCGCTGACGCCGCGATTGCCTTGCTCTCCATGATTCCCGTCCCTTTGATGTCCAATGCCGGAACCTCAACCTTCGGCATCAGCCGACTCGTAAACCGCCGATCCTCGTAATACCTGATCTTGTCGCACTTCACCGGATGCGGGATACCCTCGAACAGGATCACCTCCTTGTCCGTCTCCATCGCCTTCAGCTCCAGGGGGTAAAGGGCGCACGCTGAGAGCTAGACAGGGACGGTTGGGTTATCCCCCCATCGACATGACCGGAGCGCTCTGCTGAGCGCTCTGCGCCTGGGCCTGCTGCTCCTGGATCATCTGCTGCTGTGCCTGCTCCGTCGCCTGGAACTGTTGATTGCTTTCCTGCGCGGGCGGGGGTGCGCTGCTCAGGTCGACGATTGCGCGGGTGCCGACTGTCTCCCCCGTCATCATCAGGCGGTCGCCCTGGACGTCCAGCGTTCTGATCTGGCCCGCTTCGATGCCGCCCCGTTTAGCCGCTAGCGCTATCTCCGCGATGCGATCCTCGGACGTTCCGTCAGGCAGTCCTTCTCTCACCTCGCGATGCAGAGGGGTATTCAGGCGATGGCCGGAATTGTCTTCGTCAACCCATGAAATCGGCCGAGAGGACGATCTAGCGGGTGCACCAACGGTATGGTCAAAGACTTTCGGCGCGGAGGGAAGCTGACTGCTGTCGTAATACGGCATCGTCTTCCACTTTATCTCCCAGGCTGAGGCCGTTTCGCTCCAGAAGGTCCTCCCAAAGCCCCGTCTCTGCCATGTTGATGGTAATCTCTGGCTTCGGGCCCGGCCTGACCGGCGCATTCGACTCCGCCCATGCAATGACATGTACTGGGTATGCGCCGTAGTGGTTCGGGTAATCCAGCTCGCCGCGTTCACCAAGGCTCATGACATTCTTCCGGTTGCCCTCGGGAATATGACGTGGCGATGGCCGCTCGTAATAGTTGCGCCCCATGGCCTCGATATTGTTCTCAGACTGCGGCATTGTCAGATCAGCGTTGACTTCAAGTCCCGGACGCAATTTGGCTGTCCTCGTCTTCGCATCAAAGATAACGAAGTCACCGATCCTAGAAGCATCCTTCGCAAGCATGTCGTCCGCTGTAACGGTGCGATTGTTCATCTGAAGGCGGCTGCGGAGGGCATTCCAGCCTCCTATTTCCGCTGACGCCTCGTCTCTTCGCGTCGCATCAAGATACGTTTTGACAACGTGTGTGTAGTCATGGACTGAATAAGCACCCCGGGCAACAGCCTTCACATCAGCCACCAGCGTGCGCTTTGCTTCGGCCGCCATCTGGCGATTGAAGGCATGCTGTACTTCGTGGCCGATGACAAAGGTCAGGCTTCCAGACCTGAAGGCCCCATGATCTGCGGTAAACGATTTCGAGGCCAGCGCCGTCGATGGAATGTTCATCGTGTGCTTGTCGCCGTCGTAGGATCCACCGGTCCCACCGGAGCTCTTCATTACCGATATGTGGTCCAGAAGCCGACTTCCTGGTGAGACAGGATCCGGAGTGCTAGCCGCGCGCTTGATCTGTCCGGCCAGCACGGGTGAGCCGTTCAGCACATCCTGAAGGTTGTCGACCATATCGGCAGAGACATGCCTCGACCTTCCCTGCGCATCCGGGTATGTGGACGCTGACATCTCGCCGACCATTCGTTGAACACGCAGGACCGAATGGAGGTCGCTGTTTCCAGCGCCCTCGCTCGAGCCGTCGAGCGCCGTTGCGGGCAAAGCCACAACTCCGCTCCTGGGGTCGAGGGCACCGACGGGAACGCTCTCGTTCGACGGTGCGAAGCCATTCAAGTGTCCCGTTGATGCCAGACCGTTAAGTCCCTTCAGGACGTCATGATCGGCTTCAATCGTGCTCCGGAGCTGACTCACCTGATCCGGCGTCACTCCTGGCTGATTTGCAAAATACGCCACAGTTGCATCCAGCGCGGGCTCAAACTTTGTCATGTCCCCTCCTTGGGGCTTATCCGGTAACAGTCACCATGCCGATGCACTTACGCTCGCCGTCTACCAGGATGCGCCGCGCGTCTATGTTTACCTCGACGTCGCCCTTGTAATAGAGCAACGCAAGGAATTGGCCGATTTCGCCTCGATCTTCCGACTCGCGGTAGCCCGCTGCACGCCATGCGGCTCGCGTGCTCTCCAGATCCATCAGGCAAGCGGGCGCTGACGACGCTGACACATCATTGTTCTCGAACATCAGCACGACGGCTTTCGTAGGCCCGTCCGGGGCAAGAAACAGGATCGAAAACGACCATCCGCCGCCCAGGGTAGGTCCGGTGTAGCCGTAGTTGCGATCCCCATGGTCCAGCCTGATGGCCAATGCCTTCTCCAGGTTGGCTGGCGTGATATCGGAAGGCGCTTTGAGTCCCTCCACGAATTCGACAAACCGGCCCACCACCTCCGTCGTCTTTTGATGCGCCGTCGCCGCTCGCGGCGGGCTGATATGAGTCTGCGTCGCCGGAGCTTCAGCCACGGCACCCTGGAAAAGCCCAGCCACCGCTAGCCCCGCGGCGGCCGTCAACGTCACCTTCTTGTTCGCCATACTGAGCGCCTCGTCAATCCGTAGGGCGGGTACATCGACCCGCTTGAGGAGTCGACTCGTAAACCGCCGATCCTCGTAATACCTGATCTTGTCGCACTTCACCGGATGCGGGATACCCTCGAACAGAATCACCTCTTTGTCCGTCCCCATCGCCTTCAGCTCCTGCGGCAGCATCAAGGCCCGACGCTCGTCCGAATGGCTGACTGAGCGCTCACGTCCCTTGCTGACGCTCTCCTTGCGCACCGTCGTATAGCCGAGCATGTCCGAATAGTCGTTCGCGTCCTGCTGCTCCCGGGGCGCGTAGATGATCTGCATGGCGTGGTTGGTGATGATCGTCCGCGAGACGTCCTTGCCGTAGGTCGCATCCAGCTGCGCCATGCTCTGGATGATCGGCAACAGGCGGATGTTGTAGCCGGCCATGTACGACACGGACGAAGCCAGGATCTCCACCTTGCCGATCGACGTGAATTCGTCCATCAACAGCAGACACTGGTGCTTGAGGTCCGGATTGTTCTGCGGGAGCTCCCTGGTGTTGACGTTGATCAGCTGGCTGAAGAACAGGTTGATGATCAACCGGCTCTCGGCGAGCTTGTTCGGCTGAATGCCGATGTAGATCGTCATGCGCTTCTTGCGCACGTCCGTCAGCAGGAAGTCGTTGTCGCTCGTGGCCGCGTCCAGCACCGGATTGATCCAGGCGTTGAGGGGCTCCTTGAACGTGCCCATGATCGACGCAAAGGTCTCTTCCGCCTGGGACAGCAGGTTGGCGAAGGCACGCTTCGCTTCCAGGCCCAGGAATGTCTTCTCCGACAGGCCACGCAGATACGCCCGCAGGTCCCGACCGTCGCCCGAGGACAAACGGTACACCTCGCCCAGGGTCGGGAAGCGCAACGACTCACTGGTCACGTTGAGCCGCCACTCCACGTCGTAGTTCTCGAAGAGGTACAGCGCGAACGCGGTAAAGGCGTTGCGTGCCTGGCTCACCCAGAACTTCTGAGCGTCGTCGCCATCGGGGTACAGCATCGCCGCGATCGACTGGATATCCGAGATCCGGAACGATGGCTTCGGTGAGACGTAGCTCAGCGGATTCCAGCGATGCGTGCGCCGGTCCTCGGCGAACGGGTTGAACAGGTAGATCTCTTGCCCCTGCGATTTGCGCCATCCGCTGGTCAGGTCGAAGTTCTCCTGCTTGATGTCCAGGACCACCATGGATTCCTGGTACTCGAGCAGATTGGGGATGACAACACCGACGCCTTTGCCCGAGCGCGTCGGCGCAGCGAGGATGACGAACTGCTGGCCGGAGAGGCGAACGAGCTGCCTGCCGAATTTGCCTACAACAATTCCGCTCGGGGACTTCTTAAGACGGCCAGCCCTGGCTAGATCGGATCGGCGGGCGAAACGAGAGTCGCCTTGGAGAGCGCGTGGCTTCGTCTTGAGCAGCGGGACGAGCATGGCGATCCATGCGGCGAGCGGGACGATGAAACCCACGGCACCGGCGAGCTGGATCTTCCAGACGTAGGGGGCGTATTGCGGCAAGGCGATGGCTTGCCAGTAGAGCCACCAGAGGTTCCAGGTGAGTTGGGTCTGCACGCCGATGAGCGTGAGGGTGAGGAAACCTGAGAGGTAGAGGGCCCCGGCGACTGCGGCGAAAAGCAGGGTCAATCCTAGACAGAACTTGGTCTTCCAATGCACTCGCGGGTGCTCCTTGCGGTGGGAGGCGCGAGAGAATACAGACCGATGACGGCAGTAACCATCTGATTTTCATGAACCAGTGAGAATAACGGACGCGAACGAATCCTCTCAGTCCGTCAAGCTTGCATTCCGGTTGAGTGCTGACCCGTTCTCGAGTCAAATCTCCAACGGGCGCGCGTAGTCCCTGATGGGAGGATCATCGCAAGCGGGCCAAGGCCTCGCGGCGATAGTTCACGAAAGGCATCGTGGTGAAGCTACACCGAGCGGCGCTTCTACATGTCCACGCACTACCCGAGGTCACTGTGAGAACGTCCGCGCGCGCAGAAAACTGTAAGACCCTCATGGGCAATAGTGAGCCCAACTGTAAGTCAGCATCGACGGCAAGGATCCGTCGGAGACATACGGGACCAGAGATCGCAACACGGAAACTCCTTCACAAGCTAGGCTTTAGGTTCCGGCTTCATGTCACCTCGTTGCCCGGAACGCCGGATATTGTCCTGCCGAAATACCGTGCAATAATCTTTGTCAATGGATGCTTTTGGCACGGACATGACTGCCACAAAGGCAGTCTCCCAGCAACCCGGCGAGATTTCTGGGCACGAAAGATAGCCGCTAATCGTGCACGAGACCAGAGAAACGACGCTCAACTTGTCGAGCTCGGTTGGCTCGTGGTTACTGTCTGGGAGTGCGCGCTGTCCGGAAAAGCAAGCTGTCGAGTGCAGGTTTGGAGAACCGTCTATCAAGGGTTTGGCTCAATGGACAATCAGGGACTCTTCTGACCATTCGCGGCCGGAGCAGCAGTCGTTAAAGATTCACGCGTAGAAGCCGATATCCGAAATAATGGAAAAATCTTGGCGTCCGGCCGATCGCTTACGCCTGACTCTGGGAACGATACAATCGACCCAAGGATCGAGACAACGATGACCGAAGCCCTGTCATTTCAAACGCGTGCAAGGACCATTGACCACCTTGGCCGAGAACAAATTGCAGACGTTCCTACGGCGATAAGTGAGCTCTGGAAGAACGCTTACGATGCTTATGCAAGGTCTGTAGACCTTCAAATTTTCGAACGAATCCCAACCAACGTTGCTTTGATTTGCGACGACGGTCACGGCATGTCGCTTACGCAATTCGTGAGCAAGTGGCTCGTAGTAGGTACGTCCTCAAAAGTTGGTTCGGAGGACCAAGAAGTCGGCGATCAACTCGGCTTATCCGCGCGTCCAAGGCAAGGACAAAAAGGCATCGGGCGCCTCTCTGTTGCAGCCCTCGCCTCTTCAGTCTTAATTGTCTCGAAGTCACAGGATAGTGCATACATTGCTGCACTTGTCGATTGGCGGCTGTTCGAGAATCCCTTCGTCCTCCTTCACGATGTACGCATCCCTGTAGTCGAGTTCTCGCATCCGGATGAGTTGCAGAGTCGACTCGAAGAGATGAAGTTTACCATCCTGGAAAATCTTGACGGTTCCGCTGGACCCGATGATCGCCGAGAACGCCTCTCGAACGCCTGGCGCTCGCTCGATGCAGCGGAGGCTGCTGATGCTGGAACCCAGGCCACAACATCAAATCAAATTTACGACTCCGTTAGCGCACAATCCGTTCCCCTCGACTGCCTCGAGACGTGGGCACTTTGGCGCGGCGAGACGCACTCTGGAACTGCACTACTCTTAAGCGATATAAACGGTGCGCTCTCGGCTTGGATTCGAGGAACTCCTCAGTACGATACCGATGAATCAGAGGCTATTCGCGCCTCGCTTGTAAGAACGCTTACAGGATTTTCCGATCCCTACAGTGACGCTGGTGACTCATCGATGAGTTATCGGGTAGTCGTTCACGACCGCATGGGCGAGCACGAAGTACTCGGCCGAAGCGATGACTACGGATCAGCATTTCTTGAAGGACTCGAACACGCGCTTCTCGGCCGGTTCGACGAGTTTGGCGTCTTTCGAGGAAAAGTGCGCGCGTTCGGTAGAGATCTCGGCGAAATCGAGCTCACCCCTGCGTCTCCGCCACCCACAGCCGTAAAGGATCTTGTGGGCCCATTTGAAGTGAGCATCGGAACCTATGAGGTCGAGCTTCGGTCATCAGCACTGCCTCCCGAAATTCATCAAGCGGTGCACTCTCGTGCAGAAACACACTCGGGGCTCAGTATGTACCGCGACGGGCTCCGTGTCATGCCTTATGGCAGGCCGGAGAACGACTTCTTTAAGATCGAGGAGCGCAGAAGCCACCACGCCGGCCGAGAATTTTGGGCAAGTCGCCGAATGTTTGGCCGGCTCGGAATAACTAGATCCGAGAATCCCAACCTTCGCGACAAAGCGGGACGGGAAGGCCTCATAGACAACGCTGCCAGTCGTGCCATGCAAATGCTCGTCATCGAGCTGCTCCGAACTGCTGCCCGCCGGTACTTCGGACATGGATCGCAGTCACGAACCGAACTGCTGCCTGCAATTCAGGCTGAAAATGAAGCCGCCGCCAAGAAGGCCAAAGCAGCCGGTCGCTCTCAGCTGAATGCTTTTCGGGCCATCGTGCGAGATCGAGAGACGCTTCTTAGCGAGCTGATGGAGTCAACCCAAGACCTCATGCAAGAGGTCGATCTCGCCATTTCGCAAGGCGATGGAGACGCATTATGGTCACTTGCAGGAAAGATTGAGAAAGCGGCTAGACAGCGCGCCGACTTGAAGCTACCGCCGAAGCCAAAATCTCTTGGAACCTTTGAAGACCGTTATCGCGTCTTTCGGGATAGTTTCGCAAGGGCATCATCATCCCTCACTGCGACCCAAGAAAAGTGGAATTCTGGCGTACAAGATCTACGCGCAAAGC
The DNA here is from genome assembly GCF_000800155.1 of Luteibacter sp. 9133. Lineage (NCBI taxonomy): Bacteria > Pseudomonadati > Pseudomonadota > Gammaproteobacteria > Lysobacterales > Rhodanobacteraceae > Luteibacter > Luteibacter sp. 9133. Next base: position 637,484 of record NZ_JUHO01000001.1, on the reverse strand, counting down.
CACCCGTCGAGGTCGCTCGCTCAAGGCTCTCAAGCAATCAAAAAGCTCTTACAGACAGATTAGCGCACTGGCGGAGGGAGTCGGGCGAACTATTGCGAGCTGAGCACGCTCGTCTTGATCAACAACTTAGCGCAGATGGAAGTGAATTTTACAAAGCAGCGAGCCCGCTAGTCGCGGACATCGAAAGCGGCCGTGCGTCTCTTGCTGCGATTTTGGACGAGATGGATGAGATAAGAGAGAAGCTCGGCGAGCAACATCGGAATTATTACGAACCATACTTACGCGCGCTATCGCAGCTCGCGAACGGGGTCGACCTTGATAGCGCCTTCGCGTATGCAGGAGCGCACAGCGAGACGCTTGAACGAAAGCTCGAGCAGATTCAGAGCCTTGCTCAAGTGGGAATTAGCGTTGAGATTCTTGGTCACGAGCTGCAGTCCTTAGATAGCAGAATGACCGCCAGCATGAAGTCGATGCCTAGCGAAGTTCACGGGACACCAGCTTTTCTTCGTCTCGACGCGTCACGCCGAGAGCTTGTTGAGCGCCTTAGATTCCTGTCGCAACTGCAAGTTTCGGGGAGGGACCTCCGAAGGCAGATCTCGGGTGATGAGATATTCGACTATCTACACCGTTTCTTCGGATCATTTGAGGAAAGGGGTATAGATTTTTCGGCGTCCGACGAATTCAAGCAAAGTACTATCACAGAGTACCCGTCACGCATTTTTCCTGTCTTCATTAATCTTTTGAATAACGCGGTTCACTGGATTAGCGGAACACCAAAGAAGGCTATTCGGCTCGAGCGACAAGATTCGTCAATTATCATTGGCGACTCTGGAACCGGCATCGATAGCGACGACGTACCCCATCTCTTTGAGCTCTTCTTCACGCGAAGACTTCGGGGCCGAGGCGTCGGTTTATATCTATGCCAGCAAACGTTAGCTGCCGGCGGCCACACAATTTCTTATGTAACGTCGCCCTCAGACAAGATTTTGAGCGGCGCAAACTTCAAGATTTCACTCAGGAACGGATTCGATGCCTAACGTACCGCGAGACCTCCTCGAGGAAGCTTTCGTAAAACCGATACGCTTCGCTTTAATCCTCGATGACCAGTTCCCGACTTACGCTACGAAAAATGCGCAAGACGAGACCGGTCTTCAAGAGCACGCGCGAGCTGTAGGCTTGTTCGAGTTGTGTCGGCGCTCGGGCTGGCTGTGTGATATCGACAATGGCATTCACGTTGCCGAGCGATTCGAAGACAACAAACACTTACATCAGTCAGACCTCTTGGTCCTCGATTATCACTTGGATCCATCGAGACCAGAAGATCCGACACGCGCACTTGGAATTCTTCAGAAACTCGCCGCCTCACAGCACTTCAACTTGGTCGTTATATACACATCTGCGGAGGCTCCTGCCGTCGCACGCGATGTTGCTTATGCACTCGGCGCGGGCCCGGCTGTAGACGAAGATTCACGCCAATACTGGGAAACAACTGGACAATTCGATGAGTTTGAGCACGATCTTTCTGCAGCACTTATTGACGCTCACCTTTCGCTGAAGTCACTACCACCTGAAGCGGTAGCCATACGGAAGCGGCTCGAAGAAGAATTTGACGTTCCGCGTGCTCTTCAGGAAAAGCATCTGCGCGCACTTATTGACAGTAAGTTAGCCCTGCAACTATCTGCATCGACCATTGACCACCGACCCAAAAATACTCCGCACTCAGTAGATTTTCAGGCAACAAGCGACGTACCCTGGGTTGCGTCGGGAAATGTCTTTGTAGCGATCGTAAACAAGCGCGAGGACGCGGGCGTCTTAGTCGATAAGCTTTTGGATGCATTGGTACTTTGGAATCCCGAACCACTCCGCGTACTGTTGACGCACGCTAGAAGCGCACTCGAAAAAACAGGAAGCATGTCAGAGTCGCTTGCACTTGGCGATGCTCGAAAGCAATCCGGACTCCATCTTTATTTACTTCTGGCGAAATCCGATAACGAGCGGGAACGCCGACTTATTGAGCTCTACAGTCGCCTATCCAGCGACCTCGCTCGTACTGCTGATGCGCGAATCGTTAGCTTCGGCCAGCAACTCCTCAAGATTGAAGCAGGAGTTGAAGCCATTACGCACGCGCGATCTGGGAGCAAGCTTGACAAGCAAGTGGAAGACGGCGCTATCTATCATGCATTAAACGAGTACCTGAGCACCGATCGGCTGTCGGATGATCACGTTACGACAGGGCTAGTGTTCTCGTGCGAATCCTCACACGGGAAGCGTTATTGGCTGTGCACATCGCCAGCTTGCGACCTGGTACCGGGGCAGGCAATGCGGGGTATCGCTAAAGAAATTTCGCCCTCTAGACCCGCAACAGCCGCCCGACTGCGACGCATTTCCAATCAAAAGAGCGTCATCGAATGCCTCCGAGAAGCTGAACGCGGCCGACATATTTTTGTTACCGAAGGCGAAAGCTGGATTGCCTTCGAAGTCACTGACGAACATAGCCGTCAAATGGACCTTGAAGTAATCTTCCTAGATGGCGCTGGTGCCATCAACGAGGGATCGTTCAATGGCCGCGTGCTCGCAAAAAACTCAGACGGTGACGTAGTTCTAGAGTCGAAGACCTTCGGAGTCGTCGCGCGGCTTCGTAATGAGTACGCTGGCCGCCTATTAACCCTAGCTGGCCACCAAGCAGGGAGAATTGGCGTCGACTACCTAGACCTCCCCATGAAAGGCTCAGAACCTTTGCAGGGAGCGACAGCAAGGCCAGTCACCGCTTGACAAAAAGAGGGTGGATGAACTGCGGCGCGCGCCCTGCGTTCATCCGCTCTTCGTTTTTTTTGTGGAAGATTTGCGAAGTGCGGACTTAATTTCCCGAAGAAGAGTTGCCGCCAATTTTGCGGGAACTGCATTTCCTACCTGCTCGCCCGCCGCGATAAGGCCACCTTGGAACTCAAACCAATCCGGAAAGGTTTGAAAGCGAGCGGCGTGCCTAACGGTAATTCCATGATGCTCAGTAGGGTGAACGAAACGCCCCTTTGAAGGATTGATACACGCCGTGGTCATCGTCGGCCCAGCGATTTCAGGGTCGATTCTCCCGTAGACATCGTTATGGCCGGAGTGCCCATCGTGGCAAGCCAGCAAACGCCCTGATTGATGTCGACTACCACCGTTCTTGGGTGTAGCTCTGAAAACCTCGACCAGTTCAGCCGAATGATTCATGTGAATATTGTTCGGATCAGCTTTGCGAATTGATTTATTGAAAACCGTCGAAGCGGGGACCCACGGTTTCATGCGTTTCCTGGATGGCTCTATCGCCGGATCATGGTGTGTAGGGCGCGGAGGCCAGGTCAACGACAGTTGAACATCCTCTCTAATTCCAAGAATAAAGACTCTCTTCCGTCGCTGCGGGACTCCGTAGTCACGAGCATCGACGATCACTGGGGCCAATGTTCGGTAGCCAGATGCAGAAGCTGCCTCATAGAAAGCGTCCAAAAAATCTTTGTGCCGAGGCCACAGGATTCCGGGAACATTTTCCATCAAGAAGACTTTTGGACGGAGCGCGTGCACATAGTCGAAGTAGCGGAGGATAAGCTCATTGCGAGGATCCTTCACGCCGGCGCCATTTATTCTGTGAACGGAGAAGCCCTGACAAGGCGGCCCTCCCAACACGACATCGCACTTTTTGGTTCTGGAAGAAAAATGGGCGCGCACAACTTCAAGTGGATCTAAGGCGGTTATATCGCGCTCGTAGAGAGTGACCCCGTACTTCGTGGAAAGATTCACTTTATAAGTACGAGCGGCTCGGGAATTGAGTTCAACGGCGGCGACAACATTTAGGGCGGCATCGATAGCGCCTAGAGAAAAGCCCCCAGCTCCAGCGAAAAGATCGACGCAATTTAGCTTCTTATCCGCAGCCCTGCGCCTGCGGGGGGTCAACTTTGAATTCCGTGGACGAGTCACTTTCAGTCCTGCATAGGGTGCGTGCCACCAACGGCATCAGCCGCGCACATGCATTGGCACGGGCGCGGCGGGTATTGTCAGGGGACCGAGACTTTGACTCAAGGGCGCCAACTTAGCGCCAGCATAAAGCTACGAGCAGATCACCCGCACTTCGAATACCCACAATTCAAACAAGTCTGGCACCCGTCCATCAGCACCAGCGCCTGCGTATTGCACTTGGCGCAAAGGGTCGCGCCAGCCGGGAATCCGGAAGCATTGGTGTGCGAGGCGGCCTGGCTTTCGCCAGCAGGGCTGGCTCCTACCGAAGCAGCGGGAGCCGGGGTGGCCGATGCGGCGGCGGCCGGCTTAGCATTGGCGTTCTCGTAAGCCGCACGCTTCTCGGCAATGAGCTTGCGCGTCGCCTCGCTCATTTCCGGATCGTGGATAAGCCCGATCGACTTCATGTGCGTTTCGATCACGCCGCCGATTTCGGCCACTATGCTGGGCATGTATACGCCGCCGGCCTTGAAGTAGCCGCCGCGGGGGTCGAAGACGGCCTTGAGCTCTTCGACGATGAACGTCACGTCGCCACCCTTGCGGAAGACGGCGGACAGGATTCGGGTGAGCGCCACGATCCACTGGAAGTGGTCCATGTTCTTCGAGTTGATGAAGAGCTCGAAGGGGCGGCGCTGTTCGTGCTGGGTACCGGCGTTCAGGACGATATCGTTGACCGTCACGTACAGCGCGTGCTCGAAGAGCGGCGACTTGATCTTGTACGTGCTGCCGACCAGGGTTTCCGGACGCTCGAGGCTCTCGTGCATCTGGATGACTTCGGCGACCGGCGCAACCTCTTTGACGGGTGCGACGACGGGGGCCGGAGCGGCCTTGTCTTCGGGCTTGACGACGTTGTAGCCCTTGATCTTCTTGTCGATCTTGATCGCCATGATCTTCTTCTCTTCTTGTGCTGGTTATCCGGCCCGGCGCGTACGCCGGGCCGGATGGGTACTACTTACTTACGACGGCCACGAACGGCGGACTTGCGTGCCGACGTACGACCGGTCTTGCTGGCAGTGGACCTCTTGACGGCCGTAGCCGCTTTCTTGCCAACCGCCTTGCGAGCGGTCGTCTTGCCGGCGGCCTTGGCGGCCGTCTTCTTCGTTGCGGGGCGGCCGGCGTTCCGGCGAACCACCTGGGCGGCGGCCTTCTTGATGGCCTTGCGGGCGCCCGATGCGACCTTGACGACGCGAAGGCCAGCCTTCTTCGCGGTCTTACGACCGGCAGCTACCTTCTTCGCGACGCGACCAGCGGCCTTCTTCGCGGTCTTGCGACCGGCAGCGACCGTCTTGGCGACCCGACCCTTCTTGGCGGCAGCCGACTTGGCCGGACGACCTGGCTTCTTCGCCGCAGCCGACTTGGCCGGACGACCCGGCTTCTTCGCCGTGGCCGACTTAGCGGGACGACCCGGCTTCTTCGCCGCGACCGACCTGGCCGGACGACCGACCTTCTTGGCGACAGCCTTCTTGGCCGATGCCTTCTTGGCCGATGCCTTCTTGGCTGCGACCTTCTTCACGGCAGCCTTCCTGGCGGCGGTCTTCTTGGCCGGAGCCTTCTTGACCGCAGCCTTCTTGGCGGCAACCTTCTTCACGGCGGCCTTCTTGGCAGCGGTCTTCTTGGCCGGAGACTTTTTGACCGCAGCCTTCTTGGCAGCGACCTTCTTCACCGCAGCCTTTTTCGTGGCCTTCTTCGAAGCAGCCTTCTTGGTGGCCTTCTTCGCAGCCACCGGGGCAGCCTTCGCAGGAGCCTTACGGGTGGCCTTCTTCGCCGCCTTCTTCGCCGGGGCCGGAGCCTCTACTTCGACCGGAGCAGCTTCGACGACCGCAGCCTTCGGCTTGCGGACGGCCGGCTTGCGCGGCTTTTTCACAGTGGCGACCGGCGCCGGCTCATCGGCCACCGGGGTGACTTCTTCGTCGTGCTGGACGGCCGTGTCGCTCGACGGCGTCGGCGCAGTGGCTTCGATCACCTTCTTCGCGACGGGCTTGCGCTTCACGACCTTCTTGGCGACAACCGGTGCAGCAGGCGCAACGTCAGCGGCGACTTCCGTCTCCGCTGCCGGCGTGCTGTCGGTATCGATGGTATCGACCGAGGGCAGCTCACCCTCGACGATCTGGTTTTCACTCGACATACGTATTCCCTCTCCGCGGGGTCAGAACTTACCGTAATAGCCTTCCTTCAAAGCATCGAAAAGGTTCGCGGCGGTGTGCATTTCACCGTCGTATTCAACCTCGTCGTTACCCTTCAGTTCGACAACGCTACCGTCTTCCAATTCGAAGCGATAGAGGGTGTTCTCAAGGTCAGTCTCCTTGACCAGTACGCCCTGGAACGCGGCGGGGTTGAACCGGAAGGTCGTGCAACCCTTCAAACCCTGCTTATATGCGTAGAAATAGATGTCTTTGAAGTCTTCGTACGGGTAGTCCGTCGGGACATTCGCGGTTTTGGAAATGGACGAGTCGATCCACTTCTGCGAGGCCGCCTGGATGTCGACATGCTCTTTCGGGCTGATGTCGTCGGCGGCGACGAAGTAATCCGGGAGGCGGGCCTTCGGGTCGTCGGAATACGGCATGGCGTCCCCGTTGATGAGGGCGCGGTAGGCCAGCAGCTCGTAGCTGTAGACCTCGACCTTTTCCTTCGACTTTTTGCCTTCGCGGATCACGTTACGCGAGTAATGGTGCGCGAAGCTGGGCTCGATGCCGTTGGAGGCATTGTTGGCCAGGCTCAGCGAAATGGTGCCGGTGGGCGCGATCGACGAGTGGTGGGTGAAGCGCGCGCCGGTCTCGGCGAGGGCGTCGACCAGCTCGGGGGCGACCGAGGCCACGCGCTGCATGTAGCGGGAATACTTCGCGTGCAGGGCGCTGCCCTTGATGGTCTGACCGACTTTCCAGCCGTCCTTCGCCATCTCCGGGCGCTTGCGCAGCATCTCGGCGGTGACCTCGTAGTCCTGCGCGAGGATCGGGGCCGGGCCCTTTTCCTTCGCCAGTTCCAGAGCGACTTCCCAGCCGGCAATGGCCATCTCACGCGACACTTCGTCGGTGAATGCCACCGCGTCGGCGGCGCCGTAGCGCATCTTCAGCATGGTCAGGGTCGAGCCGAGGCCGAGGAAGCCCATGCCGTGGCGACGCTTGGAGAGGATCTCTTTCTGCTGCTGCGGCAGCGGCAGGCCGTTGATCTCGACCACGTTGTCGAGCATGCGGGTGAAGACGCGGACCACCTCGCGGTACTCCTCCCAGTCGAACTTCGCCTTCGGGCCGAACGGATCGCGCACGAAGGTGGTGAGGTTGACCGAGCCGAGCAGGCACGAGCCGTACGGCGGCAGCGGCTGTTCGCCGCAGGGGTTGGTGGCACGGATGTGCTCGCACCACCAGTTGTTGTTCATCTCGTTGACGCGGTCGATCAGGATGAAACCCGGCTCGGCGTAGTCGTACGTCGAGACCATGATCATGTCCCACAGGTGCCGCGCGCGGATGTGGCCGTAGATCTTGCAGGCGACCAGGCCATCCTCACGGGTGACGTAGTTGTCCTTGGTCGGCCACTCGCGCCAGACCACCTTGGAGGCGTCGGCGAGGTCGATCTCGTGCTGTTCCTTGATGTGTACCGGGAACACGGTCGGCCAGTCCTGGTCGTTTTCCACCGCGTCCATGAAACCGTCGGTGATCAGCAGCGACAGGTTGAACTGACGCAGGCGTCCGTCCTCGCGCTTGGCGCGAATGAATTCCTTGGCATCCGGGTGGCTGATGTCGAACGTGCCCATCTGCGCACCGCGGCGGCCGCCGGCCGACGAGACGGTGAAGCACATCTTGTCGTAGATATCCATGAAGGACAGCGGGCCCGACGTGTGGGCGCCAGCGCCGGACACGTAGGCGCCACGCGGGCGCAGCGTCGAGAATTCGTAGCCGATACCGCAGCCGGCCTTCAGCGTGAGGCCGGCTTCGTGCACCTTCTCGAGGATGTCATCCATGGAGTCGTGGATGGTGCCCGAGACGGTGCAGTTGATCGTGGAGGTGGCCGGCTTGTGCGCGAGGGCGCCGGCGTTGGACGTGATGCGACCGGCGGGAATGGCACCGCGGCGCAGGGCCCAGAGGAAGCGCTCGTACCAGTGGGCGCGCAGCTCGTCGGTGGCTTCCACGTCGGAGAGTGCGCGGGCGACGCGCTGGTAGGTGCCGTCGACGGAGTCGTCGACGGGAACGCCCGACTTGGCCTTAAGACGGTACTTCTTGTCCCAGATGTCGTACGAGGCGGGCTGAAGCGGAATGGCCGCGGTCTCAAGCCCCATGGCTTGTGCACGTGAAGTGCTCATGTATGTGTCGTCCTCGTGTCTCGGCTTCTGTAGGCCGTGTTATTGGGCTGTTGTCGGCCCCACCGTCGCTACCCCTCCCCCCGGAGTTGCAGCGACCATCCTTGCCACCCTCGCCCGGCGGCAAAAATGCCTTGGAGGACGAAGGTTTGTAGCTTGAACCTGATGATCCGCAACACCAGCACTTGGTAAATAGCGAACAGAGGAACACAAGATGTTGTGGTTGCGACCGGTGGGAACCTTAACCCCGGAGGGGGGCGATGTAAAGTGTCATCGGCGCGCGTCTCACCGTTTGAAACCCGGCGACAGGAATGTGGTCGAAAGCGGCGATCCACGTGCGCGGAGCACACAGCCAAGGAGTTCGTTCATGCCCGTATCCACACCCCGGCGCTCGCCGATTCTGTCCCTCGGCGCCGCCCTGGCGATGGCCCTCGCCTCGCCCGCGTTCGCCTCCCTGCCACCGGCCGTCAATGGCGAGCCCCTGCCCTCGCTGGCACCGATGCTCGCGAAGGTGACGCCGGCCGTGGTCAACATCTCGACGAAAACCCGCGTGCGGGCACGCGACCCGTATTTTGACGATCCGCTGTTTCGCCAGCTGTTCGGCAACCAGGGCGTACCGCGCGAACGCGTGGAGCAGAGCCTGGGTTCGGGCGTGGTGATCGACGCGGCGAAGGGCTACGTACTGACGAACAACCATGTCGTCGGGGGCGCGGACGATATCACCGTGACGCTGCAGGACGGCCGCGACTTCAAGGGAAAACTGATCGGCAGCGACCCGGATACCGACGTCGCGTTGCTTCAGATCACTGCCGACAAATTGCAGGCGCTGCCGATCGCTGACTCTTCTCAATTGAGAGTGGGCGATTTCGTCGTCGCCGTCGGCGATCCGTTCGGGCTCGGTCAGACGGCGACGTCGGGCATGGTCTCCGCGCTGGGACGTTCGGGCCTGGGCAAGGGCTTCCAGAACTTCATCCAGACGGATGCCTCGATCAATCCCGGCAATTCCGGCGGCGCGCTGGTGAATCTGCGCGGCGAGCTGGTCGGCATCAACTCGATGATCTTCACGCCGTCGGGCGGCAACGTCGGCATCGGCTTCGCCATTCCCACGGACCTGGCGACAGGCGTGATGAAGCAGCTGCTCGCGTATGGGAAGGTCCGTCGCGGAAACCTCGGCGTGGAGGTGCAGGACCTCACCCCGCGTATCGCCGCCGCGCTGGGGGTGAAGGACACCACCGGCGCGGTGGTCACGCAGGTGAATGCGGGATCGCCTGCCGATGGCGCGGGGCTGCAGCCGGGTGACGTGCTGACGGCGATCAATGGGAAGCCGGTGCGGAGTTCTCAGGACGTGCGGAATGCGGAGGGTTTGTTGCCGCTGGGCGCGAAGGTGACGTTGTCGGTGAAGCGGGAGGGGGCGTCCAGAGACATCGAGGCGACCATCACCGCGCCGCGACTGGCGACGCTGGATGGCGGCAAGGTGGACCGGCGGCTGAGCGGGGTGACCTTGAGCGACCTCACGGCGGAGCAGAAGGCCGGCGGGCTGTTCGGTGTGGCCCTGACCGGAGTGAAGCCCGGCTCGGCGGCCGATCGCGCCGGACTGAAGGACGGCGACATCGTCGTCGGCATCGGTCAGCGGAAGATCGTCTCGGTGAAGGGGCTGCCGGTAGGGGTGCCGATTCCGGGACAACTTATGCTGACGCTTGTGAGGGACAACGCCATCTACTACGCCGTCCTGTAGGAGCGCGCCCCGCGCGCGACCCGGTTTCACGAGGAATTTCAAGGCTCCGCCTTAAAAGATGTCGCGCGCGGGGCGCGCTCCTACAGGTGTGGCTGCCCCTACAGCCTACGTTCCGTTTCCCCTCGGCAGGATGCTGAATGACGCCAATGGTGCGCGCGGGCCCGCCTTAGCCCACAATGGCGCCCCATTGCCCAACCCCGCTTCCGTCCCGAGGTTCTTGCCGTCCATGTCTCTTCGTCTTGCGCGACTGTTCACCGCCACGCTGATCGGCCTCAGTGCCTCCGCCACCGTATTCGCCGCCGGCACCCAGTTGGTGTGGCGCGGTGACATCACCACCGCCCGCGGCGTGGTTACCGATGTCGCCAAGGCCTGGGAGAAATCCGGCAAAGGCAAGATCGAGCTCCAGCCGTTCAACACCGCCTCCGGTATCGACGCCGTCGCCAAGGGCACGGCGGACATCGCCGGCTCGGCACGCCCGGGTATCGGCGGCGCCGAGCAGTCGCTGACCTTTACGCCGGTCGCGTGGGACGCGCTGGTCATGGTCACCTACCCGTCCAACCCGGTGAGCAACATCACGCTCATGCAGTTGCATGAGATCTACATGGGCAAGATCACCAACTGGAAGGAGCTCGGCGGCGCTGACCAGCCGATCAACCTCTACGCGGTGGCGAGCCCCGGCGACGGCGTGGAATACAGCCTGCGCAAGCTGCTGTTCGGTCGCGGCAACCAGCCGGTCGCCGCCCCGCGCCTGTACGTCAACGTCGCCAAGCTCGAAGAGGGTGTGACCCTCGACAAGCAGGGCCTGGGCGCCACGACCCTCGCGGGCGCCTCCTCGAACAAGAAGGTGAAGATCCTCTCGATCGACGGCGTCACGCCCTCGATGTCGACGGTCGGCAGCGGCGCGTATCCGCTCTACACCGAGCTGTATCTGGTGTCGAACGAGACCAGCCCGAAGGCGGCCGACGTCAAGGAATTCATCAGCTTCGTCACCTCCAGCGCCGGTAGCTCGCTGCTCCGCTCGCACAGCCTCGTGCCGTACGCCGATGGCGCTTCGCTGGCCTCCAATGACGCCGCCCGTCGCGCGAAGATCGCCTCCACCGTCGGCACGCGTGCCAACGTGGGTCAGGCGATGACTACGCCGACCGTGGCTGCTGCCGCTACCCCGGCCGCCCAGGTCGCCAAGGAAACCGCGGTCGCCAAGGCCCAGGTCGCTGGCAAGGGCGCCAAGGTCGCGAAAGAAGCCAAGGGCTCCGTCGCCTCCACCACGGCCGAGCCGTCGCAGTTCGCACGCGTCGTCGCCAGCGTCAGCACCTCGGCACACGTCGGCTTCGCGGGCGTCCGTTCTGAAGCCGTCACGGTCTCCGACAACGCCAAGGTCGGCGGTAAGTTCGCCAAGGTCACGGCCGACGCCGTCACGGTGAAGGGCAAGCAGGTCGCCAAGCCGGCGGCTCCGGTCGATGCGACGGAGAAGTCGACGAAGGTGGAAACGCCAAAGGTCGCCGAAGCGGCACCGGCGGCCAAGCCGGCCGCTGCCAAGTCGGCCGCGAAGGAAGTCGCCAAGGCTGAGAAGAAGCCTGCCGCCGCGTCGCGCACCTACAAGGTGTCGGCTGGCGACACGCTCTACTCGATCGCCAAGAAGAACGCCGTCGACGTGAACCAGCTTCGCGCGATGAACGGCCTGAAGGACAACAACGTCCATCCGGGTCAGGTGCTGAAGGTCGGCGCCCGCTAAGCCGTGCCGGTCCGCGCCGTATCCCTCGACCTCGACGACACCCTGTGGCCGGTCATGCCGGCCCTGATCGAAGCCGAGCACTGCGTGGACCGATGGCTGAAAGAGCATCATCCCGAAGTCGCAAGCGCATGGCCCATCGAGGCCATGCGTGAGCTCCGCGAGCAGGTCGCCCGCGACCACACGCATCTCTCGCACGATTTCAGCGAACAGCGTCGGCTGACCATCCGCCACGCCTTCGCCGCCTGCGGCATCGACGACGCACCGGTCGACGAGCTCTGGCGCATCTACTTCGCGGCGCGCAACAACGTCGAGCTGTATCCCGACAGCCTTCCCGCACTCAACCGCATCGTCGAGCGCGTGCCGATCGTCGCGATTTCCAACGGCAACGCGGATCTGGAGGTCATCGGCCTCCACCATCTCTTCCACACGCGCCTCAATGCCGCGGGCGTCGGTGTCGCCAAGCCTGACAAGCGTATTTTCCTTGCCGCCGCTGACGCTCTGGGCGTTGCGCCTGAAGACGTTCTTCACGTTGGTGACGATCCGTTACTCGACGTGATCGGTGCGCGCGAGGCCGGCATGCGTACGGTCTGGCTCAATCGCCACGGCGAAACGTGGTCGCATGGGCCTGCGCCGGACCTGGAATTCGCTGACATGATGTCGCTTGCCGACTGGATAGAAGCGTCGACGGTCGCTGACAGCTAGAATAGCGGCAACATCTCCGTCGCTGGGCTCGGGAGGCCTGATGCCATCGCTGATCGAAACCAGGTCCGGTAAGCGCCGCGCCATTCCTGTCGAGATGGTCGATGCGTCCAGCATCCCGGCCCTCGAAGCCCGGCTGACCGCCGCCCATCGCCAGTGGATGGTCTCGACGAATTTCCGCCCCAACCCCGGCGCGGTGCTGTTGCTGCCCGACACCCATGGCGTGATCGAGCGGGTACTGGTGGGTGTGGATCCGTCGGAACCGATCATGGCGCTGGGCGCTCTGCCCTACCGCTTGCCGGAAGGCACTTACGAGATCGCCAAGGAAAGTATTCCCGCCGATCCCGATCTGGTCGCACTCGGCTGGGCGCTGGGCGCCTACCGTTTCGACCGGTATCGCTCGCGCGGTCGCGCACCGGCGCAGCTGCTGGTGGACTCGGCGACGCTGCGCTCGCTGCAGCCGATCATCGACGCGACCTATCAGGTGCGCGATCTGGTCAACACGCCGACGGAAGACATGGGCCCCGAGCATCTCGCCGAGGCCATCCGCGCCCACGCGACGACGCACAAGGCCAAGGTGCGCGAGTGGGTCGGCGATGAACTGCTCACCGCCAACTTCCCCACGATCCACGCCGTGGGTCGCGCGAGCCATCGTGCGCCGCGTCTGATCGAGCTGACATGGGGCAAGAATTCGAACCCGAAGCTGGTGATCATCGGCAAGGGCGTGTGCTTCGATACCGGCGGCCTCGACATCAAACCGTCCGACGGCATGCGCTGGATGAAGAAGGACATGGGCGGCGCGGCACACGCGATCGCGCTGGCCGGCCTCATCATGCAGGCGAAGCTGCCGGTGCGTCTGACGCTCCTGGTGCCCGCCGTCGAGAACGCGATCAGCGGCAACGCCATGCGTCCTGGCGAAGTCATTCGCACCCGCGCCGGCATGACGGTGGAAGTGGATAACACCGATGCCGAAGGCCGCCTGGTGCTGTGCGACGCCATTGCGTTCGCGGTCGAGCAGGCACCGGATCTGATCGTCGACTTCGCGACCCTCACCGGCGCCGCGCGCGTCGCACTCGGTCCCGAAGTGCCCGCACTGTTCACCAATCGCGATCAGCTCGCCGATCACGTCATCGGTGCCGCGGAAGTCTCCGCCGATCCGCTGTGGCGCCTCCCGTTGTGGCGTCCATACCGGCGCATGCTGGACTCGTACATCGCCGACTTCGCCAACTCCGGCGCATCGCGTCATGCCGGCGCGATTACCGCGGCGCTGTATCTCGAGCGCTTCGTGCCCGAGAACCAGAACTGGATGCACCTGGACACTTACTCATGGAACGACGGCGACACGCCGGCACATCCGCGCGGCGGCGAAGCGCAGGGGCTTCGCGCGTTCTACCGGTTCCTGTCCGAGCGTTACGCCTGATCGCCGCTGTCGTCCGATGCCGCTGAGGCGGCGTCGGATGATGCGACGGAAGCACCACCGGCCGGCGCTGCTTCCGCAGCAGACGCAGACGCAGCGTCACTCCTGACCTTCTTCCACGCGACGACCGCGCGCAGATTCCGCTCCAGCTCCGCGATCGTCAGCGGGAAATAATCCTCATCGCGATCGCCGACCTGCCAGCTATTCATGCGCTTCTCGGTCGCGGCGACACCCATCGCGTTGAGCGCCTTGCGCACGTCCGCCGGATCAAGATCCGTCGACTGAAGGATCAGTTGCCACAGCCAGTTCATGCGCTGCGGGTCCACGCCGCGCGTCATCTGCGGCCGCGTGTATTCGCGCGTCGGCGGATCGAAATCGGACATGAGGAACACCCCGTCTAAAACTCAGGCGGTGAGTATGCCATCGCTCCGAAAAGGGTTGTGCCCCCGGCAGCCTACCGAGCGCACCGAAACTCTCCTACGCGAACTTGATCTCGCGCTGCACCGGCCGGATCACGTAGCCCACCGGCATCCACCCCGAGTTCCCGGGAGCCAGCGAAACCGTCTCGAACAACACCGCGCGGGCGAAATGCGCGACGAAAATGACGTTGAGATAGTCGCCCGCAGGGAGACCGACCGGGTCCCGCACGCGTGTCACCTCGAACCACTCCCGGCCCACAAGCAAGCCACGATCGAGACGGATCTTGCGCATATAGCGCACCCACTCCGCACGCGGCACGATCCGCTGCATCATCGCGCCCGCCTCGAGCCACATCGCATCCGGTCGGCGGTTGTCGGACAACTGCACCCAATGCGTCGCGCAGGACACCGCGTTATCCAGTGAATTGGGCTGCGGGCCGAGGCGCGGTTCATGCGCAACGACGAGCATCGCCCCGAGCGGGTTCATACCCGTCAGGCCGCTCGCGGGGGTCTTGCGCAAGCTCGGTGTCGCCAGAGGCATCTGCCCGTCTCCGTCATGCGTGACGTACATCTTCGAACGGAGGCGAGGCCCTGCCTAGTCGGCCGGATGGGCTAAGCGCTTGGTGAGAGCCGGGCGACTATCTGCGACCGAACGCCAGCACCTCGGACGTGTAAGTCTCCACCACGAGACTGAACGGCTGGTTCCCCTCGGTGAACAGTACCGCCTGGTGCCTCAGCACCTCGTGCGGGATCGCCAGAGCCCCCTTGTGCGCCACGGGCAATGGCGCATCCATCTCCCAGCCCTTGGGCAGCGGCGTCCACAGCAGGTCGGCGCTGATCGTCTGGCGACGGAAGTGCAGCGCCTGGACGACCTTGCCGAACGGCTGGTCGGTGCTGTCGAGGATCTGGTTCATCTCCGGGGTGAGGCGCGACGGCACGTACCAGTTATCGGCCTCGGACAGCACGTGATCGCCGCAGGCCAGCTGCACCCGGCGATAACGCACCGGCTCATCCGGACCGATACCCAGGGTCTGCCGCGCCTCGTCAGGCAGGGCCTTGTCCTGCCCCTTCACCCGACGGGCGAGAATCTTCGCCTCACCGGCCAGCGCATGATCGCCGCACCAGCGCTCGAGCGTGAGCGTGGCGCTGGGATGGCTGAGCAGGTCGGCATTGAGCGTTTCCAGCAGCGCCAGCGCCTGCGTCCGCGAGGCGACGTCGTCGGTGAAGGGCTCACGGGCCTGCGCCGGAACGGCGGCGGCCATGATGGCGATGCTTCCTGCCGCGATGAAAGTGCGTGTGCTGCTCATGCGTTCAATCGATCCGTGAAGTGAGTGCTGCCAGGTCGTTGCGTGGTTGCGGCGCGCATTTTTACGACGCCCTGGCGGTTATCGGCAAGGGCCCCGCAAAAATTAGAGGCCCTTGGCCGCCTGCGCCACCGCGCGGAACAACGCGCGGCCCTTGTTCATCGTCTCTTCCCACTCGGCGGCCGGATCGGAGTCATAGACCACACCGCCGCCCGCCTGCACGTGCAGGCGGCCATCCTGGATCACGGCGGTGCGGATAGCGATCGCCGTGTCGGCGTCGCCCCACCAGCCGAGCCAGCCGATGGCGCCAGCGTAGATGTTGCGCTTGAACGGTTCCAGCTCCTGGATGATCTCCAGGGCGCGGACCTTCGGCGCCCCGCTGACGGTACCGGCCGGGAAGGTCGCCTTGATGACATCCATGTAGGAAAGATCGCCACGGATGTCACCTTCTACCTGGGAGACGATGTGCATCACGTGCGAGTAGCGCTCGACCACGAAGGACTCGGCCAGCTCCACCGTACCCGTCTGGCTGACGCGGCCGACATCGTTGCGGCCGAGGTCGATCAGCATGAGGTGCTCGGCGCGTTCCTTCGGATCGGCCAGCAGCTCGGTCTCGAGGGCGATGTCTTCGGCCTCGTCCTTGCCGCGACGGCGCGTGCCTGCGATGGGGCGCAGTACCACGCGGCCGTTCTTCAGGCGGACGAGAATTTCCGGCGACGAGCCGACGATCTGCGTCGGACCGATGTCGATGAAGAACATGTACGGCGACGGATTGGTCGCGCGCAGCGCGCGGTAGACGTCTACCGGACGCGCGTTGAAACCGACGCTCATGCGCTGCGAAGGCACGACCTGGAAGATATCGCCGGCAAGGATGTATTCCTGTGCCTTGCGCACCATCGCTTCGTATTCTTCGCGGGTGAAGCTCGACTTGAAATCCGACTCGTCCAGCGCGGCGGGCTGCAGCAGCTGCGGGTACGAAACGCCGCCCTGACGCAGGCGGAAGGCCAGCTGATCCAGGCGGCGCGAGGCTTCCGCGTAGGCCTGTGGACGCGAGGGGTCGGCATGAACGATGAGGTACAGACGACCCTTGAGGTTGTCGAATACCGCGATTTCGTCCGCGAGCATCAGCAGGACGTCGGGCGTACCGAGCTCGTCCTTCTTGTCCCACTGGGCGAGGCGCTCTTCGATGTAGCCGATCGTCTCGAAACCGAAGTACCCGACCAGCCCACCGGTGAAATCGGGCAGACCCGGAAGCTGCGGCACCTCGTACTGCTTGCGCAGCAGCTCGATCTCACCCAGCGGATCCTCGAGGTGGCGACGCTCGATGACCTCGCCGCTCTCCTCGACTTCCAGCTCATGGCCGCGCAGGCGGTACACCCGCCGCGCCGGCAAGCCGATCATCGAGTGGCGTCCCCAGGTCGCCCCACCCTCGACCGACTCGAAGAGGAAGGTGTACGGGCCATCGGCCAGCTTGAGATACACCGACAGCGGCGTGTCGAGGTCGGAAAAGACCTCGCGTACCAGCGGAATACGGGTGTAGCCCTGCGCGGCGTAGGCGTCGAATTGTTCGCGGGAGATCATTCGGGCGGTCTGAAGCTTGGGGGGTGACCTTCGATTGTAGCCCGGGATCTGTCGGGGGGTGTCCGCTGCCGCGCCTCGGAGCTCATGGGTCAGCCCAGTCGCTGTCTGGGCAACCCCTTCAAATGCAGTGTAAACGCCACCCCGCCCTCGAGGTTCCGCGCACTGGCACTCCCCTGATGGCGCTCGGCGACCAGCCGCACGACGTAGAGGCCGAGGCCAAGATGCGGCGCGTCACCGGGCGTCGCCTTGTCGCGCAGACTGACCAGCGAATCGAACAGACGCCCCTGCATCGCCGCGGGCAGCGGCGGCCCTTCGTTGGACAGCTCGATGTCCGCGCCGTCGACGGTCGACGTCAGGGCGATGCGCAACCATCCGCCGGGTGGCGTGAACGACAACGCGTTGTCGAACAGCTTGTCCAGCGCCTGCGCGATCAGCTCGGGCGAGCAATGCATCGGGACCGGCGTGGGAGGCAGTTCGGCGTCGAGGCGGCGATCGCCTGCCAGTGCGCGGTAGCCCTCGGCGCAGCCGCGCACGATGTCGGCGAGGTCGACGTCCTCGGCTTCCGCCGATGCGATGGCGCGCTCCATGCGGCTTGCTTCGCTCATCGCTCGCACCAGCTGGCCGAGACGTGCCACGCCGTCACGCGCACGGGCCAGATAAGGCGCGGCTTCCGGCGGCAGTCCTGCGTGATCGAGATTATCCAGCGACGATTTGACGATGGCCAGCGGGGTGTTGAGTTCGTGCGAGAGCTTGGATGCCAGCGTCCGCAGGTAATCGGTGTAGCCGCCCACCACTTCGAAGAGCCGCTCGAAGCTGCGCGCGAGGTCACCGAGTTCGTCGGTGGCATCGGTCAGAGGGAATGGGCCATCCAGACGACCATCGTTGGCCTGCGCACGCTCGGCGGCGTTGCGCAGACGACGCAGGCGAATGGTCAGTCGCGTCGCGAACAACAGCAGCACGCCGCCAGCGACCAGCAGCACGGCGAAGCTCGTCAGCAGCAGACCGAACAGCGCGCGGTTCGCCAGCAGCGGCACCGCGCGACTGGGTTGTTCGAGCAGCACCACGCCGTGGGACTTGCCTTGCATCTGGATCGGCATGGCGGCGGCGAGTACGACACTCCCACGCGCCTCACCCGCGCGCCACGCGGTGGCGGTTTTGCCTTGCATGGCTTCGCGCACTTCCGGCAGGTCGATACGTGGAGCGTCTTCGGCCCACGCGCTGTCACTATCCAGACGGGTCGCCAGCAGCGAGCGATAGACCAGCGAAGCGAACCAACCCGGACGATCGCCCGCGGGCAGGTCCGGCAGCGCGAGCTTGCCGCTCTGTGCGACAAGCCACGCGTCGGGCGAGAGAATACGTACGCGAACACCGTCCGGCGCCAGACGCGCCACTTCCTGCGACAGCGGCGCGGAGAAATCGATCAGCGGCCGGTTGTCGGCGGTCAGTGGATCGGGATCACCGTCCGCGGCCACATGAACGCCGAGACCGAAGCGATCGAGGCGCAGGCCGCGAGGCAGCCGGAACTCCGCGCGGAAACCGCTGCCGTCTTCCTGCCACTGCGCGTTGATGCGATCGGGCAACACGCCCGCATCGGCATCCAGTGCGATGGCCGTCGTCGCGCCGGGCGCGGCGCTGGCCATCAGGTAGCGCTGGCTATCGTCGCCGCTGGCGATGGAGACGATGAGGTGATCGGCGTTGAGCGCTAGGCGGTCGGCCGCGTCGGCGCGACGGCGATGCGTCGCCCGCACGTCGATGTAGAAATAGACCCAGTGGTCGTCCTCGGCCAGCATCACCCGGGAGTTTTTGCCGAAAGGCTGCGCCCAGGGGCTGAGCGAGGCCCAGTCGTCGGCATAACCGTCGATGGTGATCGGCACGTTGGCGCGCTGGAGGAACCAGGCCGGCCCCGCCGGCGGCAACGGTGCATCGACCACGACGAGGCTGCGGGCCATGGCTCGCGCGCTGGCCACCAGTGCCTGGGCCTGGCCTTCGCGGAGCAGTGTCTCCATCTGACGTACGTAGAGCCACCCGGCGACCGGAAGGGCCAGGGTGCAGAGGGCGACAAGGAGGAGTTTCTGGCGGAGGCTCACGGCGTCCAGCGATACCCGACCCCGTGCACCGTTTCGATCGCATCGAACTCGGGTGCCAGCGCGATGAACTTCTTGCGGATGCGCTTGATATGCGAGGTGATCGTCGCATCGTCCACGACGAGCTCCGCTTCACGCATCAGCTGATCGCGATTCTTCACGTGACCCGGGAACCGCACCAGCGTGTGCACCATCCAGAACTCGGTCACCGTGAGCGGAATCTCGATGCCGTTCCACAGGACGCGCATGCGCTCGGACTCGAGCTTCAGCGAACCGTGTTCGATCACGGTTTCGCTCGCGGCGGGGGCCTTGAGCGATTCGATGCGGCGGAACAACGCCGCGATGCGGGCGGCCAGCTGGTGCAGGCTCGTGTCTTTGGACAGATAGTCGTCGGCGCCCAGACGCAGCCCGGAGATGACGTCGAAGTCGGAGTCACGTGCGGTCAGGAAGATGATCGGCAGCGTGGCCGATTTGGCGCGGAGCTCGCGGCAAAGATCGAAACCGCCTTCCGGCTCGTCGCCCAGGCCGATGTCGATGATGACCAGTTCCGGCAGACGCATGGCGAAGGCCGTCGACGCATCGCGGCGTGAGCCGTAGCCGCGGGCCTCGTAACCGAAGCGGTTGAGGGCTTCTACGTAGTTGGCGCGGATGAGGGGTTCGTCTTCGACGATGGCGATGCTGCGGGCCATGGGCATTCCGTGTGGAGGATCGGCGTGCGCAGGGTGCTATGGGGGACCGGCGGGCGCAAGGCCTGCGCCGCGATTGCCCGCGTTTCGCCCTATACATCGCCGCGAACCGCCGTGCACGAAGTCTTTGCCTTCGCTTTGCCATAAACCATCCGCGGATTGCCCCTTATGGGACGCCTCGCCCGCCGCGTGCGGCATTCAACTAGGCATGACGGCGCGCCGACCGGCGCCGAGGAGAACCGACGATGACCAAACCCGACGCTGACAACACCGAACTCGAACGCGACTTCGAGCCCCTGCGCGTCACCCTCGCGCTGGGCGCTCTGCTGCTCGGCGTGTTGTTCGGCCTGCACTGACCCTTTCCCCCGACGCTCCTGCCGGAGCTTCCTTCACTCCCCCATCCGGCACCGGACGGGGGAGCTTTTTCATGGCCTCAGTCGGCCTTCGGCGACGCCTTCGTCACGACGTTGCCCAGCGGCACCATTTCGGCATCGCCGACGGTGACCGTCCCGTTGAGGCCCCGGAAGAAGTCATCGCCTGATTTTCCGATCAGACGTTGGATTGTGAAACCCGTGGATCCGCTACCCACGCTGGAAGCGCGCGCGCCACCCGGACCATTGAACGAACCGACCGAATCGCCATTCGGAGGGGCAATGCCATCGATGAAGACGGAACCGCCGAACATCAAGGCGGCTTGCAGATTACGCATCTCGGCCAGATAGATCCGGTGCGCGCGCGTCCCCGCGGTCCTGTCACCGTACTTTTCGCGCATGTCGACCCAGTAGGCATCCGCCTGGGTTTTCTCCGCAGGCGACAGCTGCAGGTAGGCTTTGGCGAACGCCGGCTCGAAGCGCGGATCGTGGCGTTCCGATGCGAGTGCCAGCCAGGCCACGCCCAACGGACGATTGATCGGGCCATCGTCGCCGTTGAAGTACATCAGCCCGAGCACGTACTGCGCCGGCTTGCTCGCCCAGTAAGCGGCATCGCGAAGACGTTCGCGGGCCCGGGCATCGTGGTTCTTACCGAAGTCGCGAGCGGCGGCGCAGAAGTAGTACTCGCCGGGCAGGATGCGCTCGATGCCGCCAGGGCAGTACGCGTTGACCTTGCGCAACAGGGCCCGGGGATCCGCAGGCTGAGCGGTATTCGCCATCGCCGAAGCACCGACCGATACGGTCGCCATGAGAACGAAAGAAAGAGTCCGAAAGATTTTCATGCACCTGCCTCCCCGGCAGCCATGGAAGTTAGTCCGTTAAACACACCTTGACCCGTGACGTGCACGGGTGTCCCCAAGCGTCAGTCGTCCTTGCGAGACGCGACCTGACTGATCGGCACCAGCTCGGCGTCACCCACGAAGACGTGGCTATCGTAACCGTAGAAGTACATGGCCTTCTGCGATTGCAGCATGCGGCCCAGCGTAAACCCACTCTGCAACGGCAGGTCGTTCGCCATCGCGTCGTTATAGGGAACCGTCACACCGTCGACAAAAATGCTTCCGCCGAAGTTGACGGCCCACGCGATCTGGGCGTATTCGCGGTCGAAGCGTTTTTCGGCACGCGGGGCGGCCACCGGATCGCCGTAAGTCTTCTTCAGGTCCTGCCAATAGGCGTTGGCCTGCGCCAGCTCTTCCGGCGACACCTCTTTGTAAGCCGAGATGAAGGCCGGTTCGTAAGCGGGATCGTGCCGCTCGGCGGCGAGCGCCAGCCAGGCAAGACCCAGCGGACGATTCTTTTCCGCCCGGTCGCCATTGAAATACATGATGCCGAGCGCGTATTGCGCCGGCTTGCTTGCCCACTGTGCCGCGTTTTTCAGGCTTTCGCGTGCGAGACCGGGATGGCCGGACCAGTAATTGCGGGCGGCGGAACAGAAATAGTAATCGCCGGGAAGAAAGCGCTCGAGACCGCCGGGGCACGGCAGCAGCGACTTGGCGACGATGTCTTTCTGATCGGGGAGCGGCTGGGGTCGCTCGGCGCCAAAAGCGGCGGGAGCGACGAGCATCGCGGTGAGGGCTAATACGGACAACGACTTCATGTGCGCATCCTCCAGTAGGCTCTCACCCCGAGAACTGGAGATTACAATACTACGCAGTTCGCTATTGTCTCGTGAAAACTTGTTTAGCCGCCGATCGCCGCATGCATCCGACGGATCACATCGGCGTAATCCGGCGCATTGAAGATCGCCGAGCCGGCGACGAACGTGTCGGCACCCGCCGCCGCGATCTGGCCGATGTTGTCGGCATTGACGCCGCCATCCACTTCCAGACGGATGCTGCGGCCGCTGGCGTCGATGCGCTCACGCACATGACGGATCTTGTCCAGGGCGCCAGGGATAAATTTCTGACCGCCGAAGCCGGGATTCACCGACATGATCAGGATCATGTCGATCTTGTCGATCACGTAGTCGAGCCAGTTCAGCGGTGTGGCCGGATTGAACACGAGGCCGGCCTCACAGCCCTCGCCCTGGATCAGCTGGATGGTGCGATCCACATGCTCGCTGGCCTCCGGATGGAAGCTGATGCTGCGTGCGCCGGCCTTGGCGAAGTCCGGGACGATGCGATCCACCGGCTTGACCATCAGGTGCACGTCGATGTGCTCGGTGATGCCGTAATCGCGCAGCGCCTTCAACACCATCGGCCCGATCGTGAGGTTGGGCACATAGTGGTTGTCCATCACGTCGAAGTGCACCCATTGCGCGCCGGCATCGAGCACCTTGCGGGTGTCCTCACCCAGGCGGGCGAAGTCGGCCGAGAGGATGGAGGGGGCGATGACGGGTGATTGCCTGGACATGATGGGTACCGTTAGCCGTTCGGGGATGACGCGTTTTGTCGCGGTATTACGGAAGGTCGCGCGCGAGGCGCGCTCCTACATGATGGCGCTTCGCGTCATCATTTAAACCCCTTCTCCGCCTTGATCCGCTCGTAGGCCGCATTGATCTCGCTGGCCCGCGCTTCCGCCCGGCGACGCATGTCGTCCGGCAGGTCGCCCAGGCGATCCGGGTGATGCTCGGAAATCAGCTTGCGATAGGCCCGCTTGATCGCGCGATCGTCGGCGCCGCGCTGGATGCCGAGGACCGCGTAGGGGTCCGGACCGGCGGTATTCCGCTGCGGCGGCACGTAACCACCGCCACCCTGCCCGCCACCGTACGAGCGGCCGCCGCCGGTGGCGTTCCACGCATAGCCCTTCATCGCCATCAGCGCCATGAGCTCCATGTCGCTTACCCGCAGCGCGAAAGCCAGCTGGCGCAGGATGCCCATCTTTTCGGTCGACGGATTGCCACCCTCGGCGAGCACCGTCTCGATGACCACGTCGATCACGGGGAACGCGTGGTCGCGACGATGACCGACCCACTGACGCAGCTCGTCGATGACTTCGGTCGCGTTGAACTCGGGTTGCTTGCCCTCGTTGAACGCGTCGATGGCCTGGCGACGCTGCTCCTGATCGAGGTTCATGCGCACCATCAGCCGTTCGGCGATGGCGATTTCCGCTTCGGAAATCCGTCCGTCGGCCTTGGCCACCGCGCCGATCAGCGCGAACAGCGGTGCGATGTAGCCACCCTGTGCGGGCGTACGGCGACGTTGCTGCTGGCGACTGGCATCGAACATGAAGCCGAGCGCGCCGCCGATGAGGGCGCCGAGCAGGTTGTGGGTCGCCCACATGCCCAGGACTGCGCCGATAAGAGTGCCGGTGAAATTCATGGAGCGGCCCTGGTGGGGGTCTGTGCGGCGAACCACTGGGCCAGCTGGTCGACTTCCGCGTCGGTGAGAGGGCCCGTCGCCGCGCGCATCACGGGGATATCGCGGCGACCGTCACGGTACTGGCGCAAGGCTTCGCGCAGGTAGTCGAGCTTCTGCCCGGCCAGATTGGGCGCGCCGGGGATCCGCGCCATGCCGTCTTCCCCGTGGCACGCCGCACACAGGCCCAGGCGCGCCGGCTTCACAGGCGGTGCGGCGAGGACGGGGGCGGAGAGGGCCAGGGCAAGCGCCGCGGTCAATAGAAATCGCATGGCAGGGCAATGGGGGCAGTAACCCCGAATTCTAGCAGGCGGACCACGTCCGCCTGCGCGCAGGCGCGCGCACCGCGCGCGAAATCCCTCACCCCGGTGGGAGCCACACCCTACCCCCGGTACAATGACCGACTTCGAACCGCCCCTCATCGGAGTCACCCCGTGCCGACCACCCTCTCGCAATCCGACCTGCCGGGCCTGGAGCTCATCCATCGCGGCAAGGTGCGTGACGTGTACGCCCTGCCCGGCAACCGCCTGCTGATGGTGGCGACCGATCGGCTGTCGGCCTTCGACGTGGTGCTCCCCGATCCGATTCCGGGCAAGGGCGAAATGCTGACCCAGATCTCCAACTTCTGGTTCGAGAAGACGAAACATCTCATGCCGAACCACCTCACCGGTGAGGACGTGGCCTCGGTGCTGCCGGCCGGCGTGGATCCCGCGCTCTATGCGAAACGCGCGGTGATCACCAAGCGGCTGAAGCCGGTGCCGGTCGAGGCCATCGCCCGTGGTTACATCATCGGCTCCGGCTGGAAGTCGTATCAGCAGACCGGCGACATCTGCGGGATCAGGCTGCCGGAAGGCCTCGATCAGGCGCAGAAGCTGCCCGAGCCGATCTTCACCCCGTCGACCAAGGCGGCGGTAGGCGATCACGACGAGAACGTCAGCTTCGACGTGGTCGTCGACGCGGTCGGCGAGGAGCTGGCCAACGCCGTACGCAAGGCCACCCTGGAGATCTATACCTTCGCCGCGGCCTACGCCGCCGAGCGTGGCGTGATCATCGCCGACACCAAACTGGAATTCGGCACGGACGAGCACGGCGTGCTGCACGTGATGGACGAGATGCTGACCCCGGACTCCTCCCGTTTCTGGCCGGCTGACGAGTATCAGGTCGGCATCAGCCCGCCGAGCTACGACAAGCAGTTCGTCCGCGATTATCTGGAAGAGCTGGGCTGGAACAAGTCGCCGCCGGCGCCGAAAGTGCCCGCCGACGTGATCGAGCGGACGGCGTCGAAATATGCCGAGGCGCTGGATAAGCTGGCTGGGATTCGGTTGGACTGAGGCGGGTGGGGGTCGCCAGCAAGGCTGGCTCCTACATGTCTGCGGTGTCGTACAGGCCACGGCAGATCTGGGGGGGGGCTTCCAGGCCACGGCAGACGTGTAGGAGCCGGCCCTGCCGGCGATCGCTCTCGCCGCAACGTACGATCGCTCTCGCCGCAACGTACGATCGCTCTCGCCGCAACGTACGATCGCTCTCGCCGCAACGCACGATCACTCTTGCCGCAACGCACGATTGACGCGCGTTGCCCAACGGTCAACTCTCGCGCTTGACGCTTAACGCTTCACAGGGCCACTCATGCGCGATGCAGCCACCTGGTTCGGCAACTACAGCCGGGACCACCAGAACGAGACCAACCAGCTGATCCACTGGATCTGCGTGCCGGCGATCACCTGGACGGTGGTCGCGCTGTTCTGGCTCATTCCCGTCCCCGGGTGGCTCGGTCGCCCGGGCCTCTGGGCGGTGCTGGCGATGTTCCTGGCCTTCTGCTTCTACTTCTATCGCCTCTCGCGAAAGATCGGCATCGCCATGGCGGGTGCTTTCATCATCCTCGCCCTGGTCACCGACTCGCTCTACCGGAACATCGGCACGAGCGGCCTGCTCTGGTCGGCCATCACCGTCTTCGTCGTTGCCTGGATCGGCCAGTTCATCGGGCACCGGATCGAAGGGCGACGTCCCTCCTTCCTCACCGACCTGCAGTACCTCCTGATCGGCCCGGCGTGGCTGATGAGCAAGGCGCTCAGTCGCTTCGGCGCTCCCTACTGATGCGGGCTGTCCGGTGACCCAGACGATCCTGACCCTGCTTTCCGCCGCGATCTGGCTGGTGTTGTATGCCAGCGTGGGCGCGGTGGTCCCCGCCGTGATCGGCTGGTCCGTCCTGCGCTGGCTGGAGCGCACCCCCGTGGTGTTCAACCGCACGTATCTGGCCATGCTGATCTGGCTGCTGGTGGCGTTGGGCCTGGGCGGCACGGTACTGCTGATCACCCGGCACGGGCAGCCGATCGATGCCTCGCTGCTGGAACTGGCCTGGGTTCGCGGCTGGCTGGTGCTGGACATGCTGCTGGGCGCGTTTCTCATCTGGCGGCTGGTGCCCCGGGTCGATGCCCGACGGGTCAAACCGACCAGCGCCTGCATGACGGTCGCGATCCTGATGGTGGTGACGATCGTCGTGGCGATGGCGATTCATCGATAGGGAAAACCTATTGGAATCATCTTAACGATCACTTGGACTTGTGTTCCGCGATCCCCATAATGAGATTCATTCCCATTGAGGACGTGGCCATGGCCCGCACCATCAAATATGCAGCGACGCATTTCAGCATCGCGTTTTCCATGAGTTACGCGGTCAACCAGAACGTCGCACTGAGCACGCTGGTCGGTATCGCCGAGCCGATCGCGTTCGCCCTCGGTCGCGACGTGACCTGCGGGTCGCGCCGCGGCCCGCCCCTAGCGCACGCCGCCTGATCCACCGCCTGCGCGCGCATTGGCGACGGTGACGGCATGCGTGAAGCCGTCGAACGGGATGTCGGTGATGCCGACCAGCCCGATATGCGAGTTTTCGCCATCGAGAATGCGACCGGTCACGGGCTGGTCGACGTACTGGAACCAGTGGGTGCCGACCACGACGCCTGACGCGACCGCCGCGTCGACGAAACGCGCGTAAGCCTTGCCGCGCTCCTCCTCGCTGCCGACGGCGGCGACTCCGTTCCCGAACGGCCCCCGGTCGGCCGAGCCGAAATGGAACTCCGTGATCATCACCGGCTTGTCCATCTTGCGGAAGGCGGCGACGTCGAAGCCGTGCTCGGGCACGTCGGTGTACGTATTGATGCTGGTGACGTCCGCATAGGCCGCACTGGCCTGCTCGGTCTCAGGCGTTCGGACGGCCAGACGTCCGCCGAGGAAAAGGTGATGCGGATCGGCTTTCTTCAACGTCTGCGCCACCGTGCGGAAGTACTGGTCGGCATACAGCTTCAGGAAAGCGATGTAATCGGCGGCGACCGCAGGATGCGCTTCGCTGGGATCCGGTGCCTTGAAGCCCCTGGCCGCCACCTGGTCCCACGAATGCACGTCCACGCCCCAGGCCTTCGCGAACGTCGCGGCATCGCCGTGCGTCTTTTTCAGGTAGGCGAGAAACGCCTGCTTGGCCGGGCTCTCTGGCCCCTGCACGAGTGAGCCCACAGCCAACGCCCAGCGACCCTGCGGGCCCTGCCCCGCCCAGGCGAGTTCGTTATCCGCGAAGTAGCCGAGCAACCATGGGTCGTCTTTGACACCCTTGCTCGCATTGGCGACCGCCGTCGTTGCCGCCGCGGCAAAGCGCGGATCGAACGGATCGGGCATGCGACCCCAGTAGTCGTAACCGGTGCTCACCGTGTTGAAGTCGCCCTTGATGATCACCGGCACGGTGTAGGCGATACGGTGATCGCGGGCGAACGCCGGATCGCTCCAGTTGCCCAGCGTGTTGAAGCGCCAGCTCTTCAGCCGGTCGACGCTGCGCTTACGCCACGCCGCCGCGAAATCGTTACCGAGCGTCCGCGACACGTTCTGCGAATAGATGTCCCACCAGCGCCCGTGATTCATGCCGTTGTCGCGCTGCGAGCCCTGATCGCTCCGACTGTCCGATACGCCTCCGAACCTGCCGCTCGCCCCGGACGTGTCGGCAAACATGAACTCGCGTCCCTGCACATAGGTACGCGCATCGGTGAGATTCACCGCGTTGACGCCCAGCGAGAAAAACGCATGCCCTTCCGGCGTCACCAGCCACCAGCGCTCGCCCTGCTTCTGCGCATGAAAGAACCCGGTTGCCTGTAACGCCGGCAGATCCGTCCGTCCACCAAACTGGTCCAGACCCGGTGCCGCAGCTTTGCCACCTGCCGCCACCGGTGGGAGCCAGCTCTGTCGGCGATTGGCGGCGTTCTTCAGGCCTTCATCGCTATCGATCTTCTCCGGCCACGTCCCACGCGTGTACTGCCCATACCGATCCACCACCCCGGTATACGCCGCACGCAGATCGCCCTCGCCCGCCACGGTATCCAGCTTTCCGAACAACACGGTCTGCGCCGCGCCCGGCTGCGGCATCGACAACGTCACCGACGTCACCGCGTTGGCATCGACGGCACCATCCACCGCCGTCGCGACGAGACGCTTCTCCTTACCGTCATCAAACGGCATCGGCGGCCCGACCTGCATCCCGAACGCTCGCGGCGACGTCGCCTTCAGCGACACCGACAGCGTCTGCGGCGGACCGGGAGGGACGCCGACCACCGTCTTCAGGTGCTTGTCGCCGGAAGCCACATCGACGATCAACGTCACCGGCCAGGGCATGCCGTTCTGCACACGCAGGCGCATCGTGCCATCCGGCTGCCAGGCCCAGGTGCCCTGCTTCGGCGCGAGGATCAGCGACGGCGACGCGGAGGGTTTGAAGGTGACCGCGACGAGTTCACCGCCGTCGGCGGCCTTGCGCACGGTGGGGTCGAGCGTGGCGTCACGCGTCGTGACGCGGGCGGCATCGGCCGGATGGACGAG
Source organism: Luteibacter sp. 9133 (assembly GCF_000800155.1). Taxonomy (NCBI): domain Bacteria; kingdom Pseudomonadati; phylum Pseudomonadota; class Gammaproteobacteria; order Lysobacterales; family Rhodanobacteraceae; genus Luteibacter; species Luteibacter sp. 9133. The sequence goes on along the minus strand of NZ_JUHO01000001.1, from coordinate 608,968 downwards.
ATCGACGGTCGCCGCGTGGGCGGAGACGCTGAGGGATAGCAGTGCGAGGGGAAGGTAAGTACGCATGCCCGGAATCTGCCACGCCGGGCATGAACGGGGACTCACCCCACCTTGCCCAGCCGCTTCCGCCACAGATAGTAAACCGGCACGCCGATCGCAATGATCACCAGACTCATGCCCGCATCGCCCGGCTCCGTGATCGCCGTCGCGGCAATCACGCACAGCACCGTGACGGTGAACACCAGCGGCAGCACCGGATAACCCGGCACCAGGTACGGCGATGGCTCGTCGCGCAGCTTTTTGCGATACCAGAAGATGGTCGCGATACCGAACGCATGCGACAACCATTCGCCCACGGTCGTGTAGTTCAGCAGTGCCTTGAAGCTGCCCGAGAGAATCAGCACGATCGCCCAGCCACCCAGTGCCACGAGCGCGAACTGCGGCGCGCCGGTCTTCGCGTCGATACGCGCGATCGGCTTGAAGAACATGCCGTCGGCGCTCATCACCTGCAGCACGCGCGCACCACCGGCGATCGCGATGCTGCAATAACCGAACGTCGAGCAGGCGATACCGACGGCGATGATCGTCGCGCCGGATTCGCCGAACACGCGACGCATGAGATCCGCCGCCGGCGCCGTGCTTGCGGCGAGGCCGGCGTGACCAAGGCCCGCCATGTAGGCGATGTTGACCAGCACGTAGCAGACGACGACGGCGAGCATGCCGAGACCCAGCGCGCGTGGAAGCGTGCGCTGCGGTTCGCGTACTTCACCGGCGAGGTCGTTCAGGTAATGGAAGCCGCCGTACGCGAACAGCGCCGGAAGAATCGCGCCGATCACCGTGCTTGCCGGCACGTCGTGTGTCGGATCGGTAGCGAACGCCGCGCCGAGATGGCCCTGCGCGAGGAAGATACCGACGACGATCAGCAACGACACCGCGCCGAGCTTCAGCACGGTGAAGATGTTCTGCACCCATGCGCCGGCGCGGATACCGAACAGATTCACCGCGACGATGAAGCTGATGGCGCCGACGGCGAGCGGCTTGACCCACTCGTGCGGCAGACCGGTGGCGCGGCACGCGTAGTCGGCGAACGTCGTCGCCACGGCGGCCACGCTGCCCGGGTAATTGATCAGCGCCATCGTCCAGCCGAACAGGAAGGCTGGCAGCTGGCCGAAGGCTTCGCGCAGATAGACGTAGGTACCGCCCGCTTGCGGACGACGCGCGCCGAGCTCGGCGTAACAGAGGACACCTGCAAGGGTAAGCAGGCCGCCCAGCGTCCAGAGGAGAATCACCTCCGTGCCCGAGCTGGTCAGCTGCGCGACGGTGGCCGGCGTGCGGAAGATACCCGCCCCGATGACACCGCCGATAACGATCATCGCGGCATCCCAGATACCGAGACGGCGGAGATAGTGAGCTGGCTGAGGTGCTGGCATCGGGTGACGATGCCATAACCGGCACACCGAGACCACTGTAGGAGCGCGCCCTGCGCGCGACCTGGGTTCGGCGGATGTCATGGCGGGACGGCGAACGGGTGTCGCGCGCGGGGCGCGCTCCTACAAGGTGACGAGGGTCGGGTGGATACCGGAGTCGCCGCGCGGTGAACCAGGATTAGCGGATGACGATTTCTTCCGGACACTCCGCTCTTCGCATCGGTCGTTTTTCAGAAGCCGGCCGGATCTATCTGGTTACAACGGTGGTGTGGAATCGCGCACCGCTGTTCCGCGATCACGTTACGGCTCGTATGGCAGCCCGCGCCATTCATTCCCCGAAGACCTGGCTAAATGCGGAATGCCTCGCATGGGTCCTGATGCCGGACCACTGGCACGGAATCATCCAGCTTGGGGAGGACGCCGATCTGTCGAAAACGATAGGGAAGATGAAGTCGCGGGTCACCAGGGCGCTTCGAAAGACAGGGCGGGAGTCGCCCGTCTGGCAGCGGGCCTTTCATGATCGTGCGCTTCGCAAGGAAGACGATCTGAAAGCCATGGCGCGGTATGTCGTGGCCAATCCGATTCGCGCGGGGCTGGTGCGGCGCGTTGGGGACTATCCGTACTGGGATGCGATCTGGGTGGGGAGTTGAGGGTTGGGGTCGCGCGCGGGGCGCGCTCTTACATGTCGCGCGCGGGGCGCGCTCCTACATCAGGAGCGCGCCTTTTGCGGGGCTTATTTCTTCTTCGGGATATACAGGTCGGTGATCGTGCCCTCGTACACCTCGGCCGCCATGCCGACGGACTCGCCGAGCGTGGGGTGCGGGTGAACGGTGCGGCCGATGTCACCGGCTTCGGCACCCATCTCGATCGCCAGGGCGAGTTCGGAGATGAGGTCGCCCGCGTGCGGGCCGACGATGCCGGCACCGACGATGCGATGCGTCTCTTCGTCGAAGATCAGCTTGGTGAAACCCTCGGTGCGGTCGATACCGATGGCACGGCCCGAGGCCGCCCACGGGAACTTGCCCACGCCGACCTTGAGGCCCTTTTCCTTCGCTTCGCGCTCGGTCACGCCGACCCAGGCGATTTCCGGATCGGTGTAGGCCACCGACGGGATCACGCGAGCGTCGAAGAAGCTCTTCTGACCGGCGGCCGCTTCCGCCGCGACCTTGGCTTCGTGCGTGGCCTTGTGCGCCAGCATAGGCTGACCGACGAGGTCGCCGATGGCGAAGATGTGCTTCACGTTGGTGCGCATCTGGCGGTCGACGGGGATGAAGCCGCGATCGCTGACTTCCACGCCGGCCTTGTCCGCACCGATCTTGTTGCCGTTGGGCGAGCGGCCCACCGAAACGAGAACGCGGTCGTACACCGTGGTTTCGGGGATGCTGTCACCTTCGAAGGTGATCTCGATACCCTTCTTGGTGGCCTTGGCCGCGACGACCTTGGTCTTCAGATGGATGCCCTTGTAACGCTTGGCGATGCGGCCCTGCAGCGGTTTGACCAGATCAAGGTCGGCGCCCGGCATCAGCTGGTCGGCGAGCTCGACGACGGTGACTTCCGAGCCGAGACCCGCGTACACCGTGGCCATTTCCAGGCCGATGATGCCACCGCCGACGACCAGCATCTTCTTCGGCACGTCGCGCAGTTCGAGCGCGCCGGTCGAGTCGATGACGCGCTCGTCGTCCCACGGGAACGAAGGCAGTTTCACCGACTGCGAGCCCGCGGCGATGATGGCGTTCTCGAAGCGGATCAGCTTCGTGCCTTCCGCCGTGACGACTTCCATCTCGTTGGGCGAGATGAACGTGCCGACGCCGGTGACGGTACGCACCTTGCGCGCCTTGGCCATCTGAGCGAGACCGCCGGTGAGCTTGCCGACGACCTTCTCCTTGAACGAGCGCAGCTTGTCCAGGTCGATGGTCGGCTTGCCGAAGGCGATACCGTGCGCTTCGATGGCGGCGGCTTCGTCGATGACGGCGGCCGCGTGCAGCAGCGCCTTCGACGGGATGCAGCCGACGTTGAGGCAGACGCCACCGAGCGACTCGTAACGCTCGACCAGCACCACGTCGAGGCCGACGTCGGCGCCGCGGAACGCGGCCGTATAGCCGCCCGGACCGGAGCCGAGGACGACCAGCTGGCATTCGATGTCGGCCTTGCGACCGGTATCGGCCGCGGCCTTGACGGACGAAGCGGACGACGACGCGGCGGCGGGCGCGGCGACCGGAGTGGCCGGCTTCGGCGGTGCCGGCGCGGGCGACGGGGTGGGAGCGGCGGGCGCGTCCTTCACCGTCGACTGGCCGACGGCCTTCTCCGCGACCGGCGCATCGGCGCCTTCCGCTTCGATGAGGGCGATCACGCTGCCGTCGTTGAGTTCGTCACCGATCTTGACCTTGATCTCGACGATCTTGCCAGCCTGCGAGGCGGGCACGTCCATCGTGGCCTTGTCGGATTCGAGCGTGACCAGGCTCTGGTCCTTGGCGACGGTGTCGCCGACCTTCACCAGGATCTCGATCACCGGCACATCGTGCGAGCCGCCGAGATCGGGGACTTTCAGTTCGATCGTGTTAGCCATGCGTGTCGTCTCCGGTCAGAGCAACAGGCGACGGATGTCGCCGAGCTGCTGGGCGAGATACACGGCGAAGCGTGCGGCCAGGGCGCCGTCGATAACGCGGTGATCGTATGACAGCGACAGCGGCAGGATCAGGCGCGGCGCGAATTCCTTGCCGTTCCACACCGGCTTCATCGCCGCCTTGGAAACGCCCAGGATCGCCACTTCCGGCGCGTTGACGATCGGCGTGAACGCCGTACCGCCGATGCCGCCGAGCGAGGAAATCGAGAAGCAGCCACCCGACATGTCGGCGGCGGTAAGCTTCTTGTCGCGTGCCTTCTTCGAGATCTCACCCAGTTCCGCGGCGAGCTCGAGCAGACCCTTCTTGTCGGCGTCGCGGATGACCGGGACGACGAGGCCGTCCGGCGTGTCCACGGCGATACCGACGTTGTAGTACTTCTTGAGCGTCAGCACTTCACCGGCCGCATCGAGCGACGCGTTGAACGTGGGGAATTTCTTCAGCGCCGCGACCACCGCCTTGATCTGGAAGACCAGCGGGGTGACCTTGAGGTCCTTGTTCTCTTCGCCGAGCTTCTTGCGGAAGGCTTCGAGCTCCGTGATGTCCGCGTCTTCGAACTGCGTGACGTGCGGAATCATCGCCCAGTTGCGGGCGAGGTTCGCGGCGGAGATCTTCGGAATGCGGCCGAGCGGCTTTTCTTCGATGTCGCCGAACTTCGAGAAGTCGACCTTCGGCCACGGCAGCAGGCTGAGGCCATTGCCACCGGCGACCGCGCCGCCCTTCGACGGGGACGCACCCGAGGCCATCACCTGCTTCACGTAGCCGGAGATGTCTTCGCGCTGGATGCGGCCACCGCGACCGCTGCCCTTGACCTGGGCGACGTCGACACCGAGCTCGCGTGCGAATGCGCGCACGGCGGGGCTGGCGTAGGGGGCATTGCCCGGCATGATCACGCTGGCGTCGAACGACACCGGCGGCGTACGCGGCGTGCCACCGGCGGGTTCGGACTTCGAGGCTTCCGAGGTCGAGGCGTCGGAGGCGACGGCACGCTTCGGTGCTTCGGCCGGGGCTTCCGAGATACCGGGCTTGTCGGTCGAAGCGGCGGGCTGTGCGTCGGCCGAGGCGGCTTCAGCGGACTCGCCGCCGGCGCCTTCGAGCACGGCGATCAGGTCGCCGTCGTTCACTTCGTCGCCCACCTTGACCTTCAGTTCCCTGATGACGCCCGCGGCCGGGGCCGGGATGTCCATCGTGGCCTTGTCCGACTCGAGCGTCATCAGGCTCTGATCTTTCTCGACGGTATCGCCGACCTTGACCATGAGCTCGATGATCGGCACCGGCTTGCCACCGATGTCGGGGACGGTGACGTTGACCGGGCCCGACGACTTCGAGGCGGACGGCGCCTTGGCGGCGGCCGGAGCCGGAGCCGGCGCGGCGGCCTTGGCCTCGTCGGCCTTCGGAGCGGCAGCCTTCGGTGCATCTGCCTTGGGAGCGTCAGCCCTGGGCGCTTCGGCCGGGGCATCGCCCTCGGCTTCGACCAGGGCGATCACGTGGCCTTCGTCGACTTCGTCGCCGACCTTGACCTTCAGTTCCTTGATGACGCCAGCGAACGGCGCCGGCACTTCCATCGTGGCCTTGTCGGATTCGAGCGTCACGAGGCTCTGGTCCTTTTCGACGCGATCGCCGACCTTGACCATGATTTCGATGACGGGGACCGCGCTACCACCAATATCGGGGACGCGGGCTTCTTTGACGTCGGCCATGGAACCTCCTAGAAAACAGGCGTCGGAGGGCGGCGAACCCACCGGCGGGGGAAGACAGGCGCCTATGCTGCGGCGCAACCGGTCGATTGTAATCCCTCACGCAGCTTTTCCCACGATTCAAACGGTCGTTGGGATGAATTTCTGCTTTTACTGGGAGTTACGACGGACTGAGCGGATTCGCAGCCGGGCCGTCGACCTTGCCCTGCCCTTCCGCCGCCGGCGCCGGATTGCCGATCACCCGGATCTCGCTCTGCGGGTAAGGAATGGTGATCCCCTCCTCGTCGAAGCGCTCCTTGATCCGACGCAGCAGATTCGTCTGCGCCCCCTGCATGTCGGCCACCGCCGTCCAGGCGCGGATCACGAGGTTGACGCTGGAGTCGCCGAGCGCATCGGTCCAGACGCCCGGCGCCGGATCCTTGAGGATGCGCGGATCCGCATCGAACAGATCGGTGATCACCTTCATCGCCTTGCCGATGTCATCGCTGTAGCCGATGCCGACCTTGAACTCGAAGCGACGCGTGCCACGCACGTTGTAGTTGATGATCGCGTCGCCGCCGACCTTCGCGTTCGGCACCACGGCTTCCCGGTTGTCCGGCGTGATCAGATAGGTGTGCATCAGGTTGACGCTCTGCACCGTGCCATCGATGCCGCCGACGGTGACGTAATCACCCACGCGGAACGGCCGGAACAGAATCAGCAGCACGCCCCAGGCGAGATTGGACAGCGAACTGGTGAGCGCGAGGCCGACGGCGAGTCCGGCGGCGCCGATGGCCGCGATAAAGGAAGCGGTGGGAATACCGACCGTGCCGAGCACCTGGATGAAGAGCAGCGCCAGCAGGACGCCGTAGACGACGTTGCGCAGGAACAGCGCCAGCGTGACATCGACATGCGCGCGCTCGAGTGCACGACGGCCGATGTTGGCGAGGCGTGCCGCGAGCCAGAAGCCGATGACCAGCAGGAGGAGCGCAAGGCCGATGCGTACGGAGTACGAGAGGATGAGCGTGCGCATGGCGGCATCGACGCCGATACGGTCGAGGAAGTCGTTCATGGGGCTGCCTTTGGACGGTGGAAAAGTGCGCGACGAGGCTAGCAGCGACGAAGTGAAAAGGTGGTTTCCAGGCACAAAAAAGGCGCCTTTCGGCGCCTTTTTCGTTACGGCGTGCTGGTAGCCGCCGGCTTGGTCGGCACCTGCGCCGTCTGCGGGGTGTCGATCTTCCTGCCGCCGTACGGAAGCACCTCGGCGGCGACCTTCGGGTCCGCCTTGATCAGCGCCACTTCGTCGCTGACGATGTGCGCGGCTTCGTCCAGCGGCGTGTCCTTGGCCTTCTTCGCGTCGGCTTCCTGCTTGATCTCCGACTTCAGGCTGCGCTCGTTGGCGTTGAGGCCATCGTCACCGGTGGTGTCGTCGTCGTTCGGATCCGCCGCGCTGCCATCGCCACCGAAGATCGCCTTGCGACGATTGCGGAAGTCGGTCTGCAGCGCGTCGTACTGCTTACGCTCGGCCTGACGGGCGGCGAAGTTGAGCGAGATGTCGGTCTTGTCACGCAGCTTCTTGTACTGGGCGAGTTCGTCCAGCATCAGCTTCCACGCGGGCGAGGTGGCGACGCGTGCGTCGTGCTTCTGGTTGAGCGGACCGATGATCGGCTTGAGGTCGGCGACCGGCTTGTAGTCAGCCGGGTCGATATGACGCCACGGCAGCGCATTGTCATAGGTCGACTCACCGAATTCCTTCGCATCGCCGTTCTGCGGGAACTGGACGTCCGGCGTCACGCCATGCAGCTGCGTGCTGTCGCCGTTGATGCGGATGAATTCCGCGATCGTCATCTTGAGCTCGCCGTACTTGGCGTCTTCACCGGTCTGCGCCTTGCCGAAACGGTCGAGGTCGACCAGGTTCTGCACGGTGCCCTTACCGAAGGTCGGCTCACCGATGATGATGCCGCGGCCGTAGTCCTGGATGGCCGCCGCGAAAATTTCCGAGGCCGACGCCGAACCGCGGTTGACCATGACCGCCATCGGGCCGTCCCACGACATGCCCGGGACGTCGTCGCCCTGCGCGTCGATCTGGCCGCGCGCGTCACGCACCTGCACGACCGGGCCGGTGTCGATGAACAGACCGGTGAGCTCGGTGGCTTCCGACAGCGAACCGCCGCCGTTATTGCGCAGGTCCATGATGATGCCGTCCACCTTCTGCGCCTTCAGCTCGGTGAGCAGCTTGGACACGTCGCGCGTGGCGCTCTTGAAGTTGGCGTCGCCGTTACGGCGGGCGCCGAAGTCCTGATAGAACGTGGGCAGGTCGATCACGCCGATCTTGCGCGTGACATCGCCGTCCTTGACGTCGATGACCTTGGACTTCGCGGCCTGCTCTTCCATCGTGACCTTCTTCCGGACGAGCGTCACGACGTTGTGCTTGCCGTCGACGCCGGCATCGGCGGGAAGAATCTCGATGCGGACGGTGGTGTCCTTCTTGCCGCGGATCAGCTTGACCACGTCGTCCTGGCGCCAGCCGACCACATCGACCATGGGACCGGTTTCGCCCTGACCGATGGCGACGATGCGGTCGCCCGCCTTCATCTTGCCGGACTTGATGGCCGGGCCGCCGGGGACGAGCTCGCGGATGGTGGTGTAGTCGTCGCGGGCCTGCAGCACCGCGCCGATGCCTTCCAGCGACAGACGCATGGCGATGTCGAACTGGTCCGCGGCGCGGGGGCCGAGGTAATCGGTGTGCGGGTCTGTCGAGTTGGCGTACGCGGTCATGAAGGCCTGCGTCGCGTCCTCGTTATCCAGCTGGCGCACGCGCGAGATGTACGTGGCATAGCGCTTATCGAGCGTCTTGCGGATCTCGTCGTCGGTCTTACCGGCGAGCTTCAGGCGCAGCCAGTCGTTCATGGTGCGCTTGCGCCACACGTCGTCGAGCTCGGCCTGGTTCTTCGGGGCGGCGGCCTTCTTGCGGTCGAAGTTGAAGCTTTCGTTGCCGCTGAAGTCGAAGCCCTTGGCCAGCAGGCTGCGCGCGTAGTTCATGCGATCGACCGCGCGCGTGATGTACAGGTTGAACACCGAGAACGGCGCGGTCAGGTCCTGGTTCCAGATGGCGTCGTCGAGCTGGGTCTTCATCGGCTCGAACTTGGCCAGATCTTCCTGCGTGAAGAAGACTTTCTCGCTGTCGAGCGACTCGATGTAGGCCTTGTAGATCTTGGCCGACATAGCGTCGTCGAGCGGCTGGGCCTGATAGTGGAAGCGCGTGAGGAAGCGCGCCGACAGCTGCGAGGCCTGCGCTTCGGCCGGCGTGGCCTTCAGCGGCAGGGTGGATTCCTTACGCTGCGGCTCGGGCGAGGTCGCAGCTTCCGACGCGTCCTTCGGCTGCGGTGCGGCCGGCTTGGTCGCGGGCGCTGTGTCCGGCTGCGGCTTGGCGGTCTGGGCCTGGACGCCTGCTGCCGAGAGGGCAAGCAGGAGAGCGAACGCGGGACGAAGGGTCATGTAGTCGCAGCCTCGGAGTGCTTCAAATCGTTTATTCGACGACACCGGCGGCGTGAGCCATCAGGTCGGCATGGTAGGAGGATCGCACTAACGGGCCGGAAGCGACATGGCCGAAGCCCATCTCTTCGCCCGCGACGCGCAGCGCCTCGAACTCGTCCGGCGTCCAGTAACGGACCACCGGATGGTGATGCGCGGTCGGCTGCAGGTACTGGCCGATGGTGATCATGTCCACGTCATGGTTACGTAGATCGCGCATGGTCTCGAGCACCTGCTCCATCGTTTCGCCCAGGCCCAGCATGATGCCGGACTTGGTCGGCACTTCGGGATGCTGCGCTTTGAAGCGCTTGAGCAGGTCCAGCGACCACTGATAATCCGCGCCCGGGCGCACTTCGCGGTAGAGGTGCGGGACGGTCTCGAGATTGTGGTTGAAGACGTCCGGCGGGAAGTCCTTCATGACCTCGAGCGCGCGCTCCATCCGGCCCTTGCCGCGGAAATCCGGGGTCAGGATCTCGATGCGGATGTTGGGGCTGGCATGGCGCACGGCACGGATGCACGAAGCGAAATGCTCGGCACCGCCGTCGCGCAGGTCGTCGCGGTCCACCGAGGTGATCACCACGTACTTCAGGCGCATGTCGCGGATGGTCTCGGCCAGGCGCGCCGGTTCCAGGGGGTCAGGCGGCTGCGGGCGGCCGTGGGCCACATCGCAGAACGAGCAGCGACGGGTGCAGACCTCACCGAGGATCATGAACGTGGCGGTGCCCTTGGAGAAGCACTCGTGGATATTCGGGCAGGAGGCTTCCTCGCAGACCGTGACCAGCGAGTTTTCGCGCAGGCGCGCCTTCAGCTGCTGCACGGCGTTGCCCTGCGGCAGACGGACGCGGATCCAGCCCGGCTTGCGCAGAACGGGCACGTTCGTATCGAAGCCCGCACGGTTGAGCGCGATCTTGTCATTGCCCAGCATCTTCTCGCCCGGCTTGTCGACGACGGCGATAGGGATGCTGCGGGAGGGAGTGGCGGAGGTTTGGCTCATAACGGCTACGTCCTCAGACCGCGACGCGGGCGGGGAGTTCGGGGAGAGTGGAGTCGGCGGCGACGGCATGGAAGCCGAACTGCTTACAGAATTCCTGTACCAGGACGTCTTCCACGTCCACCAACCGCGACGGACCGCCCAAGTCTAGCACCTGGGTGACTTCCAAACCCTTGTACCCGCAGGGATTGATGCGGTGGTAGGGCTCGAGATCCATGTCCACGTTGAAGGCCAGCCCGTGGAAGCTGCAGCCGCGGCGGATGCGCAGGCCGAGGGCGGCCACTTTGGCACCAGCCACGTAGACGCCGGGCGCGCCTTCCTGACGTTCGGCGCCGATGTTCCATTCGCCCAGGGTATCGATGATGGCCTGCTCGATGCGGCAGACCAGCTCACGCACGCCCACCCCGACACGGCGCAGGTCGATCATCGGGTAGGCCACGATCTGGCCGGGCCCGTGATAGGTCACCTGACCGCCGCGATCCACGCGGACCACCGGGATATCCCCCGCCGCCAGCACGTGCTCCTCCTTGCCGGCCTGTCCCAGCGTAAAGACAGGGTCGTGCTCCAGCAGCCACAGCTCGTCGACCGTGTCGTCGGTGCGGTTGTCGGTGAAGGCGCTCATGGCCTTCCAGGTGGATTCGTAGGGGACGCGCCCCAGCCGGCGGACGTTGAGGGGGTGGGTCATGAGGATGGGGTCGGAGGGGATGCCGAGGAATTGTGGGCGATGCCCGCGCTAAACAAGGATAGCCCCCCCTGCAGGAGCGCGCCCCGCGCGCTCCTGCAGGGGCATGCCCGGATCACATCGTGAAGCGAATATTCTCGTCCGCACGCAAGGTGCTATGCGCCTCGAGGTACTTCTCGCGCGTCGGCGCGACGAAGCTCACCGTCACCGACTGGTAATTGCCGGCCGGGGTCAGCTTGGTCGACAGTGTCTCGTGCAGTACTTCGAGGCCGACACCGTGGAGCAAGGCCGGCACGTGCTTGTCCAGACCCGCGTTGGCGTTGCCGATCGCGGTGATCTCGAACTCGCCCGGGAACTGGAAGCCCTTGCCGTCTTTCTGCGCGTCAGTGAAGTCGATTTCCTTCATCGCCCGAGCCCTCTTACTTCTTGTCGCCGTCGCTGTGGAACCACAGCATGATCGTGTCCCACAGGCGCGAGAAGAAGCCGCCTTCGGGCGCGTCGTTCAGGGCCACGAGCGGCGCGGTGAGCACCGGCTGGCCGTCGAGCGTCACGCGCAGCGTGCCGACCTGCTGGCCCTTCTTGAACGGGGCGATCAGGGTCGAGGGGATGTCGAGGTTGGCCTTGAGCTTGTCGTAGTCGCCGCGCTTGACCGACACCATCGCGTCCTCGGCAACACCGAGCGGGATGGTGTTCTCGGCGCCCTTCCACAGCTTGGGCGTGGCCAGCGGCTTGTTGGCTTCGTAGAGCTTGTGGCTCTCGAAGAAGCGGAAACCGTAGTTGAGCAGCGCCAGCGCGGCGTCCGCACGGCCCTTCTCGCTGTTGGCGCCCATGATGATGGCGATCATGCGGGCGTCGCCCTGCTTGGCCGACGCCGCCAGGCAGTAGCCGGCCGCCGCGGTGTGACCGGTCTTGATACCGTCGACGGTGTTATCGCGCCACAGCAGCAGGTTGCGGTTGTGCTGCTTGATGCCGTTCCACTCGAACTCCTTGACGGCCGAGATCGCGTAGTCCTCGGGGAAGTCGTGGATGAGCGCGCGGGACAGGATCGCGATGTCGTGCGCGGTGGTGTAGTGGTTGGCGACCGGATAACCGGAGGCGTTCTGGAACTGCGAATGCGTCATGCCCAGCTGCTTGGCGTACGCGTTCATCAGATTGGCGAAGGCCGGCTCCGAGCCCGCGGTGTGTTCGGCCAGCGCGATGGCGGCGTCGTTACCGGACTGGATGATCATGCCGTAGAGCAGGTCTTTCAGCTTCACCTGGCTGTTGAGCTTGAGGAAGCTGGTGGAGCCGTCGGTGCTGGCGCCGCCGCCGCGCCAGGCGTTCTCACTGATGGTGACCGGATCTTCGTTGTGGATCTTGCCGTTGCCCAGCTCGGCCGAGACGACGTAGTCGGTCATGATCTTGGTGATCGAGGCCGGCTCCAGCTGCACGTCCATGTCCTTCGACGCGATGATCTGCCCGGTGTTGTAGTCCATCAGCACCCAGCTCTTGCCCTCGACGTCCGGCGGCGGCGGCACCGGCGCCTCGGGCACCACCGGGCGCGGTACGACGGGCGGACGGGGGGGCTGCTGCGCCGCGACACCCGCGACGAGCGCGGCGGCGGCAAAAGCGAACAGGGAGCGAGGCAGAAGCTTCATCGTTTCAACGGTCCAGTCAAATGCAACAAAAAAAGAAGGTCAGTCTACCGCGACCGAGGGGCGGGGCAGACCCATGCCAGCGATCTGGTCCGTCACGCGGTCGGCCGTATCGACGTCAGCCATGGGCCCGACCCGGACCCGGCGCACGCTGCGGCCGCCGACGGCGGTCTCGATCACACTGACAGGGCCAAGGCCAGCCTTGTTCAGCTGGTCGGCGACGCGGTTGGCATTGGCGGCATCCGAGAAGGCGCCGACCTGAAGATAGATGGTGGGTTTGCCGACCACGGGCGCGGTAACCGGGCCACGGGAGGGACTGGAAACCGGGGCTTTGGCGCCTGTCCCGGTGCCCGCGCCCGCGAGGGGCGGCAGCGCCTCGGTCGGCGACACCCCGGTCATGCCAGGCACATGGCCCTCGGCGGGGCTGACGCCAGCCACCGCCGCTCCACCGACCGGGGCATCGATATCCTGCGACGGTGCGCGCGGCGCCAGCGCGCGCTCGGGCGTGGACGCGGGACGCGCGCCGACCGGCGCGGGAGCGGCCGCGCTGGCGACCACCCGCGGCGGCGGCGGGGGCGCGGTGATCGGCGCGGGTTTCGGCGCCGTGTTGACGTACGGCGCGCCGCGATCGCTGTTGGCTTCCGTCGGATCGATCGCGCGGACTTCGACCAGACCCGTGCCCTTCGGCCAGACACCGATCTTCACGGCCGCGGCGAAGGACAGATCGATGATGCGGTTCTCGTGGAACGGACCGCGATCGTTGATGCGGACGATGACCGTCTTGCCGTTCTCGAGGTTGGTGACACGTGCGTAGCTCGGCAGCGGCAACGTCTTGTGCGCGCCGGAGAACTGATACATGTCGTATTCCTCGAGACTCGAGGTCTTGTAGCCGTGGAACTTGTTGCCGTAGAACGAGGCGATGCCACGCTCGACGTAACCGCGCGGCGAGGGCAGCACGTTGTAGGTCTGACCGAGCACGGAATACGGGCTCTTGTTGCCGTAGAGCGAGCGTGGCTCGACCTTCGGCACCGGCTCCGGGAGCTTGCTGACATCCGGAATCTCGGTCGGCACGCTGTCGGAACTGGACCGATAGCGGGAGCCCTGCGACTTGCGGATGTCGTCGTAGCCGCCGCGCGATGAGGATGAGGAGCCGCCACTGCTACCGCCACGCGAGGCCGGGCGAGTATTTTTCGAGCCGCCGCAGGCGCTGAGCAACAACGCGACCAGCAGGACAGTGGCAACCCGCAGGATCGCGCCCCGCATGCGATACCCCCGGGCAGCCATCGAGAGCACACGCGCGGCACCGGAACACGACGCGAAAGGATGTCGCGCGCAGGGCGCGCTCCTACCCGGCATCGCCGCCGTACCGGCGCGATGCCTCATCGCGGGGCGGGTCCGCCGGCGCGCTCGCGGATGGCCTGCGCCAGCTGGTTCACGGCCATGGCGTACATCGGGCTGCGGTTGTAGGTGGTGATCACGTAGAAATTCTGGAAGGTGAACCAGTACTCGTCACCCGACGGCCCGTCGAGACGCACCAGCTGTGCGTCGCGACCCGGGTTGAGATGCTGCACGGGCGCGAAGCCGTCGGCGACGAACGATTCCACCGGCGCCACGGGGCGCCAGTCCTTCGGGACGTCGGGCGCGCGCACGCGCGTATCGGGCTGCGCACGCGCCGCCACGGGACCGCCACGCTCCCAGCCATGCTCGACGAAGTAGTTGGCGATACTGGCGAAGATGTCGCCCATCGAGCCCTTCATGTCGATACGGCCGTCGTGGTCGTAATCCACACCCCAGTCGCGGATGGACGACGGCATGAACTGGCCCCACCCCTGCGCGCCGGCATAGGAGCCGGTCAGCGTGTCGACGGGCCCGCCCAGGTGGTTCGACGGCAGTTCGAGCAACGTTTTCAGCTGCTCGCGGAAGAACGGCGCACGCTTGGGGTAGTAGAACGCGAGCGTGGTGAGCGCATCGATCACCTTCCACTTGCCGGTGTTCTTGCCGTAGAAGGTTTCGACACCGACGATGGCGACGATGTATTCCGGCGGCACGCCGTACTTGCGGCCGATGCCGTCGAGCAGCGCGCGGTGTTCCTCGTAAAACGCGGCACCGGCGGCGATCCGCTGCTCGGTGAGAAAAATCGGACGGTAATCGCGCCAGGGCTTGCCCTCGGCGGGTCGGCTGATCGCGTCGAGGATCGCCTGCTGCTTCTTCGCGTTGTCGAGCAACGTGTTCAGCGAGGCCTTGCTCTTGCCGGTGTCCTTCGCCACCTCGCGCACGAGCGCATCCTGGCCAGGATGCGTCTCAGCATGCGCGGACGCTGCAAAAAGCAGGGGGATACCGATCAACGCGCCAGCGAGGCGCGGGAGTTGGCGTGCGGGTCGGGCGCGGCGCGCAGTCAGAACTTCATCCATGCGCCGAAGGGTAACACGCAGGTGTGGCGCATCCGGGGCGCGTTTCGGCCGCTGTTCAGCCATCAATCGTGCAGCTTGCGATTGGCGTGAATCGACATCAGCACACCGAAGCCCGTCAGCAGCGAGACGGCCGACGTACCGCCGTAACTGACCAGCGGCATGGGCACGCCGACCACCGGCAGAATGCCCGCGACCATGCCGCCGTTGACCGCCACGTAGACGAAGAAACTCATGCCGATGGCGCCGGCCAGCAGGCGTGAATACGTGTCGCGCGCGTTCATCGCGATCCACAGGCAGCGGCCGATGATGAACGCGTACAGCAGCATGATGCCGATAACGCCGATCAGGCCGAATTCC
The DNA here is from genome assembly GCF_000800155.1 of Luteibacter sp. 9133. NCBI lineage: Bacteria > Pseudomonadati > Pseudomonadota > Gammaproteobacteria > Lysobacterales > Rhodanobacteraceae > Luteibacter > Luteibacter sp. 9133. Next base: position 593,635 of record NZ_JUHO01000001.1, on the reverse strand, counting down.
TCGGAGAACACCGCGAAGATGAAGTCGGTGGTGTGCTCGGGCAGGAACTCCAGACGCGACTGCGTACTGTGCTGCCAGCCCTTGCCGAACATGCCGCCGGAGCCGACGGCGATCTTCGACTGGATGATGTGCCAGCCGTTGCCCAGCGGGTCGGATTCCGGATCCAGCAGGGTGCGCACGCGATTGCGCTGGTACTCGTGCAGGAACTGCCAGGCCACGGGAATGGCGCCGCCCACGGCGCCGACGATCAGGCCGATGCGCCACCAGGCCATGCCGGAAAGGAACAGCGCGAACGCACCCGCTCCCGCCACCAGCAGCGCCGTGCCCAGGTCGGGCTGCTTCGCGATCAGACCGGCCGGCACCGCGATCAGCAGACCGACCACCGCGATGTCCTTCCAGCTCGGCGGCAGCTGCCGGGGATGCAGGTACCAGGCGACCATCATCGGCATGGTCAGCTTGAGCAGTTCGGACGGCTGGAAACGCATGACACCCAGATCCAGCCAGCGATAGGCGCCGCGGCCTTCGCCCAGGATCGCGACGACGACCAGCAAGGCGGTGCTGCCCATGTACAGCCAGGGCGTCCACGAGCGCAGCACCGGCGGCGGAATCCGCGAGATGACGACCAGCAGCACGGCACCGAGACCGAAGCGCATGGCCTGCCCCGTCACCAGACTGGCATCGGCATTGCCCGCGCTGTAAAGCGTGGTCAGGCCGACGCAGGCCAGGATGAAGAGCGCCAGCAGCAGCGGAATGTCGAGGCGCGGACGGCTCAGAAGACGCAGGCCGAAACGCTTCATCCGCATGGTGAGGTTGGCGATCACGGTCACTGGTCCTCACCATTGTCGTCGGGCGGCTCCGCACTGCTGGCGGCACCGGCGGGCTGCACGCCCTGGGCGGGAGCGTCTTCCGGCGGCGCCGCCTCAGGCGGCGCATCGGCGGTCGCGATGGGGCCGGGTGGCGCTTCGGCCGGACGCGGGCCACCCTCGTCGACCACCCACTGATCGAGCACCTTGCGCGCGATCGGGCCGGAATCCTGCGCGCCCCACGCGCCGGCCTCCAGCACCACGGCCACCGAAATTTTGGGGTCGTCCGCCGGCGTGTAGGCGATGAACAGCGCGCGGTGGCGCGACGCCAGATAGGCCGAATTCTTGTTCTGGTCGTAGGCGTTGGTGGTGCGCGAGAAGCGCTCGGCCGTGCCGCTCTTGCCCGCGATGACGTACGGAAACCCGATGCCCAGCTTCTTGCCCGTACCGCCGGTGATCACCGCTTTCATGCCGTCGTTGACCGTTTCCCAGTCGGCCTCCTTGCGAATCACGGAGGGACCGGAAGGCGGGAATGACTGAGCCACGCGCGGGCTGTCCACACCGTCCTGCGTATCGAGGAGGAAGTGCGGCGTGTAGGGCACGCCGCGCCCGGCGAACGTCGCGACCGCGTGCGCCAGCTGCAGCGGCGTCACGGCCCAGTAACCCTGACCGATGCCTGCGATGATCGTTTCGCCCGGGAACCAGCCGGCCTTACTGCGCGACGCCTTCCACTCACGCGACGGCAGGATGCCCTCGACTTCGCCGACCAGATCGATGCCCGTCTTCTTGCCGAAGCCGAGACTCCCCATCCACTGGGAGAGGCGGTCGATGCCCATGTCGAGCGCGAGACGATAGAAATAGGTGTTGGTCGACAGTTCGATGGCGCGGACCATGTTGACCGTGCCGTTACCGCCGCGCACGTCGTCGCGATAGCAGCGCGACTGGCCGGGGATGCAGAACTCACCCGTCGACAGCACGGTGTCCGACGGCCGGCGAATCCCCATCGTGAGGCCACCGAGCGCGAGGAAGGGCTTCACCGTGGAACCCGGCGGATACACGCCGCGAAGCGCACGGTTGTACAGCGGCTTGTCGGGCGAGGTGGTCAGCGCCTTGTAGTCCGCCGAGCTGATGCCGTTGACGAACAGGTTGGGATCGAAGCTGGGCTCGCTGGCGAAGGCCAGCACCTGCCCATTGCGCGGATCGATCGCGATCGCCGCGCCCGCGCGGCCGTTGAGTCCATCCTCGGCCGCCTTCTGCAGGCGCACGTCGATGCTCAGGTAGATGTTCTTGCCCGGCGTGGGCGGCGTGGTGTCGAGCACGGCCTGCGTGCGGCCGTCCGCATTCACCTCGACCAGCTCGTAGCCCGGCGCGCCGTGCAGCAGCTTCTCGTACGAGCGCTCGATGCCGATGCGACCGATGTGCGTGGTGCCCTTGTAGCTGGCCTCTTCCTCGTCGTCCATGCGATTGAGGTCGTCCACGTCGATCCGGCTGACGTAACCGATGACGTGGGCCAACGCCGGACCCAGCGGGTAGCGACGGGTCAGGTAAGGCACGACATCCACGCCGGGAAACCGCCAGCGATTGACGTCGAAGCGGCCGATCTCGTCCTCGGTCAGCTTGAGCTTCAGCGGCACGCCTTCGAAGCGACGACTGCCCTTCACCTGCTTTTTGAACGTGGCGATATCGTCATCGCTGAGTGGCACGATGGCGCCGAGCCTGGCGAGCATGGCGTCCATGTTGCCGACTTGCTCGGGCGTCACCTCGAGCCGGAACGCAGGCACGTTATCGGCCAGCAGCACGCCGTTGCGATCGAAGATCAGGCCACGCGCGGGCGGAATCGCACGCGGTTTCACGCGGTTCTGCTCCGAACGCGTGGCGAACTCGTCGTGGTGATTGACCTGCAGGTTGACGTACTGGCAGCACACGGCGATCAGGCCGGCCAGAATCAGCGCGAAACCGGCCAGCGCGCGGCGGCGGAACAGCGCCACCTCGCCACGGACCTCCTTGATCGAGGCGCGCCGGGTGCTCATGTCTCGTGGATGCGCAGCCGTGCGCGGAGGTCGTCCAGGATCAGGAACACGAACGGCCACAAGGCCGCGCCGACGAAGGGCGAGATCCAGTATTCCGCCGGCGGCACGGGATCGCCGCCGAGCACGCGGATCAGAAGGAGCAGCACACGGTCGTTGAGCAGCAGGGCCAGCACGGCCAGCGCCTGCTGCCACATCGGGAAAAAACGCAGCCGCGAGCGGAAGCGCAGCGCGATGAAGACCATGGCGGTAAGTCGCAGTGCCTGCTCGCCGAGTAACACACCGTCGAACAGATCCGCGCCCACGCCCAGACAGAACGCCATGCCAAGCGTGACCCGGTCGCCCGACTGCAGGCACCAGTAAAGCAGGATCAGCGCCGGCCAGTACGGCTTGAACGGCGTCAGCGGACCCGGCAACGGAATCAGCATCAGGAACAGCGACAGCAGGAGCGTCGCCGCGAACCAGAGCTGCCGGACGCGGATACGGTTCATGGCGTGCTCCCGGCCGTGGATGCGCGCGCGGGCGCGACGCGACTCGTGGTCGGCGAGGTCACCGAAGGCAGCGTGGGCGCGGGCGTCGGGGCCGCGGGCGGTGCGTTCGGATCGGGCGCCATGCTGGCCGGCGGACCCGCTTCCGGCGCGAGCGACGGCGGACCCGCCGGCTCGGCCAGGTCGTGCAGGAGCAGCACGTCTTCACTGCGGTCGAGATCGGCGGCCGGTTTGGCCTGCGCGGAAAGAAAGGTTCCCGATGCGGTCTGTGCGACGTCACGGATCTCCCCCACCGGGAAGCCCGGCGGGAAGCGGCCGCCGAGGCCCGACGTGACCAGCTTGTCGCCCGCCTGCACGTCAGCCGAAACCGGAATGGTCGGCAGGGTCAGCATGTCGCCCGCACGTGAGCCATAGGCGACGGTGCGCAGGCCGGTGCGCTCGATGGTCACCGGAATGGCGTGGTTGGGATCGGTAATCAGCATGGCCACCGAGGTAGTCGGCATCACGTCGACGATCTGGCCCATGACGCCACGCGCGTCGATCACCACCTGCCCCTGCTGCACCTTGTCGCGGGCGCCGAGGTTGAGCACGATCCGGTGTCGGAACGGACCGAGGTCCACGCCGACCAGACGCGCGAGCTGCACGTTGAGCGAGAGGCTGTGCTGGGTATCGAGCAGTTCCTTCAGGCGCTGGTTCTGCTCGGCGACCGAGGCCATGCGGTTGAGCTTGGCATTGGCCAGCAGCAGATCTTCCCGCAGGCGCTGGTTCTGCTCGGTCAGGCGCTGGCGATCGGCGAACGCCACCGTGGCCGCCTGGAAACCCTGCGATGGCAGGCCGGCGATCCGGTAAACGGGTTCGATGACGATCGACAGGCCGTAGCGCACGTTGGCCAGCCAGCCGCCCCGGTGGTCAAGGACCATCAGGACACAGGCGAGGGCCAGATACACGATCAGGCGTAGCGTTCCCGCTACGCCTGGTGCGAAAAGCGGCGACTTGTCGTCGCGATTCAGCGCCACGGCCTAGCGTCCGGGCGCCGCGAGCGCGGCGGTCATTCGAAAGCGAAGAAGTCGCTGCCGTGCTGGTCGATCATCTCCAGGGCCTTGCCGCCGCCACGCGCCACGCAGGTGAGCGGGTCGTCGGCCACCTGCACGTGCAGGCCGGTTTCCTCGGAGATCAGGCGATCCAGATCGCGCAGCAGCGCGCCGCCACCGGTGAGCACGATGCCGCGCTCGGCCACGTCGGAGCAGAGCTCCGGCGGGGTCTGCTCCAGCGCCGCCTTGACCGCGGCCACGATGCCGGACAGCGGCTCGTGGAGGGCTTCGAGCACTTCGTTGGAGTTGATCGTGAACATGCGCGGCACGCCCTCGGCGAGGTTGCGGCCGGAGATTTCCATCTCGCGGACTTCGCTCTGCGGGAAGGCGCAGCCGACTTCGAGCTTGATCCGCTCCGCGGTGGATTCACCGATCAGCGTGCCGTGGTTGCGACGCACGTAGTTGATGATGGCTTCGTCGAAGCGGTCGCCGCCCACGCGCACGGACTGCGAGTAGACGATGCCGTTAAGCGAGATGACCGCGACCTCGGAGGTACCGCCGCCGATGTCGAGGACCATGGAGCCACGGGCCTCGTGCACCGGAATGCCGGCGCCGATCGCGGCGGCCATCGGTTCTTCGATCAGGAACACGTCGCGCGCACCGGCGCCTTCGGCGGATTCCTTGATGGCGCGGCGTTCCACCTGAGTGGAACCGCAGGGCACGCAGACCAGCACGCGCGGGCTGGGACGCAGCATGCGCGAGCGGTGCACCTGCTTGATGAAATGCTGGAGCATCGCCTCGGTCATGGTGAAGTCGGCGATGACGCCGTCCTTCATCGGACGCACCGTGGCGATATTGCCCGGGGTGCGGCCGAGCATGCGCTTGGCGTCGCCACCCACGGCGGCGACGGCACGCGGGCCGCCCGGGCCACGATCCTGACGGATGGCCACGACCGACGGCTCGTTCAGGACAATGCCCTGCCCGCGCACGTAGATGAGCGTATTCGCCGTACCGAGATCGATGGAGATGTCGTTCGAAAAGAGTCCGCGGAACTTCTTAAACATGATGCGGCGGGCGCCCGTTGCGGCAAAAAGTAAGCGTGGAAGTCTAGATTGGCGCCCTCCCCCACGCAAGGGCGGAGCGGAGGCGAAGAAGTTAAGAAAGTCTTGTAAGTCCGATGGATGCGAGCGAAAGGTGACGCATATCCGTAATTCTGTACGTGAGTACCTGTCGCCTCGGCGGACGATTTTGGGTACGATCCGTCGGTTTGCCGAACCCCTCGCGTTCGGCGCTCGCGGCGGCCGGCTCACGGCCGCGCCATTCATCCTTTCAGGGTCGCCCAAGCATGACTGCCGTTATCTGCGGATCGCTCGCCTACGACACCATCATGGTGTTCCAGGACCAGTTCAAGAACCACATCATTCCGGACCAGGTGCATATCCTGAACGTGTCGTTCCTGGTGCCGGCCATGCGCCGCGAGTTCGGCGGTTGCGCCGGCAACATCGCATACAACCTGAAGCTGCTCGGCGGCGAACCGATGCCCGTGGCCACCGTCGGCCAGGATTTCGCGCCCTACCGCGCGCACCTCGAGAAATTCGGCATCCGCCTCGATGGCGTCCGCCAGTTCGACGACCAGTTCACGCCGCAGTGCTTCATCACCACGGATCTGGACAACAACCAGATCACGGCCTTCCATCCGGGCGCCATGTCCAGCGCGCACGAAAACCACGTGCGTGATATCCCGGACTATCAGTTCGGCATCGTCGCGCCGGACGGCCGCGAAGCCATGCTGCAGCACGTCGACGAGTTCGCCGCACGCGGCGTGCCCTTCATCTTCGATCCGGGCCAGGCGATGCCGCTGTTCAACGGCGACGAGTTCCGCTCGATGATCGGCAAGGCCACGTACGTCATCGTCAACGACTACGAGTCGCAGCTGCTGCAGCAGCGCACCGGCTGGAGCGCGGCGGACATCGCGTCGAAGGTCACCGCGTACATCATCACGCAGGGTCCGCGCGGCTCGCTCATCCACGTCGACGGCCAGACGATCGAGATCCCGCCGGCACGGGAGCACAAGGTGGTCGATCCCACCGGCTGCGGCGACGCGTATCGTGCCGGTCTGATCTTCGGCATCATGAAGGGCTACGACTGGCCGACCGTCGGCAAGATGGCGTCGCTGATGGGCGCGCTGAAGGTCGAGCATCCGGGCACGCAAAACCAGTACTTCACGTACGAGCAGTTCGCGACCGAGTTCGAAAGCCAGTTCGGTTACAAGCTGGGCTGACAGCCGCTTGTAAGACGCTTGAAAAAAAGGGGCGACGCATCGATGCGTCGCCCCTTTTTTCATGCAGCAAACGGTAGGAGCGCGCCCCGCGCGCGACCCACCCCGCGACAAAGCGCATCACGCGCAGGGCGCACCCCCACACGGCCGCGTCAGTTCCTGGGCTTGAACCCCATCGTCGCCGTCACCGCCTGCTTCCAGCCTTCGTAGAGGTCGTCACGCGCTTCCTTGGTCATCGCCGGCTCGAACTTGCGATCGACCGCCCAGCGCTTGGCGATATCCGCACGGTCCTTCCAGAAACCGACCGCGAGGCCGGCGAGGTACGCCGCGCCCTGCGCCGTGGTTTCCTGCACCTTAGGACGCAACACCGTCACGTCGAGAATGTCCGCCTGGAATTGCGCCATGAAGTCGTTGGCGATCGCACCACCGTCGGCGCGCAGCTCCTTCAGCTCGATGCCCGAGTCGATCTGCATCGCTTCGAGCACGTCGCGCGTCTGGTACGCCATCGACTCGAGGGCGGCGCGGATGAACTGTTCCTTCGTCGTACCGCGCGAGAGACCGAACACAGCGCCACGCACATCGCTGCGCCAGTACGGCGCACCAAGACCGACGAACGCCGGCACGAAGTACACACCATCGTTGTCCTTCGCGCGTTCCGCATACGACTGCGAATCCGACGCCTTGCCCAGCATGCGCAGACCGTCGCGCAGCCACTGGATGACGGAACCGGCGACAAAGATGCTGCCTTCCAGCGCGTATTCGACCTTGCCGTCCACACCCCACGCGATGGTGGTGAGCAGACCGTTCTTCGAACGCACGGCCTTCTCGCCCGTGTTCATCAGCATGAAGCAGCCGGTGCCGTACGTGTTCTTGGCCAGACCCGGCTCGAAGCATGCCTGACCGAACAAGGCCGCCTGCTGGTCACCGGCGATACCGGCGATCGGCACCTCGCGCCCGAAGAAATGCTTGGCCAGCGTATTGCCGTAGACCTCGCTGGACGACTTCACCTCCGGCAGCATCGCGCGCGGCACGTTGAGCATCTTCAGCAGCTCATCGTCCCATTCGCGCTTGTAGATGTCGTACATCAGCGTGCGCGACGCATTGGTGTAATCGGTCACGTGCACCTTGCCACCGGTGAGGTTCCAGATCACCCAGGTGTCGATGGTGCCGAACAGAAGCTCGCCCGCCTCGGCCCTCTCCTGCGCGCCTTCGACATGGTCGAGAATCCAGCGCACCTTGGTACCGGCGAAATACGCGTCGATCAGCAGGCCGGTCTTCTCGCGCACCATCTCGTCATGGCCGTCGGCCTTGAGCTTCTCGCAGATGTCGGCGGTCTGGCGCGACTGCCAGACGATCGCGTTGTAGATGGGCTGACCGCTCTTCTTGTCCCACACCACCGCGGTCTCGCGCTGGTTGGTGATGCCGATGCCTTCGATACAGCTGGCGTCGATACCGGAGCTGCTGATGACCTCGGTCATCGTCGACAGCACGCTGGTCATGATTTCGCGCGGGTTGTGTTCGACCCAGCCCGGCTGCGGGAAGATCTGGGGGAACTCACGCTGCGCGGTGCCGGCGATGTTGCCGTCGTGGTCGAAAAGAATCGTGCGAGAGCTGGTGGTGCCCTGGTCGATGGCGAGGATGTATTTCTGCTTGCTCATCTGCGGCCTCACGAAATGGTGTTGGTGGAAGATGTGCCGCGCGCCGCCTTCTGGCGCGCTTCTTCAAGCGCACGCTGACGTGCTGGCAGGAAAGGATGCACGAGCAGCTGGTAAGCGCCGCCACCGACGACACCGCCGATCAGCGGACCGACGATCGGCACCCACCAGTAGTTGTCCGGCGACGGAAGCGCCGAGGGACCCCAGCCGGCGAAGTAGGCGAACAGTCGCGGACCGAAATCACGCGCGGGGTTGATCGCCCATGCTTCGAGATAGCCCATCGACGCGCCGATGGTGGCGACCAGCAGGCCGATGATCAGCGCGCCGTTGTTCGCGCCCGGTGCGGTTTCGTTGTACTGCTCGGTGATGGCGAAGATACCGAACAGCAGGAAAGCGGTGAGGATGATCTGATCGGACAGCGCGTGCATGGGCGAGACGGCCAGGCCCGGATGCGTAAAGAACACGCCCGCCGCACCGCCCGCTTCACGGGTCAGGTTGTGCGTGGCGTTGAAGTGATCGATGACCGGACCGAACAGCGCATAGACGATAGCCGCGCCAAGAAACGCGCCGATCACCTGGGCGATCCAGTAAGGCACGACTTTCTTCCAGGAGAAGTCGCGGAATACCGCCAGGGCCAGCGTTACGGCCGGGTTGGCGTGCGTACCGGACACCGATGCGGTCGCGTAGATCGCGATGGTGACCGCGAGACCCCACGCGATACAGACACCCCAGTAGGCATTCAGATAGGGACTAGGGTCGTAGAGCACGTACATGCATGCTACGGAATCGCCGAAAGCGATGATGATGAACATCGCCAGGGCTTCGGAAATCAACTCGCCTATATTTTGTCGCATGATCCGTCTCTCCATCGGTTTCATGGCAGGGGCAGCGCGTGAGCGCTACGGGTTAATGGCGGGGCCCTTCGGGACCCGCTGATTGAGGTATTCGGTAAGACGCTTCACGTCGTCCGGACCGACACGCAGGCCGATCTTGCTGCGCCGCCAGAGGATGTCTTCCGCTTCGGTCGCCCATTCGTGCCGGATCAGGTAGTCGACTTCAGCCTGGTACAGGTCGGAACCGAAGTGTGTCCCCAGCGCATCGAGGCCATCGGCTTCGCCCAGCAGATCGCGGGCACGCGTGCCGTACATGTGCGTGAGCCGCCATGCGAAGGTCTCAGGCAACCAAGGACGTGACGACCGGATGTCGTCGGTGAGCGCGTCGATGTCGCGCTCACCGCCACCGGGCAGCGGACGCGCGTCGGCCGTCCACGCCGGCTTGTCGTTACCCAGCAGCGGGGCGAGCTTGTTGACCGCCTCTTCGGACAGCTTGCGGTACGTGGTCAGCTTACCGCCGAAGACGTTCAGCAGCGGCGCCCCACCGGTCTGATCGATGTCGAGCAGGTAGTCGCGCGTCACTTCCGAGGCGCTGCCCGCTTCGTCCTGCAGCAGCGGACGCACGCCGCTATAGCTCCAGACCACGTCGTCCGGCGTCAGCTGCTTCTTGAAGTAACGGTTGGCGGCGTCGCAAAGGTAACGCGTCTCGTCGGCGTCGATTTCCGGATGCGACGGGTCGGCCTTGTACTCGACGTCGGTGGTGCCGATCAGCGTGAAGTCGCGCTCGTACGGGATAGCGAACACGATGCGACGATCGGGCTGCTGGAAGATATACGCGTAGCGATGATCGAAGATCTTCGGAACGATGATGTGGCTGCCCTTGATCAGGCGCAGCGAGTGCGTGTGCTTCACGTGCACTACGTCGTCGAGGAAACTCGCGGCCCACGGACCCGCGGCGTTGACGAGCGCCCGCGACTTGACGAAGTGGCGGGTGCCGTCGCGGGACTCGAGTTCAGCCGTCCAGCCGTCCGCGTCACGACGTGCGCTGACGCACCTGGTGTGCGTCTCCACCTTGGCGCCGCGGTGCACGGCGTCCATGGCGTTGAGCACCACGAGACGTGCGTCCTGCACCCAGGCGTCGGAATAGACGAAGCCTACCGCGAAGTCATCGCGCATCGGCTCGCCGGTGACGTGTTTGGCGAAACGAACGCGGCGCGAGCCCGGCAGCGTGCGGCGACCGCGGCCCAGATGATCGTAGAGGAACAGTCCGATACGAATCATCCACGCCGGGCGCAGATGCGGCTGATGCGGAAGGACGAAACGCAACGGCCAGATAATGTGCGGGGCCGCGCGAAGAAGCACCTCGCGCTCGGCGAGTGCCTTGCCCACGAGGGCGAACTCGAACTGCTCGAGATAGCGCAAGCCACCATGAATCAGCTTGGTCGCCGCGCTCGAGGTATGCGAGGCCAGATCGTCACGTTCACACAGCCACACCGAGAGCCCGCGGCCCACGGCGTCACGCGCGATGCCGACACCGTTGACGCCGCCACCGACCACCAGAACATCGACCTGCTCGACCATTACCCACCCCACTTGGCTGGGGGCGGCGCGTTGCTGAGGAGAGAACCCTACGCTCGGGTACGTTCGTTTTCCCTGAGGGAGCGCCCGAAGGGCGCAAAAACGAACATGTCAAACCATCGGCAAGGCGTCGCCCGCGTTGAAAGGAGCATATTCGAACACAAACGAACATCGCACGCTGCAGTGCAGCGTACGATTTGTCCGTAATGCGAGCTGGGTAAGTCTTTCAAGGAGCGAGGGCAGGCTCGCGAGCCGTCTGGGGAGGCGCTGGGAAGCCGTGCTGGGGGCGGTGGCGCCCCTCAGTCCGCCACAAACAACCGCGTACCCGCCGCCTCGATCACCGGGAGCAACGGCTCCGGCGGCGTCTTATCGGTGAACCAGGCATCCACCCGGCTGAAGTCACCCAGCCTGACCATCGCGTTGCGGCCGATCTTGGTGTGGTCCGCCGCCAGGTAGACCTGGCGCGAGTGCTCGATGATCGCCTGGGCAACACGCACTTCGTGGAAGTCGAAGTCCAGCAAGGTGCCATCCAGCTCGATACCCGAGATGCCGATGATCCCGTAGTCCACCTTGAACTGACGGATCAGCTCGATGGTGGCCTCGCCTGTCACACCATGATCGCGAGCCCGGACCACACCGCCGGCGACGATCACCTCGAACGTCGGGTTTTCACTGAGCAGCAAGGCGATGTTGAGATTGTTGGTAATGACACGCAGGTCCCGACGCTCGAGCAGCGCGCGTCCCACCCCCTCGTTGGTCGTGCCGAGGTTGATGAACAACGATGACCCGTCGGGAATCTGTGCGGCGATAGCCGCGGCGATGCGGCCCTTCTCCGCCGCTTGCAATGTCTGGCGCGCCGCGTAAGCCACGTTTTCGACACTGCTGGTCGGGGTGCTGACGCCGCCGTGGTAGCGGCGGATCAACCCGCCATCGGCAAGCAGGTTCAGGTCCCGCCGGATGGTCTGCGGCGCCACGTCGAAGTGGCTGGCGAGTTCATCGACACCGACGAAGCCCTGGCGCTGGACGATCGCGACCAGTTCTTCCTGTCTTCGATTGAGGCGTAAATCCATGACGTTCCCTTCTTGCACGACGCGCCGACATGATGGCGTCTAATCGGACGAGTGTCATGTTGCACCGGCGTCGATGCGTCGACGATCACACCTTTGCCTATTCAGCGTACTGGTACGGCCTCAATCCGACATTCGTGGGAAGCGCGAGACGCGATCCTTGTTGCGCAGTCCGTGGGCCTCGTTCCCAAGCTGCGTAACGCGGCACCGACGCGTTACTCATCACGTCGCTGCGCGGCATGGCATGGCATGGCATGGCATACATGGCGGTACGACCGGCCATCGTCGCACGCGACTCAAGCCGTTCTATGCAAAGGATCTCCGTTGAATTCCGTTCGTTTTCTTTTCTGCACCATGACACTGTCCTGCACACCCGCCCTGGGCGTCCATGCACAAGAAGCTTTTGCCGTCCCCCGGCATGCCATGACCGCGATGCCGTCGTTGACTGCGGCAGACAATGAGATGCACGTGCCGATCGACGCGCAGTCCGTGGTGCCTGTCCCACGTGCGCCCGCTCCTGGACTCTCGAGCGTCCGTGTTCTTGCCGTGGGCTCGACTGCGTGCGGTTGGGAATATCCCGATGGCAAGGGAACAACGACATGCAATCACGGCGGCGGCGAGCTCCGCGTCGCCGTCATGGAGATCGGGTACGGATCCAACCCGATCGCGTCCATGAATGGCGGACAGTTGCCGCGTTCGGCCCAATACGCGAGCACCGGCATCTGTGTCACCGGCACGCAGTACACGTGGCCATGCACGCCAGGCCAGACGGTGGTCGGTTGGCTCAACGAGTACAACGTGGACGGCTACGAGTCCGGACTGTTCAAGTATCAGAACACGTCGACCAATGCACCGCACAACACGGTGTACACCCAGATCAACATTCTTTGAGCGTTGGATAAGGCGAGGCCTCTCCGGTAAGGGAGAGGCCTCAAGAACATAAAGCGCTTGGCGGTGACCTGTTGCGGGTCGCGCTGCGCGCAAAAGAAAACCCGCCCTCTGACGAGGACGGGTGTTTCAGACAAAGCGCTTGGCGGTGACCTGTTGCGGGTCGCGCTGCGCGCAAAAGAAAAACCCGCCCTCTGGTGAGGACGGGTGTTTCAGGATAAAGCCCCTGGCGGTGACCTACTCTTGCATGGCTTGAGCCACACTACCATCGGCGCATGCGCGTTTCACTTCTGAGTTCGGGATGGGATCAGGTGGTACCACGCCGCTATAGCCGCCAGGGAAGGGGTGGGAGCAGCGCATTGAGCGCCGGCTCCACAGAGGGTGTAAACGAGTGACAAGCGTCCGGGTTTAGTCGAACAGCGAGTTAAGAGATAAGACGGTGAAGCGTCTTGGGGTTATATGGTCAAGCCTCACGGCTCATTAGTACACGTAAGCTCAATGCATTGCTGCACTTCCACACCGTGCCTATCAACCACCTAGTCTTGATGGTGCCTTAAGGAGAGTCAAGCTCTCGGGAGATCTCATCTTGGGGCGTGCTTCCCGCTTAGATGCTTTCAGCGGTTATCACTTCCGTTCGTAGCTACCGGGCAATGCCATGGGCATGACAACCCGAACACCAGCGGAACGTCCACTCCGGTCCTCTCGTACTAGGAGCAGCCCCCCTCAAATCTCCAACGCCCACGACAGATAGGGACCGAACTGTCTCACGACGTTCTGAACCCAGCTCGCGTACCACTTTAAATGGCGAACAGCCATACCCTTGGGACCGGCTACAGCCCCAGGATGTGATGAGCCGACATCGAGGTGCCAAACACCGCCGTCGATATGAACTCTTGGGCGGTATCAGCCTGTTATCCCCGGAGTACCTTTTATCCGTTGAGCGATGGCCCTTCCATACAGAACCACCGGATCACTAAGACCTACTTTCGTACCTGCTTGATCCGTCGATCTCGCAGTCAAGCACGCTTATGCCTTTGCACACAGTGCGCGATGTCCGACCGCGCTGAGCGTACCTTCGTGCTCCTCCGTTACTCTTTGGGAGGAGACCGCCCCAGTCAAACTACCCACCATACATGGTCCCCGATCCGGATTACGGACCTAGGTTAGAACGTCAAGCACTTCAGGGTGGTATTTCAAGGATGGCTCCACCAGAACTAGCGTCCTGGTTTCATAGCCTCCCACCTATCCTACACAGAAGAACTCAACGTTCAATGTAAAGCTATAGTAAAGGTTCACGGGGTCTTTCCGTCTTGCCGCGGGAACGCTGCATCTTCACAGCGATTTCAATTTCACTGAGTCTCGGGTGGAGACAGCGCCGCTGTCGTTACGCCATTCGTGCAGGTCGGAACTTACCCGACAAGGAATTTCGCTACCTTAGGACCGTTATAGTTACGGCCGCCGTTTACTGGGGCTTCGATCAAGAGCTTCGCCTTGCGGCTGACCCCATCAATTAACCTTCCAGCACCGGGCAGGCGTCACACCCTATACGTCCACTTTCGTGTTTGCAGAGTGCTGTGTTTTTGATAAACAGTCGCAGCGGCCAGGTTACTGCGACCCCTCGATGCTCAGTCACGCACGTGACCACACCAAGAGGCGCACCTTCTCCCGAAGTTACGGTGCCATTTTGCCTAGTTCCTTCACCCGAGTTCTCTCAAGCGCCTTGGGATTCTCACCCTGCCTACCTGTGTCGGTTTACGGTACGGTTTTTCTACAGCTGAAGCTTAGTGGCTTTTCCTGGAAGCGTGGTGTCAGTCACTTCGTCCCAAAGGACTCGTCTCGGTGCTCGGCATAAAGATTCCCGGATTTGCCTAAGAATCATGCCTACCGCCTTTCCCCAGGACAACCAACGCCTGGTAGACCTAACCTTCTCCGTCCCCACATCGCACTGTAGAAAAGTGCAGGAATATTAACCTGCTTCCCATCGACTACGCATTTCTGCCTCGCCTTAGGGGCCGACTCACCCTGCGCCGATGAACGTTGCGCGAGGAAACCTTGGGCTTTCGGCGGGGAGGCTTTTCACCCCCCTTATCGTTACTCATGTCAGCATTCGCACTTCCGATACCTCCAGCAGACTTTACAATCCACCTTCACAGGCCTACGGAACGCTCCTCTACCGCGTACGGATCAAAATCCGTACACCCCGAGCTTCGGTGCATAGCTTAGCCCCGTTAAATCTTCCGCGCAGACCGACTCGACCAGTGAGCTATTACGCTTTCTTTAAAGGGTGGCTGCTTCTAAGCCAACCTCCTGGCTGTCTATGCCTTTCCACATCGTTTTCCACTTAGCTATGACTTTGGGACCTTAGCTGCGGGTCTGGGTTGTTTCCCTTTTCACGACGGACGTTAGCACCCGCCGTGTGTCTCCCGTGTATCACGTGTTGGTATTCGGAGTTTGCCATGGGTTGGTAAGTCTCAATGACCCCCTAGCCATAACAGTGCTCTACCCCCAACAGTGTTCGCACGAGGCGCTACCTAAATAGCTTTCGAGGAGAACCAGCTATCTCCGAGTTTGTTTAGCCTTTCACTCCGATCCTCAACTCATCCCCATCTATTGCAACAGATGTGGGTTCGGTCCTCCAGTGCGTGTTACCGCACCTTCAACCTGGTCAAGGATAGATCACTCGGTTTCGGGTCTACTGCCAGAGACTATTCGCCCTATTCAGACTCGGTTTCCCTTCGCCTCCCCTATACGGTTAAGCTTGCCACTGACAGTAAGTCGCTGACCCATTATACAAAAGGTACGCAGTCACCCTTGCGGGCTTCCACTGCTTGTACGTATACGGTTTCAGGGTCTATTTCACTCCCCTCTCCGGGGTTCTTTTCGCCTTTCCCTCACGGTACTAGTTCGCTATCGGTCAGTCAGGAGTATTTAGCCTTGGAGGATGGTCCCCCCATGTTCAGACAAGGTTTCACGTGCCCCGCCTTACTCAATTTCATGCCATGCACCCTTTCGTCTACCGGGCTATCACCGTCTACGGCCAGCTTTTCCACGCTGTTCGACTAGAATGTACGACACTTTTGGGCTAGTCCGCGTTCGCTCGTCGCTACTGACGGAATCTCGGTTGATTTCTTTTCCTCCGGGTACTTAGATATTTCAGTTCCCCGGGTTCGCTTCGTACAGCTATGTATTCACTGCACGATACCGCCTAAGCGGTGGGTTTCCCCATTCGGACATTGCCGGATCAAAGCTTGTTGCCAGCTCCCCGACACTTTTCGCAGGCTGCCACGTCCTTCATCGCCTCTGACTGCCAAGGCATCCACCGTATACGCTTAGTCGCTTGACCATATAACCCCAAGTCGCCTCGGGGCCACATACATCCAGCCACTTCGTTTCGCCTTAACACTTATCTCGGTTCGGTTTGAACCAAGACGCTTGTCACTCGTTTACATGTTTTCAAAGAACACCAGGCCGGCCTCAGTGCCGGTTG